>CAWCYG010000001.1:0-563712 GCA_963799815.1 uncultured Solirubrobacterales bacterium
TCAGCGCGGCGAGCGGGAGCTGGTCATGTAGGTCAACCTCCACGTTCTCCAGTATCCCCGAGGAAGTACCGCTCTCCATGCAAAGCAGCTAGAGGCCCGGGTTTGTCTACCCCTCGGCGTTACGGTCAAGAAAGGCGTCGAGCAGCCCGCGAGCCTCATCCTCGGCGCCGGGAAATAGGTGCCCGTATCGGTCGAGCGTCACGCTGATGTTCGCGTGGCCCATGAAGGTCGAGACGGCCTTCGCGTTCACCCCTGCGGCGATGAACAGCGAGGCGTCGGTGTGGCGGCCTCGTGGAACGTTACGGCCCTGGATCCCGGCCGCCCCCCACGCCCGCTTCATCCGCGAGGTCAGCGTGCTCTGCGCGACGGGCGCGGGTCGCCGGGGCTCGGAAACAGCAGGCCGGCGCGGTGGTCGGTGAGCACGCGGTGGTCGGCGAGCAGGCGTGGCGAGCCTGCCGACGATCGGCACCGTCCGGTTGCCCGCCTTCGACTTCGCCTCGATGAACCGGCGCTCGCCGTGATCCCAGCCCGCTCGACCCGGAGCCTGCCGCCGTCGAGGTCCACGTCCTCCCAGTCGAGCGCGAGCAGCTCCCCGAGCCGCAGCCCCGCGTAGAGCGCCAGCCCGAACGCCGCCTGGTCCTCGGCTCGAGGGCCGCGATCAGCCTCGCAGCCTCCGCCGGGGCCGCGACGCGGTCGCGGACGTTGCCGCCGGTCGCAAGCCGCAACCCGGAGCACGGGTTGACGCTGCGCCATGCCGCGCCCGATCCCCCACCCGTAGAGCGCCCGGAGGCGGTGACGATGTTGCGCACGCGCTGGGCCGACAACCCCTCGCCCGCCAGCGATCTGCCCATCGCTGAACGTCGGGCCGCGTCAGCCGGGCCATCGGCCGGCCCGAAGGCCGGGAGCACCCGCTCCCGGAGGTCGCGCACGTAGCCGCGCGCGGTTGAGGGCTTGTAGGCGCGGGAGCTTCGGTTCACGATCGCGCCCGAGCGGATGCCCGCGATGAACTCGTCCGCGGCGTCGCGCGATCGTGGGGCCGAGGTGCGCAGAGAGGGTTCCGGCCTGGAGCTGGGCCGGAGCGTCGACGCGCCACGCGCGGCCTCGGCCAAGCTCGCCGACCACGGGCCCCTCAACCGCTTGCCGGTCGCCTTGTCGTAGACGGTCCCGCGAAACCGCCGGGTGCCCCGCGCGTCCGTCCGCTCCTCGATGCCGGTCCGGCGGGACTAGCCTTGCGTGCTCCATGGAGCTTGTACCTCCGTGGGCCGGGCGCCCGGCTGTTCGCGCAGCGCGGGCGCCGTTTCTGTAGATGCCCGAGCGAGCCTAGTCAAGGTCGACCGCCAGCGTCGCCTCGCGGTCGAGCCAGCGCTGGAGCTCGGCGACCGGGTAGAGCCGAGCGACCCCTTCGGACCCCGCGGAGGTGGGGGCGGACGTGCCGCTTGAAGCTCGACGGGCTCACCCCAACGCCGCCGCCGCCTCCTCGCCGGTCAGCGCCAGCCGGGGCACGTTGCGCTGTAGGTGTCCGCCCCTCTCGCTCACTTGGGCCGAAGCGTCAACGGCCGTCCTTCGCAAAAACCCAGGCGAAATCGCGACCGCGTACGGGCGGGCGTGGGCTTTGGCCGTTCCTGAGGCCTCTGGGGGTCCACCCCCACCTCCGGGGTCATGCCACCTTCTTTAGCGGCTGCGGCGAGGGCAGCGGCCGCTTGACCGGCTTCTCGAGAGCGGCCTCGATCCGCGGGATCAGCTCGGCGAGGCTGTACCTCTCCCCGGACGGCCGCCTCAAGTCGACCTCCGGGCTTCGGGTCTTGGCGGGCAGGTAGCGGCCGTCATCGAGCCAGCGGCGAAGCGCGAGCAGGCGCCCCCGCTCGGCCTCGAGCTCGGCCAGCTTCCTGGCTGCCTCCCGGCTCGTCTCGCGCGCTGCCTCGCTCCCGTGGTCGAGCCGCTTCCCAACCTTCTCGCGATGCTTCTCGAGGCCCGCCACTAGGTCGGCCTCAGCATCGACTGCGGCCTGTTCGAGCCCGGCGGCCCGTACCTCGGCCGCCTTCGCGGCGTCGGTCGCCCTCGGTGTGCGCGGCCTCCCCGGCTCCTTGCGCTTGTTCCGGGCAGCGTCAGCAACTGCCTGCTGGTCGGCCACGCGGGCCGCCTCAACAGCAGCCTTAGCCTCGACCACGGCGGCGCTAGCGTCCTGGGCCTCCGCTCGCAGTCGCTCGACTTCCTGGACCGCTTCGGCCCGGGCACGAGCGCGAGCAGCTCGGCGGGTGGGAGCTGCCCGATAGTGATCTGGTTCATGTGTCGCCTCCTCGGCGGTAGCGGTTTCGGTAGTGATGAGCGTGATCGAGCACGAGCGCTCTGTCGACGATCGCCTGCCGCTTTGCCTCGATCGAGGCACGGAGTAGCGACTCCACCGACGGCGGTCGCGGAGCCGGGCCTCCACGTGCCCCGCCGTCAAAGCCGCCGGGCGCAGGCCCCGCCTGAGCCTGCGCGACGACCCTGGAGATCGCCTGCGCGTCGGCAGCGAGCTGGGCCGGGGCGTCGCCCCGGAGCCGCTCACCCCACTCCAGAGCCAGCCCGGCATCCGTGGCGAGTTGGGCGCGCAGCGCCTGGTCGGAGGTGATCTCTGGCTGGGGCGTGGGCGGCGGGTTCACCGGCGCGTGGCCCGTGGCCTTACGGATCGCAGTGTTGATCTCGTCATTTGGCCCTGGCGGCCTCGGCGTAGGAGCTGCCGCACCCGCCGCGGCCCTGATCCGGCGGTTCATCGGCTCCGACTCGCCCTCCTGCCGCTCGGGGCTGGTCTCGTCTTTCATCGGTCCTCCTTTTCGGGTTCTCCTTGGTCCTCCTCGGACGCCTCCGGATTCGGGCCGATTAGGCCATCCCCTAGGGATTGGCCCGAATGGCCGGAATCGTCAGCGGGCCTCAGGCGGCGATCTCGGGTCGATCCCTGCGCCTTCCAAGTGCCCCGATCGAGCAGCAGCTTGACGCGCGCGCTTGAACGTCCCGTTCTGCTGGTCGGAGCCGACAGCAGCGGCGAGCCGGGCCGGGGGCCAGCCGCCGTCGCTGCGCACCTGATCGGCGAGCGCGTCCATGCGCTCGGCGAGCTGCTCGTCGGCACCCTGCTCATCGTCGGCACCATCGCCGCCCTCGTAGGGCTCGGCGGCGCGAAGGTGAAGCGCCGTCGAGCCATGCCCATCCGCAGCCAGAGCGGCGGCGGCTCGGCGTCGATCCTGTACTTGATGGCCTTCAGGCGGCGACGCTCGCGATCGCGGTCCTCGCCGACCCGTTCGAGCGTGAACACGAGGTCGGCCTGGTCCTCGATCGAGGAACTGCCCCGCAGGGTCGCCGCGCCCTTCTTGGTCGAGCGGTGGTGGACCAGGACGATCGGCGATGTCGAGCTCCCGGGCGATCGTGGCCGATCGTCGGCGATCAGCGCCGCCATGTCGTCGGACTCGTTCTCGCGGATACCGGGGGCCAGCCTGCGCAGCGAGTCGAGCACGACCAGGCCGGCGCCCGGTCTCCTCGATCAGCGCCCGCAGCCGGCCGAGGTCCCGTGGCAGGCGGAGCTTGGTGCCGTCAGCGACCAGGAGCCCGTCGGCGGGGATGCCCGCGGCCTTGAAGCGGCGCCCCAGCAGCCTAGGGCCGTTCTCGGCGTCCACGTAGAGCACCGTCGTCGTCCTCGCATCGCATCCCTGCGACCTCGCCACCGCCCCGATGCGCGGCGTGGCCGGCCAGCGATCATCAGCCAGCTCTTGCCCGAGGAGTGGCGGCCGGCCAGGACGGTCAGGAAGCCACGGGCGGCGATCGGCTCGATCAGGGTAGGCGATCGGCTGCTCGGCGAGCTTCATCGCCTCGGCCATGTCGATCAGGAGCGGCGCCGAGTTCCCTCGACCCCTCCGGCTCGTACTTGCAGACCGATGCAGCGATCTGCTCGACCTCCTCTTGCGGCAGAGGCGGCTTACAGCGGTCGCGGTTGGCGACCTTGAGCGCCGCGACGATCTCGGCCTCGCTCATCCCACGCCGACGCATGGTGCCGGCGAGCGCTGGCGAGCGTGGTATTGCGCTCCCCGTTCGGGATGTCGGCGCCGCGTGTCTCGCCGCCCTTGCGGTCCGCCATGCGCATCAGCCCGACCAGCCACTCCGGGGGCGCGGCGACCGGCGCCACCTCGTCATGCAGGTAGCCCGGCGAAGGCGGCGCTACCACGTAGCCGCCATCCCCTCGCACGTCCAGCCCGCAGCCCAGCTTGCCGGTGCTGTTGCGGACCTCTCCACCTGGGTGCTGGAAGTAGAAGTGCTGGCCGCCGCGAGGCGTCTTGACGCTTGCTGTGCGAGGCAGCTCGCCGCGCTCGCGCTCAAGCTGGCGCAGGCTCTCGGCGCCGTCGTCGCCGTCCACGTCGAGCACGACCAGGCCGGAGGCCTTGCCGGTGCAGATCGCGACGGCGGCGTCCGGCGCGCGAAACATCGCCTTGATCGCGGCGGGGTCCGTGGTCGCGTCGTGGAAGCCGTTACCCGTCAGCGGGACCTTGCCCCGGCAGGGGAACACCGGACGGCCCGCAGCCGCGTGCTCGATCGCGCCCGCGATCAGAGCGCCGTTCACGGCGTCCCCTCCAAGTGCAGCGGGTCGAGCAGGTCGTCGCCGCCGATCCCGCAGCGGCAGGGAGCGTCGAGACGGGCGGCAAAGGTGCCCTTGGGCGCGGTGTAGGTGGTTGCGACCTCGAATTCCCCGCAGGTCGGGCAAGCGCGGACGCGACGGCGCCTCTGGGGCTGGGCCCGGATCAGCCGATCGCGGCGCTTCGCCCGCCCATCGGCGTCGGCGGACCGGGCAATGACCGCGTCGCGCCCGTCGTAGCCGGGCGGGGCAACCGCCGGATGTGGATGCCGCCCTCCCGGCGGCTCGGGCTCGTCGGGGTCGGACCCGCCGCCAGCAGAGCGGCTAGCCGTCGCCCTGCGAGAGCCGCGCTGCCGAACGGGCGCAGGACCGGAGCCCCGGCGGTGCCGACCGCCAGCGTGGCACCGGCTTCTCTTCGCGATGCGGATCATGCTCATCATGCCCCGGGACGTCGACGAGGCAGGGTCGGCGAGGGCCCGGGCAACGGTCCGCTGCCCGGGCTTCGCCTTCAACCGCTGGAGGTCGGCCAACGTGGCCCTGCGCCGGGTGTCGGGCTCGGCGGTGGGCGGTTGCTCGGCGGGAGGCCCGCTAGCTGCTCGCATTGTCGAGGTCGATCGTGGGCATGCGTCCGCGCTCACCATCCTGCCAGTCGCCTCGGATGGACCAAAACGCGGACCGCCCCCGAAGACCGGAGGCGGTGACGCGGCGAACTAGAGGGCTCCACGATCCCTCGACGCTTCCCAGCGTACAGCCGCCATCGGAGGCTTTCGGTCGCCCGAAAGTGGCCAAGCGTGCCACGCTCCCTGGGTCGGGTTCAGTCCTCTCGCCGAGACTGCGGGCGGTGCTGAGCAGACCCCGCTCTTTAGAAGCGAGGCTGCGGAAGCGAAGCAACAGCCGGTCGCGGTGCCCGCTCGTCATCGCGCCCGAGACGTGCTCGCTCCATAGCGCCCCGCCCGGGCGTGCCTGAGGGGGCATCCAGCCGGTAGGTGAAGCCGGGCCGGCTCGACTCGGCCAGGAACGAGTCCACGTCGGCCTTCTTGATCGCGTAGCTCGGGTCGTAGGCCTTAGCCTGAATCGCCCAAAGATCGCCGTCATGCTCCTCCGCGACCAGGTCGATGCCGGCGTCAGCGGCCCAGGCGTCGGGCCAGTCCGACCAAAGCCAGATCTTGCGGAACCGGGCCCGGTATTCGGGTGCGTTCTGCAGGTACCACAGACAGATGCGCTCGAATTCCCGCCCACGCCTTACGGGATCGGAATCGAGCCGAGTCAGCAGGCGAGTAAAGCTCAACGGGACGGAACGCGGTTCATGGGCTCAGGGCAGCGGCTGTGACTGACGAAGCGCCTCGAACGTCTCCAAGAATGGCTTCACCCTCTGTGAGTACCAGCCCTGGGGCAGAAAGGCTTGGAGTGCATCGCCAACGGCGATCACGGACTCCTCGACAACAGCCAACATTGCCGCCGTTGTGCCAGCCCGCCTGATCCATGGGGTGCTCCGGCCACGCAGCATCGTGCGAAGCCGCGGGGCCACTGCGTCCTGGGTCCAGCGACGACGGTGATGGGCCGCCTGCGAGTGTTGTCCGTAGATCTCCCGCGATCGCTCCGCCGTTCGCTCAAGGGTTCCGAGGCCCGCCTCTTGCATGGCTTGCGCTAGTCGCTCTTCGAATTCTCCCTCAGCGATCCGAACCTCCGATGGCCGGACCCACTCTTCCCCGTCGTCCGCGAGCCACTTGCGAACGAGTTCAGTCCCCTCCTCGGTCCCGAAGATGCCGGCAAGGCGGTTTGCCTCGTGCAGGGCTCGGGCCAGGTGCATGACCTCAGCGGTGTAGCCAAGCTGGAGCGCATCAAGGAGCGAGCGCCCGATCCCGATGCACCTTCCCGACATTTGCCAGATCGCCGCGGGACGGCTATCTCCGATTAGGTCGAAGTCGAACTCGTCGGCGATCCATTGATGGGTCTCCGCCAGGAAGTCCAACGCCAGGCGGTGGGAAGCGATGTGAGCATCAATCGCCGGCTCCCATTGCTGCCGGTCAGCTTCATCGCGTGTCGCTTGCGTCTGACGGTCTCGCCGGACCTGTTCGGGCAGCCCGGTCCTTGAGAATCTGGGCGTTAGTGGATCAGGGCCGCCGGTTCCCACGTGCCCTTCCGCGGCGTCCTGGTGCTCGTTTCTTTCTCGCCCATCACCATCGATGGTAGGTCCGGGACCCGCGCATCGGTGTCGGCGTGGTGGCGACGTTCGCAATCTTCACCGGGGCGCCGGTGAGCGCTTTGGTCCCGATGGCCGGGCAATCGCGCCCGTCACCGCGGGCCCGGGTGGCTCGCCGTGGGTACGGCCGTGGGGCAGTCATGGGGCAGAAACGAGGTCCTCAGCGACCCCGAGTGACCCCGACTGACCCTCCGGTCCACGCGCGTGGACTCCTGGGAATCTGGCTTGAGCAAGCCGGATTCGGCTCTACAGCGGAGGGGGAGGGATTCGAACCCTCGATGGACGAGAAAACGCCCATAACGGTTTTCGAGACCGCCGCATTCAACCACTCTGCCACCCCTCCAGGGCGGGCTTTTCAGGCTAACGGGTGAGCGCTCACAGACCGACCGACGCGCTGTCGATCTCGATGCGGATGATCAGCCTCGTCTCGCTCTCATCTCGCCACGGGTAGACGTCGACATCCATGTACTTCTTCGAGAGCTTGTCGATGTGCTCGTCAGCTCCCTGCTCGACCATCGCCACCACGCGACCACGCATGATCACGGGCACGTAGGGGTCATCGGGATCGGCCACGGAGATCGCGACGCGAGGGTCGCGAGCGAGGTTCCGCTCCTTGACGAGGCCGCGGGCGATGTTGATGAGCACGTCGTCTCCGTCGACGTCGATCCAGACCGGGGTCACGTGCGGCGCTCCGTCCTCCATCAGCGTCGCCACGTGCGCGAAGCTCCTCTTCGCGAGGATCCGACGTGCCCTTTCGCTCAGCTCGGCCATCGCGAGGCGACTCCAGACGCGAGCCTATACGGCGCCTTCGTGGCGAGCATCGAGGGCAAACAGCCCCGCTATCTTCAGCCTGCTCGGAGAGGTGACCGAGCGGCTTAAGGTGCACGATTGGAAATCGTGTGGGCGGTTAACGCTGCCTCGTGGGTTCGAATCCCACCCTCTCCGCTGTGATGAGCAAGACCCAGTACTACTGCGCAGCCTCGCTCGACGGCTACATCGCCGAGGCCGACGACAGCCTCGACTGGCTGATGGGTTACGAGGGGAGCTTCGACAGCGAGGGCGCGGAGCCCAGCCCGATGAGCGACGGCGGGAGCTACGAGCAGTTCTACGAGGGCGTTGGCGCGCTGATCAGCGGCTCGACCACCTATGAGTTCGTCCTTGACCACATCTCCGATGACGGCGAGTGGCCGTACAAGGGAAAGCCTTACTGGGTCCTCAGCTCGCGAGACGTGCCGGTGGCCGAGGGCGCGGGTGTGGATGTCCGCGTGGTGAACTCCGAGGTCGCTGAGGTCTACGACGAGTTGATGGTCGCGGCGGGTGAGCGGAACATCTGGGTCGTGGGAGGCGGAAACGTTGCCTCGCAGTTCGCAGAGGCGGGTCTCTTGGACGAGGTCCTGGTGACCGTCGTCCCCGTCGTGCTCGGCGCGGGCAAGCCGCTGTTCGACAACCGGCTGCCCGGTGGGCCGATGCAGCTCGTGGGGACCCGCACGTTCGAGACGGGCATGGTCGAGCTGCGCTACGCCATCAGGCGGTAGCGCGCTTAGCCGCCAAGCAGCTGATCGGCCCCCCTAGGCTTGCTCTTGCGTGTGAGCAGCGCGTAGGGCAGGCCGAGGAACCAGCAGGCGACCGCGAGCCCGGAGCCAATCCCGAAGGCGACCGGGATCGAGATCGCGAAGAAGACGACCGGCGCGCTCGACATCCGGATCTCGAAGCGGTAGACGTCATCGGGCAGCTCCAGGTCCAGCAGGCCGTTGCGGTAGGCGTGCCGGAAGAGGACGACCTCCATTCCACTCACGATCCCCAGCGTGACCGCGTAGACCGTGACCGACAGGGGGTTCTCGAAGTAGTTGCCGAGCAGATCGGTCGGGAACGGCAGGAACGCGATGAACGCGAGATAGACCAGGCTGAGCCCGATGATTCGCGGGTCCATCGCTCCCAGGAATGAGATGAAGCGGTGGTGAGCCATCCAATAGCGGCCGATCACGATGAACGAGATGAAGAAGCTGACGTAGGCCTCGGCGTTGTCGCCCAGGGCTTCGGCGAGCTGCTTGACGCTGCCGCTGGACTCGATCGTGGGCACGCCGATGCCGACGACGAGCAGCGTCATCGCGATCGCGAAGATGCCGTCGCTGAACGCGATCACGCGCGAGAACTCGAGCGTGTCGCGCCCGTAAACCTTGCCGCGGCTGGCGGCCGCCTCGCTCATGGCCACAGCATATGAACGGGGTGGCGCCTCGGTCCCGCTATGCGGGACTGGCGCGCCAGCCGCAGAGTTTCGCCGCTACCGCCGCAGCAGCTTGAACGCCTGGTCCCACGAGCCCGCCCCGGTCCCACGAGCCCGCCCCCAGCCCGTAGCGGACCCATGCCATGCAGATCGGCTCGAGGTAGCGGGAGCCGTCGATGCCACCGAGATCGACCGTCTCCCAGCCGAACTCGTCCAGGATCTCGGTCACGGTCTCCTTGGCGGCGGGATCATCGCCGGCGATCAGCATTGTCGGCGGGCCGTCGGGTAGGTCCGGGTCGACCATATGGGCGTTGGCGACGATGTTGAACGCCTTCACCACTCGTGACTCGGGCGCCCAGCCCTGGACGCGCTCGCCCGAGGGAGTCGTCGAAGCCCACGAAGAGCTCGGGAGGGCTTGCGTTCCTCGAAGCGCAGGGGATTCGTCGTGTCGATTACACCCCCTTACCTCCTCGTCGCGAAGAACGATTCCAGCAGACCGGCCGACTCGGCGGCCAGCAGGCCCCCGTCCACCTGTGGCCGGTGATTCAGCCGCGGCTCGGCGAGGATGTCGAACACGCTTCCGGCGGCCCCGGCCTTCGGGTCGGTGGCCCCGAACACAACGCGTGGAACGCGCGCGAGGACGATCGCCCCGGCGCACATCGCACAGGGCTCAAGCGTCACGTAGAGGACCGAATCGGCAACCCGCCACCCTCCGAGGCGGTTGGCCGCCTCGCGCAGAGCCAGGATCTCGGCGTGGGCCGTCGGATCCGCGCGCAGTTCCCGCTCGTTGCCGGCGGCAGCCAGCACCTCCCCCTCGCGGACCACTAGAGCTCCGATGGGAACGTCGCCCGCCTCGGCAGCGCGCTCCGCCTCGCGCAGAGCGAGTCGCATGAAGTGCTCATCGCGCCCAAAGTAGATGCGCTCGGTCACGCCCCGAGTATGGCCTGGGTCGCGAAGGTGTGAAGCGCTGAGCTAGGTCGTGCGAACGATGTAGACGCCGCAGGGGGCGTGATGAGAGACCTTGTTGGGGACGCTCCCGAGCAGGAAGCGCTTCGTCCCGGTCATGCCCTTGTTCCCGACCACGATCAGGTCGGCGCCCGTTTCCTCGGCGACATCGAGAATGGAGTCGGCGGGATCGCCCTCGCGGGCGTGGGTGTTGACCTCGAGTCCATCGTCCCTGGCGGCGCCGGCCGCATTGTCGAGCGTCGCGTTCACTTCCTCACGGGGGCCAACGCCGTGCGCGACATCACCTGGGACCTCCGCGGATTCCTCGCGCAAGCGCTCCTGGGGGACAGACAGATAGGCGCTCACGATCTCGAGCGACGCCCCGCTCATCTTCGCGAGCTCGATCGCCTGTCGGACCGCCTGAGCGGCAGTCTCAGATCCATCCGTGCCGATAACGATGCGAGTGAACAAGGGCGCCTCCTTTTCGCTGCGAACGGCGCCATCCTATGCCCACGCCGCGCTTCAGAAGAGCTTGATGGCGGCAATGACCATCGATGCGAACAGCGCGAGGACCAAGATGATGAGGCTGACGAGCCAGCTTCGGGGCACGCACCTAGCGTAGGGCTTGTGCGGCACACCGGACCATAGACTCAGCCCGCCGTGGCGACCGTGCAGACCGTAACCGGGCCGATCGACGCGTCAGAGCTGGGCACGACGCTGATTCACGAACACCTCCGGGCGCGCGACGAGGCCGTCTTGGCCCAGTGGCCGCACGTGAGCTCGGTTGCGGCCGACCCCGCCCCCACCGAGGTGGGGGTGGACGAGATCTTTCGGGTGGCCGCCGACTGTGCCCGGAGTGTGATGGAGCGCGGCGTCAGCACCATCTGCGATCCAAGCTGCATGTTCCTCGGTCGCGACATCGAGCTGATGCGAGGGGTCGCGGCCGAGACCGGACTCCAAGTCGTGCCGTGCACCGGCATCTACACCTACGACCCGCTGCCGATGTTCTTTATGACCCGCGAGCCAGACGCGATTGCGGAGCTGTTCGTCCACGACATCGAGACGGGCATCCAGGGCACCGACGCCAGGGCTGCCTTCCTCAAGTGCGCCGCCGACGAGCCCGGGCCTCACCGAGAACGTCCAGAAGGTCCACCGCGCCGTCGCGAAGGCGTCGATCGCCACCGGCGCGCCGATCATGGCCCACTCCCGGCCCGTCAGCGAGACGGGCCCCGGGCAAATCGAGATCTTCGAGAAGGAGGGCGTCGACCTCTCACGCGTGCAGATCGCGCATACCGGAGACACCGACGACCTCGACCACATCGAGCGCCTGCTCGAGAAAGGCGTGTGGATCGGCCTCGACCGCTTCGGCCTCGAGATCTTCCTGCCCTACGAGCGGCGGATCGCCACGGCGCTCGCGTTGCTCGAGCGCGGCTACGCAGAGCGCATGTTCCTCTCGGCGGACTACTGCGGAACGCTCGACTGGTATCCGGTGGAGGTGGCGAAGGCGCTGATGGAGGGCGGCGCCGAGAAGGACTGGTCGATGAACATCGTCCACGACAAGGTCATCCCCGATCTGCGCAATGGTGGGATGACCGAGGAGCAGCTCGAGACGATGCTCGTCACAAACCCACAGCGCTGGCTTACCGGCGGCTAGGGCGAGGGACTACGCATTCACCTTGAACGTCCGCTGTCCCGGCGGGCGCGGGCCCATCCCTTGCCCGTGCGGACACAGTGTTAGGGTGAGCTCAGAGTGTCCGAGGCCACGCTGCACACGAACGCCGGCGCCATCAAGGTGGAGCTCTTCGACGGTGATGCGCCCAAGACCGTGGAGAACTTTCGCAAGCTCGCGGGCGACGGTTTCTACGACGGGCTCACCTTCCACCGGGTGATTCCTGACTTCATGATCCAGGGCGGATGTCCGGAGGGCACAGGCACGGGCGGCCCTGGCTACACCTTCGAGGACGAGTTCAACGACAACAAGGTCGTCCGTGGTGCGCTCGCCATGGCCAACGCCGGGCCCGACACCAACGGGTCGCAGTTCTTCATCGTCACCACCGGCGAGGCCCCGTGGCTCGACGGCAAGCACACCGTCTTCGGTCGAGTCGCGGAAGGCATGGACGCCGTCGACGCGATCGAGGGCACGCCGACGAGCGGCGGCGATCGCCCGATCGAGCCTCAGGTGATCGAGCGCGTCGAGCTCGACGCCTGAATCTCACGCATTAACATCCGTTGCGCCCGACGCCGATAAAGGACATATGGCGCAACACGGCTCAAATCAGGACAACGGACGTGTCCCTGAGGGTGCGGCCGGGCAGCGCTTCCGCGACCTGATCGAGTGGCTCCCGGTCGTCGTCTACGAGGCCGAGTTCGGCCCGGAGGGCGACTGGTCCTACGTCAGCCCCCACGTCGAGAAGATGCTGGGCTACACGGCCGAGGAGATGATGGCCGACGAGAGCCTCTACGCCGCCCGCCTTCACCCCGACGATCGCGACGAGGTCATGGAGCTCGAGCGAACCGAGGCGGAGATGGCCCGCTCGAGCGACGTGACGCTGGTTAGCGAGTATCGGCTGCTCCACCGCGACGGGCGGGTGGTCTGGGTGCGCGACGAGGCGAGAATGGTCCGATCTGACCGGGCTGCCCCCTACTGGCGGGGCGTGTTGATCGACATCACCGAGGCACGCGAGGCCGAGCGGGCCCTGGCCGACTCGCATGAGCGCTACCGCGGCCTCGTCAACAGCCTGCCGGTTTGCGCCTATCAGGCCGACCCCCGCTCGGAGAGCCGGCGCCAGTTCGTCTCCCCGCAGGTCCGAGATCTGCTCGGTTACACGCCCGAGGAGTGGGCCGCGGATCCCTCGCTTTGGAACACCACCTTGCACCCCACCGACCGCTCGCGGGTGCTCCGCGACGAAGAGCGCCACGTGACGATGGCGGTCGGGACGCCCTGGGTGAGCGAGTACCGCCTGTTGACGCGATCCGGGGCGGTGATCTGGGTCCGCGACCGTTCGGTGGTCGCAGACGGGCATGACGGGCGTCGCGTGATCGACGGCATCATCACCGACGTCACCCCCGAGCACGCGACGGGACCGGGGACCGTGCGCGACGTTCTCCGGCTCACCTGTGCGAGCTGCGGTGCCGTCCACGCAGCCGAGCACGCCGGCCCGTGCATCGAGTGCGGCAGCGGCGACGTCGTCGCGGTGTCGATGAACGCGGCGCTCGCTGAGCTGGCCGCCACAAGGATTCAGATGGAGACCCTCCTGGACGGGGTCCACCAGCATCTCGAGACCGTTTCCGGAGACGCGGAGCGAGCGACTCAGGGCGCTCGCCCGAGCCCCGCCGTCGAGCGCCGGATCATCACCCGGCCCACGAGCCCCTCGACCGCCTCCGTTCGAAGCCCTGACCCCGGCCTCAGGCGAGCCCGGTGATCAAGAGGACGGCGGCCGCCACGACGTAGGCGGCAGTCGGGCTTGCAGATCAGGCCGGTGGAATCCTCGGTGGAATCCTCAAGCTCGATCCGCAGATTCTGGCTGCCATGTTTTGGCATGCGCGGCGCAACCTCCTTTAAGAATGGTTGGATACGCTGCCGCATCGCGCTGCGCCGCACCCCCCTGATCCCTTGCCTCACCGCCCTGTCGCTGGCGGTCGTGGGGTGCGGTGGTGGCGACGATGAGGCGCCCGATCGGGAGGCGGCGACGTATGAGCTCCCGCAGCTCGAGTGGTCCGACCTCGAGGATTGCGGGAAGAAGCCCGGGCCGGAAACCGGCGGATTTCGCTGCGGCGAGCTCGAGCTTCCGTTCGAGCGCGAGGACGCCTCGTACGGGAAGATCACGATCGGTTTCGCGGTGCGGCTGGCGACCGAGGGTAACGGCGAGTTGGGGGACTCACCGATCTTCGCCATCGAGGGTGGGCCCGGGTTCGCCACGACCAACACGGCGGCCATCTACCGCAAGCTCTTCAGCACCGAGAAGAACCTGTTGCGCGAGCACGACCTGGTGCTGGTCGACATGCGGGGCACGGGGCGCTCCGAGGCTGTCGACTGTCCCGATCTCCAGAACGTCTACGGGCCGGACTCCGTCTCGCTCGCCCAGTGCGCCGCGAGCCTCGGCAAGCAGTTCGAGTCCTACCGGACCTCGGCGGCAGCCGATGACATCAACGACGTCCGCCAGGCACTGGGCTACGACAAGATCGCGCTCTACGGTGACTCCTACGGCACGTTCCTGGGCCAGTCGTACGCCTTCCGCCACGGCGAGACCCTGAACGCGCTGGTGCTCGACTCGGCCTACCCGGCATACGGCGAGGATCCCTGGTACCCCAGCCTCGTCCGCACCGGCACCCGAGCCATGCGGCGCGCCTGCGCCCGCGAGCCGACCTGCCCGGGTGGCGCCCGGGGTGCCGAGGAACGCATGGAGAAGATGGCGGAGCAGCTGCGCGAGGAGCTTCGCAACGTCGGCCTGCTGGTCGACGTGATCGTGAACGGCTACAGCGGGCCGCCCGACTCTTTTCTCGAGGTCGATGCGGCGATCCGCAAGTACCTCAACGGAAACAAGAAGGCCTACAACAGGCTGAATGAACCGGTCTGGATTGGGAGCAAGAACGCCAATGCTTACACCCGCTTCGGTGAGCTCGGCGTGGGCTGCAACGACTACCCGATGATCTGGGACAAAGACGCCTCGGAGCCCGAGCGTCGCGCGCAGCTCGAGGAGGCGATCCGCGAGTACGACCCCAAAGCGTTCCCGCCCTTCACCCCCCGCGAGGTCGCCTACGCGCCCGAGTTCGGCTACCTCGAGTGCCTCACGTGGCCACAGCACACCGACCTCTACGAGCCGCCGGTCGATCCCGGGACCGACGAACCAACGGAGGCACCGGTGCTCGTCCTCTCAAACGAGATGGACTCGATCACGACGCCCTGGGAGGGCGAGCAGGTCGCCGAGCTCTTCGCGGACTCCGAGTACTACGTGGCCCCCAACGCAGGCCACGTCCACGCGCTGTATTGGCGATACGGCAGGGGGGCGGACACGATCCGCAACTTCCTAAGTCAGACGATCGGCTGAGCAGAACTACGGCCGGGGGCGTGCAGGGCCGCCCGGGCGTCGACCGCCTCGGCGCTCGCCCCCAGCCCAGTCGCTCATCGAGCGGCTAGACGGTCTCGGTCACAACCGTTGGCGACGGAGCGGGCGTCTTGATCGCGCGAGCCTCGCGCCACGTGAGCAGGCGGCCGTTGGATTCGTCGATCACCTTCAGCCGGGTAGAGCGAATGCCGTCCCAGAAGGTGAGCACCGGGACGTCGTGGAAGATGGCGTTGTCGTCGTGAGCGCGCTGCAGGTTGTAGTTGGGGATGCGGGCGTTCAGGTGGTGCACGTGGTGCAGACCGATGTTGCCGGTGAAGAACTGCAGAACCTTCGGCAGCTTCAGGTACGAGGAGCCCCGCAGCGCCGCATCGGCGTAGCTCCACGAGTCGGTGTTCTCCCAGTACACGTCCTCGAACTGGTGCTGGACGTAGAAGAGCCATACCCCGGCCGTGCCGGCGCCGATCCAGATCGGGAGCTGCACCATCAGGGCCTCCTGCCAGCCGACGAGCAGGCAGAGCCCTGTGAGCACCACAACCACCGCGACGTCGGTGAGCAGGACGCTGCGGCGCTGGGCCTTGCCCGCCTGGCCGCCCCAGAAGCGTGGCATCACCAACAGCGAGTAGATGGGCCCGATCCCGAACATGACGAGCGGGTGCCGGAAGAGGTAGTAGCCGAGGCGCCCGCGCCACCCCTTGGCCCGGTACTCGGTAAGCGTGAGCGTGGGAACGTCGCCCTGCCCGCGGCGATCGAGGTCTCCGGCGGCGCCGTGGTGGGCCCAGTGGTCCGCGCGCCAATTCTCAAACGGCTGCAGGACCAGCAGCGAGCAGAAGATGCCGAACCACTTGTTGGCCGTCCGGTTTGGCAGAAAGGAGCCGTGCGTGCAGTCGTGAAAGAGGATGAAGGTGCGGAGCAGGAACCCGGCGGCTGGGAGCGCGAGTGCGAGCACCAGCCAGTAGGAGACGCCGGCGTCGAGCAGCAGGTACATCGCGATGTTGAGCCCGAGGTAGGGCACGACCGACGTCGCGATGTCAATCAGGCTGCGCCCCCAGCGGGGATCCGCATACGGCTGCAGGTCGATCGCCCACTGCGGGCGCTCGCGCTTCGGTTTCGGAGCAGCAGGTGGCGTGGGTGCTTTTGTAACAGCGTCCATAAATAGTCAAAGATCCGCCGGAGCGAAAAGCTAGGCCTGCCCAGCGGCCGCACCACTCTAGTGCCTCGGAGGGCTTCCGTGTGTAGGGAGTTTGGGTTCCCTAACTCCGGAGCTCTTGAGCACCTACTCTCCGTACCCACGACACCCCTCTCCCAAAACGATGTCGGCCGACGCCGCCCCGCGGCACGGGAAGCCGGAATAATCCCGTGGGCATGAAGCAGCTCACGAGCCTCGACGCGCAGTTCCTGGCCCTCGAGAACACGCGGCAGACCGGCCACTTCGCCGGGCTCGCGATCCTCGATCCCTCGACGGCGCCGGGTGGAAAGCTCGAGCTCGAGGACATCGAGCGTCTGCTCATCGAGCGAATGCCGCTTCTTCCTCCGCTGCGCCGGCGCCTGGAGACGGTCCCCCTCAACCTCGACTACCCCTACTGGGTGGAGGACACCGAGTTCGACCTCGACTTTCACCTGCGCGAGCTGGCCCTGCCGGACCCCGGGACCGACGAGAAGCTTGCCGAGCAGGTCGCGCGCCTGGTGGCGCGCCCGCTCGACCGCTCGCGACCGCTCTGGGAGCTCTATCTCATCCATGGCCTCGAGAGCAACCGGGCTGCGCTCCTTACGAAGATCCACCACGCGCTCATCGACGGGCTCTCCGGCGCCGAGATCATGGGCATCCTCTACGACCTCGAGCCAGAGGGCAGGGCGGAGCTTCCGGAGCCGACGAAGCTGAGACACACCCGCATGCCGACCGATCTGGAGATGCTCGCGCGCGGGCTGGCCGGGATCCCGAAGTACCCGATCCGCGCCCTGCGTTCCCTGCCCGCTGCGCTCCCGAACCTCGACGAGACCCCCTTCGGCAACCTGCCGGGCGGCGTCACGGTCGCGAGGGCCTCCGAACGCGTCCTCAAGGCGATCGGGCGCGACGGCGATGGGCGTGAGCGCACGGACCTAAGAGCGCCGAAGACTCCCTTCAACGGCAAGATCTCGCCTCACCGCCGCTTCGCGTTCGGCCGCCTCTCGCTCGATCAGGTCAAGGCGATCAAGAACGAGCATGCCTGCACGGTGAACGACGTGGTGATCGCGATCTGCACGGGCGCCGTTCGCCGCTGGCTGATCGAGCAAGGGGAGCTGCCGGGGGATCCGCTGGTGGCGCAGGTGCCGGTTTCCGTGCGAACCGACGAGCAGACCGGGACCTACGGCAACCGGATCATGCTGATGCGAGCGCCGATCTTCACCGACGAGCACGATCCGGTGAGGCGACTCCAGCGAACGCATGACGCTCTCAGCGTGATGAAGGAGCGCCATCGAGCACTGCCCGCGGAGCTGCTTAAGGACGCCAACCACTTCATCCCCCCCGCGGTCTTCGCCCGCGCGGCCCACGCGACCTTCGGCCTTGCCGCGTCGGGCCGCGGGCGGCCGACGTGGAATCTGGTGATCTCCAATGTCCCTGGCCCGCAATTCCCGATCTACTGCGCCGGCGCGCAGCTCGTCGCCAACTATCCGGTCTCCGTGATCACCGACGGCATGGGCCTGAACATCACGGTCATGAGCTATTTGGGCCGCCTCGACTTCGGCATCGTCGCCGATCGCGAGCAGATGCCCGACCTGTGGAATCTGATCGGCTTCCTCGCCGACTCGCTCGAGGAGCTGCGACCACAGCACCAGCGCCGCCGTGGCAGGGGGGCAGCGAAGAGCACGACGGCCGGGACGGGCCCCTAGGGCCTTCTGCTCGTGGCACGGCCGCTCCTCGTCGTCGACACGCCGTCGATGCTCTACCGAGCCTTCCACGCGCTGCCGAGCTCGATCAAGGGCGCCGACGGCAAACCGGTCAACGCGCTGCTGGGTGCCGCCAACCTGATTCTCCGAGAGGTTGAGAGGCATCCTCCCCGCGCCGTCGTCCTGTGCTTCGGGCCGGACGCAGCCACCTATCGGGTCGAGCTCTTCGCGGGCTACCACGCGCAGCGCCCTGAGATGCCCGACGACCTCCAGCCCCAGTGGGCGCGCTCCCGAGAGTTCTTCGAGGCTTTCGGCTGGACCGTCTACGAACACGATTCGCTCGAGGCCGACGACCTGCTCGGGACGCTCGCCCGCAAGGAGGCCGAGGCCGGCGGCAGCGCGCTGATCCTGACCGGCGACCGCGACATGTTCCAGTGCGCCACCGGGAAGGTCAGGGTGCTCTACACGAGCACCGGGGGGCCGCAGGGCGCGCAGCTCATCCGACCCAAGGAGGTCCGCGAGCGTTACGGCATCGCGCCGGAGCTGGTGCCGGACTTCATCGCGCTGCGGGGCGATCCTTCCGATGGGATCCCCGGCGCCAAGGGCGTCGGCGAGAAAACGGCCGCCGAGCTCCTCCTGCGCCACGGGTCGCTGGAGGGCGTGCTCGACAACGCGATCGCCGAGTCGCGCCCGAAGCTGCGCAACGCGTTGATCGAGCAGCACGACGAGCTGCTCGCCTTCAAGGACATGGCCACCCTCCGTGATGCGGGCGTCGACCCGCCACCAGATGCTCCCACCGACTTTGAGGGAGCGGCCGAGGCGGCGGAGGAGTTCGGCATGAACCGGCTCGCCGAACGACTCAAAAAGGCCGCGGCATGAGAGGCTTCCATGATGGGACTGGGTGACAGCCTCAACCGAATCGGCAAGGTGCTCGGCGGCGAGGCACACGCCGACGGCGAGGCCGAGCTGCACCTCGGTGACGCACGCTTCGACGACTGGACCGTCATCCGCGACTTCTCCGATCTGGAAGCCGCCCGCGCCTGGCGCCAGACCCTGACGGAGGGCGGCGTCGACTCCGTCCTCACCGCCGACTGGGCCCTGGACGAGTTCGGCAAGGGGGACGTCGCGCTGCGAGTGCCGCCAGGGCGGGCGAGCGAGGCCGAGGAGCTGTTCGACGAGCCGGAGTAGGGCCGCGAGGCCGGGCGGACTCCCTGCAATGCCGTTGTTCGTCCTTTGCCGGCTACTTCCCAAACCACGGAAACGGCAGCTCGAACCGAAAGTGCCCCGGCTCCAGGTCCGAGACCAGCGGCACCCTCAGCCTGCGCGCGATCCGGTAGGCCCATGCGTACGGCCAGGGAACCGGCAACGCCGTCGCGAAACGGCTCACGGTGCCGTCCTTGGCCTCCACCTCGATCGTCGCCTCCGAGATCGGGACGATGATCCCCCTCGGATGCCCGACGCTCAGGAGCCGCACGAGCTTCGGGCCTCCGCCGCCGAGGACGCGGCGAATCTCGCGCACGGCCGCGCGAATGCGGAAGGGATTCAAGAGCTGCAGGCGGCCCACCGTCAACAACTACCCACCACGTAGGGGCTGACTCAGAGGACGGCCGAGAGCACCGGGATGCCGGCTGCTTGGAGGGCGGGCAGCAGCTCCGGGCCGTAGGAGAGGTCGCGGAGCTCGACTTGGTTTGGATTGGGCACGGTCACGAACGCCGACGTGCCGACCTGGGTGACGGTGGCGCCAATCACGCCGAGGCCGCTGATCACCTCGATCGCCCGGCTGCCCTGTGCCGCTGGGACCTCGAGCCGAAGCGGCTGGCCGGGTCCGATCGGCTGGGGCACGGTTGAGCGGGCCTTGGCGACATCGGCCGCGGCCGCCTTCGAGGTCACATCGCGCCCCTTTGCGAACTGGCTCTCAGGGTAGGCAAGCGCGTTGGCGATCAGGAGCTGCGTGCCCTCTGTGAAGGCCCTGTAGTTGGGCTCGCCGGAGAAGAGCACCACGCGCCCGTCGCCGAACTCCTCGTCCACAAGTGCCGCGCTTCCCTCGAGGATCTCGGTGCCGCGAGCGAATCCGGAGACGAACCAATCGGGACCCTGCTCGGGATAGCTCGCGGCGACTGAGCCGTCGGTCGCCGGCACCAGCACGTCCTCGCCGAGGTTGAACTGGTAGGCGAAGTCGGGTGCGGCCAGGGTCAGGGGGCTCTCGTCGTCGAGGTCGATCCGGAACAGCGAGCCCGGGACCTGTAGCCCCCGGGCCCGCTCGAAGCGGGCCGACGTGAGGCCGTGCTCTGAAGCCCAGGCGCTGCCGCCTGTGGCGCCGAAGCGGTTCCAGCCGATGAAGAGGCCGCCGTTGTGCACCCAGCGGCGGACCTGCTTCGCCGCCTTGTCCAGCTGGCCCACGGCCGTGCCTGTGATCAGGAGCGTGCCGTAGTCGCCATCTCGGAGGGCGCCGTCCTTGATCTCCTCGCCCGTCAGAACATCGAACGGGATCTTCCAGACCTCCTTCAACATGAAGCGGAAGTGCCCACGCGACTCCCCGGCGTTGGAGACCAGCGCGAGCTTGCGGTCGGTGACCGGCTCGCCGTCCGGCGCGGTTCCTGAACCCGCGCTGACGTCGAGCGTGAACTCCTCGGCGGCGTCGGTGACCGCGGCTGTCGCGCTGCCCGGCGCGATGAACGTCCCCTCTTCGAGCTGATCGGCGAAGGGCTCGTTCAGACGCTCCACCGCAACCCCATCGCGCGCGAGGTCGAGCGCGGCGGCGACCGCCTTGCCGGTGTCGCCCTCCCAGGTGTAGTAGGTGGCCGCTCCCGGCTCGACCGAACCGTCTGGAACCGACGTGACCGCCGTCGCCTCGGGGTCCACCTCGGCGGCGTTGAAGCCGGCGTCCTCCAGATTCATGAGCAATGGGTTCGACCATGCGGTTACGTCGTAGAAGTAGGGGAAGGGGACGTAGCTCTCCTCGCCGAGCATCGCCTCGATCCAGTGCTTTTGCGGCTGCGCCATCGGAATCCAGTAGGTGCCGGCCGGTAGTTCCTCGGCGCCCGGGTCCCGCCCGTAGCGCTCGAAGTCGGAGAGGTCGAGCTCGTCATCTAGGCGGTAGACCTCGACCCCGGTCGAGATCAGGCGGTCGAGCAGCTCGGACACGTCGGAGAACTGACTGTCGCCGGGGATGAAGTAGTTGCGAATCGTTCGGTCGGGGACCTCGAAGCGGACCTCGTTCTCCGGCTGCACGACCTCGTTTGGCTCGAGCTGCCCGGCCTCACCCTGCGCGAGCGCATCAACATGTGCGTCGTAGAGCTCGCCGAGGATCTGCTCCTTGTTCTCAGCCGCCTCCTGCAGGCTTCGCCAGCCGGCGACACGCTGCTCTCTCACCTTGATCGGGTAGGGGTCGTATCCGCCCTTCTCAAAGGTCATCCCCGCGGCGGTGAACGCCATCGCGGGCACCGTGTCCCCATAGCCCATGTAGAAGAGGTCGTAGACCGAGTAGTTGAAGTAGTCCCAGGTCGTCGGTGACGGCTCGGAGGGATCGCGTCGCGAGTCGAACTCGTCCTGGAGGGAGGCGCCGTAGATGTCGTTGATCCACCCAACCGCCTCGGATGAGAGCTCGTGATGAATCGGGTCGGCGTTCGGCGGGAAGAAGTACCGGGTGCCGCTCATCTCGTGGGCGTCGATGAAGAGGACCGGCGGGTAGTCGGCGAGCAGGTCCATCTTGCCGTCGGTCTCGGGCTGGGTCCGGGCGAACCAGTCCCGGTTCATGTCGAAGTAGTAGCGGTTGGTGCGGAACCCGCGCCTGCGTCCATACGGGTTCTGGACGGGCATGATCCCGATCAGTAGCTCGTCGCGGAGCTCCTGCGCCTCGCAGTCGATCCGCGCCGCGAGCTGGTAGAGGATCAAGGCGGCGGCGTCGGCTCCCGAGGGCTCGTTCCCGTGAACATTCGCGGCGTACCAGACGATCGCCTTGCTGTCGGAGGCAAGTGTCGCGGCCTCCTCGGAGTCGGTCACGCGCGGATCACGGAGGGCCTTGTTCGCGTCGATGACGGTATTGGGGTCGGCGACGTCATCGGCGTCGCCGGCGATCGCGTAAATGAGCGGGTCCCCTGCGTCGTTCGTCGCGTACTCGCCAACCGCCACGCGGTCGCTTTGTGAGTCGACGAGCTCGAAGTAGTCGTAGAGCTGCCGCACCGACGCCTTGCGCTGGCCGAACTCCGGGATGCCCTCAGCCGGTGAGGTGATGCCGTCCTCGTAGACGGGATCGCCGGGAGGACAACCGTCGCCTCCCGCCGCGGCGGCCGAGCTGGGCGCTGCGAGAGCCGCCGCGAGCGCGGCCGCCGCTACGCAGGTGCGCCTGAGGCTCCTCACCGACGCGAGTCTAATCACTGCTGAACGAGCTTCAGGGTTCGACGCGAGCGGACTCGCGCACCAGGAACTCCAAGAGGCCGCGCATCCCCTCCTCCTCGTGCACACGGAGCTGGATGTCGGCGCCGGAGCCCTGCTCCAGGATCGCTTCGATATGTGCGAGCTCGGCCTCGCAGCCGAGCTCCGAAGCCACGCTCGCGGCCTCCTCCATGCACTCGCGTGCGAGCTCGCGGGCCTCGACGGGGAGCGAGTTTCGATTGAGGAGCTTGGCATCGAGCCCACGGCGGGTGGCCTGGAAGCTCGACTCGGCGAGAGCCTCGCGCGAGGGGATGCTGTCCTGGCTCCGTCCCGCCTCGATGCGCACGAGGCAGTGCACGAGGGCCGAGATCGCGGCCGCCGAGCGCAGGTCGAACTGGGTGTCGGCGGCGCGGATCTCGATCGTGCCCAGGCCCGGATGGATGCGGGCGTCCCACCAGATGTGCGTGGGGTCGTTAAGCCCTGCGGCCGCACAGACCTCGCGCGTCACCTTCGAGAACTCGGCGAAGTCCGCGAACTCAGGGGCCATCGCGGCCCGTGGGTAGCTGCGAAAGATGACGGTCCGCGAGCTGGCGAGCCCAGAGTCCTCGCCAAACCAGAACGGCGAGTTCGCGGCGAGGGCGTTGATCAGCGGGATATGGGTGCGAATGCCGTTGTAGGCCTGCACCGCCGTCTGCTCGTCCGGCATCCCAACGTGGATGTGCTGGCCGCAGATCGGGGTGCGCAGGACACCCTTGAGCGCATCCTCGATCTCGGTGTAGCGGTCGGTGCGGTAGATGCCGGCCTCCCCGGGTTTGGCGTTCGGGTGTACGCCCGCTCCGATGACCCTTGCGCCGGACTCGACCAGCTCCTTGCGTACCGCCCGGAGAGCGTCCACCGCCTCGGCGGCGTTCGCGGAGATCTCGGAGCGCGACTCGACCATCGCCTGGAAGAGCTCGCCCGTGACGTCGCCATCCTCCGGTTCGGCGTCGCCCAGCACCTCCGCGCTCTCGTCGACGAGCTCGTTGTCCGCCCCCACCAACAGAAGCTCCTCCTCCACCCCCAGAACGAAGGGCGGTTCCGAGCCGAAGTTGGCCGCCCACAGATCCCCGGCTGTCGGAGTGAGCGTCACCGCTTCGCATTGTGACCCGTTTCGCCCCGATGCGCTCGCGCGAGCCGTCAGATCGTCAGAGCAGACTGGACCACCGTGCTTGTGAAGCTGCTCACCTGGAACGTCGCCGGGCGCACGAAGCTGCTTGGCCAGCAGATGGCAGCAGTCGTGCGCCAGGAGGCCGACCTCGTGTGTCTGCAGGAGATACGCCCGAGCACAGCGCCGCGCTGGCGGCGGGCGCTTGCCGCGGCCGGTCTGGTCCACTCGCTGGACTCGAGTGAGTTCGCCGACGGACGAAGGCTCTTCAACCTCACGGCCAGCCGCTGGGAGCTCTACGAGCTGCCGCCGCTGGGCGCGCCGCAGCCGGAGCGGGCTCTCTGCGCCGTGTCCGACTCCCCAACGGGGTTGATCGAGCTCGTGAACGCCCACATCCCGCCGGCGCGAGCCGGGAGCCTGGTGAAGGTGGAGACGTGCGAGGCGCTGCACGAGCGGCTCGCGCGGCCTGCCGGGCGCCACCGCATCCTCTGTGGCGACCTCAACACCCCGCGCCGCGAGTCAACTGAGGGCGAGGCCGAGACATTCGCCTCCAACCATCCGCGGTGGGAGGCGCGCTGGGACGCTGCCGAGCGATCGGTGCTCTCAGGCCTCGCCGAGTGGGATCTGCGCGACGCCTTCCGGGCGCTGCACGGCTGGGAGCGCGGTGATGTGAGCTGGGTCATGCACACCCGCGCGCGGCGCAAGTCCGGCCATCGACTCGACCACGTCCTCAGTTCAGCGGGACTCCAGCCCGTTCACTGCGACTATCAGCACGGCTGGCGGGAAGCCGGGCTCTCGGACCACTCCGCCCTCGAGGCGATCTTCGATCCGATGGCGAGTCTCGGGCACTGAAGGGGCAAGGGTCCCGGGCCCACATGCGGCTCCTTTGGCGCACGAGTCCCGCCTGCCGAGACCGGCGCGCCAATAGCGCTGGCCGGTTCGTGGTCAACTCACGCCCGAGCGGGACGCCGGTGCGCCTGCACTCTGCGGCGAGCCGTCGCCGGCCGCTGCTAACGCAGCGCGGCCGCGTCCCGCTCGAGGCGGGCGAGCGTTTCGTCGTCGCAGGTCGCGAAGAACGAGCCAACGGCGTCGACCAGGTGGTTCATCGAGTCGGCCGCGAACAGGACCGGCTGGTACTTCGTGATGTCGTAGTCGATCGACGCCATCGCGTGGAAGTCGATCGGACGGATCTCCATCGCCCGGAACTCCTCGATCTCGCCGTAGGACGAGAGGATTCCCGCGCCGTACGCGCGCAGCTCACCGTCCTCCCAGACGACTCCGAACTCGATCGTGAACCAGAACACGTCGGCCACCATCTGCAGCCCCTCGGGCGTCTCCGCCCGGCGAGCTGCCTCGCCAGCGAGGCGGTTGAGCTCGGCGAACTCCTCGTCGGCGAGCAGGTGGCCATGGCCGATGACCTCGTGAATCAGGTCTGGCTCGGGCGTGTAGAGCGGTGCCGCGTGATGCCGCACGTACTGGGTCGAGTGAAAGCGCCGGTCGGCGAGTGAGCCGTAGAACTCATCTAGCGGAACGATGCCGGCTGCGGGCACGTACTCGAACCCGCTCAGCGGCCGGAGGTTGGCCGTCACCTCGTTTAGCTGCGGGATGCGGTCGCGCGGCAGGTCGAGCGCCGTCACGGCCTCGCGAAAGGGGCGGCAGGCGTAGCGCTCATGCTTCGGGGCGAGCTCGCGGCAGACGGTGCGCCAGACCTCGTGCTCGGCCTCCGTGTAGTCGATCTGGGGAATCGGATCGCCGGGGCTCCAAGCGAGAGCAGCCGCCGCGATGGCGTTGCGGCGCTCGCGGTAGGCGGTGTCGTTTACCCCCGGGTGGTCGTCCCCGAGGTGGACCGTCACCTCCCCGTCGTCGCCGGTCGTGACCGGTGAGTAGAGCTGTGCCTCCTCGAACATCGAAGTCTCCTTCCGTCACCCGGTCGTGGTCGTTGCCGGCTCGAGCTCAGGCTCGTACCAGCTGAGCGCGTACTCCGGCTGGTCGAGCTCAGCCGCGAGCGAGCTCAGGCGCAGCGGCTTGAAGGTGTCCCACATCACCGCCAGCTCCTCGGTGCGCCTTGCACCCAGCGAGGCCTCCACGAGCCCCGGCTGCGGGCCGTGCGGCAGGCCGGAGGGGTGGAGGGTGATCATGCCCACGTCCACTCCCTTGCGCGAGCCGAACTGGCCGTCGACGTAGTAGATCGCCTCCTCCGACTGCACGTTGGAGTGGTGGTAGGGCAGCGCGATCGCCTGGGGGTCGTAGTCGAGCTCGCGCGGGCAGAACGAGCAGATCACGAAGTTCTGGCCCTGGAAGGTCTGGTGAACGGGCGGCGGCATGTGAATGCGCCCCGTGATCGGCTCGAAGTCGTCGGTGTTGAACGTGTACGGATAGACGTACCCGTCCCAGCCGACGACGTCGAATGGGTGGTAGTCGAGCAGATAGTCCTGGTAGCCGTTGCGAACGCGAACGGTCAGCTCGAACTCGCCCCGCTCGCGATGCGTCTGCAGCTCCGCCGGCGGGTGGAAGTCGCGCTGGCTGAACGGCGCGTGCTCGAGAAGCTGCCCGTAACGGTTGCGGTAACGGTTCGGCGTCTCGATCTCGCCCGGGGTGAAGAAGCACAGCCATACCTGGTCGCCCGGGTCGGGCTGTACGCGGTAGGTGGTGCCGCGGGGGATGACGACGTAGTCGTGCGGCCGGTAGGGAACATCGCCGAAGATCGTCTCGACGGTGCCGGTGCCGTGGTGGATGAAGAGGACCTCGTCGCCCTCGCCGTTGCGGTAGAAGCCATCGCGCTCATCCGTCGGCTTGCAGATCGAGACCTCGATGTCGCTGTTCCACTGGAGCAGGCGCCGGCCATGGAGCCAATCGCCACCCGCCTCGACGGGGTTGGTGTCGGTGAGGCGGTGGACGTGAGCGTCGGGGACCCACTCGTCGCGCTCGATCGGCTGAAAGTCGCCGATCTCTTTGACGCGGCAGGGAGACCACAGGTGGTAGAGAATCGACTCATTGCCCGAGAAGCCCTCGAAGCCGATGACTTCCTCGGTGAGGAGGGTGCCGTTCTCGCGAAACTGAACGTGGCGCTTGGCCGGGACGTTGCCGAGGGTCGCGTATCGCATCAGAGGTTTCCTCTCCTGTCCTGCTCGCGCTCGATCGCTTCGAAGAGCGCCTTGAAGTTGCCGGCGCCAAAGCCGGTGGCGCCATGGCGCTCGATGATCTCGAAGAACACTGTGGGGCGGTCGCCGATGGGCTTGGTGAAGATCTGCAGCAGGTACCCCTCGTCGTCGTGGTCGACGAGGATGCCCTGGGCGCGCAGGTCGGCGAGCTGATCGGCCACCTCGGGAACCCGCTCCGGGACCTCGTCGTAGTAGGCATCCGGGATCTCGAGGAAGCCGACGCCGCGGCGGCGAAGCTCGGCCACCGTCGTGACGATGTCACGGGTGGCGACAGCGATGTGCTGGGCGCCAGGACCCTCGTAGAACTCGAGGTACTCGTCGATCTGCGACTTGCGCAGGCCTTCGGCGGGCTCGTTGATGGGGAACTTGATTCGTCCGTTGCCGCTGGCGACGACCTTGGACATGAGGGCCGAGTACTCGGTGGAGATGGCCTCGTCGGAGAAATGGATCATCTCCACCATTCCGAAGACCTGCTCGTAGAAGCGCACCCACTCCTCCATCTGGCCGAGCTCGACGTTGCCCACGATGTGGTCGATCCCAAGCAGCAGATCGTCCTCGGGTGAACCGGAAGTCAGCGTCGCGAGCTCGTAGCCGGGGAGGAAGGGGCCGTCGTAGTTGGAGCGGTCGATGAAGGTGTGAACCGTCTCGCCGTAGGTGGCGATCGTCGACCGGCGAACGGCGCCGCGCCCGTCGCTTAAGTCGTTGGGGGCCTCGATGCTCGTGGCCCCACGTTCGATCGCCCGGGCATGCGCGTAGTCGACGTCGGGCACCGACAGGGCGATGACCTTGACGCCGTCGCCGTGCGCGGCGTGGTGGCGAGCGATCTCGGTGTCCGCGCGAAGGGAGCCGGTGACCACCAGGCGAATGCGTCCCTGTTCGAGGACGTGGGAGGTGCGGTCGCGGGCGCCGGTCTCGAGGCCCGAGTAGGCGACCGGGCGAAAGCCGAACGCGTGCCGCAGGAAGTGAGCGGCCTGAGCGGCGTTTCCGACGTAGAACTCGACGTGGTCAATGCCGTTGAGGGGCATCGGGTCGGCCTCAGCCCGGCCAGCGGAGGCCGTCCGGACTGCGGATGACTCCTGCGGCGGGGCGGGCTTGGTGGCGCTGGGGGTTGCCATCACTCTCCTCGATCCGGGTACCTCTTTATGATTCCCCAGTCAAGGCGGCTTTACAAGCGCCATTCATTGCGTAATCGGGGTGGATACACGTGGATCTGGACGAGATCGACCAGCAAATCGTTGCGTTGCTGCGTGAGAGCGC
Organism: uncultured Solirubrobacterales bacterium; assembly: GCA_963799815.1. Lineage (GTDB taxonomy): Bacteria > Actinomycetota > Thermoleophilia > Solirubrobacterales > 70-9 > JBDTSW01. Next base: position 27,837 of record CAWCYG010000001.1, read on the forward strand.
CCGCAGGTCGTTTCAGGACATCGGCTCGCGCGTCTCGCTGAGCGCCCCGGCGGTCAAGCGCCGCGTCGACCGGCTGGAGGAAGCGGGCGTGATCCGCGGCTACTCCGCGGTCCTCGATCACGCCGCGCTCGGGTGGGCAACTCACGCCGTCGTGTTCCTTTACTGCGAGGGAACGATGCCTGCGAGCGAGATCCTCGCCGCCGCCGGCCGCCATCCCGAGGTGGCCGCCGCCCACACCATCGCCGGCGAGGCGAGCGCGATCCTGCACGTCCACGCGCGGGACACCGAGCACCTCGAGCAGGCGCTGGAGCGGATCCGCGACGCGCCGGGGATCACGCGAACCCAGACGCAGGTGGTGCTCTCGACGCTGTTCGAGCGTCCGGTGGAGTAGGCCTGCGAGGCGGATCGCTCAGACGATCGGCGTCTCGAGCCTCCCCAGCCCTTCTGCCTCGATCGCGACCACGTCGCCCGGCTCGAGCCACCGATCTCCCTCAAGCGGGCCCAGCTCGAGCAGGCAGCCGCGGTTGAGCGTGCCCGAGCCCAGCACGTCGCCCGGCCGCATGCGGGTATCGCGAGCTGCGTGGGCGATGAGCTCCGGCCAGCTCCAATGCTGTTCTGACGCGTTCGTTCGAGTGATCTCCTCGCCGTTCACCGAGGCCGTGGCCTCCACGTGAAGGCGGCCGTCCTCGTAGGGCAGCTCGTCGGGCGTGACGAGCCAGGGGCCCAGCGAGACCGCGAAGTCCTTGCCCTTCGCCGGGCCCAGCCCGACGGTCATCTCCTCCCGCTGGACGTCCCGTGCGCTCCAGTCGTTGAGCAGCGTGAAGCCCGCGATCTCTCCGCCGGCGCCGATCACGGCGGCGATCTCGAGCTCGAGGTCGAGCATCTCGGTTGCCACCGGCCGGCGCACCTTCTGACCCGGTCCGTGGATCGAAGCGGGGTTCGAGAAGTAGAAGGCGGGCGCGGCGTACCACGCCGGCGGCACCTCTCCCCCGCGCCGACGCCATCCGGTGGTCACGTGCCCCTCGAAGGCATAGAAGTCCCGGACGCTCGGCGGGTCGGGAACGGGCGCAAGGAGCTCGACCCGCGCGAGCTCGACTCCATCGCCGTGGCGCTTTTTCGCCGAGGGGTGGTGGGAATGTGCCTCGCCATGGCCTTCGCCGCGCAGCCATTCGATCATCGTCGTCGCCTCCAGCGGAACGACGTGGGTCCCCTCCACCCTGCCGACGCCCTCGGCGCCCTCGCTGCGGAACGTGACCAGCCTCATCGCTCGCATCCTCCCACGGCGCCGCGTGACGGGCAGGACCCGTGAGAGCATCCTTCGCATGCCGAGGGTGGCGACGATCGGCGTCTACGGCTTCAACGCCGACACGTTCCTCGACGCCCTGCGGGGAGCCGACGTGCGGCTCCTCCTCGACGTCCGCCAGCGCCGTGGCGTGCGTGGAAGCGAGTACGCCTGGGCGAACTCAAAGCGCCTGCAGGCAGCCCTCGCTGATGCGGGCATCGGCTATGAGCATCATCAGGAGCTGGCGCCGACCACAGAGATGCGCCAGCTTCAGTACGCGGAGGACGACCGACGTGGCGTCGGCAAGCGCTCGCGAGAGGTCCTGGCCGACGCCTTTCGCGAGCTGTATGAGGCCGAGATCCTCCGGGCGGTCGACTTGAGCCGGCTCGTCGAGGCACTGCCCGCTGAAGGCACCTCTGCCCTTCTCTGCGTCGAAAGGGATCCCGAGGCCTGCCATCGCTCTCTGATCGCCGTGCGGCTCGAAGCCGAGCAGGGAGTCGAGGTCAGCCACCTGCGCCCGTGACCGGGCGCGTTTAGATCTGCTGCCGCGAGTCCTCGTTGTCGAGCTCGCGCTCGATGCGCCGCATCACCTCGTCTCAGGGTGAGGGCAACCTCGACGTGGATACGTTTGTTTTAGCCGAGGGGCGCCCGGCGACCCGGGCGACCCAGCCGTTCAGCGCAGGTAGATCGGGTTCGAGAGGATCCAGGGGCAGTGCGTGCCGCGATGGTCGAGGTGGACCTCAACCCGATAGACGCCCACCTCGCCGGCATCGTGCTCGAGCGCAGCCCCGTCCGCCGCCGCGACTTCAATGCCGTCTCGAAGCAGGCGGATTCGGCCGGGTCGCGGCGTGCTTACGCGCAGTGTCCAGCCATCGGCCGGATGCTCTGTCCCCATCATTGCCATCGAGTCGTCGGACTCGGCCCAGAAGCGAAACCCGCGGCCGTCGGCGATTCCGTCGACCGAGATATATGACCGGCCCTCGCGCAGCGCCTCATAGGTGGCGGCGAGGTCGGCGGCGCCATCGCCGCTGGGCGCCTGGTCGAGCAGAACGCAGGTGGAGAGGAGGCCGAAGTACTTCTCGTTGGGCATCGGGGAGTAGAGCCTGCCCCTGATCCGAAAGCCGTGCTGATGGGCGTCCAGGCCACCGATCGCCGCCACCCGCCTCGTGGCGCAGAGCCGATCCCACGTTTCGAGGTGGTGCGCGGGCGGGCCATCAAGGGCCCGCTCCGGATGCCGCATGTAGCGGATGGCGTCCCGGGGGCTGCGCCAGCGCTCGGCGCAATCGGTGGTGAGGCTCCACAGCTCAATGCCGACGATCCCCTCGTCGTCGAGCCCGGCCCAGTCGTGCGGACGGCCGCCCACCCGGTCCTGGAGGCGGTACCGAGCGGCCATCGCTGAGCCCTGCGACCAGGGGTGGGCGGCAAACCCAAATCCGCCGGCGGCGACCACCGCCGCGGGGATCTCCGCCTCCTCGAGGATGCGGTGATCGATCTCGCGGTCGAGGTCAAAGGCGAGGTAGTGGCCCCGGTTGGGCGAGACCTCGACGCCGACGCCCAAGAGCACATCTCCGTGCCAGCCCTCGTAGCCGTCGTCGCGAGCGCCAAGCGTGTCGTGGTCGGTGAGCAGGAGCGCATCTCGCCCGCAGGCGTGCGTTGACTCCACGAGCTCCTCTACCGAGGCCGTGCCATCGGAGTAGGTGGAGTGCACGTGGATCACGCAGGAGAGGTCATGCAGCTCAGGCGGCGCCGGCGTGCCTGCCGGGGCACTCGCCGTCTCGGCGACGACGTCTGGTGTGGCGAGGGCGGTTTGCGGTTCCATCATGCGAGCGGAGCGGCCGACGCAGCCCGCGAGGCGGGGGCGCGCCGGCTGCCGAGGTAGTTGGCGGCGTAGACGATGCCGGACATGATCGTAATCGTGGTGGTCGCCGCGACCAGCGCTCCGACCCAGGCCGTGTCGGGAGCCACAACGATCAGGACCACGACGGTGATCGTCTGCAAGGCGGTCTTCGCCTTGCCCAGTCGGTTGGCGCTGATGATGAGCCCCTCCCGGCGAGCGGCGAGGCGCAGGCCGCTTACCGCAACCTCGCGTGCGAGGATCAGTCCCACGATCCAGGCGTCGATCCGGTCGATGGCGGCAAGACAGACGAACGCGGCCCCGATCAGAAGCTTGTCGGCCACCGGATCCATCAGCTTGCCGAAATCCGTGACGAGACCGCGCGAGCGGGCCAGATAGCCGTCTAGCGCATCGGTGGCCATCGCGGCCACGAACACGGCGAGCGCAGCGCCCCAGGCGTCCATGTCCAACAGGATCACGAGCAGGGGGGTGAGCAGCACGCGGCTAATCGTCAGGAGGTTGGGCAGGTTCATGCGGACGCCTCTGATCCTGCCGTGCCGATAGCGTCGGCGTCGTGGAGGAGCGCAGGGCCACCCGCGACCGGCGAGAGCGCCTCGGCGACTTGCCGGCGCGGATCGCGATCGCGGTGCCCGCGCTGGCTGTTGCGATCGTCGCGACGGTGCTGGGCGGGTGGCCGTTCGCGGCCTTCCTTGCGGTCGCGGCGGGGCTCGCCACAGCCGAGGGCATGCGCCTTTTGGCGGCGTCGGGACCGGTCGTGGTGGTGGCCTGCGCCGCCGCTGCAGCGCTGCCTCTCGTTGCCGTGGCGGAGGGCAGGGCCGCGCTCGTCCCGGCCCTGGTCGCGGGCAGCGCGCTCGTGTTCTTCGCCGCGACGCGCGCTGCCGACGGGCAGCGCGCACGCGTGGCCGCCGCCGGCGTCCTCTGCGTAGTCTGGATCGGGGGAGGCCTCGCTCACGCGGTCATGCTGCGCGAGTTGCCTCATGGGGTCACGCTTGTGATCGCGGTGCTGCTTGGCACGTTCGGCGGCGATACCGCCGCCCACATCGGCGGCACTCTCCTGGGGCGGCGGCAGCTCGCCCCGCGGATCTCCCCCAGCAAGACCGTCGAGGGGCTCCTGCTCGGCATCGCCTCCGCAACGGTCGCAGTGACCGTTCTCGCTCTCATTCTCAACGAGCTTTGGCTGCCAACCCGCGAGGCGCTGGTCCTGGGCTTCGCCGTTGGCTTGGCGGCCCCGCTCGGCGACCTCTGGGAGTCGGCGATCAAGCGAGACGCGCAGGTGAAGGACTCCGGCGCCCTGCTGGGGCCGCACGGGGGCATGCTCGATCGGGTCGACGCCGTGCTGTTCACGGCGCCAGCGGGGTTCTACGTGGCACTGGCGCTCCTCTGAGCCGCCGGGGAGCGGCGGGCAAGAGGACGCAGCTCGATTCCTGTCATCCGGGCAGCCGCGACCACGGCGAAGGCGCCGATCGCAAGGCCCGCGATGTCGTCGATGACGTAATGCCAACCGAAGTAGATGGTCGCGATCGAGGTGAGCCCGAGGAACGTCCACAGCCCCACGCGCAGCGGCCTTGGCGCGTTCGAGAGCTGCGCCACGAGCGCCGCCGCGAAGATGACCGCGATGTGCAAGGAGGCGAACGCGGCGATGCTCTGCACCGTGCTCGACGCCTGCGGATCGAAGAGGACCTCGGCCCGATGGTCGAAGAGGGTGTTCTGGAGTCGCGACACGCCGGTGTCCGGGAGGGCGTAGAACAGCGTGCGGTCGGCGTAGGCCGGGCCCAGGGCCGGCAACAGGTAGTAGGAGAGGGCTCCCAGCAGCCAGCTGATCGAGAGCGTGGTCACATACCAGATGCCCGTGCGCAGCCGGTTCGACCAGATGAGCGCGACGGCGATCGAGATCGGAACGAAGGTGAGAAAGGCCAGGTAGGCCACCGAGAGCACGTGGGCGATGACACCGGTGCCGAGGATGTCGTGGAGGATCGAGGCCGGGTCCGTGCCGAAGAAAAGCCACCGTTCGGATTCGAGCAGCGCCTGGTCGTAGTTGCCTTCGGTCACGAAGGGGACGAAGCTCTTCAGGTTGCGGTAGGACAGATACGTGACGTAGAACGAGAGCAGGCTGATCCCCACGATCACTCCCCGCTGTCCCCACCAGCGCTCCACGAACACGCGGCGGATTGCGGCACGGTAGGTCTCGCCGTCCGATCCGCGGTCGCGCCACGCGCGCGGGAGCAGATCGATGATCAAGAAGAGGATCGCGACGATCGCGATCAGCGCCAGCGGCGAACCCACGTATCGCGCGTCGGGATCACGCAACGGCAGGCCTTCGGCCGCGGCAACGACGACCATGGCCAAAGCACCCAAGAGGGCCAACACAACCGGCGCCAGCCACGGGCGGGTCACCGCGAGGCCTGCCAGGCCTCGGACACCCTCGCCTCGGGCCTCACGTCCAGATGCCGCAGTCATCTCGAAATATTTACCCGATAGGGACCGAAAAAGGCGCACGAATTCTCCAGGGGCCTATCGCAGGACCACTGGATTAGAGCAGGCGGGAAGGGCCCCTTGGCTATCTTCGGGCCAACGATGTCCTCCGAGTACATCTTCTCCATGTACAAGGTCTCCCGGACCCATCAGCCCGGCAAAGAGGTGCTGGCGGATATCTCGTTGAGCTTCTTCCCCGGGGCCAAGATCGGCGTCCTGGGCTACAACGGCGCCGGCAAGTCGACGCTGCTTCGGATCATGGCCGGGGTCGATACCGACTACCGCGGCGACGCCGCTCTGCATCCGAAGGCCACGGTCGGAATGCTCGAACAGGAGCCCTCGCTGGACGAGTCCAAGGATGTGCGCGGGAACGTGGAGGACGGCGTCAGCGAGCTCCGAGACCTGCTCGACCGCTACAACGAGGTCGCGGCCAACTACTCCGACGAGACCGCCGACGAGTTCGCGCGTCTTCAGGAACAGATCGACGCCGCCGACGCCTGGAGCCTCGACACGATCCTCGAGACGGCGATGGACGCCCTGCGTCTTCCGCCCGGTGAGGCCGATGTCACCACCCTGTCGGGCGGGGAGCGACGCCGTGTCGCGCTGTGTCGACTGCTGCTGCGCGCGCCGGACCTACTGCTCCTGGACGAGCCCACCAACCACCTCGACGCCGAGTCCGTCGCCTGGCTCGAGCGCCACCTCGAGGAATACAAGGGCACGGTGGTCGCGGTCACCCACGACCGCTACTTCCTCGACAACGTCGCCGGGTGGATCCTCGAGCTCGATCGCGGCCGCGGCATTCCCTTCCAGGGCAACTACTCCTCCTGGCTCGAGCAAAAGCAGGAGCGGATGGCGCAGGAGAAGCGCAAGGACACCGCCCGAGCTCGAACCATCGCCGCCGAGCTGGAGTGGGTGCGCGAGAACCCCAAGGGCCGGCGCAAGAAATCGAAGGCCCGCCTGGCGCGCTACGAGGCGCTGCTCGCAGAGGAGCGCGACGTGAAGCTCGAGGACGTGCAGATCCACATCCCCGCCGGCGCGCGCCTGGGCGACGTGGTCGTCGAGGCCGACGGGCTCCGCAAGGGCTTCGGCGATCGCCTCCTGATCGACGACCTCTCCTTCTCCCTACCCCCAGCGGGGATCGTGGGCGTGATCGGCCCCAACGGCGCCGGCAAGACCACCCTGTTTCGCATGATCACGGGCTCTGAGGAGCCCGACGCCGGGGAGCTTCGCCTCGGTGAGAGCGTTGAGCTCGCGTACGTCGACCAGTCTCGTGACGCGCTCGACGATTCGAGGACCGTCTGGGAGGAGATCTCCGACGGCTACGACCAGATCAAGGTCGGCGACCGCGAGATGAACTCGCGCGCGTACACCAGCGGCTTCAACTTCAAGGGCTCCGACCAGCAGCGAACGGTGGGCACCCTCTCAGGGGGCGAGCGCAACCGCCTCCATCTCGCCAAGCTCCTGCGCTCCGGCGGCAATCTCCTGCTCCTCGACGAGCCGACCAACGACCTCGACGTCGACACCCTGAGGGCACTCGAGGAGGCGCTGCTCGCGTTCGCGGGCTGCGCCGTAGTCATCTCCCACGACCGCTGGTTCCTCGACCGCATCGCCACCCACGTCCTCGCCTTCGAGGGCGACTCAGAGGTGCGCTGGTTCGAGGGCAACTTCGAGGCCTACGAGGAGAACCGCCGCGAGCGTCTAGGCCCCGCGGCGGACCGCCCGCATCGCATCACCTACAAGCGGCTGACGCGGGCCTGAGTGCATGCCCGACGAGCCGGTCGCCTTCAAGAGCACGGCCGGCCGCTGGGTCCTCGCGATCGCCGTGCTGGGCTCGGGGCTGGCTTTCCTCGACGGCACCGTCGTCAACGTCGCGCTGCCGGAGATCGGGCGTGATCTCGACGCCTCGACGAGCGCGCTGCAGTGGATCCTCAACGGCTACCTGCTGACCCTGGCCTCACTGATCCTGCTCGGCGGCTCGTTGGGCGACCGCTACGGGCGTCGCCGCGTGTTCGTGCTGGGGGTTGGCGTGTTCACGATCGCATCACTCCTCTGCGCGATCGCCCCGACCGTCGAGGCGCTGATCGGCGCCCGCCTGCTGCAGGGAGTCGGCGGTGCCCTGCTCACCCCCGGGAGCCTCGCGATGATCGAGGCGAGCTTTCAGCCGAACGATCGCGCCCGGGCGATCGGGGCCTGGTCGGGGCTGGGTGGCGTGGCGACGGCGATTGGTCCGCTCCTCGGCGGCTATCTGGTCGAGGCGGTCTCCTGGCGGGCGATCTTCTTGATCAACCTGCCGCTCGGGCTGTTCGTGATGGCGGTGGCAGGCCGCCACGTGCCGGAGACGAAGGACCCGGACGCCGCCGACCGCCTCGACTTCGCAGGTGCAGCGCTCGCCGCGCTGGGCCTGGCCGGGACGACCTACGCGCTGATCGAGGGACCCGAAGACGGGTTCTCGGGGGCGGTGCTCGTGGCCGCGGTGGGTGGGGTGATCGCGCTGATCGCCTTCATCGTGGCCGAGCGGCGCAGCCCGAATCCGATGATGCCCCTGGACATCTTCGCCTCACGGCAGTTCAGCGCGGCCAACCTGGTCACGTTCGTGGTCTACGCAGCACTCGGCGGGGTGTTCTTCCTCTTCGTGGCCTTCCTTCAGATCTCGCTCGGGTACTCGCCCGTGGCGGCGGGGGCCGCCTCGCTTCCGGTCACGCTCCTGATGCTGCTGCTCTCGGCGCAATCTGGGGCCCTGGCCCAGCGGATCGGGGCCAGGATCCCGCTCACGGTCGGGCCGCTCGTGATCGCCGCCGGGCTCGTGATGATGACCGGGATCGAGCCCGGTGACGACTATCTGTCGGGGATATTGCCGTCCGTGGTCGTCTTCGGGCTGGGGCTCACCCTGGTCGTCGCACCGGTGACGGCGACGGTCCTCGCCGCTGCCGACGCGCGACACGCCGGCATCGCCTCCGGGATCAACAACGCCGTCTCCCGAGTGGGCGGGCTGCTGGCGGTCGCGGTGTTGCCGCTGGCCGCGGGGCTGACCGGAGAGGCGTTCTACGACCCCGGCGAGATGGAGGCCGGTTTCCGTACCGCGATGTTCGTGTGCGCGGGGCTCGCGGCAGCGGGCGGGATCCTCGCGTGGCTCACGATCAGCTCAGAGGTGCTGGCTCCAGAGCCCGATGCGCAGGAGAGGCGAGACGAGCCCTACTCGTGCGGGGTCTCCGGGACGCCGCTGCGGCAACCTACGACTTAGTCTTCGCTCCCTTCCGGGCTGCCTTGCGCCGCTTGGCCGCCTTGGCCTTGCGCGTACGAGCGGCCTTCTTCGCGGCCGCCGACCGCTTGCGCGAGCCACCCGACCGTTTCTTGATCGCGTCTGCGGCCCCAGTCAGCTCGTCCGCAACGCGCCGGGCCCGCTTGGGCTTGCGCGACCCTTTGGCCGGAAGCGCCTCCGAGACCCGGCTCGCAACCTTCTTGCGAACGCCGCTCGAGCGGAGCTTGTCGTAGAGCTTCTTGTCCGGCTTCACCTTTGTCTTGGCCATTCGTTCGTCCCTCCTGGTCGTCTCGTGCGTTGCCTCGTACCCGGCGAGCCGCCGGCTACGCCAGACCCGAATCATGAGATCGGTCGAACGATCCACACGAATCGCCCAACCGGGTCGCTGGGTGGCTTCGTATCCCCTGGTGATGGAGCTCAGCCGAGCCCTCGACCCGCACGCGCCGGCGCTATCCGGCAGGGTTGTGCCCTTGGCGGCGATCAGACCACCCGCGAACGGCGACGACTCGATGGCCACCCGTCTGCTTGAGAGCGATCCGGCGGCCCTGCGGGCCATGTGGGAGGAGTACGGAGACACGGTGCTCGCGGTGGCGATGCGAACCCTCGGCGACCGGGCTGCCGCCGAGGACGTGCGCCAGCAGGTGTTCGCCGAGGTCTGGGAGCGCCGCAGCACCTACGACCCAGACCGGGGGCCGGTCCGCGCGTGGGTCCTCACCATCGCTCGCAGCCGATCCATCGATCACCTGCGCCGGCGCCGTACCATTGCGACCGACCCCGACGCGATCGAGCGGTTGCCTGCGCCCGGGCACCCAGACGACTCCCCTGACGCCGTGGTCGACCGGATCGGGGTGGGCGAGATGCTGAGGCGGATACCCGCGGAGGAGGCGGGTTTTCTGCGGATGCGTTTCTACGATGGCCTCAGCCAAACCGAGATCTCAGCTCGAACCGGGATTCCGCTTGGCACGGTGAAGATGCGCATGGTTCAGGCGCTCGAGCGGATGCGCGAGATGCTCGAACCCGAGCGGGGGAAGCGATGAGCGACGCGCGGATCAGCCCCCACGATTACGTGCTCGGCGAGCTCTCCCAATCCGAGCTGCGCGAGGCCGACCGGCTGCTGCTTGAGGATGCCGAGTTCACTGCCGCCGTGGAGCGCCTGCGCCCGGTGGTTGCGGCGCTCGAGGACACCCCGGAGGAGGTGTGGCGCGAGATCCCCGCCGTCGAGGGCGACGAGGCACCTGTGGCCGCGGGTCCCGCGCGGTGGGGGCCGGCGTGGCTCCGGCCTGCCATCGCGGGCTTGGCCGTGGTGACTGCCGCGGTCCTTGCAATCGCGGTGACCATGGACTCCGACCAGGGGGGAGCCCAGACCCTGTCGCTCGAGCCACTCCAAGCCAAGAGCGAGGCGAGCGGCTCGGCACAGCTGGGCGGCGCGGGCGAGACGGCCAGTGTCGAGATCTCGGGGCTTGAGCCCAACGAGGCGGGCGAGTTCTACGAGCTTTGGCTCCTCAACGATGCCGATGACCTCGTGTCGCTTGGCTCCTTCCGAGTGGGAGGAAGCGAGGCGACCGAGCTCGACCTCCCGCTCCCCGTCGATCCGAGCGGGTACAAGTTCATCGATGTGTCGGTCGAGCCCGAGGACGGCGACTCCTCGCACTCGGGTCGATCGGTACTCCGGGGCTCGTCCAACCCGAGCTGAACTCGCCGGGCTCCTCTGGTTCCGTAGATTCGCGGGCCGTGAACAGCTCGCCCGAGATCGCTGTCGTAGGCGCCGGCATCGTTGGGCTTGCGACCGCGGTGGCGGTCTCGGACTCCGGCGAACGGGTCGTCGTCTATGAGAGCCGGCAACCTGGCTCGGGCCAGTCGGCGGCCGAGTCGCGACTTTTTCGCCACCTTCACGAAGACATGCGTCTCGCCGAGATCACCCGCGAGGGGCGCAAGCTCTGGAGCGAGTGGGAGGAGCGGTTCGGCCGTGAGCTGATCTCGCGCGATGGTGTGATCACGATCGGCGACCCCGCCCTCGAGCTGCTCTCGATCCTGGACGACATCGGCGGCGTCGATGCACACGAGATCGGGCCCGCCGAGGTTTCCGAGCGCCTCCCGATCCTGGTGAACACGGACGCGCCTGCGATCCTTGACCCGAAGGGGGGAGCGATCCGGACGCGTGCGGCGATCGAGGCGCTCAGCGCGGAGCTCGCGGGATCGCTTCGCAGCGAGGAGGTGATCTCGATTCGGGTCACCGAGCGTGAGACGGTCGAGGTTCGCACCGGCGAAGGGTGCGCGGAGCACTCGCGCCTGATCGTCTGCGCCGGGCGCGGCAGCGCCGCCCTGGCACGCACAGTCGGCCTTGAGCTCCCGCTCGAGTTCGGCGCTCATGTCCGCCTGGCCTTTGCGGTCAAGGGCGAGTCGCCCGCCATCCTCTCCTGCCTTCTGGACTTGAGCGAAGGCTTCGGTGGGAGTTTCGTCTACGGCGCCCCTCAGCGCGACAACAAGACCTACTCGGTCGGGATCGCCGACTCCGCCCCCGGCCACGAGGACGGGAGCATCCCCGATCCGGAGGCACTGGCCACACTCGCGGAACGCACGGCGGCCTACGTGGAGCGCGCGCTCCCCGGCCTCGAGCCCGAGCCGGTCCAATATCTGCATTGCCATACGACGAGGCTGCCCTGGGCGGAAGACGGGCTTGGGATCTGGGAACACGGCCCGATCCTCTTCGTCGCCGGCAACAATCTCTTCAAGCAGGCGCCGGCCCTCGGCCGCTTCGCCGCCCGCGCGGCCCTTGGCGATCGGCTCGATGAGCGCCTGCGGCCCGAGTCAGAGCTCGGCTGAAGCGGGCCACCGCCGCCGCCCACGCCGGGCCTTGGATGCCTGCGCTCAGGAGGCGACTCGCAGCGTCACCGCGCCGTCGCTCGCCTCGACCCTCTCTACCCACCGCCAGTCGAGTCGGGCCGACCGACCCGGTCCAACCCGGCGGAGCCGCTGGCGCGCGATCACGCGCCCGGACTGAACGAACTCCAGCCTCGGACGCTTCAGCTCGTGCGTGGCCCGCACCAAAAAGCGCCCGCGCGCCGGCTCGCGCGACTCATGATCGCCGGACGCGACAGCGTTCGGCACGACCCAGCTGAGCGGGGGATCGCAGCGGATCGGTGTCCTGGCCGGCAACTCGCGTGCCCCCCGCAGGTAGGCGAGCACACCCACCGCGGCATGGCGGCCGGTGAGCGCCGCGACGTCCGCGGTCTCCGCCCCGTGGAGGAGATTGCCCACGGCGAACACTCCCTGCCGCGTAGACCGAAGCGCCGCGTCGACCTGCGGCCCCCGCGTGCCGGGATCGAGCGCTGTTCCCCCCGAGACGGCGAGCTCGTGGTCGGGAATCCAATCGGCCGTGAAGACCACGACGTCGCATGCGACCCGCTGGGCTTGGCCGGTCGGGATGTCGGTGAGCTCGACCCCCTCGACCCGCTTGCGACCGAAGATCTGACTGACTGTCGTGTTCGCGCGCGCCCTCACCCGAAAGCGCGCTGCGGCTCCCAGACTGAATGGAGGCAGCGATTGATGGCGCGGATGGTCGGTGACCATGGCCACGGGCTTGGCGCCGCCGTGCGCGAGAGTAAGGAGCGCTGAGTACGAGACGTGCTCGGCACCGACCACGACCGCTCTTGACCCGACCTGCTCGCCGTGGAGGTACACGAGCTGCTGCAAGGTCCCGGTGGTCATCACCCCCTGAGGCCGGGTGCCAGGCACGAGCCGGGCCGAACGGGGCCGCTCGCGACAGCCCGTCGCGAGAACCACGGCCTGCGGCTCGACGGTTGAGCGGCCGGACGGCGAGGTGACCTCCAGGCACGCGGGCTGGCTCCACCCCGTGACCTGGGTTTGCGTGCGGATCTCCACGCCCGATAGCTCGGCGAGCTCCACCCATCGCTTGGCGTAGGCCGGCCCGGACATGACCCGCCGCAGATCCCGAACTCCGAAGCCCTGGTGCTTGGCATGCCGAGGGATGCCCCCGGCCTCCTGCTCGCGCTCGAACACGACCACGGACTCGCACCCGCGCCTGCGCAACTCGGTGGCCGTGGCGAGCCCGGCTGGGCCACCCCCGACCACGGCAACCTCGACCGGTTCGGGGCTCATCGCATCGCCCTCAGCTCGTCCACCGCGGTCCCGCTCTCTCGGGCGAGCTCGCGCGCGACTCGCGCCGCGCAGTAGAACCCCTGGCAGCGGCCCATCAGAACCCGGGTACGTCGTCTCACGCCGTCGAGGTCCGTGGGTGGAATCGGGCTGCGAGCGGCGTCGCGAATCTCCCCGCGCGTGACGCGCTCGCAGAAACAGACGACGTCGCCGTAGGCGGGATCCTCGGCGATCCGCTCCACCTGGCGGAACGGGCGCGCCCGCGCCTCGCCGATGTTGGGCATCGAGATGCTCGGCAGACCCCCCGACCGCTCGCGCAGCTCGAGCCCGGCATCCGCGAGCCTCTCGCGCAGCCATTCGGCGATCGCCATCGCTGCGGTAAGGCCCGTCGAGCGAATCCCGCCCGCGCATGCGTAGCGCGCGGCGCCGTCCACCTCGAGCTGGTAGTCGGAGTGCTCCGTCGCGGAGCGAAGGCCCGCGTACACGGCGGTCACCTCGTACTCCAAGAGCGCCGGCATCAGCTCGCGGGCTTGGCGCATGAGCCCATCGAGGCCCTCACGGGTCGATTCAGTGGCGTCCTTGTCGGACAGATCCTCGGCGGTGGGACCGAGCATGATGTTGCCGAACACGGTCGGCGAGACGAGCACGCCCTTGGTCTTGCCTGTGGGCACCGGCAGCAGGATGTGCGAGACCAGGTCTCGGGAGAGCTTGTCGAAGACGATGAGCTGTCCGCGCCGAGGAGTCACGGTGAAGCCCTCGAACCCGGCCATGCGGTGCAGCGCGTCTGCGTGCAGCCCTGCGGCATTGATGACCCAGCCCGCCTCGATCCTCCCCCGCGTCGTTTCGAGCGTCCACCCGCCCCCGTCGGCTCGCGCCAAACCCGTGACGGGCTCGCCACGGCGCAGCGCCACGCCCGCGGCGACCGCCTGCGTCGCGTGCGCGAGCGGGGGCGTCCAGGGGCAGATGATGAACTCGTCGGGAACCTCGAGCGCGGCGAGCGCCCCCGGGCCCAGGTTGGGCTCACGGCGGTAGAGCTCCTCCCGAGAGATCTCCCCGATCGGCTCGTAGCCGTTGGCCCGGGAGTTCTGGACGATCTCGTCGAAGCGGTTGTGCTGGGCCTGGTTCCACGCAACGAGCAGGGCGCCGGTCCGCTCGAGCGGGATCCCGACCTCCTCCGCGTAGGCCAGGAGCAGCTCGTGGCCGCGGGCCACGAGGCCCGCTTCGAGGCTTCCGGGCTTGGCGTCGAACCCCGTGTGCAAAAGCGCGGTATTCGCCTTGCTCGTGCCTGCCCCAACGTCGCCTGCGTCGATCAAGACAGCGCGCAGCTCAAAGCGGGCGAGCTCGCGGGCGGTCGCCGCACCAACGTCCCCCGCCCCAACGATCGCGACGTCGTAGCCGATGCCCATCAGTCAACGGCCCTCGCATCGAGGAAGCCGCGCAGCTCCCGGTTGAACGCTTCCGGTGCCTCAACGTTGCTGAGATGGCCCACGCCGGGCATCACGATGAGGGTCGAGCCGGGCATGCGGCCGTGGAGATCCTCGGCGATCTTCAACGGGGACCTGCGATCAGCGTCGCCCCACAAGAGCAGCGTGGGCACGTCGATGGCAGGCAGGGCCCCACGCAGATCCGCCTCGGCCATCGAGCGCGCGATCGCCCGGTGACCGGCCGGGTGGAACTCGGACATGATGACGGCGACCTCGTCTCTCATCTCTGCTGGGGCCTGGTCGGTCAGCACGCCCGGGATCCAGTCGCCGATGAACTCGTCGGCCGGAAGCTCCGACTCGCCCAGGCAGCCCTCGAGGCGCGCGTCGACGGCCTCCGGCGGCAGCGAGCCCGCCCAACCGGCATAGCCACCAGCCACCACCAACGCGCGCGGAGTCTCCGGGCTGCGGCGATACAACTCGAGGGCGAGCGCACCGCCGAACGACAACCCGCAGACCGCGGGACGCTCCACATCAAGTGCGGCAAGGAACGCGTCCAAGCAGTCGGCGTAGTCAGGGAGGCGGAAGCTCTCCGGCGGGTCCGAGGACCGCCCACACCCGGGGGCGTCCCACGCGATTACCGTGAACTGATCGGCAAGCTCATCGAGCTGCCCGCGCCAGAGCCGAGCGTCGCCGAGGATTCCGTGCAGGAGCACCAGCGGCCGTCCCTCGCCGGCGCGCTCGAACGCAATGCGGAGACCGTCTACCTCGATTTGCTCGGTCATCGAAATGCAGTTTCACCGAATCAGCGGGTTGTGCGGTTACCGCGCCGACTAGAAGCGGCGTCACGTGGGAGCCTTCTCACGGGATGGACCGCTTCCTGGGCCACCTGCAGAGCGAGGCGCCCGGACTGAGGGACCTGACCGCATGATCCAGTGCGCGCTCAACGGCTCCTACACCCCCGACGATCACCCTGGCGTACCGGTCAGGCTCGAGCAGCTGGTTGACGATGCCGCCGCCTGCTGGAAAGCCGGCGCGAGCTCCGTGCACCTTCACCCGCGCAGGCCGAGCGACGGGGCCGAGACACTCGCCGCGGACGTCCATGATGCCGTGGTCACGGCTATCCGAGCTGCAGTGCCGGAGCTTGAGATCTCGTGCTCGACCCAGGAGGACATCGACCTTGGAGGCGCGTCCGATCGAGTCGCGGCGATCGCTGCATGGGCGAGCCCACCAGATGTCGTCTCGCTAAACCTGGCCGAGGCCGGGGCAATCGAGCTCGGCGCCGAGCTGCTCGATCGGGGCATCGGAATCGAGGCGGGCGTCTTCACCCTCGAGGATGCCAGAGGCGCTGCTCGCGGCACCGTGGGCGTCAATGGTCCACCGCGTGCTGGTTGAGACGATCTACGAGCACGAGGACCGCGCCGCGGTCGAGCTCGCACGCGAGATCGACGCTCGTATCGAAAGTCTCGGGCGGCCCCGCCTGTGGCACGGTGACGCTCGCGCAAACTGGGCGGTGGTCGACGCGGGACTGGACGCGGGCGTAGACGTGCGGGTTGGCCTCGAGGACACGCTCATCGCCCGCGATGGCGGACCAGCGCCGTCGAACGCCGCCCAGGTGGCCGAGACGATCGCAGGGTCTCAATGGGGATGAACGACAACGAGCAGCAGATCCGCACCCTGATCGAGCGCTGGGCTCAGGCTGTTCACGCCGGCGACATCGATGCGGTCCTCGCGGACCACGCCAAGGACATCGTCATGTTCGATGTCCCGCCTCCCGAACAGGGTGTGCGCGGAATCGAGTCGTATCGAGCGACGTGGCCAGAGTTCTTCGAGTGGCAGGCCCGCGGGGCGAGCTTCGAGATCGAGTCGCTGGAGGTGATCGCAGGCGATGAGGTTGCCTACGCCTACGCGCTGCTGCGCTGCGGCACGCAGGAGGAGCTGGCCACGAAGCCGGAGCGCCGCCTGCGCCTGACAATCGGCCTGCGCCGGCAAGGCGGCAACTGGAAAGTCGTGCACGAGCACCACTCCTTCACGATCGGCGCGGACTAGCTTCGCCGGAAAACGACCGGACCCTTGATCCGCAAGTCTCGTCGGTTCGGCATCCTGTTCTGCCATGGCGAAGGACGTGGCGATGGTCGAGGTGGACGGGCGCGAGGTGCGCGTCTCGAGCCCCGACCGGGTGATCTTCCCGGCGACCGAGCGGACGGGGGAGGTCACGAAACTCCAGATCGCCGAGTACTACGTGGCGGTGGGCGACGGGATCATGCGCGCCCTGAGCGAGCGTCCGACAACTCTCGAGCGCTGGCCGAAGGGCGTCCACGAGGGGATGACCATCTCGACACGCGAGGGCCACGTCGGCGACGCCTTCTACCAGAAGCGGATTCCAAAGGGGGCCCCTGACTGGGTCGAAACGGCTCGGATCGAGTTCCCGTCGGGCCGGCACGCGGACGAGGTCTGCCCGACCGAGCTCGGCGTGGTCGCCTGGTGCGCGCACATGGGGACGCTCACTTTCCACCCGTGGCCGGTTCGGCGCACCGATGTCGACCATCCCGACGAGCTTCGGATCGACCTCGACCCCCAGCCCGGAACCGACTTCGACGACGCGGTGGAAGTGGCGGGCGAGGCGAGGCGACTCCTTGACGAGCTCGGCATCTCCGGCTACCCCAAGACCTCGGGCGGGCGCGGCATCCACATCTACGTCCGGATCGAGCCGAGGTGGACCTTCACCGATGTGCGCCACGCCGCGATCGCGTTCGGGCGCGGGCTCGAGCGCCGGATGTCCGGAAAGGTAACGACGAAGTGGTGGAAGGAGGAGCGGGGCGAGCGCGTCTTCGTCGACTACAACCAGAATGCGCGCGACCGCACGATCGCTTCCCCCTACAGCGTTCGGCCGAAGCCCGGCGCGCCGGTTTCGGCGCCGCTTCTGTGGGACGAGCTGGAGGCTGTTCAGCCCGAGGACTTCAACGTCGAGACGATGCCGGACCGCTTCGCCGAGGTCGGTGACCGCTTCGCCGAGATCGACGAGCAGCACCACTCGCTGGAGCCGCTACTCGAGATGTACGAGCGCGACGAGACGGAGGGCGAGGGCGACATGCCCTATCCCCCGGACTATCCGAAGATGCCGGGAGAGCCAAAGCGCGTCCAGCCCTCGCGCGACCGCGACCGCAAGGGCAAGGGCAAGGGCAAGGGCAAGCGCAAGGGCTGAAGACTGACACAATCGCCGTGAGGCAGCCGCGCCGGAGGGGAAGCGCGCCCGACAGGATTCGAACCTGTGACCTCGTGTTTCGTAGACACGCGCTCTATCCAACTGAGCTACGGGCGCGGGACGGGGGATTGTAAGGCGACCCCTCGGAGATTCAGCTGCAGCCGCGCCTGCGGCATGCGAAACCGCTACTCGGAGCCGCCTCCGCCGCCGGAGTCGCCGCCCGAGCTGGACCCGCCAGAGTCGCCGATGCCCTGGACGTCCACCCCCTGCTGTGAGAGCGCGTCGAGGATCTGCTGCTGCATGCCCGGGACCTGGCTGGCGTCGATCTGCTGACCCGAACCGGACTCGGCGTCGATGCCATGGGCCTGCATGATTCCCAGGAGCTCCTCGCGCAGCCCCGTGCCGCGCAGGTCGATCTCTTGCGGGGTGCCTTGGTGGACCTGAATGTTCCCCTCGCGGGCGGCCTGGGCGATGAGAGCCCCGATCTGCCCGAGGGCGGCCAGGTCGTACGTCTCCCCTGCGACGTCGACCGCGTCCCGGTCCTGAGATGTGGCGCCGGCGCCTGGGTCGCTCGTGGAGCTCAGCTGCTGTGAGGGGTCCATCGCGAGCCCCGCGGTGGCGCTCTCGCGCTCGCGACGGCGCCGGAAGAAATCAAACAGGCCCACGCCGCGATCGTACTCCCGATGTCGTCTACCACAGGGATAAGGAAAGAGCGGGATCTTTCGACGCGTGGACAGAGGAAGAGGCCCGATTCCCCTCTAGGCTGCGGGTTAACCACCCGTATGGAGGCCCGGACCCGGCGGCGTGCACTATTGCGCGCCGCATCGCTAGGAGGCGACCACCCTGATGCAGAAGATCCGCGAACACAACCTGAGCGCCGCGAAGTGGACGACGAACGGAGCGGCTCTCGGCGCCGCCGACCTCACGCGCGAAACGTATCCCTTCGGCGAGAGCGTCTTCTCACCCGCCGTGCAGAAGGACCGGCTGGCCCCGGAGACATACGCGAAGCTTCAGGAGACGCTCGCCACCGGCGCTGCGCTCGATCCCTCCCTGGCGGACGAGGTCGCCGAGGCCATGAAGGGCTGGGCGCTTGAACGCGGGGCCACCCACTACACCCACATGTTCCAGCCGCTCACTGGCCTCACGGCTGAGAAGCACGACTCATTCATCGAGCCCGACGGAGAGGGCGGCGCGATCGCCACGTTCTCGGGCAAGGAGCTGATTCAGGGTGAGCCCGACGCTTCTTCCTTCCCGACGGGCGGCATCCGCGCCACGTTCGAGGCTCGGGGATACACGGCGTGGGACCCCACGAGCCCCGCGTTCATCCTTCCCAATCCGAACGGCGCGCTGCTCTGCATTCCAACGGCCTTCACCTCCTGGACGGGTGAGGCGCTCGACCACAAGATCCCGCTGCTGCGCTCGATGGATGCCCTCTCGCGGTCGGCAACCCGCGCTCTGCGGCTGCTCGGTGACGACGAGGCGAACAGGGTTTTCACCACGGTGGGCCCGGAGCAGGAGTACTTCCTGATCGACGAGCAGTACTTCTTCGAGCGCCCCGACCTCGTGACGACGGGGCGCACGCTCTTCGGGGCCCTGCCGCCGAAGGGCCATGAGCTCGACGACCACTACTTCGGCTCGATCCCGGAGCGGGTCCTCGCATGCATGCTGGAGACCGAGCTCGAGCTGGCGAAGCTGGGCGTGCCGGTCAAGACTCGGCACAACGAGGTCGCCCCCGGCCAGTACGAGATCGCGCCGATCTTCGAGAACTCGAACGTCGGCTCTGACCACCAGCAGCTCACGATGCAGCTGTTGCAGACTGTCGCTCGCAAGTACGGGCTCGTCTGCCTGCTGCATGAGAAGCCGTTCGCCGGCGTGAACGGATCGGGCAAGCACAACAACTGGTCGATGTCGACCGACACCGGCCACAACCTGATGGACCCGGGCGAGACCCCCGCGGAGAACGCCACGTTCATGTTCTTCTGCGCGGCGGTGATCCAGGCCGTCAACAAGCACCAGGGCCTGCTGCGGGCGTCTGTCGCCAACATCGGACAGGACCACCGCCTCGGCGCGAACGAGGCACCGCCGGCGATCCTCTCGATCTTCCTCGGCTCCGAGCTCGAGAAGGCGTTCGAATCGATCGCGGGCGAGGGCGACGGCGTCACCCCCGGAGCGACGCTCGACCTCGGGACCCCGGTCCTCCCGACCCTGCCCATGCACGGCGGCGACCGCAACCGCACCTCCCCGTTCGCGTTCACCGGCAACAAGTTCGAGTTCCGGGCTTTGGGGTCGAGCATGTCGCTCGCGTTCCCCAACACCGTGCTGAACACGATCGTTGCCGAGGCCATCGACGAGCTCGCGGACCGCCTCGAATCCGACGGGCGCGAGAGCCTCGCGGAGATCGTGGGCGAGTCGTACGCGGGCAACAAGCAGATCCTCTTCGGAGGGGACAACTACGACGAGGAGTGGCACGCCGAGGCCGAGCGGCGCGGGCTCAAGAACCTCCGAACGACGCCGGATGCGCTGCCGGAGATCCTGAGCGACTCCACCGTGGCCGCGTTCGGGAGCTACAACGTGCTCTCGCGGCGCGAGCTCGAATCGCGCTTTGAGGTCTGGACCGAGCAGTACGTGATTCGCGCCAACATCGAGTCGGAGACGCTCGCTCGTATGGCTCGAACGATGTTGCTCCCGGCCGCGTTGCGCAACCTCAAGCTGATCGAGGAGGCGGGCATGAGCTCGCTCTCAAGCGGCGCGCGGGCGCTGGTCGACGAGTTCGTGGCGTGCATCGACAAGCTCGACCGGGCCAACCAGTACCCCGACGGGGTCGAAGGCCTCGAGCTGGCCGAGTTCGCCCGCGACAGCCAGCTTCCCGCGATGGCGGCAACGCGCAAGGTGGCCGATCGCTTGGAGAAGGTCGTCGCCGACGACCTCTGGCCGCTGCCCAAGTACTCCGAGATCCTTTTCATCAGGTAGCCCCTGCCCCGCGCACGGGCGTCCTTCTACTGGCTGATCGCCACCGGAGTGCCCGGGGGAACGGCGTTCACGAGCGCGTTCACGTCGCGGTCGGCGGCGCGGACGCAGCCGTTCGAGAGCGCTTGGCCAAGCGGCCCTGTGGTGCCGTGGAAGGCGATCCGGTTGCCCCCGTTCCACCCTGAGGGCAGGTTCGGCTGGACGGCTGTGAGCGCAACCGCGCAGCACCCATAGGCGGGATGGAGATTGCCGCGGAACGTGTCGGTCACCGCGAACCGGCCGGTGGGCGTCGTCGACCCGGGGGCACCGATGGTCACGGTGAACGCCCGCACCACCTTGCCGTCGCGATGAAGCTCGGCGCGGCGGTCTGACAGGTCCACAACGATCTCCAGCGTCGTTGAACCGGCCTTGAGCTCCCGTTCGTCGAGGCGGATCCATCCGAGCCCGTCGTTTCCGGTGAAAGGCGTCGGCACGCCCGCCCAGCCCTCGCCCGCGGTGCGCGAGATCCAGAAGGTCCGCTGCGAGCCGAACTCGGTCTCCGACCCCACGGTCCTCACCACCGAACCGCCGGGCTTCGAGTGGACCTCGATCTTTTGGCCGGTCCGCACCCAGACGAACGGATTGCCGTTTTCGGGTAGGGGCAGCCTGTGGCCGGGCCGTGAGGTGAGCGCGAGGTCGCCCTCTTGCTCGGTGATCCCAGCGAGCTTGTCGGACTTGGGTTTCAGAGCGGTCAGCTCGTGCGGCTCGATCTCGCCAGCCGCAGAGGGCTCCTCCTGATCGGACCCGCCGGCGAGCAGCAGCCCGGCCACCACCGCAAGCGCGATCGCCAGCACACCGAGCGCGATCGTTCGCCCAGTTCCTGCCACCACTGCCTATCTCGCTCTGTCGCTCAAAGATCGCCTGCCTCTGCTGGTCAAGCGCTCGCCACAAGCCGTCAGCGACCCGCCGCCCTTGCCGTGTGACCTGACCCCAGGTGTAGCGCAGAACGGTAAAGCCCGCGCCACGAAGCGCCAGGTCGCCCGCTGCGCAAGGACTGCCGGCGGCGCCTAAAGCGGAGAGGGCGGGATTCGAACCCGCGAGAGAGCTTGCGCCCCCTACTCGCTTAGCAGGCGAGTGCCTTCAGCCGCTCGGCCACCTCTCCGAGACCCGGGACTCTGCCGGGTCGGCGCCCATTCTAGGTAGCTACAGCCGCCCGGCGGGGGGTGGCCGATTGGCCACTAGTAGGCTCGCCCGCGCCGTGAGCGATCCCGCCGAACTCGAGGCCAAACGCGCCCGCTACGACGCCATCTTCGAGGCAGTACAGCCGCCATTCGCCTTCGTCGATCTCGACGCCGCGGCGGTCAACGCCGAGCGCATGCTGAGGCAGGCCTCAGGGCTTCCGATCCGTGTCGCATCGAAGTCGGTGCGCTCCGTTGGGATGCTGCGCCGGATCGCAGCGATGAACGACCGCTTCCGCGGAATCCTCGCGTTCACCCTGCCCGAAGCGTTGTGGCTCGCCGAGCAGGGCTTCGACGACATCGTGGTCGCCTACCCCACTGCCGACCGCGAGGCAATCGCAGAGCTGGTCGCCCTCGCGGCGCAGCACCCCGAGCGGGCACCCGTGCCGATGATCGACGATGCGAACCAACTCGACCTGATCGAGGGCGCCATGGGCTCCGGCCGGACGGAGGTGCGCGTTTGCATGGACATCGACGTCGGCTGGCGACCCGTCGGGGATCGCCTCATCCGCATCGGGACCAAGCGGTCGCCGCTTCACACCCCCGAGCGAGCGCAGGTGCTCGCCGAGGAGATCGCGACGCGGCCGGGAACGAGCCTGGCGGGACTGATGGCCTACGAGGGCCATATCGCAGGCGTCGGCGACGACGTCCCCGGCGAGCCGCTGCGAAGCGCGGCGGTTCGCTGGATGCAGTCGCGCTCCGAACGCGACATCCGCGAGCGGCTCCCCCGGATCGTGGATGCCGTGACCAGGGCAACGCCGGATGCGATCTCCTTCATAAACGGTGGCGGCACCGGCAGCCTCGCCCGCACGGCCGCCGCGGGGATCGCCACGGAGCTCACCGCCGGCTCGGGCTTTTACGCGCCACACCTGTTCGACAACTATCGCTCCCTCGACCTCGAGCCGGCGGCCTTCTTCGTGCTCCCGATCGTCCGGCGCCCGGCGCCGTGGACCGTGACCGCGCTCGGAGGCGGCTACCTCGCTTCCGGCCCCGGCGACAAGGCCCGTCTGCCCCGGCCCTACCTGCCCGACGGCCTTCGTTTGGACGACGAGGAGGGGGCGGGTGAGGTGCAGACCCCTCTCGAAGGAATCCAAGCAAGGCGGCTTCGCATCGGCGACCGTGTCTACATGCGCCACGCCAAGGCAGGCGAGCTCTGCGAGCGTTTCAACTCCCTCTACCTGGTCGAGGGCGAGCGCATCGTTGATGAGGTGCCGACCTACCGCGGCGAGGGCAAGGCATTCCTCTGACCCTCAGCCCAGGTTCTTCCGGGCCCGTCAGCCGGCGCCCTCCCTTGCCCCGACGCCCTTGAAGAACGTGTAACAGAAGACGCCGTCGGCCTCCGCCGATCGATAGAGGTCGCGGATGCCCTGGTCGAAGCGCTCGGGGTCGGTGAGCTCAGCGGCGATCGCGGCGTCGCGCACCCCCTCGATCATCGCCGTGAACGTCTTGCGGGTAAAGCCGTCGACGAGCTCAGGGTGGCTCGAGTCCGCGTACACCATCAGGGGTTTGACCTGGGCGTCCTCGAAGCCCGCCTCGGTCAGCAGTGGGTAAAGCTGACGGCCGATCAGGGAGTTGCCGCCGGCCCGGTGCTGCAATTCGATCAGGCAATCGATCGCCTCGCGGGCCTCCGCGCTGTCGGGATGAAAGTAGGCGGATCCGTGGTCACCCTCGATGGCGGTGAGGCTGCCGCCCGGGCGCAGCATCCCGCGCAGGACCGCGAGCGCTTCCTCGGGCGCCGCCAGGTGTTCAAGCACGAAGCAGACGAAGACGTGATCGAAGCTCCCGCGCTCGAAGGGCAACGAGAAGATGTCGGCCTGCCGGAACTCGACGTTCTCAAGCCCGGCGCGCTCGACCCGGCGTTTCGCCTCCGCCAAGGACTCGGCCGAGACATCGACTGAGACGATGTGGGCGTGCGGGCTGCGGGTAGCCAGCGTCAGGGTCTGCGCGCCGACGCCGCAGCCGGCCTCGAGCACGCGACTGCCGCTCGGGTACGCCGTGCCGGAGTGCAGAAGGTCGAGAAGCGTCCCGGCTTGGTCAGAGAGGCGCTCGATCTCCCGCTCGTCGTAGCCATGGACGTACTCGGTCATCACCCGGCGGCCTCCGATGAGGCGGCCGGGCCAACCACCCGGTCCGTATAGGCATTCGCGAACACTCCGGCGGGATCCAGGTGGGCTCGGATCCGCTGGAAGTCCTTCCACCTCGGGTAGAGCGGCTCGAGGCCGGACGCATCCCGAAAGTGGCGCTTGCCCCAGTGCGGCCGCCCCGCGTAGTCGGCGGCGATGGCCTCGACCTCGCGGAAGTACGGCTCCCAGGCGAGCTTGCGGTCCTGGTGGACGGCGACGTAACAGGTCTCGCGGGCATGCGAGGGACTGAGCAGCGAGTCGTCGGCGGCCACGAACCTGACCTCGATCGGATACGCGACGGCGTGCTCGGGCCTACGAGCCACCTCGAGCACACGCTCGATCGCCTCGCGAGCATGCTCGCGAGGGATCCCCCACTCCATCTCGGTGAAACGAATCCGGCGCTGGGAAGCGAAGACCCGATAGGAGCGATCCACCTTCCGCGACCGGCCCACCCCGCGCGAAGCGATTCGCGACAGGCGCGAGGCCTGTGAGGGAATGTGCCTTGCTCCAAGCGCGAAGAGCGCGCCCACCCAGTTCTCGAGCATCACCTCCTGGGCGTAGACGGCTGCCGGGGGCTTCGGTCGGGGCGGCTCTTCGGTCCTCCGGCTCTCGCGGCAGAGCGCCACATCGGTTCCCGGGAAGACATAGAACTCGAAGTGGTCGGTGCCCGCATTGAGCTCGTCCAAGCGACTGAGGACATGATCGAGAGGCTTGGGGCTGTCGACCCGATCGAGGGTGAACGCGGGGACCGTGCGCACCGTCACCGAGTAGATGACGCCGAGCGACCCGAGGCCGACCCGCGCCGCCGCGAGCAGGTCCGGATCCCCATCGGTCACCTCCACGAGCTCGCCGTCGGCGGTGACCAGCTCGAGCGCCGCGATCTGCGCCGAGATGTTCTGGAAGCGGTCTCCGGTCCCATGGGTGCCGGTGGAGATCGATCCGGCCACGCTCTGGCGATCGATGTCGCCGAGGTTCTCGAACGCCACTCCCCGACGGTCGAGCGCCCGGTTGAGGTCGGCCAAGACGGCTCCGCCCTCGACCTTGAACAGGCCGGCAGCGCGGTCGAAGTCCAAACCACGCCCAAGCCGGTCGAGCCGGACCATGACCCCATCCGTGAGGGCGATGTCGGTAAACGAGTGGCCCGAGGCGGACACACGCACCCGTCGGCCTGCGCGGGCGGCATCCGAGACGACCTTCTGGAGCTCGTGCAGGGTTTCCGGAACGGCGATCTCGGCCGGTTCGCAGCGCTGATCGCCCGCCCAGTTCGTCCAGGTGGCCATGGGGCCGCAGCCTACGATGCAGGCCGCCTCGGCCCACCACCCCGCCACCGTGGCGGGTTAGGCTGAAGAAGCGCCCCAGGGCGCCCACGGAGGGGTGGCAGAGCGGTCGAATGCGGCGGTCTTGAAAACCGTTGACCGGGTTCACCCGGTCCGGGGGTTCGAATCCCTCCCCCTCCGTTTCCGAGATCAGTCGAACACCACGCAGCTGAAAACGTCGTGGTGCTCCCGGAGCATCCGTGAAGGCTCCAAACCGTGTTCTTGGATGACGTTTGCCCGTCGCTGATCGGCGGCCGCACTTTCCGAGCCGTCCTTGGAAGGCCAGAGGTTCACGATCACGATCCCGTTTTCCGCCTTTGCGGCCGTGTGCGCGATCAGCCCGTGATCCCGCCCGACCTCAGACATGACGCCGGCGGAACGGCGGTAGCCGTGCTCGAGCCCGTCGGGATCCCCCGAGATCCGCGTAATGGTCAGGTAACCGGTGCCCTCGGTGTGGGTGCGCGACATGGCGCCCTTTCTCTTGGATATATTAGACAGGCTCCCTGTCTTTAGCTCCTCTGCAGTATAGACAGGCCGCCTGTCCAATGTCAAGACCCTCCCCCGACACGCCTGCCCGCCGCCAGCTCAACCTCGGCATCCTGCTGCGAGAACCGTTTCGCGTTGGCTCCGAGCTGCTTCACAGACGTCTTGGGGAACGCGGGCATCCCGAAGTCCGTCCTCCACACGGCAACGTTTTTCAGTATCTCGACGACGGGGGCACCCGGGTCGGCGTGCTGGCTCAGCGAGCGCAGATCACGAAGCAATCGATGGCCGAGCTCGTCTCCCACCTCGAACATCACGGGTATGTGGAGCGGGTGCCTGACCCGAGCGACCGGCGTGCCAAGCTCGTGCGAGCGACGCCGCGAGGGAAGCGGCTCTACGGGATTGCGCGTGAGGTGGTGGCCGAGCTGGAAGCCGAATGGACCATGCGCTTGGGCAAGGCGAAGATGCGGCAGCTCCGAGAGCTGCTCGAGGAGCTGAATGCCGGGCTCTGAGCGCGGCGCAGCGACGGTTGTCTCGTTTCCGTGCGTGGAGCGCCGGGTATCTGCCTCCTACCACCGAACTAGGAGGCAATTCAGCAAATGGGTATCACCGACAAGGTCAGCGGCAAGGTCAAGCAGGCCGTCGGCGACATCACGGGGGACAGTGATACGCGTCGCGAGGGCGTCAACGAGGAGCGCAAGGGCGAGAAGAAGGAAGAGCTCGACCGCGCTCAGGAGCGCGCCGACAACAAGGCGGAGGAAGTGGCGGACCTCGAGCGTCGCACCTAGGGATGGGTGGGGCGCGGCAAGCGCCCCTGGACGGTTGATGGAGGGGCCCGGCAGACGCCGGGCCTCTTTCTTGCGCCCACCGGGAAGCGACGCTACGGTCTGAACGATCCCTTGCCCGCGCGGGAGCGGGTCGGCGCTCGTGGCGCCGGATTGGTGAACTGGGAGAGGCGATGATGCCGGCGGGCACTGCTCCAGTAAGACGGTCGCGGACGGGCGTGATGGGCCCGCTACTCGTCGTGCTCGCCTTGGCTGCCGGCGCGGCCTCCGACGCCGTCGCCAAGCCCTACCTGCCCGACCGTGGGAAGCGATACCACGGTGTCTCGGACACGGCTGAGATCAAGGATTTCCGGCACTTTCGCAGGCAGGTGAAGGCTCATCCCGCCGTGCTTCAGGAGCTCTACCACTGGGATGTCTCGCTGACTGCGAGCGGGGCCATACGCCGCTGGAAGCGCACCGACACGCTGGGAATGATCAGCATGTCCACGAAGTTGCCCGCCAGCGGTAAGCCCGAGATCTCCCCCGGGGCGATCGCCCGCGGCCGCGGCGACCGCTACATCCTCCGTATCAACGAGTCCCTCGCCAACAAGCTGAAACAGCCGACCTACATCCGGCTGATGCCCGAGATGAACGGGCACTGGAATCCCTACTCCGCCTACAACGTGAACGGGACCTCACGCGGTGGAGATCACACCACGAGCGACTTCCGCCGAGCATGGAAGCGCTTCGTGATCATCGCGCGGGGAGGCAACCGCGGCAAGGTCAACAAGCGCCTGCGTCGCAACAACCTCGCGCGCATCTACCGGGCGCGTTCGAACCACGATCCCATCTATGAGCGCCGCGACGTCCCGAAGATCCTCGGCAAGCCCAAGATCGCGTTCCTCTGGGTGCCCCAGACTACGGGCTCCCCGGATCTCCACGGCAACAGGCCGGGTGCCTATTGGCCGGGCCGCAACTTCGTCGACTGGGTGGGCGTCGACATCTTCTCGGCGTTCGAGGGCGCCGCCTTCCCGAAGATGCAGAGCTTCTACCGCCGGCACAAGGGCGTGCCGTTCATGATCGGCGAGTATTCGCCGTGGGACGGCGACCCCGGGGGCGAGTTCACCGACCGTCTCCTCGACTGGGCGGAGGATCACCGCCGGGTCCGCATGCTCATCTACTACCGAAGCGTCACGTCCGACAACCCGTACTACATCTCCCGCTACCCGGCGGCGCGATCGCAGCTGCGACGTCACCTGAACAAGCACCGATGGGATCAGTGGGCCCACGGCACCCGCGATCACTGAGCTACGAGCGCGGTGACTGAGGCTCGATTCGGATCGAGGGGTGGGAGTCGATCCCGGCGAGACGGAACGTCCTGATCACACGCTCCTGGACACCGCGAATCACCAACTGCCGTCCCCCCTCCCGCAGCCGAAGGGCGCCGCGGACGAGGATCGCGATCCCCGTCGAGTCGACGAACCCGCAGGCCCGCAGATCGATCTCGACACCACCATCGGCGTCGAGCGTCCGGTCAATCGCCTCACGCAACGCCGGAGCGGTCTCCCGATCCAGCTCGCCGTAGACGGTGATGATCCTCTCGTCGGCGGCTCCGGGCGCCTCGTGGATGGAGAAGTCCGGGGTACTCATCGCTGGCGGTCCATCTCGGTGCTCGTCCAAGAACTGTGACTGACAACCCCGCCTCATGGGGAAAGTTCCGGACCAACCAGGACCCGCAGTCGAGCGCGCCCCTCTGCGAGGCACCGGGTTCACCTTCCTTTAGTGCGCCTTTTGGCCACGGTGTCCAGATCCCACTTTTGCGGGTCGAAATCGAGGTCCCGGCATGACCGAGCCCAAGGTCAAGACCGCTCGCTGAGCACACATGCACACGAGACGCAGCGGCGACCCGGCGGATACCGATGCAGCGATCCCCGCGGGGGCGGGATCGCGACACTCCGAGCGCGCCGAGGTGTTCAAGTACCTGCGGGACGATCGAACGAAGGGACATGCATGAGATGGCCGTGGGTCAAACGGGGCCGCCTGGAGGCGGCGGAGGGGACGAAGGAGCTGCTGCTCACCCGTCTGACGGTTGCCGAGGGCACGATCATGAACTTCATGAGGGAGGACCGATGCCCGAACTGCGGTGGCAGGGCGAAGACGATCACCTGCGACGAGTGCGGGCACAAGGACTACGAACAAGCAGCGAGCGCGGGCCGACCGAACGGCGCCAGGAATGGCACACATCCTGGTGGCGCACTTCGGACTCCTTCACAAGGAGTACGACGTGCCGCCCAGACGCCCTGACTGGAAGCGGGTCCTGGAGGAATCGCTATCGGCGTTTGAGGAGTCGCGGACCTGGTCCTGCCCGGTGGCAAGCCGGACCCGTTCGGGGCCCGGCCGACGCTGCGCCCCGGGATGCTGGCTGACCTGGCGGAGCCCGAGCCCGTGGCCAACAGCGACACCATCGATTGGTCAACCGACGGGTTTTCACGGACGAGCGGGGCACACGTCGTGGACTCGACGGATGGCGCATCGCGATCGAGAACCTGCGCACGGGCGCCGGGGTCGGCTGGCGAATTGAGATCAAGGATCTCGTCCAGCGCGGGGATCAGGTTTTCGTGCGCGGGCTCTTTCATTGAGGTGAAACCGCGAGCGGAGTCGAGGTCGACGGCCATGCGCGGAACGATCATCATTTCTCCGGGCGACGCAGAGCACCTATTCGAGCCGCCCGAGACTCCGTAGCCTCCGCGGCCCGCCTCCGACGCCGTCTCGCGACATCGGTCATGCACTCTCCCGCTCAATCCACCAGCGCGGCGAGCTGCCGCAATCTCGCACGCCCTTCGGCCAAACAGCGATTCGTTTTCGTATAGGTCCACCCCGTGATCTCCTGGATCTCGGTGTACGAGAACCCCTCCGCCTGGAGCGCAAGGGCACGGCGCTCCTGCGGCTTCAGGCGGCGCAGCAGGATGGCTGCGCGCGATACCCGCTGGCGTCGCTCGAGGCGCTCGTGCGGACCGGGGGCTTCGCTTGGCAGCCACTCGACGAAGTTGCCCTCACCCGCGTCGCCCGTGATGCCGATCGCCCGCTGGCGCGTGCGGCGCACCGCGAGAGCCTCCCGGCGCACGACCACCTGCATCCAGCCGATCAGCCGTTCGGTTGGGATCGGCGGTGCCTTCTCAAGCAGGATGAGCGCAGCACGCTGGTAGGCGTCGTCCGCATCGTCCGCGCACAGCGAGAAGCGCCGGGCGCGGCGTAGGAAAAGCGCTCCGTGCGAGCGAAGCAGCGCCGCCGCCCGGGCACTCGCCACCGGTCTGGCTTGGCGATGGGTGGCAAGCCCCGTTTCCACGAGCAGGACAACCCCGGCGGTCCGGTGCACGCCCCGGGCGTCGGCGTGCATGAGCGGCCGAACGCTCAGCCCTCCTTGCCGGCGGCGGTATTCTCGGCCGCCCCCCAGGGGGCCGAAACCCATGAGCACCTGCCTTGTCAGCGGCGGAGCCGGTTTCCTCGGCTCGCACCTCTGCGACCACCTGCTCGCGGACGGTCACCGCGTGCTCTGTGTGGACAACCTCGATACAGGCTCGCTCGAGAACATCAGGCACATCCACACCGACGAGTTCGTTTCGCTCAACCGCGACGTGACGGAGCCGCTCTTCATCGAGGAGCCCCTCGATATCGTCTACCACCTCGCCTCCCCCGCCTCCCCGATCGACTACGCCCGGCTCCCGCTGCACACCCTGAAGGTGGGCTCCTACGGCACGCACAACATGCTCGGCCTCGCCAAGCAGAAACGCGCGCGCTTCCTGCTCGCCTCTACCTCAGAGGTCTATGGCAATCCCCAGGTTCATCCACAGCCCGAGGACTACTGGGGCCACGTGAATCCCATCGGGCCTCGCGGCGTCTACGACGAGGCCAAGCGGTACGCCGAGGCGCTCACGATGGCCTACCACCGCCAGCAGGGCGTCGACACCTGCATCTCGCGGACCTTCAACACCTTCGGCCCGCGAATGCGCCCCCACGACGGGCGGGCGATCCCCACGTTCCTGCGGCAGGCTCTCCAGGACAAACCGCTCACCGTCTTCGGCGACGGCTCGCAGACACGTAGCTTCTGCTTCGTCGACGACCAAATCGCGGGCCTGATCGCGCTCGCGGAGTCCGAGGTCCATCTGCCGGTGAACATCGGCAACCCCGACGAGTTCACCCTCCAGGAGATGGCCGAGGCGGTGATCGAGGTGTCCGAGTCGCGCTCGGAGATCGTCCACGAGGCCCTGCCCGTGGACGACCCCCAGATCCGCCAGCCGGACATCTCGCGCGCGAGGGAGCTGCTCGGCTGGGAGCCGAAGGTCGGCCTCCACGACGGGCTGCGGATGACGATTGAGCGGGCCGGGGTCGAGCGGCTCGTCGGCGGCGGCCTCTAGTCGCATTCTCGTAGGGTTCGCGCCGCCCTGTACCGCATCGCCCACCTCACCGCGACCTTCCCGCCCTACGCAGGCGGGGCCGGGAACGCCGCCTTTCGATTCGCCACCGAGCAAGTGAAACGAGGGCATCACGTCGAGGTGTTCACCGCGCCGGCGCCTGGCGATGCGCCGGACCCCGGCGGCGTGGTCGTGCACCGCATCGACCCGGCGTTCGCCTACGGCAACGCTCCATTGATTCCGTCACTCGCCGGGATCTCGGGCTTCGACGTAGTGCACCTGCACTACCCCTTCATCTTCGGGTCCGAGCTCGTGCTGCTCGGCCGCATACGGCGAGCATCCAGGTCGCAGGCGCTGCTCGTCCACTACAAGAATCGGCTGGTGGCGGGGGGCGTGCGCGGTGCCCTGTTCGACGCCTACGAGCGGACCGTTGCTCCAGCCCTGATCCGGGCCGCGGACCGCGTCTGCGTCCTCTCCGCCGATCACGCCAACTCCGTTCCGTATCTGCGTCGAGCAGGCGCCAACCCTCGCGGAAAGCTGATCGAGATGCCGAACGGCGTCGACGCAACGGAGTTCTCTCCTGGCCCCGATGAGGACTGGCGTGGCTCGGGCGAAAGCTTGCGCGCGGCGCTTGGCATCCCGTCCGACGCCGTGGTTGCGGCGTTCGTGGGCACGCTCGACCGCGCCCACCACTTCAAGCGCGTGGACCTTGCGATCGAGGCGATCCGCGTGGCGGCCGATGAGCGCCTGCACCTCGTCGTGGCGGGTGGCGGCGGGCTCCAGGCGGACTACCGGGCCCTGGCGGCCGAGGCCGGGCTCGCGAACCGCGTTCATTTCCTGGGTCATGTTCCGCACGCCGGACTCCCCGGCGTGTTGCGGGCTTGCGACCTCTTCCTCCTCACCACCGAGCCACCCGAGTCCTTCGGCATCGTCCTGATCGAGGCGATGGCCTCTGGCCTCCCGGCGATCGCATCCGAGTACCCCGGGGTCCGGGGGGTCGTCGATGAGGGCGAGACCGGGTTCGTCGTGGCGCGCGGCGACTCGAGGGGCGTGGCGAATCGAGTGCTGAGGCTCGCCGATGCCCCATCCGAGCGCGAGCGGATGGGCGCCGCCGGGCGAGCGAAGGCCGAGCGCGAGTGGAACTGGCCAAGCCTCGTCACACGGATGGACGAGGCCTACCGGCAGGCGATCGAGGCGCGCCGCGAGAAGGCAGGTTCGTCTTGAGCCCGAGACGACTCCTCTACGTCAGCTACTTCTACCCGCCGAGCCGCGATACGGGCGCCCTGCGGCCGGCGACGATGGTGAAGTGGCTGCGCCGGCTCGGGCACGAGGTGGAGGTACTCACAACGGGGGCTTTCGGAGACGAGGGCGAGGAGGGCGTGCATCGGGCTCGCGATGCAGCGCTATGGCGGGCCCGAGCGCAGGGCCGCCACCGGATCGACGCTCTGTTCGACTCCGACACCTACGGCGGCGAGCCGCATTTCCTCAGCAGCTGGATCGCGCCCGAGCCCCTGCTGGCGGCGTGGGCGCCCTTCGCGCGATCCGCGGCTCTCCGGCTGCGCCGGTCCGGATCGTTCGACTGCGTCGTCACGACCTCGCCGCCAGAGTCGACCCACGCCATCGGCATGGCCCTGCGACGCCGAGGGATGCCGTGGGTGGCGGACCTCCGCGACGCTTGGACATTCGAATCGCTGCGTCCCGACTTCGCCACCCCCGCCCACCATCGGCTCGACTCCCACCTGGAGCGGCGTTGGCTTGGCGGAGCGGACGCTCTCGTATGCGTCTCGGAGCCCGCGGCGGAGGACCTTCGGGCTCGCGGCATCGCCGATCCCACGGTGATTCCCAACGGCTGGGATCCGGAGTCAGCCCCCGATGGGCCCGCGGAGCCGACCGGTCTGCTCGACCCCGGCCGGGTCTCGCTCGTCTACACCGGCCGCTTCGGGACGTACGGGCGCGACCCGCGCCCACTCGTGGAAGCGATGGAACGACTCGCGCGCGAGGATCCGCAGGCTGCCGCCGGGCTCGAGCTCGTGATCGCGGGCCCGCTCACCGACGACGAGGCCGAGCTCTTCGCAACTGACGTGGCGCCGGCCCGCATCGTTGTCGCCGGGAGCCTCAAGCGCGAGCGGGCGCTCGCGCTTCAGCGCGAGGCCGACGCCCTCCTCCTGCTCGCGCAGCCGACCCGATCGCAGCTGCTCAACATCAAGATCTTCGAGTACATGGCCTCCGGCCGGCCGATCCTCACGCTGGCGGAGGGAACCGAGGCGGGCAGGATCGCGGCCGAGATCGGAGGCGAGCCCGTCCGAGCCGACGACCCAGCCGCGATCGCGATGGCGCTCTCCCGCCTGGTGGAGGGGCCGCCCGCCCCGCCACCGAAGGAGGCGGTGGCCGGGTACACCTACCCAGCGCCAGCCGAACGCTTCGCCGAGGTCGTAGAGCGTGCGATCGAGCGGGCGGGGGTGGATGGGCCGCGATGAATTGGAAGCGAACGGTCGAGTCGGTCTAGCGGCGTATCCTTGCCCCATGGCGACGCGGCCCGCAGATGTCTCGCGGCCCGATGGGCGCGCCGATCCCGAGACCGAGCGCGCGGTCGCCGAGGATGTCGACAGGTTCGTGGCCCCGCAGGTGGGGCCCGATGACGATCGCGTCTTCACGGACTCGGCGATCGAGGTCGAACCGGTCTACGACGCCTCGGATGTCGCCGAGGGTCTTGAGAAACGGCTGGGCGAGCCCGGCTCGTACCCGTTCACGCGCGGGATTCACGAGGGGATGTATCGCGAGCGGCTGTGGACGATGCGCCAGTACGCCGGCTTCAGCTCGCCCGAGGACACCAACGAGCGCTACCGCTACCTGATCGAGCACGGCTCCACAGGCCTTTCGATGGCCTTTGACCTCCCGACCCAGCTAGGGCGTGATTCCGACGATCCCTTGTGTCGCGGAGAGGTCGGGCGGACCGGCGTTCCCATCGACACGATCGAGGACATGCGGATCTGCTTCGACGAGATCCCGCTCGATCAGGTCTCGACCTCGATGACCATCAACGCCCCCGCCGCGATCCTGCTGCTGCTCTACGAGCTCGTGGG
This sequence comes from uncultured Solirubrobacterales bacterium, assembly GCA_963799815.1. GTDB lineage: Bacteria > Actinomycetota > Thermoleophilia > Solirubrobacterales > 70-9 > JBDTSW01. Next base: position 61,812 of record CAWCYG010000001.1, read on the forward strand.
TGAGGAACAGGGCGTCGCCTCCGAGGAGCTTCGCGGAACCGTTCAGAACGACGTCTTGAAGGAGTACGTCGCGCGCGGCAACTACATCTATCCCCCCGAACCGACGATGCGGCTCACCACCGACATCTTCGAATACTGCGCCGAGAGCGTCCCGAAGTGGAACACGATCTCGATCTCCGGCTACCACATCCGCGAGAAGGGCTGCTCGGCGGTCCAGGAGGTGGCGTTCACTCTCTCAAACGCGATCGCCTACGTCCAGGCCGCACTCGACCGCGGCTTCGATGTCGACGACTTCGCCCCTCGGCTGGCCTTCTTCTTCAACTGCCACAACAACGTCTTCCAGGAGATCGCCAAGTTCCGGGCCGTGCGCCGGATGTGGGCCAAGATCATGCGCGAGCGCTTCGGGGCCAGTGAGGAGCGCTCGCAGATGATCCGCTTTCACACGCAGACGGGGGGCGTGACTCTGCAGGCGCAGCAGCCGGAGGTGAACATCATCCGGGTGGCGCTGCAGGGGTTCGCGGCCGTATGCGGTGGCACGCAGTCCCTGCACACGAACGGCTTTGACGAGGCTCTCGCGCTTCCGACCGAACGCTCCGCGCGGATCGCGCTGCGTACCCAGCAGGTGCTTGCCCACGAGTCGGGAGCGGCCGACACTGTCGATCCGTTCGCGGGGTCGTATTTCGTCGAAGCGCTCACCGACGAGCTCGAGGAGCGCTCCTGGGAGCTGATCTCGAAGGTCGAGGAGATGGGCGGCTCGACCGCGGCGCTCGAGTTCATCCAGCGGGAAATCGAGGAGTCGGCCGCGTCCTACCACGAGCGCTACCGCTCCGGACAGGACATCATCGTCGGGGTCAACCGGTACGTCACCGACCAGGTCGACGACGTCGACATCCTTCGGGTCGACCCCGAGGCCGAGCGACGCCAACTCGAGCGGCTCGAAAAGTTCAAGGCGGAGCGCGACCAGGAGAAGGTGGACCAACGGCTGGCGGAGCTGGGCGAGGTCGCGGAGGGCGACGGCAACCTGCTGCGTCCGATCAAGGAGGCCCTGCGGGACAAGGCCTCGATCGGTGATGTTTGCAACGCGATGCGCGAGGTCTTCGGCGAGTACAGGGGCGGCGCGTTCTTCTAGCGCCAGGCGCACGGAGGCTTTCTCCTGCAATGTCGTGCACGGCGGCAGGAGACCCAGGACTCCGCCAGAACCCCGGCACATGGAAACCAAGGCGAAGCGGACGCTCGTAAAGTCCGCGCCGGAGCTGTGGGAGCTGGCCGACGATCTGATCCGCATGGAAGCCTGGATGAGCGGGCTCTTGGGTACGGCGATGCCCATTTCCGTCGAGGTCACCCGACGCGAGCCGCAGCGCGCGCTGGCCTGGCGCGTCCAGGGCGAGGGACCTGCGACCCCTGGGCATGCCCGAATCGCGATCGAGCTGGCCGAGAAGGGCTTCGGCACGGCGGTCTCGATCACGGCGCAACACCCGGCGCCCGACCCCGCGGCGGCCATCGGCGCGCTGGAGGAGCTGTTGGATGAGCTCGGATCGCCCGAACGACGACCCTTCACCCGCGGCTAGCACCGAGAGCCTGGTCGAGCTGCTCGCCTCGCGCGGCGGCCTGCTCCTAGACGGCCTCGAGGCACACCTCCCCGGGTCGCGTGATAAGGCCGAGGCGGCTGCCGCCTACGCGCTCGCCGCAGCGGTTGAGCTCGGGCTCCCGCGCACGAGCTGCGAGCTGGCTCGCGAGACAGCAAAGCTGCACGACGTCGGCTTGGTCTACGTGCCGGTCGAGGCACTTGCGAAGCCCCCCCGAGATCGGACCGAGGAGGAGCTGATACGGATCTCCTCCCACCACGAGAAGGGCGCGCAGCTGGCGCGGGGGGCTGGCCTTCCCGAACGCGTCTGCGAATGGATCCAGTTCGGGGCCGAGCGCTTCGACGGAGGCGGGCCGGCCGGCCTCGCGGGTGAGGCGATCCCGCTCCAGGCTCGGATCTCGCGCGCTGCCCATGCCTGCTACGAGGCACTGAGAGCGCAAGCTGGGCAGGGAGGCGAGCCGGCCCCCGCTCGGAGCCCCACGGAGATCCTCGGCGCCCGGGCCGGCGGCGACCTGGACCCGATGGTGGTGGACGCACTCAATGCCGTCCTCTCGCGCGCGCAGGCGGACCCTTCGCGGCGAACGTAGAATCGCACTCGGCGTGCGTCAGAAGTATCCCGAGACAGCCGAGGAGAAGCTCGCGCAGCTGCGCGAGCTACGTGAACAGGCGATCCACTCGGCGTCCGAGGAGGCGGTTTCCAAGCAGCACGCCAAGGGCAAGCTGACGGCCAGGGAGCGCATCGACAAGCTGCTCGACCCCGGGACGTTCGAGGAGCTCGACACGTTCGTGCGTCACCGGACCTACGACTTCGACATGCAGAAGCGCCGGCCGCACGGCGACGCTGTGGTGACCGGCTGGGGCACGATCGACGGTCGGCCGGTCGCGGTCTTCTCCCAGGACTTCACCGTCTTCGGCGGCTCCCTGGGGGAGGTGATGGCCGAGAAGATGTGCAAGGTCATGGACCTCGCCGCCAAGATCGGCGCGCCCGTGATCGGCATCAACGACTCTGGCGGCGCGCGGATTCAGGAGGGGGTGGTCTCGCTCGGCGCCTACGGGGACGTCTTCGTCCGAAACGTCCGCAGCTCAGGCGTGATCCCGCAGATCAGCTTGATCATGGGGCCCTGTGCCGGCGGCGCCGTCTACTCCCCCGCCATGACGGACTTCATCTTCATGGTCAAGGAGACCTCGCACATGTTCATCACCGGGCCCGAGGTGATCAAGACCGTGACCGGGGAGGAAGTCGAGTTCGAGGAGCTCGGCGGGGCGATGAGCCACAACTCGAAGTCTGGGGTCGCGCATTTCGCCTCCGACGACGAGGAGCAGTGTCTCGCCGACGCCCGTTATCTCCTCTCCTTCCTGCCCTCCAACAATCTCGAGACGCCACCACGCGTTGAGCCGTACGACGACCCGGACCGCGAGGAGCCGGAACTCGATTCGATCGTTCCCGCCGACGCCCAGAAGCCTTACGACATGCGCGAGGTGATCGCGCTGGTCGTCGACGACGGCGAGTTCTTCGAGGTTCACGAGCACTTCGCGCAGAACATCGTGTGCGGGTTCTCACGCCTCGACGGCTATGCGATAGGCGTCGTCGGCAATCAGCCGAAGCACCTCGCGGGCGTGCTCGACATCGAGTCCTCCGAGAAGGGGGCACGCTTCGTGCGCACATGCGATGCGTTCAACGTCCCGCTGTTGACGTTCACGGACGTTCCCGGGTTCCTTCCGGGCACCTCGCAGGAGTGGGGCGGGATCATTCGCCACGGCGCCAAGCTTCTCTACGCCTTCACCGAGGCCACGGTCCCGAAGCTGACGGTGGTGACGCGCAAGGCATACGGGGGCGCGTACGACGTCATGAACTCGAAGCACATGCTCGCCGACTTCAACGTCGCCTGGCCGCAGGCGGAGGTTGCGGTGATGGGCCCGGAGGGTGCGGTCAACATCATCTATCGCAAGGACATCGCCCAGTCGCCCACCCCCGACGAACGACGCGCGAAGCTGATCGACGACTACAAGGCTCACTTCGCCAACCCGTACTCGGCGGCCGAGCGCGGCTATATCGACGATGTGATCGAGCCGCACGAGACCCGTCCGCGGCTCGTCAAGGCGCTTCGCATGCTCCAGACCAAGCGGGTCGAGCAGCCCAAGCGAAAGCACGGGAACATCCCGCTTTAGGACGATGCGGGCATGAGTAGCGAGGCTTCGGGGTAGACGGGCGCTGATGCAGCGGGTGAACGCCGGACACATCGTCGCCGTCGTGGGCGCGCTCGCGCTCCTGGTGTCGCTCTTCCTCGACTGGTACGAGGGCGGATTCGACGGAGAGGGCGTGACCGCCTGGACCGTCTTCGAGCTGATCGACCTGCTGCTGGCGCTGATCGCCGTGGCGACGATCGTGGCAGCGGCCAGTGACCTGCATGAGCGGCCGCGGGCGCTGGACATCGATCGCTGGCTGCCAGGACTTGCCGCCGCGGCGTTGCTCCTCGTCGCCGTCTCGATCATCAACAACCCGCCGGCCGTCACCGACAGCTCGGAGAAGGTCGGCGCCTGGATCGCCCTCGCCGGCGCCATCCTGATGGTGGTCGGAGCGCTGTTCGGTGAGCGTCGGATCTCGATCGTGTTGAGCCCGCGTGACGAGGGCGGGAGTGCTCGCACCGAGTCCCACGGGCCGACCGGCCCGGCGACCGACCCACCGGGGAGCGAGGCCAAGACGCGGGCAACGAACCCCTTGGATCCGCGTTAGCAACGCACGGTCGAGGGCTCCCCGCCAGCTACAGCGCAGCCTCGCCCGCGGCTGCGACGCGGCCCTCGTGCCAGGCCTCGAGCACAGCCGTCGCGATGCCCAGGTCCTGGATCGCCAGGCCGGTTGAGTCGAAAAGGGTGATCTGGGCGGCGGAGCTGCGACCGGGGGCGGTGCCGCTCAGCACCTGACCGAGCTCGGTGACCTGCTGGTGGGTCACCTCCCCGCGGCTGAACGGCCCGGAGAGCTCGCCGCCGCCCGCCGCCTGTCCTCGCTCATCGCAGAAGAGCCTGCAGGCGGCAAGTGCCTCAGGAGCCACCTCGGCCTTGCCGTATGCATCGGCGCCGAGGACGGCGAAATGCTGGCCCGGTTGTGGCTCGCCGGCTTCGATCACTGGCCTGTGTCCCGGGGTAACCGTGACGACGACGTCTTGCGCCACCGCGGCTTCGCGCGAGCCCGTGGCCCAGCCGAGCTCGGTAGCGAGTGTTTCCGCGTTCTCGGCGCGAAGGTCGGCACACACGCCCGTCTGAAAGCCGGCGGCTGCGAGGCAGCGTGCCGCCCACGCCCCGTTGACCCCACAACCGATGATCCCTGCCGTGCGGGCGCCATCGCGAGCCAGCGTCTGGGCGGAGACGGCGGCCGCGGCGCCGGTTCGAAGCGAGGTGACCGAGCCGCAGTCCATGATCGCGACGAGCTCCCCCGTTTCAGCGCTCGAGAGTAGGAGCGCCCCGGCCACCACCGGCAGGCCGCGGTCGGGGTTGCCGGGAAACGAGGTCACCCACTTGAGCAGGGCGTACTCGTCGCCTCGCGCCGGCATGGCTCTGAAGTCGCCGTGCGGCGGTGAGTCGAGGTAGACCTTCGGAGGCATGTGCCACTCGCCCGCGGCGTGACGCTCGAAGGCGTGGCGCGTTCGCTCGTTGGCGGCCTCGGGCGGAACCGCGTCGAAGACGGCGTCGGCGTCGAAGATGGGGATGGGCATGGGGCGTTCTTATCGGGTCCCGTTCGGGGCCGTCGGGAGGGGGTCGCGTAGAGTCCTGCTCGTGGCCACCAACGGCAAGCGCCGACCCCCGCGCCCGCAGATCGAGATCGTCTCCTCGACGGCAACCGAATCGGAGGCCGCGGCCATCGTGGCCGCTCTCGAGCAGTTCCTCGTTGATACCGCCCCGCCACCTCACGGATCCGCTGCGCCCACCAGCCGTTGGCAATGTGCGGCGCTCGAAGAGGGCGTGTCGGCGCGGCAGGTGAGCGGCTCAGTATGGGGCCACGGGCCTGCACGCAGCCCCGAGACCGGATAGAACCCTTACCTAGCGGGCCGGCGACGGCGTCGGCCAGGGAAGGAGATTCATGGCCGTAGTCAAGATCATCGAGCTGGTCGGCAGCTCGAAGACCTCAACCGACGACGCCGCCAAGCAGGCGCTCGACCAGGCGAAGGGGTCGCTGCGCAACATCCGCGCGGTCGACATCGTCTCGACCGGCATCCGCGGGGAGGGCCTCGACGAATACCGCGCTCACGTGCGGGTCGCGTTCATCATCGAGGACACCGACGTCGACTGAGCGATGAGCCGGCGCGGGACCGCGATCGCAGCGATCACCGGATCGACGGTCGCGGTCCTGCTCGGGCTCACAGCGGGCTCGTCGACAGCGGGCGGGCCCAAGTGTCTCGGCAAGGCCGCGACCATCGTTCGCGGCGACGGAGACAACGACATCCAGGGAACCCCGGGGGCCGACGTGATCATCGCCGGCGCCGGCCAGGACTTCGTCGAAGCGCACGGGAACAAGGACCGGGTGTGCGGTGAAGGCGGCAACGATCTGATCTTCACCGGCCCTGGCGCCGACAAGATCGCGGCGGGGAAGGGCCGTGACGAGATCCACGGCGTCGGCGGCAACGACGACCTCAGGGGCGGGGAAGGCGACGATTCGGGCATCGTGCCGCATCGGGGCTCGACCATCAACGCAGGCCTCTACGGCGAAGAGGGCAACGACGATCTGAACGGCAACCCGGGGGTGGACCTGTGCGACGGCGGCGATGGGACCGACGCGCTCGAGGGCTGCGAGGTCTTCCCCTGCGGCGTGGCCACGGTCGGCAAGGGTCTCGGGCCCTGCCAGGACCCGCCGCTGGGGATGCGCGAGACCTAAATACCTAAATCCCAATCCGGATTAGGGCTTTATGCCATACTGCGCGCATGGAGCCGACCGCCGCCCCCGAGCGGGCCACCAACGACCCCGTGCGCGACGCGGAGTCACCTGGCGAACGCATCGTCGCTGAGCACAAGCTGGATGTCACGCCCGACAAGCCGCAGCGTGGCAAGGGCAAGCTCGGGTCGCTCGAGAACCCCGAGGTCTACGACAACGTCCCCGGGCACATGATCCCGGTCATCGAGCGCGAGTTCGACGACTTCGACTCGGAGGCCGAGAAGTTCCTCGATGGACAAACGCCCGAGGATCAGTTCATCGGCTTCCGCCTCAAGCAGGGTGTCTACGGGCAGCGTCAGCCCGATGTTCAGATGTGCCGCGTGAAGCTGCCCATGGGCGGCATCACGCCCGATCAGATGGATGTCTTCGCCGATGTGATCGAGGACTACGCGCCGCTTCGCAAGGGGCACATCACGACCCGCCAGAACATCCAGATCCACCACATCCCGCTGCGCGACATGGCGGAGCTGATCCGCCGCATCTCCGACTCCGGCCTCTCCTCTCGCGAGGGCTGCGGCAACACCGTCCGCAACGTCACCGGCGACCCCTTCGCCGGGGTCACCGCGGGCGAGCTCTTCGACATCACTCCCTACGCCGGCGCCTACGTGCGCTACTTCGTGCGCCATCCGACCACGCAGCTGATGCCGCGGAAGGTGAAGACGGCCTTCACCGCCACCGACGAGGACGTCGCGATCACCGGCATTCACGACATCGGGTTCATCCCGCGCGTCCGTGATGGGGTGCGAGGAGTGGAGATCCGCGTCGGCGGCGGCACCTCGATCATGCCCCGCGTCGCCCCCACGCTCTACGACTTCGTCGAGCTCGAAAACGGCGACTACCTCAAGGTCTCCGAGGCCGTGTTCAGGCTCTTCGACCGGCAGGACTGGCTGCGCGTCAACCGCGCCCGCGCCCGCATCAAGGTGCTGATCGACAAGATCGGCATCGACGCCTTCCGCGAGATGGTCGAGGAGGAGCTCGCGGGCGACTGGGTCTCAGAGCGCGACTTCTCGATCGATCACCTGCTGTTCACCGACGACGAGGAGGCGAACGCGCCTCCGGTTCCCCTGCAGGTGGCCAGCCCGAACGGGGACCGCTCCGAGTTCGATCGCTTCTGCGCCTCGAACTCGGCGCCTCAGCGCCAGGCCGGTTTCTCCACCGTCACCGTGAAGGTCACGCGAGGAGACCTCTCCCCCGAGCAGTTCCGCGGCCTCGGGGAGATCATGCGCGAGTTCACAGGCGGCTACGCGCGAACCACCGTCCAGCAGAACCTTGTATTGCGCTGGGTGCGCGACGAATCCGTCTACGACGTGTGGCAGCGGCTTGGCGAGCTTGGCCTGGCGGAGGCCGGACAGGACGAAGTCACCGACGTCGTCTCCTGCCCGGGCACCGACTCCTGCAAGCTCGGGATCACCTCCTCGATGGGCTTGAACCGCGCGATCTCCGAGCGGGTCGAGCGGATGGCAATCACCGACCCGCAGACGAAGCGGGTTCACATCAAGATGTCCGGGTGCCCCAACGGCTGCAGCCAGCACCACATCGCGAACATCGGGTTCTACGGCGCCTCGCTCAAGATCGGCGAGCGACAGCTTCCCGCCTACATCCCGCACCTCGGCGGCAATTACGAGGGCGGTGAGGTCATCTACGGCCACAGATTGAAGGCGCGGCTGCCCGCCAAGCGCGTGCCCGATGCGGTCGAGCGCTGGCTGCGTCTCTACGAGGCCGAGCGTGCCGCGGGAGAGGAGTTCAACGATTTCGTGGAGCGCGCCGGGACCACGCGCTTCGAGGAGGAGGTCAAGGACCTCACCATGCCCGTGGAGTTCTCCCTCGAGACCCTCGATCAGTTTGTCGACTGGTCGCGCTCGGACCCGTACAAGGTCGAGCGCGGCGAGGGCGAATGCGCCGTCTGAGACTAGGCTGATCGGCTGATCTAAATGGCGAAACCACTCCCAGAGCTCGATGTGATCACGGCGCCGGCGCGCCCTCGGCCCCTGCACGATCCCGAGCCGGCGACGAACGGCGTCGACAACGGGAACGGCAACGGGCTCCCGGTCAGCCTGCCGATGATCGGCGACGAGGTCGTCGACCCCGACGAGATCGCCGGCCAGCTCGAATCGATGTCAGCGCAGGAGGCGATCGCCTGGGCGATCGAGACGTTTCATCCGAAGCTGGGCTTCGCCACGTCCTTTCAGAAGACCAGCTCGGTGGTGATCGACATGGCGCACTCGATCGAGACGCAGACGAGCTTCTTCTATCTGGATACCGAGCTCCTGTTTCCCGAGACCTACTCCACTCGCGACGCGCTTGCCGAGCACTACGGCATCGACTTCAAGCGCTACGCCGGTATCAGCCTCGGCGAGCAGGAGCAGCGGTACGACGCTAACCTCTGGCGCCGCGATCCCGACGCCTGTTGCGGAGTCCGTAAGGTCGAGGTGATGCGCGAGGCCGTCTCTGAGTTGCACTGCTGGGTCTCGGGCATTCGCCGGGTTGACTCGGAGACCCGCGCCGGCGCAGCGAAGTTCGGCTGGGACAAGCGTTTCGGCTTGTGGAAGCTAAACCCGTTGGCGGATTGGGACGACAGACAAATCTGGAACTACTTAAAGGACAACCACGTGCCATACAACCCGCTTCACGACCAGGGCTACCCGTCGATCGGGTGCATGCCCTGCACCATCGCCCCGGCCGAGGGCGAGGATGCCCGCGCCGGCCGCTGGGCCGGTACCGACCGCTCCGAGTGCGGAATAAATGGGTAGCGCCGAGACGGCGCTGAGCCTGACGCTCACGAACCGTCAGGCCAGCGACTTCGAGCTGCTCGCAAACGGCGGCTTCGCTCCGCTCGAGGGCTTCATGGGCTCCGAGGACTGGAAGTCGGTCTGCGAGAAGATGGAGCTCGCCTCCGTGCCCGGCGAGATCTGGTCGATTCCCATCACCCTCGCGACCGATCTCGAGTGTTCGGAAGGCGACGTGATCGAGCTCGCCGCCCCCAACGGCAAGGCCCTTGGGCGCCTCCATGTAAGCGAGGTGTTCGAGCGCGATGTCGAGCTCGAGGCCGAGAAGGTCTACCTGACGACCGATAACGAGCACCCGGGCGTCGCCGCCATCCGCGAGGAGGGCAACCGCTGCGTGGCCGGGAAGATCGAGGTCGACGCGCTGCCCGACCACGAAGAGGCTTTCACGCGGCGCTATCAGACAACCGAGGAGTCGAAGCAGGCGTTCGCGGATCGCGGGTGGAAGCGCATCGTCGCGTTCCAGACGCGCAACCCGATCCATCGCGCGCACGAGTACCTGACCAAGGCCGCACTCGAGATCTGCGACGGGCTCTACATCCACCCACTGATCGGCGAGACCAAGAAGGGCGACATCCCCGCCGACGTGCGGATGCGCTGCTACGAGGTCCTGATGGACAACTACTACCACCCCGACCACGTGATGCTGGGCGTGAATCCCGGCAAGATGCACTACGCGGGACCCCGCGAGGCGATCCTGCACGCGATCATCCGCCGCAACTACGGGTGCACCCACTTCATCGTCGGCCGCGACCACGCCGGGGTCGGCGACTACTACGGCACCTACGACGCGCAGAAGATCTTCGACGAGATCGATCTGCAACAGCTCGGCATCACGCCGCTTTTCTTCGAGCACACCTTCTGGTGCAACGAGTGCGAAGGGATGGGCTCCGCGAAGACGTGCCCGCACCCGCAGGAGTCGCACGTGTTCCTCTCGGGTACGAAGGTGCGCGAGATGCTCGGCAACGGCGAGCTGCCGCCCGAGGAGTTCTCGAGGGCAGAGGTCGCGCAGATCCTGATCGACGCTTACAAGGACGAGGAGGAAGACGACTGATGGCAGGCGAGAAGGGGTTCACCCTCTGGTTCACCGGGCTCTCCGGCTCGGGCAAGACCACGATCACGAACCACCTGGTCAAGGAGCTGCGCAAGCGCGACGTCGCGCTCGAGGTGCTCGACGGCGACATCGTGCGCGAGAACCTCTCGAAGGGCCTCGGGTTCTCGAAGGAGGACCGCGACACGAACATCCGCCGCATCGCCTTCGTCGCCAACCTGCTCTCCCGTCACGGCGTCCCGGTGATCACCGCCGCGATCTCCCCCTACAAGGAGATCCGCGACGAGGCGAGGGAGATGATGGACGACCGCTTCATCGAGGTCTACGCCAAGGCCTCGGTCGAGACCTGCGAGCAGCGTGACGTCAAGGGGCTCTACGCGAAGGCGCGCTCAGGCGAGATCAAGGAGTTCACAGGCGTCTCGGACCCCTACGAGCCTCCTGAGGACCCGGAGCTCGTGATCGAGACCGAGCAGCAGTCGCCGGAGGAGTCCGCGCAGCAGATCCTCACCTACCTGGAGGAGCGCGAGCTCATCCCGGGCGCGGCCGTCGCGGCGTAGCGGCGGCGCTACGGGCGCTCCGGCACCCGCGGCTCACCTAACCCATAGGTGTCATAAGCGCCCCACCGCGCGAACGTCTTATGGGTCGGCCCGTGGAAATCCGAGGACGCAGTGGGCACGAGCTCGAACTCCTCGCACAGCTCCAGGCAGTGCTTGGTCTGCTCAGCCGTGTGTGGCGGGTAGAAGGTCTCGATGCCGTCGAGACCGACGTCGCGCACCAGGCTCTCGACGAGGTCGCGGACCTGGTCCGGGTCCTTGACGTCCCAATAGGGGTGAGCGACGACGGCGACACCGCCCGCGTCGTGGATAAGCCGTACGGCCTCCTCGGCTGACGGCCACTTGCGCGAGACGAACGCCTTCGCCCCCGGGACGAGGTATTCCTCGAAGAAGGGTCCAAGGTCCGGGCCGGCCCCCGCGGCCTTGGCGATGTGGGGGCGGCCGATCGCGTCGGCGGCGCCCGCCTTGGCGACGGCGTCCTCGAAGCTCACCTCGACGCCATGAGAGTTCAGGTTGGCGATGATCTCCTTGGCGCGATCGACGCGTTCCTGCTGAGCACGGTCGCATGCCGGCTGGATGCGCTCGAGATCGATCCAGTAGCCGCAGATGTGGAGGTCCTCTGAGTACTTGTGCACGCACGAGAGCTCGGTGGCTGGCACGTTCTCGATCCCTGCCTCGGCGGCGGCGGCGGTAGCCTCGGAGACGCCGGCCACACCGTCGTGGTCGGTAAGGGCCATAACCGTGACTCCCGCCTCAGCGGCGGCACGGGCGACGTCGGCGGGCTCGAGCTGGCCGTCTGAGACAGTTGAGTGTGATTGCAGGTCGATCATGAAGCCGGGCATTGTGACATGAGGATTTCCGCAAAGGCCGACTACGCGGTGCGGGCGGCGCTTGAGCTCGCCGCCGCTCCCGACAACGAGCCCATAAAGGGAGAGCAGCTCGCCGAGTCGCAGGGCATCCCGCTCCAGTTCCTGGAACACATCCTGCTCGAGCTGAAGCACGCCGGGCTTGTCAGGGCGAAGCGGGGCTACAAGGGCGGCTATTGGCTTGACCATTCACCCGAGGAGACGACGATCGCCGACGTGATCCGTGCCGTCGAGGGACCGCTCGCGAACATTCACGAGGCGGCCCCGGAAGACCTCCACTACGAGGGGGCGGCGGAGCGTCTGCGCGACGTCTGGGTGGCAGTGCGCGCCAACCTGCGCAAGATCCTGGAGGAGGCGACCCTCGCCGAGGTCGCCCGGGGAGATCTCCCCTGGCGCATCGACGCGATCCTGAACGACCCCGACGCCTGGACCAAGCGCTAGTCCCAGCGGGCGCTGCTAGCATGCCGCGCCTCCGCTTCTGGTCATAGCTGGTCGACAAAGGCGGAAACCGGAGTCCAAAGGGCCTTTGCGGCTCCGGGGAAGCACTGCGATGGACCCGGCAATCATCTTCTTCGGGCTCGGGATCGGGCTGCTCGTCGGCATGACCGGCATGGGCGGGGCTTCGCTGATGACGCCGCTCTTGATCCTCGTGTTCGGGATCTCGCCCGTGACGGCGATCGGCACCGACATCTTCTACGCCGCCGTGACAAAGACCGTGGGCGGCTATCAGCACCTGAAACTGAAAACCGTGCACCGCGGCATCGCCTTCTGGCTCGCGGTCGGGAGCGTCCCCTCGGCGATCGCCGGCGTCTACGTGATCGAGCTCCTCCAGCGCACCTACGGCGAGGATCTGGACAAGCTCGTCCTCGGAATGCTCGGTGGCGCGCTGCTCGTGGTCGGCATCGCGACTCTCCTGCGCTCGATCTTCTTCAAGGACGTGATCGCCGAGCGCTACGCGATGCACCTCTACCGCCGCCACATCATCGCGGCGATCATCACCGGCATGACCACCGGCTTCGTCATCGGCCTCACCTCGGCCGGCAGCGGGACCCTGATCGCGATCGCTCTGATCGCGATCTTCCGCCTCACCCCCCAGCGCGTGGTCGGCACCGACATCTTCCACGCGGCCGTGCTGCTCTGGGCTGCCGGCATCGCCCACTGGGTGGGCGGCAACGTCGATTTCGTCCTGGCCGGGAACATCCTGCTCGGGTCCGTGCCCGGGGTCTTGCTCGGCGGCATGCTGTCCGTTCGCGCGCCGCAGGGTTTCCTGCGCCGCGCCCTTGCGGTTGTGCTCTGCGCCTCCGGTGCGACGCTCGTGATCAAGGAGGGCACTCCCGAGGTCGTGATCCCCGCGATCGCGGTTGCAGCGGTGCTCGTGGGTTCGCTCTTCGGGATCCAGGCGATCTCTCAGCGACGCCTCCGCGACCGCACGCCGCCGGGCGCCGCGGGCGCACCCGCGGGATAACCTGCCGTTCGTGGACTTCAACCCCAGCTCCCGCGTAGACGAGCTGCGCGAGCGCATCCTCACCTTCCTCGACGAGCACGTCTATCCCGTGGAGATGGAGACGCTACGGGCACTCGACGACGAGGTCCGAGCCGGCGTGCCCTATCCCGAGATCCTGGTGGAGATCCGAGCTCGCGCTCGCGCGGAGGGGCTCTGGAACCTGTTCATGCCCGACGAGCGTTACGGCCCCGGGCTCACCAACTGGGAGTACGGGCTCCTCTGCGAGGAGATGGGCCGCAGTCCTGCAATCGCCGGTATGGCCTTCAACTGCGCCGCGCCCGATACGGGCAACATGGAGATCCTCGCCGAGCACGGCACCGACGAGCAGCGCGACCGCTGGCTCACGCCCCTGCTCGACGGCGAGATCCGCTCCTGCTTTTCCATGACCGAGCCGGAGGTCTCCGGATCAGACCCCACCACGCTCAAGAGCAGCGCCGTGCTCGAGGGCGGCGAATGGGTGATCAATGGCCACAAGTGGTTTACGTCGGGGGCGGTGGGTGCCGCCGTGGCGATCGTCATGGTCGTGACGGACCCGGAGGCCAATCCCTACGCGCGCGCCTCGATGATCCTCGTCCCAACCGACACTTCGGGCTTCGACCTGGTGCGCCCAGTGCCGGTGATGGGCCACGACGGCGGCCCCGGCCACTGTGAGATCCGCTACCGCGATTGCCGCGTCCCCGAGGCGAACCTCCTTGGTCCCCGCCAGGCGGGGTTCGTGATCGCCCAGGACCGCCTTGGCCCCGGGCGCATCCACCACTGCATGCGCGCGATCGGGACCTGCGAGCGCGCGATCGAGATGATGTGCAAGCGAGCCCTCGAGCGCGAGACCCACGGCGGCAAGCTCGCCGAGAAGCAGTTCATCCAGGACTTCATCGCCAAGTCGCGGATGGAGACCGAGCAGGCCCGCCTGCTCACGCTGAAGGCAGCCTGGAGGATGGACACCGAGGGCAAGAAGGCAGCCCGGCGCGAGATCTCGATGATCAAGGTCGTGGCCGCGAACGTGGTCATGGACGTACTCGACCGCGCGATCCAGGTCCACGGAGCCCTCGGGATGTCCGACGACACCCCGCTCGCCGGGATGTGGCGCTTCTCGCGCATGCTGAAGGTTGCCGACGGGCCCGACGAGGTCCACAAGATGGTGATCGCGCGTCGCGAGCTCAACCGCTGGGCCAAGCAAGGGGATGACGAGTCGGACGGCACGCCGTCCTCAGACGGCTTAAGCGCGGCTCAACCGCCCGCCGGCGCCACCGCGCAAGGCACGGGTTAACCGGCGCCCTCAACCCTGCGCAGGCGGTGTGGGCAGCTGCGCGCCGGGTACGGAGCAATCATGGAGGCAGGAGCGAGCAGGCTCGCCCCGCGAGCGGTTGCGGGCACCGCTTGTGTCGCGGCCGTTCTGGCGCTAGCCCTTCCCGCAGGTGCGGGCGCACGGGCCAAGGAGCCAACCTCGATCGGATCGGGTGGCGCCGCCGCGAGCGTCGACACGCTCGCCACCCGGACCGCTGTCGAGACTCTGCGCCAAGGCGGCAACGCCGTCGATGCCGCCGTCGCCTCGGCCTCCGTCCTCGGGGTAACGGAGCCGTTTTCCGCAGGCATCGGTGGCGGCGGCTTCATGCTGATCCGAACCCCCGAGGGCAAGGTGAAGACCATCGACGGACGCGAGGCCGCGCCGGCCGCGATGACGCCGGAGTCCTTCCTCGACGAGGGCGAGCCGCTCGGGTTCAACCGCGCGCGCTACAGCGGCCTCTCCGCGGGCGTGCCGGGAACGGTCGCCACCTGGGACAAGGCGATCGAACGCTACGGCACGATTTCACTCGCCAAGGCGCTGCGGCCGGGAATGCAGGTGGCGCGCGGGGGCTTCCGGATCGACCAAACGTTCTTCGATCAGATTCAGGAGAACCTGGACTGGTTTGACGACATCCCGTCCACGGCCGAGCTCTACCTGAACAAGAACGGCAATCCCCGCAGGGTCGGCAGCACCCTGCGCAACCGCGATCTCGCCGACGCATACGGGCGGATTGGCGACCTTGGCGCCGAGCGAGGCTTCTACCGGGGCGTGATCGCTGAAGCCATGGCCGAAGCTGCCCAGGACCCGCCGATCGCAGACGGCGCCGACCACCCTTGGCTCGCGGGCCTGCTGACGCGCAACGACATCCGTGCTTATGCAGCGCTCTGGCGCCCACCGACGAAGATCACCTACCGCGGGCAGGAGATCTGGGGTATGGGGCCGCCCTCGAGCGGAGGCTCGACGGTCGGCGAGGTCTTGAACATCCTCGAGGGCTACAACCTCGCGGCGGGCACGCGGGCACGCATGTATCACCGCTTCCTCGAGGCATCGCGCTACGCGTATGCGGATCGGGGCGCCTACCTCGCCGATCCCGCCTTCTTCGACGTGCCGCTTGCAGGCCTCCTGTCGGATTCCTACGCCGCGGAGCGTCGCAACCTGATCACGAACCAGGCGGCGGACGCCGCGCCCGTCGACCCCGGTGATCCGAGAGACAACGGTGGACCCGGTGCTCGAGCGAGAGTCGATCGCGAGGGCAAGTCGACAACGCACCTGACCGTCGTCGACGAGGAGGGCATGGTCGTCTCCTACACGTTCACGATCGAGTCCACCGGCGGCAACGGGATCGTCGTCCCGGGCTGGGGCTTCCTCCTCAACAACGAGTTGACGGACTTCACCTACGACGACCCGGAGGCGGCGAACGCCCCCGATGGCGGCAAGCGCCCACGCAGTTCGATGAGCCCCACGCTGGTCACGCGCGACGGCGAGCCGCAGCTGGCGCTTGGGTCGCCCGGTGGCTCGACGATCATCACCACCGTGCTTCAGGTCCTGATCGAGCGCCTCGACCGCGACACGGCGCTGCCTGACGCGATCGCCCGGCCGCGCGCGTCACAGCAGAACCTTGAGACCACAGTCGCCGAGCCGGCCTTCCTCGGCTCCCCGCTTGCGGACACGCTTACGGATGAGTTCGGCCACGAATTCTCCGAAGCGGACCCGCCCGAGATCGGGGCGGTGGCCGCGGTCGAGTTCCTCGGCGGCGGTGAGTTCTTGGCGGCGGCCGAGCCGGAGCGACGCGGAGGCGGCAGCGCGAAGGTGGTCAATCCCGAGGACTGAGCCTCCGCTCAGCTCAACCGTCGCTCGGCCGCATCGGCGCCCTCTGCGAGGCGCTCCACGAGCTTGGCGAACTGCTCGTAGCCCTCCTCGGCCTTGCCGTAGCCGCCCTGCGCGTAGCGCGAGTACACGCCTTGGAGGATCACCGCGAGCTTCCAGTAGCCGAGCGCGACGAAGAAGTCGAGCTGTGAGAGGTCTCGGCCCGAGGCTTTCGCGTAACGCTCTCGCAGCTCGGCGCGACCGGGAAAGCCCGGGGCCGTCGTTGGCGGATCGAAGAGTGGGATGAGATCGTCGCCCAACTCCGACCAATACACCATCAACATCCCCACGTCGGCGAGCGGGTCCCCCAGCGTGCACAGCTCCCAGTCGACGACGGCCACGACCTCGCCGCTCGAGGCATCCAGGATCATGTTGTCGAGCCGGTAGTCGCCATGGACGATGGTGGCGGCGCCCTGCTCGGGAATACGTGAGACCAGGCGCTGATGCACTTCGTCCACGAGCGGCACCTCGTGACTCTTCGAGCCCTCCCACTGACGGTGCCACCGGCGCAGCTGACGGGCCGCATAGTCCTCGCGCTTGCCGAGCTCGCCGAGCCCCACCGAGTCGGGCTCGACTGCGTGGATCGCGACCAGCGTATCGACGACCCGCTCGGCGATCGCTCGCCGGTCTCCCTCGCTGGGAAAGCAGTTGATCGCTTCGCGCTGCGAGCGCAGGATCGCCCCATCGACGAAGTCCATGACGTAGAAGGGTGCGCCGTTTGTGGCCTCGTCCTCGCAGAGGCCCACCGGCCTCGGGACCGGCACCGCGGTATCGGCGAGGGCCGAGATGATCCGGTGCTCGCGCGCCATGTCGTGGGCCGAGGCGAGACGCTCGCCGAGGGGCGGGCGGCGCAGCGCCCACCGGCGCCCGGCCGAATCGGCCACCCCGTAGGTGAGGTTGGAGCGCCCACCCGCTATTCGCTCAAACGCGAGTGGGGGCTCGGCAGCGTCCACATGTTCGGCGAACCACGCCTCTACGGCGGGGCCGTCGATGCCTTCAGGTGCGTTGGAGGTGCGCTCCGCCGCCATGCGGCGAAGGCTCTCACAGGGCTCAGCCCTTCGCGTATTCGACTCTGACCTGCTTGCCCTTCAGCTTCGTGCCGTCGAGGCGCTCCAGCGCCCGTTCCGCATGATCGGCCTCGAGATCGACGAACGCGAAGCGCTCGAGCACCCTGATCTCGCCGATCGCCCCATCGGGGACAACCGCGCCCTCGACCAAGGCCCAGCGAATGTCCTCGTCAGAGATGCCGCTGCGACGCCCGCGGTTGATGAAGAGCTTCGCGTGATCCCCGTCCACCGCACCGTCGTCCGGAGCCCCCTCGTCAGTTGCCCCCTCCTCCGCCGGCAGCCTCTCACGCCCACGCCGAGTCGAGCGCTGTGAGCGATCGCGGGAGTGGTCGCGGCGCCTCGGTCGGGGGGCGTGCTCGAGACGCTCTTCGGGTGGCTCCCACTCGCCGATGGATGTCTTTGCCTCGCGCTCGATGCGCTCGATCTCATCGCGCTGAGCGGGGGTGACGAACGTGATCGCGCGGCCCGTTCGGCCCACCCGGCCGGTGCGCCCGATCCGGTGGACGTACGGCTCCGTGGTGGTGGGCACGTCGTAGTTGATGACGTGGGTCACGTGCTCGATGTCGAGGCCGCGAGCGGCCACATCGGTCGCAACCAGTAGCGGGAGGTTGCGTGCCTTGAAGGCGAGCATCACACCGTCACGCTGACCCTGTGTCATGTCGCCGTGAAGCGCCTTGGCCTTGAGCCCCTTGCGCCGCAGGGACTCATCGAGCTTGGCCGTGCCGATCTTCGTCCGGCAGAAGATGATCGCCTGCTCCGGCTCCTCGCTGCGAAGAATCTCGATCAGGCGATCGGTCTTCTGCTTGGCGGGAACCTCGACGAAAGCCTGCTCGATCGCATCCACCGTGAGCTGCATCGGCGTCACCTTGATCGTCACCGGGCCATACATGTAGGCCTCGGCGAGTCGCGCGATCGGTGGCGGCATCGTCGCCGAGAAGAGCGCGGTCTGGCGGCCGCCGGGGCACATACGAAGGATCCGCTCGACATCCTCGACGAACCCGAGGTCCAGCATCTCGTCAGCTTCGTCAAGCACGACATAGCGCGCCGAGCTGAGCAGGAGCGAGCCCCGTGTCACCAGATCGAGCATGCGACCGACCGTCGCGACGACGACGTGGGCGCCCTGACGCAGGCGCGCCTGCTGCGTCGCGACGGCCTGACCGCCGAAGACCGCCAGAACCTCGATGGGGAGATGCTCGGCGTAGGCGCGCAGGGACTGGGTCACCTGGATGCAGAGCTCGCGCGTCGGTGTCAGCACGACGGCCTGGGTGTCCCCGGAGTCGGGATCGAGGTGATCGAGCAGTGGCAGCCCGAAGGCGGCGGTCTTGCCGGTCCCGGTCTGGGCCTGCCCAATGACGTCGTGGCCGGCGACGAGCTCGGGGATCGCCTGCTCCTGAATCGGGGTCGGCTCCGAGTAGCCGAGCTCGTCCAGGGTTTGGAGCAGCCCGTCGGAAAGGCCAAGATCGCGGAATGTCGCCATGTTCAGGGAGGGTTAGGAGGAGGGGTCCAGCAGGAGCTTGCCGTGTGTGCGCCGCGCCGAGAGGTCCTCGTGGGCGCGGGGCGCGTCGCCTAGAGGGTAGACGCCTCCGATCACAACCTCGAGCTCGCCGGCCTCAACGGCTCGCAGGAGGTCGGTCACCATGGCCGCCACGAGGTCACGCTTCGGCACCAGACGCATGAGCCAGAAGCCGATCACCGCACGTGAGTGGCGCATCAGATGCCCGGTGTCGACCTGATTGGGCTCCCGGGAAGCGTTTCCGAACGAGACCAGACGGCCGAAGGGCGCCAGGGCGCGAAGGCAGGAGTCGAAGGTGGCGCCACCTGTCATCTCGAGTACCGCGTCGATGGGCTCGCCATCGTTCGCCTCGAGGATCGCCGCCTGAAGGTCGTCGTGTCGCGAGTCGACGGTGGCATCGGCGCCGAGGCGCGAGGCCAGCTCCCGTTTCTCTTCGCTCGAGGCGAGGGCGATGACGCGGCCGCCCGCGCGCTTCGCCAGCTGCACGGCGAGCGTACCGGTACCCCCGCCCGCCGCCTGGACGACGATGGTCTCCCCCTCCTTGAGAGCCGCGCACCGGTTCACGAGCGCGTGCGCCGTGAGCCCCTGGAGCAGGAGGCCTGCGGCGACGTCGTCGCTGACGCCATCGGGGACCGGCACCATCCACCCCTCCGGCACCGCGACCTTCTCCGCGTAGCCACCGCCGGCGAGGATCGCGGCGACACGTCGGCCGTCGGGGGTCGTCCCGGCGATCTCGCCCCCTGGGATCATGGGCAGGGACTGCTTCGCGAGGTAGTCGTCGCGCGTGGCGTGCGTGTCCGCGAAGTTGATGCCCGCCCGGAGGACGTCCACGACCACGATGCCGTCCCCCGCTTCGGGCTCGGGCAACTCGACGAGGTTCATGACCTCGGGGCCCCCCGAACTCCTCGACCTGGATCGCCCTCACGGGGCCAGTCTGTCTGATTGGGACGGGGCGCGTGTTCGACGTCTCCGGCCCGCGCCCACGCTCGTTCTGCCAGCATCCTCCGGCCGTGTCGCTGACCGTGGTCGGGTCCATCGCTTTCGATGCCGTGCGCACGCCCTTCGGCGAGCGCGACCGGATGCTGGGCGGCTCGGCGGTGCATTTCGCCCTCGCCGCCTCGTTCCTGGGCGAAGTGCACGTGGTGGGACCGGTGGGCGACGACTTCTCCGACGAGCATCTGAAGCTGCTGCGCGAGCGCGGCGCCGACGTCGGCGACATCGAGCGCGTCCCGGGCGGCAAGACCTTCTTCTGGCGTGGGCACTACGGGTTCGACATGAACGTGGCGCACACGGACGACACCCAGCTCAACGTCTTCGGCGACTTCGAGCCGAAGCTCTCACCCGCCTCGCGGGAGGCGGAAGTGCTCTTTCTCGCGAATATCCAACCCGACCTGCAGCGGCGAGTTCGAGATCAGTGCGAGGGGGCTCGGTTCGTCGCGCTCGACACCATGAACCTCTGGATCAATACCGCCCGCGAGTCGCTCACGGCCGTGATTGGAGAGGTCGACTGCCTCATGGTCAACGACGCGGAGATTCGCCAGCTCACCGACGAGCCGAATCTCGCGCGTGCGGCAAAGGCGGTGATGGAGCTCGGCCCCCGGGTCGTGATCGCGAAGCGTGGTGAGTACGGCGCGGCGATGTTCACCCCCACCGGGTTCTTCGCCCTCCCGGGCTTCCCCCTCGAGGACGTCCGCGACCCGACTGGCGCCGGCGACTCGTTCGCGGGCGGTTTTCTCGGCTATCTGGACGGCCACGCCGAGCGGCTTCCGGACGCGGGGCTGCTGCTCGACGACGGCACCCTTCGAATGGCCATGGCCTACGGCAGCGTGCTCGGCTCGTTCAATGTCGAGGACTTCGGGACCGAGCGGGTCGCGAGCCTGCGAGCAGAGGAGATCGAGGAGCGAATCGCTCAACTTCGGGCCATGACGGCGTTCGCCTGAGAGAATGTGGGTACTCACAGAGCTCACGATTTAGGAGACCACGCCTATGGCGACCGAGGAGCAGACGAGCGAGGACGGGGGCGGCGTAGCAACGGCCGAGGGCGAGACGCTGTCGATCACCGACAACCGCACGGGTGAGAGCTACGAGCTGGAGATCACCGACGACACCGTGAAGGCCATCGACCTCCGCCAGATCAAGGTGGAGGAGGACGACTTCGGGATGATGGCCTACGACCCGGCCTTCACCAACACCGCCGCTTGCCGCTCGGAGATCACCTATATCGATGGTGAAGCCGGGATCCTCCAGCATCGCGGCTACTCGATCGAGCAGCTCTGCGAACACTCCACCTACCTCGAGGTCGCCTACCTGCTGGTCTTCGGTGAGCTGCCGACGAAGGCGCAGCTCGAGCGCTGGACCTACGACGTCACCCATCACACCTTCGTCCACGAGAACATCAAGAAGTTCGTGGAGGGGTTCCGCTACGACGCCCATCCGATGGGAATGCTGCTCGCGTCGGTCGGCGCGCTCTCCACCTTCTACCCCGACGCCAAGCACATCGACGATCCCGAGGAGCGCTACATGGCGGCGATCCGGCTGGTCGCCAAGATGCCAACGCTGGCGGCCTTCGCCTACCGGCACAACATGGGCCTTCCCTACGTCTACCCCGACAACGAGCTCAACTACTCCGAGAACTTCCTGGCGATGCTGTTTCGGATGACGGAGGTGAAGTTCGAGGCCGATCCCCGCTTGGCGAAGGCGCTCGACGTCCTCTTCATCCTTCACGCCGATCACGAGCAGAACTGCTCAACCAATGCCGTGCGCGCGGTCGGATCATCCGACGTGGACCCGTACTCGGCGGTCGCCGCCGGAGTCGCGGCCCTCTACGGGCCTCTCCAC
This sequence comes from uncultured Solirubrobacterales bacterium, assembly GCA_963799815.1. Lineage (GTDB taxonomy): Bacteria > Actinomycetota > Thermoleophilia > Solirubrobacterales > 70-9 > JBDTSW01. The sequence goes on from CAWCYG010000001.1 coordinate 83,648, forward strand.
GGCGGCGCCAATGAGGCTGTGCTGAGGATGCTTCGCGGCATCGAGTCGACCGACAACATCCCCGACTTCCTCGAGAGCGTGAAGAGCCGCGAGGAGAAGCTGATGGGCTTCGGGCACCGCGTCTACAAGAACTACGACCCGCGGGCGAAGATCATCAAGAAGAACGTCGAGGAGGTCCTTGAGGCAACCGGCCCCAATCCGCTGCTCGACATCGCCGTTGAACTCGAGAAGCGGGCGCTCGACGACGACTACTTCACCGAGCGCAAGCTCTACCCCAACGTCGACTTCTACTCCGGTCTGATCTACGAGGCGTTGCGCATCCCGATGGACATGTTCACGGTGATCTTCGCGATCCCGCGCACGTCCGGGTGGGTCGCGCAGTGGCTGGAGATGAACGACGACTCCGAGCAGAAGATCGCTCGCCCACGACAGATCTACACCGGCGAGCGCGACCGCGACTACGTCGCGATCGACGACAGGGAGGGCCCCGAGAAGATCACCGGCCCACCCGCTCGGCGGCCGAAGCTCCAGCGCCGCGGAGCCTAAGGCCGGCGCTCAGCCTCGTTCGTACGAGCCCGCGTCGCAAGCCGAGCCGTGAGGTCGCGTTGCGCCCCGCTGGTCGATGTCCGGCGGCGGACAGCCCGCCGTGACCGCGTTCCTCGCTGCGCTCCCGCCCAGGAGAGCATGGGTCAGGGTCGGTCCGCCGTTTTCCGAGAGCCCGCCGAGGCGGGGATCGGCGCCCGACTGGTCGCCGACGCCGCCCAGGACGCAGCTCATCCCCGAGTCGACGTTGTAGCCGAGCGAGGTGATGGTGCCGGTCCCAGTGCAATCGGGACCGGGGTTCTCGAGCACCGTGGCGCGGAGCGTAAGCGACCCCGCGGCCGGAGAGCTGAAGACCCCAGAACCTGCCGGTGGAGGCGAAGCAGGCGCTCGATTGCGAGCGATCGTCGAGTGGCTGAGGGCGAGCGCGCCGCCTGAGCGCAGGATGCCCCCGGCAAAGGTCTTCAGCGTGATTCCGTTCGGTGGGCCCTCGACGCGGTTCGAGCTGACCGTCGAGTTCTCCACCCTGAGCGGCCCGAAGCTGGCGATGCCGCCTCCAGCCCGAGCGGCGTTCTCGCTGACAGTCGAGCGTGTCACCGACAGCTGCACCGAACCGGTATGGAACAGTCCACCACCGCTGCCGGCCTCCGCCGTGTTCCTCGCGACCGTGGAGCGCTCGATCACTCCCAGCCCCTGCGTGAACAGACCGCCGCCGGCCGCGTTCTCCGCGCCACCGCCGACGGTGGCACGGTTGCCTGAGATCCGCGTGCGGTCGATCTCAAGCGTCGCGTCGGATTCCTCACCCGCGTGCGCGAGCCCGCCACCGGCAGACCCACCGCCCACTGCGGTCGCGTGGGCCCGGTTGTTCGTGATGCGGGAGTCACTGACCGCCAGCGAACCGGTGCTGTAGATGCCCCCACCACGCACCTGACCGAAGTCGCCGCGGCGCTCGTTGCCTCTAACCGTTACGTCGTCGAGCGCCAGGGCGAAGCCGGAGGCGGTGATGCCCCCTCCCGCGCCGCCTCCCCCGGTGACCGTGAGCCCGGAGATCGAGATGATCTCGGGATCAGCAGTCGGTGGGATGTCGATGACGCCCGCCTCGTCCGTCTGGCGAATGGTTGTGCGGTCGGCTCCAGCGCCCACGATCTCCGTCTCATCCTCGATTCGCAGGGGAGCGTCGAGGATCCCCGACCCGGGGTGGTTCTTGATCGGGTAAGTCCCCGCCGGTACCCTGATCCGCTCGAGCCCCGGGTTGAGCAGCGAGTTCGCCTCGGTGAGCGCGGCGCGCAATGTGCACCGGCCGTTGGCGGCCTCGCAGTTCCCGTCGATGGTCAGATCGAGCTTGTCCTTGGTGGAGTTGACGCGGAAGACGAGGGCATGCGCCGGTGCTGCCGCGCCCAGCGCCAAGGCGAGAGCGCCAACGAACCCCGCGAGCCGGCGCGCCGCGGGCATCTCAGCCAGGTGCCTCCCGCGAGCCGGCATCGCAGAATCCGCCCTGCGGCCGGGGCCACCCCACCTGGTCGGTCGCGGGCGGGGGGCATGCGGAGGTGACGAAGTCGACGGCGGGACTCGAGGCCTTGAGCGCGTGAGTTTCGGTGACCGGGGCCGGTGTCGGACCGGGATTTGCCGCCAGCGGTTTCAGCTTCGGGTCGGCGACGAGGTTGCTGCTGAGCGTTGCATCGATGCAGCTGTCGTCTTGGTAGACGTTGACCTCGTTCATCGTGATGAATCCCGGAGGAGCTACGCACTCCCGCCGGGGATCGTCGAAGACCGATCCCCTGAGCTCGGCCATCGTTCCCGGTGGACCGATCGTGCCGTCGATCTCGAGCGTGGCGTCGCCAGCCTCGGGCTGGTTGTCGGCCAGGGTCGAGTGCGTCAGCTCGAGAACGCCCTGCCCGAGATGGATCGCGGCGCCGCCCGTGGTGCTCGCATTCCCTCGTGAGCGGTTGCCGCTGAAGGTCGAGTTGGTGACCTCCGCGGATCCGTCCGCGACGGCATAGCGCATGCCGCCGCCCAGGCGGGCGGTGTTGCCACTGATCGTCGACGCGGTGAGGTCGAGGTCCGCGTCCTGTCCGAAGACATAGAGCCCACCCCCTTCGGTCGCGCGATTGCCGGCGACGGTGCTGCCCACGATCGTGGTTCCCAATGCCCGCGACCAGAGACCCCCGCCGCTGGCGACGCCGCGTCGTGCGGTGTTGCCTGAGATGCGGGACTCGGTGATGGCCACCGAGTCCACCGATGCTCCGGCGTAGATCCCGCCCCCCAAACCGGTGGCCCCACCGGCGACGTCGTTGCCCGACACCACCGAGTCCTGGAGGCTCAATTGCCCGTCCATCTGGGCGAGTCCGCCGCCGAGGCCGTTGAAACTGGCGTTTTCGTGGCTGATGGTGTTGTCGCGGACGATGACCCGGTCGAGGAGCATCAGGTTGTCCTCCACGAGGATGCCGCCACCGGACCCGTCCGCGGGCTTCGTCACGCGTCCGCCCCGGACGGTCAGCTTGTTGAGAACAGCGCCTGGAAGCGGGGACTCGGGCTCGGCGTTGCTGAGGACGACGCGATCTTTCACCGTCTGCTTGATCGTCGTCTTCCGCTCGCCCTTTCCCTCGATGATCACGGCCTCGGTGAGGTCCAGGTCGCCCTCGTCGTTCGACGCGGTGCCCTGCCGCTGCCGGGTGAGCTTGAAGGTGCCACGGGGAAGCTCGATGGTGTCGATCCCGTTGAGTGCGTTCGCCTCTGCGATCGCCGCTCGCAACGCGCACACGCCGGCTTGGTTCCCGCAGGCGCCATCGCCCGGAGAGACGTCCAGGCGGTCTTTCTTGGTTTCAACCGCGAACGTCTCTGCGCCCGCCGCGGGCGCGCTGGCCGCCAGCATCACCAGGCTGATCGCAACAGTCCCCGTCGCCCTCATGAACCGCAGCATACGCTCGTTACCCTGGCGCCATGAGTGCGTTCGCTCTCACAGTGCGCCACGGTTCGCAGGTCAGCCGCGAACGTTTCGAGAAGCTGGATGCGGCGCTGGATGCCATGCGCAAGCGGGTTGAGGAGATGCGAGGCGAGGGCCCGCTCGAGTCGGTGACGATGTTTCGCGACTACTCGCCCGAGGTGCGGGTGGCCGGGCGCGTCGAGCTCTCGACCGGCGGCTGGCTGCGCGGCAGCGACGCCGGCATCGATGTGATGGGCGACGGCACGCTCGTCGCCTACTCAGGCGGGATCCGCAAGCAAACGCTCGATGGCGACGACCCGTTCGAGGCGGTCCGGAAGGCGATGAGGTGAGCGAGGAGGAGATCAAGGTCTTCGCGGACCGCGAGCTCGAAGGCGTCGAAGTCGGCCGCCGGGTCCGCCTCCCGCGCGGCGCCCAGCCGCCGATCCGCGTGCACCTGAACGGCGTCGAGCAGACGCGCGGCAAGGACTATGACCTGCGCCGGGGCGAGGTCGTCTTCAGGCGCAAGATCGTGAAGGAGGGCAACGTCGGCCGCGCGCGCTGGGCCGCCATGTACCTCGGCATCTTCGGCACCTACCGCAAGCACGAGACGATCGACATCGAGTACCAAAAGGGCGGCGAGACGAAGCTGCTCGCCGACGCGAAGGTCGAGGACTGACCGCTACGCGAACGTGAGCTCGGCTACCTGCTCGCGGTGGGCATCGGCTGTGCCCATGAGCTGGCCCGAGACCTTGGCGCGCTTTAGGAGGTAGTGGACGTCGTGTTCCCAGGTGAAGCCGATGCCGCCGAACGTCTGGATCGCGTCGTGGGCGACCGCGGCGGCTGCGTCGGACGCGCGCGCCTTCGCCATCGACGCCGCCAGACCGAGTGACTCGGGCTCTGCATCGGCCACCCACCCGGCGTAGTACGTGAGCGAGCGGGCCTCCTCGACCGCCCAGAGCATGTCGGCGAGCCGGTGCGAGACCGCTTGGTAGGAGCCGATCGGGCGCCCGAACTGCTCGCGCTCCTTGGCGTAGTGGGTGGCCATGTCGAGCGCACGCTGCGCGACTCCGACGAGCTCGGCGGCGATCGCTACCTGCCCGATGGCGCCCGCCCTTGCGATCTCGCCGGGCACCGGATCACCGCCCTCGGCGCGCACGCGATAGTAGGCCCGGGTGGAATCGATCAGGTCGAGGCGCTCAAGCTCGGCATCGTCGGGCTCGACCAGCCGGGCGCCCTCGCCAGCGGCCATGACGAGAACCACGGCACCCTCGGCCGCGCCCACGATCGGCTCAGGGTCGCAGGTCATCTCGGCCGCGCCGCGCTCGGTGCCCGCCGCGATGCCGGGCAGCCAACGCTGCTTTTGCTCGTCGGATCCCGCGCTTTGGAGCACGGCGCCGGCGTAAGCGTTGGCGAGCATCGGGGAGGGGGCGCACGCGTACCCGAGCTCCTCCTGGAGGATCACAAGCTCGACGGTGCCGAGCCCCTGGCCGCCGTGCTCCTCAGCGATCGCGATGCCGGGCCAACCCAGCTCGCACATCTCCCTCCACACATCGTCGTCGTATGGGCTCTCGGACTCGGCGAGCTCGCGTACCCGCTCGGGCTTGAAGCGAGCCGAGAGGAACTCATGCGCCGTCGACTTGATCTCGCGCTGCTCGTCTGAGAACCCGAACTCCATCCGCTACCTCAGCTTGGGCAGGCCGAGCACGCGCTCGGCGACGATGTTTCGCAGCACATCGCTGGTGCCGCCCTCGATGGAGTTCGCGCGCGAGCGCAGGAACCGGTAGGCCCAGCGCGAGCTCCGCTCCAGCGCCTCCATGCCCCCAACGTCGACCGCGAGCTCGGTCATCGCCTGGTTCGTATCCGACCACTGCAGCTTCGCGATCGAGCCCTCGGGACCCGGCGTCCCCACCTGCATGGTGGAGGTCAGGGCGCGCATCGTGCCGAGGCGCAGCCCCTCGATGCTGATCCGAAGGCGCGCGACCTTGTCGCGGACGATCGCATCGTCGGCTCGCCCGCGTTCCTTTGCAAGCGCCACCAGCTCGTCAAGCGTTTGAGCGAGGCCAAGCGCCGCTGAGGAGCCGAGGCCGGCACGCTCGTTCATCAGCGTCGTGATCGCGACCATCCAGCCGTTGCCCTCGCCGCCGACCACGTTCTCGTCGGGCACGAACGCGCCCTCCATGAAGATCTCGTTGAACTCGGCCTCACCGGTGATCTGGCGAAGCGGCCGGATCTCGACCTCGTCCTGGTCCATGTCCATGAGGAAATAGGTGAGGCCCTTGTGCTTGGCAGCATCGGGGTCGGAGCGCGCCACGAGCATGCACCACTTGGCCTCGTGCGCGAAGGTCGTCCAGACCTTCTGGCCCGTGATACGCCAGCCGCCGTCCTGCTTTACCGCCTTGGTCTTAAGCGAGGCGAGGTCGGAGCCGGACTCGGGCTCCGAGAAGCCCTGGCACCAGATCTCCTCGGCGGAGAGAATCGGCTCGAGGAACCGCTCCTTCTGCTCCTCGGTTCCGTGCGCGATCACGACCGGGCCCCCCATCACGAGGCCGAGGACGTTCGCCGGGCGAGGGGCCCTTGCGCGCGCCAGCTCGGCGCCGAAGATCGCCTGCTCGATCAGCGTCGCACCGCGGCCGCCGTACTCCTTCGGCCATGAGACGCCCGCCCAGCCGCCGGCGTGGAGCTTGCGCTGCCACTCGCGCTCGAACTCGAACAGGGCCTGATCGCCCACGCTCGGGGGCTCCCCCGGGTGATGTAAGGCAATCCACTCCCGCAACTCGTCGCGGAACGCCTGCTCTTCGTCGGTGAGGGACAGATCCACGGAGCGGAGACCCTAGTGCAAGCGGTCTGCCGGCTAGTCAAATATGTAAAGAACAGCGATCGCTGAGCCGACCCAGGTCGCGGCGGCGAAGAGCATCCCCGGATCCTCCGTCAGGATCGCGGCGGTCGAGCGCGTGTCCCGGCGGTCGTAGATCAGGTAGAGGTAGCGAAAGACGCCGTAGAGGACCGAGGGCGCGGTGGCCAGCATTCGGGAGCCGACCAGCGGTGAGTTCACGGCGTAGATCACGTAGGAGATGATCGCCGCGGCGGTCACCATCGCGACCATCTGGTCCAGGAACGGGATCGAGTAGTGCTCGAGGACGGGTCGAGTGGGCTTCGCCGACGAGGATGCGACCGATGGCGGCACCGGGGGAAAATCTGGCGTTGCCTCCTGGATCGCCTCCTGCCGGCGCTTGGTGAAGCCCAGGAAGAGGGCCAGCATGGCGGTGCAGACGAGCAGGTACTCCGATGCCTGCGCCTCGACGGCCACCGCTCCCGCCACCACCCGCAGGATGAACAGGAAGGCAATGGTCATCACGTCGATGATCACCAGGCGCTTCAGCTCCAGCGAGTAGGCGACGGTGACGATGCCGTAGAGGGCGACGAGCGCCGCCACCTCCGCGGGATCGATCAGGGCCAAGGGCAGGACGACAGCGAAGATCGCCAGGGCGCCGGCCGCGACCTGCGCGGTTCGCTCCGCCAGGTTCCCGCTCGCGATCTGGCGGTCGCGTTTTTCGGGATGGAGGCGATCGTGCTCGGCGTCGTGGAGGTCGTTGAAGAGGTAGCCGGCACTTGAGATCGCGCAGAAGGCGATGAAGGCAATTGTGGCCTCGCCAACCTGTGCGGCCTCGTCCACCTTGCCGGAGAACAGGAGTCCGGCGTAGACGAGCAGGTTCTTGACCCACTCTTGCGGGCGCATGGCACGTAGAAGGGGCGGCATGAGGCGGGACAGGTTAGGTTGCCCGCACGGGGGCAGACGCACGCTGGCGTGCGCGGCCGCGCGGGCTCACGGGTCGATCAGGACCCCTGGATTCAGGATCGCCGCCGGATCGAGGGCTCGCTTCGCGCTCCGCAGGGCGTCGGCGAACGGCTCGGGTCGCTGCCGGTCGTACCACGGGCGGTGGTCGCGACCGACAGCGTGGTGGTGCGTGATCGTGCCGCCACCCGCGATCACGGCCTCCGAAACAGCGGCCTTGATCTCATCCCACTGCTCCACCTCGCCGCCCGCCTTGGCGGGGGCCATGACGGTGAAGTAGGGGGCGGGACCATCGGGATAGACGTGCGTGAAGCGGCAGCTGAGGCGCGGCGAGCCGCTCCCGCCCGGCTCGACCCCGCAGACGTCGGCGACCGCTCGGCCCGCGGCCCTCATCACCTCGGCGTGAAACGACTCGAACCGATCCCAAGTGATCGCCGTCTCGAAGGTTTCCGAGAGCACGCCCAGCGCGACGAAGCTGTCGCGCAAGTACGGCGCCGCGAGGAAGGCATGACGCCACGAGGCGACTGGATCGTGCCCGCTACCAGCGTCGGCCGGCGGGTTCTCGCGCAGTTCACCCCGCCGAGGCTCCGCAGCCGCCACTCCCTTGAGCTCGCCGGGAACACCACCGTGCGCGCGCACCACGTCGAGCGCCTGTTCCATCCGAGCGTCCATCGGATTGTGCGCGGACTCGAATCCCAAGACCAAGAGCGCCTTGCCCGGAGGCCCCGCGTGAGTGACCTCCGCCTCCGTGGGATCGAGAAGCCTGCAGTTCGATGGGTCGAGGCCCGACTGGGAAAGCTCCCTCACCGCCTCCGCCGCGACCGCGAAATCGTCGAACTCGACGCCGCACGAGAGCTTCCAGCGGGGTCGCTCCTGCAGCCGCACCCAGGCCTCCGTGATGATGCCCAGGATTCCCTCCGAGCCGATCAGCAGTCGGTCGGGGCTGGGGCCGGCGCCCGATCCGGGCAGCCTCCTGCTCTCCCAGTTGCCGGCCGGCGTCAGCGCCGTTATCGATTCGACGAGGTCGTCGATGTGCGTGAGCCGGGTCGCGAAATGCCCGCCGGCGCGGGTGGCGATCCACCCACCGAGTGTCGAGAACTCAAAGGACTGGGGAAAGTGGCGGAGCGTGAGTCCGTGCGGGCGGAGCTGGTCGGAGATCTGCGGCCCCAGCGCCCCTGCCTGTATCAGCGCGGCCCGAGAGACCGGATCGACCTCGAGCACGCGGTCGAGGGCGCGCAGGTCGACCGAGATGGCGCCCCGATATGGGTTGTCGATTCGAGGCTCGACGCCTCCCACGACGCTGGTGCCTCCTCCGTAGGGAATCGCCGCCACCCCCTCGTCCGAGCACCAACCCAGGATTCGTTCGACGTCCTCCTCGCCGCCGGGATGGGCGACGAAGTCGGGTGGGTTCGGGAACTCGCCCCGAAACCCCCGAACGACGTCGCGATACGCCTTGCCAAGCGCATGCGAGGCACGCTCGTAGGGGTCCGAGCGGCAGATCTCGGCGAACGAGTCGGGAGGCGCCACCCGCGCCCTCGGCAACTCCACCTCAGCGAGCGGGACGGGCTCAGACACGTCCTCACCACCGAAGCCGAGCCGTTGGTTCACCTCCTGTGCCGCGGCCTCCAGTTGCGCGCGAGAGAGCTGCCCGGCCTCGTACCCCCAGCCCCAATGCTTGCGGCGGCCCTGCGCCTGACTCTCGGGCGTCAAGCCCTACCAGTGCACTCCGCGCATGAGCTGCGCGAAGACTGCCTGCTGGTTGGAGAGCTCCCCTGGAGGGCGCTCTGCCGCGGGCTCGGCGGTGGGCGCTCCGGGCAAGGCCTTCGTCTTCCCCTCTCGCGCTGCGGTGGAGTCCGGGAAGAGGTGGTATGCGCTGTTCAGGATGTAGTCCATCGACTTGGGGTTGATCGCGTACAGGATCTGGCCCAAAGTGCCCATCGGCGTCGCGATGCGCTTCGGCCGGTGGATGATCGCCTCGCAGATCATGTCCGCCGCCTCGCTGGGCGTGATCGTCGGGAACCGGTCGTACATCTTCGTCGGGGCGATCATCGGCGTCCGCACGAGTGGCATATGGATCGTTGTGAAATGGACGCCCTCGTCGAGCACCTCGGAGCCGACGCAGCGCGAGAAGGCATCGAGCGCCGCCTTGGAGGCGACGTAGGCCGAGAACCTAGGCGGGTTCGTCTGCACCCCGATGGAGGAGATGTTGATGATGTGTCCGGAGCGCCGCTCGCGCATCTTGGGCAGCACCTTCATGATCAGGCGGACGGCGCCGAAGTAATTGAGCTGGATCGTCCGCTCGAAGTCGTGGAACCGGTCGTAGGAGAGGGCAATCGACCGTCTGATCGAGCGTCCGGCGTTGTTCACCAGGATGTCGACATGGCCGTGCTTCGCCAGGACCTCGTCGGCCATCCGCTCGACGTCGTCGATATCGGAGAGATCGCACCGATGGATGTGGGCGATGCCACCCCCGTCCACAATCGTCTCGCGCGTGGCCTCGAGTTTCTCTGGCGTCCGCGCTACGAGCAGGACGATCCCGCCCGCCTCGGCGATCTTGAGAGCCGCTGACTTACCGATGCCCGACGAGGCGCCCGTGACCATCACGACGCGCCCGCGCACAGACTTCTCGAGCGAGACCGAGCCCTGAATGCGGCGGCCAAGGCGCAGGAACTCATCGGGGATCTGCTGCTCGAGCACCCGGGCGAGCCCGCTGCCGAAGCCCATGCGGCCGCGGACGGCGCCGAGCAGCGTCCGATCGCGGAACAGGTCCGGGTCGAGATGGCGCTCCCAGTAGTCCCAGAGCTTGTCGGCGTAGGACTCGAGCGGCGGGACGCGGATGCCCGTGCCCTCGAGGGCGGCGTCCGTACGGCGCGAGTCGAATTCGGTCGGCCAGCTCACGTACGTGAGCACCGAGCGCGGCACGCCGAAGTCGGCCAGGAACCTGTTCAGGATTGCATCGGCCATCGGGACGGCGTTCACGCCGAGGCGAATCGCCGAAGTCACGGCGTCGAGCGCGGGAGCGGCCAGGCGGACCGAGGACTGCGGAGCGTGGGCGGCACCGGCGAAGATGTCGATCACGTCGCCGGCTGTGGGCGGACTCGGATCGACCAGCGCGTAGGCGCGGTGATCGCCCCGGTCGAGGTGTGCGATGTGATCCATCGCCCGCACGACGTAGTCGACGGGCACGATGTTGACCTTCCGCCCCTCGATCCCAGGCATCGGGATCCACTGAGGGACCGTGTTGCGGATCCGCCGGATCAGCTTGAAGAAGTAGTACGGGCCGTCGACCTTGTCCATCTCCCCGGTCTCGGAGTGCCCGACGACGATCCCGGGCCGGTAGATGCGCCACGGCCGGTCGAGCTCGCCCCGGATCACGCGCTCGGACTCGTGCTTCGTGCGGAAGTAAGGATTGACGTCGAGGTCCTCGGCCTCATCGAACATGTCCTCGCGCCAGACGCCCTTGTAGAGGCCGGCGGCGGCGATCGAGGACATCATGTGCACCCGGCCGGCATCGATCGCCTCGGCGAACTCGACCATGTGCCGCGTGCCCTCGACGTTCGCGACCCGCTGGCGCTCCGCGTCGGCCGTCATGTCGTAGATCGCGGCCAGATGGAAGAGGTGATCGACCTCACCCCTGAGGCGCTCTGCGTCCTCGTCCGAGATCCCGAGCCGCCGCTGCGAGAGGTCGCCGACAATGCCGACAACGCGGTCCGGGTCGACGCCCCAGCGGTAGCGAAGCTCCTCGAGCCGGCCCCTGGACCCCTCCCTGACGAGCACGTAGATCGTGCCCTCGCGCTCGAGCAGCTGCTCGACCAAAAACCGCCCGATGAAGCCGGTCGCGCCTGTGACGAAGTAGCTCATCTGGCCGCATTGACTTTATCCGGTGCTGCCATCGGCTGCCCGAGGTGAAGCGCCTCGCAGCGGTGGCCGGTGCCCCGGGCTTCATAGACTCCCTGCATGGCTTTCAACCTCGCGCCTGACCCGGGCGACCATGGCGAGCCGCAGGTCCGCATCGGGCGGACCGGGGGCTCGGAGATCGGCGAGGAGCGTCGCCTCGTCCGCGATGGCCGCCAGATCCTCGCGCACGGTGCGCTCGTCTGCCCGGAGTGTGAGCTGCCGATCGCGGCCGGCGTCCGGTTGCCGGCGACCAGGACAATGCAGTGTGGGTTCTGCGACCACGCCGCCGAGGCGCGGGCGTTCATCCGCGAGGACGTCTTCGACACCGTGGCGAACGAGGTCTATCTCGTCGCGCGCGTCGCGGCAGAACCGCCCGGGGCCCGAGCGCGACTCCAAAGCGCTCGGGCCACCCCCTCGACCTCGGCCTGAGCGGAGTGCCCTCGAATACGGATATCGAGGTGCCATGAGCACCGGGATAGTCTGGTTTCGCCACGACCTGCGGATGCGCGACCATCCTGCGCTTCGGACGGCCCTGACCGAGCACGAGCGGGTGATCCCCGTCTTCTGCTTCGACGACAGGCTGCTGCATGGACGGCACGCCTCGGGTCCGCGGACGCAGTTCATGCTCGAGTGCCTGGCCGAGCTCGACTCGAGCCTGCGGAGCGCCGGCTCGGGGCTCGTCATCCGGCACGGCAAGCCCGAGGACGAGATCGCGGAGCTGGCGGCCGAGGTTAGAGCCGAGGCGGTTCACTGCAGCCGTGACGTGAGTGCTTTCGCGCGCAGGCGCGGCGCTCGCGTCCTGCGGGCGCTACGCGACGGGGCGATCGAGGTACGTGCGCATCCGGGCCTGAACGCCGTCGACGATGTGCGCGAGGTGAGGACGCTGGAGGGGAAGCCGTACACCGTCTTCAGTCCCTTTCACCGCAGCTGGCTGGACTCAGAACGCCGTGACGTTCTCAGGGCGCCAGGCGAGTTGCCGTCGCTCCCCTCGAGCCTCGCCAAGGGCCGCCTCCCCTCGCTCGAGGCTCTCGGTCTTTCGCAGGAGGTCTCCGATCCGCCTCCGGGAGGAGAGTCGCACGCGCACGGGAGCTTGGGGCGCTTCCTCGACGGACCGGTTCGCGACTACGCCGACAACCACGACGCGCTGGGCGAGGACCGCACCTCGCGCCTCTCGCCCTACCTGCACTTCGGGTGCATCACACCTCGCCAGCTCGAGGAGCGCCTGCCTCGCGGCAAGGGGCCGGACGCTTTTCGGCGCCAGCTCTGCTGGCGGGACTTCTACCACCACGTCCAGGCCCACTTCCCACGCAACGCCCGGTCAGAGTTCCAGGAGCGCTACCGCGGCTCGATCCGCTGGAGCCATGCGCAGAGGCCGTTCGAGGCATGGAGGGACGGCCGCACCGGCTTTCCCCTCGTCGACGCCGGCATGCGCCAGCTCCAGCGGGAGGGGTGGATGCACAACCGCGCCCGGCTCGTGGTCGGCTCGTTCCTCACCAAGGACCTCGGCATCGACTGGCGCTGGGGCGAGCGCTGGTTCATGCGGATGCTCGTCGACGGCGATCAGTCGAACAACAACGGCAACTGGCAGTGGATCGCGTCGGTTGGGACCGACCCCCAGCCCGCCTTCCGCCGTATCTACAACCCAGCGCTCCACATGGAGCGCTACGACCCCGAGGGCGCCTACGTGCGACGGTACGTGCCGGAGCTCCGAGGCGTGCCCGACGAGTACCTGTCGGAGCCTTGGCGGATGCCCGAGGAGGTCCAGGTCGAAGCGGCGTGCGAGATCGGAGCCGATTACCCGGAGCCAATCGTCGACCACAAACGCGCCCGCGAGGAGGCGCTCGAGCGCTATCGCGCGGCCTGAGCGGCCCTGGCTAGGCGAGCCCGGTGACGTTCGCCATCACGGCGACGCCGATCACGCTCAAGACCGCGCCGAGGACGTCGAATACCGCTCCGGTCTTGATCATTCGAGTGATCGGCAGGTATCCCGACGAGTAGACGATCGCGTTTGGCGGCGTCGAGACCGGGAGCATGAACCCGAAGTTGGCGCCGAAGATCGCAGCCAGGGCGGGGATCGTGGGATCGAGGTCGGTGGCGACCGAGATCGAGATCGCGATTGGCACGACGATCGCGGCCGAGGCCGTGTTCGACGTCGTCTCCGAGGTGATGACCGCGATCACGACGACCACCGCCGTGACGCCGATCAGGCTGGAGACGCCGAGAGCGTCGGAGATGGAGGTCCCGATCGTCTCCGCGAGCCCGGTCTCGCTCAGAAGCGTGCCCAAGGTGACACCGCCGGCGAAGAGGATGACGGTGCCCCAGTCGATGCGGGCGGCCTGATTCCAGGTGAGGGTGAACTTGCGCTTGGCCCAATCGACTGGGAGAAGGAAGAGCAAGGAGGCCGCAAGGATCGCCACCGCGCCCTCGTTCGCAGCTTCCACCACCTCCGTGTAGGCGTCGGAGTCGTCGCCGGCCACAAGGCCGACCAGGCCGGGAAGGAACCAGAGGAAGAGGGCGAGGCCCAAGACGAACAGCGTGTTCTTCTCGCCGCGCGAGAGCGGGCCGAGCTTGCTGCGCTCCTCCGAGACATACTCCTCGACCCCGTCGACGTGCTTTACCTCCGGGCGGTTGAAGAGCATCACGATCACGATCACCGCCACGAACATCACGAGCACGATCGGGAGGGCGGTGATGAACCACTCGAAGAAGGTGATCGGCTCGCCTGTCTCCTCCTCGAGCAGCTCGCGGCCGATCAGGTTCGGCGGCGAGCCGATCGGCAGCAGGAGGCCGCCGACCGTGATGCCGTAGGTGATCACCAGCATGAGGCCGGCGCCGAAGTTGAGGCGCTCGGGGGGCTTGTCGGTGTCGGCCTGGTCGGCCACCATCTTCCCGACGACGGCGAGGACGCCCAGCGCGATCGGGAGCATCATCGCCGCGCCCGCGGTGTTGGACATGATCGGCGAGGTGATCGCCCCGATCAGGCCGAACGCCAGGACGATCCGGTAGGTGGAGCCTCCCACCCAGTTAGAGTCGAGGACCCTGTAGGCGAGCCGTCGGTGCAGACCGTGGACCACCATCGCCTCGGCGATGATGAAAGAGCCGATGAACAGGAAGATGTTGTCGTCGGTGAAGAAGCTGAAGACGACGTCTGCTGCGGTGTCGTCGCCTTCGGGCGGTGGCACCGCCTCCAGGACAACACAAAGGACGACGCCCAGAAGCGCGGTGACCGGGATCGGGATCGCCTCGGTGATCCACCAGACGACCACGAAGGCCAGGATCGCGAGCAGGCGCTGTTGTTCCGGCGCCAGATCGAAGGGGAAGGCGAGCATGGCCAACAGGACGATCGGGCCCAGGAAGAGGCCCACGGTCCGGCGGTTGCGCTCGAAGCGCTTCTCGGCTTCGGTTAGCCGTCCCTCCTGCTCGTCGAGTGTCCGGTAGGTGAGGCGACCCCCCTCGTCGGGGGCGTCCGGGCGCTCCTTCTCTTCCTCCGGAGCCTCGGCGGCGGGGCGATCCTCCGAGGGCTTTGACGGGCGGTCGGCCAACTGGTTCTCCTCCGCTCGGCTGGGTACCCACTGTCGCGCAGGCGAAAAGTGCGCCAGCGCCGAAACCAGGTCATAGACTGAGAATCAGTGGACACCGTCGAGATCCAGATGCCCCAGATGGGGGAATCGGTCACCGAAGGCGTCATCCTCGAATGGCATAAGGCGGAAGGCGATTTCGTCGAGGAGGGCGAGACCGTTGTCGAGGTCTCGACCGACAAGGTCGACGCCGAGGTTCCGGCTCCGGCGAGCGGGGTGATCGCGAAGATCATGGCCCAGCCGGACGACACGGTCTCGGTCGGCCAGGCCCTCGCCCAGCTCGATCCAAACGGCGCGGCCTCGGGTAACGGCGCAAGTGCAGAGACGGCTCCCGGCGAGGAGACCGGGCCGGGGCTCTCGCCGGGCGGCGGCGGGGAGGGCGACGCCGACATCGGCGAGGAGGACGTGCCATCGGAGTCCTCTCAGCCGGGGCAGGACGACACGCCCGTGCCCGACGATGAAACCTCGGGCGCTGCGGCCCCAGACGGCGGAGGGAGCCAAGCGGAGAGCGTCGGCGAGGTCGTGGCCATCCAGATGCCTGAGATGGGCGAGTCCGTCACCGAGGGGACGGTGCTCGAGTGGCACGTCGCCGAGGGGGAGCGGGTCGCCGAGGGGGACACGGTGGTCGAGGTCTCGACCGACAAGGTCGACGCCGAGGTTCCTGCGCCGGCGGGCGGAACGATCACAAGGCTTCTCGTCAAGCCCGACGACGTGGTGAAGGTCGGCCAAGCATTGGCCGAGATGGCGGCTGGAGCCGCCTCAGCCGACGGCGCCCCGACCGACGCCGAGTCCGAGAGCGCGCCGGTCGCCCAACCGGAGACGCTTGACCCCGCGACCGACGGGGAGGGACGAGCCTCGCCGGTGGCCCGCCGGATTGCCGCGGACCGTGGAATCGACCTGTCGAGGGTCAAGGGCACCGGTCCTGGCGGCAAGGTCACCAAGGCAGACGTGGAGAGCGCATCCAACGGGGCCGGGGCGACCGCAGCCCCGGCTGTCGCTGCCGACGGCGTCGGCGAGGCCAAGCCGCTGCGCGGGCCCGCGGGCATGTTGGCGCAGGCGATGAACGCGAGCCGCGCGATCCCCACGGCGACCTCGTTCCGAACGGTCCCGGTCGACACGCTCGACGCCAAGCGCAAGGCCCTGAACGAGGTGCTGAAGGAACGAGGGATGAAGATCTCGTTCACGCACCTGATCGCCTGGGCCATCGTCGAGGCGGCGAAGGACTGGCCGGTGATGGCCCGCGCCTACGACGAGCGTGACGGGAAGCCTCACGTCGTCGAGCCTGACGGCCTCACGCTGGGGATCGCCGTCGACGTCGAGCGCAAGGGACGGCGGTCGCTGATGGTGCCGGCGATCAGGGGGACGTCGTCGCTCGACTTCGCGGGCTTCCACTCCTCCTACGAGGACCTGATCACGAAGACACGCGAGAACAAGCTCACCGCCGACGACTTCCAGGGGACCAACATCACGCTCACCAACCCCGGCGGGCTCGGGACCATCGCCTCGGTGCCTCGCCTCATGAGCGGTCAAGGCACGATCATCGCGACCGGCTCGATCGCTTATCCGGTCGAGTGGGCCCACGCGCCGGCGGACAAGATCAAGGCGCTCGGCATCTCGAAGGTGATGACGATGACGTCCACCTACGACCATCGCATCATCCAGGGAGCGGAGTCCGGCTCATTCCTGCGCCGGATCGAAGAGCTGTTGCAGGGGAAGGACAATTTCTACGAGGGAGTCGCGGAGGCGCTCGAGATCTCGCCGGGCGTCGTCACCAACGCCTACGCCGCCTCGGCCTCGGCGCCGCCGTTGGGCGCGGGCGCCGCGGGCGTCGCGCCCTCGGTGGCGCCAGGAGAGGTCGACGAGGAGCTGCTCCAGGCGGTGCAGGCGGCGACCTCCCTGCTCAAGGCGTACCGCACGCACGGGCATCTGGCTGCGCGCGTCAATCCGCTCGGCAAGGAGCCGAAGGGGGATCCGGCGCTCGAGCCGGAGAACCTCAACCTGACGCCGGAGCTGATGGCGCGGATCCCCGCCCACATCCTGCGCATCGGGGTGGAGGGCGAGACGCTCCTGGAGGCGCTGCCGCGGATGCGCGATGCGTACTGCGGGACGATCGCTTATCAGTTCGAGCATCTCTCCTCGCACCAGCAGCGCATGTGGCTGCGTGAGTGGATCGAGACGGGCGCGCACCGAACCCCGCTCACAGCCGAGGAAAAGCGCACGCTGCTTACGCGCCTGAGTGAGGTCTTCGGGTTCGAGCGCTTCCTCCAGAAGGCCTACCTGGGACAGAAGATGTTCTCGATCGAGGGGCTCGACGCCGTGGTCCCGATGATCGACGAGCTCGTGACGCTCGCACGTCGCGGCGGTGCCGAGGAGACCGTGATCGGGATGGCCCACCGCGGCCGCCTCTCTGTGCTGGCTCACAACCTGGGGCGCTCTGTCGAGTCAATCTTGGCCGAGTTCGAGGGGGCGAAGGCGCTGGAGCAGGTGAAGGCGATCGCGGCGCTGCCGCACTCGGGCACGGGAGACGTGAAGTACCACTACGGCGCCGAGGGCATGTTCACGACGCCGGACGGTGAACAGATCAAGATCAGGATGTATCCGAACCCCAGCCATCTGGAGTTCGTCGACCCGGTGGTGACCGGAGGCGCCCGAGCGGCGCAAACGGAGCATTCGGGGTCCCGCCTTCACCACAACCCGAGCGTTGCGGTGCCGGTTCTGCTTCACGGTGACGCCGCCTTCCCCGCCCAGGGCGTGGTCGCGGAGACCCTCAACCTGCAGTCGCTGCGCGGCTACTCCACCGGCGGCACGGTCCACATCATCACCGACAACCAGGTCGGGTTCACGACCGATCCGGAGGACAGCCGCTCGACGCCATACGCCTCGGATATGGCGAAGGGCTTCAACGTCCCGATCATCCACGTGAACGCCGACGATGTGGAGGCCTGCATCGCTGCGATTCGGCTTTCGATGGCGTACCGGGAGCGCTGGGGTCGCGACGTGGTGATCGACCTGATCGGCTACCGGCGCTACGGGCACAACGAGACCGACGAGCCCGCGTACACGCAGCCGGAGCAGGCGGCGCAGATCAAGGCTCATGCATCGGTGTCCGAGCTCTACGCGGAGAGGCTGATCAAGGAGGGCGTGATCACCGCCGAGGACGTCGAGCGCGATGCCGTCGCGCACCGTGAGGCGCTGTCGCAGGTGCTGAAGGGGCTGCGGGCGAAGATGGAGGCGGGCGAGTACGAGGACCCGAGCTCGACGGCGCTGGGTACCGGCGAGCTCGACCGCACCAAGAGCCCCGAGGTGGCGACCGCCGTGAACGCGAAGCGGCTGCGGGCGCTGAACGAGGAGCTCCTCCAGGTCCCCGAGAGCTTCAGCATCCATCGAAAGCTCCGCAAGCCGCTTCTGAAGCGGATGGAGATCCTCGAGGAGGGCGGGATCGATTTCGGCCATGCCGAGTCACTCGCCTTCGCGTCGCTGCTGACCGAGGGCACCCACATCCGGCTGACGGGCCAGGACACCGAGCGTGGGACGTTCTCGCATCGTCACCTCGTGCTGCACGACGAGAAGACCGGCCTTCAGTTCGCGCCGATCCAGAATCTGTCGGGGGCACTGGCCCCGATGGAGCTGCACAACAGCCCGCTGTCGGAGGCGGCATGCCTGGGGTTCGAGTACGGGTACTCAGCGGCGTCGCCGGAGAGCCTGATCCTGTGGGAGGCCCAGTTCGGCGACTTCGCCAACTCGGCGCAGGTGATCATCGATTCGTTCATCGCCGCGGGAGAGTCGAAGTGGGGGCAGACGACGCGGCTCACGCTGCTCTTGCCGCACGGGTACGAGGGGTCGGGTCCCGAGCATTCGAGCGCGCGGATCGAGCGCTTCATGGCGCTCGCGGCGGAGGGGAACATGCGGCTCGCGAACCCGACGACGGCGGCTCAGTATTTCCACCTGCTCCGCCGCCAGGCGCGGATCGCCAAGCCTCGGCCGCTGGTCGTGTTCACGCCGAAGGGCCTGCTGCGGCTGGCGGGGGCGACGTCCAAGCTCGAGGACCTGACCGAGGGCTCGTTCCAATTCGTGCTCGACGACCCGCGGGCGCAGGACCGCAAGGAGACGGTGCGACGGCTGGTGCTGTGCTCGGGGAAGATCTACTACGACATCGACGGCCACGAGCGGCGCGAGGGAGCGAAGTCAGTGGCGATCGCCCGGGTCGAGTTGCTCTACCCATTCGCGAAGACACAGATCAACGAGCTGATCGCCTCGTACCCGAACCTCGAGGAGATCGTCTGGGTCCAGGAGGAGCCGCAGAACATGGGAGCCTGGAAGGTCATGTTCAGGCGGATGCCCCAGCAGCTGCCGGACGGGGTCGAGTTCCGCTACATCGGCCGCCCCCAGCGCGCCAGCCCAAGCGAGGGCTACCCGGTGGCCCACCGCCTCGAGCAGGAACGCATCGTCCTGACGGCGCTGACGGGCTGACCTCGCCCCCTCGCTAGCCTCGGATCGATGGCTGACGGTGGTGAAGCGGCGCTGCGCCCTGTCGTGCCCGGGCGGCTGTGGCCCTGGGTGAAGCGGGCGTCGTGGTTCGAGCTCGGACTGTTCGCGGCCCTCGTCCTCTTCTGGCTCGTGCCGGGCTTCGCCACCGAGACGATGGTCTTCGGCTGGGCCCACGGGCTCGGCTTCATCGCGCTCGCGATCCTGATCTGGATCGCCATCCTCCGCCACGAAGCTCCGTACACGCTCCTCGCTGCCACCCTCACGCCGGTCGGCCCGGTGGGCAGCGTCATCGCGATCAACCACCTCGAACGCCAGCAACCGGAGGGCCCGAAAACCGGGTAGATCGGGGGAACCCGAGACCGGAGGGTCCGAAAAGCAAGCGGGTCGGGTGCCGCAGGCTGATCGGGGAAGCGAGCGTAGCGGCAGCTACGTGAGCGACACGAGCAGCCGAGAACCCCGAGATGCGCCGCTTTGCAGGGCCCGAAACGCCCATGGCGGGGCGGGGCCGTGGGAGGCAGGGGGTCCACACGGCCCGCGCCACGCCTGCGCGTCGGTAGCCAGGGAGGGATGCCGACGCGATCGTCCCCGGAGGCGGGACTGGCCGGGGACGAGTTCTAAATCTACCCTGCCTCTCCCTGCTCCGCCGGTTCTGCGGGGTTGCGTTAATCCTTATGCATCCGCCCCCCGATGTCAATAGCCGGCGACTTACCGTAGGTCCCGCAGGACCTTATGCAGGATGCCCCCGTGCTGGAAATAGCGGACCTCGTTCGGGGTGTCGAGGCGGACTCGTGCCTCGAACGTGACCTCCTCGCCGCCGTCCTTGGTGGCTGAGACCTCGACCGACTTCGCCTCGCCCTCCTCGAGGTCACCAACCGTGATCTCCTCCTCACCGGTGAGCCCGAGCGACTCCGCGCTCTCCCCGTCCGGGAACTGCAGCGGCAGCACGCCCATCCCGATCAGGTTGGAGCGGTGGATGCGCTCGAAGCTTTCGGCGATCACGGCGCGGACACCGAGCAGGCTCGTGCCCTTCGCAGCCCAGTCGCGAGATGAGCCCGACCCGTACTCCTTGCCCGCCAAGACGACCAGCGGCGCGCCCTCCTCTCCGTAGGCCATGGCCGCGTCGTAGATAGTCACCTCCTCCCCGTCGCCGTCACCCTTGGGCTCTCCGTCACCGAAGAACCGGGTAAAGCCCCCCTCCCGGTCAACCAGCTTGTTGCGCAGACGGATGTTCGCGAACGTCCCACGAATCATCACCTCGTGATTTCCGCGCCGTGAGCCATAGGAGTTGAAGTCCCCGGGCTCCACCCCGTTGTCCACAAGCCACTGCCCCGCGGGGCTCGCCTTCTTGATCGCGCCGGCCGGGGAGATGTGATCCGTCGTGACCGAGTCGCCAAGCACCGCGAGCACCCGCGCGCCCTCGATCGGCTCCACGCCCGTCGGCTCGGGGTCCATCCCCTCGAAAAAGGAGGGCTTTCGCACGTACGTGGAGTTGGGCCACGTGTAGCGATCCCCGTCGGGCGTGTCGAGGCCCTTCCACCGCTCATCCCCCGTGAAGACATCGGCGTAGCTCTCCTCGAACATCGACGAGCGCACCGCCTCCTCCACCGTCGCCTTGATCTCCTCGCTCGAGGGCCACAGGTCGCTGAGATGTATCTCCTTCCCATCCGGGTCCTCGCCAATCGGGTCCGAGAGCAGGTCGATATCCATCCGGCCCGCCAGGGCGTAGGCCACGCACAGGGGTGGCGAGGCCAGGTAGTTGTTGCGGACGTCCTGCTGGATTCGTCCCTCGAAGTTGCGGTTGCCCGAGAGCACCGAGCAGACGACAAGGTCGTTCTCGTTGACGACCTTCGAGATCTCCTCGGGCAGCGGGCCCGAATTCCCGATGCAGGTCGTGCAGCCGTAGCCCACCAGGTTGAAGCCGAGCTCGTTGAGATACTCGTCGAGCCCCGCCTGCTTCAGGTAATCGGTCACCACGGTCGACCCGGGCGCCAGGGAGGTCTTCACCCACGGCTTGCTGCGAAGGCCCTTCTCCACCGCCCTCTTGGCCAAGAGCCCCGCGCCGATCATCACCGATGGGTTCGACGTGTTGGTGCAGCTCGTGATCGCGGCGATCACCACTCGCCCGTGATCCAGCTTCGTCTCGGTGCCGTCTTCCAGGGTGAGCTCCACCGGGTTCGCTTCATGCTCGGCGATGCTGGCGAGGCTCTCCCCATCGCGCGTCGGCTCGAACACCCTGGGGCGCCCGCGCTCATCGCCGTGGTCCTCACCCGGCGGGTCGGACGCCGGGAACGACTGCTCGCCTGCCTCATCGACCATGTTGCCGAGCGTCTCCGCCGCATCCGGGTCGAACTCCCGAAGCGACTCAACGAAAGCCGCCTCGGCGGCGCTTAGCGCGATCCGATCCTGGGGGCGCTTGGGTCCCGCGATGGAAGGCTCGACCGAGCCCAGGTCGAGCTCGAGCGTCTCGGAGAACGTGGGCTCGTCTGAGTCCTCGTCGTGGTACATGCCCTGCTCACGGGCGTAGGCATCGACGAGCTCGATCTGCTCCGTGGGCCTCCCGGTGAACTCGAGGTAGCGAAGCGTCTCGCGGTCGACGGGGAAGATCGCGCACGTAGAGCCGAACTCGGGCGACATGTTGCCGATGGTCGCCCTATCCGCCAGCCCCAGCGTGTGCAGCCCGGAGCCGAAGAACTCGACGAACTTGCCGACGACGCCGCGCTCGCGGAGCATCTCGGTGACCGTGAGCACCAGATCCGTAGCGGTCGCGCCCTCCGGCAGCTCGCCCTCGATGCGGAAGCCCAGCACCTGCGGTAGCAGCATCGAGATCGGCTGGCCCAGCATCGCCGCCTCGGCCTCGATGCCTCCGACGCCCCAGCCGAGCACGCCCAGCCCGTTGATCATCGTCGTGTGCGAGTCCGTCCCAACCAACGTGTCCGGATAGGCGAGCCTTGGGTCGTCGCCGTCGGCATCCGGCACGAACACGACCTGACCCAGATACTCGAGGTTCACCTGATGGCAGATGCCGGTCGCCGGCGGGACGACGCGGAAGTTGTCGAACGCCTGCTGGCCCCAGCGCAAGAACGCGTATCGCTCCTCGTTGCGCTCGTAGTCGCGGTCGGCATTGATGTCGAAGGCACGCTCGTTGCCGAACGCGTCGACCTGGACCGAATGGTCGATCACGAGGTCGACCGGGACCAGGGGATTGATCCGCTCGGGATCCCCGCCCAGGTCATCCATGGCGTCGCGCATGGCGGCGAGGTCGACGATCGCCGGCACACCCGTGAAGTCCTGCATCAGCACTCGGGCCGGCTGAAAGGGGATTTCATCGGAGGGCTCGGCGCTCGCATCCCACTTCGCGATCGCCTCAACGTCGTCTGCGCTGACGGAATCGCCATCCTCCAAGCGCAGGGCGTTCTCGAGCAGGACCTTGAGCGAATACGGAAGCCGGGCCACATCGAAGCTCTCCTGGAGCGCGTCGAGGCGGTGCACCTCGTATTCGCGTCCGGAGACCTCGAGGGTCGACTTGGCGCCAAAGCTGTCGCTCATGATTGAACCTCCCGATCCGTCTGCGCGACTACGCACTCAGTATGCCTTTCCCCGCCCGGCGGCAGGCGGAAACGAGGCTGCTCAGCGCGGGCGAGATCCGCGTTGCCCCTCGACCACGCGGTCCGCGATCCGTCCCGAGCTTCTGCGCGTGAGCAACGAGGTGATGCGGGGGGCGACGTGGGCGAATCGAGCCCCCGCTGCCTGGAGTGCCGTTGCGACCACCACCTCGGCCCGGTCCCGCTCGATCGCCTTCAGGACCCCCTCGCCGACCTCCTGCGGGGAGCTGGTGCCGAGACCGGCCGGTGAGGGCCGGCCCGAGTCGGCGAACATGCCCGCGTCGCGGATGAAGCCCGGGAGCACGACCGAGGCGCCGACCCCGGTTCCGTGCAGGTCGTCGCGCAGCGACAGCGCGAAGCCGCGGAGCCCGAACTTGGTGGCCGTGTAGACCGAGGAGCGAGCGAAGGCAACCTTGCCCTGCAGCGAGGAGATCATCACGAGATGTCCCTGGCCCGCTTCCAGCATGTCGGGAAGGACCTCTCGCGCCATGCGGATCGGCGCCTCGAAGTTCACCCGCAGCGCCTGACCAAGCTCCTCCTGGCTAAAGCGATCAAGACGCCCACCGCCCGGAAGCGCCGCATTGGCCACCAGGATCTCCACCGCCCCGGCCTCGCGGACGAGATGCTCGGCCGCCCCCTCCTGGGCGAGGTCGGCCACGGCCACCCGATGGCCCTCCCCGGGCAGCGAGTCGGCGAGAGCGGCCAGCTGCTCGGGCTTCCGAGAGGACAGGACGAGGCGAGCGCCGCGCTCGGCCAGGGCCGCTGCGATCGCGCGCCCGAGCCCACCGGTCGCGCCGGAGAGCAGCGCGGTCTTGCCGGCGATCTCCATCAACCGCAACCCTAGTGCTCACCGCCAAAGGAGATCTGGAAGGTCGTTTGTAAGCGTTTCTTTGCAAACGTCTAACCGTTCCGCTACGCTGCGCGCCGATGTAAACGGTAAAGCCGAGTTCCGGCGGCCACGGTCGCCGGGAGCGGGGGAACCAAGAACCTGGGGCGAACTCACCCTCGGAGTGAGGGCGCGACTCCTTTAGCGCCAGCCCGTCAGCTAACCCCGCAGGCCAACGAAGGAGAGACCGAACCCGTGCTTCAAGCCCTTAACCCTCGCCGGCTCGCCCTGCCCCTCGCGCTCGTGGCCGGCTGCGCCGCCCTCGCCCTCACTGCGACCCCCTCGCTCGCCGGCTCAGGCGGCGTGGGTTCTGGCGGTGGCGGCGGTGGAGGTGGCGGAGGTACCGACTGCTCCCGCCACGGTGGCGCCAAGCTTCGCAACGGCAGAGCGGTACCGCCGTGTAATGCTCCCGCGCGTATCGTCAAGGTGATCCGCGCCGCGAACAGAATTGCGAAGGGCAAGGGCTACTGCTACGGCGGTGGCCATGCCAGCTTCCGGGACAACTGCTACGACTGCTCCGGCGCCGTCTCCTACGCGCTCCACGGCGGTGGTTTCGTCGACAGCCCGATGCCCTCATCCGGGTTCATGCGGTGGGGAAGGGCCGGCAAGGGCAATCGCCTCACCGTCTACGCGCACTCGGGTCACGCCTACCTCACAGTCGCCGGACTGCGATTTGACACCTCGATGACCGCCGGCAGGGGCCCCGGCTGGAGCAATGACATGCGCTCCTCCCGCGGCTTTCGCACCAGGCACCGCGCCGGCTTCTAGCCGCGCAGGACGAAACCAGCCAGGGCCCAGGCCCCCGGGACCTCCATCGGAGGTCCGGGGGGTCTCGGCTTAAATGCCCGGATGAGCATCGTTCGAGACCCGGCCTTCCGCGAGGGCATCCGCGCCGGCGTGCCCTACGCGGTCGTCGCGGTGCTGCTCGCCATCTCCTTCGGCGTGATCGCCGAGCCCCTGATGGGACCTATCGCGCCCATCGTGATGTCCGCGCTTCTGTTCGCGGGGTCCGCTCAGTTCGCTGCCACCGCCGTCTTGGCGGCAGGCGGCGGCGCGCTCGCCGCGATCGCCGCGGGAATTCTGCTGAACGCCCGGTACGGGCCGATGGGGGTGGCGCTCGCCCCGTCTCTGCGCGGCGGCAGGCTGCGGCGCGCCGCCGTCGGCCAGACGATGATCGACTTCTCCTGGGCCGCGGCCAGCCGCGGTGACGGGCGCTTCGACACCGTCTTCATGATGGGCGCCACACTGCCGTCCTATCCGTGCTGGGTGGCCGGGACTGTGATCGGGGTGCTCGCCGGCGACGTCATCGCCGACCCCGATGCACTCGGCCTGGACGCACTCTTTCCAGCCTTCTTCCTGGCCCTGCTGGTCGAGGGCGAGCTGCGGCCAGGGCGCCCGGCGATCGTGGCCGCCCTCGGGGCCCTGATCGCCCTAGCCCTGATCCCGCTCACGCCCGCAGGGGTCCCCATCATCGTCGCCTCCGCCGCCGCACTCCTGGGGCTGGCCACCGGGCGAGGCAGGCGAGAACCGCCACCGAAGAGCTCCGAGTGACCGAGGTCTGGATCACCATCGCGGTCCTCGCCGTGGCGACCGCGCTGATCCGCGCCGCCGGTCCGGTGCTGCTCGGCGGGCGCGACCTCCCGGACCCGGTGCAGCAGGTCATCGCGCTGCTCGCGCCCGCCCTCCTAGCTGCACTCATAGCCGTTCAGACGCTGAGCTCCGATGAGGGGGGTGAGCTCGTCGTCGACGAGCGGATCCTCGGGGTCGGCGCCGCCGGCCTCATCCTGTGGCGCGACGGCTCCGCGCTCCTCGCCGTGGCGGTGGCTGCCGTCGTCACGGCCGGCACCCGTGCCCTGTTCGGAGCCTGAAGAACCGTTTAACGCCAGCGTCCAACGGGAGCGCGCGATTTTGGCCAAGCGCGAAACCTCAAGCTCAAGTAACGTCGGCGGGCGCGTTCAGCGCGCTTGTACTCAGTGGAGCACTCGGTTTCAACGCCTGCCTCGTCGAGCGGCGCCACCGCTGGCGCCGAGCCGGATGTGCGGCTGGTCGGCCTGCGGAAGGCCTACGGCGACGTAGTTGCGGTTGATTCCGTCGACCTGGAGATCGCGGCCGGCGAGTTCTTCACGATGCTTGGGCCCTCGGGCTCGGGCAAGACCACGACGCTGCGAATGATCGCCGGCTTCGAAGCGCCCGACGCCGGACGGGTGGAGCTCGGAGGCAACGATGTCACCGGGCTCCCGGCCTACGACCGGCCGGTCAACACCGTCTTTCAGGACTACGCCCTGTTCCCGCACATGTCGGTGGGCGCCAACGTCGAATACGGGCTGCGGGTGAGCGGGGTCGATTCGGAAGAGCGGCGTAGCCGGCGCACCGAGGCGCTCGAGATGGTGCGTCTTGCCGAGTACGGCGAGCGCAAACCTTCAGAGCTCTCCGGTGGCCAGCGGCAGCGGGTGGCCCTGGCCCGCGCGATCATCAACCGCCCGCGCCTGCTGCTCCTCGACGAGCCTCTCGGCGCCCTCGATCTGAAGCTTCGCGAACAGATGCAGGTCGAGCTCAAGCAGATTCAGACGGATGTGGGCATCACGTTCATCTACGTCACTCACGACCAGGAGGAGGCGCTCACCATGTCCGACCGCCTGGCCGTGTTCAACGAGGGAAGGATCGAGCAGGTAGGCCCTCCGTGGGAGGTCTACGAGCACCCTCAAAACCCCTTCGTGAGCGGGTTCGTAGGCGTGTCGAACGTGCTCGAGCGAAACGGACGCCGCTTCACCGTCCGGCCCGAGAAGGTGCGCCTGCTCAGCCGGGACGAAGGCACCGATGCGTATGAGACCGAGGAGGGGCGGATCGCCGACGTCGCCTACGCCGGGATGATCACTCGCTACACGGTCGCGCTCGCGGCCGGTGGCGAGCTACAGGTCGTGGAGCAGAACCTCGATTCTCCCTCGGCTGAGGCGATCGAGACCCGTGGCAGGGAAACGCTTGTCGGATGGCGATCGGAGCACGCGGTCGCAATTCCTGAGGAGAGCAACCAAGAGGGAGGATCCAGTGAGTAGCACCAACCAACACTCCGCGCGATGGGCTTGGCTTGTCGTGGGGGGCCTGGTCGCGTTCATGCTGGCTTTTGCGGCTGGATGCGGCAGCGACGACGATGAGGGCGAATCGAGCGCCGACGTGCCGAGCGAGGTCGGCGAGCCGGAGGGCGAGCTGAACCTGGTCGGCTGGGTCGGCTACGTGGAGGACGGCTCGACCGACCCCAACGTCGACTGGGTCACTCCGTTCGAGAAGGAGACCGGCTGCAAGGTGAACTTCAAGGCCGGGGCCACGTCGGACGAGATGGTGCAGCTGATGCGCACGGGCGAGTACGACGGCGTCTCGGCATCGGGCGACGCCTCCGGCCGGCTGGTCGAGGGCGGCGACGTTGCTCCCGTCAACGTCGACCTCATCCCCAACTACGAGGACGTGTTTGACGCGCTGAAGGAGCAGCCTTGGAACACGTTCGATGGCCAGGAGTACGGCGTGCCGCACGGTCGCGGCTCCAACCTGCTGATGTACAACACGGACGAGGTGACGCCGGCACCGAAGTCGTGGGACGTCGTCTTCGACAAGGCGTCCGACTACTCCGGGAACGTCACCGCCTACGACAATCCGATCTACATCGCCGATGCGGCGCTCTATCTGCGTGAGCACGAGCCGGACCTCGGGATCGAGGATCCGTACGAGCTCAACCAGGAGCAGTTCGACGCGGCCATCGACCTGCTGAAGGGACAGTCCGAGCACGTTGGCGAGTACTGGTCCGACGCGCTGAAGCAGATCTCGGCGTTCGAGAACGGCGACTCCACCGTGGGTACCACCTGGCAATATCAGGCGAACGTGCTCCAGGGCGAGGAGGAGCCGGTCGAGGTGGTCCTGCCAGAGGAGGGCGCGACGGGTTGGTCCGACACGTGGATGATCAGCTCCGAGGCCGAGAATCCCAACTGCATGTACCTCTGGATGAACCACATCCTAGATCCGGAGGTGAACGCGCAGGTCGCGGTGTGGTTCGGCGAAGCGCCCGCCAACGAGAAGTCGTGCGATCTCACGGGCAAGCTCGACCCGGCGTACTTCGGCACTGCCGATCACTGCGACGTGTTCAAGGCCGACGACGAGGAGTTCTTCGACCAGATCGAGTACTGGAAGACACCGGTCTCGGATTGCGGCGACGGCAACGACGACTGCAAGACCTATGACGAGTGGGTCCAGGGCTGGACGGAGGTCAAGGGCTGAGGGAAACCCTGGGAACTAGGCCGTGGAAGCAGGCGTAACAGCGCCGGCGCGAAGGAGGTCGGCGGGCCGCAGGCTCGCCGACCTCTTCCACGGTCGTCCCCGGCTTCAGGTCGGGGCCCTTCTGGCCGGGCCGGTCGGGTGGCTCGTCGTGGGCTACCTCGGCTCGCTCGCGGTGATGCTCATCGCGTCGTTTTGGACCCTGGGCGAGCTCTCCGGCGAGGTCGAGCAGACCTTCACCACCGAGAACTTCGACACCATCCTCACCGAGGAGGTGTACCGCTCGATTGCCGGGCGGACGATCGGGATCGCGGCCCTGGTCACCGTCACCTGCGCGCTCCTCGCCTTCCCGCTCGCCTTCTATATGGCGAAGGTCGCCTCGCCCCGCGCGAGGGGCCTGCTGGTGGTCGCTGTGCTGATGCCCCTGTGGTCCGCCTACCTGGTGAAGGCATACGCGTGGCGCACGATCCTGAGCGAGGAAGGCGTCCTCAACTGGGTGCTCGAGCCGATCGGCCTATCGGCGCCGACCAGCGGGACCGTGCGCGTCTGGCTCGTCATGACCTATCTCTGGCTGCCGTACATGGTTATCCCCGTCTACGCCGGGCTTGAGCGGATCTCCGACTCCCTGCTGAGCGCGTCGGAGGACCTCGGTGCGCGCCCCTCCTACACCTTCCGCCGGGTGATCATGCCGCTGGTCTTCCCCGCTGTGGTCGCGGGCTCGATCTTTACTTTCTCGCTCACACTCGGCGACTTCATCGCCCCGACACTGCTCACAAAGACGCAGTTCATCGGCACGGTCGTCTATGCGAACTTCACCAACAACCTGCCCCTCGCGGCCGCCTTCTCGGTGGTGCCGATCGTGGTAATGGTCGTCTACCTGCTGATCGCCCGCCGGCTGGGCGCGTTCGAGCACATCTGATGAGGCTCTCGCGCGGATCCAGGCTCCTGCTTCGCCTCGGCGTCACCGTTGTCCTCGGGTTCATTTACGTGCCGCTGATCGTGATCGCGATCTACGCCTTCAACTCGGAGGTCTCGACGGCGTGGCCTCCGGAGGGGTTCACCCTCGACTGGTTCGGCAAGGCCTTCGATAACCCCGGCGCGCGCGACGCGTTCCTCTACTCGCTGAAGGCTGGGGCCCTCGCCACCGTGATCGCACTCGTGCTCGGCACGCTGGCCTCACTGGCGGTCGCGCGCCATCGCTTCTTCGGCCGCGAGACGATCTCGTTCCTGGTGATCATCCCGATCGCTCTGCCGGGGATTGTCACCGGGATCGCGCTCAACTCGACCTTCACGCAGTTCCTCGGCATCGACCTCGGCCTGTTCACGATCGTCGTCGGGCACGCGACCTTCTGCATCGTCGTCATCTATAACAACGCGATCGCCCGGCTGCGACGGCTGTCCGGCTCCTTCGAGGAGGCCTCCGCCGACCTGGGGGCGAGCCCGTTGCAGACGTTCCGGCGCATCACGCTCCCAAACATGCGGACCGCCCTGGTGGCCGGTGCGCTTTTGGCCTTCGCGCTCTCATTCGACGAGATCATCGTCACCACGTTCACGATCGGCGCCGGGGACGAGACGCTCCCGATCTGGATCTTCAACAACATCTCGCGTCCCAACCAGCTTCCGATCGTGAACGTCGTCGCCGTGCTGGTGATCCTGATCTCAATCATCCCGGTCTACCTCGCCCACAGGCTGACGCGCGAGGAGGGGGCGGTCGCCCCGGGCGCCGGCGGTGTGGGAGCCACGGGCGCGGCCCCGTAGCCGTCAGAGACGCAGCTCGTAATGCTGGTAGGTGAACTCGTCGCGGCCCCAGCGAGGGGCATGCTCTGAGCCGACCAGCTCGAACCCGGCGTCGCGATAGAGGTGCGCCGCCGCCCGCAGGTCGCTGAACGTCGACAGCGTGAGCCGCTCGTACGACTCCGCCCGTGCCTTCGCCAAGAGCTCGCCGAAAAGACGCCGTCCGAGCCCGAAGCCCCGCAGGCTCTCGGCGAGCAGAAAGACGCGAACGCGCCCCTCACCGTCCCCCTCATCGGTGAGCGCGAGGCAGCCGGCGACCTCGCCCTCGCTCTCCACCACCCAGATGCCCTCGCCAGGCCCAGGCCATCCACGCTCGGCGAGCTCGTCGAGCGTCACCCGGATGTCGTCGACGAAGGAGCTGTCGACGCCGTAGACCGCCGGGTAGATGCGGTCGTGCAGTGCGACGATCGCCTCGGCGTCGCCGGCCCGCAGCCGGCGGCGAATCGTGACCTGCGGGCCGAGCTCCCGCTCGAACCAGAACCGCGCCATCGAGTTGCCGTTGTAGTCGGGAATCGGCCGGTAGCCGGCACCCTCGTAGAGGCGGCGAGCAGAGGGTTGACGGTCGCCGGTGTCGAGTCGAGCTCGCTGGTAGCCGAGTTCGCGGGCACGTCTCTCCAGCGCTTCGAGGAGCACGGCCGAGATCCCGCGGCCGCGCCACCTCGGCTTCAGGTACATCCGCTTGATCTCGCAGGTCTCGTCGTCCAATCGCTTAAGCGCGCCACAGCCGATCGCCTCGACGCCGTCGCGAACGACGAGGAGGGCGCCTGCCGGAGCGCTCAGCTCGGCGGGATGAGCGGAAACCGAGAGCACCGAACCGTCTCGGTCGCCGTAGACGCGATCGATCTCATCCGTCATCTCCCTCATAAGGCGATTGCCCTCACCGTCATCGCCGAGCACAACTTCGACGCGAATCGAGTCGCTCGCCTCGGATGCGTCCTTCATCGTCTGGGCAAAAGCCATTCCCAGTCTCAGCGTGACACGTGGCATGCGATAAGTCCAAGACATATTTGCTCTTTAATTAATAACGAAATAGACTGAATCCGCTATGGAGCTGCGCCAGCTTGAGTACTTCGTGGCCGTTGCGAGGCACCGCCACTTCACGCGAGCCAGCCAGGAGATCGGCGTTGCGCAGCCGGCCCTCTCGCAGCAGATCCGCCGACTGGAGGCCGAGCTGGGTACCGAGCTCCTGCGGCGCACCACTCGCAGGGTCGACCTCACCGAAGCGGGAGGCCTGCTGCTCGCGCGCGCCACGCGGGTGCTCTCAGAGGTCGAGTCTGCCCGGCAGGAGCTGAGCGAGCTCGAGGGCCTGCTTCGCGGGCGCGTGGATATCGGGTCGCTCCCGCTGGCGAGCCTTGCGGTGCCGGCGATGTTGGAGGAGTTTCGGGACGGCCACCCCGGGGTCGGGATCCACCTGCACGAGCAGACAGCGGACATCATCCTCGCCATGCTTCGGCGGGACGAGCTCGATCTGGCGTTCGCGCTGCTCGACCCCGCGGAGGCGGGCGCCGATATGACGGTTCGATCTCTCTACGAGGAGGAGCTGGTGGCGGTGATGTCTCCCTCCCATGCGCTCGCGGGTCGTTCGTCGGTGCGTGTTACCCAGCTCGCCGACGACCCGCTGATCGGGTTCCGGCGTGCCTCCGCTCTGCGGCGTGCGGTCGACAGCGAGCTCGAGCGAGCGGATCCTGCGCCCGCTTACGCCTATGAGACGTTCGAGCTGGAGACGATTCGCTCACTCGCCTCCCACGGGCTCGGCGTCGCGTTGCTTCCTGCCGGCTACCTTCACCCCGCGGGGCCCGACGTGGCCGCGGTTCCGCTGCGCCCGCGCGTGCGCCTGCCCGTCAGCTTGATCTGGCGGATGAACCGCCGCCATACCCCTGCGGCCCAAGCCTTTCTCGAGTTCGCGCGGGCGCGCTTCGGGTAGTCGCCAGTCGTGGACGAGCTGACGATCACGCCCTGCCGAAATGGTCCCTATCTGGTGCGCGGTCCCCTGCGCATCATCGATCAGGAGGGGAACCCGATCGAGGTCACCCGCAGGACGGTCGCGCTATGTCGCTGTGGCAAGTCCCGAACGAAGCCTTTCTGCGACGCCACTCACAAGCTCGTCGACTTCGAGGCCGAGAGCGGCAGCGCACCAGCCTCAGCGCGACCCCCAGACGCAACCGCCAACGGCCGCGCCGCGTAGCGCTGCCTTAGCCGCCGCTGACGGTGAGCGGCAAGAGGAATCCGGCCCTGCCGGTACGGGGCGCCCCCGCGGCGCCGGGCAACGACGGCCAGCCACGCGCAGACGACGCGTCCAAGAATCCAAGCTGGGGCAAGCCAAGGAGCCGACGCAGGAAAGACTGACGTGCCGCCGCCGCGGCGGCGCCCAAGCTCGGCGGTGGCGACCGAGGCTAGTCCCAGGGCGAAGATCCCTCGCCACCCACTCCGGATCGCAACCAGGAGGAGGATCCACGGCAACAAAAGCCACGCCGCCATGCGCAGCGGGAGGGCGAAGTCATCGTAGGCCTGGCGCACTTGCTGACGGGCCCAATGGCTTGTGGTCGGCGGGCGTCGCGCGACGTAGAAGTCGAGCGGACTTTCCACAACCCCGCCCGCAGCACGCACGGTGCGGATCAGCTCCAGGTTCTCGAAGAGGGCGTTGCCGTCGTAGCCACCCATCGCCAGGAACGAGGAACGGCGTACCGCGAGGGTGCCAGGGAAGTCAGCCGCCGGCTCATCGAAGTCGCCGGAGAACACCCGGTTCAGCAGGCTCCGCGCCGTATCCAGGCGTGCGTGCCAGACGAGCGGATCGAAGTAGTTCTGAGGGCGCACCAGGTCGGCCCCATCGAGCGCGGCCGCGACTCGCTCCAGCGAGCCCGCTGTGTACCGAACGTCATCGTCGGCGATGACGACGCGCTCGTGCGAAGCCTCCCGTATCCCCGTGACGACGCCATCGACCTTGCCCATGGCAAACCCCAGGTCCCGATGCGGAGGGACGTGCCGGACGAACTCGCCGAGCGCTCGCGCATGGCGCTCGAAGAGCATGGGCTCGGATCCATCGACCACGATCACCTCGTCCACTTGCCCTGCAATCCCCCGCAGGTAGGTCGCGAGCTCCTCCAAATCACCCCCCTGGCTCCACCGCACGGGCAGGACATACGTGACCTTCAACGCCACGCCTCTCTCAGATAGCGAGCGGTGCCGAGACCCGCCGCAGGGAGGACTCGGCCTGCTCCCAGGCGTCGAGCAAACGAGCCCCGAAGCGCTCCTCGAGCAACAGCAGCGCCTCGGCCCCGAACAGGATCTGCGGCGTTAACTCGGGTTCGGCTCGCGCGAGGCCCTGAGCCATGTCGTAGGCGGCGATGTTCTCGTGCACCGAATCGGCCTCGACATGCTCGTCGAAGAACTCGACCGCGTCGCCCTCGAAGCCCAGCCGCCGCAATCCCTGCGCGTAACGACCGTTTGGAAGCGCCGAGCTGATCTCGAACATTGCGAGGTGCCCGACGAGCGCGCCGCGGTGGCGCCGGCTCAGGCCAAGTGCCGAGATCAAGTTGACGGTCGCGAGCGTGAACCCAGGAATCTCGTCGAGGTACGCGCCGTACGAGCCCACGAGCCCGATCGCCTCCATCGCATTGGCGAAGAGAGCTGAGTGAGCCCGCTCAGGCGATCCAGATCCGTACTCGTCGACTTGAATCTCGACGAGTGCGGACTTCGGTGCTCCGCGGAGGCGGGGAATCGCCCACGTGTGGGGATCCGCTTCCTTGAGCTGATAGGCGGAGCGATGGATCGCGAACTCCTGAAACTGCTCGAGCGTGCCGCGCGACTTCAGGTAGCGCGAGAGCGAGGGGCCGTCACCCTCCCCGGCCAGATCGAAAAGGAGGGCGCCGACGTCCCCTGGACTGATGGCGTCGCGCCTCGGCACAGACTTCGTGAGCTCACCGAGGAACTCCCGCTCGAGATCCTGCCGAACTCCCAGGAGCGATAGGTCCCATTCCCGGCTCGGATCCACCCCGGCAAATCCTTGGTAGTGAAGCTCGTAGCAGACGTAGAGGGCGAGGTGAAGGTCGTCATCGGCCAGCGGGTCGGCCGCGTGAATAACGGGTTGCGGGATGCGCGAGCGCGCCCCGGCGAGCGCGCGGACGATCGACTCGCTGATCGGACCCCGGGGTGAGGGGAGGGGTGGGCCAGGCGGCATCGACATCGCACGCAGCTACCCGTGGCGAGTGAGTATCAAGCCCTCAGGCGAACTGCCCCGCTGCCCGCATGCCGCTGCGAAGCGCGCCCTCCATGAGGCCGTGCCACTCGCCCGCCGTGTGCTCGCCGGCGAAGGCGAGCGAGCCGTGGCGCCGTGCCAGCACGTCGGTCAACTCAGTCCTGACCCAGGTCGAGTACGCCGCCTGGATCCAGGGGTCGTCGTCCCAGGTGGAGACCATCGCCGCGTCGGTCGCGAGGTCGAGGTCGGGCCGGAGCGCCGCGAGCTCCCGCGCCCAGCGCTCCGGCCCCTCCTCGACGCCAAGAGCCTTGAGCGCCGGCGACGATCCGGCGAAAGAGCTCGCGACGGGCTGCACCTCGCCGGTCGGCCCCGGTGGCCGTCCACGCCCAGAAGTGGCCCGGGATGCTCAGGATCGCGCTTGGCGGCGCCGACGAGAGCAGGGGCACGAAGAGCTTCGCCGCATGGCCGTAGGAGACGCCTGCGAGTGCATGCTCCAGGCCTTCGGGGAGCGCCGGCTCGAAGTCGATCGCGTCCACAACGCTTGCGGGAACCGCGACCACGCAGCCATCGGCCTTCACCTCTGCGGAATCGGTGCGGACGGTCACCGCATCCTCGTTCCAGGCGACGACGCGCGCCGGCTCACTTAGCCGCACCGGATTGTCCAGTCGCTCCGCCAGCTCGCGTGCGAGGCGCTGATTGCCTCCCGCCACGCTCGGCGAGGGGAAATCGTCGATGTGCGCGACCGCGACGAGCGCGGCTGCGGCGACCTGGTCGGCCGGGCTCGCGGCGGACACCTCCGTCCGCGCCGTGAGCGCCACGCGCACCTCCGGCTCGATCGGAAGTCGATCGATCAGCGCCTTCGCCGAGACGCCGTCCCCCTCGCCGGCGGCCAGGGCTCGCTCGACCTCGGCCACGCCGGCGTCAAGGGCTTCTCGGCTGAACTCAGGCCCGCCGCGAAACTCCCTGCGGCCATAGCGCATTCCCTTGTCCGCCAGCTCGAGTCCGAGGCGCGCCGCAGTCTCGCGCACCACGGTGTTGTGAGCGAGGATGAACTCAGCCCCCATCTCGACGATCGCGCCGTTCTCGAGCTCCCGCGACCAGACGCGCCCGCCCACGCGGTCCCGAGCCTCGAGCACCACCACGTCATGTCCGTCGCGCGTCAGCTGCTCGGCGCTGGCGAGGCCGGCGAGGCCGGCGCCTATGACGACTATCCGCATGCCTTTAGGGCCGCCGGGATCCCTACTGCTCCGTGTTCACCATCACGTGCTTGATCTCGGTGTAGTCCTCGAGCGCGTACATCGAGAGGTCGCGGCCGTAGCCGGTCTCCTTGTAGCCGCCGTGAGGCATCTCCGAGCAGAACGTGATGTGGTCATTCAGCCACACGACGCCGAACCGCAGGGCGTTGGCGACCCTGTGCGCTCGGCCGACGTCGCGCGTCCAGACCGAGGAGCCGAGGCCGTAGCGGGTGCCGTTGGCCCACTCGACCGCGTTGGCCTCATCTCCGAAGCGCTGCACGGTGATCACCGGCCCGAAGACCTCGTTTTGGATCATCTCGTCGTCCTGTTCGAGCCCGGCGACGATGGTCGGCTCGAGGAAGTAGCCGGGGAGGTCGGGCTCCTCCCCGCCGGTCACGATCTCGGCGTGCGAGCCGCGGCGCTCGAGGAAGCCCTCGACCCGCTCGCGCTGCGGTTGCGAGATGACGGGGCCGAGCGTGGTGTCGGGCGACGAGGTATCTCCCAACACGTATCCCTGCGCCTGCTCCGCGAGGCCGGAGACGACATCGTCGTAGACACCGTCGGCGGCGAGCACGCGGCAGGCCGCGGTGCAGTCCTGGCCGGCGTTGTAGAGGCCGGTGCCGGCGACGGTCTCGGCCACCGCCTCCATGTCAGCGTCGTCGAAGACGATGACCGGCGCCTTGCCGCCCAGTTCGAGGTGGACACGCTTAAGCGTGTCGGCCGCCTCGCGCGCAATCCACTTGCCCGTTCCTGGCGAGCCGGTGAGGCAGATCATGTCGACATCGACGTGGCGCACGAGCGTGGCGCCAGCGGGATCGCCATGGCCGCCGATGACGTTTAGCACGCCCGGGGGGAACACCTCCGCGGCGAGCTCGGCGAGGCGCAGCGTGCCCATCGGAGTGTTCTCGGCTGGCTTCAGCACGATCGTGTTGCCGGTCGCGAGTGCCGGCCCGATCTTCCAGACCGCCATCGATAGGGGGTAGTTCCACGGGGTGATCTGCCCGACGACGCCCACGGGCTCGCGGCGGATCATCGAGGTGCGGTTCTCCACGTACTCGCCCGATGCCTTGCCCTCCATGAGGCGCGCCGCGCCGGCAAAGAAGCGCAGGTTGTCCGAGTTGCCCGGCATCTCCTCTTCGATCACGTTCTGGATCGGCTTGCCGGCCTCGGCTGACTCGATCGCTGAGAGCTCGTCGGCATGGTCCTCGATCACGGAGGCGAGCGCGAGCAGGCGCTCGGAGCGCTCCTTCGGAGTCGTCTTCGACCAGGTCTCAAACGCCTTGCGTGCGGCCCCCACGGCGCGGTCAACGTCCTCGGCGCTCGAGAGCGGGGCCTCGGCGATCGGCTCGCCAGTGGCAGGATTGAGCACCTCCTCGGTGGCTCCGTCTGCCGGGTCCACAGCCTCGCCGCCGATGAAGTTCTTGAGCTTGGTGAGTTCCGCAGTGGCCATCGCCTCTCCTTAGTGGTTGGGGCCGCAGGTCCCCTTGGCGGCCTGTCGGGGATACTCGCAGCGCACGTGATCGAACCGTCGGCTCGCTGGCCAGACCCCGAGCACAAGCCGCCCTACGCGGGGCTGGTGACGTTCGCAGGTCTGCCCTGGTCCGAGGATCCCGCCGAGCTGGACGGGATCGACGTGGCGATCGTTGGAGCGCCCTTCGATCTGCTCGCGAGCGACCGCTCCGGCACGCGCGAAGGCCCACGCGCGATCAGGGTCGCCAGCAGATGGATTGGCCCCGAGGTGAGCTCCGGTGTCGACCCGGACGACCTGCTCGGCCTGCTCGACTTCGGAGACGCTCCCGTCAGGGCATTCGATCCCGAAGCCTCCCGAACGGCGATCGAAGCGACTGTGGAGCAGGTGGTCGCCGGCGGTGCAATGCCCCTTGTGCTGGGCGGGGACCACTCGATCACGCTCCCGTCGCTGCAAGCGTGCGCGGACGAGCACGGGGCTCTGGGGCTCGTCCACTTCGACACCCACACCGACACGGCCCCGCACGTGTACGGGCACAGCGACAACCACGGAACGATGATGCGAAAGCTCGTCTCCGACGGCCATGTCGATCCCGCTCGCTACGTCCAGATCGGCCTGCGGGGCGGCTGGCCGGGGCCCGAGGAGTTCGCCTGGCAGGCGGACGCCGGGATCACGCATTTCACCGCCGAGACCGTCCGCACCGACGGGATCGATGAGGTAGTTCGCCGGGCCATCGCCATCGTCGACCGCGGCCCCGCCTACCTGAGCGTCGACATCGACGTGCTCGACCCGGCGTTCGCCGGATCCACGGGGACCCCCGAAGCCGGCGGCCTCTTGCCACGAGAGCTCCTCGCTGCGGTCCGCACGCTCGGCGAGGCGCTCGATCTCCGCGGCGCGGACGTCGTCGAAACCGTGCCGGGGGGCTGGGGCACGACCGACGTCGGGCCGCTCACTGCCGCGGCGGTGGTCGGGTCCACGATCACCGGTGTCGCCGCCCGCCAAGCGGCCGAGAGCTGATCCGCGACTCAAGACCGAAGTCTCAGCGCAGCACGAGGCAGTGCTCGGGGTGCCAGCCGACCCGGACCTTCGCGCCTCGCTCCCAGCGATCGTCGGCGCGAGCGCTGTAGGTGGCCTGCTCGAGGGCGACCAGGCGAGAGCCGTTGCCGATCGCAACCGTGATCTGGGTCATGACGCCGAGGTAGACCCGCGCCTCGACCGTCGCGTCGACACCCACCATGTCGGCGGTGACCTCCTCGTCGACGGCGATCTTCTCGGGTCGCACCGAGAGCTGGACCGTGTCGCCGGGGACGAGCTCGGCCGGAACCGGCGCCTCCACCCGCAGCCCGTCGGCAATCCGCACGCGGCGATCGTCCTCGACGACCCCGGAGAGGAGATTCGAGATGCCGATGAAGCCGGCGACGAACTCCTCGCTCGGCCGCTCGTAGACGTCCTCCGGCGGCGCGCACTGAGCGACGCGGCCCTGGGTCATGACCGCGATGCGGTCGGACATCGAGAGCGCCTCCTCCTGGTCGTGGGTCACGTAGACGAACGTGATCCCCACCTCGCGCTGGATCGCCTTCAGCTCCACCTGCATCTGGCGACGGAGCTTCAGGTCGAGCGCGCCGAGCGGCTCGTCGAGCAGGAGCACCTTGGGACGGTTCACCAAGGCGCGCGCCAGGGCCACCCGCTGCTTCTGGCCGCCTGAGAGCTCGGTCGTGCGCGCGTGCGTCCGTTCCGACAGACCAACCAGCTCGAGCGCTTCGGCGACCCGGGTCCGCAACTCATCCTTCGGCACCTTCTTGCGCCGCAGCCCGAAGGCGACGTTGTCGGTGACGTCGAGGTGCTCGAACAGCGCGTAGCTCTGAAAGACCATGTTCACGTCGCGCTCATACGGCGGCACGTTCTCGACCGCCTCGCCCTCGAGCAGGATGCGTCCCTCCGTGGGAACCTCGAAGCCCGCCAGCATCCGCAACGTCGTCGTCTTGCCGCAGCCGGACGGCCCGAGCAGCGAGAAGAACTCGCCCTCGGGGATCGTCAGGTCGACGTCGTCAACGGCCGTGAAATCACCGAAGCGCTTGGTAACGCTCTCGAGTCGGATCGCCTCACTAATCGCTTCCATAACTCCCTTATCCCTCTCCTGCGGTCAATACCTTGAATCCGCTCTCCTTGCGCCCGAACAGCCTCGGGATCAAAATGGCCAGCCCGATCGCGGTCAGCGAGACCACCATCATCAGCGTGCCGATCGCGTTGATCGTGGGGTCGAGCCCGAAGCGGATCGCGGACCAGATCCGCACGGGCAGCGGCTGCAGGTCCTCGCCGGTCGTAAAGAAGGAGAGGACGAAGTCGTCGAAGGAGAAGGCGAAGACAAGGAGACCCGCGGCAACCACCGCGGGCCACAAGGCGGGCACGAGCACCAGCCGCACTGAGCCCCAGCGGCTTGCCCCAAGGTCCATGGCCGCCTCCTCGACCTCCTCGCT
Organism: uncultured Solirubrobacterales bacterium; assembly: GCA_963799815.1. GTDB lineage: Bacteria > Actinomycetota > Thermoleophilia > Solirubrobacterales > 70-9 > JBDTSW01. Next base: position 122,784 of record CAWCYG010000001.1, read on the forward strand.
GATCGCCGCCATGCGCGCCCGCACCACGATCGTCACGTACGAGATCGAGAAGGTGATGTGCGCGAGCACGATCGTCCAGAACGAGAGAGCGATCCCGAGCTGGGAGAAGATCAAAAGGGCCGAGATGCCCGCCACGATCTCCGGCGTCACCAGCGGCACCAGCATCAGGATGTTCGCGCCCGGCGCCCACTTCGCGCGGGCTCGCACGAGGCCGATGGCGAGCGCCGTTCCGATCACGGTCGAGACGATCATCGTCAGCAGAGCGACCTCGAGCGAGACGAACAGGGACTCGCGAAGCTCGGGGTTGTCGAGGAACGCCTGGTACCACTCGAGCGAGATGCCCTGGAACGAGACAAGCGACTTGATCGAGTTGAACGAGAACAGGATCACGACGAAGATCGGGGCGAAAAGGAAGAAGTAGACGCCCGCCGTGAACAGGCGCAGGAAGCGAGGCTTATCGAAGGCGCTCATGCGGCCTCGGTCCTTGCCTCGCGCGCCGCTGAGCGCAGGTAAAAGATCATCCAGATCGACAGGAACAGCATCATCACGACCGTGAGCGCCGCGCCGAACGGCCAGTTATTGGCCGTGAAGAACTGGTCCTGGATCAGGTTGCCGACCATGTAGGTGTCGGGGCCGCCCAGCAGCTGAGCGGCGACGAAGTCTCCAACGGCGGGCAGGAAGACCAACACCCCGCCCGCGAGGATCCCCTGCCTGGTCTGCGGCAAGGTGACGTGGAGAAAGGTTTGAAGCGGCGTCCCGTAGAGGTCCTTGCCCGCCTCGATCACCGAGCTGTCCAGCCGCTCGAGCGCCCCGTAGACCGGCAGGATCATGAACACGAGATAGCCGTAGGTGAGGCCGCCGATGACCGCCCAGGGAGTGTTGATCATCTGGATTCCCGTGTCGCGGATCCCCAGGTCGACGATGGCGCTGTTGACGAGCCCCTCATCGGCCAAGAGCGCGACCCACGCGTAGGTGCGCACGAGGTAGTTGACGAAGAACGGCAGGACGAGGAGCGCGATCAGCGCGTTTCGGTACCTGCCTCCGTAGCGGGCGATGTAGTAGGCCACCGGGTAGCCGATCGCGAGGCAGAGGGCCGTCGTCAGGAACGCATAGAGGACGGAGCGCAAGAGCACCGGCAGATAGGTGGGATCGAAAGCGTCGCCGTAGTTGTCGAGCTCTGAGGAATAGACCGCGCGACCGAGGTCGTCCACGTAGCCGAAAGAGAGGGCGAGGACGAAGCCGAGCGGGATCGCGAACAGCAGCAGGAGCCAGAGTCCACCGGGAACGAGGAACCGGGTCCAAAAACCGCCGGCCGCCATGGATTAACTCGCCTTGACCTCGGTGAAGGTCTCGGTCCAGAGCTGCCGTGCCTCGGGGTCGTCGAGGCGGTACTCGAGCGCGCTCGTCTCGAGCGCCTCGAGGTCGACGTCGATCGACGGCTCCTCCTTGGCGAGCTTCGCGAAGGCTTGGCTGCCGCCCTCGACGGGTTGGGGATAGCCGTTCCAGTTGACGTTGCGCGCAGCGTTCTCAGGTTCCAGGATCCAGTCCATGAAAAGCATCGCGGTCCCGGGACTGCGGGCGCTGATGGGGATGCACATGAGGTCCGTCCCCACGGGAACCCCCTCCTCGCACGTCTGGTACTTGTAGAGCTCGGGCTCGTCCACCTGGTTGCGGACGTTGACGATGTCGCCGTTCCACGCCTGGTGGATGACCGCGGTGCCCGAGACGAGGTTCTGGACCGAGTTCGTGGAGAAGCCACGCGCGTTCTCCTTCTGCTCGAGCAGCGTCGCCTTGGACTGCTCCAGCTCGTCGGCGTCGGGAGTGTTCAGGTCGTAGCCGTTGATCAGGTTTGCCTCGCCGATCGCCTCCTGGAAGTCGTCGAGGATGAACATGCGCCCGGCACCGTCGGGGTTCACGAGGTCGCTCCACGAGCCGGTCATACCGGTGACTTCGTCATCCCGCCAGGCGATTCCGGTGGTGTAGTACGTGTAGGGGATTCCGTACTCGTTCTGGGGATCCCACCAGGGGCTGTCGTAAAACGGATCGATGTTGTCCGCGTTGGGGAGCTTGTCGCGGTCGAACCGGGCGAGCAGTCCCTCTTGGGCGAGCCTCGCCACGTACTCGGTCGAGGGCCAGATCAGGTCGTATTGGGCGCCCGAGCGAAGCTTTACGACCATCGCCTCGAGGTTGTCGTAGTTCACCTCGGAGACCTCGACGCCGTACTTCTCGGAGAACTCCTTCTTCAGCGCCGGGTCCATGTACTGCGCCCAGTTGTAGATCAGAAGGTCGCCGTCGACCTTCGGGGTGATGACGCCCGTGGCCGACCGGTCGACCTGACGCGAGACCGTGCACCCGGAGAGGCCGTACAGAGCCAATCCGGCACCCGCGCCCGCAATGAGCACCTCGCGGCGGGTCAGATCCTCCCAGTTCCCCAAGCCGCTTGCCACCGTATCAGTGGCCGTCCGTTGGAGCCAGTGCGGCTGGGTCGATTCCCAGCGGTGGGGCAAGCAACTCGGCGATCGTGACCCGCGCTCGGCCAAGGTCCATCTGCGGATCACGCAGCAGCGCGCGCAAGCCGAGCCCGTCCAAGAGCGCCATCGCGTGGTCCGCCGTGGCCTCCGGATCCACGCGCTTGAACTCCCCGCTGGAGACGCCAGCGCCGATTACCGCGGCGAGCCAGGACCGGTAGCGGGCGTAGAGGGCCGCGGCGACCGGCTGCAGCTCCGGGTCTCGGACCGCCCGCAGCCACAGCTCGACCCAGAGGACCCACTCGCGCTCGGACTCGCCCGGCTCGGGCAGCGAGGTGCGGATCGCCCGGGCGAGGGCCTCGGTGGCCGACTCTGATGCGGCATCGGCGCTCGCCTCCTCACCAAAGCGCTCGTCGGCAGCGAGCGCGAAGGAATGGAGCAGCGCTTGAGTGAGCAGGTCCTCGCGGGTGGAGAAGTAATGGTGGACGAGAGCCGTCGAGACGCCGGCGCGCGTCGCCACGCGCGCAATCCGAACGTCTTCGATTCCCTCGGCAGCGACGAGCTGACAGGCCGCCTCGAGGATGCGCTCGCGGGCGGCCGGGCGTTCGTCGGGCTCCGCCTGGGGCGGATCTGGAGCGAGCGCCGTCGCGTTGTCCGCGCTCAACCGTCCACCCCGAGGTCGGCGCGGATGCGATTGGCGAACCAACCCACCGCCACCTCGCGCGCGGAGAGCGGGCCGGGCTCATAGCCGGTGGTGGCGAGACCCGTCTGGACGCGAGCGACGAGGTCGATGTCCTCGGCCAGGACCTCGGTGTTGATCCGGTTGTTGATGCGCTGGACAAGCCGCGCCATGCGGCCGGCACGCTCCTGGCGAAAACACGCCCACACGTCGCGCGTCAGGTCCGTTCTCGCCGGCAGGATCTGCCAGACGTTCACCTGGTCGGGGTAGAGGTCGATCGCGGTGTTGGGATAGATGAACGCGTAGCGCCAGGAGTAGTGGTCGGCCTCCTCGAGCCCGGGCATGGGACGCACCAACCGCTGGTAGAGGCGCTCCATCCGATTGCCTGAGGGCTGATCGCGAAGGGGGGCGTCGAACCACGCCCAGCCGTCGTGAGGCTCGGCCGTGTAGCGCTTGTAATCGTAGAGGCGCATCAGGCTGGGATGCGCGATCGGGACGTGGTAGCCCTCGAGGTAGTTCTCCGCGACGATCTTCCAGTTGGCCGGCTGCGTGCCCTCGCCGGGCTGGCCGTCCACCGCCGGGGCGCTCGCGCCCTTCGAGGACGAGAAGCGACGCAGGTTGGGAATGCCGTAGCGTTCGAGCCGCGGGGCCAGGCCCTCGGTGACCTCCGCGAGAGATGGCGCCTCGGGGTCGAGGTTCACGAAGAGAAAGCCCGCGAGCTCTTCGACTCGCGCCGGCATCAGGCCGAGCTTCGACTTGTCCAGCTCAGCGAAGTTGCGGTGCTCCGGGACACCGAGCAGACGACCGTCGGTGGCATCGTAGGTCCACCCGTGATAGCGACAGCGGATCGCCTTCTTGCAGGCCCCGCTGCCCGTGAGGAGCTCAGAGCCGCGGTGCCGGCAAACGTTTCGGAAGGCCCGCGGCTCCCCATCCGCGCCGCGCAGGACCAGGACTGGCTGGTTTCCCGCCTTCGCGGTGACGTAGGTCCCGGGGTCGGGAAGATCGTTGATGTGCCCCGCGTACTGCCAGGTGCGCTGGAAGATCGTGTTCAGCTCGCGCTCGAGGACGGCGGGATCCGTGTAGAAGCTGGGATCCAGGGCACGTGGCGGGGCGCTGTGCGGCCCATTAGGCTGGGCGACGGCGTCGCCTGAGCCCTGGGTGGAAACATCGGTCCTCGGCTCGGTCGTCACTTCCACCACGGGTGCTCTCCTCCTCGTCGCTGACTTTGTAGTCAATTGCATGATATCGTACCGCCCATGGCGGCTGACCGTCAAGCCTGGCTATCGATCACGCCTGAGCCCGAGGGAGAGCTCCCGGCTGCAATCGCGACCCTGCGCGCAGGCGGCGAACCCAACGATGCGAGCCTGCGAGCGGAGCGTGAGCGCGCTGAGCGGCTGATCACGAAGGCCCGCCGCCGCGCCTATCAGCGCTGGCTCGCGGATGCTCGCGGCATGGCGGCCAACCCCCCATCTTCCGATCCGCTCGTGCAGGAGGCAGCACGGGTGGCCAACGACGTTCTCGAAAATCACGACGCTCTCGCCCTGGGACTCGAGCCCCGGGGCCGTGGGGGCAGGGGAGGCAGGGGCAGATGACGGCTGCGACCGAGACACCGATCGCCGCGGCGAGTGAGCTTCCATTCGAGCTCACCCCCGAACAGGCGGACGTGAGGGCACGAGCCCGCGAGTTCGTCGACACGCAGCTGATCCCGCTTGAGGAGGAGGCCGAGCGCCTTCACGGGCGTCTTCCGCAGGAGCGGATCGACGTGATCAAGGCCGCAGCGATCGCCGCGCGCCTGAATGGCGGCCTGCATTCGCCCGAGTACGGCGGGCAGGGCTGGACGCGGCTGGAGTGGGCGCTCGTCGAGGAACAGTTCGGCCGCTCCACAAACGGCCTTTATTGGCACATCCCCAACGCCTACAACGTCTGGGATCACGCCTCCGCGGAGCAGCGCGAGCGCTACCTGCGTCCGGCCATCGCGGGTCAGGTGAAGGACGCCTACGCGGTCACCGAGCGCGACGCGGGCTCCGACCCGTCGCGGATCACATCGACGGCGGAGCGCATCGATGGCGGCTTTCGCCTGAACGGCGAGAAGTGGTTCGTCACATCCGGTGACGTGGCCCAGGTGTTGATCGTGATGGCGAACGTGATCGAGGACGGTGAGAGCCTGCCGACGCTGTTCGCGGTCCCCTCGGATGCCGCGGGCGTCGACTACGTCGACGATCCCGGCTTCACGCATTCCTACCCCGAGGGTCATCCCACCATCGTCTTTCGCGACACCGAGGTCGGAGAGGACGCCGTCATCGGTGGGATCGGCGCCGGCAACGACATGCAGCGCATGTGGTTTACGGAGGAGCGCCTCGCGATTGCCGCGCGCGGCGTCGGGGCGATGTGGCGACTGCTCGAGGAGACGGTCGCATGGGCCAGCGGGCGCGTACAGGGTGGTGAGCGCATCCTCGACTATCAGGGTGTCTCGTTTCCGCTCGCGGACTCGGCGGCCGATGCCGCCGCCGGCCGCCTCCTGATGCTGAACGTGGCCGCGCTGGCCGATTCTGGGGCCGCCCGCAAGATCGTCCACCACAAGGCCTCGCTGGCGAAGCTGTTCGTGAGCGAGTCGGCATGGCGTTGCGCCGACCGCTGTGTCCAGGCGTTCGGCGGTCGCGGCTACATGCGCTCAAACGTGGCCGAGCGACTGCTGCGAGAGGTACGCGTGGACAGGATCTGGGAGGGCACTTCCGAGATCCAGAGGCTGATCGTCGTCCGGGGCCTGGAGCGCCGCGGGGTCGAGGCAATTCTCCACTGAGATCATCCGGAGCGGGCCATGGACCTGAGTCCACTGCTTAGGCCGCGATCGATCGCGGTTGTCGGCGCCAACGACCGACCGACTTCCTACGCGGGCCTCGTGCTCGGCAACCTTGAAGCAGCGGGCTTCGCGGGGCCGATCTACGGGGTCAACCCGAAGCGCTCCGAAGCGTTGGGGCATCCGTGCGTGCCAACGCTGGCTGACCTGCCCGAGCCCGCGGATGCGGTGGTAGTAGCGATCCCTGCCGCCGGGGTCGGCGAAGTCATCACGGCCGCCGGCGAGACGGGGTGCGGGGGCGCGATCGTTATCTCCGCGGGGTTCGGGGAGCTCGAGGCCGGCCGCGGGCTCGAAGGTGACCTCCGCGAGCGCGCGCTCGCCGCCCAGCTGCCCGTTTGTGGGCCCAACGGGAACGGCATCGTCGCGATGCACTCGCGCGCTCCCATGTGGGGAGATGGGCTCGGGCCGCTTCGAGCCGGACCGGTCGCAATGGTCACGCAGAGCGGCAACGTGGCAGTCAACGCGCTCAACTCCCGGCGTGGGATCGGGTGGCACACGCTGGTCTCGATCGGCAACGCGGCGGTCACAGGGGCAAACGACTGGCTGCGCGCGATCCCAGAGCTCGAGGGCGTGCGGTCGGTGGCGCTCTTCCTCGAGGCGGATGGCGATGGAGCCAGCCTCGCGGAGGCGCTCGCGGCATGCAACGAGCAGGGCGTCCGCGTCGCAGTGCTCAAGGTCGGCACCTCGGACGCGGGCAGCCAAGCCGCCGCCGCTCACACCGGGGCCATCGCGGGCGATCAGCGCGTCTTTCGCTCGCTCGTGGAGGAGGCCGGCGCAGCCTGGGCACGCGATCCGCACGAGCTCCTCGAGCTCGCGCGCGTGCTCGCGGAGCCAAGGGCCAGGCCGCGGGGCGACGGCGCACTCGCGATCCTCACCTGCTCGGGCGGGGATTCGGGGCTGGCCGCGGACGAGGCGGATCGGCGCCGGATGCCGCTCGCGAGCTTTGAGCCGGGGACTCAGGAACGGCTCGAGGAGCTTCTTCCCGAGACCGCGACGGTGGGCAATCCCCTTGACTGGACCGCCCTGATCTGGGAGGAGCCCGATCGCCTGCGGCGGATCGTCGCGACGGTCGGCGGCGATCCGGGCGTCGACCAGATGGTCCTCTTCTTCGATCAGCCGCACGACATCCCGCCCAAGGCGGCGGCAACCTGGGCCGGAGTGCGAGACGCGCTCGCCGACGGCGCGCTCGACTCCGCCGCGAGCACGCTGCTCGCCGCGACCCTGCCGGATCTGGCACCCGAGAAGGTTGCCTGGGCTCTGGGCGAACGGGGCCTCCCCTTCGTGGGTGGACTGCGAACCTCGCTGGCCTGCGCGGACGCTGTGCGGATGCAAGCCGGCGATCCAGAGCGTCTGCGGGCGATTGCTGACGCCGCCCGGCGGGCAGCGGGCCGGCCGCTCGAAGGCAACGGTTGGATGGGTGAGGCTCAGGCAAAGGCGCTGCTGCGCGAGGCGGGGATCGCGACGGCTGAGGGCCGGGTGGCCCGCGACGCGGCGGACGCCGTGTCCGCGGCGAGCGAGCTCGGCTGGCCGGTCGCGGTCAAGCTCTCGGGCCCCCACGTCCAGCACAAGAGCGAGCTCGGAGCGATGGCGCTCGGGCTCGGAGAGGAGGCGGCGCTGCGCGACGCCTACGGGCTGCTCGCGGGGCTGCCGGCTGCAGAGGGCGCCGAGGTCTTGGTCGAGCGGATGGGGCCGGTCGGTGTCGAGGTGCTGGTTGCAGCCCGTGCGCATGGTGTGGTGCCGTCGCTCACCATGGCGCTCGGCGGGATCTGGACCGAGGTGCTCGACGATGCTGCCGTGGTGCCGCTCCCGGCCACCGCACCAAGGGTCGAGGCCGCCCTGCGCTCACTACGCGGCGCCCTGCTTCTCACCGGTGGCCGAGGTGGCGACGCCGTCGACTTGGCGGCACTCGCCGACGTGGGCGCCCGCTTGGGCGAGCTGCTGCTGGACGGGGGGTTCGAGTTGCTCGAGCTCAACCCAGTCGTCGCCACGGCCGAGGGTGCTTTGGTGCTGGATGCGATCGCTCTTCGGTAGGCGCCGAGGGGGCCAACGGTCACGCGTTCCGCCCGAGCGCCACTCAGCGCGAGCGGTTGCGGATGGCATTAGGGAGAATGGTGGGTTGCGCAGCGAGCCGAACCGTCGAACATGGCGCGCCGGTCCCGCATTGCGGGACTGATGCGCCATCCCGAGCTCAGCCCAACCCGCCCAGGCGCACCGGTCCCGCTGGACGGGACCCACGCGCCACGAAGGGGGCCGCGGCCCCGGCCCTACGCCACGAACCAGGCTCGCGGCCCCGCCTGGCCGCCTTCAATGCAACCCGACCACGCCCGTCCCTTCGAAACGCACGAACGGAGCGCCAAGCTTTGCGTTGACTTTGTAGTCAATCGTACGTGACCTGTGCTAGAGTCCCGCCCGTGGAGGTGGCGAGCACTCAGGAGCAGGCGCGCGTTGGCGCCTCGGGCGCGGACGGTAATGGCCGGCCACCTGGCCCTCCCCGCTCATACGACGCGATCGTTGTCGGGGGCGGTCACAACGGCCTGACCACGGCGGCATACCTCGCCCGCGCCGGGCTCAGCGTCTGCGTGCTCGAGCGCCGCGACGTCCTGGGTGGAGCCTGTGTCACCGAAGAGCTCTGGCCTGGTGCCAGAGTCTCGCGGGCCTCGTACGTGGTCTCGATGCTGCAGCCACGCATCGTCAAGGACCTCGAGCTGAGGGATTTCGGCTACCGCGCTCTGCCGCTCGATCCCGCCTACGCGGCGCTCACCCCCGATGGGCCCATCTTCTTCTTCAACGACACTGCACGGACGCAGGCTTCGATCGCGCCCTTCTCCCAGCGGGACGCCGACGCATACGCGGGCTTCGAGGAGCTCCTGGTCAAGGCCGGCGACTTCCTCCGCCCGATGCTGATGCGCGAGCCGCCGGCGCTCGGGTCAAAGCGCCCCGGCGATCTGCTCTCCCTGCTCCGCGAGGGTGCGCGCGCCTCGGGCCTGGGCCGCAACGACGTCCACGACCTCGTTCGCATCTTCACCATGTCCGTCGGCGACCTGCTCGACGACTGGTTCGAGACCGACGGCCTCAAGGGCTCGATCGCATCGACCGGTGTCGTCGGCGTCTGGGCGGGCCCGCGAACCCCTGGCACCGCGTACAACCTCCTCCACCACGCGCTCGGCGAGCTCGACGGCGTGCCGGGCGCCTGGGGGCAGGTCATCGGCGGGATGGGCGCGATCTCGAATTCGATCGCCCGATCGGCGGAGGCCGCGGGAGCGGTGGTAAGAACGGGCGCCGAGGTAGCGCGCATCGACGTCCGCGACGGGGTCGCCGTCGGCGTCACCCTTACGGACGGTGAGGAGCTCCGCGCCCCGATCGTCGCCTCCGGCGCTCACCCGAAAACGACCGTCCTCAAGCTCGCCGGCGCCGAGAACTTCCCCACCGAGGTCGCGGACCACATGCGCCGCTACCGCACCCGCGGGGGCTCGGTAAAGATCAACATGGTGCTCTCGGAGCCGCCCCACTTCGAGGGCGCCGACGCGGAGACCGAGGCGATGCTGCACAAGACCGGCGTCAACCTCTGTCCCTCCATCGACTACCTCGAAACGGCGTGGCAGGATGCGCTCGCCGGCCGCCCGGCAGCGAACCCGTACGTGGAGGCCGAGCTGCCCTCCGCCATCGACGCATCGCTGACGGACGACGGCCGCTACGTAATGACGATGTTCACCCAATACGGACCCCCGGAGGAATCCCAGTGGGCCGACGGCGACCGCGAGCGCTACGCGGACGCCTGCATCGAGCACCTCGCTCGCTACGCCCCCAACGTCCCCGGCGCCATCGAGGAGCGCGAGGTCCTGGCCCCGCCAGACATCGAGCGCATCTTCGGCCTGCAGGGCGGATCGATCTTCCAGGGCGAACAGGGCCTCGACCAGATGGCCTTCATGCGCCCGATCCCCGAGATGGCGCACTACGCCACCCCGGTCCACGGCCTCTACCTCTGCGGCGCCGGCACGCACCCGGGCGGCGGGGTCATGGCCGCCGCAGGCCACAACGCCGCGAAGCGGATCCTTCGCGACAAGCGCGCGAGCCGCTTCCGCCTGCGCCGCCGCAGCGCCGCCTAGGACCCGTTTCCGCGTTTGTGCCGCACACAGCGGCACAACCAGGTACGTCCGACGGGAGCATCGCCTGCGTCACACATCGCCACCCCTGCCCGCCCGGTTAACGTGCCGCGCCTGCGATGACGGCCGCTCGGAGCTTCGATGACGACACCGCGCTGCGGCCGGCCGGGGCCGGGACGTGGGAGGGCGCGATCGTGGATGGCTGGGACACCCCCCGCGGGCCTCTCGGCGGTTACGTGATGGCGATCGTCATGCGCGGGATGGCGCTCGCCGTCGACGACCCGGAGCGCCAGGCGCGATCGGCCACGATGCACTTTCTGCGCGTGCCGGCGTCCGGGCCGGTGACGGTGCGCGCGCGGGTCGAGCGGGAGGGGCGCTCGCTCAGTTCCGTGTCTGCCCGCCTCGAGCAGGAAGGAGGGCTCCTCGGCCTGGCGCTGGCCGCGTACTCGAAGCCATGGGAGAGCCCGCGCTTCGACGAGGCACCCATGCCCGAGGTCGGGCCTCCGGCTCACCGCGAGCCGCTAGGTGAGGACTTCCCGCGCGACGACCCACCCTCGTTCGCCGCCCGGCTCAGCATGCATCAGCGATTCGGCTCCGCTCCGTTCTCCGGAGTCGCGAGCGGTGAGGTGGGCGGCTGGCTCGGGCTGGTGGAGAAGCGCGAGCTCGACGCCCTGTCGATCGCCCTGCTCGCGGATGCGTGGTTCCCGGCGCCGTGGCCACGTTTGCGCGAGCTGGCGCCCGCACCCACCATCGACCTCACCGTGCACTTCCGCGCGCCGGTGCCGGTGCCTGACTCCTTGCTCCTGGGCCGCTTCCGCAACCGCCAGGTCCGCGACGGCTTCTTCGAAGAGGACGGTGAGCTGTGGGCACCCGACGGCACCCTGGTCGCCCAATCGCGCCAGCTCGGGTTGCTGCTCGGGGCGAAGGGCTGAGCTCGCGGTGAACGTTACCTCGCGCTCAGCATGCGCCGCCGGGTACGGATCCTCCGCGACGGCACGTCCGGGAGGTCCTGAACCGCTCGGTGGCCCTCCTGGATCGCGCTGTGCGTGTACGCGAACGCCTGCGAGTCGGCGTTGCCGATAGAGACGTTTCGGAAGGGCACCGAGCCGCGGCGGTGCGGCTGATCCTCCCACGGCCCCTTGAGCGACGGATCGAACATGCCCGTGAACTCGTGGGCGTAGCCGTAGTTCCAGCGGTTGAGCATCCACGTGTGAACATCGCGCTCGGGGTCGAAGTCGCCCCCGTTCTCGTTCACGGAACGATCGAGCACGTCGATCACGTCGGCCTCGAGCTCGTCGTAGCTCTTCTCCAGGAGCTGCTGTCGCCCGGTCTCATAGGCGTAGAGCTGCGGGACCGCGTCGTCGGCGTTCGGCACCACCGTGAAGCTGAGCGATGCCGGTGCTGCCGGATCGGCCGGGGTCGGACCGTAGGACGGATCATTGGGCGGGCCGAAGCCCTGGCCGGCCGAGAGGCTGGTGGAGTCCCAGAAGAGGCTCGTTCCCCGTGGGCTCACGCTCGAGATCTGGGCGTCGGCGAAGGCCTGCCAATTCCGCAGGCCGGCCCGCCCGTAGATCAGCGGCACCTTGCGCGCGTAGCAGAGGTCCTCGACCTGCTGGCCCGGCAGCCCCTCGACGATCTTGGCGGTGATCCGGTTCCAGCACGCCATGACGACATGTGTCCCTCGCACCCGGCGGGCCTTGCCGTCGCCGTCGATGTAGTCGACCTTCGCGTGGTCGCCGGGCTCCCGTCCCGGCTTGACCCTGTAGACGAAGGAGTTGAGCCGGATCCGGACGGCTCGCCCGCGACGGTCGAGCTGCGAGTAGTCCGTGTCGGCCTCCACGATCGTGATCTGGTTCGGGCGCTCGCCTTCCACGTCATCGATCGCCTGGGGAATCAGCTTCGAGACGAGCAGCCGCAGGAGCGAGATGTTCCCGTCCGGCCAGTCGCGACTGGGGAACGCGCTGGACTTCGCGCCCATCTGGGGCGTGCGGCCGATGCCGGGGAAGACGATGTCCTCGATATCTGGCAACCCGAGCGCGTCGGGAAAGCCGGGGCGGAACAAGGCCCAACAGTCGCCCGCGCTCACGGCCTGACCACCTGCGCCGAGCAGGCTGCCTGAGCCGCGCTGGTACTCGCCTTGGAAGGCCTCCTCGGTGACGCCGATGTGGTGCATCAGGTACCGCTTGTAGGTGATGTTCGCGAGGTACTCGACCTTCTGCTCCTGCGTGAGCGGCGCGCCCGGCGCGTTGTCGAGCCAGTCCTCGTCGCCGGTCTGAACGCGCAGGATCGACTCCCGCGAGGCCTCCGAGTACGGGGTCCGGTTGAGGAAGTGCTGCCACCCTGCAGGGTCGTCGCTCGGCTCCAGCCCTGCGAACGCGCCCTGGTTGCGTGCAGGGATGCAGTAGTCGGTGCCGGCGAAGTCCTCGCGGGGGAAGAGCAGCATCTGACGGAGCCCGTAGGTGCTCGGAATCCCCGTTGCTCCCCCGTCCTCCCAGAGGCTGTCGTCCTCCCAGTCGACGCCGCAGAACTCGAGCAGGTCGAGAGCGGGCTGACCGTACTCGCCCGGGATGTCCATCAGGTTCCCGGTGTCCTCGTTCCAGGTGCCGATGCTGTCCAGATTCACCGTCCCACCGTTGCGCAGGATCATCACGTCGGCGCCGCCCGCGGCCTGGTTCGGGATGTGCCACTCGTTGCGGTGGGAGTGCCCGCCGAAGTCCGCCATCGGGTCGATCAGCAGGATCTTCGCGTCGGGGCCAAAGCGGTCGCGGTAGAACTTCGCGGAGGAGAGGCCGGAGGCGCCCGCGCCCACGATCACGCAGTCGTAGACCTCGCCGGTGTCCCTGGCGTCGCGGTGAATCCCGGGCCCGCCATCGGTGGAATGGATCTCCGTCGGGATCGTCGATCGGGCGGCCGTCGATCCTCATCGTCCGGGAGACGAGCCGATCCGACTGCCCGTGGAACTTCCGGCCCTTGGCTGACGGCGGGTAGTAGCCCGGGGGCAGGGGCTCGGAGGGATCGCCGGCGAGCCGGGCCGCCTGGGCGCCTGTCAAGCCCGGGTTGGCGGCCGCAACCGCAAGCCCCGCGGCGGTGATCGCGGCGCCGTCAAGGAAATCCTTCCTCGTAATGCCGTCGTTGCCCCTACGACTTCCGTTCGACTCCGGCATCGAGTGCCTCCCTATGTTGCGCGGAACACGACCCCCGGCGAGACCGTGCTTCCGGCGCCACCGGAGCTCCTCGGGGCAAAGTCAATCCGAGATCGCCGCAAATGTCAACCGCCGGGTCGGCTCAGACGCCGATGTTGATCATCACGTGCTTGACCTCGGTGTAGTCCTCCACCGAGTACATCGAGAGATCCTTGCCGTACCCCGACTGCTTGTAGCCGCCGTGTGGCATCTCGTTGACCAGCGGGATGTGGTCGTTGACCCACACGCAGCCGAACCGCAACGCGTTGGCGACCCGATGAGCGCGGCCGAGGTTGCTGGTCCAGACCGATGAGGCGAGGCCGTACTTGGTGCCGTTCGCCCACTCGATCGCCTTCGCCTCGTCGTCGAAGGGCTGGACGGTGAGGACCGGACCGAAGATCTCGTTCTGGATCATCTCGTCGTCCTGCTCGAGGTTCGCGACCACGGTCGGCTCCAGGAAGAAGCCGGGGAGATCGGGCTGCTTGCCGCCGGTGACGATCTCGGCATGCCCCTCCTTGCGCTCGAGGAAGCCCTCGACGCGCTCGCGCTGGCGCTCCGAGTTGAGCGGACCGAGCGTCGTGTCCTCGTCGGAGGTATCGCCCACGACCTGGTCCTCGGCCTGCGCCTGGAGCCCGGAGACAACGTCGTCATAGACGCCGGCAGACGCCAGCACCCTCGTGGCGGCCGTGCAGTCCTGGCCCGCGTTGTAGAGGCCGGTGCCGGCGATCGTCTCCATCGCGAGCTCCATGTCGGCGTCCTCGAAAATAACCACGGGCGCCTTGCCCCCCAACTCGAGATGCACGCGCTTGAGCGAGTCAGCGGCGGCCTTGGCGATCCACTTGCCCGTCTCGGGCGAGCCCGTCAGCGACACCATCTCGATGTCGGGATGGGTCACCAGGGTCGAGCCTGCAGGCTCGCCATGGCCGCCGATCACGTTGAGGACCCCGGGGGGCAGAACCTCGCCCGCCCACTCGGCGAAGCGAAGCGTCGTGATCGGGGTCGACTCGGCGGGCTTGAGCACCGTCGTGCAGCCGGCCGCCAGGGCCGGGCCGATCTTCCAGATCGCCATCATCAGCGGGTAATTCCAGGGGGTGATCTGGCCGACTGGGCCCACCGCCTCACGGCGAATGATCGAGGTGTGGTCCTCCATGTACTCGCCCGAGGCCTTGCCCTCGAGATTGCGAGCTGCGCCCGCGAAGAACCGGAACGTGTCGGCCATCACGGGGAGCTCGTCCCCGGACACGGCCGTGATCGGCTTGCCGGCGTCTGCGGATTCGAGCTGCGCGATCTCCTCAGCGTGCTCTTCGATCACGTCGGCGAGCCGGAGCAACGCGTTCGAGCGCTCCTGCGGCGTCGTCACTCCCCACGTCTCAAACGCCGTCTTCGCGGCGGCGACAGCGCGGTTTACGTCCTCCTCTGTCGAGAGCGGAGCCTCGGCGATCGGCTCGCCCGTGGCGGGGTTCACCACCTCCTCGGTCTCCCCGTCGCTGGGGTCGACGGCCTCGCCGTCGATGAAGTTCTTGAGCTTGGTCACCGTGGCGGTTGCCATCTCTTTATCTCCTTTGTGTTCCAGTCCGAGCTACTCGACCACGCGGATCAGCTTCTTGTTGACGAACTCCTCGATGCCGTACTTGCCGAGCTCCCGGCCGAACCCGGAGTTCTTAACGCCACCGAACGGCAGCTCCGCACCGTCCTGGCCGACGCCGTTCACATAGACCATCCCGGTTTCGAGGCCGTCCGCCACGCGCTGGGCCTGCTCCGGATCGTTCGAGAAGACGTACGAGCCGAGCCCGTACGGCGTGTCGTTCGCCAGCTCGATCGCCTCCTCCTCGGATCCGACGCGGTAGACGCTCGCGACGGGGCCGAAGAACTCCTCGTGGTGGGCATCGTTCTCCGGCGTGATCCCGGTCAGCACGGTGCTGGGGAAGTAGTTGTCCTTCCGCTCCCCGCCTACCACCGCCTCGGCACCCTGAGCGACCGCGCGCTCGACCTGCTCCTGCAGCGTCTCCGCGGCAGAGGAGGACGAGAGCGGGCCCATCTCGGCGTCCTCGGAAGTCGGGTCGGACGGCTCGGACGCAGCCATCTTGGCCTTGAACTTCTCGAGGAAGTCGTCGTAGATGTCATCGGCGACGATGAACCGCTTCGCCGCGTTGCACGACTGGCCGGTGTTGTCCAGGCGCCCCGCGACGGCGGCATCTACGGCCTCGTCCAGGTCATCGGCTCCCAGGAGGACGAACGGGTCCGATCCGCCGAGCTCCAGCACGACCTTCTTCAGGTTGCGGCCGGCGATCTCGGCGACCGCGGCTCCCGCACGCTCGGAGCCTGTCAGCGAGACGCCTCGCACGCGCGGGTCCTCGATGACCTTCTCGATCTGGTCGTTGGTGGCGAGCAGCGTCTGATAGGCGCCCGCCGGGAAGCCGGCGTCCTCGTGCATCTGCTGGATCGCCGCCGCCGACTCCGGGCACTGGTGCGCCGGCTTCAGCAGGATCGTGTTGCCCACCACGAGGTTCGGGCCGGCGAAGCGGGCCACCTGGTAGTAGGGGAAGTTCCAGGGCATGATGCCCAGCAGCGGGCCGACCGAAGAACGCCGGATCAGCGCCGTGCCGTCGCCCGCCAGGAGCTCGATCGGCTCGTCCTTGAGGAGGTCCTCGCCTTTGTCGGCGTAGAAGCCGTAGATGTCGACGCAGAAGTCGACCTCGCCGAGGGCCTGCTCCATCGGCTTGCCCATCTCCTTCACGGCGATCTCGGCCAGCTGCTCACGCCGCTCGGAGTGAAGCTCGGAGACCTTCTTGACCATGGCCGCGCGCTCCGCGACGGAGGTCTTGAGCGCCCAGGTGCGGTGCGCTTCGTCGGCGGCTGCGATCGCCGCCTGAAGGTCGTCGTCGGAGATCTCCGGGTACTCCTTGACCGTCTCGCCGTTGGCCGGGTTGATCACTGCGTACTTGCTCATCTCGCTCCACTCCTCATGCGGGTTACATGTGTCTCGTGTTTGTCAGCTTGCGTTGCTCAGATCTCAGTGCGCGCCGGGCTTTGCCTGCGCGGCGACAGCCCCGGCGCCGTCGCTGCCCGGCTCGCCCTGGGCCGGGCGGCTCATCCCGATGATCTCATCGGGCTCGTGGTACTCCATGTCCACGCCCTCGGCGACGGCACGGTGGGTCACCTTGCCGCCGGCGACATTCACGCCGAGCTTGAGGCCGGGATCGCGCGTGGCCGCCTCGGCGATGCCGTGGTCGGCGACGGCGAGCACATACGGGAGCGTGGCGTTGGTGAGGGCATAGGTAGAGGTGATCGGCACCGCCCCGGGCATGTTCGCCACGCAGTAGTGGATGATCCCGTCCACCTCGTAGGTGGGATCCGAATGGGTTGTCGGCTTTGAGGTCTCGAAGCAGCCCCCTTGGTCGATCGCGACGTCCACGAGGACCGCGCTCGGCTTCATCAACCCGAGCTGGTCTCGCGTGATCACGTGTGGCGCCTTTGCCCCATGGACCAGGACCGCACCGATCACGAGATCGATGTCCGGTAGCCGCTCCTCGATCGACAGGGTCGATGAAAAGACGGTCGAGGCCTGTCCGCTGAAGGCGATGTCCAGCTCTCTGAGCTTGTCGATCGAGACGTCGTAGACGAAGACATCCGCCTCCATCCCGATGGCGATGAAGGCGGCGTTCATGCCCACCGCGCCGCCGCCGATGACCATGACGTTGGCCGAGGCGACCCCCGGGACCCCACCCAGCAGGATGCCGCGGCCGCCGAGTGGCTTCTCGAGCATGAACGCCCCGGCCTGGGTTGCGATCTTCCCGGCGATCTCGCTCATCGGCGCGAGCA
The DNA here is from genome assembly GCA_963799815.1 of uncultured Solirubrobacterales bacterium. Taxonomy (GTDB): domain Bacteria; phylum Actinomycetota; class Thermoleophilia; order Solirubrobacterales; family 70-9; genus JBDTSW01. The sequence continues at coordinate 139,895 of CAWCYG010000001.1, forward strand.
GTGGAAGCCGGCCATGGCGATCCTCTACCGTCTCGTAGGCCACGCAGGTGGCGCCCGAGTCGCACAGTGCCTGAGTGAGCTCCGGCATCGGCGCGAGATGCAGGTACGTGAAGAGCGTGGTTTCCGCGCGGAGCAGCTCGACCTCCGGCATCTGGGGCTCCTTCACCTTCAAGACCAGGTCGGCCTCGCCCCAGACGTCGGTGTCGTTGGGAACGATGCGCCCGCCCTGCGAGGTGTAGTCCTCGTCGGAGATAGAGCTGCCTTCGCCCGCCCCCTTCTGGATCAGGACCTCGTGACCCCGCCCCGTCAGCTCGCGGACGCCGATCGGCGTCAGGGCCACCCGGTACTCATCGGCCTTGATCTCGGTCGGGACCCCAACGTTCATGCGCGCACACCCTCCTTGTCCTTGATCTCGAAGCTGACGCCCCGGTCCTCGAGCTCCGTGAACATCTCCTGAGGGTCGATCGCGGCCTCGGGCGGAAACACTCCCCGGCGCTCGATCGAGCCCCTCGCGAAAAGCCGTACCGCGGCCGCGGCCGGCGCCGCGGTCGAAACGATGCCCCCGCCGAGGCCCCAAGCCTCCATCGGGCGCGTCACGGCTCGCACTCGGACGGCCCGGTCGCCACTGGTGGCGTCGATCACGTGCACCGAAACCGTGTTGCCGGATGGCGGCTGCACCGCGCGGGCGGCGTCGTCGATCTCCTCGTCAGATGCCTCGGCCAGCTCGCGGAGGCGATCGAGCAGCGACCTCGCAAGCGAGAGACGGAAGCTTCCCTCACGGCAGCCGAAGCTCTCGCCGAAGGTGCGCATCTCGGAGTGCAGCGTGAAGACCGTGTCGCCCACGCCCACGGGGTCCCCGTACTCGACGGTGCCGCCGTCGTCGAGTGGATCGATCTCGACGGCCTCGCCACCGCGCAGGATGATGGGCGGGAGCGTGATCTCGTCGATGAGCGTGCGCAGCGCGTAGGGCACCGAAAACCCCTCCGGTGGATCAAGGTCGCGGCCGGCGGCGGCAACCTGAATCGCATCGGCGGTCCCGCCGAGACGCTCGGCGGCCACCCGCGCCATCAGGTTCGTCTTGCCAGGCGCGGAACCCATTCCCAGAAGGGCGCTCAGACCCGCGGCCTCAAACTCGCCGTCCAGCTCGAGCTGGCGCGAGGTCACGTGGTAGAGGCCGCCGAGGTCGATGTAGTGGCACCGCGCCTCGAGGCAGGCCCGCATCGCGTTCAGGTTGACGCGGTAGGACGCGGAGTTCAAGAGCACCTCGCAGTCCGCCAATGCGCGAGGGAGCGAGCCGGGTTCAGCGGCCTCGGCCGTGGCGTCGACCCGAGTGGCCACGGCCTTGCCGCCGCCGTGCACATCGGCGACCGCCGCGGCCCGCTCCGCATCGAGGTCGAGCAGGACCAGCCCCGAGACCTCATCGGACTCCGCGAGGTCTCGCACGATGGCCGGAGCGATCGTGCCTCCCGCCCCCAGCACAGCGACCCTCATCTGACGAGCTCCCTCGCTCGCAGCGCGAGCCATAGCTCGATCCGATCCGTCGCCCGGCTCAGGTCGCGGCCGGTCAGCTCCTCGACCTTGCGGATCCGGTATCGCAGCGTGTGGCGATGGCAATAGAGGCGCCGCGCAGCGCGCTCCCAGTTCCCGTTGTTCTCGATAAAGGCTTCGAGCGACCGCAGCAACTCGCCTCCGTACTCACCCTCCGTTAGCTCGATCGGCTCGAGCAGGCCGTCGGCGTAGGCGCGCAGGGCGTCGTCGTCCTGGAGGGCGAGCAGCAGGGTAAAGGCGCCGAGGTCGTCGTGGGAGGCGACGGCTGGCGCCTCGCCATTGCTGAAGGATGTAGCTTCCAAGGCGCAGCGGGCCTCATGGAATGCACGCCGAAGTGAGCCCACCGATGTCGGCCGCGACGCGGCGGCGCGGACCGCGCCGTGGGTCGCCGTGAGAGGCTCGCGCATCCTGCCGGCCATCTCCACTGGGTCGCCGGCTTCGGGACAGACGACCGCACACAGGAGCGGCCTGCCTGCCGCGGAAGTCGTTGCCACGAGCCCGCCAGGGCCGAGCTTGGCCATCACCTTCTCGGCGTCGGCCTCCGCGGCGTGCGGATCGTCGAGCTCGAACACGAGCACCGCCGCCTGCTCACCGATCCCAAACGGTCGAAGCCGGCCGAGCAGGTCATCCGGGTCGAGCCTGCCCGAGAGCGCGTCGGAGAGCAGATCCCCGGCGAGGCGCCTCTCGGTCTCGCGCACGACTCGTTCGCGCATCATCTCGAGCCCGACGACCATGGCCGCCTGTCGGCCGATCAGGCGCTCGAACTGACCCAGCGGACCGTCCTCGGAGACGAGCAGGAGCCACGCGATCGCAGATGCATCGCGGCGACCAGAGACCGGCACGACCAGTGCCCGATCCGTGAGCTCGTCGGGCGCCGGCGCAAACGCTGCAACTTCCCCAGGGGCGTCGCGGCCTGCAACCTCCTCGCTGACGATCTCCACGAGCTCCGGGGCTGGGCCCCCTTGCCGCGGCTTGCGGCAGATCTCGGTCCCGGCGGCGTCGAGCACGAGCGCGGCGGCGCCCACCGCAGTGGCGATCGAGTCGAGAATCTGATCGAGGCCACGACCCTCGAGGACCGAGCGTTCGAGCCGCTCGTGCACTTGGCCGGCTCGCTGCAGGACGTCGTACTGCTCGTTCACCAGCTTCCCGAAGGCGTGCTCGGTGATCGCGATGAACGGCATCTCGTACGGCACCTCGAACAGCGGCAGCTCACGCTTCGCGGCCTCCTCGATCAGCGCCTTCGGCAGCTTCTTGTGGCTGAAGCCAACGCCGAAGCCGAGGCCGGCGAGGTCGTTACTGTCGAGCAGCTCGATGAACTGGCGCTGCTTTGCGGGGCTGGTCAGCTGGATGCCGGTCGTCAGCAGGAGCTCGCCGCCCGATAGCCACGGCGTCGGGTCCTCCAGCTCGGAGATGTGGACCCAGCGAATCTCGCGCTCGGAGCCACTGGGGCCAGCCGCCAGCTCGAGCCCGCACTCCCTGACGAGGCTTGAGACGGTGAGCATTTCGCTGGCGGCGCCTCCTCAGCCGAGCCGGTCGGAGGCCTCGGTGAGGATCGGCCGCAAGATGGCCTCGATCTCCTCGAACTGCTCGGAGTCGCAGATGAGCGGGGGCGCCAGCTGGATCACGGGGTCACCCCGATCGTCCGCGCGGCAGATCAGCCCGCGGCGATAGAGCTCGCCTGACAGGTAGCCACGCAGGAGATCCTCCGACTCCTCGTCGGAGAAGCCTTCCTTGGTCTCCTGGTCCTTGACCAGCTCGACCGCGTGGAAGTAGCCGGCGCCGCGCACATCGCCGACGATGGGGATATCGCGCAGGCTCTCGAGCATCGTCCGGAACTCGCCCTCGTTGGCGCGAACGTTCCCACACAGGTCCTCGCGCTCGAAGACGTCGAGGTTGGCCATCGCCATTGCCGCCGCAACCGGGTGCCCGGCGAAGGTGAAGCCGTGGGTGAACATCTCGGTGCCGTGCATGAACGGCTCGGCGACCTTCTCCGATGCGATCATTGCCCCCATTGGCGCGTAGGCCGACGTCAGCCCCTTGGCCGTCGTGATGATGTCCGGCTGGTAGCCGTAGCGCTCGCAACCGAACATGTACCCAAGGCGCCCCCATGCGCAGATGACCTCATCGGAGACGAGCAGCACGTCGTACCGGTCGCAGATCTCCCGCACGCGCTGGAAGTAGCCCTCCTGGGGCGGGATGCAGCCGCCGGCGTTCTGCAGGGGCTCGAGGATGACGGCCGCCACGGTCTCTGGCCCCTCGAAGAGGATCTTCTCCTCGATCTTGTCGGCCGCCCAGAGGGGATCGCGATCGGCCGGCCAGTGGTAGCTGTTGGTGTTCGGGACGTGGTTGCCTCCGGGCACCAGCGGCTCGAAATCGGTGCGAAGCGGCGGGATCCCGGTCGCGGCCAAGGCACCCAGGGTGGTCCCGTGATAGGCGATCTCGCGCGAGACGAACTTGAACTTCCGCGGGTTACCCGTGCGCTGGTGGTAGGCGCGGACGAGCTTGATCGCCGACTCAACGGCCTCGGAGCCACCGGAGGTGAAGAAGACGCGATTGAGGTCGCCGGGAGTGAGCTCAGCGATGCGAGCAGCGAGCTCGATCGCTCGCGGATGGGCGTAGCTCCACAGCGTCGTGAAGTCGAGCTCCTCCACCTGCCGAGTCGCTGCCTCCCCGATCTCCGCGCGTCCGTGTCCGGCGTTGCAGCAAAAGAGGCCGGAGAGGCCATCGAGGTAGCGGTTGCCGTGCTCGTCCCAGATGTAAGGGCCCTCGCCGCGGACGATGATCGGAACCTCGGCATCGTCGTAGGCGCCCATGCGGGTGAAGTGCATCCACAGGTGCTTCTTCGCCAGCTCCTGCAGGTTCGAAGTCGTCGTACGTGTGGGGGTGGTCGTGCTCGCCATGGGTCTCCTCCAGTCCCGAGATACGAGTCGGTATCGCCGTTCCGTATAACCGTACCCCGTCCTCGCAGGGTGACAATGACGACGAGGATGAGATTATCACCGAAAACTTGTACAGTGCGACCAAGAGGGCACTTGGGAGAGGAGACCTTGAGCACCACCGCCACACCGCCAGGCGAAGGCGGCAGCCATGCAATCAGCCATGCAACCGATGGCGACGCGCAGCCGAGCGTGCGCCTCGAGAGGGTCACCAAGCGTTTCGGCGACTTCACCGCCGTCCGCAGCATCGACGTCGAGATCGAGCAGGGGGAGTTCTTCACCCTGCTCGGGCCGTCAGGCTGCGGCAAGACCACGACGCTCCGCATGATCGCGGGCTTCGAGGATCCCACCGAGGGCCAGGTATTGATCGACGGCGACGACGTGGCCGGCCTGCCGGCCCACCGGCGTCCGACCAACACCGTCTTCCAGAGCTACGCCCTCTTCCCGCACCTGAGCGTCGGCGAGAACGTGAGCTTCGGCCTCAAGCGCAAGGGCGTCGCGTCGAGCGAGATCGCGACTCGCGTCGAGGAGGAGCTCGAGCGCGTGGGGCTCCCCCGCGAGGCGAATCGCAGGCCCAACCAGCTCTCCGGCGGCCAGCAGCAGCGTGTGGCGCTTGCGAGGGCGATCGTAAACCGCCCGCGGGTCCTGCTCTTGGATGAGCCGCTGGGGGCGCTCGACCTGAAGCTCCGCAAGGGCCTGCAGCTCGAGCTCAAGCGCATCCAGCGCGACGTCGGGATCACGTTCGTCTACGTGACGCACGATCAGGAGGAGGCGCTCACGATGTCGGATCGGATCGCGGTCATGAACCGCGGCCGGGTCGAGCAATGCGCCCCGCCCGAGGACGTCTACGAGCGTCCCACCACCACCTTCGTCGCCGGCTTCATCGGCGTCTCCAACCTGATGCCCGGCACGGTCGAGGACGCCTCGGCGGGCCGCACCGTCGTCAAGCTCGACAGCGGCGTCGAGGTCGAGGCGACCACCGACGGGCTCGCAAGCGGCGAGCGCTGTCACGCCGTCGTGCGTCCCGAAAAGCTCCACATCACGGGAAGCCAAAACGGCGATCGGCCGCCCGAGGGCTGGCCCGCCATCGACGGCGTGGTCCAGAGCTCGGTTTTCCTTGGAACCGCGACGCAGATCGTCGTCCAACTGCCTGACGAGGTGCGCCTGACCGTATTGGTGCCAAACGCAGACGAGGCGGAGCGCTCGCGCCTGCCGGGAGGGGGCGCGCCTGTGCGCGTCTCGTGGGCGCCCGAGCACACACATGTGGTGCGCGAGTCGGAGGCGGCAGAAGCCGCCGAGCCGGCCGTGGCCGAGACAACCTGAAGTCCATCGAGCAAAGACAAGGCCGAGGAGGCAGACCAGATGAAGAAGGTATGGATCGCGATCGGAGTCCTGGCGTGCTCGCTGTTCTTGGCGGCGTGCGGGAGCGACCTCGGCGGAGGCGGTTCCGAGGAAGAGGTCGAGACGGCCGAGGCCGAGGGCGAGCCCTCAGGCGATCTCACCATCTCCAACTGGCCCTTCTACATCGACAAGGAGACGGTCCCCGACTTCGAGCAGCAGACGGGCGTCTCGGTCGACTACATCGAGGACGTAAACGACAACAACGAGTTCTTCTCGAAGCTGCAGCCCCAGCTCCAGAAGGGGGACTCGGCCGGACGCTCGATCGCCGTCGTCACCGACTGGATGGCGGAGAAGATGTACAGCCTCGGGTACCTGCAGAACTTCGACAAGGAAGCGATCCCGAACGTCGTCGACAACTTGACGCCGACCCTGTCAAACGCGAGCTTCGATCCGGAGCGCAACTTCTCAGCGCCGTGGCAGGCGGGGATGACCGGCCTCGTTGTGAACACGAAGCTGGCGCCGGACATCAAGTCGATCGAGGACCTCTTCGACCCGAAGTACAAGGGCGAGGTCTCGGTGCTCACCGAGCTGCGCGACACCATCCCGCTGATCATGAAGAGCGAGGGCGTGGACGTCGAAAATGCCACCACTGACGACTGGATGGCGGCGATCGACAAGATGCAGGAGGCGGTTGACTCCGGCCAGATCGGCGACTTCACCGGCAACGACTACACGGCGGACCTCGCCCGCGGCGATGCGATCGCCGCGATCGGGTGGTCCGGCGATGCCGTCCAGCTCCAGGCCGACAACCCGGACATCGAGTTCGTGATGCCGGAGGAGGGCTGCATCCAGTGGTCGGACAACATGGTGATCCCGGTAGGGGCACCGAACCCGACCGCCGCCTACGCGTGGATGGACTACGTCTATGACCCGAAGAACCAGGCGCAGATCACGGATTACAACTACTACGTGAGCCCGGTGGACGGGGTCAAGGAGATTCTGGAGCAGCAGGACTCGGCCGCGGCCAAGAGCAACCTGGTGTTCCCGGACGAGGAGTACACGAAGAACTGCAGCTCGCAGCCGAACCCGCCTGCCGAGGACGAGCAGGAGATCGACCGCGCGTTCCAGGCGGTGCTGACGGGCTAGGCGGAGCCCCAACCCCAACGCTGAAGACCGCGTGATCAGCCCATGAAGGCACGCCGCTCGACCGCCTACGGCCTCCTCGGACCGGGGATGCTGTGGCTGGTCATCTTCTTCGTGCTGCCGATGGCGTTCATGGCGTACATCTCGCTGAACTCCGGCACGCTCGAGCAGGGTTACTCCTTCACAGCGGAGTGGAGCAACTTCGGCAGCGCGGTTTCGGACTTCAACACGCAGTTCGGCCGTACCTTCATCTATTCGGGCATCGCCACGGTCCTGGCCCTCCTGATCGCCTACCCGCTCTCCTACGCGATCGCGTTCAAGGCGGGCAGGTGGCGCAACGTGCTCCTCTTCGCCGTGATCGCGCCCTTCTTCACCACCTACCTGATCCGGACGCTGGCGTGGCAGACGATCCTGGCCGACGAGGGGCCGGTGGTCGACTTCTTCAAGGCGATTAGCGTGGTCCCGGAGGGCGGCAAGATCCTCGACACACCGGTCTCGGTGATCGCGGGGCTCACCTATAACTTCCTGCCGTTCATGGTGCTGCCGATCTACGCGAGCCTCGAGCAGATCGACGAGGGCCTGATCGAGGCGGCGCGGGACCTCTACGCGTCCGCGCGTGAGGCGTTCCTGCGGGTGACGCTGCCCCTCTCGATGCCGGGCGTGATCGCCGGCACGCTGCTCACATTCATCCCGGCGAGCGGCGACTACATCAACGCCGACTTCCTAGGCGGGCCGGGACAGTCGATGATCGGCAACGTGATCCAGGCGCAGTACCTGGAGGTCAGGGACTACCCGGTCGCGGCGGCGCTCGCGTTCGTGATGTTGGCGGTGATCATGGTCCTGGTCTTCATCTACATCCGCTTCGCCGGGTCCGAGTCGCTCATGGGTGAGGAGCCCGAGCGCACATGAGCTGGCTACGCCGAAACGGCGTCAACGTCTTCGCCGGCCTCGCCGTCGCCTACATGCTGATCCCGATCGCGGTGATCGCGGTCTTCTCGTTCAACGATCCCGAGGGCAAGTTCAACTTCATCTGGAGCGGGTTCACGCTCGAGCACTGGAAGGACGCGTTCAGCATTCCCGAACTGAACGACGCGCTCATCACGAGCCTCGAGTTGGCGGCCCTCTCCACGCTCGTCGCCACGATCCTTGGCACGATGATCGCCCTGGCGCTCGTCCGCCACCAGTTCCGCGGTCGCGTCGCCACGAACTTCCTGATCGTGATCCCGACGGCGACGCCCGAGGTCGTGATCGGCGCCGCCCTCCTCTCGATGTTCGTCTACTTCGAGGTCTCGACCGGCTTCGTGACGCTGCTCTTGGCGCACGTCATGTTCTCGATCTCGTTCGTCGTGATCGTGGTGCGCTCGCGGCTGATCGGCTTCGACCGAAGCCTGGAGGAGGCGGCGCGTGACCTCGGCGCCGGCGTCTTCACGACGTTCCGTCTCGTCACGCTGCCGCTGATCCTGCCCGGGGTGATCGGGGGCGGTCTGCTCGCGTTCGCGCTCTCGATCGACGACTTCGTGATCTCGAACTTCACCTCGGGCACGACCGTGACGTTTCCCCTCTACATCTTCGGCGCCTCGCAGCGGGGAATCCCGGTGGAGGTGAACACGATCGCGACGATCCTGTTCATGGCGACCGTTGCAGTGATGGCGTTCACCGTCTGGCAGCAGCGGCGGGCGGAGAAGCTCGCCGCGGCGGTCCCCGACGACGAGGACGATCTGTACATGGCCACGCCGGCCCCCTCCCCGGGCGCGGCGGGCGGCTGAGCGTCAGTACGAGCGGGTAGCCGGGCGGCGGGCATTCTCGTTTCTCATTCACTCGCCTGGGGTATTGCCGAGAAAATGGATGCCTCCGAGGCGTTCGGGCACCCCATGCCGGCCTCCGAGCTGCCGGCACGTGAAGCCTTCGGCACGCGGCTCGCGGTACGCGGAGGCGTCGCTTGGCTGGCGCTGTGCGGCGAGTTGGACGTGTTTGCCGCTCCCACATTGCGCGCAGCGATCACGTCTGAGGAGGTCGCCGCCGCGGACGCCCTCGTGCTCGACCTGCGCTCCGTTACCTTCATGGACTCCTCTGGGCTGTCGGTGGTTCTGAGCGCCCACGAGCGAGAGAGAGGCAAGGGTGGAGACCCGTTGCGCATCGTGATCCGCGGCTCGGAGCCCGTCGAGTCGCTCTTCCGCACGATCGATGCGGCCGACTACCTGCACCTCATCGACGGTCCGGAGGCTCTGGAGCGCGCGGGATCCTGAAGGTTTTTTAGATTTACGCAGGCCGGGTAGGCTCATACCAGGACATGAAACTCAGTCTGGAGAAAATCGAAGACGAGCTGGCGGCCATCGCGGAGCCACTCGGGGGTGGAAACGGTGTCGGTCCTTTGGAGAACCCCGCCGTAAAACCCATCACCGAGGAGATGCTCATCCTTCCGCACCCCGGCGAGCCGGGGGTTGGTGCGGACGGCTTGGCCTGTCCCGTGGAGAACCCTCCGCTGGACGAGCTCTGCGACGGATACCCTGGAGGCAGGGACCGCAACTAAGCGACTTGCCACCGGCTAGCCGGTGGCACTTCGCGGATCGCGTAGGGACCCGCTCGAGGGAGCGGGCCGATTACCCGCGGCCAAGGCGGGGAAACAGGCGTAGGGCATGGCGAGACTGAGGCGCAGCGATTGCTCGGGACCCGGGATCCGCCGACGCGGACGCGGACGCGGATTCGAGTACTTGGACGAGGGCGGGGAACGGATCACGGACCTCGAGACGGTCCAGCGACTTGCGGACCTTGCGATCCCCCCGGCGTGGAAGGACGTCTGGGTCTGCTCGGACCCAATGGGTCATCTGCAGGCGACGGGGATCGACGACGCCGGACGCAAGCAATACCTCTACCACGAGCGCTGGCGCACGAGGCGAGACCAGCAGAAGTTCGACGCGATGCTGGGTTTCGCCAAGGCCCTTCCGAAGCTGCGACGGCGTGTGGGCGCCGATCTGGGTGCCCCTGGCACCGAGATGAGTCGCGAGCGCGTGCTCGCGTGTGCGGTCCGCCTGCTGGATCGTGGCTCGTTCCGTGTTGGGGGCGAGGACTACGCCGAGAAGAACGAGACGTACGGCCTGGCCACGTTGCGCCGGGAGCACGTCCATCTGCTCGGTGACGAGATCCACTTCGAGTACACGGCCAAGGGTGGCCAGGAGCGAGAGCAGGTCATCCGGGACCCCGAGATCGCAGAGGTCATGGCGATCCTCCGGCGCCGGCGCTCGAAGGAACCGCCCGAGCTCCTCGCCTACCGCCAGAACGGCGGCTGGTACGACGTCCGCTCCGACGACGTGAACGCCTACATCAAGGAGGCGGCCCGGGGTGACTACTCGGCGAAGGATTTCCGCACCTGGAGCGCCACCGTTCTCGCAGCGGTGGCGCTGGCCTCGACCGGCCCCGTGCCCGCGACGAAGACCGGTCGCAAGCGCCGGATCAACGAGGCGGTGGTGGGCGTCGCGTTCTTCCTCGGCAACACGCCAGCCGTCTGCAGGCAGTCCTACATCGATCCGCGCATCATCGACTCGTTCAGCGTGGGCCAGACGATCGAGAGGACGCTCCAGCAGGTGGACTTGCCCGAGAAGGTCTTCGATCCGAAGACCCAGCGAACGATCGAGCGCGCCGTGATCCGCCTGCTGGAGTCCAACGGCTCCTAGTCGCGGTCGTTCAGCAGCGCCAGCGCCGCGTCCGCGTCGCCGAAGACCCGGGCTGAAGTGACGCGGTGGTCCTCCAGGGTCCAGACCCACGCTGTCGGAGAGTCCACGAGGGTGGACCCGCGACGCGCACGTGCCCTCCCGAACACCAAGACACCTCCGTCGTCGAGGTCATGAAACTCAGCGGGGATGAGCTCGAGCTCGTCCCAGACGCTGCTCACATCATGGAGGTAGGACTCGAGGCCGTCGTGCCCGCGATACGGCTCATCGCGGGCGGCGATCACACCGGTCATGGTGTGGACCTCGACATCAGCGTGGCTGAGCTCGCGCAGCGTTTCCAGATCGCGCGCGGCGAAGGCGCGGTAGGCCCTGCGAATCACGGCATGCGACGAGGTGGGCAAGCTGGCGCCCAGCCTATGCGCAAACCGGGCTGCTCGCACGTTTTTCCGTCGGCTGGGCGTCAGGGTGCGCTGGGTGCAAACCGGATTCGCAGCCGGGTGCCGCCGCCGCGACGCCTGGCGATCTCGACGCTCTCCGAGAGCGCAGCGATCAGCAGGAGCCCCAACCGCGCGCCGCTCTTCTCGGACGCCGTCCTCGGGCGGATGCCGCGGCCGCGATCGCTGACGGTGATGCACAGGGCCTCGTCCTGCGGCGCGGCGCTCACCTCGAACCGGCCGTTCGGATCCTCGTAGGCGTGCAGCGCCGCGTTCATACACGCCTCCGACACGACGGTGCGCAGATCGTCGATCCGCCGCTCGGTGAGCCCGAGCCGTCGGCCCAAGCCGGCGACAGCGCGCCGAGCCGTCGCCACGCTCTCCGCGCGCGCCGGCAGGCTGAGCTTGATCCCTGCTGAGGCTCCCATCTCCAAGATCGGTACCCGCTGCGGCGTCGGAGCACTCATCCGAACCGCTCAGCGGTCGCCTCTCAGCTCGGCAGGGCGATACCCGCGTCGCTTCGCTCCGGTGACGGGGAGAGCTGCCGGGTGCCTGCTCGGCGCAGCGCGACAACGGCAACGTCGTCGTCGGGCTCGCCGCCCAGGAAGGCCTCGAGCGCTGCGGTGACCTTCCCGACCGCGGTGAGGGGACGATCGGCGCCGACCAGCTGGGCGCGCAGCCGCGCCTCTCCGAAGCGGTCTGCCTTTCCCCTGGCCTCGATCACGCCGTCGGTGTAGAGGACGAGTTGGTCGCCGGGCAAAAGCTCGATTCGCTCCGGAGTCCAGCGCGAGCTCTCGAATGCGCCCAGCAGGGGCCCCGGAGTCCCGACGTCCTCGACCTCACCGTCGCGTATCCGCAGCGGCAACGGATGGCCAGCCGACACGAACGAGATCTCCGCCGGGCCATCATCCACCCGCGGAAGGATGAGGATTGCGGCCGTACACAGAGCGATCTCCCCCCGCGCGCGCAGGGCGGTGTCAAGCAGCGCCAGCGATGTGCAGGGATCCCCCGTCAAGAGCCCCGACGTCCTGATCGTGTGCCGGGCGAGGGCGGTCAGCGACGCTGCCGCTGCGCCTCTGCCGACTACGTCCCCCACTACGACCATCCACCCGCCCTCGACCTCAAAGGCGTCGTAGAAGTCCCCGCCCACGGCGTTCACCTCGCCGGCGGGCTGATAGACAGCGGCCGTCTCCCAGCCGCGCATGTGCGGCAGCGCAGGGGGCATGAGCCCCTCCTGAAGGACGCGGGCAACCTCAGCGCGCTCCTCGGCGAGACGAGCGTTCTCGACGGCCGTGCCCGCCCGTCTGGCGAGCTCCACAGCCAGCTCGAGATCCTCCTCATCGAAATCCCGGCCGTCGGGGCCGTTGCCAAAGGCGACCGCGCCCAGCGTGCGCCCGCCCGACGTCATCGGCACCATCATCGCGGACCGCAGCCCGATCCAGCGCATCAGCCGGGCGTGCTCCTCGTCGATAGCGATCCGCTCGATCATCTCATCGGGCATCGCGATCAACTGAGCAGAGCCCGATCGGATCACCTCGGCGATGCCGTCTGGATCCGAGGCGTGGACCGGATAGCGGTTGCGCAGGTCCGCTACCAAACGCCGCCGCTTATCGTCCTCGTGCGCGAGAGCCGCCTGCTCGATCACGCCGGTCTCGCTCGGGACGTCGATCGTGCACCACTCGGCGAAATCCGGCACCACGAGCTCAGCGAATCCCCGCAGCATCAGGTCGTGGTCAGAGGAGGTGGCCACCAGGTCGCCGACGTTGGCGAGGATCCGCTGGGAGAACTCCGCCCTCTTTAAGGCCGTCACGTCCTCCATCGCGGTCACGGAGTAGAGCGGCTGTCCGTCGGGCCCCATGATCGGCTTGGCGCGTGTGACCAGCCACCGCTCGCGGTGGGAATCCTCGACCATGGCGCGGACCACCAGGGGCCCGTCAGCCGTGTCGCTCAGGGCCCGTTGCCCGAGCACGGCTTCGGCTGCCAACCTGCGGCCGTCCTCGGCCCGAACCTGAAATCGTTTCTCGATTTCGGCCATCGACATGATCGTCGGATCCTCGCTCGGTTCGAATCCCATCAGCGTCTTCGCGGCGGGGTTGGCGAAGATGAGCTCACCCTGCGCGTCGTGGATGACGACGGCCTCGTCGAGCAACGACATGACGTTGTCCATCCGCCGCTCGACGCTCTCCAGGTCCGAGAAGAGCCCCGCGTTGTCAAGCGCGAGCGCGACCCTGCCGGCCAGAGCCTGGGCAAAGCGCACGTCCTCGATGGAGTAGTTCCGACCGGACCAGGACAAGCCGAACGTGAGCGCACCGAGCAGACGGCCACGGGCGATCATCGCGACGGTGATCGCGGAGGAGAGGCCGAGCTCTCGCAGTCGCTCGAGATCGTCAGGGTCGTGGGAGAGTCGCTTGAGGTCGTCATCGGTGAATCGCGGGATAAAACGGGGATGTCGCGGAAACGGCGCCTCGCGCCGAGTCATCCAGTCCGGCAGGCTCGGCGCCCGCTCCCTCAGATAACGCTCAACGTCTTGCAGGTCATCGCGCCCACCGGCACGAACGGCAGACCTGATCACGCGCCGATCATGGATGGCGTCGACCATGCAGAAATCGGCGAACGGCGTAACGATGACCCCCAGCACGCGCTCGAGCGTCTCCGCCAATGGCAGCGACCCATCGGCGATGGCGCCAACCTCGTCGAGCAGCTCCAGCCGCTTCGTGCTTTGCCGCGCCCGCTCCCGCGCCCATGCGCTCGCGACCGCGAGTACCGAACCGAAGAACAACACGGCCATGCGTACCTCGTAGTCGGTTCCCCCGAAGTTCATGTTCCAGGCGCCGCTCAGAGCGGCCGCGGCCAACGCGGCAAGTGAAACTACGACGGTGACCCCAACCCCGGCCCACAGAGCAGCGATGAATGGCGCCACGATGAACGTGCCGGTCAGCACCACGCTCTCTCCCCAGGCGAGGTCGGCCGCGAGCAGTACCGCGAGCGAGCCCAATCCCGCCAGCGCCCCCAGCCGATCGTTGCGCTCGATTCCGCCACCGATGGAGGTGGCGAAGCTGATCGCTTTCGAGAGAATCTTGCTCATCAGGAAGCCGGATGCGCCAGCAGCGCACGGCGCTGACCGAATCTAGTCGCCCGGAGGGCCTTTGGCAAGCGACTTTTCGCTGCACGCCGACTAACATGCAGCGAGGTTCGAGGGACCACCGTCGTGGTCGCCGAGCAAACCATGTGCCAGGGCGAGCGGAGCGATCGCGATCGATCCCGACGCCGTGCCGCGACGAGGTCCTAAATCCCGCTACCAAATGACCGAAACCGCCGCTAACCCACAGCGACCGAGCGCACGCCGATGACGCCTGGCTTTGACGTGAAAATCTCCCGGCTGGACGGCGACATCCAGTCCGCCGAGATCGTTGGAGAGCTCGATCAGGCGACGGTTCCAGACCTCCAGGCGCACCTGGACGAGGTCATCAACTCGGGCGAGTCAAACGTGCTCGTGGACCTCTCCTCCTGCGAGTTCATCGATTCGAGCGGGCTCGCGGCGCTCGTGGGTGCCCGCGAGCGCATTACCGCGAACGGCAACCGTGGCTTCGGCATCTGCTGCCCCGACTCGCAGGTGAGCCGCCTGCTGGAGATCACCGGCCTCGACCACGCGATGGGGCTCGTTGGCACACGCGACGAGGCGCTCGCCGCCTTGCGCGACGGGGCTGGCACCGTGCAGTAGAGCGGGGCCAGTACGCCTCCCCTCAGAGTCGGCTGTTCGGGTTGGGTCTACCGCGACTGGCGCGGCACTCTCTACCCGGAGGGGCTTCCTCAACGTCGCTGGCTCGAACGCTACGCCGAGGTCTTCGACACCGTCGAGGTCAACAACACCTTCTACCGGCTGCCCTCGCGAGAGGCTGTGGCCGCATGGGAGGCGGAAACACCGGCCGGATTCGAGTTCACCGTCAAGGCGAGCCGCTACCTGACGCACGTAAAGCGCCTGACCACTGTCGCCGACGGCATCGCGCGGCTTCATGAGCGGATCGAGCCACTCGTCGAGGCGAGCAAGCTCGCCGTCATCCTCTGGCAGCTGCCGGCCAACTTCCAGCGCGATGACACCAGGCTGGCCAACGCCCTGGAGGGCCTCCCACCCGGACGCCACGCATTCGAGTTTCGTCACCCGAGCTGGTTTCAGCAGCCGGTCTACCGCCTGCTCCGCGACCACCAAGCCGCACTCGTGATCGGCGACCATCCGAGGTGGCCGTTTCAAACGCGAGAGCTGACGGCGGATTGGACGCTGATCCGCCTGCACTACGGACGCCGCGGGCTCAACGGCAACTACTCGGCGTCGGAGCTCACCGCGTGGCGCCGGCGGATCGGGCAGTGGCGTCGCCGGGCCGAGGTGTTCGCCTACCTGAACAACGACTGGAAGAGCTATGCGCCGGCCAACGCGCTGGTGCTGCGGGACGGGCCGGGGGCTTCGATACCACGGGTGGGCGCGGACGGTAGGGGGCGAAGCCGCTAGGCCTACAACCCCAAATCCCGCAGGAACTGGGGCTTGTGCGAGTCCAGGAAGACGAGGAACGGGACGCCCGTCGCACGCTCCTCGGGATGGCCCTGGTCGTCGGGGTGCTCGGCCGCGCGGGAAGAGATGTCCTCCCAGGCGTGATCGCCCGGGTCCCAATGGGTGACCTCGACGTCGGCCTCGAGACCCTCATCGGCCACAATCTGCGTGATCACCCGGCTCGCCTCGCGAGCGGCTGCCTCAGAGCCGGCGTAGAGGAACATCTTCGCCCCGTCACGGGTGACGATCACGTTCCCCCCGAGCCGCTCGCGCGCCTCGTCATCGAGGTCGAGGGTGCGCAGCCGCTCGCCCAGGGAGAGGCCATGCCCCTCCTCCTGCAACTCCACCTCGACGCGCCACTCCTCGGCCATTGCGCTGGAAGTCTCGCACGCCGAACCGGCGAGCGCCGGGAGGCCGCGTCGTGCTCGGGCTCCGCAACGCCACCGCTAGCATCGGCCCTCGATGGAGGAGAAGGAGATAGAGAAGCGTCTGCTCATCGGCGGTGAGCAGGTCGACGGCGACGGCGACGAGCTCGCTGTGGAAAACCCCGCCACCGAGACGACGGTCGCAACGATTCGCTCGGCCTCGCTGGTCCAGGTCTCCGCGGCCGTGGCCGCAGCTGCCGAGGCCCAGCGCGGCTGGGAGCGCACGCCCGCCATCGAGCGTGGCGAGATGCTGCACGAGATCGCGGCGCGCCTGCGACAAGACGCGGAGCATCTGGCCCCCCTCATGACCGCTGAGGGCGGCAAACCGCTGATCGAGAATCGCGACGAGATCGACTGGTGCGCCGCCGCGTTCGACTACTACGCGGAGATCGGCCGCGACTCCGCCGGTCGCGTCATCCCCTCGATCGAGGCGTCTCAGCTCGCGCTTGTCGTCAAGGAGCCCGTGGGCCCGGTCGGCTGCATCGTGCCCTGGAACTACCCGCTCCTGCTCCTCACCTGGAAGCTCGCCCCAGCGCTCGCGGCAGGAAACGCGACCGTCTGCAAACCCTCCGAGGTGACCCCCCTCTCCACCCTCGCACTGACCGCCTGCCTCGATCATCTGCCGCCCGGCGTCGTCAACCTGGTCGCCGGTGCAGGGGCCGTTGGCGGCGCGATCGTGGCCGACGAGCGAATCGCCTGCGTGGCGTTCACTGGTTCGGTGCCAACGGGCAAGAAGATCGCTTCCGTGTGCGGGGAACGCGTGGCGCGCATCAATCTCGAGATGGGCGGCAAGGACCCGTTCATCGTCTGCTCAGACGTTGCGGAGCGCCTCGACGTCGCGGCCCGTGGCGGCGTCTGGGCCGCCTTCCTCAACGCCGGTCAGGTCTGCACGTCGGCCGAGCGCTTCTACGTCATGGACGACGTCTACGACGACTACCTGCAGGCATTCACGGACACGACCTCGAGCCTGATCGTCGGCGACCCAACCGATGACGCCACTGACGTCGGCCCGATGGTCTCGGCGACGCAGCGCCAGAAGGTCGCGGCCCAGGTCGAGGCGGCCGTCGACGCCGGCGCCGAGGTGGTCGTCGGGGGCGGGAACGCCGGCCACGATCGCGGGCACTTCTTCGCCCCGGCGGTCGTCACCGGCGCGCCCATCGAGACCGACCTGCTGCGGGAGGAGACCTTTGGGCCGGTGGCACCGCTCGTTCGGGTCAGCTCCCTCGACGAGGCGATCGAGCTCGCCAACTCCACCCCCTTCGGCCTCGGCGCGAACATCTACACGCGCGAGCTCTCCAACGTGATCCGCTGTCTGCGGGAGGTCAAGGCCGGCACGGTCTGGTTCAACGATCCACTCACCGACAACGACGCGGGGCCGTTCGGAGGCTTCAAGCAGTCGGGGCTCGGACGGGAGCTGGGCCGCGAGGGCCTCGAGGCTTTTCAGGAAACCAAGCACGTTCATATCGAGACCGAGATCGCGCCGAAGGACTGGTGGTACCCCTACTCGGAGTACTCGCGCACCCGCGACGCATCACCCCACGACGGAGCAGGAGCATGAAGCCAACCGCAACCCCCACCGCAACCCGCACGCTCGACAACTACATCGGCGGCGCCTGGGCGTCCGCCTCGGAAGTCGAAACGCTCGAGGACATCGATCCCGCCACCGGCGAGGTCGCCGCGCTAATCCCGTTGTCCGGCGCGGCCGAGGTCGACGCCGCAGTCGCGGCGGCCAGCGAGGCGCAGCGCGAGTGGCGCGGTGTAGCCGTCCAGCGCCGCGCCCGCGCGGTCATGGCCCTCAGAGAGGCTCTGTGGGAGCACCGCAACGAGATCGCCGACCTCGTCACCGCCGACATGGGCAAGGCGATCGACGACGCCCGGGGGGAGGTCCTCCGCGGGATCGAGTCGACCGAGGCGGCGACGGGGATCCCACACCTCCTGAAGGGCGAGAACCTGGAGGGCGTTGGCGGCGGCGTGGATGTCGAGCTCGTCCGCCAGCCAGTTGGCGTGGTCGCGGCGATCACGCCGTTCAACTTCCCGGCCATGATCCCGCTTTGGTTCCTGCCCTTCGCGATCGCCTGCGGCAACGGCTTCATCCTGAAGCCCTCGGAGCGCGACCCGCGTCCCTCGGAGCGGATCATGGAGCTGATCGACGGGATCGACCAGCTCCCGCGCGGCCTGGTGAATTTGGTGCACGGCGGCCGCGACGCCGTGAACGCGATCCTTGAGCACCCCGGGATCGACGCGATCTCCTTCGTGGGCCAGGCTTCCACGGCTCGCTACGTGGCCGAGCGCTCGGCCGCAACCGGCAAGCGCTGCCAGGCCCTCGGCGGGGCGAAGAACTCGCTCGTCGTGATGCCGGACGCCGAGCTGGACACCTCGATTCCGGCGATCATGAGCTCGGCTTTCGGGGCCGCCGGCCAGCGCTGCCTGGCCGGCTCCGTTGCCGTCCTCGTGGGTGAGAGGGAGCGTCAGGACGAGGTCCGTGACGCGCTCGTGGCAGCCGCGCGAGAGCTGCATATCGGACCCGGTGACGATCCCGCGACCGACGTCTGCCCGCTCGTGGCCCCCGAGGCCAGGGAGCGCGTGGTCGGAGCCGTGGAGCGAGCTCTCTCAGAGGATGCCGAGCTCGTCCTGGACGGCCGTGACGCCGACGCCGGCCCGGGCGAGACGATCCTGGGCCCGACCATCGTCGAAACCAGCGATCACGAGTCCGAGGTGGCACGCACCGAGCTGTTCGGTCCGCTGCTCACGCTGATCCGCGCGGGCGATCTCGACGACGCCCTCGAGTTCGTGAACGGGTCCAACCTCGGCAACGCGGGCTCGATCTTCACCACCTCGGGAGGCGCCGCGCGTGCCTACCGCTTCGGCGTGGAGGCCGGCATGATCGGCGTCAACGTCGGGGTCGCGGCACCCGTGGCCTGGTTCCCGTTCTCGGGCTGGAAGGACTCCATCGACGGCGACCTGCACGCCAACGGCGCCGACGCGGTCGACTTCTACACCCGCAAGAAGGTCGTCACCTCCCGCTGGTCGTGAGCCTCCGCGAGGTCGAGGGGCCGGCGGGCGCCCCCTGGGAGCGCCCCCTGGCCGGCAGCCTCGACCACCTGGTCGTCGAGTCCGAGCTCTTGGCCGGCAATCCACTCGACGATCCCGCCCGCCGGCCGCTTTGGGTCTACCGCCCGCCCGGCGTCGAGCTCGACCACCCTCGTGAGCTGCCATCGGTCTACGTGATCCAGGGCTTCACGGGCCAGCTCGACATGTGGACGAACAGGACGCCCTGGGAGCGCCACATGATCGAGCGACTCGACGACGCGTTCGCAACGGGCGCGTGCCCCGACGCGATCGTCGTCTTCGTCGACTGCTGGACCACCTACGGAGGCTCCCAGTTTCTCGACTCCACGGGCACGGGTCCCTACCAGTCGTACCTCTGCGACGAGGTGGTGGCATTCGTCGACGAGCGCTACCCGACCGCGGCGGAGCAAGCGCGGCGCGGGATCACAGGCAAGTCATCCGGCGGCTACGGCGCCATGATCGTGCCGATGATGCGTCCCGGCATCTTCGGCGGGCTCGTCTCGCACGCCGGCGACGCCCTGTTCGAGTGCGCGTACCTCGCCGACTTCCGAGAGGTGGCCCGGCTGCTCCGCGATGACCACGAGAGCTCCTACGACGTCTTCTTCGAGAAGCTGACGAAGGCCGACCCCATCACCTTCGAAAAACACGGCGGCCCGCTCGAGGTCTACGGCTACGCCGCCTCCTACTCGCCGGATCCCGATCGGCCCGGCAAGGCCGTCCTGCCCTTCGAGATCGCTACGGGGCGCACGATCGAGGATGTCTGGCAGCGCTGGCTCGATCTCGACCCCGTGCGCATGGTCCCTCGGTCAGCCGACGCCCTGCGCTCCATGCGGCACATCCATCTTGATGCGGGCAAGGGCGACGAGTACTTCCTCGACCTCGGAGCGCAGGCGGTCTCCAACGAGCTCGAGAAGCTCGGCGTCGACCACACGGTCGAGCTCTTCGACGGCAAGCACGGCGGCCTCACCCACCGCTACGCGCCCGCCATCTGTGATCTGGTGCGGGCGCTCGCAGCCTGAGCTCAACAAAGCCCGCTTGTGGCGCATCGGTCCCGAAATGCGGGACCGGCGCGCCAACGCACGTGCCTACGCAGCGTCCACGTGAAGCGCCGTCTGGTCCGCTGCTTCGGCGGAGGGCTCGTCCCCATCCGCGAACCCGGCCAACCGCACGCCAAGCAGCCGCACGGGGCGATCCGGTCGGTTCTCGCGGATGAGCGCCACAGCCACCTCGGCGATCGTGGCCGCCTCACCCGTGGCGTCCGGCAGCGTCCGCGCCCGGGTGATCGTCGAGAAGTCGTCGAGGCGCACCTTGATCCCAACCGTGCGCCCGACGGTCCCCCGCTTCGCGAGTCCCTCGGCAAGTCGCGCGGCCTGCTCGCGCAGGATTCGCTCCATCTCGGCCACGTCGCTCAGGTCGCGATCGAAGGTGGACTCGACCGATCGCGACTTGGCCACTCGATCCGTAGTGATCGGGGACTGGTGGCGGAAATGCGCGAGGTCGTGAAGGTGCTTTCCGTGGTTCTCCCCGAAGCGCTCGATCAAGCCTCCGAGCGTGCAGCGCTGCAGCACACCGATGGTCCGCACCCCGTAACCCTCGAGCCGCTTCGCTGTCTTGGGCCCGATCCCGGGGAGCAGGCGGGGGCTCTCTTCCGCGAAGCGCTCAGCCGCCTGCTGACGCGTGAGCACGACGAAGCCGCGGGGCTTCTCGGCGTCGGAAGCGACTTTGGCGACCAGCTTGTTGGGCCCGATGCCGACCGACGCATCGAGCCCGACCCGCTCGCGGATCTCGCGCACGAGACCGCTCATCGTCTCCACTGGGAACGAGAGCCCGGAGAGGTCGAGGTAGACCTCGTCCAGCGAGACCCACTCCCCGGGCTGGCCGAGCTCGTCCACGACCGCCCTGACCTCGGCTGACTTGGCTCGGTAGTAGGTGAAGTCCGGCTCCACGAAGATCGCGTCTGGGCACCTGCGGCGGGCGATCGAGGCCGGCATCGCCGATCCAACCCCGAACGGCCGGGCCTCATACGACGCCGTTGTCACGACCGCGCGCGGACCCGAGCCCGACACGACGACCGGCTTACCTCGCAGCTCCGGTCGCCGCAGCAGTTCCACGGCGACGTAGAAGGCGTCCATGTCCACGTGAGCGATGCGGGGACTGGCCTCCATGCCCTCGATCGTACGAATCATCGCGGCGCTCACCCAAGTGTCACGGGCCCGGGAAGGGGTAGACGAGCGTCCGGGGGTTCGGCACGGCTGGCGAGACAGAGGAGCGACGTACTGATGAAGGCGGTTACCTGGCAGGGGAAACGCAAGGTCGAGGTCACGGAAGTCCCCGATCCCAAGGTCGAGAAGCCGACCGACGCGGTCATCCGCGTCACCTCGAGCGGCATCTGCGGCTCTGACCTACACCTCTACGAGGTCCTCGGCGCTTTCATCGACCCGGGCGACGTGCTCGGCCACGAGCCAATGGGAATCGTCGAGGAGGTCGGCGACGAGGTCACCGACATCGAGGCTGGCGATCGCGTGGTGATCCCCTTCAACATCTCTTGCGGCTCCTGCTTCATGTGCGACCTAGAGCTATTCGCTCAGTGCGATACGACCCAGAATCGCGAGCAGGACAAGGGCGCATCGCTGTTCGGGTACACGAAGCTCTACGGCCAGGTGCCCGGGGGGCAGGCCGAGTACCTGCGCGTGCCGCAAGCGCATTTCGGCCCGATCAAGGTCCCGGAGGGTCCGCCGGACGACCGCTTCGTCTACCTCTCCGATGTCCTGCCGACGGCGTGGCAGGCTGTCGAGTACGCGGACCCGTCCGAGGGTGGCTCGGTGGCCATCTACGGGTTGGGACCCATCGGGCAGATGGCCGCCAGGATCGCTCTGCACCGCGGGCACCGCGTGATTGGGGTCGACCTGGTCGACGAGCGCCTCGCGATGGCGCGGGAGCGCGGCGTCGAGGTGGTGGACCTGCGCGAGGCCGACTCGGCGCCCGAGGCGATTCGCGAGATGACCGAGGGACGCGGGCCCGACTCCGTGATCGAGGCCGTCGGGATGGAGGCACACGGAGCGCCATTCGGCAAGGCCGCGCAGGCTGCGGCAAGCGTGCTTCCCGACGCGGTCGCCAAGCCGATGATCGAGAAGGCGGGAATCGATCGAATGGTGGCTCTCAACGACTGCATCGCCACCGTGCGACGCGGGGGAACCCTCTCGATCTCCGGTGTCTACGGCGGCATGCTCGACCCGATGCCGATGATGACCATGTTCGACAAGGGCATCCAGATCCGCATGGGCCAAGCGCACGTCAAGCGGTGGATTCCCGAGATCCTGCCGCTGGTCACCGACGACGACGATCCGCTCGGCACGGAGGACTTCGCCACCCACAAGCTGGGTCTCGACGAGGCGCCGCACGCCTACGAGATCTTTCAGAAGAAGGAAGACGGGGCCTTCAAGATTTTGCTGCAGCCATGAGCGCCTCGGCGAACGCCGTGCTCGTGACGGGTACCTCGTCAGGCATCGGTCGGGCGACGGCGCTGCGGCTGAGCCGGCGAGGGCTGCGCGTCTACGCCGGCGTGCGTGAGGAGGCCGACGCTTCAGCGCTTCGCGACGACGCGGCCGGTAAGGGCGTCCCGATCGAGGCCGTCCATCTGGACGTGACCGAGCCGAGCGCGATCGCGGCGGCGAGCGCGCACATGGCGGATACGATCGGCGGCGGTCGCCTGCTCGGCCTCGTAAACAACGCCGGCGAGGGCTTTCCGGGGCCACTCGAATACCTCCCGATCGAGGACTTCCGTCGCCAGCTCGAGGTCAACGTCGTCGGCCAGCTGGCCGTCGCGCAGGCATTTCTGCCGCGCTTGCGGCGGGATGGCGGGAGGCTGCTCTTCGTCGGCTCGCTCGGCGGCAAGGCGGCGTTCCCCTACGCCGGCGCCTACCACGCCTCGAAGTTCGCAATCGAGGCAGCTGGTGAATCGATGCGCAAGGAGCTCGAGCCCACGGGCGTCGAGGTGATCGTGATCGAGCCGGCGGTGGCCGAGAGTGAGATCTGGCAGAAGGCCGCGCGTCGCACCTCCGAGCTGCTGGCGGAGCTGCCAGCGGAGGCACCGCCTCACTACCGCGAAGAGCTCGAGCGCTTCGAGCGGCGAATGGGTGACGCCGACGCCTCGGGCATGCCCGCCGACGACGTCGCCGAAACGATCGAGACGGCCCTGTTCGAGGAGAACCCCTCGGCGCGCTATCCGGTCGGCTGGCAGGCAAAGGCCCTAACTCGGATCCGCGAGCTGATCCCCGATCCCGTCTTCGACCGGCTCGCCACCCGACCGTTTCGCGGCCGACGCGGCTAGCGCCCCACGTGGATCCCGATGCGCTCGGGGAAGCCCGCGACGAGGGTCGTGAGCGGATCCGGCTGGAGGCCGGCCTCCTGAACCGTCTCCAGGCGCAGGAGCGCTGAACGGATGATCGTTCCGCCCACGTAGCGGAAAGGCTCGGGCGGAACGTGGACGGGTGGCGGATCGACGATCGGCAGGGCGGTGTGGTCGTCTCTCTGATCCAGCGCGAGAGCGGCGAGCGTGCGCCCGACCATGTGCGAGGGGCCGACCCCATTTCCGGTGTACCCAAAGGCCGCAAAGGCGCGTTCGCAGGGCATGCTGGCGATCACCGGCAGGTGGCTCGGCGAGACGTCGATCGGCCCGCCCCACGCGTGTTCGATCCGCCGCCCCTCCAGCTGTGGGAAGAACCGCCTCATGTGGGAGGAGACCTCCTCCACGACGCCCGCGTCGAGATCGACCCTTGGCCCGAGACGGGCTCCCGGCACAACCTTGCCCCCGCCCCAGCCGAACGCGATCCGGCCGTCCGGCGTGGTGCGCATGTAGTGGATCATCGCTCTGGAATCGGTGATGCATTCGCCTCCGGTCCAACCGATCTCCTCGAGGACATCCGGCACTGGCTCGGTGATCAGCATGTGCGAGGAGGTCACGGTGAGCCGCCGCCGCAGCGGGCGCAGGCTCCCCAACTGCGCGCCCGCGGCCAGCACGGCCGAGCGCGCGTGGACGCGGCCTCCAGAAGTTTCGACCTCGACGCCGCCGTTCGCTGAGGTGACCTGGCGTGCGGGCGTGCGCTCGTAGACGCGAACCCCCGCCTCCTTCAGTCGCGCGCGCAGCCCGTGCGCGAGCCGCGCCGGCTGCACGGTCGCAGCGCCCGGATAGAAGGCGCCGCCCCGAAAGACCGGGGAGGCGCAGCGGGCTACGACCTCGGAGCTCGAGAGCGCCTGACACGCATCCTCGGCCCCGAGCTCCGCGACGGCTTCGAGCACCCCACCTGTGGTCTGGTCGTGAAGCTCGGTGGTTGAGAGCTGCAGGTAGCCGCCCTGGCGAAACCAAGCATCGATGCCCTCCTCCTCACACCAGCGGCCGACGCCGTTGACAGCATCGCTCGAAGCTCGCGCCAAGGCCAGGGCGGGGCCGTCACCGAAACGACGGCGCAAGGTCGGCAGGGAAAACCACATCTCGTTGGCGAAGCCGGCGTTGCGCCCGCTCGGCCCGCACCCGCACACCCCCGCCTCCAGGAGGACGACGTCGGCCTCCGGCTGGAGGTGCTTCGCAAACCAGGCCGACCACAGGCCGGTGTAGCCGCCGCCGACCACCAGGACGTCGGCTGATACGTCCTCCTGGAGGGCCGGGAGCGGCTCCACCGAGCCCGCCTCGGCCTGCCACCATCCTTGCGCGTCGTGCTGCATGGCTGCGAGGAGTGTGGCGAAGGCACGGACTCCGGGCCGGACAACGTTCGCGCTCGGGGCGCGCCGGTCCGGCCGCGGGGATGAGCCTACGGCGTCGCTGCCTCCGTGGCGCGCTCCGCGCTGCGCTCGATCAGCTCGCGCTGGACGCTGCGGGGCTCGTCACCCGGGGTCCGCCTAGTCCAGCCGCCATCCTCGTGAAGCACCCACGCGTTCGTGTCGTCGGCGAGCGAGCGGTCGAGAATGTCGACCAGCTCGGCACGCACACGGGAATCCTCGATCGGTGCGAGCAGCTCCACGCGGTTGTAGAGGTTACGAGGCATGAGGTCGGCGGAGCCGATGTAGATCCGCTCGGTCTCGCCGGGACGCTCGAACGAGAAGATGCGCGGGTGCTCGAGGAACCGGCCGACGACTGAGACGACCTCGATGTTCTCCGATACCCCCTCGACGCCAGGACGTAGGGCGCAGATGCCCCGCACGTTCAGCTCAACCCGCACACCTGCTTGCGAGGCGCGGTAGAGGGCACGGATCGATTTCGCGTCGAGCAGCGAGTTCATCTTCAGGCGGATACGAGCGGGGCGCTCCTCAGAATGCGCGGCGACCGTGCGCTCGATCTCCTCGAGCATCGCCTCCTGCAGGTTGAAGGGAGCGACCTTCACCTTCCGATATCCCTGGGGCCGGGCGTAGCCGGTCAGGTAGTTGAACATCTCGGCGATGTCGGAGCCGATGTCCGGGTCCGCGGTGAAAAGGCCGACGTCGGTGTAGATGCGCGCGGTCTTGGGGTTGTAGTTGCCGGTGCCCACGTGCACGTAATGACGCACGCCGTCCCCTTCGCGGCGAACGACGAGAACACACTTGCAGTGGGTCTTGAGCGCCGGGATCCCGTAGACCACGTGGACTCCCGCGGTCTCCAGCTTCTTGGCCCAGGCGATGTTCGCGTTCTCGTCGAACCGTGCCTTCAGCTCCACCATGCAGACCGCCTGCTTGCCGTGTTCGGCCGCCTCGATCAGCCCCGGGACGAGCGGGGAGTCGGCGCTCGTGCGGTACACGGTCTGTTTGATCGCCAGGACCTGCGGGTCTGCAACCGCCTGCTTTACGAAGCGCTCGACCGAGGTGGTGAACGAGTCGTAGGGGTGATGCACGAG
This sequence comes from uncultured Solirubrobacterales bacterium, assembly GCA_963799815.1. Taxonomy (GTDB): domain Bacteria; phylum Actinomycetota; class Thermoleophilia; order Solirubrobacterales; family 70-9; genus JBDTSW01. The sequence continues at coordinate 165,865 of CAWCYG010000001.1, forward strand.
GATGTCTCCCTCACGCATCGCCGCGAAGACATCCGCCTCCTCGCCGTCTTCTCCCGTCAGCCGCGGTTGGGTCACGGGTGAATGCGGGGGGTCGCGCAGCTCGGCGAAACCCTTGAGCCCATGCAGCTCCCAGAGGTCGGAGAGGTCGAGCGGACCGTCGAACTCGTCGACCTCGTCATCGCGGATGCCGAGCGCAGCCACGAGCGGCTCGCGCAGGCGGCGGTCCATCCCCCTCTGCACCTCGAGTCGCACCACCTCACCGAACCGGCGGCGGCGCAGCTCCTCCTCGACGGCCAGCATGAGGTCGTCGGCCTCGTCGGAGACGTCGTAGTCCGTATCGCGGGTGACCCGGAAGAAGGAGTGGCCGAGGACCTCCATGCCGGGGAACAGCACCTCCAGGTTGCAGGCGATCAGGTCCTCCAACGCCACCATCACCTGTTCCTCCTCGCCCATGCGCAGGAAGCGGCCGAGAAGCTCCTTCGGGACCTTGACGCGGGCGAGCACCTCGGTGTCCTGATCCGGATCGCGAAGGATGACGCCCAGGGAGAGCGAGAGGTTCGAGATGTACGGAAACGGCCTACCGAGGCCGATCACAAGCGGGGTGAGGGCGGGAAAGACCTGCGCGCGGAACAGCCGACCCAACCTCTCGGTGTCCTCTGAGTCGCGGTCGGAGGGGTCGACCAGACGAATGCCGTGCTCGGAGAGCGATGGCAGCAGCTCACGGTTGAGGCAGCGCTCGACCCGCGCGCGTTGCGCGACCACTGCCTCGCGGATCTTCGCGAGCTGCTCGGAGGCACTGAGCCCGTCGGGGCCGCGCGCCTGAACTCCGGCCTCCACCTGTTCTTGCAGCCCGGCGACGCGCACCATGTAGAACTCATCGAGGTTCGACTCCCAGATCGCGCAGAACTTGATGCGCTCGAGCAGAGGCGTCGACGAATCCTCCGCGAGCTGGAGAACCCGGTCGTTGAAGTCGAGCCAGGAGAGCTCCCGATTGAAGTAAAGGGACGGATCTTCGAGGTCCGCCGAGGCAGGCACGGATACCGCCTCGGCGGCGGGGGCGTCGACCTCGACGCGGCTCAGCATCGCCTCTGCTTCAGTCGGTTCCAAATGCGTCCTGCTCCGGAGGGGATGCTAGCCCCCGGCCGCGGGCATGGGTCAACGGCTTGTGAACTGAGCGAGAGAGTGCGTCAGCGCTGAACGATCGGGTCGCGGACCGCGAGTGCATCCGTGGCGGCGGCTTTGAGGCCGGCGCAACCCTCGGGCTTGCCCTCGTCGAAGACCCAGTCGGCAAAGTGAGCGTCGATGGTGGCGTCGGAGGTCGTCGTCTGGGTCTTCACCAGCGTGATGAAGTCCTGGGTTGTCACCGCCACGTTCGGGTCGTGCCCCGACCACTCCTGCAGGATCGCGAAGAAGTCCGTCTCGCCGATCAGCTCGCGCAGCGACTGGAGGGCGGCAGCTCCCCGCGTGTAGACGCCGCTGTTGAACATGACCGCCGGGTTCGGAACGCTGCCGGGAGGCGGGCTCCAGACTCCGCTCGAGGCGGGGTTGGAGCAGGTCTTGATGAGCCGCTCCGCGACGGTGTCGCCGCCCTCGGACTCCGTCCACCACCAGTTGGCCCATGTCGCGAACCCCTCGTTGAGCCAGATCTCCGACCAGTCCTCAGGCGAGGTCGAGTTGCCGAACCACTGGTGGGCCATCTCGTGCGCCACCAGCCCGCCCCCAGGGGCGCCCGGATAGATCGGACGAGTCTGAATCTCAAGGGCGTAGCCCAGGCCCCCGGAGTCGATGATGCCGCCGATCGCTGAATATGGATAGGGAGCCAGGATGTCGTCGAGCACGTCCACGGTATCCGCCGTGCGGCTGAGGTCGCCCTCATTCGAGACTTTCTTGTCGACTGCGTAGTACTCGAAGGGAGGCCCCTCCTGGCTTTCGGTGCGGAAGCGCCCGACGGTAGCGGTGGCCAGGTAGGTCGCCATCTCCTCCTCGGAGGACCAGTGGAAGGTGCTGCGCGCCGGGGATTCCGAGCGCGTCACGCTGTCGAGGATCCCGTTCGACACCGCCTTGTAGCCCCTCGGGACCCGGACGGAGATCTCGAAGTCGGCCTTGTCGGTCGGATGGTCGTTCGCTGGCATCCACGCCGGTGTTCCGCGCGGCTCGCCGACCACGGAGGCGCCGTCGTCGGTGCGGATCCAGCCCTCCGTGGAGCCGTCGGGATCGGTGACCTCGGGCGGCTCTCCCCGGTAGGAGACGTCGACCACGAACTCCTCGCCAAGCCCCAGCAGACCATCCGGTTCGATGATGAGCTCCTGGCCCTTGCGCTCGAACTCGGCAGGGGTGTCGTTCACCTCGAGCTTGGTGATCCGTGGCCCCCGGTAGTCGAGATGGAAGCTGGAGAGGAAACCAGCCGGTTGCGTCACCCCGGCGGTCACGCTCGTGCGTGTGCCCTTCTGGAAGGTGTTGTTCTTCGGGTTGTAGCGCAGCCGCACGTCGTAGTGCTGGACGTCGTAACCGCCGTTTCCCGACTTGGGAAAGAACGAGTCACCGACCCCGGCGGCGCCCTCGGTATCGCCGAAGGCTTGCACCTGTGAGGGCAGCACCAGCATCAGGGCGACGACCCCCCCGGCCGCGATCCTCCTGGCTTTCCTCATCGTGCGGTCACCCTCCCGGCGATCACGGTAGCACCGGCGCTTCGGGTGCGATCACTCAGTCCGAGCCCTTCGTCGCCGCCAGTTCCTCGGCCGCCAAACGGGCCCGCTCGGCGGCCTCGCGCTCCGCTTCGCGAGCGCGAGCGAGCTGCTCCTCGGCTTCGCGCGCCCGCCGCTCAGCCTCCCGTCGCGCCTTGCCCTCCCGGAGCACCCGGTTGGCCACGCGATCGAGCGCGTCCCAGGTTCCGCGGTGCTCGGTCTCCGCCCAGAGCTCGGCGAAGCGGTCGAATAGAAGCTTCCGGCGCGCCTGCAAGTAGACGGTCAGGACGTCCAAGCCGCGGTAGGAGGTGCGGTGCGGTGCGCGAGCCGCGAGGACCGGGTCGAGGTCCCTCGCCTCGGCCGCGCGGGCACGGACGGAATCGGAGTCGGCCGCGCGGAGGTCGCGCAGGTGCCCCTCCACTCGCGGCAACATCACGTCGCAGTCGTGGAGCTCACCGAGCACTCCCTGAAGGTCTTTGGCGCGTCGCCTGGCGTTGACGCCCGGGCGGCCAAAGCAAAACTCCGTGGCCTCGAGCACGTAACGCAGCCGCTTTGCGGCGATCCGGGCATCGTGCTGAGCCACCGCGGCCTCCGGCTCCAGCGCCTTCGTCGCAAGCGAGCGCAGCTCACCCTGGCGGACGCGGATGATTCGCGCCGCGTTCTCGTTCAGCGGCAGGGCGGGATCCAGCTTCTTGACCCGTTTCGCTTTCATGGGATCGACCCCGCGCCGTTGCCCGCCGACTCCGCCGCCAGGGAGGAAGCCTCTGCCGGCCGCTCAGCGGTCGTAGCCGCGGCTGGGCCGGGATCGTCCTCAACGCCGCTGTCCTCCAGATGGTCCCTCTCGACCTCTACCTCCGGCCCGCCTATCAGCGCCAGGAGGCGCTCTCGCAGGCCCAGGAGCCACTCCGGCGCAACGTGGGGTCGCAGTGCCTCATTCGCCCGCTCCTGTTCCATTCGCATCGCGCCTATGAGGCTCGCAACCCCGCGACGGTCCGGCGCGGGAATCTCCTCCAAGAAGGACTTGAGCGAGGCGATCGCGACGTCACGATCACGCCGCTCACCGAGGGCGTCCGCCAGCCCCTTGACCTCTCCGAGCGCGGCGGAATGCGCCTCGCCCGGAAAGCAGGGCTGGAATACCTCGAGGGTGGCGCGCAGACGCCTGGTCGCGACACGCATGGCGTGAACGCGCTCGATATCAGTCAGGTCGAGGACGCCCTCCGAATGCTCCACCAGCTCGTCGGAACGCACCCGAAGAATCCGCGCAGCCGCGCCGGCGTACGGCTCCTCGGGCGAGAGGTCGGGAATCGGCCGGGCCTTCGCCATCCGCTCCTCAGGGTATAGGCACAGGAATGTCGGTGACCGTTACGCGGCCAGCGCCCGCGGCGCGCCGTTGGCGGCGCCGTTCAGCAGCGTGAGAATGACGCCTTCCCGCAGTCCGCCCTTGCCGATCTGCAGTGGCTGGCAGAGAAGCTCTGAAAGCTTCTCGAGCAGCAGCACGCCCGCGGGAAGCATCTGCACGCGCCTGGGATCGAGCTCGAACCGCCTGGCGACGTCGGCGATCGGGTCGCTGGAGAGGACGCGGATTCCCCGCTCGAGCGTCTCATACTCGAGCGCCGCGCCCACCACCTTGCGCAGCGAGGTAGCGCTGCCCCCCACCGCCACGGCCTGGTCGGGCTGGTCTACCTCGACGTCCTCGAAGAAGTCGGTGATCGCATCGCGCAAGGAGCGGATCTCAGACGCCGAGGGAGGGTCGTTCGTCAGGTGCTCTTCGGTGAGCGAGCCCGAGCCGATCTTGAAGGACTTCACCTTGCGCACACCGCCCGGCACCGTCCCGAAGATGATCTCGGACGACCCGCCACCCACGTCCACTACCGCGATCTCGCCATCCACCGGGTGTCCCAACGTCTTGGTTGCGCCGATGAACGCGAGCCGTCCCTCCTCCTCCTCGGAGAGGACCTCGACCTCGACGCCGGCGATGCGACCGATCTCGGCCGTCACGTCGTCGGTGTTGGTCGCCTCGCGGATCGCTGCGGTGGCCACGGTGCGGATCGCCTCGGCGCCAAGCTCCTCGGCCAGGCGCACCTGGGTCGCCACCACCTCAGCCACCTCTGCGACCTTCTCGGCAGCAATCGCTCCCTTGCGCTTCGAGCCCCGCCCAATGCGCGTGTATGCCCGCTGCTCCATCACGGTACGAAGTTGACCGTCTTCAGGCTCGGCCACGAGCACGCGCGTCGTGTTCGACCCGATGTCGATTGCGGCGCAGAGCATTGCAAGTCGATCTAAGCAGAACCCGCGGATGGGCAAACGCATGTGCGCACAGTCGGCGACACCGCATTCGAAAGCGCTTGACGGCCGTTTTTGCGCCGGGCCTGCGCGCTGGGGCTGACTCGCGCTACGCGGACTGAGACGCGAGACCCTCGCTTGGATGCGAGGCGTCCTCGAACTCCTGGAAGAGCCCTGTAACGACGAAGGCCACCTGCTCGCCGACGTCGACCGCGTTGTCGCCGATGCGCTCGATCGCGCGGGCGATCAGCAGCATCGTCATGGCCCACTCGCGCCGGTCGGCGGAGTCGCCGATCTCGATCGCGAGCCGGAAACATTCGCGATTGAGATTGTCAACCACGTCGTCTTGGCGCACCAGGTCCCGGGCGAGGTCCACGTCGCGATCCGCGAACGCGCGCTTTGACTGGCGGACGAGCTCGCGAACGGTCTTCCCCATGGTGAGAATGTCGCTGAGCATGCGCTCGTCGGCGGGCGGCTCGTGGCCGGCGATCGGGATCAGCTTCGCGATGTTCACGCACTGGTCGCCCATCCGCTCCATGCACTTCATGACGTGCAGGAGTGCGGAGATCAGCCGGAGGTCGGAGGCAACGGGCGCCTGTGTGGCGAGCAGGGTGAGGATCGACTGATGAACCTCCAAATAACGCCCGTCGAGGACGTCGTCGCTCGCGATGATCAGCTCGGCGAGCTCGATGTCCTGATGTTGCACCGCCTCGTTCGTACGCTCGACCTGCGAGACGACGAGGTCCAGGCCCTCGAGCGCGCGAGCCTCGAGTCGCTCAAGCTCCTCCTGATAGTGCAGCCGCGTTCCCTCCACAGGGGTCACCCCACCTTCCCGGAGACGTAGTCCTCGGTTCGCTTGTCGGACGGGTTCGTGAAGATCTTCTCGGTCTCGTCGTATTCGATGATCCGGCCCCAACGGTTGTTCTCCGTCGCGTCGAGCTCGACGATAAGGAAGGCGGTTCGATCGGAGACCCTCGCTGCCTGCTGCATGTTGTGCGTGACGATCACGATCGAGTACGTGTTCTTCAGCTCCATCATCAGGTCCTCGATCTTGCCCGTCGAGATCGGGTCGAGCGCCGAGCAGGGCTCGTCCATCAGGATCACGTCCGGGTTCACCGCCATGCAGCGGGCTATGCACAGGCGCTGCTGCTGTCCACCCGACATTCCGAAAGCGTTGTCGTCGAGGCGATCCTTGACCTCCTCCCACAGTGCCGCTCCCTCGAGGGCCCGCTCAACGATCTCGTCCATTTCGCCCTCCATCCCCAGAATGCGGGGTCCGAAGGCGACGTTGTCGTAGATGGACTTCGGGAACGGGTTCGGCTTTTGGAAGACCATGCCGATGCGCTTTCGCACCTCGACGGGGTCGACGGTGTCCGCGTAGAGGTTCTGGCCGTGGTAGATGATCTCGCCGTCGACCGACGCCGCAGGGATCAGGTCGTTCATGCGATTGAGGCAGCGGATCAGCGTCGACTTGCCGCAGCCGGATGGCCCGATCAGAGCCGTGATGTTGTGCTTGTAGAAATCGGCGGTGACGTCGTCGACCGCGAGCTTGCCGTCGTAGCGAACGCTCACGTCCTTGAGCTCGAAGATCGACTCCCGCGTGCTCGGCCTCGTCCCGGCGGTCCGGTGGGCCTCGGTGACCGTATCCGTCAAGCTCACCCCCAACGGCTGGTGCTCAGATTGCGTCCGCTCAGGGTCGGTCATGGTGCGTTCCACATTACTCACCTACCACTCCTGTTCGTAGCGATTTCGTAGCCAGATGGCGATCGCGTTCATGGTGAGCAGGATCACCATGAGGACGATGATCGCCGCGGCCGCAAGCGGCCGGAAATCCTCATTCGAGTCGGCGGTCCAGCCGAAGATCTGGATCGGGAGCGCTGAGAAGTCCTGAAAAAGCCCGGTGCTGGCGCTGGTCGCGAAGGCCGTGGCCCCTACGACGATGAGGGGCGCGGTCTCGCCGATCGCGCGCGAGAGCGCGAGGATGGTCCCAGTCGCCATGCCGGGGATCGCGGCCGGGAGCACCTGCTTCCAGATTGTCTGCCATTGGGTCGCTCCGAGCGCCATCGACCCTTCCCGGATCGATGGCGGGACCGCTCGGATTGCCTCTCGGCCGGCGACGATCACGACCGGCAGGACCAGGAGGCCGAGCGTGAGGCCCCCGGCCATGACCACGTTGCCGAGGGAGAGCGGGCCTCTCACCAAGAACGCGAGGCCGAGTACGCCATAGACGATCGAGGGCACAGCAGCGAGGTTCTGGATATTGACCTCGACGAACCGCGCGAACCTGTTCTCCCGATCCGCGTACTCCTCGAGATAGATGGAACTGGCTACGCCAACCGGGATGATGAAGGCGGCACAGACGATCATCAGCCACACCGTCCCCCAGATCGCCGGGGCAATGCCGGAGCTCGATGGGTCAATTCGTGACGGGGTTTCGGTGAAGAACTCCGGCGTGAGGCTCCCAACGCCCTCGACAGCGACATCGATCAGCAATACGAGGAGGGTGAGCAGAGCGAGCCCCAGCGCGAGCAGGAGGAGACTCGCAAAGCCCAGCTCCTTGAGCCTCGTGCCGCCGTCGCGCACGAACTGAGTGCCCGGCATGGGCACTGTTGCAGCATCAGCGGAGGGCGGGGGCGGAGGAGTCATTCATATACCTCGCGGTACTTGCGGACGAAGCGGATCGCGATCATGTTCATCACGAACGTCAGCAGGAAGAGCGTGAGCCCGCAGGCGAAGATCGACTCATAGCCGATCGATCCGGCTGGGTTGTCGCCATCCGCGGCGGAGCCCATGAAGGTGGTGATGGTCGCGTGTCCGTCGAGCGGATTGAGGCTGAGGGTGGGGGCAAGGCCCGCCGCGAGCAACACGATCATCGTCTCGCCCACCCCGCGGGAGATGCCGAGCACAATCGCCGCGACGATCCCCGAGATGGCCGCGGGGAAAACAACCTTGGTCGCGACCTGCCGCTTCGTCGCCCCCATGCCGTATGCGCCCTCCCTCAGTCCGCCGGGCACTGCCCGCATCGCGTCCTCGGAGATCGATGCGATCGTGGGGACGATCATGATCCCCATTACGAGGCCGGCAGAGAGGGCGTTGTAGACGTCAACCTTGATCCCCAGTGCCTGCAGGATCTCCGGCGTCACGAAGGTGAGGGCGAAGTAGCCGAACACGACCGTTGGCACGCCCACTAGGACCTCGAGAATCGGCTTCACGATCCTGCGGACCCGAGGGGTCGCGTACTCGCTGAGGTATACGGCGGACCCGAGGCCGAGCGGTACCGCGACCAGGATCGCGATTCCCGTGATCAGGAAGGTCCCAAGCAGAAGTGGCCAGATCCCGAACGTGGGATCAGCGAAGAGGGGCGCCCACTCGGTCTCGGTGAAGAACTTGGTGCCCACCTCCTGGAAGAACGGAATCGTCTCGCTGAGGAGCGCGATCACGATCCCGATCGTCGTCAGGACCGAAATCGCCGTCGCGAAGAATAAGAGCGCGCGGATGACCTCCTCGCCCCAGCGACGGCGCTTGACGCCGAGAGGGCCCAGCCCTCCCGGCGTCGCGCCTGTCACATGAGTGCCGGCTTCCACCGTGCCTGATGTAGCCGCTCGTCCGGCCGCCCGTGCCTAGGAGCCGAGCGCTCCGTCGAGGGTGGACCGGGCTTCCTCGGCCTGCGTCTCGTCCATCGGGACGATCAGCGCGGCCTCAGCGATCGTGTCGTAGCCGTCCACGACGAACTCCATGAACGGAGCCACTGGCAGCGAGTCGTCGGTCAGCTTCGCGTTGTCGGGATACATGAACAGTGGCCGCGACAGCGGGGCGTAGTCGCCCGCCTGGATCGTCTCGGTGCTCGGCTCGACGCAGCCAGAGCCCTCGTCGACGGAGACGAGGTTGAGTTGGTCAGCGTTCTGCTCGTAGTAGGAGAACCCGAAGTAGCCGAGAGCCGCGTCGTCTCCGGCAACACCCTGGACGAGCTGGTTGTCGTCTTCGGACGGCTGGTATTCCTTGCGGCTGAGACCCTCCTCTCCGTTGATCACGTCGGTGAAGTAGTCGAAGGTGCCGGAGTCGGTCCCCGGGCCATAGAGGCTCACGTCGACGTCGGGAAGCGGTTCGCCGGTGTCGGCGTCGTCGCCCAGATCGGAATAGTTGGTGATGGTGTCGTCCGTCCAGAGCTCGGCGAGCTGATCAGTGGTCAGGCAGGAGATCTCGACGGCGGGGTTGGTGACGATCGCGATCCCGTCGTTGGCCACCTGGACCTCGGTGTACTCGATGCCGTCCTTCTCACAGAGCGGGACCTCTTCCTTCGGGTCGATCGGCCGCGAAGCATTCGAGATGTCCGTCTCGCCAGCGCAGAACTTCTCGAAGCCGCCGCCCGTGCCCGCGGCGCCGACCGTGCCGTTGACCTCAGGGTTCTCCTCGGCGAAGAGCTCGATCGCGGCCTCGGCGAACGGCTGCACCGTGCTGGAGCCATCCATCTTGATGTCGCCGGCAGGGGCGCCGCCCTCTGAGGAGCCACTGTCGCTGTCATCGTCACCGCAGGCGGCGGCTCCAAGAGCGAGCACGGCTGATGCGCTCACGGCGAGCAAGGTCTTGCTAAGGGTCAACGGAAGCTCCTTTGTTGGCTGTGGGGCGGGACACGCGCCGAGGCAGGCACCAGCCTGGCACCGGTTCCCCTGTGACGCGCTCAGGCTCGCAGCGGCGCTCGGTTGACTTGTTACGACCCCGTGGCAGGTTTGTGAAAAGGATGTGAACGAGGGGAGGAACCCACCCGAGTGGGTTAGACCAGACGCTTCGCTGCCGGCGACGCGGACTAAGAGGCAGGTGCGCCGGGGACGCCGGAGGCCGCAGCGGGAGCCGTCTCCTCGGCCTCTGAGCCTGACGGCGCGGGGACCGTCAGCTCGACATCCCCGGAAACCGGTTCAGGCTCGAAGCGGTAGCCGACTCCGAAGTGGGTGTGGATGTAGCTCCAGCTCGGAGAGTCCTTCTGCAGCTTGGCACGCAGCTTGCGTACGAATACGTCGACGGAGCGGTCGCCGTGGGCCATGGCGTAGCCCCACACCCGTTGGTAGAGGTCCTCGCGCTCGACCACCTTCCCCTGGGCGTCCGCGAGCACCTGGAGGAGCTCGAACTCGCGGCGGGTGAGGCCCAGGCTGCGGCCGGAAACGAAGGCTTGGAACTGGTCCGCGCGGATCTCCATCTCGCCTGCGACGAGCGGGCCGGCGTCGGCCTTGGGCTGACTGCGCCTGCGCCGCCGGACCACGGCCTCGACTCGCGCGATGACCTCCTCCGGATGGGCCGGCTTTGCCACCCAGTCGTCGGCGCCGAGGCGAAGTCCGCGGACGCGCTGGGCGACCGTCGAGGATTGCGTGCACACCACGATGCCCAACCCGGGCAGAAGCCCAGCGACGCGCTCCAGGAAGCTCCAGCCCTCGGGGCCGAGCACCGAGATGTCAACGATGAGCGCGTTCAGCTTCATCGCCACGAGCTCGTCCGCGGGAACCGCACCCGGGTGTACTCGGTACTCCCACCCAGCCGCGTCGAGGCGGCGCATCAATACGTGCAGGAAGCCGCTATCGGTATCGATCACGGCGAGGCGGACTGTTCCGGGCTGTGCATTCATGCCTGCCCCCAGGCGCCCGGGGACGAATTCAATGGTAGTCGGCGCGCAGGCACCTCATTCCGTCGTTCACAGGAGTTTCACACGGTAATTCCCAAGATGTTCACGCGCGGCGGGGCCGTGCGCAGAAGACTCCCCGTCAACGAGATCCTCTCTCGTGCAGCGTGCGGTCTCACTCCCTGCCCCAGACCGCGCGCTCTCCTTAAACCGGCCGGCCCCCGTCGATGGGGGCCGGCCGGGCTCTCCCAGTCCCACCGGTGCACATACTCGCCACGATCAACTGGAGCTCACTGGCCGAGGCGGCCCTTGGCTCCCTTGTGGCGGGAGTGGGCATCGTGCTCGCGTTCTCCGTCGGATTGTGGGGCTTGGTCCGAGCCTCGGCCCTGCGGTCTGACGAACGCAAGCTGGGCGCAGCGATGGCGGCTGCGGTCGGGGCGTTCGGTCTTCTGGTGGCGATCGCCGGCATCACCTTCGGGCTGTTGATGGTGGCGGAGGGGGGTCTTCTCGGCTGACGCCTGGCTTCGCCGGCGCTCGAAGCGTCTAGCCTCACCGCGTCGTGAACGTCATCGAGGCCATCGTCCTCGGCCTCGTCCAGGGGCTGACGGAGTTCCTGCCGATCTCCTCCAGCGGCCACCTCCGGGTCGTGCCCGCGTTCTTGGGCTGGGAGGACCCGGGCGCGGCCTTTACCGCGGTGATCCAGCTCGGGACGATGGCCGCGGTGCTCGTCTATTTCCGGCGTGAGCTGTGGCGCATCGCCATGGCGTGGACCCACGAGTTCGGCCGCCCGCTGGGTGAGCTGAGCCACGAGGCGAAGCTGGGTTGGTTCATTCTGCTCGGCACGATCCCGATCTCGATCTTCGGGGTGGTGTTCGCCGACGAGATCGAGTCCGGGGCGCGCGACCTCTACCTGATCGGCTCCGCGCTGATCCTGTTTTCGTTCGTGATGCTGGCGGCCGAGTGGGTCGGCTCGAAGCAACGCCAGCTGGACGAGATGACCCGGCATGACGGGATCTTCATCGGCTTCGCCCAGGCACTCGCGCTCATCCCCGGCGTCTCGCGGTCGGGAGCGACGATCTCGGCCGGGCTCCTGCGGGGCTTCGATCGAGCCGCCGCCGCCCGCTACTCGTTTCTCTTGTCGGTTCCCGCGGTGGTCCTCTCAGGCCTCTTCGAGCTGCGCGATATCGGCGGCCCCGGGGCCGCCTCGGTGGAAAGCACCGTGATCGCCACCATCGCCGCCTTCATATCCGGGTACGCCGCGATCGCATGGCTCCTGCGCTATCTCGCCAACCACACGCTCGGCATCTTCATCGCCTACCGGATCCCGCTCGGCATCGCGGTCATCGCGCTGGCGGCCACCGGTGCGATCAGCTGACGGCCAGAAATGAGGGACCGCCCGCGCGTTGGGCATCGATGGGCGGGAGGTCCATTAGAGTTGTTTGGGTGAACGTCGCCCGCAGGATTCTGATCGTCCTCACGCTCGCGCTCGCCACGCTGCTCCTCGCCGCCCCCGGGGCGATGGCCGCGGACGGCGTCGGGCTCTGGGGCCGCACGGACGACAAGGTCGTCACGTTCTTCGCCTTCGGGGTAATGATCTTCTTCACCGTCCTCGTGATCGCCCTCTCGCTCGTCCAGGGTCGCCTGGAGACGCGCAAGGAGCGCATGCGCGAGGAGCTCGAGCGGTTGCGCCGGCCCTAGGGCGAGCGGCGCAGCGCCGGGAGGCGCGAACAACGACAACAACTGGTGACCCCTACGCCGCCAGCGCGCCGATCACCTCCTGCCACCAGGCGCGCTCGGCGTCGTCGTCACGGAGCGCGAGGCGGCGGCGGGCGTGGGCCTGTAGCTGTGCCGCGCTGCCCACGGCGAGCAGGGGGCCGGAGACCGCGTAGCGTCCATCCTCCAGCGCGACGAGCGCGCCCGGGACGTCGTGGCGGGAGCGGAGGTGCTCGGTGACCGCCACCCCGGCGACCTCGCGGGGGCGGGCCGGGTCGCCGTCGGCCTCCTCCCAGCGGCGCACGGTGTGGACGGGCATGCCGCCGCGGAGCTTCGGACGGCGGCGCGGTGGGGGGCCGACCGGGCCTTCGTGCCAGCGCTCGAGCATCTCCTCGAGGTCGGCGGCAGCCTCCTGGCTGACGACGATGTGAAGCGAGTCGCCCGCCTCGATGCGGGTCGACCCCCGTGGAGGCAGCGCTCGGTCCCCGCGCACCAGGACGTTCACTAGGGCGTCCCGTGGAAGCCCAAGATCGCGCACGCGCGCGCCCACCGCTGCGTCGTCGGGCGCCACCGGATACTCCACCACCTCGGCGCCCAGCGCCCGGATCGTGCCCGTCTCGGCCAGGGGCCGCGGCAGCGCCGGCTGGCTCGAGGTGACCCCGAGCCTGCGCGCGAGTGGCTCGATCGTGAGGCCTTGCAGGAGCGTCGAGAGCACGACTGCGAAGAACACGATGTTGAAGATGTCGATGCCCTCGCCTACGCCCGCGATCACGGGGAAGGTGGCGAAGACGACCGGGATCGCTCCCCGCAGGCCAGCCCAGCCCAGCACCGTCCGCTCGCCCCACGAATAGCCCTGCCCCACCGTCACCAGGTAAGTCGCGAGCGGCCTCGCAACAACCGCGAGGACGACCGCGAGGACGATTCCCTCAATCGCCACATCGCCGAGCTGCGAGGGAAAGACGAGCAGGCCCAGCATCAGGAACATCGAGAGCTGGGCCACCCAGGCGAGCCCCTCGTGGAAGGTGACGATGGAGCGCTTGGCCGGGATCCGGGCCGAGCCGATCACGAGCCCGGCCAGGTAAACGGCGAGGAGCCCTGATCCGTGCAGCGCATCGGCCGCGCCGTAGGTGAGCGCGACTACGGTGATCGAGGCAACCGGATAGAGCCCCGGCGCGGCGAACCGCAGCCGCTTGAAGGCGATCAGCGAAATGCGGGCGATCAGCAGGCCGACTACGAGGCCGATTCCAAGCTCCGCCGCGAGCAAGCCCAGCATGTCGGCGGCGCCGTAGTCCGGCTTCTGGATCCAGTCGATGAACCCGATCACGAGCAGCGCGGCGACCGGATCGTTGAAGCCCGCCTCGCCCTCCAGCGTCCGAGCGACTCGGCGGCGCAGGCTGGAGCCACGCAACACCGCGAATACCGCTGCGGCGTCGGTCGACGCCACGATCGAGCCAAGCAGCAGGCCCTCGAGGGTCGAGAGATCGAGGAGCCATGCAGCGGCAAGTCCGGTGAGCACGGCAGTGGCGAACGTGCCTGCGAGCGCCAGCAGCAGGGCGGGGCGCAGAACCGGACGGATCTCGGCGAAACCCGCCGCGAGCCCACCCTCGAACAGGATCAGGGCAAGAGCGACGAGCCCGGCGTCGCGCGCGAGCTCGTAGTCGGCGAAATCGACCAGGCCGACGCCGTCGGACCCGACGATCATGCCCACGGCGAGGAAGAGGACGAGACCGGGTACGCGGATCCGGGCGGCTACGAAGGAGGCCAGCAGGGCGAATGCCAGCAGCGCGCCCGCGATCAGGACCTCGTGGCCTTCGCTCATCGGCCAACCATGTCAGGCGGCGCCTGTTCGGCGCGCGGACATTCCCCGGCTCGTCGGGGTCGGGCTAGTCGGGTGCGTGAACCCTCGGGGCGGTCGTAGAGTCCGGTCATGGCGAACACGAGCTACGAGCGCTCCGGTGGGGCCGCGGTGCTCACGATCACCCGGCCGGAGCGTCGCAACGCGGTCGACGCCTCCACGGCAGCGGAGCTCCTTGAGGGTTACCGGCGGTTCGAGGCCGACGACGACGCACGCGTTCTCATCGTCACCGGCGAGGGACCCGAGGCCTTCTGTGCAGGGGCCGACCTGAAGGCGGTTGCCGAGCGGGGCGCTGCATTCGAGGGAGAGGATCCGAGGGCGGCGGTGGACGAGTGGCTGGACGAGGTGCCTCACGGCCCGATGGGCTTCACGCGCATCACCGCCACCAAGCCGACGATCGCAGCGATCTCGGGTTGGTGTCTCGCCGGCGGCCTCGAGGTGGCGCTGTGGTGCGACCTGCGGATCGCGACGAGCACCGCGCGCCTCGGCTATCCCGAGCGCCGCTGGGGGGTCCCGCTGATCGACGGCGGCACGCAGCGACTACCGCTGGTGGTCGGGATGGGTCGCGCGCTCGAGTTGATCCTCACCGGGCGCATCATCGAGTCCGACGAGGCACTGGAGTGGGGGCTCGTTAACGAGGTCGTGGGGGAACGCGAGCACCTCACCAGGGCCCTCCAGATCGCAGAGAAGCTGGCCGGCTATCCACAGACAACCATGCTCTCCGATCGGCAGGCGGCCATCGAGGGGACCGGGCTGCCGCTGCGGGAGGCGATGGCGCTCGAGGAGCGACTCGGCCGCGACTCCGTGATCACCGGCGTGCTCGGCGCTGCCCGTTTCGCGGAGGGCGAGGGACGCGGCGCCGCCGGCACGGGCGCGTAGCGATGAGTTTCGTGGGAGGCCGCGGTCTCTCCAGTAATCAAACGAGGCGCCCGCAGCGGCGCGGACAGGAGGTTCCATGGGCCAGCCGGTAGTTCACTTCGAGGTCATCGGGAAGGATGGGGAGCGGCTCCAGCGCTACTACTCGGAGATGTTCGGGTGGGAGATCAACTCCAACAACCCGGTCGGCTACGGCATCATCGAGCGCGAGCAGAATCTCGGCGAAAACGGGATCGGGATCGGTGGCGGGATCATGGGGGTCGCCGAGGTCGAGCCGTACTCCACCTTCTACGTCGCGGTGCCCGACGTCGAAGCGGCGCTGAAGAAGGCCGAGGAGCTCGGCGGCGCTCGCAAGATGGGGCCCATGCAGCCCATGGAGGGCATCGAGGTCGGGCTCTTCGAGGACCCGGAGGGCAACCTGGTCGGCGTCGTGAACGGGGAAGGGTCGGCGAGCTAGGTCTCTTCCCCGCCGATACGAAACTCCGACAAGAGGCGCTTCTCGGTCTCGCCCTCAACGACCGCTAGGACCTCGACGTGCTCCTCGAGCGGCGTGCCGCGCAACTTCGTCGCGAGGAGGTCGTCGACCTGGAAGATGCCCGCCGAGTTGTTCATGGTGATCTCGATGCGCACGGCCCGCTCCGTGCCGGCCGAGATCGTCACCTGGTCGACCGCGGCGGCTGAGATCGAGTGGATTCCCATACGCCCCGACTCGACGGGTAGCCGGGTGCGGCCCTGCGCCATGTCGAGCGCGTCGGCAACACGCACAACGCCCGCCTCGAGCGTGTAGGGCTCGCCGCGACGGCGGTGGCCCGTGATCGCATGCAGCGCCTCCGAAACGACAACGGTCCGCTCGGGCTCCGAGTAGATGTCCGCCAGCAGTTCCCGCAGCTTTGGCTCGGCCAGAAAGAGGCTGAAGGACTCGTGGTCGGCACGGTGGATCGACATGCCGACGTCGTGAAGGAGAGCGCCGCACGCCACCACGACCTCGGCATCGCGCTCCCGCATCCCATGGTCGGAGACCATCGCGGGCTCGATTCCCGCCTTCGAGAGCAGGCGGAACAGGCGGAGGGCGATGTTGAGGACGATCTGGACGTGGACCCAGGAGTGGTCGGACATGCCGAGGCGCTCCGAGGTGACCTGCGCCATGTGCCACCAGGCGCGGATCTGCTCGTCCGAGTTGACCTGCGCCAGCAGCGCCTCGAGCTTGCGGTTTCCTCGTGTGGGCGCCTTGACGGCCGCGTTCGCGATCGCCTCCGAGGGCGAACGCCCCAGCTCGCCGGGACCCAGCGCCGGCTCGGAGCCGGCCGCCTCACGGGCCTCTTCGTCTTCCTCAGCCACGGGCTCAGTCTCCCACGTGCCTCAGCCGGCCCGCGCCCGCTGGCGCGGTTTTTCCGCCCCTGCCGTGGCTACTGTGACCGGCGCTGCTCCGTATGGCGACTAGGAGATGGGTCATGCCCCCTTGTCCTCACACCGGTATCGCACGCCCTGAATGCAGTTGCTCCGAGTGTCTGAGTGAGCAGATCCGGCAGTTTCGGCCGGCGCTCTTGGAGGCGGACCCGCTGGGTGAGATCCGAGTGAGTCGGGCCTCGGACGCCGAGCCCCAGACACGCCCACGCCCAAGCCCGTAACCACTCGGCACTTGCCCTGCGGCGCGCCCGCCTGGCGCCGCGAATACGATGCGGCGGTGCCGGGAGCCCTCTCGATCGAGCGTCGTGACGAGCTCGCTCTCGTCACCCTCGGGCGGCCCGAGAAGCGAAATGCGCTCTCGACCGAGCTCCGGGTGGACCTCGCCGATGCCTTCGGGGCGCTCTCGGAGGACGACACGGTGGGCTGCGTGGTCCTCACCGGCGCGGGAAGTGCGTTCTGCGCTGGAATCGACACGAGCCAGTTCGGAGGCGACCATGCGAACAGGCGTCGCCTGGTCGAGACGAGCACGCTCGCGTTCAAGGCGGTCGGCGGCTGCCGGCTGCCCGTGGTGGCAGCGGTGAACGGCCCAGCCCTGGCGGGCGGCTTCGCGCTTGCGCTCCTCTGTGACCTGCGGGTGGCGGGCACTGCGGCGACCTTCGGCTACCCGGAGTTGCCGCGCGGGATCCCGCCCTCCTACGCGGCCGCACGAGCGGTGCTTCCAGCGACGATCGCCCAGGAGTTGTGCCTTACGGGCCGTGTGGTCGGGGCAGCGGAGGCGCGCAGGCTGGGGATCGTTCGCGAGATCGCGCGCGGCAACGTGGTGGACCGCTCACTCGAGCTCGCCGCCAGGATCGCCGAGCTTCCGCGCTCGGCTGTCCTGGAGACGAAACGCCGCACGATGCTCGAACGCAAGCATCTATGGGGCTTTCTGTTCGAGGAGGAGAACCGGGTCTTCACGCGGGCGCTTTTGGGCCCGGAGGACGTGCGGGAGGCGTCCTGAGCGAGCCCGTCTAAGCCACCGGCGAGAGGACCCGCAGGATCTGCGGCCACACGTAGGCCTCCCACGACGCGGTGGCGACGAGGATCGGGATCGCGATCGCGGAGGTCGCGAACGTGGCAGCGAGCAGCTGCCCCCATTCGTCGCGGCGGCTCGCGATCATCCAGGCCGCGAGGGGCAAGAAGAGCGCGATCAGCTCCGGAAATGCGTGCGGCAGCACCGAGAGGACCAACAGCCCGGCAGAGAGGTCGAGCTGCCCGGCCAGCGTGGATCCGTCAGACCCGAGGATTTATGCCTGCGTGATCAGGGAGAAGCAGGTGACGAGCACCACCCACCCGAGCGCTATCGGGCGGGCCTTCTCGTGAATCCAGCCGGCGAAACCGCGGTGTTGCGCTGCGGTGAGCGGCAGCGAGCTCCCAGCGATGAAGCCAGCCACGCAGGCGAAGGCGTGCAGGGCCAGGACGAGCGAGTTGCGAAAGACGATCGATGTGACCTCGTCCATCTCCGCCGGCCCGGAGATCCCGGGAATCCAAAGCGGCGTGGGGTCGGCCGACACGATCGATGCCACCCCCAGGACCGTTGCCAAGAGCCCCGCCGCCACCGCCGCGGCCAGCCAGGCCCACCCCCTTAGGACCGGCCACGGATGAGCATTCCAGCGCCGCAGGGTCGAGCGGGTCTCGGCCATGCCCTGCGTGAACGCCAGATCGCTCGAGCCCATGCATTTTCATCGGCGGGCGGGCGCGCGTGCGTTAGGCGCCGCAGAGGGGCCACGGGCTCGAGCCGGCCTGCGAGTAGAGCATTGCGGCTCGCATGTCCTGCTCGTCCTCGGGCGCGGCGGCCGGGTCTCCACTGCCTCCCATCGACGCCCAGGTGCCCGAGTCGAACTGGTACTTGCCTCGATACGTCCCGTCCGACGAGACCGCCGCGGGGTCACCGCCCGATTCACAGCTTGCGATGGCGTCGAGGGTGGACTGGGAGACCCCGAAGCTCTCTGGCGCCGCGAACTCCGGACGCCGTGCCTCGCGCCGCTGCGCACGACGCTCCACGCGCTCTTGGTGGAGGTCGATCGAGCGCTCGAGTCGCTCGGTCGGGCGCTTGAGAAGTCCGAGCTGGAAGCTCCGGGCGCGGTCGTTCTCACCGCCGGGCGCGGCGAGCGCCGAGGACGTGCAGGCACCGGCCAGGGTGACGATCGCGACGGCCGTTGTCAGCTTGGTTCGGGTGAGCATGGCTGTGATCAACCTTCCATTTGACGGCGGCCCAAGCGCAGGGGCGTGAACCGAGAGCAGCGCAGGAGGGTGGCGGGATCGGAGCGTTTATGTGTGACAGTGGTCACACTCGCAACAATTCGCTCACACGCCAGGCGTGCCACGCATCCGTCGACGGGATCCGTGCCGTATGCGCGCTTTTCTCGTCCACGGATGGCCGGCGGGACTGCGTCGGCAATGATTGGCTCGTGACGAGATCCCGCGTCAACCTGCTTCGCGAGTCGTTTCCCGGCCGGCCGGCGTTCGGCACGGCCGTCTCCGATGCGATCCTGCAACGCGTCGCCGCCGGCGAGCTCTCACCGACCGCTCGCCTCCACCGCCCGGGCGCGGAGCTCGCGCTCTCAAAGCAGGACGCCGTCTCGCCCGGATTCGAGGCGGCGGTGGCGGCGGGTCACGCCGCTGGTTTTGCCCCGATCCTGCGCCTGGCCGGCGGTCGAGCGGCCGCCTTTCACGAGGGCACGCTCGCGCTCTCGCACGCCAGCCCTGCGAAGACACCCGCCCGCACCACGCATGAGCGCTTCGAGCGAGCAGCAGCGCAGCTCACCTCGGCTCTGCGAGCCCTGGGCGTCGACGCCCGCGCCGGCGAGGTCCCCCGCGAGTACTGCCCTGGCGCCTGGAGCGTCAACGCCCGCGGGGTCACAAAGCTCGCCGGGATTGGACAGCGCCTGATAGCCGGCGGAGCCCACGTCGGTGCCGTCATCGTCGTTTCAGACTCCGAGCGGCTGCGTGACCTGCTCGCGACCGTTTACGGGGCGCTTGAGCTGGACCTGGACCCCGACACCGTGGGCAGCGTCGAGGACGAGATCGGGCCCATCGCCCTCGAGGACGTGGAGGAAGCGATCCTCGGGGCCATGAGCGAGGAGTTCGACCTCATCCCAACCGAGCTCGACGCGGACACGCTAAGCCGGGCGGCCGCTCTCGAGGACGCTCACCTGGCAGGATCCAAAGTGTCATCGTGAAGCTGCTCGCCTTCAGCGATCTCCACTGCGACGCCGAGGCCGCACGGCGCCTAGTCGAGGCGAGTGCCGATGCCGATGCCGTGATCGCGGCCGGAGACTTCGCCTCGGTGCACTCGGGGCTGCACGAGACCGTTTCGATTCTGCATGCGATCGAGCGACCGACCGTCCTCGTGCCCGGCAACAACGAGACCGAGGAGGCGCTGCGGTCGGCCTGCGAGGGCTGGTCCGCGGCAACCGTCCTGCACGGAGAGGGCACGGAGATCGACGGTGTCGAATTCTGGGGCCTCGGAGCCGGCGTCCCCATCACCCCGTGGGACTGGAGCTTCGACTTGGACGAAGAAGAGGCCAACGGAATGCTCTCCGAGGCGCCCGAAGGCTGCGTGCTCGTGGTCCACTCGCCGCCCCACGGCCACGTCGACACGGACAGCTCGGGCCAGCACCTCGGCAGCGAGGCGATCCTGCGCGTGGTCGAGGCAAAGCGCCCTCGCCTCACGGTCTGCGGACACATCCACGACAGCTGGGGCCAGCGCTCGGAGATCGCCGGCTCTCCGGTCGCGAACCTCGGACCCGAGGGCGCGACCTTCGACGTCTAGCGGCCGGCCTGCAAGTCCGCCAGCGCCGCCTGGGCTTCGTCGAGATCAGAGTCGCTCAGGGCCTTCTCGCCCTCCGCCTCGCCTAGCTTCTCCTCGGCGGTGGCGAGGCTCGCCTGCGCCCGTTCGAGTCCCTTCTGCGCCTGCGTGAGGCGCTTTGCCGCCGCTGTCGCGGCTCGCTCAGCCCGGCGCTCGCGCGCCTCGGCATCGCGGACCTTCTTCGCGCTTGGCTTGCCTTTCGTCTCTCGCTTCGGCTTTGAGCGGGGGGCTACCGCCCTCGCTGCGCCCCCGAACCCCACCGGCTTTCGATCCGCGGTGACCCGGGCGTCCTCAAAGTCGGCCCGCAGCTCCTCATCGCCCGCGATGGCGCGCAGGGTGTCGCGCACCCGGTCGAGCATCGTCGAATTCAGCGATGGGCCATCGCCGGTCGCCTCGGCGACCGCCGCCAGCATCTCCTCGACCGCCTCTCCCTCGGCGCCCATGGCCTCTTTGAGCTGCTCACGGCCGCCTCCTCCCATGGCTTTCTCCTGTGCCCGAGCGAGGCCCTCCCCGGCTTTGACCAGGCGCTTCGCCGCCGCGGGATCCGAGCGCGCGGCCTGATTGATCGCCCACGCGGGAAGGCTCGGCTTGCGCAGGGCCTTCACCCGCTTGGCCTCCTCGGTCTCCCCGTCCGCTTTCAGGCGCTTGGCGAGCTCGTCACGCTCGCGGGTGAAGTCGCCAAGATCCGCCTCGTACAGAGCGTCGAGGCCGCTCGCCGACTCCCCCTTCCTCTTGCGCTTTGCCGCCACCGACCGGGAGGCTAGTTCGTACGCTTCGCGCGGTACTTGCGGGTCTTGGCCCTGTTACCGCAGACCTCCATCGAGCACCAGTGGCGCGAGTGATTGCGCGAGCGGTCGTAGAAGGCCCACAGGCACTGATCGGATGTGCAGACCTTGAGCCGCTCCCACTCCCCGGTCTCCTGTGCTGAAGCGGCCGCGGTCAGGATCGCGGCGATCAGCGCGTTGACGCCGTCGCATGCGGGGGTGGTGGCGAAGACCCCGGCATCGTCGACCCGGATCTCGACCGGCGAGGCGGTGGCCGCCGTCCGCAGAGCCTCGAGGGCACCGGGCTCGAGCGGTGCTCCTGCGTTGGCGAGGAGCAGTGATCGCAGGCCCTCGCGGAAGGCGATCGCCCGCTCGAGCTCGCCGGGGGTCGGGTCTTGCGAGATCGGGATCTGCCGTCCCCGGATCCAGGCCCCGAGTGCGGCGGGATCGGTCAGCTCATCACGATCCGGATCGAGTTCCCGCGTGTTCACGAAGCTCCGAACCAGCTCCAGATCGCCCGGCGCGGGCTCGCCCTCGGTGCTCGGGGGGTCGCGTCCCTCGAGCCTTGGGTCGATTTCGAATGTTTGTGTTTCAGACACCGCCAAATAGTGTATAGTGGTGTTGCAACACCGTCAAGTGACGTTAGCCAGTTACAAGAAGGAGGACGCAAAATGCAGCTCCATCCCGCACTCATCAGCACGCTGATCTCAGAGCGCGAGCGCCAACTGCTCGAACGCGCAGAGCGCCGCAGGGCCATCAACCCTCGCGAGCGCACCGTCCGCAGCGCCCCGTGGCCTCCGTGAGCGAACTCAGCTCTCGAGATCAGCCAGGACAGCGCGCGCCGCGCCCCGCCCATTGAGCGCGATCACCGATCCGCCCGGGTGGGTCGCGGCGCCGCACATGTAGAGCCCGTCCACGGGCGTGCGCCACTCGAGGCGGCGATCCCACATCTGGTGGGGAAGCGCCTCGCCTTGGAAGATGTGTCCGCCTGAGAGGCCGATCCGCTCCTCGATGTCGGGCGGCCCCAGCACCTCAAGTCGCTCGATGCAATCCCCTATGTCCGGGGCGTAGGCGGCAATGCCGTCGAGCATCTTCCCCGCGATCTCGTCACGGCGGCTGTCCCACGTCCCCTCAGCGAGGTCGTAGGGGGCGAACTGGGCGAAGACACTCATCACATGCTTGCCCTCGGGCGCGACCGAGGGGTCGTACGCGGTCTGGAAGTAGAGCTCCGCGAACCCGAAGGCGGGCTCGCCGCGCCGCGCGGACTCTACGGCTTCCTGGGTGGCCTCCAGCCCCGGCGCGATCGCGACCATCGCCCGGTAGGGATCGAAGCCGTCGGCCGCCGCCTCGAACGACGGCGGCCGCGCGAGGGTGGCGTTCAGCTTGACGACGGGTGAGCTCACGTCCCACGCCTCGAGGCGCTCGCGGAAGTCGGCCGGGAGGTTGCCGTTCAGCATCCCCAGCGTGCGCTTTGGGTCGGCGTTCGCAATCACGATCGGCGCGTGGATGGATTCCCCGTCGGCCGTTTGGACGCCCTCGCCGGGGATGATCTCGGCCACCGGCACCCCGGTGGCGAGCACCGCCCCCGCCTCCTGCGCCGCCTGCGCCAGCGCGTAGGAGATGCGCCCCATCCCGCCCTCGACATAGCCCCAGACCGCGCCGAGGCCGCCCAGATCGCCCTGCGAGTGCATCAGGTGGATCGAGGCGGTGCCCGGATCGCGCGGGCCGGCAAAGGTGCCGATCAGGCCCTGGGCGCAGAGCGCGTCCTTGAGGCGCTGGTCATCGACGTAGCGATCGAGGACGGCCTCGATCGAGTCCTCGAACAGCATCCCAATCAGCTCGCGATCCCCACCCAGGATCCGCTCGAGCTCGGCGCGGTCGGGCGACTCGCGCTGCCACGTATCGCCGGCGGGACCCCGGCGAAGCGCCACACGGAGGCGGTCGAAGGCGTCGTCGTACGCCTGGAACCCCTTGATGTCGAACTCCGAGAAGCCCTGATCTCGCATTACCTCGATCGTCCGCTCGTGATCGATGAACTCGGTGAACGAGCTGCCGTCCGGGAACGGCGCCCATGAGTTGGGGTCGGCCGGGGTGA
This sequence comes from uncultured Solirubrobacterales bacterium, assembly GCA_963799815.1. Classification (GTDB taxonomy): domain Bacteria; phylum Actinomycetota; class Thermoleophilia; order Solirubrobacterales; family 70-9; genus JBDTSW01. Next base: position 189,000 of record CAWCYG010000001.1, read on the forward strand.
CCTGGTAGCCATGGCGCTCGAGCTCGAGCTCTCGGATCACGACCTCGTCGAGCAGGCCGACGACGTAGGCGCACGGGCTGACCACGTATTCCGGCGCGTCGGCGAACGGCCGCTCCAGCGTGCAGGCGCCGCCCAGGCGCTCGCGCCGCTCCAAGACCAATACGGAGCGGCCCGCCTTCGCCAGGTACGCCGCCGTGGTGAGGCCGTTATGGCCGCCACCTACGACGATCGCGTCCCAAGAGCGCCCGGCGAGCTCCGAGACGGGCGCGGGCAGCCCAACCTCGAGGCCCTCGATGCCGTCGCGTCGATCCTCGCTCACGCTGAACTCGCTCCCCGAGACCGACCCCATGGTCCTCACTCTGACACGACTCGGGCATTCGCTGCCGGTCGCCTCATCGTGACGGCCACCACCGTGAGCGCGAGGAGGCCCGCAACCACAATGAAGGGCACGTCGTCGGACGTCACGTCCGCAAGCCCACCGGCGCCCGAACCGCCAACCACCTGGCCGCCCGCCCATGCCAGGTTCACGAGGGCGAATGCGAACCACTGCTCCACGCCGGCGCTCTCCACGCTCTCGGAGAGGAGCGCCGTCGCCGGCGCCCAGCAAAAGCCGAGCGTGAACTCCGCGGCGATCACGCCCGCCCCCGCCGCCACAACGAGGTCCGGGATCGGCAGGAACAGCGCAGCGACCGTCGCGGCGACCAGGCCGATGCGGATCGGCCACATCCGCCCCCGTCGGTCCGAGAGCCGTCCGAACCACGGGCTCGCGGCCCCCTCCATGAACGCGGAGACCAGGAACACCGCCCCGATGCCGGCCGCGCTGGCCCCGAGCTCGGCGAGGCGCAGGGGCGCCAGCACCCAGATCACGCCGGAGAAGATCGCAGGGAGCATCACGAGCCAGAACGCGATCAGAACAGGGCCACTGGCGATGGCCTCGCGCAGGCGCTGAAAGCCCGGGAAGGATGTGGGCTCCGGTCCCGCCATGCGGAGCGTGGCCACCGCCAGGGCGCCACCGAGGACCGCGGCCGACGAGAAGACCGCTTCGGTGCCGGCGACGCTTGCGATGGAACCGACCACCGGCCCTAGGAGGACCCCGAATATGGCTGCGGCGAGCGCGGAGCCGATGAGCTCACCGCGGCGTTCGGGCGAGGAGGCCGAGACGAGCCAGGCGAGCCCCCCGATCCACGAGAACGCCCCACCCACGCCCTGCAGGAAGCGGGCGGCGTCCAGGACGACGATGCTCTCGGCGAAGGCGAAGACGAGCCCGGCAGCCGACATCAGGCCGAGGCCGACGAGCACCGTCGGCCGCACCCCCGCGCGTGACGCGAACACGGCGCCGGGGAAGGTGCCGAGGAGCGTGCCCGCGGCGTAGGCCGCGCTCAGGATCCCCGCCGCGGTCCGGGAGAGCCCGAGCTCGTCGGAGTAGTCGGGCAAAAGCGGCGTGATCGCCGCGAAGAACATGGTGTCGACGAGGACGACCGCGGCGACGAGGAGGAACAGCCGGCGCATCCGGCGAGAGTAGTCGGGCGGTTAGGTGGCTGCCGGTGCGTCGCTTCTGCGCGGCCCGGGCGCGTCGCCCGGAGGATCCGCTCGGTCCTCACGGCTTACGATTAGCCAGTTCAGGAACCAAAGGGCGATGCCGATCGCCAGCAGGATGCCCACGCGCCCCCACACCTGGCTCTTGATCTGGGTGAGCAGCGCGATCGAGATGCCGATGCCGATGAACGGCACGATCAGCGGGACCTTGAAGTGGTCGTGGTCGACGTCCTCCTTCCGCCGCAGCACCAGCACCGAGATGTGGACGATCATGAAGACGAAGAGGAGCAGCGCCACGGTGGTCTCCGCGAGCGAGGCGAGGTTCGCCGTCAGGACCAGCGCGACGCAAACGGCGCTCGTGAAGAGGATGGCCACCCATGGCGTGCGCCGCCCGGGGTGGACGATGCCGAATGGCCTGGGCATGACGTCGTCCTTTGCCATCCCGTACATGAGCCGCGAGGCCATGATCATGTTGATCAGCGCCCCGTTCGAGAGGGCGAGGAGGCCGATCGCGGAGAACACCTTCTCGTTGATCCCGAGCGGCCCCTGGTTTACGACCTCGAGGAGCGGTCCATCCGAGCTCGCGAGATCGGCGGTCGGGACGACCATCGAGGAGCCGACGGTCACCAGGAAGTAGAGGACGCCCGCGATCGCGATCCCGCCGAAGAGGACCATCGGGTAGATGCGCACGGGATCCTTCGCCTCCTCGGCGACGTTCACCGAGTCCTCGAATCCAACGAGCGCATAGAAGGCGAGCGCTGTGCCGGCGAGCGTGGCGCCCAGGATCGAGCTGCCCTCCTTGAACTCGAACGCACGGCCCGTGTCTGCGCTTCCCTCGCCGACCGCGACGATGGAGATGATGATGATCAGAATCAGGCCGCCGATCTCCACCAGTGTGAAGCCGACGTTCAGCTTGACCGACTCCGAGATGCCCACGAAGTTGACCGCCGCGATCAGGCCCAGCAGGATCACCGCTGCAACCTCGATCTTGATCGTGACGAAGACGTTCAGGTAGTCGGCGCCGAACGCCGAGGCGAGCGCTGCCGCCGAAGTGATCCCGGACAGCACCACCGCCATCGCGACGATGAAGGCGATGAAGCGATTGCCGAAAGCGCGGTGGACGAACAGCCCGGCACCGCCCGCGCGCGGGTATTTCGTGACGAGCTCTGCGTAGGAACCGGCGGTGAACAGGGCGGCGACGAGCGCCACCATGAAGGCGGCCCAGATGGCGCCCCCCGTCTCTGCCCCGACGGTGCCGACGAGCGCGTAGATGCCGCCGCCGAGGATGTCACCGACGATGAAGAGGAGGAGAAGCTTGGTGCCGATCGCTCGCTTGAGCTCGCCACCGTTCTCATCCACGTCCGCATGGGCGTCTGCCGGATCGGCGGGGGCGGCATTTCCACCCTGACGCGAACTCACCATGGCGGGGCTATACCCGCATGTGCCCTTTCACACCCAGATTTCAGCTTCGTGGAACTGGCTGCTCGCGGGCGTCACTCGGCCTGCGCATATTGTTGAGGAGGGGAAAGCGAGGAGGAATCGATGGCGACGGTCCGTGAGGCCGTGTTCGAGATGTTCCGGGAGCGGGGGATGACCACGGTGTTCGGGAACCCCGGATCGACCGAGTTGCCGATGCTCGCTTCCTTCCCGGACGACTTTCGCTATGTGCTCGGCCTCCAGGAGTCCGTGGCGGTGGGCATGGCCGACGGATTCGCCCTCGCCAGCGGCAAGGCCAGTCACGTGAACCTGCACACGGCGCCTGGGGTCGGCAACGGCATGGGGGCCATCTTCAACGCCCACGCCAACCACTCCCCCGTGCTCGTCACCGCAGGCCAGCAGAGTCGCTCGCTCATGACCCTGCAGGCCAATCTGACCAATCGCGACGCGGTGCGTATGCCGCATCCGCTGGTCAAGTGGAGCTACGAGCCACCGCGGGCGCAAGACGTTCCGCACGCGATTGCGCGCGCCATCCACACGGCGTCAGCGACTCCGAGGGGGCCGGCCTTCGTCTCGATCCCGATGGACGATTGGAACGCGGATGTCGATTCCGAGACGACGGCACACCAGGTTGGCCGGAGCGTGGGGCAGCGCGTCGGCGCCGACCCAGAGCTCATCCGGGAGCTTGCGGAGCGGCTCGGGAGCGCCGAGCGCCCGGCCATGGTGGTCGGCCCGGACGTCGACGCCTCCGGAGCCTGGGATGCGGCGGTGGCCCTTGCCGAGGGCCAGCGGCTCGCCGTCTGGGCCACGCCCGCGCCTGGGGGCGGGCGGATCGGGTTCCCCGAGAGCCACCCTCTTTTTCAAGGGATCCTGCCGCCCGCGGTTGGCCCGGTCGGCCAGGAGCTCGCCGCGTACGACTTCGTGCTCGTAGTCGGCTCCTCGGTGTTCCCGTACTACCCCAACATCCCTGGTCCCCCGCTCGCCGAAGGTACATCCCTCGTCGCCATCACGAGTGACCCCGATGAGGCCGCCAGGGCGCCCATGGGCGACGCGATCGTGGCGGACGTCGGCGTGGCGCTCGATGCGCTCCGCGATGCGCTCTCCGAGTCCAACCGCGAGCCCCCCGGGTCACGGCCGGAGCCCGAGGAGCCGGAACGCACGGACCCGGCCAACCCGGGGTCGGTCTACTCGATCCTGGCCGACCTGTTCCCCGAGGGCGGCATCGTGGTGATGGAGTCACCGTCTTCGACCCTCGCTTTGCGTAACCAGATGCGCATTTCCGCCCCCGGCTCCTACTACTTCGGCCAGGGAGGCGGCCTGGGCTTCGGGCTCCCCGCTGCGATCGGCGTGCAGCTGGCGCAGCCCGACCGGCCGGTCGTATGCGTTCTCGGAGAGGGCTCGGCCCAATACGCGATCCAGGGCCTCTGGACGGCTTCCGTCTACGAGGTGCCCGTGACGTTTCTCGTGATCCGAAACGACGAGTACGCGATCCTCAAATGGTTCGCGGGCGTCGAGTCGGTGGAGGGCGCCCCGGGCCTCGACCTGCCGGCGCTCGAGTGCTGCGAGGTGGCCGCCGCCTACGGCGTGAACGCGCGCCGCGTGAGCGGGCTCGACGAGTTGGGCGCGAGCCTCCCTGAAGCGATCGCGTCCGACGCCCCCGAGCTGCTCGAGATCACGGTGAGGCCGGGGATGGCTCTGGCCTGATCAGGACGCGGTTGCCCGAGGGGTCCGCGAAGCGCAGATCGCCGTTCCCGCCAGGCTCGACCGTGACGCCGGCGTCGCCCAGCCGCTCGCTCACCTCACTGATCCCCGAGCCCGGCATAAGCAGCTCGTAGTGATCGAGGCCGCGCGCCCCGTCGGGTGGCGGCGGAGCGCCCTCGCCCCTCCAGGTGTTCAGCCCCAGGTGGTGGTGGTAGCCGCCCGCTGAGACGAACAGTGCGCCTGGATAGCCGCGCACGGTCACCTCGAAGCCCAGGAGCTCCGCGTAGAAGGCCTCCGATTCGGGGATGTCGGCCACGTTCAGGTGGACGTGGCCGATTGCGGTGCCGGGCGGCATGCCACTGCCGGTGCCCGTGGCTGGCTCGGCGAGTAAGTCGTCCAGATCCAGCGGAAATGTCCCCATCAGCAGCTCGCCCTGCGGGTCTCGGCGCCACTCCGACTTTGGCCGATCCCGGTAGATCTCGATCCCGTTGCCCTCCGGGTCGTTCAGGTAGAGCGCCTCGCTTAAGAGATGGTCGGAGGCACCCGTGAGGCGCCATCCAGCCTCCGCGACGCGCCGGAGGGAGCTGGCGAGCTGCGGGCGATCCGGAACGAGGATTGCGAGATGGAAAAGACCCGTCGAATGGGCCGGCCGGGCAGGCGCATCCGGTGCTCCGCGGAGCTCCACGAGGCCTGTGCCGGCAACTCCCATCCGTGCGATGTCCTCCTCCGATGCCAGGGTCTCCAAGCCGATCGCACTCTCGTAGAAGGCACGCAAGGCGTCCAGATCGGCCACGGTGAGCCGCACCTGACCCATGTGCGTGCGTGGGTCCAACTGGGCGGATCGTGCCATCTGAATCAGGATAGGCACCCGGCTTTGGCACGCAAGGCTGGGTTCTTAACCCGAACCCACTTGCGCCGATTCGCTCAAGAGGCGTAACCTTAGGCGTCATCACCGGTTGGAACCAGGCGTAACATTCTGCGACCCCACGGGTTTGAACTAACGAGATTAGGGATGCCGACAGCGACAACACCAACCCGAGCCCGGGTTTCGCTAACGCCCCTGCCAAGTTTGGAAGACGCAGACTTGGTGCGGCGCGCGCGAGACGGCGATGACGATGCCTTCGAGGAGATCGTCCGTCGTTACCGCGCGCCCCTGATCCGCTACAGCACGCGGCACGTCGGCCGCGATCATGCCGAGGACATCACCCAGCACGCGCTCGCCAGCGCGGCGATGCACCTGCGCGACGATCCACGCCCGATCCACCTGCGGGCGTGGCTTTACCGCGTGGCGCACAACGCGGCCATCAACATGCGCCAGCGCAAGGATTGGGGACACGAGCAGATCTCACCTGACATCGACGGTGTGCCGCAGCCTCCCGACGTCGCGGCGCAGCGCAGCGAGGTGCGCAAGGTGGTCTCGGACCTCGATCGCCTTCCCGACCGTCAGCGGACCGCCCTGCTTCTGAGCGTCTTCGAGGGCCTGGGCTACGAGGAGATCGCCGCTCGCCTCGACACGACCCCGAACTCCGTGCGGGCGCTGCTCTCACGAGCACGCGTGCACCTGCGCCAGGCGGCGAGCGCCATCGCCCCGATCCCGCTGCTGCAGCTCATCGCCAAGAAGATTTCAGGCCTGGTGGGCGCCGCGAGCGGGTCCGGTGGCACCGTCGCCGCAGGCGGCACGGTGATTCAGGCCAACCTCGTCGCCGTGGCCGCCACAGCCGTGACCGCGGCTGGCGCCGCCACCGCGCAAAACGCCATCTCAAGCGACCGCGAGCGAGACGCGGGGGCGACTACGGCACTGGTGGAGCAGGCGCCCGTATCGACCGTCTCGGCCGTAAGGGCAATCCTGATCGAGCCCGCCCTTCAGCTCTCGGCGATCATCGAGCCGACGACTTCCAACGGCCCGGTGAGCCAGCCGCCCGCCGGCGGCAGCGGCCCGGTGTCTGAGCCGGTCGCGCCGGTCATTCCGATTGCGCCCCCGCCTGAGGCACCCGTCGTCGAGCCCGCTCCGCCACCGCCCGCGGACGAGGCACCGCCGGTCGAGGAGCCGCCGCCCGCCGAGCAGCCAGCGGACCCCGACCCCGCGCCGGTGGGCCACGATCCGAGCAAGGACGAGACCGACAACGGGGATCCGGGGAATGAGAACCCCGTCGACGGCGACCCGGTGGGCGACGGCGATCCGCCACCCGGCGAGGAGATCCCAGAGGAGCCCGCGGAGCCGCCGATCGAGGAGGGCGAATCGGGCCCGCCCGAGGATCCCCCTCCGCTTGAGGAGCCCCCGGTGTCCGAGGAGGGCGACTCGACGCCGCCCGCAGAGGGCGACTCGACGCCGCCCGAGACGCCTCAGCCGTAGCCTCCCCGCCCGCCCGCGAGCTTCTCGCGTGCGATTCGCCCGCTCGCCGGTTCTAGCGAGTGGGGGTTTGCCGACGTCTGAGGGGACGGGCGGCGGCCGGGCCGGCTTAAGTGGAAGCGGCGCAGGGGACGCGCCCTAGCCGGCCCGGCCGCCGGTCCGACCCCACTGGCGCCTGCTCCCGCACTCGCGTAGGATTCCGGCGCCGCCAGTCTCCGAGAGAGGTCGTCGAGTCGTGAACCTTCGTATTCCGCTCCTGCTCATCGTTGCCATCGCCGCCATCGCGCTCGCCGCCTGCGGAGACGATGACACCTCGTCAGATGAGTCGAGCTCCGGTGCCGTCTCGCTTGAGGATGACTGCACTCCCGACCAGCTCGAGACGGTCGCAGACGGCACGCTCACCGTCGCCACGGACAGCCCCGCCTTCCCCCCGTACTTCGAGGACGACGATCCCACCAACGGCGAGGGATTCGAGAGCGCCGTCGCCTACGCGATCGCCGGCGAGCTCGGTTTCGAGGAGGCCGACGTCAAGTGGGTCGTCGAGCCGTTCAACTCGTCTTATGCCCCGGGCCCGAAGGACTTCGACTTCGATGTGAATCAGATCTCGATCACCGACAAGCGCGCCGAGGCGGTTGACTTTTCGGCGCCCTACTACACAGCCAAGCAGGCCCTGGTGGCGCTGAAGGACTCCGAGTTCGCCGATGCGAGCTCGCTCGATGACTTCGCCGATGCCCAGCTCGGCGTGCAGATCGGGACGACCAGCCTCGAGGCCGCGGAGGCGTCGATCGACTCCTCCTCCGACCCGCAGGTGTTCGACACCTCCAACGACGTGGTGGCGGCACTCAAGAACGAGCAGGTCGATGCGATCGTGGTCGACGTCCCCACCGCCTTCTTCCTCACCGCGGTCCAGGTTCCGGACGCGGCGACAGTTGGCCAGTTCGAGGCGCCGGGAGGCGATGAATGGGGAGCGCTACTCGAGAAGGACTCGCAGCTGACCGACTGCGTGTCGGCGGCAATCGAGTCTCTTCGAGACTCGGGCGAGCTCGCCGAGATCGAGCAGACCTGGATCGCCGACAAGACCGACGCCCCGGTACTCGAGTAGCCACGGGCTGAGCGAAAACGCGAGACTGCGGGCTCGATGAGCGACCGTCGAGCCGAGCGGGAGGCCGCCCGCAGAAGTCGCGCGCGCCGCGGTCAGTCGATCGCTGCCATCTCCACCGTGGTCGTGCTCGGTGGGATGGCCGTGCTCATCCTCACGAGCCCCGGCTGGCCGGTCGTACGCGACTCGTTCTTCAATCCGGAAGTCTTCGGCGAGACCTTCCCGGAGATCGCGGAGGCGTTCTGGCTCGACGTCAGGGTTTTCATGGTCGTGGAGGTGGCCGTCCTCATCCTCGGGCTCGCCGTTGCGCTCGTGCGCACGGTCCGGGCGCCGGCGCTCTTCCCCCTGCGGCTGCTCGCGATCGTCTACGCCGACGTCTTCCGGGGCATCCCCACGATCCTGCTCGTCTACATGATCGGTTTCGGCGTTCCGGCCCTGGCGGTCGCCAGCGAGAACGGCGAGACCCCGCTCGGGTGGCTGCCAACCGAGCCCGTGGTGCTCGGCGGGATCGCCCTGACGCTCTCCTACGGCGCCTACGTCTCCGAGGTCTACAGGGCCGGGCTCAACTCGGTTCACCGCGGGCAGCGCGACGCAGCCCTGGCCGTCGGCCTCACCGAGACCCAGGCGCTCCGGCACGTGGTCGTGCCGCAGGCGGTCCGCAACGTCGGGCCACCTCTGCTGAACGACTTCATCGCCCTGCAGAAGGACGTCGCGCTGATCGCGATCATCGGCGTCGCGGGAGAGGCGTTTCGGGTCGCCCAGGTGGCCGTAGCCAGGGACTTCAACTACACGCCCCTTGTCGCGGCAGCGCTGCTCTACCTGTGCATCACGATCCCGATGGCGCGCCTGCTCGACCGCTGGGAACGCGGGAGGGCCAGGGGATGAGCATCGGCGAACCGGTCCTGGAGCTCCGCGGGGTCACCAAGGCCTTCGGCGAACGCGAGGTTCTTCACGGCGTGGATCTGACCGTGCGAGAGCATGAGGCGGTGGCGCTCATCGGCGCCTCGGGCTCGGGCAAGTCGACGATCCTGCGCTGCATCGACCTGCTCGAGGAGATCGACGATGGCGACGTCTTCCTGGACGGTGAGGTGATCACCGACCCCTCGGTCGATCCGGTCTCCGCGCGCCGGCGCCTCAGTCTCGTCTTCCAGGCGTACAACCTCTTTCCGCACATGAGCGTGATCGACAACGTCCTGCTGGGGCTCGTGCAGGGCCACGGGATGCCGCGCTCGGAGGCGCAAGCGGCGGCGCGCGAGCTGCTCACGCGGTTTGGCATGGAGGGTCGCGAAGACGACATGCCCGACCGCCTCTCAGGCGGCCAGCAGCAGCGCGTAGCGATCGCCCGCGCCTTCGCCACGCGCCCGCGGGCGCTCCTGCTCGACGAGATCACGAGCGCCCTCGACCCGGAGCTGGTGGGCGAGGTCCTCGAGGCGGTGCGGGAGCTGAAGGCCGAGGGCGTGACGATGCTGCTCGCCACCCACGAGATGGGCTTCGCCCGCGAGGTGGCTGACACCGTGGGCTATCTGCACGAGGGACGCCTCCTCGAGCTGGGCCCGCCCGATCAGGTGCTCGAGGCTCCACGCGAGCCCGAGACGAAGCGCTTCCTGCGCCGGCTGCTGGAGGCAGGTCGGGCGTAGATCACAACCACCAAAAGCTGGCGTTAAAGGAAGCACGGGACGTCCGGAATCCGTCGGCGAGAGTGGCCAACTTGGCGCCGATCGGTCAGCGCACCCGACGTCGGAGGCGTCAGCCCTGGCGCTTCGGTCCCGCATAGCGAGACTTGCGCGCCCCACGCTTTTTACCTGGCACGCCCAGTGACGCGCCGGTCCCGCATAGCGGGACTCGTGCGCCATCGACGCCCGACGACAAGGCCACGATCCGAACACCGGCCGGTTGTGCCGGAACACCGGCCGGTTGTGCCGCCTTCAATGCCAGTTGTTGTTTCTCAATTCTCCGCCGTCCAGCCAAAGCCGCGCACGCCCCCGTAGAAGGTGCGGGCCCAGCTTCCGCAGCTCAGCCGATGCCACGGCAGCTCGCGCTCACAAAGAGCCCCCATGTCGGCGAGGAAGCGGTCGTCCACCGCCTTGCGGCGCTCCTTGAAGAGCCCGAGATCGGAGTAGTTGCGGTAGCCGAAGTCGTGGCGGATGCAGGCGCTGGTGAAGTCGAAGGTGCGGCCCTCGCTGCCCACGATCGGGGCCGAGCAGAGATCGGTCGAGTAGTCCAGGCGCGGGTCGCGCTCGGCCGACCCGCGGTAGGCGAGGAACTCCTGGAGCGGCGCGGACGCAAGGCGGTCGACCAGCTCTTGCTCGGTGGGCGGCTCAGGCTCGCTGGTCCGCTCGCAGTCGGCGTCCAGAGCGGCGCAGAATGCCTCGGCCAACGCGCTCGGAACCCCGCCCACAGCGCGCGGCGCAACGGCGACGGCGGCGGAGAACGCGAGCGCAAGCAGCAGGACCAGACCGACGTGCTCGACGCTCGCCTGACCCCGCTCCATGGTGCGTGGCGCTCCGCATCCCACGCATCTCGAAGACCACGACGGGTGGGTTCTCTCCCCTACAATTCAGAGCACATACGGGGGCGTTCCAGATTCGACGTGAAGCTGGATCGTCTCGGTGTTGCGAGTCGAGGATCCGGGTTGGCCTCGTTAAATACCCCCGGAAACCAATAAGTGCGAACTCTGATCATGAGTTCGCCCTCGCCGCTTAGGCGGTAGAGGGTAGTCGCGCCGGATGGCCCACGATCCGGGTCGCGGCTTCATTGAGTGGGCTCACCCCGAAGGTAGAACCCTCGACCCGAGGGGGACATCCATAGGAGGGTGTGGCGCCGGCAACGTATCCCGCGGACTGACCTAGCCGGACGCCGAGAGCAGACTCCACGGGAACGCTCGTAGTACGCACCGAGGCAGGCTTCGCGGACGCCGGGGCAGTACCGGCCGCCTCCATCGCCACCACGCGGCGGTCGCTACGCGGCCGTCGCGAACCGCTTCTCGGCCCTGGCCCGGCGCTTCGCCGCCTCGACCTCGCGGTCCTTCGGCGGAGCGGCCGTCACGAGGGAGTCGAGGAGGCGCCGAGTGACGTCGGCGACCTCGCCGACGGCCCGGTCGAACGCCTCGGCGTTGGCGTGCGAGGGCTTTGTCGAGCCGCTGATCTTGCGGACGTACTGAAGCGCGGCGGCGTCGACCTCCTCATCGCTGGCCGGAGGGTCGAAGTTGTGAAGTGTCCTGATGTTTCTGCACATGCACATCAGGCTACGGCACAGCCGTCCAGGCCGGAGATCGACCTGAAGCTACCTTTAGCCAAGCGATGAAGAATGAGGGTGTGACCGATACGCGTGTAGCGCCGTGGCCGGCCGAGATCCCGCCAGAGCGGGACTACGAGCCGATCCAGCCGGGCTCCGGCCGCGGCTCCGATTGGCGCGAGCGCGCTCGACGCCTGCTCGGGCCGATCGCGGCTGGAGCACTGCTGCTTGCGACGAAGGGCAAGGCGCTGCTGCTGCTCATCCCGAAGCTCAAGTTCCTGACCACGTCGCTCTCGATGCTCGTCTCGATCGGTGCCTACTCGCTGATCTGGGGGTGGCAGTTCGCGGTCGGATTCGTGCTGCTGTTGCTCGTGCACGAGATGGGCCATGTGATCCAGCTCCGCCGCGAGGGAATCGAGGCCTCGGCACCGATGTTCATCCCCTTCCTGGGCGCGGCGATCGCGGCCAAGTCGATGGGCGACGACGCGGCAGCCGAAGCCCGCGTGGGCCTCGCCGGGCCGATTCTCGGGACGATCGGGACGCTGGTGCCGCTGGGCATCTGGCTTGCGACCGGCGAGGAGTTCTGGCAGGCCCTCGCGTTCGTCGGGTTCTTCCTCAACCTGTTCAATCTCCTTCCCGTGCTCCCGCTCGACGGCGGCCGGGCGATGGCCGCCCTGAGCCCGTACGTCTGGATCGCGGGCTTCGCCGCCCTGATCGCCCTGACGTTCTTCTTCCCGAACCCGATCATGCTGCTCATCCTGCTCTTCGGCGGCATCGAGACCTACCGCCGGTTCAAGCAGCGAAACACGCCAGAGGGGCAGGCTTACCACCGGATCCCGGCACGAACGCGCGCGCTGGTTGCGATCGTCTACCTGGGACTGGCCGCGCTGCTCGCCGTCGGCATGACCGAGACCTTCCTGGAGCGCGACTTCTCCGACGTCTGAGCTTCGCGAGCGCACCTCTGAGAAGCTGCCGCCATGAGTGACCGCGAATTCGACGTCGTCGTAGTCGGCGCCGGGTCGGCGGGGGAGGTCTGCGCGGGCCGGATCGCCGATGGTGGTCTCAGCGTCGCGATCGTCGAGGGTCACCTGGTCGGCGGCGAGTGCTCTTACTACGCATGCATGCCCTCCAAGGCACTCCTGCGCCCGGCCCAGGCCCTCGCGGAGGTGCGGCGGGTGCCAGGGGCCGCGGGCGCCGTGCGCGGTGGCGTCGACCCGAAGGCGACCTTCGCCCGCCGCGACGAGGTGATCAAGGGCCGGGACGACTCCGGCCAGCTTCCCTGGCTCGAGAAGAAGGGGATCGAGCTGATCAGGGGCGAGGGCCGCCTGGAGGGAGAGCGGAGGGTGCTCGCGGGCAGCGAGACGCTCGTGGCGGGCAAGGCCGTGGTGATCGCAACCGGCACGGTGGCGGCGATACCACCCATCGACGGGCTGGCCGCCTCGGAGCCATGGACGAACCGGGAGGCCACCACCGCAGAGGAAGCTCCTGGCCGACTGCTCGTCCTGGGCGGCGGCCCCGTTGGCGCGGAGCTGGCACAGGCCTATGCGACGCTGGGATCGAGCGTCGTCTTGATCGAGTCCGAGGATCGGCTCATCCCCCGGATGGAGGAGTTCGCCTCGGCAGAGGTGGCCGCCGGGCTCATCGACACCGGTGTGGATGTACGCACTGGGGTAAAGGCAGAGTCCGTGAGCGGCGAGAAGATTGCACGCGTGGCCCTCTCCAACGGCAGCGCCGTCGAGGGCGACGTCGTCCTCGTCGCGATCGGCCGGCGCCCGAGGACCACCGAGATCGGACTCGAGAGCGTCGGCCTTGAGGGCGGCGACTACCTGGACGTCGACGAGAAGATGCGCGTCGAGGGCAGCGATTGGCTCTACGCCATCGGGGATGTCAACGGTCGGGCGCTGCTCACGCACATGGGCAAGTACCAGGCGCGGATCTGCGGGGACGCCATCCTCGGCAAGGACGTCGCCGCCACTCAGGACACCGCCGGCTCGCCCCAGGTCGTCTTCACGGAGCCGCAGGCGGCTGCGGTGGGCCATACGCTGGCGTCAGCGCGCGAGGCCGGCATCGACGCCCGAGCCGTTGACGTCGAGACCTCGAAGACCGCCGGGGCGAGCTTTCATGGGCGCAACGCGCCCGGCACGACCAGGATCGTGGTCGACGAGGAGCGAGGCGTGCTCGTCGGCGCGACCTTCGTCGGCCCTGACGTCGCCGAGTGGCTGCACGCGGCCACGGTGGCGATCGTGGGTGAGGTGCCGCTGAAGCGCCTCTGGCACTCGGTGGCGGCCTACCCCACGCGCAGCGAGGTGTGGCTCAAGCTCCTGGAGGAGTACGGGCTCTAGACGCGGCGCGGCCGGCGCTACGGTCGAACGCGACCCTTGAGCTGCTCAAGGAAGGTTCTCGGGAAGCCCGGGATCTGCTCAAGGTCGTCGACTGAGTGGAAGCGCTCCACCCGCTCACGGTAAGCGAGGATGCGGCCGGTCTGGGTGACCGAGAGGCCGAGCTCGCGAAGCTCCTCATAGCTTGCCTCGTTGAGGCTGATCGTCCCCTCGGAGCCCTCGGATGAGCGATCGGGCGCTGGGGCGCCAGGCGGCTCCGGCTCAGAACGCTCAGGCTGGGGAGCCGGCGGGGGCTCGGGGCCAGGCGGGGCTCCGGGGCAGGTGGGGCTCGGGAGCCGGCGGAGGTTCGGGGGACCCGGACGGCAGGGGCTCGGTTTCGTCAGCTGATGCGCTGACCGAGGAGATGGCTCCGCGCGCGCGATCGTCGGCTTCCGACGCTCGCCGCTGGGCCTGCTCGATCCGGTCCTCGAGCTCGCGCAGCTGCCTGCCCTGCTCGAGCTCGCGCGCCTTGAGCGCGGCGAGCTCCTCCGCGCGAGCGGCGCGAGACTCGGCTTCGGCAGCCCTCGACTCGACCTCCTCGAGGCGCTTCGCCGCCGTCTCAAGGGCGGCGGCGATCCGCTCCTGCCTCGCCGCCAGCTTGCGCTCGGCCTCCTGGAGCTGGCGAGTGACCTCGGGCTCGGGCTCGAGGGCCTGAGGCTCTTGCTCACCCACCCCTTCCGCCGACTTTTCGGCCACAGGCTCGGGCTCGTCCTCTGTGGGCGCCTCGGGCGACGGCTCGTCGGCGCCCTGGCGTTCCTCGGCTTCGCGGATCCGGCGATCGGCCTCGCCGCGAATCCTCTCCTCCTCTGCCTCCCGGCGCTGCTCGTCTCGCTCGCGCTCGGCGAGCTCAAGCCGAGCCAGCGCCTGCTCCTCGGCCGCCGCTCGGACCTGCCGCTCGGCATCGGAACCGGTGGGTTGCTCAGGCACCTGCGCCGGTGTGGGTTCGGCGGAAGCCGACGGCTCGGCCTCGGGCTCCGTGGGAGCACCGGGGTCGGGCTGAGCCCGCTCCGCGGTGGCGGGCTCCGGCTCAGGGGGCGCGGACTCCTCAGGCTTGGTCTGGAACGCCGCAGCCGCACGGGGATCGGTCTTAAAGGTCGTGGCAGCCGTCGCAGCGGCAGCCGCGGCCTCGCCTGTCTGCGGCGCCTGGGGATCAGGCACCGGAGGCGTCTCCCCCGTCTCACCGCTGCGCTTTGTCTCCTGCTTGGCCTTCCTGTCGGCGCGCTTGGCCTCCTTCGCCATCCGCTCTTGCTCGGTCTTGCGCCGCTTCTGCGCCGCCTTCGCCTGCTTACGCTCCGCCTTCTCACGACGCCTTCGGTCTCGCTTCGACTCGGGCTTCGCATCCGTCGTGGTCGCGGGGGTTTCCGTGGTGGTCCCAGGCGGCGCGGTGGGCGGCGCCATGGAGGTCGACGGTGATGCTGCGGGCTGCTCTGAGCTCGGCTGCGGTGTCTCGGAAGCGCTTGTCGGCTCCGCCGTCTCGGGAGCGCTGGGCGACGCGCCTCCAGCAGGCTGGGCCGAGGCCGGCGCGGGAGAGCTGCTTGCGCTCGGCGTAGCTTCCTCCACCTTTTTCTGCTGGTCCTTCTTGCGGTCGAGTCGGAACGAGGGCATGCCCAAAATGGTCTCACGCCGAGCACGCGAGCGCACTCAAGGGCGGCCGCACGAGGCGGATCGTGCGGCGCGAGCGACTAACGGCCGCGCTGACGCGCGCTCAGCTCGCGCTCGATCTCGCGCTTTTGGTCGCGATCGCGAAGCTCGCGGCGGCGGTCGCGCTGCTCCTTCCCGCGGGCCAGGGCGAGCTCGAGCTTCGCGCGGGGGCCCTTGAAGTAGATGCGGAGCGGGACCAGCGTGAGTCCCTTCTTCTGCGTCTGGCCCTGAAGGCGCTCTATCTCGCGCTTATGCAGGAGCAGCTTGCGCGGGCGCTCGGGCTCGTGGTTCTGCACGTTGGCGGGCTCGTAGGGCGGGATGTGGGCGCCCCGCAGCCACACCTCGCCGTCCTCGACCGCCGCGTAGGCCTCCGCGATCTGGGCCTTGCCGTTGCGCAGGGACTTGACCTCGCTGCCCACCAGCTCGATCCCGGCCTCGAGACGGTCCAGGATCTCGTAGCGGTGCCGGGCGCGGCGGTTCGACGCCACGTCACCGGGGTCCGTCTTGCGCTTGCCCTTCTTCGCCACCTGAGCTACCCCCGCCGGCCCTCGCGCCGGTGCTGGGCCTTGCGGCGCGCTTCGCGTGGGCGCTTCGTCTTCGGGCGCTTTCGCGGCCGGCGCTCCACCTCGCTCGGCTCGCCGGCGGGCTCGAGATCGGTCCGGCCTCTCGCAGTCTCGATCTTGCCGACGGTAACCGTCACCGGGTCGCCGAGGCGGATGACGTGCTTGTCACGGCGGCCGACGAGCGCGGTCTCGGTCTCGTTTAAGTCGTAGCGGTCGCGCCGCAAGAGGCGTGCCGGCAGGAACCCCTCGTAGACGTCGGCCAGGCGACCCTGGAAGCTGACGAAGGCGCCCCCTCCGACGAGGCCCGAGACCTCGCCCTCGAACGACGTCGCCCACCCCGCCTCGAAGAGCTCGCGCTCGAGCAGGAACGCCGCGCAGGTGCGGTCGGCGCGCCGCTCGATCTTGGTGGCGGCGCGTTCCAGATCGGAGCGCCGCGGCCCCGCTTCGCGGACATGCGCACGGTCGGGCTCGGCCTCGCTCGCCCCGATCGCTGAGAGCAGGCCGCGGTGGGCGATCAGGTCCGGGTAGCGGCGAATCGGTGAGGTGAAGTGCGCGTACGCGGAGCTGCCGAGACCGGCGTGCCCGATGTTGCGGTTGCTGTAGAAGGCGGCCTTCAACGAGCGCAAGACAAGCGATGTATACGCCGCGCGTCCATGACCGCGCCGCTTCGCCTCTCGCGCGACGCTGCGCGAGAGCTCCGCCACAAGCTCGCCAGCCTGGTGCGGCTGGATGCTCTTCGGAAGGGGCGGAGTGGGCACGTCGAGCGCTGTCGAGCTGCTCGAAGAGGTAGGCGACGCGCTGCGGGATCCGGTTGCTCGTGCACCCGATAGAGAGTTGGGATGCGCCGCCGCTCAAGTAGCTCGGCCACCTGCTCGTTGGTGAGGATCATCAGGTGCTCGATCAGGCGGTGCGCCTCGGTCTGCTCGACCCCCTTGGCGCCGGTCGACGTCGCCGGCGGAGTCGAATTCGAACTCCGGCTCGAAGCTCTCGATCTCGAGCGATCCGATCCGGCGACGGTCGGCGAGCGCGGCCGCTGCGCGGCGTGCGTGTTCAAGCGGCTCGGCAGCGATCTCCGGCGGGCGGTCACGGTTCGCGAAGATCCGATCGAGCTGGTCGTAGTCGAGTCGCGCATCCGAGCGAATCCGGCTGCGGTAGAACTCCGCCCCGCTCGGCTCCCCGTTCGCCGAGAGCCTGACCTCCATTGTTACGGCGAGCCGCTCCACCCCTGGCGCGAGCGAGCACGCTTCGGCGCTGAGCGCGGCCGGGAGCATGGGCTCGACGGAGCCCGGGACGTAGGTGCTGGTGCCGCGCTCGTAGGCCACCCGTTCGAGACCGCTGCCGGGCCGAACGTGGGCGGCGACGTCGGCGATGTGGATCCAGAGCCGCGTCCCGTCGCCGTCGGGTTGAGCCGAGACCGCGTCGTCGAAGTCGCGCGCGGTCGCCGGGTCGACGGTGAACGTGTCGAGCGCGGTGAGATCACGCCGTCCGCCGTCCGCCGCTCCGGCTCGGGCCGATTCCGCGGCCGATGCCGCCTCGGCCTCGAGCTGGTCGCAGAAGCCTCGCTCGAGTCCGCTCTCCGACAGGAGCGCCACGACGACGTCGGCCGCCCGCTTTGGCGAGCCGAGATCGCGAAGGGCTCGCGCGCCTCCCGGAGCGAAGTCGGCAAGGACCATACGGCCGTCGGGCGCCTCGGCCGGGCCGCCCACCAAAGCGGCGCGCGGCCCTGGCTCGAACAGGGGTTCCACCGTCCGAAACCGCCCTCGCTTGGCGACGACAGCGACCTGCAGGTCGCCCTCGTCCGGCGTCGTGCTCATTGCGGTCGCAGCAGGGACCGCAGCTCGGCGAGCCCAACGTCGAGGGCCTCGTCCGGGTCGCTCTCGGGATCGTCGCGGACATCCACCTCGGGCTGCACTCCCTTCCCCGCGAGCGACTCGCCCTCGGAGGTGACGTACTCGCCGATCGTCAGGTCGAGAGCCCCTCCGCGCGCGAGCGGCAGCACCTCCTGGACGGTGTTCTTGCCGAAGGTCCTCGTTCCGACGAGCGTGGCGAGGCCATAGTCCTCGAGTGCCGCGGCGAGGATCTCGGCCGCCGAGGCGGTATCGCGGTTGATGAGAACGACCGTGGGGCGTGCCTCGATCGCCTCGCCGACGGCCTCGTAGTCCTCGTCGCCGGAGGCCCTGCTCGAGGTTGAGACAACCACACCGTCCTCGACGAACAGCCCGGCGGAGAGGACGGCCTCATCTAGGAGGCCGCCGCCGTTCCCCCGAAGGTCGAGCACCAATCCCTCGGCGCCCTCGCGGTAGAGGCGCTCGATCGTTTCGCGAAGCTCGCCGTGGGCTCCCTCCGAGAAGGTGAAGTATTGAACGTAGGCGACCTTGCGGCGATCGCCTGGAGGGCCGACCTTGCGGATTCTCCCCTCAACCGCCGGCAGCCGCACCTCCGCTCGGCGCAGCTCGATGTCCCGCTCGCCGCCGCCGGCGACCGGCCGGATGCTGATCTCGACCTCGGTCCCCGGCTTGCCCTTGATCCGGGCGGCCGAGATCTCGGCCGGCTGGCCCGCGATCGACCTGCCGTCGACCGCGAGGATCACATCGCCCTCAGAGATGTCGGCGCGCTGGGCAGGCGAGTTCGGCAGCACGTCCGCGACGCGCAGCCCCTCCTTGACCTCGCTCACACTGAGTCCAACCCCCTTGAACCGTCCGGAGGTCGTCGCGTTCAGCGCCCGCAATGCCTTGGGGCCGAAGTAGTGAGAGAAACGATCGTCGTAGCGGCGGCGCAGCTCATCAACCATCCCCCGGACGGATGACTCGTCGAGCACCTCGGGCTCCACGTCGCGGAAGTAGTTCGCCTCGATCAGCTCCCGTGCCTCGTCGGGCAGCGCCTCCTCGCCGTCGAGCAGGGAGGTGGCCGCGGCGATGGCGAGCGCGACCAGGATCCCCAAGAGCAGGCCGAAGCCGAGGCCCCGCAGGAAGCCACCGCCGGAGGCGCCGTCGTTGTCCGCGTTCATGGGTACAGGATGACGCTGCGGTTAAACGCGCAGGAAGCGCCGCAGGGTGATGCCACTGCCCAGGGCGGAAACGACGATCGCGGATGCGATCAGCACGGCGACCAGCGGCAGGAAGCCGACGGTCGAGAAGTTGTCAACGAGAGCGAATGTGTCCGCGAGTGGGTCAACGATGGTCACCTTGCCAAGGAGCAGTATGCCGACCGCGATCACCGCGCCGGCCATGCCCACGAGCACGCCCTCGATCATGAACGGCCAGCGGATGAACCAGTTGGTGGCGCCCACGAGCCTCATCACCTCGACTTCACGGCGGCGGGCGTAGATCGAGAGGCGGATCGTGTTGGCCACGAGCAGGAGCGAGGCCACCAGGAGCAGCACAGCGATCACGAGCAGGACGATCTTGACGGCGCTCGTCACCTCACGGATGTCGGTTGACTGCTCACGCTTGTCGTTGACCTCGTCGATGGCGGGATGGATCGGCTTGGGCTCACCGTTGGCACCCACCGGCTGGAGGTCACGCGTGACCGATTCGAGGTTGTCCGGGTCGTCCAGCGTGATGTCGAAGGCTGGCGGCAGCGGGTTCGAGCGCAGCTCGCCGAGGCTCGCCTTGAGCTCGCTGCCCTCGAGCCGGCCTCGCAGGCGCTCCAGGCCTTCCTTCTTCGAGACGAACTCCACGCTCTCAACGTGCTCGACCTTGCTGATCTCCTTCTCGACCGCGGCCTTGTCGGCGTTGGTCGCGTCAGGGACGAGATAAACGTTGAGGCCGATCTGCTCTCGGACTTCGGCGGCCGTCCCCTCGCTGGCCCGCAGCACCGGGATGAGGACGCCCAACAGGAGCGTGGTGACGATGATCGTCACCACGGCGGCCATGCTCGGCGCGGCCTGGCGGCGCAGCGCGCGGAAGGCCTCGGATATGAAGAAGATCGGACGGCCCATTGGTTAGGGCACCGTGTCGCCGTTGGTGTGGCCCTCGGGCCCAACGCCCATCTCGGCGCGGAGGCGAAGCTCGAACTCGGTGGTCGATTCCTCGTGGTAGGTGGCGCCGGCCTGGTCGCGGACGAGACGTCCCTCGTCGAGGGCGATCACCCGGCGGCGCATCTTGTCGACCATGTCCCGGTCGTGGGTCACGACGAGCACGGTCGTGCCGGTGCGATTGATCCGGTACAGCAGCTGCATGATTCCGATCGAGGTGACCGGGTCGAGGTTGCCGGTGGGCTCGTCGGCCAGGAGCAGCGGCGGGTGGTTCACGAACGCGCGGGCGATCGAAACCCGCTGCTGCTCACCGCCCGAGAGCTGGTCGGGGTAGTTGTGGATCTTGGCCTGCAGACCAACAAGGCGAAGGATCTCGGGCGCCTTGCGGCGGATCTCCGCGCGCGGCGCGCCGATCACCTGGAGGGCGTAGGCCACGTTGTCGTAGACCGTCCGGTTGGGCAGCAGCTTGAAATCCTGGAAGACGGTGCCGATGCGGCGGCGCAGAAGCGGGACCTTCTTGTCCGAGATCTTCTCGATGTCGCGCCCGGCGATCATGACCTGGCCGGATGCGGCGTCGACTTCCTTGATCAGCATCTTGATCAGGGTCGACTTACCGCAACCAGTGGGCCCGACGACGAACGCGAACTCTCCCCGCTGCACCTGCAACGAGACGCGCTCGAGCCCGACGTGGCCGCCGGGATAGACGACGGTCGCATCGCGCAGCTCGACGATCGGGGGGCGGAAGTTCCCGTCAGGGCCGGCCTCGGGCCGGGCAGGGGCATGCTCCGCGCGCCGTCGCGGCTCCGATCCGGCGCGCTGGCGCCGCTTGCCTGTTCCCATCAGGGCCATCCGGGTCTGATCTTTCTTCGGCCCCGGCGCTAATCCTGCGCCTGGGTCCCTGGTCCCGAGCGCGAGCTACAACGAGGCCTGCCAAGGGTAGCGAAGCCCATGAGCAACCGCTAACAATCGGGCTCCCGCTGCAAGGGCCGTGGCGGGGCGGAGAGCGGGCTACCTCGAGCGGGCTCGGCCCCCGGGCTCCGCGGCGCTACGTCCACTCCGGGCCGAACAGCGGGGGGCGGGAGACGATCGGTTTGAGGACGAGTGCCTCGCGCACGCGGTCGGCGATGCCCCTCGGGGTGAGGCCGAAGTGCTCCATGCAGGCCTCGCCGGTGCCGGAGACGCCGAACTCGTCGCCCATGCCGACGGCGAAGATCGGGACCGGGTGCTGCTCGGCGGCCACCTCGCGGATCGCGTCGGCGAGCCCGCCGGTGACGCGGTGCTCCTCCGCGGTGACCGCGACCCCGGTCTTGGATAGCGACTCGAGCACCGTGCCGGAGTCGAGCGGCTTGATCCGGGCGACGTTCAGGACCTCGGCCTCGACCCCGTCCTCTTTCTGCAAGGACTCGGCCGCTTCGAGCGCGCGCCAGACCATGTGGCCCGTGGCGATGATCGAGATGTCCTTGCCCTCGCGCATCACGTCGACGCCCTCGCCGATGGTCTCCGGGATGTCCTCGTAGACGACAGGAGTCGCCGGACGGCCGAACCGCATGTACATCGGCTCGTCGCGCTCGTATGACTCCATCGTCGCGCGATACGCCTGGTTGTAGTCGGCCGGAGCGAAAACCTGCATCCGCGGCATCGCCCGCATCAGGGCGATGTCCTCGATCATCTGGTGCGAGGCGCCGTCCTCGCCGAGCGAGACGCCGCCGTGCGAGGCGCCAATCCGGACGGGCAGCTCGTTGTGCGCGATTCCCAGGCGCACCTGGTCGTAGGCGCGACCCGAGGCGAAGATCGCGAAGGTGGAGGCGTACGGACGCTTGCCCGTGGCCGCGAGCCCGCATGCCATCGACATCATGTTCGCCTCGGCGGCCCCGCAGTTGAAGAACCGCTCGGGGAAGCGTTTGCCGAACTTGATCGACTGGGTGGACACCGCAAGGTCAGCGTCAAGGGCGACGACATCGTCGTGCGCCTCGCCAAGCTCAACCAGCGCATCGCCATAGGCCTGGCGGGTTGCGACCGGTTCGGTGGCGGCCTCCGCAGGCATCAGGCTCCGCCCTTCTCGTCGTGGAGCGCCTTCGTTTGCGCCTCGAGGCGCGCGTCGAGCTCTTCAAGCGCCTCGGCGGCGAACTCCGCGCTCACCGCCGCCTTGCCGTGGAAGCCGAAGCGGCCCTCCATCGACGAGACACCGCGGCCCTTGCGGGTCTGCGCGATGATCGCCGCCGGGCGGTCCAGAGTACGGCTGCGCTCGAGCGCCTCGACCACCTCGTCCATGTCGTGGCCATCGATCTCGACCGAGTCCCAGCCGAAGGCCTCGAACTTGGCGCGGACATCGCCTGTATCCATGACCTCCTCGGTCGTGCCATCGGTCTGCAGGTGGTTGTAGTCGACGATCGCGGTCAGGTTCCGCACGCCGAAGTGCGGCGCGGCGGTCGCTGCCTCCCATGTCTGGCCCTCCTGGACGTCGCCGTCGGAGAGGACGCCGAAGACATGCGCCTCGTCGTCGAGGCCGTCGAGTCGCAGCGCGAGGCAGATCCCCACGCACATCGAGAGCCCCTGGCCGAGTGAACCCGTGGAGACCTCCACCCCGGGCGTGCGGTTCATGTCCGGGTGGCCCTGGAGCTGCGCGCCGATCTGACGCAGCCCCATCAGGTCCTCCAGCGGGAAATAGTCGTGATGAGCGAGCGCCGCGTACTGGATTGGGGCGGCGTGACCCTTGCACAGCACGAAGCGGTCGCGCTCGGGCCACTCCGGGTTCTCCGGGTCGTGGCGGAGCACCCGGTAGTAGAGCGCCGCGACGATGTCGGCCGCCGAGAGTGATGAGTCCAGGTGACCCGACTTCGCGACCGCCAGCATCCGCACGCAGTCGATCCGAAGCAGCGTCGCCCACCGCTCGAGCTCCGCCGAGCTCGGCGCCTCCTCCCCCCGCTCTGCACCGCGCGGAGGAGGCTTTGGATCCGGCACCGGCCGCAGGTGCGTCACGTCCGCGAGGGTAGCGACGTCCCGGCCGGGGTTGCTCGCAGGTCTGGCC
Organism: uncultured Solirubrobacterales bacterium; assembly: GCA_963799815.1. Classification (GTDB taxonomy): domain Bacteria; phylum Actinomycetota; class Thermoleophilia; order Solirubrobacterales; family 70-9; genus JBDTSW01. Next base: position 211,943 of record CAWCYG010000001.1, read on the forward strand.
ATTGCAACGACCCTACGAGTGGGCCGGGACGGAACTCGCGGCACGGATCGCCGGAAAATGGGCCTTCAGGTGACTCTCCAGTCCTGACGGAGGAGGCCGAAGAACGCGACGTCGACCTCACTGCCCCGTTCGAGGTTTCGCGATCTCAGCAATCCCTCGCGGACGAACCCGAGGGACTCGGCGAGGGCGATGACGCGCTCGCTCTCCGGAAGCGTGGTCAACTCCACTCGACGCATTCTGAGCGATTGGAAAAGCCAATCAAGCGCGAGCCGCAGCGCCCGGCGCGCGATGCCATGACGCCGGGCCCCTTGCGCCAGCCAGAAGCCGACCTCGCAACGGCGATGGCGCCAGTCGAGGTCGAACATCACGATGACGCCCAGGAACTCGTCGCTCGCCACGTCAGCGATCGCGAGCTCGACGAAGCTCGTGTTTCCTTCGCGATCGGTGGCGTCGCGATGAACGCGACGGCGTGCCTCGACCTCATCGGGATCCACCTCGGCGCCGATGTCCACGCCGAGCGTGGGATCGGTGGCGAAGGCGCGAGCGTAGGGGCCTGCGTCGGCCTCACCGAGGGCACGCAGCTTGATCAGCTCGTCGGCGAGCTCTGGGGTATCGATGTACACGGGCCTATCTTGGCGATGATCGAATCGACGCCGCCGCTTGCCACCATGGGGCGACATGCGCTTCGCCCTGACCACGCTCGTCATCGCGCTGCTTCTCGCCGGCTGCGGCGAGAAGGAGGAGTCGACCGCCCCGCCCTCGAGCTCCGGCGCGAGCTCGGAACCCCCACCTGCGGACCAAGGTGACGAAGCAGACGGACCGGGCGACACCAACGGCGGTGGCCAGGGAGAGCCAACTCAAAGTCCCCAGGAGCTCGCACGGCAGCGTGAGCGCCAGGCCGAGCGCGTGGTCCGCTCCTACATGAACGCGCTCGACGCCCGCGACGGGGCCGCGGTGTGCCGGCTGCTGGCGCCGGGCGTAGAGGACGAGCTCAAGCTGCCGCGCGAGCGCTCGGACTGCGCGGGCTCGCTCGACGCCTCGATCGGCTACCGCGATCCCCGCGGATTGCCGCAGTTCGAGGGCGTGTCGATCGCCGGAATCGCCGGCGTCAAGGCAAGCGCCCGCGAGGCCCGCGTCACGGCGACGGTCGTCACCAGCTTCGGCGATCGAGCGGAGCCATCGATCGAGGACGACGTCATCTACCTGATCCGGCGCGGCGGCGAGTACGTCGTCGCCCAGCCGAGTGCAGCGCTTTACCGCGCGATCGGCGCAGAGCCACCCCTGCGCTCGATCGTTCCTCCGAGCTGAGCGCTGCCCAGCGGATCAGCGGCCGACGGAGATGATCCGATCGAATCCACCGCGGATGACCGTCGCCCAGGCACGCTTGGGGCCGAGCGCCGTTGACCACAGCGTGCCGCCTTTGCGCCCGCGAGCAAACACGGTGCGGCCGGCCCCTCCTCCTCGCAGGCGTTTCAGCATGAGCCGCTGGCGATCGCCGACTCGAACGTAGAGAAGATGATGCTCGGAGAGGCTGGGCGAATGGAGCCAGTCGAACTTCGACGAGACCACCCGGCCTCCATTCCCCTTCTTCAGAGCCTTCCGCACGATCGAGTTCCGGCCCTTCGAGGAGACCGAGTAGGCGATATGGCGGTCGGTGATGCTCGGCATCCCGAGCCGCTCTCCCCGCCCTGCGCGCTTGATGCGCTTTTCGTTGTCCGGTGATTGCAGGTCGGCGATCTTGCGCGCCCTGATCTCGTCGCGCCCGCGCAGCTTGGCGCGCCAGGCAACCCACCGCCCGTTGATCGCGATCGCGTTGACGTGCGAGGCGGTCAGGTCGGCGAGCGGCTGGTAGGTGTCGGCGTCGAGGACGCGAATGCCGCCGCCGGCACGCACCGCAACGTAAGGCCCACCGATTGCCGGGTCCTTGCCGGGCAGCAGGTGGCGATGCCCTCCTCGTCGCACGTAGCCGGTCCGGTCAGGACCCTGATAGGCGAGACCTTTGCCATAGCCGGGATCGGCTCCGTGCCAGACCGCGACCCTCTCCGCTGCCGCGTTGCTCGAACCCACCAGCGCCGCGGCGGCGATGGCCAGGACCGCGGCATCGCCCAGCCGAAGGCCGCGATAGATGCCAGGGCGATCCGCCATGAGCTGGGTGACGCGCGCGCCGGCATCGGATGCCGCCAGTGGCGCCAGGCAGACGATCGGCAAGGCGCGGCCAACTCCGAAGGCAACACCGATCAGAGCGCCAGTCGCGGGCTCGCCCACGGCGAAGGACACCGCGGCGATCGCCCACACCCCGAAGGTGAGGACGAAGGTGGTGAAGCCCAGCCCGAGCAGGCCGCCGTAGAGCGCCGCGGCCAGGGGCATCGGCATCACCCGCCGCCAGTGCTCGGGGAGCTGGCGACGTATCTGCGGCACGATCGGCGTGCCCGCCGCCTCGAGCCCGGCGGCGCCAACCGCAATCAGCGCCGCGGCCACGTACGCGACGCGCGTGTCGGCGCCCAGCAGGAGCGAGCCGAGAGCCGCGAGCCCGCCGAAGGTCACAAGTCCCCCGACGATGGCGCCAGGCAGGAACGAGGCGCACGCCGCGAGGGTTGTCCTTCGCCCGCCGGTATGGCCGGTCGGCCCGATCGTCTCCACCATCGAGAAGCCGCATGGCGACCAGGTGCCCGTGAAACCCACGAGCAGCGCGGCTGCGATCAGGATCAGCTCCAGGGGCCCGAGCTCCATCAGCACGGGACCTTCGTTTGGAAGTACATGACGCAGAAGACCTTGCGGCCGCTGTAGCAGTAGCCCGTGAGCGCGGCATCTCCGTTGATGCGACGATCGGACTGGGAGCAGCAGTCCACGAGCTTGCGCACGCGCCCCCCGCAGCAGCGGTACCAGCCGCCGTCGACCGTCGTGTTCAGGTTGAACTTCTCGGCCGTGAGGTGCTCGCAGACCTTGGTACGCGGCGCCGGCGGCAGCGGATGGCCGTCGGGGTCCTCCTTCGCCTTGCCGTTACTCGAGACCGGGACGCCGGAACCGTTGATGAGCCGGCCCAGGTTGTCGACCGGCTTGCCGTCGGAGGCGCGGAGCGGGTAGCCCTTCGAGTCGATTCGTGGCGTCCCCACCGGGTGTGGGCAGGAGCCGGTGGTGAAGATGTGCCCGCAGAAGTGGAAAGCATCGGCCTCGCCGGGCTTGACGGCCCGGGCCACGAGCCCGCCAGCCGTAAGCGCCGTGACGGCAGCTCCCACGCGGGCCAGGAATCCGCGGCGCGAGCTGTTCGCGGCCAGCGACTCAACCACCTGCTCGACGCGCGCGGCTCCGCGGTCGGCGCCCTCACCTGGTTCAGCGGACACCGGCCACCCCCGCGACCGGGCCCTCGGCGCGCCTGCGCTCGGCAGCGCCAAGCACGCTCTCGAGCTGGGCCAGGTTGTTGAAGGTCCCCTTGGCGAGCACCGTGCCGTCCAGATCGATCGCGAGCGCGTAGGGGCTGCCGGGGACCGCAAGCTCGTTCCACACCTCGGGTTCGGACTCCTCCTCGAACGTCCTGACGGCAACGATCGGGTCCCGCGCCAAGGACTCGACCGCGGGCTCGAGCCCGTGGCAGACATGGCAGCCTGCCGACGTGAACACCGCCAGGGCGAGCTCAGCCTGCGGGCCGGGCTCGAAGGCGTCCGCCAGGTCCGTGCGCGATCCGAGTGGCGGCCCCTCCTCCTCGATCTCCAGCGCCGAGCTCGGGCCCAGGCGCAGGCGCAGCATGCCCACCTCGCGCGCGAGCGCCAGGGTGACCACGGTCAATCCGGCGACGGCGAGCAGGGCTGTCGCGAGGCCGAGACCGAGCCACTGGTCCGTCGAAAGTCGCTCGTCGGGAAGCAGTGGCAGAGCCGCGAAGCCGACCGCGAGCAGGGCGTTGCGGGCGACCGCGGCCCAGCTCACGGTCGAGCGGGCGCCGAAGCAGGCGCATGGAGCCCCGGCCCGGCCTCGGAGGATCGCACTCACCATCGTCGTGGCGAAGAGGGCCATGAGCGCCGCCGCGAGCCAGGCGGCGGTGTCGGACCCCGCGGCGACCGCCGCTCCCAGCCCAAGCTCGGTCGCCACCAAGAGGCTCCACACCAGCGCTTGCACGCGCTGCCCCGAGAACCCGAACGTGGCCAGCGCAGCGCGGCTGGTGGCCGGACTCGCGAGCTTCGCCATCGCCGCCGCGATCAGCACCGCCCCCGCTCCAAGCCTTAGTCCCTCTGCCAGCAAAGCTGATCGCACGGTACCAGCGCGGCAGGCGCGGCACCGTCAGGTCCTCGCGAGCCGGAGGCGCGGCTCCTCGCTATTCTTGAGTCTTCCAGTCAAGAAGACGAGGAGAGACCAGATGCCAACCATTGCGATCATCGGCGGGGGCACCGGAGGACACTTCCTCGCTGCCCGCCTGCTCGAGAAGGCCGATGACGGCCAACGTCTACACGTGACTCTTGTCGAGGGAAGCGGGCGCGCCGGCCAACACCTGCGCCGCATCGTGCGTGACGCCGAGCGCACCGCCCCTGGTGCCTTCCTGACCCGCATGCGCGGCGAGGCCATCAGCATCGCCGAGCTCTCCGACGGCGCGGGAGTCCGCGTGGGCCTGCGAACGGGTCGCGTGCTCGACGTCGATCGAGCCATCCTCATCGCGGGCAGCGTTGCCGCTGATGGCTTCGACCCCGACGCGCTCGCCGGGCTCCGTCTGGTCTACTCCCTGATCTCGGAGGCTCCCGCCGGCGAGTTGAGTGGGGCGGCGGCGGAGCTCGCCGCCGAGCTGCTGGACGGCCTTCAGACCACGCCGGTCGAGAACCGCGAATCGGTCGCCAGCTCTCGGGCCGACTAGCCGATCGCGACCATGCGCTCGATGGGCACTCGGGCGCGCTCGGCCAACTCGGGCGGCACCTTCACCTCGAACTTCATCTCGCGCAGCGAGTCGCGGAGCTTCGGCAGCGTGATCATCTTCATGTACTTGCAGAAGGCCATTCGGTTGGCCTCGACCAGGTTGGCCTCGGGGGCTGCCTGCTGGAGCGGGTAGAGCATGCCCGTCTCGGTGGCGACGATGAACTCGCCGTCCGGATTGGCTTCGACGTGGTTCAGCATGCCCGACGTGGAGAGCATGTGGACGCCCTCCGAAGCGATGTCGCCGGACGCCACGTACTCGAGCGCTTGAGTCGAGCACCCGCACTCCGGGTGGATCAGGAACTCGGCCTCCGGGTGCTCGGCGCGAACCTCGGTGATGTCCGCGGGGCGGATGCCGGCGTGGACGTGGCACTCGCCGTCCCACACGTGGAACCGCGCATAGCGCTCCGGGTCGTCAGGAAGGCCCAGTTCGCGCGCCACGAACGAGCCCAGCCACATGTCGGGGCCGAAGAGGATCTCGGTCTCGGGACCGTGATCGGACCAGATGTGCTCGACGACCTTGACCGCGTTCGAGGAGGTGCAGCAGTAGTCCGTCTCGGCCTTCACCTCGGCTGAGGTGTTGACGTACATCACGACTACGGCGCCCGGGTGCTTGGCCTTCCACTCACGCAGCTGCGGGGCCGTGATCGAGTCCGAGAGCGAGCAGCCTGCGTCGAGGTCGGGAATGAGCACCGTCTTCTCCGGCGAGAGCACCGAGGCCGTCTCGGCCATGAAGTGCACCCCGCAGAACGCAATCACCGCGGCGTCGGTCGCCGCCGCCTCGCGCGAAAGCTGGAGGGAGTCGCCAGTGAGGTCCGCCACATCCTGGACCTCGGGCACCTGGTAGTTGTGGGCGAGGATGACCGCGTCGCGCTCGAGGGCGAGTGCGCGGACCTCATCGGACATGCGGGCGATCTCCTCGAAGGATAGGTCGATATGGGTGTTCGGCTGAACTGTCGGGAGCCTGACGCTCATGACGCTCCTCACCAAATCCTCTTATGTTCGCCGGCCCGTGCCGGCCCCTTGGCCGGCCTCAAACCGAGGCGAATGAACTGCCTACATTCTAAAGGACACGATGCCTGAGCTGCCGGAAGTTGAAATCGCGGTGCGCCGCCTCGGCTCCGCGCTCGAGGGCGCCGAGGTCGAGTCGGCGATGGCGCCCGGCATGGTGGCGCTCAAGAGCATCGATCCGCCGCTGCGGGCGCTTACGGGCATGACCGTGGAGGGAACGCGCCGGGTCGGCAAGATGCCGGTGATTCGCTTCGCCGGAAGCGATCAGCCGTTGGAGCTCCTGGTGCACCTGATGTCCGCGGGCCGCCTACAGATCTTCGAGAAGAAGGCTTCGATGAAAGATCGCGCATCCCGGGTGCTGATTCGCCTCACTGACGGGCGGGAGCTGCGCCTGCGCGAGTTCGGGACCAAGCAACGAGCATGGGCCAAGCTCCTCCGTGACGGGGAGGTCGAGAGCGATGAGATGGTCGCAACGCTGGGGCCCGAGGCCTGGCCGTCGCCGCCCCTGCCCGAGCTCGCGACAGCGGTGGATCAACCACGAGGCCTTCACCCGCTCCTGCGCGACCAGCGCGCGATCGCGGGCATCGGCCGCAGCTGGGTCGACGAGATTCTGTGGGAGGCGCGGCTCGCACCGTTCAAGAAGGGCTCCGAGCTGAGCGATGAGGAAGTTGGACGGCTATACGACGGCCTGGCTGTGCTCGGGGGCGCAATCGAGCACTACGAGGAAGTTGTGGGCGATGAGGTCCCCAACAAGATGCCGATGCCGCTCAAGGTGCACAGGCGCGAGGGAGAGCCATGCCCGCGCTGCGGCACCACGATCGAGGCCGTCTTCTTCTCGGAGCACCAGATGAACTACTGCCCGACCGAGCAGACCGACGGCAAGATCTACAAGGACCGCCGCCTCTCTCGACTACTGAAGTAGCGAAAAGGCCCGCTCAGGTCTCGCCGTCGAAGTAGTCGACGTTGCTCGAGCGGCGGACCATCACCTTCTCGTCCCTGCTGACCCAGAGGCCGACCTTGTCGCTGTCGGGATAGGTCGTCGCGGCCGGGTGAAGGACGGGTGACCACATGAGCACGCGCGCCGTTTCCTCGCCGTCGTTTTGAATTCGATGCGCCCCCTCGGGGCCCGTCGTAAAGAAGACGAGGTCCCACGGCTCGAGCTCGTGGGTCCCGTCGGGATCGCGCAGGGTCGGCCGGCCCTCGAGTACAAGCAGCCACTCCTCCTCCACGTGCTCGTAGTGGTACGGGCATACCGCCTGACCCGGTGGTAGCTCGTAGACGCTGGTCCCCGTGACCTTTGCTCCGAGCGAGGGCCCTGGCCGCGCCATCCCTGCCCGGAAGCCCTCGGGATCGTCGGAGTCGTACTCGAACGACGGGGTCGCGATGTTGACGCGCTTCATGGACGACACTCTAAGAGGAGTGCGCGAGCTGCAGCCATCCTGGCGCCGTCTGCGCTCGTGCCAGGAACCCGCGTGGGCTCGCCGTCCGTCTAATCCGGCTCCATCAACAGGCTGAGGTCGAATGACGGCGCCGAGTGGGTGAGGGCGCCGACCGAGATGAAGTCAACTCCGGTGGCTGCGACTGCGGCCACGTTCTCCAGGGTGATCCCCCCCGATGCCTCGAGCTCCGCGTCCCCGCTCGCATCACGGGCAGCAACGGCGTCGCGGAGTCCCTGCTCGTCCATGTTGTCGAGTAGGAGCCGGTCGGCGCCGGCCCCGAGCGCGGCGCCGACGTCGGCGGCGTCGCGGCATTCCACCTCGATGACCAGCTCCGGCTGCGCCTCGCGGGCGCGGCCAACCGCCGCTGCCACCCCGCCCGCGAACGCAGCGTGGTTTTCCTTGATCAGGATCGCGTCGTGGAGGCCCATGCGGTGGTTGGTGCCCCCACCCGCGGCGACCGCCGCCTTTTCGAGTGAGCGCAGTCCGGGCGTCGTCTTGCGCGTATCGAGGATTCGGGCGCCGGTTCCCGCGACCTTGGCGACGAACTCGGCGGTCATGGTGGCGATGCCGGAGAGGTGACCGAGAAAGTTGAGCGCGGTGCGCTCGGCGGCAAGGAGCCCCCTCGCCGGTCCGACGACGAGCGCCACATCGCTGGGGACGTCGTCGCGCCACTCGCCCTCGGCTGCCAGGCGGTCGAAACCCGCGGCACCCGCCTGCCGGAACGCCTCCTCTGCTGCGTCGAAGCCGAAGAGGACGCCGGCCTGTTTTTTGATCAACCGAGCCCGTCCCGTGGCCGCCTCCGCGACGACTGCCACGGCCGTGACGTCGCCGGGCCCGATGTCCTCGGCGAGCGCCCGCCTCACTACCTCCCGCAGCGCTGGCTCCATCACTCCGCGAAGAGCGCCATCGTCGCGGTGAATCCGTGCAGGAAGTTGCGGCCTCCGACGGGCCCGATCTCCCCCGCGCAGAAGAATCCGCCGACCGGCGCGCCCAGCGCATCTCCGATCGTGGTGGCATCGTGATCGGGGACGGAGAACATGTGCGCTCCGCGCCCGTTACAGGTGAAGAGCAGTGCCCCTGCCGCCTGCGACCGGCCCAGGGCTCCGGCGTGCACACGCAAGGCCTCGCGCAGGTCCTCGTCGGCCGAGGCACCGTCGCGCACGTGCATGCGAACGGTCTGACCAACGCGAACCCGCTCGCCGATCGCGATCGCTCCGGCCTCGGGATCAGCTCCGATCACCGGGCGTACGAGGAAGTCGCCGCGTTCGTAGTCTGGCTGGTTCTCATCGATCACGATCCCGAGCATGAGGCCCCCGCCTGCGAGCTCCTGTTCACGTGGCGTCAGGGAGCCGATCGCCTCGCGCAGACGCTCGATCGCGGGCGCCGAGGCAAGCTCGGAGATCACATTGCCCTCCGCGGCCGTGATCGTCATCTCCGGGCCCACCGGCGTTGCCCCCTGCGATACGCACGGCAGCAACGAGACCCCCGAGATCGAGCATGCGACCGCGCCCTCGCCCACCACCTCGCCGTCGCGAAAGAGCGCGGCGGAGCCCGCCGCGGCGGCGCTCGCGAGTCCACCCAGGACCGGGACGCCCGGGCGGTCGGAGTTCATGCGAGAAAGCAGCAGCTCCGCGGCAAACGTGTGGGGATCGGCGAGCACGATCAGCGTCTCGCCACCCTCCTCATACGCCTCGCGGTACCCGTGGAGGGCGGGTGGCTCGCCCTCCCGGACCTCCACGCGGAAGGTGTGAGTGGCGATACGGGCTTCGGGCAGGCTTGCCGCCCAGACGACAGCGCCGTGACCCTCCTCGAGCTCGCGGCCCGGGCCCACCACTCCACCCGCGCCGCAGCCGATCAGGTTCGCTGGCTCAAGTGTGCCCTGCACGGCCTCGAGCAAGGGTGCCGCCTGCATCAGGTGCGGGGCGGCCGCGAAGATGAGGCAGAGGTCGCACGGGGCGTCGATGCCCAGCTTCGCCTCGGTCGCTGCCTCCGAGAACGCCGCCACCGCGTCGACGGAGTCGGAGACGCCCACGGCGATCCGCGTCATGGCGCCGCGCTCAGCAGGTACTCGCGGACGAAGCCGTCGAGGTCGCCGTCGAGCACGCGCTCGGCGTTGCCGGTCTCGTGCCCGGTGCGGTGGTCCTTGACCCGCTGGGTGGGATGCAGGGTGTAGGAGCGAATCTGAGAGCCCCACTCGGCGGCTTTCTGCTCACCCCGCTCGGCGGCCATCTGCTCGGCGAGCTTCCGCTCCTCCTCCTCGATCAGCTTCGAGCGCAGGAAGCGCATCGCTGTTGCCTTGTTCTGCGTCTGCGAGCGCTCGTTTTGACACTGGACCACGATCCCCGTGGGTACGTGGGTGATCCGCACCGCCGAGTCGGTCTTGTTCACGTGCTGACCCCCCGCGCCCGAGGCCCTGTAGGTGTCGACACGAAGGTCCTCCTCGTCGATCTCGACATCGACCTCCTCGTCCACGAGCGGCGCCACATCCACTTGGGCGAAGGCGGTGTGGCGCCGCTTTTGAGCATCGAAGGGGGAGATCCGCACGAGGCGATGGACCCCGCGCTCCGCGGCGAACAGCCCGTACGCGTTCTCGCCCTTCGCGATGAACGTGGCCGACTTGATCCCGGCCTCCTCCCCCTCAGATGCCTCCTTCATCTCCACCCCGAAGCCGCGGCGCTCCGCCCACCGCAGGTACATCCGCAAGAGCATCTCGGCCCAGTCCTGGGAATCGGTGCCGCCGGCGCCGGATCGAACTGTCACGACCGCATCGCCGGAGTCGTAGGTTCCCGAAAACAGCCGCGCCTCCTCGAGCGTCTCGAGCCGTGATTCGATCGATCCGAGCTGCGTCCCGAGCTCAGCGGCGATCTCAGCGTCCTCGGCCGCCATCTCGGCCAGCTCGTCGAGGTCGGCGACGTCGCTCTCAAGGCCCCGATAGGTCGCGAGCCGATCCTGTGCCCGTTTGTGAGCAGTGGCCGTCTTCGAGGCGGATTCCTGGTCGTCCCAGAAGCCGGGCTGCTGCATCTTCGTCTCTAAGCGGGCTGCCTCGGACTCGAGCGCAGCCGGGTCAAAGGTAGTCCGCGAGCAGCTTGAAGCCGTCGCGGACCTGGGCGAGGCGCGCGGTGAGGTTGTCGATTGCAGGGGCCTCGGCCATGGGCGCAAGGATACGAGGAGGCTCAGGCTCGCGCCTGGCGCACAAGTTCCGCCGGTCGGGACTGATGCGCCACGGCCCCGCACGCGTGACGGCTACCCTTCCGGCTCGGGCTCCGCCGCGGCGGCGACGGCCTCCTCGAAGGTCTCGAAGCGCTGGCGCCAGCGGTAGATAAGACCGTCGCGGAAGGTGAAGAGGATCCCGAACTCGGTCTCGTCGGCGAGCTCGTCTCCCTCGTGCCAGCGCCACTGCCGCCGTGCGGCCGCCGCCACCTCGGTCGCGGTCAGCTCGACGACGCGGTCAAGCTCCACGCACGAGCGCAGCTCGCCGCTCGGGACCACCGTTGCCCAGCGCAGCACGGCGTCGATGCCCCGGAAGTCGCCTTTGAGGCCCTCGACCTCGACCTCGGGGTGCAAGAGCGCGCTGAGGGTGGGCAGGTCCTGTTCGCGCAGCGAGTCGAGAGCGGCGCGAACCGTCTCGCCGGGGCTCAGGCCCCGTGGCACTTCTTGTACTTCTTGCCCGAGCCGCACCAGCATGGGTCGTTGCGGCCGATCTTGGCCTCCTCGTCGCGGACGACCGCGCCCGTCGTCACGTCGCGATGGGTACCCGCCGGGGTCCCTGCTCCGTCGCCCTCGGGAGGTGACTCAGCAGCGGACGCGGCGGCGTCCACCGCGGCTGCGCCCCCAGCGGCGGTGGCGGCAGCCCGCGCCTCGCCGATAGCAGAGGGCTGATCCTCGGCCGGGCCTGAGTACTGAACCCCCGCCGACCGCTCCTCCGGCTCGAACATCTCTTGCGCCTGCGCGGGCTCGACGTTCACCTCGACGTGGAAAATGACGCGGGCGAATTCCTCCCAAATCGCGTCCATGAGCTCGCGGAACATCGCGAAGCCCTCGTTCTTGTAGGCGACGAGGGGATCGATCTGGGCGAAGCCCCGCAGGTGGATGCCCTCGCGCATGTAGTCCATCTCGTAGAGGTGTTCGCGCCAGCGGTGGTCGATGATCTGCAGCAGGATCTGGCGCTCGAGGTAGCGCATGAGCTCGGGCCCGAACTCCTCCTCGCGCCGAGCGTAGGCGCGCTCGGCATCCTCGGCCACGAGCGTGCGGATGTCCTCGCGATCGGTGTTGGCGTCGAGCTCTGAGAGGTCGAGCTCGGTGGGCCAGAGGCCGCCCAGGCGAGTCTGGAGGCCCGCGATGTCCCACTCCTCGAAGACGTCGCCCGCGGTGTACTCATCGACCAGCCGGGAGGTGACATCACCGAGCTCGTCGCCCATCACCTCTGACATGTCGCGGCCCTCGAGGATCTCGCGCCGGTACTTGTAGATCACGCGGCGCTGCTCGTTCATGACGTCGTCGTACTCGAGGACGCGCTTGCGGATCAGGAAGTTCTGCTGCTCGACCTTCTTCTGGGCGTTCTCGATCTGCTTCGAGAGCAGCTTCGCCTCAAGCGGATACTCCTCGCCCTCCTCGTCGACGGGCCCGAGGCGATCGAGGATCTTGTAGATCCGCTCGCCCGCGAAGAGCCGGATCAGGTCATCCTCGGCGGAGAGGAAGAAGCGCGACTCGCCCGGATCGCCCTGACGGCCTGAACGGCCCCGAAGCTGGTTGTCGATCCGCCGCGACTCGTGTCGCTCGGTGCCACAGATGAAGAGACCTCCGAAGGCCTTTACCTTCTCGCCCTCCTCGGAGGTCTGCTGCTCGAGCGCCGGCAGCACGTCCGTAACCGCATCGTCGAAGCCCTCCGCCCCGGGCTCGAGCCCGGTCTTTCGCACCGCGATCCGAGCCATCTGATCGGGGTCGCCGCCGAGCTTGATGTCGACGCCGCGGCCCGCCATGTTGGTCGCGATCGTGACCGCGCCGATCCGGCCGGCCTGAGCGACCGTCTCGCCTTCGCGTTGGGCGTGTTCGGGCTTTGCGTTCAAGACGACGTGGTCGATGCCGCGACGGGTGAACTCGCCGGACAGCATCTCCGAGACCTCGACCGAGATCGTCCCGACGAGGACCGGCTGGCCCTTTTGGTTTCGCTCCTCGATCTCGTTTACCAGCGCCCTCCACTTGCCTCGTTTCGTCTTGTAGATGAGGTCGTTCTCGTCGAGGCGGACCATGTCCTTGTTGGTGGGGATGTCGATCACCGGCATCTCGTAGATCTTCATGAACTCCTGCGCCTCCGTGAGCGCCGTGCCCGTCATCCCCGAGAGCTTGTCGTAGAGCCGGAAGTAGTTCTGCAGGGTGATCGTCGCGAGCGTCTGGTTCTCCTCGCGGATCCGCACGCCCTCCTTCGCCTCGACGGCCTGGTGCAGCCCCTCCGACCAGCGTCGTCCCTCGAGGATCCGGCCCGTGAACTCGTCGATGATCTTGACCTCGCCATCGATCACCGCATAGTCCTTGTCGCGCCTGTAGAGCGCCTCCGCCTTCAGCGACTGGATCAGGTGGTTGACGAGCGTCCCGTGCTCGGAGACGTAGAGGTTCTCGACGCCCAGGAACTGCTCGGCCTTCGCCACGCCCGCCTCGGTCGGCGCGACCGTCTTGTGCTTCTCGTCGTACTCGTAGTCGTGGTCCGCCTCCGACGTATCGCGCGACTCCCCCAGGGACTTCAGCTTCGGCTTCGTCTCCTCGCCCACGAGTTGCTTGGCGAGACGGGCGAACGTGTAGTAGGTGTCGGCAGCCTGCTCGGGCTGGCCGGAGATGATGAGGGGGGTGCGCGCCTCGTCGATGAGGATGTTGTCGACCTCATCCACGATCGCGAAGATGTGCTGGGGCTGCACGGTCGCCTCGAGCGAGGGGGCCATGTTGTCGCGAAGGTAGTCGAAGCCGAACTCGGAGTTGGTCCCGTAGGTCACGCCGGCGCCGTAGGCCTGACGGCGAAGCTCGGGCGGCATCTGCGACTGGATGACCCCGACCGCGACGCCGAGCATGTTGTAGATCGGCGCCATCCACTCGGCGTCGCGCCTGGCGAGGTAGTCGTTGACCGTGACCAGGTGCACCGTGTCGCCGCCCAGCGTGTTCAAGAAGACGGCGAGGGTGGCCGTAAGCGTCTTGCCCTCACCGGTCTTCATCTCGGCGATCGCGCCGTCATGGAGGACCATTCCACCGATCAGCTGTACGTCGAAGTGGCGCTGGCCGAGGGTTCGCTTGGCGGCTTCGCGGACGAGCGCGAACGCCTCGGGGAGCACGTCGTCGAGCGTCTCGTCGCCCTCCTGTACGCGCTTTCGGAGCTCGTCCGCGTGCTCGCGAAGCTCCGCCTCCTCGAGCAGCTCCATCTCCGGCTCGAAGCGGTTGATGACGTCGACCCGCTTCTCGAAGTCCTTCAACTTGCGCCCCTCGCCGACGCGAAGGGCGCGGTCTATGAGGCCCCTAGCCACCCTTTGAGGGTAACGGGCGAGGCGGGACGAGTCCGCGCCTGGCTCAGGCGTCCCGCTCGCGCAACTCGATCCGGCGAATCTTGCCCGTGAGCGTCTTCGGCAGCTCGTCGGTGAACTCGAGCTGACGCGGATATGCGTAGGCGGAGAGGTTCTTGCGCACGAAGCCCTTGATCTCCTCCGCCAGCTCGTCCGAGGGCTCCGCGCCCTCCGCGAGCACGATGTAGGCCTTGACGACGCTCCCCCTGCGCTCGTTTGGTGCGGCCACGGCAGCAGCCTCGCGGACAGCGGGATGCTCGATGCAGGCCGACTCGACCTCGAAGGGGCCGATGCGATACCCGGCCGAGATGATCACGTCGTCGGCCCGTCCGGCGTACCAGAAGTAGCCGTCTGAGTCTCGCTCCGCTGCGTCGCGCGTGTGGAACCACTCCCCGCCGAAGTCCTCCTCGCTCGCCTCCTCGTTCTCCCAGTAGGAGAGCGGATAGTGGGGGTTCGACCGGGCCCGCAGGCAGATCTCGCCGCGCTCGCCGACTTCCACCTCTTCGTCGTCTTCGTCGAGGATGTGTACGTCCCACCCCGGCATCGGCTTGCCCATGGAGCCCTCCCGGACGTCCATGAACGGGAAGTTCGCACAGAGCGGATAGGACTCAGAAAGCCCGTAGTAGTCGAGCACCGTTACCCCGTACTGATCCCGGAACCAGCGAATCGCCTCCGGGTTGAGCGGCTCGCCCGCGGAGCAGACGCGACGGAATTTCTGCGGGTACCGCTCGGCGGCGTCGTCGATCGACATCATCGAGCGCATCGCGGTCGGCGTCGTGAACACATTGGTAACGCCGTGGCGCGAGAGCACCTCGAGCTGCTCATGGGGGTCGAATCCTCCCTCCCGCGCGTAGACCATCTGCGTGGCGCCAAGGCGCCAAGGGCCGAGCAGGGGCGCGATCCCCGCCGCCCAAGCCCATTCGCCCATGCCGTGAAAAAGCTCGCCGTCCTCGACCTGATGGCAGTAGAGGAACTCCTCGTGGGCGAGGATGTAGCGGTGGGCATGGAGGATCCCCTTCGCGAGGCCCGTCGTTCCGGACGTGTAGTAGATCTGGGCCGGGTCGTCGGCGGACGTCTCGAGCGTCTCGAAGTCGTCGCTCGCGCCGGCGAACAGGTCCTGGTCGAGGATCAGGACCTCCTCGACGAGCTCGCGTGGCATCCGATCGGCGTTGTCGGCGTCGGTGACCAGCACCCGTGGTCGCGAATCCTTGATCCGATGGCGGATGCCGTCGTCGCCGTAGAGCACCGACAGCGACAGAAGGACACCGCCCGCCTTCCACGCGCCGAGAAACATCGCGGCCGTCTCGGGCGAGGCCGGCGCGCAGACGGCCACCCGGTCGCCGGGCTCAACGCCGTGTGCGCTGAGCACGTTGGCGGCGCGGTTGGCTAGCGCCCGCTGCTCGCCCCAGCTGACGTCACGGCGGTTGCCGCGGAAGTCCTCGAAGACCATCGCCGGCTTTGAGTCCGGATGCTTGTCGCAGACGTCAGCGGCGATGTTGTAGGTGGTGGGGACGTCCCACTCGTGCTGCTCGCGGGCTTCCTCGTAGGTGGCGGGGTCGATCCCGGTCGCGGTCGCCATCTCTCCTCCTTCGGGCGTCTTTGCCGTTGGTACCCGCCCGCTGGCGCGGCTATGCCGCGGCCGGGGTCACGCTTCGGTGCCGCGCAGCCGCGCCTTGGCGCGCCGCGAACGCCAGCGCTTGCGCCGCTTCTCACGATGGCGCTTGACCTGGCGCCGGATGTCCTCTGCCGCCTCATGGATGGAATGCAGCATCTCGGGAGACGCCTCCCGGGCACGCAGGGTCTTCCCCTTGACGTGGAGCGTCGCCTCGACGATCTGGCTGTCGCGGATCGACGGGTTGCGCTCCTCGCTCAACTCCACGTCGAGCGTGGCGAACTCGGACACCTGGCGCCCGGTGCGGGCGAACCGCTTCGCAACCGCCTCGCGCACGTCGTCGGTGACCTCGAAGTTCCGTCCCCTTACCTCGATCCGCACGGCTCCGCTCCTCTCGGTGGTCGCTACGTGCCAATGCTACGCGTGCGCGAAAGCGAGGGCAAGGACGGTTTCGGATCCGGCTTGGCGGAGGGCATTCGCGCAAGCGGCGAGGGTGGTGCCAGTCGTGACCACGTCGTCTACGAGGATGGCTGCGAGCGGGCCCTTCGCCGTCGCTTGGACGCGCGGCCCTCCTTCGAGCCGCTCGCTCCGCGAGCGGCCGACCTGCCGCCGGCCGTGGTCGCGGGCCAGGCAGTGCGAGAGTGGATTTCCCGTCCGCCTCGCCAGCTCGGTTGCGATCAGCTCGGCGGGGTCGAAGCCGCGCATGCGCGCGCGAAGCGGATCCGCGGGGACCGGGACGAGGGCCGCGTCGGGTGAAGCGACGGGCGCCGCGGCGTCGATCGCCTCCGCAGCGACCCCCGCCAGCCGCAGCCGGCGGCCGAACTTGAGCTGGGCGACGAGGCGCCGTGCTGCGCCCTCGTAGGCCGCGGCGGCCCAGGCCGCGTCGACACCGGGGACCAGGAGCGGCCCGCCCGGAGCGTTGCGGATGGCCTTGATGCAAAGCGAGCAGGCGTCCTCCGCGGGGTCGCAGGGATCGGCGCAGATGGCGCACAGAGGCGGGGCGAGTATTGAGAGGAGCGAGCTCAGGTGGTGAACCGTGGCGGGGTCGGTCTGCCACGTCGCGCGCGGCTAGTGCCAAAGGTGCGGCGAAACCGTTACCCGAAGACGACCTTCTCGACGGCCGCGAGGTCGGCCTCGCAGCCGGTCACGGCCGGCGCCTTGCCCAGGGCCGTGTCGGGGTCCTTGAGGCCGTGGCCCGTGAGCACGCAAACCACCGTCTCCGGCACATCGCCCCCCTCGGGCGCGGGCAGGCCGTGCCGGAGCAGGCCCGCCACCGAGGCCGCCGACGCCGGCTCGCAGAAGACGCCCTCGGCGGAGGCGAGCAGGCGGTAGGCGTCGAGGATCTCCTCATCGGAAACCGCCGCGATTCGCCCGCGCGAAGCCGTGACGGCGGCCATCGCCTCCTCCCAGCGCGCCGGGTTGCCGATCCGGATTGCGGAGGCGACGGTCTCGGGGGCATCGATCACGTGACCCTCGACCAACGGCGCCGCGCCCTCGGCCTGGAAGCCGTAGAGGACCGGGGCCGTCTCGTACTCGCCGAAGCCACGCCACCAGGCCGTGATGTTGCCGGCGTTTCCGACCGGGATCGCCACAGCGCCCGGTCCTTCGCCGAGCTCGTCGCAGACCTCGAACGCGGCCGTCTTCTGGCCCTCGATGCGGTGCGGGTTGACGGAGTTCACGAGCTCCACCGGATGCTTCTGCGCGATCTCGCGGACGAGCTCGAGCGCTCTGTCGAAGTTCCCCCGGATCGCGACGACCTGGGCACCGTGCATGAGCGCCTGGGCGAGCTTGCCGGCCGCGATCTGGCCCTCCGGGACGATGACCGCGCCACGCATGCCGGCGCGCGCCGCGTAGGCGGCGGCGCTGGCCGCAGTGTTTCCTGTCGAGGCGCAGATCACGGCCTCCGCCCCGGCGCCCTTCGCACGCGATACGGCGAGGGTCATCCCGCGGTCCTTGAACGAGCCCGTGGGGTTCGCCCCCTCGAGCTTGAGCAAAACGCGAGCCCCGACGCGTTCGGAGATCGCCGGTGCCTCGACCAGCGGCGTCGAGCCCTCGTTCAGGCTCACGACCGGATCGTCCGGCTCCAGGGTGCCGAGCCGGTCGCGGTATCGCTCGATCAGTGGCGCCGGCACGGACCCACTACGCCGCGTAGCCCTCGCTGCCCATGAAATGGAGAGACACGTAAGGCTCATCTCCCACCACCCAGCTGTCGTGCCCCGGTGGGACATAGAAGAAGTCGCCGGGCTCCATGACCCGTTCGGTGCCGTCATCCATCGCCGCCATCGCCCGGCCGCTCAGGACAAGACCGACGTGCTCCACCCGGCATGACGTCTCGCCGGTCGCCGCCCCCACGTGCACCGACCACTTCCAGCCGGGCTCATACGTTGCTCGGCCGAGTGTCATCGGGCCCACGACATAGGTCTCGAACCTTCCCTTCTCGAACTCTCGGAGCTCGGACGGGTCGTCGAGGTTGACGAGCGTCAAGTCCATGCTCAGACGAACTCCTCCTCGATCACGCGGATCGCCCTCGGCGCGGCCCGCAAAAAGTCGAGCGCGCTGATCTCCTCCACCGCCGCCTGAAAGTTCGCCTCGGGACCCTCGTGCATGACCATCACGAGGCGAGCGTCGTTGCCGTGACCGCGCTGAACGACGCTGCGCACCGAGACCTCCATCCGGCCCAGGACCGCGGTGATCCGCGCCAGGACTCCCGGGCGGTCGGCCACCTCGAGGTGCAGGTAGAAGGAGGAGGAGATGTCGCGGACGATCTCGAGCTCCTGGCGGGTCTCGTGAACGGGTGCGTGACCGGAGATGATCGAGACGAGATCCCCGAGCACGGCTGTGGCTGTCTCGGTGCCGCCCGCGCCGGGGCCGGACATCGTGATCTCGGTGATCGTCGGGGCCTCGACCATGACGGCGTTGAACGGACCCTCGACCGGCGCCAGCGGATGGCCCCCGTAGAGGAAGCACGGGAAGACCCGCACCGAGATCCCGCCCCCCACGCGCTCGGCGACCCCCAGGAGCTTCAGCGAAAGTCCGAGCTCTCTCGCATAGGCGATGTCCTCCGGCTGGATCTCCTCGATCCCCTCGAAGTCAACGTCGCCGAGGCCGACCGGAGAGTGAAACGCGAGCCGCGCGAGGATCGCCATCTTGGCCGCGGCGTCGGCACCGTTTACGTCCTCGGTTGGGTCGGCTTCTGCGTAGCCGAGCTCCTGAGCCCGCCGCAGGACCTCCTCATACGAAGCTCCGGTCGAGGCCATCTCGGAGAGGATGAAGTTGGTCGTCCCGTTGACGATCCCGAAGACCTTCGTGATCTCGGTCGCGGCCAAGCTCTCCTGAATCACGCGGATCACAGGCACCACGCCGGCGACCGCGGCCTCGAACCGCAGCTGTACTCCCGCGGCGCGGGCGGCCTCGAAGAGCTCGTCCCCGTGCTGGGCCACGAGCTGCTTGTTCGCCGAGATCACGTGCTTGCCCGCCTCCAGCGCTCTCCGAACGTAGTCGCGCGCCGGATCGGTGCCACCGATCAGCTCGACGACGATGTCCGAGCCGGCGAGGATCTCGTCGAAGTCACCCTCTGACCTGCGCAGCACCCCTGCGATCTCAGGCCGGTGTGACGTAATCGCCGCGATCTCGTCCGCTCGCTCGTCGATCAACCCGTGGAGGGCGCCGCCGACGGTCCCCCGTCCCAAGAGCCCGATGCGCACGGCGTCAGCCAACGTCCCGCCTCATCAGGTCCGCGTAGGTCTCGCGCCGAACCACGACCTGCGCGTCGCCTTCACGGCACATGATCACCGGCGGGCGGGTCATGCCGTTGTAGTTGTTCGCCATCGCGTGGCCGTAGGCCCCGGTGGCCGGCGTAATCAGGATGTCGCCTGGTGCCGGCGCGGGCAGCTCCGCATCGCGGACCAGGATGTCGCCGGACTCGCAGTGCATTCCGGCGATCGTGACCAAGGTGTCGGGACGCGCCTCGGCGCGGTCAGCGATGAGCGCCTCGTAGCGAGCGCCGTAGAGCATCGGCCGCAGGTTGTCGGACATGCCGCCGTCGACGGCGACATAAGTGCGGACGCCGGGGATGTCCTTGACCGTGCCGATCTCATACGCGGTGATGCCCGCGTTCCCCACCAAGGAGCGCCCTGGCTCGACGAGCAGCCGGGGCATCGCCGCGAAGGCACGGCGCACGCCCTCCACCTTGGCCTCGGCGTACTCGTCGATCGCGGGAACACGGCTCCCCGACTCGTAGGCGATGCCGAGGCCTCCGCCGACATTGACGATCCGACACCAGGAGGGGTCCGCCAGCTCGCCGAGCGCCTCGATCGTCGCGACGTATGGCTCGAGGTCGACGATCTGCGAGCCGATGTGCGCGTGCAGTCCCACCAGCCGCAGGTTGCCGGTCGCCTGCACGCGCCGCACCGCCTCGGCCGCGAGGCCGTCGGCCAGGCCGAATCCGAACTTCGAGTCGACGCCACCGGTCTGAACCGAGGAATGGGTCGATGGTGAGACGCCCGGGGTGATTCGGAGCAGAACGTCCTGGCCCCCGACTGCGAGCGCGTCCAGGCGCTCGATCTCGCCCAGCGAGTCGCAGATCACGTGGCCGACGCGCGCCTCGAGCGCCTCGTGCAACTCGCGCTCGGTCTTGTTGTTGCCGTGCATGTAGATGCGCTCTGGGGGAAATCGCGCCGCAAGCGCCATCGCCAGCTCGCCGCCCGAGGCGACGTCCACCGAGAGGCCCTCCTCGCGGAGGATCCGATAGGCGGCGGTGAACGGGGCCGCCTTGCTGGCGTAGAGCACCTCCGAATCTGCGTGGCGGGAGCCGAAGGCGTCCAGATACGCGCGCGCCCGTGACCGGATGTCGTCCTCCGCATAGAGGTACGCAGGGGTACCGAACTCGCGGGCGACGTCCACCACATCGCAACCGCCCACCTCGAGGTGACCGCGCTCGTTGGTCGCGCTGCCCGAGGGCAACACGATTGAGTCTGCGGTTCGGCTGGTCGTCATCTCGGTGCTCACGAGCGCCGATTATCCCGGGCGGGAAGCCGAACGCTGCACGCCAGGTAGCTTCCGCAACGTCTTGAGCAGGCAGAACCTCCCTGGGCCTCCCCCGCCGACCGAGACCGGTCGCCATGGAGACCGGCCCTACTGGCTCTGGCTTCCAGCCGTAAAGGCGCCGTGGCCGGCCATGCTGATCGTGCACGGCGCGGGCTCACGCAAGGAGAACCACGGCGACTTCGGGCGCGCGTGCGCCGCGGCCGGCTGGGCGGCGCTCGCCTTCGACCAGCGGGGGCACGGCGAATCCACCGACGAGATGGGGCCACCAGCACTGAGCGATGTGGGAAGCATGGCGCTCTTCCTTTCCAACCGCGACGGCGTCGATGGTGGACGGTTGTGCGTCCGCGGCTCGAGCATGGGCGGATACATGGCGATCCATGCGGCTGCGACCAGCGATGCCATCGCCGGCGCCATCGCGATCTGTCCCGCCGCCTCGGAGCAGCTACGAAGGGGGCTGCGCGGCGGGGAGCTGCGCTTTCACACCGGACCAGATGGACGCAATGCCCTCGACGCGTGGCTGGCCGAGCACGACATCTTCGAAGCGATCGAGCTCATGGGCCGAAAGCCGAAGCTGCTGCTTCACGCCGAGGGCGACGAGCAGATCCCGCACGAGCAGTCCCGAGCACTCTACGAGCGAGCGGCGGAGCCGCGCAAGCTGATCGTGCTCGCGGGAGGCCATCACCGCTCTGCCCAGCACGACGCCGAGCTTCACGGCGTGGCCTTGCGCTGGATGGAGCGGGCGTTGCGCTAGGTGAACGGTTAGGGCAGGACGCCGCCGACGCCACCTACGGCGCCGCCCACGCTGTCGCCGAGGCCACCTACGGCACCGCCGACGCTGCCACCGACGCCACCTACGGCGCCGCCCACACTGCCGCCGACGCCACCTACGGCGCCACCGACGCTGCCGCCGACGCCACCTACCGCGCCACCGACGCTGCCACCGACGCCACCTACGGCGCCACCGACGCTGCCGCCGACGCCACCTACGGCGCCACCCACGCTGCCGCCGACGCCACCTACGGCGCCGCCCACGCTGTCGCCGACGCCACCTACGGCGCCGCCCAGCGTGTCGCCGACTCCGCCGACCACTCCGCCGACGCCGCCGCCACCGCCGACCCCGGGCAGCGGCAGGCCACCTGCGCTCCCAGCACCACCGCCCGCGCCGCCGGCACCTGGGCCGCCGGCACCTGGGCCACCGGCACCGGCGGCGCCGCCGGCACCGCTCGAAGGACGCACGGCTGCGAGCACGGAGCCACCCGCGGGCCGTTCGGCGACGGCATCTGCGCCGGCCGCGAGCGCAGCAGCGGCCGATTCGGGAGCGAGCCCGCCGGGCTGGTCAGCGAGCGAAACGCTGCCGTCGGCATCGTCGCCGCCGAGTGGGAAACCGTTGAAGGCCACCAGGGCACCGACCGAGAGGAAGACGATAACGGCACCGGTGATCAGGGCACCGGTCACGCCGGTGCCTGCGAGGTACGCGCGGAGATTGCTGATCGGTGACTTCATCGTCTAGACATCTATCGGGTTCCCAGAAGAACGAAAAACAATCATCGCACGCCCGGGCCGGATGGAGCCCCAGTTCCCCCGAATGTTGAGCCGCGGTCGCGCGGCTAGAGGTAGCCGAGCGGATCTACGGCCGCGCCGTTGATCCGCACCTCGAAGTGCAGGTGGTCGCCGAAGCAGCTTCCCGTGCAGCCCACATATCCGATCACGTCACCCTGCGAAACCCCACCCGAGGTGATCGCGTAGGAGGACTGGTGGGCGTAGCAGCTCGCCAGCCCGCCCCCGTGGTCGATGCAGGTGTAATTCCCGTAGCCGGAGGTGGGTGCGGCCAGGACCACGTTGCCGTTGGCGACCGCACGGATCGGCGTGCCGGCGGGCGCCGAGATGTCAATCCCCTCGTGCATCCGACCCCAGCGCCAGCCGAAGGGGGAGCTCACGGTCCCGTTTACCGGCCAAATGAAGCCCGCCGACGACTCGCCCTGAATCGGCCCTGCGGGAAGCGTCGGAGCCTCGGCGGCGGCAGCTTCCTGCGCAGCTTGGAGCTGGGCCTGGATCTGGCCCTGGATATCGCCGATGTCGCCCTCGAGGCGCTCCGCGGTCTCCTGCGTCGCGTTCAGCGCGCTCTGCTTGTCTGAGCGAACCGCCGCCAGCTCGGCCTCGCGCGCCTCGAGCTGCTCGCGCGTTCGCTCGAGCTCCTCCTTGCGCGCTTCGATCTCATCGCGCGCGTTGCGAACGCTCTCCACGATCTGCCGCGTCTCGTCGCGCAGATCATGCACCCGGTCCACGATTGAGGCGTCCTGCTCCTGGATCGCGTCCAGGTACTCGTAGCGGTCGAGCACGTCGTCGAAGCCGTCGGCCTGAAGCACAACGTCGATCGCGTTGGGCTCGCCCGACTTGTAGATGTCCACGAGCCGTCGCTTCAGGATCCGCATCGTGTGGACGAGGCGGTCGCGGAGCACATTCAGGTACTTGCGCTCGCGGTCGAGACGTGCCTCCGTTCGGTCGAGCCGGTCCTGCACGACGGCCTCGCGAGTTCGCAGGACGGCCACCTCGCCTGCGAGTTGGTCGATGTCCTCGGTGTAGCCCTGGATCTCCGAGGAGAGAACGCCCTCGCGCTCCTTGGCCGCGTCGAGCTCGGCCTCCTTGTCATCGAGCTGTGACTGAAGATCCTGTGCCGGGGCGGCGGCCACCGCGTAAAGCCCGGCGAGCAGGCAGACCAGCGCCACCGCGGCGAGCATGCCGCGGCGAGGATGGGGCGGGCCTTGATTCCGGTTGGTGCTCATATGCGGTTCGCCTACGGGGTTAGCTGACGGGCTCGCGCTGCTCGCGCTAGGCCCGGCGAATCACTTCGTGACCCGGGCCATTCGCCCCACCGGCCCTGGACGGCCGGTTATTGGGTCCCCCGTTTCACCCATCGTGCGGGTGAACTCGGCGAGATGCTCGGCCGAGAGTACCAACGGCAAGCGTTATTGCAAGCATTCCTTAACAGTTGTTATGGCCGCTGCAACTTCACTTGCAGGAGCGCGTCCTCGTCGCCGGCCTCCTCCATCTGCAGGGTCGTGTGCTCGATGCCGTAGCGCTCGCGCAGCAGGAACTCAAGCTCGCGACGGGCGCGGTCCCGATCCACGCCCGCCACCGTCACGATATGCGCGGCGAGGGCGTCGAATCCCGACGTAACCGTCCAGACGTGCAGCTCGTGCACGCTCGCGACGCCTTCGCACGCCGCCCAACTCGGAGGCAAGCTCGTCGACGTCAACTCCCGCCGGCGCCGACTCCATCAGCACGTCCAAGGGCTCACGCACCAGATGCACCGAGGAGGCCAGGATCAATGCCGCGATCAGCAGGCTCGCCACCGGATCGGCCTCCTGCCAGCCAAACGCGAGGATTCCGACGGCCGACGCCACCACGGCGATCGACCCCAGCGCGTCCGCTGCCGAGTGGCGAAGCACGGCCTCCAGGTTGATGTCGGACCGCTCCCCATGCGCGAGGACCCAAGTGGCCCAGGCGTTGCCCGCTAGACCGAAGAGCCCAACCGCGAGAACCCCGGCTCCTTCGATCTCGGGCGGATCGGAGAGGCGATTGATCGCCGCCACGATGATGAGCACGGCGATCACGACCAGGGCGATCCCGTTCACGAGCGCGGCGAGCACCTCGCCGCGATGGAACCCGAAGGTCCGCTTGGCCCCGCCGCGGCGCATGGCGAGGCCCGCGGCGGCCAGGCCCAGCCCGATCGAGCCAACGTCCGAGAGGACGTGGCCGGCATCCGCCAGCAGTGCCAGGGAGTCGAAGACGAGACCCCCGACCGCGGCGAGCCCCAGCATGCCGATGTTGATGGCCAAAGCCACGCGCATCCGTCGCCGGTTGGCCTCGCGGCGAGCGGCGATCCCAGCCGTGGCGGAGTGGCTGTGAGGGTGCGAGTGAGAGGCGGCGTGCCCCGGCGGCATCCCCGCCGAGGCTACATCGTGATTCGCGAGACCCGGGATCTCCGCCGTGCCCTCGAAGAGCTCGCACGCGGGTGGCGTAGGTTCCCTCGCGCAATGTGGTCCATCGACTTCCTCTCCGGCCACCGTGGGCGGACCGCGCTGCTCTTACTCGTGACCATCGCCGCGCTCGGCGCTGGCGGCTACCTCGTTTACATGGAGCTTCGCAACGACGAGGAGCCGGCCTCGGCCCCCGCGCCGCCTGTCGTGATCCACGAGCAGGCGCCTCCGCCTGGGGAAGCGGAGACGACGGACCTCGGCTTCCCCGCCTTCGCCACGCGCAACACGACGCGCGTGGCGGGCGCGGATCCCATCGCCGACGCCGCCGCCGTCGCCCTCGCCGCGTTCCCGTCGACGGGCGGCCTCGAAGGGCCCGCTGCTGTGAGCCTCGTCGATGTCGGGGACTGGCCGGGGGGCATCGCCGCCGCGTCGCTATCGGCCGCGCCGGTCGATGCCCCGATCCTGCTCACGGAATCGGGCGAGCTCCCGGACCTGACCGAAAGCGCGCTCGGGGCGTTGGCGCCTCAGGGTGCGGCCACCAGCGGTGGCAGCCGCGTGTTCCTGATCGGCGAAGCGGCGGACCCGGGCGGTGGCCGGGTGCAGAGAATCAGCGCCGGTGAGCCGGCCGTGCTGGCCGCCGAGATCGAGCGGCTACGCGCCAAGCTCACCGAGGCGGCACCCGATCACCTCCTCGTGGTGAGCGCCGATGACCCCGAGTTCGCGATGCCAGCCGCTGCGTGGGCGGCTCGCAGCGGCGACCCGGTGCTCTTCGCCGGCGCGCGATCCACGCCGAAGCCCACGCTCGAGGCGCTCGCACGAAACAAGGAGGTGCCCGTTTATGTCCTCGGCCCCGAGTCGGCCATCGGCAAGAAGGCCTTCGATCAGATCGAGCGAGCCGCTCCGGGCGCGGAGCGCATCGCAGCGTCAGACCCAGTGGCCAACGCGATCGCGTTCGCCCGCTTTGAGGCGGGCGGCTTCGGCTGGAACATCAACGACCCCGGGCACGGGTTTGTCATCGCGAGCACAACGAGATCCGCCGACGCGGGGGCATCAGCGATGTTGTCCGCGGGCGGGACCTGGGGGCCACTGCTCTTGACCGACGACGCCGAGCGGCTGCCCGACGCACTTCGCGAGTACATGCTCGATGTGAAGCCTGGGTACGTGGACGACCCCACCAGGGCCCTCTACAACCACATCTGGGTCATCGGGGACGACGAGGCGATCTCCGTAGCTCAGCAGGCGCAGCTCGACGTGCTGGCCGAGGTCGTGCAGGTAAGGTCGGGATCGGGCAACGACGTACTCGGACCGGTGCCCGGGACGCCCGAGAAGGAGGGACCAGGATGAGCGAGCGCGAGCGAGAGGACCGGCTCACCGGCCGTGAGATCACGGTCGAGGATGTGCGTGCCCTCGCCGGTCCGGCAACGCCCCACTTCGCGCTTCAGATCCGCAATCGCATCGCGCGCCTGATCGAGGCTCTACCGCCAGGCCACCCGGCACGCGTCGAAGGGGAACGCCAGGTCGGTCGTCTCACAGAGCTCGCCCAGCACTCAGGCGAGCCGCGGGGCGCGGTTTGACGGTCACCGAGGGCGCCGCCCTCGAGCGGACCGCCGCGCTCTTGGTACCGGAGGCGGCAGCCCGCGCGGGCGAGCCGGCGGCAACGGCCGACGGCTATCTCGACCTGCTGGGCTCCGGGGTGGAGTCGACGGGGATCACGCAGGATCTGATGACGAGCGCGTTCGTCCCGCGCGTCTACGAGCGCTACTGGCGACCGGCGCTGGCGCGGGCTGTGAAGGGCATCACCGGTCCGGGGATGGACGAGGAGGTGCGGATCGCCCGGCTCCTGATGGGGCTCGGCGAGGGCGACGTGGCGCTTGATGTCGCATGTGGGCCAGGGAACTTCACGCGGCGGTTCGGAGGCATCGTGGGGCCACAGGGTTTGGTCGTCGGCATCGACGCCTCGGAGACGATGCTGCGACGCGGCGCCGAAGAGCTGCGCGATGGGACGATCGACAACGTCGCGCTCGTGCGTGGCGATGCACTCCGCCTTCCGTTCACCGACGCCAGCTTCGACGCGGTCTGCTGCTTCGCGGCGCTGCATCTGTTCTCCGACCCCCTGGCGGCGCTGGAAGAGATGCGCAGGGTCTTGAGGCAGGGCGGCCGGATCGCGCTGATGACCTCGGTGCGGCGGCAGCTGACCCCGTCGTTGGTGCGGCCGCTGGTCGAGCGCGCCAGCGGCATCCTGCTGTTCGAGTCCGATCAGATCGTGCAGGCCCTCACCGACAGCGGCTTTACGGATGTTCACCAGCGGCTGGCCGGGATGGTTCAGTTCCTTGGCGCAAGAGCGCCAGGGCCGTAATCGGAAAGAGCAGGACTGAGAGCAGGCCGGCGCCGATGAAGGCCGCTGCCGTTGCCGCGTCGATCAGCCCGAGGTTCTGGCCGATCTGGGTGGCGGCCACGATGAAGGGCAGGGAAGTGGCCTGAAGCAATGCCGCGGCCAGCGCTCGGCGATCGCCGAAGTCGCCGCGGTAAAGGAGGGCGGGGACTCCGCGGGCAAGCCACAGGGCGAGCAGGAACGCGGGGATCGAGATGATCGTCGCTGCGTCGGCGAACAGGGCATCGAGGTCGAACCGGATCCCGCTGGCGACGAAGAACACAGGAATGAAGACGCCGAAGCCGACCGCTGCCAGCTTCGTACGGAGCTCGGGATGGGTCATCTCGTTGTCCATGTCGAGGTGATTGAGGATCGCCCCGGCGGCGAAGGCTCCAAGGATCAGCTCCAGACCCAGCTGCTGGGCGAGCGCGACCATCCCCACGAGGAGCAGGAACGCCCCCCGCACGCGTATCTGCGCGCTCGTGTCCTGGAGCCTGCGCAGCGCGGCCGAGATTCGAGGCGACCGCTCCGCCCTCGCCACGGTGACCCCGACCACCACGATCACGAGGATGAAAATGCCGATCAAAAGCAGCTTCGCTCCGGTGCCCGTCGCCTCGCCCGAGAAGAGCAGGGTGAGCAGCAACACCGCGGCGAAGTCCGCGATGGATGCGGCCGCGATCACGAGCTGACCGAAGCGGGACGTCGACTCGCCCGCGTCCTGGAGAACCGGAACGACAACGCCCAGGGAGGTGGCAGTAAGGATGACCGCGATCAGGATCGGAGAATCGGCTATGCCCGAGGCGGCGAGCGCGAATGCTCCCACGAGCGAGAGCACGATGGAGACGGCGAACCCTTCCGACGCCCGACGCAGCAGCGTGCCCTTGAGCGCGTGGAAGTCGATCTCGAGGCCCGCGAGGAACAGCAGGAATGCCAGCCCGAGGAGCGAGAGCACCTCGACCGGCTCATCGACCTCGACCCAGCCGAGGACGGCGGGGCCCAGGATGATGCCCAGCAGGATCTCCACTACCACCGACGGGAACCGCAGCTTCGGCACCAGCCCCAGGGCGAACGGGGCCGCGAAGCCCGCGACGACGACGATCAGGAGGTTCTCGAAGGCGAGCTCGGGCACGAGGACAACCCTAAGTCGCGGTTGCCCCGCGGGTCGTTACCGCCGCGTCATGGCTTCATGGCATCCAGCGTCGCGTCAAGCATCGCTTGCTCGTCCGCGTAGGCCGGGTCGATGCTCACGTCCGTGAGCTCGTAAGGATCGCTTTCGAGGTCGAACATCTCGACCTGGCCGTTGTTGTACCTGATGTATTTGAACCGATCGGTGCGAAGGCCCCAGCCCGTCGGCGGATCTTTCTCTGTCTCTATGCGGCTGCGCAACAGCACGGGGCGACCCAGGGTGCTGGCGCTGTCATTCATGAGCGGCACGAGGCTCTCGCCGTCGGTCGGCCCGAACGGGATACCGGCGAGCTGGGCGATCGTGCCGGCCAGATCTACGTTGCTGATCAGTCCCTGCTCGGTCTGCCCTGTGTATCCGGGCGCCCGCACCATCACCGGGACGTGTCCGCACTCGTTGTAGAGGCAACGTTTCTGCCGCCATCGATGCGAGCCGACCGAGTAGCCGTTATCGGTCAGAAAGACGAGGATCGTGTTGTCCAGTTCGCCCTGCTGCTGAAGCTTCGAGTAGAAGCCGGCCAACGCTTCGTCGACGCTCAAGAGGGCTTCGTATTGCCCGCGCGTGTTCTTGTTTGTCGTCCCGACATCGACTCGCGGCAGGGTGTCGAAGAACCGGTGCTGGTCGCTCGCCCTGCGATTGAAGTTCGGGGGCTTCGGGATCGAGGCGCCGTCGTAGGCATGCGTGTGGCGCTTTGCGGGAGTGAAGGGGAAGTGTGGCCCGTAGGGAGCGTAGTACGCGAAAAAGGGCGCGCCGGCGTGCTCGATGAACCTGCTCGCTAGTCGGCGGCAACGTCCGTCGAGTAGTCGGCGGCTTGGCCCCGTGAGCTCGGTTCGCCCGTTGACCGAGAGCTCGTAGTCGTAGTACTTGGGCGCGCCGTTGAACGCAGTCCATCGATCCCAGCCTGGCGGGATGAAGTCCGCGCCATGCCCCCAGGGCCAGCCGTTCAGATACTTGCCGAACAGGCCCGTCTTGTAGCCGGCGTCGTCGAAGGCCGTCGCCAGCGTGTTCGTCGGGTCGAAGTTCGGCGCATCCCTGTTCTGGTCGATGCCGGTGTTGTGCGAATAGAGCCCTGTCAGAAACGTGGCCCGCGCGGGACAGCAGAGCGCCACGTTCGTGTAGGCGTTTCGAAAGTCGACGAACTCCCCGCTGTGGGCGGTGAGAAACGGCATCCTCGATTGCGAGCCGTAGGGCTGGTCGTCGGTCATGACGACGAGCACGTTGGGCGGCGCAGCCCGAGCGTCCGCCGCTGCGGGCGCAGCCGCGAGGGCCAGCATCACCAGGGGCACGATCCAGATGCGTCGAGCGCCGTGCACGGCATTCATCAAGACGCCGGGTCGATTCATCTGAGGGAGATAACCGTCGAGCGGGACCCTTTCGAGTGCCCTCAGTCGGCGCACTCCTGAAGCCCGAGCTCATCGGCCTGCTTGTTCACGTCCTCGAAGGGGTTGCCCTGCGGGCTGCCCTCGAACAGCAGGCTTGGGTCGTCCTCGATCTCATCGACCACCGCGTCGGCGTCGTCCAGGAAGGTGGTCAGCTCTTCGGCGCCCTCCGAGGGCGCGTCGAGCTGGCGGATGGCCTCGATCTGGCTGCGGATCTCCGGCACGACCTGATCAGTGATCACGCTCTCGATCTCGGCCTCGCTCGCCTCGCTCGGGTTGCCAAGGCTTCGAAACGCCTTCTCAATGGCTGGGTCGCCCGCCTTGCAGATGGCGTCGGCCTGCTCGATGAACTCCGCCGGCAGCAGTCCGGACCCGCTGGCACCGGTCGCGCCCGAGGCGCCACTCGCCCCGGTGGAAGTCGTCGTCGTGCTCGTGGACTCCTGGTCGTCGTCACCGCAGCCGGCAACGAGAAGTCCCGCGGCGGTAGCGACCACCGCCAGCGAAATCCGTAAGCGCATGCTTAACCCCCTTCAAGAGTGATTGTGTCCGCCTGGCGATCCCCTGTCCACGTGCACGATAGAGGCACCAATCACCTGATGCCGCACTCTTTGGATCCGTAGGCTTTGGCCAGCCGTTCCGCCTCCTGGAGGGCCTGCGGCGGCGCGTCGACGAAGGCGGTGGGGTCCGCCTCGATCTCCCGGGCGCCGCGCTCGGTCGCTTCCAGGATGCGTTCGACCTCGTCGGAGTCGCCCTCCGGGGCGCCCAGAAGCCGGATCGTGTCCACCTGTGCGCGCAGCCGCGGGACGACGAACTCGCGCGAGACCCGGCGTACCTGGCCACGCGAGGGCTCCTCGTCGCCCGTGAGCACGTCGTCGGCTGCCGCTTCGATCTGCGACTCGGTCGCGAAACAGATCCGATCCGCCTCATGGATGAACTCGGCCTTCGTCAGGGGCTTTGGCTCATCGCTTCCGACGGCCGTGGTGCGGTCGTCACCGCCGCAACCCGAGAGCAAAGCGGCTGAGACGAGCCCGGCGAGGGTGCGCTTGATCGCTCTCAGATGCGCTGAATCAGGGTGCCTGTGCCGAGGCCCCCGCCGCAGCACATCGTCACGAGCCCCGTCTCCTTGTCGGAGCGTTCGAGCTCGTGCAGCAGCGTCGTCATCAGGCGAGCTCCGGTCGATCCGAGGGGGTGTCCCAAGGCGATGGCGCCGCCGTTTACGTTGACGCGATCCATATCGGGGTCGAGCTCGCGGCGCCACGCGGCGACGACGGATGCGAACGCCTCATTCACCTCGAAGAGGTCGATGTCATCGACCGTCATCCCATTGCGCTCGAGCAGCTTCTGAGTCGCCGGAATCGGACCGGTCAGCATGATCACGGGGTCGACGCCAACGGTCGTCTGGTCGACGACCCGCGCCCGCGGGCTGAGCCCCAGCGCGTCGGCCTTCTCGCGCGTCATCACGAGCACCGCGGCGGCGCCGTCGGAGACCTGCGATGCATTGCCGGCGGTGATCTTCCCGTCCTCCTTGAAGGCGGGCTTGAGCTCGGCAAGCTTCTCGATGCTCGTCTCAGGCCGGATCCCCTGATCGACGGAGTAGGTGTCGCCGTTTACCTGGAACGGGATCATCTCTCGTTCGAACCGACCTTCCTCGGTGGCGCGGTGGGCGAGCTGATGGGACCGCAGCCCGATCTCGTCGAGCTCGGAGCGCGGGATCTCCCACTTGTCGGCGATCAGCTCGGCCGAGATCCCCTGAGGGACCAGGTTGTAGCGGTCCATCAGCTCCGGCGTGAAGGCCATGCCGTGCTCCTGCTGGACGGCCAGCCCGTCCGCGAAGGAGATATGACCCATGTGCTCCACCCCGCCACCGATGGCCACGTCGTGGACGCCCGACGCAACGAGCGCGGCCGCGAAGTTGATCGCCTGCTGGGCGGACCCGCACTGGCGATCGACCGTAGTGGCCGGGGTCTCCACCGGGAAGCCGGCCTGAAGCCAGGCGTTGCGGCCGATGTTGAAGGCCTGCTCGCCGAACTGCTGCACGCAGCCGGCCACCACGTCCTCGACCTCGGCTGGATCGATCCCGGCCCGGTCGACGAGCTCGGAGTACGTCTTCGCGAGCAGCGTGGACGGATGCGTGTCCCTGTAGTACCCCTTCTCCGGATGGCCCCGGCCGACAGGGGTCCGGACCGCTTCGACGATCACTACCTCGCGGCCCTGGAAGTTGCCGTTGCTCGCCATGGAAGCCTCCTGAAAGTTGGGGCGGATCGCGCGCGGCTCGCACGATCGCCGTGCCCGAGCAACGATACCCCACCCGACTGACCAGTCAGTCAACCACCGCGAAGCACTTGGCGCGAAACTCTCGCTATGGAAGAACGCGCCAGGGCGATCGTTTCGTACCGCCGCGCCGGCGGCATGGCGGGCCTCGACCAGCGCCTCTCGGTTTACGAGGACGGCCGCGTCGTGCTCAATGACCGCAAATCGAGATCACGCAGCGAAGTCCAGGCAACGGCCACGGAGCTCGCCAGGCTCCACGCCCTCATTGCTTCGGTCCCAGCGAATCTCTGGCACGGCCCACTCAAGACCATCGGCCAGGCCCTCCTCCCCCGCCCGCACGAGTCGATGCGCTTCGAGCTTCACTCCGCACACGGCCGCATGACCGGCAACGCGGGCACGCACGACGCTGAACTCGGTCCGCTGCTCGCGGAGCTGGACGAGCTGCTCGGCCGCGCCGTGCGGGAGCGCCGCGGCTTTACCTAGCTGGCGCCGGCAGGGGGCGAGGGGGCGATCGGCGAGGGGGGCGGCGCCTCGTCGTGGCGCACGCGCGACGGCCACCAGTTGCGCTCACCGAGCTTGAACGCGATCGCCGGCACGAGGATCGTCCGCACCAGGAACGTGTCGACGAGGAGCCCGAAGGCGACGACGAAGCCGATCTGGAAGAGGCTCGTGAGCGGCAGGGTCATCAGCGCGCCGAAGGTGCCGGCGAGGATGAGGCCGGCGGATGTGATGACGCCGCCGGTGCGCTCGAGCCCGGTGATCACCGCCTCCTTCGTCTCCTGACGCGCAGCCTCCTCGCGGATGCGGCTCATCAGGAAGATGTTGTAGTCGACCCCGAGCGCCACCAGGAAGATGAAGGCGAAGGTCGGGAGGCCGGGGTCGCCATCGGGCTGATTGAAGATGTGGGTGAAGATGAGGTTCGAGGCACCGAGCGCGAAGCCGTATGAGAGGACAACGGTCGCCACGAGGTAGAGCGGGGCGACGACAGCGCGAAGCAGGGCGCAGAGGATCAGGAAGATCAGGAGCAGGATCAGCGGCACGATCAGCTGCGCGTCGGATTGCAGGGTCTCGGTGGTGTCGAAGTTCTCGGCGGTGAGCCCGCCCACCAGGACCTCATCCCCGCCGGCCGCCTTTACGTCAGAGCGCAGGACGGGAATCAGGTCGTTCGCCTCGTCCGAGAAGGGATCGAAGGCGAGCGTGACGTCGACCCGAGCCAGCTCACCGTCCTCGGAGATGCCCGATGGGATCGGCGGCGTCCACGCCCTCGATCTCCTGGGCCGCTGCGGCCACCGGCTCGGCGGCGTCGGCGGGGACGAGGATCGTGGTCACCGCCGCCTGTCCCGCCGAGAGCTCTTCCTCGATTAAGAGCTGGCCTTCGACGGCCTCCGGCTCCTCCTGGAAGCCCTCACCGAAATCGATCACGCCTCGATCCTGCAAAAGGCCGAGACAGCCCGCGCCGAGCACCGCGACGCAGGCAGCGATCGCGAGCCCGGGACGGTCGTGCACGAAGTGGCCGATGCGGCTCCAGATATCCAGGGGGCGGCGTTGTTCGGAGCCATACTGCGGGCGGGCGGGCCAGAAGGCCGTTCTACCGAGCATCGCAAGCGTGGCAGGCAGCAGGGTGAGGCCTGCCAGCAGCATGATCGCGACCCCGAGGGCAAGCACTGGCCCCATCGTCTGGGTCGCCTTGAAGTCCGCGAGGGTCAGGACCAGCATCGAAGCCACGACCGTCGCCCCCGCAGAGAGGATCGCTGGACCGGTTCGCTCCGTGGCGTGGGCCATCGCCTCGTGCTTGTCCTCGGTCCGGCGCAGCTCCTCGCGATAGCGGGCGACGATCAAGAGGCAGTAGTCGGTGCCCGCCCCGAACATGAGCACGATCAGCAACGAGGTCGACTGTCCGTTGACCTCAAACGCCCCCGCCTGGACGAGGCCGTAAACGGCGGCGGCGGCGATCATGTAGGCCAGTGCAACGACCACCAGCGGCACGAACGCCACGATCGGCGAGCGATAGATCAAGAGGAGCAGGACCAGGACCAGGCCAACGGTGACGAGCAGCAGCGTCGTGTCGATGGACTCGAAGACCTCGATCGAGTCCGCGATGATCCCGGTGATCCCCGTCACGTAGGCACGCAGCTCGCCGTCGCCCGCATCAGGGTCGGGCACGACCTCGCGCATCACCTCGACGTTGTCGAGGATGCTGTCGGAGTCCTCGGTGTTGGCTCGCACGAGCATCAGAGCCGTCGAGCCGTCTTCCGAGACGACCGGAGGCGCACCCTCGGGCAAGGGCGCCGCTTCCGAGCTCGCCGGGGGCGCGTCGTCTCCTGCGGGCGCTGGCACCGGCGCCTCCGCGCCACCGCCGAGCTTCGCCGCCCCGCACACCGGCCCGGCGAACGGGTCGACGATCGCCAGGACGCCGGTCAGGTCGGGATTGGCGCATTCGGCGGCGGGGTCGGGAGCCTCCAGCCCCGAGAGCTCGAGCGCGTCCGCCGAGATCCGCTCGCGATCCGCGGCCGTGAGCCCCTCCGCGCGGTCGTAGGCGATGAGAGCGTCGACCTCACGGCCCTCGGCGAACCGCTCCCCGATCAGGTCGTTGACGTCGGTCGACTCCGCCGACTCCGGCAGGAAGGCTTCGTTCTCGTTGGTGGTCGCCTCTTGGAGCTTCGGCTGGAAGCTCGAGAGCCCAAGGCCGACGATCACCCAGATGCCGATGATTCCCCATTTGGCGCGGCGCCCAGCGGAGAAGGTGGAGATCGCCCTCAGCATTGACCTGCGGATATAGCAGGCCCAGCCTCTCGGCTTGTTTCGATTTCGCCTTCGTCTGGCCGGATCTCGCTCCCCGGCTGCTACAAAACGGCACTCCTTGGCCGTCCCCTCCGGATACGAGCGCCCGGCCGTCTCGGGCAGCGGACTGATCGCCTGCGGGGTCGCCGCCTGCGCGAGCGCCGCTGGCGACGTGCGACTTCTCGCCCGCAGCGACGCATCCGCGTGGAGGGCCGAGGAGCGAGCGCAATCTGCCGCGTCGAAGCTCGACGACGGCGATCCGAGCCGGGTCAAGGTCACCACCGACCCTGCGGATCTCGCGGAGTGCGACTTGGTTGTGGAGGCCGTCACCGAGGAGCTCACCGTCAAGGTGGAGCAGCTGCGGCTCCTCGGCGAGATCTGCGCGAACGCCGATCTGGCGACATCGACCTCGTCGCTGTCCATCTCCGAGCTGGGTGCCAGTGCCGGCTGCGCGGATCGCCTCCTGGCGCTTCACTTCTTCAACCCGCCTCACCGCATGGAGCTGGTCGAGGTGTGTCTCCCCGACGCCCTGCGCGACGGCACCGCCGAACGCGCCCACGCGTGGCTCGATGCCCTCGGGAAGACGGCCGTGGTGGTCCCCGACATTCGCGGCTTCGTTGTCAACCGTCTCGTCTTCCCATACCTCTTCGACGCAGTGCGGCTGTTGGAGGAGACCGAGATGGAACCCTCGGACGTAGATGCCTGCATGCGCCTGGGCGCGGGGCATCCGATGGGGCCGCTGGCGCTGCTCGACTTCGTCGGCCTCGACGTCGCCGTGGCGATCGGCGAGAGCCTTCATGCCGAGTCCGGCAACCCCAGCCACGAGCCCCCCTCGAGAGTGCGCGAGCTGGTGGCTTCCGACCGGCTTGGCCGCAAGAGCGGCAGCGGATTCTTCGCCTACTAGGGCGGCCGGCCGCCGGTCGAAAGCCACGAACCGATCAGGATCAGCGCCAGGCCTGCGATCGGCACGGCGCCGAGCACCTCGTCGAGTAGGAGGACGCCCAGCAGGACCGCCACGACCGGGTTCACGTAGGTGATCACGCTCGCCCGCGATGGGCCCGCCTGCGCGATGAGCTGGAAGAAGAGCAGCAGACCCAGCGCCGTGCACACGACACCGAGTACGCCGATTGACCACAGAGCGTCGCCCGACGGCACCTCGGTTGGCGGCGCCGCGATCGCGAGCGGGAGCAGAGCGACTGTGGCGATCGCGAGGCCCGCCGCGATCGGGCCAAGGGGATCGAGCTGGGCGAGCCCGCGCTTGATGATGATCGTGGCAGCCGCGTAGCTAAGCGCTGCGACGAGAATGAGCGATGCGCCGAGAAGCTCGTCGGACTCGCCCGCGATGTCGATGCCGAGCAACGCCACGACGCCGCCCAGCCCAATGAACAGTCCAACGAGCCGCAGGCCGGTCGGGCGATCCTCGGGCAGGAAGCGAACCGAAAGCAGCCCGACCATCAGCGGCATGGAGGCCACGAGAATCGCAGCGAGCGACGAGTCGACGTACTCCTCGCCGACCGCGATCAGCGTGAACGGCACGGCGATCTCGCAGGCTGCATAGGCGGCGATCGCCAACCGGTGCTCCTCCAGCCCGCGCAGGGCGCCCCGCTTGAGCGCAATGGGAATGAGGACGACGGCGCCGAGAGCAACCCGCGACCAGGCGACGAACGCCGGCGGCACATCGGCATCGACCGCGACCTTGATGAAGAGGTAGGGAATGCCCCAGATGACCGATACGGCCGCGAAGAGCAGCCATGTGCGAGCGCTCACCCGCGCGTGTCGCGATCGCGGCGGGCGGGTGTTGCCTTGCCTAGGCGGCCTGCTTGCGCTGCTTGCCGGAGAGGTCCCAGATCACGTCCGCCTCGGAGATCCCCTGCCGGCGCGCTGCCTCGATCACGTCGTCCCACGGAAGCTGAGCGTCGGGGAGGTCGTCCCAGCGCGCCAGCTCCAGCGCCTCGAGCGCGCCCCGCAACGCCGGGCCCAGGTGATCCTCGGAGCGCAGGACCGCCCTTAGTACCTCGAGCTGCTTGTCGCTGAGCCGCACGACCCACATCGCTGCCCCTCCTGAGGGTTGGAGACCGTGCGGGCAAAGTAGATCGCGCTGCGGACGGAAGCCGGGACCTAAAGCGCCGCAAGTTGCGCCTACCGGGGAGGCTCGCCGCCCTCCCCCGACGGGGCGGCGGGCACGGCCCGCATCTCCCCTGTGACCGTGCGGATGCGGACCGCGACGACGCGGTTCTCGCGCACGGATTCGACTCGGATCTCATAGCCATTGGCGGCGATGGTGTCGCCCCGCTTGGGCAGGCGCCCGAGCTCGGAGAAGACGTAGCCACCGATCGAATTGAACGCATCGGAGGAGACCGGCAGCTCGATGCCGGCGTCCTCGAGATCGCCGATCGGCACGTGCCCCCGGACGTACCAGTCGCCATCTGTGAGCCGGCGTAACTCGGTGGCTCGCGGATCCGTCTCGTCCTCGATCTCCCCGACGACCTCCTCCAGGATGTCCTCCACGGTCACGATGCCGACCGTGCGCCCGTACTCGTCGGAGACCACGCCCAGCGAGCTGCGCTGACGCTGGAGCTCCGCGAGCAGGTCGTCGAGCGGTTTGGTCTCGGGAAAGATCGGGACATCCCGGATGGCGGGCTCGATCGAGGCGTCGGGGCCGGCGTTCATGTAGAGGCGAGCGACCGAGTTGTTGTGGACGACGCCGCGCACTCGGTCGGGGTTGTCGTCCTCGATCACGATCAGGCGAGTGTGACCCGAGGAAACACAGCTTCGCAGCGCCACCTCGACCGTCTGATCGGCGTTCACCGTGACCACCGCGGGAACCGGCGTCATCACCTCCCGTGCCTCCTGCTCGTGCAGGTGAAAGACGCCCCCGAGCATGCCGGCCTCGCCGAGGTCCAGGGTTCCGCCCCGCGCCGAGATTCTGATGATCCCCTTCAGATCCTCGGAGGTGTGCTTCTCCTCGAGGCTCCTGGGATCCACCCCGAACAGGCGCACCATCGCATTGGAGGTCTTGTTCAAGAGCAGCGTGAACGGAGCGCTGGCCACCCGGAATAGGTTCACAGGGCGAACGAGCGCGCGAGCCGCAGGCTCCGGGCGAGAGATCGCGAGCATCTTCGGGACCTGCTCGCCGATCGTGATGTGAAGAGAGGTCGCGATCGCGAAGGCGATCGCGACGGAGATCCCGGTGGTGACACCCTCCGAGAGGCCCGCCGAAGAGCGGCTCAATCAACGCTGCGATCGCGGGCTCGCCGAGGAAGCCGATGCCGATCGAGGCCATCGTGATCCCGAGCTGGCACGCCGCGAGGACCTCATCGATCTTCTCGAGCTGCTCGAGCACCTCGTCCACCCCGGCCTTGCCCTCCTTGGCGAGGGTCTCGAGGCGCCCGCGACGGCTGCGGACCAACGCGAACTCGGCGGCAACGAACAGGCCGTTGATGGCCACCAGCAAGAACAGCGCACCGAGCGCGAGCGCCGTCATCGTGCCGAGGGGGACCGGGCGGCGTCCGGAAGCAAGGCGAGGGACGTCGTCGGGGCGCTTCTACTTCGAGGGAGGTCGTCGTCCACGGGGACGAGCAGACGGTAGCAGGGGTCAGGACGCCGCAAGGGGCTCGCGTAATTGGCCCGCCAACGGCCAGGACCGCCAGCGACGCAATCCCGTTCCTCCCATCACACAGACGAGCAACCCACCGACGTGACCGACTGCCAAACACGCTCCAAGCGCCGCAAACGCCGTGCTAGCGTCGGCCGGTGCCCCCTGACCTGAAACAATCTCAGGCCCCCTATCTCGAGGCCCTGATTGCGCACGCCAAACGCAATCCGGGCCGTTTTCATGTCCCGGGCCACAAGGGCGGAAGCGGCGCCGACCCCGGACTGCGGGAGGCGATCGGCGAGACCGCGATCGAGTTCGACCTCCCCACGGCGATCCCGGGGATCGATGTCGGCATGGAGCTCGAGGCCAACCTCTTTCAGCAGGCGCAGGACCTCGCGGCCGAGGCGTGGGGCGCCAAGCGCAGTTGGTTTCTGGTGAACGGTGGATCGGGCGGCAATCACTCGCTTTGCCTCGCGCTCTCTCACATCGGCAAGCGGGTGGTCGTTCAGCGGAACGCTCATTCCTCGATCATCGACGGGCTGATCCTGGCGGGGTTGAGCCCGCGCTTCGTCTCGCCCGAAGTCGACGCGGAGCTGGGCATCGCTCACTGCCTATCTCCGGAAACGCTGGCAGCGACGCTCGTCGAGGAGCCCGAGGCCGTGGCGGCGATGGTCACGTCCCCGACCTACTTCGGGGCGGTTGCGGACGTCGAATCCCTGGCGAATGTCTCCCACGCCGCCGGCGTGCCGCTCATCGTCGACGAGGCCTGGGGCGCACACCTGCAGTTCTCCTCGGAGCTGCCGGCCCCGGCCTTGGCCTGCGGGGCCGACGTCGTCCTCTCCTCGGTTCACAAGATCGTCGGCAGCCTCACGCAGTCGGCGATCCTCCATCTCGGCCACACCGACCGGATCGACGAGCACATCGTCGACCGGTCCGTCACCTTGATCGAGTCGACCAGCCCCAACAGCCTGCTCACGGCCTCGCTGGATGCCGCGCGGCGGCAGGCCGCCACCTGCGGCGAGGAGTTGCTCGCCGAAACCGTGCAATCGCTGGTTGGAATCCGCAAGCAGATACGCGAGATCCCGGGGCTCGACGTCCTCGACGAGCGCATCGCCGGCCGGCCCGGCGTGTTCGCCTACGACCCCATGCGGGTGGTCGTCGACGTCCGCGGAACGTCCACCACGGGCCACCGGATCGCCGAGCTCATGCTCGACACCGACGATGTCTTCCTCGAGCTCTTCTCCGAGAACGTGGTCGTGGCGGTGTTCGGGATGGGGGAACACGCGGGCGAGACCGGGCAGCGGCTGGTCGGTGCGCTCCGTCATGCGGTCGAGCGGATCGGTGACGAGGAGGAGCCGGAGGGCCGCTTCGCCGATCCGCCGCCATGGGGCCCGACCCAGATGACGCCGCGCGAAGCCTTTCTCGGCCCACAGGAGGTCGTGCCGTTCGACGACGCCGAGGGCCGGATCGCCGCCGAGTCGCTCGCCGCCTACCCTCCCGGCGTGCCCAACGTGCTCCCGGGAGAACTGCTGACCGGGCCGACCCTCGGCTACATCGCCGATTCCATCGCCCACGGCGGCTGGGTCAGGGGCGCAAGCGACCGCAGCCTCGCGACGATCAGAGTCGTCAAGGAATAAATGCCCGCCACCTCCTCCGCTCCCGCTCGGAACGTCTGGCCCGCGGCTACGCCGCGGGCGTTTGATTCTGCTCCCGCGTCCGGGGACGGCGGGGTCCCCTTATGACCGACGCGCGCGGCGCCCCCTGGGGCGTTGACTCCGAGTACGGCGTCCTGCGGGACGTACTGCTCTGCCCGCCGGACCACTTCTCGTGGCGGCCGACGAGCGCGATCTCGAAGAGCACGCTCGACTCCGGCCGCGTCTTCGACCGCGAGCGCGCGCTCGCCCAGCACGCCGAGCTCGTCTCCGCCTACGAGGCCGCCGGGGTGCACTGCCACTTCCTCGAGCCCGTCGGGGGTCAGCACTATCAGGTGTTCGCGCGCGACTCCAGCGTGGGCACGCCCTGGGGCGCGTTCGTGACGGCGCCGATGCAGCAGTGGCGACGGGGGGAGTACGCCTCGGTGATCCGCTTCTACCAGGGAGCGGGGATTCCGATCTGGCAGCTCGCCAGCAGCGGCGCCATCGAGGGTGGCGACGTGATGATCGTCGAGCCCGGCTGTGTCGTCATCGGCACCGGCGAGTCGCGCACCGAGCTCCCAGCCGCGCGCCAGCTCGCGGGCTTCTTCGAGGCCGAGGGCTGGGAGGCCCGGGTCGAGCCAATCCCCGGGCACTTCCTCCACATCGACGTCCTGCTCGCGGTCCTGGCGCCCAAGCTGGCGGCCGTCTGCACCGAGTACGCCTCGAGCGGCCTCGTCCGCTGGCTCGAGAGCAAGGGGTTCGAGCTCCTCGACGTCCCCGGTGAGGACGCCTGGAAGCTTGGCGTGAACGCGATGTCGCTTGGCGACGACCGGGTCTTGACCGGCGCCGCGGCGACGTCGCTGAACGAGCAGATGAGCGCCCGCGGCCTCGAGCTCGTCGCCCCGGAGCTCGATATGTTCACGCTGGGTGGGGGCGGCGCGCATTGCCTCTCGCAGGCGCTGCGCCGTGACCGGGTCGGATGAACGACCCCGCGGGCCCGCGGATCGACGCCGCGGGGGTGATCGCTGACCTGCGGGAGCTCGATCGCCGCACCGGCGGTCCCGGCGGCGCCCGACGCGTCTGCTGGACGGAGACGTGGCGAGAGGCACGGGCGTTTGTGGAGGAGCTCCTCGGCGAGATCGGGATCGAGCCGGAGGTGGACGCCGCGGGGAACATGTGGGCGACCCTCGAGGGGGACGCATCCCCAGCGCTCGCAGTCGGATCCCACCTGGATTCCGTGCCCGAAGGGGGGTGGCTCGACGGCGCCCTGGGCGTGATGGCGGGCCTGGGGGTTCTGCGGGCGTGGGCGGAATCGGGCCAACGGCCGCCCAGCGCGATCGCACTCATCGACTGGGCCGACGAGGAAGGGGCCCGGTTCGGGCGCAGCCTCTTCGGCAGCTCCGCCTTCGCGGGCACGCTCGATGCGGCCGCTGTGCGCGATCTGCGAGACGCCGACGGCACCTCTCTGCCGGCCGCGCTTGAGGCCAACGGAGTGGAGCTCGATCGGGCGGCCGAGGCCGCTCAGCGGCGCGAATCGCTGCGCGCCTACCTCGAGCTCCACATCGAGCAGGGGCCGGTGCTCGAAAGCGAGGATCTCTCAGCAGCGGCCGTCGATGGGTGCGCGGGAGTCGAGCGCTACCGCTTCTCCTTTTATGGCCAGGCTTCGCATGCCGGCACGACGCCGATGGAGCTCCGTCGCGACGCCGGCCTCGCGGCGGCCGACGCGATGCTGCGAATCGAAGCGATCGCACGCGAGCGCGACGGCGTTGTCACCACCGGCGTCCTTCACCTGGAGCCCGGCATCGCGACCGCGGTCCCGGGCGTCGCGGAACTGGTGGCAGACCTTCGCCATCCGGACGCTGCGAGTCTCGCGATGATGCTCGCCCAAGCGCGCGAGATCGCCGCCGACGCCGCGGAGGCCCGCGGCTGTGAGCTCGCCGAGGACATGATCTGGAGAATCGAGCCAGTCGCCTTCGACGCCTCTCTTGTGGCGGCTGCCCGCGAAGCCTGTCGCGAGACGAGCGGCTCGGACCGGGTCCTCACCAGCGGTGCCTTACACGACGCCGCCGAGGTGGCGCGCGTTGTGCCGGCCGCGATGGTCTTCGTCCCCTCGGTCGGAGGCCTCTCCCACACCGCGAAGGAGGACACCGAGGAGGCCGACCTGGCTGTCGGCATCGAGGCCTTCGGCCGGCTCGCGAGCCGCGTCGTCGCCGCGGAGCTCTAGTTCAGCGCGGGGGCCACCGCCTGAGGCGGGGGATCCAGCGGGGGACATGGCGCCCGTACTCGCGGTATGCCTCCCCGAACCGACGCTCCAGCCCGGGTTCCTCAACCGCGAGAAAGTAGATGTGGTTGATGACAACGAAAGCCGCGCCCCAGGCGACGATGCCGGGAGAGCCAAAGGCGAGGGCCTCGCCCATGAGCACCGCGAGCACGCCGCTGATCATCGGGTTGCGCACATGCCCGTAAGGGCCGGCTACGACAAGCTCGCGCGTCGGGTCCCATGGCGCCAGCGTGCCGCGCCCAAGCCGGGCGAAGAGAGTGACCGTCCAAATCCAGATCGCGAGGCCCACGGCGACCAGCCCGGCTCCCGCCCCGATCAGCGCCACGGCCGCCGCGTCGTCCAACCCCCAGCCGGCGTCGGGGCCTTCGCCGGCCCACAGGATTACGCCCGGCACGAGCACGGTGACCGTGCCCGGAAGCAGGGCGATGGCGCGGACGTGCCGCCACCGAGCGGGGCGCTCGGCCTCGACGGAGCTGCGCTGCCGCATCGCCTGAAAAGCTAGTGCGTGTAACGCCGGTGCGGCCGGGATGACTCCCGGGAAGATCCCGATCCGGCTGGACGAGAGGAAACGACGTGGGCGAGCAAGACATCCTCAGCGAGAAGCAGGCGCGCCTGTGCGAGCAGTCGGAGACCGACTACTCGGACCTCAAGGCCTTCTTCATCAACTGCACGCTGAAGCGCAGTCCAGAGCGCTCGCACACGCAGGGGCTAATGGACATCTCGATGGAGATGATGCGCCGCGCCGGCGCGCAGGTGGACGGTATCCGCGCGATCGATCACGACATCGCAACGGGGGTCTGGCCGGACATGACGGAGTACGGCTGGGAGCGCGACGAGTGGCCCGCGATTTACGAGAAGGTGATGGACGCGGACATCCTCGTGCTCGGAATGGCGATCTGGCTTGGCGAGAAGACCTCCGTGGCGACGCAGGTCATCGAGCGCCTCTACGGGAACTCGCATCTGCTCAACGACGCCGGCCAGTACGCGTACTACGGCCGGGTCGGTGGCTGTCTTGTGACGGGCAACGAGGACGGCATCAAGCACTGCGCGATGAACACGCTGTACTCGCTCCAGCACCTCGGCTACACGATCCCTCCACAGGCCGATGCGGGCTGGATCGGCGAGGTGGGGCCCGGTCCCTCCTATCTCGACGAGGGCTCAGGCGGCCCCGAGAACGACTTCACGAACCGCAACACGGCCTTCATGACCTGGAATCTCCTGCACCTCGCGCGGATCCTGAAGGACGCAGGCGGGATCCCCGCTCACGGCAACCAGCGGTCCGAGTGGGAAGCGGGCTGCCGCCCCGAGTGGCCCAATCCAGAGCACCGCTGAGGATTCTGCTAACCGAACGGTCTAAGTGGCAGCGGCGTGATTCGACTTTCCAATTGCGCGGACTCGATTACAGTCCCGCACACCGCAGGTACCCCGGGAGGGTGAGGTGATGGAGAGCGCAACCGCAACCGGCTCGGAGCCGGCGGCAGTAGAGACCGGCGAAAAGGGTCTCAAGAAGGACGCGATCGGATTTGTCGACGGGCTGTCGATCGGCCTCGCGTCGACGGCTCCGGCCTATTCGCTGGCGGCCGTGATCGGGTCGATCGTAGTGGCGGCGGGGCTGTTCGCCCCCGGCGTCCTGCTCGTGTCCTTCATCCCGATGTTCTTCATCGCGGCGGCGTTCTTCTACATGAACCGCGTCGACACCGATTGCGGCACGACCTTCTCGTGGGTCACGCGGGCAATGGGCCCCTACGCTGGCTGGATCGGCGGCTTCGCGATCTGCACGACCGGAATCCTCGTGATCGGATCGCTCGCCGACGTCTCCGCCTACTACTTCTACGACCTGTTCGGCCTCGAGGCCGGCGGCAAGCCGCTCTACCGCAGTGAGCAGGCGGTCGCTGCGCTCGCGGTCGTGATCATCGCCGCCATGACCACCATCTGCGTGATCGGCACCGAGCTCTCGGCCCACCTGCAGCGCTTCATGACCCTTGGCCAGGTCGCCGCCCTGCTGCTGTTCGCGATCGTGGCCTTCATCAAGATCGCCGCCGGCGACGCGCCCGCGGGCTCGACCGATCCCTCGCTGTCCTGGCTAAACCCCTTTGACATCCAGTACTCCGGCCTGCTGGCCGGGGTCCTGCTGGCCGTCTTCATCTACTGGGGCTGGGAGAGCGCGGTCAACCTC
Organism: uncultured Solirubrobacterales bacterium; assembly: GCA_963799815.1. GTDB lineage: Bacteria > Actinomycetota > Thermoleophilia > Solirubrobacterales > 70-9 > JBDTSW01. The sequence goes on from CAWCYG010000001.1 coordinate 256,137, forward strand.
TCCGAGGAGAGCGAGCATTCCGACACCGCCCCCGGCCTCGCCGGCATCGCCAGCACGGTGATCCTCCTGATCACCTACATCGCGGTCACCTACGCGCTCGTTGCCTACGCCGGGGAGAAGGCGCTCGAGGGCTTCGACGACGACGCCGGGGTCCTTGGCGCGGTCGGCGCCCAGGTCCTGGGCGAGGGCTTGGGAAAGATCCTGGTGATCGCCGTGATCATTTCCGGGATCTCCTCGGCGCAGACGACGATCCTGCCGGGCTCGCGCACATCGCTCTCGATGGCAGCGGCCGGTGCCCTGCCGAAGCCGTGGGCGAAGATCCATCCGCGGTTCCTGACACCGGCGTTCGGCACGATCTTCATCGGGGTCCTCGCGACGATCTGGTACGTGCCCGGCAAGCTCATCTCAGAGAACTTCCTGTTCGACTCGCTCTCGGCCCTGTCGCTGATGATCGCCTTCTACTACGGGCTCACCGGCTTCGCCTGCGCGATCTACTGGCGCCATGAGCTCTTCCGCTCGGTGAAGAACTTCATCTTCATCGGCTTGGCCCCCGTCATCGGCGCGGTGATGCTCTTCTACCTCCTCTACGAGTCGGTCGGCGAGCTGGCGGATCCAAAGGCGTCGTACTCGGGCACGGAGGCGTTGGGGCTGGGCATCCCGCTCGTGATCGCCTTGGTCTTTACGCTCGCAGGGATCGCGATCATGGTGCTCTGGCGGCTCTTCGGCGGCGAGCCGGCACGGGAGTTCTTCACGCGCAAGCCGTTCGAGGCGGTTCCACACGAGATCGCGGTTGGCGAGGGCAAAGTCGAGGCGATCGGGGTCTCTGAGGAGGCGGCCGATGCCGGCGCCCCGGCGACCACACAGAAGCCCGGCGGGGAGGCCTGAGCATGGCGACGCCGGTGGTTGGATACGACGGCTCCGAGTGCCCCCATACCGCCCTCGATCACGCGATCGCTCTGGCCAAGGGCCTGGGTGACGACATCGTCGTCGCCTACGGGTAGCTCATCCACCTCTCCGAGCATCCCGTGCTCGTCGTTCCTTCGGACTGAGACTGGATCCCAGGCAGCGCCCTACGCTCGGTCGTGGCTAGGCTGAGGCCATGAGCCTCTACGCCAAGCTCGCTGCCCTTCCGATTGTCGTCTCCTCCTACGAGCTCGAAGAGCGCGACCGCGAGTACGGCGACTTCACCCGCCCCTCAACGATCATCCACCTCCGCGGCTCCGGCGAGGAGGGGCTCGGGGAGGACGTCGTCTACACGGTGCTCGACCACATGGCGCACCGGGACGCGGGCCCGATCCATGACTTCTCCGGCGCGACGACGCTGGGAGAGTTCTGCGATCAGGTCGGCGAGCTCGATCTGTTCGAGGGCGCACCGCCGGAATACGAGGCGTCGCGCCATTACCGCCGCTGGGCGTACGAATCAGCGGCGCTCGACCTGGCGCTGCGTCAGACCAACCTCTCGCTCCACGAGGCCGTTGGCCGTGATCCGAAGCCACTCGGTTTCGTCTGCTCGACCCGCCTGGGGAGTTTCGGCGAGGACGCTGCGGCTTCGAGCACGAAGCCGCTCCGCGACCGGCTCGCGAAGTACCCGACGCTCGAGTTCAAGCTCGACCCCGAGAACGACTGGAGCGCGGAGCTGATCGCCGAGATCAGCGGCCTCGCCCCCGTGCGGGTGCTCGACCTGAAGGGGCTCTACCGCGGCACCCCGGTCGACGTGGCGACCGATCCCGAGCTCTATCGCTCAGTCGCCGAGGCGTTCCCCGATGCCTACCTCGAGGACCCGGACATAAACGACGAGACCCGCCCGGTCCTCGAGCCGCACGACGAGCGCATCACCTGGGACGCCAACCTCCACTCGCTGGCCGATGTGAAGGAGCAGGCGCGCAAGGCGATCAACTCCAAGCCGTCGCGTTTCGGGTCCCTGCGCGAGCTGCTCTCCATCTACGAGTACTGCGAGCAGGAGGAGATCGCGATCTATGGAGGCGGCCAGGGCGAGGTCTCGATCGGCCGCGGCCAGATTCAGTATCTGGCTTCGCTCTTTCACCCGAATACGCCGAACGACACCGCTCCGTCGGGCTTCAACGACCCTGCCGTGCCCGAGGGAATGCCCTCGAGCCCGATGGATCCGGTTCCGTCGGCAACGGGGTTTCGCTGGGCCGAGTAGCGCCCCCGCGCCGCTGGCGTGCTTCGGTATCCCTAAGCCCTGCTTCGGCTGGCCGAACTCCGAGATTTCGCTAGCGTCGCCACGAATCGACCCGAGGAGACCAGATGCCCGAGCGTTCCTTTCCAGAGGCCCTCAACGCCCAGATCGCAAACGAATTCAGCGCGGCGATGCAGTACATCGGCGCCGCCGTGTACTACGACGTCGAGACGCTCCCGCGCCTCGCGGCTTTCTTCTACCGCCAGGCCCTCGAGGAGCGCGAGCACGCGATGATGATGGTCCAGTACCTGATCGACGTTTCGGAGCCGGTCGAGATTCCCGACATCAAGGGCCAGCAGAGCAGCTTCAGCGACGGAGTCGCGCCGGTGAAGATGGCGCTCGAGCAGGAGCAGCGCGTTGGTGAGGAGATCTACTCGCTGTTCGAGCTCGCGCGCGAGACGAAGGACTACCGGGCCGAGCAGTTCATGCAGTGGTTCGTGAAAGAACAGGTCGAGGAGGTCGCCCTGATGCAGGACCTCTTGAGCGTGGTCGAGCGCTCAGCCGAGAACCTGTTGCTGGCCGAGGAGTTCGTCGCCCGCGAAGGGCTTGGCGAGGAGGAGGACGACCCAACGGCGCCCCCGCCCGCCGGCGGCGGCTAGGCCCGCCCCGCGCGGTACTGCTCGAGGCCCTGTGCGGCCTCCGAGCGGACCTTGTTCCGGACGATTGGCGACCAGCCGAGCACAGCCCCAATGGGACCGAGGGCCATCCGGGTCCACTTCCAGAGGTCAAAGCGATCGTGATGCTCGATGATCCGCCCGGCGTCATCGAAGGTGAAGCTGGCGTCGATCTCGTTTACGACCTTGCGCCCGGTCCGGAAGGTGTAACGCGCGGTCCAGTGCGCGCCGCCGGTTGAGTCGTCGGCGTGCGGCCCTGAGAGCCCCACGCTCAGGTCCTCCGCGCGCGCCGTGAGCATGCGCCACATGTCGCCGACTTCCTCGCCCTCGAGGTCGGGGAAGACCGGGTCTCCGAACCGGGCGCCCGGCGCGTAGCAGGCGGCCATCGTCTCCGCGTCGCCCGCGTCGAAGGCTGAGTAGAGGCGGCGGATGGTCTCCAGGTTCGCGTCGCGGCCCATGGGTTGCAGCTTCTCAGGTTCACCTCGTGAACAAATGCGGACGCCTTCGGCGTCCTTTACACGCTGCTTTCGGAGCTAAAGCTCCTCGTGTGAATACATTTGCGCGCCATGAACAGCCGCCTGGTCGCCCTCACCGTGTCCGCTGCCATGCTCGCCAGCATCGTGGTGGTCGTCCTCGTCACTGGCGGCGGCGACGGCTCTGACACCCCCGAGGAGCTCACGAAGCCCGAGGTCGAGGTGCCCGAGGGCCCGCCTCCGGACGAGCTCGTTGTCGAAGACCTGGAGGAGGGCGACGGGACCGCCGCCGCGGCCGGCGACCAGATCACGGTCCAGTACGTCGGCGTCGACTACGAGACCGGCGAGGAGTTCGATTCCTCCTACGGCAACCCCGAGCCCTTCAGCTTCGCGCTGGGCACCGGCGCCGTCATCCCCGGCTGGGACGAGGGCATCGAGGGCATGAAGGAGGGCGGCCAGCGCCAGCTCGTGATCCCGCCCGACCTCGCCTACGGGGAGCAGGGCCAGCCACCTGCAATCGGCCCCGACGCCACCCTGGTGTTCGTGGTCGACCTCGTCTCGGTCGAGTAAGGCCAGCCGGCCAGGGAATCCGGCAAAGATGCCCCTGCCGGGGGCGGATGGCCGTTTCGGAGCGCTGCCGACGGGCAGATGGTGGGGACCGACGCCCCGGGCGCGAATTCGGCGCACGGGCGGCACCCGCAAGGCCCAGTGAAAGGACAGGTTGATGGAGCTGAGCAGCGGCGGCGTGCAAACGCCGCCGGAAACACGTGAGGACGGAGACGAGCAGTCGATCGCTGACCTCGTCAAGCAGCTCACCGAGCAAACGCAGAACCTCGCCCGGAAGGAGGTCGAGCTGGCGAAGGCGGAGGTTGCGACCAAGGGAAAGCAGCTCGGGATCGGCGCTGGAGCCTTCGGCGGCGCGGGGGTCATCGGCTTCTACGCGTTCGGGGCACTGACGGCAGCGGCGATCCTTGCTTTGGCCACCGGGATGGCCGGCTGGCTGGCGGCACTGATCGTCGCGGTCGTCTACGGCGCGATCGCCGGAATCCTCGCGCTCATGGGCAAGAAGAAGGTCGAACAGGGAGCGCCCCCCACGCCCGACGCGGCGATCGACAGCACCAAACGTGACATCGAGGCCGCGAAGCGCGGCGCAAAGGAGGGTCGCTCGTGAGCAGTAGCAGGACCAGCTCGAAGGAAAAGCCACCGGCCGCCGACGGTGAGACCCGGGAGTCGGAGGAGATCAAGGCGGACATCGAGACGACCCGCGAGGACCTCGGCGACACCGTCGAAGCGCTGGCCGAGAAGACCGACGTCAAGGCCCAGGCAAAGAAGAAGGCCACCGAGACGAAGGAGCAGACTCAGGCGAAGGTCGACCGAGCGACCTCCTCGGCGAAGTCAGCCGTTTCGGAGCTCCCCGAGAAGGTCAAGACCAATCCCGTGCCGTTCGCCGCGGCAGCCGTCGGGGTCCTCGCCGCGGTCTGGGTGCTGAGGCGCAGGGGCTAGGCGATGGGCTCGCTCGCATTTCGACCCGTCAGCATTCTCGGCGGCCTCCTCGGTGGATTGATCGCGTCGAAGATCTTCGAGTTCATCTGGGGCAAGTTCGCGGACGAGGAGGCTCCCGAGCCCGGCCACAAGGAGGTCTTCTGGCCGACGCTGATCGTGGCGATGACGGTGGAGGGGGCGATCTTCCGAGCCACCCGCGGATTGATCGACCGTGGGACCCGGGTCGCCTTTGAGCGGACCACGGGCTCTTGGCCCGGGGAGGAGAAGCCCGACAAGAAGTAGGGCTTCGGGAGGAGTGCGGCAGGCATGACAGAGACAACGCACCGCGAGAGATCCGATACCAGCCGGAGAGGACGGTGATCGCGATCGGGAGGTCAGAGAGGACGTCGATCCCCCGCGCGCGGACTACGCGCCTGAAGGCACGGATGCCCGCAGAGGGCTGTGGCCGACGCTGAAGCGGACGGCAACCGAGTTCAGCGAGGACAACATGATGGACTGGGCGGCCGCCCTGACCTACTACGGCCTCTTGTCGCTCTTTCCGGCTCTGATCGCACTGGTCTCGATCATCGGGCTCTTCGGCGATCCGGAGGCCACCACGCAGCAGGTCACCGACATCGTGACCGACATCGGACCCAGCTCTGCGGCTGACACATTCGCGGGCCCGATCGAGTCGATCACCTCGAATCGCAGCGCGGCGGGGGTTCTGCTCATAGTCGGCCTCGCCGTAGCGCTTTGGTCCGCCTCCGGGTATGTCGGCGCCTTCATGCGCGCGTCGAACATCGCCTGGGAGACCCCGGAGGGTCGGTCTTTCCTCAAGCTGCGACCGCTACAGATGCTGGTCACCCTCGTCATGGTGATCATGCTTGCCGTGGTGGCGCTCGCTCTGGTCCTCACGGGGCCGATCGTGGAAGCGGTTGGCAGCTCGATCGGGGTCAGCGACACCGTGACGACGGTCTGGGACATCGCCAAGTGGCCGGTCCTCCTGGGGGTCGTGATCTTGATGTTCTCGGTCCTCTACTACGCCGCGCCTAACGTGAAGCTCCCGGGCGTCAGGTGGATCACTCCAGGCAGTGCATTTGCAGTCATCGTCTGGCTGCTCGCGTCGGCCGCGTTCGCCTTCTACGTCGCGAACTTCGGGTCGTACGACGAGACCTACGGCACCCTGGGCGGCGTCGTGACGATGTTGGTCTGGATGTGGATCACGAACCTGGCGCTGCTCTTCGGGGTCGAGCTGAACGCAGAGCGGGAGCGCAGCCGCGAGCTCGGGGCGGACGTTTCGCGCGCCGATCGCGAGATTCAGCTGGAGCCGCGAGCCGAGCCGAGAGACCAACGCAGCACGTGAGTCAAGTGCCGACCGATGTCTGACGACGGCAGCCCCCAAGCGGGGATCCTGAGCCTGCCGCTGGCGATGCTGGGCGCCTTGCGTGCGGCCACCGATCTGCTCGGGCGGGCGAACGAAATCGAGCGTTCGCTCGCCCGTGGCGGCACCCATGTCCAGCAAGTGCTCGACGAGGTGCTCGAACGCCTGAAGCCGCTCGAGGATGAGATCGATGATCTGCGCGAGAGCGCGAAGGCCCTGACCGCCGAGCTGGAAGAGATGCGTACGGCCGTAAAGCCGCTATCCCGGCAGATGGGTGAGCTGCACCCGACGATCGCCCGCCTGGAGGGCTCGCTCGAGCATGTCATCGACCGCGTTCCCGGGCTGTCGGCCGACGAGGCTGCGGAGCGCGGCGAGGAGATTGCCGAAGCGCGCTGACCCCGGCTGCCCCCGACAGGGCCGTGGGCAATCACTGACCAAGGTGAGTGCCCTGCACGCCACCCCAGAGAGCCGCCCCCGAATTGGATCGTCGGTCGTTGGGTAACCGGGCTTCGATGGCCGAGAAGCCGACGTTGTACGTCTGTCACGGAGACGACGAGGGGCCGCGGGTGCATCCCTGCCGGCGGGTACAGGAGGCCTTGCGGGCCAGGGGGATCGAGTACGAGAAGGTGATCGCGGCTCACGGCCACCCGATCCCGTTCCTGCGCAAGGGCTCACGCGAGGAGCTGCGGGCGGCGACCGGGGACACGAAGCTTCCGGCGCTGAAGCTGGCTGACGGGACGGTGCTCGCCCACTCGAAGGCGATCCTGTCCTGGGTCGCGGAGCAGCCCTGAGCGCTGCCCTTCTCCGGTCAAGCAGTCCGGCGGTATCCCGACGCCCCGAGCCGAAAGCAACCGCGACCTCCCATCGCCGCCATCGGGACAAGGGACGCCCCTGCAAAGGACGAGGACGGGAGCGACGGGACTCGAACCCGCGACCTCCGGCGTGACAGGCCGCGGCAGCGGCTACGACGCGGAACGCCTCATCCGGCCTAATCCCGCATGGTTACTGACGATTCCAGGCCTCTTGGAGGTCAATTCCCTGCGGAGCCGGGCGGGAAGGGACTGATCATGGCCAGAACTTTGCCGAGGTCCCTCCGGAGCTATGGGTCAAGCGGCGGCGCGATGCTCGCTCCAAGAATCCCTAGAAGCTCCAGGAATTAGCTGCTTTAAGGTTCTGAGAGTCGAGAGCGGAGGAGGTCGCGTGAGATGTGCCCTGTCAGCGTTCGCTACATCGCCAAGAATGTCGAGTCCACGGCCGCGTTCTACCGTGACAACCTCGGATTCACCGTCGAGATGAGCCCGGCCCCCGGGTTTGCGGTGCTGTCCCGTGGGGATCTGCACCTGCTGCTCAACGCGCCGGGCAGCGGCGGCGCCGGTGAGGCGATGCCCGACGGCCGGATGCCCGAGGCGGGGGGATGGAACCGGATCCAGCTCGAGGTCGAGGATCTGGCCGGTGAGGTCGAGGCCCTGCGCAAGACCGGCGCTCGCTTTCGCAACGAGATCGTGACCGGTAAAGGCGGGAGGCAGATTTTGCTCGAAGACCCTTCCGGCAACCCAATCGAGCTCTTCCAGCCAGGCTGATTGAGACCCAGCCGCTGATCCCTGAGGTTTGGTCGAGCGCCGTCGCGACGCAGGGCGGCGGGCGTGAAGCCGCTTTGCATGGGAAGCGCGACAACTAGCGTTCCGTTGCAAACGACGAGGACGGGAGCGACGGGACTCGAACCCGCGGCCTCCGGCGTGACAGGCCGGCGCTCTAACCAACTGAGCTACGCCCCCTGGACCGCGCCTCAGTCTACGGCGCTGCTTCTGAAGGCTGTTGACACCCTTGGGAGAATTCCTCGGTGATGGTACGGCTGGGTGCAAAGGGGCGAGTCGCGAGTGCGGCGGTCGTGCTGACCGCGCTGTGCGCCGCCGCGGGCTCTCCGGCGAGCGCCGCCGGGCCAAGCGAGAAGCGCGTCGTCGGTGGCGTCGAGGCAGATCCGGCCGATTGGCCGTTCGCCGCGGCATTGGTGACGCAAGGCAGCCAGTTCTGCGGAGGGTCGGTGATCGCGCCGAAGGCGGTGCTGACGGCGGCCCACTGCGTGTGCCGGTCGGACGACAAGGCCCGCCGTGGCACCTCGCGCTGCGCGCTCGTTGGCACGAACTACCGGGTGGTCACCGGGCGGCCCGACCTCACCGATCAGGCCTCCGGCCAGGCGCTGCGGGTGAAGCGGCACATGGTCCATCCCGACTACCCGCGCACGTTCCGCCATGACTTCGCGGTCGTGCGCCTGCGCGAAGCCACGGACGCTCCGCCGGTCGAGCTCGCCTCACGATCCGAGGACGATGTCGAGACCGGTGTCGGCGCCCCGCTGACGGTCGCCGGCTGGGGATCGACGACCCCGCAGCCACCCGGCACCCCGTCGACACTGCTGCTGGAGACCCGGCAGAACGTGATCCCGAAACGTGCCTGCAAGAAGGCCTATGGGTTCTTCCCCGCGAGCGAACAGATCTGCACGCGTGGTGAGCCCCTCCCCGGCGATGGCCGTACGAGCGCCTGCTACGGCGACAGCGGAGGGCCGCTGGTGGCGGACCTGACCACGGATCCGCTGCTGGTGGGTGTCGCCTCCTTTGGCGGCAGGCGCTGCGGCGTCAGGAAGCCGACCGTCTACGCCAGGGTCGCCGACGGTCTGCGCTTCATCCGCGCCGCCGCCGGCCTCTAGCCCGAACGTGCGCCTGGTCACCTACCGCTCCGGTCGCGGTGAGCGCGCCGGAATCCTTGCCGACGGCCAGATCGCCGATGCATGGGACGCGTTGGGCGGGGGCGGTGAGGGCGTGCGAGACCTGCTCGCAGCCGGTCATCTCTCGGAGCTCACCGCAGCCGAGCCGGGCGGCGGGCTCGCGCTTTCGGAGGTCGAGTTGCTGCCGCCGGTGCCTGACCCCGAAAAGATCATCTGCCTCGGCCTCAACTATCGCGAGCATGCCGCAGAGGCGGGCGTCGAGCGGCCGAAGAGCGCGGCGATCTTCGGGAAGTACCGAAATGCGCTCGCGGCGCCCGGGGCGATGGTGCCGCTGCCCGGCGCATCTCGCAAGGTCGACTTCGAGGCAGAGGTGGCGTTCGTGCTGGGTCGCCGCGCGAGCGGTGTAGACGAGGCCGACGCCCTCGACCACGTCGCCGGGTACACACTTCTCAACGACCTCTCCGCGCGCGATCTCCAGTTCGCGACGCCGCAATGGATGGCGGGCAAGGTTTTCGACGGATCAGCGCCCTGCGGTCCCACCCTGGTGACGAAGGACGAGGCCGGAGCGCACGACGCGATCGAGTTCGCCCTCGATCTGAACGGGGAGCGAATGCAGCACTCGACGACCGCGGATCTGATCCTCTCCATTCCGGCCCTCGTCTCGCAACTCTCGCGCCTCATGACCTTGGAGCCCGGCGACATCGTCGCCACGGGAACCCCCTCGGGGGTGGGCTCGACCAGAGATCCGCGGGTCTGGCTCGCCGCCGGCGACGAGCTCGAGATCAGCTCACCGCAGCTCGGGACTCTTCGGACCCGGATCGGCTGAGCGCCGGCCTCACCTCCATGAAGGCCGCGACCAGGTAGAGCGGCAGGAACCAGACAACGTAGAAGTAGAACCAGTGCGTGGCGCCGAGCTGCACGGCCACGATGACCGCGGCCGCCAGCGCCGCCACCTGCATCGCGGACTTCTCGCGCGGGAGGAAGGCGACGGCCACTGCCAGTGCCACCACGCCGAGGCGCGCCAACGTCTGCAGGAAATCGAGCGACGGGGCCAGCCCCCAGAGGCTGAACGGTGAGCCTCGGTCCGCCTGGTAGCCGATGGTGCGGTCGTAGATCTCCCCGACGCCGCCGTCCGGCAGAAATGGCGCGAACAGGACCAGGCAGGTGAGGCCGAAGGCAAGCGAGAAGATCGCGATCCCGCGGTGCTCTCGCCAGGACTCGCCAGCCGTCGCAAACAGCGGAGCGAGCGCGGCCGTCCCGAACTTGGCCGCAGCGCCCAGGCCCAGTAGCACCCCGCGCCCTGCTGGTGAGGCGAGCGCCACCAGAGCCCACACCACCGACGCTGCCACGAAGGCATCGTTCGCGTTGGCGTTCATGGCGTAGAGGGTCCAGGGGCAGGCGATCCAGGCGAAGGCGAGGGCTCCGCCCAGCCACCGCCCGGTGGCCCCCGCGCGCAGTCGCAGGCCCAGGACGACGAGCCCGATCACGACCGCCAGGTCAAACGCGATCGCGGCGGCGTGCGCTGCCGGGACGCCATCCCAATCACCCTCCCACGGCCAGGCGAGCTCGAACGGCACGTAGGCGGCGTAGTTGGCCGGCCCGTACACGTCGCCGCGGAGGTCGAGCCCCGGTGAGAACTCGCCGTCGTACAGCTCGGCCCCGTCGGTGATGCGATCCGCTCCGACAACCCCGGCGACGCCTACGTCGATCACCTGCGAATCGGCGAGGTTGAGCGCGATGCGGGCTGCCCCGAGGACGACCGCCGCCACGACCAGCCATCGAAGGGCGAGAAAGGGAACCAGCGGGCCGGGACGCTCGGCCGGCCGCAGGCCCGCCCAGATCATCCGCGCCAACACGTAGCCCAGGACCGGATAGGTGAGGCCGACCGAGGCAGTGATCTCACCGCGGTTAAAGAAACAGAGCGAGGCGCTCAGCCCGACGATCACGAGCAGATCGACGTGGACGATCCGGAAAGGCCGTCGAGGATCGAAGAAAGGCGCCACGAACAACAGGCAGAGCGGAATCCATACGTAGGGGGCGTTCACGAGCTGGGCGACGGCGCCCTCGTATCCACGGGCGAGCTCAGAACCGACCTGGTGGTCGCGCCAGGCTTCCAGGACCTGCCCCGAGCGGTCGTCGATCGCCACTCGCGCGACCTCTTCGCCGTCCGCGAGCAGGCTCACCTGCCAGCGGCATGGGCCCTGGGTGAAGATCGCCGTCTCGGCCTCGGGGTGCTCGGCGCGCTCGGCCTTGGCGACCTCGTTCGCGACCGCAATCGCCGCAACGTCCGCCGGCTCCAGCTCGTATCCCGCGGGCGCTGGGCCGGCAACGCGCTCGAGCGGTGGCACGGGCTCACCCCCGAAGGGAGGCTGCTCGGCAGGCGCATACGAGTCGGCAGCGCACTCGGAGACCTTGGCCGAGGCCTGCGGTGGGCAGAGGAGGGCGGTCGCGAGCGCACAGATCGCGAGCGCCGGCACGAGGCGGGCGCGCTTCATGGGCGCGGCGACTCTACGCGGGTGGCTCGACGCGCGGCTGGGTCTCGGGCGTTTGGAGGTCGATCGGGCCGCCCAAAAGGCCGGCATTGAGCAATAGCGCATCGGCCTCGGAGGCGCCAAGCGGGGGCGAGAGCGCGTTGCCCTGGCCGAGCTCGCAGCCGAGCTCAACCAGCCGGCGGCGCTGCTCAGGCCGCTCAATGCCCTCGGCGATCGCCGTCAGGTCGAACGCCTCGGTCAGATCGATGATCGCGCGGAGCAGCGCGGGCTCCATCCCGGAGGCGGTGATCTCGTGCACGAAGCTGCGATCGATCTTCAGGTGATCCAGCGGGAAACGACGCAGGTAGGTGAGCGAGGAGTAGCCGGTACCGAAGTCGTCGATGGCGATCTCGACGCCCAGCTGCTTCAAGTCGCCGAGCCGGCGTGCGCAGGCTTCCGTGTCCTCCATTAGGGACGACTCGGTGATCTCGAGGATGAGCCCATCGGCGTCGAGCTGCGCCGCCGCGAGGGCGTCCTCCACCTCCCCCACCAAGGCCGCCTCGCGCAGCTGGGCAGCCGAGAGGTTGACTCCCACGCGTAGGCCCTCGACGGCCGGATACCGCGCCCGCCAGAGCGCCGCCTGCTGAGCGGCGGCGTGCAAGACCCACCGGCCCAGTGCCTGGATGTGGCCGCTCTCCTCGGCCAGGGGCACGAAGCGATTCGGCAACAGCAGGCCGCGAGTCGGGTGGCGCCAGCGCAGCAGCGCCTCGAACCCTCGAAGGACGCCAGTGCGCAGCTCGAAGATCGGCTGGTAGACAAGCACGAGCTCGCCCCGTTCGATCGCGCGGTTCAGGTCGACCTCGAGCTCGAGGCGTTCGATCACAGCTGTGTGCATCTGCGGCTCGAACGAGGCGTAACGGCCCTTCCCGAGCGATTTCGCGCGGTACATGGCGAGATCCGCGTCCCGAAGCAGTGTGTCGGGATCGCTCGTCGCCGCGGCGATTCCGATCGAGGCGGAGACGAAGATCTCCCGGCCGGCCAGCTTGAACGGAGCCTGGAGCGCGTCGAGCATTCGCTGCGCCGCTCGCGTGGCCTCGCCGGGATCGCTGGTTTCCTCCATCAAGACGGCGAACTCGTCGCCCCCCAGCCGCGCCATCGTGTCGGTCGGGCGGAGGCATCCGCGCAGGCGTTCGGCCACCGCGATCAAGAGACGGTCGCCGGCCTGCAGCCCGAGTGAGTCGTTCACCGTCTTGAACCCGTCGAGGTCGCAGAAGAGCACGCTCACGGGCTCTGAGGTGCGCTCGGCACGGGCCAGCGCGACCTCCAGGCGATCCAGGAAGAGCGCCCGGTTCGGAAGCCCCGTCAAGAGATCGCGAAACGCCTCCCGCAGAGAGTCGGCCACCGAGCGCTCGTGCCCCAGCGCCAGGCTTGCGTGCTCGGCGAAGGCGAGCAGGACCTGTTGTTCGCGCGCGTCGAACTCGGCGTCGGAGCGGGAGCCGATCGCAAGACTGCCCGCGATCTCCCCTCGCTCCCAAATCGGTGCGGCTATCGCGGAGACGACGTCGTTCGCGGCGAAGTCGATTGCCAGCTCGGTGGGCTCTAAGCCGCTGACTGCGTCGGCGACCACGAGCCCGCGCTCGCGCATCGCCTTGCCGCCGAGGCCCTCACTCGCCCGGGAGCGGTGCAGCTTGGCCAAGAGCCCCTGATCCGAGCCGATCGAGGCGACCAGAATGGTGTCAGCATGGTCATCGTGGTCGCGCAAACGCAGCCCGACTAGATCGCGGTCGAGGATCTCGTGCAGGCCCTCGGCGACAGAGCCCAGAATCTCGCTCGGTGGCTGGCGATCGACGATGGCCCGCTGAAGCCGCGCCAAGCGCTCGAGCAGCGACTGACGCTGACGCAGCGCTGCGAGAAGCCGCTCGTTCTCCCCCGCCTGGTCGGGCCGAGCCGATGCCTCAGAGCGTGCGCCCAAGAGGCGCAGCGTTCGCAAGCCGAGCCACAGCGCGCCCGCCATGGCCTTCAGGAGCTGCCTGTCTTTGGCGTCGAACTCGGCTTCGGCCCGGGCGACGACCAGATGCAGCCAGTCGCCCTGGATCGGCACCGCGGTGGCATGGCAGGTACCCACCCCACGGACCTCGAGCTTGATGCTGCCCTCCAGCGCGGCTTTCAGCTGGTCCGCCTCGCTTAGGTTGCCCAGGTCGAAGCCGGCGTCCGCCACGGCGCGGCCATCGCGAACCACCGCGGCTCCATCCGCATCGAAGTCCTCGGTGACGCGTTCAGCCGCGCGCCGAACGGCGGCCCATTCGTCATCGAGCGAGGAGATCAGGACGACGAACTCCGCAAGCTTGCGGGTCGAATCTCTTTCCTCTGCGACGTCAGCCTGCGCAGCCGAGCCGTCTTTCTCCTGCGATCCGCTCATTGCTCCCCCACATCGGGTGATGCTGAGCATCTAGGACGGTCCCGGCGGGATTCTAAGCCTGTAACAGGGGCGGGTGTGGCGGTTGCCACAGGCTTGCGACCTGCGGTTCATCCGCTTCCTGGCGGCAGGCGTAACACGAACATGGTTCGCTTCGGGGCGGTGGGACTCCATTTCGAGCGTGGGGGCAACGGGGCGCCGCTGCTCTTGGTTCATGGACTGGGCGGCTCGATGGCCATCTGGCGACCGGTGCGAGAGCGCCTGGAGGCCGAGCGAGAGGTCCTCATCGTGGACATGCCGGGCTTCGGGGGATCTGACCCCCTGCCGGCCGATAGGCCCGCGACGCCCGCCGCCATCGCCCAGGTCCTGGCGGCGCATTGCAAGGCGCAGGGGATGGCGCGACCGCACGTGGTCGGCAACTCCCTCGGCGCGTGGGTCGCCCTTGAGATGGCGAAGGCCGGGCAGGCGCGGTCGGTGTGCTGCCTCTCGCCGGCCGGGTTGTGGCGCAACCCCTTGGGGCCCCGTCCGGCCGAGGTGCAGCGCGTGGCGCGACGGCTGAGGCCGTTGTTACTCGCAACGCTCTCGACGGTCCGCGGGCGCCGCGCGATCCTTCGCAACTTCGTCGCCCATCCGGACCGCGTTCCGGCCGCAGACGCCCGGGCGCTCGCGCGCGGCTATGCGGACTCGACCGGCTATGCCGCCGCCAACGAGGCGATGCGCGCCGGCGCGTTCGAGCACGACGGAGAGCTGAACGTCCCCGTGACCATCGCCTGGGGCGCGGCCGACCGGATCGTCGCGCGCCCGAGTCCCTCACGGATTCCCCCCGGTAGCCGGTACATGGAGATGCCCGGTTGGGGACACACGCCCACCTGGGATGACCCGGAGGGCGTCGCAAGGATCAGCTTGGAATCGTCGTCCGGATAGCTCCCGCTCCACATCCGATCACCCGGAGCCGCCCTGGACCGCGGTGATCGTCCCATCCTGGGCGAGCTCGGCGTTGTAGTTGCCCAGCGCCTGGCTTTGAAGCTCGGCGAGACGACTTCGATCGGCGCTGGCGCTGAGCGGCACCCAGCTGCGGCCGATGTTGATCTCGGCGGCAGCGATGGGCTCCGGGTCCAGTTGCGAGCCGGCGAAGATCACCACGCAGCGCCCGCGCTCCAGCGGCTGCGCGCTGATGTTGCTGGCGTCCTCGCTCGCGTAGGCCACCTGTACGCGGAAGTAGTCGTGGCCGGCTGAGGAGTTGTGTCTGCCCGTGCCGAGGGCGTCCTCACTGCTGTTCCAGCGGGTGAGGCACTCCTCCGGAGCGGATGCGAACCCGCGCTCCTCACCGCCGCTGCCGAGCAGCACGACGACGATCAGGATCACGAGGGCGACCAGCGCCCCGGCCGCGACCAGCAGGCGGGCACGGATGTCGTCGCTTTGGGTGGGCGGCTCCGGCATGGAGGCTGGCATTCTCGCGCCAGTCGGGCTGGGAGAATGTCGGGTGGGCGGTTAGCTCAGTTGGTAGAGCGCTCGCTTTACACGCGAGAGGTTCGCCGGTTCGAGCCCGGCACCGCCCACTGGACCTGGGCGCGCCGCCCTCCCATCTAGTCCTTGGCCACGCCGAGGCGCAGCGCGAGCGGCCTCGCCGTGAGACCGTAGACAACGACCGTTGCTGCGATAACCAGGAAAGTGGTGGGCACGAGCAGCTCGGCGTCGGGGATCCCGGCTGCCTTCAAATTCGCCTCGAACGCGGACACGGTCGCCGCTGCCACGATTCCTCGAGGCATCATCCACGCGATCAACGCTCGCTCGGCGCGGGTCGTTTTAGTGCGGGCGGTGCAAAGCGCGACGCTCAGCGGCCGCACCACCAGAATCAGGAGTGCCACGAAGGCGAGGCCCTCCACGCCAAGGTCGAGCACGTGTTGAGGGTCGACCCGCGCCGAGAGGACCACGAAGAGGACACCGAGGAGTAGACCCACGAGGATCTCGCTGAAGGCCGGCGCTCGATCGAGTACGTCGCGCTGGCGATTGGCCAGGACTACTCCCATGACGATGGCGGTCACCAGCCCGGCGTCCTCTCGAAGCTCACTGGCAACGGCAACGGAGAAGAGGACAATCCCGAGAGTGGCGGTCGCCTCCAGCGCGGCCTCGAAGCGACGCTGGCTCAGGATGACGGCCAGGAGCAGGGCGCCCACCATGCCCGCCGCGGCCCCCACTGCGATCGTGGCGGCGAACTCGACAAGGTCGAAGGTGCCATCGCCGCTAACAACCGCGTGGAAAGCGAGCACGGCGAGGATCGCGCCGACGGGGTCGATCAGGATCCCCTCCCAGCGCAACACGGCATCGGGCTTGGCTGTAGGCCGCACGAAGTCGAGCAGAGGGATGACGACGGTGGGGCCCGACAGAGTGAGCACCGCGCCGAGCACGATGGCGATGCGGTGATCCAGCCCGAGCAGCAGCGCCGCCCCAGCCCCGGCGAGCCCCCAGGTGATGGCGACTCCCAGCGTGGTCAGACGGAGGACGACCTGCCCGACGCCGGCCTCGAGCTGGCGTCGGTGCAACGAGATCGCGCCGTCGAAGAGGATCGCCCCGACCGCCAGGGCCACGATCGGGTCGAGCAGGTCGCCGAGGAGCTCGTCGGGGTCGATGGCGTCGGTGACGTAGGGGCCGAGAATGACGCCAACGATCAGCAGCGGGACGATCGCGGGCATACCCACTCGGACAGCCAACATCTGCGCGCCGACGGCGGCGGCGAGGATGATCGCGAGCTCGAGGGTGGGGTCGATCACCTGGCGCTCGGGGAGCGATCCCAGCGGGCGTATGCGGACACCGAGTAGGCCTTCGGCCTGGCCCTGAGGATGGGGTCATCGGAGGGGCGGATGCCGTCGGGGAGGCGGGTGGGATCGAAGACCTCGATGTGGCCGTTGCGCTCGGGGTCGTCGACCACACGGGTGATCTCGAGGCGCCCGGCCGGGACGGTCTCACGGTCTTCGGGCCAGAGCTGGGTGGGATCGGTGAGCGAGTCGTTCTCGCCACGGAGCTGGAGGAGGAGCTCCATCGCCGCCGGACCCGAGGCGAGGCGCTGCTCGAGCTCAGAGCGGAGGTAGTGGCGACCGTGGGCCCTCGCCTCCTCGTCGGGAATGCGCTCCTCCCCGGCGGCGGGGCGCCAGCGCCAGCGAACCCACGTCTGGGTGCCGTCGGCGGCGATGAGCTGGAAGGCGTGGGGGCTGTGGTAGGGGACCGTCACGTAGCTGGCGGGCGGCTCGGCGCCCAGCGTTGCCTGGATCGAGCCGGCAGCCTCCGGATGGCGGCCGAGGTACTCGCCCAGCGCCGCCATGTCGGGCTGGCCGGTCTCGGGGTCGGGCTTTCGGAGTCGCAGCAACTCGAGAAAGTCCTCGACCGTGCGGGCGACGAAGGTTGGCGGGCCCACGGCGATGATGTCCCACTCCTGGCCGCCGGGTGGACGCAGCTTCACCGCCATGCCACCGCCGTTGCGCTCGCCGTCGTGTGCGTCCGGCTTGCCGCTGGCGTGCGAAAAGCGCACGAGAGCGGGGACGGGCTCCCCGCCCAGGTGCGGGACGCCGCAGAGCGCGGCGGCCTCGGGCGTGCCGGTGAACGCGCCCTCTGCCCAGACGCCCTTGGCGTGGATGGCGCGAGCTCCCGGGTGACGACCGTAGATCTCGGCGGCGGCTGCGATCAGCTCCTCGTCGATGGCCTCGCCGCGGGGAACTCCCTCTCCAGCCTCGACCATGCGGGCAACCTATAGCTTGCGCTCGTGGATCTGGGCATCTCAGGACGGGTGGCGCTGGTGATGGCGCGCGAGCAAGGGCATCGGCCGCGGGATCGCCGGAGCGCTGGCGGCCGAGGGGGTGCGTGTCGCGATCGTGAGTCGTTCCGCCGAGCGGATCGAGGCGGCCGCCGCGGAGATCGAGGGCGAGACTGTGGCGCTCGTGGCCGACTCGGTGGATCTGGAGCGGATGGCTTCCTTGCCCGCAGAGGTCGAGGAGCTGCTTGGTCCCGTCGACATCCTGGTCGCGAACACGGGCGGGCCTCCTCCCGGTGGAGCACTCGATAACCCTCAGGAGGAATGGGAGCAGGCTTACCGCGAGCTCGTGCTCTCGCCCCGCGCCCTCGCGGATGCAGTGGTGCCGGGCATGCGCGAGCGCGAGTGGGGCCGGATCGTGAACGTGGCGTCGAGCTCGGTGCGCGAGCCGATTGCTCATCTCACCCTCTCCAACGCCCACCGGATGGCGACGGTGGGCTTTCTGAAGACGCTGGCGAGCGAGGTCGCGGGCGATGGCATCACCGTCAACACGGTCGCGACGGGCCGGTTCGCCACCGACCGCCTGGCGTCGAACTGGGGGTCGTGGGAGGAGATGGAGCGAAGCGCCGCGGAGGGAGTGCCCGCGGGGAGGCTGGGTCAGCCGGAGGAGTACGGCGACCTGGTGGCGTTCCTGTGCTCCGAGCGGGCATCCTTTCTGACGGGCGCGGTGATCCCGCTCGACGGCGGGATGCTGCGATCGATCTGACGCGGGCCGGAAAGCCCTCGCCTTGACAGCTTCTGTCTAATCCTCGGCATGGAGTGGATCGCCATACCGCTGGGGGCCGTGGTGATGGCCGGCACTTTCGCGGGGGGCTGGGTTGGGCTGCGCTTCGCAGATGCGCTGCCGACGGTGCTCGCGCTGAGCGGGGGGATCGTCGTCGCGGTCGCGATCCTCGATGTCTTGCCCGAGTCGATCGAGCTGATGGGCGATCCCGACGAGGCGGCGCTCCTGATCGCGGCGGGATTCGTGGGGTTCTTTCTGCTGGAGCGGGTCCTCGTGCTGCATCACCGCGACGACCCTGAGCAGGCGCGCTCGCATCACCAGGTGGGGGTGGCGGGCGCCCTGGGGCTCTCGGTGCACTCGTTCATCGACGGCCTGGGGATCGGGCTCGCCTTCGGCGTGAACACGGAGACGGGTCTGCTCGTCTTCCTGGCGGTCGTGGCTCACGACTTCGCGGACGGGCTCAACACGGTGAGCTTCGTCTTGAGTCAGTCAGGAGATCGCAAGCAGGCGGTGCGGTGGCTGCGGATCGATGCGGTGGCCCCGGTGCTGGGGGCGGTGGTCGGCAGCGCGGTCTCGATCTCCGACATGACGCTCGGCCACATCCTGGCGCTTTACACGGGGTTCTTCCTCTACCTCGGGGGGACCGACCTGCTGCCCGAGGCGCACCACCATCACGGTTCCTGGGCGCGCGTGGGGCTGACGGTGCTGGGGTTTTTGTTCGTGTTTGCGATCTCGCGGATCGCTCACGTGTGAGCGGGCGCTCCCGCCTCCGCGGGGGCATCGGCGTAGAGCTTGCCGTTGGCTCGGGCCCGCGCTATCCAGATGCCGCCGGCGAGCATCATCGCGACGCTCAGGACCTGGGCCTGGGTCAGGCCCAGCAGGACGTCGTCGTTGCGGCGGATGAACTCGACGAGAAAGCGCTCGATGCCAGCGCCAAAGAGGTAGAGGGCGAAGAGGATGCCTGGTTGGTAGCGGTCGCGCAAGCGCCAGAGGGCGTATGCGAGCAGGCTCATCGCCGTGGCCTCGTAGATCGGGGTCGGGTGGACCGGGACGTCGGTTGGGACTGTTCCGTCGGGGTAGGCCATCGCCCAGGGGCCGTCCCACGGCTGGCCGTAGTCGCCGTCGCCCGAGAGCTGGCAGCCGATGCGCCCGACCGCGTAGCCGAGGGCGAGGGGAACGGCGGCGAGGTCGAGGAGGCGAAGGTTGAGCATGCCGCGGTAGCGCGCCCACAGCAGCACAGCGATGGCGCCTCCGATCAGCCCGCCGTACCAGACGAGGCCAGCACCTGAGAAGAAGTTCACGAGCAGGTCGTCCTTGACGTCGGAGTAGTTCTCGACGATGAAGTAGATGCGCGAGCCGATGATCCCGCCGAAGGCCGCCGCGAACGCCATCTCGTAGGCCCAGTCGCCTGGCTTTCCCCACTCCGTGAGGCGCTTCCAGACCATCACGCCGGCGAAGACGAATCCGGCGGCCAGGCAGAGGCCGAAGGTCTGCAGGGTGAGGGGACCGATGTCGATCTCGGGTTGCATTGAGAGCAGCCCCGGGGGGAGTCGAACCCCACGCTTCCAGGTTGAAAACCTGGCGTGCTAACCGTTACACCACGGGGCCGGGGGCGCAGAGTCTAGGCACCGTGGCGTGCCGCTCCCCTGCCGAAACGACGCCACTGGCGGCTTCTGGACGCCACGTGTCCGGAAGTCGCCATGCGGGGCAATTTGCTGGCTACGTGGCGGCCCCGATGAGCAGTTCCAGCAGCGCTTTCTGTGTGTGCAGGCGGTCCTCTGCCTGCTCCCACACCACTGACCGGTCCCCGTAGAGCACCTCCGGCGTGATCTCCTCGCCGGGGTGGGCCGGCAGGCAGTGCATGACGATCGCTTGGTCCGAGGCCGCTGCCACGAGGTCTGCGTCCACGCGGAACGGGTCGAGGTCGGCGCGCCGCCGCTGCGCCGCAGCCTCGCTGCCCATCGAAACCCAGACGTCGGTGTAGATCGCCTCGGCCCCATCCACCGCCTCGCGGGGATCGTGGGTATCGAGCGCCGCCAGGCCCGGCTCGAGCCCGTATGCCTCCGGGGTGGCCACACGCACCTCCACCCCGGCCGTGCGACCAAGCAGCGCCAGCGACCGCGCGACGTTGTTGCCGTCGCCCACGTACGCGACCCGCACTCCCTCGAGGCCCCCGAAGTGGCGGCGCAGCGTGAGCAGGTCGGCGAGTGACTGGCATGGGTGGTGCAACTCCGTGAGCGCGTTTACGACGGGAACGCTCGCGCCGGCGGCCAGCTCTTCGAGCATCCCATGCGAGCTCGTGCGCAAGACGATTGCGTGCAGGAACAGGGAGAGCGACCGCGCCGTGTCGGTGACCGACTCCCCGCGCGTCAGCTGCAGCTCGTCGCCGCGCAGTACGACTGGCGTACCACCGAGCTCCGCCACCCCGACCTCGAAGGACACCCGCGTGCGTGTCGAGGGCCGCTCGAACAGAAGGCCGATTGAGCGCCGCGAGAGCGAACCCGAACCCTCGCCTGCGTCGCGACCCTCGCGCAGAGCGTCGGCGCGGGCAAGCAACGCCTCCAGCTCGGAGGCGGAGAGCTCCTCTCCGGTTAGGAAATGGCGCACCACGGGAAGCGCGGCACTCTACGCGCCGGGGTGAGATAGTGGGAGCACCAGAGCAGGCACCCAGCGAAGGAGAGCTCAATGGCGCAGGCGAAGAGCGGATCGAACGGCAGCAAGTCGAAGTCGACAGGCGGCGGCGCCAAGACCACCTCCAAGACCGGCGGTTCCAAGGGCAAGGCGAAGCAGGGGACCTCCTCATCCAGCTCCAGCCGCGGTGCCGCGTCCGAGCGCACCGACAAGAGCGTGCAGGCCTATCGCGACGCGCTGGAACGCAGCCTCACCCTCTCCCGCGAGCGCGTGCAAGAGGTCTTCGACGATGCCGTTCGGCGGGGGCGGATGACCCGCGACGACGCCAACGAGCTCGTGTCGAGCCTGGTGGCCCGCGGTCGCAAAGCGAGTGACGACCTGAGCCGCGACCTCGAGAAGCTGCTCGACCAGGCCCGCAAGGAGGTCACGACGCGCGGGGAGGAAGCCCGAAAGCGCGCCACCTCTGCCGCCGGACGCGTGAGCCGGACCGCCCGTGACACCGCCGAGGGGCCGCTCGCCCAAGTCGACCGCCTCGCACGCCGCGCCGGCGTGCCCACGCCGGGCGGCCCGATCTCCGGCTACGAGCAGCTCACAGCAGCCCAGGTCAAGTCGCGCCTGGGCGATCTCTCGAAGGCCGACCTACGCAAGGTCCGCACGCAAGAGAAGCGCGGCAAGGCCCGCAAGAGCATCCTCGACGACATCGAAAAGCGCCTGGCATAGGGCCCCGTCTGGCGCCCTCGGAATTCAGCTGGCGGGCGACCAAGGACGGGCGCGTTCGCATTGCCCGGGAAGGCCGCGTGGTCGCGACCCTTGCCGGCGCGCGTGCGACGAAGTTCATCAGCCGGGCCGAGGCAGCCGACGAGACGGGCGCCCAGGACCTGATGGCGCGAGCCACAGGCAACTACAAACGCGGGAACGAGCGCCGCTAGCCGCTGAGCTCCGCGGCCAAGGCGCCGAAGTCGAGGCTCTCGCCCAGCTCCGCCTCGAGCAGCTCGTGGGCGTCGAGGCTCTGGCCGTTCGCCCACAGCCCCAGGAGCCAATCCCCCGCCTTCCCCGACGCGAACCATCGCTCTCCGAAGCGCTCCCGCAGCGCCCGCCGCCAGTGCGTCTCGAGCGCCCACGCCCGCAGATAGCAAGCCACATAGAAGCCCTCGTCAACGTCGGAGACCCAGGTGACACGCGGCCACGGGATCCTTGTCGCGTCGCCCAGCAACTCCGCGTAGCGCCGCGGCATCGTGGAGAGGTCCGCCGCATCCGCGTGCAGCTCGAGCTCGTAAGAGAGCTTCGCCGCGTAGCGGCGCACCAGCATGAGCCGCGACGCGCGCGCGTGAGCCACGGCGCCAGCCGCTTCTGGGGCCGCCACGCCGAGGCGATCGGCGAGCCATGTCGGGTCCTCGGTCAGATGCTCGAGCAGGAAAGCAAATGACTCCGTGACCGAGTTATCGCCGAGGTGGCGAAACTCGAACGGGAGGCTGGCACGCGTGTTGCCGTAGTGCTCGGTGTGCCCGGCCTCGTGAAAGAGCGCCGCGAAGTCGTCGCGACCTCCCACCGGCGCGATCACGAGATAGACCTCGTCGGGAACGCGGACGGGCGAGCAGAACGCCCGCGGCGACTTGGTTGGGCGCGGCTCGGTGTCGAGGTGAACGTTGTCCTGAGCCGAAAGCTCCACGCCGAGCCCCTCCAGCGTCGCACCCAGCGACGGCACCAACTCGGCTGCCGGAAAGTGCTCATCCAGCTCCGGCGCGCGGTAGAACCGGGGCACGTCCGAACGACGGAGCTCGCCGAGCCGTGGCAGCCCGGCCGCCTCGAGGCGCGGGTCGACCACGCCGGCGTAATCGTCCTCGGTCGCCTCCAAGAAACCGGCCGTCTGCGCGGCCAACCCCGCGAGGTCGAGGCCGCGCACCTCGCCGTACGCGTCGGCGTAGCCCTTCCACCCGAGTTCACGGCACAGCTCCTGCGAGCGCTCAAGCGCCGACACGAAAAGCGGGTTGAGCGCCTCTGCGAGGACCGCGTCGCGGGCAGCCTCCAGCTCGGCTCGCCGCCCGGCGTCCTCAGCGTTCGCCTGCTCGAGCTGCACCCGACGGTAGCCGACCGGCCCGGACTCGGTCTCGACCTCAAGTGAGGCCTCCAGTCTCGCGGCCTCCTCAGCCTCGACGCGCGTCGCCTGCCCGAGGCAACCGTCGAGAGCGAAGGCGAGGAGGTAGCGCAAGCGCCTCGCCGCCTCGCTGCCCGCCGGCGCGGCGCCGAACGCATCGCGGATCTCGCTGACTACGCCCGCCTCGAACAGATTCCCGTGCCGCTCGTAGATCGGCTCGATCTCGAGCTCCTCCTTATGGCCCGCGAGGTGCAGGTAGTACTCGCGATCGATCGCGCCGATGAAGGCCTCGGCGTCGGCCCGGTAGGCATCGAGGTCAAGCGGCATCGCGATCGTCAATCTATTGGCATGAGCACCCCCGCCCAACCGGCGCCCGCCCAGGATGTCCCGAGCTCCCAACGGCCCGCGCGCGGCGCCGAGCTCGACCTCGAGATCGACTCGCTCGCCCACGGAGGTCGCGGCGTCGCCCGCACGAATGGCTACGTCGTCTTCGTCTCGGACGCGCTTCCGGGCGACCGTGTGCGCGCTCGAATCGGCAAGTCGAAGCGCAGTCATGCTGAGGCAACGGCGGTCGAGATCCTGCGCCCCGCACCCGACCGGATCGCGGACACCTGCCTGCACGGCGGGGCGCCGTGCCCCGGAGCCGCCTGGCAGGGCCTCCCGTACGAGCGGCAAGCTGCGGAGAAGCAGTCCCAGGTCGACGACGCCCTGCGCAGGATCGGCAAGCTCGACGGCTTCGCGCTCGAGCCCATCGAAGCCGCAGACGAGGTGTGGCGGTACCGCAACAAGCTCGAGTACAGCTTCGGAACGGCCGCGGGCGAGCTCGTCCTCGGCTTCCACCCCCGTGGGAGCTGGCACGAGGTGGTCGACGTCCAGGACTGCCACCTCGCTTCGTCGGGGTCCAACTCGGCGCGCAACGCTGTTCGGGACTGGGCTCGATCTCATGGGCTCACCGCGTGGGACCCGCGGGAGCGCGCCGGCGTCCTGCGGAACCTCGTGGTCCGGGATTCCGCAAGGACGAGCCGGGTGCAGACGCGCCTCGTCACCTCGCCCGCCGACTTCCCGCGGCCACCGGTCGACCTCCACACGGTCGTCGAGGGACCGGGCTCCGGCACCGGCGGGCCGACGGGCGTCCTGGGTGAGGAGCATCTCGAGGAGGAGCTCCGGGGATTGCGCTTCCGGGTCGCGCACACCGCGTTCCTCCAGACCAACACCCGGATGGCCGAGCGGCTTTACGGCGTTGCCGTCGACTATGCCCGCCTCAGCGGGACCGAGCGGGTCTACGACCTCTTCTGTGGGATCGGCACGATCGCGCTGGCACTGGCGCCGCACGCCGGCGAGGTCTGGGGCCTCGAGTCGGTGCCCGAGGCCGTCGCCGATGCCGAGCACAACGCCCGCGCCAACGACATCTCGAACGCCCGATTTGTGGCCGCCGAGGCCCGGGTGGGTATCCGCCCGTTGCTGGAACGGGCGGGGCGCCCCGACGTCGTCGTCGTCGATCCGCCACGAGCCGGCCTCTCCAAGAAGGTTGTGCGCAGGCTGATCGAATGCCAGGCGCGACGCATCGTCTACGTGTCCTGCAACCCCACCACGCTCGCTCCCAACGCCGCTCAGCTCACAGAAGCCGGCTACGAGCTGAAGCGCGTACGGCCGGTCGACATGTTCCCGCAGACGCCGCATGTCGAGTGCGTCGCGCTGCTCGAGCGCGGATAGGCTGCGCGGCGTGTCGCGAGGTTTCGGAGTGGCAGCCGGGCTCGAGCCCGATGTGGCAGCAACGCTCGCCGCTCGCTGCGCCGAGCTGGGGTATGGCTCGATGTGGTCAAACGACCATCCCGGAGCCCTCGGCCTCGAGACACTCACGGTCTTCGCCGATGCGGCGCCCGATCTCGAACTCGGTGTCGCCGTGATGGCGCTCGACCGCCACCAACCGGGCGACATAGCAGCGCACATCGATCGGTTGGGCCTTGACCGCGAGCGGCTCTGGCTCGGGATCGGATCGGGCTTCTCGAAGCGACCCCTCACCGCGATCCGTGAGGCGGAGCCCGGCCTGCGAGAAGCCCTGCCGGGCGTGCGCCTCGTGCTGGCGGCGATGGGACCGCGGATGTGCGCCTTCGCGGGCGCCCGGTTCGATGGGGTCTTCTTCAACTGGATGACCCCCGAGTTCGCCGCGGGGGCGCGCCGTCACGTCGAGGCGGGGGCACGCGATGCGGGACGCAACCCGCCCCCGGTGATGGGGTACGTGCGCACAGCAGTTGGACCAGACGCGAAGGAGCGACTCGCCAAGGAGGAGGCCTTTTACCGCGACCTCCACGACGGCTACCGCAACCACTTCGACCGCCTGGGTGAGCCCGAGGGAGCTGTGGGCGTCGCGGTTGCCGACGGCGCCGAGGCGCAGGAGAAGCTCGCGAGCTACGAGGCCCTCGACCTCACGGTCGTCCGCGGCCTCGCCTCTGCGAACGCCGAGGCGATGGGGACGGTCGCACAGGCGGCGGCGCCGGGCGACCGCAGCTAGCTAGTACGGCGGAAGGTCGCCGTACCAATCGCCCAGCACCCGGAAGGACGACCAGAACTCGCGCTTTGAGTCCTCGGAGTCGAGTGACTCGTCGATGTCTGGGACGAGCAATGCATCCACGGTGGGCGTCAGCTCCTGCACCTCGCCGTAGCGCTCGTCGAGCACCTGCGCGAGCGGGAGCTCCAGCTCGTTCAGCGAGCGCAGCGCCGCCTCCCCCATCAGGACGATCATCCGCGGCTGCACGATCGCGATCTCCTCCACCACCCGGTCGACGCACTCGGCACCGGCCAGCGAGGGATCCGACACCGGGCACTTGACGCAAAGCGTGCCGTAGATGGCGAGGGGATCGATCCCAAGACGCTTGAAGCTCTTCATCAGCGCGTTCCCCGCCCTGCCGTAGAAGGCCACACCCTCCTCGATCTCCGCTGCCGTCGGAGCGAACTTCAACAGCATGATGTCCGCCTGCGGATGGCCTGAGCCGAGCACGGGCATCAGGTTCCCCCGCGGGCAGTGAGAGCATTCCTGAAGGCGCTGGG
The DNA here is from genome assembly GCA_963799815.1 of uncultured Solirubrobacterales bacterium. Lineage (GTDB taxonomy): Bacteria > Actinomycetota > Thermoleophilia > Solirubrobacterales > 70-9 > JBDTSW01. Next base: position 282,196 of record CAWCYG010000001.1, read on the forward strand.
TCAGGGAGTTGAGCTCCCGGATGGCGCGCTCCAGGTACTTCTCCTGGATCTCGTCGTCTGTCGTCGGCATGGCGTCCCCGGAAGTTCCCGTGGCCGCTCCCTGTTTTGACGAGCGACGGCGCGCTCCTTCCGGCCGCCCTGCCTGCATCACGGCTTGCCCAGGCTCTCGCCCCCGCGTCCACCGGACGTTTGCAGCCACTTGAGCGCCTGGACGTAGATCAGGTTCTTGTGCTTGCGCACGATGTCGGCGCCTCTCATCGCCTCGAGGAACTCCCTCGGCCCATCGAAATCGTGCACCCGAATCATCACGCTGCCCAAGCCCTGAGCAACGTGACTGTCCGATCCCGCCCCCGGAACGATCCGGTACTTGGCGGCGAAGCGCACGGCCTCCTCGTTGAAAGCGGTGAGCGTGACACGCGGATTGAAGACCTCGAGGATGTCGATCTCCTCGACCATGTCCAGCAGGTGCTCGTAGTCGGGTACCGAATGCAGGCGGTCGAACGGATGGGGCACGTAGACGAGACCGTTCTGGCGACGGATCTCCGCGATCGTTTCCGCCATCGTCATCCCGCGCTCGATCTTCTCCTCCAGGAAGAGCCCAATCACCTCCCCCTGCTCGGCGGTCTTCACCTCCTCGGCGACGATGACCTTGATTCCGCTGATCTCCGCGGCCATCTCGCGCGCCTCGAGCGCACCGGAGATCTCGTTGTGGTCCGTGATCGCGATCGCCCCGAGACCCGCCTCCTTGGCGGAGAGCAGCAGCGTCTCGACGGGCGTCGCGCAATCGGGCGAGTGGTCCGTGTGCATGTGCAGGTCGACGTGGATCGGGCGCCGCCGCGAGATGCGGCGCCGCAGCGCCGCGTTGCCGTTGGAGTCGTGCCGGCGCGCCGCCAGCCTGCGGTAGGTGTCCTCGAGCTGATCGGCGACGGCGCCCCAGTCGCGGACGGACGCGGGGGGCCCCGCCGCCAGTCGCTCACGCAAACCTGCATCGGCGATCAGCCGCTCGAGCTGGCCCGCGAGCGTGAGCACGTCGCCCGCCTGGAAGAGAAGCCCGCGTTCGCCGCCGCCGGTGAGCTCCTCGTAGATCGCTATGTCCGAGGCGACCGGGACCGCGCCCGCCGCCAGCGCCGCTCGGATCAGCCATGGAGCGGCGCCGGGCCCGCCTGAGGTCGCGCAGACCACATCAGCGCCGGCCATGAGCGCCTCGGCGGAGGTCGTCCCCGGCAGGACGGCATGGACGCGCTCTCGCAGCGCCTTGGCGACGCGCAGCTCGCCCCGATCCGGAAGCAGGACGGCCGCCTCCCACTCCGCGTCGGGATCGAGCCGGCGAAGCGCCCGCAGGAAGGTCCGCAGCCCGCCCCGTTCCTCTGCCGCGCAGTACGCGATGCGAACGGCCGTTCTGGGCCCGTGGGCCTTCACCGGGCCAAAAGGCCTCGGTTGCCGGCACTGTGCCGGGCTCGACGAGCTCGTAGGGGCCGGGAAAGAATCGCTCCATCAGCGCGCCGGTGGTGGTGCTGGTGACGCTGCGCGCGTCCAGCCGGCCGAAGAAGATCTCGACCAGGGGGCGCGCCACCTGGGTTGAGAGGATGCGCTCGCTGGGCTCGTGGAACGTCCCCACGTTGAGCGAGTGGGAGGCGCGCAGCGCCGTGGACGCGGCGCATGGCGCGAACGGGTCGTGAACGTGCAGGATGTCGAGCTCGATGGCCTCGAGCAACGATTCGACGTTGCGGTTGACGTCGACCGGGACCGGAGCGGGACGAGGGCCAGGCCCCCGAGGCAACGGGATCCCGGACCCGATGGCGAGAACGGGCGGCCCGCCATGGCCAGCCCGCAGACCCTCCCACTTGCCATCGAAGGCCGCGCCAGGGTTGTCTCTGAGCTCTCGGATCAGCCGGCGCGACTGGCGCACGGCGGTGCGCGACTCGGAAGGGGCGGCAACGAACACCCGGTGGCCACGCTCTGCGAGCTCCGCCGCGACGTGGCCGGCGAACGCGTTGACCTCGTTGCGAGCCTCCCAGGGATGCGGCGAGACGTGCGCGATCGAGAGCGGCTCGCCAGGGGTCACGGGGGTCAGGATAGGGGCGCGGCCAGGCCGCGAGGGCTCCACGCGGTGGCGGAGCCGGGGCGGGCTTAGGCCTCCGCCTCGATCCGCTCCTTGGCCCTCTCAGCGGCCTCGGGGGTGCGCGCGTGGCTCGCGATGAACTCCTCGGTCAGCACCCTCGCCTCATCATCGGGACGCTGGGTGTGCGGCGACTTCATCAGGTACGAGGAGGGGCCGTCGAGCTGGCCGGCGACGCCATCGTTCAGGGCCAGCTTCAGGATCCGCACCGCGTCGATCACGATGCCCGCCGAGTTGGGTGAGTCCCAGACCTCGAGCTTCAGCTCGAGGTTCAGCGGCACGTCGCCAAACGAACGGCCCTCGAGACGGATGTGCGCCCACTTGCGGTCGGTCAGCCACGGGACATAGTCCGACGGGCCGACGTGGACCTGATCGTCGGGCAGCTCGTGGCCCATGATCGAGGTCACGGCGTCGGTCTTCGACTCCTTCTTGGAGTCGAGCCGCTCGCGCTCGAGCATGTTGTAGAAGTCCATGTTGCCGCCGACGTTCAGCTGCGAGGTGCGCTCGATGCGCACACCGCGGTCGTGGAAGAGGCGGGCGAGCTGGCGGTGCACGATGGTGGCGCCGACCTGCGACTTGATGTCGTCGCCGATGATCGGCAGCCCGGCCTCGGTGAACCGCTCACCCCAGTAGTCCTCGCGAGCGATGAACACGGGCAGGCAGTTGACGAAGGCGACGCCCGCGTTGAGCGCCTGCTCGACGTACCACTTGACCGCCTGCTCGGAGCCGACGGGCAGGTAGCAGACCAACACGTCGGCCTTCGTCTCCTTGAGGATGCCGACGATGTCGGCGGTGGGGCCGGGAGCCTTGGTGATCTTCTGCTTCAGGTACTTGCCGAGCCCGTCATGCGTCATGCCGCGCTGCACCTCGACCCCGAGGTGCGGGACGTCCGCGAACTTGATCGTGTCGTTGTGCCCGGACCAAATCGCCTCAGAGAGGTCCTTCCCGACCTTCTCGGAGTCGATGTCGAAGGCGGCGACGAACTCCACGTCGGAAACGTGATAGCCGCCGAGGTCGACGTGCATCAGGCCGGGAACGTCCTCGGCGGGGTCGGCGTCGCGGTAGTAATGGACGCCCTGAATGAAGCTGTTGGCGCAGTTTCCGACGCCGACGATCGCAACTCGGACCTTGCCGTCGTCGGTGCGGTGGCCGTTTGCGCTGGCCCCGTTTGTGGTCATGCGAACGAAGTCCTCCTGGCGGCGGGGGTGGAGAGGGTAACTATGCGCGATCCGCGCAGTGGTTACACCGGCTGGGGCTCAGACGGTAGCGGGCGGCGACGGCTCCGTCTCGAGCGCCTTGAGCGCACCTCTCACATGCAGGACCCGCTGGCCGACCGTGAACGCGGTGAGCGCCGCCAGCGCGTAGACGGACGGCTCGAGCAGGTCGACGCCGCCGATCAGCTCGTTGGCGGCGAAGACCAGGCCGATCGAGAGGATCACGACCCGGACCGGCCGCGTTGCGATCCCGACCTTGCACTCGACCCCAAGCGCCTCCGCCCGTGCGCGCGTATAGGAGACCATCAGCGAGCCCAGGACCGTTGCGACGCATGCCGCCGCTGCCAGCGAATCGCCGGCCTCGGCGAACTGGTACGCCACCGCGGTGAGCACGATCCCCTCCTCGATCCGGTCGAGGGTCGAATCCAGAAAGGCTCCGAAGAGCGTCCCCTTCCCCGACATACGGGAGTAGCGGCCGTCGAGCGTGTCCATGATCGACCCGACGATGAAGGCGACCCCTGCCCAGAAGAAGTGGCCCTCCCACACGAGCACCGCCGCGGCAAGGTTCAGCACGAGGCCCGTCATCGAGATCGCGTTCGGCGTCAGCCGCGACTCGATCAGCCGGTTGCGCGCGTAGACCCTGAGCTCCTGCCCGGAGCGTGCGCGTGGCGGAGGGGTGCGCTCCATGGGCGGCAAGCTAGATGAACTCGCAGACCGAGTCGACCACGGTCGGCTGCGGCGCTCCCTCCCCGTCGGTACGGCGAACGAAGACGCGGACCCCGTCGACCAGGAGATTCTCGGTCTTCACGGCTTCGCGTGGGCAAGCACGCGGCGAGCATATCCTCCGCCCATGCGAGCCCCCGAGCCTGGCGATGGCGCGATCCTCTGCCTGGGAGAGGCCATCGTCGACCTCCTCTGCGAGGAGGTGGTGGCCGACCCGGCGCAGGCCGCGCGCTTTAGACCACACTTCGGAGGAGCGCTCGCGAACGTCGCCGTGGCGATCGCGCGGGCGGGCGCGGATGTAGCCGTCCTCGCGGGCGTGGGCGATGACGAATGGGGCTCCTGGCTGCGGGCGCGCCTGGACGCGGAGGGCGTCGGCCTCCGCTGGTTCTCACAGGTCGAGGAGCTGCGGACGCCGATCGCATTCGTGACCTTCGACGCCACCCGGGAAGCTCGCTTTCGGGTCTACGGCAACGGCATCGACGCGGCCATGCACGCGGCGGGCGAGCGGATCGACGAGGCGCTCGAGCATTCGAGCGCGCTCGTCTTCGGCTCGAACACGCTCGTCGGGGCCCCGGAGCGCGAGCTCACCCTGCGCGCTCGGGACCGTGCGCTCGAGCGCGGACTGCCGGTCCTCTTCGATCCCAACATCCGGCCCAACCGTTGGGCGCGGATGGAGCAGGCACACGAGCGCAGCCGCGACGCCTGCAGGGGAGCGTTCATGGTCCGCGCCAACCTCGACGAGGCGCGGCACATCGCTCAGCTCGATCCGCAGACCGAAGCGCCCGAGGCGGCCGAGGCGCTGTGTGAGTTGGGAGCCCGCGTGGCCGTTGTGACGATGGGCGACGAGGGCGCGGTCGCCCGGGGCGAGGCCGAAGCGGAAGCCGTGGCGCCCGAGGTCGACGTGGTCGCCCCGCTTGGGGCCGGTGATGCCTTCTTTGGAACGCTCACGGCGGGGGTTGCGTTGGCGGGGTGGGCGCCGAGCGCCGTGGCCAACTCGCTCGAGGCCGCATGTGCGGCCGGCGCGCGAGCCTGCATGAGCTGGGGAGCGCTGGGCGCGTGAGCAGCGCGGCCTGGAAGCGGCCCCGGCGCGCTCGCGTCCGCGCCATCCGCGACCGCCTGCGCGAGATCTACGGGCGCCCGGTGAACCAGCCGCACGGCCACCCCATCGCCGAGCTGGTGCGAACCGTGCTCTCGCAGAACACCAGCGACGGCAACCGAGACCGCGCCTACGGTCGCATGCGCGAGCGCTACCCGACCTGGGAGGAGGTCCGTGACGCTCCCGTGGAGGAGTTGATCGAGGCGCTCCGCCCGGGAGGCCTCGCCAACACGAAGGCGCCCAGGATCCAGGAGATCCTGCGCCTGCTCGGCGACCATCCCGACCTCGACTGGCTCGCCGACGCCCCGCGCGACGAGGCGCTCGCCTACCTCACCGACCTGCCCGGCGTGGGTCGCAAGACGGCCGCCTGCGTGTTGATCTTCAGCTTCGACCGGCCCGAGATCCCGGTCGACACCCACGTCTACCGGGTCGGCACGCGACTGGGCCTCTTTCGAGAGGGCGCCTCCTTTGAAGAAGCCCACGACGAGATCGGCCGGATGGTCGATCCGGAGGATGCGTACGAGTTCCACATCAACCTGATCAGGCACGGGCGGGCGATCTGCCGGCCTCGCCCGCGCTGCTCCGACTGCGCGCTCTTGCGCATGTGCCCCTACGGGCGGGAGCTGCGGGCGTCCGCGCCGGCAGGTGGCGCTCAGTAGTTTTCCGCACCAGCCCTGCGGGGTCTCCGCGATGAAACCGGGGATGCCCGCGCACAGAATGGGGGTGCCGACTGTTACAGGGAGCAGTACGCCATCCATCCGACCCTCCGAAAGGAAACTCTTGAGTCAACGTAAGCATTCCCGCCCGCGTGTCGCCATCGCTCTCGGCGTCGCGGCCGGGCTCGCAGCATTCGCCCTCCCCTCCGCCGCCCAGGCGGCCCCGGCCGAGGGCAAGGTCAAGGTCATGAGCCGCAACCTCTACCTCGGCGCCGATCTCACTCCGGCACTGGCGGCGACGACCCCGCTCGAGCTCGCGCTCGCCGCCGCAGGGGATCTGGAACGACGTCGCAGACCACCGACTTCCCGAACCGTGCGAAGCTGCTCGCGAAGGAGATCAACGACGCGCAGGCCCGACCTCGTCGGCCTCCAGGAGGTCGCGCTCTGGCGCGCGGACCGGACCTTCGAAGAGCCTCCCGGCCCGGACGGGCCGACGACGCCCGCCGATGAGGTCGAGTTCGACTTCCTCGCGCTGCTGATGAAGGAGCTGAACAAGGGCAAGGGCACCGACTACGAGGTCGTCCGCCAGCAGAAGGAGGCCGACATCGAGGCCCCGCTCTCCGGCGGGGACCCACTCGACGGACGGCTCACGATGCGCGACGTCGTCCTCAAGCGCACCGGCAACAAGGCCGACGTCCAGACCAAGTTCGACTTCAGCCAGCGCTTCGACAAGGAGCGCAGCCTGCAGATCGAGAACATCGGCGGCACCCCGCTCGACGTCACCGTCTGGCGCGGGTTCGTCGCGATCGACGCCAAGGTGCGGGGAACGAAGTTCCGCTTCGTCAATACGCACCTCGAGGCGTTCGACAACGACGCCAAGCTGGCTCAGGCCGAGCAGCTGGTCGCCGGAATCACCGAGGTCGGTCTCGGCGAGGCGGACGAGATCGGCCCGGCAAACCCGGGCGGCACGTCGTTCCCGGTCGTCCTGGTCGGCGATCTCAACTCCGACGACGAGATCGTCGAGACGCTGGGGAACACGCCCGGGCACGTTGCCGACGAGCTCCCATACGCGGAGATCGTCAGCAAGGGACTCGAGGAGCGCAGCTACGACGGCCTCAATACCGACGGCGTCGACGAGCAGTACTCGTGCTGCTTTGACGACGAGCTGATCGGCGAGGACCCGCTGACGGCGCTCGACGACATCGACCACACCGTCGACCACATCATGGTCTCGGACGACGATCCGGGCGAGGGCGTCGACCCGAACTCGAACGACGTCACCCTCGTGAACTCGTTCGCGACCGGGGACGATCCCGACGAGTACGAGCGCTTCGGCCTCTGGGCGTCGGATCACCTGGGCGTCTTCTCGACGCTGCAGTTCCCGACCCCGTAGGGGCGAGCCAGGCTCAGCGAGGACTCCCTCCGCGACACGGACGTCGCGGGGGGCGCTTCTCGTTGCGCCCGTGGCGTTCGTTGCGGCGATCGAGCGTCGCCGCGCATTAGTATCGGGGCCGCCTGACCGGTGGCCGCACGCCGTGCGGGACTGAGACGAGAGCAATGAGCAACCGCCCCTTCCTGATCTTTGCAGCCTTCGTCGCCCTCGTCGGGGTGCTCGCCTACCTCGCGTTCGCGAAGGAGGGCTCGGAGCAGGCAACAGCCGTGCCGGTCGAGTCGGAGGACGAGGCGGCTCAGGAGATCTTCGCCGACAAGTGCGGCGCCTGCCACACGCTCGCCGCAGGCGGCACCGATGGCGTCGTCGGGCCCAATCTGGACGAGATCCTCGCCGTCCAGCCCCCGGCCGAGGGACTATCCCCAGAGGAGGTGCTCGAGGCGAACACCGGCTCGTTTGAATCCTCGTACTCCCGGGTGTTGAACGCGGTCACGTGCGGGCTCGAAGGCCGCATGCCCGCCGGGATCCTCGAGGGATCAATCGCCCAGGAGGTGTCTGGATTCGTCGCGGCCTACGCCGGCCAGCTCGCGGAGGATCAAGGGCCGCTGCTGCCCGCCGACGAGCGCGAGCTGGCTCCAGCCGGCGAGTGCGCGCCCAGCACCGAAGAGGGCACCGGCTCCGCCAACTAGCCGCCACACATCTGCTACGCTCTCACTCAGATTTCTTTCCTGATGAGAATTAGGGCGACGCCCGTCCGACGGAGCGTGGCCTTGCTGAGAAGAGGAGCTTCATAGTGGCTAAGACAATCGGTATCGACCTGGGGACCACCAACTCCTGCGTCGCTGTCATGGAGGGCGGCGAGCCCACCGTGCTCGAGAACTCGGAGGGCGGTCGCACGACCCCATCCGTGGTTGCCTTCACCGACTCGGGCGAGCGCCTGGTCGGAACGGCTGCCAAGCGCCAGGCGGTGATGAACCCCGAGAACACGATCTTCTCCATCAAGCGCTTCATGGGCCGCAAGGAGGCCGAGGTAAAGGAGGAGGAGACGATCGTCCCCTACGCCGTCGAGCCAGGCCCGAACGGCGACGTGCGGGTCGACGTTCGCGACAAGCAGTACTCGCCCCCGGAGATCTCGGCGATGATCCTGCAGAAGCTGAAGGCGGACGCCGAGGCGAAGCTGGGTGACACCGTCGACTCGGCGGTGATCACGGTTCCCGCCTACTTCAACGACGACCAGCGCCAGGCCACCAAGGACGCCGGCAAGATCGCCGGCCTCGAGGTCAAGCGCATCATCAACGAGCCGACCGCGGCAGCGCTCGCGTATGGGCTCGACAAGGAGGAGTCCGACCAGACGATCCTCGTCTTCGACCTCGGCGGCGGCACGTTCGACGTGTCCGTGCTCGAGATCGGCGACGGGGTCTTCGAGGTCAAGTCGACCTCGGGCGACAACCATCTGGGCGGCGACAACTGGGACAAGGCAATCGTCGAGTGGCTCGTGGCCGAGTTCAAGCGCGACCAGGGCGTCGACGTCTCCAACGACAAGCGCTCCCTGCAGCGCCTCTACGAGCAGGCCGAGAAGGCCAAGATCGAGCTCTCCGCCACCCAGGAGACGCAGATCAGCGTCCCCTTCCTGACCGCGATCGACAACGAGCCGAAGCACCTCGACGTGAAGCTCACCCGCGCCAAGCTGGGCGAGCTCACCTCCGACCTGCTGGAGCGCGTCGTGGCGCCCGTCAAGCGGGCGCTGGCCGACGCCGGCTCCGAGATCGACCATGTCGTCCTCGTCGGCGGCATGACCCGGATGCCCGCGGTCCAGGAGAAGGTCAAGGAGCTGGTCGGCAAGGACCCGCATCAGGGCGTCAATCCCGATGAGGTCGTCGCCGTCGGCGCCGCGATCCAGGCGGGCGTGCTCGCCGGGGACGTCAAGGACGTGCTGCTTTTGGACGTCACCCCGCTCACCCTCGGCATCGAGACCAAGGGCGGCGTGATGACGAAGCTGATCGAGCGCAACACGACGATCCCGTCGAAGAAGTCCGAGGTCTTCTCGACCGCCGACGACAACCAGCCGTCGGTCGAGATCCACGTGCTGCAGGGCGAGCGAGAGATGGCGTCAGGGAACAAGTCGCTGGGCAAGTTCCAGCTCACCGGCATCCCCCCGGCGCCGCGCGGCCTGCCGCAGATCGAGGTCACCTTCGACATCGACGCCAACGGCATTCTCAGTGTCTCCGCGAAGGACCTGGGCACCGGCAAGGAGCAGACGATCGAGATCAAGGGCGGCTCCGGGCTCGACGAGTCCGAGGTCGAGCAGATGATCAAGGACGCCGAGTCACACGCAGACGAGGACCGCAAGCAACGCGAGCTCGCCGAGGCGCGCAACGTCGCGGAGCACTCCGCCTACCAGGCTGAGAAGCAGCTCGAGGAGATGGGCGATTCGGTCGACACCGCGTCGAAGACGGAGATCCAGGGCGCGATCGCCGATCTGCGGAGCGTGCTCGAGTCGAGCGACGCGGATGAGATCAAGGCGAAGACCGACGCGCTGCAGGCGGCCTTCCACAAGGTCTCCGAGCAGATCTACCAGGCGGCCGCGGCCGAGCAGGCGGCCTCCGGCGCCGGCGACGGGGCGTCGGCCAACGGCGCCGGCGACGACGAGGAGGAGGTCGTCGACGCCGAGGTGGTCGACGAAGAGCGCTCGTGAGCGCCGCCGATCCGACCAGAAGGCCGGCCACCGCGCCGGCTTCGCAGCAGGACGCCCGCGCCCCGGCGGGCGTCCCTGATGGCGCTGAGGAGGAGACCGCTACCGACGTCGCCGCAACCGAGGAGGCGGCGGACGAGGTCTCTGCAGATCTCGACGGATTGCTGGCCGACACCAAGCGCGAGCGCGACGAGTACCTCGAGCTCGCGCAGCGGGCCCGAGCCGACTTCGAGAACTACCGCAAGCGCGCGGCCCGTGAGGCGACCGACGCGGAGCGTCGCGGCCGGATCGCGGTCGCTCGGGAGCTCGTCCCGGCGCTCGACAACCTGGAGCGCGCGGTCGCCTCGGCCCGCTCCGCGCCGGACCCGCTTGCCGAGGGCATCGAGCTTGTCCTCCGCGAGCTTCGCGGGGGCCTGGAGCGATCCGGCGTCGAGGCGTACGACCCCACGGGTGAGAGCTTCGACCCGGCCTGGCATGAGGCCGTCGCAACGCGCCCAAGCGAAGGCGCCAAGCCCGGAACCGTGTTGGAGACGCTCGACAAGGGCTACCGGCTCGACGGGCAGGTGCTGCGGGCGGCGAAGGTCATCGTCGGGGAGTGAGCTGAGATGGCCCGTGACCCCTACGAGGTTCTCGGCGTCGGCAAGAAGGCCTCAGCCGAGGAGATCAAGAAGGCCTACCGCAAGCTCGCGCGCGACTACCACCCGGACCGCAACCCGGACGATGCGGGGGCGGAGGAGCGCTTCAAGGAGGTCCAGTCGGCCTACGACACCCTCTCCGACCCCGAAAAGCGCAAGCAGTACGACGCGGGTGGCATGTTCTCCAACCTCGGCGGCGGGGCGGCGGGGCCGGTGGCGGCTTCAGCTCCGATCTCGGCGACATCTTCTCCACGATCTTCAGCCGCGGGGGTGGAGGCGCAGGCGGCGCGCAGGCGATCCGCGGCCGCGACCTCGAGACGGAGGTACGGCTCAGCTTCGACCAGGCGATGGAGGGATCGGAGATCTCCGTCACCGTGCCAAAGCAATCCGTCTGCACGACCTGTGGCGGCAGCGGCGCCAAGCCCGGGACCGCCCCCATCACCTGCCCGCGTTGCGGCGGTCGCGGGATCGACTCGGAGAGCCAGGGCTTCTTCTCCATCAGTCAACCGTGCCCACAGTGCGGCGGGCGCGGGGAGATCATCGAGTCACCGTGCGAGACCTGTGCCGGCACGGGGCGGACGCTGCAGCGCAAGCGCTATCGCGTGAAGGTCCCCGCCGGGGTCCGCGACGGCAGCCGGATCCGGGTTGCGGGCAAGGGCGAGGACGGTCCGCTCGGCGGGCCGCCGGGCGACCTTTACGTGGTCACGCGCGTCGAGGCTCCCCCGTCTTTCACCAGCGCGACGACGGCAATCTCGAAGTCACTGTGCCCATCACCTTCGCCGAGGCGAGCCAGGGAGCCCCGGTGGAAGTACCGACGCTGAACGGCTCCAAGCGGATCCGAGTGCCGGCCGGAACGCAGCACGGGACGGTCCAGCGGCTCCGTGGCGAGGGCCCCCCGAAGCCCGGCGGCCGCGGCCGCGGTGACATTCACTACCGGCTCGAGATCGAGGTCCCAAGCGACCTCAACGCGAACAGCAGCGCGCCCTCGAGGGCTTCGCCCAGACGATGAACGAGCGCGACCCGCGCGAGCGCCTGTTGCGCGATGCGTCCGCCCGAGCCGCGAAGGTAGGGACGTGACTCATGAGCGGGAACCCGAAGGCCAGTGCAGCGCAGCCTCCCCGGCGCGTGCGGCGGACCCGCACGACGACTACGACGTTCGATGCCGACCGCGGGGTGTTCATGATCTCGGTGGCAGCCGAGCTTGCGGAAATGCATCCCCAGACGCTGCGGATGTACGAGGCGCGTGGGCTGATCACGCCAAAGCGCTCGCCGAAGAACACCCGTCTCTACTCCCAGGAGGATGTCGATCGGCTGCGCCGGATTCAGCAGATGACCGCGGACGAGGGGCTCAACCTCGCCGGGGTCGAGACGGTGCTGGAGCTCGAGGCGCAGCTGGAGCGCACCCGCCGCGAGTTGCGCAAGATGCGCAATCGCGCAGCCGAGCTCGAGCAGGAGATGCTGGACGAGGTGGACCGGGTGCGGCGCTCGATGCGCGCCGAGATCGTGCCCTACGGGGCCTACGAGGACGAGGGAATCACAATCCCAGTCGAACGGGGGCAGCCAGCCTCGGCTCGCGGGAAGTCTGAGCCGGACTGAAAAGCCGCTCGGCAATGCCGCGGACGGTGGCGATGCCATAGTCCATGGAGGGGGCGCCGTCGGTCAGGACGGCGAGGGAGACGGTCACGTTCTCGCGGTCCAGGCGGGCGATCTGGTGGACCAGTTGGCCGCGCTCGGTCGTACGCCAGCCACCCTTGAACCGCTGCTGCCAGCCGTCGCCCGCGACCGCCGCGGGGATGCCCCATCGCTGTTCGAGCACGACGCGGTCGAGGACGTCGGAGGCAAATGGCTCGTGGGCGCCGACCAGGAGGCGGTCGAGGCGCGCCATCAGCCGGGCCATGTCAGCGGCCGTGAGTTGCGCGTTGGCCCAATAGCCGGTGACCGTGAAGTGCTCGAGGCCCGCCCGGCGGGCGACAGCGAAGAGCCCCCGATCGCCGACGCGGGAGTAGATGGTGTCCGCCGCATCGTTGTCGCTGTAGGTGATCATCCGCTCGAGCAGTGAGCGGGTGGTGGGATCGAGCGGCAGCCCCTCGGCATGCAGGCGATCGATCTCCGCGATCAGCAGCATCGCCTTGACCACGCTCGCCGAGACGAACTGCCGATCGCCAGCGAAGGCATGCTCGGTTCCCCGCGAATCGACGACGGCGAACGACACGGGGCCCTCCCGCGAGCGGGCGAAGGCCCGGGCCTCGGCGACCTGACGTGGTGCCGGGATCGCCGGCGGAGCGTAGACCCGAGGAGCGCCCGGCAGGATCAGGGACGGCGACGTGGCGGTCGAAGCGTGATGCCTTGGCCGCGCCGCCGAAGTTGATCCGAGGCTCCTCGGCTCCCCGCAGCGCCGAGACGGCGAGGATCGCCAGGGTCGCGACGCTCCCCACGGCGAACGCCACCGCGAGCGTCCGGATCCGCGCCCGACGCCGGGTTTCGCGCTGCTCCTGGCGACGCGCGGCTGAGCGTTCGGCCCCTGCCGTCCACGTCTCAACGAGCGCCGCGAGCTCGGCCTGCACCTCGGCCTCATCGAGCTGGACGCGGTTCGGCTGATCGGGCGCCGTAGCGCTCCCGGATCGCTCCCCCCGCGACCGCTCCCTCTCCATGAGGAGCAGCACCCTATCTCGCCGGCGCTCACGCGTGTTTTCAGGTCGTGAATACTGGCTTCGTGACGTCGGCCGAGGGTGCAGACGAGCCCGCTCAGCGCGAGCGCCTGCTCGCCATGGGCCTGGCCGGCGGCCGTCTTGCGATCGGCGCCGCCATCTGGCTCGCTCCGGGACCGGCGTTCAAAGCCCTGGGCCTCGATTCACCCTCGACCGCACAGGCGCTCGCGATCGCCCGCATCGCCGGCACCCGCGACCTCGTCTTGGGGGCTTGGCAGGCGAGCTCGCTCGGGGACCGCAGGCGCCTGGCGGCGGCGACAACCGCGGTCGCTGTATGCGACGCGGGCGATGCTCTCGCGTTTGCGCTCCTGCTCGCCGCGGGAGAGAGGCGGGCGGGTCTGCGCGGGCTGGCGGGTGCGATGCCCGCGACTCTCCTGGGGGCGGTGGCGGTGCGGGCGTTGCGGCGGGAGGCCCCCGAAGTGGGGTCGCGGCACGGATAGCGCTGTTTCGTGCCTGAGCACGGGTCCAAATCTGAGTTGCATCGACTTAGATTTGCTGTAGAATTGACGTAACCGTGCAGGCAGACAGATTCACGATCAAATCGCAGGAGGCCGTCGCTGAGGCGCAGCGGCTGGCCGTGGCGAACCGCAATCCCGAGGTGGCCCCCGCGCATCTGCTGCTCGCCCTGCTCGAGCAAGAGAACGGGTTCGCCCCGGCGGCTCTGCGCAAGCTCTCCGCGGACGTCGGCTCGATCGCCGAGCGGGCCCGAGGCGCGGTGGCCGAGCTGCCGACGTCGACGGGCGAGGATGCCGAAGCGCGGCCCTCCCAGGCCTTCCTCAAGGTCCTTCAGCGCGCTGAGAAGGAGATGTCCGCCCGCGGCGACACGTTCATCTCGGTCGGGCATCTGCTCCTCGCGCTTGCCGAGAAGTCGACCTCGACCTCCGGCCTGCTGCCCGATCGCGACCTGCTCGCGACGGCCGTTGCGGAGACCCAAGGCCCCGGCAAGGTCGACTCGCCCAACGCCGAGGAGATGGCCGAGGCGCTTGAGCGCTACGGTCGCGATCTCACGGCCGACGCCCGCGCCGGGAAGCTCGACCCGGTGATCGGGCGCGACGAGGAGATTCGCCGGGTGATCCAGGTCCTCTCCCGGCGCACCAAGAACAACCCCGTCCTGATCGGCGACCCGGGCGTCGGCAAGACCGCGATCGTCGAAGGCCTCGCCCAGCGCATCACCGACGGCGACGTGCCCGAGTCGCTGCGCGACCGGCGCGTGATCGCTCTCGACATCGGCTCCCTGCTGGCCGGCTCCAAGTACCGCGGCGAGTTCGAGGAGCGCCTCAAGGCGGTCCTCGGCGAGGTCCAAGCGGCCGAAGGGCAGATCGTTCTCTTCCTCGACGAGCTCCATACGATCGTCGGCGCGGGCGCGGCGGAGGGCGCCGTCGACGCCGCCAACCTGCTGAAGCCGATGCTCGCCCGAGGCGAGCTGCGGGCGGTCGGCGCCACCACGCTCGACGAGTACCGCAAGCACATCGAGAAGGACGCCGCGCTCGAGCGCCGCTTCCAGCCCGTGCTCGTCGGCGAGCCCGACATCAACGACACGATCGCGATCCTGCGCGGCCTCAAGGAGCGCTACGAGGTCCACCACGGCGTCCGCATTTCAGACCCCGCCATCGTCGCCGCGGCGACCCTCTCCGAGCGCTACATCGCCGATCGCTTCCTTCCCGACAAGGCCATCGACCTGATCGACGAAGCCGCCTCGCGGCTCAAGATGGAGATCGAGTCCTCCCCCGTCGAGATCGACGAGGTGGACCGCCGCATCCAGCAGCTCGAGATCGAGAAGCAGGCGCTCTCGAAGGAGAAGGACAAGGCCTCGAAGGCCCGCCGGGAGGCGATCGAGTCGGAGCTCGCGGAGCTCAATGAGAGCTCGGCCGAGATGAGGGCGCGCTGGCACGCGGAGAAGGATGCGATCGAGGCGATCAAGGGCGCCAAGGCCCAGCTCGAGGAAGCCGGCCGCGAGGCCGAGCGCGCCGAGCGCGATCAGAACCTCGAGCGGGCGGCCGAGCTTCGCTACGGCGAGATCCCGGAGCTCGAGAAGACGCTTTCCGCGCAGGAGGAGCGCCTGCGCTCGCTCCACGCTGAGGGCGGCTCGATGCTCACCGAGGAGGTGACCGAGGAGGACGTCGCCCAGGTCGTCGCCCGCTGGACCGGCATCCCGGTCTCGCGCCTCATGGAGGGCGAGGTCGAAAAGCTGATCCACATGGAGGAGCGCCTGCACGAGCGGGTCGTTGGCCAAGACGAGGCGGTCGAGGCCGTCTCGAACGCGCTGCGGCGCTCACGCGCCGGCCTAGCCGACCCCCACCGGCCGATCGGCTCGTTTTTGTTCCTGGGACCGACCGGCGTGGGCAAGACCGAACTCGCGCGCGCCCTGGCCGAGTTCATGTTCGACTCCGAGCAGGCGATGGTTCGCATCGATATGTCCGAGTACATGGAGAAGCACTCCGTCGCGCGTCTGATCGGGGCTCCGCCCGGCTACGTCGGCTACGAGGAGGGCGGTCAGCTCACCGAGGCCGTTCGCCGCCGACCCTACGCGGTGCTGCTCCTCGACGAGATCGAGAAGGCACATCCGGACGTCTTCAACGTCCTGCTCCAGCTCATGGACGACGGGCGCCTCACCGACGGCAAGGGCCGCAACGTCGACTTCACCCACACGATCCTGATCATGACTTCGAACGTCGGCAGCGATCGCATCGCGGCCGAGGCGGTCGACGAGCGCATGCGCGAGCGCGTCGAAGAGGTGCTCCAGCAGACGTTCAAGCCAGAGTTCCTGAACCGCATCGACGACACGGTGATCTTCCACCGTCTCTCGCGTCAAGACATCTCCCGGATCGTCGACCTGCAGGTGTCGCTGCTCGCGCGCCGCGTTGAGGAGAAGGGCATCACCATCGAGCTCTCAGACGATGCCCGCACGCTGCTCGGCAACCTGGGCTACGACCCCACTTACGGCGCTCGTCCGCTGAAGCGAGTGATTCAGCGGCAGCTGATCGACAAGCTCGCCCTGAAGATCTTGGAGGGCGAGTTCTCCGAGGGCGACGCGGTCCGCGTCGACGCCTCGGGCGGCGAGCTCACCTTCGAGCGCACGTCCCCTCAGTCGAGGCAGATGGCGTAGGTCGTGAGCTTCTGGTTCTCAGCCGAGTCGTTGAAGCCCGAGGCCCTCCACCCGTCGTCCGGCGTGGTGTTGGGATCGTTGTCGTCGTAGGGGAACGTCCCGCCGAGGCTCACCTCTGCCCCGGGCCCGGAGACCTTCGCGCCGCCGCCGGAGACGTGCGTGCCGGACGGACATCCGGCTACGGCCGCCTCCTCCTGGCCCGGCTGAAAGCTCTTTTTCTCGGTCTCATACGAAGCGCTCCCGTTCCCGCAGACGGCCCGTATGTGCATCACCCCGGCCCCGCTCTGCGTGTCGTAGAGCTTGATCGCCCAGCCGTCCTCGGGCCTCGAGTTCGCGTCGCCCTTGTCGATCGGATAGGACTGGGTCAGGTAGCTGCCCGTGGTGGCAATGAACCCACCGCCCCCGAACACCGTGCCGCCGCCACAACCCTGCTCGGCCAAGCGCACGCTGCTCGCCGAGTTCGTGACCTCGCCGCCCAGGTAGTCGGGCTGCGGCTCGCTCTTGCAGATCGCGAACGTCTCGAGCGTGCCGGCAAAAGCGCTGCGGCCTGAGGCGCGCCAGCCGTCCTCGGGTTCGTCGTCCGCGTCGGTCCAGTCGTAGGGCCACGTGCTGGAGACCGCTTCCTCGGGATCGGGCCCGACCAGGTGCACGCCACCGCCGACGATGTGCCGGTCGTCGGGCCCGCAGCCGGCGACGGACGATGCATACCCGTCATTCATCAGGTCGAACGGCTCCCCGTCCGAGTTGTAGCGAAGGACCGAGGTGCCGAGATTCTCATCCCCCGTGTCGGGATCGGGCTCATCGCCGCCGAGCACCGGGCTCGCAGCTAGCACCGCTAGAAGAAGCCCCGCCGAGAGCGTCGCGGCAAGCGCCGAGATCCGTCCCCTGCTCATCGCCCAAACTGTACGTCCGGGAGGGGCGGAGCGCAATACCCTCTGCCGCCGCATGAAGATCGGGATCTGCGCCTACTGGTTCAACCGCGGGCAGGGCGTCGTTGCGCGTCAGATACGCACCGTGCTCGACGAGCTGGGTCACGAGACGTTCGTGCTTGCGCGTCCCACGCGCGCCTCGAACATCCGCGCGGCCTTCGTCGACCGCTCCGACGTCTGGGATCAGCCCGGGGTGACGGAAGCCGCGGCCTACGACATCCCCACCGCCGATTACCTCAACTGGGCTGCCGAGACCGGGATCGAGATCGCCTTCTTCGACCAGAACTACGGGTTCGAAGGGATCTCCGCGCTGCGGCGCGCGGGCGTCAAGACCGTGGGCCGCTTCGTCTGGGAGCAGTTCTCGCACTCGGACGTCGAGCTGGCGAGCGAGGCGCTGGACGTCATCTACTCGCTCACGCGCTGCGAGGTCGACCGCTACGCGAGCATGGGCATCGAAAGCCCCTACGTGCAGTGGGGGGTGCATCCAGACCTGCTCGCTTACGCTCCTGAGAGGAAATCGGACGCAGAGACGGTCGAGTACTTCTATCCCGCCGGATTCCTCTCCAAGCGCAAGCCCCTGCGCCCGATCCTGAAAGCGTTTGGCGGGGTCTCCGACCCGAATTTGCGGCTCACCGTGAAGGCCCAGGTAGAGCGCCAAGCCGAGCGCCTCGAGCGGGCGGCGAGGGAGGACCCGCGGATCACCGTGATCCTCGAGGACCTGCCCACCGACGAGCATCTGCGTCTCTTCGCCTCCGCTGACGTCTGTCTCTCCCCGAGCCGCTGGGAGGGCCTCGGCCTGCACCTCTACGAGGCAAGCGCGTTCGGGATGCCCGTGATCACGAACGACAATCCGCCGATGAACGAGATCGTCCGGGACGAGGTGAACGGCCTGCTGGTGAAGAGCCGTCGAAAGGGAGAGGCGAAGTCGGGGATCCCCTCGTACGACCCGAGCGTTCGCGACCTGCGAAAGGCGATCAAGCGGCTCGCCGACCCCGCGCTGCGGGAGCAGCTGCACCAGGGCGCGCTGGCCGAGCGAGAGCGCCTCGACTGGCGCCACACCGTTGCGGGATACGCCCGGCTGATCGACCTCGTCTCGTGAGCCCGATGCCTCGCGTCGCGCTGGCCGTCTTCGCTGCCGCCGTGGCCATGACCTGCGGTGCCTGCGGCGGGGACGAAAGCGGATCGCCACCCGAGATCCAGCCTGATCGACCAGGCGACCCCTCCGCGCCCAACTTCGTCGTGGTCCAGACCGACGATCAGTCCGTCTCGACCTTCACGCGCCGCGTGATGCCGCGGACCTTCCGCCTCCTGGTCGACCGTGGCGCCCGCTTTCGCAACTCGTTCGCCTCGCCACCACGCTGCTGTCCGAGCCGCGCGGGCTTGCTCACGGGTCAGTACCCGCACAACCACGGGATTCTCTGGAACAACCCCGATGGGCTCACCCAGCCCCAGTCGACCTTGCCCGGATGGCTGCGCGAGCAGGGGTATGAGACCGGGCTGGTCGGCAAGTTCCTGAACGGCTACGTGAGCGAGGAGGACGCCGAGCCGGCCCCCGGCTTCTCCCACTGGTTCGCCCTCTCAGCAGAGGGCGAACCCTCCTACACCGACCCCGAGGTGAGCGACGGCGAGGAGCTGCGCACGTTCCACGACACCTATCTGACCTCGCTGCTCAACCGGCGTGCCGTTAGCTTCGTCCGCGAGGCGGGCGAGGGACCGTTTTTCCTCTGGCAGGCGCACTACGCCCCGCACGCGAGATCGCCCCAGAGCGGACCGTGCGAGGGCTTCGCGCCCGAGCCCCTGTCGCGGGACTACCCCCCCTTCGCGGACGACCAGGCGCCTCAGGGTCCGGCCTACAACGAACGGGACGTGTCCGACAAGCCGCGGATCGTCCGCGAACTCCCCCGCATGGATGCGCGCAGCCGCGAGCAGGCGGCACGCAACTTCCGCTGCTCGGAGGCCGCGCTGCGCGAGGTCGACCGCGGCGTTGCTCAGCTCGTCGGGGAGCTGCGGGATTCCGGCGAGCTCGAGGACACGGTCTTCGTGTTCACCTCCGACAACGGCATGCTCTTCGGGGAGCACCGCTTCCCGCACGGCAAGGTGGAGCCCTACGAGGAGTCGATCGCGGTTCCGCTCGTGATCCGGGCCGAGCCCGAGCTGCTGGGTGGCGAGGCGCCCCGAAACGTGGACGAGGTAGTGGCGAACATCGATCTCGCACCTACCTTCGCCGGCATCGCCGGTGTCGACACTTGCGTCGACGACGAGTGCCGAGAGGTGGACGGGCGCTCGCTGGCCGCCCTCTTGCGCGGCCACGGCGTAGGGTTCCCGGCCGACCGTGCGATCCTGATGGAGCTGGAGCCGCCGGGCGAGTGCGGCTACCAGGCCCTGCGAGCGCCGGAGCTCCTTTACGTGGAGCGCCGGGACGACCGCGGCTCGGGCTGCGAGCCTTGGGAGCGCGAGCTCTACGACCTCGAAACCGATCCCTTCCAGCTCTCAAACCAGGCCCGCTCCGAGCCCCAGCGGGTGGCGGAGCTGGGGGACCGCCTCGCCGACCTCGCGCAGTGCGCCGGGCCGAGCTGCGAGTAGCCGGCCCGGAGCTCAGCCGCAGTAGGAGACGCCCGCCGGCGGTCGCGGGTCGCGACCCCTGATCCCCTCGCAATCATGCATGCGCTCGACACGCTCGGACAGCGTTTCCGCGAGCTCCTCCGAGCGAGGATCGCCACCACCCGGGGGCAACAGGTTGCGCAGCTGGAACGGGTCGCGGCGCAGGTCGTAGAGCTCGCGATCTTGGACGCTCACGCATTCCCCGGTCTCGAGGCTCTGCGCACTTTCGTGCTCGAGGTAGAAGAGGCCCTCGACCCGCAGCCCGCGATAGCGGCAGGGGCCAACGAACCTCGTCGGATCGGCGTTCTCGTCGATCTCGACGAGCAGCGCCCGCCGCGGGTCAAGGGGCTCTTTCCGCTTGAGCGCGGGAACGAGGGAGATCCCGTCCATTACGCGACAGTCGCCGCCGGCCGTACAGGGCTCAGCCCCCGCAAGGTCGAGCAGGGTCGGAGCGATGTCGATGTTCGCGGCGGGCCCTCGCAGCGTCGCCGGCGCTCTCGAGTCCAGGAGGCCGGCGGGGACGCGCATCGCGATCGGCACTCGCTGGGTCTCCTCGAAGGCGACGTGCTTGCTGTCGCCGAAACGATGTTGACCGCGCAGGAGCCCGTTGTCGGACATGTAGACGACCACCGTCTCATCCAGTTCACCGGCATCTTGCAGCGCCTCGAAGATCTCGCCGATCCCGCGGTCGACCCCACGCATCGCCGCCAGGGTGCAGCGGTAGTCGCTCTCCAGCGACGCGAGCCTCGAGCCCGTCAAGGCCGGCTGGCGCAGGAATGCGGGCAGATCCGAGACTTCGGCCTCGTTGAACGAAGGGGTTCGCGGGACCCGCGCTCGCGCGAAGAGATCGGCATCCCGAGGGTCGGGCAGCGCGGCGTTGTTGCAGCGACGATCGCCGGAGGGATCCGCGTGGGGGGCGTAGTAGTCGGCCTGAAGGAAGAGGGGGCGCTCGTCGTCCTTCGACCCGGCGATCATGCGGCGCGCCTGGCGGGTGATCACGCGACTCAGGTAGTCGGCTGGCTCGGTTCCGTGCTCCTGAACGCCGCCGTCTTCGAGGTGGACCTCGTAGTCGAAGTACGAGGCACCGATCACGGTCGCCCACTCCTCCCACCCTGGCGCCGGGGGCACGTCAGGAAAA
This sequence comes from uncultured Solirubrobacterales bacterium, assembly GCA_963799815.1. GTDB lineage: Bacteria > Actinomycetota > Thermoleophilia > Solirubrobacterales > 70-9 > JBDTSW01. Next base: position 303,203 of record CAWCYG010000001.1, read on the forward strand.
TCCTTCTCGTAGTTGTTCAGGTACTTCCCCACATGGGCGGTCCGGTAGCCGGCATCGCGCAGCCACACCGGCAGCGTGCTCTCGGGGTTCTCCAGCAGCCGGTAGCGGTTGGCGAGGACGCCGTTGTTGTGGCCGTACTGACCGGTCAGGAGGCTCGCCCGGGAGGGGCAGCAAAGCGGCGTGGTCACGGTGAAGTCCCCCGGCACCGTGCCGCCATCGACGAGCAGCCGCATCGTCTCCGGCATCGCCTTGCGGTTAAACGAGTCGAGCGCCTGATCGTCGCTCGTGATCAGCACAATGTTCGGGCCATCGGAAGGAGCTGGAGGCTCGTCCCCGCCACAGGCGCCGACGGTGACGGCGAGGGCGATCGCGCTCGCCGCGAGGAACGGGTGGCCGGCCACGCATACATCCTGCCCGTTCACGGTTTAGCGTGCACGCACACGAGGGACTGAGAAAGCACGGGATGCGACCGACTTAAAGGAGTGGCGATGCCGACCTACGTAATGCTCACACGACTCACCTCCGACGGGGTGAAGACCCTGAAGGACAACCCCAGCCGGGTGCATGAGGTCAACAAGGAGGTCGAGCAGCTCGGGGTGAAGGTGCTCTCCCAGTGGGCGACCCTGGGCGAGTACGACTTCATCACCGTGGTCGAGGCTCCCGACGAGTCGACGATGGCAAAGCTCTCGATCGAGATGGGCTCTCGGGGCACCGTCATGAACGAGACGCTGACCGCGATCGACGCAGAGGAGTTCACGAAGTCCCTCTAGGTCCGGGCCGAGGCGGCGCAGGCCTCCCCCATGCGGGTCCTCGTCGTAGGAGGCGGCGGGCGCGAGCACGCGATCGTGCGGGCGCTCGGGCGCTCCGGAACTGTCTCGGAGATCCTCGCCGCCCCCGGAAACGCCGGCATCGCCGCCGACGCCCGCTGCGTTGCGGTCGGCGCGGAGGACACAAACGGGCTGGTCGATGCCGCCGTGGCGGAGGGCATCGAACTGGTGGTCGTCGGCCCCGAGGTTCCCCTGGTCGCGGGGTTGGTGGACGCGCTCGAGGCGGCAGGCGTCCCTGCCTTCGGGCCGAGCGCCGCGGCGGCCCGGCTCGAGGGCTCGAAGGTGCATGCCAAGGAGGTGATGCGGGAGGCAGGAGTGCCGACCGCTTCGCACCTGGTGTTGCGTGATCGCACGGAGGCACTCGAGCACCTGGCCCGCGCCTCGTACCCCGCGGTGCTCAAGGCCGACGGGCTCGCCGCCGGAAAGGGGGTGATCATCGCCCTAGACGAGCGCTCCGCGCGTGATGCCGTCGAGCTCTTCTTCGTGGAGGAGCGCTTCGGCCACACGGCGGTTGTGCTCGAGGACTTCCTGGACGGAGAGGAGCTCTCGCTGCTGGCGCTCTGCGACGGCGAGAACGTCCTTCCCCTCGCGCCGGCCCAGGACTACAAGCGCATCGGCGATGGCGATCAGGGGCCCAACACGGGCGGAATGGGCTCCTACTCCCCCGTGCCCGGCTTCGACGCCGACCGGGTCGAGGAGCTTGCCGATTCCGTTCATCGCCCGGTCGTGGACCTGCTGCACCGACGCGGGACTCCCTTCCACGGCGTGCTCTACGCAGGGCTCATGATGGCCTCAAGCGGCCTAAAGGTCCTCGAGTTCAACTGCCGCTTCGGGGACCCCGAGACGCAAGCGGTGCTGCCGCGCCTACGCTCCGACCTCTCCGACCTCTGCCTCGCTTCGCGCGAGCCAGGCGGGTTGGAGGGTGCTCGCGCGGACTTCGACGAGAGCTGGGCCGTAACGGTGGTCCTCGCCTCCGCCGGCTATCCCGAGAGCTCATCGAAGGGCGACGTCATCACGGGCCTCGACCAAGCGGCCGAGTTCGCGGGCGTCGAGGTGAGCCACGCGGGCACGGCCGTCCGCGATGGAGAGGTCGTCACGGCCGGAGGTCGCGTTCTCAATGTCACGGCCCTCGGGCCCGACGCCCGCGCAGCACGGGAGCTGGCGTACGAGGCCGCAACCCAGATCAGCTTCGAGGGCATGCAGATGCGGACTGACATCGCCGCCAGGGCGGTCGGCAACCCTGACCGCCCCGCGGCCGGTGCATGAGGGAGAATCGCGCGATGGAAGTCAGCGGACCCAGGGAGCCGGGGACCGAGACGGTCCCGGCTGAGGCACCACAGGACATCGATCCGGCGGCCGAGGTCGAGGCAGCCTTCGAGGAGATCGAAGTGGATGCCCCACTCGTCGGGATCATCATGGGGTCGAAGAACGACAAGCCGAAGATGCAGCCCGGCGGGGCGGGCCCTGCAAGAGGCCGGCATCGCCTATGAGGTTCGCGTGATGAGCGCCCACCGCGATCCCGAGATGGTCCGCGAGTACTGCCACAACGCGCGGATGCGGGGGCTGAGGGTGATCATCGCCGGGGCGGGGATGTCGGCAGCGCTGCCCGGAGTCGCCGCCGCCCACACGGATCTCCCGGTGATCGGCGTGCCGATCCTCGGTAAGGCGCTCGGCGGGCTCGATGCCCTCCTCTCTGCCGTGCAGATGCCCCCGGGCATCCCCGTCGCATGCGTCGCCATCGATGGCGCTAAGAACGCGGGCGTCCTCGCCACGCGGATCATCAACTCCTAGATCATCGTCCCGTGATCTCGCGCTACACACGTCCGCAGATAGGCGGCGTCTGGTCCGACGAGCAGCGGATGGAGGGCTGGCTCGAAGTCGAGCTGGCCGCCACCGATGCCTGGGCGGCGGAGGGCGTCGTACCGGCGGAAGCCGCCGCGAGCTGTCGCGATCTCGCGTCGGTCGACGCCGACGCGGTGAAGGAGCGCGAGCGAACCACCGGCCACGACGTCGCCGCATTCGTCGATGTGGTGGCCGCCTCGGTGGGCGAGGCGGGCCGCTGGATCCACTACGGCCTCACCTCCTCCGACGTGCTCGATACAGCGCTTGGCCTGCAGCTGCGCGCCGCGGGGGAGATCGTCATCGCGGGCGCCCGAGAGTTTCGCGATGCGCTGATCGACAGGGCCGTGGAGCATCTCAAGACGCTCTGCGTCGGGCGCACCCACGGGGTCCACGCGGAGCCCACCACCTTCGGCCTGCGACTCGCCGGGTTCGCGATGGAGGCGCACCGCAACCTGGAGCGACTCGAGGATGCCTTCGAGCAGGCTGCGGTGGGCAAGCTCTCCGGGGCGGTGGGCACCTACGCATCGGTCCCCCCTTCGGTGGAGCGGCGGGTGATGGAGACGCTGCGACTGCGTGCGGAGGATGTCTCGACGCAGATCGTGCCGCGGGACCGGCATGCAGTGGTGCTCGCGCGAATCGCCATCGCAGGAGGCGGGCTCGAGCGCTTCGCCACCGAGGTTCGCAACCTTCAGCGCACCGAGGTGCGCGAGGTGGAGGAGCCGTTCGCGGCCGGGCAGAAGGGATCCTCCGCCATGCCCCACAAGCGAAACCCGATCCTGTGCGAGCGCATCACGGGCCTTGCCCGCGTCCTGCGTGGTTACTCACAGGTGGGTATGGAGAACATCGCGCTGTGGCACGAGCGAGACATCTCGCACTCGGGCGCCGAGCGCGTGGTGCTGCCCGATGCGACGATCGGGCTCGACTACATGCAACACCTCGGCGCCCGCGTCGCCCGTGAGATGACCGTGCATCCCGAGCGCATGCGCCAGAACCTGGAGCTGACCTATGGCGCGCTCTTCTCCCAGCGCGTGCTCACCGCGCTCGTCGAGGGGGGCATGGCCCGCGAGGACGCCTATCGCCTCGTGCAGGAGTTGGCGCAGCGCGCCTGGGACACCGAGACCCCGTTCAAGCAGCTGATCGCCGAGCGGGCTCCTGATCTAGACGTCGACGAGGTCTTCTCCTACGACGCCTACCTCACGCACGTGCCCGAGGTGATGGAGCGCCTCGAGGCGCTCCGGTAGTGGGCCGCCGCTGGGATATCGACGAGCGCGGCCGCGGCGTCGGCGATGCCACGGCGCTCGTTCCCGGCGCATCGGAACTGCTTGCAGCGTTGGAGCGTCCCGATTGGGTGGCCGAGGACCCGGAGTCGCACCTGCTGCCCCACCTGCGTCGCTGGTGCCAGCGCGAGCAGGCTCGGCTCGAGCTGGTCTCGGCCCGGGTCCGCGACGACGCAACGTTCGCGGTCGAGCTGCGCTGGCTCGGCGACGATCGTGATACACGCGGGGCACGAGAGGCGGTCTTCGCTCTCATCGGCTCGGTCGCCGAGAGCGCCACCTACGTGCGTCAGCGCCGGCGAGACGCCGCCGGAGACGTTGACGAGCCATGCACGGACGAGCCTCTGGTGTTCGAGATCGCCACTGGCATGCTCCCGGGCGACACGACGTTCGCCGAGCACGGTCATACGCTCGAGCTGGTCGTTGGCGGCGTCTTCAGCTGAGCAAGCTCAAAGGCGCCGCGACAGCACCGCCTCCGTGCCGCGGGCCGGTGCCAGCGTCACGTTGCGGCGGACCATCCGCTCGCGCCCGGGGCGCGCCGGCCACAGCTCGGCTCGAGCCAGAATCGTCCGCAGCGCGACCTTCATCTCGAACTTCGCGAAAGCGGCGCCGAGGCAGCGCCGGGTCCCGCCGCCGAAGGGAATCCACGAGTACGTCTCGGGCGAGGCGTCGATGAAGCGCTCTGGCTGAAAGCTGCGCGCCTGCGGGTAGAGGTCCTCGCGCATGTGCGTGAGGTAGATCGCGGCCATGACCACGGCCCCGGCCGGTAGATCGTGGCCGCCCAGCGACGCCGGCGCCCGTAGCTGGCGGCCGGTGAACGGAACCACCGGCCGCAGCCGCAGAGTCTCGTCGATCACGGCGTCGAGGTATGCGTCATCGCCGCCCCCCAGCTCGAAGCGCAGGCGCTCGAGCGCATCGGGCCTCCCGAACAGGAGGTCGAACGCCCACGCCAGCGAGGTCGCGGTGGTCTCGTGTCCGGCGAGCAGCAGGGTCATGAGCTGGTCGCGGATGTCCGTATCGCCCATCCGAGTGCCGTCATCGAACTCGGCCGTCAGCAGCATCGAGAGGATGTCCTCGCGTTCGGTGAGGTCGGTATCGCCTCGGCGATCGGCGATCTCCGCGAGCAGGAGCTCATCGGTCCGCTCGATCCGAGCTGCTGCGCGGCGCCACGGCGGCAGCCGCCGGCGTGAAGCTCGAGACCATGCCCACGGCTTGCGGCGATTGCGTGGTCGCCAGGATGTCGACGAGATTGCGAGCGAGCTCGTCGCGGCGCCCTGCGTCCTCAACGCCGAAGACGGCACGCAGGATCACCTCCAGCGTGATCGCCTGCATGCTCGGGTGAAGCGCGAACGGCTGATCGACCGGCCAGCGCTCGATCTCGCGCTCGGTCGCCTCAGCGATCACCGACTCGTAGGCGCGCATGCGGTCGCCGTGGAAGGGCGGCAGCATCAGCTTGCGCCGGCGCATGTGGGCCTCGTCCTCGGCCAGCAGCACTGACTGGGGACCGAGAAGCGGCCGCAGGACGATGTTGCGCCCGGGCGCGATCGTGTTGACGCGGTCCGCGGCGAAGAGCTGCTTCAGCGATGGCGGATCGGAGATGAAGACCAAGTCACCCGGCCCGTAGATGCGCAGCGTGAAGGTGTCTCCATAGACCTCGGCGCAACGCTCGAACATCGCGACCGGATCGCGGATGAACGCCACGGTCTGCAGGAGCCGCGGCTGGCCCGGGCCGAGTGGCAACGAGTACGTCGAGGGGCGTGCGTGGGCCGGGGGTTCGGTCGCCGCGGGCTCGGAGACCGTGGTGGTCTTCATCAGCGGGTGCGGGCGAAGCGCTCCAGCGCCTGAAGCAGTTCCTCGACCTTCGCGTCTGCCTCGGGGCCGCCACGCTCGAGCGCCGCACGGACGCAGTGGCCGGTGTGGTCCGAGAGAACCTGAAGGCCGACGCCATCGAGCGCCTTTGTGACCGCCGCGAGTTGCGTGAGCACGTCGACGCAATAAGCCTCCTCAGCGACCATGCGCGAGATCCCTCGCACCTGGCCCTCGATGCGGGCCAGACGCCGCAGGAGCGCTTCACGGTCGTCGATGTAGCCGACGGTTTCGGCCTGGGCCTTCATCGATGGCCACTTTAGCGCAGGCCGCCATATACCGGGGAGGGGTATCCGGCCGGCGGCTGGAGGCGGCCCTGCCATCATCGAGCGCCGCATGAGGCTTCCCTTTCGCAGATCACACCCGAAGCCGCCCCCCGCACCGTTCGTGGTGGGCGTCGGGCGCTCGGGCACCACGCTTCTGCGGCTGATGCTCGACGCTCATCCGGATCTGGCCATGCCGCCCGGAGACCGGCTTCATTCCGGGCTTGATCAAGGCGGCCCGGTCCGAGGACGCCACCCCAGAGGATCTGCTCGCCGCGATCACGTCGCACCGCAAGTGGGGCGACTTTCCGATGGACGAAGAGGAGTTGCTCGAGCGCTTCCGCGCCCTCGACCGAGTCCGCCCCCGCGGCGCGGTCCGGGCCTTCTATGACCTCTACGCCGCCAAGCAGGGCAAGCCGCGGTGGGGAGACAAGACGCCCGGCTACACGATGTACATGCGCCGGATCTCGCGTGTGCTCCCCGAGGCCCGCTTCGTCCATGTGATCCGCGACGGGCGGGCCGTGGGCCTCTCCCGGATGCGGACACTGTCGCTGAAGCCCGTGGACGCGGCCAAGGTCGCGAAGCGGTGGCGCAAGAAGGTCGAGAAGGCCCGCTCGGTCGGCGCCTCGCTCGACGGCTATCTCGAGATCCGTTACGAGGCCCTGGTGACGGACCCGGAGCCCACCCTCCGCGAGGTTTGCGAGTTCATCGAGCTGCCATGGGACCCGGCGCTCCTCGACTACCACGAGCGCTCGGAGGAACGCCTCGGCGAGCTCGATCGCGACATCCCGGCTTGGGGCCGAAAGCCACCGCGGTCAGCGGAGAGCCGGATGGCGCTTCACCAGCAGACCACGAAGCCGCCCGATCCCTCGCGAATCGATCGCTGGCGCACCGAGCTCGAGCCCGCCGAGATCGAGGCCTTCGAGGCCGAGGCCGGGCCTCTCCTCAAGACCCTCGGCTACGAGCTGACCGGCTCCGCGAAGGCTTCGTGACGGAATCCACTCCAACCGTCCTCGTGGTGGGGCTGCAGAAGTCCGGCACAAGCCTGCTGCTGCGCCTGCTCTCGGACACGAGGTCGTTTCGAAACCCGGTCCGATTCGAGGGCAAGGAGCTCTGGGGAGACGATCCGCCCTTCGCACCGAAGGCCTTCCCCGCGGGGACCTTCTATCAACGCGATGGCGGCGAGCGCGGACACGAGCTCGGGGCCGACGAGGCAACGGATGACGTCATCGCGCATCTGCGCGGCACCCTTGACGAGGCGGCCCGCCCCGGCAAGGCGCTCGTACTCAAGAACCCGTACAACACGGTCCGGGTTCCCTGGCTCCGTGCTGCCCTGCCCGAGGCGTCGATCGTCGCAGTCGTCCGCCGCCCCCTCCCCAACGTCTTCTCGCTGATGAAGAAGCATGTGGAGAACCCGCACACGCACCGCGGCCCGCAGGAGGGCTGGTGGGGTGTAAAGCCGGCAGGCTGGCGCGAGCTGCGAAGCGACGACAGGGTCCTCCAGGCCGCCCGCCAGTGGGAGCGGGTCAACGCGAAGCTGTGGTCCGATCGCGCCCAGATCGACCTCGTCGTCCCCTACCACGAGCTGACCAGGGATCCCGCGAGCTTCGTGGGGCGAATCGGAGAGATGGCGCTGGGTGAACGGCCGAAGGGCAAGAGCATTCCTGCTCTCGAGGCTTTGGACGACGAACACGAGCGCGGCGGCCCGCTCGAGTCCGCCAACCGCGTGTACGGCCGAACCGGCTCGCTCGATCTCGGGGGCGCCGAGCGCGGCCAGGCGTGGCTCGAGCCGTTCAGCGCAGGGGAGCGAAGCCGGGTGCTCGAGGTCTGCGGGCCGCTCGCCGGTGAGATGGGGCTCGCCTAAGCCGGATTGCGCGCCCGCTCGAGCGCGGCCAGATGGTCCTCGAAGCCGGCGCGCCACGCGAGGCGCATGAGCACGCGCTCGTCGTGGGCCTTTCCCCCTCCCGCGCCGATCCGATCCCAGATCTCCCGCATGCGCGCTGGCTCGAACGCGGCTTCCCAGGTCGCCTCGTCGGCGAGCATGGCCTCGAGCTCGGCGACGGGGCCCTCGCGGTCCCACAGGCGCGAGCGGTTGATCTCACCACCCGTCTCACTCTCGAAGATCTCGACCCCGCTCCACTCCGGGACGAGGCGCTCCACGACCATCGGATGCAGGCGTCCCGCAAGCCGCTCGGCGGGCTCGAGGTCAAAACAGGCGCGCACGAATCCCGGCGTCGCGCAGGCTGAAGCGCGGTCGTTTCGCGCCCCTAGGCCGGAGCGATAAGCCAACCGCTGATCGAGGTAATAGAAGTCGAGCAGGCTGGCGCCCTCAAGGCCACGCGAGCGGCCCTCCTCCAGCGCCTTTCGGGCTTCGTCCCGGAACGCGGCAAAGCCTGCCTCGGTCGCCGCATCGCGCTTCCGGCGGGCCACCTTCTCGAGCTTCGCGACGAGCCCTTCTAGATCCTTGCGCTGGGCGCGGCGCAGCTTCTTCGGGCCCCCGTAATAGAAGCCGTGGCCCAGCTCGCCCCCATGCCCCGAGATGATCGGCGGCAGAAACCCGGCCTCGGGCAGCTCGAGGGGACCGCGGATCAACGAGTGCGGGTTCAGCATCCCGTCGTGGACGAGGTGATAAGCGCCGACCCGCTCGCGCAGGCCGTCCTCCTCGCTGGGGCTCTCGGCAACGCGGACGACGTGCTCCAGACCAGCCGGCCCGCGCGCGAGCAGGCGACGGACTACGTCTACCTCGCCGGGATCGAGATCGACGGTCTGGAAGGTGCCCTTGATCCCGGCCGCGACCGCCCCGGCAGCCGAGACCCGCGAATCGCGTCCGCCTGAGAGGTCGATCGCGAGCGAGCCTGACCAGATCTCATCCAGCTCCGCCGCGAGGCTCCGGGCCTGCTCCGCCGCGACGTCAGCCGAGCGCTCACGATCCGCGTCGCGCGGCGCGACCAGCTCGAGCGCGGCGGGCGAGCGGGTGGGCGTGACCCGAGCGCCGCCGCGCTCCGCCTCGATCGTGATCGCGGAGGCCGCCGGCACCTTTCGCGCGCCCCGCAGCGCGGTTCCCTCACCGAGGAACCAGCCCGTTGCGGCGAGCACGGACCAGGCACGCTCGTCGACCTCGGGACGCGTGCCGGCGAAGACAGGCAGGGCGCCGAGGCGGTTCGACCAAACGCGCACCCCCTCCGACGCGAGCTCGTAAAGGCGCGCGGCGCCCACGAAGTCGCAGGCGATCGTCATCGCCTCGGTCGCCTCGTCGCGCAGGCCAACGAGAAACGGCGGGTTGAGCTCGGCGAGGAGGTCGGGGTCTGCCCGGAGGCGGCGCGCCAGCCCAAGCGGCGCGTCCGTGGAGAAGCCCGTACCCAAGACCCTCCCCCACCCGGTGGGAGCGCTCGTATACGCGGCGGCGAGTCCCTCGGCGCTGGCGAAAAGCGGCCAGCGCAGCCGCTCATCCTCGCGGGTCCAGAGCACCAACCCGGTACGCCGGCCGATGCTGGCTTGCCGCCGAAGCGACTCGGCGTAGAGCGCGCCGTAGTGGGCGCCGACGCGGTCGAGCGCCCGCTCCGTGGCCACGATCGGCCTCGGGTCGTCGTAGGCCCAGGCAAGCCACGTGTGCTCGATGTAGTTGGGGACTCGCGCGAGGTCGACGGCGGCCATCACGCCTGCGTCCGCGAGCGCCGAAGGCGGCGCTGCTGCACCCGCCTGAACGAATCGTCCTGGCGGGGCTCCAGCGGCAGGCGCTCGTCGAGCCAGTGATAGCGCTCCGCCTCGCGATCGAGTGGCGGCTCGAGCTCGCTCAAGAACCCCGCCACGTGTGCCCACCTGTGCAGGTGGGCGTGGACGAGCTCGCCGAGCTCGAGCCGCGTCGCCTGAGGCGAGAGGCGGGCCCGCTGCGGCAGCGGGTAGTTGTAGGGATCGGGCAGCTCCCAGACCCGCTCGTGGCGATCGGCCAGCGCAGCCGCCAAGCTCATCTGATCCATCAGCTCCGGTTTCGAGTGCACGCAGCCGGCTGCTAGGAGGGCCTCGAGCGCCGAGCGCCACGCGCCGAAGACGCCAGCCGAGCGTCGCGCCGCCACCAGGCCCGCGTTCCAATACGCGCGCACCCTGACACGGTCGACCGCCGTCGTCACGAAGGGCTCCGAGCGAACGCCGGCCGTCCGGTACATCCGTTGCCACCACTCCTCGGCCTCGTCTCCAGCGCCCCTGGAGGCCGCCCTGGCCACGCCGACCGGCTTCGCGGCAGCCTGCCACTCTCCGCGCGCTAGCTCTGCGGGCTCGCCCAAAAAGACGCAGTCGCTGTCGGTGAACACGAGGATCTCCTCGCTGAGCTCGCGCTCGGCCCAGGCGGCCGCGTAGACCTTGTTCCAGGTGGGATGGGCGGCATGCTCGGCGTTCAGCGGTTCAGCCACGACGCTGGCGCCCAGGTCGCTAAGCGCCCGGACCGTGGCGTCGTTGGGTCCCTGCCCGGGCCGCGGCGCGAACGCGACGACGGGCGAGCCGGCCAGCGCCCCACCGTAGCGGCGCAGGGACTCGACGCAGAGAATCGACTGCGACTCGAGCGGGCCGTGCTCCACGCACATCAGGAAGGCGATCGACATGGAGGCGCCGAGCATAGTCCCGCCCTCGAGCTTCAATAGAGTCGGCATCGTGACCGAGGCCCTCTCAGATCTGCATCTGCACTCCTCCGGGAAGGTCCGCGAGATGTACGAGCTCGAGGACGACCTGGTGATGGTCGCCTCGGATCGGATCTCGGCCTACGACGTGGTTCTGCCAACGCCGATCCCCGACAAGGGCAAGGTGCTGACGCAGATGTCCGTGTTCTGGTTCGAAACGACGCAGGACATCGTCCCCAACCACTACGTCTCCGAGGACGTACCGCCCGAGGCGGCAGGGCGGGGGCTGCGTGTAAGAAAGCTTGAGATGTACCCCGTGGAGTGCGTCGTCCGCGGTTACATCACGGGATCCGGCTGGCGCGAGTACCGCGAGTCGGGCTCCGTCTGCGGGATCGAGTTGCCTCAGGGGCTCGAGGAATCTCAGAAGCTGCCCGAGCCGATCTTCACGCCCGCGACCAAGGCCGAGATCGGCGATCACGACGAGAACGTTTCCTTCGAGCGGGCGGCCGAGATCGTGGGCGACAGCGACCTGATGGAGGAGCTGCGCCGGGTCTCAATCGAGCTCTACCGCCATGCCGCGGATCACGCGGCCGAGCGCGGAATCATCATCGCCGACACCAAGTTCGAGCTCGGCTCGAGCCCGGGCGCCGAGATCGTCCTCGGCGACGAGGTCCTGACCCCCGACTCCTCGCGCTTCTGGCCGGCAGACGACTACGAGCCCGGCCGCGGCCAGGACTCCTTCGACAAGCAATACGTGCGGGACTGGCTCGACGAGTCAGGCTGGGATCACACCCCGCCGGGCCCCGATCTCCCCGACGACGTCGTCCAGAGGACGCGCGCCAAGTACGTAGAGGCCTACGAGCGCATCACGGGGCGCGAGCTGAGCTGAGCGCCTGCACCGACGCCTAAGCTGGCCGCGTGCACCTCTTCATCCAGGGCATGCGCCGCTCGGGGACGACGATCCTCTACGACGCCCTGCTCGAGGATCGGGAGCTGCGCTGCTTCTACGAGCCGCTGCGCGAGCAGAAGGCCTCGGTCGGCGGGGGCAGCGGGGCTCGCGACGAGGACTCGTTCGGTGAGACTGGCGCCCTGCGCGAGCGGTTTCGCCGCGAGCGCTACCCCCAGCTCGAGATCGACGAGTTCAACTGGGGCGGCCCGCGCAAGCCGCCGCTCGAGGTCGACCCGGGGCTGCCCGAGCACGCTACGGAGTGGCTCGCGTACCTGCTCTCGCTCGCCCCCCAGGTGGCGATCAAGGAGACGCGCTTTTACTCCAAGGTGCCGGAGCTGGCGCGGCTCGATCCCGGCGCGGCGCTCGTGCACGTCGTGCGCGACCCTCGTGCGGTGGCGGCGTCGATCGTGCTTGGCCGCGGACGCCGGCACGAGGAGATGCTCTCGAACCCCGACCTGTTCTTCGATGACCGCTCCGACCGCAAGCTGTGGTCCTCGCGAGCGATATCGCGGCGCCTGATCCGCAAGGGGCTGGCGGAGGGAGCCAGCCGTAGGGCCCTGCGCGACCCCTCCAACGTCCTTCGAGTCCTGCTGGTCTGGAAGCTCACGTTCGAGCGCACCTGGCGGACGGGGCGGGAGCTCTTCGGCAGCCGCTACCTGCTCGTTCGCAATGAGGATCTGCGTGGTGATCCCGCCGGCGCGCTTGCCTCGATCTACGCGCTGCTCGGGCGCGAGGTCCCCGACGACGTCAGGGCGTGGGCGGCCGCCAACGTCCGAGCTCCTGAGCCCGTCTACGCGAGCGAGGACGCGCGCTGGGCACGGGAGCTCGAGCACGCCGGCATCGGCGCCGGCGTCCTGGCCGACGCCGGTTATTCCGCGACCCTCGCCAGTAGATTGGAAGCGTGAAGGCCAGGGTCCTCATCCGCCCGAAGGAGGGCATTCTCGACCCCCAGGGCAAGGCCGTCGAGCGGGCATTGCCGGCCCTCGGCTTCTCCGGTATTTCGGGGGTCCGGGTCGGCCGCATGGTGGAGCTCGAGGTTGACGATCCGGCCGAGCTTCCCTCGCTCTGCGAGAAGCTCCTTGCCAATCCGCTGATCGAGGACTACGAGATCGTCGAGGACGGGAGCTAGAAACCGATGGTTTTCGGCGTCCTGCAATTCCCGGGCTCGTGCGACGAGCGCGACGCCCTCGGCGCTTGTGAGCGGGCCGGCGAGGCGCGGATGCTGTGGCACGAGGACACGGACCTCTCCGGCATCGATGCGGTCGTGGTCCCGGGGGGGTTCTCCTACGGCGACTATCTGCGCGCGGGGGCCATCGCCCGCTTCTCGCCGATGATGGCGGCCGTCGCCAGGTTCGCGGCAGGCGGTGGCCATGTCCTCGGCATTTGCAACGGCTTCCAGGTGCTCTGCGAGGCAGGGCTTCTGCCCGGGGCGCTGCTCCCGAACGAAGGGCTGCGATTCACCTGCAGGCAGGTGGATCTTGTCGTCGAGAACGCGGATACCCCCTTCACCCGCGAGTGCTCGGTTGGGGAGCGTCTCTCGGTCCCGGTCAAGCACATGACCGGCCGCTATTTCGCCCCTCCCGAGCTGCTCGACGAGCTCGAGTCCAGCGGGCAGATCGTGCTCCGCTACGCGCCCGGCCAGAACCCCAATGGCTCCGAGCGCGAGATCGCCGGGGTGATCAACCAGGCGGGCAACGTGCTCGGCCTGATGCCGCATCCCGAGCACGCCGTCGATCCACTGACGGGGTCGGCCGACGGCTTGCGCCTCTTCACCTCGCTGGCAAGACAGCCTGCGACGGCCTAGCTGCAGGCCCATGGCCAGGATTCGCCCCGGCACCCACGCGCCCGAGTATCCGGCGATCCCGGACGGACAGCGGACGGGCCCGCCAGATCTGGTTGGTGTGGGCGCGCAGCGCGCCGGCACCACCTGGTGGTGGCGCGGCGCGATCCGCTCGCATCCGAGCTTCGTGCGCGAGGTGAAGCCCGGCAAGGAGCTTCACTTCTTCGACCGCTTCTGGGACGGTCGCCAGATCCCAGGTGACCTCGCGGATGAGTACGCCCGGCACTTCCCGCGGCCCGAGGGCGCCATCACGGGGGAGTGGACGCCCCGCTACATGCACGACTTCTGGGCGCTGCCACTGCTCCACCGCTGTGCGCCGGGGGCGAAGCTCCTGGTGATGCTCCGGGATCCGCTCGATCGCTTCCGCTCGGGTATGAGCAGGGAGCGCAAGGCCGCCGAGCGACAGGACGAGGCCGTGGACATCAGCGTCGTCGGCGACGGCGTCTACCGGAGTCTGTACGCGAAGCAGCTCGAGCGGCTGTTCGAGCTCTTCGGCCGCGAGCGCGTGCTCGTGCTCCAGTACGAGCGGTGCGCCGCCGATCCGGTCACAGAGATGCAGCGCACGCACCGCTTTCTCGAGCTCGATCCGCTCACGGAGATGCCAGCGGACCTGGATCGGCAGGTTGGAGAGGCGCGTCGCAAGCTCGCGCTGGAGCCCGACCTCTTGGGGGAGCTGCGAAGCCGCTTCGCGGAGGACGCCCGGCGCACCGCTGAGCTGTGCCGGGATGTTGATCTCTCGCTCTGGCCGAGCGTCGCCGGTTGAGCGCGTAGCCCTACCTACACTTGGCCGCTAGATGAAGCTGGTCATGGCCATGAAGGTCCGTGACGAAGTGGACGTCATCGACCTCAACCTGCGCTACCACGCCGGGCAGGGAATCGACGAGTTCATCGTCACCGACAACGGCTCTACGGACGGCACGCTCGAGGTTCTCGAGCGCTGGCGCGACGACGGTCGCCTCCGCCTGATCTCCGAGCCCGCGGCCGAGGATTTCAAGGAGAAGGGCCACTGGTGGGTGACCCGCATGGGCCGGATGGGTGCCGAGCTCGGCGCCGACTGGGTCCTTCACGCCGACGCCGACGAGTTCTGGTGGCCCGCCGGTGAGGATCTGAAGGCGGCCTTCGCGCGGGTACCCGGCGAGTACGGCGTCGTCGTTGCACCGCGCACCGAGTTCGTCGCCCGCCCGGACGACGCCGGCCCGTTCTGGGAGCGGCTCACCGTTCGCGAGGCACGCTCGAGTCTGCGCCCGAAGCTCGCACATCGCCCCGAGCCGGACCTGATGCTCCGCCGGGGCGCTCACGACATCGATGTCGAGGACGGCGAGATCGCGCGTGCCGGAAGGCCGGTCCTGCGAGGCATTCGCGAACGCGAGACCGTCGACGACGGACGTCTCGTCTTTGCCCCCGTCTTTCCCGCTCGCGTCCTGCACCTGCCGCTGCGTTCCTTCGAGCACTACCGCCGCCGCGTCGAGATCATGCTTCGCGGCGGCTTCGACGACCAGGCGCGGGAGCGCCTGCGTGAGGCCTATGAGACCGACAGGCTGGACGAGCTCTACGCGGAGCAGGCGGTCGACGACGAGCAGGCGGCACGCGGTGTCGAAGAGGGGGCGCTTGTCATCGACGAGCGCCTCGCGCGAGTCCTCCCCCAATACGCGGATGGCGACGGACCGGGGGCTGTGGCGGCCATCGCCGACGAAGACGTGGAGGCCGAGCGAGCCGACGTCGCCTTCGAGGGCATGCGGGCCCTGACCCGAGCCCAGCAGGGCCTCATCCGCCAGCGCGACAAGCTGCGCCGTCGGGCAAACCGCAAGGACGACCAACTCAAGCGGTCCCAGCGCGAGAGCACCGACCGTAGTGGCCAGACGCTGCGGCGTGTGACTGGCGCCCTGCGGCGGGCGCGCAGGGACAGCTCGTGACCGCGCTCCCGCGGCGGTGGCGTGGCGGGCTCCGACGCCGGGGCACCCCCGCCGGCCCGCCGGCGCCCTTCATCGTGGGCATGGGGCGCTCCGGGACGACCCTCCTACGTCTCATGCTCGACTCGCATCCAGAGCTGGCGATCGGGCCGGAGACGGGCTTCGTACCCGAGGTGGCCCGGGCGTTTCGCCGCCGGCGCCCGCATCCGTCTGAGGTGATCGCATTGCTCCGAGAGCAGCGCACGTGGGGCGACTTCGACCTCGACGAAGCCGAGCTTTCCGCTCGTCTCGCTTCCGCTGAGCGCCTCGACGCCTCGGCGGCGTTGCGGATCCTCTACGGCCTCTACGCGGAGGGGCAGGAAAAGTCGCGCTGGGGCGATAAGACCCCCGCCTACGTCAGGCGCATGCCGCTGATCGCCAAGGTGCTGCCGGAGGCGCGGTTCATCCATGTGATCCGCGACGGCCGGGACGTCTCCATCTCGCGGGCGAAGCGCGCGAGCGATCCGGCGACCCCCGGGCGTGCAGCGGAGGCTTGGCGCAAGCGGATCCTCCGAGCACGGGAGCAGGCAAGGCGCCTTCGCGACTACACGGAGGTCCGCTACGAGGACCTCGTGGTCGACACCGAGCCAACGTTACGCAGGGTCGCCGAAACGATCGAGCTGCCGTGGGACGACGCGATGCTGCGCTACTACGAGCGCGCGGAGGAGCGCCTCGAGGAGATCTCGCGTGACCTTCCCGCCGCCGGCTCGAAGGCCGCTCGGCCTGGCTCCGAGCGGGCCGCCGCCCACGCGCTCGCTAAGGAGCCGCCGCGCCGGGAGCGGATCGCGGCATGGAAGGACCAAATGAGCGATCCCGACCGCGCCGAGTTCGAGGCCGTCGCCGGGGAGCTCTTGAGCGAGTTGGGCTACGAGGTCGGCGCCTAGCCTCGGAGCTGCAATGCCCCGGTCGGACAAAGCGACGTATCCCGCCCCGTTCGTGGTCGGCATGAACCGCTCGGGAACGACCCTGCTGCGGATGATGCTCGACGCGCATCCCGAGCTGGTGATCCCACCCGAGACGCACTTCGTCCCCGACGTGATCAAGGCGCTGCGCGCTCGGGGCGCCGCACCCGAGGACGCGCTCGCCGCGATGAAGGAGCACCGCGAGTGGGGCGACTTCGACCTCTCCGACTCCGAGATGCTCGGACGGCTGCGGGGGCTGGACACGCTCGAGGCGGGCGCGGCCTTGCGATCGTTCTACGAGGCCTGCGCCGAGCGCGCCGGCAAGCCCCGTTGGGGCGAGAAGACCCCCCGCTACGTCCTCAAGATGCCGCTGATCCAGCGCGCGCTTCCCGAGGCGCATTTCGTCCACGTGATCCGAGATGGCCGCGATGTCGCGCTCTCGGTGCTCGACCGCACGGTGCGCGAGGACGTCGACGCGGCCGAAGTCGCCCGCCGCTGGCGGCGCAAGATCGAACGGGCGCGCGATGACGCGCCGCAGCTCGACCACTACCTGGAGGTCCGCTACGAGGACCTGGTGGCCGACCCGCAGGCGGTCCTGGGGGAGGTGTGCGAGTTCCTCGAGCTCCCCTACGACGACGCGATGCTCGACTACCACGAGCGCTCGGGGGAGCGGCTCGAGGAGATGCGTCGCGAGCTTCCCGAGGGCGAGGGCTCATCCCAGCTCTCGGTCGAGCGACGCATGGAGACCCACAGGCGTACCACCGAGGCGCCGGACTCAACCCGCGCAGCGCGCTGGCGCGACGAGATGAGCGACGCGGATCGCGCCGCCTTCGAACGGGTGGCAGGGGAAACCCTCGCTGAGCTCGGCTACCCGAGGGCGGATCAGCCGAGCGTCGCCTTTCTGATCTGCGTGGAGGCCGGACAGCTTGAGGCCCAGGGGATCCTCTTCGCTCAATCGTTGCGTCGCTTCGGCGGGCGCTTCGCCGGCTGTGCGATTCACGCTTACGCACCGCGGGAGGGCCGTGCGCCGGCGGCTGAGACCCGCGCGAAGCTGGCGGCCATGGGCGTCACGGCGCACACCGACGTCTTGAACGTGGAGCACGACTACTACCCGTTCGCGAACAAGATCTACGCCGCCGCTGATGCCGAGCGCAACCTGAGCGAGGATGTGCTCGTCTTCTGCGATTCCGACACCGTCTTCCTGGCAGAGCCGAACGCCCTCGACCTGCCCGAGGATGTCGACGTGGCGGTCGCCCCCGCCTTTCACGTCAACAAGGCATCGACGGGACCGGAACACCGTATGGAGCCGTACTGGGAGCGCGTGTGGGAGCTGGCCGGCGCGAGCGAGCCGCCTCCGTACGTCGAGACGGTGGAGAAGCAGAAGCGGATCCGCGGGTATTGGAACGCCGGCATCCTGGCCGCCCGCCGCGATTCCGGGTACATGTCGGATTGGCTCGCCCTCTGGCGCGCGCTGCTCGCCGAGGAGCACTACCCCGACGGCAAGATGATGGTGACCGACCAGGTCGCCATTGCCGCCGCCGTCGCGCGGAGGCCTGAGCGGTTCATCAACCTCGGCCGCGACTACAACTACAACATCGGCCGTCGCCCCTTCTACAAGGGCGAGATGAAGCGCGCGGGGCTCGCCGAGATCGTGCACCTCCACTACCACCAGTGGTTCAACCGCCGCAACCTCCTGCGGGACCTGCGCCCACCGCTCGACTCCTCAAGCGAGCAGTACCGCTGGCTGGACCAACACCTGCCACTCGAGCCCTCCGTGAGGGCGCCGCTCCCCAAGCCGGGCCGCAAGAATCGCGGCTGGCGCTCACGCCGCCTCGAGCAGCTACGGAAGCCCCTGCGCCACATCGGCACCCCCGACAAGCCATGAACGCCCCCGCCCCGCCCCATTCATCGTCGGCGTCCCCCGTTCCGGCACGACGATGCTGAGGCTGATGCTCGACGCGCACCCCGACATGGCGATCCCGCCGGAGACCTACTTCGTGACGAACCTGATCGAAGCGGCCGACGGCGGCGCCGACGGACGGCAGCTGGCGAACGTCCTCGTCTCGCACCGCCGCTGGGCGGACCTCGGGCTCGACGAGAACGAGCTTCGCACCCGGATGAGCGCCGGCGACGGCAGCCCCTCAGGCGGCGAGGCCATCCGCATCACCTTCGGTCTCTACGCCGAGAGCAGGGGCAAGCCGCGCTGGGGCGACAAGACGCCCGCCTACCTGACCAACATCGCCGAGATTGGCGCCGCTCTGCCCGAGGCACGGTTCGTGCACCTGATCCGAGACGGCCGTGACGTCGCGCTTTCCATCCTCACGATGCCGGAAGTGGACCGGCCGATGCGAAACCCCGACTCGGCCGGCCTCGTCGCCACCCGCTGGCGCAAGCGGATCGAGCGCGCCCGCCGCCAGGCCGAGCGCCTCGACCACTACCTCGAGATCCGATACGAGGAACTCGTGAGCGACGCGGAGCGCGTGCTGCGCCGCGTCTGCGACTTCATCGCGCTCGATTTCCGGCCTGAGATGCTCGAATACCACGCCGGCGCACGCGACCGCCTCGAGGAGATGAACCGAGATCTTGCCGGCCGAGACGACCTTCCCGACCAGCCCGCCGAGGGCAGGCTCACTCCGCATGCGCTCACCTCTGAGCCCCCTCGGCGCGAGCGCATCGGCAAATGGCGCGAGCGCATGAGCCCCGCGGATGTTGCCGAGTTCGAGGGAGAGGCCGGCGAGATGCTGAGCGAGCTGGGCTACGAGCTCGCGAGCGGTGTGCCGCATGCCACGGCTCCCCGCCGCTCTGAGGAGGCCCCGAGCTGAATGTTGGGGCAGACCACAATCCGCCGGATGAGCCGGCGGCGGCGCGCCGCCCGGGAGGACGCGCCTGCGCCCGCCCCGTTTGTGGTCGGCGTCGGCCGCTCGGGCACCACGCTGCTTCGGCTCATGCTCGACGCCCACCCGCAGATGGCTGTACCGCCTGAAACCCATTTCATCCCGGACGTGATCCGAGCCGCCGATCGCGGTGAGGGACCGGACGGCGTCGTCGAAGTGCTCACGAGCAGCCGTCGCTGGGGCGACATGGGGATCGATGACGTGGAGATCCGCGAGCGCTTCCGTGCCTTACCACGCTTCGACGCGACCTCGGCCGCACGGGCGATCTACCTCGCCTACGCCGAGGACAAGGGCAAGAGCCGCTGGGGTGACAAGACCCCCAAGTACTCGCTGGTCATGGGCCAGATCGAGGACGCGCTACCCGAGGCACGGTTCGTCCACCTGATCCGCGACGCGCGCGCGGTCGCGCTCAGCAGAGTGAAGATGGTTGAGGGTCGCGGCGAGAAGCCGCCCAGACCCGGTGGCGTCGCCGCTCGCTGGGCGAAGCGGATCCGCCAGGCGCGGGCGCAGGGCGAGACCCTCGGTGGCTACCTGGAGATCCGCTACGAGGACCTCGTCACGGACACTGAGCCCACGCTGCGTCAGGTCTGCCGCTTCTGCGAGCTCGAGTTCGACCCCGCGATGCTCGACTACCACACTCAGGCCTCCGAGCGTTTGAGCGAGATCGCTCGCGATCTGCCGGACGCGGAGGGCAAGCGCAAGGGCGTGGTCGCGGGCGAGCACCGGCTGGCCGTGCACGCGATGGCATCGGAGCCGCCATCGAAGGAGCGAATCACCTCGTGGCGCGAGCAGATGAGCGCGGACGACCAGCGGGCGTGCGAGGAGGCCGCGGGCGATCTGCTCGCGGAGCTCGGCTACCCCGTGGGCGCGAAGGTCGCGGCATGAGCACCCTGCGAAGCGCGGGGCTTTAGCCGTGGTCGTGCTGAACCTAAGGCGCCGCGATCGCGACGCCGGGCCCCCGGCCCCGTTCATCGTCTCGAGCCCCCGATCGGGGAGCACGCTCCTGCGCATGATGCTCGATGCACATCCGCAGCTCGCGATCCCGTCCGAGACCCACTTCGTCCCGGAGGTGATCGAGGCGTTCGACGGCGGCAGGCCCACTCCGGAGGCCGTGGTGGCGATGCTTCGCGCGCACCGTCGCTGGGAGGACTTCCACCTCTCGCCCGACGAGCTCTTGGCACGCCTGCGCGAGCACGAGCCGCTCACGGCCGGCAAGGCGGTGCGCTCGTTCTTCGCCCTCTACGCCGCGAGCCAGGGCAAGCCACGGTGGGGCGACAAGACGCCTGAGTACGTCGAGATGATGCGGCCGATCGAGCGCGCTTTACCCGAGGCGCGCTTCGTTCACGTGATCCGAGACGGTCGCGACGTCGCCCTCTCACGGACCAAGTGGAGGCTGCAGCGAGTCGGGCGCAAGCCGCCGGTAGAGCGGCTCGCCAAGAAGTGGCAGAAGGCGATCACCGTCGCGCGCAAGCAGGGTGGGAAGGTCGGCCACTATCTCGAGATCCGCTACGAGGATCTGATTGCCGATACCGACACGGCGCTGCGGCGCATCTGCGACTTCATTGCGCTCGAGTTCGACCCGATCATGCTGGCCTACCACGAGCACGCGGCAGAGCGCCTTGCCGAGATCGCCCACACGCTTCCCGAGCGCGAGGATCGCAACGCTCTCGCCGCTTCCGAGCGGCTCTCGAAGCACGAGATGACGACCAGGCCCCCCGAGCGCGACCGGATCTTCGCCTGGCGGGAGGAAATGAGCGAGGACGATCTCGCCACCTTCGAGTCGGTGGCCGGCGGGCTGCTGCGCGAGCTCGAGTATCCCGTCGGCGACGGCGCCCGTGAGCGCGCGGCGACTGCCGCGGAGGGCTAGTGCCGTGGCCGTCGACCCCGCGCCCTTCATCGTCGCCAACCCCGGCTCGGGGACGACCCTGCTTCGCATGATGCTCGACGCCCATTCTGATCTCGCGATCCCGCCCGAGACGCACTTCATCGGCGATGTGATCCAGCGCGCCCGAGCGATCCGCAGGGAGCAAGACCGCAAGCCGACTCCGGAGGAGCTGACCCGGGTGATCACGTCGAATCGACGCTGGCAGGACTTCCACCTCGACGCCGATGCGCTCGCGACGCGGATGGATCACGACGGCACAGCGAATGCTCGGCGCGCTCTCCGCGCGTTCTACGGCCTCTACGCGGAGGGGCAGGGGAAATCGCGCTGGGGCGATAAGACCCCGGATTACCTCCTCACCATGAACCGAATCGAGCGGGCGCTGCCCGAGGCGAGGTTCGTCCACCTGGTTCGCGACGGCCGCGACGTCGCGCTCTCGCGTCACCGCTGGAGGGAGCGGGCTGGCGCCGAGAGCCGGCCCATTGAGGCCTGGGCGAACCAGTGGCGCCGCTGGATCGCGGAGGGACGCAGTCAGGGTGAGAAGGTGGAGCACTACCTCGAGATCCGCTACGAGGACTTGGTCACCGACACCGAGCCCACCTTGCGGAGGGTTTGCGAGTTCGCTGAGCTCGACTTCCAGGCGCAGATGCTGAGCTACCACGAGCGGGCCTCCGACCGGCTGCGCGAGCTCGCCCACGCGCTGCCTGCGGAGAGGGGCAAGGGCGGACGCCAGGCGGAGCACCGACAGGCCAAGCACGCGATGACCGCTGCGCCGCCACAGGAGAGCAAGGTGGCCGAGTGGCGCACGGCGATGAGCGACGAGGATCGCGCCGCGTTCGAGGCCGAGGCGGGCGAGTTGCTGGCGGAGCTCGGTTATCCGGTGGAGTCGGCATGAGAGCCGGTGTCGTCACCAAGTGGTTCAACCGCGGCCAGCCGGTGGTCGGCCGCTACCTGCGCTCGGCGCTGGATGAGCTGGGACACGAGACCTTCATCCTCGCTCGCCCGAAGAAGGAGCGCGGCCCGATGCCTGGCGCGCTCGCGAAGGACGATGTCTGGGATCAGCCGGGCGTCACCGAGGGATCGACCTACGACATCCCCGCCGCCGAGTACGAGGCGTGGGTGGAGGCCAACGGGATCGACGTCGTCTTCTGCGATCAGAACTACCAGTTCGACGAGATCCGCCGCCTGCGAGAGCGCGGCGCGCGGACGGTGGGGCGGTTCGTCTGGGAGCACTTCTCCGCCGGGCACGTCGAGGCCGCCAAGGCCGCCTACGACGTCATCTATTCCTTCACCCGGGCCGAGCAGGAGCGCTACCGCGAGCTCGGGATCGAGAGCCCGTACGTGACCTGGGGTTGTCACCCGGAGCTGGTGGCGATCGGGGATGAACGGCAGCTGCACACCGACGAGACGGTGCGTTGCGTCTTCCCGGGCGGTTTCCTGGGGCACCGCAAGCCGATCGAGCAGGTGATCGAGGCGTTCACCCGCACCACCGATCCACGGCTTCGTCTGCTGGTGAAGACCCAGGTGAAGCGCAAGCAGCTGCGGCCGGTGCGCGAGGCCGCAGCGGGCGACAAGCGCATCGAGGTCTTCATCGAGGACGAGGCCACCGCCGACCACCTGCGGCACTTCGCGAGCTGCGACGTCTGCGTGGCGCCGGCTCGCTGGGAGGGCTTGGGGTTGCCGCTGTATGAATCGATGGCGTTCGGAATGCCTGTGATCACGAACGATGATCCGCCGCTTAACGAGGCCATCGAGCACGAGCGAAACGGCCTACTCGTCGGCTCGTCTGAAGATGGGGAGACGACCCGCTCAGGCATCCCGGTGCACACGCCGGACGTTGCCGACCTCGCTGCCTCAATCGAGCGGCTGGCCGATCATGAGCTGCGCGCGCGCCTGGCCCAGGGCCAGCTCGAGCTTCGGGACGGCGAGCGCAGCTGGGGCCGCACCGTCGAGGGAATCGGAGCCCTCGCCGACGGCCGCGAGCCATGAGCGAGGCAGCTCAGCGTCGCAAGGGGGAGCTCGGGCCCGTCGGGATCGCGAAGCGACGGCTGAACCGCATCCGCCGCCACCGGCGTCTGCGCAAGGCGGCCCCGAGGCTCCACGGCGGTCCCCCGGACCCGCCGGCGCCGTTCATCTGCGGGGCCACCCGCTCGGGGACGACGCTCGTGCGCCTGATGCTCGACGCTCACCCCGAGGTCGCGATCCCCTCGGAAACCCACTTCGTGCCCGATCTCATCGCGCGCTGCGTCGAGGGCCCGGTCACCGCCGACGAGCTCACGGCCCTGATCACGGAGCACCGGCGCTGGGGCGACTTCGGGCTCGAAGCCGCCGAGCTGCGTGAGCGTCTGGTGGGCCTTGAGCCCCTGAACGCCGCCGACGCGACTCGCGCGTTCTTTCGCCTCTACGCGGAGGGACAGGGGAAGCGAAGATGGGGCGACAAGACGCCCGGCTACATCCGCAAGACCCGGACGATCCAGCGGGTGCTTCCCGAAGCCAGATTCGTCCACACGATCCGCGATGGCCGCGATGTCGCTCTCTCCCTGCTCCCGCTGAACTTCGGCCCCGACAACGTCACCGACGCAGCAGAGCTCTGGCGCAAACGCGTCGGGTGGGCCCGCTACCAGTCGCGGGGCGTCGACCACTACCTGGAGATCCGCTACGAGGACGTCATTCTCGAGACCGAGCCCACGCTCCGGAAGGTCTGCGACTTCATCGACCTCGAGTTCGACCCCGTCATGCTCGACTACCACGAGGGAGCAGAGGAGCGGCTGAGAGAGAAGGCGCGCGACCTGCCCAAGTCCGACGGCCGCACTCAGCCCGCCGAGGCGCGGATGCAGAGCCACGCACTGGCGGCGGAGCCCCCGCGAGCGGACCGCGTCGCTCGCTGGAAGCGAGAGATGAGCCCCGAGGACATCGCCGAGTACGAGCGGGTCGCTGGAGACCTCTTGGACGAGCTGGGCTACGAGCTCGGCAGCCGCTGATGCCACAGGAAGGAGTCGAAGCGACCCCCCAGGCCATGGTCGAGGCCCTGCGTCCCGTCTACGAGGAGTGGAGCCGGGGGAACTGGGAGCGGCGCTTCGACATCTACGCACCCGACATGGAATGGGGCTGGTCGGAGGAGTTCCCCGCCATCCATGGGGTCTTCCGTGATCAGGAGGAGAAGAGCCGTCGTCTTCGCGAGTGGCTCAGCCCCTGGGAGGACTGGCGCTGCGAGGCCGAGGAATTCGTGACCCACGGAGAGTTCGTCGTCGTCCTGACTCGGTACGCGGGTCGCGGCAAGGGCAGCGGCGCCGAGGTCGACTCTCGCGGAGCCCACCTCTGGACGATGCGAGACGGCCACGCGGTCCGGCTCGAGGTCTTCTCGAGCCGGACAAGAGCGCTCACTGCCGCTGGACTGGCGATGGGATAGAACATCGGGACAATGAGTCCGGTGAAGCCCGAGAACGCGAAGAACCCCAACGACTACATCGCCCAGATCGACGACGAACGGCGACGGGCGGACATCGAGGCGCTCGACCGGTTGATTCGCGAGGAGGCGCCGGAGCTAGAGCGCCACCTCGCGTACGGGATGCTCGGCTACGGGCCCGTGCACTACCGGTACGAGTCCGGGCGGGAGGGCGATTGGTCTTTGATCGGGCTCGCGAGCCAGAAGCGCTACATCTCTCTGTATATCTGCGCGGCGGACGGCGACGGCTACATCGCCGGTCGCTATGGACAACGGCTCCCCAAGGCGAACATCGGTAAGGGCTGCGTGCGCTTCTCGCGCCTCGAGCGAGTCGACGAGGAGGTCTTGCGCGAGCTCGTCCGGGAAGCCGCCGCAGTGTTCGCCAAGGATCCCGACGGCGCGTTCGCGCAGTAGACCCCCGGGCTCAGCCGCTCGGGAGGCTCTCCTCCATCGTGTCGAAGAAACCGGTCCAGCCCTGGCCGGCGCGCTCGTATCCCTCGGCCGTAAGCCCGCCGCCGGTCTGCGTGAAGCGCATCTGCGTGGAGCCGTCGCCGACGTCGGTGAGGACAACGGTGAGAAGCTCGTCCGCATCGCCTGGTTGATCCGACACGGTGAGCACCAGCCGCGCGGGCTCCCGAACCTCGCGATACTCGCCGTGCCAGTGGATCTCGCGGCCGCCGACGATCATCGTGGCCTCCCATTTACCGCCCACCCTCACGTCCATCGAGACCGTCTCCAAGGGGATCTCGGCTTCGCGTCCGCCGTACCAGTCGGCAAAGCGCTCAGGGGTAGTCCACTCCCTCCAGACTCGCTCCCGGGAGGCGTCGAAGATGCGGGTGATTACGATGCCATCGTCGCCTGTCTCCATGCCGGCAGACTCACCCACCCGAGTCATCGCCCCCTCGCACCCGCAGCCGCGCCTCCAGGCGATCGAAGCCGACGCCCCAGAACCGGCGATAGTCAGCGAGCCAGTCCACCGCCTCACCCAGAGGGGCCCCGTGCAGACGGGCGGGACGGCGCTGAGCCACGCGGCCACGGGTTACCAGCCCCGCGCCCTCGAGCACCTTCAGGTGCTGGGAGACGGCTTGGATGCTGATCGGGAATGGCTCAGCCAGCTCGTTGACCGTCGCCTCGCCCTCCGCGAGCCGGCCCAGGATCGCTCGGCGGGTTGGATCCGATAGAGCCGCGAAGGTGCTGCTGAGCTGGTCGGTTGACATCCGTATTCAGGCAAGTGCTTGCTAAATCGTCCAATTGAATATAGTGGGCCGACCAGACGCCCACAAACGCGGATCGGAAGGAGCACAGGATGGGACGGATCGTGGTGACTGAGTTCATCTCACTCGACGGCGTCATCGAAGACCCGGGTGGCTCGGAGGATTTCAAGCACAGCGGCTGGAGCTTCGAGATCTCGCGTGGAGACGAGGGCGATGAGTTCAAGGCCGAGGAGACGATGGGGGCGGACGCGATGCTCCTCGGTCGGATCACCTTCGAGGGCTTCGCTCAAGCCTGGCCCTCGCGGGAGGGGGAGTTCGCAGACAAGTTCAACTCCATGCCCAAGTACGTTGTCTCCTCGACCCTCTCCGATCCAGAGTGGAACAACTCGACGGTGCTCTCGGGCGAGGTGGCGGAGGACGTGTCGAAGCTTCGAGACGAGGTCGACGGGAACATCCTGGTCCACGGCAGCGCCCAGCTCGTGCAAACGCTGATGGAGCACGACCTGGTGGACGAGCTGCGCCTCATGGTCTTCCCGGTCGTCCTGGGTGGGGGCAAGCGCCTCTTCGGCGACACCACCGATAAGAAGCCGCTGCAGCTAGCGGATTCGAAGACGGTTGGTGACGGCGTCACGATCCTCGTCTACGAGCGCTGAGACGGAGGGCGCGCGCTCGCCCATCGTTCGGGCTCGATCTCCTCAGGGAAAAGCTGGGCAACCTCACGGATGTCATCGGCGAGCCTCGCCACGAGTTCCTGGCGCCATGCTTCGGGGAGCTCGGGCTTCTCGCTCGAAGCCCCGCGATCGAGCATCGAGGCGGGGACGTCGGCCAACGGTTCGAGCCCGAGGAAGCGCCAGGTGCGCGCGAGCATCTCCAGGGGCTCGTCGCGGCAGCGCTCGAACTGCAGAACGAGCAGCTGCTCCCGCGGGAAGTGCTCGAGGACGCGTCGCAGCTGCCCCGCGTACATGCTGCGGTAGACCTGGTCGGAGACGTGGACGAGGTCGATCGGCCGGCCACCGGGGGAGCGGCGAATCGTGCGCTCGATCCCGGAGCGGAAGCGCTCGACCGGGTCGCGCAGCACGACCAGGAGCTTGGCATGGGGCGCCGCCCGGCGGATCAAAGGCGGGGTCCAGAAATCCGCCATGTAGCGGGGAGTCCACTCCCCCGAGATGGTCCCCTCCGGGCGGGGGAAGAACCGCTCGTACCGCTCGATCCATCCCTCGGCCGGCTCGCTCTGCCAGAAGCGGTTGAAGTAGTGGAGCTCCTTCTGGCGACCGGGCAACACGGCGATCCCCGGATGCTCCTCGATGCCCCGGTACCACCAGGAGGTGCCCGATCGCTGGGCACCGATCCCGACGAAGTCGGGGGGACCCGTGACCCAGCCCTCCGGACGATCGGGGATCTCGAGCGGCCGGGCCCAGCGCGGCGGCGGGGGCTCTCCGGTGTGGGCGGGGCTGGGTTTGTTGCGGCCGAGCATCTCAGCGGTTCCCAATCGGAAGAAGGCGGGAAGCTGCCACAGTAGTAGTCAAATGCGGATGCCTAGCTTCGGTCGAGGCAGCTCGCCACCACGGGGGGCTAAGCCAGCAATCTTCATCGTCGGCGTGGCTCGTTCGGGTACGACCCTGCTGCGACTCATGCTCGACGCCCATCCGGAACTCGCGATTCCTCCGGAGACCCACTTCCTCCCGGCCGTGATCAGAGCGTGCGACGAGGGCGCCGACCCGCACGCGGACGCGCTCGAAGTCATCGTTGGCCACCGGCGCTGGCCGGACTTCGGCCTCGACGAAGCCGATCTGCGCGAACGGTTCGCCCGCCATCGCAAGCTCAGACCGGGAGACGCCATGCGCGAGTTCTACGGGGCGTACGTCGCCAAGCAGGGCAAGACGCGCTGGGGCGATAAGTCCACCAACTACGTCCGCAAGCTGAAGCCGATCAGAAAGGCGCTACCCGAGGCGCGCTTCGTTCACCTGATCCGCGACGGTCGCGATGTGGCTCTCTCGCTGGTCGCTGTGCACTTCGGGCCGCAGTCGATCCGGGAGGCTGCCCAGAAATGGGACGCCGAGATCCGCAAGGCTCGCCGCCAGGGCGCAAAGGTGGGGCACTACTCGGAGGTCCGCTACGAGGACCTGGTCGCCGATCCCGAGCCGGTGCTGCGCGAGATCTGCGGGGCCACCGATCTGTCCTGGGATGACGCGATGCTCGACTATCAAGCCCGCGCGGGCGAGCGGATCGCGGAGATCGTCCGCGACTTCGACCGCGCTGAGGGTCCAACCGTCACTGCGCAGGCCCGGGCCAGGCATCAGGCGAACGTCTCCAGGCCGCTTCAGACCGACCGGGCGGCGCGGTGGCGGACCGAGATGTCCGCGACCGATCTCGCTACCTTCGAGGAGGAGGCCGGCGAGCTGCTGGACGAGCTGGGCTACGAGCGCGGTCAGGTCCAGGACCGATGACTTTCGCCGCCGCCGCCGGTCTCCACACCGTAACCCGCGCGACAACCCCCGAATCCGAGGAGACCGATGACAGCGCAGAGCGCACTGGCGATCGAGGCAGAGGGCCTCGCCAAGAACTTCGGCGACACCAAAGCCGTCGATGGCGTCGATCTCGCGGTCGCACGGGGCTCGGTCTACGGTGTCCTGGGCCCGAACGGTGCCGGCAAGACCACCACGATTCGCATGCTCGCGACGCTGATCAAGCCGGACGCGGGCTCCGCGCGCGTGCTCGGCCACGACATCGCCGCGGACGCCGACGCGGTCCGGGGCGGCGTCAGCCTCACGGGTCAGCTCGCCTCCGTTGACGAGGACCTGACGGGCCGCGAGAACCTGATCCTGATCGGCCGTCTGTTGGGACTGCGCCGAGGCGATGCGAAGGCGCGCGCTGACGAGCTCTTGGAGGCGTTCGGGCTGGCCGACGCTTCGGGACGTCTGGTCAAGAACTTCTCCGGGGGGATGCGCCGCCGACTGGATATCGCCGCCTCGATCGTCGTCACGCCCGAGCTCATGTTCCTTGACGAGCCGACGACGGGCCTCGACCCCCGTTCGCGCAACCAGGTGTGGGACATCATCCGCGCGATGCAGACCGGTGGGACCACGATCCTGCTCTGCACGCAGTACCTCGACGAGGCCGATCAGCTGGCCGACGGCATCGCCGTGATCGATCAGGGCAAGGTGATCGCCGAGGGCACACCGGCCCAGCTCAAGGCTTCCGTCGGCTCCGGCGCGCTTCACGTCCGGCTGCTCGATCCCGAGCAGCGAGGCGAGGCGCAGCGCCTGCTCGAGCGCGAGCTCGGCCACGTCCACCTCGAGCCCGATCCCGCCGCGCTGTCCGTGCAATGCGCGGACGCCGACCGCGGGGCCGAGGCCGTCGCCGAGCTCTCCCGGGCCGGCATCGGCATCGCCGACTTCTCGCTCGGCCAGCCCAGCCTGGACGAGGTCTTCCTGGCCCTCACCGGCCACACGGCCGAGGACTCGGCCACCGAACCCGAGACGCAGGAGCAGGCGGCATGAGCAGCACCGATACCACCCAGAGCCCGAATCAGGTCTACTCCGACGAAGGGATCCGCAACGCGCTGTCGTCGAGTCCACGGCCGGCCCGTGCGAGCGCGGTCTCGGCGGCGATCACGTTCGGCTGGCGAGGGATGCTCAAGGTGAAGCATGTCCCCGAGCAGCTGCTCGACGTGACGATCACACCGGTGATGTTCGTGCTCCTGTTCACCTACCTCTTCGGCGGGGCGATCGCGGGATCGACGGGCGAGTACCTCGACTACATCCTGCCCGGAATCCTGGTGATGTCCGTCCTCTTCACCACCGTCTACTCGGGCGTCGCGCTCAACACGGACCTCACGCGCGGGGTCGTTGACCGGTTCCGCTCCCTGCCGATCTGGAAGCCGGCGCCGCTGGTCGGGTCTCTGCTCGGCGACAGCGTTCGCTACGTGCTGGCGGGCACCGTGATCATCGTGCTGGGTGTCATCCTCGGATACCGCCCCGGCGCCGGGGTGCCCGGGGTCGTGGCGGCGCTGGGCCTCGTGGTGCTCTTCGCCTTCGGCCTCTCATGGGTGTTCACCACGCTCGGGCTGCTCATGCGCTCGCCGAACGCGGTGATGAACGCCGGGTTCATGGCGATCTTTCCGCTCACCTTCCTCTCGAACGTGTTCGTCGATCCCGAGACCCTGCCCGCGGGGCTCAAGGCTTTCGTCGAGGTCAACCCGATCTCGATCCTCGCCGACGCCTCCCGGGGGCTCATGGAGGGGAACGCTCAGGGAGGCGACATCCTGGTCGTGCTCGCGACCGCCGCGGTTCTGACGGCGATCTTCGCGCCGCTTACCAATCGCCTGTACCGGCGCGGGTGAGCAAGCTCGAGCTCGATACCCCGCACGGACCGGCGCGGGCGCACCTGCACCCGGCGAAGGGCGCCAGAGGAGCGCTGCTGCTGGGACACGGTGCAGGCGGGAGCGTCGACGCTCCGGACCTCGTCGCAGCCACGGAGGCTGCGGTCGCCGAGGGCTTTACGGTTGCCCTCGTCGAGCAGCCCTATCGGGTGGCCGGAAAGAAGAGCTCGCCCGCTCCCGGGAAGCTCGACGAGGCGTGGGTCGCGGTGGCCGAGCGGCTTCGCACAGACGAGCTCAAGGGCCTGCCGGTCGTCTCGGGAGGTCGCTCTGCCGGGGCCAGGGTGGCCTGCCGCACCGCCGCGCAGATCGACGCGGTGGCGGTGATCTGCCTCGCGTTTCCCGTCCACCCGCCGGGAAAGCCGGAGAAGTCGCGCATAGACGAGCTCGACGGGGTGTCTGTGCCCGCGCTCGTCGTCCAGGGCGAGAGCGACCCCTTCGGGATGCCGGGGAAGGCGCCCAACCGCGACGTCGTCACCGTTGCCGGAAACCACGGGCTGAAGAAGGACCTTCCCGCCGTCGCGGAGGCGGTCCAGACGTGGCTTTCACGAGCACTCGGCTGAGCCACACGGCCAGTGGGCACTACCGGGCCGGCTTCACCTTCCTTGGCAGCGCCTCGCCCGCGAGCTCCGGCGAGACCGCGACGCCCAACGCCCGTCCGTCGCGAGTGACGACTATCTGACCGACGTCGGTGCCCGACTCTGAGAGCCGCAGGCCGACCACCTCGTCGGAGGCGCCGGGGAGCAGCTCGGCGCTCACCTGTTCGGAGGAATCGATGCCGAAGGTCATGACGGCGTCGAGGTCAGCCGCCTCGGTGGAGATCCTGGCGGTGTAGCGCGGGACCTTTTCGCGAAATGAGGGAAAGACGTAGCCCCCGAGGGGTTCCTCCCGGCCGCGCACCAACTCCAGTTCCTGATCGGTCGAGGCGGTGGTGCTAAACGTGGCGTCGAGGCCGTCGGCGCTCAGCTCCAAGACACCATCGTCTGCCTCGGAGACCTCCACTTCAGGGCCGAACTGGACAAAGCGGTCGTACGTCTGAGTCACCTGAGAGCGCACGAGATCGACCACCACGAGCGCGTAACCAGGGCGATAGAGCCAGAGTCGCCGGTGGTCTGTGCCAAGCTGGGCCAGCAGCGGGTTTGTGCCCCAGACGGCGTACCACCCGGCGTCGCCACCGGCCGCGTAGAGGCCTGAGCCATACGCGTTGCCATCGAGGATGGGAACCTCGGCGCCCCGCACCTGGAGCCCCGAATGGGCCTGGGGCGAGTCCTGAAAGTCGTAGTACTCGTCGAAGTCCTTGTGATAGAGGCCGGTGTCGGAGACGATCCGATGGCCCTGGTCATAGAGATCGAAGGAGAGCTCGTCAGCGTCTTTGTGCGTGTCTGAGTGAAAGCTCGCGAGCATCGCAAGATACGCGCCCGGGTCTTGACGACGGACGAACGCGAGGCCCGTCTTGGGCAGGAACTGAAGACCCTGATAGCTGCGTGAGCTGAGCAGCTCGGACGCGGAAGGCTCCTTCAGGTTGGAGTCGCCATAGAGCAGCGTCTGCCCATCGGGCTCGATCATCCAGCCCGCGACCGTGCGCATCTCCTTCGCGATCTTGTGCAGGCGTGGCTCCTTCGAACCGGTGAGCTCAACCATGTCGTCCACCAGCCGGTTGATCGCGAGCTGATAAGCGGCCGAGTGCTCGAGCCAGAAGCCCTCCGCGCCAACTTGGCGCATGCGAAGCGTGTCGGAGAAGCGCGCGGCCGCGAGGTCCTGCCAGGCCTCGGCGTCGTTCAGCTCCGGCGCCAGTCCCCCCAGCAGATAGAGACCCCGGTCGACGTAGAGGCCGTGATTGGTCTCGTGATAGTTGTCAGCGTCCGCCAGGAAGGCGCCGTGGAGCTCGAGCGAGTCCCGCATGAGCTGCCGCTCTTTGGGCTCCAGCATGCCCTCACACTCCGCGGCCGCCGCCAGGTAGGCGATGAACTGCACTCTCGCCGCGGCCACCTTGTCGATCCACGGCTTCGAGTCGCCCCGCACCCGCCCGATCGCATAGGGATTGGAAAACGGGTTGCCCTCGATCCAATCCACCACGATGTCACGCGCCTGCGCCAGAGCCGCCTCGTCGCCGTTTCGGTAGGCGTAGAGAAGAGGGTCGATCCAGGTGAGGTCGTTGAGCTTGCCCTGAAAGGAGGTCGAGCGGTTCGGATTCTGGTCCCAGTTGATCGGCGGCTCGAGGATGAGCTTCTCGCCCTTCAGCTTGAAGCTGCTCTCCTCCCGGGCCGCGAGCACGGTCTTGTCCTCATACGCAGCGTTCTTGGCGATCTCCCGGTAAAGCGGGGGAGCGCACTCCGGGACGGTCGAGGCGGAGGCGACGGGCTCGCTCTCCTCCTTTCCCCAGGCGTAGAGGACGAGCATCAGCCCAACGGCCGCAACAACGCGCGCCGCCCCCGCAAGGCGGGCGGTGTTCATCGGGCGAGTGTAGAAAACGCATCCGACCGCTCCGCACGGCGTCCAGGGGCGCCCGAGAAGCGGGTGCCACGACTCCTCCGTGCGTCCCAATAGATTGAACGTGGTGAGTACGCCGGCACCCGATGCAGACCGAAGGCACCACGAGCTTGGATTGACCGACGACGAGTACGCCCGCATCGTCGAGCTCCTGGGTCGCGAGCCCAACGACGTCGAGCTTGCGATGTTCTCGCTCCTCTGGAGCGAACACTGCGCGTACAAGCACTCGCGCAAGCTCCTGCGGCGCCTGCCGACGGAGGGCGAGCGGGTCTTGATGGGCCCGGGAGAGAACGCCGGCGCGGTCTCGCTGGGCGATGGATGGGCCGTCGCGTTCAAGGTCGAGTCGCACAACCACCCCTCCGCGGTCGAGCCGTTCCAGGGCGCCGCGACCGGGGTCGGCGGCATCCTGCGCGACGTCTTCGCCCTCGGCGCTCGTCCGATCGCGGTTCTCGACTCGCTGCGCTTCGGCGAGCTTTCGTCGCAGCGCTCGCGGTACCTCTTCGATCGCGTTGTGGCGGGCATCGGCCTCTACGGCAACTCCATCGGAGTGCCGACGGTTGGCGGCGAGGTCTACTTCGAGGCCCCCTACGAGCAGAACTGCCTCGTGAACGCGATGTGTGTCGGGCTGGCGCAAACCGACCGCATGGTGCGGGCCGCGGCCGCCGGCGTAGGCAACGCGGTGGTCCTGATGGGCGCCTCGACCGGCCGGGACGGGATCGGCGGGGCTTCGGTGCTCGCATCCGCCGAGCTCGATGAGGAGGATGAGTCGAAGCGTCCCTCGGTCCAGATCGGTGACCCGTTCGAGGAATCGAAGCTGGTCGAGTGCTGCTTGGAGCTCCTGGAGGGCGAGCTGCTCGTCTCGCTCCAGGATCTGGGCGCCGCCGGGCTGACCTCTTCCGCGGGCGAGATGGCCTCAGCCGGAGGGGTCGGGATCGACGTCGACGTGGCCAGGGTGCCGCTGCGGGAGGCTGACATGGAGCCCTTCGAGATCATGATCTCCGAATCGCAGGAGCGGATGCTCGCGATCGTCGAACCGCAGAAGGTGAATTCGGTGATCGCCCTGTGCGAGCGCTGGGACACAAACGCAGCTGTCATCGGCGAGGTCACCGATTCGGGCGCGATCCGTGTCCTGCGCAACGACCAAGTGGCCGGCGACGTGCCGGTGTCGGCGCTCGTGGACGAGTGCCCCCTCTACGACCTCCAGCCGCAGGAGCCACAGGGGTGGATGTACTCGAACGAGTCGGTGCTCGACGACGGGGCCGAGCCCGGCGAGATCCTGACCACGCTGCTTGCGACGCCAACCGTCGCGAGCAAGCGCTGGGCCTTCGAGCAGTATGACTCGATCGTCGGCTCGCGCACCGTGAGCCGCCCGGAAGGTGCCGACGCGGCGGTGCTCGTTATTCCCGAGGCCGGGGTCGCCATCGGCGTGGCGATCGACGGCAACGGACGGCGGGTGGCGTGCGACCCATACCTGGGCACGATCGAGGCGGTGCTGGAGTGCGCGCAGAACCTGGCCTGTGTGGGCGCCGAGCCCCTCGGGCTCACGAACTGCCTCAACTTCGGGAATCCCGAGAAGGCCAGCGTCGCCTGGCAGCTTGACCGATCGACCCAGGGCCTTGCCGACGCCTGCTTGGAGTTGAGCATCCCGGTCGTCGGCGGCAACGTGTCCCTCTACAACGAGACCGACAGGGGGCCGATCTACCCCACCCCGGTCGTCGGTCTCGTCGGCGAGATTCCCGACGCCTCCGTCTCGCCCGGGGTCGACCCGCATGAGGGGGATGACGTGGCGCTGGTCGGGCCGTTCGCGCCCTCCCTGGCGGGCTCAGAGCTGGCCAAGGTGCGCGGCGAGCTCGGCCCGGGGCTCCCCGAGACGGACCTGCGGGACGCGCGCCGCGCGATCGAGTTCGTGCGGGAGGTGGCGCGTGTGCGCGGGCCGAGCGCCATCCACGACATCAGCGAGGGCGGGCTCGCCTGCGCCTTGGCGGAGTGCGCGATCGCGGGGACGATCGGACTTCGCGTGGACATAGACGAGCTCGTGGAGGCGCGTGGCTGTTCCGGGGAGACCGCGGCCTTCGGCGAGGGCCCGGGCGGGTTCGTGATCGCCGCCTCGCCGGAGGTGATCGAGCAGCTTTTGGCTTCCGCAGCCTCCGCCGGCGTCGACGCGTGGCGGATCGGCGAGGCGGGCGGCCAGCGCATCGAGATCTCTGCCGCCGAGCTTGAGCTCAGCGTCCCGTTGGATCAGGCTGGTGGCGCCTGGCGCTCGCTCGCGGAGCGCATGGCCGAGCCGGTCGCGGCCTAGGCACCCGGCGCTATTCGCAGGCGTTCTTACCCGCGGCCCCCGCACAGTCGCGTAGCTCCGCCAGGCGTCGGTAGAGCTTCTCGGCCATGCGGCGGTCGTCGAGCATGCGCAGGAGCTCGGGCGGACGGGCGCCGGGGCGGGGGTCGGCGAGAAGGTTCTCGAGCTGGTCGGGATCGCTGCGCAGGTCGTAGAGCTCCGTGGAGGTGAGCTCACACCCCCCTGTGGGGTCGCCGTCGAGGTTCTCCGTGTAGAGCCAGTTGGCCGTCCGGATGGCCGCGTAGTCGCAGCCGTGGTTTGCCTGCTCGACCAGGATGCCGCGGTCCCGGGCCCAAGCTCTTCGGTCGCCGTTTATGAGTCCCATGAGCGAGCGGCCGTCGAGCTTGCGGCAGCTGCTCCCATCGATGCAGGGCTCGACTCCGGTCAGCTCCAGAAGGGTCGGGGCGATGTCGACGTTCGAGACCACCTCGCGCACGAACGGCAGCGGCTTGCCAGGCGTCTGGGGCGGGAGCACCATCGTCATCGGCACTCGCAGCGCGGGCTCGTAGGGGAGGCCCTTTCCTGAGCGGATCCGGTGCTCTCCGAAGAAGATCCCATTGTCGGAGTGGAAGAGGATCACGGTGTCGTCGAGCTCTCCCTCCTTCTCGAGCACCTCGACGATGTCCTCGACGCCCCTGTCGACCTCCTGCAGCACTCCGACCGTGCATCGATAGAGCTTCTCGGTGGCCTGCTCCTCGTCCTTGCTGAGCGGCGGCTGGGCTGCGATGTCCCTGGGCTTATCGGAGACGTCACGCTCGTCGAAGCTCGGCGAGCGCGGCAGTGGCACGTTCTGGGAATCGGCCAGATCGCCCGGCAGCGGCTGCGCCGCCTTGCCCTTGCAGGTGCCGTCCTCGTCGTTGTGAGGGTGAGGAGCAGTCTGAGCGAGCCAGAGGAAGAACGGACGGCTCCCTGACTCCCTGGCGATGAAGTCCGCCGCCTCGAGGTTCAGGACCATCGGCGTGTAGGCGTGGCCGAGCTTCACGCGTTCGCCGTCGTCGAATGCCGTCGCATTGCGGTAGGAGAGGTCGTCGACCTGGAAGTAGGAGCTCCAGCCGGGTGGCGGCTTGCCGCCGAGTGCGTTGGTGGTTCCGTTCAGGTACTTCCCGACGAACCCGGTGGTGTAGCCGGCCTCGTTCAGCCATGCGGGCAGGATCGACTTGGGCTGGCGGAGATCCGGATAGCCGGGCTCGTTGGCGAAGACTCCGTTGTTGTGCGGGTATTGCCCGGTGAGGAAGCCTGCCCGGCTGGGACAGCACAGCGGGGGGGCGGCGATCGCTGAGCGAAAGCGCGTGCCGCCATCGACGAGCAACTCGAAGGTGTTGGGCATCACGTTTCGCCGCCACGAATGGTTGCTTTGGTCGTCGGTCGTGATCACGACCACGTTCGGGCCCTCGGGCGTGGGACGCTCGGGCGGAGATTCTGCTCGACCCCCCCGCTCGTCATCGCGGTTGCAAGCGCCGACGCCCACGATCGCGACGATCGCGCAGGCGACGAGGGCCCGGAGCGGGAGCTGGCGCATCCTAGGGTTCTACACGTACACGCAAGCGATGGCGGTGGCGCTCGGCCGAGAGCGTGCCGGCGGGCGCGCCGTCGATCTCAAGCGCAACGTCGGTGCGCTTCGGGTTGGCACGAATCAGCCGCGCCTCAAGGGACTGGCTCCCTGAGGCATCGAGTACCGCGAGGTGGTCGAGATCCGCGCCTGTGGTGCGCATGACCGCGGTAGGACGCGATAGGCGCTGGCGAAATCGGGGGAACTCGAACCCGAGGATCGAGGGCCGGCGCCTGCCTCGGTGAAGCGCCATGGCTGGGTCACCCCGCCTGGTCTCGTCATCCAGGCGACCGGTCCAACCCCCTTGCGAGAGGGTGACGTGCCCGAACTCTCGTTTCGCCGTGAGGGTCGGGGCGAGCTGGAAGAAGCGCCGGTAGGTATGACGATGTTCGGAGCGGACGCGGTCGGCGACGATGAGTCCAAGGCCGGGGCGGTAGAGCAGCAGGCGCTGGTGGCCAACCCCCTGCCGGCGCGCGAGGGGGTTGCGAGCCGCGAGCGCGAACCAACCGTCGCCCACACCGCGCGCCACGAGGCCGCTTTTGTACGCGTACCTGCCATCGCGGGGGAACCCCTGACCGTCCACGATGAGAGTGGAGTGGGCGGCCGGGGAATCGGAGAACCGCCCAAATGCGCGCTCGTCCTTGTCGTACTCCCCTGAATCGGTGATGAGGCGGCGGCCCGAGTCGTAGAGGTCGAAGGAGAGGTCGTCCGAATCCTTGTGGGAGCCGTTGAAGAAGGTGGCCGCCAGCGACAGATAGCCCCCGGAGCGCTTTACGAAGGCGAGCCCGCTGCGGCCGAGCCACTTGAGCCCCTCGTCGTTGGCCGCCTCCTGTTTGATCGGCTTGGGGATGCGCATTCGGTTGGTCGAGCCCAGCAGTGTCAGCCTTCCGTTGGGCTGCACGAGCCAACCGGCCACGTTGGTCATCCTGTTCAGCAGCACCTCCAGGGCGTTGCCTCGGGTCAGCTTGCGGAAGAAGGCCACCTCTCTTCGGATGGCCATCTGGTAGGAAGCCGAGTGCTCGAGCCAGAAGCCCTCCTTCTCCACGATCCGGCCCCGGAGCGTGCGCCCGAAGCGGCGCTTTCCCGTTCGCGCCCATCCCCGCCCCTTGGCCAGGTTGGGCGCCGCGCGGCTCAGCATGATCAGATTGGTGTCCACGAACAGCCCGTGGTTGGTGGCCCGGTAGTGCTTCGAGCTCGACGCGAGCTGGCCGTGGTGGAAGATCGCTCGCGTAAACGCTCGCTTCTTGCGCCCGTTCAGGATGCCGCGGCAGTCCGAAGCCCGCATGGCGTAGGCGAGGTAGGTGGCTCGCGTCGCCGAGATGCGATCGTCCCAGGTGCGGTCGGTTCGATCCGAGCCCGGCGGGTTCGACCGAATCCAGTCCAGCGCGAGGTCACGGGCGCGGCGCAGCGATTGGCGGCGGCCGTTCTCGCGAAAGTCATAGAAGAGCACGTCGAGCCAGGCGAGGGTGTTCAGTGCCCCACGGAAGCGGCGAGAGTTGTACGGGTCGCGCGTCCAGCGCACCGGCGGCCGCAGCTTGAGGTTGCGCTGATGGACCTGGAAGACGTTGTGGCGTGCGCGGCGTACCTCTTGCGAGTCGAACTCGCTGGCGGCGTGAACGAGATATGGAGCCGGACAGCGACCCCGAGCAGAGGCATCCCCGGGGAAGGCCGTGATCGCGACCCAGGCGGCCGCGAAAGCGAGTCCGGCCACCAACGCTGCCCGGCCGATCCCCCCCTGGGCCATGTCGGATGACTTGGCCATGCCGTCGATACTACGTTGGGCCCTCCCGGCGCCGGCGCACTTAGGAGCTCTTAGGCTCTCGGAGCGGTAATGGATTCGCTCGCCGATGGTCCAACGACCATGAAGCCGCAGACCAAGAACGCCTTGTTCGCCGCCGCAATCACCGCCGGCACGCTCGGCGTTGGCTCGCTCGTGCTGCAGCGGTGGGTGGCCGAGACACGCGGGGCCGCGATCGTAATGGTGATCGTCTGGTTCCTGGTGGTGACGATCGGCGCCGTGTTTCTCCTGCGCTCGCGCTCGGAGCTGCGAGCGCCGGTTTTCGCCACCCTCGGAGCCATCGCGCTCGTGACCATCGCCGTCGGCTACTGGACCGGCTTTCGTGATCAAGAGGTCGATGAGGACGTGCTCGTCGCGAGCTCGCAGGCGAGCTCATCCGAGCGGGCAGATGCACTCGAGGGGAACGGTGAAGGCGAGCCCGGCGGCGCTGGTGCCCAGGACGCCAAGGAAAAGGATGAGGAGGCCGAGGGTCCCGTCTCCCTCGCCACAGGCACGTTCACCGGTGAGGATGGACACGCGGGCACGGGCACCGCGGAGTTCGTGCAGGAGCCAGGGGGCGAGCGGACGCTCACGTTCACGCAGTTCGACGTCGACCCCGGAGTGGATGTCGATGTCTACCTGACCCCTGACACGGAGGAGATCTCCGATCGCGTCGAGCTCGGAGGGCTGAAGGGCAACGTCGGCGACCAGCAGTACGACATCCCGGCGGAGGCCGACCTCTCGAAGTACGACTCCGTGATCCTCTGGTGCACGCCGTTCACCGTGCGGATCGCGGTCGCGAGTCTGCGCGCTCCGGATGCCGAATCGGCATAGTTAGCTGCTTGGCGGCGGTGTCATCTTTCCGGGCGGGCAGTTCCTGCGCGCGTCGCGCGGGCGCGCCGGCGACCGCGATCGCGCTCTGCGCCGTCGCGGCGGGATTGCTCGCGGCCGGGCCCGCCCCCGCCCAGGACCCGGTCGAGCGAGGCGGTGGAGGGCGCCCGAACTTCATGGTCATCACCACCGACGATCAGACGGAGGCGTCGCTGACGCGCCGCTACATGCCGGCAACCCGCAAGCTGTTGCAAAACGGCGGCACCAGCTTTTCAAACTTCGTCGTCACGACGCCGGCCTGCTGCCCGTCGCGCGCCTCGATGTTGACCGGACAGTACGCGCACAATCACGGTGTCCTCTCCAATGTCGTCGGCTACCCGGGGCTGCGCAGGCCGGGGAGCGTCCTGCCTGTGTGGCTCGACGAGGAGGGCTACCGGACGGGGCATGTGGGCAAGTTCCTAAACGGCTACAAGAGGAACGCGCCGCGGCAAGAACAGCCAGGGCCCGGGTGGGACGACTGGCACACCCTGCTCGGCTACCACTACTACGACTACGGCTGGTCGCGCAACGGCAAGTTCGTCCATTACGGGTCGGCACGGGAGGACTACCTGACCCGCACGATCAACGACACCGCCAACGATCTCCTTCGGCGGTACGCGAAGCGCAACAGGCCGTTTTACCTTCAGGTCGACCAGTTCGCGCCGCACCAGAGCCCGGAGGACGACCCGTCCTGCGCGGGGGCGGCGAAGCCCGACCCGCGCGACGAGGATCGCTTTCGGGGCGAGCCGCTTCCGCACCCGCCCTCCTTTAACGAGAAGGACATGTCCGACAAGCGCAGGTTCCTGCGTCGCAAGAGCAAGCTGAGCGCCCAGCTCGACCGGACGAAGCGCTTCTACCGCTGCCGCGTGGCCTCGCTGCGAGGAGTGGACCGAGGCGTACGAGAGATCTGGGCGACGCTGCGAAAGACGAACGAGCTCAGCGACACGATCGTGATCTTCACCTCCGACAACGGGTTCTTCGCCGGCGAGCACCGCCTCGCGGCGGGCAAGACGCTGCCCTACAGGGAGTCGAGCGAGGTGCCGTTCTTGATTCGCGCGCCCAGGCGATTTACCGGCGGCCAGCGCATCCAGCGCGTCAACCAGCTTGCGGGGAACATCGACATCGCCCCCACCATCCTCGACTGGGCGAATGCCGACGCCTGCAAGGGCTCGACCTGCCGCACGATGGACGGCCGCTCGCTGCTGCCGCTGCTCGGGGGCGGGGGTGGCTATCCCGCCCAGCGTGAGATCGCGATCGAGTTCGGGCGCGGCAGGCACGTCGAGCGCCATGCGGGCACGTGCCAGTACTCGGGCGTGCGCCGGCGCGACTCCACCTACGTCCGCTACAACCTGCGCGGCGACTGCGGCCCCGACGACGAGCGCGAGCTCTACGACCTCGCCGCCGACCCATTCGAGCTGGAGAACCTGATCACCGACCCCGCCTATGAGGCCCTGCGCTCCGATCTGCATTCGAGCCTCGACGTGGTGCGCAACTGCGCGGGCATCCAGGGACGCGACCCCGCGACGCCGGGCTCGAGTGGCTTCTGCAGGTAGTCGGCGAATCCGGGGCCGCTGCTAGCCTGCGTGTGCAGGCGGAGCCCCGCCTGCTTCGCCCTTCGACTTCTCACCGAGAAGCCCGGATGACCTCAAATCAGCGGCTCGATTCGGCCACTGAGGAGATCGGCGTCGCCGATCGTGACGGCCCTCGCGACGAGTGCGGGGTGTTCGGAATCCACGCGCCTGGGCGCGACGTGGCGCGGCTCGCCTACTTCGCCCTCTACGCGCTTCAGCATCGCGGTCAGGAGTCGGCGGGGATCGCCACCTGCGAGGGCGGTCACATCACCACTCTGCGCGAGACCGGCCTCGTCTCCCAGGTTTTCGACGAGCAGAAGCTGCGGGCCCTCGATGGAGACATGGCGATCGGCCACGTTCGCTACTCCACCACCGGCGGCGGCTCGTGGGAGAACACCCAGCCGGTCTGGCGGGACGACGGTAGGGAGGTCGCGCTCGCCCACAACGGCAACTTGACGAACGCGGTCGAGCTCTACACGGAGCTGTTCGAGCGGGGCCTTCGCTTCCGCGGCACGTCCGACTCGGAGATCATGGCGGCGCTGCTTTCCGTCGCGCCGGAGCGCCCGATCGAGAACGCCGTCGCCGCCGTGATGCCACGGTTGGAGGGCGCCTATTCCACCGTCGTTATGACGAAGCGGGCCGTCGTCGCCTTTCGCGACCCACACGGCGTGCGCCCACTATCCCTGGGCAAGCTCGACGACCGTTACTGCGTGGCTTCTGAGAGCTGCGCGTTCGACATCATCGGCGCCGAGCTCTTGCGCGAGGTCCAGCCCGGTGAGCTGATCGCGCTTACCGAGCGCGGAATCGAGACCCGCCAGGTGGTACCCCCCGCGCGGCCGGCCCACTGCGTCTTCGAGCACATCTACTTCTCCCGGCCCGACAGCCGGCTAGAGGGGAGGGTGCTGCAGGAGGTTCGCGGCAGGATGGGGGAGGTCCTGGCCAGGGAGGCG
Source organism: uncultured Solirubrobacterales bacterium (assembly GCA_963799815.1). Classification (GTDB taxonomy): domain Bacteria; phylum Actinomycetota; class Thermoleophilia; order Solirubrobacterales; family 70-9; genus JBDTSW01. The sequence continues at coordinate 344,880 of CAWCYG010000001.1, forward strand.
CCGGTCGATGCGGATCTTGTGATCGCTGTGCCCGACTCCTCGAACCCGGCTGCGAACGGGTTCGCCCGCGAATCCGGGCTCCCCAAGGACGACGGGCTGATCAAGAACCGGTACGTCCATCGCACCTTCATCCAGCCTGGTCAGGAGCTGAGAAAGCACGCGCTCCGGATGAAGTTCAACCCGTTGCCGGAGATCATCGCCGGCAAGCGCCTGGTGGTCGTCGACGACTCGATCGTGCGCGGCAACACCACGCGCCGGATCGTTCGCATGCTGCGCGACGCCGGGGCCAAGGAGGTCCACCTGCGAATCACGGCGCCGCCGATCCGCCACCCGTGTCACTACGGAGTAGATCTGTCGACGCGCGAGGAAATGGTGGCCCACGGCCGTACCGAGGCCGAGGTCGCGGTCGAGGTGGGTGCGGACTCGCTCGCCTATCTCTCGCTCGACGGCGTCTACGAGGCGATCGGCACCCCGCGCGAGCATCACTGTGACGCCTGTTTTACGGGCACCTATCCGCTCGGCGATGGGGGCGAGGGCAACGGCAAGTACGCGCTCGAGGAGCTGCCGGTGGTCCCGGCGGCCAGTTGAGACGTCTGGCGAGCTCGCAGGCCCACACGCCTCTGGCAGCGGCGCTGGGCTCACGGCCCCGGTCTCCCAAAGTCCAGCCGTTTCCTGAGGCCCCGCCCGGCGCGCGGGGAGAATCGCCGGTCCGTCGGCCATCATCGGTGGGTGCAGGTCATCGACACTCAAGCAGCGCTCCGGCGCCATCTGGGCCATCCCGAGTTCCGCCCCGGTCAGCGCGAGGCGGTCGAGGCGGCGATCGCGGGAAGCGACGTGCTGCTGGTGATGCCGACCGGGGCCGGCAAGTCTGCCTGCTACCAGCTCCCGGCCCTCTGCGACCGGCGCCTCGCGGTGATCGTCTCCCCCCTTGTCTCGCTCATGGTGGACCAGGTTGGGAGCCTCGGCGGACGGGCCGAGCTGGTCAACGCTCAGCGCACACCCGCGCAGAACCGCGATGCGCTTCGCCACGCGGTTTCCGGGGAGGCGGCGATGCTCTACGTCGCGCCGGAGCGTTTCGCGGCTCCGGGGTTCGTGGACGGCCTGCGTGAGGCGCAGATCGGGCTGTTCGTCGTCGACGAGGCGCACTGCGTCTCCCAGTGGGGACACGACTTTCGGCCGGACTACTTTCGCCTCGGCGATGTGGCTCGTGAGCTGGGCGCGCGCTCGATCTTCGCGGCGACGGCGACGGCGACGCCGCGCGTGGCCACGGACGTCATCCGCCGGCTGGGGCTGCGCGATCCGGTGCGAATCACCACGGGGTTCGATCGTCCGAACCTCTCCTACGACGTGGTTCCTGTGGCCTCCGCCCGCTCGAAGCAGGACGCGACGATGGCCCTGCTGCGAGAGCCCGGCGCGCTGCCCGCGATCGTGTATGCCGGGACCCGCAAGAAGACCGAGGAGACCTCCGGGCGCATCGGCCGCGCCCTTGGGATCGAGGTCCCCGCGTACCACGCCGGCATGGAGCGCGAGCCGCGGGCAGAGGCACAGCGGTCGTTCATGGCCGGGGAGACCCCCGTCGTGGTCGCGACCAACGCCTTCGGGATGGGCGTCGACAAGGCCGACGTGCGCACGGTGATCCACGAGACGGTGCCGTCGTCGCTCGAGGCCTACTACCAGGAGGCCGGCCGCGGCGGGCGGGATGGCCTGCCTTCGCGCTGCGTGCTGCTCGCCGAGAATCGCGACAAGGGTCTGCACGTGTTCTTCATCAACCAGATCGACGACCCCGAGGCCAAGAATCACCGCTGGCGCCAATACCGCGATGTCTGGGGCTACGTCGACGGCAAGGCCTGCCGGCGCGCGGCGATCCTGCACCATTTCGGCGATCGGGCGCTGCCGGTCGCGGAGGGACGCTGCTGCGACGTATGCGATGGGCCGCTCGACGGCATGGTTCCCACCAGGACATCGCGCCGCCCGGCGGCCGGAGCACGCGCCGCGGCCAGCGCCGGAAGCGCGGACCCGGCCAACGCGATCCTCACCGTCGTCGAGGAGGCCTCACCGTCCGTCGGCCGTACCCGCGTAGTCGAGATCCTGCGCGGCGGTCGCTCGAAGGTGATCGTTAAGTACCGCTACGACGAGCTGCCGGGCTACGGATCGCTGCACGCCTGGCGCGCCGACGAACTGCTGGCCGAGGTCGACGGCCTCATCGACGACGGTCGTCTCGCCTCCACCGGTGGGCGGTTCCCGAAGCTGCGCGTGGAGCGGCGGGCGGCCTGACCGACGGGCTCAGCGCTCGTAGGCGCCGACGTCGGGGTGGGAGTCGCGGCTTACGCCGCGCTGGTCCTTGTTCGGGACGCTTCCCGATGCCAGGCCCACAGCGGGACTCGACCTGCGCAGGGCGTGCGTTTCGGTGAAGCCCCCGTTGTCGGCCAGCGCCTTCAGCTTCGGGTCGTCGGTGAGGGCGCTCGCTGGATCGACGCTGCAGCCGAAGTTCAGGCCCAGCAGGTTTGGCTTGCCTGTGAGCTGGCCGTCGCACTCGTTCTCCGGGTCGCTCGGGCTGAAATCGAAGTTTCCGGCGATGATCGAGTTGCGCGCCTTCGCGAGCTGGACCGAGAGGCCGCCGCCGGAGCCACTGCCGTTGGCGTCAACGTTCGCGACGTTGTCGTGGACGGTGACGCCGTTCAGCCTCACGGTTCCGCCAAAGATGCCGCCGCCGCTGACCTGCGCCTCGTTGCCGCTGACCGTGGAGTTGGTCATTACCACCCGGGGGCCCGAGACGCGGACGCCGGCGCCGTTGCCGAACGTGAAGTCGAGGGCGTTGTTCTCGGCGATCGTCGAACGATCGATCGTCACCCTGCCACCCGTGCCGCCGAGATAGAGGCCGCCTCCCCCGGTGCCGGAAGCGTCGTTGTCGATGATGCGGCTGTTTGCGATGTGAACGTCGGCGCCGCCCGTCTTCGCGAGCCCGCCGCCAACGTTCTCGGCGCCGTTGCCCTCGATGCTCACCTTGCGCAGGGTCACCTCTCCGCCGGCGACGATCCCGCCGCCACAGGCGCAATTGCTCGTGCCGGGCGTGAAGTTGCTCTCGAGCCGGCTCGAGCGGAGGTCGAGCGAGGCATCGAAATCGACCGAGATACCGCCGCCGCCGGTGTCGAAGTCCGGGGAGTTCGGCGTCGGGGATCCTCGGATGATCACGAGCCTCGAGGCCGAGAGGTGACCATCGTGCACCTTGATCGCCCGGTCGATGAGGTCGGCGTTGATCGTCGCCTTGCCCTCGCCGCTCACCTCGATCGTCGTGCGGCCGAAGACGTCGAGGTCGCCCGCGGCGTTGGCGTCCTCAGCCGCGCCGCCGAGGCTCCGGGTGTAGGTGGTGCCGCCGGTGAGGCGGATTGTGTCGGCGTTGCCCTGACCTTTGCGAACGCAGCCGCCGAAGTCCGCGTTCGAATTCGTCGTCTGCACCGCCTCCCGGAGCGAGCAGAGCGGGCTCGGCGCGTCGAACTCGTCGAGCTCGGTCGTGACCTTGACCTTCGCGGCGCTGGCAAGACCTGAGCTCGCCAGCAGAGCAACCGTTGCGACCGCGGTCCCCAGCCATACGATGCCCCCGCGCATGGACGGGACAATAAAGCGAAGCGACTCCGAGGGCAAGGCCTTCCGCATCGCCGTGCTCGCCTCGGGCGCGGGCACGAACCTGCAGGCGATCATCGACCATTTCGAGGCTGGCGGGGAGGTCGAGGTGGTGGGGGTGGGCTCGAACAAGCCTGACGCGTACGCGCTCCAGCGGGCGCGGGATGCAGGGATCGAGACCGCGACCTTCGCCGGCGAGGACTTCGGCGACCGCGACGAGCGAGACGCAGCGATCGGCGAGTGGCTCGACGGGCTCGGGGTGAAGCTCGTGGTCCTGGCGGGCTACATGGAGCTGCTCTCGAGCGAGGTCGTCGGGCGCTTTCGAAACCGCATGATCAACGTCCATCCCGCGCTCCTGCCGTCGTTCGCGGGACTCGACGCAATCGGCCAGGCGCTCCGGCACGGCGTCCGCATCACCGGCGTCACGGTCCACTTCGTCGACGAGGGGGTGGACTCGGGGCCGATCATCCTGCAGCGGCCCGTTCCGGTGCCTCCCGATGGCGACCGGGAGGCGCTCGAGAGAAGCATCCACGCGACCGAGCATTCCCTGCTCCCGCGGGCGATCGCGATGATCGCGGAGGGACGGGTGAGCATCGACGAAGCCAACCCGAGACTCGTGCGGGTCGCCCCCGCAGACGGCGAATAGACTCGGCTGGGATGGAGGCCGGCGCGCAAGCTGAGGAGGGGGACGCTCCAAGCGGCGGCAGGGTGCGGGTTCGCCGCGCCCTGATCTCGGTCTCCGACAAGACCGGCGTTGTCGACTTCGCGCGTGGCCTGGGCGCGCTCGGCATCGAGCTGGTGTCAACCGGCGGCACGGCCTATGCGCTGCGGGAGGCCGGGTTGGACGTGCGCGATGTCGCCGACCTCACGGGATCGCCGGAGATCCTCGGTGGGCGGGTAAAGACGCTGCATCCGCGCCTCCATGGCGCCCTGCTCTACAAGCGGGGCGATCCGGAGCACGAGGCGACCGTCTCCGAGGAAGGGATCGAGCCGATCGACCTCGTGTGCGTGAACCTCTATCCGTTCGAGCGCACTGTCGCGAACATTCACGTGAGCGAGGAGGAGGCGGTCGAGAACATCGATATCGGGGGGCCGACGATGATTCGCGCGGCGGCGAAGAATCACGGTTCGGTGGCGGTGGTGGTCCGGCCGGAGAGCTACGACGCGGTGCTGGCCGAGCTCGAGGACTCGGGTGGGGAGATCTCCGGGGAGACTCGGCACTGGCTGGCCAACGAGGCGTTCGCCGTGATCGCGCGATACGACGCGGCGATCTCGCGGTGGTTCGGCCTGCGCTACGAGGACTACCCGATGCACTGGGTGATGTCGCACGAGAAGTTTCTGGACCTCTCCTATGGAGAGAATCCCCATCAGGCCGCGGCGCTGTACGTCGAGACCGGCGGGCGCTCGCACGTGCTCTCACGGGTGGCGAAGCTCCACGGGCGAGCCCTCTCGTTCAACAACGTCCTCGACCTCGATGCCGCGCGCCGCCTGCTGGAGGGGTTCGAGGAGCCCGCCGCCGTGATCGTCAAGCACAACAACCCATGTGGTGCGGCCGTCGGCGATGACGTGGGCGAGGCGTATCGCAAGGCGCTTGCCTGCGATCCGCTGTCCGCGTTCGGCGGGGTGATCGCGCTCAACCGGCAGGTGGATGCGGCACTGGGCGAGCTCCTTCACGAGAACTTCATCGAGGTGCTGATCGCGCCCGGATACGACGACGGCGCACTGGATGCGCTGCGCCAGAAGGAGGCGGTTCGGATCCTCGAGGACACCGAGACGCGTGGTCGCTCCCCGCGCGAGCGCGAGTTCAAGTACGTCCGCGGGGGGTTGCTCGTGCAGGAGCCGGATCGCGTGACCGAGGATCGTGACTCGATGCAGGTGGCCACCGAAGCAGCACCCACCGAGGAGCAATGGGCGGATCTGTTGTTCGCGTGGAAGGTGTGCCGTCACGTGCGCTCGAATGCCATCGTGTTCGCCCGCGGCGGGGCGACGATTGGGATCGGGGCGGGTCAGATGAGCCGGGTGGACAGCGTGCGAATCGCTGTGACGAAGTGCCGGGAGGCGCGTGAGGACGAGGCTTCCGAGCTGCTGCGCGGCTCGGCCGTTGCCTCGGACGCCTTCTTCCCCTTTCCCGATGGCCCCGAGATGGCGATGGAAGCGGGGGCGAATGCGTTTATCCAGCCCGGCGGGTCGGTGCGCGACAACGAGGTCGTGGCCACCTGCGACGAGGCAGGTGCCGCGATGGTGTTCACCGGACGCCGGCACTTCCGCCACTAGCGGCGTGGGCGCCGCCGAACACCCAGGTCTTCAGGTCGTGCGAGTGTTCTGCGCGGCAGACGGCAGCGGTGGCAACCCACTCGGCGTCTTCGTCGACGGAGGTGCTGTCGCTTTGGAGGAGCGTCAGCCGATCGCGACCGAGCTCGGTTTTTCCGAGACGGTTTTCGTGGACGAAGCGGAGCGCGGTGTCATTCGCATCTTCACCCCCGCGACGGAGCTGCCGCTGGCGGGTCATCCCCTGCTCGGCACGGCGTGGGTGCTGAGGGAGGCCGGGCATGAGCCGGGGGTTCTGCGCCCGCCCGCGGGCGAGGTTCCGATTCGCTTCGAGGGAGAGCTCACCCATGCGCAGGCGAGGCCGGAGTGGTGCCCCCCTTTCGAGTGGGAGCAGCTCGGCTCACCGCAAGACGTGGACGCCCTGCCGGCGCCTCCGCCGCGTGAAGGTGGCTTCTTCGGGATGTGGGCATGGCTCGACGAGGCTCGAGGGCTCGTGAGAGCCAGGGTGTTCGTGCCCGCCGAAGGCATCCCGGAGGACGAGGCCACGGGCTCCGCCGCGATCCTGCTCAGCGCTGAGCTCGACCGCGAGATCGAGATCCGCCAGGGCGAGGGCTCGGTGATCTTCGCGAGGCCTGCGAAGAGCGGCTACGTCGAGATCGCGGGCCGGGTAGCGCAGGCCCGTTGAGATGGGGGCGCTCGGAATCGAACCGAGACCAGCAGATTAAAAGTCTGCAGCCCGACCTTCGGGCCACGCCCCCTCGGTGAGCGCAATGTAGCCCCTCCGGGGGCTAATCCAGGGCCGCTGAAGCATTAGACCGGCTATAGCTGGCTCAAGACATCACTCGTCGTCAGCAGCCTGGAGGCTCGCGCGTGCTCAGCACGACGTCATCGAACGAGACCAGCTGCTTGAACTCGGTTTCACACGCCATGCAATCGCGCACCGAACCCGCACGGGGCGGCTGCACCCGATCTGGCCACGCGTCTACGCAGTGGGCAGGCCGACCCTGACGCCGGAGGGCCGGTGGATGGCAGCGGTTCTCACGTGTGGTCCATCCGCGGTGCTCAGCCACCAGAGCGCGGGTGCGCTGTGGGGGATTCACAAGGTGCTCTTGGGGCTGATCCATATCTCGGTGGCCGAGAACTGTGTGAGGAGGCGAGCCGGGATCCGCGTGCACCGACGAAGCTCGCTGGCACGGGAGGAGATCGCAAGTACAAGAAGCATTCCCTGTACCGATCCTGCGACCACCGTCGTTGACTTGGCTCCTTCGGTGACGAGGACCCAGCTTCAACGGGTGATCAACGAGGCAGACAAGCGCGATCTGATCGATCCGGATGCGTTGCGAAAGCGCTTAGACCAGCTATCGCCCCGTCCCGGCCTGGCAATCGTTCGCCAGCTACTCGATCGACACACCTTCGTGCTTACCGACTCGGAGCTCGAGGATCTGTTCGTTCCGATCGCCTATCGGGCGTCACTGGCTCGACCGGAAACGGACGCCATATTGAACGGCTTCGAGGTGGACTTCTTCTGGCCCGAGCTGGGGCTGGTTGTCGAGACAGACGGGCTTCGCTATCACCGGACTCAAGTCGAGCAGAAACGAGACCGCCTACGCGATCAAGCGCACGTTGCGGCCGGCCTCACGCCCTTGCGTTTCACCCATCACCAGATCAAGTACGAGGCCGGCTACGTTGAGTCAATCTTGCGCGCCGTCAATCGCCGCCTGACTTAGCAATGATCGATCGAGCCGCTCATAGCCGGCTCAACGCTTCACTCGGGACGGGGCCGCGCTCCGCCTACTATCGGCTGAGTGATGGCGCGCAAGCTCAGCGAGTATGAGCGCAGGCGGTCCTTCGATCGCACCGATGAGCCGACTGGTGAGGCGGAGGAGCGGCATTCGGACGTTCCCGGCGCGGCTGATGGGCGTTTCGTGATTCAGGAGCACCACGCGCGGCGGCTCCATTGGGACCTCCGGCTTGAGCGTGACGGTGTGGCCGTCTCGTGGGCATTGCCGCGGGGGCTGCCGCCCACCCCGAAGGACAACCGGCTCGCGGTGCACACCGAGGACCACCCGCTCGAGTACCTGACCTGGGAGGGCGTGATCCCCAAGGGCGAGTACGGAGCGGGCACGATGAGCGTGTGGGACAGCGGCGTCTACGCCGCCGAGGAGTGGACGGACCAGAAGGTCACCGTGCACCTGGTCGGCGAGCGGGTGAAGGGGACGTACGGGCTCTTTCCCACGAAGGGCCGCAACTGGATGATCCACCGCATGGACACCCCGAGCGACCCCGACGTCCGGCCGATGCCGAGCGGCGTGAAGCCGATGGCGGCAGCCCTGGCGGAGCTCCCGCGCGACCAGTCCGGCTGGGCCTTCGAGCTCAAGTGGGACGGGGTTCGAGCGATCTCCTATTGCGACGGCGGACGCCTACTGATGGAGAGCCGGAACGGTCGCGACATCACCTCGCAGTACCCGGAGGTCCGCCCGCTCGCCGCGGAGCTGGGAGCACGACAGGTGATCCTCGACGGCGAGATCGTGGCCTTCAACGACTCCGGTCTCCCCGACTTCCAGCGACTTCAGAGCCGCATGCACCTCGCCTCGGAGGCGGCGGTGCGCCGGCGCACGGCCGACACCCCCGTGACGTACGTCTTGTTCGACCTCCTCTTCCTGGACGGCCACGACCTCACGGACCTGCCGTACTCAGAGCGCCGCGAGCGGCTCGCCGAGCTGGGTCTCGACGGGCCCTCCTGGCAGACACCCGCCTACCACGAGGGCGAGGGCACGAGCCTGCTCGCGCTGACCAGGGAGCGTGGATTGGAGGGCGTGGTCGCGAAGCGTCTGGACAGCCGTTACACCCCGGGCCGCCGCTCGCGCGCCTGGCTCAAGGTCAAGAACACCCGCAGCCAGGATCTGGTGGTCGGCGGCTGGATGCCGGGCGAGGGCAGGCGCTCCGACACCCTCGGCGCGCTCCTCGTCGGCTACTACGAGCCGGGCGATGATGGTGAGCTCGCCCTCCGCTACGCCGGCCGCGTTGGCACCGGATTCAACGAGCAGACGCTCCGCCGCCTGACCACGCTGCTCCGCAAGCTCGGCTCGGACGGCTCCCCGTTCACGGGTCGGCAGCCCCCGAAGCTCGCTCACTTCGTCGAGCCGCAGCTCGTCGCTGAGGTGGAGTTTCGGGAGTGGACCAACGCGCGCACGCTTCGGGCGCCATCGTTCAAGGGCTTGCGCGACGACCGCGATCCGCTCGAGGTCCGATTCGATCCCGAGGAGGCGGGCGCGACGCGCAGTACCTCAGTTGAGGCAGAATCGCCCATGTGAGAGTCTCCGCGAAGGCCGACTACGCCGTCCGCGCGATGGTCGAGCTAGCCGCACACACGGCGGACGGGCCGCAAAAGGGCGAGGACATCGCCCTTGCCCAAAGCATCCCGATCCCATTTCTCGAGCGGATCCTGTCCGAGCTTCGCCACGGCGGCCTCGTCCAGAGCCGTCGCGGAGCCGACGGTGGGTACTGGCTCAGCCGTCTGCCGCGTGAGGTCACGATCGCGGAGGTGGTCCGCGCCGTCGAGGGGCCGCTCGCGAGCGTCCGCGGTGAGGCCCCCGCGGCGACCTCCTACTCAGGAGCGGCCGAGCCCCTGCAGCGCGTTTGGATCGCGCTCGAGGCCAGCATCCACGCCGTGCTCGACCGGATCACTCTCGCGGACATTGTCGACGGTCAGCTTCCTGAGGGCCTCGCGGAGCCACCAGACCAGGCCGAGGACCCTCTGGACCGCCCGGACGCCGCCACCTCAGACTGAGTTTCGTCGCTTCTTCGCCGCTGCCGCTCGTCTGCTCTCGTCGCGCACCTGCCACCACGTGGCGGCGAGGACCAAGAGCAGCCAGCCGACGAAGAGCACCATGAAGGCGAGCAGGACAGCGGTGCTCAGCTCCATTGACCAGTCTCCCAACGGTCGCGTCGAGTCCTTCGCCCGCTAGGCAGCCGCGAGCTCCTCGGTGGTTGGCTGGTGGGGGCGACCCTCGTCGAACATCCGCGTGAGGGAAGGCCGCACGTAGACGAGCTGTCCGTTCTCGAGCTCGAGCTCCTCGGCCTGCGCCCTTGTGATCTGAGCCCAGAGCCCGTCGCCGTTCGCCAGCGTGAGCTCGACACGGACCTCGAATCCGAGATGCACGATCCGGTCGATCATCGCCTCCTCGGCGTCGTCGCCGGGGAGGTGGCGGATCTGCACGTCATGCGGGCGCACGAAGATCGAGCCGAGGCGGTTGACCGGACCGATGAAGCTCATCACGAACTCCGTCTGCGGATCCTCGTAGAGGTCGCGCGGCGGGCCGACCTGCTCGACGAGCCCATCGTTTACGACGACGATCTGCTCGGCGACGTCCATCGCCTCCTCCTGGTCGTGGGTGACGAAGATCGTGGTCACGTGCATCTCGTCGTGGAGGCGGCGCAGCCACTGCCGCAGCTCCTTCCGCACCTTTGCGTCGAGCGCGCCAAACGGCTCGTCGAGCAGGAGCACCTTCGGCTCGACCGCCAGCGCCCGCGCCAGCGCCATGCGCTGGCGCTGCCCGCCCGATAGCTGCGAGGGGTAGCGGTCGATGAAGCCCTCCAAGTGCACCAGCCGCAGCAGCTCGTGTACCCGCTCCTCGATCTCATCCTTGGACCGCTTCTGGATGGAGAGGCCGAAGGCGACGTTCTGGCGCACGGTCATGTGCTTGAACGCGGCGTAGTGCTGGAAGCAGAAGCCGACGCCGCGATCCTGCACCGGGGTGTGGGTCATGTCCGTGCCGTTGATGATCACTGTTCCGTCGTCGAGCTCCTCGAGCCCGGCGATGGCGCGCAGCAGGGTCGACTTGCCGGAGCCGGAAGGCCCAAGCAGCGCGGTGAGCGAACCGTCACGCACCTCGATCGAGACTCCTCCGAGGGCGACGAAGTCGCCGAACCTCTTGACGGCATTTTCGACGACGATGCTCATGCAGCTTCCTCCTTGAGGGTCATGGTTTCCGGCGCCAGGCCGGTCACGTTCTTGTCCTTGCGCCGGATGAAGTTCATTCCGAACAGGGTCACCAGGGCGAGCAGCGCCAAGACCAGCGCGGCCGCGTAGGCACCGGAGACGTTGAAGACCTCGAACTGCTTCTGGACGAAGAGCGGCATCGTCTCGGTCTCGCCGGAGATTCGGCCCGACACGATCGAGACGGCGCCAAACTCGCCCAGCGCCCGCGCCGTCGCCAAGACGACTCCGTAGGTAACGCCCCATCGGATCGAGGGCAGCGTGATCCGCCAAAAGGTCTGCCAGCCGTTTGCCCCCAGGACCGAGGCGGCCTGTTCCTGGTCGTCGCCGATCTCGCGCAGCACCGGCTCGACCTCGCGCACCACGAACGGCAGGGAGACGAACATCGTCGCGAGAGCCATCCCTATCGGCGTGAAGATGATCCGGATTCCCTGCTCGAGGAACCACTGGCCGAACCAGCCGTCGATCGACCCGTAGACGAGCACGAGCGAGAGCCCGATGACGACGGGAGAGATCGCGAAGGGCAGATCGATCAGCGCGTTGACGATGCCCTTGCCGCGGAACCTCTGGCGGACCAGCACGAGCGCGCAGGCCACTCCGAAGATGGTGTTGAGCGGCACGGCCACGAGGACCATCACGATCGTGAGGTAGAAGGCGTGCTGGGCCTCGGGCGTCGTCAGCGTGTCCACGACGTTGCCGACCCCATCCTCGAACGCCTCGAAGCAGATGACGATGACGGGGATGATCAGCAGCGCGGCGAGGTAACCCAGGGCGGCCGTACGCAGGGCGATGCGGGATGCCCGGCTACCCCGGACGATGTTCTTGGTTGAGACCTCGGAGGCATCAGTGCTCATGCCGGATCGACCTCCTTCCCAGCCAGTTGATGAGGAAGAGGACACCCACGGAGATGGCGAGCAGCACCACCGAAACCGCAGCGGCGGCCGTCTCGTTGCCGGCCTCGACCTGCTTGAAGATGAAGACCGAGGCGACCTCGGTCTTGAACGGGATGTTTCCAGAGATCAGGATCAGCGATCCGAACTCGCCGATGGCCCGCGCGAACGCCAGCGCCACGCCCGCGAACATCGCCGGAGCGAGGTTCGGCAGCACGATCTTGCGAAAGATCGCCAGCGGCCGGGCGCCGAGCGAAGCCGCGGCCTCCTCCATGTCCTGGTCGAGCTCGAGCAGCGTCGGCTGCACCGCCCGGACCACAAACGGCAGGGTTACGAAGAGGAGCGCCATGATGACGCCGATCTTGGTGAAGGAGACGCCGGTGATCCCGAGGATCCCGTTGTCGCCATAGAGCGCCAGCAACGTCAGGCCGGCGACGATCGTTGGCAGCGCGAACGGCAGGTCGATGATCGCGTTCACGTAGCGCTTGCCCGGGAACTCGTCGCGCACCAGGACCCAGGCGATGATCGTGCCGAAGACGGCGTTGATCGCGACCACGATCAGAGACGCGATCAGCGTCAGCTCCATGGCGGCAACCGCCTCCTTGCTGGAGATGGCGTCCCAGAAGCTGGCGAGACCCTCCTCGAACGACCTTGAGACCACCGCCGCGATCGGCAGCAGCACCATGATCGAGAGGTAGCCGACCACAAGCCCTCGGGTGAGGGCTGGCCCCCCCAGGCGGGGCACTGCAACCCGCCTGGGGGGCGCCTCACTGTGAGCTACGGAAGCCACTACTCGAGCGGCACTCCGAGCTCAGCTTCGACGTCGGCGACCTTGCCGTTCTCCGGATCGAAGAACTCGGTGGCAACGGTCTCCCAGCCGCCGAAGTCATCGATGTTGAACAGGCCGGGCGGCGTCGGGAACTCATCTTCGAATTGCGCCAGGACCTTCTCGTCGACCGGGCGATAGCCGTTCTCTGCGAACAGCGTTTGCCCCTCCTCGGAGATGAGGAAGTCGCGGAAAGACGTGGCTACATCGCTGTCCTCGGCATCGGTCGGGATGACGCCGAGCGTCTCGATCAGGATCGTGTCGTCGGGGACGATGTACTCGAGCTCCTCGCCGGCATCGATCGCGCCGATCGCCTCGTTCTCGTACGAGAGGGCAACGTCGCCCTGACCGCCGAGGAACGTGTTCAGGGAGTCACGCGCGCTCGCGTCCTGGACCACGGTGTTCCGAAGCATGTCCTCCACGAACGTGAGCGCCTCCTCCTCGGAGCCGCCGTTCTCGATGACCTGCCCGTAGGCCGCCATGATGTTCCAGCGAGCACCACCCGAGGTGAATGGGTTCGGGGTGATCACTTCGACGTCATCACGCAGAAGGTCATCCCAGTCCTGGATGTCCTTCGGGTTCCCGGGGCGCACGATGAACGAGACGACCGAGTTCTGGATGCCGCCCTCGTATTCAGCGGTGTTCCAGTCCTCGGCGACGAGTCCCGCGTCGACGATGCGCTGAATGTCTGGCTCGAGGGGCAGGTGGACGAAGTCCGCCGGCTGCCCGGCTTCGACCGCGCGCGACTGGTCGCCGGAGGAAGCGAATGAGGCCGAGAACTCGACGTCCGCGCCCTCCTCGGTCTCCTGGAAGGCAGGGATGATCGTCTCCTCGTAAACGGTCTGAGGCGTGGAGTAGGCGACCAGATCGATCGACCCGCCCTCGCCGCTGCTGCCTTCGGAATCGCTGCTCCCACCGCAGGCGGCGATGCCGCTCGCGAGCCCGAGGGCGACGATGCCCGAGAGAAAAAGTCCGCGTCCGCGGGGCCGCGCGTCCGCCGCCTCGGCGTTCGCGGCCCCACCGGCGCGGGGCTTCAGAAGTCGTTTCATGTTCGTTTGTGACCTTTCTTGATGGGTTTAGTCGGTATTAGCCGCGGGCAGGGTAGCAGAGCCGTTTCGGCAAAGCGCCGGTTTAGCGCGTTAGGCCAGCTGGGCTTCGAAGATGCGCTCGAGGCGCTCGTCGCGGCCCTTCGGGTCGCGCGGCACCTTCTCGAGCTTCATGGACGAGTCGCGCCCATCGACGTAGATCGTCGCGACCTGGTTGTCGAAGTAGGGGCCCTCACGAAAGCGCCAGCGAATGCCGGGGTCATCGACGCCGGCCGCGTCGGCCAGACGGCGCGTCACCTCGGCAGCGGGTCGGGCGAGCGACAGCTTGATCACCCGGCGCTCCGTGTCGTCGAGCGCGTTCCGGTAGGGCGAGCAGACCGCCTGGTAGACGGCGCTCTCCACTTTCGCCTCGCGCTTGTAGGCGACGTCCGCCAGGTAAGCGTGGTGCACGTCGCCAGACAGCACCCCGATGGTCGCGGGAGGCCTGCCGTGCTTGCCCGAGCCGACCTCCTCGATCAGCCCCTTCAGGCGAAAGAAGGACTCGCCAAACGCCGCCCAGTGATCGAAGTCGAGCTCCTGGCGCATCTTCTCCCCCAGGCGGGCCGCGGGTTTTCCCCACCGGCCGTCGCAGACGACCTCGTTCCACGCCTCGAGGTTGTGGAAGGTCGGGGCCAGCAGGAACGGGTCGGACGTGCCGAAGAGCAGGTGATCGAACTCCCCCTCGGTGGCGTGCTCGACGATCCAATCCCACTCGTTATCGTCGACGATCTTGCGCTCGCCCGGATCCAGGCATCGGCCGGTGCGAACGTCCATCACGATCAGGCGCATCGTGCCGAGATCGCGGCAGAAGCTCCACCGTTTGCCCTCGCGCTCCTGATCGTCCTGCTCCATGAACTCGCGCAGCAGAGGTTCGGCGTCGCCGTCGGCCTCCTGGACCTCCTTCCACAACGGCCGCTCGGCTAGCTCGGATGGGGAGACGTTGCCGATGAACTGGTAGATCCAGTACGAGGTCATCCCGCCGATGACTCGCTCCTTCCACCACGGGAGCTCCTCCATGTCCTCACACCAGCTCTCCGAGATGTTCCAGTCGTCGTGCATGTCATGGTCGTCGATGACCATCGAGCTCGACACCGTCGAGAGGAGCCAGCGGATCGCCGGCTCCGACCACGACTCGTGGTACAGGTGCGTGTACTCCTCGAAGTCCGCGACCTGGTCGGGCGGGGCCTCGGCCGGGCGCTCGTCGGCCGGGCGCTCGGCGATGAACTTGAGCGTCCCGATCGAGACCTCATCGGCGTAGACCTGATCGCCACAGAGGAAGAGGAGGTCGGGGTACGAGGGCGAGTCCTCATCGAGAATCGAGAGCGCGAGCGCGTGCAGGGCATCGAAGCCGCGGCCGTTCTCAGGGTCCTCCTCCTTGGGGAGCGTGAACGGCGGCCCCTGCGGTGCACACACCCGGCAGGAACCGAAGACGAGCTCGATCTGCTCCTCGTCGCGAAAGGTCCGCAGCACGCTCGGTGGGAACTCGGAGCCCTCCGTGGGCCACACCTTCTCCCCGTCGAGAGCCACCCCATACTCCTCGCTCGAGCCCGGCTCCAGGTCGTCGAAGCAGACGAGGGCGTAGTGGTGCCCGCGGACGCAGAACGTCTTGGCCGTGCGGCCGAGGATCTCGACCTCGCAGCTGGAGTCCGTCTCGACCCAGATCGTCGCATCCGTCTTGCCCACGTAGCGAAGGAGCGGTCCGAGCACGAGTTCCGCCATGGGTCGGAACCGTACCCGCCAGCGCCCGGATGATTCCTGGGTTATGGGTTAAGGCGCGCCCTCCGGATTTCGGGGTTGCCATGCTGGGGACGTGGGCTCCTATCTGCGGATCCTGAGGACACCGCCCGTCGCCGCCCTGATCGGTGCGACGCTTCTCGGCCGGCTCCCCTTCGCCATCAACGCGCTCGCGGTCCTCCTCTTCGCGCGCGAGGTCACCGGCTCGTTCGCCGGCGCAGGACTCGTCTCTGGGGGGCTCGCCCTCGGCAGCGCCTGCGGCGCGCCGCTTCAGGGCCGGCTGGTCGACCGCCGCGGCGAGAGCATGCTCCTGGTGCTGGCGGTCGTGCACTCGAGCGCATTGCTCGCCATCTGGGCGTTGGGCGGCGCGGGAGCGGGCACGGCCGCGCTCACGCCGATCGCATTCCTCGCCGGAATCGCCTTTCCGCCGACAGGCTCTGTACTTCGCTCGCGCTGGCCGCAGTTGCTCGGTGAGCGCACCGGGCTCGTGACCGCCGCCTACGCGCTGGACTCGGTGATGATCGAGGTTGCGTTCATCGCCGGGCCGCTCCTAACGGCGGCGGGCATCGCTCTCGCGGGGCCGGAGATCATGCTGGGCGTCTCCGCCGCACTCAACCTGACCGGTGCCGCGATCTTCGTGGCCTTCTTGCCGCCCGCTCCCTCCTCGTTTCGGGATCCGGACGGCTCTGCAAGTGGCCTGCTCGGGGCGCTTGCATCGCCAGCGATCCGGACGATGGCGCTCGCCAGCTTTCCGGTCGGCTTCTGCCTTGGGACGATCGAGGTCGGCCTGCCCGCCTTCAGCGACTCGCATGGGACGACCGAGCTCGCCGGGGTGCTGCTCGCGATCTGGTCGGTCGGCAGCGCCGCCGGGGGCTTCGTCTACGGCGCACGCCGGCGACGTGTCTCCCTGGTTCAGGTCCACACGCGCCTCGCCTTCTTGCTGCCGCTCGCGAACCTTCCGCTCCTGGCAGCCGATGCGCCGTTCGCGATGGCGGTCCTGGTGGCCTTCGCCGGCATCCCGCTGGCGCCCCTGATCGCAAGCAGGAACGAGATCGTCTCGCAGGTTGCCCCGGGCGGCGCCGTGACGGAGTCGTTCACATGGCCGCTCACAGCGCTTGTGGGAGGGCTCTCCGCGGGGGTCGCGTCGGCAGGATTCATTGTCGACGCCAGCGGTTGGGCCGCAGCGATAGCCGCCGGCGTGGCCGTGGCGACGGTGGGAGCGCTGCTCGTGCTGGCGCGACGGGATTCGCTGTCCGGCGCGGTGCCCGTACCGGCACCGGCCTGAAGTCTCAAAGCTCCGGTAATCCCTCTTCGGGCGTCGAGGCCTTGGCGTGAAGTCGGCGCGGGATCCTGCCCGCACGACGGGCCGCGAAGCCCGCCTCGACCGCCTTGCGCATCGCGATCGCCATCGCGACCGGGTCCTTGGCGCGAGAGACCGAGCTCGCCAGCAGCACGCCGGCGCAGCCGAGCTCCATCGCGAGCGCCGCGTCCGAGGCGGTGCCGATCCCCGCGTCGAGGATCACCGGCACGGTTGCCGCTTCGACGATGAGCCGCACGTTGTAGGGATTGCGGATGCCGGCGCCCGAGCCGATCGGGGAGCCCAGGGGCATGACAGCGGCGCAGCCCACCTGCTCGAGACGCGCAGCGAGGATCGGGTCATCACTCGTGTATGGCAGCACCGTGAACCCCTCGGCGACCAGGGTCTCGGCAGCATCCAAAAGCTCGACCGCATCCGGGAGCAGGGTGCGATCGTCGCCGATCACCTCGAGCTTGATCCACTCGGTCTCGAAGGCCTCGCGGGCGAGCTGGGCGGTCTTGACCGCGTCACGTGCCGTGTAGCAACCGGCGGTGTTGGGGAGCGCGAAGAGGCCCAGGCGCTCGATCAGGTCGAGGACCGAGCCCTGCGCCAGCGGATCGACCCGGCGCAGGGCCACGGTGACGATCTCGGTCTCCGAGGCCTCCAGGGCACGCTCCATGACTTCGAGTGAGCGAAAGCCACCCGTGCCGGCGATGAGGCGCGACCCCCAGGTCCTGTCGCCGAGCTTGAACTCCTCGACTATGACGCGCTCGACCTGATCGGCGCTAGCCACCCTGCACCGCCCGCACGACCTCGATCTCATCGCCGGCGTTGAGACACCGTCCGCCCCACTGCGTCCGTGGGACGACCTCGCCCGCGACCGCAACCGCGACCCCGCGGCTCTCGTCCCCCGCCCCCGCGACCGCAACCGCATCGGCGACCGTCGCGCCCTCCGGCAGCTCGGTGGCCGCTCCGTTCAACTCCACCTTCATCGCGGGATCGCCTCCGCCGCCGCAAAGCGGGCTGGATCGGCCATGGCCACCTCTCGCGCGGGCTCCTCGCCCACCAGCAGCGCGGCCACCGCGTCCGCGGTCGCCGGTGCCAGCAGAATCCCGTTGCGGAAATGGCCGGTGGCGAGGATGAGCCCATCGAGCCCAGCGGGTCCCACGACTGGTGCGTTGTCGGGCGTGCCCGGGCGCAGTCCGGCAATCGTTTCGACCAGCTCGAGCTCAGCGATGTCCGGTAGTGCCCGGTACGCCTCGCGCAGCAGCTCCATCACGCCCCCGGCCGTGATCGACGTGTCGAAGCCACGCTCCTCGACCGTCGCCCCGATCACCACGCGACCGTCGGCGCGGGGCACCACGTAGATGCGCTCCGACGCAACCATCCGCTGGCACGGCGGACGCCCGTGCAGGGTCACGATCTCGCCTTTCACGGGGCGCACCTGTGGTGCCACGCCGGCAGGCAGCCAGCCCCCCTCGCCGGACCAGGCGCCGCTCGCCGCCACCACCGCGGCCGCGTGGTGCTCCCGAGAATCAGCGGTCAGCACACCCGCGACCGCTCCGCCGGCGACCAGCAACTCGGTCACCTCCGCTCCCTCCACGAGCTCCACTCCAGCGCGCTCGGCGGCAATCTCAAGCGCCGAGACCAAGCCCCGCGGGTCGATCGCGGCCTCATGCGGGGCATGAACCGCGGCGGTGAGCTGCGGGGAGAGACCCGGCTCCAGCTCGCGCGCCTGCCTGGGGCGCAGCCATTCGGCTTCGAGGCCGAGCTCGCTCATGAGCTCGAAGCGACGGCGAAGCTCAGCGGCTTCGTCGGGATCGAAGGCCACGTGAAGGGCGCCAAGGGGGAGGAAACCGGGATCAGCCCCGCTCGCCACACCGAGCTCGCGAGCGAATCCCGGCCAGCTGCGATGGGAGGCCTGGGCCAGCGCGATCAGAGCCTCCTCGCCCCACGTCGCCTCGCTCACGGGCGCCAGCATCCCGGCGGCAACCCCCGAGGCGCCCGAGCCCGCGCGGTCGCGCTCGAGGACGCGCACACGCAGCCCGCGCTGGGCCGCCCGCCATGCACAGGCGAGGCCGATCGCGCCAGCGCCAACGACGATCGCGTCGAGGTTCTCTGCGGCTCGCTTGGGCACGCTTCGCTCCTTCCTTGGGAGCGCCGCCCGGGCCACCATCCCTGCGCCGGCATTACCCGGGTCAGGTTCAGACGGTCGGCGGCCGTGATGCCGCCCTCTCAGCCCACCGGTGGGGCTCCCGTTACACCTCGGATGGTACCCGCGAGAGACGCAGACTAGGCTCGGATTCACGATGAATCGCGAGGACCGGATCCAGCGGCTCGAGAGCGCCCGGCTCTATTTCGTCTGCGATGGGCTACCCGGCGGCGTCGCGCCTGACCAGGTGCTCGACGCAGCGCTTCGAGGCGGTGCGGATCTCGTGCAACTTCGCCACAAGGCGCCGCGATGCGCCGAGGAGGTGGTCTCGCTGGCGGAGCCGTTCCGCCGTCTCGCCGATACCCACGGCGCGCTCTTCGTCCTCAACGACCGTCCGGACTTGGTCGGGGCCTGCGGGGCGGACGGCGTCCACGTCGGCCAGAGCGACGATTCGGTCGCAGCCGCCCGCGCAGCGGCCGGACCCGAGGCCCTGGTTGGCCTTTCCACTCATTCTGAGGAGCAGATCGACGCTGCCTGTTCAGCCGGTGGGGGGGCCCGTCCCGACCAGATAAGCGTCGGCCCGGTGTGGGAGACCCCGACGAAGGAGGGCCGTCCCGCGACCGGCCTCGAGCTCGTCCGCTACGCGGCTGCCAACGCGACGATCCCGTGGTTCGCAATCGGTGGCATCGACCCGGGCAACGTCGGCGAGGTCGTCGGCGCAGGAGCTGCGCGCGCCGTCGTCGTCCGCGCGATCCGCGATGCGGATGATCCGGAGGGCGCAGCCCGCGAGTTGCGCTCAGCGCTCGCGACTGGGTCGAGCGTCTAGTGGCGGGCGGGGAACGAAAGCGCGCCGCTCGGCGCAAGCGCAAGAAGCGAACCGCCGACCGCCAGGCAGCCTTGGCCGAGCGCCGCGCACGGACGGCGGAGCGCACCGAGGCCAAGAACCAGCGCGCCCGTGAGGCGCTCGAGCCCCTGGAGCCACAGGAGCGCCCGCGGGTGGTGACCGTGGGCGCGGTGATCTCGGCACTCATCTGTCTCTCGATCGTGATCGGTTACGTGGCCGGTATCGAGGTCGATGGAGGACGGCCGAACATCGCCCAGGTCGTGGCGCCGTTCGTGATCTTCGCCGTCATGGCATGGGGCATGTGGCGGGCGAGGTACTGGGCCGTCCTCGGCTTTCAGACCGTGTTGCTGTTGGCGCTGATCGGCGCTTCGCTCTCGCTGGTGCTCGCGAGCGAGTGGCAGCAGGCGATCGGCAACGTGCTGATCATCGCCGGGTCCGGCGTCCTCTTCTACTTGAACATCAAGGCGATGGCGCGAATCCAGATGCCGGCGGCCCGCCCGCGCGATCCCTGAGCGGTGGAGATGGTTAGAGTCGGCCGCCATGGCTGACCCCTTCGACGTGATCGTGATCGGTGGCGGGCCGGGTGGGTACGTCGCCGCGATCCGTGCCGCGCAACTCGGCCTGAAGACCGCGGTCGTCGAGAAGGACAAGGCCGGCGGTCGCTGCCTCAACTACGCCTGCATCCCGGCCAAGACGATGCTCCACACCGCTGAGGTCTTCGACGACGCAGTGAACGGTGCCGAGCTCGGGATCAAGGTATCGAAGGCGGAAATCGACTGGCAGGCACTCGGCGAGCGCCGCGCCAAGGTCTCGGAGAATCTCTCGAACGGGGTCCAGATGCTCTGGGACAAGAACAAGATCGCGGTGCTCGAAGGCGAGGCCTCGCTTACCGCCGATGGAGACGTCGCCGTCGGCGGGGAGACCCTCAAAGCGGGCTCGGTTGTCCTCGCGACCGGCTCGGTGGCCCTCCCGATCCCCGGCGTGGAGTTCTCCGATCGCGTCGTCGACACCTGGGGGGCGTGGTCGTTGCCGGCAAAACCGAAGCGGCTCGCAGTCGTCGGAGCCGGAGCGTCCGGCTCGGAGATCGCTTCGGCCTACGCCCGCTACGGCACCGAGGTGATCCTGATCGAGATGCTCGACCAGATCCTGCCGCTCGAGGATCGCGACTGTGCCCGCGTTGTTGAGCGCACGTTCAAGAAGCAGGGAATCAATGTCGCGACGGGGACCAAGATCGAGGCGGTCGAGGAGGGGTCGAAGTCAGTCAAGCTGAAGATGGGTGACTCCGAGGAGGAGGTCGACTACCTCTGCATCGCCGGCGGCCGCGCGCCCGACACCGAGGCGCTTGGCCTCGGGGAGGCCAAGGTCGAGACCGAGGACGGCGGCCGGATCAAGGTCGACGACTTCCAGCGCACGTCGAACTCGAAGATCTACGCGATCGGCGATCTGGTTCGGGGCCCGGCGCTCGCGCACAAGGCTTCAGAGGAGGGCGTCGTCGCGGTCGAGACGATCGCCGGCGCCGAGACCCACCCGGTCGATGTTGACCTGATCCCCGGGGCAACCTTCTGCCACCCGCAGGTCGCCTCGATCGGGCTCACCGAGGCTGAGGCCAAGGAGGTGGGCCACGACGTCAAGATCGGCAAGTTCAAGCTCGGTGGCGTCGGCGCCTCGGCCGTCTACGACGACCGCGACGGCATCGTGAAGCTGATCGCCGATCAGAAGTACGGCGAGATCATCGGCGCGCACATCGTCGGCAACCGGGCCTGCGACATGATCGCCGAGCTGGTCGCTGTGATGGCTCTGGAGGGCGGCTACCAGGAGCTCGCCCGCATCGTCCACCCCCATCCCACGATCTCCGAGGCGATCCTTGAAGCTGCCCGGGCGGTCGACGGGTGGGCGACGCACGCCTGAGCGAGTGATCCGCGGCCGCCCCTCGTAGCTGATGTGAGCCGTTCCGTCTTCTACTACGACCTCGGGTCTCCCTACGCCTACCTGGCCGCCGAGCGCGTGAGCGCGGTCTTCAGCGAGACCGGTGCCGAGGTTCCGGAGTGGCAGCCGGTGCTGCTCGGCGGGCTCTTCGCGCGGTTCGACCGAGGATCCTGGGCCCATACGGACGCCCGCGCGGAGGGCATGCGGGAGGTGGAACGTCGCACCTCCGCGTACGGGCTGCCGCCGATCGCTTGGCCCGAGCCCTGGCCCGGTGACGGCCTCTACGCGATGCGCGTCGCCACGTTCGCGAAGCAGATCGGGCGGACCGTCGCCTTCTCGCTCGCCGCGTTCCGCCAGGCGTTCGCCGCCGGACGCGACCTCTCCGTGCCCGACAACGTGATGATCGCCGCCGCGGCAGCGGAGATGCACCCGCGCGCGATCGAGGTTGCGACAACGCGCGACACGGTCAAGCAGGCTCTGCGCGCTGCCACCGACCACGCCGGGGATCTCGGGGTCGTTGGGGTCCCTGCGGTGGTCGTGAGTGACCGTGTCTTCTGGGGCGATGATCGGCTCGAGGACGCGGCGGAGTTTGCCGCCCACCGCTAAGGGCTATCTTCGACTGCTGGTGGACATCGACGCTGTCGAAACTGAGGAGTGGCTCGAGGCGCTCGACGCGGTCGTCGAAAACGACGGACCGCGACGAGGGCATGACCTCGTCGAGCGTGTAGTCGAGCGCGCCCGGCTGCGCGGCGCTGCGATCGAGTACGTGGGCCCGACCCCGTACGTCAACACGATCCACGCCGATGATGAGCCCCCGCTCCCCGGCGATCCCGGCCTCGAGCGCCGCGTCCGCTCGCTCATCCGCTGGAACGCGATCGCGATGATCCTGCGCGCCAACAAGGAGTCGTCCGAGCTCGGCGGCCACATCGCGAGCTTCCAGTCGGCGGCGCTGCTATACGAGATCGGCTTCAACCACTTCTGGCACGCCGCCTCGGCGGAACAGGGAGGCGACCTCGTCTACATCCAGGGGCACTCCTCACCGGGCATCTACGCCCGGGCGTTCCTGGAGGGCCGGATCAGCGAGGAGCAGCTCGAAGGGTTCCGCCAGGAGGTCTCGCGGGACGGCGTGAGCTCGTATCCGCACCCCTGGCTCATGCCGAAGTTCTGGCAGTTCCCCACGGTTTCGATGGGCCTCGGGCCGATCATGGCGATCTACCAGGCTCGCTTCATGAAGTACCTGACCGACCGCGGCATCCAGGACACGGCGGGGCGCAAGGTTTGGGCGTTCGTCGGCGACGGCGAGACCGACGAGCCCGAGTCGCTCGGCTCGATCGCGCTGGCGGGCCGCGAAAAGCTCGACAACCTTGTCTTCGTCATCAACTGCAACCTCCAGCGTCTCGATGGCCCGGTCTGGGGGAACGGCAAGATCATCCAGCACCTCGAGACGATCTTCCGCGGGGCCGGGTGGAACGTGATCAAGGTGATCTGGGGGGATCGCTGGGATCCGCTCCTGGCGAACGACCACAACGGCCTCTTGGTCAAGCGGATGGAGGAGGCACTCGACGGGCACTACCAGCTCTACAAGGCGCGCGACGGTGCCTACGTGCGCGAGCACTTCTTCGGCGAGTACCCGGAGCTCGCCGAACGCGTGGAGGACATGACCGACGAGGAGATCTGGGACCTAAACCGAGGCGGTCACGACGCCCGCAAGGTCTACGCCGCCTACGCGGCGGCCCAGAACGCAAAGCACCGTCCCACCGTGATCTTGGCCAAGACCATCAAGGGCTACGGAATGGGCGAGGCCGGCGAGGGCCAGAACATCACCCATCAGCAGAAGAAGATGAACGAGGAGGCGCTCAAGGTCTTTCGCGACCGCTTCGACCTCGACATCTCAGACGAGGAGGTCCGCGACGTCTCCTTCCACCGGCCGCCGGATGACTCCGAGGAGCTCACGTACATGCGCGAGCGGCGCGAGGCGCTCGGGGGGTATCTGCCCGCGCGTCGGGAGCGGGTCGAGGAGCCGTTGCCGATCCCGGAGCTGGACGTCTTCCAAAGTCAGCTCGACGGCACCGGCGAACGTGAGATCTCGACCACGATGGCATTCGTTCGCGTCCTCGCCGCCCTGCTCCGCGACAAGCAACTGGGTCCGCGGGTCGTACCGATCGTTCCCGACGAGTCCCGTACGTTCGGCATGGAGGGCATGTTCCGCCAGCTCGGCATCTACTCGAGCGTGGGACAGCTGTATGAGCCAGAGGATGCCGGCTCGCTCATGTTCTATCGCGAGGACCGCAAGGGTCAGGTCCTACAGGAGGGCATCACGGAGGCGGGCTCGTTCTCCTCGTGGCTCGCCGCCGCGACCTCGTACTCGAACCACAACGTGCAGATGGTCCCCTTCTTCGCCTTCTACTCGATGTTCGGCTTCCAGCGAATCGGTGATCTGGCCTGGGCGGCGGGCGACTCGCGGGCAAGGGGTTTTCTGATCGGGGGAACGGCGGGGCGCACCACCTTGAATGGCGAGGGCCTCCAGCACGAGGACGGACACAGCCACGTGCTCGCGCAGACGATCCCAAACTGCATCTCATACGACCCCGCCTACGCGTACGAGCTCGCCGTCATCGTCCACGACGGATTGCGGCGCATGATCGCCGAGCAGCAGGATGTCTTCTACTACCTGACGGTCATGAACGAGAACTACCGCCATCCTCCGATGCCCGAAGGCGCAGAGGAGGGCATCCTGCGCGGCATGCACAGGATCCGCGAGATCGACGACGCCAAGGTGCGACTGCTGGGCTCGGGCACGATTCTGCGTGAGGTCGAGGCGGCCGCGGACCTGCTCCGCCAGGACTTCGAGATCCCGGCCGAGGTCTGGAGCGTCACCAGCTTCACCGAGCTTCGCCGCGACGGCCTCGCGAAGGATCGGCTGGCCCGCCTGCACCCCGAGGAGAAGCCCAAGCGACCGTACGTCACCAAGTGCCTGGGGAAGAGCGATGCGCCAGTGGTCGCCGCAACCGATTACATGAAGGCGCTCCCCGACGGCATCCGCGAATGGGTCCCGGGGCGCTACGAGGTCCTGGGCACCGACGGCTTCGGCCGAAGCGATTTCCGCAAGCACCTTCGCCGCTTCTTCGAGGTAGACCGCCATCACGTTGCGGTCGCGGCCCTCTCCGCCCTGGCCGAGGACGGATCGATCGACTCCTCGGTCGTCTCGGACGCGATCGAGCGCTACGACGTCGACCCCGATGCACCGGATCCAGCGGTTTCCTGATGGCTGACGCGAAGGAAGTAAAGGTCCCCGATATCGGCGACTTCGAGGACGTCCCGGTGATCGAGGTCCTCGTGTCCGAGGGCGACGAGGTGAGCGAGAACGATCCCCTCGTAACGCTCGAGTCCGACAAGGCGACGATGGACGTGCCCGCCCCCTTCGCGGGCAAGGTCGCGGAGCTCAAGGTCTCGGTGGACGACAAGGTTTCCGAGGGCACGGTGGTCCTGACGATCGAGGCAGGCGACGGCGGTGACGAGGCGGAGGGCGAAGGCGAGGAGGAGACGCCCAGCGAGGACGGCGACGGGGACGAGGACGAGCAGGACGGGGACGAGGAACAGGAGGGGGACGAGGAACAGGAGGGGGACGCCGAGGCGGCGGACAGCGACGGTGACGCCGAGGAAGAGGACGCCGACGAGAAGGACTCCGGCGAGGGGAACGGTGACGGTGACGGCAAGGGGGACGATGAGGAAGAGAAGCCCGAGGACGGGGATGAGGGGGCTGAAGCGCAGCCCTCGGATGCTGAGGCCTCCGGTGACTCCGGCGGCGCGATCTACGCGAGCCCCTCGGTGCGGCGCCTTGCGCGCGAGCTCGGCGTCGATCTCAACGACGTCCAGGGAACCGGGCGTAAGAACCGCATCACCAAGGACGACGTAAAGAAGGCGAAGGCGGCACCCTCGGACGAGGAGGCAGGCAAGGCGGACGGCGGCATTCCCGGGCTGGAGCTGGCGCCGTGGCCGGACATCGACTTCGAGCAGTACGGCGAGGTCGAGCGCGTGCAGCTTTCACGGATCAAGCGCATCAGCGGCCCTGCGCTGTCCCGCAATTGGGTGATGATCCCGCACGTCACCCACGACGATGAGGCGGACATCACCGACCTCGAGGCGTTCCGCAAGCAGGTCAACTCCGAGCAGGACGTGAAGGTGACGATGGTCGCCCTCCTGATCAAGGCCTGCGTGGGCTCGCTGCGCCAGTTCCCCGAGTTCAATTCATCGCTCGACGGCGATGAGCTCGTGATCAAGCGCTACCACCACATCGGCTTCGCCGCCGACACCCCGCAGGGGCTGCTCGTGCCGGTCGTCCGCGACGCCGACCGCAAAGGCTTGCTCGAGATCGCGAGCGAACTGCGCGAACTCTCGGGCAAGGCCCGCGAGGGCAAGATCACGGCCGAGGAGATGCGCGGCGGGACGTTCACGATCTCGTCGCTCGGCGGCATCGGCGGCACCGGCTTCACGCCGATCGTCAACGCCCCTGAGGTGGCCATCCTCGGCGTCACGCGCTCGAAGATGCAGCCGGTGTGGAACGGCTCCGAGTTCGTGCCGCGGTTGATGCTGCCCCTGTCCCTCTCCTACGACCACCGCGTCATCGACGGCGCCGCGGCCGCGCGCTTCGTCGCCCACCTCGCCAGCGAGCTGGCGGACCTCCGACGGGTGCTCCTCTGATGGAGGTGAAGGTCCCGGACATCGGCGACTTCGACGAAGTCCCGGTGATCGAGATCCACGTGTCCGCGGGAGACGAGGTCGAGGAGGAAGCGCCTCTCATCACGCTCGAGTCGGACAAGGCGACGATGGACGTCCCCTCCCCGGCCGCGGGCACCGTAAAGGAGATGCTGGTTGAGCTGAACGACAAGGTCTCCGAGGGGGACGCGATCCTCGAGCTCGAGGAGTCGGACGGCGACTCGGATGAGAGCGAGGATGAGGAGAAGCCCGAGGAAGACGCCGACGAGCAGGAAAAGCAGGAAGACGCCGACACAAAGGACGACGCAGACGGCGAGGAGGAGGCCGAGGAAGACGAGGACGAGGGAGAGGACGAGAGCTCCGACGAGGAGGAGGACCAGAAGGCGGACACCGAATCGTCCAAGCAAGAGCCGAAGCAGAAGCTGCCCGATGCCGATAAGCAGGCGCAGGTCCTCGTGGTCGGCTCGGGGCCCGGCGGGTACACGGCCGCCTTTCGGGCCGCTGATCTTGGCCTCGACGTGATCTTGGTCGAGCGCTACGAGTCGCTGGGTGGAGTCTGCCTCAACGTGGGCTGCATTCCCTCGAAGGCGCTGCTGCACACGGCTCGGATCGTGGCCGAGACCGAGGAGGCGGCCGATTATGGTTTGCGATTCGGCGAGCCCGAGCTCGATCTCGACCGGCTGCGCGAGTGGAAGGGGGAGGTCGTAGGCAAGCTCACGGGGGGCCTCGGCGGGCTGGCCAAGAAACGCGAGGTCGAGGTGGTGACCGGAGCGGCGCAGTTCACCTCCGATCACACGGTTGACGTCGACGGCACCTCGATCGCGTTCGAGAACTGCATCCTCGCCGTTGGCTCGCGCGCCGCCATGCTCCCTGACCTTCCCGACGACGAGCGCATCGTCCACTCGACCGGAGCGCTTGAGCTCCCCGATGTGCCCGAACGGCTGCTCGTGGTCGGCGGCGGCATCATCGGCCTCGAGATGGCCACGGTCTACGAGGCCCTGGGCAGCGCCGTCACGGTCGTCGAGATGACCGACCAGCTCATCCCGGGCTGCGATCCGGACCTCGTAAAGCCACTGCACAAGCGAATCGAGGAGCGCTACGACGCGATCCTCCTCTCCACCAAGGTCGCGTCGGTCACGGAGACGGAGAGGGGAATCGAGGTTGGCTTCGAGGGCGACGACGCGCCAGAGGCCCAGATCTTCGACCGCGTCCTGATCGCGATCGGCCGCCAGGCCAACGGCGACCTGCTCGAGGTCGGCGAGGCGGGGGTCGAGGTCGCTGAGAACGGGGTGATCGAGGTCGACGAGCAGCGGCGTACGAACGTCGGCCATATCTACGCGATCGGCGACGTGACGGGCCCTCCGATGCTCGCCCACAAGGCGACGCACGAGGGCAGGGTCGCCGCGGAGGTGATCGCCGGCGAGAACGTCGCCTTCGACCCGCGAGCGATCCCGTCCGTCGCCTACACGGATCCGGAGGTCGCATGGACCGGGCTCACCGAGGTCGAGGCGGTCGACTCCGACACGGCGTACGAGAAGGCCGCGATCCCGTGGCAGGCGTCAGGACGAGCGCTCGCGCTGGGCCGCGCCGAGGGGCTCACGAAGCTCCTGATCGATCCCGAGACGCGAAGGGTGCTCGGGGCCGGGATAGTGGGCCTCAACGCCGGCGAGCTCATCGCCGAGGTGACCCTCGCGGTCGAGATGGGCGCCGACGCCGAGGACATCGGACTCACGATCCACGCCCACCCCACGCTCTCGGAGACCGTGGCGTTCGCCGCCGAGATGGCAGAGGGCACAGTGACCGACCTCTACGCGCCGAAGCGAAAGCGCTGAGAGTTGGCCTCCGAGTCGGCGCGTGGGAGCGTCGAGAGCGTCGAGCCGAGCGCGCTCGAGCAGGCGCATGCCCGGCGCGTGGCGGAATCGAAGGCCACCATTCCCCATGTTCACCACGAGGTTGTGGCAGCGGTGGCCCGGGAGGTGGCGACGGAGGCGCTCGTGCGCGCGGCGGCGCTCGCCGTGCGTGAGGTGCCGCGGGTCAACGGCTTCTACCGCGACGGGCGCTTCGAGCTCTACTCCCGCATCAACGTCCAGGTCGGGGTCACAGTGGGTCACGCGCTCGTCTACCCGACGATCTTCGACGCCGACTCAAAAGAGGCGGATGAGATCGCCACCGAGATCGCGACGCTCGCCGAAAAGGCACGCCAGGGGACGATCACCCAACCCGAGCTCGCTGGGGGGACCTTCACGATCCTTGACCTGGGGCCACTTGGAATCACGCGTGGTGACGCCGTGATCCAGCGGGGACAGGCCGCGATCCTGACGGCGGGGGCCGTGCAAGACGATGGGACGATGGCGCTCTCGCTCGCCTGCGACAACCGCATGCTTCAGGGCGCTGACGCCGCGAGTTTCCTCGTCAGGGTCAGCGAGCTGCTCGTTGGCGTCTAGGTCGGGGTTGGCGCCATCGCCGCTCAGCTGCCGTTCATCGATGAGCACTCGGTCGACGTAGCCGCCGCGCCTGAGCGCACCTGGAACGCCCTCGTACGGACTTCCGAGCGCACCTTCGGCGACGGCGCCAGGAGCGCCTTCGCGCGCCTGCTCGGCTGCGAGTCGTGGGAGCGCGCCGGCGAGCCGGGGGCAGCGGGGTCGACGGTCGTCGGCTTTCGCGTGGCGCGCTCGGAGCCTCCGAACGTGCTCATGCTGGAGGGCCGTCATCGCTTCTCGCGATACCGCCTCGCCTTCGAGATCGTGCCCCTTGGGGGCGGCTCTCGCCTCAAAGCGATCACGCACGCTGCCTTCCCGGGGCTTGTTGGCCAGGCGTACAGGACCCTCGTGATCGGCACAAAAGGGCACGTCGTGGCGACGACGCGCATCCTGCGCGCGGTCAAGCGCCGCGCCGAGCACGGCTGATCAGCCGCCCGCTGGTTGAAATGTCGGCGGCCGGGAATACAATCGCTGTGGCGATTCGCATCAACCCGCGGATCCGGAAATAGGGAACCGGGGCGGAACCCCTGGATCCCATCGCCATAGGCGTCGTGGAGGAGATCCCAAAGCGGCGGAAGCGGCCGGCCCCGAGGAGATCCCAGAGGGGAGGCCAGACACGAAGGGCGGAGAGATGAAGCTGAGCGACAGCGCTGTCGCAAGCGATCATGCGCGTGATCGCGCGGACCTCGGGCTGCGCGGGCTGGTCGAGGGACACGCCGAGCCCAACGGCAAGCGCGATGCGGAAGAGCACCTGACTCGGGCCGACCGGGCAAACTTGCTGCGGTTCATGTCGATGATGCGGGCCGCCGAGGAGCGCGGCATCACGCTCTACCGCCAGGGCAAGGTTCCAGGCTCCTTCTACGACGGCTGCGGCCAGGAGGCGATCTCCGTCGGCGCCGCCTACACGCTGGCCCCCGAGGATCGCATGTGCATCCTGCACCGCGACCTCGGAGCGCACTTCATCCGCGGCGTCACCCCGGACCGCTACCTCGCCAACTACATGGGCCGCAGCGGCGGCCTCACCGGCGGCAAGGACGGGAACATGCATTTCGGCGACCCGGCCCTCGGCTGCGTCGGGATGGTCTCGATGCTGCCGGACATGGCTCTGGTGGCCACGGGCATGGCCATGGCCATGAGGCTGCGTCGGGAGCCGCGGGTGGCGATGACGTTCTTCGGCGAGGGTTCGACCGCGAACGGACAGTGGCACGAAGCGATGAACCTGGCGGCGGTGCAGAAGGTGCCGGTCGTATTCATGCTGGAGAACAACGGCTTCGCCTACTCGACGCCAAACGAGGTCGAGTTCGCCGTCGACCCAATCGAGCGCGCGAGGGGCTACGGGTTCCCGGGTGAGAGCGTCGATGGCAACGACGTCGAGGCCGTCTTCGAAGCGGCCCGCGTTGCGGTCGAGCGCGCCCGAGCCGGCGAGGGGCCGACCCTGATCGAGTGCCGCACGATGCGAATGCACGGCCACGGCGCCCACGACGACATGAGCTACGTACCGCCCGAGATGTTCGAGGAATGGGCCCGCCGCGACCCGATCGAGCGCTACCGCTCCAAGCTCACCTCCGACCACGGCTTCGACGCCGGCGAGATCGAGGGCATCGAGTCGGAGGTGCGCTCGTACGTCGACGAGTGCGCCAAGCAGGCGCTCGACTCGCCGATGCCGGACCCGGAGGCCGCCGAGACCGGGGTCTTCGCCGAGGCCTGGGAGCCCCTGGGCGATGGCAAGGCTCCGTGGTCGGCCCACAGCGCAGGCCTGAGGAGCGACTCATGAGCCCCGCCGCGACCGAGACCCCTGAGAAGACCGGCGAGCTCAGCTACCTCGAGGCGATCTCCGCTGCCCTGCGCGACGAGATGCGCAGGGACGAGACGGTCATCTGCTTCGGCGAGGACATCGGCGCGTTCGGCGGGGCCTTCAAGATCACGGACGGGTTCTTCGAGGAGTTCGGCGCCGACAGGGTGATCGACGCCCCGCTGGCGGAGAACGCGATCATCGGTGCGGCCGTTGGCGCCGCGGTCGAAGGGCTGCGACCGGTCTGCGAGATGCAGTTCTCCGACTTCATCGCGTGTGGGTTCGACCAGCTCGTGAACGTGGCGGCGAAGCTCCACTACCGGCAGGGCGTCGCAGTGCCGATGGTCATCCGCCTCCCCTCGGGCGGCGGGTTTTCCGGCGGTCCGTTCCACTCGCAGAACCCGGAGGCCTGGTTCCTGCAGGCACCCGGCCTCAAGGTGGTGGCCCCGGCGTTCGCGGACGACGCCAAGGGCCTGCTCGTGAGCGCGATTCGCGACCCGAACCCGGTCTGCTACCTCGAGCACAAGGGCCTCTATCGTCACATCAAGGGCGAGGTTCCCGACGGCGATCACACAGTCGAGATCGGCAAGGCCAGGGTCGTGCGCGAGGGCGAGGAGATGACCGTCGTCGCCTACGGCTCGAGCGTCCACCTCGCACTCGACGCGGCCGAGGAGCTCGGCGAGGACATCGAGGTCCTCGACCTCCGTTCACTGTGCCCGCTCGACTCGGAGGCGGTCCTCGCGAGCGCCCGCAAGACCGGCAAGGTCCTCGTCGCGCACGAGGCGACGCGTTCGTGCGGCGTCGGCGCCGAGGTCGCGGCCATCGTCACCGAGCAGGCCTTCGAGGACCTCGACGCTCCTGTGCGGCGGCTGACCGCCCCCGATGTTCCGATTCCGTTCAGCCCGCCGCTGGAGCAGGCAGTCCTGCCGCAGCTCGACGACATGAAGGAGGCGTGCCGTGAGCTCCTCGCGTACTGAGAGCGCCATCGAGGTCTTGATGCCACAGATGGGCGTCTCCGTCGCCGAGGGGACGCTCGTCGAGTGGCGCAAGCGGCCGGGGGACGAGGTCGACGCCGACGAGACGCTGGCGGACGTGACGACTGACAAAGTGGACGTGGAGATCCCGTCGCCCGCCTCGGGTGTCGTTTCCAAGCTGTTGATTGAGCCGGGAGACACCGTTTCTGTTGGCACCCCGATTGCTGAAATCTCCCAGGGGTCGGTCGATGAGGTAACGGCCGCGGGTCCTGTCGCTGGCGAGGGGACGTCCTCGGACTTCAGACCCGATAGTTCGGCTTCCGAGGACACCCCCATCCCCGCGCCACCCGCGGAAGATGCGTCCCCGGCGGACTCCTCTGGGGCCGATCGGTCGCGGTTTTACTCGCCCGTGGTGCGGCGTGTTGCCGATGAGCATGGGATTGATTTGGAGCGGGTGGAGGGCACCGGCATCGGTGGGCGCGTGCGGAAGAAGGATGTGCTCGCGTACGTCGAGAACGGCGATGCCGCTGCTGAGAAGCCCGAGTCGCGTCCGCTTCACATCGAGTCGCCGTACAAGCCTGATGAGGCCGGTGCCGCCGATGGAGATGGTGCGGGCGAGCGCCGTGAGGCGATGACCGCGATGCGTCAAGCGATCGCGAAGCACATGGTCGCAAGCCGACAGACGGCGGCGCACTGCACCACGATCGTCGAGGTCGACTTCTCGCGTGTGGCCGCCCGGCGCGCGGAGCTGAAACCGGCGATGGCGGGTCGTGGCGTGCCCCTCACCTACCTGGCGTTCGTCGCCAGGGCGACGGTGGAGTCGCTCGAGGATTTCCCGGTGCTGAACGGCTCCGTCGACGGCGACGAGCTGGTGCTGCACGACGACGTCAACCTGGGGATCGCCGTGGCCCTCGATGAGGGACTGATAGTGCCCGTGATCCCGAAGGCTCAACGACTCAGCCTCGAAGGCATGGCGGCGGCGATCGCGGATGTGGCCACACGCGCTCGCGAGCGCAAGCTGGAGCCCGACGAGGTACACGGCGGCACCTTCACGATCACGAACCCGGGCCAGTTCGGTGCCGTGCTCGCGACGCCGATCATCAACCAGCCGCAGGTCGCGATCCTGGACCTGGAGGCGATCGTGAAGCGACCGGTGGTGATTGAGGGACCTGAGGGCGATTCGATCGCGATCCGGCCGATGACCTACCTGCCGATGTCCTGGGATCACCGGGCACTTGATGGCGCCGTGGCGGCGCAGTTCCTGGCCAAGGTGAAGGACCGCCTCGAAGGCTGGGAGAGCGACTGATGGCCGTCGCCGTCAAGGCCAGCCATAACGGGAGCCTCCCGACGGCGGTGCCGCCCGTCCGCTTCGAGCACGAGGAGCTGGCAGTGCGAGAGGGTGTCCGCAGCGGTGCGCATCTGGCGATCGCCGTGCACTCCACAGCGCTTGGCCCCGCGCTCGGCGGGGTCCGTGTCTGGTGCTATCCCACGCCCGAGGACGGCGAGCGCGATGCACTCCGCCTGGCCAAGGGTATGACGCTCAAGGCCGCGGCGGCGAGGCTCGATCTCGGTGGCGGCAAGGGAGTGATCTGCGAGCCGCCCAAGGGTTTCGAGAGCGTCGATCATCGCAAGGCCGCCCTGCTCGACTTCGGCGACCTCGTCGAGTCGCTTGACGGCCGCTACATCACCGCCGAGGACGTGGGCGTCTCGCCCGGTGACATCGAGGTGGTAGCCGAACGCACGAGCCACATCACGGGTCTGCCACCGGATCGCGGCGGTTCCGGCGATCCAAGCCCGATCACGGCCGTCGGCGTCGAAGCCGCCATGCGTGCCTGCGTTCGCGAGCGATTCGGGCGCGGTGAGCTGGCCGGCACGACGGTCACGATCGTCGGACTCGGTCATGTCGGCCTTCGCCTCGCCGAGGGCCTCAAGGCAAGCGACTGTGAGCTGATCGTCTCGGACGTGGTCGCCTCCAAGCGGGAGGTCGCCGAACGCTTGGGCGCTCTGTGGGCCGAGCCCCGCGACGCGATGGCCGCGCGGTGCGACGTGCTTGCCCCATGCGCCCTCGGCGGCGCCGTCGACGCGCACACTGCTACGCAGCTGCGCTCCGAGATCATCTGCGGCGCCGCCAACAACCAGCTCGCTGACGACGCTCTCGCCAGCGAGCTCGCGAACAGAGACATCCTCTACGCGCCCGACTTCATTGCCAACGCGGGCGGCATCATCAACGTCTTCCGCGAAATCCGGGGCTATGGCGCCGGCCGGGCGCTGGAGCTGGCGCTCGGGATCGAGGAGACGATGACGACGGTGATCGCCACGGCGCGTGAGCGCGGCGAGACTCCGCTCGAAGCCGCCCGCGCCATCGCGCACGGACGCCTGCGCGTCGCGGCCTGAGCCCCAGGTGACGCCGGAGCGTGACCTCTACGATCCCGGAACGGACCCGTTCGAGCTCGACAACCTCGCCGCCGATCACGCCCTCGACGATGTGGAGGCGGAGCTCGCCGATCGCCTCCAAGGAGCTGCGCGGCCGTGACTGACCTGTGGGTTGTTCGCAGCGGACAGGTCCCCTACGGTGCGGCGCGCGAGGCGCAGGCCGCGCTCGAGGCCGCTCGCCATTCCCAGGAAATCCCCGACGTGCTGCTCCTGCTCGAGCATCCGCCCGTCTACACGAAGGGGCGCCGGACCACGGCGGATGAGCTCCCCATGGGCGAGGACTGGTACCAGATGCAGGGCATCGAGGTGACCGAGACCGATCGTGGCGGCCGCGTGACCTACCACGGCCCCGGCCAGCTCGTCGGCTACCCCATCGTCTCTTTGAAGCCCTACGGCGACGACGTCCACGAATACGTCCGGCGCATGGAGCGGGTGATGATCGCGGCGCTCGGCGACCGTGGGGTTGAAGCGGGTCTGATCGAGGGCCTCACCGGAGTCTGGACGACCGGCCCGCGACCCGACGACTTCGCCGCGATCGCGGCCGGCGCGGAGCCCGCCCGCAAGATCGGCTCGATCGGGATCCACGTAAGGCGCGCCATCACCACCCACGGATTCGCGATCAACGTCGCCAACGATCTGCAGCCGTTCGAATGGATCGTGCCCTGCGGGATCGAGGCATGCCGCATGACCTCACTGACCCGCGAGCTGGGCACGGAGCAGGATCTGCATGGGTTCGCGACGACGATCCGCGACCGCTTCGGCGAGGTCTATGGCCGCGAGCCGGTCGAGGTCACCCCGAACGACCTGGCGGCGCGAGTCGACGGCGTCGATGCGCTTCTGGCGGAGGCCCCCCTGCAGGTACGGTAGGACGATGCCCGAGACCGCCGAGCGCATTCACGTCACCCGCTCCCGGGCCAACCCGGGTGGGGCCCAGATCGCCGAGGGACGGCCGTTTCGCGAGCGCAAGCCACCGTGGCTCAAGGTGCCGGCGCCGGGCGGGCCGACCTATCGCAAGCTCAAGTCGACGATCGAGGCCGACAACCTGCACACGGTGTGCGAGGAGGCGAACTGCCCAAACGTGGGCGAATGCTGGGAGCGAGGTACCGCGACCTTCATGATCCTGGGCGACGTCTGTACGCGCCGCTGCGGCTTTTGCAACGTGCAGACCGGCAAGCCCACCTGGAACGACCCGCTGGAGCCGATGCGCGTCGCCAACCAGGTCAAGCGCATGGGCCTCCGCCACGCCGTTGTCACCTCGGTCGATCGCGACGATCTTCCCGACTACGGCGCGAGTGCCTTCGTCGGCGTGATCCGGTCGATCCGGATGCAGGCGCCCGGCTGCAAGGTCGAGGTGCTGACGCCGGACTTCCGTGGCCAGGAGATGCCTCTCGCGCGCGTCATCGCAGAGCGGCCCGACGTCTTCAACCACAACGTCGAGACCGTGCCCCGCCTCTACCCGAAGGCGCGCCGTGGGTCGGACTTCATGCGCTCCGCCCGGGTACTGCGGCTGGCCAAGGAGATGGCGGGCAACGAGGTGGTGACGAAGTCGGGCCTGATGGTCGGCCTCGGTGAGGAGTTCGACGAGATGGTCGAGACCTTCGAGATCCTGCGCGAGCACGAGGTCGAGGTGCTGACCGTGGGGCAGTACCTGCGCCCGACCGAGAACCACTTGCCCGTGGTCCGCTACTGGCACCCAGACGAGTTCGAGGCATTGCGCGAGGCGGCCGTGGCGATGGGCTTTGCCTCGGTTGCCTCCGGCCCGCTCGTGCGTTCGTCCTACCACGCGGACGAGTCGGCGCGCGAGGCGGCGGAGAGCCGCGCCGCGGCCGCCTAGTTTCGAATCCGCGCCGGCGTCCCGAGGAAGCTCTAGGATCGTCGGCGCTGATCGCCGGGGGGTACCGGCAAATGCCCGGCCACGAGAAGGAGGCTCAAGTGTCTGGAGAGGGTTCATCACGGCGGCCGAGCAGCTTCAGGAAGACGTCGAAAACGCGGGAGGCTGAGGTGACTGAGGGCTTTGACATGCGCAGGCGCCTGAGCGCGATCGCGGCGGCAGCGGTGTTGGCCTTGAGCGGCGCCGCGTGGAGCGGCTGCGGCAGCGACGACGCCGAGGAAGCGGCGGAGGAGGTCCAGCAGTCGGCCGAGGACGTCGGCCAAGAGGCCGAGGATGCAGCCGAGGACGTGGGTGATGCCGCGGAGGAGGCAGGGCAGGAGGCCGAGGACGCAGCGGAGGACGCTCAGGAGCAGTTCGAGGGCGAGTCGGAAGACGATCCGGGTTACTAGGCAAGCAGAGCCGCGCGCCGCGCTCGGCGCCCGCCCACCGGTGAGGACGAACGCGGGCGACGGATGAGCCCAGAGGCTCGCGGTGCCCTCCTCGGCGCCGGCATCGCCTTCTGCATTCTCTTCGGCGGCGCCTCGCTCGTCGCGATCTTCGAAGCCGTCACGCCGTTCGGCGTGTTCTTGGGGATCGCCTCGTTCGTGATCATCGCCATGATCGGCATCGGGCTGATCGGCGCGATGCGCAACCCTCCCGGCCGCTAGCCGCCTACCGTCGCGCCATTGTCAGCTGGCTGGAACGAGCAGCGAGGCAGCCGACCCCCCAACGGAGACCCGTCGAGCCTAGTGCCGCCGCTCGGAGAAAGCAAGTACCAACCGCACCGGCGGGACTCAATGGAGCCAGCGGGACTCGAACCCGCGACCTCTCGGATGCAAACCGAACGCTCTCCCAACTGAGCTATGGCCCCAGGGCCTCGATTGTAGGTCGCGCACTCCATTTCGACCAAGAGGCAACCTGACGTTCACCGGCGCTTGACGTTCAGGCGCCCGTGGATCGGGAACCCTTGTGAGAGGATGCGGCGCTGGGCCGCTAGGCAATCGGAGGAGAGGGATGGCTGAGACGCATACGGCGGAGGCAGTGGGGGAGCGCGAGCATCCCGACAAGTCCGCCGAGGCAACGGAGGACGCCAAGGGCAAGAGCAAGGCCGGCAAGGGCCGCGCCGAAGTCTCGAACATCGACATCGTCCGGCACTACTTCGACAAGGCCGCCGACCACCTCGGCATCCCCGAGGACATCCAGACCGTCTTCTGGACCCCCTACCGCGAGGTCACGGTCCAGATCCCGGTAAAGCTCTCCGACGGCAAGACACACGTCTTCTCCGGCTACCGCATCCAGCACAACGGCGCCCGTGGCCCCTACAAGGGCGGCGTCCGCTTCCACCCCGAGGTCGACGTGGACGAGGTCCGCGCCCTCGCCTCGCTCATGACCTGGAAGACGGCGGTGGCCGGAGTCCCGTTCGGCGGCGCCAAGGGCGGCATCAACTGCCCGGCCGGCGACCTGAGCCAGGCCGAGCTGCAGAAGATCACGCGCTCGTTCATGGACAAGATCGAGAAGGTGCTCGGGCCCACCCGCGACATCCCCGCACCGGACGTCAACACGAACGCGCAGACGATGGCTTGGATGATGGACGAGTACGGGAAGCTTCACGGCCACACCCCTGCCATCTGCACCGGCAAGCCGATCGCACTCGAGGGCTCCTACGGCCGCGAGGCCGCCACCGGGCGCGGCTGCGTCTACATGTTTCGGGAAGCGGCCCCGCACCTCGGGCTCTCCCCCGCCGATACGACCTTCGTCGTTCAGGGCTATGGCAACGTCGGCTCCTGGGCGGCGCGCATCATGCAGCAGCTCGGATCGAAGATGATCGCCGTCTCCGATGCCAGCGGAGCGATCCGCTCCGACGATGGGATCGACGCCAACGCCCTCTACGACCACATCTCGGACGGTGGCCTGATCTCCGACTTCGAGGGCGCCGAGGAGATGGATCCCGACGATCTGATCGAGGTCCCCTGCGACGTCTTCCTCCCGGCCGCGCTCGGCGGCATGATCCATGAGGGCAACGCCGATCGCATGCAGTGCAAGGTCATGGTGGAGGGCGCGAACAGCCCCACCACGCCCGCGGCCGACGAGATCCTGCGCGAGAAGGACGTCTACGTCATCCCCGACGTGATGGCGAACGCCGGCGGCGTCGTCGTGTCCTACTTCGAGTGGGTGCAGAACCTCCAGCACTTCCGCTGGGACGAGCGGGAGGTGAACGACAAGCTCGGGACGATCATGCGGCGCGCCTACCGCGAGGTGTCAGCGCGGGCGAAGGAGGAGAAGCTCGACCTGCGAGCGTCGGCCTACCTCGTGGGGATCGAGCGGGTCGTCGAGGCGGCGCAGACCCGCGGCTACGTCGACGTGGAGACCCGGCGCAGCTAGGACGAAATCAGAAGTCGAAGTCCTTCGGCTCGCCCTGCTCGAACCAGAGCTCGTCGTCCTCAGGCTGATCGCGCAGGAACTCCGGCGTTTCCTCGAGGACGTCCTCGCCCTCCGCGTCGGTCTCGCCACTCTTCTCGAGCGGCTCCTCACCGGTCGCCGGCGGCAGGACCTCGTCCTCATCAGTGGCCGGGGCCAAGGGCTCCTCGTCGGTGACGGGCGCCGGTGCCTGCTCATCTGTGTCTGGCGCCAGGGGCTGCTCGTCCGTGGCGGGCGGCCCAGGTGCGGCCGAGGGTGCCTCGTCCAAGTCCACGCCTGCCTCGTCCGCAAGCAGCTCCTCCATCGAGTGCTCCTCGGTCTCGAGCAGCTCGATCGGATGCTCCTCGGAGATGGGCTGCGCCGGCTCAGCGGGTAGCTCTGCCTCCGGCTGGCTCGGCGGCGGTGCCTCGGGCTCGGCTGACGGCTCCGGCTCGGCCTCGGCCACACCCGGCTCGCTCGCCTGGTCGTAGAAGCCTCCGGCATCGGGAGCCGGCGAGTCCTCGGCGACGGGATCGACGGGCGCCTGCTCGACGGCCTCGGGGTCGGCTGACGGCTGCTCAGACCCCTCGAAGGTGGTCTCGGCGGGGGGCACCGGAGCCATCGGCGCGTCGGTCGCCGGTTGCGCCGGCGGCTCTTCTACCGGCGCTGGAGCGGTGGGCTCCCCAGTCGCCGGCGGGGAAGGATCCAATAGCGCCGTCGCATCCTCGGAGCCGTCATCGCCTGCGGACGCCCGGGCGCCTTCATCCGTCGCACCCTCGACAACATGCTGCTCCTGGGACTCGGGAAAATCAGGCTCACCGGGCCGCGTCGGCGGGCCAAAAGCCTCGTCTTCGAGCTGCTTTACCTCGGAGTCATCCGCGCCATGCTGGCGCTTTAGGTCGAGGTGCTGTCGAATCGCGTCGTCGAGAATTCCCATGGCGCTCGAACCGGCCCCAAGACTACCCGCCTAGGGCGGCTCGAAGGAGCCGCCCGCCTGGGCGCAATGCAGCTTCCAGGCTCACTTCGCCGCTTGGGCGCGCGTACCTGCCGGCGCCAGCTCAACACGGTTCTTGCCGCGGCGCTTGGCCGCATAGAGGGCCGCGTCAGCGGCTGCGATAAGCGACGCCACGTCGGTGGCAGAACCCGGCATGGTGGCCACCCCCAGGCTCGCTGTCACGTGGAGGACCTCGTCTCGACCCGGGAACGGAACCGGCTCGGCCTCGATCCGCTCGCGGATGCGCTCGGCGAGCTCTGCGGCGCCCTCCGGATCCGTTTCGGGCAGTGCAACGGCGAACTCCTCACCGCCGTAGCGCGCCGGCTCATCGATCTCGCGCGAGACCTCGGCGAGGATCCGCCCGATCCTTCGCAGCACCTCGTCTCCCTGGACGTGGCCGTGAGCGTCGTTGACCCGCTTGAAGTTGTCGACGTCGAGCATCAGGAGGGAGAGCGGATGTCCGAATCGCGCCGCGCGGCTTGCCTCCCTCTCGGCAGCCTCGCGGAAGGCGCGGTTGTTTGAGAGCCCGGTGAGCGCGTCGGTGACTGCCTGCTCGCTCACGAGCTCGTGAAGGGCCACGTTCTCGATCGAGGCCGCGGCCTGGCCGATCAGGTAGAGGAAGACATCGCGCTCGCCGGGAGTGAACCGGCTCTGCGAGCGAGCGATGGTCATGAGGCCGAGGTTGCGGCCGGGATCGTTAATGCGCCGCAGCGGGGCCGAGAGCGCATGCGCTCCCTCTGCATCCCGCGAGATCGCCTCGTCGGAGCGGTCGGCCTCCGCTTCGGCAGCAAGCATCGCGTCCTGCATCGGCCCACTCGCCTTTCCCGAGCGGGCCTCGGCTCCCTCGCGACCGGTGAGCGCGATCAGCCCATACTCCGCGCCGCAGGCGGATACGGCAGTCTCCGCCAGCACGCTCAGGATTCCCTGGCGGTCAAGCCCTGAAGCGACCGCGTCACCGATGCGGCGGATCGAGCGGTCGATTTCGATCTGCTGACGGCGCAGCTGCTCCATCTGCTCGACCAGCCGGTAGGTCATCTTGTTGAACTCGATGGCCAGCCCGGCCATCTCATCGCGCTCGCCACCGATGACGGGCACGTCCTCGCTGAAGTCCCCGGCGCCGATCCGCTTCGCGGCAGCGAGCATCACGGCGACCTGCCGCGAGAGGTGGCGCCGCAGGTACCACACCATCAGGAGCGCGATCCCGAGGACAGCGGCGAGCACCGCGATCACCGTCGGGCTCGATTCGAAGAACCCGGCCTCGGCGGGCGGGCCGAAGAGCGCGATCCGCTGGCCGTCGCCACCGGGAAGCTCGCCGGTCAAGACTCGCCAGTCGCGGCCGTCTGCGGTGACGTCCGCAGCGCCGCTGGCAGGAACGTCGACGCTTTCGCCATCCTCGAGCTCCACCTGCGTCTCGCCGTCCGTGTAGACGGCCGCCTCGCGCCCGGTGAGGCGCTCGACCTCGTCGATGTAGTCCTGGGAGGAGGAGACCGAGACCGTCAGGCTGGCCGCGACCTCGCCGTTGTCATCGATCTCGATCAGGGCTGGCGCAAACGGCTGCCCCTGCCCCACGCTCGCGAGCTCCTCGCCCTCGCCGGTGGTCAGCTCCAGCGCGACCGCGCCATGGTCGCTGGCAAGTCGATCGGCCGCAGCGGTCGCAGCGGCCCCATCCCCCGAGCGAATCGCCACTCCGAGCTGCGTGTCCGATCCGATCTGCTCAGCCGTCCTTACGGCTTGGGCCGTGAGGTCCTCATACAGGGCGGTCGCCGTCTCGAGCCCACCGAAGAGTCGGGCGTCCGCCTTTCCGCTCGAAGCGTCCTCCGCGGTACGGGAAGCGAGCACGCCAATCACGACCATCGGCAGGACGACGATCAGCAAGAAGAACAGTGTCAGGCGGCCGCGAAAGCTCACGAACCTCGGGAGCTTAGATCGGCGACGGCTGAACTACGCCATTTCTTTCTGCATACATGGGTTCTGACGCCCGCGGCTATCCTTCGCCGCGGCGCCGGGAGCGTGCCTCCCGGGGCCAATCGAGGGGCTATAGCTCAGTTGGAAGAGCGCCTGGATCGCACCCAGGAGGTCGGGGGTTCGAGTCCCCCTAGCTCCATCTCCGAAAAGGCCTGCACTTGTGCCGGATCTCTCGCTCTTGTCAGGGCTGGTTGCCGGACTCTCGCCCTCTCCTGGCGCCCATTGAGCGCCTTGTCCTCGAAGCTTTGCTATCGCGGGGCCAGCCTAACCGGAGCGCGCCGTCGAGCCGTTTGTGGGAGCTTTGCCGGGTCGGTGAAGGCGATCGTCCAGGACACCTATGGCGGGACCGAGGTGCTCGCGCTGCGGGAGATCGAGAAGCCAGCTATCGCCGATGACCAGGTGCTCGTCGCCGTCGAGGCGGCGGGCGTCGACCAGGGCGTCTGGCACCTGATGAGCGGGCTTCCCTACATGGTGCGGATCATGGGCTTCGGATTGCGGGCACCGAAGCTCCTCGTGCGCGGCACCGAGGTCGTGGGGCGGGTCGAGGCGGTCGGCGCAGCCGTGACCCGATTTCGGCCCGGCGACGAGGTGTTCGGCGTCTGCGAGGGCTCGTTCGCCGAGTACGCGGCCGCCCGCGAGGACCGCCTGGCGCCGAGGCCGTCGAACGTGAGCTTCGAGCAGGCGGCCGTCGCCCCGGTCTCGGGCGGCACCGCGCTTCACAGCCTCCGCGACAGGGGCGAGCTCGAGGCCGGACAACAGGCGCTGATCATCGGCGCCGGCGGCGGCGTCGGGACATTCGCCGTCCAGCTGGCGAAGGCCTTCGGCGCCCACGTCACCGGCGTCTGCAGCGGCAGTAAGGCGGAGCTCGTCCGGTCGATCGGCGCCGACGAGACGATCGACTACACCCGAGAGGATTTCGCCGACGGCGGCCGCCAGTTCGACCTGATCGTCGAGACCGCGGGCCGCCGCTCGCTCTCGCACCTTCGCCGCGCGCTAACCCCGCGGGGGACCCTCGTGATCGTCGGCGGCGAAGGCGGTGGGCGGTGGACCGGCGGCTTCGGGCGCCAGATCCTCCGCGCGCCCCTGCTCTCGCTGTTCGTCGGCCAGCGGCTTCGGCCGGTGACCTACGAGGAGTGCGCCGAGGACCTGGAGGCGCTGCGGGAGCGGATCGAGGCGGGCGAGGTGACGCCGGTCGTCGCCCGCACCTTCCCGCTCGCCGAGGCCGCCGAGGCGATCCGCTTTATGCACGACGGGGGCGCCGCGGGCAAGGTCGTGCTCAACGTCGGGACGGGTGCCTAGCCGGGCGGGCGATGGATGCTATGGGCAAAGCAGCCCTCCATCCAGGATCGGAGCCGCTGCGTCTTGACCGTGCCTCCCCGTTCCAGGCGTCTGTCCGGAGCGTTGTTGCGATCATGCGGGCATGCCACGGCTTGGCGCGAAAGAGCGTGCGCAGCTACCCGACAGCGCGTTCGCATACATCGATTCGGGCGGCCGACGTCGGCTACCGATCAACGATGCGGCGCACGTCCGGAATGCCCTCGCCCGGTTCAGCCAGGTGGGGTTCGAGGACGAGGGGGCGCGGGACCGGGCGCGCAGCCGGCTTCTCAGGGCGGCGAAGAAGCACGGAATCGTGCCCATTGGCTTCATCAGCGCGCAACTGCAGCCGCAACGGAAGCTGCCGAAAGGCCAGGTCACG
Source organism: uncultured Solirubrobacterales bacterium (assembly GCA_963799815.1). Taxonomy (GTDB): domain Bacteria; phylum Actinomycetota; class Thermoleophilia; order Solirubrobacterales; family 70-9; genus JBDTSW01. Next base: position 387,839 of record CAWCYG010000001.1, read on the forward strand.
TTCCTGCTGACCGATATCGAGGGCTCAACTGAGCTGCTTAGGCGCCTCAACGATCAATACGCTCAGCTACTCGCCGATGTTCGTCGTCGAGTGCGCACCGCGGTTCGGCACGCCGGGGGGCACGAGGTGTCCGCCCGCGGCGACGATGTCTTCGCGGTGTTCGAACGCGGCCCCGCCGCAGTAGAGGCCGCCGTGGCGATCCAGCGGGCGATGCAAACCGGCGGTTGGCCCGGGGGAAACGACGTGCGGCTGCGAATCGGCCTGCATCGCGGGCGTCCCAGGCTCACCGAAACCGGCTACGTCGGCCTCTCGGTCCACGCGGCGGCGCGCATCTGCTTCGCGGGGCACGGCGGCCAAATCGTGTTGTCCTCTGCGGTTCGCGCGGCGGTCCTCGACTCGCTCCCAGAGGGGGTCAGCCTGCGGAGCATTGGCGCCTGGCGATTCCGCGGCCTGCCCGAGCCGGTGGATCTCTTCCAAGCGGACGCGGCTGACGTGCTGACCGACTTCCCGCCGCCAAGGTCGGCCGTCCCTGCCAAATAGTGCCTGCCGTGACCGAAGCAAGCTGCGGGCTACCAGAAAGTGCTGGTCCACGGCGCCCAGGAGGTCGGGGGTCGAGTCCCCCTAGCTCCACATTGGGGTTGGTTTTGCGGCGACGTCGAGGCTCTTGCGAAGCCCTTGCTTCTCGCGCGGAGGAGCAGGCCGGCGCGAAACGGTGGCGAGGGACTCCGAACCCCCCGACTCGAGTCGTTGGGGACGTCCCGTTGAAGCTGGGCGGCGACCGTTCGCGCTCGCCGGCGCTAGCGTGGGGGCATGGCCTTGAGCTTCGGGAAAGGCGCGGTGCTCGCTGGGCGCTACCGGCTTGAGCACGTCGTCGGCGCGGGCGGGATGGCCTCGGTCTGGCTCGCGCGCGACGAGCGCCTCGGGCGAGCGGTGGCGGTCAAGCTGCTCTCCGACAGCCTCGTTCACGACGACTCATACCTGAAGCGCTTTCGCCGCGAGGCGCGGCTCGCCGCGGGCCTGTCGCATCCGAATCTAGTCGGGGTCTATGACTTCGGGGGCGAGGATGAGCGTCCGTATCTGGTGATGGAGTACGTCGAGGGCGAAACGCTCGCCGGCCGGATCGCCGAACGGACTGCGCTCGAGTTGGATCCCGCGCGCTTGGCGCGAGAGCTCCTCGGCGCGCTCGGGCATGTCCACTCCGCGGGGATCGTCCACCGCGACATCAAGCCCGCAAACGTGCTGATCGCGCCCGACGGGAGCGCCAGGGTGACCGACTTCGGGATCGCGCAGCCGCGCGACGCGACCCGGCTGACGAGCACCGGGCTGGTGATCGGGACCCGCGACTACATCGCGCCCGAGGTACTTCGCGGCGAGCACGCGACGGTCCGCTCGGATCTCTACTCCTGCGCGATGGTGCTCCGGAACGCGTTCGGTGACCTGCTGCCGCCGGCCCTCGCGACCCTCGTCGGCCGTCTCGGCGACGAGGATCCGGCCCGCCGGCCCGAATCCGCCCCATCGGCCCTGGCGGCGCTGGCGGCCTCCGGCGAACCGACCAGTCCGGGCGCGACCGCGACCGCCCCCGCGCGTCCGCCTGGTGACCGCACGGCCGGGACCATTCCGATCGGCTCCGCCACTGCCTCGAGCTGGCTCCAACCGCGCCTGCTCGGTGGATTGGCTCTGCTCGCTTCTCTCCTCGTCGTCGGAATCTTGCTGCTCAATGGAGGCGATGAGCCATCCTCGCCAGGCGAGCGACCCAGCGAGGCCCAAACCGAGACGAGCGATCAGCGCGATCAGGCACGGACGACCGGAAGCGAGGACGCCGCGACTACCGAGACACCAGCGGCGACCGAGACCGCCCCCACCGAGACGGCGGAGACCCCGGCGCCGGCTGCACCGTCGGGCAAGCCCGAGAAGGTCAAGCCGAACAAGATCAAGCCGAAGAAGGTCAAGCCTCCGAAGCCGCCCAAGTCACCGCCCGGCCAGGCCAAGGGCCTTCGCGAGCACTGAAGAGGGTCGCGGCTCTAGAAGATGGTCTCCACCTCGTCGATGAGCGCGAGCGCCTCCTCCATCGAGTAGGAAGCGTGGATCTTGACCGTGTTCCACTGCATCAGGCGGCTCCGCAAGGAGAATTCCCTGACGGAATCAATGTCGTCCGCCTCGACGACCGCAAGGAGAATGTGGTCCGGGCCGAAGACGCGCAACGTGACTATGTCGACGCCGAGCCGGTCGGCAAGTTGCGGGATCTGCTCGGCACCCTCCTTCAGTATCCGTCGCGTCCGTGAATTGGACGTCGGGCATAGATCCGGCGGATGCTCGGCGATAACGGCAAACGTTGCCATGTCGACCTCCTTGTCGTGGTCGGTTCGATTACGTCGTCGGGTCGGTGTGTGGGCGGCTACCCGGGCCTCCGAGGACCTGCTGGAGCCGCTCCAGGCTTTCGGTCCAGCCGCGTTCATGTAGGGCGAGTCGCCCTGGCGTGACGAAGCCGCCCTGGGTGAGCTGGACCTCGGCCCCCGCCTCTCGCTCGTGGATGGAGAGGGTCACGACCGTCTCCCGATCGTCCGGAGCGGGGGGGTCCCATCGAAACGTGTAACTCAGTCGGGCCGGACGATCAACCTGGCGGAACTCGCCCGAGAGGTGGAAGAGATCGCCATCCGGGGGCTGCATGGCGATCCGATAGCTGCCGCCGACACGTGGCTCGAACTCAACCTCGGGAACCGTGAACCCTGACGGGCCCCACCACCTCGCGAGCAGCTCCGGATCGGTCAGCGCTCGGTAGACGACCGCCTGGGGGAAGCACAGCACGCGCCTCAAGCGCAGCACCAGCCCGTCGCTTGCCGCCGCGACGATGTCGTCGCTGAGGACCTTCCCGACCAGCTCAGGATGGGTTTCGGCCAGGTGGCGCTTCACGTTCGCCACCAATTCGTCGTCGTCCGCACCACGGATGACGACCCCATCCCGCTCACACTCGAACTCCTTGGCCATCTTCACTCCTCGTCGTGGGAAGGCGATGGTCGCGGTCAGGCTTTCATCGACCTTTCGTCGACCTTTCTAGCTCTAGGCTTGGTCGGCGATGAAGGAACCACGAGCGACGCGGATCCAGCTTTGCGGCCGGCTGGTGGTTGAGCTGGACGGCGTGCACGTGGAGGACGAGCTGCCGGGTGCGAAGGGCAGGCTGCTATTCGCCTACCTGGTGCTCAACCGGGATCGGCGGATGAGCCGCGACGAGCTGCTGACGGCCGTCTATGGAAACGAGGCATCGCCGGACCAGCATCCGAGCCTAAGCGTCCTGCTCTCGAAGCTGCGCGGCGTGATCGGCCCGGAGCTCCTGGCCGGACGATCGGAGATCGAGATCGTACTGCCGCGTGACGCGTTCGTCGACGTCGAGGCCGCCCGCGAGGCGCTTCACCGGGCCGAGTCGCACGTCGCAGCGAGCGAGTGGGCCGAGTCCTGGGGCCCAGCCGGCGTCGCCTACCACGTGGCCCGCAGACCACTGCTCCAGGGCGAGGATCGCCCCTGGCTCGACGAGTGGCGGCGCCGGCTCGAAGAGGTCAAGCTGCGCGGGCTCGAGTGCTTCGCGGAGGCAAGGCTCGGCCTCGGCGGCCGCACGCTGTCCCAGGCCGAGGATTGCGCACGCCTGCTGATCGAGATGGCTCCCTACCGCGAGACCGGTCACCGGATCCTGATCGAGGCGCTCGAGCGGCGTGGAAACCTCGCTGAGGCGCTGCTCGCATACGAACGCCTACGCGTGCTACTGCGCGACCAGCTCGGCATCGCCCCCAGCCCGGCTACGCAAAGTGTGCACCGCCGACTGCTGGGCGAGAAAACTACGACTTCGGCTTAGGTATCTCCTCTGCCTGGGCCAGGAGGTCCTCGCGAGTCACCTTGCCGACGAGGTCAGGATGGTCCTCCCGGATGTGCGCTTGGGCGTGCTGCCAGAGCTCCTCGTCGTCCTCACCCTTGACCAGGCGACCACACACGCACGGGATCTGCTTCACGGCCCTTCATCGTATGCGACAGAGCTGAACACCCAGGTAGCTCCATCTCTTCGGTGAGATCAGCGAGCGATGTAATCAAGCGGCGCCGGTTCGAGTCCGGCCAGCTCCATCGGGGGGTTGCGCTATCGGACCCGAGGAGGCGCTTGCTCCTCGCGCAAAGCCGGACCGAGGTGATTAGTTCGAAGGTAGTGGCACGTCGAGAATGACTTCGATGGTGTCGCGCACCTTGAGCGCGCCCATCATCGCCCGGTAGGGCTTGATCCCCCATTCGCTCTGGGTTACGGGCAGCGTCCCACGCACGCGTCCGTCAGCCGCCGCGGTGAGCTCGAAGCTCGCCGGCCGCCTCGTACCCGCGAGCTCGAGTTCGCCGCGGACGGTCAGTGTGCCGTTTCCAGACTCGACCGCGGTCGAGCGGAAGACAATCGGCCGTCCCCCCAGGATCGTCTCGTCGATGGTCTTGCGGATGTCGCCACGGTCCTTGTCGGTAAGTGGCTTAACGCCACGCAACCCATCGCGCACCTGAAGTGAGCGCGGGTCCGCGTCGAGTTGGACAGCGGAGAGCGTTCCATCCTCCCGAACCTCAGCCGTGGCCTCCCACTGCCCGACATCGATGATCAGGTCGTGGCCGACCTTCTGTGCAAGGCCCTCCCGGTACGTTCGTACCTGCAACGTGCCGTCCTCACGGCCGACCCTATGCCTGCCAGCTCGAAACGCCACAGCGCGATCGTATTCGCTCGCCGCCGAGGTCGCCCGCTCCCCAGCATGCCGGCGGTACCACGCCACTCACGTCGCTTCCGATGCGTGCGTAGCCACGGCAAGGCGTTCGATCTCGTAGCGGAGGGTGAGGAATCGGTGTCCGGCCAGGGAGAAGCTGTGGTCTGTCTTCAGCTCGCCTTCGGCGACGTAGACGAAGATGTGTTCCTGGAAATAGAGCAACTTGAGAACTGTCAGGGCGTCTCTCTCGCTGTCGACGGAGCTCAGGTAGTGGCCTGTAAATGCGAGCTCGGTTCGCGACGTCAATACAAAGTCATGCTCACCGGCGTTCTGGGGAAGCAGGGTGGCGGTGAAGTTGGCGCTTGGGATCGGAAAACCGACGCTCACATAGCCGCGGTCCTCGTGCCTAAAGCTCGTGTAGATGCCGACGTAGATCGGCTTGCCCGAGTCCGCGTAGGTCCGAATCCAGCCCCGGATGTCGATCGCCTCGTTGTCGTCCAGAGCGATCGTGTCGATCGTGCTGATCATTCCCCGCTGGGCCTCTTCGATGTTCGACGGGATCGCGGCCTGTCCGAGCGGCTGCGCAACCAGCAACTTGAAGATCTCGTACCCGGGCTTCATCCAGCGCCGCCACTCGGGAATGATCGAGAGCTTGAAACGGCTCGTGTGCTCGTAGAACTCGCGGATCAGGGGATGCACCCGGCCCGGGTCGAAGGTCGGCCCGTTCAAGCCGTCGAACGAGGCGAGAATTCCGACGTCGGGCAGGTTGCGGCGGAAGGTGCCGCCCCGGAGCGTCGCCAGCTGCTCGACATAATCGGCGCCGACGTACCGCGAGCGCGCCTCGAAGGGCACGACATATCGCAGCTCCGCCGCCGGTACCTCCTCGGCCATCACGCGGACCAGGGGCCGATCACGGTAGGCGATCGCGGCGGCCACGCGGTAGACGATCGCCACTGCCGCTGCTACCAGCGCCGACTCGAGACCGGCGTCGAGAGCTTCGAACAGAACCCCCAGGGCTGCGCCGATCAAGAGTCCGAGAGCCGCCTTCCCCGGGCGTAGACCGAGCAGACCGAGGAGTGCACCGCTGATGATCGCGGTGAGCAGGAGCTCGTCGGGACCGTAGATCAGGCCGAGCAACCAGCCGAACAGGGCCATCAGCAGGGCGCTGCTGAAGATGCGCTGCCAGAGCGGCTTGATCTCGCCGACGCTCCTGCTCATCGTCGTGATGACCTCGGCGGGTGCGTACACGGCGGCACAGACGACGGCGCCAACGCCCGCCCCGACTCCGTCGATCGCAGCGCCCAGCACGGCGCCCGACGCAGCGCCCAGGGCTACTCCCCACACCGCCGCGTCGCGGAGCTGGCCGGAACGGCTCCGCCTGCGTCGATCCGGATCAGCCATGCCCGGAGTATCCCGGCATCGCGAGCGCCGGCTGTCGATCTCATAGGATCGGGCTAGATGGAGGAACGGGATCTAGCGGTCACCCTGGCACGCGGAAGGATCGCCTTCGGCGTCGTGTCGCTCCTTACGCCAGGCCTCGTGGCACGCACGATGACCGGCGGTGGCCGCTCCGAGGACGGGATGCGCCTGTTCGTACGCATGATCGGCGCCCGCGATCTCGGAGTCGGCCTCGGGCTCGAGGTCGCCCTGGACCGCGACGCCCCCACGCGCGGCTGGCTCGAAGCGTCAGCGGTGATCGACGGCATCGACGCAGTCGCATGCCTGTTCGCCCGCCACCACCTGCGCCCAGGCGTCTTCCCCGGCACCCTCGGCCTAGCAGCTACCGGGTCGCTCCTGAGCGCCTGGCTGGCACGCCAGCTCGATCCCGCTTGAGCCGCTAGGGCTCGACGAACCGCTTCACGAACGCCGCTGGTCGCCACTTCTGCTTCAGTGAGGCACCCCGCATCGCACCCAGGAGGTCGTCGTTCTAGTCCGACTAGCTCCATCTTCGAGTTGACCTGCCCAAACGCCGAGGCCCGTCCGCGGCTCCTGCTTCTCGCGTAATGCAGGAGCCCCGACCGTCGACACGGAAGGTCGTGCTCCACGGGGTTCGGCTGCAGGCGACTAAGAACCGCGAGCGATGGCCCGTTCCATCGCCTCAAGCGGTCTCTCTATCACCTTGCCGTGCCCGGGTGCCAGTCGGGCCGGCTCCAGTGTGCACAACGCCCGCGCGCTTTCCAGCTCCGTGGGCCGGTGCCAGGTGAACAGGACGAGCGGGAAGAACGGATTCAGTTTCGCCGAGGTTGCGACGCCGCCGATCGTCGCGTAGACGTCGCCGCAGTACACCGTGCTGTCTCGGGGGTCGAGGAAGGCGACGTGGCCCGGGGTATGCCCGGGGGTCGCGACCACCTCGAGCGAACCGACCCGATCACCCGGGTTGACGGTGCGGTCCGGCTTGGTCTCGGCGCCCGGGTAGCCGCCGCGAAGCTTGTCGTTCGGCTCGTCGGGATCGAGGCTCATGTCCTTGGCCAGCAGCCGGGCGTCGCGGGTCGAGATGATCACCTCCGCCTCGGGGAGGCGCTCCTTCAGTGCATCGAGCGAGCCGATGTGGTCGGCGTGGGCGTGGGTAAGCAGGATGCGGACGATGGGAGCACCAATCGACTCGGCGCCGGCGATTACCTTGCCGGCGGAGCCGCCGATCATCGTGTCGATCAGGGTCAACCCGTCGTCTTCGCGCACGAGGTAGGCGTTCACAAATCCCAGTCGACTGATTCGATTCATCTCCGCCACAGCTGGCCCAGGCTAGCTCTATCGACGGCCGGCGGTGTACCTCTCATCGAGCAGCCAACCGACCGCTCGAGGCATCCTCGCATCGCACCCAGGAGGTCGGGGGTTCGAGTCCCCCTAGCTCCACTTTTTCGGGGTCTGCGCCAACGCCGAATCCGTCTCGAGGGTCCTTCTCTCGTGCATTTCGACAGCGAGCCCGATTCGGGCTACGGTTCGCGCGTGAGCCGGATTGAGCGGTTCGAATCCGCGGACGGGACAATTCTTGCGTGCGATGTCGCGGGAGACGGACCGCCACTTGTGCTCGTGCACGGGAGCTGCGCCGACCACACGCGCTGGGCGCCCGTGATCACCGACCTCAGCGCCGACTTCACGACCTACGCGATGGATCGACGCGGGCGAGGGACGAGCGCAGATGCCAAGGAGTACTCGATCGAGCTGGAGTTCGAAGATGTCGCGGCCGTGATCGACGGGATCGGAGGCGACGTCGATGTGCTCGGTCACTCCTACGGTGCCGTGTGCTCGTTGGAGGCGACGCTGCGCGCCCCGCGAGTCCGGCGGCTCGTCCTGTATGAGCCGCCGCTACCGGTCGGCATCGAGATCTACCCGCCCGGTTTGATCGAGCGGCTGGACCAGCTCCTGGCCGCAGGAGACGATGACGGTGTCGTGGCGACCTTCTTCCGGGAGGTCGTCAGGATGCCTGAGGCCGAGCTGGACATCGTGCGCGCCGATCCGAGCTGGGAGGCACGGGTGGCGGCGGCTCACACGATTCCTCGTGAGCTGCGGATCGCCGATGCCTACGACCCCGACTTCGAGCGCTTCGCCACGCTGCGCGTTCCCACGCTCCTGCTCTTGGGCGGTGACAGCCCGTCGTTCCTCGTCGACCCAACGCGTCGCCTGCACGAATCCATCTCCGAGTCGCAGCTGACGGTGATGCCGGGCCAGCAGCACGTCGCGATGAACACGGCACCCGATCTGTTCCTGGAGCAGGTCATCGGCTTCCTCGCCTGACGATGGGGCGAGGGAGCTCGAGATCGCCTAGCTCCATTTTTTCGGGTTGGTCTGCGTAGGCGCCGAAGCCCTCCCCGAGGGCTCCTGCTTCTCGGGTGTGAGAATGCGCGAGATGGCAAATGCACGGGAGAATGAGCATGCCACGGATCAAGCGACGGAGACGAATGTGAACGCGGATGCCAATCGCCAGGTCAAGGCGGCCGCACGACAGGCATGGGCGCTCGGCGACTACCACCGGTTCGCTAAGGCGACGGTGTGGGAGGTCGGGCCAGTGCTGATCGAGGCGTGCGGAATCTCGCGGGGTCAGCGCGTACTGGATGTCGCCGCGGGCACCGGGAACACGGCGATACGCGCGGCCCAGGCAGGGGCCGACGTCGTGGCTTCCGACCTCACTCCCGAGAACTTCGAGGCCGGCCGCCGCGAGGCTGATGCGCAGAACGTCGAGCTCGAGTGGGTGGAGGCCGACGCCGAGACTCTCCCCTTCGCCGCTGGCGAGTTCGACGTCGTCACCTCGTCGTTCGGCGCGATCTTCGCCCCCAACCATCAGGCGGTGGCCGACGAGATGCTGCGCGTATGCCGGCCCGGGGGCACGATCGGAATGCTCAACTTCACCCCCGAGGGCCTGATCTCCGACTTCTTCGGCGCGCTCGCCCCCTACATGCCCCCACCCCCCGCGGGAGCGATGCCGCCGCCGCTTTGGGGGAGCGAGGAACACGTGCGGGGGCTGTTCGGCGACCGACTCGCCTCGCTGGAGATGACCCGCAGCGAATATGTCGAGCGGGCTGGCAGCCCGCGCGATTACTGCGAGCTCTTCAGGCAGACGTTCGGGCCGGTGGTCGCGACGTACGCGAGCCTTGCCGACGATCCCGACCGCACGGCAGCGCTCGACCGCGACTTCCTGGACTTCGCGACGCGTTCAAACCGAGGCGTGCCCGGGGGTCCGGCGGAATACGCCTACGAGTACCTTCTCGTGGTCGCGCGGAAGGGCGACAGGTAGGTCCGGCCGCGGACTCGGGCTTCTCCCCTCCACACCCTCAACATCGGCACCCCGCATCGCACCCAGGAGGTCGGGGGTGCGAGTCCCCCTGGCTTTATGAGTACTCGCCTGCTTCCGCCTGCGTGGACTTTGAGGCCGCGCGAGGCGCGACCAGCGCTCAGCCGCCTGTCCTGGCTCTGGCGCCGCGAGCGTAGACTCGCAGCGATGACCTCGTTCGACACAGTTCGCGTCGCCGCGGTTCAGGCGACACCGGCGATCCTCGACGCCGAGGCGTCGGTCGAAAAGGCGATCACGCTGCTAGGTCAATGTGCCGATGACGGCGTGGAACTGGCCGCGCTACCCGAGGTCTTCGTACCGCTTTATCCGTCCAATGCATGGGCCAAGACCGCACCGTCCTTCTCTGGGTGGGATGCACTGTGGCAGCGGCTATGGGAGAACTCGGTGGACGTCCCGGGGCCGCTCCTAAGTCGCCTGGTCTCCTTTTGCGCGGAGTCGGGGATCCACGCCACGATCGGGGTCAATGAGCGCGAGTCCGGGCGCCCGGGAACGATCTACAACACCCTCCTCTACCTTGGGCCCGAGGGCCTGATCGGAAAGCACCGAAAGCTGATGCCGACGATGCAGGAGCGCGTTTTCTGGGGCTTCGGCGCCGGTGACGATCTCGCGGTGCACGAGATGCCGTTCGGGAGGGTCGGCGGCTTGCTGTGCTGGGAGAACCGCATGCCCCTCGCCCGCTACGCCGTGTACAAGGGCGGCGCCCAGATCATCGTTTCGCCGACTGCTGACGACTCGGACGGCTGGCTCGCCACCGTGCGCCATGTGGCGATCGAGTCCGGCGCGTTTGTGCTGAGCGTCCCCCAGTACATTCCTGCTGCCGCGTTTCCTCACGACTTTCCCATCCCGTTGCCGGAGGGCAAGGAGGTCTTCTGCAACGGTGGAGCGGCGATCGTCGATCCGACCTGGGGTGAGGTGATTGCCGGACCGCTCTACGGCGAGGAAGGCATCGTCACCGCCGACTGCGACCTGCGCCAATGCCTCCGAGCGAAACGCTGGTTCGATGCGGTCGGCCACTACAGCCGCGAGGACGTGCTGGGGCCGGTGGCGCTCACCGACGTGGGCAACGGCTCAGCGCCGGTGGCGGACGCCCCGCCCAATGGGCTCCAACGAGAGCCTGGCCCGCTCTGAGCGGCCCGGCTGACCCTGCTCTGTGGAGCCCGTGTTGGTTCGCGTGACGCACATCTACCGGCGTGAGCACGGCGCCTGGAAGATCATCCACCGCCACGCCGACAACCCGGGTCCCGAGACGCGCATGGAGAGGCCATGAGCGGCAACGCCCGACCGATCCACGCGGCGCGGGGAGAGGGCGACTCGCTGCGTAATCCGGTTGCCACTGCGGGGCCGCTCGAGATCAAGGCTCGCGGCGGGGAGACCGGCGGGGTGCTGACGGCCTGCGAGAGCGTCACGATGCCCGGGGAGGGTCCGCCCCTTCACAAGCACGCGAACGAGGACGAGGCCATGTACTTCGTCGACGGAGCGTTTCGCCTACGGATCGAAGATGAGGTCATGGACATGGCGCCGGGCTCGTTCGCGTTCGTCCCGCGGGATACATCCCACAGCTGGCAGAACGTGAGCGAAGGTCAGGCCCACATGCTCTTCGTCTTCACCCCCGCATCGCCCGGGATGGAGCGATTCTTCGAGCGCTTCGCGGAGGTGGACGGCGAGGGATCGGCTGTGCGGAAGGCCTTTGCGGCGCTCGCGAAGGACGCGGGCATGACGGTCCTGGGTCCGCCGCTGGCGCAGTCCCATCCGCTTCCCTGAGCCCGGTTTCCGTCGCCCATGCAACGCGAGCCGAGGGACCGACCGGCGGCGGGCGAACACGAAAGGCGCTCCGACAGGAGGTCGCCGGCTCGAGTCCGGCTAGCTCCATCTCGATGGTCGCTTGCTTCTGAACGCGCCGCACCCCAGGGTGGGGCCGATTAGTGTGGCCCCCGGTCAACCCCGCAGCGTGAGCGGCTATCGAAAGGAGAGACTGTGCCGGAGGATCTGTTCAGACCGCCGCTCGGCGAGCCGCACCACCACGCCTACGTCGTCGAGAACATCGAGGCCACCGTGAACCGCCTGGTCGACCAACTCGGCGCCGGGCCGTTCTTCCTCGTCGAGAACGTGCCGCTGGAGAACGTTCTCTCGCGCGGTGAGCCGGCGGAGCTCGTCCACAACTCAGCCTTCGGCTGCTGCGGCAGAGGCGCGATCGAGCTGATGGAGATCATCAGCTCGGCGCCCGAGCGGGTCGAGGAGCGCTTTTCAGCTCCTCGACCGGGAATCCACCATGTGGCCTACGTAGTGTCCCCGGCGGAGGTGCTCGAGGTGCGGAAATCGCTCGACGAGCGCGGTCTGCGGCAGTATCTGAGCGCGGAGCTCGGCGAAACACACAACACCTTCCATGACGCCTCCGCATCGCTGGGACACGACATCGAGATCCATGACGACGTTCCGGGGTTGCGTGATTTCTTCGAGATGGTCAGCGGCGGCGCCGGGGGCTGGGATGGCTCGGAACCGTTGCGCCCGGTCACGAGCTGATAATCGCCTGGCCACAGAGGTCACCGACCGAGGGAGATGCATGGGTGCTCAATGGAATGATGGACGACGCTTCGAGGGAAGGGTGGCGGTGGTCACCGGGGGTGGGGGGACGCTCGGCGGGGCCGTCGCCAGGGGCTTCGGTTCGGAGGGCGCCTCGGTTGCGATCGGCTATCGCTCCTCTCGCTCCCAGGCTGAGGAGGTCGTGGCGGAAGTCGAGGGCCGGGGCGGGCAGGCCCACTCCGGGCGCCTCGACGTCACGGATCAGGACTCGGTCGACGCGTTCGTCGCCGACATCGTGGAGCGCTACGGTCGGTTGGACGTCCTCGTCAACGCCGCCGGGCGCCTCGACGAGGCGGACACGGTGAGATTCAGCGAGCTGGACGCAGCCGCGGCGAGCGCCCTCCTCCAGGTTGACGTGATCGGGGCGATGCGGATGTGTCAGGCGGTGAGGCCGATGATGCTCAAAGGTGGCGGCGGTGCCATCGTCAACTTCTCGAGCACCTACGGGAACGGGATCAACCCTGACAACGCGATCAACTTCGTCCCCGTCACCTATTCCACCGCGAAGGGAGCGATCCGCGGCTTCACCACCACGCTTGCCCGGGACCTGGCCCCGGAGATTCGCGTAAACGCGCTTGCCCCCGGGCCAATCTCAGGCGAATGGGAAACCGCGTGGGGAGTCTCGACGGAGCACATCGATGAGGCGATAGCGATGAACCCATTGAAGCGTTTCGGAAAGCCGGAGGAGATCGCCGAGACCGTCCTGTTCTTAGCTTCGGACGGGGCCGGGTACATCACCGGTCAGGTGATCCACGTGGATGGCGGCTGGGTGGTGGCCGGGTAGCTCCATCGAGAAAGGGCCCGCAACTACGCGCGTGCTCGGCGCGGCACGAGCTTGTTCATCGTGGATCGGACCTCGGAGCCTAAGCTCACGAGCCGACCATGCATGAGACCGAGCTCCTGATCCTCGGCCTATGCGTCGCGATCCCGCTGCTGAGCGTGATCGCGCGCCTGCTCGACATCCCGTACCCGATCGTGCTCGTCCTCGGGGCGATCCCCATCGGCTACCTGCCCGGCGTCCCCAACGTCGAGCTCCAGCCCGACCTGGTCCTGGTGATCTTCCTGCCGCCGCTGCTCTACGTGGCCGCCTTTTTCGCCGATCTGCGGGCGCTGCGCGCCGACGCCCGCGCGTTGTCGCTGACCTCGATCGGACTGGTGCTGCTCACGACCTGCGCGGTCGGGGCCGTCAGCCACGAGCTCATAGGCCTACCGTGGGCCGTCGCCTTCGCGCTCGGCGCCATCGTCTCGCCGACCGATCCCGTCGCCGCGACCGCGATCGCGCGGCAGCTCGGCGCCCCGCGGCGACTCGTCAACATGATCGAGGGCGAGAGCCTCGTCAACGATGCCTCGGCGCTGATCGCATACCGGGTCGCGGTCGCCGCCGCGATCGGCGGCAGCTTCTCGCTGTTCGACGCCAGCGTGGACTTCGTCGTGGCGGTGCTGGGTGGGATCGTCGTGGGGCTGGTCGTGGGTGCCGTGATCGCCGAGGTTCGGCGGCGCCTCGACGACGTCCCGGTCGAGATCACGATCTCGATCTTCAGCGGCTTCGCGGCCTACTTTCCAGCCGAGCAGCTCGGCGTCTCGGGCGTGCTCGCTGCGGTTACGACCGGGCTCTACCTCGGCTGGCTTGCGCCCCAGATCTCGACCGCCCAGATGCGGATCCAGGGGTTCGCCGTATGGGAGCTGATCGTCTACCTCCTCAACGCCGTGCTGTTCGTGCTCATCGGGCTTCAGCTCCCGAGCATCCTCGACGCGGTCTCTGGGATCGACGAGGTCACCCTCGCCGGGTACGCGCTGGCGACGATCGGCGTCGTCGTCGGGATGCGGTTCCTGTGGGTGTTCACCACTCCGTACGTGCTCCGGGTGCTCGACCGCCGCCCGAGCCAGGTCGAGCGGCGGGTGGGGGCCGCCCCGCGGGTGGTCATGGCCTGGGCCGGAATGCGCGGCGCTGTCTCGCTCGCGGCGGCGCTCTCGCTCCCGCTCCAGACCGACGCGGGCGCGCCGTTTCCGGATCGCGATCTGGTGATCTTTCTCGCCTACTGCGTCGTGCTGTTCACGGTCGTCGTCCAGGGGCTGACGCTGCCGGCGCTGATCCGCCGGCTGGGAGTCGTCGACGACGGCACGGAGGAGGAGGCCGAGGAGCACGCGGCCCGAATCGCGGCCGCCGAGGCGGCGCTCGAGGAGCTCGACCTGCTCGCCGACGAGGAGTGGGCGCGGGAGGACACCGTCGCGCGAATGCGCGGAATGTACGGATTCCGACGCCGTCGCTTCGCCACCCTGCGCGGCGACCAGGAAGACGAGGACGGGATCGTCGACCGGTCGCTCGCCTACCAGCGCCTGCTGCGCGGGGTGATCGAGGCCCAGCGGGCGGCGATCGTGCGGATGCGGAACGAGGGGCTGATCTCGGCGGACGTCATGCGCCGGGTCGAGCGCGACCTCGACCTCGAAGAGTCGCGGCTGGAGATCTGAGGGCGCGTTGCGATGCTTCGGGTCTGCATCTAGAGGCCCTGCTTCCGAGTGTCCGGCGAAGGGTTGGCCATCGGGCACCAGCCGCGTCCTAGTGCCCAAATCCAAGGCATCCGCATGCATCCACGGATAACCGCCGGGCACGAAGTGAGTCAGTTGGGCAGATTTCGCTTGCTAGGCCGCGAGCGCTGGTTCTTGCCTCCAATAGCCGTCCTGGACCGCACCAGGAGGTCGCCGGTTCGAGTCCGGCTAGCTCCATTTCATCAAACCCCCTGCTCCGGCGGGGGGACGTTCGCTCGACCGCCACGATCCGCCTCGCTCTCGCGCGCCAAACTATGGCGCTAACTGCTGAGCGCCAACGCCGGGAGCGTCTCGGCGTCGGCGCGAAGCTCGTGCGGTCGATCGGTGCCGATCGCGTCGGGAGCGAACTCGAGCACGCGGCTCAGGAGCTCAGGGTGGTTGACGGTCCCGGCGTTGACGCTCATTCCGGCGCCCCGCAGGACTTGGACGAGCTTCTTGGTCAGGAGGAAGTGCTCGACCGAGATTCCGCGCACTCCCGTCCCGAGAGCCCATGAGGCGA
The DNA here is from genome assembly GCA_963799815.1 of uncultured Solirubrobacterales bacterium. Classification (GTDB taxonomy): domain Bacteria; phylum Actinomycetota; class Thermoleophilia; order Solirubrobacterales; family 70-9; genus JBDTSW01. The sequence continues at coordinate 402,966 of CAWCYG010000001.1, forward strand.
GCGCCTCGGGCGCGTAGTCGGCCCAGATCACGAGACGGGAGCCGATCCCGTCTGCGGCGGCGACAGCGCATGCCTCGGCATGGAAACTGATCACCTCGACCCGGTCGCGAATCGGCTCCCCGCGAAGCCGCTCGCAGAGCACCTCGGCCGTACGGCGGGCGAGGGCGGGATCGGCGTGCGCCTTCACCTCGAGCTGGAGGCGGATCGCCTCCGGCACCAGGTCGGTCAGATCCTCGAGCAGGAGCGGATGCTCCGCCGTCGGCTCTCCCGCGGAGGTACGGATGAGCGCCGATTGGATCTCTTCAGCGGTCCTCTCGTGCGCCCAGCCATCGAGGGTAGTGCCGAGCGCGAGCAGCGGATCGTGAAGCAGGACCAGCCGATCGTCAGCGGTCAGACAGACGTCGGTCTCGAGGCCCTCTACCGGGCCACTCAGGGTGTGTCGAAGTGCGGCCGCCGAGGAGTCCGGACCGTAATGGCGGCCGAGCCGATGTGCATATAGCGGGGGCAGCACCGAGGCGATCTCCGATCTACCTTGAATCGGATCACGAACCGCCCTTAGAGCTGTTAACGCCCTGGAAAGCAGATGTTTTGCTCGCGTGAAGGAAACCGTGTGGGTCTGGGGGTCAGCCGAGCGGGCCGGACCGGAGGGTCCCGATCACACGGGGATGGCCGTCGATCATCGGCGCGTCGATCAGCTGGAACCCCTCGAAGCCCGCATCGCGGGCCATCGCGTCCAAACCCGTGGCGGTGAAGCCCCAGTAAACGAAGTCATCTCGATCGTAGACCTCGCCTTTCTTGTGGGCCTGGATAACCGTCGAGGCGTCGAGCGTCCGATTCGTCGAGCCGTAGGTCTCGAGAAGCACCCGGCCGTCGGCCGAGAGGCGCCGTTGAAGGACCTTGAGTAGGCCCCCTGGGTCGACGACCCGGTGCAGGATCCCGAAGCAGAGGATGAAGTCGAACGTTTCCTCGAGCTGGTCGAGATCGAAGGCGTCGAGACGACGGTACTCGACCTTCGAGCGGAGCAACTCCCGGATCGCCATGAATCCCTCGCCTCCCTCAAGGTCGACACCCCAGCGCGACTGGACCCACACCCTGTATTGCTCGTTGTCGACCGCGACGACCCGCCGCGCCCCACGGGCCTCGGCGAGGAAGGCGTAGAAGCCGTCAAAGGTGCCCACGTCGAGCACGCTCGTGCCGCTGAAGTCCTCGGGAAGGGCGGGGATCCGGTAGCGGTGATCGCGGGCCACGCCGGGGGTGTAGAGCTCTCTCGACGCGTCGAGCGAGAACGTGTGAAACCAGAGCGGCACGCGCTCCAGAACGGCTCTGGCCGTCTCCGGATCCGTTTCGATCTTGATCAGATCCGCCACCTGACGCTCGGCGGCGGTTGGTGCGGGAGGGACTTCAAGGGGCGCCTGGCCCTCATCTGGAGAGATCACGCTCCCGAGCGCGGCCTCGGCTTCGTCCGGCCTGGGTTCCGTCGCGCTGAGGTCAGATCGGCGTTTACGGTGATGCCGTTTCCTTCGATCGGTTGCCAAACGAGACTACGCGGAATTGCTCTTCGCACGCCCGATGAAAGGGAGAACCCGGAAGAATTCGAAGAAATGGCTCGCTTGGCTGTCATCGACGCCGCAATTGATTCCTCGGGGGCAGGACGCGGCGAGGAACGCGCGCCCGCCGCTCTCCGCGCGGCCGGCTTGGTCGCGCGTCTGAGCGCGCGCGACGCGGGCGAGGCCGACGCACACATGCGCGACACGCAACGCGATCCCGATACCGGCGTAATCGGCGCGGCGGAGGTGCGCCAGGCGTCGATGGCGATCGCTGCGCGTGTGCGCGAGGTGTTACAGGCCGGCGAGCGTCCGCTCGTCCTCGGCGGCGACTGCACGCTCCTGCTCGGCGTCTTCCAGGCACTGCCCCGCGGCAGCGGCCTCTGGTTCGTGGATGGGCACGCGGATTTCTTCGACGGGGAGAGCTCACCAACCGGCGAAGCGGCCGACATGGATCTCGCGATCCTCACGGGCCACGGCCCGCCCGGGCTGCTCGAGCGAGACGAACCGCTGCTCCATCCCGCTGCTGTCGCGCTACTCGGGCATCGTCCCGGCGAGCTTCACGCCGACGTCGCCCGCGAGAACGCCCGCCTCGACCCAGCCATTCGTGCCCTCACAGCGCCCGAGGTGCGCGAGCGCGGGGCCGCCCTGGTGGGGACCGGTGCCGCCGCCCGGCTAGCGGGACGCCCTACGTGGCTGCATGTCGACCTCGATGTCCTCGACAAAGGCGTACTGCCCGCCGTCAGCTATCCGCAATCGCACGGGCTCGACTGGGACGAGCTGGTCGCGCTGGTCCGACCGCTTGTCGCCGCGCCTAACCTGCTCGGGATCTCGGTCGCTGACTTCAATCCGGACCGCGACGCCGCTGGCACCCACGCCGCGCGCGTTGTCGAAGCGCTCGAATCGCTCTGTGGGAGCTAGGGCCCACCAGCTCTCGCCTCCGGATGGCGCATGGCCATTGGGCACCAGCCGCGTTCTAGTGCCCAAACCCAACGACATCCGCATACATCCACGGGCATCCTCGCCCGTGCGCTTGGCGACCCAGCGGGGCCATACTCCGCCCTCTAGAGCCAGTAACGCCAGCATTGGGCTCCGGGGGCCGCCCTGGATCGCCCCAGGAGGTCGCCGGTTCGAGTCCGGCTAGCTCCATCACCACACTGATCCCGCGCCGGGCTAGGGTTGCTCTGTTGAGCGAGTCGGCTGCAACGGGCCTCGAACGGGTGCGCGCATCCGAGTTGATCGCGGCCCTGTCGTTGGCCACAGACCTGCAGCTCGGGCTGGACTTCGAGCACGCGCTACGCAGCACCATTGTCGCCGTGCGGATCGCCGAGCGCCTGGGCGTCGATCGGCAGACGCGGTCTGACACGTACTACGCCTGTCTGCTCATGTATGCAGGCTGCACGGCGGACATCCACGTCAGGGCGGAGCTCTTCGACGACATCGAGCAGGCGGCCCAGAAGCTGTTCCCGGTCCTGTTCGGCTCACAGCGGGAACAGCTCGGCGCCCTGGCAAGATCGATCGCGCCAGACCGACCCCTTTTTGCCCGTGCCGCGGCCACCGCCCGCGGGATTCCCAAGGCGGCCCGCCGAGCTCCGCAGATCGACCTCGCCTGTCGCGAGGTTGCCGGCCTCCTCAGCGAGCGGCTGGGTTTGCCCAAGTCGGTGCGATCGCTTGCGGACACGATCGACGAGCGCTGGGACGGCAAGGGCGAGCCGGGTGTCGTGCGAGGCGACGAGCTGCCGCTGGCGACCCGCATCGCGCATGTCGCGCGCGACGCAGACCTGCAGCGCTCGATCGGAGGCGGCGAGAGAACCACGCGGGTGCTGCTTGAACGGAGCGGCGGCGCCTTCGACCCCGAGATCGTGGCGCTCGTCGCTGACGAGTCGGCGGAGATCCTCGCGCTCGGGGACGGGTCGGCGTGGCTTGAGACGCTCGAATGCGAGCCGGATCCAACGCTCATTCTGGAAGGCGAGGCAATCGACCGCGCCCTGGGCGCGATCGGTGAGTTCGCCGACTTGGCCTCGCCGTATTTCAGCGGCCACTCGCGCGGGGTCGCCGAGCTTGCGGAGGCGACCGCGCGGCGCTGCGGGCTTTCGGAGGACGAGTGTGTGGCGGTTCGCCGCGCGGGGCTGGTCCACGATGTCGGCCGCACGGCCGTTCCGACGTCGATCTGGCAGAAGCCGGGACCGTTGACGCCGCAGGAGTGGGAGCGAGTCAGGCTGCACGCGTACTACTCCGAGCGAATCCTGAGCCCTTCGGCGTTCCTGTCCACCCTCGCACCGATCGCGAGCTCCCATCACGAGCGCTGCGACGGATCGGGCTATCACCGTGGCAGCAGCGGGTCAGGTCTCTCGGCCGCGGCGCGCGTGCTGGCCGCGGCGGACGCGTTCCACGCGATGGCCGAGCCTCGCCCCCACCGGGAACCGCTGGCACGCGCCGCCGCCGCCGACGCACTCGTCATCGAAGCGCGGGCCGGTCGTCTCGACCCCGACGCCGTCGGTGCTGTGCTGGAGGAGGCCGGAGAGGCAACCCCCTCGATCGAGCGTCCGGCCGGGCTGACTAAGCGCGAGACAGAGGTCCTCGATCTCCTGGCTCATGGACTGCAGACCAAGCAGGTCGCGAAGACACTCGGGATCTCCATCAAGACCGCCGACAGGCACATCCAAAACGCCTACGGAAAGATCGGTGTCTCGACCAGGGCCGGTGCGACGCTCTTCGCGGTCGAGCACGGCCTGGTGACATGGGGAGAACTCCCGATTGGCAGCCGCTCAGAGGGCCCCTAGCCTCGGTCGCAATGAACTACTCGCTCGCATACAAGATCGGATTTCACCCCTGGGAGGACGCCGAGGAGCAACCGGGGTTCGTCGACAGAATCAGCGAGCTGTTCGCCAAAGAGGAGAACGGCGGCGGCCCGCCGTTTGGGACGGCGCTCGACCTCGGCACCGGCAGCGGTATCTGGGGCCTGGCACTCGCCAGGCGTGGCTGGCGGGTCACCGGCGTCGATCTCGTCGAGAAGGCTCTTGACCGTGCCCGCTCCCGGGTCGAGGAGGCCGGCTTGGAGATGCGACTCGTCCAGGGCGACGTCACCGGGCTTCGCGCCGCTGGCGTGGGATCCGACTTCAAGCTCGTGCTCGACACCGGGACCTTCCACGGCCTCAAGCCCGGGCAACGCGTTGCCATGGGCCGCGAGGTCAGCGCGGTGGCCGCTCCCGATGCGACGGTCCTGCTGCTGGGCTGGACGCCGAAGCGCCGCGGGCCGCTGCCGCGGGGAGTCAGCCAGGAAGAAGTCCGCGCGGCCTTTCCCGGATGGACGGTTTCCGGGCTGGGGCCCACGGGCTTCGAAGCGCCCAAGCCGATCGAACTGCTGCTCAGGCCCGACGAGCGCTGGTACCGGCTCCGGCGCAAGTAGCTGGAGCGTGGACGGGATCCAGATTGGGCGCAAGGCGTCACGCCGCCGTTGCTGCAGCGGCGAACGCCTCACATCGCCGATGACCTGCTACTGGCACGGCCCAAACCTGTCCGATCGGCCTGTCAGGAGCAGCCCGCTCGTCCACACACCGACGCCCTCCCTGAGAACGCGTAGCTGGGTAAGGTGCAGGATTGTCCAAGGCCGGGGTCGGACCTACCGCTGGCCGCATGCATCGGGGAACGAAAGGGCTGTCGCCATGACCGAAACAACCGGCGGAGGCGTTGTCCGGCTGAGTGGGGAAGGCGAAACCACTTCGCTCTTCGGCGACACCTATGTGGTCAAGGTGGCTGGCGGCGAGACCGGTGGAACGCTCGCGGTGATCGAGGCAGACCTCGCTCCCTGGAGCGGCGGGACACCACTTCACGTGAACACGCTGGAGGACGAGAACTACTACGTGGTCGAGGGGACCCTCAACTTTCGGCTCGGCGAGCGCACCCTGGAAGCCCCGGCGGGAGCCTGCGTCCACATTCCAAAGGGGACGGTGCATACCCATTGGAACGCCACCGACGCGCCAGTCAAGCTGTTGGCGTTTCCCGCTCCGGCCGGTTTCGAGACCTTCTTCGCCGACCTCGCCGAGCTGATGACGAGTACGCCCCCTGGACCGCCGGACGAGGGCCGGATCGCGGCGGTTTACGAGAAGTACGGGCTGCAGGTAGTGGGACCGCCTCCGAGCAGCGAGCGCTGAGCGCCGCGACATCTCGCCCGGCGGGTCGTCGTCATGGGCACCCGGCTCAGGCTGCCCTCGAGCAAACGGACTGAAGGCCCATTGGGCACCATCGCACCCAGGAGGGTCGCGGTTCGAGTCCGGCTAGCTCCATTTTCGACGCGACACACCCCGACGACTATGTCGCCACGGCCCTCGCCGTCATCTCGCGCGGGCCGATGTTCTGATTGTGGTGGAAGACGTTGTCGGGGTCGTACTTGGCTTTCACTCCCGCCAGCCGGTCGTAGACGGCGTCTCCGTACGCCTCGCGGACCCGGTCAGGCGCCTCGTCGGCGTCGAGGAAGTTGACGTAGACGCCGTCGCGGAAGCGGTCGAGGGAGGCGAAGAAGCGCCTCGTCCAGGCGATGTCTCGGTCGCCGTACTCTTCGCCCGACCGCCACACGGCGTCCAGCGTCATGGCGTGCGACACGTGTCGGTTCCCGAACGCCGTGTCGTCTTCGGACGCGCGGCCGATCGCGCCTCCCAGGTGGAACACGGCCGCGTACGAGCGTGGGGACGAGGCCGCGAACGCGTGCTCCGTGATGACGTTCACCAGGTCGTCGCTGAGCTCGGGGAGGTAAGTGGACTTCCAGTAGTAGTTCCAACCGTGACGCACCGTGGAATCGATGCCGTTTTGGTGATCCACGTACGGCGTAGGCGCAACCAAGTCGAGCAGGGGAGCCCCGAAGGCGCGCAACGGGCGGAGCAGCTCCTCGGCCTCCGCGATCGGCCCGGCGTAGCAACTCGCCACGATCACCACGGGACGCCAGTGCAGATCCTCGGGGATGACTGGTAGGGGTGGCGCGGTGCCAAACCTCACCACCGTGCCGAGTTCGTTCGGGGCGTCCTTTACGAAGTCGCGGTAGAAGCGGAGGACCCTGTCGGTGTCGGCCGCGTCCCAGAGAATCGGCCCGGCCAGGACATCGGGTCCGATGGGGTGGAGTCGGAAGTCGAACGAGGTCACCACGCCGAAGTTCCCGCCGCCTCCCCGCAGCGCCCAGAACAGGTCGGGATGCTCGTCTTCGGACACCCGCAGCATCTCGCCCTCTGCCGTAACGACGTCGGCGGCGAGCAGGTTGTCGACCGTGAGGCCGTGCTTGCGCATGAGCCAGCCGATGCCGCCGCCGAGGGTGAGTCCGGCGACCCCCGTGTGACTCACGATGCCGCCGGTGGTCGCCAGACCATGGACCTGTGTCTCGCGGTCGACGTCGCCCCACAGAGCACCGCCCTGCACCCGGGCGGCGCGGCTGCGGGGGTCGACCCACACGGCCCGCAGTTCCGAGAGGTCGATGACGATCCCGTCGTCGCACACGGCGGTGCCGGCCACGTTGTGGCCGCCGCCTCGCACGGCGACCTCCAGGCCGTGGTCGCGTGCGAATCGCACCGCGGCGATGACATCGGCGACGCCGCGGCAGCGGGCGATGCAGGCCGGGCGGCGGTCGATAGCGCCGTTCCAGATCGAGCGCGCCTCGTCGTAGCCGTTGTCGCCGTGCAGGATCAGGGGTCCGTGGAGGGAATCGCGCAGGCACTCCGCGTCGGCGGTCGTTGCCGCGGGCGTGGCTCTGTCGGTGCGCATGCCACCACGCTAGGCCCGGCGCGGGCGCAGGCATAGACCGGGATCCGAACCAAACGGTTCGAGTTTCGAACCTGCGCTGGATTCGGGTCTACGATTCGCTCGACATGCGCAGCTATGCGCAGTACTGCCCAATCGCAAAGGCGAGCGAGGTCCTCGGCGACCGCTGGACGCTTCTGATCGTGCGCGAGATGCTCTCCGAGGTGCGTGGGTTCAACGAGCTCCAGCGCGGCCTGCCGGGGATCTCGCGCTCGGTGCTCACCGATCGGCTCCGAGCGCTGGAGCGGGCCGAGATCGTCGAGCGCCGGACGGGGCCCAAGGGCAGGACGCTGGGGTATCGGCTGACCCCAGCCGGCCGCGACCTGGAGCAGGTCGTGCAGGCGCTCGGCGAGTGGGGGGTTACCTGGTCGTTCACCGATCCTCGTCCGGAGGAGCTCGATCCCGACCTCCTGATCGTCTGGATGGCCCGCCACGTCGATCACGACGAGCTTCCGGCGGACCGCACCGTCGTCCAGTTCAACTTTCGCAAGCCTGCCAAGCGCTACTGGATGGTCCTCGAGCCCGCGGAGGTCTCGGTCTGCCTCCAGCATCCCGGCTTCGACGTCGACCTCGAGGTAGCGGTGGACACCGCCACCCTCTACCGGGTCTACCTGGGACGTGCTGAGCTTGGTGCCGCCCTCCGGGCCCGAAAGCTGACGATGAGCGGCCCGCGAGCGCTGCAGCGCGGTTTCGCTCGCTGGTTCACCTGGAGCGCATTCGCCCCTGCCAGCCGCTCGGCCTCCGACCGCCGCAGCGCTGCGGCCCGCCTTCAGGGCCCCGCCAGGGTGAGGATCGCCGAATGACCGAGAGGACGAACCGCTCCGCATCGCACCCAGGAGGTCGCCGGTTCGAACCCGGCTAGCTGCACTCCTCGAGCGAGCTCTAGCCCGGTGGGATGTTCTGGTTAAGGCGGAAGAGGTTGCCGGGGTCGTACTTGCGCTTCAGCGCCTGCAGGCGGTCGTACTTGTCGGATCCGTAGGCCTCGCGGACGCGCTCCTGGCCCTCGTCCATGAGGAAGTTGACGTAGACGCTCGTATGGTGTGACTCGAGCGCTGACCAGAAGTTCCTCACCCACTCCCGTTCCTCGTCGAAGCCATCCGCCGTCGCGGTCATGCCCGTAATGTTGAACGTGTGCCCGGCGCCGCGGCCGTTGAAGGCTGTCTGGTCGTCAGCTACACGCGCCACCGCCCCTCCGAGCTGCCAGATCGGGAAGGCGGTGAGCGGTGAGCGGATTTGCCGTGCATGGTCCACCGCGATGTCAATGACCTCGTCACTGAGCTCGACCACATCACACGCCCGCATGTAGTACCAGCGGTCGTGCGGGAAGGATGCGTCGAACATCGCCTGATGGACGACGTAGGGCTTGGGCTCACAGAGATCGAGCACCGGCGCGGCGAACTCCTTTAGCGGACGCACCACCGCCTCCCCCTCCTCAACGGGTCCCGCGTAGCAGCACGCCACGCTCACGACCGGCTTGCCGTGAAGCTCTTGAGGGACGAAAGGAAGCGGCGGCGCCTTGCGCTGGACGACGATCGTCATCAGCTCGTCCGGCGCCTCGGCGCTCCACCCGCGGTAGAAGCGCAGAAGCTCAGGCGCCTGCTTGATAGGCCAGAAGATCGGCCCGGCGAAGACAACCGGGCCGACGGGATGCAGACGGAACTCGAACTCCGTGACTATCCCGAAGTTTCCGCCGCCGCCGCGAAGGCCCCAGAAGAGGTCAGGGTTCTCGCTCGAGCTTGCCGTCACGAGCTCGCCGTCGGCTGTGACCAGGTCGACGGATAGGAGCTGGTCGATCGTCAGCCCGTGCTTTCGCTGAAGCCACCCGATTCCCCCGCCCAGCGTGAGCCCCGCGACACCGGTATGGGTGACGATCCCGCCCGTCGTCGCGAGTCCGAACGCCTGGGTTTCCCGGTCGAGCTCGCCCCAGAGCACGCCGGCCTGCGCCCTCGCGGTGCGCGCCTCCGGGTCGACCCGGATCCCCTTCATCGGCCCCAGGTCGATGACGACGCCGCCATCGCAGACGGACAGTCCGGGGAAGCTGTGCCCTCCGCTTCGGACGGCGAGCGGGAGCTCGGTGTTCCTCGCGAACCCGACTGCTGCGATCACGTCCGCTACGCCGGCGCAACGCGCGATCAGCGCCGGGGACCGATCGATCGACCCGTTCCAGACCTTACGGTGCTCGTCGTAGCTGGAATCCGCGGGCCGAACCAGCTGGCCGCGAAAGGCGTCTCCCAGCCCGCGCAGTGCGGCCTCGTCGAGCGTCACGTCGGCAGCGCTGGGGCTCAGGTGGTTCCCTTCGACATCGCCCACAGTATCCCGCCTCGGCCGGGCCGGCGCCCTCGGGCACCAGCCCTGTTCCGGTGCCCAAATCGATGTCAGTACGAGGACCCCGACCCCGACCTGAACGGGCCCAGGGTCCGACGGTAACCCGTTCAAGTCCCCGTGAGGTCGCAGAGCGGCTTCGATGCGAGGCACGGGCGGCCCGCCGGCACAAGCGCGCGCCGGCGGGCCGTCCGTCTTCAGACCCTCGCGACCGCTAGGTGAAGCAGTAGTCGCGCAGGTCCTCGACGTTCTCCTCCGTGACCTCGGTCGGAGGCACGACAACCTGCGAGGGAACCTCGGGTTCAGTGAGGTCCGAGAAGCCCTCTCCCAGGGCGATCAGGCGCGCCATGTTCACGGCGGACCCCGCCATGGTCGGGTTGTAGAGGTAGGTCGACCGGTAGAGGCCGCCCTCCTCGATCGCGTCGAACGCGTTGCACGATCCGCCGACGCCCGTGAGGAACATCTCGTCCTCGCGGCCGGCGTTCTGGATCGCGGCGACGACGCCCTCGGCCATGTCGTCGTCGTGGGTGTACACGGCGTCGATCTGGTCCTCGGACTGGAGGATCGCCTCCATGGCCTCGAGCCCGGTATCCGGGTTGAAGTCACCGGGCTGCTGAGCGACGATCTCAACGCCGTTGCCGCAGAGCTCATTGATGGTGTCCTCGAACCCCTTGCTGCGGTCCTCGGTGACCGAGATACCCGCGAGGCCCTGGATCTCGACGACGTTGCCCTCGCAACCGAGCTCCTCGGCGATGTAGGTGCCGGCCTGAACTCCGATCCCATAGTTGTCGCCCAGGATGGTCGCCCTCGCGGCCTCGGGCGTCGAGAACAGGCGGTCGACGTTGACCACGGCGATGCCGGCCTCCATCGCCTTCTCCGCGACCGGGGTCAGCGCCTCGCCGTCATGCGGGAGAACGACCAGCGCGTCGGGCTCCTCGTTGATCAGCGTCTCGATCTGGGACGCCTGCGAGTCGGGGTCGGCGGCCTCGACCAGCTCGAACTCGACGTCGTCGAACTGATCCGCGGCCTCCTGCGCGTTCTTTGAGATCGCGCCGAGCCAGCCGTGGTCCGTGGGCGGCACGCTCGCCGCGATCGTCACGGTCCCGTCTGAGCCCCCGCTCTCCTCTGCCGAGGCGCTGGAGCCGCTGCTGTCGCTGCCGCCGCCGTCATCGCCGTCATCATCGCCGCCGCACGCCGCGACGCCTAGCGCCAACACGAGCGCCAGCATTGAACACATTAGTAGTCGCCTGAACGACATCTTCGAGATCTCCTCCTGAGGTTGGTGTGGTCCTTGGTCCCCCCGGGGTGTCCCGGGGCGAGGTGCTGGGTTCGCGGCTCAGATGCGCTCTGGGCGCTGGATCAGGACGGCCGCGAGGATGATCACCCCCTTCACGATCTGCTGCCACTCGGTGGCCAGATTGAGCTGGGTGAGCAGGTTGAAGATGATCGCGAACACGATTACGCCGAGGAACGTCCCGACGATGGTCGCGCGGCCCCCCGCGAGGCTCGTGCCGCCGATGACGACGGCGCCGATCGCGTCGAGCTCGAGCAGGTTGCCGCTGACAGGCGACGCGCTGGCAAGCCGAGCGGAGAGCAGGATCGCCCCAAGCCCCGCGAGCAGCCCGGTGAGGCAGTAGACGCTGAAGATGATTCGCTGCACCGGGACGCCGGCGATGCGCGCCGCCTCCCGGTTCCCGCCCACGGCGACCACGTAGCGCCCGTAGCGCGTCCGGTTGAGCCCGACCCAACCGAGAGCCGTGATCAAGAGGAAGATCAGGATCGAGACCGGGATCGTGACGATCTCGCCGGTGCCGAACCAGCGGACCCCGTCGGCGCTGAACAGGCTGATCGGGAGCTTGTCGCTCATCAGCAGGGCGAGGCCCCGGGCCATCGCGAACATCGCGAGGGTCGCGATGAAGGGGACGACTCGCCCGTAGGCGATCGCGACGCCGTTGAAGCCGCCCATCACCAGTCCGAAAGCGAGCGCGCCGAGGATGAAGGCGGCCGACCCCGAGTCGACGAGCAGGCCGCCGGCGATGCCCGCCGCTGCCAGCATCGAGCCGACCGAGAGATCGATCCCCGAGGTGGCGATCACAAACGTCATCCCGACCGCGATCACCCCGACGACACTCGCCTGGGTGAGGATCGCCCGGAAGTTGTCGGCCGAGGCAAAGCTGCCTCCTTCGAGGATCGCCCCGACCAGGATCAGGATCGCGATCACCCCGACCAACGCGAACTCCTGGGTCCGCAGCCGGCCCGCCGCCACGCTCGGGATCGACAACCGTTGTGTGCTCACTGGGCCTCCCTCGCGATCTCATCTCGGTATTCGGCCTGGCCCGACGCAGCGACGGCGTGACGGAGCAGGTCGAGCTCACTGGTTTCCTCGCCCGCGACCTCGGCCACGAGCCTCCCCTCCTGCATCACGAGCACGCGGGTGCAGATGCCCGCCAGCTCGTCGAGCTCGGAGGAGACGACGACAACGCCGATGCCCCGCGCCGCCAGGTCGGTGATCACCCGGTAGAGCTCGGCCTTCGTCGCCACGTCCACCCCGCGCGTCGGCTCGTCCAGCAGCAGGACCCGGCATTCGCGAAGCAGCCAGCGGGCCAGGACGACTTTCTGCTGATTGCCGCCGGAGAGATCCGCGACAACCCGCTCGACCTCCGCCGGAACCGTGTTCAGTGCGTCGAGCTGGCGCGCGGTCGCCTCGCGCTCGGCGCGCAGGCTCAGGAGCCGCCGGCGGAGGAATCGGCCGAGATTGGCCAGGCTCACATTCTTCGCCAGACTCCACTCCATGAGGAGGCCCTGGGACTTGCGGTCCTCGGGCGCGAGCCCGAGGCCGGCGGCGATCGCCTTGTCGGGCCGCCCCGCCACGAGCGGCTCCCCGGCCACCCGGACCTCACCGGAGTCGCGGCCATCCACCCCGTAGACGGCGCGCAGCAGCTCGCTCCGACCGGCCCCCACGAGCCCGCCGATTCCCAGCACCTCGCCGGCGCGGACCTCGAACGAGACATCCCGGACGTCGGGAAGGCGGGTCAGGCCCCGCACGTCGAGGAGCACGGTTCCGTTCCCGGTGACGCGATCCGGGTAGAGCTGGCCGACCTTGCGCCCCACCATCAGCTCCACGATCTCGTCGACCGCGGTGGATGCGGGCAGCCCAGAGGCGACCGTACGCCCGTCGGTCAGCACCGTGACGCGGTCACCGAGCCGCCCGATCTCGTCGAGTCGGTGCGAGATGTAGATCACGCCGACGCCCTCGGCCGTCAGCCGGCGGACGACGCCGAACATCGTCTCGATCTCGCCATCGTCGAGGATGGCGGACGGCTCGTCCATGATCAGCAGTCGCACTTGGCGCGAGAGGGCGCGGGCGATCGACACCACCTGGCGGGCCGCGGGCCGCAGGTCGCGGACGAACGCGCGCGGCGAGATCCCCTCGTGGTCGAGCCGCTTCAGGATCGCGGCCGTGTCGCTTCGCATCGTGCTCAGATCGAGCAGGCGTGCCCGGCGCGGCTCGTGGCCGAGAAAGACGTTCTGGGCGACCGAGAGGTCCTCGACCAGATCAAGCTCCTGGTAGATCGTCGCGATGCCCCGGTCGATGGCCTCGGAGGGACTGCCGGCCGCCAGCGGCTCCCCCTCCAGTAGCACCTGGCCGGACGTCGGCTCAACCGCGCCCGAAACGCACTTGATCAGCGTCGACTTGCCCGCGCCGTTGGGGCCGACGATGCAGTGGACCTCGCCGGTGCGCACGTCGAAGTCCACGCCCTGCAGCGCCCGCACGCCCGGGTACTCCTTCTCCAGAGCTCGAATCTCAAGCAGCGGCGTCGCCTCCATCACGAAACCACTAGCGGGCGCAGGGTGGTGTGTGCGACGCGCAGGCCCGCCTCGACCTTCTCGGGGGTCCCGCCCCACACCGGGTCCTCGTGCTCGACGGAGAGCACGCCGTCGAACCCACCCTCGTAGAGCGCGTCGACGTACCGTGGGAAGTCGACCTGGCCGAGACCCGGAATCCGATACCGCCACCAGCCCATGTCCCACGGGTCCTCGCCCCGGGTGGAGGTGCGGCCGAAGAACCCATAGCGGTTGCGGCGCTCCGGGAAGGTCTCGGCGTCCTTCGCGTGTGCGTGGGCCACCTTGTCGACGTAGGGGCGGAGCGCGGCGACCGGGTCGATGCCCAGCCACAGGAGGTGCGAGGGGTCGAAGTTGAGCCACAGGCCCAGGTCGAACATCCACTCCCACAGCTCAGGCGAGTAGGCGAGGTTGCCGGGGTAGCCGTCCGGGTGCCAGCCCTCCATCACGCAGTTCTCGATCATCAGCCTCACCTCGCGCTCGCCGGCGTGGTCGACGAGGGGTGGAAAGACCTGCTCGGCCTCCTGCAGGTTCTCCGCGACACTGCGGCTCGGGTCCCGCCCGATGAATGTGCCCACGGGGATGCCGCCGAGCGCGGCTGCCGCATCGATCACGGCGCGGAGGTGCCGGTGGGCGGCGTCTCGCTCGGCCGGGTCGGGGTGGAGGTTGTTGTCGTAGTAGGCGAGGGCCGAGCACTCGAGACCGTGCTTCGACAGAGCACTGCGCACGCGCTCGAGCTCGGCGTCGTCGAGGACGTCCGCCGCTATGTGGCTCGCGGTGAAGGGGCGGTCGCCGAGGCGGGGCCAGGCAGCGAGCTCGAGCGTCTCGTAGCCCTCCTGAGCCGCGAAAGCCGCGATCTCCTCGAGTGGACGCTCCGGCATGCATGCGGTGAGGAACCCCAGCTTCACGCGGGCACCTCGACCCAGTCGCGGGACTCCGCCGAGCTCAGCACGGCCTCGGTGATCTCGGTCGCGCGCAGCCCGTCGGCGAGGCCGGGGAGTCCGTCCGGGCGTTCCCCGGCGATCGCCTTGTAGGTGTCGGCCACGAAGGCGTCGAAGCACGCGTTGAAACCCTGTGGATGGCCTCCCGGGAGCGTCGCGTAGGCGGCCGCCTCCGGAGCGAGGGTCCCGTGGTCGCGTGGAACGGAGAGGTTTCCGCCACGGCCCCCGACCCACAGCGTCTCCGGGTTTTCCTGATCGAAGGAGATGCCGAGTTCCGTTCCGGAGACCTCGAACCAGAGCCGGTTCTTGCGGCCGGCCGAGACCTGCGAGACCACGAGCGACCCAAGCGCCCCGTCCTCCATCTCGAAGAGCAACGTGGCGACGTCCTCCGTCTCGACGCGTCTGGCGGCAGCGTTCCCGCCGTCACCGGCGGAGGAGAACGAATGCCCACCGCCGTTCCGGCGCTCCGGCTCGGCGATCATCGTCCGAGCGGTGAGCGCGGCGATGCGCCCGCCCGTGACGAACTCGACGAGGTCACACCAGTGCGCCCCGATGTCGGCGAAGGCGCGCGAGGGCCCGCCCCGCTGCGCGTCGACGCGCCAGTTGTTGTCATCGGGGGTGAGAAGCCAATCCTGGAGGTAGGTGCCATAAACGAGGCGGATCCCGCCGATAGAACCGGAGCGGATGCGGCTCCGTGCCTCGCGGACGATCGGGTAATAGCGGTATGCGAAGGGGACGGTGGCCACCCGGCCCGCGGCCTCGGCCACGCGGACCAGCTCCGCGGCGCCGCCGGGGTCGAAGGCGATCGGCTTCTCGCAGACGACGTGCTTGCCAGCCCTGAGCGCCGCTTCCGCGAGGCTGAGATGCAGGTCGTTGGGGGCGCAAATGTGCACGACGTCGATCTCCTCCGAGGCGATCAGCTCCCCGGAGGTGGCGTAGACGGCGTCCACGCCGAGCTCGCGGCTTACCTCGGCGCTTCGCTCCGGGGAGGACGCGACGACGCCGGCGAGCCGGGCGCCGGCGGCACGGGCCGCCTGAGCGTGAACGCGGCCGATGAAGCCGGCGCCGATGACGCCCGCGCGCAACGGCCGGGACGCCGGCTTCGTGCCTCGCGCCTCTGCGACCAGGGCTCCGCCCTCCTCCATGTCGCGAACCTATAGGGCTTTTGGATTGGTGTCAAGCAAAAGTTGCCGAATGTCCTTCGGAAGTGCGTATATCCGCTTTACAAAGCCCAGACTTCAGCGCTTGACAAGGGCCGAAGCCGCTGATTGACTGGGCTCAATGGCCTCCAATCCCTGGCCCGGCGCCCCGGAGCCGCTCGGCGCGGGGATGATGCTGCGGCTGATCCGGGAGGCCGACGGAGCGACGCGGGCCGACCTGGCGGCGCTGACCGGGCTCGCCCGCTCGACGATCTCCCAGCGCCTCGGACAGCTGCAGGCGCAGGGGCTGCTCCGCGAGCTCGACAGCGAGGAGTCGACGGGCGGCCGGCCTCCCTCGGTCCTCACCTTCAACGACGACGCAGGCGTCGTCCTCGCGGCGGACCTCGGGGCGACCCATTCCCGGCTTGCGGTCACGAACCTCGGCGGCGCGGTGCTGGCGGAGGAGCGCGGCGACATCGAGATCGCCGCCGGTCCCGAGCCGGTGCTCGACTGGGCCGACGAGCGCTTCCACGCGTTGCTCCGGGAGATCGGGCGCGACGACGACGACGTGCGCGGCATCGGCATCGGCGTCCCGGGCCCCGTCGAGCATGCGACGGGCCGGCCCCGCAATCCGCCAATCATGCCCGGCTGGGACGGCTATCCGGTCCCGGAGCGGTTCGCCGACCGCTACGGCGTGCCGGTGCTGGTCGACAACGACGTGAACATCATGGGCCTCGGCGAGCACTGGACGCACTGGCGCTCGGTGGCCCATCTGCTCTTCGTGAAGGTCGGGACCGGGATCGGCTGCGGCGTCGTAAGCGAAGGGCGGATCCACCGAGGCGCCGATGGGGCGGCAGGCGACATCGGCCACATCAGGGTGGCAGCCGGAGATGAGGCCGAGCACGTCAGCTGCTCCTGCGGAAACGTGGGCTGCCTGGAGGCGCTCGCTGGGGGCGGGGCGATGGCCCGGCGGCTGCGCGAGCAGGGGCTCGACGCTCCGCACGCGCGGGCAGTGGTCGATCTCGCGCGTGCCGGCGAGCCCGCCGCGGTCTCGCTCGTACGGGAGTCCGGAAGGCTGATCGGAGAGGTGCTCGCGGCGTCGGTCAATCTCTACAACCCGTCGGTGATGGTGATCGGCGGAGACGTGGCTCAGGCGCATGAGCAGCTACTCGCTGGGATCCGCGAGGTCGTCTACCAGCGCTCGTTGCCACTCGCGACAAGGCACCTGCGGGTCGTCCGGAGCCAGCTCGCCGATCGCGCGGGAGTTATCGGGGCAGCGGCGATGGTCACCGAGCACGTTCTCTCGCCCGCCGCGATCGACGCGGCCATCGCCGCCAGTCCTCCAGGCGAGGCGGCCGCGATTGGCTGATGCGCACGCTTGGGAGATCGGCTAGGAGAGAGGAGCAGCGTGGCCGAGCGAACGATCGAAGCGAACGGTGTCCAGCTGTGTGCCGAGCCGCTTGGCGACCCAGCGCATCCGCCGATCCTGCTGATCATGGGCATCGGCTCGTCGATGCTCTGGTGGGAGGACGACCTCTGCCGGATGCTCGCGGGCGGCGGGCGGTACGTGATCCGCTACGACCACCGTGACACCGGCCGCTCGCTCACCTACAAGCCCGGCCGGCCCGAGTACACCGGGGCCGATCTCACTGCTGACGCCGCCCGCGTGCTCGATGGCTTCGGTATCTCGGCCGCGCATCTGGTCGGCGTCTCGGCGGGTGGGGGGATCGCCCAAGAGCTCGCGCTCGACTCCGCCGACAGGGTGCTCTCCCTGACCCTGATCAGCACCTCCCCCGCGACCGGTGGCGACCGCGACCTGCCGCCGCCGACGCAAGAGTTCAGTCGCTTCGTCGGCACGGCCGAGGCCGACTGGTCGAACCCCGATTCCGTCATCGACTACTTGGTCGCTTACTGGCACATCCTTGCGGGCGGCGAGCGGGTATTCGACGAGGCCCGAGTCCGTGAGCTCGTCCGCCGCGACGTTGAGCGGGCGCGGGACTTCGCCGCGTTGCAGAACCACGATCTCATGTCCCAGGGCGAAGGATCGCTGAAGCCGCTGTCTTCGATCACTGCCCCGACGCTCGTCATCCACGGCGCCGCCGACCCGATGTTCCCGCTCGAGCATGGCGAGGTTCTAGCCGCGGACATTCCCGGTGCCAGGCTGCTGAAGCTGAAGGGCGCCGGTCACGGTCTCTATCGAGACGACTGGGAGACGATGGTCGCCGCGATCCTCGAGCACACTGCAGCGGCGGAACGGGCGCGGCGGTGATGGCCCCGTCGCACCAGTGCGCGCGTAGACCGGGCTCGAGACCATTGGCACGAGCGTTCCGCTCCAAGTGCAATCTGCAAGGGTCTGATCATGCCCGCCCAATCCGAACCAGAGACACCGTCTGAGCTCGTCGACGCAAGGATCGCGGAGCTGGACGACTGGCGCGGAAAGATGCTCTTGCGAATCCGCGGGCTGACCAGGCAGGCTGTTCCCGAGGTCGTCGAAGAGATCAAATGGCGGAAGCCGTCAAACCCTTCCGGCGTCCCCGTTTGGTCCTGCGACGGGATACTTTTCACCGGCGAGCCCTTCAAGGGCAAGGTGAAGCTGACCTTCGCCAAGGGAGCCTCCTTGCAGGATCCAGCCGGCCTCTTCAACGCCAGCCTCGAGGCCAAGGTGAGCCGCGCCATCGATCTCCACCAAGGAGCCGGCATTGACGAGGAGGCCTTCAAAGCTCTCGTCCGTGCTGCGGCTGAGCTGAACGCGTCGTAGTCCGCGGCTGAATGCCGCCCCTGCAGGCACAGAAGAGGCCCCGTCGAGCCGGCCGCGGTTCCCGGGAACCTTCTCGTCTTCGGGCAGGGGTTTGTCCGTCAGCGTCGAACCGGTGACGCGCCCACGGATGTCACCGGGGCGGATGAAACGAAGGGAGCCAGGATGGAGTCAACGAGCAAGGACCGGAGTGGAGAGTCTGGCTGGGCGGCGTTCGCAGGGTTCGCCATGTTCATCGTCGGGTCCCTTGACGCCCTCTGGGGGCTCGGCGGGATTCTCAACGACAACATTGTCGTCGTCGGCGGAGAGGGAGCGATCATCGCCGACATCACAACCTGGGGCTGGGTTCATCTGATCCTCGGATCCGCAGTCGCGCTCACGGGCGTGGGCCTGCTGGTCGGGAGCGGAGTCGCTCGCGTCGCGGCGGTGTTCCTGCTGACCGTCAGCGCGATCTCGCAGATCGTGTGGTTCCCCGCCGCCCCGCTCTGGGCGTTCCTGATCATCATCCTCGACGTGACGATCATCTACCAGCTGACGGCCCGCTGGAACCAGCAGGCCTACTGGGACTGACGCGGTCGGCCTGACACGGCTGCCGGAGCTCCACTGCTTCGGGCCTGAGCAACTCGCGCGCTCCTGAAGCCCACCGTCGCTCGGGCACGCAGGTAGCCTCGGCGGCCCATGGATCTGCGGAGCGCTGAAGGGCTGATCGCCCGGCTCGACGCCGCCGCGGGTGCGAACGGCTTCTCAGGGGTGGTC
This sequence comes from uncultured Solirubrobacterales bacterium, assembly GCA_963799815.1. Taxonomy (GTDB): domain Bacteria; phylum Actinomycetota; class Thermoleophilia; order Solirubrobacterales; family 70-9; genus JBDTSW01. The sequence goes on from CAWCYG010000001.1 coordinate 422,050, forward strand.
GCTGTGCGCTTCAGTCCCGATCTCGTGCTGGAGCGGGCGTACGGCTACGCGGATCGAGTCAACGAGATCGTGAACACGATGCAAACTCGGTTTGGCACCGCGAGCGCGACGAAGACATTCACGGCGCTCGGTGTTTGTGCGCTGATGGAAGATGGCCAGCTGACGCTCGAGACATCCCTCACCGACGTGCTCGACGTGTCGCTCCCGCATGTTCCGCGCGAGGTGACGATCGAGCGGCTGCTCACCCACACCTCGGGGATCGGCGACTACTACGACGAGGAGGTCGTCACCGACTTCGCGAGCTTTCACGTCTCGATCCCCTGGTACCGGCTCGAGCGGCCGCGCGACTACCTGCCGCTCCTAGCGGAGCTGCCGCAGAAGTTCCGCCCCGGCGAACGGTTCAGTTACTCGAACTCGGGCTTCATCCTCCTCGGGCTGGTCATCGAAGAGCTCGCGGGCGTTCCCTACCAGGAGTTCGTTCAGAGGCGAATCTTCGACCGGGCCAGCATGTCTGACTCGGGCTTCTTCCGCCTCGACGCCCTCCCAGGGTCCACCGCGCTCGGATACGTCGAAGCGGCGGACGGCTCCTGGAGGACAAACGTCTACAACCTTCCCGTCGTAGGGGGGCCTGACGGCGGTGCGTTCTCCACCGCACGCGACATGGCGCGCTTCTGGGCAGCACTCGATGGCGATTTGATCGTGGCCCGCGACTGGCGCCGGCGCCTCCTCGGGCCGCAGGTCTCGGCATCCACCCCCGACACCTTCTACGGGCTCGGCGTCTGGATCTACCAGCGTCCCGAGGGGCCGTCGTTCCATTTTGCACAGGGGGGTGATGCCGGGGTCTCGTTCATCTCGCTCCATGGCGCCGAGAGCGAGATTGAGTACACGGTCGCATGCAACGCGCCACCTAGCGAAATCAAGATCGTGAAGCTGCTGGACGATGCGATCGGGATCCAGCCGGGGTAGCTGGCGGAGGCCCAGTTCAAGCTTCACTCGACCCGACGCTCAGCCGGCACTCGGTCCGGCCGGTGCGAGGTGCGTGATAATCAGGTGACGGGGGCGGGCGACAACAAGCACGAAGAAGAGGAAGGGCGGCTCGATGGAAGGAAAAGGAGGGGACTCTCCCTCTCAGCTGATAGATGCGCGAATCGAGGAGCTGAGCGATTGGCGGGGCGAGACGCTCGCTCGGGTCCGAACTCTCGTTAAACAGGCCGACCCCGAAGTGGTCGAGGAGGTGAAGTGGAGGAAGCCCTCGGCTCCGGCGGGTGTGCCCGTCTGGTCTCACGACGGGATGATCTGCACCGGTGAGATCTACAAGAGCCGCGTCAAGCTGACGTTCGTCAACGGAGCCGCCCTGGACGATCCGTCGGGCCTCTTCAACGCCAGCCTTGAGGGGAACACGAGGCGCGCTATCGACTTCCACCAGGGCGATGAGATCGATGAGAAGGCGTTCAAGGCGCTCATTCGCGCCGCCGTGGAACTGAACACGTCGGGGTGAGCTACAGCGCGCGCTGCCGACCCTCGGCCGCGGAAGTCAGCGTCGGACGCGATAGCGCAGGTGCGTTGCGTCGCGACCCTGCACCATTCGGATCGGCTCCAGCTCCGGCTGTTCGGTCCCAAGGTGCTCGAAGAGCCTGCGCCCACCCCCGAACAAGACCGGAACGAGGTGGATCTGCAACTCGTCCAGGAGGCCGGCGGCCAGGCTCCACTGCGCTATCGATGCGCCGTGGACGAGGACGTTCCTGTCTCCGGCTGCCTGTTTCGCCTGACCGACGGCTGATTCGAGGTCGGTCACGTAGGTGACGGTGGGCCATCGGGCGAACTCGGGGCTGGGCTCGTGCCGGCTGAGAATGAAGATCGGCACACCGTCGTGATGGTCGCCGCCCCATCCACCCGCGGGTTCGAACGTGCCCCGTCCGGCCAGCACCGCCCCGGTGGACATCACCTCCTCGAAGACTTCGCGATCGGCTCCTGACAGACGCTCGAGCGCATGCTCATGGCTCTCGGTCTGGTCAGCCTCGGTGCCCAACGCCCATTCGTGCAGGCGATGCCCGCCGTCCCCCAGCGGGTTGTCCGGGCCCTCGTTCGGCCCGGTGATGAATCCGTCGAGGGACATCGACATGTAGAGGACGGTTGACGACAAGCACTGCTCCGCCGGGCCTAGGCCACGATCGTCGGGTACGAGCCCTTGCGAGCGATCTTCCCTCGCGAAACCATCGGGATCAAGCTACTGAAATCGAGCTCGAGGCCGCATTGTCTAGGTTTACTCGCCGTGAGCGATTAAATGCTTTCGAGCTGGAACGACACTGCGCCGAGGCACAGTGCAGTCTCGCCGAGCTCTATTCCGCGCCGGTGGTCGACCAGTAACTGGCGCGAGCCTTGTCTTCCTCGTGATCCAGGTAGATCTCGATCCGCTTGATGAGGCCGTCGTCGTCCAGGGCCCAGACGGACCACGTGTGCACGTCCAGCTCGATTCCGCTACTGGCGCCACGAGCCGCGAGGTGCTGTCGTGCGAGGATCGTCGTGTCTGCGACGGCGACGATGTCCAACGATTTGACCGCCTGATCTCGCAACGCGTCAGGCTCCATCCAGCTCCGCAAGCTCTCGGCGCCCCTGAGCGGCGTCTGACCACCTGGCGGGACGAACTCGATGTCGGGGTGGACCAACGCGAGCGCGGTATCGAAATTCTCCCTGCTCATCGCGTTCATCCAACGACGCACGGTTTCGGCGTTCTCCTGGGACACAGTCCCGAAGTATCGCCGGACGGCGGGGAGGAGTCAGGAACGGCTGAAGGGAAGCGCGGACGTCAGCCAGGTGACGAAGGTGGTCATCAGAGCCTGCGCGACCTGCAGCGGTATGGTGCCTGGGAGGGCTTGATGGAGACGAAGTCGGCAACGGCCACCGAGATCAAGGACTCGATCCTCGAGGCCATCGGCGAAACGCCGCTGGTACGCCTTTCGCGCATCGCCCACGTGCGCCCTCAGCTCGTCGCCAAGATCGAGATGCTGAACCCCGGCGGCTCCATCAAGGACCGGATCGCGCTGGGGCTGATCGAGGCGGCGGAGCGGAGCGGGAAGCTCAAGCCCGGCGGCACCATCGTGGAGCCCACGAGCGGCAACACCGGGACCGGGCTCGCGATCGCAGCCGTGCTCAAGGGCTACCGCGTGATCGCCGTGATGCCGGACAAGATGAGCAAGGAGAAGATCGACCTCCTGCGCGCGTACGGCGCCGAGGTCGTCGTCGCCCCAACAGAGGTGCCGCCCGATTCGCCCGAGTCCTACTACCGCGTGGCTGATCGGCTCACCGAGGAGATTCCAGGGGCCTTTCAGCCCAATCAGTACTTCAACCAGGCCAACCCCGACGCGCATTACCACGCCACCGGGCCGGAGATCTGGCGCCAGACGGGGGGGCAGATCTCGCACTTCGTCGTAGGGGTGGGCACGGGCGGCACGATCACCGGTGCGGGCCGCTTCCTCAAGGAGCGTAACCCCGAGATCGAGATCATCGGCGCCGATCCCGTCGGCTCGATCTACTCGGGCGGCGAGGTGAAGCCGTACCTGATCGAGGGCGTCGGCGAGGACTTCTGGCCGGAGAGCTTCGACCCCTCGGTTGTCGATCGCTACGTGACGGTTTCCGACCGCGACGCGTTCGCCGTCACGAGGAGGCTCGCCGAGACCGAGGGCATCCTCGCCGGTGGCTCCTCGGGGATGGCCGTGCACGCGGCGCTCGAGGTGGCGAAGGGCATCGACGACCCGGGCGCGCTGGTCCTGGTGGTCCTCCCCGACGGAGGGCGCTCCTATCTCTCCAAGGTCTACAACGACGCCTGGCTGCGCCAGTACGGGTTCCTCGAGCGCGAGGCCGAGCCCACGCTGGGCGAGGTGCTTCGCCACAAGCACGCCGAGGGCGAGGTCCCGCCGCTCTTGACGGTCGATACGCACGCCAAGGTTCGCGACGCAGTCGCGCTCATGCACGAGCACGGCGTCTCGCAGGTCGTCGTCGTCTCCTCACACGACCCGCAGACCGTCGCCGGCGCGATCACCGAGCGAGGGTTGCTGCGACACGGCATCGAGGATCCCTCGCTGCTCGGAGCCGAGATCGTCGACGTGCTCGAGCCCCCATTCCACGCCGTGCCGGCCAGCGACCCCGTGCGCGAAGCCGTCGACCTGCTCAGCGGCCAAACCGAGGCTCTGCTGGTCACCGAGGAGGGTCACCCGACGGGAATCGTCACCCGCGCCGACCTGCTGGAGTCGCTGGCGTCGCGATGAGCGGACCGCCCGAGGGCGCGCGCTTCGCCACGCGCGCCGTCCATGCCGGGCTGAACCCGGATCCGACCTACGGCTCGGTGATCCCGCCGATCCACCAGACCTCGACCTACATACAGCCGGCCCCGGGTGAGTTCACGGAGGACTTCGACTACGCGCGCTCGGCGAACCCCACGCGGGCGGCGCTCGAGGCGGCGCTCGGCGAGCTCGAGGGAGGCCTGGGAACTGCGTTCTCGAGCGGGATGGCCGCCGAGCACGCGGTCATCACCGCCGTCTGCGCCGCGGGCGACCACGTGATCCTCCCGGCCGATCTCTACGGCGGCACATTCAGGCTGGTCGACAAGGTGCTCTCCCGCTGGGGCCTCGACCACGATCTCGTCGATCAGTCCGACCCGGATGCGGTCGTGGCGGCGCTGCGTCCGGAGACGAGGCTGGTCTGGGTCGAGACGCCCACGAACCCACTGCTAAACGTGGTCGACATCGAGGCCGTGGTGGAGCGCTCGGGCGAGGCGCTCGTGTGCGTGGACAACACCTTTGCCACGCCCGCGATCCAGCGCCCGCTCGAGTCGGGCGCCGATGCGGTCGTTCACTCCACGACCAAGTACCTGGGAGGCCACTCCGACTCCGTCGGGGGCGCGGTCGTCGTAGGCGATCCTGACCTGCACGAGCGGGTCCGCTTCGTCCAGAACTCGGTCGGAGCGGTGCCCGGCCCGTTCGACTGTTTTCTGGTCCACCGCGGCCTGCGAACCCTGCACCTGAGGGTCGCTGCCCACACCGAGAACGGGCGCGCCGTGAGCGAGTACCTGCGCGAGGCCGAGGGCGTCGCCGACGTGCGCTGGCCAGGGTTCGGCGGCATGGTCTCGTTCCGGCATCCGGAGGCAATCAGGATCGCGTCGGCGACCAGCATCTTCTCCCTGGCCGAGTCGCTCGGCGGGGTCGAGTCCCTGATCGAGGTGCCGCAGGCGATGACGCACCAGTCGGTCGAGGACTCCGACGCAGCCGTCCCGGCCGATCTCGTCCGGCTCTCCTGCGGCGTCGAGGCCGCCGATGACCTTGTCGCCGACCTGAAATCCGTCCTCACCTGAGCCGATGAGAAAGAACCCCTACTACGCCCTCGACGACGTGGAAGTGATCAAGCGCGTCATCCGCGAGAACCCGTGGGCAACGCTCGTCTCGGACGCATCCAGCGGGCTGGTGGCTTCGCACTACCCGGTCCTCCTCGAGGAGGACCGTGATGACGTCTCGATCGTGACGCACCTGGGCCGTCCCGACGAGCAGGTGCACGAGCTCGGTGAGCATGAGCTCTTGGTCATCGTCCAAGGCCCGCACGGATACATCTCGCCCAGCTGGTACGGCGACCTCGTCTGGGTGCCAACTTGGAACTTCATCGTCGCGCACCTCTCGGGAGTGCCCGAGGTCCTAAGTGAGGAGGAGAATTTCGCGGTGCTGAAGAGACTGGTCGATCACTTCGAGGACCGGGTCGCCAACCCGCGGCCGCTGGACGCAGACGAGGCCACCCTGGAGAACGCACGACGCCTCAGCCGTGGCACCGTCGGATTGCGCCTGCGGCCAAGGAGAATCGTCGCCAAGCGCAAGCTGAGCCAGGACAAGGAGGACGAGGTGGTCGAGTCGGTGGTCGGAGAGCTCGAGGGAGAAGGCCCCTACGCCAGCCCGTCGCTCGCCCGTGAGATGCGGCTCCTGCACGACGCGGACGCGTAGTTCGAGCGCCCGCTCGCTGCCCTGGGCACCGCGGCTGAGACCGCCCCTGCCTAGATCAAACGTCCAGTTCCGTGGGGCGGGGGTTTCGCTTGGAACGTTTGGGCCGATGGTCCTTATGTGCCCCTGCGGATTCCCGCCATCGCCCGCATCCCGTTTGTTCTCGTGCTGCTTGCGGTCGGCGCCCTGCTCTGGGCGGAGAGCGCCATGGCCGGCTTCGACCTGGGGGCCGGCGGCGAGCGGATCTCGCCCCCGGTCGCGCAGGTCGCGACCGGTGGTGGTGGCGACCGGGAGGAACGGAGCTCGGCCCCGGCGGCGCAGAGCCCGTGCGAACTCAACCTCGATATCGCCGCCTCCAAGGGCCTTCGCGTCCCGGAGGGCTGGGACCTTCGTTGCCCCGGTCCGGGTCTTGACTGGGAAGGGGGGACCCACTGGGGCGTCACCTGCCCGTATGCCGAGTGCCCCGAGGGCGCGGGCCCGTACATCTCGATCTCCAACCCCACCTACTACGTCGTGGCGCACGAGCTCTGCCACGCCAACTTCGGCAACGACGAGCTGATGGCCGACCAATGCGCGGCACAGCACGGCGCGTCGCTCGAGACCAGTCCCTACAGCTAGGGACCCGGGTTCGAAGCCCGCCCGGATAGCCTGGAGGCGTGGCCGGCGCGAGCGCTCCTGACAACGTCGCCGAACGCGCACGGCGCTGGCGGGATGCCGCACACGCCGCGGTGTGCGATGTGATCGAGCCCTGGGACCACGGGGCGGTGGTGCGAGCTACTCGCCACCCGACCTATTGGGACTTCAACGCCATTCGCGTCGAGGACGACCCGGGGATGAGCGTCGACGAGCTGATCGCCGTTGCGGATGAGCTGCTGGCGGCCAGCGAGCATCGGCGCTTCGAGTTCGACCTCGTTGAAGTCGCTGAGCCGCTGCGACCCGAGTTCGAACGCCGCGGGTGGATGACCGAGCGGCTGGTCTGGATGCGTCACGAAGCGCCGTTGCCGCCGGGACCCGTGATCGGAGTCGAGGAGGTGCCTTACGACGCCGTGCGGCACCTAAGGGCCACCTGGCACCGAAAGGATTTCCCGGGTATCGACTACGCGCCGCACGAGCCTCATGCACGGGAGGTAGCGCTCGGACTTGGGGCTCGGGTCCTCGCCGTGACCGAGGGGTCCACCCCGGTCGGATTCGCCCAGATCGAAGGCGGCAGCGAGGGTGCTGAGATCGTGGCGGTCTACGTGCATCCTGACCACCGCGGTTCGGGCCGCGGCACAGCGCTCACCCGGACCGCGATCGAGGCGGCGAGCGACGCCGGCGATCTCTGGATCGTGGCCGACGACGAGGATCGCCCGAAGGACCTTTACGGGCGGCTCGGCTTTCGGCCGGCGTGGAGGACCGTCGTGCTCCTGCGGCCCCCACAATGAGCTGATTCACGCGCTGGCGGCGAGGGTTCGCGCGATCCACCCAGGGGCGCCGTCTTGGGACCTACCGCGCGGCTCCCTCCGCCTGCCAGGCCTGGGCGATGGATGCGACGTGGCGGTCGTCGGTACCGCAACAGCCGCCGAGGACCGTCAGGCTCGGAAGCGCCTCACGCAGGTCCGCGTAGCGGGCGCCCAGATCCTCCGGGTCTCCGTCGTCGAGCTCGGTCGCCTCGTCGAGCTCGGCGTGGCTCTTGGTCGACGCGTTGGCCCGCAAGCCCAGCACCCGCTCCTGCCACCCCTGACCCACGCCGAGAACGTCCTCGAAGTGGGTCGGATGCGCGCAGTTCAGCATGAAGTATGCGGGGGACCGGTCCGTCGCCTCGTCCACCTCGCGGATCGCATCGCCCAGGGCCTGACCGCTCGGCAGCTTGCCGTCGGTCTCCACGGTGAACGAGATCGCCGCGGGCATTTCCGCCGCCGCAGCGGCCCGCGCGACGCCGATCGCCTCGTTGGTATAGGTCATCGTGAGGCCGGTGACCATGTCGGCGGCGGTGTCGGCGAAGGTGTTGATCTGCGTTGAGTGGTACTCGGCTGCCTCGTCCGCGCTCAGCTTGGTCGTGGGGCTGTAGCCGTCATCTTGAGGACCCACACACCCGCTGATCACGATCGGACCGGAGCCCTCGTATTCGGAGCGGAGCTCTTCGAGCAGGGCGATCGCCTGGCGGTTGAGCCGATCCAGCTTCTCGTCGCTGTACCCGAGCTCAGAAGCCCAGCGGGGGCTCGCGCGCCAGGTCGGGCTCTCGAGCACGAACCCGGTGCCGCGGTCGCGGGCGAGCTCCAGGTACGGCTTGAAGTAGGCGCGCAACGCCTCCGTGCCCTCCTCGTCGCTCAGCAGGCCGAACGCGGCGAACAGCGGGAGGTCGATGCCCTCGTGGAACACCAGGCTCGTTTCGATGCCACCGTCCGTGAGGATCAGGTCCCCGTCGAGCTGGGGAAGCCGCTGGCGGTAACTCATCGGGACTCCTTTCGTCGCTGGCGGAGCGGCTCGATTCTATGCCTGAAAACGCACGCTTTGCTCATCAGCGGGAGGATTCAGGGATGACTGAACCGAGTCTCGTGCCGACCGCACCGCTGACGGGCAGCTGCCTCTGTGGCGGCATCCGCTTCGAGCTCTCCGAGGCGCCGCAAAGCGCGGGCTACTGCCACTGCACACGCTGCCAGGGACGAACGGGATCGGGCTTCTCCGCATCCGCTCGGACTACCAAGGACGCCTTCCGCTTGACCCGGGGTGAGGGGCTCCTCGGAGCTTGGCGCCACCCCGACGGGGGCATGGAGAAGTGTTTCTGCACGAACTGCGGGGCTCACCTCCTGAGCCGCGAGCCCGAGGGACAGAGGATGACGATTCGAATGAGCGCCTTCGACCGCGACCCGGGCGTCCGTCCGAGCTTCCGCGCGTTTACGGACTACGCCGTGAGCTGGGAGGAGATCCCCGACGACGGGCTCCCACGGTTCCCGGAGCGCAAGCCGGACTATCCCTAGCTCAAGTGAACCGCGCTGGCCTGGGGTGGGAGCGGGCGGGCTAGCCGGGGGCCGACTCCGGGGTGGAGCCCGCGGCGCCCTGCTCCCGGGTATTGCGCCCCGGTCGCGCGATCTCGGAATGGCAGGTTTCCGATGATCGACGGCGTCGCCGCGATTCGGAAGTTAGAGAGGCGATCGGACGTGCCTTCAGCGGGCCTCCGAGGGCAGAAACAAAACGCAACCGGTGGTGACGCCTCTGCCTGCCCCGCGCGTAGCCTTCGCACGAAATAAGCTTTCTCGTCACCTTCGAGAGTGGAGCCCGCTTGGCTTTGCGGTTCCTCTCTCTCCCGGTTGCAAGGATCAACCTAGACGAACGCTCTCAGCCATGCACGGAGCATTCCCGCAATCTGCGAGAAAAAGTCGTCTCAAGCGGCCCAGAATCAACCGATTCGCTCGCGCTCGCGCCTCGGGGCTGCCGGTTCACGCTTCGCCAGCTGATTGAGGTTCCGCGCCGCCCTGCCGACCAGCAGCACGATCATCGTCGCCGCGATGGCCAGCCCGATCGCGTCCAGGACGGTTAGGTCGAGGTCCCCGAGCTGGAAGTCCAGACCCAGGCCGAGCGCGAGCGCGGTGTTGAGCGCGATCAGGATCAGCCGCATCTCCGTCGGGCCGAGAAGGCCGTAACCGATCGAGAAGCGGCCGAACGCATAGCTCTCGAGATAGACGTTGATCGAGAGGATGAGGTAGGCGACAACGATCAGCGTCCCCACCGAGAGCAGCATGTACGGGGAGAGGCCGAGCCCGATACCGATCGCCGCGGTCGAGATCGCGTCCACGAGATGGTCGACGTAATAGCCGTAGGTCGGACGCTCGATGCCCCGCACCCGCGCCAGGGTTCCGTCGAGCGAATCGCCGAGCCACTGCACGACCAGCAGCGCGCTCGCCACCCAAAGCCAGTCACTGGACTCGTTCGAGAGCTGGAAGGCGACGCAGATCCCGATCGAGGCGAGGACCCCGAGGATGGTCAGGTCGTCTGGAAGCACCCAGCGCGGCAGCCGGGCTGCGGTTGCCCGAAGCAGCCTCCGCTCGGGCTTCGCCAGTAGGAAGTTCGGCTCGCGTGTGGCCTCCACGGCCTCTTTTGCGTCGGGCACTGCCATCGGCGGGACTACCCGGGGGCGCGGTCGAGGTTTCTTGGGTTGAACCTATTGATGGTTCCTACCGACGAGCCCGCTCTCGCTCCAGCCCGCCTCCGGCGACTGCCGGTTCTTGGCGTCGGTGGGGGTTTGCTCGTAGCCGTGGCTACGACGGCACACGCTCGGACGCTCGGGCTGGCGGGACTTGCCGGCCTCCCGCAGGGATGGGGACTCTTGATCCCGCGTTGTCGATCGGTCCACACCTTCGGGATGCGCTTCGCCCTTGACGTGCTCTTCCTCGACTCACGTGGCGGCATCATCGACGTTCGGGAAGGGGTTGGCCCCGTCCGGGTGACGAGCTGCCGAAAGGCCGTCGCGATCCTCGAGGTGAACGCCGGCGCCGGGCGCCGCTTCGCGCGAGAGAATCCCTTCCCGTGCGCCGCCCAGACCTTCCCCTGATCCTGCTCGTTTTCGGCGCCGCCGGCGCCCTCGCAATCCTCGTTGACCCGGCCGAGACTTCGCCACCCGAGGCAGGCACGGCAGCTCAGGCGCCCCTGAGCGACCTGCTGGAGAGTCCCCCCGCCGGCCTCCTGCGGTGCCTGACCGCAGATGTTCCGCCCTCCCGGGACTTCGCGGCACCGTCCGAGGCGGACGCCGTGATCGAGGAGGTCTCCCGGCAGGTCGAGGAGCTTCGCCAGCTGCGGTTCTCAGAGCCGATCGACGCCCGCTTCCTCGAGGCGGAGGAGCTGCAAACGGAGATCGATGCCCTGCTTGAAAAGGAGCTCAAGCCGGACGAGATCGCCGATGAGCAGGAGGTTCTCGTGCTGCTCGGGGCAATTCCCCCCGGTACAGACCTCGGCGCGCTCACTCGCGAGGCTCTGGGGGGCCAGATCATCGGCCTCTATGAGACGAGGAAGGAGGAGCTGCTCGTTCAATCGTCTGGCGAGACCGACTCCTTCGAGCTGATCACCCTCGCGCACGAACTCCAGCACGCGCTCTCGGATCAAGCGATCGGTATCCGCGATGACCCCGGCGACATCGAGACAGCCGACCGCACCCTCGCCTACGCCGCTGTGGTGGAGGGCGACGCCTCGCTGCTCATGCAGCGCTACGCCCTGGCCTACGTCGGCCTTGCCGAACAGCTCGAGGTCCAAGAGCAGGCGGTCCCGGGCGCGGCCGACTTCGCCTCGCTGCCCGACTACGTGCAGCGCAACTCCGTTTTCCCCTACCTCGAGGGGCTGCGCCTGGTCTGTCACCGGTACCTGAAGGGCGGCTGGAAAGCCGTTGACGAGCTCTATCGCGAGCCGCCCGAGTCGACCGACGAGGTCCTCTTCCCGGGCCGTTACGGCGACGGGCCGCCGGCCGACCCCCGCGCATCCGGCAAACCGCACGGGTGGACCTCAACCGTCCGTCGCGAGCTGGGCGCTGCCGAGCTGCAGTGGCTCTTCGCCGCCCCCGGCGGCGACCCCGAGGCGGAGTTGCCCGAACCGCGCGCGCTGGTCGCGAGCTGGGCGGGCGGTGAGCTCGAGCTCTGGGCCCGGGGCGCTGAGCGGGCACTGGGCATCTCGCTGGTTGAGCTGCCCCAGGCGGAGCGCCTGTGTGGAGCGATGGCGGCCTGGTACGGAGCCGGGCACCCGCAGGCCACCACCGATCGGCCCGAGCAGGGAGGCTTGGACGCAGTCTTCTCCGAGCCCGAGCAAACGGCAGCGCTTTCGTGTCGCGGCGACGAGATCCGAATGGGGATCGCGCCCAGCCAAGCAGCCGCCGTGCAGCTCGCGCGCTAGCGCGGCGGCTCTACCATCACTCGCTATGCGTATCGACGAGCTGCTCGCACGAGGGCGACCCGTCTTCTCGTTCGAGTTCTTCCCGCCGAAGTCCGAGGAGGGGCTCGCGCAGCTCCTCGAGACGGTCGAGGCGCTGAAGCCGCTCGCGCCGGACTACGTCTCGGTCACCTACGGCGCCGGAGGAGCTACGCGCGACGGCACGGTTGAGATCGCCCATCGCATTCACCGCGACCACGGCATTCAGGTGATGGCCCACCTCTCGTGCGTGGGCGAGACGCAGGCACGCCTCGCCGAGTTGCTGGAGCGCTTCTCCGCCGCCGGGGTCGAGAACGTGCTCGCGCTGCGCGGCGACCCGCCTCGCAGCGAGACGACGTTCACGCGCCCGGAGGATGGCCTTTCGAGCGCCGCCGAGCTGACCGGCTTCATCCGCGAGCGCCACGACTTCGTCATCGGCGGCGCCTGCTTTCCCGAGGTGCATCCCGAGGCGCGTGACTTGGCGGCGGACCTCGCGTACCTGAAGACCAAGGTCGACGCTGGAGCGAGCTTCCTCATCACCCAGCTCTTCTTCGACAATCAGGTCTATTGGGACTTTGTCGCGGCCGCGCGCGAGCGCGGAATCGACGTGCCGATCATCCCCGGGGTGATTCCGATCGCCTCCTACGCTCAGATCTCGCGAGTGTGCTCCCTGTGCGACGCCACGATCCCGGCCGAGCTCGACCAGGCGATGCGCGCGCTTGGCGGTGACGCCGAAGCCGAGGCCCTGCTGGGGGTCGCCTATGCCGCCCGTCAGTGCGACGAGCTCTTGGCCGGCGGTGCCCCCGGGATCCACTTCTACGCGCTTAACCGCGCCCCCGGCGTGCGCGCCGTGCTGAGCGCGCTGCGGGCTTCGCGACCCTGGGAACGTGCGCGGCCCGTCGCCGCCACCACGTAGGGTTCTCGCGCTCATGGCTCCCTCCGAGGGCTCCTTCCGCTTCGCGGACCACCGCATCACCTACGACCTCTATGGAGAGGGCGATCGCGTGATCGTCCTCGTCCACGGGCTGCTCATGAACCGCCGGATGTACGAGCGCCTCGGGGCGGAGCTCGCTGAGCGCGGTAACAGGGTGGTCGCCGTGGATCTGCTGGGGCACGGCCGCTCCGATCGGCCCATCGATCCGCGCCTCTACAACATGACCGCGTTCGCGGAGCAGCTCGTGGGCCTCTTCGATCACCTCGAGCTCGAGGCGCCCGCTGTAGGCGGCACGTCACTGGGGGCGAACGTCGCGCTCGAGCTCGCCTCTCGCCACCCGGAGCGCGCGGGCGCGCTCTTGATTGAGATGCCTGTGCTCGACAACGCGCTCCTCGGCGCCGCGATCGTCTTCACCCCGGTGCTGATAATGCTTCGCTTCGGCGAGCGCCCGCTGGAGGCGCTGGCGGCCGCCGCCCGGCGCGTGCCGCGTACGACCCCGCTCGTGGACATGGGGCTGGACTGGATCCGGCAGGATCCAGAGCCCTCGCGCGCCGTCTTGGAGGGAATCCTCTTCGGTCGCACCGCCCCGCCCCGCTCCGAGCGCCGGCGGCTGGAGATGCCGGCGCTCGTGATCGGACATCCCTCGGACCCCCTGCATCCCTTCACCGACGCCGACATGGTCGCCGAGGAGATGCCGCGCGCCCGTCTCGTGAACGCCAAATCGATCTTCGAGTGGCGCTTCAGCCCCGAGCGCCTCGACGGAGAGCTCTCCCGGTTCCTTGCGGACTTCTATGCCAGCGGTCGCGCTGCGCGAGCGGTCGCCTGAGAGCGGGTAGGTGAGCGCGTTCGGCACGCCGGTGGTGCTTAAGGAGCCTTACGGGTGATCGGTTAGCCTCACGCGCCCGTGGCTTCCCGCAAGGAGGAACAGGCACGCCGCCGCGCCGAGCGGCTGGCCGAGGAACAGCGCGAGCAGCTCGCCGCGAGGCGGCGGCTCATGGCCGGCTACATCGTGGCCGGGGCGATGGCGCTCGCGATCGTAGTGGGCTTGGTGATCGTCCTGGCTGGCGGTGGCTCGGGCAGTGGGAGCGAGGGCGATTCGGCCTCTTTCCCCGAGAACGCCCACATTCAGGCGCTGAGCGGATCCACAAACGACTACGAGCCGGATGACCGTGAGGGCACTGTGCCTCCCCCACTCGAGCAAGGGGACCTCGAGGCCGCCGCCAAGGCGGCGGGCTGCGAGCTGCAGCTTGATCTAGAGGATGAGGGCAACACTCACATTGGCGACGATCCAGCCGACGCGCCCAGCTACAAGACGAGCCCAGCGACCTCCGGCAACCACATTGACCCTGGTCTACAGCAGGCCGATGGAGCCTACGCTGAGACCCCCGATCCGGCTTACGTCGTCCACTCGCAGGAGCACGGCCGGGTGAGCATTCACTACTCGCCCGATCTGAGCGAGCAGGAGCAGCTCGAGCTGAAGGGCGTCTTTGACGAAGACCCGGCTGGAATGCTCCTCTTCCCCGACCCCGAGATGCCGTGGGAGGTTGCCGCTGCCGCCTGGACCGCGAGCGGCGGGGGCCAGATCGTCGGCTGTGAGAAGTATGAGGGTCGCGCGACCCTCGACGTGATCCGCGACTTCCGCGACACGTACCGCGGCCAGGGGCCCGAGCCAGTCGCGCTCGTCACCGGCTGAGCGCAACTGAACGAGTCGGCCCGCCCGGTGAGGCCCACTTGCACGGCATCAGGGCATCGCCTACCCTCGGTCGTGGTGGGTAACGGCAAGCGACTGCTACGGGGAGCAGCGCTGGTGTTCACCGTGGCCTCGGTCTGGGTCGCGGCTCCGGCGTTCTCGACGACCCCGTATATCCCGCAAGCGGTGGATTTCGAGCAGCCGCTTGGAGAGGTCCAGGCTGTCTCGACCGCCAAGCTGGCCGGCGGTCGGCGCGACGGTGAGGGACCCGTGACCCACCGCAGCGCGGTGATCCCGGCGCCCGAGCGCTTTGACGCCGTCGGGCTCGCCCGCGAGCGGCGGCCCGTGGAGATTCGCGCTCGCCTCGACGGTGAGGTCTGGACGGACTGGTTCGAGGTCGCAGGCGGGGATCCGCTGGTGGTGGTCGGCGGTGCGCACGAGACGCAACTGCGAACGCGAGGCTGGCGACCGCGCGGTCGGCTCCACTACGTGAACGTCACCGGCACTACGAGCGCAGCGCAGACGGCACTCACCGACGTGCGCTCCGCGCTCAACTCGGCATTCGTCTCGGCCACCGATCTGATCTCGCCGACCGTGGACGCCGCCGCCAGGAAGCCGAAGTTCATGAGCCGCAAGGGCTGGGGAGCGGAGCGCGATCAGGGTGGCTGCAAGCCGCGCACAAGACCGGCCTACGGCAGGGTGAAGGCGGTTGCGGTGCACCACACGGTCACGTCGAACTCGTACTCGAAGTCGCAGGCGCCGGGCATCGTGCTCGCGATCTGCCGCTACCACCGCAACGGAAACAACTGGAACGACATCGGCTACAACGCCCTGGTCGACCGCTTCGGGCGCGTTTTCGCCGGCCGTGCCGGGGGCGTCGACAAGCCGGTGGTTGGCGCCCAGGCCCAGGGCTACAACGCCGAGAGCGCTGGCGTCGCGGCGATCGGCGATCACTCCTCGGACGGTGTCTCGGGCCCGGCCTTCAGAGGGCTTCGAAACTACCTCGCGTGGAAGCTCGACCTGAGCGGACACGGGGCCCGTGGCAAGACGATCCTGGTCTCGGCCGGTGGCGAGGTCAACCGCTACCCCAGAGGGACCCGCGTCCACGTGCGGCGCGTCTTTCGCCACGGGACCGTCGACTACACGGCCTGTCCCGGCAACGGGCTCAAACGACAGATGGAACGCCTGCGCCGCGAGACGGCGAAGCGCATCCAGGGCTAGGGCGCCCGGTAGGCCGGGAAGAACTCGCCAACCTCACGGCCTCCGGCAAGCTCGCGATACGCCGCGGGATCGCAGATGACCTCGTGGGTCCGAAAGGGAGCCTCGGTGTTGGCGAACCCCCGCTTGAAGTCCTCGAGGCCGTCGCCCGGGCGGACCCCGCCGCCGAGGTTGAGCGGCACGCCCAGCTCATCGGCCAGATCCATCATCGCAACCACCACGTTCTTGAAGGGCGAGGCGTCGAGGGCCCGATCGGCCGTACCTCCCAGGTAGTAGTGAAGGACGCCGTCGGAGAGCGCCGCAATCGCGCCGGCGCCAATGTCGATCTCCTCAGAGCGCCCCAGGACCAACCACGACTGCGGGAACTCGAGCGCCTTCCCGAAGTAGTCGGCGTCGTAGAAGTAACGAGGGGTGGCACCGGCCCTGGTCATCGTCTCCGTGTAGAGCGAGAGGAAGTTGGCGCGCTGCGCGTCGGAGGCGTCGGGGCCCATGGTCACGTCGATGGTCCACCCCGCGCGCTCGTTGCGGCGCACCTGCGAGCCGAAGCGAGATCGCACACGCCGCTCCTGGCGTGGGTCGTGGACGTGGACGAGCGAGCGCTCGGTCCCGCCCGCGAACGAGGGTGGTCCCCCGATGCGATCGCGAACGAAGAGGCTCACGAGGCCGGTTGGCGACCAGTCGACCGACGCCGGATCGATCGCGTCCTCCGCGTCGGGGCGGAGCGCGCCCGGATAGCCGTAGGGCGAGATCGCGTCCAGCCGCCCAGAGGAGTCCGGGATCTCGCGCGCGAGCACCGCCAGTAGCGTGCTCCCAGCCTTCAGCGTGTGAGTGGCTCCCTCGGCCTCGAGAAACGGGCGGGAGCGGAAGAAGTCCTCGGAGGAGGCGGCGGCCCCGCCGTCAGCGTGGAGCTCGGCCGAGAGAGTCGCGGCTCAGCCCTCCCCGGGAAAGCCGGTGAAGTCTTCAGGGAGCAGACCCCAGATCTGGTTGTCGACGGCCTCGTCGCCTCGGACGATCGCCTTGCGCATCACGCCCTCCAGGCGAAAGCCCAGGAACGTCACCACCTTCTGCGCCGGCACGTTGGTGGCGGGAATCTCGCCGTGGACCCTGTGAACGCCCAGTTCCCGAAAGGCGTGGACACAGGCCTGGCGCTCCGCCTCGCGGGCGACGCCCTTGCCCCACGCCGATGGGTCACCGATCAACATCCCAAGCTCCGGACCGTTCGGTCGCTCGATACCGAACAGCGCAACGAAGCCCACCGTCTCGTCGGAGTCGTCGATGGTGATCGCCCACTTGCGGTCGCCCGACGCGTTGATCGCCCGCTCCACCCAGCCCTCCGCGTCCTCCAAGCTGAATTCGTCACGGCTGGCGACGAGCTCCGCGGTCACCCGCTCGTCGTTGAACCAGCGGTGCACCGCCGGCGCGTCGCGGGGCTCGAAATCACGCAAGTTGACGCTGGCAGCCATGAGAGCGCCCGAGGCTACCGAGCGACCCTACCCGTAGAGCCCTTGCCCAGTGACGAGCAGGCGAGTGGTGCGCCCCAGGATGCGCAGGTCCAGCCAGGGGGTTCGGTGCTCGACGTACCAGACGTCGAGCTCGATGCGCTCCTCCCAGGGGATCCCGGCCCGCCCGTTCACCTGGGCCCAGCCGGTGATGCCGGGACGAACCTCGAGGCGGCGGCGCTGGCGCTCGGTATACCCGTCGACCTGCGCCTCGAGCGTGGGGCGGGGGCCGACGATGGCGAGCTCCCCGCGCAGCACGTTGACCAGGTTCGGCAGCTCGTCGAGTGAGAACCGCCGCAGGATCGCTCCGGCTCGTGTGACCCGAGGATCGCCCTCGAGAACGGGGGTGCCGACACCCACCGGGTCGGACTTGGGGCGCATCGTTCGCAGCTTCAGGAGCTCGAACGGCGCTCCACGCAGGCCGGCCCGCCGGGAGCGGTAGAGCACTGGTCCACGGGAATCGAGCTTGATCGCGACGCAGGCGATGGCGAGCACCGGCGAGAGCACGACCAGCGCGAGCGAAGCAATCACGACCTCCGCAGCCCTGGGCAGTCCTCGGCTCGTCTCCCCGGCGCCACTCACCGGGTTCCCTCCACGCTCTCCCAGGTCCGCGGGACACCGTGACGCAAGAGATCCCAGAGGCCTACGGCGCTCGCCACGGTGACCGCGACGTAGTAGCGGGCGACGAGCAGCGGGCGCAGCGGCACCACGCGGCCCAGAAGCGCCGCGACCAAGAGCGCCGCCTGGGCCGCCATCGTGACGATGTAGAGGGTTCCTTCACCGAGCAGGAAGGCGTTGGTGACGAGTGCGGCCAAGTGGAGGATCGGGGTCATGTAGCGCAACAGCCGGTGCGAGTAGATCTGAAACGCGAACAGCGGTTTGTACCCGCGGGGCGAGAGCAAGGAGGTGCGAAGCAGCGTGTTCCAGGCCCCGGTCATCATCCGACGCTTGCGCAGAAACTCGCCTTCGATCGTGGGAGCCATCGGCTCGCTCGCTCGCGCCAGGGGCTCGTAGACGGAGCGCCAGCCGCGTTTTGCCAGCTCGAAGGGAAACGAGATGTCCTGGCCGCGGTCGGGCCCGAGCGCGACATACGCATTCCGCCGCACAGCGTTGATGGCCCCGTTGCCCGCAGTGATCCCACCGAGGCCGGACTCCATCCCGCGCACCGCCATCTCGTACCGCCAGTAAAGGCCCTCCTGGTTCGAGGCCCCCTCCGTCGCGGTGAAGGCGACGAGCCCGCACACGTACCCCACCTCAGGCTGGGCGAGGCGCGACACCAAACGCCGCAGAGCGCCCGGCTCCCAGGTGGAGTTGGCGTCCGAGAAGGCGAGAATCTCGCCCGTGGCGCGCTCGACGCCCGCGTTGAGCGCGGTCACCTTCCCCCCGCGCGGCAGGTCGACGACGACGTCTGCCCCCGTCTTGACGGCCCACTCGAGCGTGCGGTCGGTCGAGCCATCGGAGACGACGATTACCTCGAGGCTCTCGCGCGGGTAGTCGAACGCCAGCGTGGAGCGCACCCAGTCGAGGATGCTCCCCTCCTCGTTGTGAGCGGCCACGATCATCGAGACGCGCGGGAGCTGCGCGGGCTCAACTGCGTCGGGCAGCCGCCGGGCTCTGCTCAGGGCCCAGAGGACCAGCGGATACCCCACGTGCGTGTAGACGAGCAGTCCCACCGCCAGCCAGAAGATGATCTCGAGCACGACCATGGCGGGCGATTATGGCCCGGCGAGCGAGCCGTACAAGGCGGCGTGCCGGGCGGCGATCTCATCCCAGGCGTAGGGGCCCGCCACCGCGGCGCGGGCGCCCGCCGCGAGACGCTCGCGCTCGGCGGGATCGGCGAGGAGCTCGTCGAGAGCGGCGGCGAGCGCCGACGCGTCGCCGGCCGCGAAGGTGCGACCGGCCCCCAGCGCGGCGACCTCCGGGAACCCTCCGACGTCGCTCATCAGGATCGTGCTGCCGAACGCCAGGGCCGTGAAGAGCACTCCCGACTGCTCCGCATCGCGATGAGGCAACGCCACCACCTGAGCCCGCCGGAAGAACGCCGCAACCTCTCGGTCCTCGACGAAACGCGGGACGAACCTGACGGTCGCCGAGCAGCGACCCGCCGCCTCCATCAGCTCGCCCAACTCCACCCCGAACGGGCGGCCAACGACCCACAGCTCGGCGCTTCCAATCTCCCGGAACGCCTCGAGCAGCAAGTCGACGCCCTTGTAGGGACGAAGCAGGCCGAAGAACAGCACCACCGGGCCCTTGACCTCGGCGAGCTCCGCGGGCAGGGGCGCCTCGTCGGGGAGCCGCGTCAGGTAGTCGAGCGGGCCGTGTGGAATCACGTGGATGCGATCGGCTTCCACCCCCGCGCGATCGTGCAGCACGCCAGCCCCGTACTCGGAGAGCGCGACCAGTGCGTCCATGCGGCGCAGGAGGCGGGCCCGAGCGGCCGCGCGCTCCTTCCAGGCCTCCGCGCGCAGGAGACCGTGCGGGGTCTGCACGAGGGGAACGCCGGACGGGAGCACCCGCGAATCGAAGCCCGGAAAGGTCGACCACTGAAAGTGAACGATGTCGGCGCCCTTGACTCCGCTCGCGCGATAGCGGGTCATATCGAGCACGTGCTCGAGCGCTTTCAGCGGCCGCCGCAGGCGCGAGTCGGGATCGAGGCGCGCGGATCGTGAGTAAAAGGATCGAGTCAGCTCGTAGCCGGCCGGGGCGGGGACACTGCCCCACGTAAACGCGCTCGTGACGAGCTCGACGTCCATCCCGGCGCGCGCGAGCGCGGCGGCGAGCGACCCGTCGTAGGGCGGGGTGTAGGCGGGCGGATCGACGATCTGGACGCGCATCAGCCACGATTCTCCCCGTGCTGCTCTCCTACTGCATCGTCAACACCAACGGGCGCGACGATCTGCTCGCCTGCTTGGACGCCATCCGCGCCACGCATCCGAGCGAGGTGGAGGCCGAGCTGCTCGTGCTGGACAACGCCTCGGACGACGGATCAGCCGACGCCGTCAAGGAATGGATCGCCGAGGCCGGTGAGATCGGCGAGCTAGTCAGGTTGATCGAGCGCGACCGCCGCGCGGGGAAGTCCGAGAACGACTCCCTGCTCCTGCACGAGGCTCAGGGCACCTACTGCCTGCTGCTGAACGAGGACTCCGAGCTGCGTCCGGATGCGACCTTGAATCTCCTGGTCGCGCTCGAAGCCGACCCGCGCGCCGGCGCCGCGGGGGCGCTCCTGCTCGATCCCGAGGGCGAGCCGCTGGCCTGCGCCTGGCGGCTTCCCAACCTCGGCACGTCGCTGGCCCAGGCGCTCTTCCTGCACCGAGCGCTCGTCACGCAGAGCGGCGGCGAGAGGATCCGCAAGGTGGGTTGGGTGCAGTCGGCGGCGATGCTCGTCCGGAGTGATGCCGCGCACGCGGTCGCGTATCTCGACCCAGACTTCTTCGTCTACTCCGACGAGACGGACTTCTGCAAGCGGCTCGGCTCCGATGGCTGGCACATCCTTCACGTGCCCGCGGCGAAGGCGGTCCATCACGAGCAGCTCGCCACCGACCGCTCGGCAGGATCGCGGCGCGTCGTCGAGTTCCACCGCGGCCGCGATCTCTACATGAGAAAGCATCACGGCAGGATCGCCGCCGCCGTCGCTCGCGTTCTGGCCGCCTGGAGCTACGTCCCCCGTGCTCTCGTCGCGATCGTTCTGCCGGACCACTCCCCCGGGTGGTACTGGATGCACGCGCGGACCGCGCTTCGCCCTTGGGCCCGCGAAGGCCTCCAGGAGGCGGCGGAGTCCTACAACCGCGGGCTGGCGCCGTAGAGCGTCCTCAGAGCCGGTCCGCATCCCGCTCGGCCTCCTCGAACGCCTCGGGCGCTCCGGCCCGAGGCGCCTCATCCCGTCGCCCACGCGACGAGCCCAACCCCTCGGCCGGCTCCCCCTCGGTGCGAGCCGCTGCGGCCCGCAGCGTCGCAAGCCGCGAGCGGATCGCGGCGGGCTGGAGCAGCTCGCGAATCGTGGTCCGTTCCTCAGCTGTGAGAAACCCCAACCCCCAGAGCACCACAGGAAACGCCAGCCAGAGCGCCAGCCTCCCGAGGAACCCGTCCACCCCATCGGTAGGCACGACGGCCTCTCCAAGGCCCACCAGCCCGGCGGCCACAACCACCACCAGCCCCAGCCGGCGCCACTCGTACGGCACGAAGAAGAGCCGCTGGGTGAACACGTACATCAACCCCACCACGACCACGTAGGACGCCACCAGGGCGATGCCAGCTCCCACGATCCCCTCCGCCGGGACCAGGATGAGGTTGAGCGCGATGTTGACGACGACGGCCGCAACCGTCGCCGGGAGCCCGAACTCGGTGCGACCCGTGCGGCCGAGCACCACGACCATCGCCAGGTAGAGCGCGTAGAGCGCGATCCCCGTGGCGAGCAGCCCCACCGCTTCATACGAGGCGAAGAACTCGGGTGTGGCGAGCAACCGCACGATCCACCTCGCCTCGAGCCACAGGCCGGTCACCGCGAAGGCGAGGACGGCTGCGAACCACGTAACCAGCAGCGCGTAGATACGACGTGCCTCGTCGTCGTCGCGGATGGCGTACGCGAGCGGTGGGAATGCGAGCTGGAAGCCGCGGGCGAGGACCTGGATGCCATTGGCGAACTTGATGGCCAGGGCGTAAAGCCCGGCTTCGGCGAGACCCGCGAGCCGCACGATCAGGATCCGGTCGATGAAGTTGAGCGAGTAGAGCGTGAGCTCCGCCGGCATGGTCGGGAGCCCGAAGCGGATCATCCGTCGCAACAACGCCACGTCGGGCACGAGCGAGAGCCGCCGGCGCTCCACCCACAGCCTGTAGAGGAGAAAGATGGCACCGGTCCCGAAGGTGCCGAGCAGGATCCCGTCGGCGCCAAGGTCACGATCGACGATCAGATAGACGGTGAAGGGGATCGTCACGAGGACGTTGATCACCGTGATCGTGAAGTAGGCGCGAGCGCGCTCGTCGAGGCGCAGCAGCGTGAGCACGAACTCCCACAGCGTCAGCGTCCAGAGGCCGAGGATCGCGAGCCGCGCCAGCCCGGCGTCGGGCTCTTCGAGGAGCGCCTCGGAGATCGGCTCGGCGAAGAGAAGGGCAACGGCTGCCCCGGCCGTCGAGGTCACGGCAAGCGCGGCGAAGCTCGTCGAGACCACCCGCTCCGGCCGCTCGCCACCGAGGTAGTAGAAGCGCAGCAGCGCCTCGATGATGCCGAAGCGGATCACGATCGAGGCGGCGATTACCGACGCGAGCATCACCTCGGCGGCGCCGTAGTCGGCCGGGGTGAGGTAGGCCGTGTAGATCGGCAACAGGAAGATCGCGATCAGCTTCGAGACGACGCTCGAAGCCGTGTAGGCCGCGCCGGTCGTCGCGAGCCGCCGCAGGTAGCTCATCAGACCTCCGCCGCGGGGACTCCAGCCTCGGGCCGGCGCAGGCCGACAGCGAGCGCCAGCACCGCCCACGTCGCGGGGTCGATCAGAAACCCCGCGTAGCCGATGCTGTGGACCACGAGCGCCGCCATCGCGGCGGCAGCGGCCGCGCGACCCGCAGAGAGCCGCACGCCACCTCCGAACAGGACGAGGGCCATCGCGACCAGGAGCGCGAGGTAGACCACGACACCGGGAGCCCCCTGCTCGGCCGCGACGGTGAGCGGCTCGGAGTGCGATGCCGTCGTCTCGGTTCGGCGGATCTCGTCATAGAAAGCGCGCCCGAAGGAGCCAGACCCCCATCCCTGAACCGGTTTTGCCTCGACCAGCTCGACACCGCCCTCGATCAGATCCACGCGCCCTGAGGTCTCCTCGTCGATCCCCCGCGTCGGCCCGATGTCCGTGCGGTCGGCTCCGCCCGAGAGCGCGAAGACGACCGCTGTGATCAAAATCGCCGCAACGGCGGCCACCCCTCCGCGCAGTCCGTAACGCAGCACGGCAAGGACCCCGAGGCCCAGGAGCATGGCGGCGATGCTGGTGATGGAGAACGAAAGCGCGAGGCCGACGAGCAAGAGCACCCCGGCGGCAAGGCCGACTCCGGCCAGCCATCCACCCCGCGACCACGCGATCCCCGCTCCCACCGCGATGATCGCCAGCGCCAGATAGCGGCCGAGGACGTTGGGGTCGAAGAAGATCGAGTTGACCCGGAAGAACGGCTTGATCTGGTTCGACTCGAACAGGTCCTGATTGAGGAACAGATCGTGGGCCGCGTACTGCCCGAGCGCGACGGCAGCCTCCGCTGATCCGACCGCCACCACCGTTGCCAGCACGGCCAGCAGCGTGCTGCGCTCCCAGCGGACCTCGGCGAGCTGACAGAAGAGCGCCGCAAACGGCACCAGGAAGAAGCAGGTGTTCTCGATCGCGTTCGAGATGTCCTCGCTGTAGAGCGCTTGGAGGGCGTAGAGGACGATCGTGGCGGCGAGCGCCCGTCGCAGCCAGACGACCGCACCGGGCTCCTCTGGAGCGGCGGGAGCGCCGCCGCGCGCACGCACCAGGCCCCACAGCGACGCCACCAGGCCAGAGGCGACGACGAGGTAGAGCGGGATCAGCAGATGTGAGGTCTCATCGCCAATCCGCAGCGGCACTCGGAGCGAGAGCGCGGCGAAAGCCGCGACGGGGAAGGCCCATGCCCAGCGGCGTGCGATTGCCGCCCCCACCGCCACCGCGACAGCGAGCCCCAGCGCTCCGGCGGCAAGTAGGCCGGGGCTCGAGCGGAGATCCTCGATCCGCGGTTCGTCCCAGACGTCCCCGAGCAGCAAGAGCGGGGCAGCCAAGAGCGCCACCGAAAGCGCCAGCGGCTGCCAGCGTTTCCCGGGCCCGAGCACCGCCGCCGCGATCGCACCTGTCGCCACCAGGAGGCCAACCGCCTCGAGCGGCTCGGCGGTCACGGTGCGTCCTCGTCGGCACACACACCCGCGTCAACCGCCACGGCGTCGGTTCGCGGGGGCGGCCGCTCGAGGTTGATCCTCGGCGGGAAGACCATGTCGCGATCGCGGTTCGGGAGCGCGACCCGTAGGCGGTAACGACCGGTCGGCGCTGAATCGCCGTCGTCGGTCGTTGCGTCCCAGCAAAACGTAACCGGCTCGTTGGCCTCGAGGCTCACGCCCGAATCGAGCGTCTTCACCGCGACCAGGTCCTTGCCGACGATGTAGACCTCGGCGTCCGGATCGGACTCTCGCACGAAGAACTCGATCTCCGCCTGGTCGCGGAACCGATCCCCGTTCGGGGTGATCCGGTCGGGAAGCTTCACGACCTCGAGGACAAGGTCAGGCGACCGTGAGCCGACAACCAAAACGGTGGTCGCGATGGCCGCGGCGAATAGGACCATGAAGAGAACCGTGGCCCTCCGGACCCCTGTCACTAGACGGCGTACCTCAAGCGCTGGCCCGATCCTGGCCGGCTATGACAACCACCTCCGCGCCCTTGGCCAGCTCCTGGACCTGTTGATCGATCGGTTGCACCGGCGCCCCTCCCAAGGTGCGCGCCACCCTCCGGGCGGCACGCTCGTTTCGCTTCCCGTCGAACATGATCACCGTCTGTTCCGAGAGCTGGGGATACGTGCCGACGGCGCCCAGGTCGTAGCCGTCGGACTCGACATCGTCGCTTACCTTGCCACCGATGCCGCCCTCGGTCGTCGCGTTTAGGACGGCGACGCTGACCCCCGCCGGATCGAGCGCACCCTCACGCGTGGTGGGCTCCTCATCGCGCAGCTCGAGCAGCAGCTCCGAGCCGAAGATCGCCCCTCCGGCCAGGAGCACGGCAATCACCGCGATCCCGATCAGCCATCGCGGCTGCATCACCCGGTTGGCGAACCGACGCCACCGGGGATGCGGAGCCAGGGCCTCCCGCTCCATCGTTATCCGCTCGAGCGCGGGGCGTTCGGAGGTGACGCGCTGGGCGGCGGTCAGCGGCACGTCCCCCGTCTCAGGCCTCACGGTCGCCGGTGCCGGGGCGGGTTTGACTTCGGTCACCGGCTCGGGCTCCGTTCCAACGAGCTGTTCGAGCTCCGCCTCGGCGCGGTCGAGGAGGAGCTCACTGGAGGCCACGTCCTCCGTCGGGTGATCGGGCTCGCGCTCCTGCCACGCGACGAGTCGCTTCAGGTCGCGGCGCTGCGAGAAGTAGAGCGGCAGCAGGAGCAAGAGCGCGACGCCGGCCGCGATCGAGACGAACGCGGGCGCCTGCTCGATCGCCTGGTCGAGCTTCAGAGCGCCGACGACGAACGCGTCCATCGCGCTAGAAGCCCGCGTCGTCGGCGCCGACAACGAGCACGATCTTCGCGCCGCCCGCCTCGGAGGAAATGCCGGAGGTCATCTCCTCGATTGGCGTCTCGCCGAGCTTTTCCTGGATCCCCCGCGCGAAGCGGGCCGCATCGGCCTTGGCGTTGGCGTCCGGCTTGTACATGACCACGCTGGTGGGAAAGCCGACTGGAGCGTCGCCCTTGTCGCCGATCGTGAAGCCGGCCTGGCGCACCACCTCGCTCGCAACCTCGTCGGCCAGACCGCCGATCGGACCGCCTTCGGCGTCCTGGGTCGCGTTCAGCACAGTCACCTTTGGTCGCTCCTCCTGGCTGCCGTCCGCACGCTTGCCCTTCTCGTCGTCACCGATCAGGCCGAAGCCGCTCGTGAGCACACCCGCCGCGATCACCAGCGCCAGCGCGATCCCGCCCAAGAGGATGCGACCGTCAATCGGCAGATGCCGGTCGAGCGTCTCGTAGCGCGCGCTCGTGAAATCGCCGATCGCGGTCCGCGCGCGGGCGAAACGCCCGGGATGCTCCTCGCCCGCCGCCTCGCCGCGGGCTTCCGCAGCGGCCAGCGAGGCGTCCGCGGCCTCCTTGGCGCGTTCCGGTGCGCGTCCCGCCCACTCTCGCAGCCGGCGAATGTCACGCGACTGCTGAAAGATCATGAAGGCGAGGACCGCAAGGCCGATGAAGGCAGCGAGGCCTACAAACGGCCCGATCTTCTCGATCAGGTCCATATGGCCGCAGGATGCTAGTGGGGGTCAGGGCGGTCGGGAGCGCGCCTGAGGCGGGCGCGACGCGACGCTCAGGCGTCCAGCTCGAGAGGCGACGTCGTGCCGCCGTTCCCGACCAGTTCCACGACCCTCGCAGCGAGGTCCGTCTCGTCGCCCGATGCGACCAAACCCTCGAGCTCCGAGATGGTGCGCTCGACCCAGTCGGGATCGAGCGGCGTCAGTCGAATCGCGCGCACGATGCGGTCTGCGCTGGTCCGCTTCGCCCGCTCGTCGGCGTTGAAGAGCTCCTCGTGCAGCTTCTCGCCCGGGCGCGCACCCGTGAACTCGATCGCGATATCGCTGTCGGGCTCGTATCCCGCGAGCGTGATCATGTTGCGCGCGAGATCGAGGATCTGGACCGGCTCGCCCATCTCCAGCACGAACACCTCGCCGGAGCTGCCGCCCAGATCGGCGGCGTGAATCACGAGCTGCACCGCCTCGGGGATGGTCATGAAGTAACGGCTCATCTCAGGATGGGTGACGGTGACCGGGCCCCCGCGCTCGATCTGAGATCGGAAGATCGGGACGACGCTGCCCGAGGAGGCGAGCACGTTGCCGAACCGGACGGTGAGGAAGTGCGTGCGGGGGTGGCTCTGCCCAACCGAGGCGACGACCCACTCAGCCATCGCCTTCGAGGCCCCCATCACCGTCCGCGGGTTCACCGCCTTGTCCGTCGAGACGAGCACGAACCGTTCGGCGCCGGCCACCGCCGCCGTCTCCGCGACGACCCGGGTGGCGATGGCGTTGTTGCGGACCGCCTCGAGCGGGTTGGCCTCCATCAGCGGCACATGCTTGTACGCGGCGGCGTGGAAGACGACGTCGGGCTTGAAGCGCTGCATCACCTCGAGCATCCGGTCCCCCTCCTTGCAGTCGGCCAACACGGCCTCGACGGCCGTGAAGTGCCACTCGCTCGTGAGCTCACGGTCGATCTCGAAGAGCGGCCCCTCAGCGTGGTCGAGCAGGATCAGAAGGCGTGGTCGCACGCGGGCGATCTGGCGTGAGAGCTCGGCGCCGATCGATCCGCCCGCACCCGTGACGAGGACGATGCGGTCCTCGATGTACGCACCGACGCGGTCGAGCTCCATCACCACGGGATCCCGCCCGAGCACGTCCTCCACCTGAACCTCGCGCAGCTGGCGCGTGAGCTGCACGCCGCCGCGCAGGAGCTCGAACACGGTGGGCAACGTCTGTACGCGGATGTCGCGCTCGCGGCACGCGGCCACTACCTTCGCCCGCAGCGTGCCCGGCGCCGAGGGGATCGCGATGATGACCTCGCTCGGCTTGTGGCGGTCGAGCAGCCCGCCGATCTGATCGGTGGTCCCGAGGACCTTCAGCCCGAGGTTGTGCATGCCGCGCTTGCGCGGGTCGTCGTCGACGAATCCGATCGCCCGGGAGCCGAGGTTCGGGTTGAGCTGCATCTCGCGCACGACCATCTGGCCGCCCGACCCGGCTCCGACGACGAGCACCCCCCTCGCCTTGCGGCCACGGGCGGCGCGGGTTGGCCGCTCCGCGATGCTCCGGCGCAGAAGGCGGGAGCCGCCGGTGAGCACCGTGAGCAAGAGGAAGTCGAAGACGACGATCGAGCGCGGGAGGTCGTCGGGATACGGCTGCAGAATCGCGAAGGCCACGACCAGCAGCGCCACCGCAACGACGGTGGCACGGACCAGCGGCCAGAGGTCGGGCAGCCGGAAGTAGCGCCACCAGTTCTGGTGCTGTCCGAACAGCTCGAAGATGGCGGCCTGGCCGATCGCCACGAACGCGATCGACCCCACCAGCATCGTCTCGTAGCGTCCCGGGATCCCGGCGGGAGCCTCGAGGAAGCGGAGCTTGAAGGCGAGGAAGTACGCGATCGCCGCCAGCGCGGCGTCCATCCCGAACTGGAGCGCACGCCGACTTAGCGATGCATCCCGAAAGCGCGCCATGACGCGCGATTCTAAGGGGGGTTCAGGCCCACCCTAAGATGTCGCCCCGCCGGGAGGCGTCGTGAATGACCGATTTCATCGTCGATCCGATAGTCGATGTGGCGACCGAGTTCATCGACTCGGTTGGACTCGTCGGCGTTTTCCTCCTGATGATGCTGGAGTCGGCCTGCATCCCCGTCCCCAGCGAGGCGATCATGCTCTTCGCGGGCTTCAACGTCTCCGAGGGCGACATGACTCTCTTCGGGATCACGGTCGCCGGCGTGCTCGGCAACGTCGTCGGCTCCTGGATCGCCTGGGCGGCCGGATACTTCGGACGGCTCGAGCTGCTCGAGAAGAACCGCCTCATCCACATCAACCGCAAGCACCTCGACTGGGCGGATTCCTGGTTTCGGCGCCACGGCGACGCCACGGTGTTCTTCACGCGCATGCTCCCGATCATCCGGACGTTCATCTCCCTGCCGGCCGGCGTCGCACGCATGCCCTTCTGGCGCTTCACGTTGCTGACCCTGGCCGGCTGCATCCCCTGGGTTCTGATGCTGGGGATCATCGGTCGCGAGGTGGGCGACCGCTGGGAGGAGTGGCGCGACTACCTCCACTACGGTGACTACGTCGTTTTCGCCGCGATCGTGGGCGGGATCATCTACCTCCTGATCCGGCGGCGACGGGGTGGTCCGCCCGGCGAGCCCGCCGACGCGCCACCCCCGGCGTAGGAGCAGGGTGCCCGCAGCCCAGACGCCGGGGCTCGATCCGCTGCGAGCGGCCATCCTCGGGGCGATTCAAGGTCCCGCCGAGCTTATGCCCGTCTCGAGCTCGGCCCATCTCGCCCTCCTCCCGTGGCTCGCCGGCTGGCGCTGGCACGAGGCCGAGCCGGAGGCACGCAAGAGCTTCGAGGTCGCTGTTCATGCGGGCGGCGCCGCCGCCCTGCTGATCGGGCAGCGCACGATGATCGCGAGCGAGCTGCGGGCGTTGAGCGTCCGCCGCGCGGCCGTCGTCGTCCTCTCGTTCGTGCCGCCGGCTGTAGTCGGCTATCTCCTCGAGCGCCCCATCGAGCGCCGCCTGGGAGGACCGTGCGCAACCGCCGCCGGGCTGGTGGCCGGCTCGGTCGCGATGGTCGCGGCCGACCAAAGCCCGCAGGAGCGCGGGCCTGGCGATGCCGGACCCCTCGATGGGGTAGCGCTGGGCCTCGGCCAGGCCGCGGCTCTCGTCCCGGGGATCTCGCGCAACGGCGCCACCCTGGCGGCCGCACGCTGGCGGCGGTTTGACCGCGAGCAGGCGAACCTGCTGTCCAGGACGGTGGCGCTTCCGGTGATCGCCGGGGCGGCGGCGCTGAAGGGGGCGAGGTTGCGCGCGCGGGGAGTCGCTCCCGAGATGCGTCGGGCGATGGCGGCGGGGGTGGTCGCCTCGTTCGCCTCCACGCTCGTCTCGCAGCGACTGATAAGCCTCGTCGAGCGCGACCGGGCGCTCTGGCCGTACGCCGCGTACCGGGTCGGCCTCGCCGCCGCGGTTGTGGCGAGAATGAGGAGCTGATGAGCGAACAGGACGCATACACCCGGTCGGGGGTGAGCCAGCGCCATGCCGATGCCTCGGTGCGGGCGCTGGTCGCGCACCTCGAGCAGATCGACACAGGCAAGCCACCCCGGGCGGTCGATCTTCCTGGCCACTACGCGAGCGTCCTGCGCATCGACGCGCGCACCGGCATCGCGTTTGGAACGGACGGAGTTGGGACGAAGATGGTGGTCGCCGAGCGCCTGGGACGCTTCGAGACGATCGGAATCGACTGCATCGCGATGAATGTCAACGACCTCGTGTGTGTTGGCGCGGAGCCGATCGCGATGCTCGACTTCATCCTCTGCTCGGACGCGGAGCCGGTGATCTGCGGCGCGATCGGACAGGGACTTCGACGGGGCGCCGAGCTCGCCGGGATCGAGATCCCGGGGGGCGAGATCGCGCAGGTCGGCGACGTCGTCTCGGGCTGGGAGCTCACCGGCAGCGCGATCGGCCTCGTGGCCCTCGACGAGATCGTTACCGGGGAGCGAATCGAGCCGGGCGACGCGCTCATCGGCATCCCCTCGTCCGGGCTTCATTCCAACGGGTACACGCTGGTCCGCAGCATTCTCGACGACGTGCCGCCTAGCGACGAGCGCCTCGGGCGGCCGCTCGGCGACATCCTCCTCGAGCCCACGACGATCTACGCGCGCGCGGTGCTCGAGCTGCTCCGCTCCGAGGTGGAGGTCAGGGGCCTCGCGCACATCACGGGGGACGGGCTCAACAACCTGCTGCGCCTCTCCAGCAAGGTGGGATACGAGATCGATGCGCCTCTACCGGTGCCCCCGATCTTCGGGCTGATCCAGGACCGCGGCGGCGTCCCCGACGAGGAGATGCACGCGGTCTTCAACATGGGCCTCGGCTTCGTCTGCGTCGTGCCGGAGGCCGATGCGGAGGCCGCGCGCGTCCTCCTGAACCTGCGTCACCCCGGTGCGGCGCGGATCGGCCAGGTCAACGACCTCGCCGGGAGCGTTGAGCGCCGGTGAGAATCGCGATCCTGATCTTCGACGCGATCACGGCGCTCGATGCCGTGGGGCCTTACGAGGTGCTCTCGCGCATACCCGGCGCCGAGGTCGAGTTCGTGGGGCGGACGACGGGTCCCAAGCGCACCGACACCGGAGCGCTGGCGCTGACCGCGGATCGGGCGATCGCCGAGGTGACCGACCCCGAGATCCTGCTGATCCCGGGCGGGAAGGGCAACCGCCCGCTGCTCCGCGACGACGAGGTGCTCGATTGGGTCCGGGACGTCGCACGAGACCAGCACCTGGACCACCTCCGTCTGCACCGGATCGCTCGTGCTCGGCGCCGCCGGGGTGCTCGAGGGCCTGCGGGCGACAGGTCACTGGGCATACGTCGACCGGTTGGCCGAGTTCGGCGCGGAGCCTGTGCACGAGCGCGTGGTCTTCGACGGCAAGGTCGCCACCGCGGCGGGCGTCTCCTCGGGAATCGACATGGGCCTCGCGCTCGCGGCCGAGATCGCCGGTGAGCACACCGCGAAGGCGATTCAGCTCGCGATCGAGTACGACCCGGAGCCGCCATTCGACTCGGGCTCGCCGCACAAGGCGACCCCGGAGACCGTCGAGCGCTTCAAGGAGCTCGAGGACTGAACCGGCCGCCTGAGAGGCGGCGATTGCTACCGTCGAACCCATGAAGGACGGGGTTATGACCGTCGCCAAGTTCACCTTCGGAGCGCTGCTCGTGGCGCTTCTGGCAGGGGGTATTCCACTGCTGTGGATATGGGTCGGCTCCCAGGTTCAGGGTGGCACCACGCCCAGCGCTACGGCGATCGCGACGGTCGTCACAGGCTGCATGGCCTCCTACGGTTTGGTGGCGCTGATCGCAGCCTGGATCAAGGGGCGCAACACCGAGGTCCCCGGCGCGGCCCGCAATGAGCGCTACGCCTGGAACCGCAGCCTCCGGGACGAGCGGCATTCCGCTCCCGAGACCAACTTCCTCGAGAACATCCTGATCATCACGACGATCGTGGTGGGAATCGTCGTCACGGTGTGGTTTTTCCTCTACGGGAGTCCTGGCGTACCGCAGGTCTAGGGCCTAGGCCCGCTCCCACATCGTGCCCGTGAGCGCCGGGGTCGCTTTCAGCTTCCATTCGGTCGCGAGGGTCCACAGCTCCGCCTCGAGCAGCGGCCGTGGCTTCCCGGTCAGCTCCTCGAGCTCGCGCGTCGCGCAGCGCCCGAAGCGGTCGATCGCGTCGGTGACGCCCGGGCGCTCTAGCTCGGCCACCTCGGCGCCCGCCCCCAGGGCCGCGTCGCGGTAGCCCCCGTACGGCTGCCAGCCCCAGACGCCATGCCGCTCGCCGTCGGCGGCCTCGAACACCGCCGAGGGAAACGAGACTCGTTCCCGGCCCTCGGTCTCACCGATCTTGTCCAGTCTGCGAGCCTCCTCGGGCACATCGCGAACCTCATCGAGGTCGGCGCCGAAGGCCTCGGTGATGGCGTGCGAGCCGAGGTCGATCTCAAAGCGCGAAAGATCGAGCCCGACGGCGCCTGCCTCCTCGATCAGGGCGGCCGCGTGGTCGAGCTTGCGGCGCTCGATGAAGATCGCCTCGCGCGTGCGGCGCAGGTACGCGCCGGCGGCCACCGGTCCCTGCTCTGCTGCCGCCTTCACCGCCTGGCAGACGGGGTAAGTCGAGCTCAGTGGCGCTTGGCGCCAGATTCGCGGGTCCATCGGCATGCCCGTCTCGACGCCCACGTCGAGCCAGTGCGACATGAGCGCGTCGAAGCAGTCGCGGTCGCCGGTGATTCCGGACGCCCGATCGCGGTAGTCGGGTCCGTAGGATCGTGCGAGCCCTCCCATCACCCAACGGAAGCGCAGACCGTCGCCGAACTCCCACATCAGACGTCGAAGCTTTGGCTCGGATCCCCACGACCAGGAGCAGGCCGGATCGGTGTAATAGCGAACCTCTATCGGCATATGTACATGCAGGGCGGGGGCAGCAGTCGCGCTTGCGCTCCGCAGTGCCGAAAATACTGATGACGTGAGCCCCGAGGGGATACCAGGACTGACCTCGAGCCCGATTGGAAGCGTTCTCTCGGGTCGTTACCGCCTGGACTCGAAGCTGGGGTCGGGCGGGATGTCGACGGTTTACCTCGCGCGCGACGAGACGCTCGAGCGCCCGGTGGCCGTGAAGGTCATGCACGCGGGCATCTCCGATCAGCCGGACCAGCTCGAGCGCTTCCGCCGTGAGGCGCGGGCGGTGGCGCAGCTCTCGCATCCCAACGTTGTCGCCGTGATCGACGCGGGCGAGGACCAGGGCCACCCCTACATCGTCTTCGAATACGTCGACGGCGAGACGCTGAAGCAGCGCATCGACCGCCTCGGGCGCCTGCCCGTCGACGAGGCGGCCGCCTACGCGATCGAAGTCGGCAGGGGCCTTGCCGCAGCTCACGCTCGAAAGCTCGTTCACCGCGACGTGAAGCCGCAGAACGTGCTGATCGATGCCGCTGGGCGCGCCAAGGTCACCGACTTCGGGATCGCTCTCTCGCTCGAATCAGACGGGCTCACGAAGACCGGTCGCGTGCTCGGCACCACCGACTACGTCTCCCCCGAGCAGGCGATGGGCCAGGACGTCGATGCTCGCTCGGACATCTACTCGCTGGGAATCCTGCTGTACGAGATGCTCACGGGCCGCGTCCCCTTCGAGGCCGAGACGCTCGTGGGGGTCGCCATGAAGCACGTGAACGAGCCGATGCCCGACGTCCAGCGCGCACGGCCGGAGGTCTCCGCCGTATTCGCCTCCGTGATCGAACGGGCGACGGAGAAAGACCCCAGAAAGCGTTACGCGGACATGTCGGCTTTGCTCGCCGACCTCGAGAGCGCCCTCGACGTGGAGGTCGCTCGCGCCGGCGGCGCCACGGGCGAGGCGACCACCGTGATCGAGTCGGTCCGGGAGGGCAAGCGCTCCTTTCTGCCCGGACGCAAGGTGTCGATCGCGGGGATCGCGCTGGTGGCGGTTGCGGCTGCGGTCGCGATCGGTATCGCCGTGCTCACGGGCGAGGAGAACCGGCCCGACCGGGGGCGGGGGACCCAGCGCGCCGCCCAGCGGCGCTGAGGTGGAGCTCGTTTCGGCTGCCGATTTCGACCCCGATGGCGATCAGGCGGAACATGCGGAAGAGGTCGATCTCGCAATCGACGGCGACCCGGCCACGGCCTGGTCGACCGAGAGCTACGAGGCCGGCACCAACGTCGAGGACGCGGCGGCCAAGCCGGGCGTCGGCCTCATCGTTGAGACGGAAGCGCCGATCGCCGCGCGGACGATCGAGATCACCTCAGCGCTGGGCGGCTGGTCCGGTGAGATCTACGGATCGCCTGACGGCCCGCCGGAGGACCTCGCCGGATGGGGCGAGCCGCTCGCTGGCATCACCGACGCGGAGACCGAACAGAGCACGACCCTGAACGTGCCCGGCGAGAATCAGTTCTTCCTGATCTGGATCACGGATCTCGCCGAGGGTGAGGACGGCTTCAACGTCGTGATCGAGAACGTGGCGATCAGCAGCTAGCCCCGACTAGTACGAGTGGCCGCGCTCCTCGGCGTGGCGTTCGATCGCGAGCCGCACAAGGCGGTCGCAGACCTCGGGGTAGGGCACTCCGGAAGCGTCGAAGAGCTTGGCGAAGACGCTGGTGGCAGTGAAGCCGGGGATCGTGTTGATCTCGTTGACCAGCACCTCCCCGTCGTCGCGAACGAAGAAATCGCAGCGGGCGAGGCCGGTGGCTCCGATCGCCTTGAAGACCCGGCCCGCGAGCTCACGGACTCGGTCGATCGCCGCCTGCTCGATCCGCGCCGGCACCGCGAGCTCCATCATGCCCTCGGTGTACTTGGCCTCGTAGTCGTACCACTCGGAATCGATCACGATCTCGCCCGGCTGGGATACCTCGAGCTCCGCGTTTCCCATCACCGAGCACTCGACCTCCTTGCCCTCCACGTGGGCCTCGACGATGACCCGAGGGTCGTGGCCGGCGGCCTCGCCGATCGCGGCGTCGAGCTCGGCCTCGGGGTTCGAGACCTTTGAGATCCCAACGCTCGATCCGAGCCTTGAGGGCTTGACCCACAGGGGCCGGCCCATCGCCGCCACGTGCTCGCGCCAGCCGGGGTCCCCAACCTCGCAGAACTCGATCTGAGGCAGGTCCCAGAAGGCGCAGAGGCGCTTGAAGATGAGCTTGTCCATCGTCACCGCGGAGGCGAGCACACCGGAGCCGACGTAGGGAACGTCGAGGACCTCGAGCAGCCCCTGGATGCTCCCGTCCTCGCCGAAGGGGCCATGCAGTGCCGGGAAGACCGCGTCGGCGCCGAGCAGTCCCTCGGTCGGACGCAGCTCAACCAGCTCGCCGTCGAGGAGCCAACGCCCGTCGCGCTCGATCAGGACCGGCACAGGCTCGTGTCCCGCCTCTGCGAGGCCCGCAGCCACGGATTCACCCGATGCCAGCGACACCTCGTGCTCGCTCGAGCGTCCGCCGCTCAAGACCACGACCTTCATCGCCGCGCCGTCTTCGGATTCGTCTCGTCGTCGGGCGGTGGCGGCTCCTCCTCGGGTGGCGGCTCCTCGGGTGGCGGCTCCTCCTCGGGTGGCTCCTCGAACTCGCCCACGACGATCGTCACCTGCTCGCCCATGATCACGCGCGTCCCGCCGCCCGGCGCCTGGTCGATCACCCGGCCGTCCTCGGACTCGTCCTCGGTCGTCTCGGTCTGGATGGAGACGTTGAGTCCTCGCCCTGTCAGGTTCGCCGCCGCAGCAACCTCGGTCTGGCCGATCACACTCGGCACGATGACGGACCCGGCGCCCGTAGAGACGATGATCGTGATCGTGGTGCCGCGCTTGAGGCGGCTGCCACCGCCGGGATCCTGGCCGATCACCTCGCCCTCGGGTTGATCAGCATCCCGCGTATCGACGTCGACGATGAAGTCGCGGCGCTCGAGCTGAGCCTCCGCCTCCTCCCGTTGGAGCCCCAGCACGTCGGGGAGCAGCACCAGGTCAGCCCCCTTCGAGATCAGCAGGGTCACCCTCGACTGGCACGGCACCTGGGCGCCCTGGGATGGGATGGTGCCGATCGCGTTCCCGCGTTTGGCTCGCTTCGAGAACTGCTCGCGCGGCTTCGGGCGAAGCTCCGCCGCCTGCAGCTCGTCGGCCGCCTTGTCGGCGCGCAGGTTCTCGACGTCGGGCACCTCGACCTCGATCCCGTCGGAGACCACGAGCTTGACGGTCGAGCCCTCATCGACCCTCGCGCCGTTGCCCGGATCCTGCTCGGCGACCGTGCCCGGCTCCTGGCAGGACGGCTCCTCCCGCGTGGCGACGTCGAAACCCCGCTCGAGCAGGTCCGCACGCGCCTCGTCGGCATCGTCGCCCGTGACGTTGGGGACGACCACCGTCTCCGGCCGTGTCAGGGCGAAAGCCGCCACGCCTCCGAGCAGCAGGAGGACGGCGGCAATGATCAGCGCCCGTTTGCGGGTCATCCAGCCCCGACGCTCCTCCTCGGCCTGGGCGGCCTGCTGCTCGGAAGCCATCGCCGCCTCGGCCGGGTCCGCACCGGCGGCGAGCGCGCCGGCAGCGAGTCCACCCGCGGCGCCGGCCGCGACGGCGCCATAGGCGGCCGTGTCACCGAGGGCGCCGCCCGTCGGGTCGGCCTCGGCCGCATCGAGCGCGCGCGCGAACTCCGCGGCGGAGGCGAAACGATTGGCCGGGTCCTTGGCGAGCGCCCGCAGGACCACCGCAGCCAGCGCCGGGGAGACGTTGGGGTTCAGCTCGCTCGGCGAGCGGGGACGCTCGGAGACCTGCTTCAGCGCGATCGTGACGGCGCTGTCGCCGTCGAACGGAACCTGGCCGGTGAGCGCCTCGTAGAGGATCACGCCGGTCGAGTAGATGTCCGTCGACTCGGTGACCTCGAGGCCCTGGGCCTGCTCCGGCGAGAGGTAGTGGGCCGTGCCGAGCACCGAGCCCGTCTGGGTGATCTCGGATGCGCCCGCGCGCGCGATCCCGAAGTCCGTCACACGGGCCCGGCCCTCGGCGTCGACGAGCACGTTGCCCGGTTTCAGGTCGCGGTGGACGATGCCCTTCTCGTGAGCGAACTGAGCGCCGGCGAGGATCTGGCGGACGATCTCAACGGACTCCCCCACCGAGAGGCCCCGGGCGATCAGGTCGCGCAGGGAGGCGCCCTCGACGTACTCCATCGCGATGTAGTGGATGCCCTCCCACTCGCCGCGGTCGTAGACACCGACGACGTTCGGGTGCTGGAGGCCGCCGGCGGCGCTCGCCTCACGCCGAAAGCGCTCGACGAACTGCTGGTCCTGCGAGAAGCGCTCGTGCAGGAACTTGAGCGCCACCCGGCGCTGGAGCATGGTGTCGTCGGCGACCCAGACGTCGGCCATGCCGCCCGACCCGGCGCGCGCAAGCAGCCGATAGCGGCCGTCGACCTCCTGGCCGGCCTCGAACCTCCTCATCCCCTCCACGCGAGCGCCTCAGCCCTCGAGCAAGGAGTCCATCACCTGCGTGGCGATGGGGCCTGCGACCTCGCCGCCGAAGCAGCCGGTGCACTCCTCGATCATCGCCGCGACGGCGATCTGCGGGTCGTCCACCGGCGCAAAGCCGATGAACCACGGTCGGTTGAGGCTCTCCTCGACGTTGATCTCGGCGGTCCCGGTCTTGCCCGCCAGCGTGCCTGGCCCCGTCGAGACCGAGAGGCCAGAGGCGGTTCCCTCGTTGGCCACGTTGGTCATCATCTCCGCCACCTGCTGCGCGGTCTCCTCGCTGAGGACGTCCCCGGCCGGGTCCGCGTCGAGCTGCGCGATCGTGCGGCCGTCAGGATCCTTCGCCTCCTGCAGGAAGGTCGGCTTCATCAGCGTGCCCTCGTTGGCGATCGTCGCCGCCACCTCCGCCATCTGGATCGGCGTCGACAGCAGCTGCCCCTCGGCGCCGCCCTGCCCGATAGCCACCCGGCCGACATCGAAGCCGTCGCGCACCAGCTCCTGGTCCGCTGCCACAGGACCGCTGGCGATCATCTCGCCGGAGGGGTAGTCGAGCTCCGGATCCGAGTAGAAGCCGAAGCGCTCCATGTACTCGACCATGGTGCCCGCCCCGAGCCGCTCGCCAACCTGCGCCCAATAGGTGTTCACGGAGTTGGTGAGTGCGTCCGTGGCATCGATCTCGCCGAAATCCGCCCCGCCGGCGTTCTCGAGTGGGACCCCGGAGATCACCTTCCCAGAGTCGGCATTGATCACCGTATCCGGCTCGATCTCCCCCGAGTCAAGGGCCGCCGAGACGGTCACAACCTTCATCGTCGAGCCCGGCTGGTAGCGGCTCTGGGTCGGCCTGTTGACGAGCGGCGCGGCCTGATCGGTCCTGAGCGCTTCGAACGCGGCTTCGTCCTGCACCGCGTTCGGATCGAAGCCTGGAACCGACGCCATCACCTTGACGGCGCCGGTGGATGGGTCGAGGGCCACCACCGATCCGCCCACCCCCTGCCCGACCGCGCTCTCCAGGGCCTGGACGGCTATGCGCTGAGCCTCGGCGTCGATCGTGAGGGTGAGATCGGCGCCCTCGGGCTGCTGGTTTCGGAGCTGATCGATGATCGTCGCGAACTCGTTCTCCTCGCCCGAGAGGAGATCGTTCTCGGACGACTCGATCCCGGTGCGCCCCACGTCGACGAACGAGTAACCGATGGGGTTGCCGAACGTCGCCGGGTCGTCTGCCGGGTAGCGGCGCACGTAAACTGGGCGCTGGCCCCCGCCCTCGGGGAGGCTCTCGGCCAGCAGGACGCCGTCGGCGGTCGTGATGGCCCCCCGCGGGGTCTGCTGCTCGGTGATCAGCGGGCGCCGGTTCTCCGTGCGCTCCTCGAGCGCGTCGGCGTCGAAGACCGCCCATTTCGACGTGAAGTAGACGAGCGAGCCGAACAGCAGCAAGACGAGCACGAAGAGGCGGATGATCGGCGTGTTCATGCCGGGAGCTCCGCGAGGTCGTCGCGCACGTCGCGCTCGGGCGGCGGCCTTCGCGCTCGATCCGAGATCAAGAGCAGCAGGGCGATCAGGATCATGTTCGCGATCACCGACGACCCGCCGAAGGAGACGAACGGCATCGTCACCCCCGTGAGGGGAATGACCTTGGTGACGCCGCCGATGATCACGAAGACCTGCAGCGCGAACACCGCGGTGAGGCCGGTGGCGAGGAGCTTCGAGAAGCCGTCGGGCGCCATCACGGCCGTCTTGAACCCGCGGGCCGCGATCAGCGCGTAGACGCAGATGAGCGCGACGCCGCCGAAGAGGCCGAGCTCGCCGACGATCACCGCGTAGATGAAGTCGGTGTGGGGCTCGGGCAGGATCGAGCCGCAGAACGGAAAGGGATCTCCTTCGCAGATCTCCGTCGGAAAGAAGGGACCGGGAAGCCGCAGCAGCGACTCGCCGAGGCCGGCGCCGAAGAGTCCCCCGTCGGCCTGTGCGAAGAGCGATTGCTGGATCTGACCTGCCCCCTCGGGGGCGTTGGCAGCGAAGGGGTCGAGCCAGATGTCAAAGCGCTCCTGGACGTGCGGGACGCTCTTCGCGAAGAAGTACCCGCCCGCGAGGAACATCGCGACGCCGATGAGCACGTAGGAGAAGCGATTCGTGGCGACGTAGAGCAGCGCCAGGAAGGCGCCGAAGAACATCAGCGAGCTGCCCAGATCGCGGATGAAGACGAGCATCACCATCGCGGCACCCCAGACCACGAGCAGCGGCCCAAAGTGCTTGAGCGGGGGCAGCGTCAAGCCCATGAACCGGCGGGCCGCGATCGAGAGCATCTCGCGGTTCTCGGCCAGGTACGAGGCGAGGAAGATGATGATGCCGATCTTTCCCAGCTCGGCCGGCTGAAAGGAGATCGGGCCCAGGTTGAGCGTGAGGTAGGCGCCGTTGGTGGCGGTGCCGCCGATCCCGGGAAGGAGCGGCGACATCAGGAGGCCGATCGAGCAGATCGCGATGATGTAGCGGTAGCGCTCGAGCACGTGGTAGTCGCGCAGGAAGATGATCGTGAGCGCGAACACGATCAGCCCGATCAGGAACAGCGTTGCCTGCCGCCCGGCGAGGCCGTCGTCGATCCGGTAGATGACGACGAGGCCCACAGCGGCGAGCAGGGCGGCGAGGGGGAAGAGATAGGGGTCCGCGTTGGGGAGCCGGATTCGCAGCAGGAAGTGCGCCGCGAGGCAGAGCGCGAAGAAGTAGCCGCCGTAGATCAGGCTGAGGTCGCCGATCTCCTCGGAGCGGACGATGAAGACAGCGGAAAAGCCCCCGATCAGCAGCACCGCGACGGGGATCAGGGCCAGGAGCTCGCGGTTGCGCGCGCTTCGCATCTGAGGCCCTGTTAGTTGTTGCTCGCGGCGTCCTGGCCGCCGCCCTGTTGCCCGCCGGCCCCGTCGCGTCTGCCCCCGTCGTTGGGGCGGCTGTCGGCTTGGCGGCCACCGCCCTGCCCGTCCCCGTTTCCTCCGCCGGCGTCGGGCTTGGTCCGCGAGGGCTCCGGTTCGACTCGTCCTTCGAGGTCCTCGAGCAGCGAGAGCGCGTCCTCCTTGGAGCGGAACTCGTGGTTGGTGGCGAGCTCTTGGTCTTCTGAGGAGAGGTCGGCGATCGCGACCGTGCTGACCTCCCCGGCGACCGGCGAGTAGAGCTCGATGCCGAAGGGCAGGTCGTAGGGCAGGCCGCGGTAGAGGGCCACCTGGCCCTCGTCGCCCCCCAGGAAGTAGATCTGCCTGGCCCCGAGGATGGCGGCGACCCCGATCCCGGCGAGGATGAGCAGGACAATCAGCACCTTCAACACCCGGCGCCCGCGGGAGCGCTTCTCGGCGACGGGCTCTCGCGAGCGGCGCCGCGCAGCACGCTTCTCGCGATCCGTGGCCACGCGCTCGCGCACATCGTCGCCGGTGAGCCCCGGCCCGGCGGCGGTCGGGCCGACCAGGGTGGCCGTCTCGTCGACGGGCGCGGCGGCGCCGGCCTCCTCGACCCGAAAGGCGACGACGGTGATGTTGTCTCGCCCGCCGGCGAGGTTCGCCTCCTCGACGAGTTGGTTCGCTGCGTCCTCGAGGCCCTCGGACCGCTCGAGGACGGCGGCGATCAGGTCGTCCTTGATCATCGTCGTCAACCCGTCGGAACAGAGGAGGAAGGTGTCGCCGGGCTTCGCCCGGTAGGTCATGGTGTCGACCTCGACCTCCTCCTCGGGACCGAGGGCGCGGGTGATGATCGAGCGCTGCGGATGCTCGGCCGCCTGCTCGTCGGTCAGCTTGCCCTGGCGGCGCAGCTCCTCGACCAGCGAGTGGTCTGAGGTGAGCAGGCGCAGCTCGCCGTCGCGGAAGAGGTAGGCGCGGCTATCCCCCACGTGGGCGAGGCTCACGTCCTCGCCTTCCACCAGCGCGGCGGTGAACGTGGTGCCCATCCCCGAGCGCGACTCGTCCTCGGCCGCGAGGTCGTGGATCCGCCGGTTCGCCGCGATCGCGACGTCGCGAAGGTAGGCCTCCGGGGAACCTTCGCCTCGCTCAGCGGGACCGAACGACTCGGCGGCGATGCGCGAGGCCACTTCCCCGGCCTGTGCCCCGCCCATGCCGTCGGCGACGGCGAAGACCGGCGAGCCCGCGAAGAACGAATCCTCGTTGGCGGTTCGCTGACGGCCTGTATCCGAGACATGCGCCTGCTCGACGACCCGCAGCTTCATCAGGCGGGGACCTCCAGCTCGAACCGGAACTCCGTGTCGCCGATGCGGACCTCGTCGAGGTCGTTCAGGCGCTCCTCGCCCTGAAGCTGCTCACCGTTCAGGAAGGTGCCGTTGGTGGAGCCCATGTCCTCGACGTAGTAGCCGCCCGCTCGCGAATAGATGCGCGCGTGCACACCCGAGGCGAACCTGTCCTCGATGCGTACGTCGGCCTCCGTCGACCGGCCGATTGAAAGGCCGCCGAAGAGGTCGAACCGCTCGCCGGCCTCGAGCCCGCCACCCTTCATCACGACCAGGAAGGCGTCGGTCCCAGGCGCCCGACCGCCGGGGCCTGCGACCGGGTGAAAGCCGGTGACCTCAGGCGCGGGCGCGGTCGATCGCCGAACCTCCTTCAGGGCGGAGCGCGCGATCCACAGCACGAACAGATAGAGGACGATAAGGAATCCGAACTTGAGCGCGACGGCTACCGGCTCAGTGTCCATCAGGCCTCGATCTCGAACGTGAAGTAGGTGGTCCCGAGGGAGATCTCGTCGCCGGGTGCCAGGCGTGAGCTCTCCACCTGGCGGCCGTTCACCTTGACCCCGTTGGTGGAGCCGAGGTCGACGATCTGCCAATCGCCCGTGGGTCCACGACGCAGCTCGGCGTGCTTGCGGGAGATGTTGGGGTCGGCGAAGACACAATCGCACTCGCGCGAGCGCCCGAGGGAGGCCACGGGGCCGTCGAGGACGTAGCGGCGATCCTGCATGGACACGATCGCCCGCGTCTCGGTGAGCCCAGCGGCCGGCGGTCGCTTGCGCTTGGCCTGCTGCTTGGGCGGGACCGAGTAGACCATGGTGTGGCCCTCCTCGCCCTGCGCGGGCTGCTCGCCCTGGCGCTGCGGCGGCTTCACCAGCCGCGCCTGGATTCCGAACTCGCCCAGGCGCAGGCGGTCGTCCACCTCGAGCTTTACCTCCGGGCGAGTGAGCAACGCGTAGTCGTGTCGGCGCGCGTGCTCGAGCAGGTAGGCGGAGAGCTCCTGCCCGAGCGAGCGCTCGTACCCCTCGAAGCGCTTGTGGTCCTCGGTGGAGGTGAACACCGTGTATTGGTTGGGCACATAGATCCGGGAGATCGACGTCGTCTTGTGCGCGTCCATCTCCTTCGCCAGCTTGCGCGCGATCTCGACCGGCTGGACCTGCGAGGAGAAGGCACGGCTGAACACCCCTTCGACGAGGTTCTCGAGCCGTTGTTCCAGGTTGCGAAGAACGCTGATGGTCCACTCTCCCTTGCTGCGACTCGCGGCCCCGGGCCATGGGCAGCCCGGCGCAACGGCGCATGAACGGGAGAATCCTAGTGGTGCGTAAGCACCCTGCTAGTGGTGTGCGGGCACTCGGCCAGGGGCGGTGAAGCCACGGAGGCGAGGCCTGGGCGGGCGATACCCGCGCCTGCTCGCGAGCGCCAGCAGCGCCGAAGCGACGATCACTGCGGGTGCCCAGTCGAGCCCGCCGTCGCCGACGAACCTCATCGCCGCCGCAAGCGCAGCCGCCCACAGGAGCGAGCCGACCACGGCCATTGCGAGGTGCCTCGCCTCGATGATGCGCCCAAGCGTCGTGGCGCCAAGGCCAAAGACGGCGAAGCCCAGGAGCGAGGCGGGCTCGGTGAGCGGGACCAGGAGGGCGCTTGAGGCGGTGGCGACGCTCGCGTCCCAATTCGCCGGCGGCGGCTCCATGAGATCGGCGGGCGGCGCGATGCCGAGCGCGGCGCACGCGCCGAGCAGCCACGCCCATCCGATCACTCCCATCGCGAAGCGGGAGAGGGGCGTCCGTTCGCTGGCAGCAACCGCGGCCGGGTAGGC
This sequence comes from uncultured Solirubrobacterales bacterium, assembly GCA_963799815.1. Lineage (GTDB taxonomy): Bacteria > Actinomycetota > Thermoleophilia > Solirubrobacterales > 70-9 > JBDTSW01. The sequence goes on from CAWCYG010000001.1 coordinate 465,212, forward strand.
CGCGCCCAGCGACAGCGCTCCCAGCACGATCGAGAGGCCAGGCAGGGCGAGGCGCCCTGGGGAGGTCGCGAAGAGCAGAGCGGGAAGACAGAGGGTCGCCGTCACGAGCGCCAGGCCCGGCAGGCCAGCCGGTGCCGCCAGCAGCACGCAGAGGGCCACGAGGGCGAGGGCCGGAGCCAGCCGGGCAGCTGAAAGCCGAAGCACGCCCGGGTCGCTCGCGGCATCGCTTTCGGGCGTCGGCAGAGCGTAGGTGTCGTCGAGCTCAGGGATCGTGCGCTCGAGCGCATGGGCGAGGTCGGCGAGGGGCGCACGCAACTCCGGGTCCGCTCGCAGGCAGGCGTCGACTGCCAGGGACAGGTCGGAGGGAAGGTCCGGACGGTAGGCGCCCAGCGGCGGCAGCGGTGAACCGAGCTCGCGGGCAGTCTGGGCTGGGGTTGCCCTGCGAACGGGGTTCTCCCCCGCCCAACACTCGTACAGCGTCAGGGCAAGCGAGTAGGTGTCGGACGCCTCCTCCGCTGGGGCGCCCTCCGCCTGCTCGGGCGACATGTAGGCGAGCGTTCCCACCACCTCTCCGGTGGCGGTGAGCGTCGGTGAGCCGATCAGGCTGGCGATCCCGAAGTCCATCAGCTTGGCGCGCTTGCCGGCGCCGTCGGCGCCGCTCGCGATCACGTTCTGCGGCTTTACGTCCCGGTGAACGACGCCGCGTTCGTGGGCGTGCTCGAGCGCCTCGCAGACGTCGGCGCCCAGCTCGCCGACATCACGGTCACAGAGATCACCGTCGCGGACCAGCTCGTCCAGGGTCGTGCCGGAGACGAGCTCGCTCACGAGCAGCGCCCGGTGGCCGTCGATCCCCAGCTCGAACAGGGTGACGATTCCGGGGTGGTTGAGGCGCGCGGCGGCCTGTGCCTCCCGCACGACGCGGGCGGGGTCTCCCGCCATCACCTCCTTGACGGCGACGTGCCGCTGGAGACGCTCGTCGAACGCCTTGTAGACGGTGCCCATACCGCCAGATCCGATTCGCTCCTGCAAGCGAAACCGGTCCATTACGAGTTCGCCCACCATCCTCACTTCCCCTTCGCCGACGCGCATCCGCCTCCTGCCCGGCGCGTGCCTGGCCGGTTTGTTGCGATCGACGCATGACTCCCGGGGGGCGGGAAGTGCCCTCCGCACGAGGTTTCATACTCTGCGCCACCAACTGGGCTTGGCGGCCCCCTCTCCCATGGGGCCGTTCGAGCCACGGAGGACACCTTGGCTTTCATGGACGACGACGACGGGTTCGAGGAGGATCAACCGGACCGGTCGCAGCGATTTGGAGCGCCCCAGCAACGGCCCTATCTGGCACGGCGCCTGATGGCGCTGGTGATCGGCGTCGGCATCATCATCCTCGTCGTCATCGGCTTCAAGGCCTGCCTCGACAATCGCAAGGAGCGCGCGTTCGAGAACTACAACAGCGACCTTGTCGCCATCGCCGTTGAATCGCAGCAGCTCTCCGACGATTTCTTCAAGCTCCTGGGGGATCCCGGCAACCTCGACGAGGCGGCATTCCGCGCACAAGTGCTCTCCGACCGCGGGACCGCGGAGAGCCTGCTCGCTCGGGTCGAGGGGCTCGACGCACCCGACGAGGTGGCTGGGGCTCAGGCCGATCTGGTCAGGGCCTACGAGCTGCGGGCCGACGGCATCAGCGGCATCGCCGAGCAGGTCGATACGGCGCTCGGCACCGAGAACGCGAGCGACGCACTGGACCAGATCGCGGTGTTCATGCGCTACTTCCTCGCATCCGATGTGCTCTATCAGCGTGCACGCGAGGAGATCAACACGACGATCGACGAGGAGGACGTGCCGGTGGCCCAGGACGAGCGCCTGCCGGAGGAAAACTTCCTTCCCGACGAGAGTTTCCTCGACGTCAACACGCTCTCCACGGCGTTCTCCGGGGTCGCCATCGGGGGTGCGTGTCCGCCAGGAGTCCATGGCCTCGCGCGCGTCAACACGGTCATCAACGACACTGAGTTGACTCCGGATGCGCTCACGGTCGTCGCCGGCGGCCCGCCCTACACGATCGTCGTGACTGCCGAGAACCAGGGGGACACGGAGGAGACGGCCGTCCCGGTGGAGGCCGCCCTGAGCGGCGCCGATGAGACGTTCGAGGGCAGCGCCGAGATCGAGCGGATCGAGCCCGGCGCGAGTGAGGACGCAGAGATCGAGATCGACCCCGAGCCGGCGACCGGGCAGGATTTGACTCTGGAGGTAAACGTGCTGCCCGTCTGCGACGAGCAGGTGACCGAGAACAACATGGCCACCTTCCAGGTCAACTTCGAGTAGCTGCGCCCTCCCGGCACCTTTGCCGTCCGCTACCGTCGCCCGCTTCATGAAGGTCACCTTCCTCGGGCCCGCGGGCACATACACCGACGACGCGCTGCGCCGTGCCGCGGGCGGCGCCGAGATCGAGGCAGTGCCGGAGCCAACCGTCCACGACGCGATCCGCGCCGTGGCCGACGGAACGGCGGGGCGTGCATTCGTCCCGTTCGAGAACTCGATCGAGGGCTCCGTTCGCACGACGCTCGACGCGTTGGCCTTCGACGCCCCCGAGGTCACGATCGCGGGCGAGCACGATCAGCGGATCTCGCACTCGCTGATCGCGCGCAGCGAGCTCGCGCTGAGCGACATCGAGATGGTGCTCTCCCACCCGCAGGCGAGCGCCCAGTGCGCGCGGTTCGCTCGCGAGCACCTCTCCAAAGCCGAGACCTGGACCGTCTCGAGCACCGCGGAGGCGGTTCGCATCGTCGCGCAGGCTACGGAGCCATGGGCGGCGATCGGCTCGCCCGTTGCGGCCGAGCTCTACGGGGCCATGGTGCTTCGCGAGGGCATCGAGGACGAGGCAGACAACGTGACGCGCTTCGTCTGGATCGCACCGGCCGGCACCCGGTCCAAAGGTGACGGGCCGTGGCGGACGACGCTGATCTTCTCCGAGCTGGGCGAAGACCACGCCGGAGTGCTCGTCGAAGCCCTGACGGAGTTCTCGAGCCGCGGCATCAACCTCACCCGGATCGAATCGCGCCCGCGCCGCAGCGGCCTCGGCCGCTACATGTTCTTCATCGACCTCGAGGGCCGTGGCGATGATCCGCTGGTGGACGAGGCGATCACAGCGCTGCGCGGCAAGGCCGAGTCCGTGCGGGTGCTGGGCAGCTACCCGGTGGGGGCGCCCGGGGTCCCCGGCGCGTAGGCGTTCCACCCGGTCCGGCTAGCCGCCGGTCTAAGATTCCTGCGCAATGAAGACGGGGGTCGCACCGGCCGTCACGAACGGTCACAGGTCGCTCAACGGCCACAACGGCCACGGGCCGGATCGGCCCGGAGGGCGCGTCCTCGTTCTCAACGCCTCCTTCGAGCCGATCAACGTCTGCACGATGCGGCGGGCGGCCGTGCTGGTCCTGAAGGAACGCGCCGAGATCCTTGAGGAGCGCGAGGGCGTCCTGCGTTCGGAGCGGCTCGAGCTGGAGAAGCCGTGCGTGATCCGTCTCGTTCGCTACGTGCGCATCCCTCGCGACGTGCACCGTCGCAAGATCACCCGCAAAGCGGTCCTGGCCCGTGACTCCTGGACCTGTCAGTACTGCGGCCACGAGGCAACCGGGCTCACGGTCGACCACGTGATCCCGCGCAGCCGTGGCGGCCTCTCGGAGTGGGACAACATCGTGGCGGCGTGCGCCCCTTGCAACCGCCGCAAGGGCAACCGAACACCGCACGAGGCGCGCATGCACCCAGCGAATCGGCCTAAGCCGCCCGGCCCGACGGTCTTCATCCGGATCGCGAGCCCGCGGATCCCGGTCGCCTGGGAGACCTACCTGCCACAGGCGGCCTGAGAAAGACGAGGGGCCGCCCCAAAGGACGGCCCCTCGCAGGTGCGATTTGGGAGCGAGCGCCGGAGTAACGGCGGGGTGGGACAGCATCCCGCCTCCTTGGCTCGCCGGTGCCCGGGGTGGATTCCACCGGACGGCTCGCACGGTGCGCGGCCTCACCTCCGCTCACGCGGATGGGGACCGGCGCGGCCTTCCTAGCGGCCCTGCACCTCCAGCGTCCCGTTAAGCATGTGAATCAGTAGGACCACCTCCTTTCTCTGGTCCACCGATTGAAGCAAATCGGGGGGATGAGCTCAGCGCTCGAGCGTCTCGTATCCCAGCTCGGCCAGAACGTCGCCGGCGACGCGCTCGAACTCCGCCCGGTCGGTCTCGGACATGTCCGTCCTCCACTTCGCGATCCGGTCGGCGCGCGGAGGCTCGGTGGCGAGTTGGTGGATGGCGACTCGCTTGTCCGCCGCCACCGGATCGCGTGTGCGACCGGGTTCGAGCTCCGTCCCGGCGGGCATGTCTCGAGCGATCTCCGAGAGGCGGCCCGAGGCACCCTCGTGGTACTGGAGAATCGCCGCGTCGAACTCGAGCTCGATGAACGCGCAGATCCGGCGCAGCTCTCGCTCGGGCTCGGCGACGAGATCCTCGTAGCGCAACTCCATGTAGTGCCGGGCCGCTTGGCCCTGCTCGCGCGTCCACCGGATCCGCTTGGCCCAGTGGCGCGCCAGCCTTTCGGCGCTGGGGTCGTCGTCGCGCTTCGCGCGCTTGGAGAGCGCGACGTCGCGACCGTCCCGGATCAGATGGATGAAGTGCGCCTCTGGGAGGGCGCGCTCGACCGGCTCCATCATCCAGCCGTACCCGGGGCTCTTGTCGCCCCAGCGCTGCTTGCCGTGCCGCTGCGCGTAGGTGAGATAGAACCAGCGCAGGGCGGCGGTGAGCTCGAAGGGATCCAGCGCGGCGAAGGCGCCGCGGGCCTCCTGCGGCGAGATCCCGAAGTCGCCGAAGCGCCGGTGCGAAACGAGCACATCCGCAACCACCTCGGCGGTGGCCCCGGGCGTCTGCGCCGCCTCGACCAGCTCGGGGATGAACTGAGTCTCCGGTGGGATGGCGAGCTGCGGATGCGCGTCGAGCATCAGTCGCAGCAGCGTGGTGCCCGAACGCCCGACCCCGACGATGAACGGGGCGGGGCTCTCTTGCACGCTCGCAGGATCGGGCGCGCTCACCACAGCTCGTCGACGTTGTTCAGGATCTCGAGGAACGTCGCCCGCTCGACCTGCATGCTGCGCCCCTCCGCCGTCTTGCGCGCCGCTGCCCGCATCGCCCGGGTGCGCTCGGTATCGAGCGCGAGCGCGGCCTCGGCGGCGACCGCCAGCTCGTCGAGCTCATAGGCCGGCCGGAAGCAGTTCTCCCCGTGGCGGTAGATGGCGTGCTCGCCATCGTGCTCGGGACAGACGACCAGCGTCCCCATCGCCATGCCCTCGAGTGGCGGCAGGTAGAAGCCCTCGGTGTCGTTGGGCAAAAAGACGGTTACGCGCGCCCGCTGCACGTGATTCAGGTACTCCTCGCGCGGGAGCAGCTCGCGCAGCAGCACGATCCGCCGTCCCGGCGCCTCGAGCCGCGCCTCCAGCTTGCGAGCGCGGGCCGGCCGCTTGAGCCCGGCGATCAGCACGTCGATGTCCTGCTCGCGCTCGCCAGGGGCGGGCAGGCGGTCGAGGTCGACCGAGTTCGGCGTCGCGAGCACCGGGCCCTCGGTGAGTCCGGTCTCGCGAACGGCGTCGGCGACCACCTCGCTCACGCAGATGCGGATCGCCTTGCGCCGCAGGAACCCATGCCGCGAGCTCTCGGGATCGGCGTGGCGCACGTGCTGGAGGAAGTTGATGACGGGCACGTCCGGCGAGAAGTCGGGATGCTCCTCGGCCATCTCCCAGTCGCGCCCCGCGAGGAAGAAGATGTCGGGATGCACCGACCCCGCGTCCTCGACCACAAGCGCGCCGTCCGCCGCCCACGGGTTGCTCTCGTCCCAGCTCGTCTGCGGCGTAAAAGCGATCCTCGGCGTGTGCTGGGGCGACGCGCGCACGTGATTGAAGTAGTCCCACACCTTCAGGTGGCCGCCGTGGAACTTCTTGAAGTTCCGGTAGAAGAGGACCGTTCGCACGCGCTCGTCAGCGGGCATCCTGAAGCGAGAGCTCGAGCAGCTCCTCGACGCTCTCCTTCGAGTACGACTGCCAGTGAGCGCCATCCGACCGCAGCAGCCGCTCACCGATGCGCTGCAGGCTGTCGCGGTCGTAGAGCTCGCTCACGTTGCGACTTTGCAGCGGCTCGCTGAGCTCCGTGGCGGCGGGGTGGATCACGCTGAGCGCCGACCCACCGCTCTCGATGATCGACTCGTAGCGAAGGATCGACTCGTCGGGCAGGTAGCGGCGAAATTGCCCGTGGAAGTACGCGAGGACGTGGATCTGGCGGTCGAGCGGATCATTGATGCTCGCCAGGTCCGCCTTCAACGCGGGCGTGATCCGCTCGGCGGCCGGCACGTGGCCCTGCTGCAGGTTGAAGTCGATGCTGTTCCACGACGCCAGGACGGGGAGCGGGTTGCGGACGACGGCGTAGACGGGAAACCGCTCGACCAGCTCGCCCAAGAGCGCCGCGAACGCGGAGATGTGCTTGACGATCAGGGTGAAATCCTGCGAGAGCTGCTTGTCGATCGCGACCTCGCCCTTCTTGATCGACCTACGCCGCAGCCCCTCCTCGGTGCGGGCGGTGCCGAACGGGTTGTCGGGAATCGCGCCGTCGGCGTTCTTGGAGATCGCCACCCCGCGTTCGTGCAGCGTCCGGCGCTGCCGGTCGCAGAAGCGCTCGATCTCTCGGCACATCTTCGAGTGCGTGCCGAGCTCGGGGAACTTGCTCACCTTCATCGGCTCGAACAGGGCAACGGTGTCCGGCAGCTTGTTCAGCAGGTGGCAGGTCAGGGTCGTGCCCGACCGGCCCGTACCCGTGACCAGGATGTCGTTCTTGGTCGTCTTCTTGCGCCCGAAGAGCACGTGGGACAGCGTAGGCGACGGGGTCCCGCCCTACTCGCCACTAGCGATCCAGCTCCCACCCGAAGTCGCGGCCGAGCAGCTCGTGGAGCCGGCGGTTGTGAGGCTCGAAATACGCGCGCAGCTCCGCCCGCGTGGCCGGATCGATCGCGGTCTCGTAGTCGGACGCGTGGTAGTGGCGAAGCTCCTGTGGAAGGTGGCGCTCGGCGCCGAGGAACTCCTGCGTCTCGTCCAGGGCCCGCGCGGGATCGGCGTAGAGCTCCTCGCTCTTTAGGACGAGCAATCGCTCGCGTGGGAAGTGCTTGAGCCAGCGCTCGAGCTGCTCCGCGTAGTGGCCGCGGCGCAGATAGGAGAACCGCCGCAGCGCGATCGCGTCGCCGCCGGCAAGACGGTCGGGCTCGATCCTCACCGCGTCGGCGAAGCTCTCGCTCTCGAATCCGCGCCGAGTGGCCAGCTGGTACTGCGAGAACGCGCGGTCAATCGGGTTGCGAAGCAACGCGATCAACAGAACGTCAGGGAGCGCCGCGTGAACGCGGCCAGGCACATCGGGGTCGAACAGGTAGTAGGGGCTCGCCTCGCCGACGGCCTCGAACTTGCCCCGCTTGGGAAAGTGCGCCAAGTACCACCGCCAGCCGCGTTCGAGGTTGTAATCGAAGTAGTGGACCTCCTTGCGCCAGGCGCCGCCGACCCGGGGATGCTCGGTCAGGTAGCGGTAAAGAGACGTGGTCCCCGCCCGCTGGGCGCCGATGATGATGAAGTCGGGAGGCTGCCGTTCGTCGGCGGTCTCGAGGCGTCCCTTTGGCGGATCCTTGCGCTCGGGCGCCCGGGCGGCTTCGTCTTGATTCATGGGGGACACCGGGCTAACGCGCGACCGCGCTGCGTTCGCTCAGACGCTCCCACAGCTCGAGGCTCTCGGTGGAGCGCACCCGCTCGCGCCAGCTCTCCGCGCCCGCTGTGTCGAGCTCGGGGTCGTAGAACGAGGCCGAGCGCGGTGGCTTGATCCCGTGGAATGCGAGCGCGGCTCGGACCTGGGAATCCAGCTCCGCGGCACGGTCGAAGTCGACGATCGGAAAGGCCGAGCGCGCGTGCTCGGCGAGCAGGTTCTGGTTGTAGCGCCGCCACAGCGCCTCCCACTCGTCGAGGTCGAGCGTTGGCTTGCCGCGCGCCTCGGCGCGGCGACGCAGCGAGGCACAGACGGCGACCGGATTGCGGATGACACCGATCCAAGCCGGCTCGAGCTCGCGCCACAGGCCGAGCACCACGAGCATGCGAGGGTCCTTGATCCCGCGCAGGTCGCCGGGAATGGTGGCCAGGATGTCGTCGCGGCGCTCACGCTGGCCGGCGGTGATCTTGATCTCGCGTGGCGGATCCCACCACGACCCGCCGTTGCGGGCGAGGATTCTGTCGTGGAGCTTGCGGATGCGGGGGATCTCGCGGTTTCCGCGCGGATTGAACGGATTGCGCTCGGAGACGGGTCCAAGCTCGAGCCCCTGTGCGCTGAGCGTCCCCGCCACCGCCGAGGTGCCGCTGCGGTGCATGCCAAGGACGGCGACGAGCGTGCTCATCTCGTCACGAGCGGGTAACCGAGCTCGCTCAGGAGGTCGCCGGCCTCAGCCTCGTAGGCGCCGACCTCCTCGCTGCTCATCCGCTCGCGCCAGCGGCCAATCATCGATGGATCCGGGGGTTTGAGGCTCGACCCTTTGCGCTCGAGGCGGGTGCCGGGACGGTGCTGCTTTCCCTCCTCGGCTGGGAGGTTGTGAGCCATCTCCGCGAGGCGGTCCCGAGCGCTCTCGTGGTAGGCGAGCATCGCCGCGTCGTAGTCGAGCGAGATGAATTCGCAGACGCGGCGCAGGGTGGGCTCGGCGTCCGTGATCAGGTCCTCGAAGCGCACCTCGATGTAGTGGGCGAGGTCGTTCGAGATGCGGCGCGAGCGCTCGATCCGCCGGCGCCAGCGCTTGGCGGCGATCTCGATCGGCGGGGGGTCGTCGGTGCGGTTGAGGCGCGAGAGCCGCACGTCGCGGCCATCGCGGATCAGGTGGATGAAGTGGGCCTCCGGGAGCAGCCGCTCGATCCTGCGCATCGACTTCGCGTACGCGGGCGTCTTGTCGCCCCACCGGGGTTTGCGGTGGCGATCGGCGTAAGCGCGGTAGAACGCGCGCGCGGCGTTGGTTCCAGTCAGCGGCTCGACGGAACCGAAGATCGCCTCGAGCTCCGAGCGCTCGAACCCGAAATCGCCCCAGCGGCGATCAGCGAGGACGACGCCGACGATGTCATCGGCGCTTGCCCCATCCGCCTCCGCGACCTTCGCCAGGTCCGGGAGGAAGCCGGTCTCGGGCGGCACGGCCAGCTGCGGGTGCGCGTCCAGCATCAGGCGCAGGGTGGTCGTGCCGGAGCCGCCCGAGCCGACCACGAACGGAGCGGGGACGAGGTCGGCCTGTGGTTCCGCGCTCACGGGACTAGATCAGTGCCCGATAGAACTCGGGATCGCTCTTCAGGCGCTCGAACCACTCGTCGGAGAGCGCCTGCGCCTCCTTCTGAAGCTGGCGGTTGATGCGAAGGGCGGGATGGAAACGCTCGCGCAGGTAGCGCTTCACCCGGCTCTTGGGCAGCGCCTCGATCGCGCGGGCTCGCCACGACGCCCGCGCCTCGTGAACTCCGGCCTCCGCGATGCGCAGCCGCCCGCCACGCGCCTTGCGAAAGCCGGCTCCGTGGTGGTAGACGAGGTCGTCGTAGACGCCGAAGAAGAGCGGGTGGGGGTTCTGCTTGTTGGAGCGCTTAAGGGCGCGCCAGTCCAGGTCTTGATCCTCCACCGCCTTGAGAACACGGGCGCCGACGTCGCTCACCTCACGGCCGGCGTCGTTCGTCCAGGAGTGCCCGCCCTTGCGCCAGTCGCCGCCGAGCTGCCGCCAGGTGCCGACCGTCGTCAGGCAAAAGCACGGATGCGGCTGCACGTCGGATGCCTCGTCACGGCGAACGGCGATCAACCGGTCGCGCGGGAGGTCGGACTCGATCAGGGGGCCGAGGTCGGCGATCGGGAAGGCGTCGCCGTCGATGAAGAGCAGGGGGTCGTCGTCGCCCTCGGCGTCGAAGGCGATCATGTCGGCGAGCAGGTTGAGCTTGGTCGAGTGCTCGCGCACGTTCTCGTCGGAGGCGTAGTAGAAGCGCTCCGAGTGGTCCTCGTCCATGCCGTTCAAAAACGCATAGACCCGGTGCGGCTGCGGCAGGTGACGCTCGAGGTAGCCCAGCTGCACATCGACCCAGCGGTCATCGCGCCAATGGACCGTCGCCACGTGGATCATCGCGGGGAGGCTAGCCCGCGCTCGTAGCCCAGCTCCTCGAGCAGATCGCCGGCAACGCGCTCGAAGTCCGCGAGATCCTCCGACGGCATCTCCCGCTTCCACTTCGCGACGCGGTCGGCACGCGGGGGCTCCTTCGTGAGCTTGTGGAAGTCGAGCCGGTCCTCCGCCCGAAATACCGGGCGCTCGCGCTCGCTCGCCAGCTCCTGGCCGGCCTCCAGGTCGCGGTCGATCTCGCCGAGGCGTTCGCCGGCGCGCTCGTGGTAGCTGAGCATCGCGGGGTCGAAGGCCAGCCCGACGAACTCGCAGATCCGCCGCAGCTCGGGCTCGGGGTCTGCGATCAGCTCCTCGTAGCGCAGCTCCATGTAGTGGTCGACCTGCGCGCCCTGGCGGCGCGCCGTCTGCACACGGCGTTTCCAGCGACGAGCGTGCTTGCCGGCGCCCGGCGGGTTGTGCCCGCGACGCAGCTGCGAGAGGCGCACGTCGCGTCCGTCGCGAATCAGGTGAACGAAGTGGGCCTCCGGCAACAGGCGAGCGATCTTGCGCAGGTGGAGCGCGTAGCCCGGGCTCTTGTCACCCCAACGTGGCTTTCCCTGGCGCTTGGCGTAGGCGCGGTAGAAGGCCCGCATCGCGTCGGCGAGGTTGAACGGGTCGGGAGCGAGGAACGCAGCTCGCATCTCGACGGGATCGAGGTCGAAGTCGGGAAAGCGCCGATGGCCGATGAGCATGTCGGCGAGCTGCGCTGGAGTCGCGTCATCGCGCGAGGCGTCGATCAGCTCCGGCAAAAGCTGGGTCTCGAACGGGATCGCGAGCTCGCTGTGGGAGTCGAGCATCATCCGCAGCAGCGTCGTGCCGGAGCGTGCGGCCCCAACCACGAAGGGCGCGGGGTCGTCGGCCCGCCGCGCCCGCAGGCGCCGGCGAACGGCGCGTGGCAGCGGCGATCTCACGACGCTGATGCTAGATGCCACTCGGGTTTGCGAGCCCGGTCGCTAGGTTCAAAGGCATGGCCGAAGAAGCGGTGATCGAGACTCGAGGGATCAAGAAGTCGTTCGGCGACGTCCGTGCGCTGTGCGGCGTCGACCTGACCGCGTCCGCGGGCACCGTGCTCGCACTCCTGGGCCCGAACGGAGCCGGCAAGACGACGGCGGTCCGCATCCTCACCACGCTGCTCGAGCCCGACGACGGCACCGCCCAGGTCGCGGGCTTCGACGTCGTCGCCGAGGCGAAGGAGCTTCGCGCCCACATCGGCGTCGCCGGCCAGCAGGCGGCGGTCGACGAGAACCTGACGGGCGCCGAGAACCTGGAGATGGTGGGGCGGCTCTATCACCTCGGTCGCCCCGAATCGCGTGTACGGGCGACCGAGCTGCTCGAGCGCTTCGCATTGGACGAGGCCGCCGACCGGCTGGTCCGGACCTACTCGGGAGGCATGCGCCGCCGGCTCGATCTCGCCGCGTCGCTCGTGGCTCGACCGCCCGTGCTGTTCATGGACGAGCCGACGACGGGGCTCGATCCCCGCAGCCGCATCGGTCTGTGGGAGACGATCGAGGACCGGGTCGCAGGTGGCACCACCGTCCTTCTGACGACGCAGTATCTCGACGAGGCCGACCGCCTCGCCGACCAGATCGCTGTGATCGACCGCGGCAACCTCATCGCCGAGGGCACCTCCGACGAACTCAAGGCTCAGGTGGGTGGCGAGCGCCTCGAGGTCCGCCTCGAGGACTCCTCCCAGGCCGAGGCCGCTGGGAGAGCGCTGCGGGGGATCGGCGAGTCGGATCCGGAGTCGGTGGATGGAACGATGCGCATCCCGGTGGTCGACCGCAGGGGCGCCATCACCGATGCCGTGCGCCGCCTGGACGAATCCGGGGTGGGCGTCGACGACATCGCGCTTCGCCGGCCCACGCTCGACGACGTCTTCATGACGCTGACCGGTGAGCACGTGGAGCACGCCGACGGCGAGGAGGGCGAGGGAGACGCCGAGGCCGGGCGCGAGGAGGCGGCCCGATGAGCTCGCTGCGGATGGCGGTCTCCGACGCTTTCGTGCTCGCCGAGCGCAGCCTTCGGCGCATCCCCCGCCAGCCGGATCTGCTGACCGCGTTCACGATCCAGCCCGTGATGTTCGTGGTGCTGTTCGTCTACGTCTTCGGCGGCGCGATCGCGACGCCGGGGTTCGGCGACTACACCGACTTCCTGATGCCGGGCATCATCGTCCAGTCGATGGCGTTCGGTGGCTTCGTGACCGCGCTCGGGCTCTCGGAGGACCTCGGGCGGGGCCTCATCGATCGGTTCCGGTCGCTGCCGATGGCCCGTTCCGCGGTGCTGACGGGCCGCACGCTCGCCGACGTCGTCACCAACATGATCTCGCTCGTCGTCCTCTTCACCGTCGGGATCGTGGTCGGCTGGGACATCACCACCTCGCCGCTCGAGGTGCTGGCCGGGATCGGGCTGTTCCTGCTGATCGGCTACACGTTCTCGTGGGTCTTCGCCTGGGTCGGGCTCAACTCCTCGACGCCGGAGAGCGCGAACGCGTTCGGCTTCATCCTCATCTTCCCGCTCACCTTCGCGTCGTCGGCCTTCGCCCCGCCCGAATCGATGCCTGAGCCTCTCCAGACCTTCGCGGCGGACATCAATCCGTTCAGCTTCATGGTCGACGCCGCCCGGGCCCTCTTCCTGGGTACCCCGGCGGGCAACGACATCTGGATCGCCGTGCTCTGGTGCGTCGGGATCACGCTGGTGTTCGCGTACCTCTCGGTCCGCCGTTACCGCCGCGCGGTCTCGAACTAGACGCGTGCCGCCGGTTCCTGGGCGGTGCCGCCCGTCGCAGGCCGCTCAGCGAGAGAACCTGAACACGAGCCGGGTGAGGCCCGGGTCCGAGACCCTCGACACGGTGAGCTGGCCGCCGGCTCCCTTGAACTCGCGGGTGCCCCCAAGGATCGGAATCTGATTGCGTTCTGCGTCCCCCCGGAAGCGGCCCGCCGCGTAGATCTGCCCCCGACCCGAAAACCAGAAGCTGCCCTCGCAGATCCCCACGTTGGCAGCGGCCGCCCTGCAGCCAGTCACAAAGCGGCCCACGACTTCGCCGCCCTTCAGCAGCTCGCCCGTAGAGCCCGATTGATCGCCGCCCGACGGCCCCTGCGGGTCGTTGTCGATGTCGTATTCGCTGGTGTTGCTCAGCTTTGTCCGCAGGATGTCGGGAGCCGCCAGCGAGGGAGCTGGCAGCAGGAGAACTGCGGTGAGGGCAGCGAGCGCGAAGCTTGCACGGGGCACAGCTCCGTTATCGGTAGGGCTTCCTCGAGACTTGAGCCGCCGGTCCGGCACGGCCGGGTGCGGCGCCTCAGCCCGCGCCGTCGCTCCCTGGAGCCGCTGCGGGCTTGGCGCCCTCCGCGGCCTGCTCGGCCACCGCCTCGGCTTCCTCCGCCACGCTCGCACCGGCGCTCGACTCGACCACGAGGGCAACCGCGGAGACGGTGTCGTCCTCGCGCATGTTCATGACCCGAACGCCCTGGGTCGCTCGGCCCATCTGCGAGATCCCGCCCGCCTGGGTCCGCTGCACCATGCCGTTGACGGAGATGAACAGCAGGTCCTGATGCTCGCGGACGATGAGGGCGCCGGCGAGGCCGCCCTTCTTCTCGGTCAGCTTGATCGTGAGCACGCCCTTGGTCCCGCGGCCCTTGGTCGGGTACTCGGAGACCTGCGTGCGCTTGCCGTAGCCGTTCTCGGTGACGACGAAGAGCTCGGAGTCGTCGCGGGCCACGTCCATCGCCAGCACCCTGTTGGCCGACCCGGCGACCTTGCCCTCGACGTTCATCCCCTTCACGCCCGAGGTGTCACGCCCCATCGAACGCACCTTCTTCTCCGAGAAGCGGGAGGCGTGACCCGAGCGCGAGACCAAGAGCAAGTCGTCATCGCCCGTGGTGAGCCGCACCTGCACGAGCTCGTCGCCGTCGCGCACCTTGATCGCGATGATCCCGTCGGCGCGGATCGGCGTGTTGTAGGAGGTGAACTCGGTCTTCTTGACGAGGCCCTTGGCGGTCGCGAAGGCGAGGTACTTGGCCTCCTGGAAGTCGCGGGTGGGGATAACGGCCATCACTCGCTCGCCGTCGCGAAGCGGCAGCACGTTCACGAGCGCGCGGCCCTTCGAGGTGCGCGAGCCCTCCGGCAGCTCGTAGACCTTGAGCCGATATACCTTGCCGCGGTTGGTGAAGAAGAGCAGCCAATCGTGGGTCGAGCAGATATGGAGGTGCTCGATGTAGTCGCCCTCCTTCATCTCCATCCCCATCACGCCGACGCCGCCCCGATGCTGCTGGCGGTAGGTGGCGACCGGCAGGCGCTTCACGTAGCCGGAGTGGGTGAGCGAGATCACCATCTGCTGCTCGGCGATCATGTCCTCGATGTTCACGTCGCCCTCGAAGTGGGTGATCTCGGTGCGGCGGTCGTCGCCGTAGCGCTGCTCGAGCGCGTCGAGCTCCTCGAGCAGGAGGGCGTCCACACGCGCCGGGTCGCCAAGGATCGCCCGCAGCTCGGCGATCGTCTCCTGGAGCTCAGCGTGCTCGGCGCGGACCTTGTCGGACTCGAGCGCGGTCAGGCGGGCGAGGCGCATGTCGAGGATCGCCTGCGCCTGCTCCTCGGAGAGCTCGAAGCGCTCCATCAGGCCCGTACGCGCGACGTCGGTGTCGGACGAGGCGCGGATCAGCTCGATCACCGCGTCGAGGTTGTCGAGCGCGACCAGCAGCCCCTCGAGGATGTGGGCGCGAGCCTCGGCGCGGCGCAGCTCGTGCTGGGTACGCCTGGTGAGCACCTCGCGCTGGTGGATCGTGTAGTGATGGACGAGCTCCTTCAGCGAGAGCGTGCGCGGTACTCCGTCGACGAGCGCCACCATGTTGAGCCCGAACGCCTGCTGGAGCTGGGTGCGCTTGTAGAGGTTGTTGGTGACGATGTTCGGGTCGGCGCCGCGCTTCAGCTCGATCACCACGCGCATCCCGGAGCGGTCGGACTCGTCGCGCAGATCCGAGATGCCGTCGAGCTTCTTCTCGCGCACGAGGTCGGCGATCTTCGAGATCAGCCCGGTGTCGCCGCCCTTCTTCACCATGAACGGCAGCTCGGAGATGACCAACGCGTCCTTGCCGCCCTTGAGCGGCTCGGAGTGCACCCGGCCGCGCACTCGGACGCTCCCGCGACCGGAGGCGTAGGCGTCGCGGATGCCCTCCATGCTCATGATCCCGCCGCCGGGGAAGTCGGGCCCCTTGACGTGCTCCATCAGGCCCGCGAGGTCGATCTCGGGGTTCTCGGCGTATGCGCGAACCGCCCCTGCGACCTCGCTCAGATTGTGCGGTGGGATGTTGGTCGCCATCCCGACGGCGATGCCGGTGGCCCCGTTGACGAGCAGGTTCGGAAAGCGCGCGGGCAGGACGAGCGGCTCCTGCTGCGACTCGTCGTAGTTGGGGACGAACTCGACGGTGTCGGACTCGATCTCGCGCAGCATCTCGGTCGCGAGGCGGGCGAGGCGGGCCTCGGTGTAACGCATCGCGGCCGGCGGATCGTCGTCGATCGAGCCGAAGTTGCCCTGGCCGTCCACGAGCGGGTAGCGCAGGGAGAAGTCCTGCGCCATGCGGGCGAGGGTGTCGTAGATCGCCGAGTCGCCGTGGGGGTGGTACTTGCCCATCACCTCGCCGACGATGAACGCCGACTTGCGGTACGGGCGGTTCGGCTGCAGCGCCAGATCGTGCATCGCGTAGAGCACGCGGCGGTGCACGGGCTTTAGGCCATCCCGCACATCAGGCAGCGCCCGCCCCACGATCACGCTCATCGCGTAATCGAGATACGACGAGCGCATCTCCTGCGTGAGCTCGCGCTCCTCGATATTGCCCGTCAGGGCAGCGAGCCCGCCGGCCTCCATCTAGACCGCCCTCGGGTCGTGGTCCGAGCGACGGCTAGACATCGAGGAACCGCACTTCTTTCGCGTGCTTCTCGATGAAGGCCTTGCGCGGCTCGACCTTGTCGCCCATCAGGTCCGCGAATACCCGCTCGGCCATCGCGCCGTCGTCGATGGTGACCCGCTGCAGCGTGCGGCTCTCGGGATCCATCGTGGTCTCGCGCAGCTGCTCGGCGTTCATCTCGCCCAGGCCCTTGAAGCGCTGCATGGTGACGCCGTGGCGGGCGAGCTCAAGGATGCAGCGGCGCAGCTCCGCGAACGAGTCGGCCTCCTTGCGCCGCTCGCCGAGCGCCACGTCGAACGGGGGCCGGCCGACCTGCTTCAGCAGATCGGCGTGGACCTCGACCAGGCGGCGGTAATCGTTTGACTTGAACAGCGCCGCCGGGAGGTGATGCGTCCTGGCGAGGCCGTCGCGGCGGGCGACCGCCTTGACCTCGAGGACGTCGTCGGTCGACGAGACCAGCTCGGTTTCGAACGGCTCCTCGGCGGGATCCTCGCTTTCGATCAGCTTCTTGACGCCCGCGATCGTCGCGGCGCCGGCATCGAGGATCTGCGATTCGGCGAGGAAGCGGACCGCCTCGTGGCCGAACTCGGCCTGCAGCGACTCGGCCCAGCCCTCGTACTCGTTCAGCTTGCGGTTGAATCGCTGCCAGCGCGACTCGGTGAGCTTGCGGTCCTTGCCGTTGGCGTCGGTCAGCTCGAAGTCCTCGATCTTGTCGCGCAGGAGCAGCGCTTCGAGCTCGGACTCCTTCTCGAGGTAGGTCTCGCGCTTGCCGTTCTTCACCCTGTAGAGGGGCGGCTTGGCGATGAACACGTAGCCCGCCTCGATCAGCAGCGGCATCTGCCGGTAGAGGAAGGTCAGCGCGAGCGTGCGGATGTGCGCTCCGTCCACGTCGGCGTCGGTGGCGATTATGACCTTGTGATAGCGGGCGTCCTCGATGTTGAACTCCTCGTCGCCGACGCCCGTGCCGATCGCCGTGATCAGCGCCTGGATCTCGTTGTTCTGCAGCACCTTGTCGATCCGGCTCTTCTCGACGTTGATGATCTTGCCGCGCAGCGGCAGCACCGCCTGCGTGTTGCGGTCGCGCGCCTGCTTGGCCGAGCCGCCGGCAGAGTCGCCCTCGACCACGAAGAGCTCGGCCAGCGACGGGTCGCGCACCGTGCAGTCGGCGAGCTTGCCTGGGAGCGTCGAGTTCTCGAGCGCGGACTTACGGCGCGTCAGGTCGCGGGCCTTTCGGGCGGCCTCACGAGCGCGGGCTGCGTCGACGGCCTTCCCCAGGATCCGCCGCGCCTCGCCGGGCTGCTCCTCGAGGAACTCGCCGAGCTTGCGGTTGACGGTCTCCTTGACGAGTCCCTCGACCGGTGGATTGCCCAGCTTCGTCTTCGTCTGGCCCTCGAACTGGGGGTCGGCAAGCTTCACCGAGATCACGGCAGTGAGCCCCTCGCGGACGTCGTCGCCCGTCAGGTTCGCGTCCTTCTCCTTGAGCAGGCCCTTGTTGCGTGCGTAGGCGTTGAGCGTGCGCGTAAGCGCCGAGCGGAAGCCGGAGAGGTGCGAGCCGCCCTCGTGGGTGTTGATGTTGTTGGCGAACGAGAAGACCGACTCCTGATATGAGGAGTTCCACTGCATCGCCACCTCGACCTGGCCGTCGGGCGCATCGCTGTCGAAGTACACCGTCTTGCGGTGCAGTGGATCCTTGTTCTCGTTGAGGAAGGCGACGAAGTCGACGATGCCGCCCTTGTATTGGAAGCTGTCCTTCTGGCTCTCGCCCCGCTCGTCGACGAGGTCGATCTTCAAGCCGCGGGTGAGGAACGCCGTCTCGCGCATCCGCTCGGCGAGGGTCTGGTAGTCGAACTCGAGCGTCTCGAAGACGTCGGCGTCGGGGAGGAACGTGATCGTGGTGCCTGTGCCCCTGATCTTCTCGCCGCGTTTGAGCTCGGTCTCGATCTCGCCGCGCGCGAAGTCCTGCTGCCACTTGTAGCCGTCGCGCCGCACCTCGAGGTGGAGCCGCTCGGACAGCGCGTTCACGACGGAGACGCCGACCCCGTGCAGGCCGCCGGAGACCTTATAGCCGTCGGAATCGCCGAACTTGCCGCCGGCGTGGAGCATCGTGAGCACGACCTCGGCCGCTGGGCGCTTCTCCTCGGGATGCTCGTCGACCGGGATGCCGCGCCCGTCATCGGTGACGGTGACGCTGTTGTCCGGATGGATCGTGACCTCGATGTGGTCGCAGTGACCTGCGAGGGCCTCGTCGACCGAGTTGTCGACGACCTCATAGACGAGGTGATGCAGCCCGCGCGGGCCGGTGGAGCCGATGTACATGCCGGGCCGCTTGCGCACCGGATCGAGCCCGCGCAGGACCGTGATCTCGCTCGAGCCGTAGTCGCCGTTGCCCGCGGCCGCACCGCGCTTGCCCTTGGCCGGCGCCTTCTTCTTCGCGGGCGCCTTCTTGGCCCCCTTCTTCGCAGACGCCGCCTCTTTGGCGGCGTTCGTAGCGTCTGCCACTAAATCCTTTCGCTCATGCTGATCGGGTCCCTCAGGCCTCTCCGGGGAACCCGCAGGAACCCGCGCATGGAGAGTGGGAAACCCCGACCGTCAGGCCACGAAGAAGCGGCGGATTCAGACGTGGCGAGGCATCCGTCCAAGTTCACATAAGGATAGCAGTCAGGAGCAGCGGAAAGACTTGCGAAACCGCACGAATTACCTGCAAATTACGTACGAAAGTGTCGCGCGGCATCGGCGGTAAAGCGAAGCCGCTCGAACGGCTCCGAACCCGTCTTCACCAGGGCCTCGTTGAGCCGCCCCAGGAGGTCGGGCGCCATCAGGTCAAGCTCCTGCGCCCAGGTCGCCGAATGGCACGCGATCGTGAGCACGCCGGCGCGCTCGGCAACCGGCTCCGACTGGGCCGCGACCGTCTCTCCGGCCACCTGCGCCCACACCCCCTGAGCGGCCGCCAGGGGCGTCGCGGGGGCGGCGTCGGAGCGCACCACGCCCATGGCGTCGCCGATCCGACGAGGCCCGCGGGCATCCGGGTCGCGCCGCGGGCTCACGCGGCCGCCGGTGAGGCATCGGGTTCGCCGCCGTCGCGATCGCGCGCCTCGACGAAGACGTTTCCCTCGCGCATCGCCAGCTCGAGCCGCGGGCACTCAGCCGGCAGCTGGGAGGGCTCGGTGGCCGTGATCAGCGCCTGGCCCCCGCCCGCCTCCAGCCGCTCGCACAAGAGCCGCCGGCGTGAGGGATCGAGCTCCGAGGTGACATCGTCGAGGAGCATCAGCGGCCCTGGACGACCCTCCGCCACGAGCACCTCGCGCTCTGCGAAGAGCAGCCCGAGGAGGGCCAGTCGCTGCTCGCCCTGCGAGCCGTAGCGGCGAAGGGCCCGGCCACCCCGGGAGATGGCCACCTCATCGAGATGCGGGCCATGCGACGTGAACCCCCGAGCCAGGTCGGACGCGCGTCGCTCGGCGAGCTCGGCCGCCAGCTCCTGCGGATCAGCAGCATCGCTCCGCGGTCGGTACGCGAGCGTGGGGTCGCCCTCGAGCCCCAGCTCGGGTGCCGCCGTCGCGAATGGCGAAGCAAGCGACCCGACCGCCCTCGCGCGAATCTCCATCAGCTCGATCCCCGCCGCCCCCAGCTCGGCGTCCCACGCGTCGAGCGAGGCTTCGCCGGCGACTCCCGCCCGGATCCGCCCGAGCAGCGCGTTGCGCTGGGCGAGAGCGCGGCCGTAGCGGCGGCGCGTCTCCGCGCGGGCGGGCCAAAGCGCGGAGCAGAATCGATCGAGGTGCGCGCGCCGCGCAGCCGGCGGCCCCTTCACGAGGACGAGTCGATCCGGCATGAAGACCGACAGGGCGGGGCGCAACTCGGCCGCCGCCGTGGGATCGACCGGGCGACCGTCGACCTGGTGGCGGCGCTCTGAGCCCCGCTCCAGGGCCCAGCGGAAGGTGCTGGTCTCGGGCCCGTCTGTGACCTCCACCTCCACACGCCCGAGCTTCTGGCCGAACGCGATCGCCTCGCGATCCGTACGTGTCCGCGGCGAGCGACCCGCGAGGCCGAGGTAGAGAGCCTCGAGCAGGTTCGTCTTGCCGGCGCCGTTCGGGCCCCAGACGAGCGTCACTGCGTCGCCGAGCTCCACCTGGGCATCAGCCAGGTTGCGGAGCCCGAGGGTGGCGACGCGACGGGCGCGCATGCGGCTAGACGTTGAGGCGAATCGGCATCACGAGGTACGAGAAGTCCTCGCCGCCCACGGGCCGCAGCAGGCCCGGGCGAAGTGGCGAGGAGACCTGCAGCGAGATCTCGTCGCCGTCGACCGAATCGATCCCCTCGATGAAGAACTGCGGGTTAAACGCGATCTCCATCGGCTCGCCGGTATAGGAGGCGGGCATGCCCTCGCTGGCGTCGCCGATGTCGGGTGTCTCGGCCGCGACCGTGATCTCGCCCTCGGCCAGCGCCAGCCGCAGCGGGGCGTTGCGCTGCGCCAGCTGGCTCACCCTCCGGCTGACCTCGAGGAATTCCTCGCGCGGCAGCCGCACATCGTGGTCGAAGGACTCGGGGATGAGCTGCCGCCAGCTCGGGAACTGCCCATCGATCAGCCGCGAGGTGAGGACGATGCCGCCGGCGCGGAATACCGCCTGGTTGCGCGGCATGGCGAGCTCGACCTCATCGGCGCCCTCGGAGGAGATGATGCGCGCCAACTCACGCAGCGCCCGAGCGGGGACGTTTGCCTCGATCGGCTCCCCGACGCCGGCGCCCTCGAGCTCCGTGTGCTTGACCGAGAGCCGGTAGGAGTCCGTGGCGACCATCGTCAGGTTGGATCCCTCAGCCTGGACCAAGACCCCGGTCAGGATCGGGCGCACCTCATCACGTGACGCTGCCCGCGCGACCCGCTCGATCGTCTCGGCGAGCGGCGCGGCGGGAAGCCTTGCTGCCTCACCGTCCGCCTCGGGAAGCCGCGGGAAATCCTCAGCGGGGAGGGTTCGCAGGTGAAAGCGTGCGCTGGCGGCCGTGAGCTCGACATCGCGCTGCTCCGCGCGCAGGGCCAGGGTCGCCTCCCCCTCCGGCAGGCTGCGAACGACATCGACCAGGAGTCGGCCCGGCAGCAGGACCGTGCCCCCCTGCTCCACCGATACGTCATCGAGCGTGAGCGTGAGCCCAAGCTCCATGTCGGTGGCACGGATGACGAGGTTGCTCTCACCCGCCTCGAGGTAGATGCCGGCCAGCGAGGGCAGGGTGCTGCGGCTCGAGACCGCGCGACCGGCGAGCTGGAGCGCGTCGAAGAGCTTTTCACGTGAGATCGAGAACTTCATTGGGCTGAACTGCTCATCCTTCTACTTGGGTCAGATGTATTTAGCTGGTGGGTGACGGTGGAAAGTACTCGGCTCGCCGCATGGACATGGGCGAACGGGCTGTGGATCAAGCTTGTGGACGGGGGCTTCGGTCGTGCAGGGGGCGCTCGCCGGTGAGGCCGATCACGCTGGTTGTCCCTAGCTGTGCCCGGACCTTGTGGATGGCGGTTGCGGTCTCCGATCCGGGCTCGAGGCGTTGCGAGACCGAGCGGATCGCGTGTAGGACGGTTGAATGGTCGCGATCGAACTCCCGGGCGATCTGAGCCAGGGAGAGCTCGGTCATCTCGCGCGCCACGTACATGGCCAGTTGCCTTGCTCGAGCGACGCGCGGAGTACGCCGGCTCGAGAGCAATTCGGATCGCGGTACCCCCAGGACTCCGGAGACGGCTTCCTGGATCGCGCCCACGGTTGGCGCGGCGGCGCCGGCGGCAAGCGGCGTGCCACCGTCGCCGGCTGCGGGGAGCGCCTTGCGCACAAGCGGTGTCGTGATCGGTTCCGAGAGGACGGAAGCCGTGGCCACGACACGCGTCATCGCGCCTTCCAGAAGGCGGACGTTGCCGGGAACTCTCCCCGCGATCTCCCGAAGCGCATCGGGCTCGGGCAGCTCTGGCGCGGAACGGGCGGCCATCCGCCACAAGAGCGCGACCCGGGTCCGCATGTCCGGGGCCTCGAGGTCGACGGTGAGCCCCCACTGGAAGCGGTCGCGAAGCCGCTCGGCGAGCTGCGCCAGGGCCTCGGGTGAACGATCGGAGCTCAAGACGACCTGCTTCCCGGCAGCGAACAGGGCGTTGAAGGTGTGGACGAACTCCTCCTCGGTGCGCGCCTTGCCCTCGAGGACCTGGACATCGTCGATCAAGAGGGCATCGAGCTCGCGGTAGCGCTGCTTGAAGCGGGCGGGCCCGTCGTGGCGAAGCGCGGCGACGAACTCGGTGGTGAAGCGCTCGGCGGTGGTCCCATGCACGCTCAACCCGGGATGGTTGCGCGCCAGGTATTCAGCGATGGCCCCAAGCAGGTGCGTCTTGCCGAGGCCGGGTGGCCCGTGGAGAAAGAGCGGGTTGTAGGCCTCGCCCGGGCTCTCTGCGACGGCGAGCGCGGCAGCGTGAGCGAGGCGGTTTCCGGGTCCGATCACGAAGCTGTCGAATGTGTGAGCCGGGTCGATCGGCGTCGAGACGGGCTCGCGCGGGTCACGGGGCGCCTTCTCGTCGCTTGTGGAGTCGACGAAGCCAACGCCGGTGAGGTCGCTCGTACGCGTGCGCAGGTTCGCCGCAATCCGCTCCGCGTAGCGGCGCTCAACCCAGCGACGCGCGGGCGCCGGCCCGCTCACGAGGAGGAGCGGCGGCTGCACCGCGACGGCCTCGAGCGGCTCGATCCAAAGCTCGAACGTGGCCTCCGGCAGCGAGGCTCGAAGCTCCTCGCGAACCCCGTTCCAAATCGTCTTGAGCTCGCCCGAGGATGCCTGCCCGCACACGACGAGCGACTATAGGTCGGCTCACCGGGAGCCTCGCCGGGGCTCCCCGCATTTCGCGCGAAAAGAAAGCTGCGCCCCGGCCGCTGCGCTTAGTGGCCGCTTTAAGAGCGGCCCTATACTGGCCGACGCCTTGAAGAGGACCTACCAGCCGAAGAAGCGAAAGCGCGCGAAGACCCACGGGTTTCGCGCGCGCATGCGTACCCGCAGCGGCCGCCAGATCCTGAAGCGCCGTCGCGCCAAGGGCCGCAAGCGGCTCACTCCCTAACCATGTCCCAAGGGCCGGGCGAAGGGCGCAAGCGTGGGCGCCTCTCCCGCAGCGGCGACTTCGATCGGGTCTACCGCGAAGGCGCCTCGCACGGAAACCGTTTTCTCGTCCTCTATGCCTTCCCGCGCCGCGACGACGCTGAGGACGACATTCGCCTCGGCCTGTCGGTCAACCGCAAGGTTGGGGGTGCCGTCGAGCGAAACGCCGTCAAACGGGCGCTGAAGGAGGCGTTCTGGACCCTGGACGTACCCGACAGCCACGACTTCGTGCTCGTGGCGCGACCCGACGTTGCGGGGCTCGTCGAGCGCGAGGGGGCGAGCGGCGTGACGAGGGCGATGGAGGAGCTGTTCACCGAGGCTGGGCTGGCCGGGGGCAAGACGTGAACAGGGCCGTTTCGAGGTGTAAAACGTGAAACGGTCACCTCGGGCCCGAGAACGGGTCCGCCGGGCGCTCGTGTGGGTGGTGTTGCTACCCATTCGTGCCTATTCCCGCCTGATCTCGCCCGCTGCTTCCGGCGCGGTGCAAGTACTACCCGACGTGCTCTGACTACGCGCAGCAGGCGATTCGCAGGCACGGCATCGTCCGCGGCGGAGCGCTCGCCGCGTGGCGTCTCGTACGCTGCAATCCCTGGAGCCGGGGCGGCGTCGATGAGGTGCCCCCGCCGCGTCGCCGCAAAGCCGCCCCCCGCCACACGCACGAGACCCACGCTTGATGCTGCCCATCGCCAACATCCTGCAGCCGATCATCGACGTCGCCGACGCGGTCCTCACGTTCTTCGCGGAGAACATGGCGCTCGGCTACGGGATCGCGATCATCCTGCTCACGTTCGTGACCCGGATCGTGATCCTGCCGCTCTCGATCAAGCAGATCAAGTCGATGCGCGCGCTGCAGGCGTACTCGCCGCAGATCAAGGAGCTGAACGAGCGCTACAAGGACGATCCCCAGCGCAAGCAGCGCGAGATGATGCGCTTCTACCAGGAGAACAACATCAATCCGTTGGCCTCCTGCTTTCCCCTCCTCCTGCAGCTCCCCGTCTTCTTCGCGCTCTTCTCGCTGCTGCGAAGCGACGCCTTCCAGGAAGAGGTACTGGCCTATGGGGACCCGGGCTTCCTCTTCATCCCCGACCTGACCGAGAAGACCACGGGCGGCGTGCTGATCGTGCTGCTGATCCTGTACTTCGTGACGATGGTCGCCTCGATGGCGGTCTCCGCGGCCCAGGCCGAGGGCGCTCAGCGGCTCATCCTCTTCGCCCTCCCCGTCGTCTTCACCCCGTTCATCATCAGCTTCCCCGCCGGCCTCATCCTCTACTGGATCACGACGAACATCTGGACGATCGGCCAGCAATACGTGGTCAAGGCGTTCTGGCCGGCCCCGAAGATCGCCACCGTGGATGAGGTCAAGGCCACCAGGGTCCCGCCGCCGCCGCCGCGGAAGAAGAAGAAGCGAAAGTAGGCGGAAACCCCCCGCTTCGGGGTGCTTCGGGGCCCGAGCGCGAAGGCCTTCTCAGCGAGCGCGCGACTAGACTCGCGCCGTGGTCGATGAGGCGCCAGCCGATGGCATGCACCCGGAGCCGATCGAGCGCGTTCGGGCGGTTCTCGAGCGGATCGTGGACGCGCTGGGGCTCGAGGCGGAGATCACCGTTTCCGAGGACGAGGAGCGGATTCTCGGCACGGTCGAAGGGGAGGACGTCGGTCTGCTGATCGGCCGCCGTGGCCAGACGATCGACGCGGTCCAGCTCATCTGTTACCGCGCCGCATTTCAGCAGCAACACGACCGCAAGCGGGTCGTCGTCGACGCGGCCGGATACCGGCAACGCCGTCGCGAGATGGTCGAGCGTCAGGCCGACCGCGCCGCCGAGCGGGCGCTCGAGACCGGCAAGGAGATCGAGCTCGAGCCGATGACACCGACCGAGCGCAAGGTGGTCCACGACCATCTCGTCGACCGGTCCGGGCTCGAGACCTTCTCCGAGGGCGAGGAGCCCGAGCGCAGCGTGATCGTCGCCCCGCTCGTCTCCGAGTGAGCGACCCAGAGGCAGAGCTTCTCTCGCGAGTTCCCGTCGGTGGCGTCCAGGCGCTGCGGGAGGTCGTCGAGATCCTCGCGGCCGACGAACACGTCCCGACGACCGTGAGGGACCCCAACGAGGCCTGGCGGACGCACGTTCTCGACTCGCTGAGCGGCCTCGAGGTACCTGAGCTCGCCTCCGCGGAGCGCATCGTCGACGTCGGCGCAGGCGCCGGGTTCCCGGGCATCGTCCTCGCCGCGGCGCTGCCGAAGGGGCACGTGGACCTCGTCGAGGCCACCTCTCGCAAATGCGAGTTCATGCGCTCGCTGGCGGAGCGGACCGGGATCGACAACGCGAGGGTCGTCTGCGCGCGCGCCGAGGAGTGGGCCGCAGCCCGGCCCCCCGACGGTGGCCGTGGTGAGGCCGAAGTTGTCACCGCCCGCGCGGTGGGTCGTCTCGCCACCTTGGCGGAGCTCGCCTCGCCGCTCCTTCGCGAGGGCGGCACCCTCGTGGCCTGGAAGGGAAGGCGTGAGGCGGACGAGGAGGCAGAGGCGGAACGCGCCTGTGAGCGGCTCGCCATGGAGCCGGGCCCGGTGCGATCGATGGCGGAGGGCCCGGGGTCGGCCGCGGGCTTCGAGCACCGCCACCTCTACGTCTACGGCAAGAGCGGGCCGACACCTCCGGGCCTGCCGCGACGAGCGGGGATGGCGAAGAAGAGGCCGTTCGGCTCCGCCTAGGCCGCGGCTATCGTCGGCGGTGCATGGGCCGGATCTACGCGATCGCGAATCAGAAGGGCGGGGTGGGGAAGACCACCACGGCCGTGAACACGGCCGCCTGCGTGGCGGCAAGCGGTCACCAGGTCCTGCTCGCCGACCTCGACCAGCAGTGCAACGCGACCGTAGCCCTCGGCGGTGATCGAAATGCGAGCCCGTCCGCCTATGACTGCCTGGCGGGCGAGACCTCGGTCGCCGAGGCGGCCCGCCCCGCGGGCCCAGACAACCTCTGGCTCGTGCCGGCCTCCCGCGATCTTGCCGGCGCCGCGGTCGAGTTGCCGCGAATCGAGGGTTACGAGCGCCGTCTGCGGGACCGGCTGGGGCCCGTCCGCGCTCGCTTCGCGCTCACGCTCCTCGACTGCCCGCCATCGCTGGGCCCGGTCACGGTGAACGCCCTGGTCGCGGCCGACCGCGTGATCGTGCCGGTCCAGGCCGAGTACCTGGCCCTCGAGGGCCTTGTGCAGTTCCTCGACACGCTGGGGCTGCTGCGTCGTGAGCTCAACCCCTCGCTGGTTCTGACCGGTGTGGTGATCACGATGCATGACGAGCGGACTCGCCTCGCCCAAGATGTCGAACGCGAGCTTCGCGGACACTTCGATGGCCTCGTCTTCGACACCGTGATTCCCCGCAGCGTCCGAGTTGCGGAGGCGCCCTCGTTCGGCGTGCCCGTCGGCGAGCACGCCCCGGCATCGCGCGGATCTCGAGCCTACGCCGAGCTCGCGGCCGAGCTCGCCCGGCGCGAGGAGGCGGACTGGGTCGCCGTCTCCCATCACCCTCAAGTGAAGGTTGAGGGTAAGGCGAATGGCTGAGCGGGGCATGGGCCGTGGGCTCGCCGCGATCCTGCCGGCGAACGTGGAGGCCGAGCCGCGCTACCGCGAGATTCCAGTCGGCCTCATCAGCCCGAACCCAGCCCAGCCGCGCAAGCGCTTCGACGAAGAGTCGATCGAAACCCTGGCGCGTTCGCTCGCCGACGCAGGCGTCGTGCAGCCGTTGATCGTGCGTCCCCTCGACGATGGTCGCTACGAGCTGATCGCGGGCGAGCGCCGCTGGCGGGCCGCGCAGCACGCCGGGATCCAGACCGTGCCGGCGATCGTCCGCGACGAGGACGAGGTCCACCGGATGCAGATCGCCTTGATCGAGAACATGGCCCGCGAGGATCTGAATCCGGTCGACGAGGCCCGGGCCTGCGCCGCGCTCGTCGAGGAGCTTGGCCTCTCCAAGGAGGAGCTGGGCCGGCGTTTGGGTCGCAGTCGGGTCGCGATCTCCAACCTGATCCGCCTGCTCGACCTTCCCGACGAGGCCCTCGACCTGATGGCCTCGGGCAAGCTCTCAGAGGGCCACGGTCGCGCGATCCTGCGGGCGAGCGGCAACGACGCGCGCCGTCGGCTGGCCCGCGACGCCGCCGCGGGCGGCTGGTCGGTCCGCGAGACGGAGCGGCATGCCGCCGGCAAGGCGGAGCCGGCAGCCCGACCCCAGCTGCATCCCGACGAGGCCGAGGCGCTGCGCGAAGCCGAGGAGCAGCTCGAATCCACGCTCGGCACGGGCGTGACCCTGAAGCGGATGCGCAAGGGCCTGCGCGCCGAGCTCCACTTCGACGACCTCGACGCGCTGCTCGCCTTCGCCAATCGCAGGCGTTAGCTTCCCGGCTGGACTCTCAACTCACCTGCGACATCCTCTCGAATATTCCCTAGCCGAACCTGGGGTTGCTAGGGCCCGAGGCGCTGGATTCTCCAGCCCTGGCCTTCGCGCTCATACAGGAAGCGGTCGTGCAGGCGCCCGACCTGGCCCTGCCAGAACTCGACCTCCTCGTGGCGCAGGAGGAAGCCGCCCCAGTGCTCGGGCCGCGGGATCTCCCCGCTCGCGAAGCGCTCCTCGACCTCGCGGATCCGTTCGTCGAGTTCGGCTCGTGAGTCGAGAGGCTGAGATTGGGGCGATGCCCAGGCGCCGATCCGGCTCTCCGGCGGCCTCGTCGCGAAGTAGGCGTCGGACTCCTCCGCGCTCAGGCGCTCAACCGAACCGCGGATCCGAACCTGGCGGTCGAGCTCGCGCCAATAGACCGCGATCGCGCCGCGTCCTGAGGCCTCGAGCTGGCGCGCCTTCGATGACTCGTAGTTCGTGTGGAAGCGAAAGCCGCGCCCGTCGAAGCCCTTCAGGAGGACCATCCGCGCGTCCGGGGTACCGTCCTCGCCCACGGTCGCGAGGCAGATAGCGTCGGGCAACGGCACCTCCGCCTCGGCCAGCTCCCACCACCTGCCGAACTGCTCGATCGGATCCTCGGCGAGGTCCTCGCGGCGAAGCGGGGGCATGTCCGGGCGACGGGGCACCTTGCCCACAGCTTTCTACAATGGCCGCCTCGGGGCGATTAGCTCAGTCGGTCAGAGCGCCTCTCTGATAAGGAGGAGGTCCCTGGTTCGAGTCCAGGATCGCCCACTGGCCCGCGCGCAGCCTCTGCCAGGCCATGGAGCGTTTCCCGCAGCCAGCTCGAGAAATAGCGCTTGCCGGCGACCGCGTCGAACACCCGGTTTGAGATGCCGTCCGGGTCCATGCCCATCCGCCCCTCGACGAAGGTGCCGCCCTGAGCCTCGGTCAGTAGGAAGCGCGCGTACATCCCCGTGCTGAGGCACCGAATCGAGAGGTTCTCGCAATTCTCGATCCTCTCGACGTTCATGTTCATCTCGCCCTCGCCGATCAGCTTCCTCGTGACCTGCCTGTAGCGGGAGTCATCCCCGCTCTCGGCCTCGACCTCGAGCACCCGCGGCCACCAGTCCGGATGCCTCTCGACGTCGCTGATCAGATCCCAAACAACGTCGACCGGGGCATCGATGAAGGTCACGCGGCGGGCACTGGACATCGCCCCCGATTGTGCCAGGCACACGCACGCGCATACAATGGCTTCACGGCTGAGCAGGCGAGGCCGGGAGTCATCTCTTGCAGCAAATGCAGATCTACGGCGTCTCGTTCGACATGGTCGGTAAGCAGCCGATCGTGCTGCTGAAGACGGTCGACGGGAATCGCTTCCTGCCGATCTGGATCGGCCATCCGGAGGCGGCGGCGATCCTGATGAAGCTCCAGGGCGCCTCGACGCCGCGGCCGATGACCCACGACCTCATCTCCGACCTCCTCGACCAGGTGGACGCCAAGTGCGAGAAGGTCTCGGTCACCGAGCTTCGAGACAACACCTTCTACGCCACGATCACGATTTCATTGAACGGCTCGGAGATGGAGATCGACTCGCGCCCCTCCGACGCGATCGCCCTCGCCGTTCGCACGCAGGCTCCGATCTTTGCGGCCGAGGACGTGATCGAGGAGTCGTCGATCGAGTTCGAGCACGAGGTCGAGGACCAGGAGGAGGTCGTCGAGAAGTTCAAGGACTTCCTCGACGAGGTCTCCCCGGAGGACTTCGCCGCCGGCGAAGAGGAGGAGGAGCAGTAGGCGCATCTCCGCCCGGTCAGGTGCGCTGCGCCTGACCAAGGGACGCTCTCGGGGGCAGTGAGGGTCATCCCCAATAGACAGGCTCGGGACTCGGTGGGACGCTGGCGTGGTCAGATCAAGACCACGTCTGGAGGACACCGATGAACGAGAACGATCGCACCGAAGAGCAGCCGCCGCCCGAGGGGACCGCCGAGACGCGCGAGCTGCCTCCGGGAGGCCCGCCGGCCGATGACGCCGGGAGCGCCCGGCCGAAGCTGACCCGGCTGCGCTCGGAGGGAATGCTCGCCGGCGTTGCCGCCGGGTTGGGCAGGCACTTCAACGTCGATCCGGTCATCTTCCGAATCGGCTTCGGTGTCTCCCTCTTCTTCGGAGGCTTCGGGCTGCTCGCCTATCTTGCCCTTTGGCTATTCCTGCCCGACGAGACCGGGGAGGCCGCGGTCAAGAGCTCGCGCGTCGCGCTGGTAGCCGCGATCGTCCTGATCGGCCTCGTCCTGATCCCGGCCGTCGGCTGGGGCTTTTGGGACGGCGGCGTCGGCTGGGGCTCCTGGGGCGCCCTTTGGCTGATCGTCCCGGCGGCCATAGCGATTGGCGCCTACGCGATCCTGAAGGATCGCGGCGGGCCCGGGTCGGCCGGCGGCGCGATCGCGGCGGTGTTCCTCGCCGCGGCGGCGGTCACCGGTTTCGTCATCCTGGCGCTGATCGCCGCGGCGGTTACGGCGCTCGGATTCGGCGAGATCGCGGCCGGGCTGGTGATCATCGCCGGGCTGGCGCTGATCGTGGGAGCGTTCAGCGGCGGCCTGCGCTGGCTGATCGTCC
The DNA here is from genome assembly GCA_963799815.1 of uncultured Solirubrobacterales bacterium. Classification (GTDB taxonomy): domain Bacteria; phylum Actinomycetota; class Thermoleophilia; order Solirubrobacterales; family 70-9; genus JBDTSW01. The sequence goes on from CAWCYG010000001.1 coordinate 495,404, forward strand.
CGGCGCTCGCGCTCGCGCTCGGCGTCGGGGTGGCTGCGGCGGCCGACATCGACGTCGACGACACGATCGGCCATCGCGAGTACACGCCCCTGAGCGCGAACGAGATCCCGAACGACGGCTATGAGCTCGGCATCGGCAAGCTCGACGTGGACCTGGGTCGGCTCGACTGGAAGCGCGAGGAGGTCGTCACCCTCGACGTCGACCTCGGCATGGGACAGGGCAACATCTACGTGCCCTCGAACGTCTGCGTCGATGCCGACGTGAGCGCGAAGAGCGGTTCCCTCGCCGTCGCCGGCGAGCGGCAGCAGGGGTTCGACGCGGAGATCACCCAGGACGCCCCGGCGAATGCCACCCCACGGCTCGAGCTCACCGGTGATGTGCAGTTCGGGGAGCTGCGAGTGGTGTACACGGACGCCAGTGCGCTGGACCTGGCCCGCAGAGGGGTTGACGGCGAGCTGAGTGAGGCGATGCGGGCCGCGAGGACGAAGGCCTGCTCGGCGTGAGCTCGCGGGCGGACAGGACGGCCCTCGTCGCCGGGCTCGTGCTGACGGCTCTGGGAGGGTTGCTGCTACTCGATCAGACCGGAGCGATCGAGCTCGAGTTGGGATGGGCCGGGGTGGTGCTGAGCGCCGCCGCCGGCCTGATCCTGCTCGTCAGCGGCCTCGAGCGGGATCGCGGGGGGCGCTGAGCGCGTCACCATGTCCTCGTGAACGCGATCGCGCGCGCGACACCCTTTCGGCGCGACCCCGATACGGGGGTTCTGGCCGGCGTCCTCTCCGGCCTTGCCGCTCGTCTCGACGCGGACCCCACCGTCGTCCGCGTGCTCTTCGTCGTCGCCGTCTTCCTCACCGGTGGTCTCGCGCTCCTGGCCTACGCGATCGCCTGGGCGGTCGTGCCGACGGTGGAGGGGCGTCGAGCGACGGCCGCCGCCTCGCGCCCTCGCGCCCTCGCGCATCCCGGCTGGCGCGTGGCCGCTGGGGCCGCGTTGCTCACCTTCGCCGCTCTGCTCGCCTTCCGCGAGCTCGGCATCTGGTGGAGCGACGCGCTGGTCTGGCCGCTCGTGCTCGCGGCGGCGGGCGCCGCGGTCCTCTGGCGGCAATCGCGCGCTCTCTCCGCTCCTGATCTGGCCGACTCCGGGCCCACCCCAGCGCGACCCCAGCGTGCGAGCGGCGCTCTGCCCGACCTCTACAAGGGCGGCTTCGGCGTTGCCCTCGTGATCGGCGCGGCGCTTCTCTTCCTCTCGGCCAACGATGCCCTCGGCGGCGTCCGCGACGTGGCCTTCGCCGCGATCGTCGCGGTGCTTGCCCTGGCCTTGATCCTGGCGCCGTTTCTGTGGCGGATGGGGCGCAACCTCGCGGCGGAGCGAGCCGAGCGGATCCGCTCGCAGGAGCGCGCGGAGGTAGCCGCGCACCTGCACGATTCGGTTCTGCAGACCCTGACGCTGATGCAGAAGCGTGCGGATGATCCGCGCGAGGTCGCGGCGCTCGCTCGCCGCCAGGAGCGCGAGCTTCGCTCCTGGCTCTTCGGCCGCGCGAGGCCGGCGTCGGAGAGCTTCGCCGCGGCGCTCGAGGAGGTTGCCACCGAGGTCGAGGACGCGCACGGCGTACCAGTCGAGGTGGTGGCTGTGGGGGACGCGCGGCTGGAGAATGGTGCGGAGGCCGTTGTCGCGGCGGCCCGCGAGGCGGTTACGAACGCGGCCAAGTTTGCTCCTGACTCGGGTCCCGTGGCGCTCTACGCCGAGGCCGACGATGAGCGCCTCCAGGTCTTCGTGCGCGACCGCGGCCCCGGCTTCGATCCGAAAGCGATCCCGGGCGATCGCCGTGGCGTGCGTGAGTCGATCATCGCGCGCATGGAGCGCCATGGAGGACGCGCGGAGATTCATTCCCAAGCCGGAGAGGGAACCGAGGTCGAGCTCGTGCTGAAACGAGGTGGCGGGTGAGCCCTACGACGCCGACCGTCGTCATCGTCGACGACCACGAGATCTTCCGCGCGGGCGTGCGCTCGGAGCTCGAGGGGTTGGTCGACGTGCTCGCCGACGTCGGCTCGGTCGAGGAGGCGGTTCGCGTCGTGCTCGACCGCAAACCCGACGTCGTCCTGCTCGACGTGCACATGCCCAGCGGCGGCGGGGTGGAGGTGATCCGCAAGGTGGGCGAGGTGGCCCCGGCGCAGCGGTTCCTCGCGCTCTCGGTCTCCGACGCGGCCGAGGACGTGATCGCGGTGGTTCGCGCCGGCGCCCGCGGCTACGTGACGAAGACGATCTCGGGCCCGGATCTCGCCGCCGCGGTGGCGCGCGTGCGCGAGGGCGATGCGGTCTTCAGCCCGCGGCTCGCCGGCTTCGTCCTCGACGCCTTCGCCGGCGAGATCGCGCCGGAGGAGGTCGACCCGGAGCTCGACCAGCTCACGATGCGCGAGCGCGAGGTGCTGCGGCTGATCGCCCGCGGCTACCTCTACAAGGAGGTCGCGCAGCAGCTCTCGATCTCGGCGAAGACGGTGGAGGCACACGTCTCCGCGGTCTTGCGAAAGCTCCAGCTCTCGAGCCGCCACGAGCTCTCGCGCTGGGCGGTCGAGCGACGGCTGGTGGACTAGACGCGGCTCACGGGCTGGCGTACGATCGCCGCGATCTTGCGAGCGGACCGGGAGGGGACCAGATGACGGCGAGGCTGATGTTCGGAGCGGCGGGGTTGCTGGCGAGCCTGGTCGTGCTCGCCCTTCCGAGCGCCTCGGGGGCCGGCAACGAGCCCAAGTGCTTTGGCAACAAGGCCACGATCTCCAAGGGCGACGGCGACAACGAGATCGCGGGCACGCCCGAGAAGGACGTGATCGTCGCGGGCGGCGGCGCTGACGAGGTCGAGGGCCTCGGCGGCAACGACAGGATCTGCGGCGGCAACGGGACCGACCGGCTCGTCGGCGATGAGGGCAAGGACGACATCGACGGCGAGAACGGCGACGACTTCATCCTCGGTGACGACCAGCTCGCCGAGACGGGCGACGACCTGCTCGAGGGCGGCGACGGCAAGGACTCCATCTACGGCGAGGCCGACCAGGGCACGATCACCGGCGGCAGCGACGATGTCATTCACGGCGACAAGGGGGGCGACGTCGAGCTCGACGGCGGCGAAGGCAACGACGACGTCCGCGGAAACGACGGCAACGACGACGCCATCATCGGCGGCAACGGGTTCGACGACATCTACGGCGGCGACGGCGACGACGTCCTCAACGGCACCGACGACAAGCTCGACGAGCTCTTCGGCGGCAAGGGAGAGAACGACCAGTGCGAGGGGGACATGATCGACCTCTTCGCCGGCTGCGAGAACTAACGAAAAGAGCGTGAGCAAACCGGCGCTCGCCGGTTAGAACCCATCAAGACGTCCGGCGACCGACCACGCCCCAAGCCTGGTCGTGTCACGGCCGTGCCTGCCGCAGTCGCCGTCGGGGGTCGCTTCAGCGGTAGGCACGGTCGTAGCCGGGCGTCACTCCTTCTTCTGCCCACAGAACTCGGCCACCCCGGGCCGCGCTCCCGGGGTGGCCGAGTAAGCCTTGAATGTGTCTGGATCTAGTCCTTGGTGCGGGTGCGGATCCGGCGATGCCGGATGTCCTGGCGGACTGTGCGCTCATGATTGGGCTGCGAGGCCTTATCGGCGAGTAGTGCGGCTGCGAACAGCGGTCCCATTTGGTGCTCCTTCTTCGTCCTTGAAAACCTTCGACCGCGTTCCAAGTTAGGCCTCATTTCCAGGGCATTGTGTGCCCGCGCCCACACAGCGGGTGACTCAGGCACGGGTCCGTGACCGGCCTCACATCCCAGCGATGCCCTTGACCACCAACAGCGCCCCGAATACGAACACGAGCCCGATCGAAAGCGCTCTGTTGTGGCGCTGCATGAAGGCACCGAGACGCTGGAGCAGGGGCTCCTAGGGCGAGCGACTGCGGCGGCTGGTAGAACCCGCGGAGGGTATGTACGAGACGCTGCTCTTCCTCCACCTCCTCGGCGCCTTCGTCGCGTTCGTGACCATCGTGATGTTCTCGGCCTTCGCGCTTGGGGTGACCGCCGATCGCGGCAGCTTCACCCTCGCCGACGCGACCTGGAACCTGAGCGGGCTCCTGCTCTTGGTCTTCGGCGTCTGGCTCGCTCTCTACATCGATGGCTACGAGCTCTGGGACGGCTGGATCCTCGGCGCGCTCGTCCTGTTCGGCTTCGCGAGCTTCTTCGGCGCGCGGGCGCGGATCGAGACCCTGAACGAGATCGACGCCGAGAGTGCTACGCGCAGCCAGGTGACGATGTGGCATTGGCTGCGGACCCTCTCGATTCTGGCGATCCTCGTGCTCATGGTCTGGAAGCCGGGGGCCTAAGGGTGGATCTCCTCCTCTTCCTCCACATCCTGGGCGGCGCGACGCTGGTGGGCGCGCTCGTCACGGCCGTCTGGTTTCTTCTCGCAGCCCGCCGCACGGCCTCATTCGATGGCGTGCGCTGGGCCTGGCGCACGCTCCTTTACGCCGCGCTCCCCTCGTATCTCCTCATGCGGGTCGCAGGACAGCTTCTGGCCGACGATCTCGGCCTCGCCGACGCCGATTTCGCCTGGATCACGATCGGCTTCATCGTCGGCGACGTCGGCGCCCTGCTCCTCAGCGCTGCCCTGATCGGAACCGGGGTCGCGGTCCGCATGGCAGGCCGCTCGGACGGCCGGGCGGCGAACCCGTCGAGCGCCGGCCTCTCGATCGCCGCGGGCGCGACGAGCATCCTGATCGTGGCCTACCTGGTCGCCCTCTGGGCGATGACGACGAAGCCCGTCTAGAGCCATTTCAGGGTCGGCGGGTGCACTAGCCTGCGCCTCCGCATGGACTTCTTCGAGGCGACGACGCAGGGGCTCGGCCTCGCCCTCGCTGCCGGCATGATCGGCGGCGCCATCACCGGCGCGGTGAGCCCGCGTGAGCACGGGCTGGTCGCCTCGGTCCTCTTGGTGATCGCTGGAATCGGCGCGGCTTATCTCTTCGGCGCCTCGCTCGAGACGGCGAACGATCATCCCGCGTGGCCGGGCTGGTTCGTCGGCGCGCTCGTTGGCGTCTTTGCCTTCGTCGTCATCCGCAGCGTCGTCGCCGGCGCCTCGGCGCGGGCGGGGGAGGGCGGTTCGGCGGCAGTCATCGCTGCGATCGCGATCGCGGCTGCCGCCGTGCTCGCGGCCCTCTCGCTCACTCCCGCGGCGCCGGTCTCGATCGTGGTCGCGCTCGCCCTCGTCTTCATGGGGATCCAGCGCCGCCGCCGCGCGAGCGAGAAGTACGAGGGGCTGCGGATCCTGCGTTAGCGGGCGGTCGCGAAGCCCTCCAGCGCTAGCCTCGAAGACGTGCCCCGCAAGCTCTGTCTGATCGTCGTCGACTCGCTGCGCACGGACATGCTGCTGCGGACCGTCGTCGCCGGCGACGCCCCGAATTTCGGTGCGCTGCTCGACCGCGGCGAGCTCATCCCCGACTGCGTCTCCTCCTTCCCCACCGTCACCCCGGTCTGCAGCGCCGACATCGTCACCGGCGTCGGCCCCGGCCCGATGCCCGACGGCTCGCCCGGTCACGACATCGTTGGGATGAACTGGTACCACCGGGTCGAGCAGCGCTACGTGGAGTACGGCAACTCGCTCGAGGCAACTCGCGCCTTCGGCCTCTTCCGGGCGCTCTACGACATCGTCTACAACCTGAACATGTCCCACCTCTCACCCGAGGTGGAGACGATCTTCGAGCGCTTGGGCGACGCCGGGGTGCGAAGCGCCTGCACGCCCTTTCTCGTCTATCGCGGCCGCACCCGCCACGAGGTTGGGCTCGAGGGCCTCTTGCGCAGGGCTGCCGAGGCCGCCAAGTTCCACCACGCGACGTGGGGGCCCGAGGAGCTCTTCTGGGGCGAGCTCTACGCCAGCCGTCGCGTGCCGTGCAAGCCGACCCTCGCCCGCCCCGGCACGCGCGACGAGTACTCGGGCTGCGTTGGGCGCGAGCTCCTGCGCGACGACGCCTACGACTTCCTCCTCTTCTCCCTTCCCGACAACGACTACCACTCCCACCGTGGCGGGCCGGAGGGGCAGAGCTCCTCGATCGCGCTCGCCGACGCCGCCTTCGGCGCGCTGGTGGATGCGGCGGGCGGCATCGATGCCTTCTGCGATCAGCACACCGTGATCCTCACCGCCGACCACGCCCAGTCCGACGTGGACGAAGGGTTCGACGTCGTCGAGGCGTTCGCCGACGAATGGCGGGTCCTGGGCCCCAACGACCAGAGCCCCGAGGCGGCCGAGCTCGCGGTCAGCCCGACGGCGCGAGCCGCAGGGATCTACGTTCTCGCCGGTGGCGGGCGGCGGCTGCGCGCCCACGCCGACGCCCGGGAGCGGATGCGAAAGCGCCGCGAGGTCGACGTGATCGCCTGGCTCGCCGGCCCCGACGGCAAGCCCGTGGATCGCTCGGCCGTTGGCCTCGCCTCGCTGGAGGGGGTCGAGGCCGTGATCGAGGCCGGCACCGGCAGCGTGAACGGTGCGGCGGGAGAGCTCCGCTTCCGGCCCGGCTCGAGCGTCGAGGACCTCCGCGGTGGCCGCTGGGATCTGGCCGGCGAGCTTTCGGTCCTCGGGATCGAGCACCGCGACGAGCAGGTCGTGAGCGAGAGCCACCCGGACCCCCTGGCGCGCCTTTGGTCGGCGCTCGTCGCGGGGCATTCCGGCGACCTGCTCGTCTCGCTCTCTCCCGGGTTCGAGACCCTGGACTGGGGTGGCATGACACACGCCGGCGGTGGCAGCCACGGCGCTCTCGAGGCCGAGGACTCCCTGTTGCCGCTTCTCCTCGTGGGCTGCGAGCCGGGACTCGCCGATACGCGCGAGCAGTGGCGGATCAGCGACATCGCCGAGCTCGTCGCGGATCACTTCGGAGTTGACGCGCGCCCGGAGGCCGAGAGCGCCCAGGCCGCGGCGGACCCCGCCCTACGATCCTGAGCCCATGACCGACGCCGTCGAGACCGCTCCCCCGAGGGAGCCGCAGAGCCCCCTCGCCTACGCGGCCCATCGCAGCTGGGCTCTGTTGCGACGGATCGGGATCGGCGCGCGCGAGCCGACCAACTGGGTCCAGCTCTTCAAGTTCGGAGTGGTCGGGGCCACCGGCTACGCGGTCAACCTGATCGTCTTCGCGATCCTCGTCGAGGGGCTCGGCGTCCACCACATCGCCGCCGCGATCGGAGCCTTCCTGGTCGCGGTCACCAACAACTTCCTGCTCAACCGCCACTGGACCTTCGACGCCGCGGGCGGCCACGCGGGCGAGCAGGCCTGGCGGTTTCTCGCGGTCAGCCTGATCGGCCTCGGCGTCAACCTCGGCGTGCTCGCGCTGCTGGTCGACGGCGCCGAGCTCGCAGAGCTGCCCTCCCAGGCGATCGCCGTGGCCGTCGCGATGCCCGTCAACTTCCTGGGCAACAAGCTGTGGACGTTCGAGTTCCTGGCGGGCCGGCGGTAGGCGGCTCAGTCCTCGTGCAGGGCGTCGTCCAGCTCGGGGCCGCTGCCGGGTTTGTCAGCGACCTCCTCGAGCACGCCGAGCAGCTCCACCACGCGGCAGACGAGCAGGCGCTCCTCGTCGACCTCGACCCAGGCGCCCGCGGAGGCGGGGAAGAAGACGTGGTCGCCTGGCCGCACCGGCATCTTCACGCCCGCCTGCTCCCACCAGTCGACCCCGGGCCCGACCTCGAGCACGATCCCCTGCTGCGGCGGGGCCTCCGTGGTGCCGGGCGGCACCACCAGCCCAGAGCCGCGCATCCGGTCGGGCTCGAGCTCCTTGATCACCACGCGGTCGAAGAGCGGTCGCAGGTTGTGCCGCGGCATGCCACGAGGGTACGCAAGCGGCGCGGTCTACTGCGGTCATTCAGACCCGCATACGGGCATGGCGGGCCGCAGTGGATTCCCGGGCGCGGATGGCGCCGGCGTCTACGCCTGGCCCCGGCCCTCGACGGGACGGCCTTGGCGTCGCCACGTCCCGACCCCGCCGTGGGCGACGTGGACCACGTCCTCGAAGCCCTCGCGCTGGAGGATCGAGGCGCCGAGCCCGGAGCGCTTTCCGCCTGAGCAGACGGCCGCGATCGCGCCTTCGCGCGGGAGCTCGTCGAGGCGGTCGCCGAGCTCCCCGAAGGGGATGTGGAGCGAGCCGGGGATGTGCCCCTCGGCGTACTCGTCGGCGTCGCGCACATCGAGAACGAGCGGCGCATCGTCGGCCTCGAGCCGCGCGGCGAGCTCGTCGACGTCGATCAGCTCGATCCGGGCCACGGATCTGCCCTCCGAGCGCCACGCGGTCATCCCGCCCTCGAGGAACCCGGCGACGCCCAGCCCCACGGCCCCGAGGAGCTCCGCCGCCTCCATCTCGTAGCCGTCGGATGCCGCGACCACGACCAGCTTCGCATCCGGATCGACGACCCGAGCGACCTTCGTCGCGAAGCCGGTGTCGTAGGCGGACGCCGAGATCGCGCAGGGGATGTGGGCCTCGTCGAACTGCTCGTTCGTGCGGGCGTCGACGACGATGGCGCCGTCGGCGACCGCGCTTTCGACCCCGCGCGGGCTGAGCGGCAACGGCGCCGTCGTCTCCTCCCGAAAAGGTCCGCGGTTGAGCGCGACCACGTGCTGGACATGCGGCGGCTGCTCGCCCAGGCTCGCGAGCGTCGAGCGCACGAACTCCTCGGGGTCGGTGATCGCGAGCGCGGGGTTGTGCCGGCGCTCGTATCCGATCGTCGAGGAGCTCTTGTTGTCGATCGCTCCCGACCCGCACATCGACCCGCCGAGGTGACCGGGCCAGAGCTCGACGTCGTCGCCGAGCGCAAGGACGCGGTCGTGAAGCGAGGTGAAGATCTCGCGCGCGCCCTCCGCCTTCTCGATCGCGAGGTCGGGCCGGGCCACATCGCCGCAGAAGAGCGAGTCGCCGCCGAGGAGCGCCCACGGCTCGCCCGAGGCGTCGCGGATGAGGAAGGAGGTGTGCTCCGGCCGATGGCCCGGCGTGTGGAGCGCCTCCAGGGCAAGCTCGCCCAGCTCGAGCCGCCAGCCGTCGGCGAAGGCCTCGTGGGGGTAGTCGACGCCGGCGTCCTCGTGCACGTGGACGGTCGCGCCGGTGGCGGCCGCGAGTCGCCCGTGCCCGGAGACGTGATCGGCGTGGTTGTGGGTCTCGAGCACGTGCTCGATCCGCACGCCGTGAAGGCGGCCGAGGCGCAGGTAGGGGTCGATGTCCCACTGCGGATCGACCACCGCGGCGACCCCGTCGTCGCCGATCAGGTACGAGGCGCAGCCGAGGTCCTCATGCAGAACCTGCCGGAACAGCATGGCGCGGCACGTTATCGCCAGCGAGCTTCTAGACTTATCTAGTCAACAAAGCTCCACCGCCCACCCGAGGAACGACTTGAGCCCAGCCACACCGCCGAACATCCTCTATATCCACTCCCACGACACCGGCCGCTACGTCCAGCCGTACGGCTTCCAGGTGCCGACGCCGAACATCCAGCTTCTGGCCGACCAGGGGGTGCTCTTCCGCGAGGCGTTCTGCGCGGCGCCGACCTGCTCGGGCTCCCGCGCGTCATTGCTCACCGGCCAGTACTGCCACAACAACGGCATGTTCGGCCTCGCCCACCGCGGCTGGGCGCTGAACGACTATCGCCAGCACCTCGTCCACCCGCTGCGCGAGGCGGGCTACCGCTCGGTCCTGATCGGCGAGCAGCACATCTCCGAGGATCCGCTCACGATCGGCTACGACGAGGTGATCGAGGTCGACACCACGGCCGCCACCGACGTGGCGCCGATCGCGATCGAGGCGATCTCCTCGGCGCAGGAGCCGTTCTTTCTCTCCGTCGGGTTCTTCGAGACCCACCGCAACTTCTCGGCGCCGACGTCGGTCCGCGACACGCTCTATTCGCTGCCGCCCCAGAACCTGCCCGACACCGAGGAGACTCGCGAGGACATGGCGGCGTTCAAGGCGTCGGCGCGCTCGCTCGACCAGGGCATCGGCGCCGTCCTGCACGGCCTTCACCGCTGTGGCCTCACGGAGTCGACCCTGATCCTCTGCACGACCGACCACGGGCTCGCGTTCCCCAACGCCAAGGCGACGCTTTACGACCGCGGGACCGGCGTGATGATGATCATGCGAGGCCCGGGGGGATTTACCGGCGGCAAGGTCGTCGACGCGATGGTCTCCCACCTCGACGTCTACCCCACCCTCTGCGAGGTGGCCGGCGTCGACAACCCGCCGTGGGTGCAGGGCACCTCGCTCCTCCCGCTCGTGGACGGGCGCAAGGACTCCCTGCACGACCAGATCTTCACCGAGATGACCTTCCACGCGGCCTATCAGCCCCAGCGCGCGCTGCGCACGGAGCGCTGGAAGTACATCCGCCGCTTCCACGATCACCCACACCCCGTGCTGGCCAACTGCGACGACTCCGCCACCAAGGAGCTCTTGCTGAAGCGCGGCTGGGATCGCCAGCACATCGCCCGCGAGCAGCTCTTCGACCTCACCCTCGATCCCAACGAGGTCCACGACCTCTCGGGCAGCCCGGATCACGCCACGCAGCGCGAGACCCTTCGCCGGCGCCTCGAGGAATGGATGATCGCGACCGAGGACCCGCTCCTCGACGGCCCCGTCGACCCGCCGGCGGGCGCGCTCGTAAACGACATCTCGCAGCTCTCGCCGAGCGACCCACCCCATGTCACGCTGGAGCCGAGCGAGGCGCGCTCGCCCACCGTCGATGCCCCGCCCAGCGGATTCGCAGACCGATGACCCCCGAGCGCTCCTACCTCGTCTGCGCCACCCCGCGAAGCGGCTCGACCCTCGTCTGCCAGGCGCTCAAGGGAACGGGCGTCGCCGGCCGTCCCGAGGAGTACTTCGAGGCGCTCCTTCACTCCGGCCGCCCGCGCCGGCCGGAGGAGTACTTCATCGGCGTCGACGACAAGTCGATCCTCGATCACCTGGGCGAGCGAGGCGTCGGCGACGATCCCCAGCCCCGCTCGCCGCTATGGAGCCGCGCCGCCTACGACCGCTATCTGGAGTGGGCGATGGAGACCGGCACCACTCCGAACGGCGTCTTCGGCGCCAAGCTCATGTGGGGCTACTTCGGCGACTTCGTAAGCCTGCTGCGAAACATCCCCGCGTACCGCGAGCTGCCGCTCGGCGAGCTCTTGCCCGCCGCCTTCCCCAACCTCACCTTCGTGCGGGTGGTTCGGGCGAACAAGATCCGCCAGGCGGTCTCGCTGTGGAAGGCGGTGCAGACCGCGACCTGGCGCCAGCAGGACGCGAGCCAGGGGATCTCGGTGAGCGGACTCGGCGACGAGTCCGACCACCCGCCGTATAAGAGCTTCATCCAGGACCACCGCCCGCAGCTGCGCTTCCACTACGGGGCGATCTCCCACCTGCTCCAGCAGCTTCTGGTCGAGGAGGCCTCCTGGGACGCGTTCTTCGAGCACTCGGGGATAAAGCCCGTGCTGGTCCTCTACGAGAACTTCGCGGCCGACTACGAGAACGCGACGCTCAACGTCCTCGAACCGCCTCGAGCTCGAGCTGCCACAGGGCTTCAGCCCCGAGCCGCGGATGAAAAAGCAGTCGGACGGCATCAACGACGACTGGGTGCGCCGCTACTCCGAGCTGCGCCTCGGGCACCCAGTTCGACGTCGTCCCGGCTGCCGCGGCGTAGAGGCGACCCGCGCTCGCCAGCGCGAGCTGGACGGACCTGTCCGCTAAGCGGAGGCGCTGCGACCGCTGCGCGAGGGCACCGGCTGCGCCCGCCAGATCCGCCGACGGGACTCGGGCTGGCGCTCCTCGAGCGCCCGGGCCCACGTTCCGTTCGGTCCCCACAGCGCGGAGTAGCAGTCGCCGCAAAGCGTCTCGTCCCTGGGGGTCTGGCGACCGCTCCCGTTGGGAATCTCCGTGAGGCACTGAGCGCAGAGTTCGACCATCGCTACTCCTATCGGCAGCGGACCGGCGGGCCATAAGCCCTGTCCCCTTAAGGCGCGCCTAGGCACGCCGGGACGGCCGGCGAGCCTCAATCCGACTCGGCGTCCTCCTGCTCGAGGTGGTCGGAGGCGTGGATGCAGACCATCCGGAGCTTCTCGTCGCTGGTTCCCTTGAAGCCGTGCCAGGTGTTCGGGGGGACGACGACGATCTGCCCGGCTGACGCGTCCACGGCGCCGTCGCCCACGGTGAACCGCACCGTCCCCTCTCGCACCACGAACGTCTCCGAATAGGGGTGGCGGTGCAGGTCGGCGCCCTGGCCGGCGTCGTGCTCGGTGATGAACATCGTCACGCCCGAGCCATGGTCGCGACCCTCGAAGAGTCGCGCCCGGTCGCTGCCCGATAGCTCGGCGACTTCGACCGGCTCGTGCTTTGGCTCCGCTTCGCCCATGGGGATCGGAACGAGCCTACCGCCGCGGCGGGGATGTGAGACTGCGCCGGATGCTCGCCACACGTACGAAGCATCTTCTCGCTTGCCTCACCTGCGCCGTGTTGCTCGCCTTCGCGGCAGCGCCTGCGAGCGCACAAACCGCCGGCGCGCCGGGTTCTACGCCCGAGACGGTCGTTACCGGGGAGCTGCCGAAGAAGCCCGCTGACTTCAATCTGAGCGCGCGAGAGGCGATCGAGCTCGCCGACCGGGACCCGAAGGTCCGTGAGACCGCAGCCGAGACCGAGCGACCTCTCGAGACCTACGCCGAGGTCAAAGACGACTTCACCTGGCAGATCGGCTACTACGACGGCGACGAGGAGGTCGTCCAGGTACTCGTCGACGACCCCACGCAGACCGTCCGCGAGTCATGGACCGGCATCCAGGTCGCCTGGCAGATGGCGAGGGGGTACGAGGGCCAGTTCGGCCACCTCCTGAACGCGCCATACGTCTGGCTGCCGCTCGCGGCGCTCTTCTTCTTCGGCCTCCTCGACTACCGCCGCAAGCGCAAGCTGGTCCACCTCGACCTGCTCGTCCTCCTCTCGTTCGGCATCAGCCAGTACTTCTTCGACCGCGGCGAGATCGGGATCTCCGTCCCGCTCGTCTACCCGCCGCTCATCTACCTGCTCTGCCGAATGCTCTGGATCGGCTTCAAGGGCCAGCGCGACGGCCTCAACCCAACCGCCCCGGTCGCCTGGCTCGCGATCGCGACGATGTTCCTGATCGGCTTCCGCGTCACCCTCAACATCGCCGACTCCGGAGTCATCGACGTCGGCTACGCCGGCACCATCGGCGCCGACCGCATCACCCACGGCCAACCCCTCTACGGCGAGGGCGCCTTCCCCGACGACAACCCAACCGGCGACACCTACGGCCCCGCCAACTACGCCGCCTACGTCCCGTTCGAGCTGGCGCTGCCGTGGGAGGGGGAGTGGGACTGCGCTGCCATCCGCCCACGGCGCGGCGATCTTCTTCGACCTGGCGACGATCGCGGGGCTGTTCGTGCTCGGGCGCCGGATGGGGGGCACGCGGCGTCGGCGTCGACCTTGGCCTTCGCGTGGTGCGCCTACCCGTACACGACCTACGCGCTGCAGTCGAACTCGAACGACTCGCTGGTGGCGGCGCTGCTGGTGTGGGCGTTCGTGGCGTTCGCGTCACCGGTCGGGCGAGGCGTCCTGCTCGGCCTGGCGAGCATGGTCAAGTTCGCACCGCTTGCGCTGGCGCCGCTGTTCGCGACGGGGGAGCGAGGGCTGGCTGACCGCCTACGTGGCGGAGGCGCAGCATGGCGAATCCCCCGATCGTGGGCGCGACCAATCCTCGCCTTCAGCGCCGCCTTCGCCGCGGTCCTGGCCCTGACCCTCGCCTGGCCGGCAATCGACCCCGGCCTCGCCACCTTCTACGACCGCACGCTCGAATCCCAGCTCGACCGCGAGAGCCCGTTCAGCATCTGGGGCCAGGAGCCGAGCCTGGACTGGCTTCAGACGAGTCGTGAGGGCATTCGGCTCTCGGCCTGGCGGTCCTCGTCGCGTTCATCCCTCGGCGCCGCTCACTGGCTCAGCTCGCCGCCCTCTCCGCGGCGGTCCTGATCACGACTCAGCTAGGTGTCGACCACTGGTTCTATCTGTATCTGCCGTGGTTTCTCGGGCTCGTGATGGTTGGATGCGTGCGGCTCGCTGAAAGCCCGCCGGGCTCATAACCCGGAGGTCGCGGGTTCAAATCCCGCCCCCGCTATGTCAGTCCGGCGTTCTCTCTGGCCGCGCCTTCCGGGCATCAACCGGGCATCATCTGCGTGCGAGCGCCCCCGTCTCGTGCAGCTTCAGCGAATCGTCGCTGAAGTGTCACAAATGCTCCCGCTCGTGACTTAGACCCTATGCGCATGGACTTCAGGACTCATCTGGATGAAGAGGTCGACCGCATGGTCGATGAGCGTTTCCCGGAGGGTCTGGCCCGCGCGCTCGAAGGGCAGTTCCCTGACGCGGCGCACGCCGACTACGAGGACGCCGTGTCGGCAGGGTTCGAGCAGCTCGTGCGCAAGTCCCAGGACCGGCCACTCGAAAGCCCGCGCGGTTACGTTACGACCGTCGCGGTGAACGCGATGAAGCGCCGGCTGCGCCGGGCGGCGATCCAGCAGCTCGCTCACATCGACCCCGACCGCGAGGACGATGGCGACGATCCGCTCGACGCCTACACCGACCCTTGGAGTGACCCCGTTGCCGAGGAGGCGCTGTTGGGGGATGCCTACACCTTCATGCAGGGACTCATCGACGCATGGCCGATCGCGAACCACAAGGTGACCATGCGTCTGGTGCTTGCCGCTGCCAGGCTCGGCGAGCCGCTTTCCAGCGAGGAGCTCGCCGAACGGCTCGAGGATCTCCTGGGCCAAGAGGTCAGTCCCGAGACCGCCCGCCAGTGGCGTCATCGCGCTCTGAAGCGCCTGAGGCGCGAACTTATCGATGCCGACCTGATCGAAGATACGGAGGAGCAATGAACGACAACTCGAACGCCGAGGTTTCGCCGGCTGCGCTGCGCGAACTGATCGAGAGTGCGACGGAGCTCTCAGAGGACCAGGGCGAGCTCGTTAGTGTCGCCGTCCGGGAGGCCGTTGAGCGACCGCTCGATGAAGAGCGGGCCCGACGGTTGTACACACGGATCCTCAAGATCCTGCGTGGCTACGACAGCGCCGAGCTGAGCGATGCGGACCGCGAGCGCATCGCCGACGAGGTTCGAGCCGAGGTCGAGAAGGTCGTGTCCGCCGTGCCGAGGCCGGTGCGGGAGGGGGGCGTGCCGTTCCTGACCTTCAACGGTCTCGCCCCGCGCGACGTACTGCCGGTACCGGCGTTCAACAACAAGACCATCCCGATGGTCGAGGGCTACGTTGACGTCGAGACTCTCCAGCTCTGGCCTGGGAACCATCGCCTCGCGCTCCTTGTTGCCGAGTTCGAGGAAACCAACTCGCGCTCACCGGAGCCCGAGGAGCTCGTCCAGCTCATGCAGGGCTCCATCCTTATGAAGGGGGTGAAGAACCCGACCGACCCGTTCAAGCTCAAGCCGCTCGCGGACAGCATCGCCCGCAAGGGTGTCGAGGTCCCGCCGATTGTCACCTACGACGGCGAGCCGAAGGACGGCAACCGGCGGATCGCGGCGTCGCTGTTGGTCGTGCACGGCAAGGACTACACCGCGGCGCAGAAGGAGCTGGCGCGCTGCATCCGCGTCTGGCGGGCACCGGAGGGCACGACCGACGACCAGTTCGAGGCGATCGTCGTCTCCCGCAACTTCGAGAGCGACCACAAGGAGCCTTGGCCCGAGTTCATCAAGGGTCGACTGGTCGTCAGGAGTACGACCTGCGGAAGCGCCAGATCAAGGGCCGGATCACGCGCCGAGCTCAAGCGAATCCGCGAAGAGCTCGCCAAGGATTTCGCGATCAAGCCCGCGGAGGTCGACCGCTACGACAAGATGGTCTATTGGGCCGACGACTTCAGCGCCTACAACCTGGAAATGGGCCGCGACGCTGCGGCGGTTCGACATACGGCTGAGAAGAATTTCCAGTGGTTCTACGAACTCGATGCGGGGCGCGGCAATGAGAAGCTGACGCGCAAGCTCGACACCGACGACGAGCTGAAGGCCGTCGTCTACGACCTGATGTTCGACCTGCTGGACAGCGGGCACAAGTCCGCGAACCTCTACCGCGTCGTCAACGACGCTGAGACGGCGCAGATGCTGCTCAAGGCGCACGAGATGAAGGACCGCGACCCTGAGAGGCGCTCGAGCTCATCGAGGACGCGATCACCGAGGCAAGCGCCGGAACGTCAAGCGTCGGTCGATCGGCTTCGAGGACTACCTCAAGACGATGGTCGATCGGCTCGGCTCGACGCCGCCTGACCAGTGGGAACCTCGATACTGAGCTGCTGCTCGAGGTGCGTCGGATCCTGAGTCGTCACTCGGCGCGGTCGACGCACAGCTCTCGGTTCGGCGCGCCCACGGCGAGAACGTGGAGGCGTGATCCCAGCCGAGGTCAAATCGCGTTCGGACCGCTCGGGCGTCGAGATCGTGTCCGACCGTTCGCCGCGGGAGCTCGCTGCGCGGCTGCGGGCCCAGGACCTGCCGCTGCGGCTGCGCCGGGCGGCGGTTGGAGCTGACGTTCGACGAAGCGGCGGCGCTGCTGGGCCGCACGGCGAGGAGCTGGATTGGTCAGCCGGACGCGGCGGGCGGGTAAGAATCGCGAGCGGGTGCGGGACACGGCGACGTCCGTGCCGCAGCGCGCGGTGGAGCGCGCATCGCGCGAGGAGCTGCTCGCCGGCCTGCCGGATCGCCCGATGCTGACCCTCCTCGATGACCACCAGTTGCGCAACGTCGCGCTGATGGTCCGCCGACGGCTGGGGCGCGTGCATCTTCGACGAGCAGGGCACGGGCAAGACGCCGACGTTGATCGCAGCATTCGACGTGCTCGCGGAGCGCGAACGAGGCCGACGTGCTGCTGGTCGTCGCCCCGAAGTCGATGGTCGGCGAGTGGGCGGCCGAGTTCCGCCGGTTCACCGGCGACCTCTACCGCGTCGCAGTCGTCGAAGGCAGCCGGCGCAGCGGGCCGCGGCGCTCGCCTCCGGCGTCGACATCGTCGTCGTCAACTACGAGGGCGTCGTCGCGCAGCGAACGACCTGCGACTACTCGCCGGCCGGTCCCGCGTGGTGCTGGCGGTCGATGAGTCGTTCAACGTAAAGAACCCGGAGGCCGCGCGGACGGCCGCGGTTGGCGACCTCCGTGAGTGGTGCGTGCGTTGCTTCGCGCTGTGCGGGACGCCGGCGCCGAACTCGCCGCGTGATCTCGTCGCGCAGGTCGACCTCGTCGACTTCGGCTACACGTTCGCGGGGGTCGATTCGCCGATGAGGCCGACCGCGACCGCGCTCTGATTACGAGCGCGATGCACAACGCGCGGCTTGTTCACGCGCAACCTCAAGCAGGTAGTGCTTCCGGAGCTGCCCGGCCGGCAATTCAGCGAGGTACGCGTGCCGATTCGAGGGCCAGCAGGGCCGTCTGTACGCGCAAGCGCTCGACGGGCTTGATCGATGAGTTGCAAAGCGTCGACGACGCCGAGTTCGACGGCGGCGGATGGCGTTCTGCGAGCGTCGTAACGCGCTTCTCCGCCTGTGCTCGCATCCCGGCGGCGTCGTCAGCGAGCTACGACGAACGCCCGCGAAATTCGCCGCGCTCGATGAGCTTCTGGCCGACCGTACTCGGTCGCGGCGAGAAGGTCGTCCTGTGGTCCTTCTACCGGGCGAGCCTCGATCTGCTCGCCGACGCGTTACGCCCACCACGGTCTCGCGCGGATCGACGGGTCGATCGGCGACGTCGCGGCGCGTCGAGACGCCGTGCGACGCTTCCAGGACGACGACGAGACGATGGTCTTCCTCGGCAATCCGGCGGCCGCCGGCGCCGGCCTCACGTTGCACCGCTCGCGCGGTCGCCGTCTACGAGTCCTTTTCGAACCAGGCGGCGCACTTCATGCAGAGCCTCGACCGCATCCATCGCCGCGGCCAAGACCGCAGGTCGAGTACGTCGTCCTGCTTTGCGAGGATTCGTTCGAGGAGGACGAGTACGCGCGGATCCTGTCGAAGGTCGACTCGCAGGCCGACCTGCTTGGCGATCCGCGGCCGCACCGACCCACGCGCACGCTGATGCTCGATGAACTGCTCGACGCCCGCCGCCGCATCCGGGACTGATGGGCGCGCCGACCGCTGAGCACGAGACGAGGGTCGATGAGCTGCGCACGCTCGCCTCCCTCTCGGGCTTCACGGTCGACATGCAACTCCCGTGGCGGTTGCGACCAGACGTGGTGCGGCTCTGCCCAGTCAACCTCGCGCTCTTCGTCGGGGACGCGAAGCACACCGAGAACCACAACCGCCCGGAAACGCGGCGCCGGTTGCGTTGGTACTTCACAGCGCTCGCCGGGCTCCCCGACCCTGCCTTCCCGGTGACCGTCGCGCTTGCTGTGCCCGCCGGCCAAGAATCCGAAGCGTGGGGCAGGCTGCTGGTCACGGCCGCTGCTGGCCGGATGGCGTGCGACCCGCCGCGGAGCACTGTCATCGGCCGCACCATCATCGTCGCGATGCTGGCCACCCAGGCACGGGGCGACCGGTGGCGCCCGTACAGTGACCGGACGTGGTTGGCAGAGATCAACAGCGTCCTCTGCGTGCCATCGATCTCTTCTGCGGCGCCGGCGGACTCACCGAGGGCTTCCGACCGGCGGGCTACGAGATCACGTACGCGCTCGACAAGGACCAGGATTCGGTCGAGACCTACCGGGCAACCACCCGGGGGTAAACGCGGAGTGCGCGTCCATCACGGACCGCACCCCAGAGCAGATTGCGGAGCTCGCCGGGGGCGAAGTTGACGTCGTCGTCGGTGGCCCGAGCTGTCAAACCTTCAGCACCGCGGGTCGCAGGAATGGCTGGGTGCGCAAGGGCGACCCGCGCAACGACCTGTGGAAACAGATGTTGGCAATAGTTGCGCACCTCGAGCCCAAAGCGTTCCTGCTGGAGAACGTCCCGGGCATGGTCTACTGGAAGCGCGGCGAGTTCGGCGCGGAGGTCCTCGACGCGTTTAGCCGGCTCGGCTACGCCGTGTCGAAGGAGATCTTGCTCTCAGCCGACTATGGCGTGCCGCAGCGTCGTCGCCGGCTGTTCCTGGTCGGCGTGCTCGGCGACGAGTCGTTCACGTTCCCAGAGCTCACGCATATGGGCGGCTGGCGCCGCGATCCCTCGACGTGTGGGAGCGGAAGCGGGAAGAGAAGGGCCTGCTTCGGCACATCCGCCTATGGGAGGCGATTGGTGACCTCCCTCCCGCCACACGAGAGGGCCGGGTCTCGGCTGTCTCTGACGCAGGACGCCTAACGCCTTTTTCTCGTCTGATGAGGGGCCGTCGGCGCACCGGCGAGATCACCGGCCATGCCCCGTTCCCAATAGCCGCTGATCACTTGGAACTGATCAAGCACGTGCCGCAAGGCGGCACATGGCGTGACATCCCCCGCCACCTGCTCCCGGACCGATACCGCGGTATGCGTCGCACCGATAGCACCAACCTCCTCGGAAGACTGGATCCGGATCTGCCGAGCTACACGGTCACGACCCAGTTCAACAACGTGACGACGGGGTGTTTCACTCACCCGTATTACGACCGCGCATTGACGCCCCGCGAAGCGGCGCGTCTACAGACGTTCCCGGATCGCTACGAGTTCAGCGGCTCGGGCACCTCGATCTGCAGGCAGATCGGCAACGCGGTACCACCCCTCCTCGCGCACGTCCTGGCGGCTGCGATTGCAGAACGGGTCATGAACCCAGACGTGGCCAAGGAGTTGCACCCGGCGCCGGCGCCGGTCAAGCCCGCGAAGCAGCTCCCGGCGCCCCCGCCGTCGACTGGTACGACTCGGAGCCGGATGAGGCGGCAAGGCCGGCGAGACACCAAGCCGGAAGTCCTGCTCCGTCGCCACCTGACGAAACTCGGTTTCCGATATCGGGTCGACTGCCCGCCGGTGCGGGAAGTTAGGTCAAAGGCGGACATCGTCTTCACCCGTCAGAAGGTCGCGGTCTACGTTCACGGGTGTTTCTGGCATGGCTGCACCACGCACTCGCGGGAAACGAAGTCGAACACGAAGTGGTGGGCCGACAAGATTGAAGCCAATCGACGCCGTGATGCGAGCGTCCAGCGAAGCTTGCGCCGGCACGGGTGGTCGGTTCTCGTGGTCTGGGAACACGACGATCCCGCAAAGGCCGGGGATCGCGTGGCGCTCGCGGTCAAGAAGCGGACACCCGCGCAGGGCACGCCCCGGCTGCTTAGCGCCTGAGCTAGGGGGTTGGGCTGCGCCTGCGAGGCCCGGGGCCACGTGGCCCCGGGTCCGGGAAGAAGCTCTCATCGAAGCCAGTCACGAACGCGTCCAGCACTGACGCCTGGCGAAACCGCCGTAGCCGCCGCCGGCGTAAGTCCTTCGTCCTCGCCTTTGTTCTTCTGAACAGACATGCTGCTCCTCCTTTCCGATCCGGCGCTACCTTTCGGGGCCGCTCGGTATCTCTGAAATACGGACGGATCCAGGTTCTATGCGCAGGGTCCGAAACTCGTCGCATATGACTGCGCAGTGTGTGGCTCAGAGACGGATCTGCTCGATGTGAGTGAGCAGCGGGTGACGCGCGAACTCACTCAGTTTGAGCGCAGCAGCTTCGATCTCGACTAAGGGAAAGCCGGTCGCGTCCTACGTGGCCCGAGCGCACTCGATGCAGAGCGCGCTCTCCGGCGCCGCCTTCAGCCGCCCCGCCGCGATCTCGCCACCGCACTCGTCGCAGACGCCGTAGCTGCCGGCGTCGAGCTTCTCCAGCGCCCGCTCGATCCGCTCCTCGATCGCGTGCAGGTCGTTCGCGACGCCGACGTCGGTGAAGCGGCTGATCGCCTCGGTGGTGCCGTCGCCGACGCGCTTGCCGAAGCCGACGGCGGCGCCCTCCTCGGGTGGCTTTGTCAGCTCGGCGATCTGCGCGCGGACCTCGGCGAGCCGGGCTTGGAGCGTCTGCTCGATCTCTTCGAGGTCGAGCTCTTCGGGTGAGGCATCCGTGGTTGGCATGGGACTCAAGGTAGACCTCCTGGGGTAACCCCGCTCCATGAGCCTCGAGATCGGGATCTTCGTTGTGCCGGACGCGGAGGGTCGCGAGGAGCTGATCGAGGTGGTCGAGACGGCGGACCGGCTCGGACTCGATGCCGTCGCGATTCAGGACCATCCCTACCAGCGGAAGTTCCTCGACACGTGGACCCTCCTCTCCTACCTCGCCGCCCGCACGGAGCGCGTGACCCTGATGCCGGACGTGATCAACCTGCCGTTGCGGCAACCGACGGTCCTCGCGAAGTCGGCCGCGTCGCTCGACCTGCTGAGCGGTGGGCGGCTTGAGCTTGGGATCGGTGCCGGTTCGTTCTGGGACGGGGTGGCGGCGATGGGCGGTCCCCGACGGACGCCGGGTGAGTCGGTCGAGGCGCTCGAGGAGGCGATGCGGATCATGCGAGGCTTCCTCGACGGCGAGCGCTCGCTTCGCTTCGAGGGCGAGCACTACTCGGCCCAGGGCGCGCGGCCCGGCCCGGAGCCCGCGCATCGCGTCGGCCTCTGGGTGGGCGCCTATGGCCCGCGGATGCTCCGGCTCACCGGGCGACTCGGTGACGGGTGGCTGCCCAGCGTCGGCTCGAGCTACCTCGCGGAGGACGAGATCGCGGAGCGTCGCAAGACGATCGACGAGGCGGCCCGCAAGGCAGGCCGCGATCCGTCGGAGATCCGCGGAGCGGTGAACATCGGGCTCGATGATCCTCAGGAGATGCTCGACCCCGACCGTCTCGCGCAGGTTCGCGACGCAGCACGGGTTCGAGCTCGTCTTGGTCTCCGTCCCGGACGAGGGTGCCGTCGAGTTCGTGCGCCGTCTGGCGGAGGACGTGGCGCCGCGGGCGCGCGAGCTCGCCTAGGAATCAGCCTGGGAACACGATGATCACCGGGGGGATCTTCCCCGAGGTCTTTGCCCTCAGGGCTTGGTAGCTCTCCTGCGTTGAGAGCGACCCGTCGGCGGGGCTCGCGCTCACGCCTGCGAAGTTGACCCCGCATCGGTCCTCGATCGCCGCCCATTGCGACGGCTGATCGTCGGTGGTGTCCTCGGAGTAGATCTCGGGGAGGACCACCCTGCCGCGGCCGCCGGCCACGTCGCAGATGTCCCGCGGGGTCCAGCCGTTGACGCACTTGGACCCGCTGCAAGGGGCGGTCCCGACGTTGTGGTAGGCGCCCTCCGAGGCCGCGTCTGCCCCGGCGACCATGGCGATCGAGACCTCCGGCTTTCCGGCGATGTCGTATCCGGGTTCGATGTCGCCGCCCACGGTTGCGGACTGATGCGAGGAGGTGTCGAGCGCGGCCACGGTCTCCGCCTGACGGCGCCCGGCCTCTCGGGCGATGTCCTCGTCGAACCGCGTGTAGCCCGGGCCGGGCTTGCCGAGCAGGGCGTTGCTGTTCGCGTAGACGATCGTCACCGACCCCTGCTTGTGATGGTCGTCGTAGCCGCGCGCCGCCTGCTGAAGGGCGGCGCCCACTTCCTCGTTCGTGAAGAAGGTGCCCTCCCGCAGCGCCACGCCGAACTCGCCGTGCTTCAGCCGCGCGGCGCCGAAGTCGAGAATCAGGACGGAGTCATCGGAGCCCTGGCTGCGAGCAAACCGCGCGCCGGCCGCGTAGGCCTTGCGCTTCAGCTCGGATGCGTTGTCGGCGGTCAGGTAGAAGGCCGGCTGGGGGTTCGGACCGCCGGTTGGGCCCTCATCGCCACCCCCACTGTCCCCGCAGCCGAGCAGGCCGGCCGCCGCCACACACGCGACGGCCCAGAGAGAAGGCTTGCCTCGCAGACGCATCGCGCTTGAGATCGACGCGATCAGGCCCGGGCTTTAGCGTGCCAATCCCGTTGATCGTCGGCCTGGCGTCGCCGGCTACTGCGGCTCGGGCTGCCGGGTGGAGACCGTAGCCGTGGCCTCGCTGAGCGTCTCGGCGAGCAGCTCCGGGTGGGTGATCATCGAGAAGTGCCCGGCCGCGATCTCGATGGGCTCGATGCCCAAGGCGTTCGCGGGTCACGCGCCGGGACCAATCGGGATTGAGGGCGCGATCCTGCGAGCCGACGATCGAAACGCTCCGCACCTCGGGCAGGCCGGTGGGGTGTTGCTCGGTCTGTGAGAGCTGGGCCTGGGGGCGAAGGCGGGAGAACGCCCACTCGGCGTCGGCGGCGTCGAGGTCGGGGTAGAGGACGCGGGCGGTCACCGCTGGGTCCTTCCAGAACGAGCGCCCGAGCTCATCGCTCTCGCGGCCGCCCTCCATCAGCAGGATTGGCTCCGGGGATGCGCCGAACTGGTCGGCCATGCTCTGGCCGGGGAGCGGGATGAAGGCGGACAGGTAGACGATCGCGCCCACGGGCCGGCGCGTCGCGACGAGCGACAGCGGCAGCCCGCCAAGCGAGTGGCCGACGAGAACGACGTCCTCCGCCTCGGCGGGCACCGCGGCGGCGATCGCGTCGGCGTATGCGTCGAGCCCGGCGTCCGGATCGTCACACGGAAGGTCGACAGCAACCGCCTCGTGGCCGTGCTCCCCGAGCGGCTCGATCACGCGCTCCCAGCACCACGGGCCGTGCCAGGCGCCGTGGACGAGCGCGAATGTCGCGGCACGGCTCTAGGCCGCCGGGCGCGGTGCGGCGGGCTCCGGCGGGGGATGCTCGCCCGTGTCCTCGTGCAGGGCACCACCGGCGCCCTCGGGGGTGGAGGGCCACCAGACCTTGTCGCCGAGCAGCTCGACGGCCGCCGGGACCATGATCGTCCGCACGATGAAGGTGTCGAGGAGGATGCCGAGGGCAACCATGAAGCCGAGGTCGAAGGTGAAGGTTACGGGGAGCGTCATGAGGACGCCGAAGGTGCCGGCGAGGATGATTCCCGCGGAGGTGATGACCGGGCCGGTGGCGGTGAGGGCTCGCAGCATCCCCTCGCGGGTGCCGTGCTCGCGGGCCTCCTCCCGCACCCGGGCCATGAGGAAGATCGTGTAGTCGATCCCGAGCGCGACCAGGAAGATGAAGGCGAAGGTGGGGATCGAGGCGTCGAGGCCGGCGTCGCCGACGACGAAGCGGATGAAGAGCACGCTGAGGCCGAGGGTGCAGAGGAAGCTCAAGACGACGCTCGCGATCAGCACCAGCGGGCGCGACCAGAGCCCGCAGCAGGATCGCGAGGATGATCGCGATCACCAGCAGCGCGATCGGGGCGATCAGCTTCAGATCGGACTCGATCGCCTCGTCGAAGTCGTACTGAATCGCCGAGCCGCCGCCGACCAGGGCGGTCACGCCGGGGGCGACGTCGGACACGCTGGCGCGGATATCCGGGACGACCTCGAGCGCGGCTTTCGTGAAGGGGTCGCCCTCGAGGACCACCTGGACGGTCCCGATCGACCCGTCGGCCGAGCGGGCGGGCGTGGGGGTGGCCGACGCGACTCCGTCGACGGCCGACGCATTGCTCGCCGCGGTCGCGAGGTCGTCCTCGGAGACCGGGCCGCCCTCGGTCTGGACGAGGATCGTGGTCGGCGCGAGCGTCCCCGCCGGGAACGCCTCCTCCATCAGCTCGAAGCCCTCGACCGCCTCGACGGACTTCTTGAAGAAGTTCGTCGTCGAGTAATCCACCTTGTAGGCGAGGATGCCGAGCGCGCCGGCGACGAAGAGGAGCACGCTGATGGCGAGCACCGGGCCGGGGCTCCTCAGCACCCTGTCGCCGATCCGCCGCCACAGGCCCTGGCGGGTGGTAAATCGCGCAGCGGGGTCGCAGGCGACGGTGCCCGACCGCGGCCAGAATCCCTTCCGGCCGAAGATGGTGAGCAGGGCCGGCAGCAGCGTGAGCCCCGCCAACATCCCGGACGCTACGCCGATCGCTGCGACGGGCCCCAGGGTCGAGGTGAGCTGAGCGTCGGCCAGCGTCAGGGTCAGCATCGCCAGGGCGACGGTGAGGCCCGAGGCGAGGATCGTCGGCCCGGTGCGGCTCACCGCGCGCTCCATCGCGTCGTGCTTGTCCTCGATCCAGTGGAGCTCCTCCCTGTATCTCGAGACCAACAGCAGGCAGTAGTCGGTCGTGATCCCGAACATGAGGACGATCAGGATCGACGTGCCGTTGGAGGAGACGGTGGCGCCCGACTTCGCGTAGAGGTAGACGAAGGCGGTTGCCACCGTGTAGGCGAAGAAGACGACCACGAGCGGCGTCAGCGCGACCAGCACGGCGCGATAGATCGCCCCGAGCAGGAAGAGCACGAGCAGGGCGCTGGCGCCAAGCAGCTTCACGTCGAGCTCGCCGAACACCTCCTCGGCATCGGTCGAGAACCCGAGGTCGCCGGTGAGGAGGATCTGCATCCCGTCGCTCTCATCGCCCGTGAGCTCGCGGACGTTCTCGCCCCAGTCGGCGGCCTGCTCGAAGTCGGTGGGGACGATGAGGGTGGTGAAGGCGAGATCGCCCTCGGGGGAGACGGCCGACGGCCCGCCTGCGCCGGACCCGTCCGCGGCGGCGAGCGGCTCGCCGTCGGGACCGAAGGGCGGGATCGGATCCGTGACCAGCGGCAACTCCTCCTCGGGCAGCGAGCCGACCGCCTCGACGTCCTCCGCGATCTTCTGCTTGTCGGCGTCGGTGAGGCCGCCGTCGCGCTGGTAGACGATCAACCCCTGCGTCGTCTCGCCCTCGTCGAACTCGCGGTCCTGGATCTCGACGACCTCGGTGGACTCGGCGCTCTCGGGCAGGAAGGAGGCGGTGTCGTCCTGGGTCTCGTCTTGGAGCTTCGCGCCGATCGGCCCCATCGCGGCGAAGGCGACGATCCAGATCCCAAGCACGACGAACTTCGTGCGTCGGCCGGTGACGAATGAAGCGAGGGCCCTCATGATCAGCGGGCCAGGCTAGCGATGAGGATTCCGAGACCAGTGTGACGTCGTCACACAACTCCCCCACGGGCGCCAAAGGCGGTTCATACGGGCTTAACGAACCCCCGGGGAACCGGCGCATGGCGAACCTGGCGGGGGTAGCGTCTTTCCGCATCCCAATGGGAGTTGTGGTGCGTAGTCGATCTCGCCGGTAGGCCGGCGAAGGGCGTCTCAGGACGCGGGAGAGAATTTGCCAAGGAAGGTCCTTGTTTCAGTGGCGATGGCGGTCGTGGCGGCCGTGATCGCGCTGGGCTCGGTCGCGGCCAACGCCGGCCTGCTCGATGGCGGTGGCGGCGGCGGGGATCGACCTTCCGGGCGGCGGCGGCGTCGACCTTCCCGGCGGCGGCGGAGGGGGCGGCGTCGACCTCCCAGGCGGCGGTGGCGTGGACCTCCCCGGCGGTGGCGGCGGTGGCGGCGTCGAGCTCCCCGGCGGCGGCGGCGTTGAGCTTCCCGCGGTCCCCGGCGGCGGCGGCGTGGTCCCCGTGATCCCCGGCACCGAGCCCCCGCCCACCGGTGGCGGAGGCGGTGGAGGCGGCGGCGCGGGCGGCGGCGGTGCCGACGGTGGCAACGGCGGTGGCGGACGTGGACATGGAAACGGCGGCGGCGGGCGCGGCGACGATGGCCCCCGGCATCCCCACCGCGACGGCGATCGCCCTCGCTCCGCCGGCGACATCACCAAGAACCCGCCTCCGCTTCGCAACTCCGACGGCACGCCGACGCTCACCAACCCCGGCCTCACGATCGCCGACTACGGCTCGGCCCCGGTGGGCGTCCCCAACTTCGTGATCGACCAGTTCACGATCCCTCCCTTCCTGCTCCCGATCTACCAGGCCTGTGGAACCCAGTACGGGATCCCGTGGCAGGTGCTCGCCTCGATCAACCGGATCGAGACCGCGTTCGGCACCAACCTCAACGTCTCGACCGCCGGGGCCGAGGGATGGATGCAGTTCATCCCCTCGACCTGGGACATGTACGGCGTCGATGCCAACAACGACGGGCGCAAGGACCCCTACAACCCCGTCGACGCGATCTGCGCAGCGGCCAAGTACCTGAACGCAGCGGGCGGGGCCGATGATCTCCGCACCGCGATCTTCGCCTACAACCACGCCGACTGGTACGTCGACGAGGTCCTGCTCTACGCGAACCAGTACGGAAAGCTCCCCGACGATCTGATCGGCTCGCTGACGGGCCTCACCGAGGGCGCGCGCTTCCCCGTTGCCGCCGACGCCCAGCTACGCCGACGACATCTCAGAGCGCGCGGCCGCCCGCGATGCGGAGACTCCGGAGGGCGCCGGGAACGTCTCCGACGTCGTTACGAGCTCACCCACACGTCGAGGGATCAACATCTACTCGCGCGAGGACGCCCCGGTGATCGCCGTCAACGACGGCACGATCGAGGAGATCGGCCGCACCAAGAAGCTCGGCAACTACATCGTCCTTCGCGACAACTACGGCAACCGCTTCACCTACGCCGAGCTCGGCAGCATCTCGGAGGCGCATCCCGTCCCGAAGCAGAAGAAGTCGAAGGACGCGAAGCCGCGCCCATGCAGAGAGCGAGGGCGAGGTGCCGAAGAAGCCAGCCTCGGACACGAAGAAGAGCGAGGCGGGTGACCCCGCCGGCGACGCCGGCAAGACCGCGGACGGCGAGGACGCACGCCAAGTCCGCGAAGGGCGAGGACGCCGAGAGGTTCTCGGCCGAGGGCAGCCGCGAGGGAATCGACACCGAGGACGTGCGCGAGCGCGTCTATGCCTTCCCCGATCGTCAGAAGGACATGACGCAAAAGCAGCAGGCCAACCGCCTCGAGGTGGTCCGGGCGGACGCGCTCGCGGTCTACGAGCGCCTCGACCGCGGCAGCGTCCTTCGCTTCGACCGCAAGAAGATGACCCTCGCCGAGCTCGAGGAGGGCTCGAAGGTCGTGGCGGGCACCGTGCTCGGGCGGATCGGCGCAGAGGACGAGCTCGCCCCGCACGTCAACTTCTCGATCCGCCCGGCCGGCCGCGGCGCCCCCAAGATCGACCCGAAGCCGATCCTCGACGGCTGGAAGCTGCTCGAGGCGACGGCGATCTACCGCGCCCAGGGCAAGGACCCGTTCGGCGAGGGGAGCGCGAACGCGGGCCAGGTCCTCCTGATGTCGAAGGAGCAGCTCCAGCGCCGCGTCCTCGCCGACCCCAAGGTCGAGATCTACGACTGCGGCCGCCAGGACGTCCAGACCGGCCAGATCGACCGCCGCATCCTCGCGCTCCTCTCCTACCTCTCGGCCTCGGGCTTCCGCCTCGGCGTCACCTCGCTCAAGTGCGGGCACTCCGTCTACACCGCGGGCGGCAGCGTCTCCAACCACTCCCACGGCGGCGCGGTCGACATCGCGACCCTGAACGGCTTGCCGGTCCTCGGCAACCAGGGCCCCGGGTCGATCACCGAGACCGTGCTGCACGAGATCCTGGCCCTCCAGGGCACGATGACCCCGGACGAGCTGATCTCGCTGATGGACCTCGGCGGTCCCTCCTTCGCGCTCAGCGACCACGACGACCACGTTCATGTGGGCTACTCGTCGATCGGGGCGGCGCCGGGCGAGAAGGCGCCGGTCACCGAGCCGCAGGTACTGAAGCCGAACCAGTGGCAGCGCCTGACCGAGCGGCTCGCCGAGATCGACAACCCGGAGGTCCCGACCGAGGCCTCCGACGCGTCGATCCCGACCAAGGGCAAGAACGGGAGCGGCTCCGAAGCACACCGCGGCGACTAGCGCCGCCTCCACGGTCGCACCTGACAAACCGAGGGGAATCCCCGTTTAGGTCGTAAGCCGCTATGCACGGCGAGATGCCCGCGCAATGAAGTGGGAGCCCACGTTTACGATGATCAGCACCGATGGCCAAGAGCGCGTCAGCACCAGAACCTGCGGGGCCACCCAGGCTGCTTCCGCTGCGCCTGGCCTCCGACGGGCAGCTTGCCCGACTGGCAGCCCGTGGCGAGAGCCGGGCCTTCGAGGCCATCTTCAGGCGCTACCACCAAGAGCTCTACCGCTACTGCCGGGCGCTCCTATCCGATTCGCACGAGGCGCAGGACGCGCTCCAGAACACGATGACGGCGGCGCTGCGATCCCTTCCCGGAGAGAGCCGGCGGATCGAGCTGCGCCCCTGGCTTTACCGCGTCGCGCACAACGAGGCGATCTCGATCGCCAGGCGGCGATCGGATGCCGCACCCGTCTCCGACGCGAACCAGGACGCGGCGCCTGCGGCCGACGTCGACGCCCGCGACCGCGAGCGCTTACTCGAACTCGTCAGCGACCTTCGTGCCCTTCCCAGCCGCCAGCGCGGGGCGCTGGTCATGCGCGAGCTGAGCGGTTTGGACTACCGGGAGATCGCCGGCGCGCTCGGAATCTCGCAGGGGGCCGCGCGGCAGACCGTCTACGAGGCGCGCGAGGCGATGCGGGACGCCGGTAGGGGCAGGGAGATGGACTGCGATGCGGTCCGCGAGGCGATCTCCGACAGGGATGGCCGCGTCCTTCGCGGTCGAGCCTTGCGAGCTCACCTTCGCAGTTGTGAGGGGTGTGCCGACTTCCGCCTTGCGATCTCGCAACGCAGCTCCGATCTGCAGGCTCTGGCGCCGCCGCTCGCTCCCCTGGTGGCCTCCGGCCTGCTGGCGTCGGTCATCGGCAAGGGTGGATCAGGGGCGGTCAGCGCCGCGGCTGGCGCCGGCGGCAGCGCCGCGGCGGGGGGCGGCGCGATCGCGCTGACGAAGGGAAACGCCCTGTTTGCTGCCGTTCTCCTGGGAGCCGGTGCGGTGGGGGCAGGCAGCGCGCTCGATGTGCCGATTGTCGGGGGCGAGGACGGGGAGCGCGAGTCGGCGGGGTCCACTGAGATCGCTGGGCAGAGTCAGCAGGCGCACGGCCCG
The DNA here is from genome assembly GCA_963799815.1 of uncultured Solirubrobacterales bacterium. Lineage (GTDB taxonomy): Bacteria > Actinomycetota > Thermoleophilia > Solirubrobacterales > 70-9 > JBDTSW01. The sequence continues at coordinate 525,168 of CAWCYG010000001.1, forward strand.
AGGCCGGTGGACGCGGGACCGCCGGCCGGGTCCACCACCGCACGGCCGACGGCGGCAGGTCCGGGTCGGATTCTCGCCGCGACGAATCAGCCGACCCAAAGCCTGAGGGGCACGGCGGCGCGAGCTCGGCCCCGGGCAATCCGGCGCCTGCCTCCCCGGGCAACGGTCAGGGCGTCCCCGCCGGGGGATCAGACGGCGTCACCGGCCCGCCTGCGCACGCAAACGGCAACGGACCGCCGGCGTCCGCGGGTACCGGCACCGGCAACGCCGGCGGCAACTCGAACTCGGCGCCCGGGATCACCGGCGAATCCTCGCGTTCGCCGACCGGGGCGCTCCACTCCAACTCGGGCAACGGCGGACCTCCTGAGCACGCGAGCGGCAGCGGCAAGCCCTCCGACTGACCGCAGATAGCACCTGACATTCGCGGCGGGCGCGCGTTCTCGCCTGAGAACGTTGAACTCAAGCCCCATGTGGGCAAGGAGGAAACCTTGAAGAAGCTCACCATCGCCTGTGCCGTCGTGCTCTCGAGCGTCGCGGTCACCGGCGCCGCGACCGCGGCCAACGGGAACAGCGGCGATCACGCGCGGAATCTCGCCGCGAAGCAATGCGCCGCTGAGAAGAAGGCGGACAAGGCGGCTTTCCGTGCCGTCTACGGAGACCACGCGATGCGCGACTGCATCAAGGGTCAAACGCCCGACAGCTCCGCAGACTTGAAGAACGCCTCGAAGGAGTGCAAGGCTGAGCGAGCCGGGGATCCGGATGCCTTTGCAGCCGCCTACGGCGACGGCAAGAACGCGCACGGGAAGTGCGTCTCAACGAAGGTGAGGGCGGACCGACACGAGGCCGTCGCGGACTTCAAGAACGCGGCGCAAGAGTGTCGCGCCGAGCGTGAGCTGGATGCAGACGCGTTCCGCGAGACCTACGGGTCGAACGGCAACGACGGGTCAAACGGCCAGGGGCGCAATGCCTTCGGCAAGTGTGTCTCACAGAAGGTGCACGAGGCCGAGGCCTCATAGGCGGCCAACAAAGCGGCTGAGGCAGCGTCACCGGTAGGGGGTGGCGCTGCCCGGTCGGCTTAGTCGGTTCCAACCTGACTCATACGACGCTTTCTCGTCAACGGATTCTGTGATGGCGCGCGGGGCAGTCGCCGCGTGGTTAGTTCCGATCTTCACGTTGCGCTTGGCGACCTGTCGCTGCTTCGTGGTGGCGATCTGAACCCTCCTTGGGTCAGTTCAGGTCGATCACGCCGAAGATGAGCAGGAGCACGAGGGTGGCCACTGCGGAGATCAGGAGCGAGCCCATACAGCCGAGGCGATTCGAGAAGAACACGAACATGGTGCGGCCGCTACCCGCCTAGGCTCTAGGCATGCGGACCTGTCCCAACTGCGGCAAGGACACGCGCGCAGAGATGACCTCGCCGTGCACGAAGTGCGGGTTCTCGCCCGTCGAGGGCGCGGAGATCGGGACCGCGAACTACGGCGGCGGCGCGCCCGACCGACCTCGGCGAGGCCGGCCCGACCACGGAGCGCCGGCGGGGCGGCATCGGGACGGCGTTGCTGGTGCTGCTCGTGATCGGCGCGATCGGCTTCGACGCGATCAGCGGCGTGCTCGAGGACATCAACATCGATCTCGACGAGGTCTTGGAGACCGACCCGGGGCCGAAGGCCTCGGAGGTCGAGGACGCGCTGGTGGGCTACGGCGAGCAGGTCGGCCTCGCGATCGAGGCCGACTGCCCCGAGTCCAGCCAAGGAGGCTGAGGTCGGCGATAGCTTCAAGTGCACGATCTCGACGCCGGACGGCGCCTCGCGCACGGTCAAGGTGACCAATCAGGAGGAGAGCTTCGAATGGCAGGGTCCTCCGTTCACCGAGCTCGAGCAGGGCGGCTAGCCGAAGGCCGCGACCGTTCGGACCGCTCGCGCGGCACCAGCAGGTAGGCCGCGTAGAAGAAGCAGAGCGCCCCGATCAGGGTGAGCGAGCTCGCCGCCGCCGCGTTGATCGCCTCGCCGGTGTTGGGGATGACGTACGCCGCCAAGGCCGAGATGCCGAAGGCAACCGACCCGATCATGTTGAACACGGCGATGCGGCGCCCGATGACGGCCTCGGGGCCGATGCCGCCCATTTGGCGCACCGCAACAAGGGCGATCGCGCTGGCGATGAGGAAGGCGATCGAGCCGAAGATGTCCGGGCTCCAAACGAGGAGGTTGGAGGAGCGCTCGTCGAGGCGTGCGTCGAGCGACGTGAAGGTCGAGATGTTGAAGAAGATCGTGCCGGCCAGGGTCACGGCGGAGGAGATGAAGTCCAGTCGATCCTCCGGCGCAGAGGTCCGATAGGCCTCGGCGCCGGCGGTCGTGAAGAAGATCGAGCCGATGAAGTAGACGAGGGCGACGGCGTTCTCGCTGAGCGACGAGGCGGCCGGGAGCGACGCGATGGCGAAGCAGGCGGAGCCCGCCATGAAGAGGCGGCCGATGCGGCGATTCACCCCGGGCTGAGAGCGGCCGGGCCGAAGGGCGATCGAGAGCGCCATCGGCGCAGCCTATGTGTGTCTTGCCTCCCTCGACGTGCACCGAGGCGCTACGAAAAATGGGATCGGCTCGCTTGCGGACCGCGGTACCTTTGTCCCATGGCCCGCGACGCGGCACTCGAGGCCGTCTTCATGCCGGTGCGGACGCCGACCACCTTCGAGGGGACAGTCGAGCGCCTCGGCACCGCGATCCGGGTCGGCCTGCTCACGCCCGGGTCGAAGCTGCCTGCGGAGCGCAACCTCGCTCAGGAGCTCGGCATCTCGCGCTCGACCCTGCGCGAGGCGCTGACGACGCTGACGCAGACGGGCCACCTGGTCTCGACGCGCGGGCGCAGCGGCGGCACCTTCGTCGCCGCCACCCCGCCGCTCTCCGGGAAGAGCGGGCCCGACGAGGAGATCCTGAACGCGGGCGCCTGGGAGGTGCTCGACCAGCGGGTGGGGGTGGAGGTGGGCGCGGTGCTCCTGGCCTGCGAGCGCTCCGAGCCGGATGACCTCGATCAACTCGGCGAGTACATCGAGCGCATGGCCAACGCCGTCGACTTCGACGAGTACCGCCGGGCCGACATCCGCTTTCACATCAGCCTCGCCGAGGCCGCACGCGCGCCGCGCCTCGTCACCGAGATGACCGACGTCCAGGGCCGGATGAGCGAGATGATCGCCCTGATCGCCCATCCGGATCAGGTGCTCAGACACTCGAACGCCCAGCACCGCAAGCTCGTGAAGCACCTCGCAAAGCGCGATGGGACCGGTGCCGTCCGCGTGGCCCGCGAGCACCTGCAGGGAACCGAGCAGATCCTCGCCGGGCTCCTCCCCGAGCCGGCGTGAGGCGCCGAACACGCGGGACCCTCGCGGCTGCGGGCTCGCTTACGCCTTGATCCGCTCCATCTTCGGGTCGAAGAGCGGCTCGGACGCCGTCTCGCCCGCGACCCAGTCGCCGAAGATGTCGATCTCGACCTCCGTCCCCTCTTCGGCATGCTCCGGTGGCACGTACGCGTAGGCGATCGATCTCTCGAGCATGTAGCCGTAGCCGCCGGTGGTGACGCGGCCGACGACCTCGTCGCCGACCCGCACCGGCTCGTTGCCCAGCGCAACCGAGCTGGAATCCTCGAGCAGGATCGGCACCAGCTTCTTCTCAGGCCCGTTCTCCTTCGCCTCGACCAGCGCCTCGCGACCGATGAACTCGATCTCCTTGTCGAGCTTCACGCAGAAGTCGACCGCTCCCTCGTAAGGGGTCTCGTCGGGCGTGATGTCGCCGCCCCAGACGCGGTAGCCCTTCTCGATACGCAGCGAATCGATCGCGCGGTAGCCGCCGGCGACGAGGCCATGCGGCTCGCCCGCCTCCCACAGAGCCCGCCAGAGGCCCATCCCGAACTCGCTCGGACAGTAGAGCTCCCAGCCGAGCTCGCCCACGTAGGTCACCCGCAGTGCCCGTACCGGGACGTGGCCGATCGTGAGCTCGCGCAGGTTCATGTACGGGAACTCGTCGTTCGAGAGGTCCTGAGTGGTGAGCGGCTGCAGGATCTCGCGGGCCTTCGGTCCCCAGATGCCGAAGCAGGCGTACTGCGACGTGGTGTCACGCACCTGCACGGAGCCGTCGTCGGGGAGGTGTCTTTCGATCCAGGAGCGGTCGTGGTTGCCGAAGGCGGTGCCGGTCACGATCGAGAAGCGCTCCTCGCCCAGGCGCGCCACGGTGAAGTCGCACTCGATGCCGCCACGGTTGTTCAGCATCTGGGTGTAGGTGATCTGGCCGATACCGCGCGCGACCTCGTTGTCGCAGAGGCGCTCGAGCAGCTCGGCGGAGCCCGGGCCCGTGATCTCCAGCTTCGCGAAGGAGCTCTCGTCGAAGAGGGCGGCCGTCTCGCGGCAGGCCACATGCTCGGCGCCGATCGCCGGCGACCAGTGCTGGCCCGCCCAGCCTCGCGGCCGCAGCGACTCGTCCCCGTCGCCGGCGTTCGACTCGTACCAGTTGACCCGCTCCCATCCCGACTTCTCGCCGAATACCGCATCGCGCTCGGCGTGCCAGCGGTTGGCGGGCGAGATCCGCAGCGGCCTGCCGGCCTCGCGCTCGTGGTTGGGGTAGCGGATGTCGTAGTACGTCTCGTAGGTCTCCTTGATCCGCGCGTGCGTGTAGGAGGGCGAGCGGTACTGCTGGCCGAAGCGCTTTATGTCCATCGACCAGAGGTCGAGCGAGGGCTCGCCCGCGTCGATCCATTCCGCCATCACCTTGCCGATGCCGCCCGCGCCCGCCAGGCCATGGGCGCAGAAGCCGGCGGCGACGAAGAGGCCACCCACGTCCGTCTCGCCCAGGCAGAACTCGTTGTCGGGCGTAAACGCCTCGGGGCCGTTGATGAGACGGGTGACCTTGATGTCCTCCATCGCCGGGACGCGCTGCTTGGAATTCACGGTGATCTCCTCGAAGCGGTCCCAGTCGTCCTCCAGCAGCCGGCCGTTGAAATCGAAGGGGATCTCGTCGAAGCCCTCGGGCCCATCCGGGAGGAAGGCCGGCTTGGAGTGGCGCTCGTAGCCACCCATCACGAGGCCCTCGCCCTCCTCGCGGAAGTAGACGAGCAGGTCGGGATCGCGCAGGGTTGGCAGGCGCTCATCGCTGCGCTCGCGGAACGGCTGGGTCACGAGGTACTGGTGCGACATCGGGATCACCGGAATGCGAACGCCGGCGAGCCGCCCGAGCTCGGCCGCGAAGATGCCGCCCGCGATCACGGCCACCTCGCACTCGATCGTGCCCTTCTCGGTCACGATTCGCCTCACGCGGCCGCCGTCGGACTCGATCGCGGTGACGCGGCACGAGGTGAACGTCTCGGCGCCGGCCTGGCGGGCGCCGTCGGCGAGGGCGAAGGTGAGCTGCGAGGGGTCGAGGTAGCCGTCGGTGGGGAGCCAGGCGCCGCCGAGCACGCCGTCGGTGGACATGAGCGGGAACTTCTCCTTCGCCTCCTCGGCCGAGATCAGCTCGAGGGGCAGGCCGAAGGTCTTCGCCCAGCCGGCTTGGCGGCGGAGCTCCTCCATCCGCTCCTCGCTCGAGGCGAGCTTGATGCCGCCGCACTCGGTCCAGCCCGGGTCGAACTCGGACTCCTCGCCGATGCGGCGGTAGAGCTCGACCGAGTACATCATCATCTTCGTCAGCGACACCGACCCCCTGGTCTGGCCGACGAGGCCGGCCGAATGGAAGGTCGAGCCTGAGGTGAGCTGGTCGCGGTCGACCAGGACGACGTCGTCCCAGCCGAGGCGGGAGAGGTGGTAGGCGATCGACGTCCCGCCGACGCCGCCGCCGATGATCACGCAGCGGGCCGAGTCGGGTGGCTCGCGCCTAACCGCCACCGGCCTCGGTGAGCCGGCGCTCGAAGCCCTCGTCGGAGGCCGTCGCGGCCAGGCGGTCGAAGTGCTTCGTCGCGTACCCGTTGAAGTCGAAGTCGAGCTCCGAGACAGCGCTCTGCACGACGCCCCACATCGCCTCGCGGAAGTCGGACATGAACTTCATCAGGGCGAGCGCGGATTCCTGCGCGGGAGTGGGGGTCTCGCCCCAGTACGCGAGGAGAAGCTTGCCCTCGTCGCTTGCGCCGAGCTCGTTGTTGATGGCGAAGTTGGCGAGGTCGAAGTAGCGATCGCCCATGCCGGCGTACTCCCAGTCGACGATCCAGATGGTCTCGTCACCGCGGATGAAGTTGGCCGCAAGCAGGTCGTTGTGGCATGGGACGGGCTCGTGCTCGGCTCCGCTCAGCGCGGCCTCGATCCGCTCTGCATTCCGATGCGCCTCCTCGTAGGCGTCGGGGATATCGGCCCCGCGCTCATCCGCGGTGTCGAGCGTAGGTCTCGACGATGCGAAAAGAGTTGAAGTCGGTGGGAATCGTGCCCTTGGAGTCGTGGATCCGCTTCAGCGAGGCCGCGATCCGCTCCATCGGCTCGGGTTCGCGCAGGTCCTCGGAGCTCATGCCCTCGCCCTCGACGAACTCTGTGACGATCGCGGGTGGATCGGTGAGCGCGGCGGCCACAGGCGGCGCTACGCCCAGCGAGGCTGCGCGCTCGTTGGCGAGGACCTCGGCGCGGCGGTCGATCTCGAGCAGGTTCGTGTCCTTGCCGGGCACGCGGATCACGTACTCGATGCCGCCCATGGTGGCGCGGTAGTTTCGGTTCGTGATCCCGCCCTCGAGGGGCGATACCGACCCGGTCAGATCGCCCAACTCAGGCGTGAGGCGTTCGACAATTCGCACGACTTCGGTTGAGAGGTCTTGACGCGCGTCCGCGGAAACGTTTAGGTTTGCGTCGTTCATAGGTCGGTCGGCCACACCTTTTCACAAGGTGGGCCCGCCTGGCCCCCGAGGAGGAGGAGACACGGATGGAAGCTGCCGGCGGTCCGCCGCGTAGAGACGACAAGACGCTCTCGGAGGACCAGAAGAGGCTCGCGGAGCTGGGCTACGAGCAGGAGCTCGACCGAGGCTGGTCGAAGTTCACCAACTTCGCGATCTCGTTCTCGATCATCTCGGTGCTGGCCGGCTGCTTCACGCTTTTCTACATAGGGTGGAACAACGGCGGCCCGATCGCGATCTCGATCGGCTGGCCGGTGATCTGCCTGATCATCCTCACTGTCGCAGTCAGCATGTCCGAGATCGCCTCGGCCTTCCCGACCGCGGGTGGGCCGTATTGGTGGGCCCACCAGCTCGGTGGCGCCGGCTGGTCGTGGTTCACGGGCTGGTTCAACGTCCTGGGCCTGATCGGGATCGTCGCCTCGGTCGACTACGTCCTCGCGTTCTTCCTCACGCAGCTCTTCGGCCTCTGGGGCTGGGATCTGGGCTTCGTCAACTTCGCCGACACCGAGCACATAATCCAGGAGATCTTCTGGCTATACGCGGTGATCCTCGCGCTCCACGCCATGATCAACATCTTCTCGCACCGATTGATCTCGTTGTTCACAAGCATCTCGGTCTGGTGGCACGTGGCCGGGGCGTTGATCATCCTGGGGATCCTGATCTTCGTCCCCGACTCTCATCAGAGCGCCGACTTCGTCTTCACCGGTCAGATCAATAACTCCGGGTTCGCCGAGGGCGCCACCGGCGGCTTGCTGTATTGGGCCCTCGTGCTTCCGGTGGGCTTCTTGCTGACGATGTACACCGAAACCGGGTACGACGCCTCGGCGCACGTGGCAGAGGAGACGGTGGGCGCCGAGCAGGCGGCGGCGAAGGGCATCTGGCAGTCGGTCGCGTCGTCGGCGCTGATCGGGTGGTTCTTGCTGCTGGCGTTCCTCTTCGCTGCAACCAACGTCGATGCCGTCAACGAGGGGTTCGGCAGCGTGATCGCGGTCTTCACCTCCGCCGATATGGACCAGAACTGGGCGGAGGCGATCCTCGTGATCGCCTGCGTCGGTCAGTTCTTCTGCGGGATGGCGTGCGTGACGAGCTGCTCGCGAACGTTCTTTGCCTTCTCGCGTGACCGCGCCACTCTGGGCCACCGGCTGTGGAGCCGAGTCACCAGCGGGGTGCCCGCGATGGCCGTGCTCGGCAGCTGCGCGCTCGCCTTCCTGATCGTGCTTCCGGCCTTGTTCGCGTCGGATACCTTTGTCCCGCCAGTCGCCTTCTTCGCCGTGACCGCGATCGGCACGATCGGGCTTTACATCGCCTACGTGATACCGGTGTACCTGCGCTGGCGGGCGGGTGACTCGTTCGAGGCCCGCTCCTGGACTCTGGGGGCTCGATACAAGTGGATCAACGCGATCGCGGTGGTGTTCGTTGTCGTGATGCTCATCATCCTCTGCCTACCCGCGTACAGCAACGGCGTTCCATGGGAGTCCGACTTCGACTGGAGCTTCTTGAACTACACGCCCCTGGTCGTTGGGCTGGTCCTGCTCGGCACCGGCCTCGCCTGGGTGCTGGGGATGAACAAGCGCTACAAGGGCCCGATTCGCCAGATCGAGTTCGACGAAGGGATGGGGATTACGGAGGAGAAGCCCGCGGATGCGCCTGCCACCGGCGGCGTGGCCCGGAACCCCCTGCCTCGCCCCCACCCGCTCGGTAGCGGGCGCCCGGGGACCTGAGCTGCGCGGCCCGATAGAGCGGCTGCGCAGCTCAGCGCCCTTAGGGCGTTACGCCCGATCCAGCGCCACCGTCGCCGCCACGAACGCCTGCCAGCGCTCGTGCTCGGCGGTGCGCCAGGCGTCGTCGCGCGCCGGCTCGACCCTGCGGTCGACCGGGAGCAGCTCGGCGGCGTCGGCCAGTGAGCTCGATCACGCCCGAGCCCACGGCGGCGAGCGCGGCCGAGCCGAGCACCGTCGCGTCGGCGCCCGCCGCCTCGACGGGCGCGCCGATCGCGTCGGCCTGAAGCTCGAGCAGAAGTGGCTCGTTGGTGACGCCGCCGTCGACGCGCAGGCTCTCGACGGCCGAGGTCTCGCGGATCGCGGCGACGATGTCGGCCACCCGCCAGCTGATCCCCTCGAGCGCCGCGCGGGCGACCATCGCCCGCTTGGTGCCGCCGTCGATCCCGGCGAGCACGGCCTGCGCGTTCGGGCGCCACCAGGGCGCGCCGATCCCCGCCAGCGCCGGCAGCACGCGGACGCTGCCGGAGTCCTCGGCCTCGTGCGCGAGCTCGCCCAGCTGCGCCGGCGTCTCGGCGACGCCGAGCTCGCGGCAGAGCCACTCGAGCATCGCGCCGGCGGCGAAGACGCCGCCGTCGAGCGCGTACTCCATGCGCCCGTCGATCCGCCACGCCACCGTGGGGAGCAGGCCGCCGGCGGGCTTCGGCACCTCTTCGCCCACGTGCGCGAGGACGAACACCCCCGTGCCGTAGGTGGCCTTGACCCGCCCGGGCACCACGGCCCCGGCCCCGGCGAGGGCGGCCTGCTGGTCGACGGTCTGACCGCACAGGCGGAGCTCGGAGGGCCAGCTCGGGTGGGTCAGCACCCCGAGCTCTCCGGCGGTGTCGCGGATCTCCGGCAGAACGTCCATCGGGACGCCGAAGAGCTCGCACAGCGCCGGGTCCCAACCGGCCGTGTCGATTCGCTGCAGCTGCGTGCGCGAGGCGGTTGAGGGATCGGTGGCGAAGCCGGCGCCGAGGCGGTCGCAGAGGAAGGAGTCGACGGTACCCATCCGCAGCGTGCCCGCCTCCCGGGCCGCCTGCACGGTCTCGTCGTGTGTGAGCAGCCAGGCGAGCTTGGCCGCCGAGAAGTAGGGATCGAACGGCAGGCCGCTCGCCTCCTGGACCTCCGTCTCGCGCTCGCCCAGGGTGTCGAGGATCTCCTGCGAGCGCTTGTCCTGCCAGACGACGATCGGGCTCAGGGGCTCGCCCGAGGAGGCGTCCCACGCGAGCACCGACTCGCCCTGGTGGTCGAGCCCGCAGGCGACAACCTCGCCGGGAGCATCGGTCAGCACCTCGCCGATCGCCTCGACCACGGCGTCCAGGACCTCGTTGCCGTCCTGCTCCACCCACCCCGGCTTCGGATGGCGGTTCACCTTGTCGCGGCGGGCCTCGCGGACGGGCTGGAGGCGCTCATCGAACAGCGCCGCCTTGACGCCGGTGGTGCCCTCGTCGACGCCCAGAAGGAAACGCTCGCTCACGCTTGAGAAGCTATCTGGATAGGCTCCGGCGCGAAAGGTTGGGAGAACACACCTTTCGCTGACACGACATGGGAGAGAGATGAAGCTTGACGACCTGAAGAAGGCCGTGGGGGATGGAGAGGTGGACACGGTCCTCCTTGCGATCGCCGACATGGAGGGACGGCTGCAGGGCAAGCGCCTGACCGCGCAGCACTTCCTCGACGACGTCGCCGAGCACGGCGCCGAGGGCTGTAACTACCTGCTCGCCGTCGACGTCGACATGGACACGGTCGAGGGATATGAGATGTCGTCCTGGTCGCGTGGCTATGGCGACTTCGAGATGCGGCCGGACTTCGACACGCTGCGTCCGATCCCGTGGCACGAGGGCACGGTGCTCCTCATGGCCGACCTCGGCTGGCACGACGAGTCCGACGTGGTCGCCTCGCCCCGGCAGATCCTGCGCAAGCAGCTCGCGCGGCTGGGGGAGCGCGGCTGGCGGGCGTTCGCCGGCACCGAGCTCGAGTTCATCGTCTTCAACGACACCTACGAGGAGGCCTGGAAGCAGGGCTACCGCAACCTCGAGCCGACCAACCTCTACAACGTCGACTACTCGATGCTGGGCACCGCCCGGGTGGAGCCGCTGATCCGCCGCATCCGCAACTCGATGATGGGCGCGGACATGATGGTCGAGAACTCGAAGGGCGAGTGCAACTTCGGCCAGCACGAGATCAACTTCCACTACGACGAGGCGCTGGCGGCCTGCGACGACCACGTCATCTACAAGAACGGCGCCAAGGAGATCGCCTCACAGGAGGGTTACGCGATCACCTTCATGGCGAAGTGGAACGAGGCGGAGGGGAACTCCTGCCACATCCACTGCTCGCTGGCCGATGAGGACGGCAAGAACATCTTCGGCGACGACGACAAGACGTTCAATCACTTCATCGCCGGTCAACTCGCCTGCCTGCAGGAGCTGACCTTGTTCTTCGCGCCTCAGATCAACTCGTACAAGCGCTTCGTGCCAGGCTCGTTCGCACCGACGGCGGTCGCCTGGGGGCAGGACAACCGCACCTGCTCGATGCGGGTGGTGGGCCACGGGCCCGCGCGCCGCGTCGAGAACCGCATGCCCGGAGCCGACGTCAACCCCTACCTCGCGCTCGCGGCGATGATCGCCGCGGGCCTGCACGGGATCGACAACGAGCTCGAGCTCGAGCCGGCGCTGCCGGGGAACGCATACGAGGCCGACAAGCCCCACGTGCCGCACACGATGTACGCGGCGCGCGACCTGTTCGCCTCCAGTGACGTGGCCAAGGAGGCCTTCGGCCAGGAGGTGATCGACCACTACCTGAACCGCGCCCGGATCGAGCTCGAGGCCATGGAGGCCGCCGTCACCGACTGGGAGAAGTACCGGGGGTTCGAGCGCCTTTGAGCCGGCGTCCCGTCGTCGGCATCTGCGCTGCTCTCGAGCAGGCGCAGTGGACCGCGTGGGAGACGCTCGCCAACGTCTCGCCGCGCACCTACTCGATGCGGGTGGCCCGCGCGGGTGGCATGCCCGTCCTGCTGCCGGCGCACGACGAGTCAACCGAGGAGGTCGACCAGGTCCTGGACCTGCTCGACGCGCTGATCCTCGCCGGCGGCGCCGACATCGACCCCGCCTCCTACGGCGAGGAGCGCCAGCCCGAGACGATCGGCTCGAACCCCGAGCGCGACCGCTTCGAGATCGCGCTCACCAACGCGGCGCTCGCGCGTGAGCTCCCGCTCCTCGGCATCTGCCGCGGGATGGAGATCCTGAACATCGCGCGCGGCGGCACCCTGATCCAGGAGCTGCCGACGGCAAAGCAGCACCTCGAGCTCGCCGGCAGCTTCACGATCCACGAGGTGAAGCTCGAGCCCGGCTCGCTCGCGGCGCGCGCCACGGGCGGCGAGTCGTGCGAGGTTCACTCCCACCATCATCAGGGGATCGGCGAGCTGGGCGAGGGGCTGGTCCCCACGGGCCACTCGGTGCCCGACGAGGTGATCGAGGCGATCGAGCTGCCTGGCCACCCGTTTGCGCTTGGGATTCTCTGGCATACCGAGGAGGAGGAGCGCCAATCGGTGATTCCCTCATTGATCGAGACGACAAGGGTGGAGGTGAGCGCGTCATGAGCACCGAGACGATCGAGGTCACCGAGCCGGCGACCGCTGAGGTGATGGAGACGATCCCGCGTGGCGACGCCGATGACGTCGACGCCGCGGTGGCCCGGGCGAAGGAGGCCTTTCCGGCATGGCGCGCGATCGATCCCGAGGAGCGCTCGGCGCTCATGCACGAGCTCGCGAACGCGCTCAGCGATCGCGGCGAGGAGCTCGCGCAGCTGGAGGCGCGAAACGCGGGCAAGCCGATCTCCGATGCGCGCGGCGAGATGGGGATGGTGGCCGACACCTTCCGCTACTACGCAGCCGGACCGCAGCGCCTGCTCGGCGACACGATCCCGGTGGCGGGTGGGATCGACATGACCTTCCGCGAGCCGCTCGGCGTGGTGGGGATGATCGTCCCCTGGAACTTCCCGCTGGTGATCGCCTGCTGGAAGGTGGGGCCCGCGCTCGCCGCCGGCAACACGATCGTGTTGAAGCCGGCGGAGCTCACCCCGCTGACCGCGCTCGAGCTGGAGAAGATCGCGAAGGAGTCCGGGATCCCCGAGGGCGTCCTTAACGTGGTGCCCGGCCCGGGCTCGGTCTGTGGCCAGCGCCTGGTGGAGCACGATGACGTCGCCAAGGTGGCGTTCACCGGCTCGACCGAGGTCGGCCGCGGGATCGCCGCCGCGGCCGCGCAGACGATCAAACGGGTGACGCTGGAGTTGGGCGGCAAGTCGGCGAACGTGATCTACTCCGACGCTGACCTCGAGGCCGCCGCCGCCGCGGCTCCCGGGGGGCGTCTTCGGGAACGCCGGCCAGGACTGCTGCGCCCGCTCGCGGATCCTGGTCGAGCGCTCCGCCTTGGACGAGTTCATGGGGCACCTCGAGACGGCCGTGAAGGCGCTTGCCGTGGGCGACCCTCTCGACGACGCGACCGAGATGGGCCCGCTGATCTCGGAGGGCCAGCGCGAGTCGGTGGGCTCCTATCTCGACGACGACGCGCCCGTCGCCTTCCGGGGCTCGGCACCGGACGGCCCGGGCTTCTGGTTCGCCCCGACCGTGCTGTGTCCCGTCTCGAACGACGACCGCCAGGCGCGCGAGGAGATCTTCGGCCCGATCGCCTCGGTCATCCCCTTCGAGGGCGAGGCCGACGCGATCGCGATCGCGAACGACACGCCCTACGGGCTGTCGGGATCGGTCTGGACCCAGGATGGCGCCAAGGCGATCCGCACCGCCAGGGCGATGGACAGCGGCGTCGTCTCGATCAACTCGAATACCTCGGTGCGGGTTTCGACTCCGTTCGGAGGCTTCAAGCAGTCGGGCGTCGGCCGCGAGCTGGGCCCGCACGCCCTCGAGCACTACACGGAGGTAAAGAACGTCTACTTCGCGACCGGGGAGAGCTGATGCCGGGCAGGCTCGAGGGGAAGGTCTGCGTCATCACCGGGGCGGTATCGGGAATCGGCGCGGAATCCGCGCGCCTCTTCATGGAGGAGGGGGCGAAGGTCGCAGGCGTCGATCTCGTGGAGGGCGCCGAGGGCACGATCGCGATCCAGGCCGACGTCACCGACTCCGATCAGGTCCGCGACATGTACGCGCAGGTGGCCGAGGAGTTCGGGCGCATCGACGTTCTCTTCAACAACGCCGGGATCAACCCGCCCGACGACGTCTCGGTGATCGACACCGACCTCGATGCCTGGCAACGCGTCCAGGACGTCAACATCCGCGGCGTCCTGCTCTGCTGCAAGCACGGCATCCCGCATCTGCTCGAAGGGGGTGGCGGGTCGGTGATCAACAGCGGCTCGTTCGTGGCCGTGCTCGGCGCCGCGACCTCGCAGATCTCCTACTCGGCCTCGAAGGGCGCCGTGGTCGCGATGTCACGCGAGATGGGCGTCGAGTTCGCCAGCCGCGGCGTGCGGGTGAACGCGCTCTGTCCCGGCCCGGTCGACACGCCCCTGCTACGGGAGCTCTTCGCTGCCGATGAGGTCCAGGCGCAGCGGCGGCTGGTCCACGTCCCGATGGGCCGCTTCGCCGAGGCGCGAGAGATCGCCATGGCGGCGCTGTTCTTGGCCTCGGACGAATCCTCCTACGTGAACGCCTCGACGTTCATGGTCGACGGCGGCATCTCGGGCGCCTACGTCACGCCGGACTGAGCAGCGCAGCTACGACCCTAGGGCCACGCCGGCGCGGTGGCGGGCGGCGACGACGTCTAAGAAGCGGTCGCAGAGCTCGCGTCCGAGCCGGTTCCAGGCGTCGATCCGGGGCGCGGTCTCGGCGTGCAGGTGCTCCGCGTTGATGTCCATCGCGACGGCGTCGGGATCGACGTCGTACTCGCCGATCCAGCGTTGGACGTCGCGCTCGGAGACCTCGGCGTGGAACTGGATTCCCCAGGCGAGCTCGCCGACGCGGTATGCCTGCGGACAGATCGCGCTGCGAGCGAGGGCGGTGGCGCCAGGTGGCAGCGGGACCTCGTAGGAGTGCCACTCAAAGGCGGTGAACGACGGAGCCAGGGGCCCAAGCAGCGGGTCGTCGCGACCCTCGGGAAGGACCTCGACCTCGTACCAGCCGATCTCCGGCATGCTCGCTCTGCGCGCGGGTGAGCCGGCGGCATCGCCGAGGAGCTGCGAGCCGAGGCACGCGCCGAGCAGTGGCACCTCACGGTGAAGCAGCTCGGCGAGCAGCTCCTTCTCCGGAGCCATCCACGGATGGATGGCGTCCTGATCGGGGTGCGCGGCGGCGCCGAAGGAAAAGACGGCGTCGTAGGCGAGCGGATCGGCGGGCGGGGTCAGATCCTCGGTGATGAACCACTGGTCCAGATCCACGCCGCGCGCAGCCATCGCCTCGGCGAAAACCCCGGGCCCCGCATCCCGCTGGTGCACGATCGCGAGCGCACGCATCCCGGGAGTGTGGCAGCGCCGCAGGCGCTTTTGGCGCATGGGCCGCCTACGACATCCGTCCTGCGGGTAGCCTGAGGTCGTGGCCATGGACGTGCCAAAGGACGAGCCGAGCACCGAGGAGCTGCGAACGGTTGCGGCCGAGCGCGAGAGCGAGGAGCGCGATCGGCTCGAGGGGTCCGTGACGAAGGACGAGGCTGATCAGCACCGTCGGCGTGCCGACAAGCAGGCTTACCTCAAGGAGAAGCTCGCGGAGCGAGCCGAATCCGAGCGGCGGGCAAAGCGCGGCGAATAGCCGATTGTCCGCGGGCTGACCGGGAACTAGAGTCTCGGCAACTTTTCTCAAGAACAAAGGAGCGAATACGAATGGTGGACTTCAAGAACCTCGCCGACAAGGCGAAGCAGACGGTCGAACAGCGCGGCGGCAAGGAGTCGCTGAAGCAGGACGCCGAGCAGCTCAAGAGCATCGCCAAGGGGCCGGGCAGCTTCACGGACAAGGCGAAGGCCGCTGCCGCGGCGATCAAGGATCCGGGCAGCGCTGAGAAGCCGCCCACGACCGCCGGCACCTCAGAGGCGCCCACCTCCGCGACCGCGCCCAAGGCCACCGACGGCGCTTCGCAAGCGCCGAAGGCCGCAGCCGGCAAGGCCAAGACCGAGGCGAGCGAGAAGGCCGGCACGACGCCTGCGCACGGCGACAGCCCGGGCGAGGTCGGCGGCTCCAAGTAGCCCGCGCGGCGGGCGGCCATCGGGATCAATGTCCGAGGTCCGCGAGCAGATCGAGATAGACGCACCGCCGGAGGCGGTCTGGGACCTGGTGATGGACCCGGATCGCCTCGGCGAGTGGGTCAGCGCCCATCGGCGCGTCAGCGGCACCCCTGGTGATGAGGTCTCCGAAGGCGAGTCCTTTCAACAGGTGCTCTGCCTCGGGGGTCAGCCGGTCGACGTGGAGTGGACGCTCACGCGCTCGGACCGGCCCACCCTGGCCGAGTGGGACGCGGATGGCCCCAAGGGGGCCGGCGCGAAGGTCCGCTACGTCCTCGCTGCCTCGAACGGCGGCACCCGGTTCGGCTACGAGAACGATTTCGACCTGCCGGGCGGCCCGGTGAAGCTGCTCGCAGGGCGGGTCGCGGGAGCGCCCGCTCGCCGCGCGGCTAAGAAGTCACTGAGGAAGCTGAAGGTCGTGGCCGAGGCCGACGCGAGCGCCGACTAGGCCGAGCGGGCCCGCTAGGCGGCCTCAGCCTCGGCGCGACGCAGGCCGCGACGCGCGAACGCCGCCATCAGCGCCAGCAAGCCCGCGGCGGCTCCGAACGCGAGCAGGATGTGGAACGGGGCGCCGGCCATGAGCGAACGGCCTCCCTCCACGATCGCCGTCGCCGGGTTCCACTCGGTCGCCGTCGCAACCCACCCCTGAATCAGGTTGCGCGGGACGTACACCGGCGTCGTCATCAGGATCATGAACATCGGAATCTGCATCGCGGGAGCGGCCTGCAGCGTGCGAAAGCGCAGCATCATCCCGGCCGCGAACAGGAACGCCGCCACGTTGACGACGAAGGCGAGCCCGAGGAGCCCGACCAGGTCGACGGCGTTGCCCGCCACCTCCATGCCGGTCACGAGAGCGATCGCGAACACCATCACCCAGACGATCATGGCCCGGACCAGAGCCGCGAGCCCGAAGCCCGCCACGACCGCCGACCGATCGGGAGCCGCGGTGAACAGGCGCCGAGTGAAGCCGGAGTCGAAGTCGGCGCCGATCGAGAAGCCGATGAAGACGCCGCCGAACGCCGCCGACTGCAACAGCACGAATACGAACTGGAAGGCGTTGTAGTCGTAGTAGTCGAAGCCCGGCACGTTGGCGACGTTCGAGAGGCCGCCCGCGAACGCCATGTAGAAGAAGAGCGGGAAGATGATCGCCGGCAGGAAGAGCTGCGGGCGGCGCAGCACGCTGTGCATGTGGCGCCAGAAGACGGTGCGGGCAACCGACCAGTAGCGGGCGCGGCGGCTCATGTCCGCACCATCCGCTCGCGCATCGACATCACAGCCGCCGCCAGGAAGACGACGAAGATGGCGATCGCGATGCCGAAGCCAAGCGCGAGCGCCTCTGCGTCCCACCCGGTGATGAAGAGCGAGCGGATGCCCTCGATCAGGTAGCTGACGGGGTTGAGCGACGCCACGGTTTGAAACCAGTCCTCCTGGATCAGGTCACGCGGCAGCGAGGCGGAGCTCAGGAAGAGCAACACGAACATGAGGGGGAAGAGGCCCTGCACGGCTTCCCCGGAACCCGAGCGCAGGCCGACGAAGAGGCCGATCGCGCCGAAGGCGGCGGCGATCACGAAGCAGAGGGCGAAGAGAACAGGCACGCCCAGGATCCCGGCCTTGAGCTCGGCGCCCGCGGCGAGCCCCACGGCCAGGTAGGCGACCATCTGGATCCCGGAGACCAGCATCACCCCGGCGAGCTGCCCGGCCAGCAATGCCGAGCCTCGCATCGGGGTGAGGGAGAGGCGGTTGAAGAATCCCGAGCCGATGTCGTCGGCCAGGTTCGTGCCCGCCGTGTTCGTGGCGAAGATCGCGCCCTGCATGAAGGGAACGCGAGCGCGAACGTGAGGTAGGTGACGTCCGGGAAGCCGGGGATCTGCGTCGCGGCGTCGAGCCCGCTCGCGTTCACGGCCAGCAGGAACAGCGGGAAGACGAGGGTGGGCACGATCATGATCGGCTGCCTCGCGGTGCGGATGACCGACCGCCACGCGAGGTAGCGGGCCTGCGTGCGCAACGGGCTTTGGGCGGCGACGGCGCTCATCGATCGCTAGGCGGCCACCGCTTCGCGCTGCTGCTCACCGGTGTCGGCCTCCTCCGCCGCTTCCTCCTGGGCGCCCTCGAGGGAGCGGCCGGTCTTGGCCAGGAAGACGTCGTCGAGCGAGGGGGCGTGGAGCTGCAGGTCGGCGACCCGGATTCCCTCGGAGTCGAGCTCGCGGACGACCGCGGCCAGGTCCTCGGTGCCGTCCTGAAGTCGCGCCGCGGCGAAGCCGTGGGACGCGGGCAGCGACTCGCCGAAGCGGGCGAGGACAGCGGCAACCTCGTCGAGCCGGTCCGCGTCGACCGGGCTCGCCTCGACCGTGGGCCGGCCGATCTCCGCCTTGAGCGCCGCTGGGGTCCCCTCCGCCACGAGCTTGCCCTGTTCGATGATTCCCACGCGGTCGGCGAGCTCGTCGGCCTCCTCCAGGTACTGGGTGGTCAAGAACACCGTCACCCCCTCCTGGCGGGCGAGCCGCGCCACCTCATCCCAGAGCGCCTGGCGGCTCTGGATGTCGAGGCCGGTCGTGGGCTCGTCGAGGAAGAGGATCGAGGGCTCGTGGATCAGCGCCAAAGCCAGGTCGAGCCGGCGCTTCATGCCGCCCGAGTAGCCGCCGACGCGGCGGTCGGCGGCCTCGCCGTCGAGCCCCACCCGCGCCAGCAGCGCCTCGCCCCGGCGCTCGATCTCGGGCTTCTCAAGGCCGTGCAGGCCGCCCTGGAGCTTCATGTGCTCGCGACCGGTGAGGAACGGGTCGAGCGCGGCCTCCTGCAGGGCCACGCCAATGGCGTCGCGCACTCGGCGCCCATCCTCGACCACGTCGAAGCCCGCCACCCGGGCCGAGCCCTCCGTCGGAGGCAGGAGGGTGGTCAGGATGTGGACGGTCGTGGACTTGCCGGCGCCGTTTGGGCCCAGGAAGCCGTAGATCTCGCCGGGCTCGACGCGCAGGGAGATGCCGTCGACGGCCCGAGGCCCCTTCTTGAAGACGCGAACGAGGTCGTTTACCTCGATCGAGTTGTCGGATTCGTTCATGGCGTCACCGTAGCACAGTAGTTGAAGATCGGAAGTATTGAATACATCTAACGTTGAAGTGTATAATGGGTTCTGAAAATGGCGACAACAGCTCCAAGCCCTGCAGCCGCCCACGAGGCATGGGGCGCCGTCTATGAGCTCTTCAGCCGCTACCGGCCGGTGATGCTCGCGATGCAGGCCGAGTACGGGTTGAAGCCGCCGATGGTCTTCGCGCTGAAGGAGCTCGACTCGCCGCAGCCGATGGGCAAGATCGCCAAGGTCCTGCACTGCGACAACTCGGCGGTCACGTGGATCACCGACCGCCTCGAGGAGCGCGGCCTGGTCGAGCGTCAGGCCGATCCGGGGGATCGCCGGGTAAAGCTCCTGGCGCTGACCGACGAGGGCAGGCGCGTACGCGACGAGATCGATGCCCGGCTGGCGGAACCCCCGCGGGAGATCGCCGCGCTCTCGGTCGCCGACCAGCGCGCCCTGCGCGACATCCTGCGCCGGGCGCTGGCCACCGAGTAACCCCGCCCCGTCGAGCTAGTCCGGGGCTGCCAGCAGCACCTGCTCGATCGACTGCGCGAGCCCGTCCTCGCCCACGTCGACGACGACCGCGTTGATCCAGACGTCCTCGTCTGCGGTCGTAAAGCGGATCGGCAGCTGCGTTCGAAACGACTCGACCGCCTGCTCGCGGCGGACGCCGAGCACGCCCGCGCGCGAGCCGGTCATCCCGACGTCGCAGATGAACGCCGTCCCCATCGGCAGCACCCGGGCGTCGGCGGTCGGAACGTGGGTGTGGGTGCCCAGCACGGCTGCGACCCGGCCGTCGAGATGCCACCCCATCGCGATCTTCTCCGAGGTGGTCTCGGCGTGGAAGTCGACGAGGATCAGGTCCGCCTCGTCTTCAAGGCGGTCGACGAGGGCGTCGGCCTCGGGAAAGGGCGAGCGGGCAGCGCGCATCTCGACGGTGCCGGAGAGGTTGATGATCCCGACCCGCTTGCCGGCGGCCTCGATGACGATCGATCCCCGTCCCGGATTCCCCCTCATGTAGTTGGCGGGGCGGACGATGCGCTCCTCCCGGTCGAGGTAGTCGTAGGCGTCGCGGTGGCGATAGGTGTGGTTGCCGAGCGTGATCGCGTTGACGCCGACGGCGTAGATCTCCTTCGCCGTCTTCTCGGTGATACCGAGCCCGCCCGCGGCGTTCTCGCCATTGGCGACGACGAGATCAGGGGCATGGCGCTCCCGCAGGACGGGCATGGCGCGCTCGAGGCCGGCCCGCCCGGGCTTGCCAACGATGTCGCCGATAAAGAGGACCCGCACGCCCGCGGCAGCATAGACGGGGATTCGAGGTGCGACCGCATCCGCACATCCCCTGGGGCGCGTGCCGGAGCGCCGGGCTTTAGGTGGGTGCACCCGAGAAGGAGACTGATCTTGAAGCGTCCCCGTCACCGCACCACTGCCCGAATCGCCGTTGCCGCGATCGCCACCGGCGGCCTCACCGCCGTCGGGGCCACCGCCGCTGCCGGCGGGGAGTCCAAGGGCTCGCCGACGCGCCCGCCCTGGAATCGCAGCTGCGTGGTCGAGATCCGCGCCCACGACGACGGCTCGGCAAGCCTCTCGTGCCGCCGACGCAGCCGCCCGTTCGCCGCTGTGGACGCCGAGAGCGGCCGCATCCAGTTCTTCAACTCGCGCTGAACGGTGCCAATGCCCCCTGGCCGGGGCGTACCGCTCACGCGACCGTCTAGCTTTCGCCGGCATGGCCGGCGACCGACAGGTGGTGATCGAGGCGCGGGCGCTCTCCAAGCGCTTCGGTGAGCACGAGGCCCTCCGAAGCGTCTCGTTCGAGGCTCGTCGGGGTGAGCTCCTGGCCGTGATCGGGCCGAACGGGGCGGGCAAGACGACGCTGCTCTCGATCCTCGCGGGGATCCGAAGGGCGGACTCGGGCGAGGTGAGCCGGACTCCGGGCGAGATCGGCTGGGTCCCGCAGCAGGCCGCGCTCTATCGCCGGCTCACGGTGGCCGAGAACCTGAAGCTGTTCATCAGGCTCGAAAGCGTCGCCGAGCCCGAGCGCGTGCTCGAGCGAATGCTGGAGCAGACCGGCCTCGCCGACCGCCGCGACGACCAGGTCGGGACGCTGTCCGGCGGGAATCAGCAGCGGGTGAACATCGCGATCGGCCTTCTGGATCGGCCCGGGGTGCTGCTGCTCGACGAGCCCTCATCCGGCCTCGACCCGCGACAGCGCGAGCGCCTCTGGGAATTCGTCAACGGTCTCGCGGGCGCGGGCACCACGGTCATCTTCTCGACGCACTACATCCAGGAGGCCGAGCGCTACGGGGATCGCCTGCTGGTCCTCGCCGATGGCGAGCGGGTCTTCGACGGCACCCCGCAGGAACTGCACGGCGACGTCGGCGAGGAGGGCGCCCGCGACTTCGAGGAGGCCTTCGTTCACTACCTCCGCAAGCGCGGGCACTGAGATGCGCTGGCTCCTCCTGAAGGACCTGCAGATATTGCGACGCTCGCCGCTGGTGAGCACGCTGCTCGTGCTCTATCCGGTCGTGATCGCGATTCTGATCGGGTTCGCGCTCTCCGACGACAGCGGCAAGCCGCGCGTCGCTTTCCTCAACCTCGTCGATCCCGAGGAGGAGTTCGCGATCGACGGCGGCGAGGACACCCTCGACCGTGGGCTCGCGCGGGAGGAACTCTGCAAGCGCGTCGAGTGCGTCGACGTGGAGACGCGAGAGGAGGCGGAGGAGAAGGTCGCCGACGGCGACGTCCTCGGCGCCCTGATCGTCCCGCCCGACATCCTCGAGAAGCTGAGCTCGCTCACGTCGCTCGATCCCGAGCAGCCGACCGTCGAGGTGCTGGTCAACGAGGACGATCCCGTCAAGGCCCAGCTCGTGGACGACCGGATCCAGGCGCTCGTCACCGAAGCAAACCTGATCCTCTCGCAGCGGATCTCCGAGTCGGCGAAGGCGTACCTCGACATCCTGATCGAGGGCGGCACCTTCGAGGTGCCGCTGCTCGGAGAGACCTTCGACATCCTCGGTCTGTCGCGGGCGGCGGAGATTCTGACGTCGGTCGGGCAGGAGCTTCCCCCGGATTCTGCGGCCGCCAAGCAGGTCAGCTCGGTGATCGAGTTCGCGAGCCTCGCGGAGGAGAACCTCGACTTCGCGCTGCCGTTGCTCGGGGCTGTGGCATCGCCGATCGAGGTGGAGAAGGAGGTCGTCGCGGGCGACGCCGCGTCGCTGGACTCGTTCGCGATCTCGGTCGCGGCCACCGTCACCCTGATGTTCGTGACCGTCCTGCTCGTCGCCGGATCGCTGGCGCTCGAGCGCGAGGAGAACGCCTACCCCCGGCTGACGCGCGGCCTCGTGAGCCCCGGCGAGCTCCTGGCCGAGAAGGTGACTCTCGGGATCGTCGTCTCCGTGGTGGTGACGCTGCTGATGCTGGCCGGCCTCTCGATCTTCGTGAACATCGACTGGAGCAGAGTGCTGCTGATCGGGACTGCGATCCTGGCCGGCGGCGCGGCCTTCGCCGCATTCGGAGCAGCCATCGGCGCCGCGGCCCGCGAGGTCCGGGCGTCGTCGCTGCTCGCGTTCATGATCTCGCTGCCGATCGCGTTCCTCTCGCTGGTCCCCTCGGGCACGGTTGGCGCCGGGTTGTTCGACGTGATCCAATTCGTTCGGGCGCTGTTTCCGTTCGACCCGGCTCTCGACGCGATGTCGGGTGCGCTCGACGAGGCCGGCCCCTCGATCGGCGTGGCGGTCGCGCACTTGGCCGCGATAGCGGTCGCCTACGGCGTTCTGGCCAGGCTGGCGTTGCGGCGCTTCGCCTAGGCCGCCGAGGGGGTAGGCTCGCGGTCTATGGCCGAGACGCCGGCAACCGACGACAGATCGCGCTCCCGCCAGGTCGTCGCCTCCTACGACAACTACGAGGAGGCCGAGCGCGCGGTCGACTACCTCTCCGACAACCAGTTTCCGGTCGAGAAGGTGGCCATCATCGGCACCGGCCTGAAGACCGTCGAACAGGTGGCAGGCCGGGTCACGACGGGCCGCGCGGCGCTGATGGGAGCGATGCAGGGAGCGATGATCGGCCTGCTCTTCGGGCTCTTCTTCGGCATCATCTTCGACGGCGTCGACTTCCTCGGAGTGGTCGCCTACGGCCTGATCGTGGGAACGGTCTTCGGCTCGATCTTCGGGGCCCTGGCGCAGGCCGCCCAGGGCGGGCGTCGCGACTTTGCCTCCGTGCGCAGCATGCAGGCGGAGCAGTACGAGATTCAGGTCGAGCAGGCTGAGGCCGACCGAGCCTCGGAGCTCCTGCGCAGCATGACCACCTAACCCAGCCCGGCGAACGCACACATACGGGCATCAGGAATGCGCGGGGCGGGTAACAAGTGGGCGTGGACGAGCATTCCGCCACCCCGGAGGACCTGGCCCCACTCGAGCTTCGCCAGTTGCGCGAGCTGGACGTCGCCCGCGCGGCCGGCGAGGATCGCGCCTCATACATCAGCGCCGCCTCGGCCGTGGTGCGCCGCGGGGACTTCACCTACGTCGTCGGCGACGACGAGCTCGACCTGGGTGTGTTCGCCGTCTCCGCGTCAGAGCCCGGCGAGATGCGGCGTGCCCTCGAGGGAAAGACGCCGGGGGACGCAGACGAGCGCAAGCGCGAGAAGGCCGACCTGGAGGCGCTGAGCGCGCTCCCCCCTTCAACGGTGCCCCGTACGGCGGCCTGCTCGGGCTGGGGTCGGGCTCCAAACGAAGCCGAGACCGCGGGTTCTGGTGGAAGCTCGCCGCCGATGGCTCCCTCGACGGCGACCCGCGCGAGATCGACCTGGCGCCGCTCTACGAGATGCTGCGAGGCGAGATCGAGGAGCTGAACGTGGAGGGCGCCGCCGTGCTCGGCGACGCTCTCTGGCTCTTTCACCGAGGAAACGACGAGGGCAGCCAAAACGCCGTAATCGAGCTCTCACTGGAGGAGGTCATGAACTCGATGCTCAACGACGGCAAGCTCGACGTGGAGGAGCTGAAGGGCGTGCGCGAGTACGACCTCGGCGAGCTCAACGGCACCCGCCTGTGCTTCTCGGACGCGACCCCGCTCTCCGACGAGCTGATCGTGTTCACGGCCTCGGCCGAGGTCGACGACGACTCCGCAGCCGACGGCGAGATTCGCGGCTCGGTGGTCGGCACGATCGCCATGGACGGGACCGTCCACCGCCTGCGCACCATCGACCGCAGGTGGAAGGTCGAGGGCGTGCACGCCGCGATCGACACCGGCGTCATCGACCTGGTCTTCGTCTGCGACCAGGACGCCGACGAGGCGTCGCCATTGCTCAGCGCAACGATGCCGGCCGACGCGGCGCTCGAACAGCGCGACTGAGCTCAAGTCGCCACGGTTCGCGACCTCTACGCCTCAGTCGCCGTCCTCGTCCGAGCCGTCATCACCATCGTCGCCGTCAGTGCTCCCCTCGTCCTGGTCGGAGTCCGAGTCCTCGTCCCCGTCGGAGCCTCGGCGTCGTCCCCGTCAGTGCTCCCCTCGTCCTGGTCGGAGTCCTCATCCTCGCCGTCATCGTCCTCGTCCTCGTCGTCCCCACTCTCCCGCTCCTCGTCACTGGGTAGCGTGGCCGGGACGGGCGTCTCGGTCCCACCGGCCTCAGCCTTATCGTCTGACTCATCGTCATCGGAGTCCTCGCCGCCGTCGTCCTCGTCGCCGGAGGCCCCATCCCCGTCATCGGAGTCCTCGCCGCCGCCGTCGTCGCCGGAGCCCTCATCGCCGTCGTCCTCGTCTCCACCGTCCGAGCTCTCCTCGGCACCGTCCTCCTCACTGCTCTCCTCGTCCTGGCTCTCCTCGCCGCTGTCGCTCCCGCTCGACCCGGAGTCCTCGTCCTTCTCCTCCTGGTCGTCTGCCCCCTCGTCCTCGGTGCCGTTGTCGTCCTGCATCAGCTCTCCTCTCGCACGGTTTCAGGACGCAACGTTCCCGCTCGGCGCGAAAATCAACCGCGCTCGGCGGCCCGCCCAATCGGCGCTGGGCCGCTGGACGGAGCGCCCTAGACTTCCCGCCGTGAGCTTTCCCGCTACGCGCATGCGGCGCCTGCGGCGGACGAAGGCGCTCCGCGACCTCGTTGAGGAGACGGAGCTCTCCCCGCGGCATCTCGTGCAGCCTCTTTTCGCCGTCGCCGGCGAGGACGTACGCGAGGACGTGGAATCGATGCCGGGCATCGAGCGGTTCTCGATCGGCGAGCTCGTCGCGGAGGCGACCGAGCTTCAGGCTGCCGGCGTCGGGGCGGTGATTCTCTTCGGCATCCCCTCCGACAAGGACGACGCCGGCTCCGGCGCCTACGACGACGAGGGCGTCGTGCAGATGGCGGTGCGGGCGCTCAAGGAGGCCCACCCCGAGCTCGTGGTGATGACCGACGTATGCCTCTGCGAGTACACCTCACATGGGCACTGCGGCTTCCTGCGTGACGGCGAGGTCGACAACGACATCACCCTCGAGTTGCTCGCGCGCACGGCGATCTCACACGCCGAGGCGGGCGCCGACGCCGTCGCGCCCAGCGACATGATGGACGGCCGCGTGATGGCCATCCGCCACCAGCTCGACGAGGAGGGCCACCCCAACGTCCCGATCATCGCCTACTCGGCCAAGTTCGCCTCGGCCTTCTACGGGCCCTTCCGTGCGGCCGCGGAATCGACTCCGCAGGAGGGCGATCGCCGCGGGTACCAGATGAACCCCGCCAACGCTCGCGAGGCGCTGCGCGAGATCGCCCTCGACGTCGAGGAGGGCGCCGACATGGTGATGGTGAAGCCCGCCGGCCCCTATCTCGACCTGATCGCGAAGGTGCGCGAGCGCTTCGACCTTCCGATCGCCGCCTACCAGGTCTCGGGGGAGTACTCGATGCTGAAGGCTGCCGCGCAGCAGGGTTGGATCGACGAGCAGGCCGCGGTGACCGAGTCACTTCTGTCAATCCGTCGCGCGGGGGCCGACGTGATCATCAGCTACTTCGCGAAGGAGTTCGCCCAGTGGCAGGCGTGACCGGCGACGGCATCACCACGGCTGGCGCGACGCCGAAGCTGCGCTCGCGCAAGGACGGCGCCGCCATCCCCCTCGACGACGCCGATAAGCGCCTGATGAACCTGTTGCAGTCGCGCTTCCCCCTCGACCCCGAGCCGTACGTCGCGATCGCCGCCGCCGCCGAGCTCGATCTCGACGACACGATGGAGCGCACCCGGCGCCTCGTCGACGAGCGGATCATCCGCGAGATCACCCCGATCTTCGACACGCGGGCGCTCGGCTACTCGTCGATGCTGGTGGCCGCAAAGGTCGACGCGGAGCACCCCCACCGCGCCGCCAAGATCATCAACTCCCACCCGGGCGTCTCGCACAACTACCTGCGCACGCACGAGTTCAACCTCTGGTTCACGATCGCCACACCCCCCGACTCGGAGCTCGGGCTCGAGGCCACGTTGGAGGTTCTGCAGGAGCTGACCGGCGCGGAGTCGATCCGCCAGCTGCCGACCCTCCGTCTGTTCAAGATCAACATGAACCTGGAGATGGAGAAGGGCACCGACGCCCTCGCGGCCGCCGCCGAGGCAGCGCCCCCGCGCGAACTCGAGGCGCAGCCCTACGACGACACCGACATCGCTGTGATCAGGGCGCTGCAGGGGCCGATGGACGTCGTCGACCGGCCCTACGACGAGGCCGCCTCGGAGGCCGGGATGAAGACCGCAGCGCTGCTCGAACACCTCCGCGGCATGGTCGATCGCCAGATCCTGCGTCGCGTCGCGGCGATCCTCTACCACCGGCGGGCTGGCTTCTCGGCCAACGGCATGGGCGTGTGGCGCGTGCCGGAGGAGGAGGTACTGGAGACGGGCACCCGCATGGCCGCTGTCCGCGGCGTCTCTCACTGCTATGAGCGCCCCACCTACGCCGACTGGCCGTATTCGGTCTTCACCATGGCCCACGGCCGCTCGAAGGAGGAGTGCGACGCGATCCTCGACTCGATCGCGGACGAGCACGACCTGCACGGCGACGACCGTGCCGTCCTCTACTCGTCGACGGAGTTCAAGAAGATCCGGCTGCGGTACTTCACCCCGGACTACGCGGCGTGGGAGGCGGATCCGGCAGCCGCTGTCGCCGCGCACGCGAACGGCAACGGAGCCGCGCGCTGAGCTCGACCCCGACGCCCCCCGACGCCCCCGCGAGTGACCCGAACGAGCCGGGGTCGGCGTTCGACACCCGCAGCTCCGAGGTGATCTACGCCCGGGCCGTCGGTCTCATGCCCGGCGGCGTCAACTCGCCGGTCCGGGCGATGCGGTCGATCGGCCGCGAGCATCCGATCTTCGTCGAGCGCGGCGAGGGCTTCGAGTTGATCGACACCGACGGCCATCGCTACGTCGACTGGGTCTGCTCGTGGGGTCCCCTGATCCTGGGGCACGCCCACCCGGCGGTAGTGGATGCCGTGCAGGAGGCCGCCGCGCGGGGCACGAGCTACGGGGCGCCGACGGAGGCCGAGGTCGATCTCGCCGCCGAGGTCCGCGACCGCGTGCCGACGGTGGAGATGGTGCGGCTCGTCAACTCCGGCACCGAGGCGTCGATGAGCGCGGTGCGCCTCGCGCGCGCGGCCACCGGACGCGACAAGCTCGTCAAGTTCGCGGGCGCCTACCACGGGCACGTCGACGGCCTGCTCGCCGAGGCGGGCTCCGGCCTCGCCACTGAAGGCATCCCGGCGAGCCCCGGTGTTACCGCGAGCGCTGCGGAGGACACGATCGTCGTCCCGTGGAACGCCCGGGAGCCGCTCGCCATTGCCCTCGCTGAGCATGAGATCGCGGCGATCCTGTGCGAGCCGGTCGCCGCCAACATGGGCCTCGTTGCGCCCGCCGAAGGCTTCCTCGAGTTCCTGCGCGAGCAGGCCGACGCCGCCGGTGCCCTCCTCGTCTTCGACGAGGTGATCACGGGGTTCCGCGTCTCCCGCGGTGGCGCCCAGGCGCTCTATGGGGTGTCGCCCGACCTGACCGTGATGGGAAAGGTGCTGGGTGGCGGCCTGCCCCTCGCCGCCTACGGTGGCAGCCGCGAGCTGATGAGCCTGGTCTCGCCGGCCGGGGACGTCTACCAGGCAGGGACCCTCTCCGGGAACCCGTTGGCGGTGGCGGCTGGCCTGGCGACGCTGGAGGAGCTCGACGCGGCCGCGTACGAGAAGCTCGGCCAGCTCACGGACGCCCTGGCCGAATGGCTGCGCGAGGCAGCCGGCGACCGGCCCGTCCAGGTTGCATCGGTCCCAGGCCTCGTGACGCCGTTCTTCAGCTCCGAGCCGGTGAGCGATTTCGCCGCTGCTTCAGGATGCGACCTCGAGGCGTACGGCAGGTTCTGCCGCGCGATGCTCGAGCGCGGCATCTACCCACCCGCCTCGCAGTTCGAGGCCTGGTTCGTCTCCCTCGCGCACGACGCCGCGGCGATCGAGCACACCGCCCACGCCGCAGCCGAGGCGTTCGCGGTTGCCCTGGACTAGGCCGGCTAGACGCGTTCGAGATCTCGCTGCGTCGCCGGGTCCTCCGGGCTCGCCCCGTTCGACGATGCGGCCGGCGCGGACCCGTCGCCGATCTCCATGTGCGCGCGCGAGTCGCGGCCGCGGATCAAGACCAGCGTCGCGATGAACCCGAGCACCGCGATCCCCGCCCCGACCATGAAGGCGTCGGCGTACCCCTCGGTGAGGATTGCCGGAACCGCGGCCGGATCGCCGGCCGCCGCTGCGATGTTGTCCTCGATCTGCGGGAAGGCGATCGTGGAGAGCACCGCCAGGCCGAGCGCGCCTCCGACCTGCTGCGAGGTGTTGATCAGGCCTGAGGCGAGACCGGCCTCATGGTCGTCGACCCCCGAGACGGCCGCGATCGTCTGGGGAACGAACGCGAACCCGAGTCCCACCGCCGCCAGGAGCGAGGGGCCGAGGACGTCGCCGAGGTAGGTGCCGTCGGGCGAGATCTGCCCGAACCACAAGAGCCCGGCGCCGATCAGCAGCATCCCGGCGGCGAGGATCGGCTTGTAGCCGATCTTCGTCACCACCTGCGAGGCGACGCCGGCGGCGATGATGATCGTGACCGCGAGCGGCAGGTAGGAGATCCCCGCCTTGATGGCGCTGTAGCCGAGCACGTTCTGCATGTACAGGGAGATGAAGAAGAACATCGAGAACAGCGAGGCTCCGGTCAGGATCCCGACCACGTTCGCCCCCGTGAGGGTGCGGTTGCGGAAGATCGAGAACGGCATCAGCGGCGAGCTCGAGCGCAGCTCGATCGCGACGAAGGCGGCGAGCAGGACGACCGCTCCCGCGAGAACGCCGAGCGTCTGCGCGGAGCCCCAGCCGGCGTCGTTTGCCTCGACCAAGCCGAAGACGAGCAACGACAGGCCGGCGGTGACGCTGACCGCGCCGGCGAAGTCGAACGCCCGCGTCTCGGAGTCGGAGCGGCTCTCCATGATCAGGGACCTGGCGAGCAGGGCCGCGATGATCCCGATCGGCACGTTCACCCACAGGACCCACTCCCAGCCGAGGTACTCGGTGAGAACGCCGCCGAGCAGCACGCCGGCTGCCCCGCCCGAGCCGGCCACAGCGCCCCACACCCCGAGCGCCTTGTTGCGCTCGGAGCCGTCGCGGAAGGTCGTGGTGACGATCGAGAGTGCGGCGGGGGAGAGGATCGCGGCGCCGAGGCCCTGCACGGCGCGGGCGATGATGAGCGCGGTCTCGGACTCGGCGAAGCCGCCGGCGAGGGATGCCAGGGCGAAGAGAATGAGCCCGGCAATGAAGACGCGCCGTCGGCCGAGGAGGTCGGCGAGGCGGCCGCCCAAGAGCAGGAAACCGCCGAAGGTCAGGACGTAGGCGTTCACGACCCAGGAGAGGTTGTCCTGGGAGATCCCGAGGGACTCGCCGATGGTCGGCAGCGCCACGTTGGTGATCGATGCATCGAGGACCACGACGAACTGGGCGACGCATAGCAATGCGAGTGCGAGCCAGCGGCGTTCCTGAAGAGTTGCCTTGTCTGTGGTCATGCGCGTACCTCCGACGGGTTCTTATGGCATAATCGGAACCTGAGTTCCGGTTCTGGTTAAGCCACTATACGGAATCTCGGTTCCGTTTGCTGTGACGTCGGTCCCGGAACGAGGAGAGAGGAATCCGATGAGCCCCACCCTGATCAAGGCCGCGCCGGCCCTTCGCGCCGACGCCCGGCGCAACCACCAGCGCATCCTCGACGCCGGCCGTGAGCTCTTCGCCGAGCACGGCTACGACGTCCAGATGGACCAGATCGCCGCGCGGGCCGGCGTGGGGGTCGGAACCGTCTACCGGCACTTTCCCCACAAGTGCGACCTGCTGCAGGCACTGACCGAGCTTCGGTTCGAGGGCCTTGCGCAGGCCGCCCGCGAGGCCAACGCCGACCCCGATCCGTGGCACGGCTTCGCAGGGTTCATGCGCTACTCGGCCGAGGTCATGGCGCGGGACAGGGCGCTCTCCGAGGCGATGTTCGAGCGGCCCGAGATGATGCGAGCGGGTGCCGAGGGAGTGGGGATGCCGGAACTCCTGGACGAGCTCGTGTCCCGCGCTCAGGAGGCCGGGGAGCTTCGGCCCGAGGCCCGGTGGGAGGATGTCCCAGGGCTGATCTGCGGCCTTGGACGGGCGCTCGTCGAGGGCAAGGTCGGGCCCCTGGAGATGAGCTGGGAGCGCTACCTGCAGATCATCCTCGACGGCCTGCGCGCTCCAGGCGCGATGCCGCTGCCCGACTGAGCTTCCGCGTTCCTGCCGCCATAGGCGGCACCACTGCGGATCTCAGGCTCGGCCCGGGGTAATCTCGCGCGATGGCCCCCTCGCCCCGTCTCACTCCTCTACGTGATCTCGTCCAGGCTATCCGCGAAGACGAAACCCTCCTCACCGATCACCTCCGCGAGCCCACCGGGGACACCTCGCTCGGAGCTCTCGCCGCCACGGGCCCCCGCGCCGACGGGGCCGAGGCCGACTACGCCTTCGTCCTCGAGGCCGTCCGCGAGGGTTACCTCCTGCACTACGGGAAGCCGCGGGTCCTCGACGTGCTCGACGCGGATCTCGCCCTGCTCGCGGGCGATCACCTCTATGCCCTGGGCCTGGAGCGCCTCGCCGGGCTCGGCGATCTCGAGGCGGTACGCGAGCTCGCGGATCTGATCTCCCTGAGCGCGCTGGTTCACGCCGACGGCGAGGGCGACGAGGCCACGGCGAAGGCGCTATGGCTGGCCACCGCCAGCGCAGTCGGCGCCGGCGCAAATGAGGCGCACGAGGCAGCGAAGGCGCAGCTTCGAAGCTCCGGCCCGGGAGGCGATTCCGCTCGCGCGCTCGCAGCCGCCGGCCGCGCGACCGCCTCCGGAGCGGGTCTCGAGAGTGCATGGGGCGAGGCCGCCAACTCAATAGACTTTGAGCCCGATCCACCT
Source organism: uncultured Solirubrobacterales bacterium (assembly GCA_963799815.1). GTDB lineage: Bacteria > Actinomycetota > Thermoleophilia > Solirubrobacterales > 70-9 > JBDTSW01. Next base: position 556,461 of record CAWCYG010000001.1, read on the forward strand.
TCCGCCCGTGGCTGACGCTCCCTCCAAGAAGAACGGTCAGAACGCCGCGCCCGAAAAGCCGCGCCCGGCGGGCTACTACGAGGGCGAGACGATGACCCGCCGCACCGCCTTCGCGATCGGCGGCCAGGCAGCGGCCATCATCGGGCTCGGAGGAGTGACGCTCGCCAGCGTGGGCTTCGCCGCGGCGCCGCTCTTCGACGCCCCCGAGGAGAAGTGGGAGGGCGTCGGCACGCCGGATGACTTCTCGGATCTCGGGTATACGGCGGTGGTCATCACGATCGTCGACGCGATCGGCGAGGCCGGCAAGACGACCGTCTACGTGCGTCGCGGCAACCCGGATATCAATCCCGACGAGAACCCGGAGGAGTACATCGCGATCTCGACCCGCTGCGCGCACCTCGGGTGCCCGGTCCGCTTCGTGAAGGCCGCGTCGACCTTCATCTGCCCGTGTCATGGCGGTGTGTACGACTTCGAGGGACAGGTCATCGGCGGGCCGCCGGTCCGCCCGCTCGACCGCTTCCAGACGCGGCTAACCGGCGATACGGTCGAGATCGGCCCTCGCTACAGCGTCACGAACGACCTCGAGCCCGTGCGCTCGCGGGATCCGGGTGAGTTCACCGGCGGCATCTGGGAGTACCTGTATCCGCCCCGTCCCACCACCGCTCCGCCCCCGCCGAGCTGACCGTGCCGAACCTGATCCCACAAGCGCTGCGCAGACCGTCGAAGCCCGGCGAGGGCAACGGGGCGGGGCCGATGGACAAGGTCAAGGAGGCCCCCGCCGACCTCGTCGGCTGGGTCGACGAGCGCACCGGCGCCACCGGCTTTCTCACCGGGATGCTCTTCCGCAAGGTCCCGAAGGGAACGAACTGGTTCTACACGCTGGGCTCGGCCACTCTGTTCGCGTTCGTCGTTCAGGCCATCACCGGCGTCTTCCTGGCGATGTACTACACGCCATCGGCGACCGAGGCCTACGCCTCGATCACGCACCTGACCAACGACGTCTTCCTGGGGGAGTTCGTCCGCGGCATGCACAAGTGGGGCGCCACGGTGATGATCATCCTGATCTTCCTGCACATGGGCAGGACCTTCTTCTTCGGCGCCTACAAGTACCCGCGCGAGCTCAACTGGGTGATCGGGGTGGTGTTGCTCGTGCTCACCCTGGTGATGGGCCTCACGGGCTACCTCCTCCCGTTCGACCAGCGCTCCTTCTGGGCGACGATCGTGGCCAACAACATCACGGCCTCGGGACCCGTCGCCGGGCCCTACCTCGCCGACTTCCTGCGCGCGGGCGCCGAGTTCGAGGCGACCACGATCTCGCGCTTCTATGCCGTTCATATGCTGCTCGTGCCGGGTCTGATCATCGCGCTGATCGTCGCCCACCTCTACCTGGTCGTGAAGCTCGGGACCACCGCCCCACCCTGGATGAAGGCGGAGACGAAGCCGAAGGAGCTTCGCGAGGAGAAGGTCGGATGACGCCGCCTGGGGAGATGGACTCGTGAACGGGGCGGAGAAGGAGGCCTATCTTCGCGAGTACGAGGCGCTGAAGAAGAAGGGCAAGCCGTTCTTCCCCTACGCCGTGGCGAAGGACTCGGTGATGGCGCTCATCGTCGTCGTCGTGATCATGGTCTTGGCGCTCGTGCTCGGCGCCGAGCAGGGCCCCAAGGCCGACCCGACGACGACCACCTACGTGCCGCGGCCCGAGTGGTACTTCTTCTTCCTCTTCGAGCTGCTGCGCGTGATCAAGCCGCCGGAGCTGGTCCCGATCGCCACCGTGGGCATCCCGACCCTGTGCATGGTCCTGCTGCTTTTGCTGCCGTTCTACGACCGCAATCCCGAGCGGCGGCCGGAGCGGCGTCCGATCGCGGTGACCGCGGGCGTGCTCACGATCATCTCGATGGCGTTCCTGACCTACCTCGGCGCTTCGGCAGCCTCGCCGACCGAGATCGACTCGATCGAGATATCCGAGGAGTACCAGGCGGGCGCGGACGTGGCCGCGCAGTCCGGCTGTCTCGCCTGCCACCAGTTCGGGGAGAACGGCAACGACGGTCCCGGCCCGGAGCTGACGGAGATCGGGGCCAGGCTTCCACGGGCCGCGATCGCACGCTCGCTCGTCAATCCGTCAGGTGTCATGCCACCGTATGGGGACCTGCCGGAGGAGAAGTTCGACTCCCTCGTCGACTTCCTCGCCTCGCTCCAGGGCCACAACGAGTAGATGGTTCCCCCCGGCGCGGGGCGGGCGCGGCCCAGCCGCGACTCGGAGGAGTTCTCCTCGCAGGTGCAGACGATGTTCGATCGGATCGCGGGCGTCTATGACCGGATGAATCACGTGATGACGGCGGGTCTCGATCGCCGCTGGCGCGAGCGCGCTGTGGATCTCGCGGACCTGGACGCCGGAGCCGTCGCCCTGGACGTCTGCTGCGGCACCGGGGACCTGACCTTCGAGCTGGCCCGCCGCGTGGGACCGCGTGGTCGCGTCGTGGGGTGCGACTTCTCCGAGCGCATGCTGGAGCTGGCCCGCACGAAGGAGGAGGACATGCGCCTCGCAGCGGGTGGCTTCGGGGGAGCGGACGCGAACGGGTCCGGTGATGGACTCGCGCCCGTCGAGTTCGAGTGGGCGGACGCGCTTGAGCTTCCATACGCGAACGACTCGTTCGACGCCGTCACCGTCGGCTTCGGGGTGCGGAACCTCGTCGATCTGCCGGCTGGCCTGGCGGAGCTCACCCGCGTGCTCCGCCCGGGCGGGCTGTTGGTGATCCTCGAGATCACGAAGCCTCAGCGTCCACCGCTCTCGAGCTTCTTCTCGCTTTGGTTCGACCGCGTCGTCCCGCTCCTCGGAAGCGTCGCTGGAGACGCCGACGCCTACAGCTACCTGCCGGCGTCGGTCCGCAGCTTCCCGCCGCCCGAGCGGCTCGCGGAGCTCATGGACGACGCCCGGCTCGAGCGCATCCGCTGGCTGCTGCTCGCCGGTGGCATCATCGCCATCCATTCGGGAGCCAAGCGCGGGGTGAGCGGCGCGTGAATCGGTCGGCCGTGCCGCCGCCTGTGACGCTCGTGATGGAGGCGGCGGAAGCTTGGCTTCCGCGTCGGATGGGGGCGGTCGAGGCCCGTCTGCGCGAGCTGGTTGCCGGGCAGGGAGAAGCGCTCGCCGGCGATGCGGGGGAGACGCTGGCGGCCGGCGGCAAGCGCCTGCGCCCGATGCTGGTGCTGCTGTGCGCGGGCCCGGACGCAGGCCCGGCGGCTACGCGTGGCGCCACGGCGATCGAGCTGGTCCACATGGCGACGCTCGTCCACGACGACGTGCTCGACGCAGCCCCGCTTCGGCGCGGGCGACCCACCGTCGTCGCAACATCGGGATCCGCGCGGGCGACGGCCGTCGGGGATCTGCTGTTCTCCCAGGCTTTCGCCGAGCTCGCGGCCCTCGATCTCGACCCCGGGGCCGACGCGGCCGCAGCCGGCCGCAATCGCAGTGGGGCGGAACGGCAGGTCGAACTGCTCTCGAGGGCGTCGGTCGCGCTCGCGCTCGGCGAGCTCGCCCAGCGTCGCGACGCGTTCGACCTCGCGATGACGGCCGAGCGTTATCTGCGCAGGTGCCTGCTCAAGACCGCGCGGCTGTTCGAGTGCGCCTGCGCGATCGGCCGGGAGGACCCGACTGCCGACTCAGAGCTTGAGGCCTTCGGCCGAGAGATCGGCCTCGCCTTTCAGATCCTCGACGACGTCCTCGACATCACGGGCCCGCAGGAGCGCACCGGGAAGGCGCGCGGCACCGATCTCCTGGACGGAACCGTGACCCTGCCCGTCATCTGGGCAGGGAGGCCGAGCCCGAGCTCCTCGAGGTGGATCTCCGATCGCTCGACCAGACGTCCGCCGCTTCGCTCTGCGACCGGATCGCCGCCACCGGCGCGCTCGAGGCCGCCCGCGAGCACGCGCGCGAGCGGGTGAAGAAAGCCAAGGTGCTGATCGACTCGGCGCCCCTTGACGCGGATCAGCGCGAGCTGCTCGGCCTGGTCGCCGACGGGGTGGTGGAGCGGTACTCCTAGCGGGCTGGAGGCCCGGACTTAGAAGTCTTCGGGCAGGACGTGGTCGTCCCAGAGCGCGGCGGTGAATGCCTCGACGTGCTCCGCCATGTTCGCCCGTGCCAGCAGCTCCAGGTCCTCGAGGATCGATTCGGTGCCCAAGTCGAGCACCTCGTCGAAGCGATCGACAACGCGCTGGCTGTAGGTGCCCCCGCCGGTCCACTCGCACTCGGGGCAGCGAAGCTCGACCGTCCACGAGCGTCCGGACGCCGGCGCCCAGTTGGCCGGATATACGAGATCGGAACTGCAAGCTGGGCAGATGTGCAGGTCCTCGTCGCTCCGAGCCGCCGCCTCCCGGCCCCGCCTCGCGCCGGTGAAGTGTCCTGGAGCTACGCCCTGAGCGCCATTTCGTGCCTGGGCAAGCTTCTCCGCGCCTTCCATCCCCATACCCCCCCTGTTGTTCATATCCCGGATATCGGCAGCACCCCAGAGAGCTTTAGGGGGTAGCACCTAGTCCCCCGAGGGTCAATCCGAAACTCCCTGGGGTGGCCCTGCCCTCACGTGGGCATCCACCAGGCACTACGGGCATGCCCGTAGATCGGATTACTCGTCCTCACGGAAGTTGAGGTAGTAGCGAGAGGCCGTTGGCCCCTTCTGGCCCTTGTACTTCGAATCGGTGGCCGAGCTGCCGTACGGGTTCTCGGCCTCGGACGTCATCCGAACGAAGGAGAGCTGTCCGATCTTCATCCCCGGATAGATGGCGATCGGCAGGTTGGCAACGTTGGAGAGCTCCAGCGTCAGGTGCCCGTCCCAGCCGGCATCGACGAATCCGGCCGTCGAGTGAATCAACAACCCCAGCCGCCCCAGGCTCGACTTTCCCTCCAGGCGTCCGACGAGGTCCGGCCCGAGGGAGACCCGCTCGAGCGTCGAGCCGAGGACGAACTCGCCCGGGTGGAGGATGAAGGCCTTGCCGTCCTCGACCTCGACGAGCTCGGTCAGGTCCTCCTGGGGCTCCTTCGGATCGATGTACGGCGTCGTGTCGTTGCGAAAGACGCGGAAGTAGCGGTCAACGCGAACATCGACCGACGAAGGTTGGATGTCTCGTTCGTCGAGCGGATCGATGACGATTCCCCCGCCCTCGAGCTCCTCGCGAATCGACTTGTCCGACAGGATCACGGCGGCAGCGTATAGACGCGGCTGGCGTCAGCCTGTCCGGAGCAAGAAATCGCTCGCAATAGGCGACTTGATCCGATCCTTACGACCCGCCGTTACCATTGCTGGCAATGGATTTCAGCCTCTGGCAAATCGCAATCGTCCTCGTGATCGCTCTGATCGTGTTCGGTCCGAAGCGTTTGCCCGAGCTCGGCAAGTCGCTGGGCACCGGGATGCGCGAGTTCAAGGACTCGATCACGGGCAAGAACGACGAGGAAGAGAAGCGCGAAGAGCAGGCCAAGCTCGAGGTTCAGGCGGCCGCACCTCAACCCCGCAAGGACACCGAGCCCGTCGAGGGCGAGGTAGTCGCCGAGCCAAAGGCGTAGCCCGTGGCCCGGGCTCGGGCGATCGGACACGAAGATCGCCTCACGCTCGTCGAGCATCTCGACGAGCTTCGCTCGCGAATCATCATCTCGCTCGCCGTCTTCGGCGTTGCGTTCGCGTTCTGCTTCTGGCAGGACAACCTGATGCTGGACATCTTCAACTGGCCGCTGCCCGAGGACCAAAACGAGCTGATCACCCTTTCGCCGACCGAGCCCTTCTTCACGACCGTGGAGGTCTCGGCCTACGGCGCGGCGGTCCTCTCCCTGCCGATCATCCTCTACCAGCTCTACGCGTTCGTGATCCCGGCCTTCTCGCCGCAGGAAAAGCGCGTCGTCTTCCCCTACCTCGTCGCGATGCCGATCCTCTTCATCGCCGGGATCGCCTTCGCCTACTTCGTGGTCATGCCCGCGGCGATCACGTTCCTCCTCAACTTCAACGAGGGCAACTTCAACACCGAGCTGCGCGCGAAGGAGTACTACGGCTTCCTCGGCATCATGACCGTGATCCTCGGCCTCCTGTTCCAGATGCCGATCGCGCTGCTGGCGGTCACGCGGCTCGGCGTGATCACGCCCGAGCAGCTGGCCCACAACCGCCGCTACGCGATCTTCATCATCTCGATCGTGGCCGCCGCGCTCCCCGGCGGCGATCCGGTCTCGATGATCCTGATCATGATCCCGCTCGTGTTGCTGTACGAGGCCAGCGTCCAGCTCGCCAAGCGATTCGGCGAGCCGAAGGAGCTGCCGCCGTCGCAGCCCGCGGCCGAGGGCTCTGCGTGAGTCGCTTGCAGGCGACCCTCTAGCCTTCGCGCCGCATGCTCTTCGATCTCAAGACGGGGAAGCGTCGACGCGTCGTGCAGATCGTCTTCGGCTTCCTCGCGTTCATCTTCTTCATCTCGTTCGTCGGCTTCGGGATCGGGTCCGATGTCTCGGGCGGCATCTTCGACGCGATCGGCCTCGGTGGCGGCGACTCGTCCGAGTCGACGTCGTCCCAGTACGAGCAGCAGATCGAGGATGCCGAGAAGGACCTCGAGCAGGACCCGCGCGACCCGCAGGCGCTAACCGACCTCGCGCGGTACAAGTTCCTCTCGGGCCAAGACCAGCTCGAATTCGACGAGGAAACAGGCGTCGCCTCCCTCACCGAGGAGGCCCGTGGCGAATGGAATGACGCGCTGGACGCGTGGGAGCAGCTGCTCAAGGACAAGCCCAAGCAGCTTGATCCTCAGGTGGCGGCGCAGATGGTTTGTGCCTACGTTCCGCTCCTGCCGGCCTGCGGCGTGCAGGCGCCGGCCGATCAGATCGACCTCGACGGCGCCGTGCAGACGCAGCGGCTGATCGCCGAGGAGGACCCGACCGCAGCCGGCTACGCGCAGCTGGCGCAGTTCCTCTACTTCGACGCCCAGTTCGAGGCGGGAGACGAGGCCACCGCGGAGGCGCTGAAGCGCGCCAAGGGGAACGAGCGTGACCAGCTCGAAAAGCAGCTCAACCAGCTCGCCGAGCAGGCCAAGAAGTTCGAAAAGCAGCAGCAGCAGGCCCAGGACGCCGGCGGCGAAGAGCCCTCGTTGGAGGACCCATTTGGCGGTCTCGGAGGCACGTCGGGCGGTCTCGGCGGCACCGGCGGCGGCATCGCTCCGCCGCCGGAGTAGGCGAGCGGGCCCTCGCTAATCTGTCCGCCCCCGGGCCGTTAGCTCAGCTGGTAGAGCAGGA
>CAWCYG010000002.1:0-10080 GCA_963799815.1 uncultured Solirubrobacterales bacterium
CCCGATCTCGCCACCTTTCAGCGCCTGCGCTGCGCATTCGACCCGGACGGCCTCGCGAATCCAGGCAAGGTGATGCCCACGCCGCGGCTCTGCGGCGAGGTGCCCGGCCCGTACCGTCAGCACCCGCTCGAGGCCGCCGGAATCGCGGAGCGATTCTGACTTGGCCTCGCGTACCGTGACCCGCGAGACCCCAGCCTCGCACGAGGAGGCGGCCGAGCTGCTGCGACGCTGCTCAGACGAGGAAACGAGCGTATGCCCGACCGGGGCCGGCACCAAGCGGGGATGGGGCGGGGTCGGCGAGCCCGCTGGCCAGGAGCTCTCAACCGGGAGCTTGAGCGATGTGGTCGAGCACAACGACGGCGATCTCACGGCGGTGCTCGACGCCGGCGCCTCGCTGGCGGCGGCCCAGGCGAGGTTCGCGGAAGCTGATCAGATGCTGGCGCTCGACCCGCCGCTGGGCGCCGACGACGGGGCCACGATCGGCGGCGTCGTGGCGAGCGGTGACTCAGGCCCGCTGCGGCATCGCTACGGGGCCGCCCGGGACCTGGTGGTGGGTATGACCATGGTCCTTGCCGACGGCACCATCGCGAGGGCAGGGGGGAAGGTGATCAAGAACGTCGCTGGATACGACCTGGCGAAGCTCCTTGCCGGATCGTTCGGCACGCTCGGCTTGATCCTGCAGGTTTCCGTTCGCCTCCATCCGCTGCGCGAGCGCGTGACGCTGCGCTTGGACGCCGGCACCCCCGACGAGCTCGGCGCCTTGGCCGCAAAGCTGGCGCACGCCAATCTGGAGATGGAGGCGCTCGACGCGCGTTGGTCGTCTGGCTCCGGCGCCGTGCTTGCGCGCTTCGCCGGCGCCGCGGCCGCCGACCAGGCAAAGGCGGCGGCGAAGCTCGCCGGCGAGGGTGAGCCGGTCGAGGACGACGCTGCGGTGTGGGCCGAGCAGCGGGCACTGCAGCGCCTGCCGGATGGCGTCGTGGTGCGGGTGGCGGGCGTGCAGACGCAGCTCCCTGAGCTGGCGCGGGAGGCTGAGCGCCTGAACGGGACGCTCGTCGGGCGAGCGGCGCTCGGGGTCTCGTGGCTCGCCTTCGAGGGTCTCGGTGAGGATGGCGCCGTCGCCGCCGTGGGCGAGCTGCGCAACCGTCTGAGCCCCTCCCAGTGCGTGGTGCTCGACGCGCCCGAGGCGGTGCGTGGGGCGCTTGACGTGTGGGACGAGCGCGACTCGGGACGGCTGGCGCTCGCCGCACGCGTCAAGGAGCGCTTCGACCCGCTGGGAATCATGCGTCCCGGCGTCTTCGTGGGAGGCATCTGATGGCCGCGACTCGCGCCTTCGACGAGATCCGGCCCCCCAGCACGGAGCTGATCGACGACTGCGTGCATTGCGGCTTCTGTCTCACCACCTGTCCCACGTACAACCTCTGGAACGAGGAGATGGACTCGCCTCGCGGCCGGATCGTGTTGATGCGGGCGGGTCTCGAGGAGGGCAGCGAGATGTCCCCCGAGCTCGTCACCCACATAGACCAGTGCCTTGGATGCATGGCGTGCGTCACGGCCTGCCCCTCGGGCGTGCAATACGACAAGCTGATCGAGGACACGCGCGCGCAGGTGGAGCGAAACACCGAGCGCGCTCCTGCCGATCGGCTGTTCCGCCGCTTCCTGTTCGAGACCTTCACCCACCCGGGACGCCTGCGTGTGCTGGCGCCATTAATCGCCCTCGGCCGCCGCCTCGGGCTCGACCGGCTCGCCGCCCGGAGCCGCCTGCTCGGACGGTTCCCGCGGCTCCGTGCACTCGCCGCGCTCACCCCTCGCACGCCACTCGAGTCCTCCCTGCGAGAGCTGCCGCGGACGTTTCCGGCCTCGGGCCCGCGACGAGCCAGGGTGGCGCTGCTTCAGGGCTGTGTGCAGCGGGTGTTCTTCCGCGACGTCAACCTTGCCACCGCGCGCGTGCTGGCCGCCGAGGGATACGAGGTCTCCGCCATGCGCGAGCCCCGCTGCTGCGGTGCTCTGCAACTGCACTCGGGCTACGACGAGGAGGCAGCCGAGCTGGCCAAGCGGACGATCGACGCCTTTGAGAAATTCGACTGCGTTGCCGTCAACGCGGCCGGCTGTGGCTCCGCGATGAAGGATTACGGACACCTTCTGCGCGACGACGCAGACTGGGCCGATCGAGCGGAGGCGTTCTCGAAGAAGGTCCAAGACGTGACGGAGCTGCTGAACGAGGACGAGCCGAGGGCGCCTCGTCACCCGGTCAGGTTGCGAGCCGCCTACCACGACGCCTGTCACCTGGCGCATGCCCAGGGCGTGCGAGCCCAGCCGCGTGAGCTGCTCTCTCAGATCCCTGGCCTCGAGCTGATCGAGCCCGAGGAGTGGGAGCTCTGCTGCGGCTCGGCCGGCGTCTACAACATGCTCCAGCCGGAGCCTGCCGCCGAGCTTGGCGAGCGCAAGGCGCGCAACCTGCTGGCGACCGAGGCCGAGGCTGTGATCGCGGGCAACCCCGGCTGCGCGCTTCAGATCGCCGCGCACAGCGAGAGGCTCGGCCGGGAGCTGCGCGTGTACCACCCGGTGGAGCTCCTTGCACTGTCAATCGAGGGAGGACGTCCGAATTGAGCATCGAGATCAGGGGACCCATGGAAGACCGCTTCGACGAGGTCCTGACCGACGACGCGCTCGCCTTCGTCGGCGAGCTGCACGAGCGTTTCGAGCCCACCCGTCGGGAGCTCTTGCGCAAGCGTGAGGAGCGCCGCGCCGCGCTCGCCGGAGGCGGAACGCTCGACTTCCTCGAGGAGACCCGCCAGGTGCGTGAGGGCGACTGGCGTGTTGTCGAGGCGCCAGCGGACCTTCAAGACCGGCGGGTGGAGATCACCGGCCCGACACAGCGCAAGATGGTGATCAACGCGCTCAACTCGGGCGCGAGAGGCTTTATGGCGGATTTCGAGGACTCGAACTCGCCGACGTGGGAGAACATGATCGGCGGTCACGTGAACCTCTCCGACGCGATCGCGGGCACGATCGAGTTCACCTCCGATGAGGGCAAGGAGTACGAGCTCGACGACGAGGTGGCCACCCTCCTTGTCCGTCCCCGGGGCTGGCACCTGCCCGAGAAGCACCTGCTCGTGGACGGAGAGCCGATCGCGGGCGGGCTTTGCGACTTCGGCTTCTACTTCTTCCACAATGCCCGCAACCTGCTCGACGCGGGGAGCGGGCCGTACTTCTACCTGCCGAAGATGGAGAGCCATCTCGAGGCCCGCCTGTGGAACGACGTGTTCGAGCTCGCCCAGGACTCGCTCGGGATCGACAGAGGCGCGATCAAGGCCACCGTTCTGATCGAGACCCTCCCTGCCGCATTCGAGATGGACGAGATCCTCTACGAGCTCCGCGATCATTCAGCCGGGCTCAACGCAGGGCGCTGGGACTACATGTTCAGCGCGATCAAGTGCTTTCGCGAGCGACCCGAGTTCGTGCTGCCCGACCGTAACTCGGTGACGATGACCGTCCCCTTCATGCGGGCGTACACCGAGCTGCTCGTAAAGACCTGCCACCGGCGCGGCGCCCACGCGATGGGCGGGATGGCCGCCTTCGTCCCCAGCCGCACGGATGAGGAGGCCAATCGCGAGGCCATGGAGAAGCTGAGCGAGGACAAGAGCCGCGAGGCCGGGGACGGCTTCGACGGCACCTGGGTCGCGCACCCCGACATGGTCGGCGGCGCAACGGAGGAGTTCGACGAGGTCTTGGGCAAGCGGCCGAACCAGCTCGATCGCCGGCGCGAGGACGTCTCGGTATCAGCGGCCGATCTGCTCGACATCCCGGCAACGCCAGGCGAGATCACGCTCGAGGGCCTGCGCAGCGACGTGAACGTCGGCATCCAGTACATCTCCTCATGGCTGCGGGGGAACGGCGCCGCGGGCATCTACGGGCTCATGGAGGACGCGGCCACGGCCGAGATCGCACGATCACAGGTGTGGCAATGGATTCGGCACGGCGCCGAGCTGGACGACGGCCGCGCGGTCACCGCGGAGATCGTGCGCGAGATCGAGGAGGAGCAGCTCGGGCAGATCCGCGAGGAGATCGACGACGACGAATGGTTCGAATCGGAGGGCCGGCCGGAGGCATCCCGAGGCCTGTTCGAGCAGGTGGCTCTGGCGGATGAGTTCGTGGAGTTCCTGACGCTGCCCGCCTACGACTTTCTGATCGAGGAGGTCGAGGGGCAGGCGGTCCAGGACTGAGGGCGCGGCTAACGTCCCTCTGCCAGCTCCCGGCCCACCCGCTCGAGCTCTTCGAGCGTCGTGGCCTCGCGGACGCTGGCGAGCTCGATCTCAGTGAGATCGTCGAGTTCGGTGCTGCCGACAACGGCATGGCAGGGCACGCCGGCCTCGCGACAGCGTGAAGCCAGCTCGCCGACGGCCTTGCCCGCGAGCGTCTGCTCGTCGAGCCTGCCCTCCCCCGTCACCACGAAGGCCGCTGCGCGTGCATGCGTGTCGAAGTCGAGCACGTCGAGAACGAAGGCGGCACCGGGCACGAGCGTGGCGCCACGGAAAGCCCACAGGCCACCGGAGAGCCCGCCCGCGCAACCCGTCATCGGCTCGCCGCGCGGATCACGTGGCGCCTCGGCGGCAAGGGCATCGAGGCGCTCCTCGAGGCGCTTCACCATCACCTCATCGGCTCCCTTCTGCGGGCCGAACGTGCTCGGGGAGTCCTCCCACGCAGTGCGCACGTCGCAGACAACCTCGAGCGTAGGCTCGACGCCGGCCTCCTCCAGGGCATCGAGCGCACCGGCGCCGCCGTCCGTGGTCGCGCTGCCCCCCACGCTCACCACCACGGTCTCGGCCCCCGCCGTCGCCGCGGCAGCGATCAGCTCCCCCGTGCCGCGCGTGGACGCCACCCAGGCGTCGCGCTCTGACTCCGCCACCAGTCCGAGCCCGCTCGCCTGCGCCATCTCCACCACAGCGCGGCCGTCGGGCAGCAGCCCGAAACGGGCCTCGATCGGCCGCCCAAGCGGATCGCTCACGGTGGCGGTGCGGTACTCGCCTCCGAGCGCCTCGACGAGTGCATCCAGCGTGCCCTCGCCACCGTCGCCCATCGGCAGCTCCACGGCGTCCATCCCGCCCGCCCGCAGGCCATCGGCCAGCGCGGACGCGACCTCCGATGCGGCGAACGTGCCCTTGAAGGAGTCGGGCGCCACGATTGCCGGTCTGGCGGCGGTCACGCCTGGTGCTCGATCAGAATCGCCACGAGCGACATCCTTTCAGCCGAAGTAGCCTGGGGCCATGCAAACGAGAGCGTTCCTCGAGTCGTTCTGGGAGGCGATGCAAGCCAACGACTGGCGCCGTGCGGCTGATCACTTCGCGCCCACGGCGGTGATCGAGTGGCCATGCACCGGCGAGCGCATCAGAAATCCGGACGCGTGGGCGCAGATTCAGGAGCGCTACCCGGCCGCGGGTCGATGGGTGTTCGACATCCACCGGCTCGTCATCGACGGCGACACGGCCGTGACTGAATTCACCGTCACGGACGGGGAGCGCCCAGCAAGAGCGATCGCGATCAGCGAGGTGGCTGGAGACGCGATCGAGCGGCAGGTCGAGTACTGGACCGCGGCATACGAGCCCGCCGACTGGCGGGCCGAACTGGTCGATCGGATCGACCCGGTTCCGTGAACTCGTGTTCAGCCGCTCTCGATCACCGTCAGCTCACGACCTCCCTGCGGGTCTTCGCCCAGCCGCGGCGCGAGGCGGCCTGGCGGTATGCCGAGCGCACGAGGACGGGCCATAGGATCCACGAATAGAAGGCGTAGACCTGCGCGATCAGCACGCCCCGCAGAGCTCCGGCCGGGCCCCAGGCCATGCCCCGAGCGACGCAGCCAACGATCACGCCGCCGAAGCAGAGGGCGTAGAAGAACAGCAGCTGCCAGAGGTCGTCCGTGTCCCAGAAGGGGATCCCGTCGGCTATCGCCAGCACGATCGCGACGATCAGTGAGATGCCGACGATGCTCTGGAGCAGCGGCATCAGCCCGAAGACGGTGAGATCGAACCGGGGCAGGAACCGAAGCGTCCGCGCGCCGGCGATGCGGGGCAGCAGGCCCATCGCCTGGAGGTTGCCCTGCGACCAGCGGGTTCGTTGCCGGTAGAGGCGCCGGAGATTCGAGAGCCCCTGTTGGTGGACCGATGTATTCAGGTCGTGATGGCTCGTCCAGCCCGCGGTGATCAACCGCAACCCGAGGTCTTGGTCTTCGGTCAAGCGGTCGCGCCAGGGTCCGGTTGGAGTGGATGCGGACGCGATCGAGGCTCCGGGCGGTCCGAGCGGCTCGTGGTTCGCAGACTCCTCCCGCTCGAGCAGATCGCCGAGGGTGCTCAATCGGTTGAACTGCCCGTTGCCGCCCATCCCGGCGGTGCCCCACGGGCTGCGCCCGGCCTGATACAGCCGGCCGTAGACGCCGAACTCCACATCCTGCATCCAGCCCAAGAAGCCCTGGCGGTTGTAGATCCTCACCTGCACCTGAACGCCTCCGGCGCGCGGGTCGGCGAAGTGCGGCGCGACGTGCTCGGGCGCGTCTGCGTCGAGCCGGCCGTCGGCGTCGACGACGCCGACGATCGTGTCTGCGCGGACGAAACCGGCAGCGTCCACGATCGGCCCCAGGTGCTGGAAGCCGTGGTTGAGGGCGGCCGCCTTTCCCTGCCTGGCCTCGGGCGCCCGCCGCGTGACGATCTCGACCTCTGCACGGCTGGCGTAGCCCCGCAACAGCTCGGCTGTGCGGTCATCTGATCCGTCATCGATCACCACGATGCGGCGGTGGGTACAGCGGACGGCCAAGAGGCGATCAAGGCTGTCCTCGATCACCATCTCCTCGTTCAGCGCCGGCACGAGGAAGACCCACAGGAGACTGCTCTCGTCGCGCTCGCGCTCGGCTTCATCGGTCTCTGGCTGCTTGGCCCACCTGCGCGCTTGGACGAAGAGGAGCACCGTCCAGCCCACAACGAGGACGATCACCGCGAACGCCACGAAGAACAGCGCCTGTGCCCCCGGCGGAACTCCCGCGAACGGGGAGGCGAGCGCCGCGCTCACTCTCCGGCCGCCTCGCTCAGCGCGTCGGCGACACCGGTGTCCCCGTGCTCGGGATCGGCGGCCTCGCTCGGCCCGGTGGGTCTTGCCCCGGTCGCCGCCGCGATCGTCGCCGCGCTCCCTCTTGCATGGGGAAGCATCACGTAGGCCGGCTGAGATGACACCGGGCGCTCGACCGATACGACTTCCGATCCTCGCTCGTCTCGGACCGAACATCCACATAACCGGCCGCGGCGAGCACAGCTCGCGCCGGTACCCGGAGCCGAAGGGCGCCGGCATCTGGCCTCCGTCGAGGAGTTGTCGCAAGGCGGCGACGATCCGCGCGGATGCGCGTCCGTCGCCGTAGGGATTCGGGGCGCGCGCCATGCGCTGGTATGCCGCCTCGTCGTCGAGCAGTTCGAGGACCTTCGCCTCGATGCGCTGCGGATCGGTCCCCACCAGTGCGAGTGTGCCGGCCGTGACCCCCTCGGCCCGCTCGGTCCTGTCGCGGCAGACCAGCACCGGCTTGTGAAGGGTGGGCGCCTCCTCCTGGATGCCGCCCGAGTCGGTGAGGATCACGTATGCGCGGCCCATGAGACGAGCGAACTCCGCATAGCTCTGGGGCTCCGTGAGCGTGACGTTGTCGAGCTTCCGCAGCGGATCCCCCAGCTCTACGCGGACGACCGGGTTGGGTGCAGGGGGACGACGAAGCGGACCTCCGGGCGCGCGATCGCGACGGCCTTGAGCGCTTCGGCGATCCTGCCGAGCCCGCCGCCCCAGCTCTCGCGACGGTGCGCGGTCACAAGCACGAGGCGCGCGTCGCTGTCGAACGCCGCTTGCACCTCGGGCCGCGAGAAGGGAGCACCGAGCCCCGCCGCCCACCTCGATGCGTCGATGCCGGTGTTCCCCGTGACGAAGCTGCTCGGTCGGAATGTGCTCGCGGATGAGGTTCTGTGCGGCCTCGCTGGTTCGTGCGAGGTGAAGAGCCGGCCAGGCAGCCGATGAGCTGCCGGTTCATCTCCTCCGGGAAAGGGTGCAGCGTGTCGTTTGTGCGCAGCCCCGCCTCGACGTGGACCACCGGGATCCTCAGGTTGAACGCCGCGAGGGCGGCCGCCATCGAGGAGGAGGTATCGCCGTGGACCAGCATCGCCGCGGGACGCTTGCCGTCGCGCACCTGCTGCCACGTCGCCAGCTCGCCTGCGCCGATGCCGAACTCCTCGTCGCAGAAATCATCGAGTCGCCTCATCACGCTCGTGACGAGCTCATTCAGCCGGCCCTGGCGTCCGTGTGCCACGGCTCGACGTCCGGCTGCACGCCCGCGAGCGCCAGCACCTGATCGACCATGCGGTGGTGCTGCCCGGTCGAGATCGGCACTGCGCTCGTAGTCGGCGTGCTCACGCGGGCCAGCACGACCGGAACCATCTTGATCGCCTCCGGCCTGGTGCCGATGACGACGAGGATCTTCGGCGAGGAGGCCGCTGGCACGCCCACGTCTCCCGGCTGCCGCTCCGCTCCGGAGGTCACGCCAAAAAGCATGCCGTACCGCGCGGCGCCCAAACGCTGCAGCGGTGCTGAACCGGACGATCGTCCGGCTGCCGGGAAGGTTCTGATGCGCGGGTATTCGGGCCCTGTGGGTAAGCTCCACTGACCGGGGGCTGCAACTGCGGCGCGTGCGCTATGAGGTGACAGCGCCGCTCGAGATCGCAAGCTACTGCCATTGCAAGCGCTGCCAGCGGCGGAGCGGTGCTGCGGCGTCTCCGAACGCCCACCCTGCTGAGGGCACCTTCCGGATCGTGAAGGGCCAGGATCGCCTCAGGTGCTGGAAGCCCACCGACGGCGGGGAGAAGTGGATTGTGCGGTGATTCCGGCTCGGCGATCTTCGGCCGCAACCCGAGCCATCCGGGTCCGATCGGGGTCCGGATGGGCAGCTTCGACGCCGATCCCGGTCTCCGCCCGACGGTCCGCGCATTCGTCGCCTCAGCTGCGCCTTGGGAGCCGATTCCCGAGGACGGCTCGACCCGGCACGCTCAGAGCCGGCGCGCGAAGTCGTCAGGAGGTGGCCGGGCGCGCCATGGAATGGAAACGCCTCTCGCTGGAAGACGGCGTGAAGATCGCCTATGCGCGAGGGAACCGGCGAGCCCCTTCGTGCTCGTGCCAGGTTGGACAGTCTCAGGCAAGATGTTCGAGCACCAGCTCGCCAAGCTCGCGCCCACCTTCCAGGCGATCACATTCGAGCCGCGCTGCCCCGGCCGTTCATCCGATGCGCCAGTGGGAACAGCTACCCGCAGCAGGGCCGCGACCTCGCCGCCGTTCACAATACCCTCGAGCTCAGATCGAGGTCCGTCTCGTCGGCTGGTCTTACGGGGGCCTGGCATGCTACGCCTACGTCGACGCAACACGGGGGTCGAGCGGGTGCGATCGCTCCGGTCGTCGATCGCGCACAAGCCGCTCGGAGGGTCGCTCCAGGCGAGTGGGTCGAGCAGGACCTTGACGGTTATCTATCTGGTTCATTGGCCAGGTGCGTCGCCGATCCCAGGGCTTCGCCGGAGAGTTCGCGAGTGGCTCCTCGATCGAGAGCCGACCGCTGAGGAGCGCCAATGGCTCACAGAGAGCGCCTCGAGAACGCCCCGGCTGCCGCAGCGTGCTTGCGTCGGTGAGCGCGATTTTCAGCGAGCTACCTCGAGCTCGCAGCCCGGCTCGAGCACGGAGTCCTGTTCGCCAACGTCGTGCGGCAGGACTCGCTCCCCGACGCCGAGCCATGATTAGCTCGCCACCTGCCCGAACGCGACCACGTGGACGATGGGATCCCACCTCGGATGGGACAAGCCCGCCGAGTTGAACCGGCAGCTGATGGTCTTTCTCGAGCGTTCATCTCGTTCTACTTCCTGCCGTGCGTACGCTGCATGACAGCGGCCGGCCTGACGGCTTTCAGGACGCTTCTTCGCGATCTGGACCCCACCGGCAGAAGCGTCCGGGAGGTCCCGGTGGGCACGACCCCCCCGCAGACCTGGCGCTTCACCTATCCGTTGTCGACCGCGCGAACGACGT
>CAWCYG010000003.1:0-21527 GCA_963799815.1 uncultured Solirubrobacterales bacterium
TGTCCATCCCGCCGCCTTACCCGAAATCCAGGCGCGCGACTCAGGGCCCGCCGGGGCCCACCAGCGTTTCGAGCGCCCTCCGATTGATCTCGATCATCAAGCGCGAGTACGAGCCCTCATCCGGAAGCCGGTCCCCACGGTCGAGATCGAGGCCGCCGGTCGCGAGCTCGAATATGCCGTCGGACGCCCGCCATCGGGCCAGCGTCTCCGCGCCTGCGCTCACATGTCCGCGGACCCGGTCGCCTCGTCCCGAGCTCTCGGCGCTCATGCCCGAGAACCCCGCGGCGTCCAGAGCGGCGACCACGGACCTACGAAGCTTTCGCGCGAGATCCGGAGCGGGCCGCTGGCGTAGACGGCCGAGGATCCTGATCGCCGGCCGGCAGGCGAGGAGCGCTGGGGGCGGGCACCTGCGCTCGACCGAAAAGACCACGAAGGACAGTCGGGCCAGCAAATCGTCCTCGAGGTCGACACCGGCGCGCCCGATGGCCGCCGTCTCGCGGCGCAGAGCCCTCAGGAGCTCGGGCGGGATCGACGCGCCGGCTCCCCGCCGGGCCAGCTGCTCGACAACGTGCGCCGGCCGGGACGAACGCACGTGCAGGGCGACATCGGAATGTAGGCCGCCGCCCGGCCGAACCGTCGCCGGCTTCCCGTCGTCCCCTGTTCCGGCCCCGCTCGCGACGACCACGATCACCAGCGCCACGGCCAGCAGGGCGAGGATCACAATCGCGACACGCACGGCTAGGGCGCGAGAACGACCTTCGTTGCCTCGCGCTGGTCGAAGAGCTCGTAGGCGCGCGGCGCATCTTCCAGGGCCATCCGGTGGCTGATCAGGTCGGCCGGGCGCAGCTCGCCGGCGACGATCATCGCCAGCAGCAACTCGCGATCGTTGATCGGGTCGCCCATCGCGAAGCGCAGCGTCAGCTCGCCCTCGAACATCCGCCCGGCGTCGAGCGGATAGTCGGGCTCGAAATGCGCCCCGACGACGGAGACCGTTCCCCTACCGCGGGCGAGCGAGAAGGCGGCGTCCAGAGCGGGCTTCGCTCCCGCCGACTCGATCACCACGTCCGCGCCGAGGCCGCCGGTGGCGTCGGCGACCGCTTCGGCGGCCGAGTCTGGATCGACCGCCTCCGCGCCGAGGCCGGCCGCGAGCTCGCGTCGTGCAGCGATCCCGTCGATCGCGATGACACGGCGCGCGACTCGGCGGGCGAACAGGATCGCCATCAGGCCCACGGTCCCGCAGCCGAGCACGGCCACCACGTCGCCGACCTCGACCCCGCCACGGCGCACCGCCGAGAGGCCGGTGGGGAGCATGTCGGCGACGAAGACGGCATCGTCGTCGGTCACCTCGTCGGGAATCGGCCACAGCGAACGATCGGCGTTGGGGGCGCGCACCAGCTCCGCCTGCCCGCCGTCGAGGCGCTCGTAGACGCCGCTGTAGCCGAACAGGGCCCGGTTCTCGCACTGCATCGGGCGCGCCGCGCGGCATTGGCCGCAGGTCCCGTCGGAGATCATGCTCGCGTTGACCACCCGCTGCCCGGCCCGGAGGCCGCTGACGCCGTCGCCGACCTCCCGCACCACGCCGACCCATTCGTGACCGGGGATCGTCCCGGCCTCGAATCCGGGCGTGAACCCGTGATAGGGAAACAGGTCCGCGCCGCAGATCGCCGTCTGCGTGACCTCGACCACCGCATCGGTAGCGGCCTGGATCTCGGGATCGGGAGCCTCGTCGAGCTCGAGCCGCTCGGGCCCCTGGATACGCACCGCCCTCATGCCGGCTCCTCGAGCTCGACCAGATACCCGTCGGGATCGACCGCGAAGCAGCGCGCACCGCCCCAGGGCGGCGAGAACGGCTCGGCGAGGAACTCGACCCCCTCCTCGCGCAGTTGCTCGTAGGCGCCCCGGCAGTCGCTGAGCTCGAGCACCAGCGCCACCTGCAGGCGCGAGCGATCCTCAGGAGCCACCATCGCCACCCCCGGGCGGTCTTCCGCCGGATGACCCTGCGCGGCAAGCGAGAGCCGCGCGCCGGCGAGCTCCAGCGTCGCGTAGGGCGGATCGTCATAGCTCGCCTCGACCGCGAACCCGAGCCGGTCGCGATACCAGGCGCTCGAGACCTCGACGTCGGCGACGGCGAGGATCGCACCCGCGCGGGTGATGGCCGGGGGCGCCATCAGTGGCGGGTGTGGCCGCCGTCGACCACGATCATCTGACCGGTCACCCAGGCCGCCTCCTCGGAGCAGAGGAAGGCCACCGTCGGGGCGATGTCGGCCGGCTCGCCGCGTCGCGGTATCGCCTGGAGGCTCTGCACGAAGTCGAACGCCTCGGCGTGCGGGCTGGCGAGCACCCCGTCGCTTGCCGTCAGGCCGGGCGCAACGGCGTTGACCGTGATCCCGTGTCCCCCGACCTCGGTCGCCAGCGCCCGGGTGAAGCCCCAGACGCCGCCCTTCGCGGCCACGTAGGCGGCCATGTTCGGCGTGCCGGCCATCACCGTATTCGAGGCGACGTTCGTGATCCGGCCGTAGCCCGCCTCGCGCATCGGCCCCCAAACTGCGCGCGAGCACAGGTAGACGCTGGTCAGGTTGGTGTCGATGATCTTCTGCCAGTGCGCAAGGTCAACGTCTTCCCAGGCGATGAAGGGCACGATGGCCGCGTTGTTGACCAGCGCGTCGATCCTGCCGTGATCGGCGAGCACGCCGTCGACCATCGCGGCGACCGACTGCTCCGAGGAGACGTCGACCTCGGTCGCGGATCCGCGCTCGAGCGCTGATGCGGCCTGCTGGGCTCCCTCGAGGTTGAGGTCGGCTATCACGACGCTCGCCCCCTCGGCGTCGAGCTTCTCGGCGATGGCGCGTCCGATTCCCTGGGCGGCGCCGGTGACGATGGCCACCCGGTCTGCGAGCTTCATCTCTCGTTCCTCACTTTCTAGTAGTGCTCGGGCGCATGCCGGTAGGACTCCCACGCGGCGTTGTCGTGGGTGAAGAAGACCTCCGCGTCGAGTCGCTCGGCGAGCCTCTTGAGCTTGCGCAATGAGACGTAGTTGGCCGTGGGGTCGTTGTGGAAGCCGGAGATCAGCTCCTTCTCCCAGGTCTCCTGGGTGTAGGTGACGTCGGCACAGAACAGCATCGGCCTGCGCCCCTCCTTGTCGATCACCATCGAGTAGTGACCGACCGTGTGACCCGGGGTGTGCAAGAGCCGGATGCCATCGGCGAAGTCGACCTCCTCGCCCTCCAGCCACCGGTAGACGGAGTCCGGGCGGTGAAAGACCTTGTCGGCGTAGCCGAGCCTCTCGAAGGGCTCCGGGACCAGGGCATGGCGAAGCTCCTCCTTTCCGACCCACGTCGGCGCGTCGGGAAGGTGGCGCTGGCCGCCGCAGTGATCGAAGTGAAGGTGTGAGTTGATCACCGCGCTGACGTCGGACGGCCCGAACCCGCAGCGCTCGAGCTGGGCCGTGATCGTCTGATCCTCGGTTTGCTCGGGCAGCTCGAACGCCAGGTACTCCTCGACGGTGCCCTTGTCGAACCCGGAGTCGAACAGAAACAGCCCGTCCGTGTGGTCGATCAGAACGCTGTAGACCGGGAACCGAACCGGATTGCCGGTGTCGATGTTCCACATCACGTGCGAGCGATCGATCACCAGGCTGCCCGAATCGAGCAGCCAGACGCGGTTCACACCCATCTTCGTACCTCCTCAGACGTCCTGCGCGTCGAGTGTCTTGCGGACCGCGACCAGCGCCGCGGCGCGCTTGGCCGGCAGCTCGGCCAGCTCGTCCTGTGAGTATTCGAACAGCCCGCCGCCCGCCTTGATGCCCAGCTTGCCCTGCTCGGTCAGCTTGGTGATCGTCTCCGACACACCGGACTCCGTCGAGAGGTCGGAGTTCAGGTAGTTGGCGACGCTCTCGTAGATGTCGAGGCCGGCCACGTCGAGCAGCTGCATGGGCGGGATCACGGCGAGCTTGTAGCCGATTCCCCACTTGACGTTCAGGTCGAGCTCCTCGGCGTCGATCACCCCCTCGTCGACGAGCGCGAGGCACTCGCGCATGATCGCGTAGAGCACGCGATTCTCGACAAACCCAGGGACCTCCTTCTTGAGCTGACTGGCGCGGTAGCCGACTCGCGCGATCAGGCCCTGCGCCGCGGCGATGGTGGCGTCACTGGTCCGCTCGCCCGGGATCACCTCGATCATCGGGATGAGGTGTGGTGGATTGGACCAATGCATCCCGATCACCCGCTCGGGTTGCTCGAGGTTCTCCGCGATCTTGGTGATGGGGATTCCGGACGTGTTCGAGCTCAGGACCGCATCGTCGGCGACGTGCCGCTCGAACTCCGCGAACACCTCCTGCTTGAGCTCGAGCTTCTCGGGAACCGCTTCGAGCACGAAGTCCGCTCCCTCGAGCGACGCTGCGAGGTCGGTTTCGAAGCGGATGTCGCCGCCCGTGCTCTGCTCGGTCCCCAGACGCTCGAGCACTCCCCGAGCCAGCTCGACTCCGGCGCGCGCCCTGTCCAGCGCCTCCTCGGACACGTCGTAGAGGGCGACCCGGATTCCGGCGCGTTCGAGCACCGCGCCCATCCCGGGCCCCATGGTCCCGGTGCCGACAACCGCGGCTCCACCGATGTCACTCATTTGCTGTGTCCTCCTTGATCTGCTGGATTCGGCCCCACACCCGCTCGGGCGTGAAGGGAAGCTCGTTCATCAGGACGCCGGCGTCGGCCAGCGCGGTCGCGATCGCCGCAGGGGTGGCGGCCTGTGCGCCCTCGCCGCACCCCTTGGCCCCGTAGGGGCCGGGGCCGTCGCCGTTCTCGACGATGATCCCCTTCATCTGCGCCGGCATATCGTCGACCCGGGGAACCCGGTAGTCGAGCAGGTTGCCGTTGGTGAGCAGCCCGTCGGCGAATACGAGCTCCTCGAACAGGGCGTTGCCCACACCCTGCAGGACCGCGCCCTCGTCCTGGCGCTCGACGAGAAGAGGGTTGATCGCCTTGCCGACGTCGGCGATCGTGGCCATCCGCTCGACAGTGACCCGCCCGGTCTCGGGGTCGACCACGACCTCGGCGGCGGCCACGCAGACCTCCCAGAAGACGGGCCCCTCGGCGTAGGAGCCGCTGCCCTGCTCGGGGCGGACCTCGCCCTCCCCGACGACCTCGCCGCCGACGAAGCCGAAGCGCTCGGCGATCAGCTCGACGTAGCTTGCCTGCCGGCCGGCCCCGCGAACGATCCCGTCGACGACCTCGAGCTGGGTCCGCTCGGTCGCCCAGGCCTCCGCCGCGGTCTCGAGCAGGCGTTCGCGCAGATCGGCCGCGGCGCGCTGGACGGCGAGGCCGGCCAGGGTGGTCGAGCGACTTGCACCGGTCGAGCGGTCATACGGCGTGAAGCGCGTGTCGGCCCCCTGCATCGTGACCCGGCTCAGGTCGATCGCCAGCTCGTGAGCGGCGATCTGGGCCATCACGGTGCGCGCGCCCTGGCCCATCTCCGTGGTCCCGACGTTGACCTCCACGCTCCCGTCGGCCTCCATGCGCACGTTGGCGCGCGAGACAGGATGGGCTCCGGCGGCCAGCAGGCCGACGGAGACGCCACGTCCGGTCCACTCGCCCTTCGGCTCGGCCCAGGCCACAGCCGCGGCGGCCTTCTCGACGTCGCCCACCAGGTCGGCGTCCAGCGGCTTGCCGCTGCCGTCGGGGCGCACGGCTTCGCCGGGGCGCAGGAGGTTTCGGCGCCGCATCTCGAGCGGGTCGATGCCCGCCTGGCGCGCCAGCCCGTCGACCTGCAGCTCGCCGATCCACTGCAGATGGACCGCGCCGAAGGCGCGATAGGAGCCGGCGGGGGAGGTGTTCGAGTAGACGCAGCTTGCGTCGACGTGCACGGCCTCCCAGCCGTAGGGGCCGGGCGCTGCGTCGCCGGCGGTCGCACACACGCGCGGCCCGTTGTCGGCGTAGGCCCCTGTGTCAAGCCAGAGCCGCACGCTGCGCGAGAGCAGCTTCCCATCCCGCGTCGCCGTGGTCTTCATACGGCAATGCATCCCGTGGCGGCGGCTGGTAAGCATCGACTCCTCGACGCTGTTCTGAATCCTCACCGGACGCTGCGCCTTCCACGAGAGTGCCGCGGTGATCGGCTCCATCTTCGTGTAGCTCTTCGAGCCGAAGCCTCCGCCGAGGTAGGGCACGATCACCCGCACGCGGCCGAGTGGCAGGTTGAACAGGTCGGCGATCTCGGCCCGGACCAGGAAGGGATGCTGACAGGAGGCCCACAGGGTGATCTCGCCGTCACCGAAGTCGGCGACCACCGTGTGAGTCTCCATCGAGTACTGATAGACGGCGGGAAACTCGTACTCCCCCTCGACGCTCAACTCGGCTTCCGCCTCGGACAGCTCCACCGAGCCGGCGTCGAGGCGGTAGCGGTAGCAGACGTTGCCCTCGCGCTCGGGGAGCCTGCCGAGACCGTGGAAGAGCCCGGGCCGCAGCTCGTCCTCGTGCACGAGCGGAGCGTCGTCGGCTGTCGCCTCCGCGATCGTGCCGACAACGGGCAGCTCGTCGTAGTCGACCTCGATCGCGCGCAACGCGGCCTCGGCGGTTGCCTCGTCCTCGGCCGCCACGGCGGCGACCGGCTCTCCGTGGAAGCGCACCCGGTCGATCGCGAGGATCGGCCGGTCCTTGATCGCGTGGCCGTAGTGGGGATCGAAGTGCTCGAGCTCGGACCCGACCAGCACGCTGACCACTCCCGGCATCGACTCGGCGGCCGAGGCGTCGATCGAGGCGATGCGGGCGTGCGCGTACTCGGCGCGCAGGACCTTCCCGTGCAACATCCGTGGCACCTCGATATCGCCGCTGAACTGCGCTCGGCCGCTGGCCTTCTCGCGCCCGTCCTTGCGCTGCTCGGAGCGTCCGATCCGCTCGACCACAGGCGTTGGATCAGAGGTTCGCGGTGTGCTCACCGGGTCAGTGCCTCCGCCGCGTCGACGATCGACTTGTAGCCGGTGCAGCGGCAGACGTTGCCGTCGAGTCCGGCCATCACGTCGTCGCGATTGCGCAGCTCGCCCGCATCGCGCAGCGCCTTGAGCGTCAGCAGGAATCCGGGCGTGCAGAAGCCGCACTGCAGCGCGGCGCGATCGACGAAGGCGCGCTCGAACTCAGCGAATTCGGGAGTTTCGGCGAAGCCTTCGATCGTCAGCACCTCACGCCCGTCGGCATCGCAGGTCAGAAACGTGCACGAGCTGACCGGCTCACCGTCGACGAGAACCGTGCAGGTGCCGCAGACCTGGACATCGCAGGATCGCTTTGCCCCGGTCAGGCCGAGCCGCTCTCTCAGCGTGTCGAGCAGCAGCTCCTGTGCCGGCACGACCAGCTTGCGCCGGGTGCCGTTGACGACCATGTTTGCCGCCGCCTCCGGCACCGCCTACGACTCCATGCCCTGGGCCAGGCCGCGCCGGCGCATCTCTCGTATCCAGGCCTGCCAGTACTCGTCGACCAGCCCGTCGTTGTACTTGCGCCGCTGCAGATCCTGGACGAGCCCCATGTCGATCGGCTTCGCCGCGCCGAGAGTGCCGGCAATCGACTGCAGCATCACCGCGCGCTCAAGCGTCACGGCGGCCAGCACCATCCACGGGAGGTCGCGATGGGCCACCAGCACGCCGTGGTTTCGCAGCAACACGACGGAGTGCCGGCCCAGCGCCTCGGCGACCTTCACACCCTGCTCGGGCTCGGTGATCAGATCCGGGGTGCCGTCGTAGACGGCGAGGCCACGGTCGAACATGACCGCGTCATGGGTGAGGTGGAGCAGGTCGGCGTCGGTAGCGGCGAAGGCCGTCGCGTAGGGCGGGTGGCCGTGGACGATCGCACCCACGTCGTCGCGCCGGCGGTAGACCTCGGTATGCAGCACCGCCTCGAGATGCATCTCGTCGGAGGCATCGCGCAGATCGGTGTCCAGATCGAACTCGATCACGTCGGCGGGGGCGACCTCCGCCAGGGTCACTCCGCGGCGCTTGATCCACATCCGCTGCGACCGCTCGGGATCGCGGGCGCTGACGTGGCCCAGCGTCAGGTCCTGATACCCCTCGTTGGCGAGGATGCGGCAGGCCCAGGCCACCTGCTCGCGCACGGAATCCCGCTCGGTCACGCGCCCGTCTGCGGCGGTGCGCTTGCCGGCCATCGCCATCCGCTTCAGCGCCGCTCGGTCGGCGGGTAGTCCGGGTGTGGGAAGCCGAAGACCATCACCACGTCGGAGTCCGAGTCGTTGACCACCGCGTGCCAGGTCCCGGACGGGATGTGGAGCGCATCGCCGCCACGGAAGCGGACCTCGCCGTCGTTGGTGTCGAGGCGCCCGGAACCGCTGACCACGTAGGCCACCTCCTCCACCTCGTGGGAGACGCTGCTGGTCGCGCTGCCCGGCTTGAACACCGAGTACCCGAGCGAGCTCGCGGTGTCGTCCACCCGATCCTGTGTCACGAGCATCCGGCTCCAGCTCCCGCCGGGGAGCTCGATCCGGTCGACGCTCTCCAGGGCCACCACGCTGATCGTCACAGCGCCCACTCTCCGTCCCTCACGATGTAGGTGCCGTCGTCGACGATCTTCAGGCTGGCGTTGAGGATCACCCCATCGAGGTGCAGCCTCGAGACGTTCTGTCCCCCGGGGTAGGCGAGGTGGTTGTCTCCGAGAGCGAAGTGCACGGTGCCGACCCTGCCCTTCTCCGAGGGCGTGCCGAAGGGCGCGACCTCGGAGACGCCGAAGGCGAACTCACCGGCGACGTCGGCGTTCTCGACGCCCTCGATCACCTCCCTCAGGCGAGCGGCGTCGTCACCGCCCTCGATGGCCGTGGCCCGGCCCTTCTCCATCGTCCAGGTGATCGGCTCGGTGACCTGGCCCGGCAGCCCGATGCCGAGCATCACCCCGTCCACGACGATCGTGCCCTCGGTGCGGTCCTCCACAGCGGCGAAGGCGACCTCCGCCCAGAGGGGCAGTGGGCCCATCATCTGGCCGCGCTTCTTGATGGAGGTCACCTCGAGGGCGGGCCGGCCCTCGATCGAGACGCGAACGTCGGTCCCGGCAGGCGAGGTGACGTGGCACTCTGTCTTGCCCTCCAGCGCGGCCATCGCGTCCCACGCGCGTTGCTGGGCGATTTCGAGCTTCTCGACCGTGAGGCCCCACTCGCCCATCCCCGGCTCGACGGAGCAGATCTTGGCGTTGTTGGCGCATGACTCCTTCACCGCCGGCACGTGCGCGAACCGGTTGGCCCACTCCAGGTTGGTGACGATGATGATCTCGTCGGAGTTGGTCATCGCGTGATGGAGGTTGAGCGGCGGCACCATCGGGAAGTGAGTGTCCGCGCGGCCCCTGCTGACCTGCGCCTCGTTGTCCATGATCACCGGCCAGGCGCCCCGATCGACGGCCACGGCGGCGAGCGCGTCCGCCTCGTCTCGGTGGTCGTTGTCGCAGATGATCGTCACCACGTCGTCCTCGGCCACCGACATGCATACGTCGATTACGAGCTCGGCGTCCTTGCGTACTTCCTCCGGGGTTGGCATCTCGATCACCTCGCGGTCGTGGTTTGGAAAGCGGGGAGGACCTCTTTCGCGAAGCGCTCGACCTGCGTGAACTGGTCGAGGTCTCCGAAGCGGCAGATGAAGTGGGTCACGCCGCGGTCTGCGAACTCGCGCAGCCAGTCGGCGATCTGCTCCGGCTCTCCCACCGGCCCCCAGTTGGAGAGGTCCATCGCCTGGGAGAGCTCCCGGTAGTACTGGGAGATATAGCTGTCGAAGGCGGTCCGGGCCGCTTCCTCGGAGTCGCCGATGTTCATGGTCACCTGGTAGGAGACCTCGTAGTCGGAGAAGTCGCGGCCGAGTTCGCCCGCGGCCTCGTCCAGGTAGCCGATCTGCTCGGTGAGCTCGTCGGGATGCTCGGCGCGGCAGCAGGTCATCCAGCCGTCGCCGTACTCGATTATCCGCCGGCAGGCACGACGCATGATCTTCACCATGCGCTCGTCGTGGGAGTCGTCGACCAGCCGCGGGTTGGACACGACCCAGATCGGCGGCGGCTTCTGAAGCGGTCCCAGCGGGGCCATCTCCGTGCCCGAGTGAAAGCTCACCTCGTCGTAGTCGTAGTAGGTGCCGTGAAAATCGACGCTGCCCTCGGTCCAGAGCGTGCGCAGGACCGCAAGGCCCTCCTCGAAGATCGTCGCTCGGTCCTTGAAGGGCAGTCCCAGTGCCTTGTACTCGCGCCGGACGCCCTCCTCGGGGTTGCCCATGCACGGGCCGAAAATCGTCCGCCCGCCGGACAGATGGTCGAGCGTGGCCCACTCCATCGCCAGCACGAGCGGGTTGCGCAGCGTGGTCACCACGCACGCGGTCCCGAGCTGGACGCGACTGGTGCGTTGGGAGATCGCCGAGAGCAGGCTCAGCGCCTCGTAGCGCGGCTTCGAGAAGAGGCTGTCGCCAACCCAGACCGAGTCGAAGCCGAGCTCCTCGACCCGGCTCGACAGCTCGAGCAGCGCCGCCAGGTCGTAGTCGGGCGCGATCAGCGGCTCGCGGTTGTTGAGATTGACTCCGAACCGGACTTCCTTGGCGTTGTGGTCGCTCGCGGTCAGCGCGCTCTCCCTTCGATCGTGGGGGACTGGACGAGCCTCGCCGAGGGGCCGCCGAACTCCTCCTCGACGCGCTGTGGAACCTCGATGTGCGCGGCCAGCAGCTCTGCGGCAACGTCGACGTCGCCGGCCTCGACCGCCTCGAGGATCGCCGCGTGCTCGACATTCGATCTCTCGAGGCTGCCGCGCAGGGCCAGCGAGCGCGCCAGGTACCGACCCATCTGGTCGAACAGGAGGCGGTAGATCTCGTGCAGCTTGCGGTTGCCCGACGCGGTGACGAAGACATCATGGAATCGGGCGTTGGCTTCGAAGAAGGCGTTCACCTCGTCGCGTTTGGCGTGCGCGACCATCTGCTCGTGGAGCTCGCGAAGGCGGATCATGTGGGACTTCTCCAGCCGGGGAACGGCGAGGCGGATCGCGAGCGTCTCCAGCGCCTCACGCACCTGGTAGGCCTCGATGAACTCGTCGGGCGTCAGCTCCGTGACGATGGCGCCGCGGCGGGGGGTGATCGTCACAAGCCCCTCGCTGGCCATCCGGCCCAGCGCCTCTCGGATCGGGCCGCGGCTGACCCCCAGCGAACGCGCGAGCGAAACCTCGCTCAACACCGTACCCGGGGCCAGCTCTCCGGAGAGGATCTCCTCGCGGAGGCGTTCACGCACCTGCTCCCAGAGCGTCCGGTTGTCCAGCCGCCGGTCGCCGCCTCCGTTGTCTGCGGGAGATGTGTCGTCGTTCATAGAGGCGACCGTAAAGCGGCCATCAAGTGACCGAACGCTGGAAAACTGTCAGTTGTCAACAGTTAGCAATTAGCCTATCATACGCCCCGTGTTCGGCAAGCGCGAGGGATTCGGCCAATTTCGGGGCCACGCCGGGTTGACGCCCCCCGCGGACCTCACGCTCGAGGAGCCGGTCCCTCAGGAGGCGCTCGCGGGTTGATCGTCGACCCGCACATGCATGTGGGCGAATTCCCGCTCTTCGACGTCTCCCTCGACGAGGAGGGCCTGGTCGAGTTGTTGGCCGAATTCGACTACGACGCCGGGATCGTGTTCCACCCCGACAACGCGCTCACCCGAGGGATCGTGGAGCGCGTGCCCAACGCCTGGGCGCTGTTCTGGGCCAATCCGCGTGAACCCGACTGTGCCGAGCGGGCTGCCGAGTTCCTCTCGCACCCCAAATTCCTCGGTGTGAAGCTGCATCCCCTTCTCGACGGCTACCACCCCAACGATCCGAGCGTCCACCCCATCGCCTCGCTGCTGGTCGAGCGCGGGATGCCGGTGCTGGTCCATTGCGGCCACCCGATCTTCACGCTGCCGTGGAGCATCGAGGAGCTCGCGGTCGAGTTCCCCGACCTGCGAGTGGTCCTCGGCCATATGGGCCATGGGAACATCGTCTACATCAATGGCTCGATCGACGTCGCCGAGCGCAACCCCAACGTCTATCTGGAGACCTCGGGCATGCCGATGCACTCGAAGATCCGCACGGCCTTCGAGCGGGTCGGGCCCGAGCGGGTCATGTACGGCTCCGACGCCCCGTTCCATGATCCGGGTGTGGAGCTCCGCAAGGTCGCCGTCAGCGGTCTCGACGAGGCCGCGCAGGAGCGGGTACTGGGCCTGAACGCCCGGCGGCTGTTCTTCGGAAGCGACGACGCGCCGGTCTCGGCGCGCATCAACAAGGAGGAGAGGGCATGAACGAGGGGCAGAGCAAACACCGGCGGCGGCGAGCACAGGGGTTGATGCGGCTATTCGCCGCAGTGGCCATCCTGTTGATCGCCGCCTTGGGCGTTGTTGCCTGTGGCAGCGACGACAGCGACGACGACTCGGGCGGTGGCGGTTCGAGCGAAAAGGCCAGCGAGTCGCCGATTTCGAAGCTTCGCGATCGTCGCGCCCGAGAAGGGCAACGACTACGGGTACAACCAGCAGGGAGTCGACGCGGCAAAGAAGATCGCGTCCGATCGCGGGATCGACCTCGAGGTGGCCGACGGCTCAGGCTACGAGGACATCGCTCCCATCCTGCGGGACCTCGCCACGACCGGTGGGGCGGAGTTCATCATCGCGCAGGCGAGCGGATACAACACCATCGCTCCGGACGTGGCCGAGCAGACCGGCGTGCCGATGATCGTGTGGGACAACCCCGAGGCGAACACGCCGGGGGTCACCGCCAACGTGAGCACCGAGAGCCAGGAGGGCGCCTATCTCGCCGGCGTTCTCGCCGCCAACACCTCGAAGAGCGGCAATCTCGGCATCGTGATCTCGGCCGACGACACCAACTGGAACAAGATGGCCGGAGGCTTCGTCGCCGGCGCACGGTCGGTGGACCCGAAGGTGAAGATCCAACTGGCGCAGATCGGCCAGGCCGGCTACGCCGACGCAGCCGGAGGCAGGCGCGTGACCGAGGCTGTGATCGCCAACGGAGCCGACGTCGTATTCGGGATGGGGGACGGCTCCTCGTTCGGCATGCTGGAGGCGGTCGAGCGGGCGGACGGCGTGCAGTTCATCGACGTGATCGGCGACAAGACGCCAATCGACAAGAAGGGCGTCCTCCTGTCGTCCGTCTACTGGGATCTGACCGGCATCTACAACGATGCGATCGACGACATCGGGAACGACACCTTCGGTAAGAAGGACTACGTGATCGATCTCGCCAACGACGGTGTCTCGTTGCTGAAGACCGACCAGATCGATGCGGAGACCTGGAAGGAGATCCAGGCTACGCGCAAGGAGATAGTCGACGGCAAGATCGAGATCCCGCTGACGGAGAAGAAGTCCCAGGTTGAGGACCTGATCGCACAGGGCTAGGGCCGGTTCGGCCTCCCGCCTGGCATGGCCGGCGCCTCGACCGAGGCGCCGGCCGTGTAAACCGCAAGGAGCAGCATGCCTTCAGGACAAACCAGAGCCCGGAGCCAGGAGACGCTCGATGAGCGCGTGCTGGCGGCGGTCGCCGCACGCAGGCCGCAGATCGAGGCGGCGATCGAGTTCGTGCATGCCCACCCCGAGCTCGGTCACGAGGAGGTGGAGTGCTCTCGCTTCCTGGCCGGTCAGCTCGAGGACGGGGGCTTTCAGGTCGAACTCGGAGCGGCCGGGCTGGAGACCGCGTTCCGGGCCCGGCTCGAGGGTCCCCGGGGCGGCCGCGGGGTGGGCCTGGTCGACCTCTACGACGCCGTGCCGGCCGTACGGCCTGACGGCTCCTCCGAGGCGGTGCACTCGTGCGGCCACGGGCCGATCGCCGGGGGGGTCGCCGGAGCTGCTCTCGCCCTCGCGGACCTGCGCGACGATCTCGGCGGTGCGGTGGAGGTGATCGGCTGCCCCGCCGACGAGCTCCATGCGCCGGGAGCGGTGGAGCGCGGCGGCGGCAAGTCGCTGACGGCGGCGGCTGGACTCTGGGACCACCTCGACGCGGCTCTCTACGCCCACCCCGAGTTCATCGACACCGTTTCGGTGGAGTCGCGCTGCATGCGCCGCCTGGTGGCCACGGTGGGCGGCTGGCGCACGATGGACGAGGCGATCGAGGCGCCACGCCGGGCTGCCGAGGCGGCCCTGGAGGTCCCGAAGGGCCACCGCTCGGACAGTCTGATGCTCGAGCGGATGGTGCTCGAGGGCGACGTCGAGGAGGGGTCGGGGTTTGCGCTGCGCGCGACCTACTTCGTCACCGCCGACTCCGACGAGGAGCTCGACGGGGCGTCGGCAAGGTTGCGCGAGCTGATCCCGGACGCGAAATGGGAGACCACCCGGACGGTGCCAGCGATCGCCGCACACGATGGCGTCCGCGCCGCGGTGGCTCAGGCCTTCGAGGCGGCGGGGCGCGAGTTCGTCGCAGATCCGCCGCCGCTTCCTTTCGCAACGGACTTCGGCGACATCTCTCGCCGGGTGCCGTCAGCTCTCATTGGAATCGGCAGGTCGGGCGGCTGGGAGTTCCACACCGACCGCGGCGCGGAACAGTTCGCCTCGCCAGACGGCATCGAAGCAGCACTCACCACAGCATCCGTCCTTGCCCTGAGCGTCGTGCGCCTGCTCGGGGAGCGATGAACGCGCAGGAGCCACCCCTGCTCGAGTTGCGCGGGATCACCAAGGCGTTCCCGCGAGTACTGGCCAACGACAGCATCGACATCGACCTACGCGCGGGCGAGGCCCATGCGCTGCTCGGCGAGAACGGCGCCGGCAAGTCGACCCTCATCAGCATCCTCTCCGGGATGTACAGGCCCGACGCGGGAGAGATCCGCTTCGAGGGCAGGGAGGTCGAGATCGACTCGCCCCGTGGCGCGATCGAGCTCGGAATCGGCACCGTCTACCAGCACCTGACCCTGGTACCGACGCTCACCGTGCTCGAGAACCTCATGCTCGGCTCGCACGGTGGCCGCGGGCGGCTCGACGTCGCAGCGGCAAGGAAGCGATTCGAGGAGCTCTCGAAGCTCCTCGGCACCGGCTTCTCCGCCGACGCGCGCGCCGGCGGACTGGCGCTCGGGCAGCAGCAGCAGGTCGAGATCATGAAGGCCCTCTGGCGTCACGGGTCGCGGGCGCTGATCCTCGATGAGCCGACCTCGATGCTCACGCCGCAGGGCTACGAGGAGCTTCGGCGTGAGCTCGAGCACCTGACCGATGAGGGCCTGGCGGTCGTGCTGATCACCCACAAGCTTCACGAGGCGATCGAGCTCGGGGACCGGGTTACGGTGCTCAGGGCCGGGCGCAAGGTTGGGTCGCTGGCGCCGTCCGACCTTCGCGGGCGCTCCGAGAAGGAGCTCTCCGAGCAGATCGTCGAGATGATGTTCGGCGAGCAGGCCTCGGATCTCGCCGACGCGATCGAGGTCGAGGCCCCGGCCGCCCGGCAGCGCCCACAGCGGGAGCACGGCGAGGTCGCGCTCGAGCTGCGTGGCCTCGGCCTGGACGCTGACGACGAGGTGGTCGGCCTGTCGGATGTCGCCCTCGAGGTCCGGGCCGGAGAAATCGTCGGGGTGGCGGGCGTCGACGGCAACGGCCAGCGCGAGGTGGCCGAGGTGATCGCGGGCCAGCGCAGGCCACGCCGCGGCGAGGTGCTGTTGCTCAGCGAGGACGTGACCCGGCTCGGGGTGAGCGAGCGTGAGCGCCGCGGCCTGCGCTACGTCACCGACGACCGGTTGGGCGAGGGCACCGTGCCCGACCTGGACGTGGCGATGAACGCGGTCCTGAAGCGAATCGGCAAGCGCCCCTTCTGGCGCGCCGGGGCCGAGCGCCGCGAGCAGATCGACGCCTTCGGGGAGCAGCTGGTGGAGCGCTTCGACGTGCGCACCCCGAGCGTACGGAGTCGGGTGGCAACCCTCTCGGGCGGGAACGTCCAGAAGCTCGTGCTGGCCCGTGAGTTCGCCGACTCGCCGCGGGTCGTGGTCTTCAACAAGCCCACCCACGGGCTGGACGTCCGCACGGCGGAGTTCGTACGCGACCAGATCCGCCAAGCGGCGGCGGGCGGCCTGGCAGCGCTGGTGATCTCGACCGAGATCGACGAGTTGGTCGATCTGTGCGATCGGATCGTCGTGATGTCCCGCGGCGAGGTCACCGGCGAGGTCGAGAACGGACCCGGTGCGGAGGAGCGCGTCGGGGCGCTCATGGTTGCGCGCACCGGCGGTCCCGCATGATCGCGCGGGCCGCCAAGATTGCCGAGGCCACGTTGATGGCGCTGATACCGATCGTCCTCGCCCTGGTCGTCATGGGGATACTGCTGGTGGCACTCGGGCGCGATCCGTTCACCTTCTACGCGGATATGTTCCAGCGCGGCCTGCTCGACTGGCAGGGCTTTCAGGAGAGCATCATCCGCAGCGCTCCCCTGCTGCTTATCGCGGCCGGGCTGATCGTTGCCTTCCGCGCGAACCTCTGGAATCTCGGCGCGGACGGCCAGTTCCTGCTCGGCGCCGCGCTCACCGCAGGTTTCGCCCCATCGCTGCTCGAGTCGCTCGGGGTCTGGCCCATGCTCGTGGCGACGATGGCCATCGCCGCCGCGGTCGGTGGCGCATGGACGATCATCCCCGCGGTTCTGCGGGCCCGCTACGGGGTCAACGAGATCATCACCACACTGATGACATCGTTCATCGGCATCGGGGTCGCGAACGTTCTCGTCAAGGGGCCGTTCAGAACCGAAGTCCTCGGAGTCGCCCGCACCGATGTCGTTCCCTTCGACCAGCGCCTCCCGCTGCTCTTCGATACCCGGATACATCTCGGTTTCGTGATCGGCGTCGTCGCGATCCTCGCCGTCCACGT
Organism: uncultured Solirubrobacterales bacterium; assembly: GCA_963799815.1. GTDB lineage: Bacteria > Actinomycetota > Thermoleophilia > Solirubrobacterales > 70-9 > JBDTSW01. The sequence goes on from CAWCYG010000003.1 coordinate 16,782, forward strand.
GCTGATGACGCGGACCTCCCTCGGGCTGCGGCTGCGAATCCTGGGCGCCAGCCCACGGGCGGCGCTGCACGCCGGGTTGAACCCACTGCGTCTGACCGTCCTCGCCTTCTTCGTCAGCGGCGCTCTGATTGGGATGTCGGGCGCAGTCGAGATCCTCGGCATCCAGGGCTCGTTTCGCGCCGACTTCAATCCCGCCTACGGCCTCCTGGTGATCCCGCTCGTGTTCCTCGCGCGGCTCAACGCGCTCGGCTCGCTCGTCCTGGTGATCCTCTTCTCCGCGATCCAGATCGGTGGGGAGTCCGCGGCGCGCGAGCAGGAGATCACGAGCGATGTCCTGCTCGTGCTCGTGGCCCTCATCCTGCTCTTCATGGCGGTCGTCGAGTACGTCCGTGTCCGCCGCGGGATCGGAATGCATTTCGTTCCCCCCGAGATGGCCGAACGCGTCGGTCCGAGCGACGGTGACGGCGGCGACCCGCGTGCGGCGATCGGCGCGGGCGACATGGGGGCGAGATGAGAGGGAGCTTCGCGTGAGCGACCTGCTGAGCCAGGACTTCCTGACCGCGCTCTTGGCCGGCGGCCTGGTCGCCGCGGTGCCGCTGTTGTTTGCCAGCCTCGGCGAGCTCGTCTCCGAGCAGGCCGGCGTGCTCAATGTCGGCCTCGAGGGCTACATGCTCTTCGGCGCCTTCCTCGCCTTTGTGGTCGCCTACAACACCGGCTCGGAGTGGCTGGGCATGCTTGCCGGGGCGGGCGCGGGAGCGGCCGGCGCGCTGATCATGGTGGTCCTCTGCGTGCGAATGAAGCTCGACCAGATCGTGATCGGCATCGCGATCATCCTGCTCGCCCAGGGGGCGACGAGCCTTATCCACGATGCGGCGTACGCCGAGTCGCGCCCAAGTCTCGAGGCGCCCTCCGAGCTGGCCATCCCGGGGCTCAAGGAGATCCCCATCCTCGGCGACAGCCTCTTCAGCCAGAACGCGATCGTCTACTTCGGGATCGTGCTGGCCTTCGTGGTGGGCTGGGCGCTGCGGCGAACCTCGGCCGGGCTCAGCATCAGGGCCGCGGGCGAGCGCCCCGAGGCGCTCGACGCGGCGGGCGTCAGCGTCACCGCCGCGCGCGGCTGGGCGACGCTCTGGGCGGGCGCGCTCGCCGGCCTGGGCGGCGCCTACCTGGCGATCGTCAGCGCCGGCACCTTCACGCCCTTCATCACTCAGGGCTCGGGCTTCATAGCGATCGTGATCGCGATGCTCTCGCGCGGCAAGGCGCCCTGGACGATCGTCGGCTCGGTGCTCTTCGGGCTGTCCCTTTCGATCGCCACCGCGCTGCAGCTGATCGGAGTCAATATCCAGACCGACTACGTGCAGATGCTGCCATTCATCGCCGTGATCGTTGTCCTGTTGCTGTTTGCCCGCCGCTATTACCTCCCCTCGGCGCTGGCCCTGCCGTACGTGAGAGGCGAGAAGTAGATGGAGCATTTCGAACGGAGGAGAGACCATGCATGAGCCCGACTTCACTCTCAGCGCCGGACCGACGATGTCCTCGCTGCGCGTACAACAGGCCCAGGGCCGGCCGATGATCTTCGACTACGACCCGGTCTTCCTGGAGCGCTTCCGCGAGACCGAGCGGATGGTCGGCGAGCTGTTTCTCACCGAGAAAGACGTGGTCCTGATGCAGGGTGAGGCGGTGCTCGGCATCGAGGCCGCTGCGCGCGGCGTTGTGCGCCCGGGGTTGAAGTGCCTCAACCTCGTCTCCGGGGTGTACGCCAAGTGGTTCGGCGACTGGCTGCGCTCGTACCAGGCCGAGGTGGTCGAGCTGGAGGTGCCCTACGACGAGGCACTCGACCCCGCCGCGGTGGGCGAGGAGCTCGAGCGACACGGCGACATCGAGCTCGTCGCGCTCGTGCATTCGGAGACCCCGTCGGGAATCGAGAACCCACTCGCCGAGATCGCTCCACTGGCCAAGCGCGCGGGGGCGCTGGTCTTCGCCGACGTCGTCTCCGCGGTCGGCGGCACCAACGTCCGCACCGACGACTGGGGCGTCGACATCTCTGTCGCCGGGCCGCAGAAGTGCCTTGCCGGTCCACCCGGGATGTCCCTGGTGGTGGTCAGCGATGAGGCTTGGGCGGCCATCGAGGCCAACCCCAACGCCCCGCGGGGCTCCTTCCTGTCGCTGCTCGATTGGCGCGAGACCTGGATCGAGGGGGGACGGGTGAAGTACCCATACACGCCATCGGTCTCCGACGTGAACGGCGTCCACGCCGCCGTCGGGGAGTGCCTCGAGGAAGGCCTCGACACGGTGATCGCGCGCCACGCGGCCGCGGCCCGGGCCTGCCGCGAGGGGGTCAAGGCCATGGGCCTCGAGCTCTGGGCGCGCAGCGAGAGCTACGCCGCCAACTGCGTCACCGCAATCCGCTGCCCGGAAGGTGTGGAGGTGAAGTCCACCCTTTCGCACATCCGCGAGCGCTATGGCGTGATGCTCTCCGGCGGCTATGGCGAGCTCGCCGAACGGCTGTTTCGGATAGGGCACATGGGCCCGGCCGCCCGCTCGCTGTACCCGCACGTCGCGGTATCTGCGCTCGGCCGCGGATTGCTCGACCTCGGGGTCGACGTCGATGTCGGCGCCGGCGCCGACGCGACCCTGCAGGTGCTGTCGGACAGTCGGGAGACGGTGGCCGCTTGACGCTGCTGCCGCCATTCGAGCGTCACAGGCCGGAGACGCTGGAGGAGGCAACCGAGTTGCTCGAACGCCACGGCGGAGACGCGGTGGCCTACGTGGGCGGGACCGAGCTCTTCCTGCTGTTCAAGTTCGGCTTTGCCGACCAGCAGCACGTGATCGACCTGAAGGCGATCGATGAGCTGCGCGGGATCGAGCGGCGCAACGGCGAGCTGCGGATAGGGGCCGCGGAGACCCACCGTTCGATCGAGCGCCACGCCACGGTGCGAGGCGAGTGGCCGGCGCTGGCGGCGATGGAGCGCGGGGTCGGCAACCTGCGCGTGCGGACGATGGGCTCGATCGGGGGCAACCTCTGTTTTGCCGACCCGCACTCCGATCCGGCCACGTTCCTGCTCGCGATGGACGCCGCCCTCGAGGCGCGCCGCGGCGGAGGCCGGCCCCGGCAGATCCCGCTCGCCGAGCTCGCCAGCGGCCCATACGTGAACACGCTCGAGTCCGGTGAGCTGCTGACCACGGTGGTGGTGCCGCAGCTGGAGCCCGGGGCGGCGATCGTCCACCGGAAGTTCATCCTCCGCGAGCGACCGGCGGTCACGGTGGCCTGCCACCTGCGACTCGACGGCGACCGGCTGGGCGACGTGCGGCTGGCGGTCGGCTCGGCGGGCCTCGTGGTGGCGCGCGCGCTCACGGCGGAGGAGACACTGGAGGGCGCCACCACCGCCGAGCTGCCGCACGCGCTCGAAAGGGCCGGCGGGCTCGTCGCGGATGCGGCCCAGCCGGTCAAGGACTCCAACGGCTCGGTCGAGTACAAGCGCCACCTGGTGGCCGTGCTCACCCGGCGGGCCGTACTCGCGGCGGTGGACGAGTTGAGAGGTGAAGAACACGAGCTCGGCTGAGCTCGCGCCGCTCTTCCTGGCGGGGGCCAGGGCCCGGCGTGAGGAGTTGCTCGACTCATTGCGTGAGATCAGCCGCCTCGACGCGCCCAGCGGGGACGCCGCTGCGCTCGCGCCGGTGGCCGAGCTGCTCGAAACCTGGCTTCGCCGTTGCGGAGGCCGCGTAAGCCGCAAAGCCAGCCCCGCCGGTCCCCAGCTCGAGGCTGAGTTCGGGCCTCCGGCGAATCCCGGCAGCGGAGTGCTGGTCCTCTGTCACTACGACACCGTGTGGCCGGCGGGCACGGTGGCGCAGCGCCCGTTGGCAATCGAGGGCGACGCGGCCCGCGGCCCTGGAGTGTTCGACATGCGCGGCGGCATCGTCGCGCTACTCGGCGCGTTCGAGTTGCTCTCCGAGCACGGCGCGCTGCGCAGGGCGGTCCGGGTGGTGCTCACCCCCGACGAGGAGACCGGCAGTCGCGCCTCACGAGAGCTGATCACCAGGCGCGCCCGCGAAGCCGCGATCACCCTTGTGCCCGAGCCGGCGGCTCCCGGCGGAGCCCTGAAGACCGCGCGCAAGGGCTGGATCGCCTACGAGCTGGAGATCCGTGGCCGCGCGGCCCACGCCGGGCTGGACCCCGAGTCGGGAGTGAGTGCAATCGACGAGCTCGTCGACCGGCTGGCCGACGTGCGCCGCCTCGCCGATCCGGCCACCGGAACCACGATCAACTGCGGCGTGATCCGGGGCGGCAGCGCCGGGAACGTCGTTGCCGAGCACGCCGACGCCGAACTCGACGTTCGTGTGGCCGATGCGTCTGAGGAGGCGCGCGTGCGAGCGGCGTTTGACGCGCTTCGGGCGCACCGGCCCGGGGCCGAGCTCGCCGTCCGCGAGATCCACTCGCGTCCGCCGCTGGAGCGCACCGCCGCGATCGCCGAGGCCGCCGCGCGCGCCGCAGAGCTCGGCGCCCTGCTCGGCATCGAGCTCGCCGAGCGCAGCGCCGGCGGCGTGAGCGACGGCAACCTCGCCGCCGCCGAGGGGGTGCCGGTCCTGGACGGTCTCGGTCCGGAGGGCGGAGGGGCGCATGCGGTAGATGAGCACCTCAGCCTGACCTCGCTGGTTGAGCGGACCGCGCTGATGGCGCTGCTGATGTCGGAGCTCTGACCGTGAAGGCGTAGCTCAGGCGGCGCGGCGCGACTCAGAAATCGCCGC
>CAWCYG010000004.1:0-1078301 GCA_963799815.1 uncultured Solirubrobacterales bacterium
CGCCACCGAGTCAAGCGAACGACGACCGAGGAGCCCGACGAGATCCTCTTCACCGAGATCACGGCTCCTGCCCCGGAGGCGTCGGCGGCGATCTCATCGCTGCGGTCAGACGAAGGGCCACGGTGACCGCAGAAGCTCTGCTCGCCGTCGGCTATGCGGCCTTCCTAATCGCCGCTGCAATCGGCCTCGACCTGCTCGCCCGCCACTCGCACAATCGCAGCACGCGCTACCGGACGGCTGGGTTCAGCTTCCGCTCGGATCTGGATCTATGGGAGTGCCCGGAGGGACAGCATCTGCACAGGGTCGAGACCGACCATCGCCAGCGGCTGGCGCGCTACCGCGGGAACCCGCAGATATGCAACGCCTGCCCGGCGAAGGCGGAGTGCACCGACTCCGACCGCGGTCGCGAGATTGCTCAGTCGCTCGACCCATGGCCGCACTCGGAGGCCGGACGGTTCCACCGGGGAGTCTGCGTTGTCCTCGTCGTCCTCGCTGCCCTGATCTCCGCGATCGCCCTCGTTCGCAGCAATGGGACGGCGGACCTGCTCGCACTCTCGGCGCTGGTCGGTATCTCGATCGCCTTAGCCGGGCGCCTGCTGGGAGCGCTCCGGCGGACGCCGACCGGGTTCCCGGCCGCTTCACCAGCAACGCCCGACCCGTCAATCGCTGCCCGCAGGGGCCCGCCTGCGTAGCCTTCGCTGATCGCGAAGCAAGGCAGAACCGCCGTCTTGGAGCCATCCACCACCTCGTCCGCGCCCGATGCTCTGCTTGGCGTGGCGGTGGAGCACGCGACCATGCGCGTACCGATCGCGAGCCGCCGCCAGCTCGCTGGGGAGCTGAGGGCTGAGCTGGCCGGTCGTCTGTTCGACTCCGCCGAGGACGTCGTTGTCCTCGAGGCGGAGGACCTCGTCGGCATGGTCTCAATCGAGCACCTGCTGGCCGCCGACTCGAACGCCACCGTCGAGGGTTTGATGGACCCAGACCCGCCGAGCGTGGCGCCGGATACCGACCAGGAGCGCGCCGCCCGGGGGATGGTCGAGCGCCACGAATGCAGCCTCGCCGTGGTTGACGCCGACGGGAGGTTCCTCGGACTGATTCCGCCGCACCGGATGCTGCGGATCCTGCTCGATGAACACGACCAGGACCTTGCGCGCATGGGCGGCTATCTCGCTGGGACGACCCGCGCGCGCAGCGCCGCCGAGGAGCCTGTCGCACAACGCCTTTGGCATCGGCTTCCCTGGCTGCTCGTTGGCCTGCTCGGGGCGATGGGCGCGACCGCGATCGTGGGAGGCTTCGAGCACCAGCTCGAGGCCAACGTGCTTTTGGCCTTCTTTATCCCCGCCGTGGTCTACATGGCCGACGCCGTGGGCACCCAGACCGAAACCGTGATGATCCGGGCCCTTGCGGCAGGGGTCACCGTTCGCTCGGTGCTTCGCCGCGAGCTGGTGACGGGCGTCGTGATGGGCGTCGTGATCGGGAGCGCCTTCCTCGCATTCGCTCTGATCGGCTGGGGTGATGCAGAGGTTGCGGTCGCGGTCGCCCTGGCGATGTTCGCGAGCTGTTCGATCGCGACCCTGGTGGCAATGGCGCTGCCGGCCGCGTTTCAGCGCATCGGCAAGGATCCCGCCTTCGGCTCCGGACCGCTGGCGACGGTGTTTCAGGACCTGCTCTCAATCCTGGTGTACCTCGGGATCGTCGTGGCGGTGGTGGTCTGAGGCGGACGGGTCGGGCTCATATGGGGCACTCAATCAGGGAGGCTGCTTCACTCGGCGCCCAGATCCACCGTCACGACAACTTCGGAATCCTGGTTACCGGTCGCCTTGGCCCAGCCAGCGTGCTCCTCACCTCGCAGGCGTAGCTCGACGGGGCCGCCGCCTCGTACATTCCGCCACCATTGCTTTCGCTCCGGTACGCCGACGCTGATCGTGACGGTGTCGCCCAGTTGGCGGTAGCCGACCGGCAAGGTGAAGACACGGCCACTCCGGCGTCCCGTCACGGTGATCAAGGCAACGCGCGAGCTCGCCACAGCATGCAGCGGTGACATGAGGATCATCCGCATGAAGGGGTTGACGACGCGGTTCATCAGCACGAGCTGCGGGACAGTAGCCTGCGACCCCGCGCTCACGCTGTGTGAGTGCCGGGTACCTGATGCTGACCCTCCTGATCGCCGCAACCGGGACGGCCCTCGCGACGGGTCTAGGCGCGATTCCAGTCTTTCTGCTCGGGGTGCGTGCAGCGGCGCTCCAACCACTGCTTCTGGGGATCGCAGCGGGCGCGATGACCGTCGCCTCGGTGGTAGGACTAATCCTGCCCGGCCTGGAGGAAGGATCGCCTCGTTCGGTCGGCGCCGGCTTGGGTGCCGGAGCCCTGTTCCTGGTAGGGGTTCGCAGCGCGCTCGAGGCGCGTCAGCGCCATGTCGAGCATGCCATGAGCGCAGGCCTGCGCACCTCGGTGCTCGTGTTCGTGGTTCTCCTGGTCCACAGCCTGCCCGAGGGTTTCGCGATCGGCACGGCCTACGCCTCGGACACCGCCGGCCTGAGCCTGTTCGTGATCGCCGCGATCGCGCTTCAGAACATCCCCGAGGGTACGAGCGTGGCGATCCCGATGGCCGCGGCCGGGCTCTCACATTCGCGCCAGTTCTGGGGAGCCGTGGCGACGAGCGCGCCGCAGCCGGCCGGCGCCGCGATCGCGTTCCTGCTCGTCGAGCAAGTCGAGCCATTGCTGCCTCTCTCCTTCGGGTTCGCGGCCGGCGCGATGCTGGCTTTGGTGGCAGTCGAGCTCCTACCCGATGCGTTGCGCGGCGGCAGGCGGAGCGCCGCGCTAGGCACCGTCGTGGGCGCGGCGGCGATGCTGGGCCTGAGCGCGGCGCTGGGCGTTTGAGCGACCGGGCTCTCGAAATCAGTCGACGGCAGAAGAGCGGTAGGGGTCGAGCGCCATCGGCTCCGAGTGCCAGTCGGTCGGGAGCGCGACCTCGACGTCCAATGCACGCCGCGGCGGCTCGGGCTCGGCGTGAAGCTCGCCGTGAGAGAGGAAGGGCGCAAGGTACCGGCCGCTGATCTTGTGCGGAGGCCACCACAGGCAGTCGAGGGAAGCCGGCTCGGCTCCTCCGCCCCCTGCGACGTCCGCGCGGAGATGGAGGGATTCGGCCCCAGTGATCAACTTGCCGCGTAGCACCGGGTGGAATGGCTCAACGGTGAGCGCGGCGCCGAGGCGCTCGGCGATGTGCGCGGCGGCCGCGTCCGCCTGCTGGGTGCCAAGCCCGCCCTGTTTGATTGGGAAGTTGGTGCCGTCCCCCGCCGCGTAGACATCCTCGACCCCAACCACCCGCGCGTGTTGGTCGATCGGAATGAAGCCGCGTTCGTCTTGAGGCAAGCCGGCGAGCGCGGGGCCGTCCATGGCGGGTAGGGCGATGACCTCGTCCGCGGCGATCCGGCGGTTCCCGGGCGTCAGTACCAGCTCGTGCCCGGCCCCCTCCTGGGCGTGAGCAGCTGCCTCGACCCCGATTCCGCGAGCGGCCAGGAGCTCTGCGACGGCGGTGCTGGCGATGGGTCCGAAGATGGCGAGCGGAGCCTCCTCGGGCGTCACGATCGTCAGCTCAACTTCGACCGCTAGTTCCAGAGCTCGGCGCTGGGTCATGAGGGCAATTTCGTAGATCGGCAGCGCCCAGGTGACGCCGGACGGCACCACGAAAGCGATCCGTTTCGGGCCTTCCCCCGATCGCAAGAGGTCGTTGATCCGCAGCGGCTCGCCTCCGGATGGGAACGTTCTCGCGCTTTCCAGGGCTGGACGAAAGCGCCCGCCCGTCGCGACTATCAGGAAGTCGTACTCGAGGCTCGAGGCGTCGTCGAGTTCAACGGTGTGCTCATTCGGCTCGATCGTGGTCACGGTCCGCTGAACGAACTCGGCACCGAGCTGCTCGGCCAGTGGCGCCAGCGCGTGTTGCTCCGCGGGCCCGAGGTCGAACGGCTCGTCGACCAGCATTGGCTTGTAGAGGAAGTCGGGGCCCGGCGCGACAAGCGTCAACTCGGCGCGATCGCCGGCCAGGTCGTGAAGCGCCAACAACGCCTCCAAGCCGGCGACGCCTCCGCCGATGATCACGACTCGCCGGCTCATAAGGCTCGCTCGTTCATACCGGAGTGATAATGCCCCACATCGCCCGCACAAGCAGGCTCGTCGGCCCGTGGGGAAGGCTCGATGCTCGCGGTCATCCCGTCACTTCCACGACCATTCGTGCGTCGTAGCTAGACGAATCGGGCCCGAATTCGAATCCACCACCGGCGTGGTACCGCTCTGGTACCGACTGTTACGTCCAATGTGTCCAGGGGCTACACGACCCGGGACGATGGGGACGCGGGGGACGCTCTGTGACACATCGCCAACCCCGTGTCCCTCGACTGGGGGCCGAACGGTCGCTGGTTCAAATCCAGTCGCCCCGATTCGATCGGCCGCGCGGCTAGTCGTCGGCGCCGTAGGCGGCGGTGGCCGCCATGCAGAACTGGAATGTCTGCGTCGAGGCGTTGGTGTCCTGCCAGCTCAGCGGGACATCCGAGGCGGCGACGAACACCTCCCACTCGCCGGTGCTCTCGTTCGCGTTGACCGGCCCCCAGTGGCCGGAGCCGTCGTCGCCGAGGACACTCGAGGCGAGCACGGTGTCTCCCTCGTAGAGGAGTCCCCATGTCCGGCTCACCCGGCAATCGAAGAGCGACGCGCTGACGTTTCCGTCGAAGGTGTCGGGGGTGCCTACGTTGCGGTTGATGGTGACCGAGTTGAAGACGCCGTCGGCAACGAGTCGCTTTGTCGCGCCGTGGCACCGGATCCTCGGGTTGCGCCTCGGCCCGATGTCCTTCGGCTTGAGCACGATCGTGAACGCCTGCAGTTCCCCGAGCTCTTCGGCGGAGACGCCGGGATCGAAGATGAAGTTGCCACCCTGTGTCGACCTCACCGTGGCGACGACCTCGGCCTCGAGACAGCAGCCTCAACTTGCGGCCCGTCCGGCATTTCTTCGCCGTCTCGACGACACCACGCGGTTGGAGTTCCCCGATGTAGTCGTTGGTCAGGGTGAGGCCGATCGGGTCGAGCGGCAAGCTCGCCTTCTTGTGCTTCGGCCTGTCCGCGGCGCCGGATGCGGAGACGGCGAGCACCGCCAGCGCAACGAGTGACAGTACGACTGAAATCCCGAGTCTCTTCTTCATTCCTACGCTCTCCAGTGTTCGGATTTTCTGCGGCCGAACCGCCCCAGCCTTGCGTGAATGGGCAACTCCGCTGTGGGACGGATTCGCTTGACCGGATCACTCATTGGTGAACAGCCCTCCGGCGTCCTCGTTGCACTCGATGCTCGGTGGCTCCTCGCCAGGGTGGGCGAGCATCTGGTATTCGGGCGGGCCGCTACTGAAGTCCAGCGCGAACGCAGGCCTTAGCTTCCCGGCTCCGTAGAGATATCCGACGGTACCGGACCGGTTTCCGGACTCGGTGACGCCAATCAAGTGCATGCATTGATCGAAGGTGTCGAACTCCTCTACGGGCTCGCCCAGATCCTCGACGTCCTCAGCGAAGGACGCGATCTCCTGGCGAACGTCTACCAGCCGGTCGTTCAGCGACTCGCTTCGGGAGACCTTGCTTCGACCCCGCGACTCGAATGCCTTGCCGGAGGCCGCCGGCTCGGGCGCCTTGTCGACGCTCTCCCCGGGCTCGCCCCCACACTCGCGGCCACCGAACGGCAGGTCGCCGCGTTGAAACCCGAGGAACATGTAGTCGGGGTCATCCCACTGACTGACGTCGATCGTGATCGCAGCCCTGTAGCCGGGCACGGCTCCCTCGCTGCCGAAGAGGTAGCCGAACGCCCCGTCGGGGTCTCCGTACTCGGTCACGGGCACCCAGGAGAGGCACGACTCGAACTCGTCGAAATGCTCGGACATGTCCTCCAAGCGTCCTTCTCGCCGGTCGAGCTCCCTCAACCTCCGCTCGAGCCTGCGGATCTCCGAAAGACGCGAGGCCGTGCTTGCGCCTTGGCGTTTGGCAGGGTCCGCCGTCCCCGGTTCCTCAGGCGTCCCGGGCTTGGTCGGAGCGCTCTGACAGGCGTCTCGGTGGTCGAACTTGAGGAAGGTGTAGTCGGGATTGCGTCGATCGGTGTCGATGGCGAGCGCGGGCCGGCGGTCGAGCCCGGTTCCGTCCCTCTCGTCGTAGTGGAAGCCGAAACGGTGATCTTGGTCTCCGTATTCGCTCACCGGAACCCGCGTGAGACAGTTCTTGAAGTGGCGGTAGCGGCTCGCGATCTCCTCCATGATCTCGATCCGGTGTTCGATTCTGTCCACACGTCGATCCAGGCTGCGTAGATCGTTTCCACGCGCCGCCAGCGACCGCTCCCGGTGCGAAGTGTCGCGGGGTGCGGAAGAGGGCGCCGATGGGCTCGATGTCTCATCGGGCTGGGGGCTCGCGCCAGGAGAAGGCCCAACCTCCACGTCGGGTGCGCCGGGCTCGGTCGGCGCGGCGGGCGCGGCAGGCGACGGCAGGACGCCTTCGACGGAGCCGACGTCGCAGCTTTCGCCGAGTGGCCGGGCGACGCCACGCTGGTCGGTGGTGACGGGAGCTATGGGATCGATTCCGAACAGATCGAGGTGCTGCTCCCCTTCGAGGTCATAGCCGAAGGGCGTGAAGTCGCACACGCCAGCGGGGATCCGGTCCAAGACGGGGCTCCCCGGCAGTGGCAACCGGGTCTCCCCGCGGCCGCCGTTGTCGGCCAGATGCGGGGCGAGCATCGGATCCCCGCCGATCACGTCGCTCGGGCCATCGAGGCCACAGGAGGCGTCGCTAACGAAGTTGTAGCCGAACGACTCCGGGCGTGAGACCCGGCAGTTGGGCCCGATCGGCTGGATCTGGCCGCCGACCGGCTCCGGGTCGGGTGGGCCGACGATCGAGCCGAAGGCCCGCAGGCCGGATCCCGCACCCACGTTGGCCGCGACCGGTGCGACGTTGTCGGCCACGGTCGAGTAGACCAGGCCCACGAGGCCGGCTGCGAGGACCCCGCCCCCCTCACCCTCGGCGTAATTGTGGCTGATCGTCGAGTTGGTCACGAATAGGTCGCTGCGAGCCCAGATGCCGCCGCCCACGTGCGCGAACGCGGCGTTGCGGGCGATCGTCGAGTTGATCACCGTCACGTCGGCCTCGCCCGAGATCGCCCCGCCGCGGTCGTCGGCGCGGTTGCCGTTCACGGTCGAGTTGACGATCGTCACGTCGCCCTCGAGGGTGAAGATCGCGCCGCCCGGGCCGTCGGCGGTGTTGCCGTCGACGGTCGAGTCGATCACGGTGACGTCGCCGTCCTCATCGGTGTAGATGGCGCCGCCGTCGCCGTCGGTCGTGTTGCCGTCGACATGGGAACGGACGACGAGGATGTCCCCGGTCGAGCCGAGCGCGCCGCCGGAGCCGTCGACGAGGTTGTCGCTCAGGATCGAGTCGAAGACCTGGATCCCGCCGCGCCGGGCATAGACACCGCCGCCGTCATCATTGGCAAGGTTGCCGGTGATGACCGAGCGGATCACCGTCGCCTTGCGCTGAGAGAAGATCCCGCCACCGGGCTCCTCGGCGAGGTTCTCGTGGACGGTCGAGTCCATTACCACGATCTCGCCCCTGGTCGTGACCGCGGCGCCGGGACCGTCGTTGCCCCCACGGGTTAGGGTCACGTCCTTGATCAAGAGAAAGCCGGTGCCGTTCTGGTTGAGCAGCCGCTTCTCGAAGCAGGTTTGCCTGATCGTGTGCCCGTTGCCATCGAGCGTCAGCGGGCGGAGCGACTCGCGGATGGGTTCACCGGTAAGGCACGAGCGCATGAAGATGTCCTGATTGAGCTCGATCCCGGTCACAAGTGGGTCCGCCCACGCCTCGCGGAGCTCGGCCTCCGTACCCACGGCGACGGGCGCGTCGGCGAACCACCCGTACATGTGCTTGATTCGTCGGGCTCCATCGCGACAGGTGACCCGCGCCTTGAACGCATTGGGCGTCTCGTTCGAGCGGCGCTCGCTGCACCGGTAGCCGTCCACGCGCCCGATGCAACCAGTGTCCGGGTCGCCTTGGCGGACACGGCACCTGTGATAGGCGCGGACGACCCGCTTGCCGGCCGCACAGCCGGTGTGGCGCACGCTGAGGGTGAGAATGGAGGCCTTTCCGGGCCCAGGTTCGTCCGCGAGCTCGCAGAAGCTCGGCAGATGGGCCGCAGCCCGGGCGCCCCCCTGTGCGCTCGCCGTGCCAGTGGCTACGGCAAGCAGCGTAAGGGCCGTGATCGATGCCAGCCCGAGCACTCGCGCCACGGAGACGCGTAGCGGATAATCGGTGATGTCGGCTCCGCTGATCGGGATGGGCCTCATGCGGGCTCCCCGATTCCGGTTCCCATGGCCAGAGGGTGGGTCATGTTCCACCCTGGGACTCGATCTCTGCGACGCGCTCGGCTGTCATTGCGAACGAGACGAGTCTGCACCCACCCACGCGAGGTCGCCATACCGGCGCGCCCTAGTCTCCGCGCGGCCCGCCGGAGACCCAGGTAAGGTCATCCCTACCGGGGGGTAGGGGGAGTAGCTTTGGCAGCGTGTCGGAACCCAGCCGGGCGCGGAATTCCGGTTACCGCGACGCCGCCAGGTACCGCGGCGGTGGCACGGGTCCCGGGCGTGGCCGCACAGTCACGGTCGAGCCCAGCCGCTGCCGGTCAGGACTGCAAGAAGGCGAGCAGGTCGGCGTTGATCGCTTCGGCCTCGGTGGTCGGCATGCCGTGCGGGAATCCCTCGTAGGTGTTCAGCGTCCCGTTCTGCACGAGTTTCGCGGAGAGCGGTCCGGAGTCGGCGTAGGGGACGACCTGGTCGTCGTCGCCGTGCATCACCAGGACCGGCACCGTGATCTGCTTGAGGTCCTCCGTGAAATCGGTCTGGGAGAACGCAACGATGCCGTCGTAATGGGCCTTCGCTCCGCCCATCATTCCCTGACGCCACCAGTTCTTGTAGAAGATCTCGGTGCCATCGGTCGTGGTGATCGTGCCCATCAGCTATCTCCTCGTGCTTTTCGTCGCCAGGACCCCGGTCAACGCAGCGACCTGAAGGTCGTCCGAACTTCCTCAGAGAAGGCCTGCGGCTGCTCCCACGCGGCGAAGTGGCCGCCCTCGTCGAGCTGGTTGTTGAAGTGGATGAGGTCGGGATACGCCTTCTCCGCCCAGCTTCGGGGGGCCGGATACAGCTCGTCCGGGAAGACGCTCACGCCGACCGGTATCTCGACGCCCTTGGTGTCGAAGAACCCCAGCTTGCTCTCCCAATAGAGGCGTGCCGAGGAGATCCCCGAGTTCGTCAGCCAGTAGTGGGTGACGTTGTCCAGGACATCATCGCGCGATATGCCGCCGGGCTCCCCGACGAAGGCGCGCTCGATGAGCTCGTAGCTCGCGACGTCGTGGTCGAGCATCCAGGCCGCCAGGCCAACCGGTGAGTCCGCGATCCCGTACAGCGTCTGCGGGCGGTTCCCCATCTCGGCGGCATAGCCGGTGCCGGTCGCAAAGAAGTCGACCAGGACCTCGTATGCGTTCTTTTCCTCCGTCGAAAGCCCGGAGGGTGTTGGCTCACCGGTCTGGACTCCCTTCGACACCTCCGGTGACAGGGTCGCCGGCATGTTCGTGTGGATGCCCAGCAAGCCCTCGGGCTCAAGGAGCGCCATCTGCTCGGTGACCGCGTTGCCCCAGTCGCCGCCCTGCGCGACGAACTCCGTGTAGCCGAGGCGACTCATCAGTTCGGTCCAGGCGCGGGCCACGCGGATGGGGTCCCAGCCGGTCTCGGTCGGGTTCCCCGAAAAGCCGTGGCCCGGCAACGAGGGGATCACGAGATCGAAAGCGTCCACTGCGCTCGCTCCGTATTCCGTGGGCTTCGTGAGCGGATCGATGATCTTCAGCTGCTCGACCGTTGAGCCCGGCCACCCGTGGGTGACGATGAGCGGCAACGCATCCGCATGCTTGGAGCGAACATGGATGAAGTGGATGTCGACCCCGTCGATCTCGGTGACGAAGTGCGGCAGCGCCGCGAAGCGCTTCTCGAACTTCCGCCAGTCGTACTGCTCCCCCCAGTAGGCGGCCAGCGCCTGGATGGTCTCGAGTCGGACCCCCTGGGAGGGATCTGTTTCTCGGTCGGGCCATCTGGTGGCCTGGATGCGGCTGCGCAGGTCGGCGAGCTGCTCCTCGGGTACGTCGATCGTGAACTCGCGGATGTCCGCCGCGGTGGTCGGGGTGCGTGAGCTGGTGGTCTCCATGCGTCGCTCCTAGCGGTTGTGGCCGTGGGCGAGTCTCCTCCTGATGCCGTCGAGCTGCCATGCGTCTTGGCCGTACATTGGGTTCGGATCCTCCCGACCGGGGGTGGGGTCACCCCTACGGAAATGGTGTTCATGCGCAAGACTTGGTGGCCGTCATGGATGCGACTGGGGACCCTCACGACGGCTCCGAGTTCGAACGGCTCGCTGGAGAGCAGGCGGCTCTGCGACGAGTGGCGACGCTCGTCGCGCAGGGGGTTCCGCCCGTGCAGGTGTTTCGTGCGGTGGCAGACGAAGTCAGCGAGCTCTTCGGCGCCGACATCTCGGCGATCGTCCGGTTCGAGAATGATGGGACGGCCACCGTGCTCGGCGACGTCGGAGGGCCCCACGAACCCGGTGCGCGCGTGTCCCTCGACCCGGGCTACGTGGTCCACACGGTTCGCCAGGCGAGCCGCTCCGCACGGTTCGACACGGACGACCCGCCCGCCGCGGACCGGGGATCCCTCGTGCAAACACTCGGTGTTCAGTCGGCGGTGGCGAGCCCGATCGTGGTCGAGGGGGAAGTATGGGGAGCGATCACCGTCGCATCGCTGCACGGCCCGCTGTCACGGACTGCTGAACGCCGGCTCAATGACTTCACAGAGCTCGTCGGGACCGCGGTAGCAAACACGGAAGCTCGCGAGGAGGTCAAGGTGCTCGCGGAGGAGCAGGCGGCGCTCCTGCGTGTGGCCGAGCTCGTCGCACGCGACTCATCATCGGTGGAGGTGTTTCACGCGGTCGCCAAGGAGGCGCGGGGGGTATTGGACATCGAGGCCGTCGGGCTGCTGCGCTTCGAGCCCGACGCGGTGGCTGTGCTCGTCGCCCAGTCGCAGACCCCTTGGGATCCACCCCCGTTGGGCACCCGCTTCACGCTGGATGGAGAGAACGTGGTTGCCCAGGTCGCTCATACTGGCCGGGCGGCCCGCATGGACGACTGGGGCCACGCAACCGGGGCGGTGGGGTCGATGGCGGATCTTCTGGGTGTGCGTTCCGGCGTTGCCACTCCGATCGTCGTGGAGGGCGGGATGTGGGGGACCATGATCGCCGCCTCGAGCCAGAGCGAGCCCCTGCCGAGCGACACGGAGAACCGGCTGGAGCAGTTCGCCAAACTGCTCGCGACGTCGATCGCCAACGCCGACGGTCTCGACCGGCTCATGGCCTCGCGGGCTCGCCTCGTGACGGCCGGCGATGCCGCGCGGCGCCGCGTGGTGCAGGACCTGCACGATGGGGCGCAACAACGGCTCGTGCACGCCATCGTCACGCTCAAGCTCGCTCGCCAGGCGCTGCTCGAAGATTCCGGCGAGGTAGAGGCGCTGCTGACCACAGCGCTCGAGCAGGCGGAGCAGGGCAACGAGCAACTACGCGAGCTGGCACACGGAATCCTGCCAACGTCGCTGACGCTCGGAGGCATCGGCGCCGGCATCGACGCCCTCGTCGAACGGGTCGACCTTCCGGTCCAGGTCGACGTTCCGGCCGAACGCTTCGAGCCGGAGATCGAGGCGAGCGCATACTTCATCGTCGCTGAGGCGCTCACGAACGTCGTCAAGCACGCGCGCGCAACCAGCGCCTCGGTACGGGCAGCCAATACAGACGGCTTCCTCCACGTCGTGGTGCTTGATGACGGGGTCGGAGGCGCCGATCGCGACGGTCAAGGCCTGGTCGGGCTCGCCGACAGAGCGACTGCCCTTAGCGGGCGGCTCGAGGTCGAGAACGCGGTTCCCTGCGGCACCCGGGTGACCGCCACACTCCCCCTCGGCTGAGGAAACAGTCAGGGGGCGCCCGCGCGCGTTCCTTGCGACTGTCCTGACGCGCGCAGGTAGCGAATGACCGCAAGCACGCGACGGTGCTCAGTCGCAGTGGGCCCGATCTCGAGCTTGCGAAAGATCGCGGTAACGTGTTTCTCCACTGCCGCCTGCGACACGAACAGTGCCTCGGCAATGCCACGATTCGACTTGCCTTCGGCCATCTCCCTGAGCACTTCGAGATCGCGTGGGCTCAGCTCTGCCAGGGGCGATGAATCGCGTTGCCGGCCCATCATGCGAGCGACGATCTCGGGATCGAGCGCAGTGCCGCCGGCCGCAACGCGGGAGACGGCATCGACGAAAACCGATACGTCCCCCACCCGCTCCTTGAGCAGATAGCCCACGCCCTCCGGGCGGTCGCCGATCAGGTCGACTGCGTAAGACTCCTCAAAGAACTGTGAGAGCACGACCACGCCGGTCTCCGGCCGCTTTGCGCGGAGTTCGAGCGCGGCGCGAAGGCCATCGTCCGCGTTGCCCGGTGGCATCTGGATGTCGACGAGGGCGACATCGGGGCGAAGGCCCTGGGTCCGGCGCAGGAAGTCATCCGCAGTTCCGGTCTGCGCCGCGACCTCGAGGCCGGCTCGCTCCAGTATCCCCGCGATCCCCTCGCGCAGGAGGACGTCGTCCTCGCCGATGACCACGCGGATCGGCATCGGTCCAAACTACTCCTCGTGCGCCCGCCCGGTGAGCAGCGCCCCAAGCTGGCTGTCTGGCAGGTCGTGCTTTGCGACGAACGCCGCGGCTCCCGCAGAGCGCACGCCAGCCGCCGTGATCGCATCGGACTGGACCGAGGTGATCACGATGCGAGGGCGCCATGGCAGCGATGCCAGCTCGGACGCAAGCTCGATCCCGCTTCCGTCTGGTAGCCCCACATCGACCAGCGCGGCCTGCGGTCGCAGCCTGCTCGCGGCCTCAGTCGCGGCCGCAACCGTGGCGACCTCGCCGACGACGGAGAGTCCGAGGTCCTTGAGCATGCGCACGGCCAGTCCTCGAAACGAGGCGTCGTCATCGATCACGAGCACGGAGGTCGGCACTTCGTGATCGTCCCAAGTCGCTGACGGGGAAGGGTAGGGCTGACCGGAAATGTCGGGCTGGCCCGCGAAATGTCGGGCTGGCCCGACCCCCGGTGGGGATGGTCGGAGCCCGAAGTACGGCCTGCAACATGGCGAACCGGCTTCGCTCCGAGGGAGACTCATGGCGCGGATGACACCGACCCAGGAGGTTGACGGTGACGGTTGGATCCGAAGCTGAGCTCAGAGCCGCATGACCGATCCACGGCAAACGGAGATCGAGCTCAGTGCCGACATCCTCCTGCAGGTCCCGGGCGCGAAGCGCGGTTCGCAGGCCCGGCGAGCCGATCGTCCCCGCGCGTTCCCTGGCGAGGAGCCACCGCAGATCGAATACAACGAGGACGCGGGCGGGGAGAACACCGATGAGTGACCTCGCGACGCTGAAGGTCCGGCAGGACGAGGGCGTGTTGTTCGCGGAAATCGCGGCGCCTCCCATGAATCTGCTCGGGCCTGAGTTGGTGCGCGACCTGGTCTCATTGATTGAACGAGCCGAGGCTGACGACGCAGTGCGCGTGATCGTGTTCACGAGCGCCGACCCCGATTACTTCATCTCCCATGTGGACTTGAAGCGAATCGCCGAGTACCGAGCCGAGGCGGCGAAGCTCACCGGTGAGGCATCGATCGCACTCTTGTTTCGCCATCTCAGCGCGAGCCGGCTCGTGACGATCGCGCAGATCGAGGGGCGCGTTCGCGCCGCCGGCAGCGAGTTCGTTCTCGCCTGTGACATGCGCTTCGCGGCGCGCGAGTCAGCGATCTTCTGTCAGTTCGAGCCGGCGTTTGGCCAGCTCCCCGGTGGCGGGGGAGCTCAGCACCTCACGCGCCTGATGGGCCGTGCGCGGGCGCTGGAGGTGATGCTGAGCGCGGAGGACTACGACGCCGCGCTGGCGGAACGCTACGGCTGGGTAAACCGTGCGCTGCCTGCCGATGCCCTGGGCGATTTTGTCAGCTCCCTCGCACACCGAATCGCCAGATTCCCGGCCGCGGGCCACCACTTGGTCAAGGACCGAGTCAACGCGATCTCACTTGCGCCCACCGAGGACTTTCGTCGCGACTCCGACTTGTTTGGCGAGTACGTGCGTACCCCAGAGGCCCAGGCACTGATCGCGGCGGCGATGAAGCGAGGCCTGCAGACGCGAAACGCAGAGCTGGCGTTCGGCCGCGTCCTAGGCGAATAGTCCGCTTCCCATCCAAGCGCTCCCAGGCTGTCTCACGCCCACGACCGGGCCGATCAGCGGGCGAGAGTTTGCCCTTTCTCGCAAGGCGGCCACTTCACGGAGACGCACGGACCCAGGCATGCCGGACTTTTGCCTTTCGCGCGAAGCGACACCGCTCCTTGCGCACGCGCTGGGCCCTGGCGAATGACGGACGTCGCGCCGCGACTCGCACAGCTCGCGAGCGTGATCGACGTTGTTGCTGATCCAGACTCGCAGGTGTACTCTCGCGCCCAAGTCCCCAAACACGGAGGTCCTCATGATCACCAGCCCGCTCCCCGACGTCGGGATTGAACTTCGGGAGGGCCATGCCGAGGTCGAGGATCAGACCTTGCATTACGTCGAGGCCGGTGAGGGGCCGCTGATCGTTCTGCTGCACGGCTTCCCTGAGTTCTGGTTCGGTTGGCGGCTGCAGATCGAGCCGCTCGTGGGGGCGGGTTTTCGGGTGGTCGCGCCCGACACGCGTGGCTACAACCTGTCATCGAAGCCAGAGGGCTTCGAGGCCTACGCCGTCGACCTGCTCGCCGCCGACATTCGCGGCCTAATCGGAGAACTCGGTGCCGAGTCTGCGCTGTTGGTCGGTCATGACTGGGGCGGAACCATCGCCTGGACCACCGCGATGAACCACCCCGAGGTGGTCGACCGACTCGCCATCCTCAATGCGGCCCATCCCCGGCGGCTCGGGGAGGGACTCCACAACCCGAACCAGCTCAGGAAGTCCTGGTACTTCTTCTTCTTTGCGCTACCAGGACTGCCCGAGGAGGTCGTGCACGCTAGAGACTGGCATTTCTTTCGACACTTCCTGAGTGACGCGAACCCGCCTTACACGCCGGAGGAAATCGAACACTACGTCGAGGCGTGGTCGCAGCCAGGCGCAGCGGCCGCGATGATCAACTACTACCGCGCCTCGGTACGACAGTCCCAGAAGGAGGCCGCAGCAAAGTTGCGCGCGATTTCGGCGCCGACGCTGGTCATCTGGGGAGAGCGCGATTCCTACCTCGGCTCCGACCTCGCCGAGCCGGGCAGCGACGACGTGCCCAACCTCGACCGCGTGGAGCGCCTGGGCGACGCGTCGCATTGGGTGCATCACGATGAAGCTGAACGCGTCAACCAAATGCTCATCGACTTCTTTGCCGGCGCGGCCGCAACATAGGCGAGATTGTCCAAAGCGACGGCCGCGGGCACTCGCTGACCATCGACAACGGCTGGCGCGAAGTTTGCGACAAGGCGGTCGAGTTCGTACAGCCGTACGTGTAGGGGTGCGTCGGCGAAGATGACCTCCGGTGGGGCCGACAGCCCGCGACCGCATGCCGTCACCTTCGTCACCAGCGAGCACTTCGTGCTCCAGGGTGCTCGAGCGCAGACAATCGCCGAGGCCACCGGCAGGGCGAGCATGTTCCTGGCCGCGGTCTCCGGCGGGCTCATTGCGTGGGGTCTGGTGGCCACAGCCGGCGGCATCGATGCGGCGTTCTACGCCTTCGGCCTCGTGCTGCTTCCGACGCTCGCCTTCGTCGGTCTCGTGACTTTCGAGCGTGCCGTCCAGTCGGGCACCGAGGATCAGGGGTACGCCCGCCGCATCGCACTGCTGCGTGGCTACTACTTCGACCACGCCCCCGAGATCACCCCGTACCTGCTCAGCGTCCCGCCTCAGGAGCGATTGCACGTCCAGGGACTCGGTGGAGGCCGCTGGCAGGCCTTACGCACGGTCGCCGGAATGGTGGGCGTTATTACTGCGGTGCTCGCGGGGGCGACCGTCGGCCTGGCCGTCGCTCTGATCTCGGATCACTCACTCGTCGCGGCACTTGCCTCCGGAGCCGCCGTTGGGGTGGTCACCCTTGCCGCCCTGGTGCGCTTTCACCGGGCAGCGTGGCGCCGGGCGGAAGCCAGCCCTCTCGGAGGAAAATCCGGAAGGCTGATGGCGACCGTCGGCACGGTTGGCTCTCGGCCGGACGCTCGCTTTCCATGCTCTCCATAGCAGGAAACGATATGTCCGCCGCTGCGACGCACGCTCAGGCGTGTCCGAGAGGTGCCGCCTTGCATGGAAAGCAGCCCGTGCAATCGATGGTTGGCGATGTAGGCTGGCTGTGGGCGGGCCATCTCCAATCAAGGAGGAAACATGGAGAGCACCGGCAACGGCTCTCAGCCGACCGTCGTCCTCGTCCACGGCGCATGGGGAGATGCCACCGGCTTCGATGGCGTCATCCGCATCCTGCACGACCAGGGCTACCGAACAATCGGTTTTGCGAACCCGCTGCGAGGACTACAGGGCGACGCGCAGTACCTGGCTGACCTGCTTGAGACGATCGAGGGCCCGATCGTGCTCGTCGGCCACTCATATGGAGGAGCGGTCATCACGAACGCCGCGGTTGGCAACGACCAGGTCGTCGGGCTCGTGTATCTCGCCGGCTGGGCCTTGGACGAAGGCGAAAGCATCGGGCAGCTCCTGGAGCTAAACGAGGGCAGCCTGGTTCCGACCGCGCTGCAAGAGGTGCCGTTTACGAACCCTGACTGAAGGCGTGGATCTCTACCTCGACCAGGACGCGTTTCCCGAGGTGTTCGCCGGCGACGTCGACGATGACACGGCGCGCGTGATGGCGGCCGCCCTGCGCCCCTGGAGCGCCGCAGCACTCGGCGCGGAGTCGGGTCCACCGGCGTGGAACTCGGTCCCGTCGTGGTATCTGCTCGGCACCGAGGACAAGGCGATCCCCCCGGCGACGCAGCGACACATGGCAGAGCGCGCAGGGTCCACGATCGAGGAGGTTCCGGCCTCGCACGCCTCGATGGTCTCGCAGCCCGAGGCCGCTGCGAAGCTGGTTGCGGCCGCAGCAGGCGCGACCGCCGGCACGGCTGCGTAGAGGCGCGCAAGAAAATCGATCGAATCCGCCGAAGCCCTGACAAACCGTCGAGCTTCGAGTGTTGCGCGCTCATCCATCAGTGCTTGGGCGAGTGAGGGGTTGTCCGACCCGCTCGGCCCGGGTGTGAGCCATGACGAAAGAGGTCGGAGAGCACGAACTTGGTCGCCGACCACCACCGCTGACATGAACACCGACGCCAATGTCCGCTGGGCGACCGTTATGGATGCTCGCGCGATCGCCGCGGTCCACATCGCATCCTGGCGCGCCGCCTACCGCGGCCTCTTGCCCGACCGAACCCTGGACGAGCTCACAGTGGAGGGACGCGAGCGGGACTGGCAGGAGTGGTTGGCCGAGGGAGGCGCGCGGCACCACACGCTGGTGGCTGAACGCAACGGCGTCATCGAGGCGTTCTGCACGCTGGAGATGCCGTCGCGCGAGGAGGATGAGCCCGAGGATGTGGCGGGGATCCCCGCCCTCTACGCACACCCCGACGCTTTCGGCCGGGGCGCCGGAGCGGCCCTGATGGACGCCGCGGTCGAGGCGATTCGGGAGCGCGACTACCGCGAGGCGATCCTCTGGATGCTCGACGGGAACCGCCGGGCAGAGGCCTTCTACGCGCGCCGGGGCTGGAAGCGGGACGGCGGCACCCGGCGGGCCGACTGGCCGGGCATGACCTACGCCTCGGAAGCCGATCGCCCGAGTGAGGTCCGACTTCGCCGATCGCTGCTGGTGCTGGAGCCCTCGCAAGCGCCCTAGTCGGGTTCCGGCGCGCGCCCCGCCTCGTCTGCAAGAGCGCGGGCGAACGCAAAGGGATCAAATCGCGACCAGGACCAAGTCGAGCCGCCTCCTAGCGCTCCTCACCATGCAGTTCAACGCGGATCGTCAATAGATCCGTCTGCAACAGGCCAACGGTTGCCGTACTCAGCCTCGCGATCGGGCGCCTCGAGGCGATGTAGCGCAGTCGCTCTCGGGGATCATCGTCGGGGACAAGCCGGGCGGTGCCCTCGCGCCATCGTCGGCCGATGCGAAGCCGGACTTGGGGATTCGCCTCGATGTTCCTGACATAGCTCGCCCGACGCCCGTGCTCAGCGACGATCCAAAAGACGCCGTCGTCGAGGCCGTTGGTAACCGGGTTGCGTCTCGGCCGCCCGGACTTGCGGCCGGTCGTCTCCAGGATCGCGGTCCCCGGGGCCGGAAGCCCGAGACGAAAGAGCCCGCGGACGACGGGATTGAACACGTACTTCGCCGTCCCGCTGGCAAGCCTCCGCTTAGTCTCACGGCGATTTGGCACGGGCTCACACACGGCTATCACACTTCACCGAGATGAGCCGGCATGCAGAGGCGCTCGTTCGAGCTGAGGCGCAGGTCGCGGCCGTGCGCGAGGATCCAAGGGCCCGTCTCGCATTAATGGCGCGAGTTTTTCACGGGCCGACGGGCCGCGCACCCCGGCATCTTCCGTTTCGGCGAGCGGCATTGTCGTTCATGCGTTGGCAGGCGCGCCGCGGTGTGCTCAATCCGCTCGACGCGTCGCCGCCCGGCAGCGTCTGGTGGCGGGGGATCAACGAGCGACTGCTGCGGGACGGATGCGAAACCGTCGCGCTCCTCGGTGACCTGCCCGGAGAGCCGTCGTCGCAAGCGGTGCGGCTCTGGCTGGAGTTCGGCGCGAGAC
The DNA here is from genome assembly GCA_963799815.1 of uncultured Solirubrobacterales bacterium. Classification (GTDB taxonomy): domain Bacteria; phylum Actinomycetota; class Thermoleophilia; order Solirubrobacterales; family 70-9; genus JBDTSW01. The sequence goes on from CAWCYG010000004.1 coordinate 18,907, forward strand.
CGACAGGGCACAACTGGTACCGAGCGCACAATGCGAGCATCGTCGGCGGCTACCTGGAGCATCGGGGCATCGCCGAATCCGAGAGCACACCGGAGCGCTTCTTCATGAACGTCGCGCTGGCACGCGTGCTGTACGCACACGCACTCGTCGGAAGACCTCGGCTGGCGATGGGGTCGTTGGCTCCGCTTGGCCGCCTGCTGGGCGATCCACGGCTCGGGATGGCAGGAGTGTTCCTGTCACTCAGGCGTGTGCTCCCGAACCGCTATCCGCTCGACCAGGACGTCGAGCGCTATATCGCCCAGGAGCAGCGCCTCGGCCGGATGCTCGACTACGCGGTGATCGTTCCGAGGCTGCAACGGCTGTACGAGTGGGCGGCCGGGGAGCTCGCCGAACCACGCCTGCTCGAGCTGGTCCGCGACGGGAGCCCGATCTACGCCTGGCCATATGAGGAGCGACACGTATGGCGCTCTGGCGACATGCCGTTCGCCGCCCGCGTACTTGAACGGGTCACACGCCCTTCAATGCCTGACTGAGCTGCGGCGACTGCGATCTGGCCCACGTCGCCAGGGCTTCGGTACGGAGGGCGCCTCTGTTGCAATCGGCCATCGCTCCTCTGCCGCGGCTTCCGGGACGTTCCGCCGCTTGCCGCTCAAGACCAGGGTCCGGGAGTCGCTCAGCGCGGCGAGCGGGAGCTGGTCATGTAGCTCGATTGTTGGCTACCCCACGCATTCTCAACGCGCTCAGAGGTCGGTCTCAGCCTGGATGCGGCCGGACTTGGCCGCGTCGGCCAGGGCGCCGTAGTCGAGCTCGTTCTGGTCCGCGTAGCGCTCTGAGAACTCGGCGATCGCCTGATCGAACGTGTCGCCCTTGCCGAGGTAGGACCCGATCGCGATCCGGTCGCCGGACCGTGCGTGAGCTCGGGCCAACGTCCAGCCGCAGACCCGCCCGTAGATCGCCAGCCCCTCCGGCGGCAGGGTGTCGACGTCGACCGATCGCTTCCCGTCCCAGAGTTGGCGCACGTAGAAGTCTCGCTTGCCGCCATCGAAGCCCAGTGCTGGGAGCCAGCCAAGAAGGATGTCGCTCGCAGCCTGCATCAGCCACTGGCCCTCGACCACCCGCTCGCCGTGGTTTCCGAACTCGCTCTCGCCAACGTAGGGCTCCAGCACCGAGGCCTCGGCCTCCTTGGCCTGCAGGAAGAGCGGGTCCTGTCCGTCCCGCCCCATCATCAGCACCACCCAGGCTCGCGTCCCGACGCTCCCGACCCCGACCACTTTGCGGGCCATCTCGACGAACCGGTAGCTGTCGAGTAGGTGGCGGCGGTCGCCCTTGAGGCTCTCGCGGTAACGGCCGAGCATCTCGAGGATCCGCTGCTCGCCCGCTTGGACCTGATCCTCGGAGACGAGCTCCCGGGCGGGGACCAGCAGCGGCGGATCACTGATGATCCGTGGCTCGCCGTCGACCACCCGGACGAGCCGATCGAAGGCCTTCATGCTGTTCTTCTTTCCGGCCTTCGCCACGTTCTTCCGCGCCACCTTCATCTGCTTGCGGTCGGCGACCTTGGCCAGGTCGGCGAGGACGGTGTCGACGTTGAGGCGCGCGTACCAGACGTCGAGGTTCCGCATCGCGGCGAACTCCCGCATCGCCTCGCGGTAATGGCGGACGGTGCTGAGCACCGCGGTGCGAGTCTCCTTCGGGGTGAAGTCGCGATCCCGCCCGGCGATCGCGAAGCTCGCCGCGAGCCGCTTGACGTCCCACTCCCACGGCCCGGGAAGGGTCTCGTCGAAGTCGTTTACGTCCACCACCAGATGGCGATCCGGTGCGGCGAAGACCCCGAAGTTCGACAGGTGCGCATCGCCGCATGCCTGGACGCGCAACCCGGACTCGGGGGTCTTCGCGAGGTCCATCGCCATGATCGCCGCGGCGCCGCGAAAGAACGTGAACGGCGAGGCCAGCATCCGCCCGTAGCGGATCGGCACCAGCTCCGGAACGCGGCTCTTGGCCTGGTCCTCGAGCACCTTGACCGGATCTCGCCGCCGCGCTGCCGGCTCCCAGTCGCCGTGGCTCGAGCGAGGAACCTTCTTCCTCGCCGCCTTGCCGGCGGCTGCGCGCTCCTCTGGGGAGGCGGTGTCCACGAGCGGAGATTTGGTGGGCACGGACGGCATGATCTCCCTGGGTCCGTTGGTTGGGCGGTGTCCTTTCCTCGCAGGTTACGCCTGGTGGTCTGAATCAGGCTGGCAGGCGTGCTCGCTCGACCATCCGTGCGTCGTAGCGAGAAACGGATCGGGCCAGGTATACGTCTGCCGCTGCGACGCACGACTCAGGCGCGTCCCGGATGTGCGCTTCGCATGGAAAGGGGCGGTCTTGGTGAGATAGTTGGGGCGATGTCAGAGGAGAACGTCGAGGTCGTGCGCGTTGCTTATGACTATGTGAGCGCTCGACCGCTCCGTCCACGCCGAGGTCTGGCAAGGTGAGCCCGGTGCAGATCGATGCGCGCGCGTTCTGGCTGCGCAGGCCGGGCCGTGGGGAGATCCGCCGGCTGAAGCTGCCCGAGCCGGGGCGGGACGACGTGATGGTGCGCACCTTGCGGTCGGGCGTCAGCCGCGGCACCGAGACATTGGTGTTTCGTGGCCGTGTGCCGCCGGACCAGTACGCGGCGATGCGGGCGCCGTTCCAGGAGGGTGATTTCCCGGGGCCGGTCAAGTACGGCTACCTCAACGTCGGCACCGTGGAGCAGGGACCGCCGGAGCTGAGCGGCCGCACGGTCTTCTGCCTGTACCCGCACCAGACCGCTTACGTGGTGCCGGCCAGCGCGGTAGCCGTCGTTCCCGAGGGCGTGCCGCCCGCCCGTGCGGTGCTCGCCGGCACCGTCGAGACCGCGGTCAACGCCCTGTGGGACGCTGGGCCGCTTCTCGGCGACCGGGTCACCGTCGTCGGCGCCGGGATGGTCGGCTGCTGCGTCGCACGCCTGGTGAGTCGGTTCCCGGCGGTCCAGGTCACGCTCGTAGACGTCGATGTCGGCCGGGCCGATGTCGCGGCCGCACTCGACGTCGACTTCGCGCTGCCGGCCGATGCCATCGACGGTCGCGACCTGGTCGTGCACGCCAGCGCGACGTCTGCCGGGCTGCAACGGTCGCTCGACCTGCTCGCACCCGAGGGTACGGTCATCGACCTCAGCTGGTACGGGGAAAGCGAGGTCCGGCTTTCGCTCGGTGGAGCGTTCCACGCGCGTCGACTTGGCATCCGAGCCAGCCAGGTCGGCACCCTCTCCCCGGCCCGCGGCGGGCGCCGTACGACGGCTGAGCGGCTGGCACTTGCACTCCGCCTACTGCGCGACCCCGCCCTCGACGCGCTCGTCACTGGGCAGTCCCGTTTCGATCAGCTGCCCGACGTGATGGCCCGACTGGCCGCGGGGAGCCTGCCGGCGCTCTGCCACACCATCACCTACGACCGTGAGTAGATCATGTTCAGCGTGACGGTCCGCGACCACATGATGATCGCTCACAGCCTCCGCGGCGAGGTGTTCGGGCCCGCGCAGCGATTGCACGGCGCGACGTATGTCGTCGACGCCACGTTCCGGCGCGCGGTCCTCGATGCTGACGACGTCGTCGTTGACATCGGTCGAGCGGCCGAGCAGCTGCATGCTGTGTTGGCCGAGCTCACCTACCGCAACCTCGACGACGACGATGCATTCGTGGGCATGAACACCTCCACCGAGGCGCTCGCCCGGGTGGTCGCAGATCGACTCGCAGAAAGGGTGCACGCCGGCGCTCTGGGTGACACGGCTCGGGAGCTCGACGGACTGCTCGTCACGCTGCACGAATCGCACATCGCCCGGGCGAGCTACGAGCGGCCGTTGTGACGGTGGTGCATGTCGTCGTACCCGACTGCATCGACGACCCGGACCGGCCGAGCGGGGGCAACACCTATGACCGCCATCTCTGCCGCGGGCTCACCTCAGCCGGCTGGTCGCTGCACGAGCACGCCGTAGCCGGCCGCTGGCCGCAACCCGACGCGGCTTCGTTCGCTGCCCTCGATGGCGTCGTCCAGCGGATTCCCGACGACGCCGTCGTGCTGCTCGACGGACTGGTCGCCTCGACAGCCCCCGAGGTGCTGGTGCCACATGCGCGTCGGTTGCGCTTGGTCGTACTCGTGCACATGCCGCTGGGCCACCCTCCCGCAGACGAGGCGGCGGGCGACGCCCGGCTGCGGGAACGCGCGGTCCTCTCGGTCGCCGCTGCCGTCGTCACGACCAGCGCATGGGCTCGGCGCCGGCTGCTGGAGCTGTACCGGTTGCCGGCCGACCGGGTGCACGTCGCTGAGCCCGGGGTCGACGCCGCCGACCTCGCAAACGGGACTGAGACCGGCGAAGCGTTGCTCTGCGTCGCGGCGGTGACCTTCGACAAGGGCCACGATGTGCTGCTCGATGCGCTGGCGACCATGACGGATCTGTCCTGGCGCTGTGTGTGCGTGGGCAGCCTGGAGCGCGACGCGGCGTTCGTGGAAGCTCTCCGTCGCCGCTCAGTCGACGGCGGGCTGGGTGACCGTGTGTGCTTCCCGGGACCGCGGACCGGAGCCGATCTTGACCGCAGCTACGCTGCCGCGGACGTGATGGTGCTGGCGTCACGCGCTGAGGCGTTCGGCATGGTCGTCATCGAGGCTCTGGCTCGGGGCCTGCCCGTCGTTGCGACCGACGTCGGCGGGCTGACGGAGGCCCTCGGTCAAGACACCGCCGCGACCCGACCGGGGCTGCTGGTCCCGCCGGACGACCCTGGGGCGCTCGGCGCCGCGCTTCGGGCCTGGCTCGGCGACGCCGAGCTGAGAGGGAAGTTGCGTCGGGCCGCCCGCGAGCGGCGCAAGTCGCTCTCCAGGTGGTCGACCACCACCTCGGTGATCGCAGGTGTCCTGGCGGGGGCGTCACGATGACCCTCGAGCACGTCCGGGTCAGCGGAGGATGGCTCGCGCTCCGCGAACCTGCTGACGCCGCGGCCCGCGCACAAGACCTCGTCGAAGAGCTCGGGCGGCACCTCCCGGCAACCGGCCGCCGGGTTATCCACGACCTCGGCTGCGGCACTGGGGCGATGGGCCGCTGGCTGGCGCCACTGCTGCCCGGGCCGCAGCGCTGGGTCGCGCACGATCGCGACGAGGACCTGCTAGAGGTCGCCGCCGCGGATCTCCCCGGCCCGGCCGCTGACGGGGCCGCGGTAAGCGTCCAGGCGAAGCAGACCGACATCACCCGGCTGCACCCGGGCGAGCTCGCCGACGCAACCCTTATCACCGCGTCGGGGCTGCTGGACCTGCTGACCGAGGACGAGTTGACCGGGCTGGTCGGCGTCTGCGTCGGCGCAGGCTGTCCCGCGCTACTGACCATGACGGTCGTCGGCCGCGTCGACCTGACCCCGGCGGATTCACTGGACCGCCGCGTGGCTGCCGCATTCGATGCCCACCAATGTCGCACGACGAAGGGGGGCCGCCTGCTCGGCCCGGACGCCGTTGCGGTTGCCCTCGAGGAGTTCGGCCGAGTGGGGGCGGAGGTCCTCGTCCGGCCCAGCCCCTGGCGACTAGGCGCCCTACAGGCCGACCTGGCGGCGGAGTGGTTCACCGGGTGGGTGGGTGCTGCGTGCGAGCAGCAGGTCGAGCTGGCCGCCGAGACCGACGCCTACACACGCCGACGTCTGGCGGACGCGAGAGCCGGGCAGCTTAGGGTCACTGTGGAGCACGCCGACCTGCTGGTCCTGCCCTGACGACTGCGGTCAGGCCGACGCACCGACACGCGGCATCGAGTCTCCTCGGTCAGTCGGTCCGGAACCGCGGCGAGAGCGCGTAGCGCAGCAACACCACGTCGCCGATCTGGCGGACCTCGGCGAGCGTCGCGCGCCGGTCGGGGTTCCAGGGGAAACGGCCGTCGCTGACGAAACGGGGGGCCCGGGAGTCGCCGACGAAGAGCGGAGCAACGACCAGCTGCAACTCGTCGGCGAGGTTGTCGGTCAGGAACTGGGTGTGCACCTTGCCGCCGCCCTCGACCATCAGCCGCTGCACGCCGCGGGAGGCGAGGTCCTCGCTGATCGTGCGCATCTCGATCGGGTTGCCACCGTCGACCACGGTCGCCACCGGTCCGAGCCGCGAGCCGGCGTCGACCACCTGTTGGCTCGCGACGTAGACGAGCGTCTCCGTGTCGCCGGTGGTGAAGAAGTCGGCGCGCGCGTCCAACTCCACCCGTTCCGTCACGGTGACCCTGACCGGCGACGGGGCGAGCCCACGAGCGGTCCTCTCGTCGCGGCGGGCCTTCGAGCGCACCAGCAGCCGAGGGTTGTCTTTCCGCACCGTACCCGCGCCAACCAGGATCGCGTCGCAGGAAGCGCGCACGGCGTCAACCCGGTCGAGGTCGGCCTCGTTGGATAGCGCGAGGCGCCGCGGCGCCACGCTGCCGAGATAGCCGTCGATGGACAGGGCGCAGCTCAACAGGGTGTACGGGCGGTCAAGCATGTGCAGCTCCCCTCGGCACCGGCGGTTCGGTCCCTGCCGGGCGCAACGTTCGACGGGACCATGACACCACAAGGACGGCGGCACCCGGCAGGCTGGCGGCGAGCACGATGACGCCGTAGACGACGGCGGTGGCGACCCCTTGTTCGGCACCCAGGCCGGCCGCGCCGAACGCCCATGCCGTCGCGCCCTCGCGGGGCCCCCATCCAGCGACGCTGGGCAACACCATGACCACCATGACCAGTAGCGCCAGCGGCAGCATCTCGGACAGTGGAGCGGTGCTGCCCGCCGTTCGCGCGGCGATCAGGAACGTGATCGCGTGGCCGCAGACGACCAGCACGGATGCGAGCACGATGCCCAGCCAGGCCCCACCGGCGAGGAGCCCGTCGCGGATGTCCCCCGCCGCTGCGCTCCGGATGCGCGCAGACGCTGACCGACCGCCACCGGGTCGCGCCCGAGCCACGAGCAGGGCGGCAAACACCGCCACAAAGAGCGCGATCGCCACCACCGGCATGTACGCGTGCACGGGCGATGGCAGCACGAGGAGAAGGACCACGGTGAGGACGACCTGCACGACCTGCCCCGCCAAGCGTTCCAACGCGACGGCCCGCAACGCGCGGCCGACATCGCTGACGTCGCGACCGTGGCTGAACCCTCGGTGCACGTCGCCCACAATTCCGCCGGGGAGCGTGAGGTTGAGGAACAGCGATCGGTAGTACGCCGCCACCGCAGCGGGCAGGGACAGGCGGACGCCGAGGCCACCGGCCACGATCTTCCACCGCCAAGCGCAGCACACAGTGGTCGCCACCCCCAGGCCCGCCGCTGCCGCCAGCGCCCGAGCGTCGACCATGCGGACGCCGTCGAGGAACGGGCCCGCGCCCAGGTGCCAGATCAGGACGGTGAACGTCAGGGCGGATGCCACCAAGCGGGCCCACCTCCACACGGTCCGGCTCATCGCTGGCCCCCGCCCTGCCTGAGGGTGCTGCCGGCTACCGGGTTGCGGGCGTGGCCCGAATGCGCTGAGGAAGCGGTCACGGAAGACGCTCATCGGCCAGACTGGCGCTTGCGGGCGGGGCCGCAAGCCACCGTTCCAGCCCCACCCGGCAATCCGGTTCAGGACCGCTCGGTCATGGGCGATGACGGAGATCGGCACGTCGTGACTCGCCCCCAGCCCGCTGACGATCGTCCAGGGCTGATGGTCGCCCACGACGACGAGCACGAGATCGGAGTCCCCGTAGCGCTGCACGAACGAGACCAGCGCGCTCAGCGTGTACTCGATCGACCGGCCGTATGCCGCACGTACGCGTGCGGAGTCGCTCCAGAGCGCATCGCTTGTCGTCTCGTCCACCGGAACGCGGTTGAAGACCGAGCCGTTACCGACCCGGCGCCAGTCGATCAGCCGCGGGATGTGGGTCCACGGCGTGTGGCTCGACACCAGGTCGACCTCCGCAAAGAGGGGACGACCGAGGGGCCTCGCGAGCTCGAGGCGTTGCAAGGCCGCGAGGGCATACTGGTCGGGCATGGAGGGGTAGGCGAAAGGGGGGCCCTGATACCCGACGTTACGCCGGTCGTAGAGCTTGTCGAAGTGGTAGAACGACGACCCCTCAGGCCAGTCACGATCGTTCGCCGGCACGACATCGACGGTCCGCCACCCGGCCCGGTTGAATGCGGCGCTGAGTGTGAAGCGGTTGGTCTTGAGGAGCTGGTCGTAGCGCCGGGGGGTGTCGACCCAGAGGCCCGAGTGCAGGGTGGAGTGCGCCAGCCAGCTGATGCCGCCGAACGCCGGCGAGGTGAGGAAGGCGCTCCGAGAGGAGAAACCGGCGGCCCGCAGCCGCTTGGTCCCGTTGTCGAGAACAGCACCGACCTGTGGCGAGACAGAGGAGCCCTGGACCGCGACCTTGCCGTAGCTCTCGACGAACGCGAGGATGACGTCCTTGCCGCGCAGACCGGTCAGCAGCTGGTTGGCAGGGGTGTCGCGGAAGCGGTCGTGGCCGATCTCCTTTGCGAAGACCCCGTGGTCCGCGATGCCGGCCCGCAGCGCGCTTACCTTGTCCACGACCAGGCTGGCCGCGCTCGTGGAGGCGACGCGTGTGTGTGAGACGAGATGCGCGCCGAACACCCAACAGAGGATCCAGACCAAGCCGAGCGCCGCGACGGCTCGGAGCGACCACCGGCGGTGGCTGGCGGCGACCCGGGTCAGCCGAAGCACCGCCAGGGTCATGAGGGCGAATAGCACGGCAGTGAGCACCACCGTCCCAGCGATGGCCAGGTTCGCGCTTGACGCACCGATGAGCTTTTCCAGCGTCTCGCTGCCGATCCCGGCGTAACCCAGGTCCTGATAGGGATCGAACGGCCGGTTGAAGGTCGCGAAGAACCCTATGTCGAGGATCTTGAGGAGGGCCACCAAAGCGAGAACCGGTCCGGCGACCCCGGCCAGGAGGCGTCGAGCGGGGGCGGGCACGACGATGACCGCGGCGATGAGGACGAGACCCTCGAGCGGGAGTCTCACGAACGCGGTCGGGGTGAGGTGAAGCGGCTGGTTAGGAGCGACGAGGGCGCCCCAGACGAGCAGAAAGGCGAGGGTCGTGAGCGTTGCGGCAATGCACGTTCGCCCTCGCCCGCCTCCGTGGCCGGCGGGAGTGGCGGCTCCGAGAGCGGGGGCGGGGTCCGCACCCGCCGCCGCTCGAATGTGCGGGGCGTGCCTGTGTCTCCGGAGCCACCACACGTCGCGGCCGAACGACTCGGCAAGGAGGACGAGCGCGGCGACGAGCGCGGCCTCGGTCACAGTCGGCGGTAGGACGTTTGCGGCCGCGATGGTCAGCACGATCCCTTGCGTTGCAGCGACGACCTTGCGCCAGTAGCGAGGGGGGAGCGGCTCGCGCAGCCACGGCAGCGCCCACCCGGCCGCGAGGAACATGTAGCGCGCCGCGCCGATCGCGAGCACCCACGCGCCAGCCGAGCGGGCGACGTACACGCTCAGGACGAGGATCAGGAACGCATCGACCTCGGCGTCGAAGCGCGCGCCCAACCTCGCCGTCGTCCTCGTATGTCGCGCGACCCATCCGTCGACCGCGTCCAGCGCCAGCGCGATGACCGCGAGTGAGACCACCATCGTGACCGGCACGGGTTGCTCGAACGAGGCCGCGGTCAGCGCCGCGACGCCGACGGCGAGCGTTGCGCGAGCGAGGGTCACCCAGTCGGCCGGGCCCAGCCGGTCGCAGCCGCAGTTGTAGAGACCGCGCGCCAGCGCCACATTCGTGATCACCCCGCAGGTGACTCCGACGACCCAACCGGCGGCTGCGAGATCGACGCCGCTGAGGGCGGCGATCCCCGCGAGGGCGGCGATCAGAAGCACCTGGGCGATGAAACCGGTCAAGGGGCCGGCGGGAACCGCTCGCATCTTGCGTCCGTGACGGGACGGAGTGGGTCGTCGTGGGTACCGAGGCGCGGGCGGGTCCGCCGAGCCCCGCGACTGCGGCCATGCCGCGTGCTTGGGCTTCACGCCGACCAACGCACGGCGGCGAGGGCTGCGGCTGCGTGTGTCGCGGCCCAGGTCCTCATACCCGGCATGATGCCTTGCCACGACGAAAGGTTCAATCCGGTCAACTGTGGGCATGGAACTGCCATGAAGCAGGACGAGCGTGCTCCGTTCGTCCAAGCCCTCCACCGAGCGCGCATGTCGGCGTATCCCCCCGGCGAGTTCGTCGAGCAGGAGAGCTTCATGCGTGCCACAGAGATTCGGGCACTAGCGGGTCGGGCCGGCATCGCACCCGCCGTCTCGGTGCTGGACCTGTGCTGCGGAGTTGCCGGGCCCGGACGGTTCATCACCCGGGAGCTCGGGTGCACCTATCTGGGAGTGGACGTCAGCCCCAGCGCCATTGAGATCGCACGCGAGAGCGCTGGCCACCTTCCCTGTCGCTTCGAGGTCTCGCGGATCCCACCGATCCCGCCCGGCCCGTTCGACGTGGTGCTTCTGCTTGAGACCCTGTTGGCCTTTCCCGAAAAGGAAACGCTGCTTCAGGAGATATCAGGAGCTCTCACGATCGGCGGGCGGTTCGCCTTCACCATGGAGGAGGGCCTGCCCCTCACGGAGTCAGAGCGACAGCGTATGCCTGACGCGGACACGGTCTGGCTTACGCCCCTGCACGAGATGCTCACCTGCTTGGAGCGGGCCGGGCTGGTTGTCCGGTGGCAGGATGACTGCAGTCGGTCACACCGTGCCGTGGCGGATTCGTTGACCGAGGCGTTTGCCGCCGATGCGACGGACATTGCCGCGCAGATCGGACGCCGGGCACTCGAGGAGCTGCTGGCTGCCCACCGGCTCTGGAGCGACTGGCTGCGCGAAGGCCGGGTCCGCAAGATCGCTTTGGTTGCGGAGAAGACAGAGACATCGCGGGCGCCAGCGCCCCTCCCTGACCCGGCCAACGCTGACCCGATGCTCTCGTAGACGGCGCGGGCCAAGCTTCCCGGCAAGCCTCTCGCGCGCGGGTCGTCATCGGGTTGACGTGCTGAGACCACCGACGCGTGGCAAGGTTGGGGGGTGATGGCAGAGCCCTACCTCGATTTCTCCGATCCGAGCTTCGCGGTCCACTCCGAACAAGTGCATGCCGCCCGCGCGCAGAGCTGGTACGCCCGCACGAACTACGGGCTCGCGGTGCTGCGGGCCGAAGAGGTTAGGAAGCTGCTCAAGGACCGACGCCTGCGTCAGGGCAGCGCCACGTGGCCCGCCCACAACGGCGTCGACCGGGGCCCGTTCGTCGACTGGTGGTCGGCGGCGCTGCTCAACCTCGAGGGCGAGGACCACACCCGGATTCGGCGGCTGCTCAACCCGGCCTTCGCGCCGCGCTCGATCGACCGCCTCGTCCCGCGCTTTCGCGCTTTGGCCGAGGAGCTGATAGCCGGCTTCGCGCCCGCCGGCCGCTGCGAGTTCATGTCCGCGTTCGCCGAGCCCTACGCCGGCCGGGTGATCGCGATCATCCTGGGCATCCCCGAGCGGGAGTGGCGCTCGATCGCCGCCTGGTCCGCCGATCTCGGGCTCGGGCTCACCGTCGACGTCGCCGCAGAGCTCGACCGAGTCGAGGGCGCGCTCGAGGGCCTCTACGGATATGCCGACGAGCTGATCGCCGAGCGCACCCCCAGTCCCGGCGACGACTTCGTCAGCGTGCTGGTCGAAGCCCACCACGGCGACGATCGGCTCTCGGCCGACGAGCTTCGTGTCGCGCTGGTGCTGCTGATGTTCGGCGGCCTGGACACCACCCGAAACCAACTCGGGCTCGCGATCCAGACCTTCCTCGACCATCCCGATCAGTGGCGGCTGCTCGCCGAGCGCCCCGAGCTCGGCCGCCAGGCGGTCGAGGAGGTGATGCGCGTCAACCCGACGATCACCTGGGTCACCCGCGCGGCCTGCGAGGACTTCGAGTTCGAGGGCCTGCCGATCGCCGCCGGCACGACGCTGCACCTGCTCACCGAGTCGGCGGGGACCGATCCGCACCGCTTCGGCGAAGCGCCATTCGAGATCAGCGTCAAGCGGCCGCGGCACTTCGGCTTCGGCGCCGGGATCCACCATTGCGTCGGCCATTACCTCGCCCGCACTGACATGGCCGAGGCGCTGCCACTGCTCGCACGGCGCCTGCGCAACCTGCGCCTCGACAGCGAGGTCAGGTCGCTGCCGCCCTCGGGCAACACCGGGCCGGTGAACTTGCCGCTGGCCTTTGATTGCGCACCCTAAGACCGGGCCGTCACTCTTGCTCACATCGCGCTCTACGCCGGGCCCGAGCATCGACGCTGCAACCGGGCAACCTCATCTCATCCGCGTCAGTCGCGGCGCTGGTGAAGATGAGTGTTAAGTCCTTGCTGTTCGCGAGATACTGCGTGGGCGATGTCGGACGAGAACGTCGAGGCGTTCAAGCGCGGGGTTGACGCCTACAACCGCCGAGACGTCGAAGCGCTGCTGGAGGAACTCCACCCCAACGTCGAGTGGCGTCCCTTGCTGCCGGTGCTGCTCGGCGGGGAAGCCGTTGTCTACAGGGGTCACGAGAGCGCCCGCCAGGGGATCCGAGAGCTGGAGGAGGCTTTCACCGAGCTCCGGGCCGAGCCCTCGGAGTTCCGGGACCTTGGCGAGCGGGTCCTCGCGATCGGCCACCTGCATGGACAGGGCAAGGAGAGCGGTGTTGAGACCGAGTCGCCGATCGTGTGGCTGGCGGATTTCGAGGACGGCAAGGTGGTTCGAATTCGCGAGTACCTCGATCCTGACGAGGCCCTCGAAGCTGCCCGGCCGTCGGAGTAGCGCATTGGCGAGAAGCGGTAGTCACCTTCACGCGACGCTCGGCCTTGTCGTAGCCGATCTGCAGATCGAACGAGACGACGGCGATCCTCTGTCCGTCCCACGGAGTAGGTTCGCATGACTATCAGCTACCGGATTCCCACTCGGGTCGGCCTGCCCGAGCCAGGGAAGGAGGGACCGAGATGAACAGCAGCTACGAAACCGAGGCCGTCCGAGGCGAGGGCTGGCTCATCTTCGCCGGGGTGATGCTGACGCTGGCTGGCTTTCTGAACACGATCTGGGGCATCGCTGCCATCGACAATTCCGCGTTCTTCACCGACGAGGGGCGCTATGTCATCTTCGACAACCTCAGCACCTGGGGTTGGTTCCTGTTGATCGTCGGCATCCTGCAGCTGGTCGCCGCGTATTCGATCTACAGCCGCCAGACCTTCGGTCAGCTGTTCGGAATCATGTGCGCGACCGTGAACGCCGTGATCCTGTTGTTCACGGTCAACGCGTTCCCCATCGCCGCGTTGATGCTGTTCATCGTGGACCTGCTCGTCATCTACGGGTTGGCTGTCTACGGTGGACGGCCCCGCCGGGTCTGAAAACACCTGCTAGACGAGAGGAGACATGATGCTGCCCATAGCCGCTGATTATCCGTTCCTGGAGGTCTTCTGGACGATCGTCGTCTTCTTCGCCTGGGTCGCGTGGTTCTGGGTCGTGATCACGGTCTTCGCCGACCTCTTTCGCCGCCACGACATCAGCGGCTGGGGAAAGGCGGCCTGGATCGTGTTCGTGATCGTGATCCCGTTCCTTGGCGTGCTCGTGTATCTGATCGCTCAGCACGATGGGATGCGGGAGCGCAGCGTAAAACAGGCGCAGGACCAAAAGGCGGCGGTCGATCAATACGTGCGCGAGGCCGCCGGCGGTTCCGCCGCCGAGATCGCCAAGGCGAAAGAGCTCCTCGACGCGGGCACGATCACCCAGGAGGAGTTCGACGCGATCAAGGCGAAAGCCCTCGGCTGACCCTTCACGTCCGCCTTGCATGGAAGGCGGCACGATTCGCGCGGTTCGATGTCTTGGCACCGCCCGTAATAGGCTCGGTCCAGCACGAGTCAACCGCCACCGGCGGAAAGGGATCAGAAGATGCTGCGAAGAATCGACGACATGCCGCCTGGAACGATCGGCTTCGAGGCGATCGGCGAGGTCGAGGACGACGACTGGGAGGAGCAGGTCGAGCCCCTGCTGCGGCGCGAGATGGCCGAGGAACGGAAGATCCGCCTGCTGTACCTGCTCGGTCCCGAGTCCCGTGAGGTCGAGGGTGACGCGATGACCGCCGACACCGGCTTTCGCGCCCGCTACGCAACCTCGTTTGAGCGGGTCGCCGTGGTCAGCGACGAGAGCTGGATGCGCCCAGCCATGAAGGGCCTTTCGTTCCTGCTGCCGGGAAAGGCGCGCGCGTTCCCCGTCGCTGAGCTGGCCGCGGCAAAGACCTGGCTCGCCGAGAACGGCACCTAGAACAGGCGCGCGTCGCCGCCAGGGTGTGGCGGCCACTTGCCCCTGCTCAGCGGGGATGTCGCCTGGAACGAGAAGCGGCATCCGCCTGAGGACGGGCCACAGCCTCGACTAGGCCATCGGTGGCGTCTGTTCGACGGCGAAGATCGCCACCTCGTAGCGATCGACCGAAGCCGTTTCGCCGGGGCTCGTCACCTCATCGCGCAGGCGGGCGGCTGCCGGTTCGCTCGCGTCCAATGCTTCGGCGCTCTCCCACAGGGACATGACGAGGATCGCGCCGCCCTCGCGATCAACCAGGAACACCGTGCCCTTCATGCCCTCCGTCTGCCCGTACTCGGTCGGCAGCACCTTCTTCTTCGTCTCCAGCGCGTCGTCGATGGCATCGGGCGGAGCTCCCTCGTATCGGGTCAACCGAGCGAACATCTCATGCACCTCCAGGTCGCGACCTCAAGTCCCGCCGCCTACGGTATAGCGCTCCGTCCGCCAGCGATTCCTGTCCCGGGGGCGGAGGTGGTTGTCGTTTAGGCGCGCGTCAAACGGTTACTCAAAGAGGCGTACGCCGTGCTCTTGCTTTCACGGGATTAAGCCGTGGCGGGATGCAGGAGCGCCAAGCGCCTTCTCAGGCGCTTGGGAATCGCAGTTTGCGGGATCTTTTTTCCTGCGTGACGGCGGCCTGATCGAGATGGTCGAGCAACTTCAACGCCGAGAGCGCCCAGCAGCGATACCTCGCCGCCCAATCGGAGCGACGGCGCTGGCCGATGGCAAGGGGCGAGACACGGGCACGCCGCGGGTGATCCTGACCGGCGGCGAGTACCTGGGCGGCCTCGCGGCGGTGCGGGCTCTCAGGGCCGCCGGATATGACCCCTGGGTCGCCGGCAGCAGTAGCGCCAGCTACGCCGGTCGCTCTCGCTCGGCGGGCGGAGTGGTGCCGGTACCCGAACCGCACAAGGACGCGGAGGGCTTCAGCAGAGGGCTGGCGGATGCTGCCTCGCGGCTTGGGGCGGTGGCGATTCTGCCGGGCACCGACGGCGCCCACCTCGCCCTCGCTTCCCACGCCGACCTGTTCCCGAGCACGGTCGCGCTCGGCACCTGCGCGCTCGAGATCGTGGAGCGCGCGGTTGACAAGGACTGGCTGCGGCGGGCCACGGCGCCAGCCGGCCTCCAGACCCCCCCGACGGTGTTTGTCACGGCGGCCGACGTCGAACGGGGCGCCGCAGACCTCCGCCTACCAGCGGTCGTGAAGCCGGCACGCTCGGAGATGCGCGTCGATCACGGGCGGCTCCGGCACTTCCGCGTGCGGCGGGTCGAGAGCCAGGCGGAGCTCGCCGGCGCCCTGCGCAAGCTCCCGCGGGCACGCGGGCTCGTCCAGCCCTATCTCGACGGACCGATCTTCGGTGTCAACGGCGTCTCGTGGGGGGGCGAAGTGGTGTGCGCGGTACACCAGACCGCGGACCGCGTCTGGCCTCCGGACTGCGGCGTGGTCTCATACGCCCAGACCGTTCCACCCGATCCGGAGCTTGAGGAAGCCACTCAGCGCCTCCTCCGTGGGCTGCGCTGGAGTGGCCTCTTCAATCTCCAGTTCATCGAGCGTGACGGTGAGCGCTATGTGATCGACCTCAACCCCCGCGTGTACCTCTCGCTCGCGCTCGCGTGGCGCGCCGGCCTCAATCTCGCTGCGATCTGGGTCTCGCTCATGCTCGGCGAGCCGGTCTCGGCGCGTGGATATCGCGAGGGGGTTCGCTTTCGTTCCGAGATTCACGACCTGCGGGCCGTCCTGGCCGCCCTGAGACGGGGAGAGCGCCGGCGCGCCCTGGCGGGACTTGTGCCACGGCGCGGGACGGCGCACGCACTGTGGTCGGTGAGCGATCCGATGCCCGTCGTTACCGAGCTGGCGCACTTCCGAAGCTGGCTGGGACGGCGGAGCCGGGCGCGATTCCACCGGTGACGCCTGGCTGCATGCATGCTTGCTCACGGCTGCGCCCGTACCCGAGTGGGTTCGGGCGTTAGACGCGCCGTCGGGTCACGGGCCGATGCCGAAGAGGTGACGCAGGATCCTCTCGGAGGCCTCGTGGGAGGGAGCCCCATCGCGCATCCCGTTGATCACGTAGAGGCTCGGGGTGGTGTTGACCTCGTTGATCACGGCGCCTGCCCCAGTCCGCAGATCGGGGACGATCAGGTCGACCCCCGACAGCACCGGTCCGAGGGCGTTGGCGGCGGCCAGCGCCATGTCGCGATGATCCGGAAGGAGGCTTTCGGTCATCTCGACGATCTCGCCACCCTCGTCGGCGTTGCAGACATCGCTGAGCCAGACGTCTCGGCCTTCGGGCGCAACCGAGGTCGGCCCCAGTCCCTGGCGCCTCAGGATGCGCTTCGCCTCGCCGTCCAGGCTGATCGGGCGCAGCAGCCGGTTCTCGGGGGCGCCCGCTCGCCACAGCGCGTTCTTGCGCTCCACGAGCGACGCCACGGACGCGTTTCCGTCGCCGGTGACGTGCGCGGGCACCCGGTGGACCGCCCCGATGACAGAGCCCGCCAGGACCGTGACCCGCAGGTGCTCGCCCGCGACCTGCTGTTCGACGACGACGCCACGCAGATGGACGGCCGCTCTGGAAAACCCGGCACGGAAGCTGCGCCGCGTGGTGATGTTCAGGGTGACCCCCGCGCCTCCGGACGTCCCTCGGGCCGGCTTTGTCACGACCGGCTTGTCGAGCTGGGCGAAGAAGCGCTGCGCGCGGTCGTAGCCGGTCAGCTCGAATGCGGCGGAGGGGGGCACCGGTAGGCCGGCCTCGGCGAGGAGGGCAGCGGTCAGCCCCTTGTCTCCGCAGGCGAAGAAAGGGACCAGCGGCTCGAAGGCAAGGTTGGACGCGTAGGCGTACGACACCTCGTCTCCGTGGGTGAGCCTGAGCATGTCGCCGGGCAACCGCTCGACGCCAACCCCCAGGCGCTCACCCGCCGCCCGCAGGCTGGCGATGTTCAGGTCCGTCGCCGTGGGCACCCCGCCGCTGTCGCGGAACAGCTTGCGGGCGCGGCGGGCATCAGACACCGCTCGCCGTATCCCCATGTTGACGGCCAATGCCGCGAACGACGCGGATCTCCGACTGCGGTTCGGCAAGCGGGCAGTATCGGCATTTGACTTAGCCACGCGCTCATCGACCCGTACTTCGCTGGTCAAGCGTCCCCCAGTTCCGGCGTTCGGGCCTCGTCGGTACGTCAGGCCCAAGGTTATCGCCGCGTCGAGGACCCGGCGCCGTGAAAACGTTCGTGATGCTCCATCCGACCCCAACCAGTCGACTTGGCGGACGGGCACTCCAGGCGATCCCACGCCTTACTCCTGAGTCGGCAGCCCTATATGGGAACCTGCTGTAGCGCAACCGGGCCCTCCGAGCCCCGCGTGAGCGCAACCAAGGCCATCCCTGCGGGGCGATGTCACAGGAGAACCTGGAGGCGCCTAGTCACCTGCCCTTGCCTTGACACCTTCTTCGTGGGAGCCTTAGCTCGACCCGCGATCACGAGGAGGAGGAGATGCCGAAGTATCTGATCCAGGCCTCATACACGGTTCCGGGAGAGGAGGGCGTGCGCAGCAAGGGCGGCACCGATCGGCGGGATGCGGTGGCCGAAACCATGCGCAGCGTGGGCGGTGAGCTCGAGTGCCTTTACTTTGCGTTCGGCGAGCACGACGCTTTCGCGATCGTCGAGCTTCCCGACAACGAGGCCGCCGCGACAGTTTCCCTGATCGAGAACGCCGCAGGGGGAGCGGCGATAAGGACGACCGTGCTGCTCACACCGGAACAAGTAGACGAGGCGGCGGACCGCGCAGTCAGCTACCGACCGCCGGGACTCTAGCTAGGCGGCGACCAGGCAGGATGCCGAGCGCAGAACCCAGAGTGGAGCGCGCCCCGCAGTCGGCAGGTCGAAACGGCGACGAGGCTTTTCAGAAGCTCGCGGAAACCTACCGTTGCGACCTTCACGCGCACTGCTACCGCATGCTCGGCTCGCTGCACGACGCCGACGACGCGACCCAGGACACGCTCGTCCGCGCCTGGCGAGCTCTACCGCGGTTCCGCGGGCAGAGCGCGTTGCGGACCTGGCTCTACCGCATTGCCACGAACGTCTGCCTCGACATGCTCGCCAAGCGCCCGAAACGGCTGCTCCCGATCGACTACGGTCCACCGACAGAGTGCGGCGCGGAGTCCCGCGAGACGCCGCGCACCGACGAAGCGTGGATCGAGCCCTACCCCGACGCCCTCGGTGCCGCCTCCGGGCCGGTCACGCCCGATGCCCGCTACGAGCGCCGGGAGGCGCTCGAACTGGCCTTCGTCGCCGCGCTTCAGCACCTTCCCCCCGCCAGCGCGCAGTGCTCGTGATCCGCGACGTCCTCGGCTTTTCCGCGAAGGAGGCAGCCGAGGCTCTGGACGCGACCGTCCCCTCCGTCAACGGCTCCCTGCGGCGGGCTCGCGCGGCGATCGCTGCGCGGCTGCCGGATCAAGACCAGCAGGTGACGCTTCGAGCGCTCGGGGACCGAGAGCTCCGCGAGCGCGCCACGCGCTTCGCCGACTCGTTCGAGCGCGGCGACGTCCACGGGATCCTCGCGACGCTCGCCGAGGACGCCACGTTCTCGATGCCGCCCTTCGCCGAGTGGTGTCGAGGCCGAGAGGCGATCGCGAAGTCCTGGCTCATGCCGGGGGGATCGCCGCCGCGGCTTCGCTACCGCTTCACCCGCGCGAACGGGCAGCCGGCGCTGGGGGTCTATCTGATCGACGCAGGGACCGCTCGCTACGTCCCCCTGGCCCTCGATGTGCTGGCCTTCCGTGGCCGGCTGATCTCGGACGTGGTCGCGTTCCGGATGCCAGACCTGTTTCCACGGTTCGGCCTTCCGCCCTCGCTCGCGCTTACTCGGACCCCCGGGCTCCCGGCTCGACGTCCGGGGTAGGGCCGGAGAAGCCCAGCACGACCCCGCCGGGAGCGCGCACCACCGCGATGCAAACCCCTTCCATGACATTGGTTGGAGGCTGGAGCGACGACGCGCCTTTGGCAAGCGCGCTCTCATAGCTCGCCCTCGTGTCCTCGACATGAACGGTGGGCGTGCTGCCCGGCTTCTCGTCCGCAGCCGTCGCGCGTATGCCACCCCCGCCCTTGTCTGAGTAGGCGAACAGGTGGTAGTCACCAGTGGGGCCTTCAAATGGGGGCTGGAACGTCCATCCCAGCACCTCCGCGCACCAGTCCCGAGTCGCCTGCGGATCGCCGCTGGCGAACTCGGTGTGTGTAATCCATCCGTAGAGATCGCGGGTGAATTCATGACTCCTCGGCTCCGACATTGGAACTCCTCGTTAGTTGTCTCTATGAGGACTCGACTCGTAGCCGGGCTGGATGGCACCGTTGCCCTCCTTGCTCAGCGCAGCGATCACCGTGTCTCCCCTGGCACGCATTTCCTTCATGGACTTAGACCCGTCCGGGCCCGGGAATTGACCGGCCACGGCCAACGGTCAGCCCGGGCCCCCGAGCCGGTCTAATCGGTAGATGGCTTTCACGCACCTGATCTTCGAGGTGGCGAGGTGAGCGTCCAGCGATGAGGCGGTGGCCGCGCCGGGTCCTCGTCGTCGCGCTCGGGCTGGCGACGCTGGTCGGCGTCGTCATCGGCGGCGCCTACCTGCTTCGAGATCATTCAGGCATTGCACGCGCGATCGTCTGGATGGAGGCCGATACGGACGACTACAAGCGGTTTCCCTCGCGCCCGATCGAGGCCGGGGCCCGGCCCGATCGCTTCCAAGCGGCACCACTCGACCTCGACCGCGAGCAGGTTGCCGGACATGAGCTCATCGAGCTCTTGAGCGCGAGCGAGACCACCGGGTTCGTGGTGATTAGCGACGACGAGGTGGTCTACGAGCGGTATCTGAACGGAGACTCACGCGATTCGATCCAGACCTCGTTCTCGGTCGCGAAGTCGTTTGCATCGGCCCTGGTCGGCATCGCGCTCGCAGAGGGTGCCATAGCCGGCGTCGACGACCCGATCACCCGCTATTTGCCCGAGCTCCTCGAGCGCGACGCGCGCTTCTCGCAGATCACGGTCCAGAACCTCCTGACGATGACCTCCGGGCTTCGCTACGAGGAGAGCGGGCTGCCCTGGGGCGACGACGCCGAGACCTACTACGCGACCGACTTGCGCGACCTTGCCCTCAGCGACACCGAGGTGGTCGAGGCTCCAGGCGGCCGCTGGCACTACAACAACTACAACCCGCTGCTCACCGGGATGATCCTCGAGCGTGCGACGGGAGTTCCCGTGGCCGAGTACATGGAGAGGCGGCTTTGGCGACCGATCGGCGCCGAGTTCGACGCCTCCTGGAGCCTCGACAGCGAGGACAGCGGATTCGAGAAGATGGAGAGTGGGATCAACGCGCGAGCGATCGACTTCGCACGGCTCGGCGTCCTCTACATGCATCGGGGCCGGTGGCAAGGGCGGCGCGTCGTCCCGCGGTCGTGGGTTGCGAAGTCCACCGCGCCCGCCCCGGCGGCTCCGAACTACGGCTACGGGTGGTGGCTGGAGCCCCATGGAGCATTCCTCGCCCGCGGCAACCTTGGGCAGTTCGTCTACGTCGATTCGCGCAGCGAGGTCGTCATCGCCCGCTTCGGAGATGGCGACGGCGACGTTGACTGGCCGGCCCTGTTCCCCGAGCTCGTCCGCACAGTCGCGGCCCGCAGAGGAGAGGCCGCTGGCGCTCCCGCTCTGGGCTCATGACCCGGAGGTCGCGGGCTCAGATCCCGCCCCGCTATTCACGAAGCCCCCGCCATCGCGGGGGTTTCGGGTTTGAGTGAGCTCCTCTCGATTCGCCTCGGGGTACCACGGGGGTACCAGCCCGGCTGGGCACAACTTCTTGAACCGCGGATCGGCGTCAACATGACCTCAGCGTGCCTGAGAGCACGTCACAGCAGCGGATAGGCCCGGCTCGATCAACCTCATAACCCGGAGGTCGCGGTTCAAATCCCGCCACCTATCGGATTTGGGTCGGCCGTATGTGCGCGTCAGCCCCGACGCGCGGTCGAGCCCAACCAGGATTCTCCGCGAACTATGATCGGCATGCCGTGCAGGCCCTTACCGATGACGCCACCGAGCTGCGCCTCGAGCTGCCGCCCGAGCCAACCAGCGTGCCGCGCGCGCGTCACGCCGTCAGCGAGCTCGCCGGAAAGCTCGGGGCCGAGATCGACTCGGTCGCGCTGGCGGTGAGCGAGGCGGTGGGCAACGCGGTCCTGCACGCCTTTCGCGGGCGCAACGGCGGGCGGATCTCGGTGCGCGCGGGGGCGGTCGAGACGGACCTGGTGGTCGTGGTGACCGACGACGGCGTGGGCATGGTCCCGCACGTCGAGAGCCGCGGCCTCGGGATGGGAACCTCGCTGATCACGAGGATGGCGACCGAGGCGAGGTTCCAGTCCTCTCGCGAGGGCACCACGGTCACGATGCACTTCGCCCTCCCGGGAGGCGCGCGGGCTGGAGGTGGCGAGAGCGATGCCTGAGGAGCCCCAGCTCGAGATCGGGATCGAGACGAGGCCGGTGGACGGCGCGGAGGTGGCGTTCGTCACCCCCAGCGGCGACATCGACCTCTCCACCGCCGACGAGCTGGCCGCGGCGATGGCCTCCCCCGCCTGCCAGCGCGCGGAGAAGGTCGTGCTCGACCTGCGCGCGGTGCCGTTCATGGACTCGAGCGGCTTTCGGGTGGTGATGATCGCCGTGCGCGACTACGAGCCGAACTTCGCCGCGGTCATCGCCCCGGACTCAACCGTGGCGAAGCTGGTGGAGCTGGTGGACGCAGGGGGGCGGATCCAGGTCGCAGCCGACGAGGACGAGGCGCTGCGCAAGCTCGGGGTGGGCGGCACGGATGCCGGAGGCTGAGGCACCAGGCGGGCTCGCCCTCGGCCAGTCCGAGGATCACTTCGCCGCGATCGTCGCGAACTCCGACGATGCGATTCTGAGCAAGGACCGCGACGGCATCATCACGAGCTGGAACCCCGCGGCCGAGCGGATGTACGGGTACGCGGCCGAGGAGGCGGTGGGGCGGCCGATCTCGATCCTCATCCCGCAGCACAGGGTGGGGGAGGAGCAGGTGATCCTGGCGCGCGTGCTGAGCGGGGAGCGGGTCGACCACTACGAGACCGAGCGGGTCACCAAGGATGGCCGCATGCTGAACGTGTCGCTCACGGTCTCGCCGGTGCGCGACGCGGAGGGGACGGCGGTGGGCGCTTCGGTGATCGCGCGCGACGTCACCGCCCGGCAGCGGGCACTGGCGCTGGCGGGCGCGCTGCAGGAGGTGAGCACGGAGCTCGCGAGCGAGCTCGCGAGCGAGCGCATCATCGACGTGGTGCTGCGCAACGTGACCGGCGCGCTCGGCGCGCCCGCGGGCGCCGTGGGCCTGGTCGCCGGGGACGAGATCGAGCTGGCCGGCAACGTCGGGCACTCGCAGTCGGGCCTGGCCGGCTGGGAGCGTTTCCCCGTGAGCGCCGAGGTGCCGATGGCGCGCGTGGTGCGCTCCGGGGAAGCGCTCTGGGCGGGCAGCGCCGAGGCCCTCACCGAGCGGTTCCCGTCGCTCGCCCAGGCGTCGATCCGGCTGCCGTCGCTCGCCGTGCTGCCGCTCACCGCGGCGGGCACCACGTTCGGCGCGCTCTCGGTCTCGTTCCAGGAGCCGCGCGAGTTCGAACTCGAGGAGCGCGCCTTCCTGATGGCCGCTTGCCAGCAGGCGGCATACGCGATGGAGCGTGCCCGGCGCTTCGAGGCCGAGCGGCTGACCGCCGAGCGCCAGAGGTTCCTGGCCGAGGCGGGCGAGCTGCTCGCGGAGTCGCTCGACCCCAACGAGGCGCTCAGCCGGATCGCGACTCTGGCGGTGCGGCACATCGCGGACTGGTGTGGCGTCGACATGCTCGACGAGGAGGGTGGGCTGCGCCCCGTGGCCGTCGCTCACGCCGATCCGGAGCAGGTGCGGCTCGCGGAGGAGCTGCGCGAGCGCTACCCGCCCGACCCCGACAGCGAGACAGGGGTCCCGAACGTAATCCGGACGGGGGTGAGCGAGCTCTACCCGGAGATCCCTGACGAGCTCCTGCGAGAGAGCGCCGAGGACGAGGAGCACGAGCGGCTGCTCCGTGCGCTGGGGCTCAGATCGGGAATGGTGGTGCCGCTGCGCGCCCGCGGCCGCGTGTTCGGTGCGATCACCTTCGTCGCCTCGGACCCGGCTCGCAGCTACGACGAGAGCGACGTGGCCTTCGCCGAGGACCTCGCCCGACGGGCGGCGCTCGCCGTCGACAACGCCATGCTGTTTCGCCGCGAGCACGATGCGGCCGTGACCCTGCAGCGTTCGCTCCTACCGGAGTCGCTGCCCCAGATCGCCGGGATCGAGCTCGACGCCCGCTACCGCCCCGCGGCGCCGGGGCTCGAGGTGGGCGGCGACTGGTATGAGGTTGTGGGGGCCGGGGATGGGTCGGTCGCGGTGACGATCGGCGACGTGGCGGGCCGCGGCGTGCGGGCCGCCTCGGTGATGGGCCGCATCCGCCTCGCCCTGCGTGCGTACGTGCTCGACGGACACGGTCCCAGCGAGGCGCTGGCGAGGCTCGATCGCCTGATGAAGGACCAGACCCGCCCCGAGATGGTCACCCTCTTTCACCTCCAGTACGAGCCGGAGTCGCGGCGCGCGCGCTACGTGCGGGCCGGGCACCCACCGGCCCTCATTCTGCGCCCCGGCGGCGAGGTCACCGAGCTCGACGGGGCGGGCCCGCCTCCCCTTGGGATCCTCGACGGCGTCGACTTCGAGGAGCACTCCGTGGAGGTGCCGCCCGGAAGCCTGGTCGTGCTCTATACGGACGGCCTAATCGAGCGCCGCGAGAGCGACCTGGACACTGGGTTGGACCACCTCAAGCGCACCCTCGCCTCCGCTCCTGCGGGAGCCACCGAGTGCCTCGACTGGATCGAGTCGACGCTGGGGACGGAAGCGATCCCAGACGACGTCGCCATGCTCGCGATGGCGACGGGGAAGGCCGACGCGATTGCCTAACGGTGCCCGCATGGCGCATACCCAGCGATGGCTGAGCTCCATGTGGCGGCCGAGCGAGAAACGAATCGGGCCGGGTATCGGTCTCTCGCTGCGACGCACGATTCAAGGCCGTGATGAGGCTTCCGCGTCACATGGCACCAGATACCTAACCGTCGGTGGCGCGGACGGGGGCCGGAATCATGGCCGCCCCTGCGATCACGAGACCAAACGCGAGCATCCGCCCGGTGATCTCCAGCGCCCCGGTGCCAACCGGATCACGAAAGACGAGGATTCCCCCGATGATCGCGATCAGGTTCGCTGCTGTCGAGGTGAGAGCAATCACCTCCACGCCCGGCCCGAGCTGCAGTGCGCGGGCGGAGGCGTAGAAGGCACCCACTGAGGCGATCAGGGCTGCGGAGGACCATGGGCTGAGTAACTCGAGAACGCCGTTTCCAACGGCGTCTGTCAGGTACTTCAAGGCAATGTCGGAGACACCAAACAGCGCTCCGGCAGCAGTGCCGAGAAGCAGGCCTTGCGCCGCGGGCGAGACGCGGCGATCGGTTGAGATCGCGGCGACCAACCCACTCAGGACGAGGATGCCGCACTCGAGCGTGATCAACGCCGCCGGGGCATAGCCCGGCGGATCGGCGTCGTCAGGCCCCGAGGTCAGTCCGATCACGGCAAGCCCCGCCGCGACGACGAGCACGCCGGCCCATTGGCGGCGACCGAGCCGGAAGCCGAAGAAGCGTTCAGCGAAGACGGCGAGGAAGACGAGCCCACCCGCGAGGACGGCCTGCACGATCGACAGTGGCGCGAGGGCCAGGGCGCCGACGTGGAGCGCCCAAGCGCCGACTGCCACGATCCAGCCGAGCGCGAACGACCTCGAACGAAACAGATCAACCGCACTCCTCAGCGGGTGTCGGACCCGAACCGCCGGAGCCGCGACCGCGCCGCGGTGCTTGAGCAAGAAGGCGACGCTCGTGCCGGCGGCGCAGGCGCAGGCGAGGGCGAGTCCAGCGATCACGCCGGAGAGTGTCCCCTAGAGGCGACAGTGGCAGGGTGAGAGACTGCGGTAACGCACACGGACCCACGAGGAGAAAGCATGGAATCTGAGCAGCCCTCAGAGGAGCCTCATCCCGACGAGCCGCGAGGCAACGGAGAGACCGCCGGTGACAGCGAGCGCCACGACGAGGGCAAAGCCGGCGAGCACCATCCTGGCGAGGCCACCGAGCCTGACGCGGGCGAGCCTCGGGAGTAAGCGCTGAGGACGAAAAGGGGCCGTTCGGCTCAGTCCTCCAGGCGCACCCGCTCGACCATTCGTGGGTGGTAGCGAGAGACGGATCGGCCCCCGCTACTCGCGAAGCCCCTGCAGATGCTGGGGTTTCGCTTTTTCGACATCCCGCTGTGGCTGGTCCGGTGGCCGCCGGGACGCGGTAGTGAGCTCGCTTGGCGCCGGGGCAGGCAGTCGGACGGTGCGCCCTGCTAGAAGTCACTCCGAAGCATGGATTCGCCACCCGCCCTCCACTCCCGCGTCGATCGGATCGCAGTCGTCGGCCTTGGCAATATCGGGCGGCTGATCGCCGACATGCTTGTCGAACGCGGGTTCGAGGTGCGGGAAGTCGACGCCGACGAGAGCAGGGCGGCCGGTGAGCGCGCCTCGGTCATGGACGTCAAGGATCCTGCTGCGCTCGAGGAAGTGTTCGGGGGCGTCGACGCTGTCATCTCATGCCTGCCCCACTACCTGAACGCCGTGACTGTCGGGGCTGCGCATGCCGCCGGGGTCCACTACGTGGACCTGTCAGAAGACGTTGCCACCTCGCGCACCGTGAGGCGGCTCGCGCGGAGCTCGAAGACGATCTTCATGCCGGGCTGCGGCCTCGCCCCAGGGTTCATCTGCCTCGTGGGCGGTGCGCTCGGGGCCCACCTCGACACCGTCGATCGGATCCAGCTGCGCGTCGGCGCTCTTCCCCGCAGCCCGAACAATGCGCTCGCCTATGCGTGTAACTGGTCTCCTGACGGGCTCGTCAACGAGTATCTGAATGACTGCGAGCAGCTGCGTGGAGGCGAGCTCGTGACCGTGCCGTCGCTCTCGGACCTGGAGACGATCGTGATCGACGGCGCGACCTACGAGGCTTTCACCACCTCTGGCGGCCTCGGGACGATGTGCGAAACCTTCGCCGGACGTGTCGACAGCCTCGACTACAAGACGATCCGGTATCCGGGGCACCGCCACCTGATGCGATTCATGCTGCGAGAGCTTGATCTAGGCCGGCAGCGAGACGAGGCCGTGCGGATGCTCGCGGAGGCCTACCCTCCGGTCAGGGACGATCTGGTGGTCCTCTACGCGGCGGCCGAGGGCAGCAACGGAGGACGCCGGGTCCGGGAGGAGTTCGTTCGCGTGTACCGGCCGCGGCTCGTCGCCGGCGCCACCCAGACCGCGATCGCATGGACAACAGCCGCGGGTGCGGTTGGGATGGTCGAGTTGCTTGCCGAGGGCTCGCTGGCGGACTCTGGCCTTATCCGCCAGGAAGACGTGTCGCTCGACGCCTTCCTCGCCACCTCAGCAGGTCAGCTGCTGGCGCGCGAGCCTCACGCGGACGTGGGCGACGACGTCCTGCTACCAGTCGCCTGAGCGCCTACGAGCGCACGCGCGGCCGCATCGATCTCCGCTTCTTGCAGTAGGACGTGGTCAGCGGCTTCCCCCAAGGGGACGAAAGAGTCCTCGCTCGTCACCCGCGAGATCGCCCCCTCGAAGTTCGCGTCGACGAGCGCGCCCACGACGCCCTCGGAGACCCCGCCGCTCCGGCGCGTCTCATCCACGATCAGCACGCGTGCGGTCGCTTCGGCCTCTCGGAGGATGTCGGCGACCGGCAGTGGGACGAGCCAGCGCAGGTCCACCACGCGCACATCGATCCCATCGTCGGCGAGCCGCTGCGCGACGCGCAGCGACATGTAGGTGCCGTTCGCGAATGTGACGATCGTCAGGTCGCTGCCGTCTCCGTGGACTCGTGCCGAGCCAATTGGGGCGTGAGCCGCCGACCATTCGCTGGGTGGGGGATACGGCGCGACCCAGCCATCATCATCCGGGCTAAGCAGATCACGGGTGTGGTAGAGCGCGATCGGCTCTAGAAAAACGCACGTCGATCCGTCAACGGACGCGGCTGCCAGGCAGGTGCGGAGCACGGCCGCCGCGTCGTCCGGTCGCGCTGGCGACGCCACGACGATCCCGGGTATGTCTCGGAGGACCGCCACGGCGTCGTCGTTGTGGAAATGGCCGCCGAAGCCCTTTTGGTAGCCGTATCCGGCGATCCGCAGCACCATCGGGTTGTGGTACTGGCCATTCGAGAAGAACGGCAAGGTCGCGCCCTCGCCTCGAAGCTGATCCTCGGCATTGTGCAGATAGGCCAGATACTGGATCTCGGGAACCGGAAGCAGGCCGGAGACGCCGCAGCCGAGTGCTACGCCGAGGATCGTCTGTTCGTCGAGCAGCGTGTCGAAGACGCGGGTGATGCCAAAACGGCGCTGGAGTCCGCGGGTAACGCCGTAGACACCTCCCTTATGAGCGACGTCCTCGCCGAACACCAGTAGCTCGGGCCGGGCTGCGAGCGCATCGGTCAACGTCGCGTTGATCGACTCGGCCAATGTCAGCGGGCCCGCTTCCTCTGGAAGTCTCCCTCCGAACGTGCTCGCCCTCGCGTCCGGGCTCGCCGCCCGGCTCAAGTTCGAGGCGACCTCTTCCGGCCGTTGTCGAGTGATCGGCTCCATCACCTCTGATGCGCTCGACAGCCGTCGTTGATTGGCGGCGTCGTCCGCCAGGCGGCGCACGTCCGCTGCAACGGCGTCGTGCCTGGCGAGCAGCTCGCTGGGCTCGGCGATCCCGGCCTCCGCGAGCAGGCGCGCGGCGTGGACGAGGGGATCGCGCTGCAGGTCCTCGCCGATCTCGGCACCGCTGCGATAACCGATCTCGGCGTCGGTGCCCGCGTGACCGAGGAAGCGAACGCACCGCAGGTGCAAAAACGCGGGGCGGCGCGAGCTGCGCACGTATTCGGCTGCCGCCAGGGCGGCGTCATAGGCGCCTGCGATGTCTGTCCCCTCGGCACTGAAATAGCGCAGATGTGGCCGATTCGACCAAGCTACGTTCACCCAATCGCGAGGCGTGCGGACGCTGATGCCGAAGCCATTGTCCTCGCAGCAGAACAGCACCGGCATCCGCAGCCCCTGGTGCACGGTGTACTCAGCGGCGTTCAACGCTCCCAGGGCAGTCGAGTGGTTGAGCGAAGCATCGCCGAATGAGCAGGCCACGATCGCGTCCGCCGGCCACGCCGGGCTGACGCTGATCCGCTGCGCGCGCTCGATCGCGAACCCGACCCCCATCGCACGGGGCATATGAGACGCAATCGTTGAGGTCTGAGGGATCACCGCGAGCGCGTGGTTGCCGAACACCTTGTGTCGGCCGCCGGAAATCGGCTCATCCGCCGCGGCGACCAGGCCGAGGAGGATGTCCCGCAATGGGGTGGAGCCCGAGACCTGCTGAGCCCGCGCGCAGTAGAACCCACCCGATCGGTAGTGGAGGAGCGCTGGATCGGTGGGTCTGAGCGCCGCTGCGATCGCCGCGTTTGACTCGTGGCCCGCGGAGCCGATCGTGTAGACGCCTGGGCCCTCCTTGCGCAAATAGCGCGCGACCAGGTCGAGATTCCTGCTTGCCAGCATCGCGTCGAACAACGCGAGGGCCATCCGTGCGGTCAGCCGGGTGCCGTCGCGGACCGGCTGATCGAGCTCTGAGTCGCGAGCCCCACCGCTGCTGAGCGCAGCCACGCGCTCACGGAAGTGACGCTCGAGCGCTTGCTCCGGTGTCTCGGTCGCCGCCAAAAACTGCCCTCTACGCCCGGCGGATCAGCACGACGGCACGGACCTCACCCAAACTCCACACCCTGGGCCAGCGGAAGCTCGTCTGAGTAATTGACGGTGTTGGTTGCCCGGCGCATGTAGGCGCGCCAGGCATCCGAGCCGGACTCGCGGCCTCCTCCGGTGGACTTCTCGCCACCGAACGCGCCGCCGATCTCGGCGCCGGAGGTGCCGATGTTGACGTTGACGATCCCGCAGTCGGAGCCCTCGGAGGACAGGAAGCGTTCGGCCTCTCGTTGATCGCCGGTGAAGATGCTGGACGACAGTCCTTGGGGAACACCGTTGTGGAGCGCGATCGCGTCCTCGAAGTCCCGGTAGGTCATCACGTAGAGGATCGGGGCGAACGTCTCGCGACGCACAAGCTCCGTCTGGGCAGGCATGCGGACTACCGCGGGCTCGACGTAGTAGGCATCCGGGAGGCCCGCGGCGTCACGGCGGCCACCGCCCACGATCAGCTCGCCTCCGTCGGACTGCGCGTCGGAGAGTGCCGCGACCATTCCCTGGTACGAGCGCTCGTTGATCAGCGGACCGACCAAGGTCCCGGAGGCACTCGGGTCGCCGATCGGGAGTCGGTCGTAGACGTCGCGCAGCGAGGCGACGAGCTCGTCGGCGACGTCTTCGTGCGCGATCACCCGGCGCAAGGTCGTGCAGCGCTGGCCGGCGGTCCCCGCGGCAGCGAAGACGATTCCCCGCTTGGCGAGCTCGAGATCGGCCGAGGGTGCCACGACCGCTGCGTTGTTCCCGCCGAGCTCGAGCAACGCTCGCCCCATGCGGGCCGCCACGCGCGGCGCGACCTCCTCCCCCATGCGCTCCGATCCGGTAGCGCTCACGAGCGCGACATCGGGGCTGTCCACCAGCGCTTGGCCCGCGCTGGCATCGGCGATCACGAGCCGCTGCACCGCAGCCGGCGCGCCGCACTCCGATGCAGCGCGATCCACCAAGGCCGAGCACGCCATCGAGGTGAGAGGAGTCATCGGCGAGGGCTTCCACACGATGGTGTCTCCGCAGACAAAGGCGACCGCGGCGTTCCAGGACCACACCGCCGCCGGGAAGTTGAACGCGGTGATGACGCCGACCACGCCCAGCGGGTGCCACGTCTCCATCAACCGGTGGCCGGGCCGCTCGGACGGCATCGTGCGCCCATCGAGCTGGCGCGACAACCCGACCGCGAAGTCGCAGATATCGATGGCCTCCTGGACCTCGCCGAGGGACTCCGAGGGAATCTTTCCGGCCTCGATAGTGATCAGCTCGGCGACGTCCGCCTTGTGTTCGCCCAGCAGCTCGCCCAGGCGCTTGACGAACGCACCCCGGACCGGCGCGGGTACGGCACGCCACTCACGAAAGGCACGCTCGGTCTCGGCGATCGCCGCCTCCACCTCCGCCCGTCCTGCGGCGGGTACGTCGAACAACGCCTCGCCCGTGATCGGCGAGCGCGCACTCACGGAGGGTCCAGTCCCGAGCGATGAAAGATCGATGCCGCAGTTCTCGAGGGCCCCTCGGGCTCGCGAGCGAAGTTCTTCGGTCGATGAGACGGACAGCTCGTGCTGGGACTGGGTCGTTGTCATTGGTTCTCCGTGAGTTTCGGGCGGACGATGAAGGGCTTATACAACGTTGTACTCGGGGCGAAGGGCGGACGTGTCGAAGCGCTCCAGGCTCAACGGTCCTATGTCGGCGAACGGCGGGCGACCCAAGACCAGGTCGCGGAGGATCTCGCCGACGGCGGGGCCCTGGAGGAATCCGTGTCCGGAGAACCCGGTCGCGTAGAGGAAGCGCGCGACGCCCGTCGCCTCCCCGATGAGCGCGTTGTGGTCTGGAGTCATCTCATAAAGCCCTGCCCACCCGCCGCGGATACCGGCGTCGGCGATCCGAGGCGCTCGCCGCCGGACCGCCTCCATCAGGCCGGGGATCCAGTCGTCGGTTGTCTCGACGCTGAAGCCCGGCCTCTCATTCGGATCGGACATCCCCAGCAATAGCCCGGGGCCCTCGCGGTGAAAGTAGAAGCTCGACTCGAAGTCGATCGTCATGGGGATCTGGGTGGGGAGTCCGTCCACCGCTTCGGTGTGAAGGATCTGGCGCCGCAACGGCGTGACCGGCAGATCCAAGCCGACCATGGCGCCGCAGCTTCGCGACCAGGCGCCGGCGGCGCAGATCACGGTGCTCGTCCGGATCGAGCCGTGGTCAGTGACCACTTCGGTGATCTCGGCGCCGCTGATGCGGATGTCGAGTACCTCGCAGTTGACGCGGATCTCCGCTCCGTGGGCACGGGCGGCGAAGGCGTATCCCTGGACCACGCCCTCGGGGGTTGCGTGGCCGTCACCGGGTGAGAACGCGCCAGCGAGGATTCGTCGCCCTGCACCAGTGGGCACAGCTCGCGAGCTTCGCCGGCCGTAAGCATCCGGGAAGCCAGTCCGTATTCGTTTTGAAGCGCGACGCTGCGCTCGAACTTCTCGACGTCGGACTCACGGCTGAGGACGAACAGGTACCCGACCTGCTCGAGGTCGATCTCCCATCCGGGCCGCCGGCCGAAGTCGCGGAACGCGTCCAGGCTGCGCTTGGCGATCTCGACGTTGAGCGCGTCAGAGAACTGGGTGCGCACGCCGCCGGCGGCTCGGCACGTGGAGCCGCTCCCGAGTTGCCCTCGCTCGACGAGCGCGACATCGACGCCCGCCTCGGCCAGGTGGAAGGCGGCGCTGGTGCCGATCACGCCGCCACCGAGGATGACCACGTCGGCGGTTTCCGGGAGCGTTGAGACCGAGCGGGGCATTTCAGGATCGTAAGCTTTACGTCTATGACGATGAGCAAGCCAGAGGTCCTTCGCTTCCACGCCCGGCTCTTCGAGCATCCCGAGAAGACCGGGAACGGTTCTGGGACGTTGCTCGATGTCCCAAAGGACGTCAGCAAGCAGCTGCATGACATGCCCAAGGTCGAGGGCACCATCAACGGCCATCCCTTCCGAGCGGCGTTGGAGCCCAACCCGTCCGGCGGCCGCTGGCTCAAGGTGAACAAGGCCATGTGTCGGGGCGCCGGCGCCGACGACGGCGACACGGTCGAACTGGCCATCTTGGGCCCGGAGCCCGATCCGAAGGGCCCAGCCGATCTCCGCGCCGCCTTCGCATCCTCCCCCGAGGCGAAGGCGGTCTGGAAGGAGCTCACGACCATGGGTCGGCAAGATTGGGTCCGCTGGATCGAGCTGGCGAAGACCTCCGAGACCCGAGCCCGCCGCATCAGGCGCACCGTCGACCAGCTCGCCGAGGGAAAGCGGCGCGCCTGCTGCGTGAACGTCTACGAGTACATGCTGAATCGCGTCGAAGCAGACGAGCGGGCTTGAGGGACGCCGCCGGGGTGGAGGCCGCTCCGGTCAGGATCTCGGAGCCCAAGATGGGCGGCGGGGCGAGCGTCGCCGAGGCGCACTTCGCGCCGCTCGACTGGGCGTTGCTGGCGGGTGCAGCGCTCGGCTGGGGCGCTTCGTTTCTGTTCATCGAGATCGGGCTCGAGCACTTCAGCCCGGGCGCGGTCGCCTTCCTGCGGCTGCTCTTCGGAGCCGCGACCCTGGCTCTTATCCCGCTCGCGCGCCGTCCCGTGGCCCGGAGCGACCTCGGGCTGACCGCGCTCCTGGGAATGGTCTGGATGGCGGTCCCGTTCCTGCTGTTTCCGATCGCGCAGCAGTCGATCGACTCCTCGCTCGCCGGCATGATCAACGCGTCCGCGCCGCTGTTCACGGCGCTCGTAGCCGCGCTCGTCGTCCGTCGCCTGCCAACCCGGCTGCAGGGTCTCGGGCTGGTCGTTGGCCTTGCCGGCGTGGTCGCGATCGGTGCGCCGTCGGTCGAGAGCGGATCGAGTGGCGTCGGCGTGCTCCTGGTCGCGCTCGCGACCTTTCTGTACGGATGCGCGTTCAACCTCGCCGGTCCGCTGCAGCGGCGCAACGGGGCGCTCTCGGTGATCTGGCGAGCTCAGCTCGTCGCGCTGGTCGCGCTCCTTCCGGTTGGTGCGATCGGGCTCGCCGACTCCGAGTTCGCCTGGTCGAGCCTGCTGGCGATGGTCGCGCTCGGCGCGCTCGGCACCGGTGCGGCGTTCGTATGGTTCGCGATTCTGGCCGGGCGGGTCGGCCCCACCCGGGCGTCGATCACGGCTTACTTTCTCCCGATCGTCGCGATCGTGCTCGGAGCGTTGCTGCTCGACGAATCGATCCACCCAGCGGCGCTCGTGGGCACCGCGCTGGTGCTCGCCGGGGCCTACCTGGCCAGTCGCGGCGAGCCCTCCCGCTGATGGCCGTTGGATGAGGCGCGCGCGCCGCGCGGCGGTGGCGGCCGTGGATAATGCGCCCATGGCCGCGGCGCGAGGCACCCCGCCAGAGTTCGATCTGAGTCTGGCCGAGGCGAGCGCTTGGGTCGGCGCGGGGCCCGAGGGGATCGGCGAGACCGCGCTCGAACCGACGGGACAGGAGCTCCTGGACATCGAGGGGGACGACCCGGCGGTGGCGTTGCGCCAGACGCTCGGGATGTTCGCGACGGGAGTGACCATCATCACGACGCGCGTCGGGGACCAGGTCCACGGAATGACCGCCAACGCCTTCATGTCGGTCTCGCTTGAGCCGCCGCTGATTCTGATCTCTGTCGACCGGCGCACGAAGATGTGCTCGCTCCTCAATCAGGGCCAGCGCTTCGCGGTGAGCGTCTTGGCGGATGATCAGGACTCACTCTCGGACCACTTCGCCGGGCGGGCGCCCGAGGGTGCGTCTTTGCCGACCTTCGCGATCGTTCATGAGACGCCCCTCGTCGAAGGGTCGGCGGCCCAGTTCGTGGCCGCCGTCGTGCGCTCCCATTGGGGCGGCGACCACACCCTCTTCCTCGGCCGGGTGGTGTACGCGCGCAGGGCCCCCGACGCGCGACCGCTTCTCTTCCACGGCGGCCAGTACGGCCGGCTCGGTTAACCACGACCGGCGGCCGGCGCCCTGATCAGCGATCAGTGGCCCTAGGAGCGCGGGCGGGACTTCTCGGGATCGTAGAACGGGATTGTCACGACGGTCGCGGGGATCCGCTTCTGATGTCCGTCGAGCTTCCCGACCTCGGCCTCGGTGCCGGGCTCCGTGTGCTGCACGGCCATCCGGCAGAGGGCGACGTTCTTTCGCAGCGTCGGGCTGCGCGTCCCGCTCGTGACGACGCCGACCGACGTGCGCGAGCCGGGAACGTGCACGCAGTCGCCGTGCTCGGCGACCTCGTGGCCCTCAAGCTCGAGGCCAACCAGACGCCGCTGCGGGTGGGCCTTGCGCTCGATCAGCGCCTGCTTGCCGACGAAGTCATCCTCCGTGTCGAGCGCGACCGCGAACCCTATGCCCGCCTCGAACGGGTCCACCTGGTCGTCGGCGAACTCGTAGCCCGCGAAGATCAGCGCCGACTCGATCCGCAGCACGTCGAGCGCCGACAGCCCCAGCGGCGTCAGGCCTCGATGCTCGCCCGCCGCCCAGATCGCGTCCCAGACGGCGGGCCCGTCGTCGGGGTGGCACCACACCTCGTACCCGAGCTCGCCGGTGTAGCCGGTTCGCGAGACCACGATCGGGATCCCGTCGTAGGCGCCCACGCGCCCGATCGAGAAGCGGAACCAGCGCAGCTCCTCCATCGTGGGCTGCGCCGGCGGCGTCCAGACGACGTCCGCGAGGATCTCCCGGCTCAGGGGCCCCTGCACGGCGACGTTGTGGAGCTCGTCGGTGGAGTGCTTCACCCACGCCCGCATCGACTCCGCCTCGGCGAGCTCGCGCATGTGCACGCCGGTGTACTCGTCGCCTGTGACGAAGCGGAAGTTGTCGTCGGCCAGCCGGTAGACGGTCGCGTCATCGATCATCCCGCCGGTCTCGGCGCAGACCGCGGTGTACGTCACCTGACCCACCGACAGCTTGCGCACGTCGCGAGTGATCGTTCGCTGCATCAAGAGCTCTGCGTCGGGACCGACGACCTCCCACTTGCGAAGCGGCGACAGGTCCATGATCGCCGCCTTCTCGCGGCATGCCCAGTACTCGGCGATCGTGCCCTCGCCCGCGAAGCAGTCGGGAAGCCAGTAGCCGCGGTACTCGACGAAGTCGCGGGTGAGTGCCGACGTGCGCGGGTGAAAGGCGGTCTCTTTGGTCATGACGGGCTCGGCCTCCGGGGTGACGCGATGGGCTATCGCCAGCGAGAAGCGGTTCTCGGGGCTGTACACGCGGACGTGGACATCGGTGATCTCCCAGCCGTTGGCAGGGTCGATGTCGTCCGGGCATGCCGACGACGCGCACAGTAGGTCGGTCGAGGCGCGCAGCAGGACGTAGTCGCCCGGGCGTGACCAGGGCTCGTCGGCCATGAGCCGGTTGTCGTCGTCGAATGCCGTGTTGTAGAAGAAGTTGAGAGCCTCCCAGCCCTTGCGCGGCGCGATGTCGTACGGCGTTACCTGCCCGTTGAAGTTCTCCGAGCAGTTGGTGTGGCCGAAGTAGCCGAGGTCCTCGTAGTACTTGGCGTTGCAGGCGAGCGCGAAGCTGTCGTGTCGCCCCACGGTGTCCTGGACGACCTCGACGAGCGGGTCCATGTCGACGTCGAAGCTCTTGCGGTAGAGCCCGGGCTGCGGGTAGGCGGCGCCCATCAGCGAGAGGGTCGTCGTCGCGTCCAGGCCACGCTCGAGCCCACGCTCGAGCTTGCCGCGATTGAAGGCGAGGAAGTCCGAGCACTGCTTTCCCTGCACGTCGATGATCTGGATGTATTCGCCCTCCTTCACCTCGTAGCCGGCGGCCGTTGCGCGGTCGACTCGAAAGTCGAGCCGGGGCTCGGCGAGGGGGCTCGGCAGCTCGACCTCCTCGAGCTTGCGTGGGACCGCGCGCCTCACCTCGATCAGGAGCGGCGACGCGGGCCAGTCACCTTCGACCACCCGGCCCCCGGGTGCGGCGACGATCGCGATCGCCTCGCGCTGGGCCACGAACTCCTCGGTGGTGTCGGGAGGGGTGTCATTGTCGAAGAGCCGAAGCGCCCGGGCGTCGTGGGGGAGGAGGCCCTGATCGTGCAGTCGCTTTAAGAAGCCGCCCTCGACCCCGGACACGACGAGCCCGCGCAGGACGCTCGCATCGGCGTCGGCGCGCAGCCCGAGCGCCGCCGCGTCCTCGCCTCCCTCCGTATCGATCACGGTGAGCTCGGCGCCCTGGCCGCCGTCGCGGTTTAGGACCGTCAGCCGATCGTCGGGGTTGAGGGGGACGGCGGTCGCTGCGCCCGGGCGCACCCAGTGCGTCTCCAGCGACCGGTCGACCGGCCTCAGGCCGGGCGTGACGAGCGCCGGTCTCGTGGCCACCACCATGGCTCAGGCCTTCGCGGGCTCGGTCCCCTCGGCCTTCTCAGCCTGCTCGACCAGCTCTTCGGCGAGCTCGCGCTTGCCGGCGGCGTCGAGCTTCTTGAGCTCGTTCTCGACCACCCTTCGATTGTAGGTCTGGTTCCAATAGTCGAGGGCGTCGAAGCCGAGCAGGACCGCCCTGCCGACGAACTGGCGCAGGACCTCGTTGGTCGGACCCATCACCCAGCCGGCCTTGGCGTCGCGCACGTAGCGCTCGAGCTCCATGTCGCGCTTGTAGCCGGAGCCGCCGCAGGCGTGCAGCATCTTGTCGACGACCGTGGCCACGTTCTTGGCTGCCTCGAACTTGATCTGCCATGCCCAGTGCAGGAAGTCGGCGCGCGCGGTCTCCCCGGGCTCGAGGACCCTGGTGTTGTCGTCGGTGGCGCGGTCCATCGCCTGCGCCACCGAGAGGACGAAGATGCGGCACGCGTTCGTGTCCATCACCGCCTCGCCGACGTAGTCCTGAATCGTTGGGTAGTCGGCCACGCGCATCCCGACGTCGACGTGCTTCTTGCGCGTCGTGTGCCGCTTGGCGATGTCGATCGCTCCGAGGGCGATCCCATTCCAAACGGACGACGAGCCGATCAAAAACCAGGGGTCGACCGCCTCGTCGTTGGAGGTCGCGCCATCGCCAATCGGGCCGACGACCTGCTCGGCGGGGATCTCGATGTCCTCGACCTCGATCGGCCCTGACTGGTTGCCGCGCAGCCCGAGCGCGTCCCAGAGAGAGGGATGGGCCTTGACGTCGTCGCCATCGATCACGAAGACCGAGAGATCGTCGTAGCCCGAGAAGTCGGGGCTCGTCGTCTGCACGACGTAGAAGTCGGCGAAGCCGCCGGACGTCGTCCACGAGGACTTCTTGTTGACCTTGAAGCCACCGTTGGAGCGCTCCGCCTTGGAGGAGAACGGGTACCAGAAGTGCGAGCCGGTCTGGGGATCGGAATAGGACAGCGTTCCGATCCGGCAGTCCGAGTCGAGCGTGCGGATGTACTTGTCGACGAGCTCCGGGGTCGGCCGCAGCATGATCGTCTGGACGGCGCCGACATGCATGACGTAACACATCGCCGTCGAGGCGCAGCCGTAGCGGGCGAGGGTCTCGCAGAACATCGAGAAAGCGACATGGTTCTCGCCGAGGCCGCCGTACTCCTCGGGCACGGTGAGGCTGAGGAACCCGTTCTCGGCCAGCAGCTCGAAGTTGCGCCGCGGGTACGCGAGCTCGTCGTCGGAGCGCTTCGCGTTGGCGCGCAGCTCGTTCTCGCAGAGCTCGATCAGCTTCGCTCGCAGCTCCTTCTGGCGCTCGGTCAAGATCCAGTCCGGGTCCCACTCGTAGCCCAGCCCCCAGAACGGCTCTCCGCCCCACAGCTTCTCCGACATTCCGTATCTCCTTCCCGGTAAGCAACCCTCTGTACAAATCTGTACAGACGGTGATTGTGCCGCACCCGCGCGGCTCGTGTAAGCCTACGCCTCGTCGGCGAGCCAGACCAGGCAGGCGGCCTGGCGCCGGATCGCGCGCGCGGCGCGGCGGTAGCGGCGCGCCTTGATCCGGGTGCGGTCCGGGCCGAAGACCAATAGACCAGCCTGCCGGTCCCGGACCACCTCGAGCAGGGCCTCCACAGGCCGCTTGCTGCTCACCCGCAGATGCTCCGTGCGGATCCCCAGTGCCGCGGCGCGTTCCGCGGTGGCCCGGACCTCCTTCAGCTGCTCCTCGTGCGGGAGCGTCGCCGCGTCCGGCCCCGCCAGCATCAGCGTCGTCGGGTAGCTGGGCAGGTGGACCACGTTGGTCACGAGCAGAGGGGAGCCGACCTCGAGCGCGGACTCGATCGCCATGCGCTCGGCGGCAGGGTCGATCGGGCAGGCGAGCGTGCCGAGGACCACGGGCCGTCCGGGGTCGCGCTCGACCTCGGCGGTAGACGCTCGGTCCCCACGGTCTCGTACCTGCGTGCCCATGCTTCTCCCTACGAGGATCCCACGATCCGGAAGGACCGCAAGGTCCGGGCATCTCGCCATGCCCGCGACGGGGCCGTGCACAAATAGGTTCAAAACAGATACGTTTCGCCCGACAGCGGAGAGGAGGCCCGGATGGCAACTGCCCAAGTCGAGGAACGCCAGCTGCTCAAGGCGATGACGTGGTGGGACGGATTCGTCATAGCCCTGGCCAATCCCGGCTTCCTGATCGCGGCGCTGGGATTCTCGATTGGAGCCCTCGGCACCACCGGTGCGTTCGTCCTCTGGACGATCTCCGTCTGCCTCGGGGCGCTGCAGAACAACGTCTACGCCGAGCTCGCCACCATGTTCCCCACCAAGGCGGGTGGCATCTCGCTGTTCGCCCACGAGGCATGGCGCAAGTACTTCACCTTCGTGGGGCCCGTGGCTACCTTCGGCTACTGGTTCGCCTGGTCGAGCGTGCTCGCGATCAACGGGCTCGTCGTCGGCACGTTGATCCAGGCCGAGTGGTTCTCCGACTCGACGTGGGCGGAGGCCGCCGGCGGGTTCGATTTCACCCTCCCGATCGTCCTCGGGATGGCCGCGATCCTGCTCGTCTGGGCCTTCAACGTGTTCGGGGTCCGACCGGCGGTGTGGCTGGGATACGTGACGGGAGGGCTCCTGCTGATCCCGGCCTTCGTGTTGATGTTCCTCCCGTACATCACCGGGGATTGGTCGAGCGACAATATGCAGTGGGAGATCGGCGCAGGCGGAGGCCTCGGCCTGGCGCTCGTCTGGCTCTACTTCATGGGGTGGTCCGCCTACGGGTTCGAGACGGTCGCGGCGTTCGCACCCGAATACCACGACACCGAGACGGACACGCCCCGGGCTCTGCGCGCGTCCGCGGCGTTCTCCGTCGTCGTCTACGCACTGCTGCCGCTCGGCGTCGGCGGGACGCTGGGAACGGCCGCGGTCGCCGAGGACGTCACCGGGATCGCCTTCTACACGCAGGCGTTCGACACGATCGTCGGCGACGCGCTGGGCAACGTGATGATCGTGTGCCTCGTCGCCGGCCTGCTGCTCTCGATGAATACCGCCACGATGGACGGCTCGCGCGCCCTGTTCGGGATATCCCGGGACGGAATGACGGTCAAGCAGCTCGGAGTGTTGAACAAGTTCAGCGTGCCCGCGCGAGCGATGACGCTCGACGCGCTCCTGAACCTCTTCCTGATCACGTACTTCGCCAGCGCGATCGAGATCCTGGCCGCGGGCAACCTGGGCTACATCCTTGCCCACGTCTTCGCCCTCAGCGGGTTCCTGCTCCTGCGCCGCGACCGGCCCAACTGGCCGCGGCCGATCAGGCTGTCGGCGATCTGGGTGCCGATCGCAGGGTTGCTCGCGGCGATCAACCTCGCCTTCATCATCTGGGGCGGCTTCATCTACGCCGACGAGTACGGATACGGGTTGGACAAGACCCTGATCGGTCTGATCGTGCTCGGGGTCTCGCTGTTGCTCTATGTCTTCCGGCACGTTGTCCAGGACCGCACCGGGATCCGGCTGCGGGAGGAGACGCCGACGATGCCCGAGGAGGCGGCCGCGGAGCCGACGGCGCGAGCGCCGGCGTAGCGCCGGCTACTCGGCGCGCAGGTCCCACCGCGGTAGGTCGGTGATCGCCTCGCGGTAGCGCCTGCGATGGACCGGCCGGATCAGCATGAACCACGCCATCAGCGAGACCGGAAGCCAAAAGAAGATGCTGAACTCGTTGCCGGTGACGAGGAAGAACACGGCCACCGCCGAGACGAAGAGCGCGTAGGCGATCGGGAGGATCCGGAAGCGGAGCTGAGTGCGGCGGATCCGTTCGTAGTCCTCGCTCGGGATTCTGGCGGTGTCGTAGCGGCGTCCGCAGGCCGGGCAGTCCCAGGCCTCCCCGTAGGGAACGTCCGCACGCTCACCGCACTCGCAGGTCAGCGTGATCGGCGGGCCGCGCAGGACCGCGCCCGGTTTCTCGTGCCCGAGCCGCTCGCGCGAGCGGCGGCCGCGGCGCCGAAACGGGCCCATCAGGCCGGGGCGGGCTCGGGCTCGGGCGCCGCCGTGGCGTCGAGGAGGCCGAGCTTGCCGGCGAGCCAGGCGGCGGGAAGCGCCTGGAGGATCAGCGTCATCACGATCGCCAACGCGACGACTGCGGCGTAGACGTCGATATTGGGCACGCCGAGGCCGGCGAGGACGCCGACGAGAGCGGCCGGGACGACGCCGGTCTCGCGCGTCCAGCACAGGAACGCCAGCTCGGGCCGAGTCCAGGCGCCGCGGCGGTCCGGCAAAACGCAGGCGAGTACCGTGATCGGTCGCGCTATGAGCAGCAGCGTTGCGAGCACCGCCAGCGCCGGCAGCAGGTATTCCCCGAGGGTGTCGAACGGGATGTTGGCGCCGAGCACGACGAAGACGAAGAGCGTGACCAGGTCGGCGACGTTGAAGGCGAACTGGCGCAGGTCGCGCTCGTGCTCGGAGTGCATCGCGAGCCCAAGGCGCTCCATGTTGCCGACAATGAGGCCCGCCAAGAACGCGCCCAGGTAGCCGCTGCCGCCGGCCGAGTCGAGCGAGAAGTAGCCGATCGTGACGACGGCGAGGACCGCCGCCGCCGAGGACTCACGCCAGATCCCGGCGCGGCGGCTTGAGATCGTCGCCGCCAGCAGGACCCCGGCGACGAGTCCGAGCAGGGTGCTGATCCCGAGGTCGACCGCGAACTCCAGAACCGGGGTCGCAATCGAGCTGTCGCCGGTGAGCAGGACGCCGGCCAGCGTGAGC
The DNA here is from genome assembly GCA_963799815.1 of uncultured Solirubrobacterales bacterium. Lineage (GTDB taxonomy): Bacteria > Actinomycetota > Thermoleophilia > Solirubrobacterales > 70-9 > JBDTSW01. Next base: position 60,142 of record CAWCYG010000004.1, read on the forward strand.
GCGAGCACCGCGCCGGTGGGGTCGTTGAACGCCGACTCGGCGACCACGGTCTGGGCAACCTTGGTCCGCAGCCGTGAGCGCACGAACAGGGGGATCAAAATCGCCGGGTCGGTCGGAGAGAGCACCGCGCCCATCAACAGCGCCGCGGTCCAGGAGAGGTCGAAGGCGAAGTGCGCGACCGCGCCGGTGATCGCGGCAGTCAGCACGACCCCTGGGACGGCCAGCATGCCGAGGCCGATCCGCACGCGCTGGAGTACGTCAAGCGAGAGGTTGAGCCCGCCGTAGAAGAGGATCAGCGAGACGCCGAGCGTGAACAGGAGCTGGGCGCCGATCGAGTCGAGGGGCACGTCGACGACGTCGAGCAGCGACGGCCCGAAGAGCGCCCCGAAGAAGACGAGCAGGAGGATCTCCGGGATCCGCATCAGGCTCGCGAGGAATCGCGCGGCGAGCGCCGCGCCGAGGAGCAGGCTCAGCGTGAGAAGGACGTCCTGGGTCACGAGCTCTGGTCGTCCGGCCCCTCTTGCCCGCGCACCTTGCGCTCGCCCTCGAGCGCCATCCGTGCGATGTCGTTGGCCGTGACGAGCAACAGGACGATCACGACGCCGGCCCCCAGCGCCACCGCGATCAGCCGTCGTCGCGCCTCGTCGCGCGCGTCGTCAAAGGCCGCATCCGTGGCCTGCGCCTGTTCCTGCTGGTAGGCGGCGAGCTGGTCCGCGGTCGCCGCCATGGTCTCGAAGCGCTGGAGCTCGGGCCCGAGCAGGATCTGCTTGGTCCGCGCGACGTCGCCCTCTTGGAGACTGCTCCAGGCGACCTCGTCGAGCCGCATGAACGCGCGGAACTCGGCCTCGAGCTCGCGCAGCAGCGAGGTCTCCTGCTCGTCGGTGAACGACTCGCCGGCGAGGTCGAGCTCCGTCCGCAGCTGCTGCGCCGACGCGACGAAGCGTGGCCGGAACTCGCCGCCCGCGCCCGCGTAGCCGTACGCGGTCTGCCATCCGTTCACGTCCGTGACGAGGAACTTGAGCTCGCGGGCGATCGATTCGTTCTCGAAGCGATCGCGCACCTCGTCGAAGCGGTCGCCGAGCTGCGTCATCCCCTGGAGCGCCACCGCCGTGGTCGCGAGGGGGCCCAGGATCGTCAGCACGATCGCGGCATAGAGCTTCCCCCTGATGGTCATGGCCTGGCCCCGCCGGTAGGATCGCGCCGCCGATGATCCTCTTCGTCCTCACCGGTCAGGCGCCTCCGATCCTGATCGCGACGCTTCTGATCATGGCCTACCTGACCGGCTACGAGCTCTGGAAGGAGGGCGAAGACGTCCCCTTTCTGTGGAAGGCCTGGTGGGTGCTCTTCGTCGTGCTCCTGAACGTCGTCGGGTTCGCCATCTTCTGGATCTGGCTGGCTCGCAGGCGCGTGCGCCGCGCGGGGACCTCCTAGCGCCATCGGTCTACCCCCTCTCGGCTCGCACCTGATGGAGCCGGGCGAGCTTCAGCGCCAGCTCCAGTGAGAGCAGGTCCTCCTTGGGAAGGTCGAGCTCGGCTACCCGCTCGATCCGTTCGAGACGCTGGCGTACGGTGTTCGGGTGCACGTAGAGCGCCCGGGCGCTGGTGGTGACGCTCCCTCGGTCGGCGAGGAACCGCTCCAGCGTCTCGACGAGCGCTGAGCCGCGCCGATGGTCGTACTCGCTGAGCGCCGCCACCGACCGGCGGTAGCGATCCCGTGGCGCGTCATCGAGCTCGAGGTGCACGAGGTAGCGGTAGGCGCCGAGCTGCTCATAGGACACGGCTCCCCCGTCGACCACCAGCGACCGGCCGATCCGCGCCGCATCGGCGGCCTCGCGCATCCGGCGCCGGGCCCCGGCCGCCCCGCGGTCGACGTCGCTGAGGCCGACGATGAGAAGCTCGTCGCGCCCCAGTGAGTCGCACTCGGCGCGCAGCGCCGCGAGCGCCTCGCCATTTCCGTTCGAGAGCGGCACCAGCGCCCGGACCCGGTCGCGCCGGGAGTCGAACAGGGCCCGTGGATAGAGCTTGCGCAGCCGCGTCTCGAGACGGGCTGCGAGCTCCGGCCAGGGCAGGGCCGCCTCGTCTGCACCCGGCCCGCGCTCAGCGTGCAGGAATAGGTGCGAGCGGCCGAGGTCGCAACGCGTCTCGCTCGCCTTCGCCTCGGCCGTCTCGACCGAGCCGGCGGCGAGCGCATCGAACATGTCCCTGACCGTGTTCTCCGCGGTCAACCGCTCGATCAGCTCCGCCTTCTTGAGCCCGACCGCCGTCTGGTCGGCGACGGCGCCCAGCAGCTCTGCGTCCTCCTCCGTGAACTGCCTCCCGTCCGCCAGGCAGCAGAGCACGCCGAGCTGCTCGTCGCGGGCGACCAGCGGCGCCACCAGCAGCGACCCCTCGTCGACGTCCGGCCAGAGCTCTCGCGCGACCCGGCCCCGTCCGCCTCGGCCCCGCCCGTTCGCCCGCCGCATCAGGTCTAGAACGAGGCCGGCCCCGCCGGGGCGTGCGCTGGGCGCGGGCGCGCCCTCGGGATCGGAGCTCGCCAGCCGGAGCTCGTCCGTCTGGACGTCGAGGCGGTAGATCTGGCAGGAGTCGGCGCGCAGCAGCTCACGGGCCCCACGAGCGACGGCGTCGTAGAGATCCTCCCGCAGCGTCACGGCCGCGAGCACCTGGCTCAACCGAGCGAGGGTGGTCAGCGCCTGCACCCGTCGGCGGGTCTCCTCGTAGAGCTGCGCGTTCTCGATCGCCCCGGCAACCAGCGACGCGGTATGGACGAGGAAGTTGAGGACGTCATCCTCGAACTCCCGCGGCGCCTCGGTGTGGAGCACGATGACGCCGATCACGTCGCCGGACTTGGCCAGGATCGGGACCGCGACCATCGACTGGAAGTCCTCCTCCTCGAGCTCTGGGACGAACTTCATCCGCGGATCCGCCATCGCGTTCTCGCGGATGAACTCAGGGGTTTCGGTGCGGGCCACCCAGCCCGCCAGGCCCTCGTTCACTCCCAGTCCGAGCTCGCCGACGAACTGCGAGTAGCGGGGCGAGGCCGCCCGCAGCTCCAGGCGGTCATCCTCGAGGAAGTAGATGAAGCAGGCATGGCAGGCGGTCGCATCGGTTGCGATATCGACGATGCCGCCGAGCACGCGGTCGAGATCGAGGGAGGAGGAAACGGTCTTGATGACCGCGTAGAGCGTCTCGTTCTCCCGCCGCACACGGCGCGCGGCCTCCTCCTCTTCGACGAGCTGCAGGTTCAATCGACACCTCCGTTTTGTGGGGAGTCCGCGGGCGGGTTGGCGCATCCTAGTCACGAGGGCCGTGTGACGCTCTATGGGTCAACCACACACTCGCAGTGGCCAAAGTATGGGCTGATGCCTATTGTCACAGCGCTCCCAGTAGGGATACGTTTGCGAACGGATGGACTTCCTGCTCGGTCAGGTGGAGAACCTCGAGGACGCGGCTTCCGCCGAGAGCCTCGGGCTTGACAGCGTCATCCTCGGCGAGCAGTTCTACTTCTTCACCGTCGTGATCATGTGGCTCATCCACGTGGGCTTCATGACGTACGAGACCGGCGTTGCGCGCCGCAAGAACGCGCTCGCCACGGCGATGAAGAACATCCTCACGATCGCCGTCGTCACCCCGAGCTTCTACTACTTCGGTTGGTGGATCTACAACTGCAACATGCCGGGCTTCCCACCGATCGGCCCGAACAGCACCGACTTCACAGCCGCGGCGTGTCAGGGCGGGATCCCATGGTCGGACATCTTCGGGCCGAACCTGGCGAACAACATCAATCTCGTCTTCTTCCTCGCCTTCCTTCTGTTCAGCTGGACGACCGCCTCGATCATGTCCGGTGCGCTGATCGAGCGGGTGCGGCTCTCCGCGTACCTCGTGCTCGCGGTCCTGCTCGGGTCGGCGGTGTGGATCCTCGACGCCGCCTGGGGCTGGAGCTTCGGCGGCTGGCTGACGCTGCGCTTCGGCTTCCACGATTCGATCGCCTCCGCGGTCGTCCACGGCGTCTCAGGTGCCTTCACCCTCGGCGTGCTGTTCAACCTCGGGCCCCGGATCGGGAAGTACACGAAGGAGGGGTTGGCCCGAACCTTCAGACCCCACAACATCCATATGACCTTGATGGGGCTGATGCTGATCTTCACCGGCTTCTACGCCTTCTACGCCGCCTGCCTGGTGATCGTCTCGACCACCTTCCCCGGCTGGGCCAACATCTACCTCAGCCCCACGACGCTTGGCTCGATCGCGATGATCATCACCTTCGGCTTCGCCGGTGGCTTCACGGGTGGCTACTTTGCCAGCCGCGGCGACCCGTTCTGGACGGTGTCCGGCGGCCTTGCCGGAGTGATCTCCGTGTCCGCCGGGGCCGATGTCTACGCGCCCACCTTGGGCTACCTGATCGCCGCCGGCACCGCAGCGCTCACCGTCTGGGTCGGCAACTGGATCGAGACCAAGATGCGGGTCGACGACGTCGTCGGCGCGGTCTCCGTGCACGGGTTCGCCGGGTTCATGGGGATCCTCTGGGTGGGGGTGTTTGCAGCCGGCTACCCAACCGGGGTGAACAACGTCGAGAGCTCGATGGGTGGTCAGCTGATTGGCCTGGCGACCTTCCTGCCGCTCGGCTTCCTCACCGGGTGGTTCGCGTCCTGGGTTCTGAAGAAGCTCAACCTGCTTCGCGTACCGCCGGAGGTCGAGGTCGATGGAATAGACATGGCCGAGTACGACCCCGATATCCACGTGCCGGAGTTTGCCCCGGCTGAGGATCTCGTGATTGAGCCCGATGGGACCCGGGTGCCCGCCGACGCGGTGCAGGCCGCCGCGGCGCGCGAGCTGGTGACGCCGATGGCAGCCCGACCCACGCCTAGGGAAGGACCAGGCTAATGGCAGCGATCATCGATAGCGCCCCGGAGTGCGTCAGCAAGGATCCAGGGACCACGGAGGCCCGGGTCGAGGATTCGGCCGACTTCGTTATGGGCGACCCCTACACCGAGTGCGCCGGGTTCATGACCTTCGGCCCGGGCTCGACCTACGGCGAAGAGGGCATCGGGGCGGAGGGCGCCTACATGGTGCTCACGTGGATCGGGATCGTCTTCATGGTCCTCGCGCTCGTCGCTTGGGTCGCTTATGAGAACCGTCGTCTGATCGCCTACTCGCTCGGCGTCGGCCGCGGATATGACGAGCCGGACGTGCCGCAGCCGGGAATGACGCCGGAGGTCAAGGAGTAGATGAATGAAGCGTAAGCAGATCGAGTTTCCGCCCAAGCAGACGCACGTGCGGTCGTTCGAGCTCGGGTTGCTCGCGATCTCCATCGTCTGCGTGATCATCGTGCTGATCATCGTGCTGGGCACTGATCTCGGCGACGAGTTCCGCCCGACCATCTGAGCTACGCCGCCTACACTCGTCCCGTGTCGACTTCGAGCGACGCGGGCGCCGGGCCGCTCGCCGAGAAACGCGCGCGCCGGGCGCCCACCTGGCCTCGGTTCGCGGTCGTCGCAGCGGTGCTCGTGCTCGCCTTCATAGTCTCGCGGGCGTCGGAGTCCGAGGTGACTCAGGAGGATGCGATCGCGACGGCGACCGAGCAGATCGACTTCGTCCCCGAGGACACCCAGATCCGCCTGCTGCGACAGGGCCTTGACCGCCACCCGTTCTGGATCGTCTCGCTCTCGATCCCAACGCCGAACACCGGCGACCAGGCGTATTCCGAGCTCGCGGTGGTTCGCATCGATGCCGAGAGTGGCGATATCGTCGAGTTCCGCGAGCAGAAGGACACCCCGCGCGGTTCGGAGCAGGCGCCCTAAGGCGGCCCGTGCGCGTACTCGTCCTCCAGCACATCGCCTGCGAGCACCCGGGGGTGTTCTCCGAGGTGATGCGAGAGCGCGGCGCCGAGGCCGTGGCAGTTGAGCTCGACGAGGGCGAGCGGCTGCCGGACTGGCGCGAGTTCGACGCGGTGCTGGCGATGGGCGGTCCGATGGGCGCGGGCGACGATGCGGAGCACCCGTGGCTCACAGCCGAGAAGCGGCTGGTCACCGAAGCGGTCGAGGCGGGGCGACCCTTCCTTGGCGTCTGCCTCGGCGTGCAGCTCCTCGCCGCCGCGCTCGGCGCCCCCGTGTACGCGGCCGAGCGGGCCGAGGTTGGCCTGCTCGAGGTCAAGCTCACGGGCGAGGGACGCGAGGACCGCCTGTTCGCGGGCATCGACGAGCCCCTGGTCTCGCTCCAGTGGCATGGCGACACCTTCGACCTGCCGCCGGGGGCGGTTCGCCTGGCGCGATCGCCGCTGGCCGAAAACCAGGCGTTTCGGGTCGGCGAGCGCGCCTACGGCGTCCAGTTCCACCTCGAGGTGACCGGCGAGATGGCGCGCGAGTGGGATCAGGTCCCGGCGTATCGCCGCTCACTCGCCGAGACCCTCGGCGAGGAACGCGGCGCCGAGTTCATCGCCGACGTGGAGCGTCGCGGGGAGGAACTGCACGCGCCCGCTCGGCAACTGTTCGCGAATTGGCTCGAGATCGCAGCGAACGGCAGCGCTTGAGAATGTACCTTTTTGTCCAATCCCCGGATATAGTGCGGCGAGACCGCATCCGCCCGCAAGGAGGCTGACCGATGGCGACGATCCTCTGCGTCCTCTACGACGACCCAGTCGACGGCTACCCGCCCGACTACTCACGCGACGAAGTGCCCAAGATCGAGGGTTACCCCGACGGCCAGACAGCGCCGACTCCCGACCAGCTCGATTTCACGCCGGGCGAGCTGCTCGGGTGCGTCTCCGGCGAGCTCGGCCTGCGCAAGTTCCTCGAGGACGCCGGCCACACCCTGATCGTCACCTCCGACAAGGAGGGCGAGGACTCGGAGCTCGACCAGAACCTGGCCGACGCCGAGGTGGTGATCTCACAGCCGTTCTGGCCGGCTTACATGACCCGTGAGCGGATCGCCAAGGCCCCAAACCTGAAGCTCATCATCACCGCTGGGATCGGCTCCGATCACACCGACCTCGACGCTGCGGTCGAGGCGGGGATCACGGTCGCCGAGATCACCTACTCGAACTCGATCAGCGTTTCCGAGCACGTCGTGATGATGATCCTCGGCCTCGTTCGCAACTACATCCCGATGCACCAGATCGTCCTCGACGGCGGCTGGAAGATCGCGGATGCGGTCTCGCGCTCCTACGACCTCGAGGGGATGCAGGTGGGCACCGTCGCGGCCGGCAGGATCGGTACCGCGGTGCTGAGGCGGCTGAAGCCGTTCGAGGTCGGTCTCCACTACACGGACCGACACCGGCTTCCGCCCGAGGTCGAAGAGGAGCTCGGCGCGACCTTCCACGAGTCCACCGAGGCGATGGTCCCGGAGATGGACGTGGTTACGATCAACTGCCCGCTCCATCCCGAGACCGAGCACATGTTCGACGACGAGATGATCGGCAAGATGAAGCGCGGATCGTTCATCGTCAACACCGCGCGGGGGAAGATCTGCGACCGCGACGCTGTCGTCAGGGCGCTCGAGTCGGGCCAGCTCGCGGGCTACGCGGGCGACGTCTGGTACCCGCAGCCGGCGCCCGAGGACCATCCGTGGCGGACGATGCCGCACCACGGTATGACCCCGCACACGTCGGGCTCGAGCCTCTCGGCCCAGGCCCGGTACGCGGCCGGCACGCGCGAGATCCTCGAGCACTACTTCGCGGGGGAGCCGATCCGCGAGGAGTACCTGATCGTCGAAGGCGGCAAGCTGGCCGGCGCCGGCGCCCACTCCTACTCGACTAGATGACCCCGGTGGCCGTGGAGGCAACCATCTGAGAGGGCGAGCATGGGGTTCTCGAACGTCCACGGCATCCCGGGTCTCCCCGGGGTCAGCCGCGAGGCCCGGGTCCTCGACGGCCGCGCGGCGGCAGCCGCGGTTTGCGAGCGCGTCGCGGCGCATGTCTCCGACCGCCACGCGGTCGGCGAGGCCGCGCCGTCCCTGGCGACGATCGTCGTCGGCGAGAGCCCGGCCGCGTCGGCATTCGTCGCGGCCACCGATGCGGCGTGCAGCCGGACCGGCGTGTCGTTCTCGCTCCACCGTTTCGGGGCGGAGGTATCCGAGGACAAGCTCGAGGCCTGCATCGGCGCGCTCAACGACGATTCGACGGTCAGCGGGATCCTGCTTCAGCTACCGCTGCCCGTGACCCTCGACCCGAGGCCGCTGCTCGAGCGGATCGACCCGCACAAGGACGTCGACGGCCTCCACCTCGCAGACCCCGGGCGGCTCGCCAAGCACGGCGCCCTGCCGCCGGCCACCGCGAAGGGCATCGTCGCCCTGCTCGATCATCATGGGGTCCAGCTGGCGGGCCGCCGCGCTGTGGTGATCGGGCGCTCGGAGCTGGTCGGGAGGCCGGTGGCGGCGCTTTTGAGTCGTCGGGACAGCACGGTGACCGTGTGCCACACGCGAACCCGCGAGCTTGAGCATGAGTGTCGAAGGGCGGAGATCCTGATCGTCGCCGCTGGCCGGCCGCACCTGATCGGCGAGGCTCACGTCCGCCACGGCGCGACCGTCATCGATGTCGGCATCCATCGCGCGGGCGAGCGCCTGACCGGTGACGTCGATTTCGAGGCCGTGCGCCGCCGCGCGGGCGCCGTGTCCCCGGTCCCGGGCGGGGTGGGCCCGATGACGGTCGCGTCGCTGCTCGAGAACACCCTGGCGGCGGCGACGAGCCGAGCGCCCGTGGCTGTCGGCTAGGCGACGGCGACGGCCGGGCTCTCAACCCGCGCCATCAGAGCCTCGAACACCCGGTCGGCGGTGTCGATCGACGCGTTCGGGCCCATCAGCCCGACGCGCCACATCGGTGGCGCCTGCGGGCCGAGGCCGCCGCCAACCTCGATCCCCTCCTCGGTTAGGAGCCGCGTCTGGACCGCCTTCCCGTCGGTCTCATCGGGCACCCGGATCGCGGTCAGCTGCGGGAGCTGATGGTCCGGTTCCGCGACCAGCTCGAGGCCCGCCGCGCGTACCCGCTCCTGCAGATGCGCTCCGGCTGCCGCGTGGCGCGCCCAACGTTGCTCGAGGCCCTCGAGCAGGAGCTGCCGCAGCACCTCGTGCAGCGCGTAGATGTGGAGGATCGGTGCGGTGTGGTGGTAGGTCGCCGGGCGCTCGACCCAGTAGTCGCGCAGCAGCTCGAGATCGAGCGAGAACGGGACCGGCGTCCGCCGCTTGCGGCGCCGCTCGAGGGCGCGATCCGAAACCGCAACGGGGGACATGCCGGGGGGCGCGGCGAGGCACTTCTGGGTGCACGAGTAGGCGTAGTCGATACCCCACTCGTCGAAGTCGAGCTCAACGCCCCCGAGTGTCGTAACGCAGTCGACCATGAGCAGGGTCTCGCCTCCGAGCATCCCCGCTCCGAGCTCGGCGACAGGGTGCTCGCTGCCCGTTGAGGTCTCGCCGTGAACGACCGCCAAGAGAGCGGCGTCGGGGTGGCGGTCGAGCGCATCGAGCAGCTGATCGTTGGGGACGTGCTCCCCCCAGTCCGCCGAGACCTCGTGGACGCGCGCCCCACAGCGCCGTGCGACCTCCGCGAGGCGCGCGCCGAAGAACCCGCTGGCGCCGACGATCACGGTCTCGCCAGGCTCCACCAGGTTCACCAGGCCCGCCTCCATCCCGGCCGTGCCGGTGGACTGGAGGGGCAGGACGAGGCCGGATTGCGCCCGGTAGGCGCTGCGCAGCAACTCGACCAGGTCGAGCAGGATGTCGTGCAACTCAGGATCGAGGTGCCCGAGCATGGGCCTGCTCATCGCGTCAAGCGCGGCCGGGTCGACGTTGGTCGGGCCGGGGCCGCAGAGCAGTCTCGTCGACGGTGAGAGGGTCTCTGGTCGTTCGCTCATGGTGGGACATTCGCACAGCTTGCTCATGCGTTCAAACTAAGAAAAACGTTGAATCAATAGAGACAGCCCTATATATTGGCCGACGGTTCCGTGGCCGTGACCCTGACTCAGCTCTCCGCATTCCTGGCGGTCGTCCGGACCGGTTCGGTCACGGCCGCGGCCGAGGAACTGGTCGTCACGCAGCCCTCTGTCTCGGCCGCGGTCGCGGCTCTCGAACGCGAGGTCGGTGTCGAGCTCACCGAGCGGGCAGGACGGGGCATCCGGCCGACTTCGGCGGGCAGGGCCTACGCGCGCTACGCGAGTGACGTCGTCGCCCTGCTGCGAGAGGGGTCGGAGGCCGCTGCCAACGCGGCGCGCGGCGGCTCAGAGCGGGTGCGGGTCGCCGCGGTCACGACCGCCGGCGAGTACCTGCTGCCGGCCCTCCTGCGGGAGTTCCGCCAACGCCGTCCCGACCTGGAGGTGAGCGTCTACGTGGACAACCGCCAGGAGGTCTTCAGGCAGCTCGGCGCCCGCGAGGCCGACGTGGCGATATCAGGGCGTCCTCCCGAGGACGGCGGCTTCGAGGGAACGGCCTTCCTCGAGAACGACTTCGTCCTGATCACCGCGACGGCGGACCGTATGGCGCAGCGGCCCTGGGTGCCGGTCGCCGAGCTCGCCGAGCGCTCATGGCTCATGCGCGAGCAGGGCTCCGGTACGCGCCGGCTCTGCGAGGCCTACCTCGCCTCGCACCAGCTCCAGCCACCGCTGCTGACGCTCGGCTCCAACGGCGCGATCAAGAGCGCTGCCCGGATGGGCCTGGGGATCGCGCTCCAATCCCGGGCGGCGGTGGGGCTCGAGCTCGAGGCCGGCCACCTCGCGACGATTCGCCCGCGCGGGGGCTTGCCCAACCGCCAGTGGCACGTCGTCACCTCCTCGGTCGGCCCGGTCTCGGAGCCGGTGGAGGCGTTCGCCGAGTACGTGCGTTCGTCCGCTCGGGAGGCGCTGGAGCGCGCCGCAGCCGAGCCGGCCGGCTGATCGGCACTCCTACGCGCTATGTGTGAAGCGCCGAGTCGGACCCGATCCCGCTCGGCACCTGCAGGTCGTGGGGATCGATCCCGGCCGCGACCTCGGCGCGGGTCGAGACGAGGTGATACAGGAGGAGCGTCTGGGCGAGCGCGAGCGACTCGGAGCGGTGCAGGTCGGTCCCGATCGTGAACTCCCCGAGCCGCTGGGCGCGCAGGTGGCTTGCGTACTGCATCCGTTGCCATACGGCCTCCTCGAGCTCCGCCGCGAGGGCAGGGTCGGTGTCGCCTGGGATCCGCAGCAGCGACTCGTGCCCGCGACGCACGAGCGTCGGGCCTTCACCGTCGGGTCCCAGCAGGGGGGAGAGGTCGGGGTGCCGCAGGGAGTCGCGAAGGATCAGGTGCGCGTCGAGCAGCTCCGGATCGCCGCCTCCGGCGGGCATGAACGACATCACGATGTCGGCGTGCCGTCGCTGCGGCCGGATGTAGCTCTCGACATCCGGCTCCCGGCGATCGAGCTCCCGGAAGACCTCGTGGGTCGTGTAGCCGCGCCGCGTGCAGTCCCGGGTGAGCTTCCAGGTCCGTCGCAGATCCTCGGACGGCGCCAAGAACACACGGATGTCGTGAGCCGAACGTAGCTCCTCGGAGTGGAAGTTGAGCAGGCCCTCCACCACCACGTAGGGATGTGGTCGCACGTACTCGGGGGCGCCGAGGGTCCCCGTGCGGTGGTCGTAGATCGGCTTTAGGACGGGCTGGCCGGCCCGCAAGTGCCCGAGGTGCTGACCGAGGACGTCGAGGTAGTTCGCCGCGGGGTCGAGCGGCGTGACGCCGAGCTCGGTGCGCTGCTGGCGCTCGTAGCGGTGGTAGTCGTCCCCACTTAAGTAGGAGACGCTGTCGTCTCCGCCGAGGATGCGAACTATGCCGCGGGTGAGCGTCGTCTTTCCTGCTGCCGAGTCACCGACGATCCCAAGGACGACCGGTCGGGTCATCCCGGAAGAATGCCACGAGCGAGGCTCAGGCGCCGGCCGCAACCTCCGCGCCGACGGGCGTGACGCCGTTCTGGCGCTCCTCGATCAGCTCGATCTTGGTCAGCAGGTGCTCGGCCATCCGCAGGGACGCTGCGTCAATCAGGCGACCGTCGAGCGAGACCGCGCCGCGGCCGTCGTCGGCAGCCTCCTTCATCGCCTCGATGATGCGCCGGGTGCGCGAGACGAGCCGCTCGTCGGGGGAGAACACCTCGTTGGCGAGCTCGATCTGGCTGGGGTGGATGCACCACTTGCCCTCGAAACCCAGGATCGATGCTCGCCGAGCAGCGACGAGATAGCCCTCCGGGTCGCTGAAATCGCCGAACGGCCCGTCGACGGGGCGCAGCCCGTTGGCCCGGCAGGCGACCGCGATTCGCGACAGCGCGTAGTGCCACTGATCGCCCCAGTGCAGGTCGCGATGTCCTCCTCACCATCCGAGTCACCATCCAGGTTCGAGTCGGTGATGACCGCGTAGTTCGCGTCCGAGCCCCCGATCGAGGCGGTCTGGCTTTGGATCGACGCCGCGTAGTCGGCGACGCCGAAGATGAGCGCCTCCATCCGCTCCGGGCAGCTCGCCGCGATCTCCTCGAGGTTGAGCATCCCCGGCGCGGTCTCGATCAGCGCCGAGATCCCGATCTGCTTCTCGAGCCCCATCGCGTCCTCGATCTGGGTCAGCAGGGTGGCGACCAGGTGGATGTCGCCGGCGCAGCTCGCCTTCGGCACCAGGACCGTGTCGAGCCATTCGCCGCTTTGTTCGACGACGTCGACGATGTCGCGGTAGCAGTAGTGGGTGTCGAGCCCGTTGATGCGCAGCGTCACCGTGCAGCCGCTCCAGTCGCGCTCACGGAGGGCGTCGATCACGTTCGCTCGCGCCTCCGGTTTGTCGTCGGGGGCGACAGCGTCCTCGAGATCGAGCATGACGACGTCGGCCCCCAGGCTGGGAGCCTTCTCGAGCATCCGTGCGCTCGTGCCCGGTACGCAGAGCTCGCTCCGATGCAGACGGACGGGGATCGGCATGTCTCCTCCTGGTCGGCTTACGTTCGCGACAGTGAACTCGCTGGAGCGCTCGCGATCAAGCGGACTCGCCCGTCAATCCATAGAGAGAAGTCTTTGAATTACGCTTGTGCCCTTAGCTGGAACGTTCTGTGTTCACGAACCCGTCGTCGGGATCGTCGCCCAGCTTGAGGCCGCGGATCACGTGCAGGTCGATCGAGCCCGGGGCGAACACCTCGATCGAGTAATGCACGGCCGCGCCGCCGGCGAGGTGCATCACCTCGACCAGCTCGAGGGCGGCGGCGAGACGGGTCGCTCCCATCGCGTCCCCGAGCCGACTCGCCGGCTCGACGAGGCGCGGGCGCACCTTCGTCTCCGCGAAGGCGATTGGGACTCCCAGCTCGACCAAGACGTCGAGGACCATCCGGCCCGCGGCGAGCTCCGCGCGCAGCTCTGAGGCCGGCGGTAGGGCGACGTCGGGATGGACGACGTCCCGCATGTGCGCGGCGACCTCCCCATCGGCCAAGAGCGTGCGCTGGATCAGCGGTGCCCTTGTCCCCCTACCGATCCCGAGCGCTTCGGCCACGTACCCCGGCGTTCGCGCCTGCTCGACCTGGAGGTTGCGAACCGTAAGGCGCTTGCCCTGCCGTCGCGCGAGCGATGCGTACGACTCGAGCACCTCGAGCCCCTCACTGAACGCCGCGCCCAGCGCGACCCTGCCGACGAACGTGCCGCTGCCCTGTCGGCGGACGATCTCGCCGTTTGACTCGAGGCGCTCGAGCGCGAGCCGCAGGGTGCCCCTCGACACGCCCAGCGCACCGGCCAGCTCCTTCTCCGGGGGAAGGCGGTCACCCTGGCGCGCGCGACCCGGTGAGAGCCGCTCGCGAAGCGCCGTTTCGGTCGCGTCAACGAGCGAGGCACGAGGCGTTTGTACCTTTTTGTTCAATCGCTGGTTATAGTAGGGCGAACTCGCCGTGGCGACCGAAAGTGACCCCTTCGGGCGCGCAGCACGATGTACCGCCGAGCAAGGAGGGCGATAGTGGCGACAGTGGAGACTGGGGCGGCGAAGGGCGAGGTCCAGAGAGTGCTCGACTCACCCGCGATCGAGCCGCCACCAGCGACGCTCGAGGAGGCCCGCCAGGCGCCTGGCCGTGCGGCGAGGATCGAGGAGCTGACCGCGGAGATCGAGCGTGAGGGGATCGAGTACGTCTTCTTCCAGCAGGTCTCGGTCTCAGGCCACATCAACGGCAAGGGGGTCGTGGCGAGCTACTTCCCCCAGGTCGCGGAGCGTGGCTACCAACTCGTCTACGGCGCAACCGCCGACCTCTTCACGGATCGCGAGGAGAACTACATCGGGTTCGGGCCGGAGGAGTCCGAGCTCGCGGCGATCGCGGACCTCGACACGTTCTGCCGGCTGCCGTGGGACCCGCGGGTAGCGCGCGTCTACTGCGATTGCTACGACACCGAGACGGGCGAGCTCCTCGACGCCGACCCGCGGCAGAACCTGAAGCGGATCGCGCACGACGTCGAGCAGGAGCTCGGCTACACGTTCCTGTGCGGCATCGAGCCGGAGATGATGTGGCTGAGGCTGGGTGAGGACGGCGCTGCCCCGGAGGGGGTGACCAAGCCCTACTGCTACCACATCAACCAGTTCGAGCAGCTGCGGCCGGTGATCCTCGACGTCGTCTCGCACGGCCGGGCGATGGGCCTCGACATGAGCTACGGCGACCACGAGGACGCGCCGGGCCAGCTCGAGCTCAACTTCCGCTTCGACCGCGCTGTGCGCACCGCGGACAACATCACGACATACCGCCAGATCTGCGCCGCGGTCGGGCGAGATCACGGGCTCCACGCCTCGTTCATGCCGAAGCCGTTCACCGGCGTCTCGGCCAACGGGCACCATCACCACTTCACGCTGGTAGACGAGGAGGGAACGAACGTCTTCCACGACCCCGATGGGCCTGCGCAGCTGTCGAAGGTCGGCAAGCAGTTCATGGGCGGGATCCTCGACCACTTTGCAGCGCTGGTCTGCATCGGATCGCCGACCGTCAACTCCTACAAGCGGATGTGGGACTTCGGCTTCTGGGCGCCGGTCTACCGAAACTACGGCTGGCAGAACCGCACCTGCACCGTCCGAGTTGCCAGCGGCGGCCGCTTCGAGTTCCGCGGCGTCGACTCCGCCTGCAACCCCTACCTGACCCAGGCCGCGCTGCTCACGGCCGGCCTCGACGGGATCAAGCGGGAGCTCGACCCCGGCGAGCCACAGCAGCGCAACACGTACGACCTGCTGGCGGAGGGCACCACCTTCGAGCGCGTCCCGGACCACCTGGGTGCAGCGCTGGAGGCTCTCGAGGCGGACGAGGTCGTGCGCTCGGCGCTTCCGGGCCGCCTCTACGACGTGTTCATGCACTACAAGCGCGACGAGTGGGAGCGCTACCTCGCGGCGGTCACCGACTGGGAGCGCGACGAGTACCTGGAGGTCCTTCCCTAGTCATGTGCGGGATCGCCGGGATCATCTACCGCAACGGCGATGGAGAGCACCAGGTCGGCCGTGATCTGACGCGGATGCTGCAGGCGATGAAGCACCGCGGACCCGACTCAACCGGATACGCGCTCTACCGCGGCCACCGCGACTCTTTCATCATGCACGTGAAGCTGAGCGAGCCGAACGACTCCGACCCCGAGCTGGCTCAACGCGTCGAGCGCCAGCGCGCCCAGGTCGAGGCGCGGATGCGGGCGGCGGGGGCCCGGATCGAGGAGATCAAGGAGACCCCCCGGACGATGACGATCACGTTCGCCTTCGACGGCGACCTGAAGGTGCTCGCCGATGCCGTCGAGCGCGTACGCCACACGGAGGTGCTCTCCCTGGGGCGTTCGCTCGAGATCGTCAAGGACCTGGGCGACGCCGAGACCGTTTCAGGCGAATACGGGCTCGGGGAGTTCACCGGTACCCACGCGATCGGGCACGCGCGGATGGCGACCGAGTCCGACGTGGACATCGCCAACGCGCACCCGTACTGGGCCTACCCCTTCCCGGACGTCGCCGTGGTCCACAACGGGCAGCTCACGAACTTCCACGACTGGCGCCGGCGCCTCCAGCGTGCGGGCCACCGGTTCCAGTCCGAGTGCGACTCGGAGATCATCGCCGTCTACCTCGCCGAGCGGATGAGCGAGGGGCTCTCGCTCGAGGAGGCGATGCGCGAGAGCCTCTCCGACCTCGACGGCGTCTTCACATACATCTGCGTCACCGAGGATTCGCTCGGCGTCGCCAAGGACGAGCTGGGCGCAAAGCCGCTGGTGCTCTACGAGGACGACGAGGTGGTCGCCCTCGCCTCCGAGGAGATCGCCATCCGCCAGGTGCTCGACCGCGAGATCTCGACGCACGATCCGTACGAGGGAGAGGTACGCGTTTGGAGCAGATGAGCGAGGCCCCCGTGCGGATGGACGAGCGCGGGCTCGTCGAGCTCGACGACTCGATCCCGAAGACGGCCAAGATCGAGGGCGGACGGGCCGTGATCGACGCGGCCGAGCTCACGCCGCGCAAGATCAACGCCGAGCTGCGCTGGCTGATCTACGAGCAGGGGATCACCGACGTGACCGTGCTCAACCCGAGCGCACGGCACTCGCTGGGCGTCGCGATCCTGACCCGGTGCCGGATCCGCTTCGAGGGCAGCCTCGGCTACTTCGGCTGTGGGCTGATCGACGGTCCCGAGGTCGAGATCACCGGGCGGGTGGGTTGGTCGGTCGCCGAGAACATGATGTCGGGGGTGGTCGTCGTCGAGGAGAACGCAGGCTCGCTCGCCGGCGCCGCGCTGCGCGGCGGCGACCTCGTCGTCAAGTCCGACGTGGGGGCGCGGACGGGGATCGATCAGAAGGGCGGCACGATCATCGCCCTCGGCAACGCCGCCTCGATGACCGGCTTCATGATGCAGCGCGGGCGCCAGATCATCTGTGGCGACGTGGGCCCGGGGCTCGGCGACTCCATGTACGACGGCACGATCTACGTGGGAGGAAAGATCGCCTCGCTCGGGATCGACTGCGTCGAGGGCGAGTGGACCGACGCCGACACCGAGCTGGTCGAGCGCAAGTTCTCGATCTACGGGCTTGGCGCGCCGCCCGAGCTGCGCAAGTTCGTCTGCGGGAAGAAGCTCTACAACTACGACAACCTCGAGCCCAGCGAGCGCAAGCTGGTGCTGTAGGAGGATCGCGATGGCCGACGAGATACCCGACCAGCAGGCACCCGCCACTCCCCACAAGGAGTCGGCCGGCCAAAGGAGTCGGCTGGCGCGCGGGAGGTGCTGGGCCGCAGCCCGATCTTCACGCCGGAGGTCATCAACGACATCCACATGAAGGCGGAGCTCGGCCGCTACCGGATGCGCGGCTTCTCGATGTTCAAGAAGCTCCCAGGCTGGGACGACCTGATCTTCCTCCCGGGGACGCTGACCCGCTTCGTGATCGAGGGCTATCGCGAGAAGTGCGACACGAAGACCGTGCTCGGCAGCCGCTTCGCCAAGAAGCCACTCGAGCTCGACATCCCCGTTTACATCACCGGCATGAGCTTCGGCGCGCTCTCGCTCGAGGCGAAGATGGCGCTCGCGAAGG
Organism: uncultured Solirubrobacterales bacterium; assembly: GCA_963799815.1. Classification (GTDB taxonomy): domain Bacteria; phylum Actinomycetota; class Thermoleophilia; order Solirubrobacterales; family 70-9; genus JBDTSW01. The sequence continues at coordinate 77,598 of CAWCYG010000004.1, forward strand.
GTGCCTCGATGGCCGGCTCGGCAACCTGCTCTGGCGAGGGCGGGATGATTCCGCCGGAGCGGGACCTCTCGACCAAGTGGTACTACCAGGTGATCCAGAGCCGTTACGGCTTCAACCCGCACCACCTGATGCTGGCCGACGGGATCGAGTTCTTCATCGGCCAGGGCTGCAAGGTCGGCCTCGGAGGGCACCTGATGGGCCAGAAGGTGACCGAGCAGGTAGCCGAGATGCGTTCGCTCCCCGCCGGGATCGACCAGCGCTCGCCGGCGCGCCACCCGGACTGGCTCGGCCCCGACGACCTCTCGCTCAAGGTGCAGGAGACCCGCGAGGCGACGAACTACGAGGTCCCGATCCAGCTCAAGCTCGGCGCCGCCCGCGTTTACGACGACGTGCGGATGGCGGCCAAGTGCGGCCCCGACATCATCTACCTGGACGGGGCCGAGGGCGGGACCGGGGCAGGCCCGCACATCGCCGCGGAGGAGACAGGCATCCCGCTCCTGGCGGCGATCCCGGAGGCGCGCCGCGCGCTTGAGGACGTCGGGCTCGTCGACGAGGTCGACCTGGTCGTCGCGGGCGGGATCCGCAACGGCGGTGACATCGCGAAGTGCCTGGCGCTCGGCGCGGACGCGATCGCGATCGGCCACTCGGCGCTGATGGCGCTCAACTGCAACAAGGAGATCCCCGGCGTCACCGACTACGAGGGCACCGTCGGGGTTCCCGCGGGCCAGTGCTACCACTGCCACACCGGCCGCTGCCCGGTTGGGATCACGACCCAGGACCCGGAGCTTCGCAAGCGCCTGCACGTCGAGGAGGCCGCCCAGAGGGTGTTCAACTTCCTCCACACGCTCACGCTCGAGGTGCAGATGCTCGCCCGCGCCTGCGGCAAGACCAGCGTGCACAGCCTCGAGCCCGAGGACCTCGCGGCGCTGACCGTCGAGGCCTCGGCGATGGCGAAGGTGCCGCTCGCCGGGACCGACTACATCCCAGGCGTCAGCGAGGAGCGGGCGCTGGGCGAAATCCGCACCATGCTCGACCGCTACCTCGAGAACCCGGTCGACTTCCTGCCCGAGCACGCGGGCGCGACCGAGGAGTCCTGATGGCCCGCGCCGACGACGTGCGCGAGCCCGAGAAGGTCGTCTCGATCGACGCCGAGTACCTCTCCGGGGAGCGTTTCCCGTACCAGGAGGACATCTCGCTCCTCGAGGACATCGACCTCGATGCGGCCACGCCAGGCCAGGACCTCAACTGGCTCGAGGATGTCGAGCTGCTCGAGGAGGAGGGCGTGCCGGCGGTCTTCGACCGCTACTCCAACTCCTTCCTTCGGCATCTACTTCGACATCCCCGATGGCCGCGAGGACGAGATCGCCCGCAAGGTCCTGATCGCGCACCTCCAAGCCGGTAACTCCTACGGCATCCGCCTCAAGCAGGCCCACGCCAAGTTCCCTCAGCCCGAGCTCGGGCCCTGGGTCTCCGACTCGCCCGTCGTGGGCGAGGACTGGAGGCCGCCGGTGCTCGAGGGCTGGGAGCCGCCCGACCACTAGCGACCCTTATGGCTTCGTTGCCTGACTCCGCCCGCCACCTCGTGATCGGGGCGGGTGTCCATGGGCTCTCGACGGCATGGCACCTGGCGGCGGCGGGGGAGGAGGCACTCGTAGTCGACAAGGCTTCGGTCGCGTCCGGCGCCTCCGGCATCGCCTGCGGGGTGATCCGCAACAACTACTTCCAGCCGGCGATGCAGGAGCTGATGGCCGCCTGTGTGGAGATCTGGGAGTCCGATCCCGAGACCCTCCACTACCACGGGTCGGGCTACATCGCGCTCGGGCCGCGGGCCCAGGAGGCGGAGCTGGCCGAGGTCTTCGAGCGCCAGCAGCGGATCGGGTACCCGTCGGAGCTCCACACCGGGGCGGATGCTGTCCGCTCCCACATGCGCGAGCTCTACCCCGACTGGCGGGCGCAGGGCCTCACCGCCTGCCTGCACGAGCGCGCCGGCGGGTTCGCGTTCAACCGGGAGTCGATGCTGGGCCTCGCGTCTAAGGCGCGTGCCGCCGGCGCGCGGATCTCAGAGGGGGTCGAGGTCACCGGCTTTCGCCGCGACGGGTCGGGAGCGGTGGCCGCGGTGGAGACGACGGCGGGCGCGGTCGAGGTCGACCAGGTGGTGATCGCGGTGGGCCCGTGGATCGCACACCTGTGGCGGCTGCTCGGCCTTCCCGACCGGATCGACGTCCGCCATCCCGATGGCGAGCTTGAGCGCGATGCCCCGATGTGGACGTACTGGTACCTGCAGGAGGGCGAGGTCGCCATGGCGCCGGCGACCCTGGACACGGCCTCAGGCGCGGAGGCTCCGGTGCTCCACGTCGACGCGGAGGGCCCGCTGCGAGCCGACGACGGCACCGTGGTCAGCGAGGGCCCCTGGGGCATCTACGTGAAGCCTGACCGCGAGTCGGTCCAGGGCGGGGCGCAGCCGCTCCGCCTCGGGCACGAGATCCAGCTCGACCCCTACCCCACGGGCTCGGTCGAGGCGAGTTTCCCGGACCTGTGGTGCGCGGCGCTCTCGCACTGCATGGAGCGGTTCGAGGGCTGTCGCCGCAGCTACGTCCAGGTGCGCTCGGGCGGTGCGGGGGCGTTCACCGCCGACAACTTCCCGATCTTCGATCGGATGCTCGACAACGTCTACGTCGCCGCGGACTCGAACCACGGCTACAAGATGATCGCGGTCGGGCGCGAGGTCGCCCGCGAGCTGCGCGGCGAGCATTCGACGCTGCTGGCGCCGTTTCGCTTCGAGCGCTTCTCGACGGGCGAGCTGCATCCGGTCTCGCAGAGCCCGTACCCGTGGAGCTGAGGCCGGCGAGCCACGTCGTCGTCGGCGGCGGAGTGCTGGGGCTCTCGGCTGCCTGGCGCCTCGCCGAGCGCGGCGCCGACGTGCTTGTGGTGGAGAAGGGGCTGATCGGAAGCGGAGCCTCGGGCGCTGCCGGCGGCATCGTCCGCAACTACTATCGCTCGCCGGCGATCACCGAGATCATCCGGATGTCGGTCGAGCTCTTCGAGGCCGAGCCGGAGGAGTTCGGCTTTCGCCAGATCGGCTACCTCGCGGCCGTGCCCGAGCGCCAGGTGGACGACCTCATCGCGATCCGCGAACAGCACGAGCGCGCGGGCTACGAGTCCGAGCTCGCGCTCGGCGCCGACGACTGCCGCACGTACCTCTCCTTCACCTGGCCGGATTGGGAGGCCGACGTCGCCGCGATCCTGCACGAGCGACGGGGCGGCTGGGCCGATCCGATGCAGACGGTGCGCCACCTCGCGTCGCGGGCGCGGGCGGCCGGCGCGGTGATCGAGGAGGGGGTGGAGGTGACCGGGCTTGGGCTCGGGGTCGGCGGGGTGGAGTCGGTCCAGACCTCGAAGGGCAGCATCCCGTGTGAGACGCTCGTGGCCGCGCCGGGCCCATGGGTCGAGTCGCTCTGGCGCATGCTCGGGCTGCGCCCGGAGATCGAGCCGTCTGACGGCGGAGAGCCCCGGCCGCTGATCGCCTACCTGAAGGCCCAGGAAGGGGAGTTCGCCCTGCCCGGGGTCGGTCTCGGCGGCCGCGCCGGGGCCGAGCCGCCCGTTGTGCACCTGGATCAGGCCGGCGAGCTTCGCTCCGACTCCGACGGCCGCGTGCTCCATCCCGGCCCCTGGGGGATCTACCTGCGCATGGGCCGCGACGGCACCGGGGTGACCGGCGGCGGCCTGCCGGTGTTGCTCTCGAAGCCCGACCTCGATCCCTACGGGCCCGACAATCCAGCCCACGCGGCGGACGAGGCATTCGGCGAGTTCTTCACGTCCGGGCTCGCCCAGGCCTTCGGGCGCTTCCGTGGCCGGGCGGCAGAGTGGCGGATGACGCTTGGCGGCGGCATCGTCGCCCACACCCCCGACAACTACCCGATCTGCGACTGGGTGCTCGAGAACGCCTACGCGATCGTCGACTCGGGCCACGGCTTCAAGATGCTGGCGCTGGGTCGCCTCGCCGCCGACGACGTCCTCGACCGAGGCGACCGGCTCGAAGCCTTCGGGCTGGGGCGCTTCGCCCGCGGCGAGTCGCACCTGGCCTCGAAGGGCCCCTATCCCTGGACGTAGGCGGGTCCGGAGAGGCCGCTACTCCCGCCACTCATACGGCAGGAACTTGCCGTTCAGCACGATCTCGACCCGATCGCCCGCGGGATCAGGAATCCGGCGGACGGTGAAGCCGAAGTTGATCGCGCTCATGATCCCGTCGCCGAACTCCTCGTGGATCAGCTCCTTGATCGCCGGACCGTAGACCTGGACGATCTCGTAGAAGCGATAGACGGTCGGGTCGGTGGGGACGGACTCGTCGAGGCCGCCACGCATCGGCGACGCGGTGAGCTCGGCGACCGCGTCGGCATCCAGCCCGAGGGTGTCGACCGCGGCTCGTGCCTGATCCTCGGAGAGCGGAAACTGACCTAAAAGCGCGCAGGTCGACCACTCCACCGGCGCTCCGAGCGTCTCGGCGAGCTCCGCCCAGGTGAGGCCGTGGGCGCGTTTAGCAGTGAGAATCTGCTCCGAGAGCTGCCGCCGCCGGGTCATGAAGAGAGCCTATTCACCCCGCGGCTATGAGCGCGACTCCCGTCAGCGCGACCGCCACCCCGGCGGCCTGCACCGTGGCGAGCCGCTCGCCGAGAAGCGCCCTCGCCAGCACCACCGTGCCGACCGGGTAGAGCGAGGCGAGGACGGCGACGACGCTCAGGAGCCCGGTCTCGGTGCCCAGCGCGAAGCAGGCGTTGGCGCCGACGTCGAGAAGCCCGATCAGCGCCAGCGCCGGCAGGTCCGTCGCGTTGCCGCCCAGGCGCGGGCGCGCGATGACGAGGACCACGGCGAGCGCCGCGGTGGCGGCGATCCGCGCAACGAGGAGCGCGCCCAGGGGGTCGGTCGAGTCGGCCGCCGCGTCCATGCCCACGTAGAAGCCGCCGAAGCCAAGGGCCGCGATCGCGCTGAGAACCAGGGCCTCACGCGAGCGCCCGTCCTTTATGCGGCCATCCACGCTGCGCGTCGCGAGGGCGACGCCGGCGAAGACCCCCAGCATCCCCACCACCTGAAGCCCGCCCGGCCGCTCGCCCGCGGCGAGGCCGACCACCACCGGCAGGACCGCGGCGCCGCTGGCGGAGATCGGCGAGATCACGCTCATCGTCCCGATCGCCAGGGCTCGGTAAAGCGCCGCGATCCCGGCCAGCTGGCAGACACCGGCGATCAGCGCGGGCGCGACATCGGTGCCTGCGGGGACCTCCAGGCTGCCGGCGCCCACGACCACGGTGATCGCCGCCACGCCGCAGAGTTGGCTCGCTCCGAGCACGAGCGCGAGGGTCAGGCGCCGGGTGCGCAGGCCGCCGAGAAAGTCCGCGAGGCCCCAGCACAGCGCGGTGGCGAAGCCGAGCGCGACCGCAGCCACGGCGGATCGTCAGCCCGCCGCGCGCCGAGCCCGCTCGGCGGCGGCCAAGGCCCGCTCGGCGCGAGGGTCCTCGCGATCGGCAAGGTTCGCCGCCACGAGCGCAGCCGAGCTGACCGCCGCCGCCACCGCGAGGTGGGTCGCGGTCAGCGCGTCGGCTGTGAACGGCCAGTCGCCGGCGGCCGCCACCTCGGCGCCCGCCTCGGCGAGCTCGGCGGCCGACTCAGCCACCTCGAGCGGAGGCTCGGCGGCGAGCGCCAGGGCCTGTGCTCGCGCCTGCGGGCCAGCGGCTTCGATCACCCGCTCGTAGGCCTCGGCATCGGCATCTGCGACGGCGGGGAGGCGAGCGCGTAGATCACCCGCCGCCGCACCGAGAGCCCGCATGCGCTGCTCCTGCCGTGGCTTGGTGGCCTCGCCGCCGGCTACCCGTTCGGCCGCGAGGCCAGCCGTCAGCTCGACCAGCGAGGCGGCCGACGCGCAGGCCAGGGCAGCGGCAACCCCAGCCGCAGCGGGCTCCTCGCGCGACGCGAGGTCGGCAAGCGCGTCGTCAATCCGGCGGTCGGCGAGCCCGGCCATGGCCCGCATCTTCGCAGCGCCATCTAGAACAGCCCGACGGTTCGGCCCTCGGCGTCGATGTCGACGCCGAACGCGGCGGCCGTCTTGCCGAGCCCGGGCATCTGCTGGATCTCGCCGCAGAGCGGGACCAGCCACCCGGCGCCGGTGTACGCACGCACGTCACGGACCGGAAGCTGGAACCCGCGTGGCGCGCCGAGGAGCGCGGGGTCCGCCGAGAGCGAGAGCGGAGTCTTGGCCATGCAGACCGGGAGCCCGCCCAGGCCCTGGCTCTCGAACCGCTCGAGCTTGTGCTCGGCCTCGAGGTAATAGACGACCTCCGACGCGCCGTAGACGCGCTCGGCGATCGTCTCGATCTTCTCCTTGATCGAGTTGTCGCCGTCGTAGAGGAACCGGAACTCGTTCGGCTCGTCGCACGCTGCGACGACGGCCTCGGCGAGGTCGGCCACACCCTTGCCGCCCTGCGCGAACCCGTCGCTGACGGCGGCGCCGAAGGCTCCCGCCTCCTGCGCGAGGCGACTCACCAGCTCGACCTCCTCGTCCGTGTCCTCGGGCCTGCGGTTGACCGCGACCACCGCCGGGAGGCCGAAGTTGCGCACGATCTCGAGGTGGCGCGTTAGGTTCTCGACGCCGGCCTCGACCGCCCGCAGGCCGTCCCTGCTGTTGGTCCCAGGATCGTCGCCAAGGCCGCCATGGTGCTTCAGCGCGCGCACGGTGGCGACGAGGACGATCGCATCGGGCGCGATCCCGCCGGCGCGGCAGACGATGTCGATGAACTTCTCCATCCCCATGTCCGACCCGAACCCGGACTCGGTGATCACGTAGTCGCCGAGCTTCAGCCCGAGCAGATCGGCCACGACGGAGGAGTTTCCGTGGGCGATGTTCGCGAAGGGACCCGCGTGCATGAGGCACGGCTGCCCCTCGAGCGTCTGAATCAGATTCGGCTTGATCGCGTCCTTCAGCAGCACGGTCATGGCTCCCGCCGCGCCGAGGTCCTCGGCGGTCACCGGCTCGCCCGCGCGCGTGTACGCGGCGGTGATCCGGCCCATCCGGCGGCGGAGATCCTGAAGGTCGTGCGCCACGGCGAGGATCGCCATCACCTCCGAGGCGGCGGTGATGTCGAACCCCGTCTCGCGTGGGTAGCCGTTGGCGGCGCCGCCGAGCCCCAGCGCCACGTGGCGCAGCGCGCGGTCGTTCATGTCCACGGCTCGCTTCCACGTCACCTGTAGCGCGTCGATGTGGTGCGGGTTGCCGTGCAGGATCGAGGCGTCGAGGATCGCGGCGAGGAGGTTGTTGGCGGCGCCGATTGCGTGGATGTCGCCGGTGAAGTGAAGGTTTAGGTCCTCCATCGGGACGACCTGGGCGAACCCGCCGCCGGCGGCCCCACCCTTCATCCCAAACACCGGCCCGACCGACGGCTCGCGCAGGCACAGCACCGGGTTGCGCCCGATGTAGCCCATGCCCTCGGTCAGCGCCACCGAGGTGGTCGTCTTGCCCTCACCGGCCTTGGTCGGCGTCATTCCGGCGACGCAGACGAGCTTGCCGTTCGGCCGGTCCGCCAGGCGGTCCAGCGCTTCCAGCGAGATCTTGCTCTTGTACCGCCCGTACGGCTCGATTTCCTCGGGCTCGAGCCCGAGGCTCTCGCCGATCTCCTCGATCGGCTGAAGCTCCGCGTCCTGTGCGATCTCGAGGCTTGACTTCATCTGGCTCGCTCTCCTTCTCTGTTGTCAGTGCGACACGGCGGCTGCCCCCACCTCGGAGACGAGCCGGTCGCGGTAGAAGCGCTCGAGCGCGAACGGCTCGATCAGCTCGGGAGTGGTGCCGGTCGCCACCAGCTCCGCCATGGTCTTGCCGACTATCGGCGCCGCCTTGAAGCCGTAGGTGCCCCACCCGGCGCTGAGCAGGAAGCCGTCCACCTCGGTGCGGCCGAGGATCGGGCTGTAGTCGGGGCTGATGTCGCAGAGGCCGGCCCAGCTGCGCAGCATCCGCGCCCGCTCGAGCTGAGGAAAGAGCTCCAGCGCATTTCGTGATGCCTCCTGGAGGAAGTTGAGGGTGCCCTGCTGGCGGTAGGTCGTCCAGGGCTCGATCTCGGCGCCGATCAGGAACTCGCCACGGTCGGTCTGCGAGATGTAGACGTGCATCTGCGAGGAGACGATCACGACGTCTAGCAGCGGCTTCAGTGGCTCGGTTACGAACGCCTGGAGGATGTGGGTCGTGATCGGGAGCTCGACTCCGGCCATCGCCGCGACCGTCGAGCTCCAGCCCGCGGTCGCGTTGACCACGGTGCCGGCGCCGATCGTGCGCCCGTTGGCGAGGGTGACACCGCTGGCCCGTCCGTTGGAGCGCTCGACGCCGGTCACCTTCGCATACGGGTGGATCTCGGCCCCGCCTGCGTCGGCACCGCGCGCGAGCCCCCAGACGACTGCGTCGTGGCGGATGATCCCGCCAGGGGGGTGGTAGAGGGCTCCCATGACCGGATAGACGGCGTCGGGCTCGACCGACATCGCCGGGGCCAGGCGTCTGACCTCCTCGGGCCCGATCACCTTCGAGTCGATCCCCTCGAGCCGGTTGACCTCGGCCCGTTCGTTCATCACGAACATCGCCCGGTCCGTGTGGGCGAGCGTGAGATGCCCCTCTTGGGAGAACAGCAGGTTGTAGTTGAGCTCTGCCGAGAGCCTCTCGTAGAGCTTCACCGAGGCGTCGTAGAAGCGGGCGCCCTCGGGCGTCTTGTAGTTCGAGCGAAGGATCGTCGTGTTGCGGCCCGCCGCGCCCGAGCCGATGTAGCTCTGCTCCAGCACGCAGACGTCCGTGATTCCGTGGTCGCGCGCCAGGTAATAGGCGGTCGCGAGCCCGTGAGAGCCTCCACCGACGATGACAACGTCGTAGCGATCGCGAAGCTCGGTGGCCCGCCGCCACATCCGACGCTTGCGAAAGAGGTCACGCACGGAAGCCCACCTCCGCCGGGAGGGCGTCGACGCCGACCGCGCGCCCGCCGAGGTGCTTCGCAGCGTCGACGAACACGGTCCACACGTACTGCGCATACCCGGCGCCGAACATGTGCAGGAAGCCGTCGTCTGCGGTCCGCAGGACCATCCCCGGGACCCGTGCCACCGACACCGGGGCGAACGCCGCCTCGCCGAAGGCCTGCGGGCGCATGTCGAGCGCCGTGCTGCGCGCGAAGGCCTCACGGGCGCTCGGCCCGACCACAGCGTTCGAGCCAAGCGTCGTCGTCAGCTCGTGAACCGAGGCGAACGACACGGCGGCCGCCGCAGCCTCGAGCTGATCCCGAACGGTCGCCGTCGCCTCTGGAGGAGTCACCGCCAGAACGCGCCCGCTCGTGAGGGGACACCACCACACCTGCTCGCAAAGAGCCGCCTGTCCGAGGGTGAGACTGGCGCCGCCCGCGAGGCTCGAGACGATCTTCGCCGCGACCTCCGGGGCGGCTTGGAGCTCGAGCTTTCCGAGGCAGGAGAGATCCGCCACCCCGACGGTTCGCTCGCAGGCGGCTGCCTCCCGCTCGGGGTCGCCGTAGTCGGCCACCGAGCGCCAGCCCAGCCGCACTGACGTACGCGCACCGGCCTCCCGATGCGACCACTCGATCGGGCTGCGCAGAGCGGGGGCGTCTCCCGCGGAGGGCTGGGCGGCGTCCGGAGCCAGGAACTCGAGCTTCATCCCCTCGACCTCATCCCCGCAGCCGCTCCTGGTCGGGGTCGTAAAAGGGGGCGGTCTGGACCCTCGCGCTCAGCCGGCGCCCGTTGTCGGCGAGCGTGATCGAAACGCCGTCGGAGGCCAGCGCCGCCGGGACCCAAGCCATCCCGATCGTCCGCTCGAGCCGGGGGGAGAAGCGGGAGGAGGTGACCCTGCCCACCGGCCTCTCGTCGACGACGACGGCCGCCCCCTCCGCAGGCACTGCCCCGTTGCCGACGGTGAAGCCGACGAGCTTGTTCTCGTCGCCGCGCTCCTGGACGGACTCGAGCGCCCAGCGGCCGATGAAGTCCTCTTCCTTGTCGAGTTTCACGATCCACGGCATCGCTGCCTCCAGCGGGTTCGATTCGGCGTCCGTGTCCTGGCCGACCAGGATGTGCAGCTTCTGCAGGCGCAGCACCCGCTGCGGCTCGAGGCCGAACGGCCGGATTCCGTGTGGCTCGCCCGCAGCCATGATCGAGTCCCAGAGGTGCTCGGCGAGGGCACCGGGACAATGGAGCTCGTAGCCGAGCTCGCCGACGAAGCCGATCCGGAGCAGCAGGCAGGGCACCCCGGCGACGTAGGCGCGCTTGCCGTCGAGGTAGGTGAAAGCCTCGTTGGAGCAGTCGAGGTTGGTGAGCCTGGAGAGGATCTCCCGCGACCGCGGACCGGCGAGGTTGAACGCGGCCAGGCCCTGGCTCACGTCGGTGAGGTGGACGTCCATGTCCCAGTCGGCGAGCCACCAGGCAAACCAGCTCTCGACGGCGTCGGCGCCGCTGGAGGTGGTGGTGACATAGAACGACTCGTCGTCGAGGCGGCAGACGGTGCCGTCGTCGGTGATCCGCCCGGCATCGTCCCCGAGGACCCCGTAGCGGATGCGACCGGGCTTCAGGGTGTCGAAGCGGTTCGGGTAAAGGCGGTTGAGGAAGTCCGCCGCCTGCGGGCCGCGCACCATCAGCTTGCCGAGCGTGGAGACGTCGATCAGGCCAGCGCCCTCGTGGACCGCCATCGTCTCGCCCTGCGGGTCCCCGTAGTCGTAGGGCCGGCGCCAGTCGCCCGCCCAGAGCACGTTGCCCCCGAGCTCGCGGTGGCGGCCGTGGACCGCGGAGCGCTTGGCCGGCTCGAACGGCCGGCCGGCGAGGACCCCCAGGGGCACGCTCGACCACGGCGGCCTCGCGGTGGTCAGCCCAACGTCGCCGACCGCGCTCCCGGTGTCCTCGGCCACCTTGCGGATCGAGGGGAGCTGGCACATTCGGCCCTGGCACGGGCCCATGGTCACGGTCGTGTAGCGCTTCAGCAACTCGAGCGAGTCAAAGCCCTCCTCGAGCGCGTAGGAGATATCGTCGGCGGTCACGTCCTCGCAGAGGCAGGCGAAGCAGCGCCCATGGCCGCGGGCAGCACCCGAAGCCGCGGCCGGCACCGCCTCGGAGCCGGCCTGGCGGACCCCGTTCATGGCGGCGCGATCGGCCTCGAGCCGGGCGCGGTCGTCGGCGCCCCCGAGCTCGAGCTCGATCGCGGCCTCCGCTCCCGCGATCGACCCCGAGGCGGCGGCCGCCTCCAGCGAGCCGTGGCCGGCGACCGCCCCGGCCGTGTGGACGCCGGCCGGCGGATCCTCGGGCAGGTAGGCACCCTGGGCCTCATCCCAGCGGGACTTGGCCCCGGCCTGGAGCAGCAGCGACGTCGCCGGCACCGTGCCTCCGGAGACCGCGACCAGGTCGCAATCGATGCCCCGCTCCCGATCGGGGATCCAACGGCCGGTCTCGTCGAGGTCCGCCACGACCACTCCTCTGACGCGCCCGCGCCCGAACGCGCGGACCACCGCGGTGCCCCTCAGGAGCTCGATCCGCGCGCCTTCGAGCCGTGCCGCCAGTTCCTCGTTCGGCCCCTCCGGGCGCGCGTCGGCGACGGCGGCGATCGCCACCCCCGCCTCCTTGAGCGCCAGCGCCGATGCGACGCCGCGGTCGGCGGTGGTGGCGACCACAGCCACGTCACCGGGCTTGACGCCGTACAGGGAGGCGAGCCGCTCGGCGCCTGAGCACAGCATCACCCCCGGGAGGTCGTTGCCCTCGAACAGAAGCGGCTGCTCGATCGAGCCGGTCGCTGCGATGTGGGCCCGGGCTCGGATCTGGTGCAGCGTGCTCCCGGCCCAGACGGGGACGATCCCGTCGAAGAATCCGAGCGCGGCTGCGGGTGCCAGCACCTCGACCCCTGCGCCGGTGAGGCGCGCGGCCGTCAGGCGGGCCTCGTCCGCGCCAGGGCCCGTGAGCATGCCGCCGCCGAGCTCGGGCCCGTCGTCGACGAGCGTCACGTCAGCCCCGAGCTCAGCCGCGCGCAGCGCCGCTGCCATCCCGGCTACACCGCCGCCGATCACGAGCACGTCGCAGTGGCGGCGGCGGTACTCGGTGCGCCACTCCCGCTCAGGCTGGCGGCGCGTGATCCGGCCGAGCCCGGCCGCGTTGCGGAGGACCTTTTCGTAGAGCGGCCACAGCCGCCGAGGCCTGATGAAGGTCTTGTAGTAGAAGCCGGGCGGGGTCAGCGGCTTTCCGAAGTGGTCCGTGGCGCGCATCACGTCGAACCGAAGCGACGGCCTGGCGTTCATCGGCTCTACCCGCATCCCCTCTCGGACCGGCTCGGTGCAGGCGCGGACCGCCGGCCACCCGTCGACGTCGACGAGGCAGTTCGGGCACTGGCCCGCGCAGCAGAACAGCCCGCGCGGGCGGTGGTACTTGAAGCTGCGCGAGAGGACCCGATGGCCGTCGGCCGCGAGCGCCGAGCCGATCGTGTCGCCCTCGAGGGCCTGCACCTCCCTTCCGTCGAACTTGAAGGTCACGGGCCGGTCGCGATCGATGCGCTGGCCCCGGCTAGGGGGGAGGCGGCTCATCGCTCCGGGAGGCCAACCCACTCGACGCGGTTGGTGGTTGTGTCGCGGTCGGCCAGAAACCACTCGCGGCAGCCGGAGCGGTGATACCACCACTCGCGCTGGAGGCCCGCCTGGTTACGGCGGAAGTAGTTGTAGGAGTTCAACTCGCGCTGGGAGGGCTTCGCCTTCGGCCGTGGGACGACCTCGCCGCCGTACGCGAAGTCGGTGACTTCGCGCTCGCCGCAGTTGGGACAGATGAGGAGAAACGACATCGCTTTTTGACGGCCTCTCGGCCGCCCAAGCGCAAGACTAGACAAATTGGTACACAGACGCAAGCGGGCCGCTCGCGGGCTTCACCGGGGGCAGGCGGGCGGTGCCTTCGAGCCGCGGCCGGGCTATGTGTGCCGCCCACATATCGGGCGCCGAAATGCTGGCATGCGCGCCATTGCGCCTACCGGCTTTATGTGAGATACAACCAGCATGGCGGCGGGCCTGACAGCCGACGACGTGCGCAAGGCGGTAGCGGACGAGGGGGTCGAGTTCCTCTTCGCCCAGTTCGTCGATATGCACGCGAAGCCCAGCGCGAAGCTGGTGCCCGCGCAGGAGCTCGACGGCCTGCTCAGCAACGGGGCGGGCTTCGCCGGGTTCGCGGCAGGGGACATCGGCCAGACGCCCGATAACCCCGACCTGATCGCGATGCCGGACCCGAGCACCTATACCCGGCTCCCGTGGCGGCCGGAGATCGGCTGGTTCGCGTGCGATGCGACCGTCGAGGGCGAGGCCTGGCCGTACTGCCCGCGGACGATCCTGCGGCGCCAGGTCGAGCGCGCCCGCGAGGCCGGCTACGAGCTCAAGATCGGCTGTGAGCTCGAGTACTTCCTCGTGCGCAAGACCGACGATGGCCGGATCGAGCTCGCCGACCCCCTCGACACCCTCGAGCAGCCCTGCTACGACATCCGCGCGCTGACCCGCTCGTTCGACTTCGTCGCGGACGTGACACGCAACGTCAACTCGCTCGGCTGGCAGATGTACGCGACCGATCACGAGGACGCGAACGGGCAGTTCGAGCAGAACTTCGGCTACGCGGACGCGCTCACCACCTGTGACCGCGCGGTCTTCTACCGCTACATGGTCGAGGCGATGGCCCAGGAGCGCGGACTGATCGCGACCTTCATGCCGAAGCCCTTCGCGCACCTGACCGGCAGCGGCGCTCACTTCCACATGAGCCTCTGGGATGGTGAGACGAACCTCTTCGAGCGCGACGCCGAAGACGACCCGCGGGGCCTCGGGCTGAGCGACGTCGCCTACAAGTTCATCGCCGGCCTCAAGGCGCACGCAAAGGCCTACATCGCGGTCAGCGCACCGACCGTCACCTCCTACAAGCGCCTGGTGATCGGCGCCCCGACGAGCGGCGCCACCTGGGCACCCGCCTACGTCACCTACGGCTACAACAACCGCACGATGATGCTCCGCATCCCGGAGGCAGGGCGGGTCGAGGACCGGACCGTCGACGGTTCATGCAACCCATACCTCGCCGCGACGGTGATCCTGGCCGCCGGCCTCGACGGGATCGAGAACGACCTCGACCCCGGGGACCCGACCGACGCGAACATGTACGAGACGAGCGCGGAAGAGCGCGAGAAGATGGGGATCGAGACCCTGCCCGAGAACCTCCTCGACGCCACCCGCGAGCTCGAGGGCGACGACGTCTTGCGCAAGGCGCTCGGTTCGGTCGGCGAGGAGGACTACGTCGACTACTTCGTCCGCTGCAAGCGCCGCGAGTGGCAGACGGCACACGAGCAGATCACCCAGTGGGAACTCGACCGCTACCTCCAGCTCTACTGAGGAGATGAACGAGTCCACGCCTCCGCGCACCTGGATGACGCGCCTGACACGTCGCTGGATCGGCACCGGCGGCACAAAGCACGCAGCGTTGCTGCGCGCTTGCCCCGCCGGCACCGCCCAGCTCGGTCAGTCGCGCCCCCAGGCACACGGACCCATGAACTCGCTCATCTCGGGTTGATGCGCTCGTGTGTGGGATCGCCGGTCTATTCAGCAAGTCGGCCTCGACCGAGGAGGAGCTCGGAGCACACCTGAGCGCGATGCTGTCGCAGCTCGCCGACCGCGGGCCCGACAGCGCCGGTGTCGCCCTCTACCGCGACCCCGCTCCCGCGGGCTCCTGCAAGGTCTCGCTCTTCTCCGCGGACGACGCGGCGCCATGGGGCGCCCTCTCCGACGCGCTTCAGGGGGCCTTCGGCGGTGAGGGTGAGCCCGAGATCCGCGCTTCGCACGCCCTGTTCGTCGTCCCCGCCGGCGCCGAGGACGTGGAGGGCTGGCTGGCCTCGCACCACCCCGAGCTGCGGGTGATGAGCGTCGGCGAGCGGATCGAGATCTACAAGGAGGCGGGAGACCCCCGCGACTTCGTCACGCGCTTTGCGCTCGAGGACATCTCGGCGACGCACGCGCTCGGGCACACCCGGATGGCGACCGAGAGCCGGGTGACCACGGAGCACTCGCATCCCTTCTCGACCGGGCTCGACCTCTGCCTCGTTCACAACGGCTCGCTCTCGAACCACAACCGGCTGCGCGCGTTCCTCCGTACACGGGGGATCAGCTTCCAGACCGACAACGACACCGAGGTCGCGGCCGGCTATCTCACCTGGCGCCTCCACGAGGGCGACGACATTGAGATGGCGCTCAAGCGCTGCCTCGACGACCTCGACGGCTTCTACACGTTCGCGGTCGGCACGGCCGAGGGCTTCGCGGTGCTGCGAGACCCGATCGCGTGCAAGCCGGCTGTGATGGCTGAGACCGATGACTGGGTGGCGATGGCCTCGGAGTACCGCGCGATCGCCGCCCTCCCGGGAGCCGACGAGGCGAGGATCTGGGAGCCCGAGCCGGGACGCGTCTACTCGTGGGAGCGGGCGAAGGTCGCGTGAGCAAGACGGAAGTCGCTTCCGAGACGGTCGATCTCGTGACCACCACGGTGCGGGAGTTGAACGAGCGCCTGCATCAGCTCGAGCCCGATTCCGAATCACGCTGGCGCGTTCAGAACCCCAACGGCGCCCACGCCCTCGCGGTCGGACTCGATTCGCCGGCCGAGGTCGAGATCGACGGGCACGTCGGCTACTACTGCGCGGGCATGAACAAGCTCGCCACCGTTCGGGTGCTGGGCAACTGCGGGCCGGGGGCGGCGGAGAACATCATGTCCGGGCAGCTGATCGTCGACGGCGACGCGAGTCAGTCGGCCGCGGCGACCGGCCGGGGCGGGCTCGTGGTCGTGAAGGGCAGCGCCTCCGCTCGCTGCGGGATCTCGATGAAGGGGGTCGAGATCGTGGTTCACGGCTCGATCGGCCACGCCGGTGCCTTCATGGCCCAGCGCGGGACGCTGGTCGTCTGCGGCGACGCGGGCGAGGGCCTCGGGGACTCGATCTACGAGGCCAGGGTCTACGTGCGCGGAGAGGTCGCCGGCCTCGGGGCCGACTGCGTCGAGAAGGAGATGCGCGACGAGCATCGCACGGAGCTGGGCGAGCTCTTGGAGCGGGCGGAATCCGAAGCCGACCCGGGGGACTTCCGCCGCTTTGGGTCCGCCCGGCGCCTCTACAGCTTCGCGATCGACAACGCCGGCAGCTACTGATGACCGAGTTCGACGCGCTTTCGAAGGAGGAGGGGTTCCGGCCGGGGCTCGCCGGGCGCTGGCGGCCGGGCCTGCGCGAGTCGGCTCTGTTCGACCGCAACGCGATCCACGAGATCCACCGGATGGCCCGGGAGGGCATCTACGACATCCGCGGGTTCGGCGCCAAGCGGCGCGTGCCCCACTTCGACGACCTGCTCTTCCTCGGCGCCAGCGTCTCGCGCTATCCGCTGGAGGGGTACCGCGAGCGCTGCGGGACCGACGTCACTCTCGGCACGCGCTTTGCCAGCGAGCCGATCCACCTCGACATCCCGATCACGATCGCCGGGATGAGCTTCGGCGCGCTCTCAGCCCGCGCCAAGGAGGCGCTCGGCAGGGGAGCGAGCGCGGTTGGTACCTCGACCACCACCGGAGACGGGGGCATGCTCCCCGAGGAGCGCGAGCACTCCGAGACGCTCGTCTACCAGATCCTCCCGTCCCGCTACGGGGTGAACCCCGACGACCTGCGCCGTGCGGACGCAGTCGAGATCGTGGTTGGGCAGGGCGCGAAGCCGGGCGGCGGGGGCATGCTCTTGGGCCAGAAGATCTCCGACCGGGTCGCCGAGATGCGCGACCTGCCGAAGGGCGTTGACCAGCGCAGCGCCTGTCGGCATCCGGACTGGACCGGTCCGGACGACCTCGAGATCAAGATCGGCGAGCTCCGCGAGATCATGGACTGGCGCAAGCCCGTCTACGTCAAGGTCGGTGCCACCAGAACCTTCTTCGACGTTGCGCTGGCGGTGAAGGCCGGCGCCGACGTGATCGTGCTCGACGGCATGGAGGGGGGGACCGCGGCAAGCCAGGAGGTGTTCATCGAGCACGTCGGCATTCCCATCCTGGCCGCCGTGCCCGAGGCCGTCCGCTCGCTTCAAGAGCTCGACATGCATCGCAAGGTGCAGCTGATCGTCTCCGGCGGGATCCGCTCGGGAGCCGACGTCGCCAAGGCCCTTGCACTCGGTGCCGACGCCGTCTCGATCGGGGTCGCTGCGGTGGTCGCGCTCGGAGACAACTCGCCTTCGCACGAGGAGCAGTACGAGGAGATCGGCACCTCGGCCGGGTTCTACGACGACTGGCACGAGGGTCGCGACCCCGTCGGGATCTCGACGCAGGACGACGAACTGGCGAAACGGTTCGACCCCGAGCTCGGCGGCCGCCGCCTCGCCAACTATCTGCGGGCGATGGTGCTCGAGGCACAGACCCTGGCCCGCGCCTGTGGTAAGTCCCACGTCCATAACCTCGAACCCGAGGACATGGTCGCGCTCACACTCGAGGCCTCCGCGATGTCGAAGGTCCCCCTGGCGGGGACGGGCTGGGTGCCGGGGGCGCAAGAGGCGCAGCGCGGCGAGCCATAGGAGCCCCCAGTTATCGGCTTATGACCCGGAGCACCGCATCGGCCTGCCGGTGGTAGGTTGGCGCCGATCGTTCAACGCCAATCAAGGAGGAGCAAGATGGCTGAGACGCTTACGGGAACCTGCCTGTGCGAGGGCGTGGAGTACGAGGTCGAGGATCCCCAGGCACTGGGCTACTGCCACTGCAGCCGCTGCCAGCACTGGACCGGCTCGAGCCTCGCGGGGGTAGTGGTGGCCAAGGAGAACTTCGGGTACACGAAGGGCGAAGACTTGGTCAAGACCTACGAGAGCCACCTTGCCCCCCGCAACTTCTGCAGCAACTGCGGGTCCAGCATCTACGACGACCTCGGCGAGGTCTACTTCGTCGCTGCAGGGCTGATGAGCGACCTCGACATGGAGCCGAGTTTCCACCAGCAGGTCGCATACAAGGCCAGCTGGCACCAGATCGGCGACAACGCACAGCAGTTCGACGAGATGCCGCCGGGCTGAGACGGCGGCGCGCCCAGTTCGGGCGCACCGCCGAGATCGGTAGCCGCCCCAAACTCAAGGACACCCGTTAGCGCCCGACGGATCGCAGCGGAAGCTGATTCCGTCGAGGGAGACCCAGCTGCCGGCTGCCGAGGGCGGGAATGGAGAGACGACTCCGTTCGCGTCGATGTTGAGACGCCCGTTGCCGAACGAGAACAGCGGCCCGTAGATCTGGCTCTTCTCTGGGCGAAAGCCCGAAGGCAGCACCAGCCCCTGATTCAAAGCGGCGTTGCACTTGACCGCAACCCCGCGCAGATGGACGATGCCAGCCGGGTCGCGGTAGTACGAGACCCTCTGGTTTACGTCGGGGCTGAGGTTGGCCCACGTATTGCCCACGGCGCCGCAGCCACCGAAGGCATCGGGGAGGCCGAGGGATGTGAACTGCGCAGGGGTCTTCAGCTTCGCGGCGCTGACGGCCCCATCGTCGAGGTCCCTGTTCCTAACCTCGCCGTCCCTGATCGACTTCGAGACGACCGAGTTCCTCTGCGCGGTCGCGACCGCCCAAGCACCGCCCCCGAGCGCGAAGAAGACGGCGGCAGTTGCCATCACGTTGGCGTAGGTGAGTCTCGCGAAACTCCTCTTCACGAGCACTCTCATGATCCCTCGACCCCAACAGTCGTGGTCTGCACTCGGGGATCAGCCCTCCGCTTCGTAGCGGCGAGCACTGCCGCCGTGCCCAGCATCACGGCCAAGGCGGTGCCCGCGCCGATGGTCGCATCGCCCCAGTCGAAGCCACCCGGCTCGCCGACGCTGCTCGACGCCCCCGCGTACGGGACGAAGGGCACGGCCTTGGACCCGTCACGGCGGAGGACCAGCTTGTCATGGTCGCCGCCGGCTGCCGACGCCTTGGGCTCGGCCTTGCTCTCGCTGTAGCCCACTGTCGGGGCAGCCGAAACCAAGGCGATTCCGACGAGGCCGACGACGATCGCTCCTGTGTTCCTGGAAATCCTCATTTGGCTTCCCTTCCGTCGACCACGCTCGGCCGACTCGATTGCGGCGGGGAGGATGCGCCAGGGCGCTGAAGCCAGGCTGAAATTCCAGTCCTGAGCGCATGCGCAGGCGAGAAACGGCGCCCCTGTCGCAAAGCTCGGGAGGAATTCGGGCCCGGTGGTAGCGTCCGCGGCAAGGGAGAGCAATGGACTTTCAGATGCTCGGGCCGCTCGAAGTGCGCCGTGAAAAAACGCGGGTGGCGCTCGGGGCTGCGAAACAGCGGGCCTTGCTCGCGATCCTGCTGGTCCATGCGAACGAGCTCGTTTCCAGTGATCGCCTGATCCAGGAGCTGTGGCCGCAGCCCCCGGAGACCGCCGCCAACGCCCTCCAGGTCTACGTGGGGAAGCTACGCAAGGCTCTCGAGCCCGAGCGAAAGCGGGGAGCTCCCGGCGAGCTCCTCGCGACCAGAGCCCCGGGGTATGTGCTTCGCGTCGATCCGGACGAGCTGGACGCCGACCGTTTCGAGCGCCTGCTGAGCGAGGGGAGAACCGCAGGCAAGGCAGCCGATTACGCGACTGCGGCGAGGAGGCTTCAGCAGGCGCTTGCGCTGTGGCGAGGACCGGCGCTGGTGGATTTCACCTACGACCCGTTCGCTCAGACGGAGATCGCGCGCCTGGAGGAACTGCGACTCGACGCCGTTGAAGAGCGCATCGAGGCCGACCTCGCCCTCGGCAGGGCGGCCGACCTGGTCGGGGAACTCGAGGCCCTGATCAAAGACAACCCGTTGCGTGAGCGGCTGCGAGGCCAACTCATGCTCGCGCTCTACCGCTCGGGGCGCCAGGCGGATGCCCTCGAGACCTACCAGCAGACCCGCGAGACGCTTGACGAGGAGCTCGGACTCGCCCCGAGTAGGCCCCTTCAGCGCTTGCAGACAGCCATCCTCCGCCAGGAGCCCGCGCTCGAGGTGTCGATCGAGGCCGGGGAGCCCGAACCGTCGGTGCAGCCCGAGAACCTGGAGCGGGCGTCGCCCGCAGCCACGGCAGGTGCCTCGGACGTGCGTAAGACGGTGACGGTGTTGATCGCGCGAAGGGCGGGTGTTCGGGGCCTTGACCCCGAGGCGCTGAGCAGCGAGGACGAGCGCTACCACCGCGACGTCGCGCAGACCGTGGAGCGCTATGGCGGAGCGATCGCGAGCAGCCTCGGCAACGCGGTAATCAGCGTGTTCGGGGTACCGCAGGTCCACGAGGACGATGCTTTCCGGGGAGTGTGTGCAGCGCTTGAGCTTCGTGATGCGCTGACTCGCGAGACGACCGGCTCCGGCCCAGCGATCCGCGTTGGAATTGCGACCGGTGAGGTCCTGGCGAGTTCCGCCGCAGGCATGGCATCGGTCGCCGGCGAACCGATGACGACGGCGGCCGAGCTCGGGGACGCTGCAGCCGCCGGCGAGATCCTCCTCGGAGGGGGGACCGAGCGGCTTATTCGCGAACGCGCCCGGGTCGAGCCGGTCACGACCGAGGCGGGTCGGGCATGGCGGCTCCTCGACCTTGCGCGCGACCGGCCGGCGGTTGGGTCGCTGAAGGCGCCCCTGGTTGGCCGCGAGCCCGAGCTTGCCCAGCTCCAGGAGGTGTTCGAGCAGGTGGCTCGCGCGCGCGCACCGCACCTGCTCACGGTCCTTGGGACCGCGGGTATCGGGAAATCGAGGCTCGCACAGGAGCTGGCCTCGCTCGCCGCCCAAGAGGCCACCGTTCTCGCCGGCCGCTGCGTGCCGTACGGGGAGGGCATCACGTTCTGGTCTCTGCGCGAAATAGTCAGCCAGCTCACGGCTGCGGAATCGGCGGATTGCCTTGCCGACGGGCACGAGGCGCGGCAGCTCGCCGACAACCTGCAGGCGGCGATCGGGGTCGCGGGGTCACAGGCGATTGATCGTGAGGAGATCTTCTGGGCCACGCGAAGCCTCCTGGATGCACTCGCGAGGGAGCGGCCCCTCGTCGTCTTCTTCGAGGACGTGCACTGGGCTGAGCCCACCTTTCTCGACCTCGTCGAGTACCTGGCGGAGCGGGTGCAGGGGGTCCCGATCCTCCTCGTTTGCATCGCCCGTCCCGAGCTGCTCGAGGAGCGACCTGGCTGGGGCCGCGGAAACCCGAACGCGAGCTCTCTCCTGCTCGAGCGCCTTTCGGACTCCGATTGCGAGGCGCTGATCGCCAACCTGACTCAGGGTCTCTCGCGCGCGACAACGGACCGAGTGCTGGAGACCGCCGATGGAAACCCTCTCTTCATCGAACAGCTCGTCGCCATGCTCGCCGAAGGAGGTGGGAACGAGGCCGAGCTCCCGATCCCGCCGACGATCGCAGCGCTCCTGTCGGCGCGGCTCGACCGTCTCGGGCCGGGAGAGCGCGCCGTGATCACCCGGGCTGCCGTGGTGGGGAAGGAGTTCTCCGCTGAGGCCGCGACTGACCTCCTGCCAGAAGACGCCCGCCCGTTCGCCAGCCGCCACATCGAGACCCTGGCGCGCAAGGACTTCGTCGGGCCCGCTCCATCACCGGGACCCGGCCAAAGCCACCGCTTCCGGCACATCCTGATCCAGCAAGCCGCGTACCGAGCGACCCCGAAGAGGGTCCGCGCGGAGCTGCACGAGCGATTCGCCGGCTGGATTGACGAGCGCGCCCCGGGCGGAGCTGCTGAGCGCGCGGAGATCGCCGGCTACCACCTCGAGCAGGCGTTTCGCTACCGGGCCGAGCTCGGCCCCGTCGGTGAGCAGGAACTCGAGCTGGCAGGTCGGGCCGCCGACCACCTCACCTCCGCCGGCCAGCGCGCCTTTCAGCGAGGAGACATGCCGGCGACGGTGAATCTGCTCGGTCGGGCCGCCTCGCTTCCCCACCCGGATGGCGAGGACAGCTTCGCGGCGCTCGCGGAGCTGGGCTATGCGCTCTTCGAGATCGGCGAGGTTGACGAAGCGAGCTCCTTGCTTGCTCGCGAGCGGGTGGATACACGGCCGAGCCGGGACGGCCATCTCGAGTGGCGCGTTGCCGTCACGCGCGCGCGCATCGAGATGTACAGGGACCCCGAAGGAATTGACCTGGATGCCCTCGCCACGGAAACCGAGACAGCGATCGAGATGCTCGGCGAGCTCGGCGACGAGGCCGGACTGGCGAGAGCCTGGATGGTTCTCTCCGATCTCCACTGGAGCAAGGGGCGCCTTCGCGAAACGATCGATGCGGCAACGCAGGCTGCAGAAGCCGCGCGGCGAACCGGCAATCGCCGCGAGGTGGGCTGGGCGCTGGGCCAGAACGCCCTCTGTGCGATCCACGGCCCGATGCCGGTCGTCGACGGTCTGAGCTGGCTCGAGCGGTTGCTGCGAGCGGAGCCGGAGAACCGCACTCTGGATGCGAACCTGTCGGGGTTCGTCACGGTGCTCGAGGCAATGAGCGGCCGCTTCTCCGACGCCCGCAAGCACATTGAGGAGTCCCGCGCCCTCGCGCGTGACCTTGGTCTCACCTGGCAGGCGGCCGTTCAGGAGTTGCTCAGCGGCTACGTCGAGTTGCTCGGCGGCGACCCGGTCGCCGCCGAGCGCGACATGCGGACCGCCGAGCAGGCCTTCCGCGAGATCGGCGAGGGATGGTTCTTGTCCACGGTCGCTGTCGATCTGCCCCGCGCCGTCTACGAGCAGGGACGCTACGACGACGCATTCGCCCTGCTCGAGGCAATCGACGAGACACCAGCCCCCACCGACCGCGAGTGGCAGATCAAGCGCACGGGTGTTCCCGCGCGACTACTCGCCAGACGGGGACGGCTCGAAGAAGCGGAGAAGCTCGCCCGCGAGGGAGTCGCGCTTGCCGCGGGCAGCGAGTTCCTCGGTTTGCACGCAGACGTCCTTCTTGACCTCGCGGAGGTCCTTCGTCTGGCGGACCGATCCGAGGACGCTGCTGCGACCGCCGCCGAAGCGGTGAGCGTCTACGAGCGCAAGGGCAACGTCGCGGCGGCGAGGAGGGCCCGGAGCGAAGCCGGGGACTAAGCACGCGCTCGTGCGAGAGCAGAAGCTACAGTCGCCAAATCGATCCCCGCTACGAAGTTCTCGACGACGCCGCCCGCCTCGCGCACGAGTACATCGACAGCCTGCCGTCGCGTCCGGTCGGGGCGACCGCCGGCCTGGAGGAGCTGCGCTCGCGGCTCGCCCGTCCGCTCAGCGAGGGCGGGGAGGACCCCCGCGCGGTAATCGCGGATCTGGCCCGCGACGTCGACCCGGGCCTGATGGCCTCGGCGGGGCCGCGTTACTTTGGCTTCGTCGTTGGGAGTGCGCTGCCCGTCGCGGTCGCCGCGGACTGGCTGACGTCGGCCTGGGACCAGAACGGCGGCGGCTACGTCGTCGCCCCGTCGTTGTCCGTGGCGGAGGAGGTGGCGGCCGCCTGGGTGCGCGACCTGTTGGGCCTGCCCGCCGGCTGCGGGGTTGGGTTCGTGACCGGCTGCCAGATGGCCCACTTCACCTGCCTCGCGGCAGCGCGCCACGCCGTCCTGCGCGATGCGGACTGGGACGTGGAAGCGCAAGGTCTTCACGGTGGGCCGGAGGTGCGTGTGATCGCGGGAGATGCTGCGCACGTGACCGTCGAGGTCGCATGTCGCATGCTTGGGCTCGGCGCCGAGCGCATCCGCCTCATCGCAAGCGACGAGCAGGGGCGAATGATTCCCGCAGACTTGGAGGAGGCTCTCGGCGAACACGACGGTCCCACGATCGTCTGCGCGCAGGCCGGCGAGATCAACACCGGTTCGTTCGACCCCTTCGTGGAGATCACCGAGGCTTGTCGCGCCCACCGTGCGTGGTGTCACGTCGACGGGGCATTCGGGCTGTGGGCGGCCGTCAGCCCGACGCGCCGGCGCCTGCTCGAGGGCTTCGAGCGCGCTGACTCTTGGGCGACCGACGGTCACAAGTGGCTGAACGTGCCGTACGACTGCGGGATCGCGGCGGTCGCCGACAGGGAGGCCCATCGGGCCGCCATGACCTCGACGTCCTCCTACATCCCCCCGCACGAGGAGGGCATCCCGTGGGGGTTCGACTGGACGCCGGAGTTCTCGCGCCGCGCCCGCGGCGTTCCCGTCTACGCGGCCCTGCGCTCGCTGGGCCGAACGGGGGTCGCCAAGATCATCGATGACTGCTGCTCGCACGCGGAGCGCATGGCCAGTCGGCTCGCCGACGCCGACGGTGTCGAGGTGTTGAACGAGGTTGTGCTCAACCAGGTGCTCGTGCGCTTTACAGACGACGACGACGTGACCGACGCGGTGATCGAGCGCACTCAGGAGGATGGAACCTGCTGGCTCAGCGGCAGCAGCTTCCGGGGAAAGAAGGTCATGCGCGTCTCGGTGGTCGGGTGGCAAACCACGGCGGACGACATCGACCGATCAGCCGAGGCGATTCTCGCCGCAGTCGCC
This sequence comes from uncultured Solirubrobacterales bacterium, assembly GCA_963799815.1. Taxonomy (GTDB): domain Bacteria; phylum Actinomycetota; class Thermoleophilia; order Solirubrobacterales; family 70-9; genus JBDTSW01. Next base: position 102,050 of record CAWCYG010000004.1, read on the forward strand.
GCGGTGGCGCCTGGGACAGATCGCTAGTCGCCGCGAAGGGCCTGCGCGCCCGCTGCCATTCGCTCCCGCTCCAAGGTCTGCTCTTGGCTCGCGGCGCGCTCGATCAGTCGAGCGAGGTCGAGTAACGCGAGCGCCTGATGGCGGTCGCGTACCTGCTCCAGGGCCAGCCAGAGGCACCTCTTTCCCGCAACACCCAACCGCAGGCTCTCGAGCGCCATGAAGGTTCCGTGGTCGGGCTCGCCCGAGCCGGCGCCGCTGAACTTCACGCGGCTCGCCTTCTCCGCCACCCAGCCGGTCACCTGCTTGAAGGGATTGCGCGATACGTCCATGGCCTCCATCAGCTCGACCAGCGTCTCGCGGTCCTCCTCGATCTCAGCGGCGATCTCCGTCATCACGTCGCCTAATGCCGTCCCCTCGCTCTGATCACGAATCTGCCCTGCGAGGTCGCTCCCGAGCATCGCCCCGGCCAGGTGATCGTTGAGGTACACGTTTATCGGTTTGTCGGCCATGGTCGCCTCCAGTTCGCGCCCGGTTGGAGGCGCTATACCCGGCACGCGGCAGGGGAACCGCCGCGACCTACGGGGGGCTCAGCAGTTGCCGTTCACCGTGTCGGCGGCGTCGACGACGTTGGTGTCGTTGCCGCCGTTTAAGCAGTTGATCGTGTCCGGTCCCCCGCCGCCGTCGAGCGTGTCGTCGAATGGTCCGTCGGTCAGGATGTCGGGGCCGCTTCGCGCGAGCAAGGTCACGCTCACCTGTGCGAGGGTGGCGCCGAGCGAATCCCCCCGGCTTGTCCCGGTGATCCACTCGACGCTCGGCGTCACGTCGTCTCTGTCGCTGCCACCGTCGGAGCTGTTCCCATCGTCATCGCTGCCCGGGCCGGTCGGCTCGATGTCGGCGACGACCCCCGCAAGGTGGTCCGTGTAAACGGCGCGGTCGATGCCTGGGCCCCCGTCGAAGAGGTCCGCGCCAGCGCCACCAAGCAGGTTGTCGTTGCCAGCGCCGCCGTTGAGAGTGTCGTCCCCCGGTCCCCCGTCCAGGGTGTCCTTCTTGTCGCCGGCGCGAAGTGTGTCGGCTCCTTCGCCGCCGCTCATGGCGAAGCGCCGGTACCCGGTTCCGGACGTGTTCACCGTGTCGTCACCGTCGCCGAGGTTCATGGTCACCCAGGTCGTATCCGCAGCGCTGCAGTCCACCCTGGCCGTGTTGAGCTGGGTGCATCCCGGCCCGGCCGTGATCCCGCTCTCGACGAAGCTGAACGTCCCGGCGGACTGCGACACCGCGACGCTGTTGGTTGCGCCGGCAGCAGCCTGATAGGTGATGTCGCCGCTCTTGGTGACGGTGGCGGCGTTGGCGGCGCTGGCGGAATAGGTGCCGGTGAGCGTCCTCGTTGCGTCCGCGACGATCTGGTGCGACTGCATCCCTCCATCTGACCAGCTGCTGAAGAGCCAGCTCTGTGCGCCGAGCGTCTGCGGCGATGGGGCGCTCACCGAGTTCTGTGATCCGAGGATGAGTGGCCGGGTGAACGGCGCCGTCGCCGCGGCGCCGTTTAGCACCAGATCGAGCCCCGCGGGGCTCGAAGCCAGCGTGAGCTGCACCGTCTGGGGGGTGAGCACGACCTGCTCGGTATCAGTGAGCCCGCCCGAGTCAGTCACGGTGAGGCCCAGCCTCAGGTTCGATGGATACTCGTGATCGGGCGCGTTGAAGAAGCCGCTCTTGGCCGCCGCGAAGTCCTGTACGTCGTGTGTGTGGCAGCCGCCCGGGCAGTGCTCGAGGTCAAGCGACCAGGCGAACGCGGACGGCGGCAGGTTGGCGCCGTCCTGGGCGTCGGTGGCGCTGCCCGAGAAGTCGATCCGCTGTCCGACGCGCCAGTTGAGGCTCGCCGACGGCGCGTCGATGGTCGCCTGCGGCGGGGTGTTGCCGGCGCTCACGGTGATGGCATCGGTATCGGAAGCGCCCAGGGCGTCCGTGACCCTGACGGTGGCGGTGTGCTGCCCGGCCTGCGTGTACGTGTGCCTTGGGGTCGCGGAGGTGGAGTCGTCGAAGGCGCCGTCATTATCGAGATCCCAGGCGAAGGTGAGGGAGTCCTGCTCGGGGTCGCTCGACCCGGTGGCGTCGAAGTCGACCGCCAGCGGCGCGGGCCCGCTTGTCGGCGCCGCATCGGCGACGGCCGTCGGCGGCTGATTGCCCGGCAGATAGCGGACCCGCCGGATCGTGCCGCCGTCGAAGTCGGCGTAGAAGAGATCTCCGCCGGGTCCCATCTGAAGCGCGACGGGATTCGAAGCCGCGGCTCCGAAGGTCTGGATGTTGGCCGGGTTCGGCAGCCCGTTGCCGCCGCGCAGCATCGCCCAGATGCAATCGCGCGAGTAGTCGGCGAAGAACAGGGCGCCGTCGTAGGAGTCCGGGAAAGGGCCTCCTTGGTAGAAGCTCAGCCCCGCGATCGAGGACGTGCCCGTCGGGCAGCTCTCGCCGCCCACAACCTGGTCGGCATGTCGGTAGGCACGGTACGGCGCGGTCACGGCACCGGCGCCCTCCGAATAGAGCCCCTCGCAGAGGGGCAGGTTGGCGCCGTCGTAGCCGGGCTGCCGCCCCGTTCCCTCGTAACAGGGCCAGCCGAAGTTCTCGACCACGGCGTCGGTGGGGTTGGGCACGCGGTTGATCTCCTCCCATTCGTTCCAGCCGACGTCGCCCAGCCAAACCTCGCTCGTCCCAGGGCGGATCGTGAAGCGAAACGGGTTACGGAGCCCGTAGGCGATCGTGCGCCGAACGTTCGCGTCGGGGTTCGCTGCGAAGGGGTTGCCCGGCATCGAGGCGCCGGTGGCCGGGTTCACGCGGAGGACGGCTCCGTCGAGCCCGGCCGGATCGCCAGCCGAGCGAAGGTCCTGGCTTCTCAGCGCGCCTCCCTGGTTGAGCGGGTCGGCGCACGGATTGACGGGGCTGCCGTCCTGCCCCCAGTCGGTGAAGGTAAAGCTGGCGCCGTCGCCACCGGTGACGTAGAGAGCCCCGTCGGCGCCGAACGCGAGATCGCCGGTCGAGTGGCTCGGGTACTGCTGACACCAATCCTCGATCAGCACGTTCTCCGGCCCGCTCATCACATCGCCGACCGCCGTAAGGCGGGAGAGGCGGCCGCTGACGACGCAGCCGTCGGTCGTGGGGCCCGGCGGAGTCGGACAGGGGTCCGAGCTGACGCCCGGCGCTCCCCAGCGCGGGGCCGTGCCGCCGATCGCGGCGTCGTGTGCGTAGAGGACGTAGACGTAGGGCTGGGTCGGGAAGTTGGGATCAAGCACCATCCCCAAGAGCCCCCGGTCCCAGAAGTTGTAGACATTCGTGCGCAGGTCGGCGAAGACGGTCGCGGAGGGATCAGAGAGGCCGTCGTAGACCTTGATCAGCCCGCTCTTCTCGGCGACGAAGACCCGCCCGTCCTGTGAGAAGCGAATCGCGGTCGGATTGGTCAGGCCGGAGATCGGTGTTGACTCCTGGAAGTTGGGCGGCAAGACGACGGCCTGAGCTTCACCGGCCCCCAAAGCCGCGAGCGCGACCGCGCCGCCTGCGACGCACGCCAGGCGACACACCCATGCCTTCAGTCGATTGATGCGGACTCCCATGCTCGGACCCGACGTCCTCCCCGAGGAAGCGGGTTCTCAGCTATACCAGGGAGCCTCTCACAAAAAGCGCACGGCGTGGTGGCGGAGTTGCTCCGAGTTACCTCCGCTCAGTCGGTCTCGGCGACGGAGGGGTAGGGTGGGCCGCTCAGGGATGGAATCCTGCACGCGAATGCTGCCGTGACGGTGCGGAGCCTGAGCCCGCGACGCCTTGCTGGTGTCGCCGTTGAACGTCCGCGCCGGGTCTTGGCCGTATGGGGCGTGTTGGTCGTCGTTGGGTTCGTGCTTATTTCCGGGCTGCTGGAATCCGCGCTCTCGAGCGAGGCCGATGTCACGAGCAGTCCCGAGTCCAAGCAGGCCGAGGAGTTGATCGACGAGCGGTTTCCCGAGCGCGATGCGCTCGACGAGCTGGTGGTCGTGCGCTCAGAGGATTTCACTACGGACGACGAGGCATTCCGTTCGCGGGTGGAGACTCTGACCGCGGAACTCGCGGGAACCGACGGGGTCGAAACGGTATCGAGCTATCTCGATGGCGAGGACGACCTGTTGATCTCACCGGATGGACACGCGACGATCCTCCCTGTCGTCCTCACTGAGGATGAGGAGGTCGACAGCATCGAGGGCGTTGTGGAGAGCGTCCAATCCGCCGACGGCCAGGGCTTCGCGATCGACATCACGGGGGAGTTCACCGTTGGCCTTGACTTCGAAAAGGTGTCAGAGGACGACCTCCAGCAGGGCGAGCTCAAGTTCGGCCTTCCCGCCGCCCTGATCATTCTCCTCCTGGTCTTCGGGACGCTGGTGGGGACGATGGTCCCGCTGACGATGGCGTTGATCTCCATCATTGGCGCCCTGGCCCTGGTCGCTGTGATCGGCCAGTTTTTCGAGGTGAACCTGTTCGTCACCAACATGCTCGTGGCGATGGGGCTCGCGCTTGGGATCGACTACTCGCTCTTCATCGTCTCCCGGCTGCGCGAGGAAAGAGCGAAGGGCCTGTCGCACGGGGACGCAATCCTCAACGTCTCGAGCACGGCCACCCGCGCTGTGGTCCTCAGTGGTACCGCCTTCTCGCTCGCCTTGCTTGGGATGTTCTTGGTTCCGACCACGATCCTCCGCAGCCTCGCGCTTGGCGCGATCGTCGTCGCCATCGTCTCGATCGCCGTTGCGCTCACCTTCCACCCCGCGCTCCTGATGGTGCTGGGCGACCGCATCGACAAGCTGCGTGTGCCGTGGATCGGCAAACGGGTGTCGGAGTCGGCCGGCAAGGAGGGTCGGTTCTGGGGTCCCGCAGTCCGGGCCGTGGTCCGTCACCCGACCGTCAGCCTCGTCGCCTCCGTCGCGCTGCTTCTCATCGCTACGGCGCCGGTGCTCGGGCTAAAGCTTGGGGCATCGGGCCCTTCCAGCCTTCCCGACGACGTGCCCGGCAAGCAAGGACTCCTCGCGCTCGAGCGTGACTTCGCGACCGGCGCCACCGAGCCGGTGGAGATCGCCATCGACACTCGCGACGCAACCGCACCTGACGACCAGCTGGCCAGCCTTCAGACCGAGCTGGAGGGGGATCCGGACTTCGCAGCCGAGAGCACGTTCGTCGAAGAGGGCGAGGACATCATCGTTGCTTCGGTGGCTCTCAACACCGAGGGGAGCAGCGAAGAGGCCTCGGCTGCGATCGACCGGCTGCGAGACGAGTACGTGCCGAGCGCCTTCGGGGATTCCGCGGATAGCGTTCTGGTCGGCGGGCTACCGGCCGAGAATCGCGACTTCTTCGCCCTGATTGGCAGCTGGCTACCGATCGTGATCGCGTTCGTTCTCGTCCTGACCCTCATCCTGCTGACGCTTGCGTTTCGTTCGGTTGTCATCGCGCTGACCGCGATCGCGGTCAATCTCCTGTCGGTCGGCGCGGCGTATGGGATCTTGGTGCTCGTTTTCCAGGAGGGCTTCGCCACTGACCTGCTTGGCTTTGGCGAGGTCGACCGAATCGAGGCGTGGGTGCCCGTCTTCCTGTTCTCCGTGCTCTTCGGTCTCTCGATGGATTATCAAGTCTTCCTGCTGAGCCGCATCAAGGAGCGCTACAGCACCGGTGGTGACACAACCGAGGCCATCGTCTTCGGTGTTGCCTCCACCGCTCGGCTGATCACGGGCGCGGCGCTCATCATCATCGTGGTCTTCCTGGGCTTTGCCTCAGGGGAGCTGGTCGCGTTCCAGCAGATGGGCTTCGGGGTGGCAATCGCTCTCTTGATCGACGCGACGATCGTGCGACTGGTGGTCATTCCGGCGGCGATGCAGCTGCTCGGCGAACGCAACTGGTATCTGCCCTCCTGGCTCGAGTGGCTGCCTCACGTTGAGATCGAGGATCCGGCCCTGTCCTCGGTGGACCCTGGGAATCGAGCCGAGCCAGAGCCGGCGCAGGCGAGCACATGAGAGCGATCTGATGAGCTGGACTACATGGGCGTAGGAGCCGCGATCGCGCTTGGCGCGGTGATCGGGCTGGCTCTCGGCATCGCGGTCAGCGTTGCCACGGACGTGCCCCTTGCGCCCGAGGTGGGGATCGCCCTGGGTGCGCTCGTGGGCTGGCTCTGGCGCCGCGACGCCGCATAGGGTCGGCGGCTTGGCGAGCGAACCTGGAGGAGGAGGCGCATGAGCGAGCAATCTCGCGCCGGTGTACTCCTGATCGTTGTGCCGGTCCTGTTCAACGTGGGGTTCACGCTGCTGGCGCAGCGGTTCGACTATCCCGATGTCCTCCGCCTCCCCACCCACGAGGTCCTCGAGCGCTTTCGCGCTGGCGGCAGCGCGCTGATCCTGATCTGGTGGGCGTTCACGCTCTCGGCCGTCCTCTTCGCAGCCCTCGCGGTTTTGCTCGCTATCGCCGTCGCCGATGCCGATCGCACGCTGGTGGGCCTCGGCCTGGTGATTGGGATCCTTGCCTCCGTCGTTCAGTTTCTCGGACTGATCCGCTGGCCGTTCCTGGTCCCCTATCTCGCCCGCACCGCGAAGGAGGCGACCCCCGATTCGCCGACCGGACAGGCCGTCGATGTCGTCTTTCAAGCCTTCAACCGATATCTCGGCGTCGCCGTCGGAGAGCACCTCGGCTACGCGTTCACGGGCCTCTGGTCGATTCTCGCCGGACTCGCGCTGATCGACTCGAGCGTCGCGCCAGATTGGCTCGGCATCCTGGGCGTCATGATCGGACCGCTGTTCTTGCTCTGCTCACTCGAGTTCGTTGGACGGACCGAGGATCCCGGCTGGAAACTCGCCGGATCGCTCACGCCGATCACCTACATCGCCTGGTCGCTGTGGCTGGTCGCCGTGGGCGTGGCGTTGCTCGTTTGAAGCTTCGGGAGGAGCTGAGTGGAGGACGAAACGAACTCGGCGGCGGCGGATCTCTACTGGCTGCCCCTCGGTGCCGGTGGTCATTTCGTGCGGCTCGTCGGGCGGATCTACGAAGCCTTTGCCGCGCGACTTGAGCGACGCCAGGTTTTCGACCTCTACCACGCTGCCCTGGAGGTGCATCTCGACTCGGAGCGGTACGTGATCGAGCAAGCTCCCGTACCCGACCTGAGGGGGGAGACCCGTGGTGTCGTTGCTGAAGGCCCTGTGGGAGCCAGATGGGCGGGCCGGTTCCGAATCTTCCGCTACGAGATTCGAGTCTGGCCCGGCGGGCATATCCCAGATGTGGCCGAGGCCGTGGACAGCCCACGACGACTGACGCTCGAAGCGGACTCGGCCCGGCGCGTCCTCGAGGTGGTCCGTGGGGTCCCGCGCTTCGTCTGGGGACGTGACGAGCTCGGGGCCGGAGAGATGTGGAACTCGAATGCGATCATCGCCTGGGTGATCGCGCGCTCCGGCCGCGACGCGGACGCGATCAGACCCCCCGCCGGCGGCCGGGCGCCAGGATGGCGGGCGGGCTTGGAGGCTGCCAAACGATGACGAGGCGCGCGATGCGCGATCTTCACCTCTGAGTCCCCACGCACGTCCTCGGATTCGGAAGCCGATTTTCTATCCTGTCGGGAGCGCTCGGCGCGGCAATCGGGGGGCTGGCGTGCGGGGCGCTGTGGGGGGCAAACACTCGACGAGCGGAATGAGTGGGAGGCTCTTTAATGCGCGAAGACGACTCTCTTGACGCACTCGTGATCGGGGGCGGCCAAGCCGGCCTCGCGATGGGGTACGAGTTGGCTCAGCGCGGGTTCTCCTTTCTCATCCTGGACGCAAATCCTGAGATTGGCCACGCCTGGCGCTCCCGCTGGGAGTCCCTCCGGCTCTTCACTGCAACCCAGTTCAACGGCCTACCGGGGATGGGCTTCCCCGGTCCGCGTGATACCTATCCAGGCAAGGACGCCGTTGCGGATTTCCTCGAGGCCTACGCAACGGCATTTGAGCTTCCCGTGCGCCTCGATGCCACTGTTGAATCGCTTCTGAAACGCGGCGATACCTACCTTGCGACGACGAACGACGGGGTTTTCGCCGCGAGGAACCTCGTGGTCGCGACAGGCCCGTTCCAGGTCCCGTTCACCCCTCAGGTTGCCGACGGGCTCGCCTCGGGTGTGAGACAGCTCCACAGCGCGCGTTACCGCGATCCGGAGAGCCTGCCGGCCGGGAAGATCCTGGTGGTGGGGGGTGCGAACTCGGGTTGTCAGATCGCGCTCGAACTCGCGGATACTCATACGGTCGAGCTCTCGGTCGGGCAAAGGCTCCCGACCCTGCCGCAGCGACCCCTCGGGCGAGACATCTGGTGGTGGCTCACCGCATCGGGCTTATCACGGGTGACCGTGCAATCACGGCTGGGCCAGCGTCTTTCCACGCGGGATGTGGTGATCGGAGGCGGCCAGCGCGAGCTTCGAAGGCATGGCGTCGAGATTCGTTCCCGTGTGGTGAGTGCTGCCGGTCGCACGATTACGTTCTCCGATGGCGCTTCGTCGGACTACGACGCGGTGGTCTGGGCGACCGGCTTTCGAACCGATCACTCTTGGATCGACGTCCCTGCCGCCAAGGACGATGAGGGACGGATCGTCCACCAGCGCGGGGTGACAGCCTCGGCCGGGCTCTACATGCTTGGCCTGACTTGGCAGCACACGCGCACATCCGCCCTGCTTGGGTGGGTAGGCGAGGACGCGGCTTTCTTGGCCGACCAGATCGCACGCCGGGCAGACGCAACAAGAGGGCCTGGGCGAGAGGAATTGAACGACACGACACCAGCGGGGAAGGTCTGATGACGGATACGACTACCGACACGTTCTTCACGACGGAGACGGAGGGCCTCGATGAGGCATCGCGTCCCGACACGGTGAGGCTGCGAGACGGCGACCGATTCCAGCTTCGAATCGGTCCCGTGCGCAAGCGGTTCGATCAGTTCGACGTTCGGATGCTCGGCTACAACGGATCGATACCCGGTCCCACCTTGGTTGTGGAGCAAGGATCGGAGATCATCGTCGATGCGATAAACGACGGAGACGTCGACGCGACGGTTCACTGGCACGGGCTCCGACTCGCGAATCGCTCCGATGGTGTCCCGGGCGAGACTCAGGAGCCGATCGGGATCGGGGAGCGCTACACCTGCGCGGTCGAGTTTCCGGACCCCGGTGTCTACTGGTATCACCCGCACATTCGCGAGGACTTCGCCCAGGAGATGGGCCTCTATGGAGCGATCGTCGTGGAACCTTCGGACCCCCACTACTGGCCACCCGCCGATCGCCAACTCACGGTTACGCTCGACGACGTCCTGATCGAGGACGGGCGGATGGCGCCCTTTCACCGCACCGGTCCGACCTTCACTGCGATGGGGCGGTTCGGCAACGTGATGCTCATCAACGGCGCGATTGATTACGCCGAAGAGGCCACAGCCGGTGAGGTCGTGCGCCTGCACCTCATCAACACCGCGAATACGAGGATCTTCAACTTTGCCCTGCGGGGAGCTCGCATGAAGCTGATCGGGGGCGACAGCGGTCGCGTCGAGCGAGAGGCGTTCGTCGACGAGATCTTGCTGTCGCCGTCAGAGCGTGCCACGGTCGATGTCTTGTTCGACCAGCCCGGCGACGTGCGGCTCGAGAACCGCACACCAGGCCGAACCTACGATCTCGGTGGTATCGCGGTGGGGCAGGGAACTCCAGGACCGGCTGCGGCCGCCTTTGAGGATCTGCGTGTTGATTCCGAACTGGCGGCGGAGCGAAAGGCGATCCAGGCCGAGATCGACCGCGAGCCCGACAAGGTGCTCGCCTTCGTGTCGCGGATGCCGATCCTGTACGGAGGCGACGATGTGGACGCCTCCTCCTATACCTGTCCCATGCACCCCGAGGTCACGGCGGCTGAGCCAGAGGTGTGCCCCAAGTGCGGAATGAGGCTCATTCCGGTCGCCCCCACCTCCTACGCGTGCCCGATGCACCCGGAAGTCACGGCGTCCGAGGCGGGGACATGCCCAAAGTGCGGCATGAAGTTGGTGTCGGCGGACGTGCTGACCGACACGGCGGGTGCAGCTGAGGGCGCCGCCGACCATGGCGGCCACGAGCATGGTGCCGATGGCCTCGAATGGGAGGACCTGATGCCGGAGATCAACCGCCAGACGAACACCGAGAACATGATCTGGCAGCTCGTTGATCGCGAGACCGGCGCCGAGAACGCCGAGATCACCTGGGCATTCACAGTGGGAGACCGCGTCAAGATCCGCTTGGCGAATGAAATGGATCAGGATCATCCGATGCACCACCCGTTCCACGTTCACGGGGCGGGCCGCTTCTTGGTGCTGATCCGTGACGGTGAGCCTGAGAACAACCTCGTCTGGAAGGACACGGTCCTCCTGCGCGCCGGTCAGACGGTGGACATCCTGCTCGAGGTGACGAATCCCGGTTTGTGGATGGCGCATTGCCATATCGCGGAGCACACGGAGAGCGGGATGATGTTCAGCTTCGACGTCGCGCCGGCTGCCTAGCTGCCCGGAGCTCGCGTCCGAGCGATCGTCCCGACCTGGTAGAGGTCTCATCTTTGAGCGAGCTGAGCGAAGAGCTCCTCGTGAAATGGCGCATCGGTCCCGTCATGCGGGACTCTTGCGCCACCCGGGGGCTGGGTGCTTCGATCAGCCCGACGCGGCGATCTCTTCGACCGCGGCCAGAAAGCGGTCCACGTCGTCGGCGCTGTTGTAGAGGACGATGCTGGCGCGGACGGCGCCGCCTGACTCGGCCAAGCCGAAGCGGTGCATCAGCTCGAAGGCGTAGTTGTCGCCGGCCCAAACGGCGATGCGCCTGCGGGCCAGTTCATCTGCGACGAAATCCGGTGCCAGCCCGTCGATCGTGAACGACACGGTCGAGGTTCGCCGGCGAGGCGCGCCGAGCAGCCTGACCGCGTCCAGCTCCGCGAGGCCCTGGACCATCTTGGCGAGCAAGGCCTGCAGGTACTGCTCGACGGCGGCGAACGTCGTCAGCACGCGATCCCGCCGGGAGCCGTCCCCGTTCGTGAAATCCGCGAGCCAGTCGACGGCAGCGCGAACGCCGGCCAGCAACTCGAACTGGCCGGTGCCCCGCTCGAAGCGGTCCGGCACGTCGTTCGGGGCGGGCGCCAGCTTGTCGGGATGGAGCGACTCGAGCACTTCGGGGTCGGCGGTCACGGCGCCAACGTGCGGTCCGCAGAACTTGTAGGCGGAGCAGGCGTAGAAATCCGCGCCCATGCGCCTGACGTCTGTCGGGACGTGTGGGGTGGAGTGGACTCCGTCGACGTAGGTGAGCGCTCCCGCCTCGTGGACGCGCTCGCTGATGGCTGCGATATCTGGGCGGGTGCCGATTGCGTTCGACGCCGCCGTGACCGCGACGAGCTTGGTTCGCTCGCTCAACTCAGCCTCGACCGCCGACACCGGAAGCTCGCCCGAGTCCGAGTCGAAGTCGGCGACGCGAACGGTTGCGCCCCCACGCTCCGCCGCGATGCGCCACGGGCGGATATTGGCGTCGTGATCGAGAGAGGTGACCACGATCTCGTCGCCTTCCTCCCACGATTTCGCCATGGAGTCCGCGATCCGGAAGGTGAGCGCCGTCATGCTCGGGCCCAGCACAACTCCCTCGGCCACGCCGCCCACCAGATCGGCGATCGCCGCGCGTGCCTCGTTCACCGCCTCGGTACTTGCCTCACTTCCGGGGAAGGCGCCGTGGACGTTCGACATCGATGACCGCATCGCCTGGGCAACGGCGTCGATCACGGCCTGGGGGACCTGCGTCCCGGCCGCGCCGTCGAGGGCCACCTCCCCGTCGCTCAGTGCCGGAAACTGCCGCCGGAGCTCTGCAATCGATGGCAGCCCACCCGTCGCTTGAGCCGGCTCGGTCACGGTCGCGTGGGGGACGCGCTGGTCGGCGTTCTACCGTCCGCCGTCGGCGCCGCCGGTCGCGGACTGAGGTGCCGCGCCCGCCGCCTGCTGCAACGTGTCCTCGATCTCCTCGAGGCTGCGGCCCTTGGTCTCCGGCACCTTCGCCTTGACGAAGAAGAACGCGATCACGCCGATCACGGCGTAGCCGAGGAACACCGGCCCAGCGCTCCAGGCGTCGAGCATGATCGGGAAGCTCTGCGAGACGAGGAAGTTGGCGCCCCAGTGCAGGAAGATCGCCAGGCCCATCGCCGTACCGCGAACGCTGAGCGGCAGCACCTCGGGGAGCAGGACCCACACGACCGGGCCCCAGGTCGCAGCGAACGAAACGATGAACCCCGCCAGGCAGATCAGCGTGATGATCGCCGCGGGATCGCTGGCCGTCGTGGGCTCGGCCAGAACCTCCGAGGAGACGCCCAGGACGACGAGGCTGGTGACCATGCCGATCAAGCCGGCGAAGAGCATCGGCTTGCGCCCGACGCGATCGATGATTCGAATCGCCACCACAGTCATCGCCACGTTCAGGACGCCGATGACAAGGTTGGCGTAGATAGCTGACTCGGAGCCAAATCCCACGCTCGTGAGGGTGGTGGGCGCGTAGTAGATGATCGTGTTGATCCCCACCAGCTGTTGGAAGACCGCAAGCCCGATCGCCACCACCAGCGCCGGGCGGATCCATGCCTGCTTGAGCAGCTCCCAGCCAGCGGCGCCCTCCTGCTTGTCGACCTCGCGGATCTCCTCGACCCGCCGCTCCGGCTCGTCCTCGGCGGGTGCGTCATCGGGCTTCAGCTCCTCGAGCACGTCGCGGGCTTCCTCCTCGTCGCCCTCCTGGACGAGGTAGCGCGGCGTCTCGGGCATCGGGAGCATGCCGAACAAGAGAGTCAGCGATGGCACGACGGCCAGGCCGAGCATGATTCGCCACTCCCCGGAGGAGGCGAAGATCGCGTTGACGATGAACGCGACGAGGATTCCGATCACGATCATGAGCTGGTTAAGCGAGCCGATCGCGCCCCGCTGTTTGGTCGGGGCGATCTCGGAGAGGTAGAGCGGGACCACCAGGGCAGCGCAGCCGACCGCGAGGCCGAGCACGAGACGCGCCGCCACGAGCGCCCCGGCGCTGGGCGCGGCGGCGGCGCCGATAGCGCCGATCGTGAACGTGATCGCGGCGATGATGATCAGGCGCTTGCGGCCGAGCGTGTCCGACAGAGGACCGGCGAGGGCTGAGCCCACCATCGCCCCGAGAAGGAGCGATGCCACAACGGCGCCCTGCATGAAGGGCGAAAGGGCGAAATCCTCCGTGATGAAGAGGATGGCCCCCGAGATCACGCCGGTGTCGTAGCCGAACAGAAGGCCACCCAGGGCGCCGAAGAAATAGATCCGCCGTCCGCTCACCTCTAGCGCGCCTTGCATGCTGGCTCCTCTCTCCTCGGCTTAGCCCATTCGCTGTGAGGCCGGTTCCCGTATCAGCCGAGGACCAAACGCCGGGGGCGGCCGCTGTCGCCGCCCCCAGCTATCGCCGTCTAGCTGGAGCTGGCGTCGCCGTCCTCCAGCAGCGACTTGAGCCCGGAGAGCCGCTCGCGCCACCATGCCTTCATCTCCGCAGCGGTCTCGGCGTCGGGAAGCCGCTCGTGCGAGAGTGAGACCCGGCTCTTTGAGTCGCCGAGCGCCTCGAAGCCGGCGATCAACCGGGTCGAGCCGTCCTCCCAGTCATAGCGGGCGCTCCTGGGGGCGGTGACCGTTCGTACGCCCAACTCCGCTCCCGGCAGCCACCGCGCGCGTTCGGTGTCGTCGGTGACCGCGATATAGAGCCGCTCGACCGGGACGTCAACCGTCCGGGACGTACCCGCCACGAAACCGTCGGGCCTCTCGCCCGGGGCACGTAGGCCCCGAGCGCGCTCGAAGCCGACGGTGATCGCCTGGGAGTACCAGCCCGCGACTCCGTGCTCCTCGCGTAGCCAGCGCGCCGTCTCCGTGTGCGTGTGCCTCGCGGCACCCCAGTCATCGAGCATGCGCAGCCACTCGTCCCAGCCTCGCCCGGTCGCCTCGAGCACCCTTGCATCCGCAACCGGCGGCTCGAAGTCGGGCGGCGAGGCATCGGGACGTTCGCCCCGGGCGATCAGCATCCGACGTGCCGCCGTGTAGCTCTCGCCCGTCTTCGTCATCCGCGCGCGGACGCGGCGCTTGAATGTTCTCTGCTTGGTCATCTGTTGCTCCTCTCGACGGCGGGCAACGGAACTCACGCTCCCGATGGCCCACCGGAAAGGGCCTTCACAAACGACCGGCTCCCGAGGGCTTCGGCCCCCTTTGCCCCCGCTACAGCCGACGGCGTGAGCGCCGGATCCGGGGGTTGGGCGCGGGACGCGCCCTGTGGCAAAACACTATCTGCTGCGAAGACCGTCCGCCGGTACGGAACTCATCGGGCTAGGGTGGCTCCGATGCGCACGCTCTCGCTCGCCGCGTTGCAGACCGCCCCGGTGCCAGAGGACCCGGCGGCGACGCTGGCGCGGCTGAAAGAGCAGGCGCACGGAGTGCGGTCGACCGTCCCTCACGCGCAACTGCTGCTGCTCCCCGAGCTGCACCTCTCCGCTGCACCCCTGCCGTTCTCCGGATCCTCCGGACATGCGGAGGAGGTCGCCGTGGAGATCCCTGGCGATCTCACCGAAGCGCTGGCCGAAATCGCCAGGGACACGGCCCTTTGGCTCGTTCCCGGGTCGGTCTATGAGACCGCCGATGGCGGCGTCTACAACACGGCGCTCGTGCTCTCGCCGGAGGGAGAGCTTGTCGCGACATACCGAAAGGTGTTCCCGTGGCAGCCGCACGAGACTTCGCTGCCGGGTGAGCGCTTCGTCACCTTCGACGTCCCTGGAGTTGGCCGGATCGGGATCGCGATCTGCTACGACGCCAGCTTCCCGGAGACCTTCAGGCAGCTGGCCTGGATGGGCGCTGAGGTGGTGCTCCACACCAGCCTCACGACAACGAGCGACCGCGAGGCCGAGCTTGTGCTCGCTCGCGCGAACGCGATCTTCAATCAGGTCTTCGTGGTCTCGGTGAACGCGGCCAGTCCGGCGGGCCTCGGGCGCAGCCTCATCGTCGACCCTGAGGGCCTGGTGCGCTTGCGCGCCGGCAGCGGGGAGGAGCTCCTGACCGACGTCATCGACCTCGACGCGGTTGCGCGGGTACGTGAGTTCGGAACCGCCGGTGTGTCGCGGTTCTGGGAGCAGATCGAGCGCCGGGCGGGCTCGCTCGAGCTCCCGATGTATCACCGTTCAGGGACAGGCTCCCCGACCTGAGCTGGGCGGCGGTCGCGTAGGGTCAGACCATGGAGGGGCTGAGAATTGCCCGGCGCGACGCGACGCTTGAGCTGACCATCGATCGGCCCAAGGCAAACGCGATCGACTCGGCGACCAGCAGGGCGATGGGCGAGGCGTTCATCGCGTTCCGCGACGACCCGGACCTGCGCGTTGCGATCGTCACCGGCGCCGGCGATCGCTTCTTCTCCGCGGGGTGGGATCTGAAGGCGTACGTCGCCGGCGATCCTGGCGATCCCGAGGCCTTCGGGCCGGGGGGACTCGCCGGGCTCACCGAGCTCTTTTCCCTCGACAAGCCGGTGATCGCGGCGGTTAACGGCTACGCCGCAGGTGGCGGGTTCGAGCTGGCGCTGGCGTGCGACATGGTGGTTGCCGTGCCCAGTGCTCGCTTCTCGCTCCCAGAGGTACGGCTCGGCTTGGTCGCCGACTCCGGGGGGCTGTTTCGGCTCTCCCGCCGGATGCCGGAGGCGCTCGCCAGGGAACTGCTGCTCACCGGCAGGCCGATCGCTGCCACCGAGGCGGCACGGTGGGGGCTGGTCAACCGCGTGGTCGAGCCCGAGCGCCTCTTGGACGAGGCCCGGTCGCTTGCCGCGGAGATCGTTGAGGTCGCGCCGCTGGCTGTGCAGGCTGTGAAAGCGGTCCTGTCCGCGACCGAAGGGATGACCGTTGAGGAGGCATTCGCCGCGATCAGGAGCGGTCGCGTCCCGGCCTATGACCGGGCGATGGCCTCGGAGGATGCCGAGGAGGGGCCACGGGCCTTCGCCGAGGGTCGGGCTCCCGTCTGGCGCGGACAGTGAGCGGGGTCCTGGACCCCGGTGCGAATCGGGGCAAGGTCGTGTTGATCACCGGAGGGGGAACCGGGATCGGGCGCGCCACCGCGCTCGCGTTCGCCGGCTCCGGCGCCCACATCGCGATCTGTGGCCGGCGCAAGGAGCCGCTCGAGGAGGTCCGCACCGAGCTTGAGCGTGAGGGCGGCGAGTGCCTCGCAGTGCCCTGCGACATCCGGGAGTCCGAACAGGTGCAGGCGCTGGTCGCAGCGACGCTCGAGCGCTTCGGCGCCATCGACGTGCTGGTCAACAACGCCGGTGGGCAGTTCACAGCGCCAGCCGAGGAAATCACGCCGAACGGGATGCGCGCAGTTCATCGGCTCGCCCTCGACGGTGCCTGGGAGCTCACCCGGGAGGTCGCCACGCGGTCGATGATCCCGGGCGAAGGCGGACTGATCGTCTTTCTCGGCTTCTCGCCGCGCCGGGGGATTCCCGGCTTCGCCCATGCCTCAGCGGCGCGGGCGGCACTCGAGAACCTGGCACAGGGGCTCGCGCTCGAGTGGAGCCAGCACCGAATCCGCTCGCTGTGCGTGGTGCTCGGCAACTTCGACACCGAGGGCCTCGCCAGCTACGGCCCCCAAGCGCGCGACGAGGCACGCCGACAGGTGCCGCTGGGGAGGCTCGGCCGGCCACAGGAGGCAGGGGAGACGATCGCGTTCCTGGCCACCGCGAGCGCCGGCTATATGACCGGGTCGAGCGTCCTCGTGGATGGCGGCCTCGACGCCTGGGGCCTGGGTGAGCCACCCCCGCCGCCGGCGAGCGCGTGAGCCCGGCGCCTACCGGCAGCTTTGGCCCGCGCACGCCGTGAGGCGGTTCTTGGTCGCGCCGAGCTCCGAGCGCACCCCACGCATGCGCGGTCGTGCAATCAGGTTCTCGAGCTCGCCCGGGTCGCGCTCAGAGTCGTAGAGCTCCGCTGCCCTGCCGGTGCATCCCTGGTCTGGTACGCGGAGTCGATACGTCACATAGGAGTAGGCGCTCGTCCTCACGCCACGCCAGCGGCAGACGCCGGGCACGCGCTTGTCCGATTGCATGAGAATCGCGCGGTCGGAGCTCCAGTCGGAGCGGACGCCCTCTACGAGCGGCCGAAGCGAGCGCCCGTCCACCACCCGGCACTCACCGTCGCCCACGCACGGGTCGGCGCCGGCGTAGTCCAGGATCGTGGGTGCGAGGTCGACGTTCGCGGTGATCGCGCTCAGCTCTTGCGGCTTTGCGCCGCCCGGGGGGCGGATCGCCAATGGGACCCGTACGGCCTCTGCGTAGGGAAGGCTCTTGCCGCCGGCGATGCGGTGCTCGCCATGCAGCAGGCCGTTGTCGGAGGTGAACAGGATCAAGGTTCGATCCAGCTCGCCGGCCCTCCGTAGCTCAGCGAGGATCTTGCCGAAGCCGCGGTCGACGGCGCGCAGGGCGGCGTCCTCACACTTGATCGCTTGCGTGACTTCCGCGATGCCCGCCCGATCGAGCGGTGGCCGCTCCCGGATGAAGGCCGGCTTGTCCGAGGTGTCCGCTTCGTTCACCGCCTCGGAGGCCCGACGGGAGCCATGGGCCTCCGCAATCTCCAGGTCCTCGGTGGTCGGCACGGCTTTACCAGCCGCTCCGCAGATCCCGCCACGCGCGGGTCGCGAGTTGTCCTTGTGCGGAGCCAGGTATGCCAGCGAGAGAAAGAACGGCCGCTTGCTCCCGGTCGCCTCCCGGACGAACCGCAGACCGTGACGTGAGATCACGCGGTCCGCGTGATCGCTGGGTGCGTATCCATGGTGGGTGAGGCGGCCGTCCACGCTCAGGTCGTAGTCGTAGTACCTGGCCGAGAGAATCCCCTCCCAGTGATCCCATCCCGGAGCGGGCGCGAGACCGCCGTCGGTTCCGGGCGCGGATTCATATCCGTGCAGCCATTTGCCGACGTGCGCCGTGCGATAGCCCTCCCGTCGGAGCCACTCGGGCAGGACCGACGCCGGCGCGCGAAGATCCGGGTAACCGGGGCTGTTCTCGCGGACCGCGCTGTTGTGCGAGTACTGACCGGTCAGGAAAGTCGCACGAGAGGGGCAGCACAGAGGGGTGCTTGCGAAATTCTGCGAGAACGTCGTCCCGCGGCCCGCGACGTGTCGAGCGATCCCAGGCAGCCGCTCTTGCCAGTTCGCTTCGACCTGATCGTCGGTCATGACCACGACGACATTGGGCGCGTCCCTCGGCGCCGGTGGTCGTGGCGCGTTCGATCGCGGGTTCTCGGTGCCATCACCCCCGCAGCCGTTGAGGACCATCCCCGCGGCGAAGCAGGCGGTCGCAAGTATCGACCGAGTCATTTGGATCAGGCGGCGGTCGCCTCGATCAGGTCGGCTGCACGCTCCGTCCCGGGTGCCGCCCGCAGTCGCGCCGAGAGAGAGGCCAGGCGTCCGGCCGCTCCCTCGTCGGCGAGCAGCCGGTCGATCGCGGCGCGCAGCTCGTCCGGCTCGTGTCCGTAGGTGGATAGGCGGGTCCCGAACCCGGTCTCATCGATGCGCTGGGCGTTGTCGTACTGGTCCCAGAACAGCGGTAGGAGCACCATCGGCTTGCCGAAATAGAGCGCCTCCGTGACGGTGTTGTTGCCGCCGTGCGTGATGATGAGATCGACCTGCGGCAGGATCGAGGTCTGTGGCAGGAACTCGGCGCCGACCATGTTCGCAGCGAGCTCGAGCTCCGCGTGCTGGGGACCCATCGAGACGATCACCCGGTGTGGCGTCTCGGCAAGGGTCGCGATCAGGGTTCGCATCAGGCCGACGTCGGCCGAGCCCAGCGATCCGAGGCTGAGGTAAACGAGCGACCCGCTCGCGGACGCCACCGGCTCGGGCAGCTCCCAGGCTTCGTCGGTCGTTCTCACGCTCGCCTCGAGGTTGTGCCATCCCTCCCCGAGCGGATGCGCGCGCGAGTAGTCCACCTCACGCGGGTAGAGCCAGAGGTTCAGATGCTCGGAGGTGTGGACGAACTCGAGCTCGGACAGCGGCGGGGCGCCCCGCTCGCGGCAGAACTCGTCGAACGAGGCTTGCAGTGGCCCAAGGGCGCGGGAGTATTCGGCGCGATACTCCTCCCAGCCTGAGCGGTCGGCGGCGGGGTAGCCGGAGAAGGGGGGAGGGACGTCGGGGTCCTTGACCTCGGTTGGATTGCAGGAAACGATCCGAACCCAGCGCCGTCCGCTCGCCGGCAGGGCGGGGAACGACACCACGTTGTCTTCAACGATGACATCGGGGTCGACCTCTTCGATGATCTCGACCAAGCGCTCGTCGACGTGGCGAGCACCGTCGCAAAGCGCCTCGAAGGTCGGGCCGATGAAGCCCTCCAGCTGCTCGATCGTCGGCATGCGGAAGACGGGCGCGGTATCGCGGATGAAGTCTTTCCAGAACTGCCCCGGGTCCTCCTCGGCATCCGAAGGCGGGGTGAGGCGCATCAGCTGCTCCTCGAAGCCCTTCTCGGCCAGGGTGCCCTTGAACGACTCCTCGATGATGAACACGACCCGTGCCCGCGTCGCCGCAAGACGTCTCCGATCCCGACGCAGTTGTTGGTGGGCCCGTAGGCGCCCTCGGGAAAGAACACAAACGTGCGTCCGGCCATCCTGACGCAATCTATGGCACAGTCCCCGGTCGCATGGCCCTCGTCACCGGTGTTGATTTCGTGACCCTGCCCACCCGCGACTGGGAGGCAGCGAGGGAGTTCTACGGCACCACGCTCGGGCTGCCGTTCTCCAAGGGCTGGGGAAAGATGCCAGCCGGCGAGTTCGAGACAGGAACCGTCACCGTTGCCGTGATGCAGTCGGACGCCTTCGGGATCGAGTTCAAGGCGCACTCTCACCCGGTGGCGCTACACGTCGAGGACGTCAAAGCCGCTCGAGAGAGCCTCGAGGCGGAGGGCGTCGAGTTCCTCGGGGACACGATCGACAGCGGCGTCTGTCACATGGCGCATTTCAAGGATCCCGACGGCAACGTCCTCATGTTTCACCACCGCTACGCCCCGAAGGGCGAAAAGCCCACCGCACCGGACGGTCAGTAGGCGACGGTCGCCGTCACGGCGCGATGGTCCGACGGCCACGGGCGGACCACGATCTCGGCCTCGGGGTGCGCCTCGCCGACGATCGAGGCGCTCTCGATCGTCAGGTCGTCGGCGCGAGCGAGGACGAAGTCGATTCGATCGTGGTGATCCCACTTTACGGTCGGCTCGCTCGTCGGCGTCCAAGTGAACGCCGGCTTCGCGACCGGATCGGGATGCGCTGAGCGGTAGGCGTCGACGAAACCCTCGTCCTCGAGGGCGCGGGTGGTGGGCCAGTTGACGACTACCGGTTGGTTGCCCGCGTCCACGGCCTCGGCTGTCCAGTCTCGACCCGACGGCTCGTTGAAGTCGCCGAACACGAACGCAGCGGCCGCGTCCTCTGCCTCGGCGAGGTCCTCCTTGAGCAGATCGATCCCGGATCCACGGGTTCGCTCTGCGAAACGGATGGCCTCGGCCTCCGTTTCGATGAACGGCGCCCCGCCATAGGGGATGTCGAGCAGCTGGTAGGGCTGGTATGGGGCATCGTCGAGGTGGATGTTGAACGCGTACACCTCGCGAGCGTCGACCTCGATTGGGACCCCCAGGTCGTTCCCGGTCGGGTCGCCGATCGGATGCCGGCTCAAGATCGCGTTCGCCCACAGCGCGTCGTTCACCTGCTTCTGCTCGTAGACCTCATACCCCAGCGTGTCGGCGAGCTCCTTGGCGACGCTGTCTCCTCGGGGCGGGCAGAACCTGGCGGTGCATTTCGGCCCTTCGAGCTGCGTCTCCTGGATCCCGACGATGTCCGGGTCCACGGCCTCGATCGCCGCCACTGTCTCGTCGACGGGCTTGCCCTCGTTCGCGCCGCCGCCCCAGATGTTGAAGCTCATGACGGTGAGGGTTGTCCGCTCGTCCTCTTCCGACGAGCAGGACGCCGCGCCGATTGCCGATCCCACGAGCCCGGCCACGAGCACCACCGTCATGATTCGCCTTCGCATACGCCCTCCTTGGATCGTCGCGGTGGCCATCCTAATCCGATGCCCAAGGCGGGCCTAAGCTTTGTCCACCGCGAACGGGAGCGTGACGATGGAGACGGTGAGCTTCACCAGCATGGCCGAGGGGACTCCGGCGGACTACGAGCTCCTCGCTCGGCACGAGGATGAGTATCTGCGGGCCCTTCCGGACCGGCTGCTCGAGGCCGTGCGTGCGCTCGAGCGCTCCTTTGCCGGTTACCAGGTCTCCCGCCTCGAGCACTCGCTGCAGTCGGCGACACGCGCGCTGCGCGACGGACGCTCCAACGAATACGTCGTCGCGGCGCTCCTGCATGACATCGGTGACGAGCTTGCCCCCTATACCCACGGGGAGATGGTTAGCGCGATCCTCCGCCCATTCTTGGAGCCCCGGCTCTGCTGGATCGTCGCGCACCATGGGGTCTTCCAGCAGTACTTCTACGGCCGCCAGACCGGCGAGGATCCCGATGCGCGCGAGCGCTACCGCGGCCATGAATGGTTCGAGGACTGTGCCGAGTTCTGCGAGCTCTACGACCAGAACTGCTTCGACCCCGAATACGACTCCCTCCCACTCGAGGAGTTCGAGCCCCTGGTCAGGGAGGCGTTCGCGGAGCCGCGCTACCTGGACCGGTAGGACCGGTGGCGGGGTTGCGACGCCCTCTTCGAGGGAACCGTCAAGGCATGGAGATCGAGCGCAAATTCCTTGTCGATACGCCGCCCGAGCTGGATGGCACTGAGAGCGTCGAGATCGAGCAGGGGTACCTCGCGGTTGCCGACGACGAGGGTGGCGCGGAGGTCCGCCTGCGACGCCGGGGAGCGGAGTATGTGCTCACGGTCAAGTCCGGCGGCGGGTTGACGCGAGCCGAGCAGGAGATAGCGCTCGACGCCGAGCGCTTCGAGGCGCTCTGGGGGTTGACAGAGAGCAGGCGTGTGACCAAGACGCGGCACCTGATCCCACACGCCGGCCTGGAAATCGAGCTCGATGTCTACGACGGCCCGCATGACGGTCTGGTTGTCGCCGAGGTCGAGTTTCGCGACGAGGAAACGGCGCGAGCGTTCGACCCTCCGAATTGGTTCGGCGAGGAAGTGACCGGTGAGCACCCGTATCTCGCCGGCACCCTGGCAACGCAGGGGCTCCCGCGATGAGCGCGTTCAAGCTAAAGCGGAAGGAATCGGCCAAGCAGGGCATCCGGCGTGTCGCGCACGGCCGCGCCCAGGATGCCATTGGCCTCCTTCGTGACCCCGAGGCCGATCCCGTCAAGGCGGTTCACGAAGCGCGGAAAGACGTGAAGAAACTGCGGGGGACGCTGAAGCTCGTGCGGCCGGTGCTCGGCGCCGACACGTACCGCCACGAGAACGAGCGGTACCGCAAGGCTGGCCGGCTGCTGTCGGACGTCCGCGATGCTCAGGTGCGGACAGAGACCGTTGACGCGCTGGCCGAACGCTTTCCGGACGATGCGCCGCGGGGTGGGTGGGACGCGATTCGCAGGCGGCTTGCGGGTGACGCTCCCGGCAAGGCCGAGCTTGAGTCGCGGCGAGAGCTCGCGGCGGTGGAGATCGAGGGCGGCGACGATCGCATCGACGACTGGAAGCTCGACGGGAAGGGCTTCGAGCTCCTGCGGCCCGGCCTCAAGCGTGCCTACTCCCGCGGCCGCAAGCGTTTCCGCGCAGCCCGGAAAGAGCAATCCGATGAGTGGCTTCACGAGTGGCGCAAACGGTCGAAGGACCTCTGGTATCACCTGCGCCTCGTCCGTCGCTGCTGGCCGGAGGTGCTCGACGCGAGCGCCGACGAGGCCCACGAGCTCTCCGACCGGCTCGGCGATGACCACGACCTGGCCATCCTGAGGGAGTACATCCTGAGCGACGAGGAGCCACTCACGGAGGGCCAGCGCGACCACGTCCTGGGGCTGATCTCCAAGCGGCGAGCGGAGCTTCAGGCGGATGCGTTCGCATACGGAGAGCGCCTCTTCGCCGAGAAGCCGAAGCGCTTCGTAGGGCGGCTGGGGGCCTACTTCACGGCGAAGCCGCTCTAGCGGCGCCGGTCTCGGCAGCCCGGCCCGAGCCAGAACGGAGAGGGATGAGGGGCGCGATCACAGGGATCTTCTTCCTGAACGGCGTCGTCTTTACGAGCTGGTACGCGCGGCTCCCGGCGATCCAGACCGACCTCGAGCTCGGCCCGGGCGTCCTCGGGTTCGCGTTGCTCGGCGCTCCACTGGGGGCGCTCGCGGCGCAGCCGCTGGCGGGGGCCCTTGCGGCCCGCCGCGGATCCTGGCCCGTCGTCGCAGCTGCACCGTTATGCCTCAGCTCGATCATTCTGCCCGCGCTGGCCGTCGGCGCCCCGACGCTGTTCGTGGCTGTACTCGTCGTGGGCGTGTGCACGGGCATCCTCGACCTCGCCATGAACGCGCAGGGGGTCGTGGTGGAACGTGCGGTCGGTCGCAGGATCTTCAGCTCCTTGCACGCCGCGTTCTCTTTCGGAGCACTGGCTGGAGCGGGAGTCGCGGCGCTCGCAGCGGGCCTCGGCATCGCGCCGCTGCCGCATCTGGCGGCCATGGCCGGCATCGGGGCTCTTGCGGCCCTCGCGCTCACGCCGAGGCTGATTCGCGATCGCGGCGTCCCCGGAGCTCCCGCGATGGCTCGTCCCTCTCGTCGCCTTGTCGCGCTTGGCGTGATCGCTTTCTGTGCGCTTTTGGCGGAGGGCGCCGTGCTCGACTGGAGCGGCATCTATATGGCCAGTGAGGTGGGCGCGAGCGCCGGCGTGGCCCCGCTCGCGCTCGCAGGCTTCTCTCTGACCATGGCCTTCGGTCGTCTTGGCGCCGATCCGATCGCTGCTGCGAGCGGCACGGAGTGGACTGCCCGAGTGGGGGCGACGCTGGCCGCGCTCGGCCTTGCGCTCGCATTGGCCGTGCCGCAGCCCGTGCCGGCCATCGCAGGGTACGCGCTGATGGGGGCGGGGCTCGCGGCCGTGTTCCCCCTGACACTGCAGGTGGCCGGGGGCATCGAGACCACCCCCGGACCTCAGCTTGCAGCGATCTCGACGTTCGGTTACACGGGCTTCCTGCTCGGGCCACCGATGATCGGCCTCCTGGCCGAAGGCCTTGGCCTGCGCTGGGCGCTTCTCTCGGTTTGCGGACTCTGCCTGCTCGCCGCCACGCTGGCTCACCACGCGCGCGAATGAGCCCCCACACCAAATGGATGCCGGGGCCTGGTATGGGAACATACGTTCGTGGCAGACAGCGAGCCGACGATCATCCACGCCGACCTCGATGCCTTCTTCGCCTCGGTCGAACAGCGAGACGATCCGAAGCTCCGCGGGCGGCCGATCGTGGTCGGGGGTGGAGTCGTCCAGGCGGCGAGCTACGAAGCGCGTGCCCGCGGGGTGCGTTCGGCGATGGGCGGCCGACGAGCGCGTGAGCTCTGCCCCGAGCTGATTGCCGTCTCGCCTCGTTGGCCCGCGTACGTCGAGGCGAGCCGGGCCGTCTTCGACGTCTTCCGCGAGTCGGCGCCGGTGGTGGAAGGTCTCTCCATCGACGAGGCCTTCCTGGACGTCCGTGGCCTCGATCACGTGCGCGGGACCCCGCGCGGCATCGCCGCCCGGCTGAAGCACGATGTGGCGCGCCGTGTTGGGCTACCGCTCACGGTGGGCCTGGCCGGCACCAAGTTCCTGGCGAAGGTGGCGAGCGGCGTCGCCAAACCCGACGGCCTGCTCGTGGTCGAGCACGGTCAGGAGCTTCGCTTCCTGCACCCCTTGGAGATCGAGCGCATCTGGGGAATCGGGCCGAAGAGCGCCGCGAAGCTTCGCCGCCGCGGGATCGCCACGGTCGGTCAGCTCGCAGCGATCCCGGAGCAGGACCTCGTCGACATCCTCGGCCGCGCCCAGGGACGGCATGTCCATGCGCTTGCACACAACCGCGACCCGCGCCGGGTGCGGGCCGGCCCGAGCCGCAGGTCGTTCGGTTCGCAGTCCGCGTTCTCGACGCGATCCGGGCCCCCAGGATCGCTACACGCGACGCTGGGCGGGCTCGTCGACCGCGTCACGCGACGAATGCGGGCGAAGGGAGCGCAGGGGCGGACCGTGACCCTTCGCCTTCGCTTCGCCGACTTCGAGCGCGCCACCCGGTCGAGCACGCTCGCGACTGCCACCTGCTCCTCGGCAACGATCCTGGCGACCGCCCACCTCCTGCTGGAATCGGCGATGCCCCTGATCGAAGGACGCGGCCTGACGATGGTGGGGATAGCGGTGGCCAATCTCGATGCGGGCGGCGGCTCGGTTCAACTCGAGCTGCCGATCGACCGGGCGAGCCGGCGGCGCGCCCTCGACCTCGCCCTCGACGACGTCCGTGCGCGCTTCGGCCCGAACGCGATCTCGCGCGCATCACTTTTGGGCCGCGACCCTGGCCTCGCCGCTTGGCTCATGCCGGGCGAGGCCGGGTGAACGCCCTCGCTCGCAGCAGCGCGTTATGCGGATTCGAACCCGAGCAACGTGGCGAGCACAAGCGGGCCGATCGTGTCCAGGTCGTAGCCGCCCTCCTGGACGATCACGGTGGGCAGGCCCATCTCGCCCAGCCGCCCACCAGCTCGCTCGAAGCCCTCAGGGGTCACTCGAGTCGGGCTCTCGGGGTCGCCCGTGGCCGCGTCGACGCCCAAGCCGACGACGAGGGCGACTGCGTCGCCATCGGCGGCCCAACCCGAGAGCGACTCGATGGCCTCTAACCAGGCGTCATCTCCCACTCCAGGCTCGAGAGTGACGTTGCGGTTTGCACCCTCACCGGCCCCTGAGCCCGTCTCGTCGGAAAAACCCTCGAAGTGCGGAAACCAGCCGGCCCCCGGGTCCACGTGGACCGACCCGACCAGGACTGAGGGATCCTCGTAGAAGATGGCCTGCGTGCCGTTCCCGTGGTGGACGTCGATGTCGATGATCGCCACGGGCCCATCCAGCGCCTGCCGTAGCCGGACAGCCGCCGCGGCCGTGTTGTTCAGGTAGCACGAGCCCCCGAAGCACGCCCGCGCGGCGTGGTGGCCGGGTGGTCGGGTGGCCGCATACGCCGCCCGCTCCCCGGAGAGCACGAGGTCCGCTGCGGTGAGCGCCGCATCGACGGCGGCCCGCGCCCCCTCCCAGGTCCCGGGGCCGATCAGGCTCATGGTGTCGTAGGCGAAATATCCAGCGCGAGCACTCATCGCCGTCGGAACGGCGGGGGGGTGCGTGCGAAAGAGGTCCGGATGCGGGAAGACATAGGGGACCACGCGATCCTGACCGGGATCACCGACCAGGCCCACTGATTCCCACTCCGCCCATGCCCCCGCGAGGTGATCCAGGAGTGAACGATCGTGAACGGCGAGCAGCATCTCGTCGGGGTGCTCGTCGGCTTCGACGAATCGGGCACCCTCGCCAGCGAGGGCCTCGCGGATTCGCTCCGCGCGGGCCGGGAGCTCGGTTCCGGGCGTGCGCACGCCAACCCAGATCTCCCCTCCGGGCTCGTGCATGCGGTGGACGTCACTCCACACCGCTGGCATCGCTAACGGCAAGGCGAGTCGGTGATACCACAGCGCAGAGGTCCGCGGCGTCGGTTTCTAGTCAAGCCGTACTACGAGGTGGCCAATTCTTGTCCACTCGTGTCATTGACGCCATGGCTCGTTTGGGCATAGGTTTCCCTAACGATCGTTCATGAAGACCGCAGCATTCATGTCCGACATGGGAGAGAGGCTCGGTGCCGACAGGGTGTTGGCGCCTCTCGGCGCGCTGCCACAGCCCGCCGAGCGTCTGGACGCCTCCGGCCCGGTGCGCCCGTACGAGGTGGAGGTCGATGTCGAGCGCCTTTGCCTCGACTCAACGTCGTTTCGCAACATCCGAGAGGGAGCTGACGGGGATCCCGGCCGGATGGGCGCACGGATCCTCGAGATCGTTGCCGAGCGGGGCAAGATGCACAACCCCGAAACGGACTCGGGCGGGATCCTGCTTGGAACCACAGCGGCCGTCGGCGACCGCTACACGTCGCCTCCCGCGATCGGGGAGCGGATCGTGACGCTCGGATCCTTGACCCTGACGCCGCTGCGACTCGACGACGTGACGCAGCTCGACCCCGGCTACGCCCAGGTGGGCGTGGCCGGGACCGCATACGTCTGTGATCGCGCCGCGTGGGGCCCAGTGCCGGATGACCTCCCACTCGACACCGTGATCGACCTCTACGACGTCTGCTCGGCGGGATCGCACACGCGCGACCTCGCGCCGGCGGAGGGCACCGTATGTGTGCTCGGCGCGGGCCATGCCGGCAAGCTCGCGCTGGCGGCCGCGCGCGACGCCATGAACGGCGGCACCCTGATCGCGGTTGACATCGACGCCATGGCGATTGAGCGCGTGGCCGAGGTGGGCCTGTGCGATATCGGGATCGTCGCGGACCTCCGCGACCCGCTGGCCGCCCTCGACGCCGTGCGCGACGCCGGCGCGTCGCCGGCCGATCTCACCGTCGCTGTCACGAATGCCTCGCGCACCGAGCCCACGTCGATCCTCTTGACCGACGACGACGGCACCGTCCTCTTCTTCTCGATGGCCACGAACTTCGGGACGGCCGCGCTCGCCGCCGACGGCATCGGCTCGGGCGTGCGGATGCTGGTGGGAAGCGGCTTTGCCCGCGACGGCGGCTCCTATGCGCTCGACTTGGTGCGCCGCTCGGAGCCTTTGCGGGAGGCGCTCGACCTACCCGTTGAGGAATGGGCGTGATGAGGTGCTTTAGCACCGAAACCGGCATGTCAGGCGGCGACGCCGCCGCAGGTGCTTCGTGAGCGATGAGAACGGCCACAGCGTGCAGATGCGTTGGCGCGATCTCGACGGCCTGGGCCACGTCAACCACACGGTCGTTCTCACCTATCTGGAGGAGGGTCGTGACGTGTTCTTGAGACGGCACGGCATCAACCGAGACGAGTACGTCGTGGGTCGTTGCACGGTGAGCTTCAAGAGCGAGATCGACCCTGCCTTCGGCTCGGTCAACGCTCAATGCGCCATCCGTGAGCTCGGCCGTTCGAGCCTCACGACCACCGAGCGGCTCCTCGACCCGAGTGGCGGGGTGCTCGCGGAGGGGGAGTTCACGCTCGTCCTCTGGGATCCGGCAAACCGCGGCTCGCGCCCGATCAGCGATGCGGAGCGAGCCTCACTGACGGCCAAGGAGGAGGTTTCGGCGTGACAGCTTGGAATGGCAATCCGGTTGTGCTGACCTGCGCCATCACGGGCGCGGACGTTTTCCGCGAGAACAACCCCAACATCCCGTACACGACCGAGGAGATCGCGAACTCGTCGATCGCGGCTGCCGCTGCCGGCGCGACGATCGTGCACCTCCATGTACGGGAGGACGATGGGACGCCGAGCGGGCGACCAGAGCTCTTCATCGACGTCATCGATCGCATCCGCGCCTCCTCGGACGTCCTCACCATGGTCTCGACCGGCGGCGCCAACGACATGACGATCGAGGAGCGGACGACGGGCCTCGACGCAAAGCCCGACATCTCGGGCGTCGAGTCGGGGTCGATGAACTTCGGTGACGAGACGTTCATCACGCCACCCCCGGCCGGGCGAGGCATCATCGAGCGGGCGACCGACGCGGGCATCGCACTCGAGGTCGAGGCCTTCGACGTGGGACATGTGATCAGCGCCGTGCGCTGGCTCGAACAGGGCATCCTGCCCTCGCCGATGAGGATCAACCTCGTCTTCGGCGTCCCGGGGGGCATCGATGCCTCGCCCGAGGCGCTCGAGGCGATGCTGCGGCCCCTTCCTCCCGAGACGTTCTGGACCGTCACCTGCATCGGTCGCCACCACCAGCGGCTGCTTGGGCTGGCCCTGCTCAGGGGCGCGCCCGGGATCCGGACCGGGCTCGAGGACGTCTCCTACCTAAGCAAGGGCGTGCTTGCACCCTCGAACGGCGCGCTCTGCGAGAAGGCGGTGAGCCTCGCCGACACCCTGGGGCGTGAGGTCGCCACCCAGGAGCAGGCGAAGGAGCTCCTGCACCTTGGCTAGTGCCACGGCCACCGCACCAGTCGCTCCTGGCCGCAGGCGGACACGCTCCGCGCGTCGAGGGCCCGAGACGCAGGAGGCGATCCAGCGCGCCGCCCTCAAGCTGTTCGCGAGGCGCGGCTATCACGCGACGTCAATGCGCGCGATCGCGAGGGCCGCCCAGGTACAGCCGGCGGCGATCTATCACTGGTACGAGAGCAAGGAAGCGATCCTGGTCCAGCTCCTAGGACGATTTCATGGAGCAGCTCACGGAGAGGGTCGTCGCGGCTATGAACCGCCACGAGCGGCCCGCCCTGCGCCTCGCGGCCGCCGTGCGCGAGCACGTCGTCTATCACGGGCTCAACCGCCAAGAAGCCTTCGTCACCGACAGCGAAATCCGGGCCCTCACGCCAACTCCCCGCCGGGCGCTGGTTGCGAGCCGTGACTCCTATCAGGAGATCTTCGGCAGTGAGATCCGCGATGGGATCGCGGACGGGACCCTCCGGGCCAGGCACCCGAACGTCGCCACCTACGCGATCCTGCTGCAATGCACGGGTGCCGCCCTTTGGTTCGACCCGGCGGGCCCGCTCACGCTGGAGGAAGTGGCCGAGGCATACGTGGAGCTCGTGCTGGGCTCGCTTCAGGCCTCGCGCTCGCTCATCGCCGAGGCCACGGAGGGCGGCGAGTGATGGTGCAGGAGCGCCTCAAGCCGCCCGCCCTTCCCGAGAACGCGACGATCGCGGTGGTCGCGCCCTCGAGCCCGGCGCAGACGCGTTCGGAGATGGAGCAG
This sequence comes from uncultured Solirubrobacterales bacterium, assembly GCA_963799815.1. Classification (GTDB taxonomy): domain Bacteria; phylum Actinomycetota; class Thermoleophilia; order Solirubrobacterales; family 70-9; genus JBDTSW01. Next base: position 131,881 of record CAWCYG010000004.1, read on the forward strand.
GCCACCGCCTACTTCGAGGCACGAGGTCACGAGGTCGTCTTCGGGCCCAACCACCGCAAGGTGCACGGCTACCTCGCGGGAACCGACGAAGAGCGCGCCGAGGACCTGCAGTGGGCGCTCTCCGAGCCGGGCATCGACATGGTTCACACGCTCTGCGGTGGCTACGGCGTCGGGCGGCTTCACGACCTGGTGGACTGGGACGCCGTCGGCGACCCGCGCATCGTCTGCGGTTTCAGCGATATCACCGCCCTTCACCTGGCGCTTGCCGCCCACGCGGGGTGGGTCTCGTTCTACGGCCCGAACTTCCTGCGCTTCACCCGCAAGCGCAAGGAGCTCACCAAGGAGACCGAGGAGTGGTTTCACCGCGCCTTTCAGCCGGAGCCGTTGGGCAGGGTCTTCGAGGATCCGGAGGACCCGTACGTGCTCACGATCAACGGCGGCGAGGCAGAGGGACCGCTCGTGGGCGGCTGCCTCACGCTGCTCTGCTCGAGCATCGGCACCCCCGCGGAGCTGCAGACAGACGGCTGCATCCTGATGGTGGAGGACCTCTTCACCGAGACCTACCTCGTGGATACCGCGCTCAACCACTTGATCCGTGCCGGCAAGCTCGACGACGCTGTCGGCTTCGTCTTCGGCACCAACGTGGATCTGAAGCCGCTCACCGTGCCCGACGAGGCGGCGTCGATGCTCTCGATCGAGGAGATCCTGGACGAGCTGATCGCCCCGCTGGGAATCCCGGCGATCGCCAACGTGCCGCTCGGTCACGGCAGGCACATGGCGACGATGCCGCTTGGCGCCACCGCCCGGCTGGACGCGGATGCGAAGACGCTCGAGGTAACCGAAGCTGCTGTGCAGCAACGTGATGAACAACAAGGAGGAGCCCAGTGAACCGTTCGAAGATCCTGTGTGCGATGGGGGTGCTCCTGGCCGCGATCGCGTTCGGGGTGCTCGGGTCCGCTGCGGCCTCGGCGCAGGATTCCGGCACTGACTCGGGCGGAGAGGGGGACGTCTTCCGGATCGGCTGGGCTCAGGATCCGAAGACGCTCAACCCCTTCGTCGGGGTCAACGAGGAGGAGTACACGATCTGGGCACTCAACTGGGAGCTCCTGATCAACTTCAACCCGGAGGATCTCTCGCCTGCCCCAGGCATCGCCGAGTCGTGGGAGACATCCGAGGACGGCAAGACGATCACCTTCAACCTCGATCAAGGGTGCGAAGTGGTCCGACGGGGAGCCGATCACGTCCAAGGACGTCAAGTTCTCGCTCGAGGTTCTCGGCGACAACGGCCTGCTCTTCGCCGGCTACACGAGCAACATCAAGGAGATCCAGACGCCTGACGACGAGACGGTGATCTTCGAGATGAAGCGCCCGGACGCGCGCGCCATCGGCGGGATGTACATCTACATCCTCCCCGAGCACATCTGGGGCAAGGTCCCGGTCGATGAGCTCACGGGCGCCTACCAGCCCGAGCTCCCGCTCGTCGGCAGCGGCCCCTACATCGTCACCGAGTTCGAGCGCGGGGGGATCTCGCGGATGGAGGTGAATCCGGAATGGCGGGGCGATCCACCCGGGTTCGAGGAGATCCAGTTCATCCGCTATGGCAGCCAGGACGCGGTCGAGCGCGCCCTGAGCCTGGGCGAGCTCGACTTCATCCCCGAGGTGGAGCCGGCGACCTTCGAGCGCCTCAGCAATCAGGAAGACATCGAGACGATCAACTCACCGACGTACGCCTTCACCGAGCTCTCCTTCAACCTCTGCCCGGAGGAGGAGTGCCCGGACGCGCAGTTCAACCCCGCGATCCAGGACGTCGCCATCCGGCAGGCGACCGCCTACGCGATCGATCGGGAGCGGATCAACACGATCGCAACCCAGGACACGGCGTTCGTCGCCCACGGCCTGCTGCCCTCGTTCTACAAGGACTTCTACGAGGAACCGGAGCAGGACTACGCCTACGACCCCGAGATGGCGGAGCAGATCCTCGACGACGCCGGCTGGGAGCTGAACGAGGACGGGATTCGCGAGAAGGACGGCATGGTCGCCTCGTTCGACCTCTACGCCCGCTCTGAGTCCCCGTACACGGTGCAGATGGCGAAGCTGATCGCCGAGCAGGCGATGGAAGTCGGGATCGAATACAACGTCCAAATCGTCAGCACCGACAAGCTGACCGAGCTCACGGTCCGCAAGGAAGGCGGCAAGGCGGCGCCCGGAGTTCGACGCCTTCATCTGGGGCTGGGGCGGCGACCCGTACGACCCCAGCTATCTGCTCAGCCTCATGACTACGGACCAGATCGGGTCCTCGTCGGACGCCTTCTATTCGAACCCCGAGTACGACCGCCTCTACGAGGAGCAGCTGACTCTTGTCGGCCCCGACAACTTGGAGGAGCGCAAAGCGGTGATCCAGGAGATGATCGCGATCCTCCAGGAGGACCTGCCCTACATCGTCCTCACCTATGACCCCGACCTCGAGGCCTACCGCACCGATTCCATCGGCGACTTCGAGCGCACCTGCCCGTCTGAGACCGGCACGGTCTGGTGCCAGCAGGTCTCCTACGAGCCGATCGCGAGCCTGGAGCCGGGCGGGAGCGGAGGCGGCAGCGACACGGTCTCTGGGATCCCCGGCGGACTCGCGGCGATCGGAGCGCTGCTGATTGCGGTGGCGGGATTCGTGATCGGCCGCGCCCGTGGCCGGCGCGAGATCGAACCGCTCGAGTTGGAAGCGTGAGGAGGCTCGCATGAACGCACGCTGGCTCGGGGGCAAGCTCGCGGCGGCGCTGCTGACGCTGGCTTTCGTGCTCGTCTTCAACTTCTTCCTGTTCAGGGGACTCGGAGACCCGACGGACCAGCTCGCGCGCCTGCCGCAGTCGACCGACGAGGAGATCGAGAAGCTGCAGGCGGAGTACGGGCTCGACAAGCCCCTGATGGGCCAGTTCGTGGACTACGTCGGCGACACGCTGACGCTGGATCTGGGGATCAGCTTCACGACCCGGGAGCCCGTCTGGGACGAGATCAAGGAGGCGATCCCCTGGACGCTCTTGCTGGTCGGAACGGGCACGCTGATAGCCACCATCGTTGGCGCTTGGATGGGGGTGAAAGCCGCGACCAAGCGCGGGAAGCGAACCGATGACACCTTCCTGGGAATCAGCCTGTTCACGTACTCGGCACCCGAGTACTGGATCGGCATCATCCTCATCCTGGTCTTAGCCGTGGCGATACCGATATTCCCCGCCGGGCAGCAGGTGAGCGCCGGCGTGGAGTTCTCGAACTGGTTCGCAGAGGCTGCGGACGTGCTTGACCATCTGATTCTGCCGGCGACGGCGATGACGCTGCTGCTCTTGGGCCAGTACTTCCTGATCATGCGCTCGTCGATGGTCGACGTCCTGACCGAGGACTTCATTCAGGTCAAACGGGCGACCGGCCTCCCATGGCGGCGGGTGGTGAGCAAGCACGCCGTGCCCAACGCGCTGCTGCCGCTGGTGACGCTGGCAGCGATCCAGTTCGGAGCCGTGGCCGGAGGCGCGATCACGATCGAGACCCTGTTCTCGTGGCCGGGCCTGGGCGAGCTCAATTTCGAGGCCATCAACGCCAAGGACTTTCCCGTCCTGCAGGGCACGTTCCTCGTCTTCTCGATCGGCGTCATTCTCGCCAACTTCATCGCTGATTGCCTCTACTTCTTCCTCGATCCGCGGGTGCAGGCACGATGAGCGGCTCGCGAGCAAGGGAGCAGCTGCTCGGGACCTGGCGCGGGCGCTTCGGGCTCTCGGTGCTGGCGATCTTCGGCCTGATGGCGATTTTCGGCAGCGCGATCGCACCCGACGATCCCTATGCGTCGGGCCTGGACACGCTCGCGCCACCGAGCTCCGAGCATTGGCTGGGCACCACCGAGAGCGGCTCGGACGTGCTCTCTCAGCTCCTCGTTGGGGCGCGAGTCTCGGTCGTCGTGGGGTTCGCCGCCGCGATCATCTCAGCGGTGATCGGAGCGGCGGTGGGTCTCCTCAGCGGCTACTTCGGCGGTTGGACCGACCGCATCCTCGACGCCGTCGACAACTGGTTCCTGGTGATCCCGACGCTGCCGCTGATGATCGTCCTTTCAAGTCTCTTGAGCCCGTCGCTCGGCGTGCTGATCCTCGTGATCGGTATCACCTCCTGGGCAGGCACCGGGCGGATCGTGCGCTCGCAGGTGCTGACGCTGCGCGAGCGCGCCTTCGTCGAGCGGGCTAGGGCGCTGGGGGCGAGTCACTGGTACATCCTGAAGACCCATATCTTCCCCAACGCGCTGCCGCTGATCTTCGCCAACACGGTGCTGATCGTGGCCGTCGCGATCCTCGCCGAGTCTGCCCTCGCCTTCCTCGGCCTCGGCGACCCGACGAAGATCTCGTGGGGAACGATGCTGGAGAACGCATTCTCTGCAGGCGCGCCCAGCGCGGAGGCATGGTGGTATGTGATTCCCCCGGGGCTCTGCATCACCCTGCTCGTCCTCTCGGTTGCTTTCATCGGCTACCTGTTCGAGGAATACGTGAACCCACGACTGATGGAGGAGAATTGAGCCCGCTGCTCGAGGTCGCTGACCTTCACGTTCACGCGAATGGCAAGCAGATCGTCGATGGAGTCGACCTCGTGATCGAGCACGGAGAGGCGGTGGGCCTCGCCGGCGAGTCGGGCTGCGGCAAGACGACGACTGCGCTCGCGATGATGAAGCTCCTGCCGGGGGCGCTGGAGCAATCGGGGAAGGTGACCCTGAGCCCGAAGGGCGAGGAGGAACCGATTCACATCGACCGGCGTACCGAGACAGGCATGCGGTTCGTCCGCTGGCGTCACATCTCGTTGGTGTTCCAGGGGGCGATGAACTCGCTCGATCCGGTGCAGCAGGTGGATGACCAGTTCGCGTCGGCGATTCGGGTGCACTCCCCCAGAGCGAAGTCGAGCGAAGTGGGGGAGCGCACCAAGGAGCTGCTCGCGACGGTAGGCCTCACCGAGGCGCTCGGGCGACGGTACGCCCACCAGCTCTCGGGCGGCCAGCGCCAGCGGGTGATGATCGCGCTCGCCCTGGCGTGCAACCCGTCGCTTGTGATCGCCGACGAGCCGACTACCGCCCTCGACGTGGTCATGCAGGCGCAGGTGCTGCAGCTGCTCGAGGGGCTGAGGGAGCGGCTCGGCTTGGCCCTGATCCTGATCTCGCACGACCTCGGCGTGCTCGCGGAGACGTGCGATCGCATCGCGATCATGTACGCGGGCCGGATCGTCGAGATCGGCCCGGTTTCGAAGATCTTCACCGATCCTCAGCATCCCTACACCAAGCGCCTGCTCGAGACCATGCCCGTGATCGGGGGGAACCGGGGCCTCGAAGAGCCGATTCCCGGCGGACCTCCCGACCCCGGCGATCTGCCACAGGGGTGTCGCTTCCGCCCCCGCTGCCCCTATTCGGCCGAAAAGTGCATCGAGGATCCGGCGCTGCGCGGAGTGGGCGCCAAACACGCGGCGGCGTGTCACTTCGCGCCTTGGACCGAATGGCCCGAGCACGCCACGTCAACTGCGTGGAAGGAAGGGGCGACCGGATGACCGAGTCACTGATGGAGATCCGTGACCTCGCGGTGGAGTTCAAGGTCGACCGCGGTGTCGCACGTGCGGTCGACAAGGTCACCCTCGACTGGCACAAGGGCGAGATCCTCGGCATCGTAGGCGAGTCCGGGTGCGGTAAGTCGACGCTCGCGCGAGCCATGCTGAATCTGGTCGACCCCGCAGGCGGCGAGGTGAAGCTGGAGGGGCACGATCTCAACGGCAAGGGCAAGAACAGCGAGTTCCGCCGCCGCCTGCAGATGATCTTCCAGGACCCCTATCAGACCCTGAATCCGCGTCAGCGCGTCCGCACGGTCGTCGCCGAGCCCCTTGTCGTTCAGGGTGTGGACAAGGAGGCGCACGATGAGCGTGTACGCAGTGCGCTCGAGGATGTCGGCCTCGACTACGAGCGCTTCGCAGAGCGCTACCCGTTCCAGCTCTCCGGTGGCCAGCGCCAGCGCGTTGCGATCGCCGCTGCGCTCGTGCTCGAGCCCGAGGGACTGATCTGCGACGAGCCGGTCTCGATGCTCGACGCCTCCGTGCAGGCGCAGATCCTCAAGGTCCTGCTCGACCTCCAGAAGAAGCGGGAGCTCGCGATCATGTTCATCACGCACGACCTCAGCCTCGCCTGGTCGCTGTGCGATCGGATCGCCGTCATGTACCTCGGCCGTGTGGTCGAGCAGGGCTCGGCGGAGGACGTGATCGAGCGGCCCGGCCACCCGTACACGCAGGCGCTCGTAGCGGCGATTCCGATCGCCGAGCCCGGCGGCCGCGGTGAGCGGGACCTCCTGAGCGGCGAGCTCCCCGACGCGACCGCCGTGCCCTCGGGATGCCGGTTTCATCCCCGTTGTCCCAAGCGCTTTGAGCCTTGCGACACGGTGGATCCGCCCCTGCTGCAGGTGGGCGGCCGCGATCAGCTCGCGGCGTGCCTGCTGCACGACCCAACGGCGGGCCGTGCGTCCGACGGCTGACCCCCTAACCAGAGTCCCTGGTCACCACCGTGAGCACTGAACGCTGGCGCGATGTAGCGGGTCCGCTTGGACGCTTGGAGCCCGGGCCCCGGAACGCGATCACGGACGTCCCAGGCGTCCGGGTCGGACACGCTCTGGCCGAGAGTGGAGAGCGCACAGGCGTGACTGTGGTGGCGCCCCCGTCCCTGCCAGTCCCTGCCGGGACTCAAACCACGAACGGCATGGGCGAGCTCACCCACAAGCTCGGGATCTCAGAGCAGGGCGCGATGCCGAGCGCGGTCTACCTGTGTGGGACTCATGCCCTCGGCACGGTCTACGACGCCGCGGTGCGCCTCTCCGGTCACGGCCCAGACCACGTTCTCATCCCGGTGGTCGGCGAATGCGACGACGGCGACATGGCCGATTCCCGGACGACGACCTTCGGCGATGTCGAGCGGGCGGTGGAGGCCCTCGGCGGGGAGGTCGAGGAAGGAAGCGTGGGCGCCGGCACGGGGATGGTCTGTTTTGACTTCCCCGGCGGGATCGGAACCGCCTCGCGAGCCGTGGGGTCACACCACGTGGGCGTCCTGCTCCTTTGCAACTTCGGTGAGCGGGAGGACCTCGACGTCCTCGGCACCTCGCTTGGCCCCGCTGCGGGCCCGCCGTCCAAGGAGGGATCGTGCATCACCGTCTGCGCCACCGACGCTCCCCTCGCCCCGCACCAGCTGCGCCGACTGGCCCTGCGCCCGCTCCTGGGGTTGGCGCGGGCCGGCTCCTACGCGGCGGAGGGCTCTGGTGAGATCGGACTGGCGTTCGCCACCCGCGACGACGGTCGGGTCGGCGACGACGAGCTCAATCCCTTCTTCCTCGGGGCATGGGAGGCCGCCCACGAGGCGGTCCTGAACTGCCTCGTCGCGGCCCGCCCGGCCGAGCGCCTCGACGGCACGATGCAGGATGCGTTTCCGGTTGAAACGGTCCGGCGGCTCGCGCAGAAGCGGCAGGGCGAATGAACAGCTCCGAGATTCGCGACGAGGTCGTCGGCCTGGCGCAGGCCCTGATACGTATCGATACCTCAAACCCCCCGGGTCGCGAGACCCCGGCCGCCCAACTCCTTGCCGACCACCTCACTGCAGCGGGAGCGGAGTGCGAGCTCGTCGGCCCCGACCCGGAGCGGCTGAACCTGGTCGCCCGCGTCCGCGGTCGCGATCGGGCTCCCTCGCTTCTGCTGATGGCGCACACCGACGTGGTGCCGGCACCGCCCGACGGTTGGACGGTTGGGCCGTTCGACGCGGAGCTGCGAGGTGGCCACTTGACCGGACGAGGGGCCGGCGACATGAAGGGCGAGCTCGCAGCGCGGGCGGTGGCGCTTGCGGCCCTCGCGCGCAGCGGTGAGCCTCCGGCCGGCGATGTGGTCCTTGTCGCCGAGTCCGACGAGGAGAAGAACACCTCCGACGTTGGGATGTCGTGGCTCGTGCGAGAGCGCCCGGATGTCCGCTGCGACTACGCGATCAACGAGGGTGGGGGCCTGCTCCTCAACCTGGCATGTGGTCGCCAGGTCGTGACGGTGGCGGTCGGTGAGAAGAAGGTGTGCTCGGTCCGGATCCGAATCAGGGGAAAAGCCGGCCATGCCTCGGTCCCGGCTGCCTCGGACAACCCGTTGCGGCACACGGCGATCGCGATCCAGCGCTTGCTGGCCACCAAAGCCCCCTCACGCCCGGCCCCCGGGGTCGCGGCCACCCTTCGGGAGCTCGGCGCGCCGAACGCAACCCAGGAGGAGGTCCTCTTCTGGGGGGCGGCGCAGCATCCGGTGCTCGCCGATCTGCTCCCGACCCTGACCCGGATGACCGTGACCCCGACCGGCACCCACACCTACGAGCCTTCCAACGTGATCCCGCCTTATGCCGACATCGTCTGCGACGTCCGCGCGATGCCCGACGAGACCGAGGCGGACATCCGAGCCCACATTCACGACGCACTGGGAGCCGAGTTCACCTACGAGGTGGAGCTGCTCGAGGCGCTTGAGGGCGGTACCGCGTCTCCAATCGACACGCCCCTCTACCGGGCCTGCGAGGAGTTCGCCGCCAACCGCCTCAACGGCGCCGCCCTCTGGCCGTTCATCACGCCGGGCTTCACGGACTCGCATTGGGTACGCCAGGCGGGGACCAAGGCCTACGGCTTCGCTCCGGTATTCGAGACGAACCCCGACACATACCTGGACGGGATGCACGGAGCGAACGAGTGCGTGCGCGTCGACGACCTCGTGACCATGATCGAGTTCAACCTGCACGCCGTCCGGTCGCTGGGTACCACCGGCCCGGAGTAAGTCCAGCGCATGCAAAAAGTGGCGCGCAGATCCCGGGATACGGGACCCGCGGTTCTTCACGCGGATTAAGAAGCCGAACGAACCCTTCGACCTGACCTATTGGAACTGGTTCTTCGACTATGCCGACCCCGCGACGTTCATCAGCGATCAGTTCTCGACCAAGCGGTTTGGGCTGCCCCCAGTCGTCACCGATCCGGAGATGCAGCGCCGGATGGAGGCGGCGGCGCTGCTCACCGGGGATGCGCGCCTGCGCACCCTCGCGCGGCTAGACCGCGACCTCGCCGAGCAGGTGGTGCCGGCCGCGCCGTTCGCCAGCGGGACGATCACTCATTTCTTCTCCGCTCGCATGGGCTGCCAGATCCTGCATCCGATATACGTCCTTGACCTCGCGACCCTGTGTGTCCGAGATGAGGGCGAGGCTGAGTGAGCCCCGCCCTGAGGCGAATGGGACGGCTCGCTACTCCTCCTCGCCGGCCTCGTCGTCCTCACCGGCCCCGTCGGTCTCGTCGCCCACGACCTCAAAGCCGCGGTTGAGCTGGACGTCGACCGAGCTGCCGTCGTCGAGGGCGACCTCGACCTCGTAGTAGCTCTCCTCGTCGCCTGCCTCGGTCTCGGCGACCGAGCCTTCGCCGGTGAACTCGAGCGCCGCGGCGCTCGCCTTCTCGAGGTCTGCCCCCTTGATCGGGACCTCGTTGTCATCGCCGCCGGTCGCCACCGCGACGCCGGCGCCGCCGGCCGCGAGGGCGGCCACCGCGCCGCCGGTGATCAGGATCTTGCGTCGGTTTGTCATCTGCATCGCCTCCTGGCCGGTGTTTGTCATGCCGGTTTAGCTTCGTGCGATGAAACGAGCATGAAAGAAGCCCCACGCCCGCCTTCATTGCCAGTTTATTTGTCTCATGACGGCCACAGACTGTTAACAGCGTCTCCTCATAGCGTTAACAAGGCGCGCGCGGGTTGGGCTTACGTTGATTCCATGCGGACACGTCCAAGCACGAGGCTCGTCCCGGCCGTGATGGAGGGCGTGGGGGTGTTCCTGGTCGCCCTTCTCGGTGCCAACGTCATGTACGGGGCGGAGCTCGATGGCGCTGGGCCGCTCGCCGTGTTCGCCCCGGCGCTGGGATTCGCGATCGCCACTACCATCTATCGCGCCACCATTCGAGGCGCTGGCGAACGGGCCGCGCTTGGGTCCATGACCAGCCTCGACCAGCGGCGCCCGGCCCCGGTAGAGCCGGAAGGCCGGCGCACGGCTTGAGCGTGCGAATCCCCGCAATTAGCGGAAAAACGGCCTCGAATCGGGCCTTGACATATCCGACTAATTAGCTATACTTTTTGAAGCTTGGGGAGGTCCGGAGCGCCATCGGGGCGTTCCGTGGCAGGGGAAAACACCCGTAATGGAGGTAGTAACTATGCCTCGCTCTAGAGGTGCTGCCGGCCAGCGCAGCGAAACACGCCGCCACCGCGGCGAGCACGACAACCAGACTTCAAAGGCCACAGTCGCGGCGCGTGAGCGCCGGGACCGCCACGCCGTGGCCGAGCCCACGACCGACAGCCTGCAGATCTTCATCAACCAGGCGATGAAGTACCCGCTGCTCACCAAGGAGGAGGAGGTCCAGCTCGCCCAGGCCATCGAGCGCGGCGACCTTGCAGCGAAGGAGCGGCTCATCAACTCGAACCTCCGCCTCGTGATCAAGTTCGCGCGGCGCTACCAGGGGCACGGCCTCGACCTCGGTGACCTCGTTCAGGAGGCGATGCTGGGTCTGATCCGCGCCACCGAGAAGTTCGACTGGCGCCGCGGCTACAAGTTCTCCACGTATGCGGTCCTTTGGATCAAGCAGTCGATCCAGCGTGGCCTTGACAACACCGGGCGGCCGGTGCGGATTCCCGCGCACGTCGCCCAGCGCGAGCGGACGGTGAACCGGATCACAAGCGAGCTCACCGCGAAGCTCGACCGGCCGGCCACCGACGAGGAGGTCGCCGAGGAGGCGAAGCTCCCGCTCGATGAGGTCATGGCCATCCGCGACCTCACCCGCGTCACCACCAGCCTCGACTCCACCATCGGAGAGGACGACACGACCTTCGGCGAGCTTTACGCCGAGAGCACCGTCGACCTCGAGGAGGAGGTGCTCGAGCGCCAGCAGGAGGAGGCCGTCGAGGCCGCCCTCGCCAAGCTGCCAGAGGACGAGCGGCAGATCATCCGCGCTCGGTTCGGCACCGGTGGCACCCGCGCGCGTACCCTGCGCGAGGCCGCTCGCGAGGCCGAGGTCACGCAGGAGCAGGCGCGCAAGCTCGAGGAGCGGGCCCTCGCCCGCCTCTCCAGCGACGAGTCGCTCGCCGGCTGGCGCGCAGCCGCGTAGCCAAGCCCTCTCTGGGGTAGGTGCCCTCCCACACGAACGGGAGGACACACCCATGCCTGACGAGCACGACAACGAGACCGCCGAGGACGCCCCAGAGACGTCACTGCACGCCCACGGTGAAGGCCGCGAGGATGACGTCGAGGGCGATGTCGGCGGCGGCGAGGGCGAGGAGCAGGATGCCGATACCGCCGAGAACACGGGCGGCGCCACGTCCGGCGGACCCGGCGGCTCCGGCGAAGGCGAAGAGGATCCCTCAGACGTCTAGCGGAGGGCCCTCGCCCCACCAGCTCCGCCTGATCGCTAGCCGTCGTAATCCAGCGTCTCGCGCTGGATGGTCCAGGCTGACTGCACCGGGTCGATGAAGTGCGGCGGCTCTTGGAAGTGGAGCCGGTCGTCGTAGGTGTACGCCTTCGCGTAGCCGGTGTTCTGACTGCCGAAGGTGCCGACAGGCCCACGGAACTTCTGCGAGATCGCGCCGTTCACGGTGAGCGTGCCGAGGTGCGCTCCACAGTCGTAGTGGTCGACGATGAAGGAGTGGTTGACGGCGAGGATCGCCGCGTCGATCCGCAGATTGGGCAGGCTGCCCGTGCCGTTGCTGCCGCCGTTGCACTGGCCTCTGGCCGTCTGCGCCGAGAACGGATGCTTGACGCGCACGAAGTTGTTGGCGATCAGGCCCAGGATCCCGTTTGAGGTCCGCGTGATGTTCCCGTCGACGATGATGTCGTTCTCCGCGGCGATGGTGAGCCTGCTCGAGTAGGTCCCCGAGACCAGCACGTTGCCACACCCGGAGGTCGACGGGTAGGTGACGGTAAACGGCGAGTAGCTGGACGAGCATGAGCCGTTCGCGACGTAGATGAGACCGCTCTCGGGGATCGCGATCGGGCCGACCGTTCCGGAGCTGGTGCTAACGGTCATGTTGGTGCCGTTGAGAACGATCCTTGTCTGACCGGTGTAGTGCAATGCTCCTGGGACCGACGCCAAGGCGCTGTTGGTCGGAGGTGGCGTCAGGACTCGCGAGTTGGTCGTGTAGGTACCGTCGAACTGCGGCTGGTTGCTGCCGGTGCAGCTGGCAAACCAGCCTTGCGGGGGAGCGCTCACCTCGATCGCATCGGCCGCGGTGCGGCCGAACCGGGGCGTGCCGCAGATCGCCATCGTGTCGTTCGTGTGAAACGGGCCGGCCACGTGGTCGGCGGTGATGAACGAGATGACGGTGCAAAAGAGCCCGCCGGAGTTCGGGATCGGGGCGTTGTTCCGACCCTCCTGCGTCGTTTTCGTGCACTGCTGGTACGCGCCCGCAATCGTCTGGGCGTTCCCGTACGTGACCGGGTCGGAGGTTTCGAGCTGGGTGAAGTAGACGTAGTCGAGGAAGCTCGATCGCTTGAACGTCGCCACCACCGAGCGCTTGGTGTCGTTGCTGTAGCCGGTGGAGCGAATGCGGAAGGTGCCGGTATTGGTGCCGGTCGACTCCAGCATGCTTACCTCGGGATCGTTGACATCGCAGCTCGAATGTCCGGTCGCGGGAACGAGCTCGATCGCGTACTCGGCCCCGGTATCGCCGGGGACGTGCCTGCGGTTCGCGGTCGAGCCGGCCTGGTTGAGCGCGTTGGGGGTCGGCACGTCCGTGCAACGGAGCCAATAGTGCGTATCGCGATTCAGGTGGAAGGCGTAGTCGGCGATGCCGGCCTTCGCCGCCGCGTAGGCGCGCTTGTGGTCGAGGTCATTGCCCGTCAGCCGCAGATCCATGTTCACGGCCGCCAGCGCGCCGCCGACGAGCAGCGAGACGACCAGCGTGGCGATCACGGTGAGGATCATCGTGAACCCCGCCTCGCCGTGAGGGACATCGCGCTGCCGGCGGTCAGGCATCTCGGAGCCCTGCTCTACGCGCATGGGAGATTGGGTGGGTCGACGATCTGTATGGCTGGGGAGAGGCGCAGCACGGCCGAGTCGGTGAGCGTGATCTCCGAGTGCGCATCAGCCGTGGACGACTGACCGGGGAAGGTCGCGAATGCCACTCGCACCTCCACCGCGCGCGCAGCATCGGCGGTGCTGAGCGGCGTTGGTAGTTGCGTCGAGAGGTTGTCGCTCGAGTAGGCGAAGTACTGGAAGAGGGCAGGCTGCGTGCCACCGACAACTGCGGGGCCGACGTTCGTCAGGAGTTGGCGGGTCGAGGAAGGCGTGGAGGAGAAGGTCCAGTTCGGCGCCGTGCCCCCGGTCGCCGGATACACCGACTGCGTGAGGTTGTCGCCGTCAAGCGAGATCACCACCCTGTCTGGCGTCGGGTTGACAGCCTCTCCTGACTGGTGCAGGAAGGACACCGACGTGCCGGTGCTGCCCGCCCGAATGGGCGTTACGTTGGCGCCCACGCAGCTCGAGTGCAGCTGATCCATGATGCGCTGCATCACCGGTCGCGCTCGCTGGTTGGCGTCGACTCGGCTGACGACCCGGGCGCTGGAGCTCATCGAGGTCTCGATCAAGGTCAGGGTGCCCATCAGCACGCCGATGCCAAGGACCATCGCGAGCAGGAGCTCCACGAGCGTGAAACCGCCTTCGTCCCTCATGGGCAGGGTCCAGCCGCCGCGCCGGTGCCGCCCATGTAGAGGTCGAGGTCGGTGCCCTGATCGAGATCCTTGACCCTCACGTCCTCGGCGACAACATGCCTGGTTCGGTCCTGAGCGCAGACGTCGTAGCTCGACCATGGCAGGCCGGGATTGGCGAGCCCCCCGTTCGCGTCGGTTGCGAAGGCGCGAGTGTCGGGCACATCGTCGGTGCTGCAGTTGCGATCGGCGACCAGCACCTGCGCCCCAGGGACGGGCGTGCCGGGGGCCGACTGCGACGTCCCGCTCCACACGGTGAGGTGCAGGGCGGGGAGTTGAATCGTGGCGTCGATCCGCCCTCCTGCGGGCACCGTCACGTTGGCCATCGCGGCTGCCCCAGGCGGGTCCGTCTCGCCCGTCGGGTTGGGGTTGTTGCCCTCGCAGGTTCCGGCGTACGCGGTCACCGGCGAGGCGAACGGGAAGACCGGCTCCGCGCTGATCTCTGCCGCCGACGTGCCCAGCTCTCCGAACTCCTTGGCCTCGGTCATGCCGGTGTTGAAGACGACCACCGAGTCGGCCTCGGACTCGAACAGATCGCCTCCGACCTTGGTCGTGAAGGTGACGTCGATCGCGCCGGGCTGGTCGTACTGGAGGGCGACCGTGTTGGTGGTACCCGCGATCACGCTGGTCGTCTGGTGCGCGGGCGGGTTGCCGTCCTTGTCCACGAGGCCGCTCCCCGACGGGGTGAGCGTGTAGTTGCCGGCAGGGAGGTTTCCGAAGATCGCGCATCCTGCGCTGCCCGTCGAGCCCGTGAACGAGCCGGCCCCGGTGCCACTCAGCCCGACGCCGGAGATGCCTAGGTTCTGAGCGTCGTCGACCTGGACCGCCAGGGCGCCACGGTCGGCGGCGATCGAGCCGTTTGGCGGCGTCACGATGCTCGCTGCCTTCACCGGCGGGCGGCCTCCCATGGTGGGCCAGGTGACGGTCGAGGTGACCCGCAGGTAGTCGGCTGAGGCGCTGCCCGGCGTGCACGTGGCGGTTCCCGTGTTATCGCTGACGAACTCCGCGCGCGACTCGATCGTGTAGTCGTTGTTATCGACCGCGACGGTCCGGGTCTCGAAGAGGTTTGCGAGATCCCCGATGCTCATCGATCGCATCCGCGCCTGGTCCTGCTCGGCGAGCCCGTCGGCCTCCGCACGGTTTCGCTCCTCGCCCGAAGCGCGAGTTGCAGCGTCGACGACGCTGAGGGCGGCGATCGCGAGGATGACCGAGAGCAGTGCGCTGACCAGGACCTCAAAGAGCGCGAAGCCCGCCTCCGCGCGAAGCGGCTCGGGCGTCTGGTCAGGGCTCTGGGTCTCCATGCAATCCGTGCTTGATCCCCTGCCGACACGGAAAAACATCGGCTTGTCGACCGGGCTTACATCCATCGGCCCGTCCGCCATCCCCCTTTAGGGGGATGGACGCACATAGGAGCCATAGATTTGGGGCGGAATGGAGCCTTTTGATCCGCCGCCCGATACCTGCGACCTCGCCGTCGTTGGGGCGGGCATCCTCGGCTTGGCAGCCGCGCGGGAGCTGCAGCGTCGCCATCCGACCCTGACCGTGTGCGTGCTAGAGCGCGAGAACCGCATCGCCGCCCATCAGACGTCGCATAATTCGGGGGTCCTGCATGCGGGGCTCTACTACACGCCCGGCTCGCTCAAGGCGCGCCTCTGTCGGCAGGGCCTTGACGCCATGTACCGATTCTGCGACGAGCGCGGAATCCCGCACGAGCGTTGCGGCAAGGTGGTGGTCGCGACCGAGCACGCGCAGGTCGATCGGCTGGCGGAGCTCGAGCGTCGGGGGAATGCGAACGGCGTCCTCGGCTTGCGGCGGCTCGACCCCGACGGGATCCGGGAGCTCGAGCCCCACGCGAAAGGCGTGGCCGGCCTGCACTCACCCGAGACCGGGATCGCCGATTTCGAGGCAGTCGCTCGCGAGCTTGCCGCCGACGTTCGCGAGGCTGATGGCGCGGTGGCGTGCGGGAGCGGCGTGAAGAGGGCGGCGGTCGAGGGGCGCGTCCTGCGGCTGGAACACTCCCGCGGCGTCACGCACGCAGGCCACGGGCTGTTCTGCGCCGGTGCCTGGTCGGATCGGTTGGCG
Organism: uncultured Solirubrobacterales bacterium; assembly: GCA_963799815.1. Lineage (GTDB taxonomy): Bacteria > Actinomycetota > Thermoleophilia > Solirubrobacterales > 70-9 > JBDTSW01. The sequence goes on from CAWCYG010000004.1 coordinate 147,737, forward strand.
GTGGCCGCCGGCGCCGGGCCCGACCCCCGCATCGTTCCCTTTCGTGGCGCATACCTGCGCCTTCGCGCCGACCGGCGCGAGCTCGTTCACTCGCTGATCTATCCCGTTCCCGATCCCGAGTTGCCTTTCCTGGGGATCCATTTCACCCGGATCACCTCTGGGGAGGTGCTGATCGGTCCCACGGCGCTTGTGGCTCCCGCGCGTTCGCAGGGTGCCGGGAGCACGGCGCGAGATCTCGGCGCCACCCTCGCGTGGCCGGGCACGTGGCGGATGGGGCGTCGCTGGTGGCGCACCGGCATCACCGAGCTGCGCCACGCCGCCAGCCGCCGGGCGCTTGTGGCGACGGCCCGCCGCTTTGTGCCGGAGCTGCGCGTAAGCGACGTGGTGCCGGCGTTCGCGGGCGTTCGAGCCCAAGCTCTCGCGCGCGACGGCACCCTGCTCGACGACTTCGCCTTCTCGGCGACCGAGCGCGCACTGCACGTCCGCAACGCGCCATCCCCAGGCGCGACGTCTGCCCTCGCGATCGCCCGCTATGTCGCCGACGAGGCGGACCGCTCGTTCGCTCTCTAACGCGCGCGAACGCGCACGGGCAGGTCCTGGACTGTGCGGGCCAGCGGGTTCTGCGTGCGACTTTGGGTCGCCCGGCAGCGGCCTCCACGGGACGAGCCTATGGATAGGGTGGGCCGATGGACGTACCTCAGGGGTTTGAGCCCTTTCCCGGCCAAGGGCCGTTTCTCGAGCACATCGGACCGATCTACATCCGCGAGGGCTCTGAGGACGATCCGGTCCTCGGTGTGCGGGTCACCGAGCGCCACGCGAACCACCGCGGCACCGTTCAGGGCGGACTGCTATCGACCCTGGCCGACTTCACGCTCGGCCGGGCAATCGGCGCCGACGCCGACGACGACCGCGATCGTGCCACCGTGAGCCTCACGGTCGATTTCCTCAAGCCGGCCAAGCCGGGGGACTGGATCGAGGCTCGAGGGAGCGTCGACCGGGTTGGCGCCACACTCGCCTTCGCCGACGCCTCGCTAACGGTGGACGACCGCGAGATCGTGCGGGCCCGTGGCGTCTGGGTTGTCGCCGGGTAGCTGCGAGCGTCGCGGTCACGCGAACAACAACTGGCATTGAAGGAGAGCGGAGCGGGGAGCGGACCTGGCGGAGCTGTCGCTTCGGTCCCGCATAGAGGGACTCGCGCGCCATTGGGCGGAGTGCCCGACCCGTACTGGCGCACAGGTCCCGAATAGCGGGACTGGCGCGCCAATACTGCCGGGTAAACACCGCAAGCGGTTGCGCTGATCCCCCGCTCCGGCCGCCTTCAATGCCGGTTGTTTGTTCTGGTTCGCCGACCTAGGCCGCCAAGGGCTCCGCCTGCGCTACCGCCGGCTCAAGCGCCAGCTCCAACACCTCGCCGATCGTCATCACCGGGTGGAACCGCATCGCCTCGCGCACGTGCTCCGGCACGTCCTCGAGGTCGCCGCGGTTTCGCTCGGGGATGATCACGTCGGTGAGGCCCGCGGCGTGGGCCGCGAGCACCTTCTGCTTGAGGCCGCCGATGGGTAGCACCCTGCCCTGGAGGGTGACCTCGCCGGTCATCCCGACGGTGTGGCGGACCGGACGCCCGCTCAGAAGTGACGCGAGCGCCGTCGTCATCGTGATCCCGGCGGACGGGCCGTCCTTCGGGATCGCCCCTGCCGGCACGTGCACGTGGAACTCGCTGTCGGCGAAGGCATCCTCGTCGATGCCGAGCTCGTCGGTGTGGCCGTGCACGTATGAGAGCGCGATCCGCGCCGACTCCTTCATGACGTCTCCGAGCTGACCCGTCAAAACCAAACCCTCGGATCCGTTCATCGACGTCGCCTCCACAAAGAGGACATCCCCGCCGACGCCGGTCACCGCGAGGCCCGTGGCGACGCCCGGCACGGCCGTCCGCTCGGCGGCCTCCTGGAAGTGCTTTTGGCGGCCGAGCGCCGACCGCACGGCATCGATGTCCAAGATGACGGGCGCCTCCGCCTTCGCGGACGCGATCTGCGTCGCGGTCTTGCGGAGGATCTTCCCCAACTCGCGCTCGAGGTTGCGGACGCCAGCCTCGTGGGTGTACTCGCTGATGACGGTACGGATCAACTCGTCCGAGATCTCCACCTCGCCTTCCCGGAGCGCGTTGCGCTTGAGCTGGCGGGGCCAGAGATAGCCGCGCGCGATCGCCGTCTTCTCCTCGGTCGTGTAGCCGTCGAAGCGCACGACCTCCATGCGGTCGAGCAGCGGGGGTGGGATCGTCTCCGCGATGTTCGCGGTCGCGATGAACAGGACCTCTGAGAGGTCCACCTCGACGTCGAGGTAGTGATCGCGGAACGAGTGGTTCTGTGCGGGATCCAGGACCTCGAGCAGCGCCGCAGACGGGTCGCCGCGCCAATCGGCGCCGACCTTGTCGACCTCGTCGAGCATGATCACCGGGTTCATCGTCCCGGCGTCGCGCAGCGCCCGGACGAGACGGCCTGGAAGAGCGCCGATGTAGGTGCGCCGGTGACCGCGAATCTCGGCCTCGTCGCGAACGCCGCCCAGCGACATGCGCACGAACTCGCGCCCGGTCGCGCGCGCGATCGACTCGCCAATCGAGGTTTTCCCGGTGCCGGGGGGGCCGATCAGCGTGAGGATCGCACCGGCGCCTCGGCCCTCGTCCTCCACGCCGCGCTCCTCGCGCAGGCGGCGGACCGCGATGTACTCGGTGATCCGCTCCTTCACGTCCTCGAGCCCGGCGTGATCGTCGTCGAGAACCTCACGAGCATGGACGGGATCGAGCCGCTCGTCGGAGCGGTTTGACCACGGCACGTCGACCAGCCAGTCGAGGTAGGTGCGGATCATCGAGGACTCGCCCGATGCCTCGCCCATGCGCTCGAGCCGGCCGAGCTCGCGCTCGGCCTGCTCGCGCACGGCGTCGGGCATGTGCGCGTCCTCGATCTTCTTGGTGTATTCCTCGACCACGGACGCCTCGTCCTCGCCGAGCTCCTTGCGAATCGACTCCATCTGCTTGCGCAACAGGTACTCGCGCTGCTGGGCCTCAGCCCCCTCCTGAACGTCATCGCGAATGCGCCGGCGGATCTGCAGCTCGGCCAGCCGCTCGCGCTGCATCGCGACCGCCTTCTCGAGCCGGTCCGTGACGTCGAGCGTCTCGAGCAGCTCGCGCTTTTGCTCGTAGGTGAGGTCGGGCGAGTAGCCAGAGGTATCCGCGAGCGGCCCGGGCTCGGAGATCGAGCGCAGGAAAGCGCGGATGCGACCGTCGGCACCACGGAGATCGAGGATCTCCTCGATCACGGCGTGGTACTCGCGCTCGAGCTCGCGAGTGCGCTCGTCGGCGGGATGCTCGTCGGTGATGGGGGTCGCCTCGACGCGAAGGCTGCCATCGGCGGTGTTGCGGGCGGTCCCGGCGCGGGCGCGCATCACGCCCTCAACGGTGGCCGCGACCTGACCGCCCGGCAACCGCGTGGTCTCAATGACCTCCGCGACGGTGCCAACCGAGGCGAAGTCGTTCTCGTGCCGCGGCACCAAGAAGACGCGCTCCTCATCGCCCACATCGGCTGCGAGGGTCAGGGTGGTGCCGGGAAAGACGACGGTGTCGTCGGTCGGGATGAGCAGCAGGGTTTCCATCTGAGTCTCGATTCGGTCGTTGTCAGGCATAGGCAAATAGTAGCTTGAAACGATTATGATTACCAACTATTATCAGACGTCATGAAGGCCCGTTACGCTGGCGAAATGAAGTCCGCCCGAACGCGCACGGCCAAAAGCCCGCAGGGTGCGGCCGGGTCCGCGAGGGCGGCATCGTCTGCCTGTGGCCTGCTCTTTGTGCGGCTCGCACACGTATCCCGCGCCCGGCTCGCCGAGGCTCTGGAGGGCCTGGGTCTCAGCCCTGCCGAATTTGCGGTCCTCCATCACCTTGCCGAGGCTGGCGCGTCCACGCAGCTGGCGCTCGCGAGGGCGCTGCGGATTCATCCCTCGAACCTGGTGGCGGTGCTCGACGGCCTCGAGGCAGTCGGCTTTCTCGTTCGAACCCGCGATCCCGACGATCGCCGCCGGCACCAGGTGGACCTTACGACCGCCGGTGCGGCCGTCATGCGCCGTGCGCAGGACGCCGCGCGCGAGGCGGAGCGGGAGCTGCTCGAGCCGCTCGGCCGCTCAGAGCGCGCCCAGCTCGAAGCGTTGTTGCGCAGGCTCGCCTCCCATTCGTGCGGCGGCTCTCGCTGCTGAGGCGCAGGCCGCGCCCCACGCAAAGCTCAGCGTGTGAGCGGGCGCAGTGCCCAGCGAGCGAAGCCGAGCATCCGCTCGACGGAGTGCCGCTCGGGATCCTCCAAGACCGATCGGGCGAGCTCCTCCTCCACCGCTTGGAGGGTGCGAGCGTATAGATGCCCAGGTCGCCCAGAACAACACGTAGCGGACGGCCATCAGCGTCACCTGGTAGACGGCCAGGGCCGCAACTATCGAGGCGAGGACGATCTTCACCTCCGCGACGTTCCCGCGCGTGAGCGTCTCGATCGCGCCCTCCATCGGAACCCCCTTACCCCAGACCAGCCCCTCTGGCACGTCGCTCCTGGTCGATCGCCATCCCGAAGAGGAGGAGGAGATTCGACATCCAAGCCCAGACGAGGAAGGCGATGCTCCCCCCGAGGGCGGCGCCGTAGGTCTTGTCGTAGCTGCCGAGTGTGCGCAGGTAGACCTCGAAGCCCAGGGTGGCCCCGATCCATACGCCGATCGCGATCACGGCGCCGAGGGTTGGGAGCCACCGCCGTTCCTTGGTGGGATCGAGCGAATAGAGCCCAGTGACGATCGCCAGCAGGCAGGCGAGGATCACGCAGTACTTCATGAGTGGAAACAGCTCTGTCGAGAAGACCCCCCAGCCGGTGACACCCGCCAACGCGTCGGCGAGCCGCTTCGAGATGACGACGAGCAGGAGCGTCAGCGCGAGCAGCAGGATTCCGCCAAAGGTCGCGAGCGCCTGCAGCGGACGCTTGCGCAACGCGCCCCGGCGTGAGCGCCCGGCCAGCGCGTTCGCGGCCCGCGAGAAGGCCGCGACGTAGAGGGAGGCCACGTAGATCGTCCCGATCGCACCGACACCGAGCGCTGTGCCCGAGCGCGGCACCGACGAGAGCGCCTGCTCGAGCCCCGAGCGAATGGTCTCGGCCGCGTCCGCCGACGCCCCCTCCTCGATCACCTCGACCAGCGCCTTCGTCGTCTCGGGGTCCTTCCCGATCAGTCCCACGAGCGCGAGCAGGAGGGTGAAGCAGGGGACCAGCGAGAGGATCACGTAGTACGTGAGCGAGGCGGCGCTGTCGACGATCCCGGCGTCCAGGGTTCGCCGCAAGGCGGTGCCGAACACCGACCCGGTCACGGGCTCGAGGCGGCGCTCCACGGTCGTGCGGACCTGGTCGAGGCGGGCTCTCAGCACGCCGCGATCGTAGGAGAGGTGCCGGAGATGTCCCGGCGAGGGTTGCTGTTACGAGCTGCGGCGGGCGCGCAGGAGGAAGTCGACCTGGTTTTGCTTGCGCATGATCAGGTGCTCCAGCATGTGTTCGAGGGCTTCCGAGCGACCCTCGCGGCCGGTCGGCTCGATCGCTGCCTGGAGCGCCTCGATCGTCTCGCCCTCGCTTTCGATCAACCACTCGACGGCGTCGCCGGGGTCGCCGGTCCACTGCAGCGGCGCGATCTCGGTCGTGGGGTTGCCTCCGAGCGCGACGACCTTCTCGACAAGCAGGCGCATGGCCTCGATCTCCGCGACCGCGAAGTCCCAGAAGCGGTCGCCGAGGGACTGGAACTCGAAGCCGAAGAGGCTGCCCGAGTCCATCGTGTACTGAAGAACCGAGCGGTGTTGTAGGCGCAGTGCCTCGTTCAGGCACTCGACGGCCTCCTCCTCGTCGAGGAGTTCCTCCTCCTGGCTTTCTTGGGCGTCCGACGCTTCGCTCATCGAGGACGGCAGACTACTTCTTCACGACAACGCGCTCGGTCATCTGCACCGGATGGAGGCCGCGGAAGAGGCGATACGTGCCCAGCCTGTCGAACCGACGGCTGAAGGTCCGAGGCTCCCCGGCCATCTCGTTCAGGTTCGGCGAGCCGATCGCCTCCGGGCCATTGGCGAGGGTGACGTTGTGAAGGCCGTTGCTCTCAAAGCGCCACTCGAGCCTCGCACCCTTCTCGACGCTGACGTTATTCCGCTTGAAGAAGTTGTCGCCCACCTCGAGCGTCGCGCCCGATTTCATCCGCTTCGTCTTCCCCGGAGGCTTGGAGATCTCGATCGCGTTGCCCTCGTCGTCGAGGCCCGAAGGAGGCATGCGCGTCCCTGCTGACCCCGCTCCTCCCGGTCCATGGTGTGGCGAGCATATCGTTCGGCCTTGGCGCGATTGGGTAAGAGGAGCTCACCCCCCGGGATCGCAGGGGCTCCGCGAGGCCATCTGCACAACCGATCACCGCTCGCGCCCGTATACCTCGGAACCCTTGCTCTCCAACGCCCTGGACCACGCACTCGATTTCACGGTCGCCCCTGGATACGGGTCGATCGGCTACAGCCTGCGCTCCCGCAGCTGGGATCCCCGAGTCCCGGCCGGAGCGCTGGCGGGACGGGACGTGCTCGTGACGGGGGCCTCGTCGGGCATCGGCGAGGCCGCCTGCCGCCAGCTCGCGCAGGCCGACGCGAACGTGCACCTGCTCGCCCGCAACCGCGAGCGGGGCGAGGCGGCGCGAGAGCGGGTTGCCGCACGCGGAGGCGAGGCGACACTCCATATCTGCGACGTGGCCGACCTCGACTCGGTGCGGGAGTTCGCGCCGCGGTTCACGGCCGATGCGCCGGAGCTGGCGGGGCTCATCCACAACGCCGGAGTGCTCGCGGCCGAGCGTCAGCGCAGCCCGCAGGGTCTCGAGCTCACCTTCGCCACCGCCGTCGCCGGCCCGTTTCTCTTGACGCGACTGCTCGAGCGCTCGCTGCGCGCCGGCGCACCTTCGCGGGTGGTGTTCGTTGCCTCGGGCGGAATGCTCACGGCCAAGCTCGATGCCGGTGACCTCCAGCTCGACGCTCAGGATTTCGACGGCCCGCGCTTTTACGCCCATGCGAAGCGGGAGCAGGTGGTCCTCGCAGGGCTCTTCCAGGAGCGCCACGGCGGGCGAGGCGTCGGCTTTCACTCGATGCACCCAGGGTGGGTCGACACGCCCGGCCTAGCCGCTTCGCTGCCGCGCTTTCGATCGATCCTGCGACCGATCCTGCGAGATCCGGAAGAGGGGGCCGACACCGCTGTATGGCTGCTCGCCTGCGCGGAGGCGGGTGATCACCCAGGCGCCTTCTGGCACGATCGCCGGCCTCGATCGCCGCACAGGCTCCCGCGGACGCGGGAGACGGCGGCCGAGCGTGAGCGGCTCTGGGTCGAGCTGGAGCGATTGACCCGGACCAGCACCAATTCCGCAGGGAGTGTCTGAGATGCCGCACTTCGTGGGAACCGTTTCCAGCCCGCTGCCTCGAGCTGAAGTGTTCGACTACATGGCGGATTTCGCGAACGCTAGGGCTTGGGATCCGACCGTGGTTGAGGCTGTCGCCCTCGACGCGGGCGGACCGCGACTGGGCGCCCGCTACCGGATCGTGGTCAAGGCTCTCGGTCGGGAGACGGCGTACGAGTACGAGACGATCGAGTACGAGCCGCCAAGCCGAGTTGTCCTGCGCGCCGAGACGGGGGCCGTGGTCTCGCTCGACACGATCACGTTCAGCGAGACCAGTTCCGGGACCGACTTCACCTACGACGCGAAGCTCGAGCTGAAGGCTGTCCTGCGGGTCTTCGAGCTTCCCATGCGGTTGGGGTTCGCGCGGCTCGCCGGCAACGCGAAGGCCGGTCTTGAGCGCGAGCTCGGTGCCGGGTCGACTCGCGCTCGGCGCAGGGCGTCATGAGGATCGCGGTCGTCGGTACCGGCATCTCGGGGCTCGTGGCAGCGCGCGAGCTCCACCGGGCGGGCCATGCGATCGACGTATTCGAGGAGAGCCCACGGATCGGCGGTCACTCGAACACCGTCGACGTCTCGACGGCTGCCGGCGAGTGGGCCGTCGACACCGGGTTCATCGTCTTCAACGATCGCAACTATCCGAACTTCACCCGCCTGCTGGGCGAGCTTGGCGTCGCCACGCAGCCCACGACGATGGCATTCTCCGTTTCCGACGGGCGGGGCGAGTTCGAGTGGGCAGCGACCCCGCTGGGGCTGTTCGCGAACCTCGGCCACATCGTCGATCCGTCCTTCCATCGCATGCTCTTGGATCTTCGGCGCTTTTTTCGCGAGGCGCGGGGGCTGATCGGTTTGAACGGCTCCGGGCCGTCTCTGCGCGAGTTCTGCGAGCGGCGGGGGTATTCGGACTACTTTGTCGAGCGGCTGATCGTTCCTCAGGTTTCCGCGGTCTGGTCGGCCGATCCGGAGCAGCTGTGGTCGTTTCCGGCTTCCTTCGTCGCCGAGTTCTTCGCCAATCACGGCTCGCTGCAGTTCCTGGGGCGACCGCGGTGGCACACGATCCTCGGGGGGTCGCGCCGGTATGTCGAGCCGCTCGCCGCCCCCTTTGCGGATCGGATCCGCACAAGCTGCCCCATTCGCGAGATTCGCCGCTTCGACCACGGGGTGGAGGTCAGCTCGGAGAGCGGCGGCCGGGAGCTGTTCGACCACGTTGTCTTGGCCTGCCACTCCGATCAGGCTCTCGGGATGCTCGCTGACCCGACGCTTCAGGAGAATCAGGTCCTGGGCGCAATGGCCTATCAGCGCAACGAAACCGTGCTTCACACCGACCGGCGGGTGATGCCGCGGCGACGTACCGCCTGGGCGAGCTGGAACTATCACCTCGACGGAGAGGCCGCCGGAGGGCGTACCACCGTGACGTACCACATGAACCGCCTGCAGTCGCTCGATGCGGATCGCGAGTTCCTCGTCACGTTGAATCAAACCGAGGCCATCGATCCCGGCCAGATCATCCGCAGGTTCACCTACTCGCACCCCGTCTACACGCCCGAGTCGGTCGCCGCCCAGGCGCGGTGGCGCGAGGTGAGTTGCGGGCGGACTCATTTCTGTGGCGCCTACTGGCGCTGGGGCTTTCACGAAGACGGGGTCTGGAGTGCGCTGCGGGCATGCAAGGCGCTTGGCGCGCTCGAGCGCGGCCGCGCCCCCGCCCTCGACGAGCCGCTCGCGCTGGCGGCATGAGCGAGTCGGCTCTCTATGAGGGTTGGGTGAGCCACCGCCGCGCCGAGCCCGTTGAGCACTCGTTTCGCTACCGCGTGCTGATGGCCTACCTGGACCTGCAAGAGCTGCCGAGCGTGCTCGACCGGCACCCACTGTGGTCGGCTCGCCGCACGGCGCCGGCTCGCTTCCGCCGCTCCGATTACCTGGGAGATCCGGACACCCCGCTCGCGGACTCCGCTCGCGAGCTTGTGGAGGAGCGACTCGGCTTCCGGCCCACGGGCCCCGTTCGCCTGCTTACCACCCTGCGTCTCTGGGGCGTCGGGTTCAATCCGGTGAGCTTTTTCTACCTCTTCGCGCCCGACGGGCGTAGGCTCGTGGCTGTGATCGCTGAGGTCACGAACACCCCGTGGGGCGAGAGCCACTCGTATGTGCTCGACGCCACCGTGGGGGGGGCGCTCGAGGGGAGCTTCGGCAAGGAGCTCCACGTCTCACCCTTCATGCCGATGGAGCAGACCTACCGCTGGCGGGTTGGCGAGCCGGGTGAGAGGTTGAGCGTGTCGATCTCGAGCGATCAGGCGGGGCGCCGGGTCTTCGAGGCGGGCCTCGGCCTGCGGCGTCGTCCGCTAAGCCGCGGTGAGATGACCAGGGCCCTCGTCGTCCATCCGCCCGCGGCCGCGGCCACGCTCGCGCGCATCTACTGGAACGCGCTGAAGCTGAAGCTGAAGGGCGCTCCTTACCATCCGCGTCCTGCTGCCGGCTGATGGCGGTACGGGGAGCACGGCGGGCGGCGGAGTCGGCCTCGGGGCGCGCGCGTGAAGCCCATATCGCCATGTCCGGGTCCGAAGCGACTGGTGGGCCGGTGGAGCGGGCGGCACGGGCCGTCGTGCATCGAGCGCTTCGAGGTATCCGCTCAGGTCGTCTCGAGCTAACCGAGACGTGGTCGGGGGAACGCCTCGTCTTCGGCGGTGATCCCGAGCCCGCAGCAAGGATCGAGGTTCGCTCGCCACGCGCGTACGTCTACGTGGCGCGCCGGCGCTCGATCGGCCTCGGCCAGAGCTATGCGGCGGGACTCTGGGAAGCCGACGACCTCGTCGCCGCCATGCGGGTGGGGGCTCGGGAGATACGTCGCGCGGACCGCTTTCGTCGCCGCATCGCACCGGCACAGGGGCCGATCGAGGCGGTCCGGCAGCTGCCGGTGCTGAACACGAAGCGCAGGGCCCGGCGGAACATAGCCGCCCACTACGACCTCGGCAACCAGCTGTTCGAATGCTTTCTCGACAAGGAGACGATGATGTACTCCTCGGCGGTCTTCGAGACGGGGGAGGAATCGCTGGAGGATGCCCAGCAGGCTCGTCTGTACCGTGTCTGCGAGCGCCTCGAACTGGTCGGAGACGATCACCTGTTGGAGATCGGCACGGGTTGGGGAGGGATGGCCCTACACGCCGCCTCGAGGTACGGGTGTCGAGTCACGACCACGACCATCTCCCGCGAGCAGCGGGACTACGTCGAGGCCAAGGTTCGGGCTGCGGGGCTTGAGCATCTCGTCACGGTCCTCTGCCAGGACTACCGGGAGCTGCGGGGTCGGTTTGACAAGCTCGTCTCGCTCGAGATGATCGAGGCGGTCGGCTGGCAGTACTTCGACACCTACTTCCGGTGCTGCTCGGAGCTCCTCGAGCCGCATGGGCTCTTCTTCCTGCAGGCGATCGTGGTCGAGGACGGGGCCTTTGAGGCCGAGAAGCGCTCGCGCAGCTTCGCGAACGAGCTGATTTTCCCGGGCGGCTGCCTGCCCAGCCTCGAGGTGATCCAGCGCGGCCTCGCCTCCCAGACTGATTTCCGCACGGTATGGCTCGATGACATCAGTCCCTCGTACGTCCTCACCCTGCGCCGGTGGAGCGAGCGCTTCAGCGCGGCGGCCACGGAGCTCCGGGAGCTCGGCTACGACGAGCGCTTTCAGCGGCTTTGGAAGCTGTGGCTGGCGCTGTCGGAGGCCGGCTTTCACGAGGCGCGCATCATGGACGTCCAGCTTCTGGCCGCGAAGCCGGCCTGGCGCGGACGCCTCGTGCGCGGCTGACGCGGGCGGTTCGCGGAACTAGCCTCCAGAGGTCGGTTGCGCGGGCCCTCCCGGCGGCATCGCAACGAGGAGGCGCAGCCGGCTGCGCAGGCCGCGCGCTGCGGCGAGCTCGCGCCGCGCCGCACTCCGGTTTCGCAGCGTGGGCCCTGTCTCTGGCTCCGGGGCGTAGCGAAACACGAGCAGGCATCTCGCGTAGTACGCGGCTGCCGGGCGCCGTGCGCCGCGCAGCTGGCGTTCGAGTTGCAGGAGGGTGGCGCCATCGCGGCTGCGGTAGCGCGTGCCGTCGAACGCGAACTCGAGCTCACGCACCTGCGCCTCCGCCCGCTCCCGGGGGGAGAGGGCGCCAAAGCGAAGACGCCTGCGAGCCAACATCGCCACCGTCGCGATCGTGCCGATTCCCAGAAGCAGTGGGATCGCTGCGAAGACCTCCCAGGGAAACTCGGCGCCGGCATCATCGGTGAGGTCAGCCCCGCCCGTGGCGCGAGCCTCGCGCGGCGCGGCGCCTTCCCGGCCCGGGATGTCCCCGGGGGTGGCCGCGATCGAGTTCAGGCTCGTCTGTGATTGAGCGGGCGAATCCGTGGGGGTCGGGTCGAACGGGACCCAGCCAATGCCCATGAAGTAGACCTCCGTCCACGAGTGGGCGTCGGTGTCGCGCACGGTGAAAACGCCAGGTTCATCGGCCGCGACGCCGGGGCTGAAGCCCGACACCACACGCGCGGGAATCCCGTTCATCCGGAGCATCAGGGCCATCGCGCCGGAGAACTGCTGGCAGTAACCGACCCGGTCGGTGAGCAGGAACGAGCGCAGCGGACGGTCGTCGTCCTGCGGCGGCGCCTCCGTATAGGTGAATCCCGACTGCAGGTGGCGCTCGATCGCCTTCACGGCGTCATACGCCGTGGGCGCATCGCGCGTCAGCTCGCGCGAGAGCGCGAGCACGTCGCCGTAGCCCGCGTTCTGGATCTTGCGACGGGCCTCGCCGAGCGGCTCACCGCGCAGAGGCACCGGCACCGGTTCCAGCAGCAACCGCCGCTCTGGGGGCGTGTCGGCAGTGGGTTGGGAGGCGGCCGTGATCGGGATCCTTCGCGTCGGCATGTCGAGCAGCGTGAAGCGCTCCAAGGTCAGCACGTAGTCGTCGGGGGCAGCGCGCATCTGTGCGGCGCTCGGGTCGGGCGCGTAGGACGTGACCTCGTATGTCTGCCCGGACGAGGGAATCTCGCCGGCCAGGGCCGTCCCGTCGCCCGCGATCGAGCCGGAGAGCCCTGAGATCGCCTGCACGCTGCCAGGGCCGACGACGAGACCGCTGCGCAGTTCACGCACCGTCACCTCCGTCCGCTCATACCACTCCTCGTGGACCCCGAGGTCGATGCCCTCGACCTTGTTCGGCAGTTCCAACGCCGTCGTCTCGCTCTCCGAGCGGACCCAGCGAAAGCCGTCGAAGCGCTCCAGCACGGCCGCGCGCCAGTAGTGAGGGGCGTCGGCTCTGACATCGAGCATCGGGGTCCCGTCGCGGGGCCAGTCGAGCGGCTCGTAGGTGTGATCCCAGTCGAATTCGACGCTCGGGGTGGCGCCCGTCCACGACCACGAGCGATAGTCGAGGATCGGGTCGGAGCGATCCATCGCAGCGGCCACCGGGGCGGCGATGATTCCGGCAATCCCGACCGCGATGCCCGCCAGGCCAACCCGCGGGCCCGGAAGCGAGGGCGCCCAGAGCCAGGCGGCGATCAGCGCGAGCAGGATGATCCCGTTCAGCAGGGCCAGCGCGGGCGCGTAGAGGATCACGGCGACCCCGTAGGCGGCAACGAGTACGCCCAAGGCAAGCCACCGAAGGCCGGCGGCACGCTTCGGGGAGGGCCAGAACGCCAGGGTCGCGGCCAGCCCGAGCGAAGCCGGGAGGCCGAGCAGCAGGACCAGCCGGGGCCAGCCACCCTCGCCTTCGTAGGGGTAGGTGGCATCACCGAGCTCGATCAGGCCTCGCTCGATCCCGGTGATCAATTCTCCCCAGTTGCCGGGCGCAAGCAGGCGCGGCTCGAGGCCCACGGCGACGAGCCCCGCCGCGATGCCGGCGAGAGCGATCACCGCAGCGACCACATGCCGCCACGGGCGGGCGGCCGCTCGCCGGTCCAGCTCCGCCAGCGCCGCCGCCGTTGCGCCGGCGATCGCCACCGCGAGAACGATTCGCCCGGCTGGCGGCGCGACGACAAGATGACTCCAGTGAAAGGCGCAAAACGCCGCGAGGGCGATCAGGGTGAGGAGGCGCACGCCGGTGTTGCCTTGGCTCGAGCCCGGGCTCACGCGGCGGCCCTTCTCGTCATGGAGCCCCCTCGGGCAGCCAGCGCCGACCGTTGCGCGGAACATTCCGCGACGGTGAAAGCGACGGGCACCCCGAGCGCCGGCGCGGGCGTCACCACGAAGCAGCCGGGGGAAAGCCGGGTTGCGGGCCGGGCGGCGCGCGGAGCAGTGGCCCCGCTCACCCAGATCGCGCCCGCCCGTCCGCTCATCCCTCGGGGCATCGGCGTGGGCTGACCCGCCTCAACCAACGCCAGGCGCGCGTGCACGTCTGGCCAGGCGCGAAGGCGCGGGTCGACGAGCGTTGGCGCCACGGCGTCGGAGAGAAGGACCGCGCAGCCGCCGCGGGCCGCCAGATGCATGCAGAGCGAGGCCGCAGCCCTCACGGCCTGATCGAGTGCCGCCTCACTTTGAGGCTCATGCGGATCCAGGACGATCAGCGGGGCGGCGTCGGCACCTGCGACCAGCCGCCGTTCGTACATGTGCCCGGTGCGAGCGACGGTACGCCAGTGAATCCTCGACGCTGGGCTGCCCTGCCGATAGGGACGCAGTCCATCGATCTCGAGATCGATCGCTGCGGCTTCCAACGCGGCTCCAGCACCGTGGTCCAGCCCGTCGAGGATGCCGGCGTCGCGGCCGCCCGCCGCAGGGTCCGAGCGCCGGACCTCCTCGGTTCGGGGGAGCACGAGCAGCTCGCCGTGGGTCGTCCTTCCCCTCAGCTCTCGCTCGCAGAGGCGCACCGGATCCGAGAGTCGGAGACGGGGTGGAGACAGTGAATGCCGACCACGACGTGGGAAGCGGAGGGCCATCGAGACCATCGCCGGCCCTCGGGCTCCGACCGCCACAGGCTCGGGGAGCAGGTCGTCGACGAGGGTGGCGGGTGGGAGCGGGAGCCCGCGGCGATCGATGCGGACGCGCAGCGGATAGGCCTCGCCCTCCACCACGCGTCCCGGGCCTGGGAGGCGTTCCAGGCGTGTGGTCGCCGCCGCGGCGGCGACCCACGCCAAAGCCAGCCCGGCCAAAAGCGCCAGTGCGAGGCCGGGAACGAGGAAGGAGGCAGAGGCGAAGACGAGGCCGGCGACGACGAGCGCGATCGCCAGGCGCATGACGCTGCGAACCCCGATCACCGAGGGCCTCGGCGCGGGGGTCGTCGAATCGCTCATCTACAGGGCGGAGACCCGCTCGATGGCGTCGCGCACCACCGCATCGCGTTCATCGGGCGCGCCCCCCGGGGCGAGCAGCAACCGATGGGCCAGTACCGAGGGGGCGAGCGCTTGGACGTCGTCAGGCAGCGCGTGGTCGCGGCCGTCGAGCGCGGCTCGCGCCTTGGCAGCCCTGAACAGCAGCAGGCCGGCTCGAGGGCTGGCGCCGAGGTCCAGGCGCGGGTCCTCGCGCGTGGCTGCGCAGAGCGCGACCACGTAGCGCCTCAGGGCTTCGCTTCCGTGGACGGAGCTGCACGCGATCTGCGCCGCCAGCACGGTTGACACGTCGGCCACCGGCTGCAGGTCGAGCACGCGGTCTCCCTCGGCGTGCGCCTCGTACATCTGAGCCTCGTCCGCGGCCCCGGGGTAGCCCAGTTGCAAGCGGACCATGAACCGGTCGAGTTGTGCCTCGGGCAGCGGGTAGGTGCCCTCGTACTCGACGGGGTTCTGGGTGGCGATCACGAGAAAGGGCCGGGCGAGCTCATGCGGAACGCCGTCAACGGTCACGCATCGCTCCTGCATGCACTCGAGCAGCCCCGACTGGGTCTTGGGGGAGGCGCGGTTGATCTCGTCGACCAGCACCACGTTCGCGAACACCGGACCCGGGTGAAAGTCGAAGACCTGTGTGCGACGGTCGAAGACATTGGTGCCCATGAGATCGGCTGGCAAGAGGTCGGCGGTGCACTGCACGCGCGCGTACTCGGCCTCGATCGAGCGGGCGATCGCGCGCGCGAGGGCGGTCTTACCGACCCCGGGAAAGTCCTCGATCAGCACGTGCCCCTCGGCGAGCAGCGCGACCAGCACGTCGCGCACGACCTCGTCGTCGACCTTGACCGCGCGCTGCACGTTGGCGCGCAGCCGGGAGCCGATCTCCGCCACCGCGCCTGGGTCGAGCTCTGGAAGAGTCGCCACGCTCAGGGCATGGTACGGGGGCGGGAGCTCGGCGGTCCCTAAGCGGCCGCGGGTGCTGTGGTCAGGCGGTTGACTCGCGCTCTTCCTCGCCGGGCCAGCGGCCGGTGAATCGCTCGTAGCCTCGGCGAGCGGCATTGTCGACCAGTCCGCGGATCACGCGGAAGATGGCACCCTCGATCGCGAGCGCGAGCCCCAGCTTGAGCCAGGAGACCTCGCGGTGCTCGGGCTCGGGGGCCTCCTCGTCGTCGAAGAGGCCCCAGAGGAGCTCGAACAGCTTGCCGCCCAGGAAGCCCGCCAGGAGGCCGGCTCCGACCGAGAAGGGGAGAAAGAGGATCTTGCCCACGCGCCGACCAGCTTAGTTCGAATCCGGCGCCTGGCGCGGCTCGAGAGCGATGGTCCGGTCCTCGGGAACCCCCGCCTCGAGCTCGCGGGAGCGCTCCATCTCCGCGTTCATCTCCGCACCGAGGAGGAGTGCCAGGTTGGAGATCCAAAGCCAGACCAAGAAAACGATCACGCCTGCGATCGATCCGTACGTGGCGTTGTAGGAGGAGAAGTTCGCGACGTAGAAGGCGAACAGGGCCGACGCCGCGAGCCAGAGCAGGAGCGCCAGAACGCCGCCGGGCGTGATCCAGCGAAACCCAGCCGGCTTCACGTTCGGTGCGGTGTAGAAGAGGATCGCGAAGATCGTGATCACCACGCCCGCTATCGCCGGCCATTTGGCGATGCCCCAAACGGTCACGGCGGTGTCGCCGGCGCCGACGACGTTGCCCACGGTCTCTGCGAGCGGGCCCGAGACCACTACCGCAAGGGCCGTGGCCGCCAGCAGGATGATGAGCACGAAGGTGATCGCGATCTGCTGCGGTCGCAGCTTGATGAAGCTCCGGCCCTCCTCGATCTCGTAGATCGCGTTCGAGGCCCGCGAGAAGGCGCCGACGTAGCCGGAGGCCGACCACAGTGCGCCGGCGAGACCGAGCACGAATGCGAACCCCGCCGCGCCACGGCTGACGGTGATCTCGTTGACGGCGTTGGTGAGGATGTCGTTGGCTGGGCCTGGCGCCAGCTCGGCGAGGTTGTCGATGAGGGGGTCCGTCGCCGAGGCGCCGACCAGCCCGAGGATCGAGATGAGCGCGATCAGCGCGGGGAAGATCGCGAGGACCGCGTAGTAGGTGAGTGCGGCAGCCCAGTCGGTCAGGTTGTCGTCTTGGAACTCGCTGATCGTCCGCTTCAGCATCGGCCACCAACTCCCCTTGGAGAGCTTCGTTGGAGTCTCGGGCGCGTCCTGGCGAAGCTTCGCCTGATCCATCAGGCCATCGCCACGCTCAGGGTCCGCGTCGCGATGCGAGGTGTCGGTGCCGCTGATGCTCAAGATTCGTACCCCGCGGCGCGGGTACCCGGCGCCACCTGCTTCCATTCGCCCATGGAAGTCGACTCCGCACGGACCGAGGACATCGCGGCGCTGCTTCCGCTGATGCGCGCCTACTGCGATTTCTACGAGGTCGATCCCCCCGACGAGGGCCTCAGGGAGATGGCGGAGGCGCTGATCGCCGAGGACGACTCCCGCGGAATGCTGCTCGTAGCGCGGGACGAAGACGGCGTCCCGATCGGGTTCGCCGCCGTGGCCTGGAAGTGGGCAAGCACGCGCGGCGCCCGTGTGGCGCACCTGGAGGACCTGTTCGTCGACCCGGAGGCCCGCCGCGGCGGGATCGGGGCGGCCCTGATCGAGGAGTGCGGGCGCCGCGCCAAGCACCACGGCGCGCCATGTCTGCTCTGGATCACGGCGCTCGACAACCATCGAGCCCAATCCGTGTACGAGCGCGTCGGCGCCCACGGCGAGCAGTGGCTGGAGTACGAGCTCGAGCTGGAGTAGGTGGCTCGGCGGCCCGACGGTCGCGCGGCACGAACAACAACTGGCTCGGGGGTGAGGTAGCGGTTCCTCTGGCGGGAATGGCGCACCGGTCCCGCATAACGGGACTCACGCGCCAGTAGCGGAAGAGCTAAGCAAGCCGTGGCGCGCCGGTCCCTCATGACGGGACTAACGCGCCATTTTCTTCGGTACCGGGCGCGACCGCCGCGCGACTCCGCTCTTGCCGCCTTCACTGCCAGCTGTTCTCGTCCCGCCCCAGCCGCTCTGGCGTCAACCGTGAACCAAAGCGTGCAGAGGCCCGTAACGCGCGCAAACCACGGCAGGGTGCCTTGTGGCAGCAGCGAACGGCCCACCCAGCGGGGAACGAAACGAGCCGTCGAAGGGGCTGAACCAATGGGACGCAACCGATGGGGAATCGCGGGCGGGCTTGCCGCGTTCGCAGTCAGCTGCGGAGCGGGGACGGCGCATGCCGCGCTGCCGCACGTCGTCCAGCCCGGCGAGACCTTGTGGTCGATCTCCGTCGCTAACAACCTGACGACGCGCACGGTCGCTGTCTTCAACGGCATCGCCGAGGATGCCCACGTGGTCGAGGGCACCACGATCCAGGTTCCCACGGTGGACGAGGGTGCCGCCGCGCTCGCGGCGGCTGGCGTGACCGCCCCCGCTCCGGAGCCGGCGGTCGCGGAACCGGTCGCACCCGAGGGTGGAGCTCCCCCGCCCGACCCGGGTGCCACTTACGGCCTTGGCCATGTCACCTCGCCGTGGGGCAGCCTCCACCTCGATCCGGCAGCGGCCGACGCATGGAACGCGATGCGCGATGAGTCGCTCGCCTCCTATGGGGTTGACCTGTATCCCGGGGGGCCGGTCTCAGCCTTTCGCACGTACGAGCAGCAGAGCTACCTGTATGACCTGTACCTGGCGGGCCAGGGCGCGCCGGCGAATCCGCCAGGATCGTCCGCGCACGAGATGGGCGTTGCCGTGGATGTCGCGACGGAGGACATGCGCTACGTGATCGACCAGATCGGGGCGGCCTACGGCTGGTACGCACCGCATGCGGACGAGTGGTGGCACGTGGAGTACTGGGGCTAGCAGCAGCAGGCGGCCCGCCGGCTCGCCGGTGGGTAGGCCGACGCCGTCGGGGTAATACGATCGCGACAGATGGGCGACTCCGACCCCGCCAGTGGCGAGCGCACCCCGGGCGACCGCGCCGACGCAGTCCCGGTTTCCTTTCAGGGCGCGACCAAGCGCTACGAGGGGGCCGAGACCCCCGCGGTCGACGATCTCACGCTCGAGGTCGAGTCGGGTGAGATCTGCGTGCTCGTGGGCCCCTCGGGATGCGGCAAGACGACCGCGATGCGCATGGTCAACCGCATGGTCGAGATCACCGACGGCGACATCCTGGTCGGAGGTACGTCGGTCCGCGACCGCTCGCCCGCCGAACTGCGCCGCGAGATCGGCTATGTGATCCAGCAGATCGGCCTCTTTCCCCATCGCACGATCCTCGAGAACATCGCCACCGTCCCGCGCCTGCTCGGCTGGGACGCCGAGAGCTCCCGCAAGCGAGCCGAGGAGCTGCTCGCGCTTGTCGGCCTCGACGAGGAGCTGGGCGAGCGCTTCCCGGTGCAGCTTTCGGGCGGCCAGCAGCAGCGCGTCGGCGTCGCTCGCGCCCTCGCCGCGGACCCCGGGGTGATGCTCATGGACGAGCCATTCGGCGCCGTCGATCCGATCAACCGTGTGCGCCTCCAGAACGAGTTCCTGCGCCTCCAGTCGGAGCTTCGCAAGACGATCCTCTTCGTCACCCACGACATCGACGAGGCGATCAAGATGGGGGATCGGATCGCGGTGCTGCGCGAGGGCGGGAAGATCGCTCAGTACGCGACGCCCGCGGAGCTTCTGATGGCCCCCGCCGACGACTTCGTTGAGGACTTCGTGGGCGCGGACCGCGCGCTGAAGCGCCTCGCGCTCCTGCGAGTGTCCGACATCAACCTCTGGGAGGCACCGCTCGCGTTCGTCGGGCAAGCCACCTCAGAGGTGCGGCCGAAGCTCGACGGCGCGGAGGTCCCACATGCCCTGCTCGTCGACTCCGAACGCCGGCCGCTGGGCTGGCTCTCGGACTCGGACCTCGCGCAGGAGCATGTGCCCGAGAAGCCCGACTCAGGCCCCGAGCCGAGGATCGAGCTCGACGATGTGATGCGGGACGCGCTCTCGGACATCCTCCAGGCCGAGACTCGCTGGGCGCCAGTGGTGGATTCGGATGGCGCGATTGCGGGCGTCCTCTCGGTGGAGATCATCTCCGAGTTCCTGGCCTCCGACGACGCGCTCGTGGAGGAGCATCCCGCGGCCGAGCGGCCGCTCGTGGCCTGAGCCGCCAATGGCGCTCCTGCTCGCCCAGATCAACGAGGACTTCTTCCAGGACCGCAGCGAGTCCGACTGCATCGTCGACAACGGGACCTTCTGCGCCAGCTGGGCGATCGACAACTTCAGCGATCGCTATCTGCCCGACGCGCTCGAACACATAGCCCTCGTCGCGATCTCGGTCGCTCTGGGGTTCGTGATCGCGATGGGCTTGGCCCTGTTCTCGCACCGGCGGCGCTGGCTTGTCCCTCCGCTCAACGCCACGACGGGGATCCTCTACACGATCCCGAGCATCGCCTTCTTTTTCCTGCTGCTGCCGATCACGGGGCGAGGGGACGTCACGGCGGTGGTCGCGCTCACGGTCTACACGCTCCAAATCCTCTACCGAAACATCATCGCTGGGCTCAACAACGTGCCGGCCGACACCAAGGATGCCGGGCGCGGGATGGGAATGTCCCAGCGCCAGCTGCTGTGGCGGGTCGAGTTGCCGCTGGCGATGCCGGAGATCATCGCCGGCCTGCGGATCGCGACCGTGTCGACGGTCGCCCTCGCCACCTTGGCTGTGTTCGCTGGCGGGGGTGGGCTGGGCGAAGAACTGATCAGCGGCTCAAACATCACCTTCAAGACCGGGGTCATCCTCGCCGGCGGCCTCGCGATCCTGATCGCGGTCATTTTCGACCTCCTGCTCGTGCTCGCCCAGCGATTCCTCGCACCGTGGCGAAAGGTGCGGCCCGTATGAGTGGCGCACTGCTCCTCGGCGGGATCTTCGATTCGTTTGGCGGGGCGATCGAGTTCATCTTTCAGTCGCAACCGTCGGACTTCGCCGCGGGCGGAGGCGAGGTCGGCGGCCTGGCCGAGGTCGGCGACCGTCTGCTGACCCACGTGGAGGTGAGCGCCGTGGCCTTCGCCGTGTCCATCCTGGTGGCGCTCCCCATCGGGGTCTGGCTTGGGCATCGCGGCCGTGGGGAAGGACTAGCGATCGCTGTCGGCAACGCCGGACGGGCCGTGCCAGAGCTCGCCCTGATCGCTTTCATGGTTGCGTTCGTGGGGCTGGGATTCGCGAACGTCGTGGTCGCCCTGGCCGTGCTCGGCGTTCCGCCGATTCTGACCAACGCCTTCGTCGGAGTCAGTCAGGTAAACCGTGACGCCGTCGAGGCCGCCAAGGGGATGGGGATGAGCGGCTGGGAAGTGGTGCGCAAGGTCGAGCTGCCGCTCGCCGTGCCGACGATCTTCACCGGCATCCGTACCTCCGCGATCAACATCATCGCCACAGCTACCGTGGCAACCCTGGCGGGAACCACCACGCTGGGGGACTTCATCATCCAGCAGAACGTCTACGGCACTTCCGGCGTGATCGCGGGCGCGATCCTGGTTGCGTTACTCGCGATCAGCGTCGAGTTCGCCCTAGCCGGCCTGCAGCGCTTCCTGACACCGGAGGGTCTGAAGGTCCAGCAGGCGGCCGCGGCTGAGGCATAGCTTGCGCCGATCCGCACCCAATGGGTGCGTGGGGGAGGGTTCGCGCACCCATTGGGCGTAGGATGCCCGGCCACGCACGGCCTTCCGAGCGGGAGGCGACCCAAAAGAGAGGATTTCGCCCGATGCACTCAAACGCCCGCCTGCGGCTTACCTTGGCGCTGCTGGCTGCCCTCGTACTGGCCCTGGGCGTGGTCGCCTGTGGCGATGACGACGAGTCGAGCTCGGAAGACGGCGGCGAGACCAGCGCCAGCGTGATCGAGGCCAACCCCGACAACGAGGGAGTAGAGCTCACGATCGGCTCCAAGAACTTCGACGAGCAGTTCATCTTGGGCGAGATCTACGCCCAGGCGCTCGAGGCCGCCGGTTACACGATCCAAACTGACCTGAACCTTGGCTCCGAGCAGGTCGCCCTGAAGGCGCTCGAGTCCGGCGAGGTCGACGGCTATCCCGAGTACACGTCCACGGCGCTGACCTCGTTCTTCGGCTTCGCACCGGAGGACGTCGCGGGCGACGCCCAGACCGCCTACGAGGACTCGCTCGACGAGTTCGAGAAGGAAGGCCTGACGGTGTTCGCGCCCACCGAGTTCTCGAGCGCGAACGCAGTTGGCGTGCTTTCGAGCACCGCTGAGGAGCTGGGCCTTGAGTCGATCTCCGACCTGGAGGGTCAGTCGGAGGACCTGACCCTCGCCGGCTCGCCCGAGTGCCGCCAGCGGATCGACTGTCTGAAGGGGCTCGAGGACAACTACGGCCTCTCGTTCGGCGAGTTCACGCCGGTCGACATCGAGCTTCGCTACGAGGTGCTCGACAAGGAGGACGCGGACCTCTCGATCCTCTTTACGACCGACGGCCAGCTCGCGGAATCCGAGGACTACACGATCCTGGAGGACGACCAGAGCCTGTTGCCCGCAGGCAACATCCTCTTCGTCACCACCCAGGAGGCCGTCGAGGAAGCCGGCCCCGACTATCAGGAAACGATCGAGCTCGTCCAAGGGGAGCTCACGCTCGAGGTGATGCAGGAGCTGAATGCTCGTGTCTCGCTCGACCGTGAGAAGCCCGAGGACGTAGCGGCGGATTACCTCCAGTCGGCGGGCTATATCGAGTAGCCCTCGTTTCAGATCGAGCTAATCGAGACGGGCCGGGCACAGCCCGGCCCGTCTCTTTTCTGCCGGGGGTCGTCCGGGTAGGGAGGGCGCCGTGGGCACTCTCGCCATCGTCGATGTCGACGGAACGCTCGTCGACACCAACTACCACCACACGATCGCTTGGGGTCGCGCTCTCTACGAGCACGAGGCAACCGTGCCCCTGTGGCGCATCCACCGGCACATCGGTGTGGGCGGCGACAAGTTCGTCGCGGCTGTTGGCGGCGCCGAGCTCGAACGCCGCTGCGGCGACTCCGTCAGAGATGCCGAGCAGCGGATCTACGCTGAGCTGATCGAGGAGGTGAGACCGCTGGAGGGCGCGCGGGAGCTGCTGGCGGGGTTGCGCGAGCGTGGGCACCGGGTCGTGCTCGCGAGCTCCGCGTCTGGCTGGGAGGTCGATCACTACCTCGATCTGCTCGACGCCCGTGAGCTTGCCCACGACTGGACGAGCGCGGACGACGTCGAGGAGACGAAGCCGGACCCTGACCTTCTCGCGGCGGCAATGAGGAAGGGCGGCACGACCACGGCGGTGATGATCGGAGACACGGTCTGGGACGTCGAGGCCGCGGGCCGCGCCGGGATAAAGGCGGTGGGGGTCCTGACCGGGGGCTTCTCCGACGCCGAGCTGCGAGCCGCGGGAGCCGTCGACGTGTTCGAATCGCCCGGCGAGTTGTGCGAGCGCCTCGATACGACGCCGCTGCGTTAGGCGGCGAGGCTGAGGCTCGGGGCCGGCGGGCAGGGCTGCCCGCCGGCCCGCCAGCTCAGATCTGCTCGGGGTCGCCCCCTCCCTCGCTGCCCTCGGTCGGCTCCGCGTCACCGGTCTCGCCGGGCGCGTCGTCAGGCACCGGCTCCGGGGGCGTGGGCTCAGTGGCCTCGTCCGGGCTATCCGGCTCTTCGCTCTCGAACATGTCGTCCTCTCCGGTGGGGTTTGGTGCGCCACCGGTACCCGTCGCGACCGGAGCGGAACCCCCGCCCGCGGCGAGGAAACCGGATCGGCGCGCCGAAACAGGGCTCCTATGGCGATTGAACGCCCGTATACGCGCCTGATCCTGCGCACGGTCCTGATCGTCGTCCTCGCGGCGCTTGCGATCTACATCGTGTACAGGCTGCGCAAGCCAATCTCCTGGCTCGTGATCGCGGCGTTTCTCGCCATCGCCATGACGGGGCCGGTGAACCTGCTGGAGCGAGTGATGAGGCGGGGCTTTGCAATCGCCGTGGCCTACATCGCGTTAATCCTCATCCCCATCGGCCTGGGGATCCTCTTCGTCCCGAGCCTCGTCGGCCAGGCCGAGGATCTCGCCCAGAACGTGCCGCAGTACGCGAAGGACGTGACCGAGTTCGTCAATGACAACCAGACGCTGGATGGCCTCAACGAGAAGTACGACATCACCGGGGAGATCGAGAAGGCAGCCGGGGAGCTCCCCAGCCGGATCGGCGATGCGGCGACGGTGCTCAAGGACATCGGGGTTGGCGTCGTCAACTCGATCTTCACCGGGGTGACCATCCTCGTCCTCTCGATCTTCATGGTGGCGGGTGGACCACGTTGGAAGAACCAGTTCCTGGCGAGCCAAATGCCCGATCGCGCGGAGCGTCTCGACCGCGCCGCGCACCACGTCTCTAACGCGATCGGCAATTACATTGGCGGCGCGATCGCGCAGGCCGCGATCGCTGCGGTGGCCGCCTTTCTGGTCCTGGAGCTGCTGGGGGCGCCCTTCGCCGCACCACTTGCGCTGATCGTCTTCTTCTTCGACCTGATCCCCGTGGTTGGCGCGACGATCGCCGCCGTCCTCATCGGGGTCGTGATGCTGTTCGTGAACTTCCCCGTCGGGCTGATCGTGTGGATCATCTACGCGATCGTCTTCCAGCAGATCGAGAACTATCTGATCCAGCCCCAGATCCAGAAACGGGCGACCAAGATCGAGCCGTTCATCACCCTGATTGCCGTGCTCTTCGGCTCCACGCTATTCGGCGTGATCGGGGCGATCCTCGCGATTCCGACCGCAGCCGCCCTGCAGATCGCGGTGCGCGAGCTGATCGACTTTCGTCGCGAGAGCCAGCTGGCCGCATCGCCTGCCGAGGTCGCCTCACCAGGCGACAGCGGTCCCGGCCCGGGGATCGTCCCGGCCTGAGCGACGGCGTGGCCCAGGTCGAGGCAGCGGGGGGTCTGGTGGTGCGCGAGACCGATCGCGGTCTCGAGGTGGCGATCGTGCACCGGCCGAAGTACGACGACTGGTCACTCCCAAAGGGGAAGCTCGACGCAGACGAGAGCTTCGAGCAGGCCGCCCTGCGGGAGGTCCAGGAGGAGACCGGCCTGCGCTGCGAGCTGGGGACCGAGCTCGAGCCGGCACGCTACCGCGATCGCAAGGGCCGTTCGAAGCTCGTGCGTTACTTCCGCATGCGTCCGCGCGGCGGGGAGTTCCGGCGCAGCGATGAAGTCGACGAGCTGCGCTGGCTGGCTCCCGAGCCCGCGCTCTCCCAGCTCGACTACGAGCACGATCGTTCTCTGGTCGGCGCGCTGATCGAATAGACGTCCAGATAAGCGTCCCCTGATCGCGCCTGCTCACCGATGCTCCGATGGGGGATTGAGCATCACGGGCGGAGCTCGGTTCTGCTTTAAGAGATCTCCCGGATGCCGGTCGGCGATGCCCGATCGACGCGAAGCAAGGCATCGCATACATAACCCCGAGGCGGCCAAGATGCCGCCCCGCGGGGCACCTCCAATGCCGGGGCGGAGCGTCTGCTGGACGCTTCGCCTCTGCCATTCCCGCAAACTCGGCGTTTGCAGCCGGCCGGGCTCAAGTTGTAGGCGCGGGCGGCCGATGAAGGGGGTGCGGAAAACCCGTCTCGAGACTCAGGGACGGGAAACACACCTCCCATGTGAACACGAAAACGGGGCGCCGGGCGGGCGCCCCGTTTTCTTTGCCGTCGAACTGCGCGCGCCGTTGGGGGGTTTGCCGACGCGCGCGGTTCGACGGCACACTTGTATTGCCCAAGATACTTGTTAATAAACCCTCATGTCGGGCGGATCACTCCCTTAACAATGGCTTCGCGTTCAGCCAACCGCGGAGGCCGCGCCCAGTCGCTCGCGGAGCAGGGCGGCGTCGCCCTCTCCGACCGTTCGGAGCTGCCCCTGGAAGGCGAGATGCCAGTGCTCCGGCGGCCACTTCGCGACGTGCTCGAGCTGTTCGGATAGCTCCTCGGCGGGCACGAACTCCTGCTCGTCGAGGATCAGCACCGGCTCCGCGTCCACGCGCCAGGGATAGGGCTCGGGGTACTTCTTCTTTCCCTGCGGCCAGATGGGCTCGCGGTCCTCGTACATCTCCGAGAGGACGCGCGCGATCCCGCCGAAGGCCTGGACGCCGGTGATGTAGAAGACCACCTCGTCGCCCGGCTCGAACTCCTGCGCCTGGCGCCGCCGCCGTTCCTTGAAGCCGATCACATCGAACCCCCGGGCGACGTTGATCCGGAAGTTCTCGACCGAGCCGGTGAGGATCCAGGTCTTGCCCGCGGCCCCGTCGTTCATGCGTTGATCTTATTTCGGGCGGCCTGCGCGTCGTCGGGTGCCGTGATGCCCCTGATCACCCGCGCGGTTTCGTCTGGCCGGCTCATCCAGCCGTCTGCAATCTCGACGATGTGCGCCTCCGGCAGCGTTTCGGCAACCAAGCTCGCCATCTCGGCGCCTGCGGGAAACCAGCCCCCCGTCTGATGATCGGCGACGCAGACCCAGAGCCGATCCCCGGTGCCTCGGCCAAAGTCGAGCGGCTCGTCGTCGATCCAGGCGCGTAGGCGGGGGGCCGCGGCCTCGACCGGCGCATGCTCGATCTGCTGGTCGATGCGCTCGCGCAGCTCGGCCTCGCTCATCTGTGCGTTCGTTACCGCCAGCAAGCTGCGCAGGGCGCCGCGGTAGTCCGTTTCCACCTGTTGCTGGAGCGCTCTGATCACGGACTCGGAGGCGACCAGCGTGTCCGAGCGCCCGAGCTCTTCGCGGCCGATCGGCGCGCCCCCCACAGCGACCACCGCGGTCACGAGCTCGGGGCGTCGCGCCGCCACTCGGACTCCCCGGAGGGGGCCGTCGCCGATGCCAGCGACGACCGCGGGCTCGCCCAGATGCCTGACCACGGCCTCGAGGTCGGCCGCCGAAGTGTCGAGGTCGAAGGGTCCCGCGCGGGTGGAAAGACCGGTGCCGCGATCGTGGTAGTGGACGACTCGATGGTCGGCCGCCAACTCCCGCGTGATCGGGCCAAAGGCCGAGGGGTGCAGAGACCAGTAGCTGGCGAGAACGACGAGAGGCCCAGATCCGTGCTCCTCGTAGTGGATCTCGATGCCATCGTCGAGGGCGAGGCGGGACATGGCCCAGAGTGTAAGGAGGGCCTTCGCGGTGCCCCGCAGCCCGTGCGTGTACGGGGCAGGCGCCGCGGGTATGCGTCAGAGGCCCGATCGGCTCACACCGAAGGAAGGAAACACGCATGCCTGAGACAGCAACGTCCGGCGACATCATGGCCGAGGAGAGTCGCGAGAAGCGCGATCAGATCATCGGCCTGCTCGAGAAGGCCTACTGGATGGAGATCGAGACCGTGATGAGCTACATCGCCAACTCCATCAACCCCGACGGGGTCCGGGCCATGGAGATCAGGGAGTCACTCGAGCAGGACATCCAGGAGGAGCTCGGACATGCCCAGCAGTTCGCGGCACGAATCAAGGAGCTCTACGGCGTCGTCCCCGGCTCGATGGACTTCAGCGCCGAGCAGAGCTACCTGCAGCCGCCCGACGACCAAGTCGACGTCGTCAGCGTGATCAAGGGAGTGATCAAAGCCGAGTCTGGCGCCATTCAGCACTACAGCTACGTTGTCGAGGAGACCGAGGGTGTGGATCCCGTGACGCAGGACATGGTCATCGAGATCCTCCACGACGAGCAGGGCCACAAGCGCCTCTTCGAGGGATTCTTGCGCGAGTACGAGAAAGAGGGGTTGGCCTAGGCCTGGCCTACGCTCGCGCCGATGCGCGTGCGAGCTCGGCGAGGTGGCCGACGCCATAGCGCTCGGCCTCGTCCGCCGCGAGCTCGAGCGATTCCCGCGCGCGCTCCGGATCCGTGTGGAGCAGCGCGAGCCCGTGGATGAACTCACATCGAGCCGCATCGAGAGGGCGGCCCAGCCGGAGCCACGCGTCCTTGGCCTCGGCAAGCGCGGCCGCGCCCGCCTCCGGGTCCGCGGCCACGGCGCCCCGGGCCTCGAGCGCAGCGGCCTTTCCGACGGGGTAGCGCAGCCGCTCGGCCAGTCGCTCGGCCTCCTCGGCCGCCTCCCTGGCGCCATCGATCCGGCCCGCGCGCAGAAGGGTGATCGCTCGCGCCGAGATCGCCTCCACCGATTGCGCGACGAGCCCGGCGCGCTCGCAGATGTCGAGCGCCCGTGAGAGCTCGGTGTCGGCCTCGATGTAGTCACCGCGTTGACGCAGCGACGCCGCGAGCCAGAACAGAGCCTGAAAGGCGACCTCCGAGCGGCCCACCTGCTCGGCCATCGTGGCGGCTCGGCGCAGGAGCTCGGCGGCCTCGTCGAAGCGGCCCTCGCGCCAGCGCAGCGCCCCGCGCATCACATACGGGAAGCAGAGCTTGCCCGAGAGTCCCTCGCGCTCGGCCAGATCGGCCGACGCCTCGGTCTCGCGCGCCACGGACTCCCAGTCGCCACGGTGGGCCGCAAGCTGGGCGAGGGCGGCGTGGAGCTCCACTCGCGAGGGCAGGTCGCCGGTCTGCTCTGCCAGCCGCAGCGCTTCCCCATATGCGCCCGCCGCCTCCGAGTAGTCGGCCTCGGAGACCTCGAGGTGATAGCCCAAGGTGAGGAGCGCGCGGACGGCCTCCCCGGGGTCGGACTCACGTGCCAGCTCGACGGATCGCTCCAGGTTCTCACGCGCTCGCTCCGAGTCACCGATCCGGCCGAAGACACGTCCGAAGATGCCGTGCGCACGAGAGGCGGCGGCCGCCTCACCAAGGCGTTCGGCAAGCCGCAAAGCCTTCTCCGAGGCGTAGATCGCCAGCATGTTGTCGCCGGTGTGCATGTAGAGGGAGGCAGCCTCCTCGTACAGGCGCACGAGCTCGAGGCAGGGCGGCCCATCCTTCAACAGGTCGATTCCCCGTTGGTAGTGCTCGATGGAGCCCTCGCGATCGCCCTTGTGCCAGAGGGCGGCACCGATCTTGCGGTGAAGGTCGCCGACACGCTCGAGATCCTCCTGGCGGCGATGGTGTTCAAGGCAGCCCTCCCAGACCTCCGTGGCCTGGTCCACGCGGCCAAGTCGCAGCGCGACGTCGCCCAGCTTCTCGGCTATCCGGGCACGGGCCTCGGGTTCCAGATCACGCCGCAGCGAGAGTGCCTGCTCGTAGTGGCCGAGGGCCTCCTGATTGGAGTAGAGCGCGGCCGCGGCGTCGCCCGCCGCCTCCAGCGCCGCCAGCGCGCGGGCGCCGATGCGCTCGAGCTCGGGTTCCTCCAGCCCGGCGTCGGCGCCCAGGGCGGCCGCGCGCCCGTAGTGGTCGGCGACCATCCCGACGACGCCCTCCAAGCGGTCGGCCGCGCGCTCCTCGATGAAGGCGCCGACCTCCGCGTGCCGGCGGGCGCGCACAGCCTTCGGCAGGGTCGAGTACGCCACGTCTCGGATCAGCGCGTGCTTGAAGGCATACTCGTGCTCGCCCGCGAGGCGACTGCCCGCAGCCGGCACGATCAGATCCTTGTCATAGAGCGAGGCGAGCGTGTCGGCGAGCCCGGCGGGGCTCTCCTCGGGATGAGCCTGCAGCGACCCCTCCCAGAACGTGTGGCCGACGACGGAAGCGTGTTGGAGCACGTTGCGCTCGTCGCCTCGCAGCGAGTCGAGGCGCGCGGCCAGTACGGAGTGGACGGTGTCCGGGAGAGTCTCGGCGTCCGCGGACCCCTCCTCCAGGATGCGGTTGACCATCTCCTCCGCGAAGAGCGGGTTGCCACCGGAGCGCTCGGCCACCTGTCGGATCAGCGCGGGGTCTGCGGCCGCACCCTCCTTGGCGTCCGGAAGCAGGGCATCGACGAGTTCCTGGGCGCCGTCGGAGTCCAGCGGCTCGAGGGCGATCGTGGTGGCGTTACGGCGCCCGCCTCCCCAGCCCGAACGGCGATCGAGAAGCTCGTCGCGGGCGAGGCACACCAAGAGCAACGGGCCTCGGACCCAGCGCGTCAGGTACTCGATCAGATCCAGCATCCCCTCATCGGCCCAATGGATGTCCTCGATCGCGAGCACCAGCGGCTTGTGGCGCGAGGCCGCCTCGATCAATGAGCGGACCGCCGAGAAGATCCGGTCGCGCATCCCCTGGGCGTCCTCGGAGTCGATGCCGTGCCGCTCGACCACGCCGGCGGGGAGCTCGATACCGAGCGGCCGCGCGATCAGCGCAGCCAGCCGCTCTGGCGGCTCCTCGGTGATCTCTCGCGAGACGGTCGCCTCGAGCCCGCTGTGCAGCTTCGACCAGGCGAGCTCCGAGTCGTCGGAGTCGGGGATCTCGAACTGCCCGCGGATCACCTCGCCGAGGGCCCAGTAGGCGAGCCCGGAGCCATAGGCCGGGCAGTGGCCTCGCCGCACGACTGGTTCGCTCGGATGATCAGCGACGTTCTCGGCCAGCTCGCGCAGCAGGCGGCTCTTGCCGACGCCGGCCTGGCCGATCACGGTCACCAGGTGCGGCCGGCCCTCGCGGACGACGCGCTCGAAGAGCGAGAGCATGAGAGTCGATTCGTCCTCGCGTCCGATCAGCGCGGTCGACGCACGGGCGATCCGGGTGGATGTGGTCACCTTGGCTTGCCTGGCCTCCCAGGCAAGGACAGGCTCGGCCTTGCCCTTCAGCACGAGCGGATCGAGCTCCGTGTACTCGATCGCATCGCGCGTCAGCCGATGTGTGACCTCACCGACGGTGGTGCTGCCCGGGCGCGCGGCCGCCTGGAGGCGGGCGGCGACGTTCACCGGGTCGCCCATGACGGTGTAGTTGCCGCCGACCTGCCCGGCCAGCACCTCGCCCGAGTTGATCCCAACCCTCAGCAGGAAGTCCACTCCGGCGGTCGCCGCGATATCGACGTTGATGTCGTCCATCGCCCGCTGCATGGCGAGGCCGGCTCGGACCGCCCGCTCGGGGTCGTCCTCGTGCGCGACGGGGGCGCCGAAGACGGCCATCACGTTGTCGCCGATGTACTTGTCGACTCGGCCGCCGAAGCGGTCGACCTCGGCGCCCAAGCGCCGCAGGGCGCGATCGACCATGGCCTTCACGGTCTCGGGGTCCATGCGCTCGGCCACGGCCGTGTAGCCGGAGAGGTCGGCGAAGAGAATCGTCGCCTTGCGGCGCTCCTCTGGGAGAGCCGACGCCGGGGCCAGATCAGGCCGAGAGCCGACGCCCGGTGCAGCGGGGGCCGCCGGCATCGCCGGAGCCGAGCCCGTGCCGGCAAGCCCTGTACCGCACTCGATGCAGAACTTGGCGCCGGGCGGGTTCTTGGTGCTGCAGGCAGGGCACGTGACCGCCAGGGCAGCTCCGCACGACATGCAGAAGCGCGCCCGCTCCGGGTTCGCCGTGCCGCAGGTGCTGCAGGCCACCTCTCCAGCCATCGTCTCCAAAGATACGCGGACGCGTTCCGGCCGTCGTGAGATGCGTCACGGATGCAAGCCGTCAGGCGGGACGGGCTTGAGCGTTCCGCTCGGACGGTGCGCCACCGCCACCGTTGCCGGATTGCACGTGGGGCGATCTATTCCTGCTCGTGGCGCGTCGGTCCCGTTCGGCGGGACCCGTGCGCCATTTGCCAGGTGTTCTTGATGCGCAACCAGCCCAAACGCTTAGATCCCTTCGCTACCCTCCGCGGCCGACTGAAAGCGATCTTTAGGAGCTCAGCTTGACTCGCACGCGTTCCCTTCTGGCCGCGGCCGCCATGGCCCTGGCCGCACCGGGCCTCATCGCCGGGTGCGGTGACGATGGCGCCAGCAGCGACGACCGCGACCCGGAGGAGATCGTCGATGCGGTCTTCAACAACGACGAGCAGGTGACGAGCGGCGTTCTCGACCTCAGCGCCAGCTTCTCTGCGGGCGATCAGGGCGAATTCGACTTCAGCCTCAGCGGCCCGTTTCAGGGAGTCGAGGATGACCCGACCGCGATCCCCCAGCTCGACTTGACGGCCTCTGCCTCCGGGGAGGGTGGCGGCCAGGCGATCGACTTCGAGGGCGGGCTGATCGTGACTGAGGACAATGCTTTCGTCGAGTATCAGGGCACGACCTACGAGCTTGGGACCGACGCCTTCGCCCAGTTCCAGGAGCAGGCTGAGGCCCAGGCCGGAGAGCTTCCGGAGGATGGGGACGCGGCGACCTCGTTCCGCGAGGGCTGCGCCCAGGCGATCGAGGCTCAGGGCGGCGACCCGGCGGCGTGCGACTTCGACCTCGGCGCCTGGTTCACGAACCTCAGCAACGACGGCACGGAGGACCTCGACGGCGAGGAGGCGGTACATGTCTCCGGCGACGTCGACGTCGACCAGATGCTCGACGACCTGCTCGGCCTCGCGCAGTCGGTGCCCAACGCCCAGCAAGTCGATCCCGCGCAGCTCGACATGGCCAAGGATGCGATCTCCGAGGCCAGCTTCGACCTCTACAGCGGCACGGAGGACGATCTGCTGCGCAAGGTCGACCTGAACCTCAGTATCGATCCCTCGGCGATCGAGGGCGGCGAGCTCGTGCCCGTCGAGTCGATCGACTTCGGTTTGAGTGTCGGCGTCTCGGAGGTAAACGAGGAGCAGAGCTTCGAGGCTCCAGCCGACGCGGCGCCGATCGAGGACCTCCTCGGTCAGGTCGAGGGGCTTGGCGGCCTCGGCGGCCTCGGAGGCGGTGGCCTCGGCGGCGGCGGCGGCCTCGGCGGGAGCGACGAGATCCCTGATGATCAGCAGGAGCAGCTCGACTGCATCGCGGATGCCGCGGGCGATCCAGAGGCCGTCAACGAGTGCCTCGAGTCGTAGCGACGGCGCTCACCACAGTCTCGTGAGGAAGGCCTCGGCGCGAGCCGGGGCCTCTCACTTCCGGGAAGCTCCTAGCCGACGCGTCGCTGCCCGTGACGACCCCGTAGGGTGAGTGGAAGCGGTGGCCGGGCCTAGACCAGAGCGACGAAGGAGGCTCGGCTTCCTGTTTACGGCCACTGGCTGGCCGTACCTGCTGACGCCGTTTATCGCGTTGGCAGTCGTGCTTGAGGTCGCTCATGCCTCGGCGGGTCTGATCTTCGCGGTGGCGGCGCTGGGGATCATCCCCACGGCCGCCCTGATGGGGCTCGCGACGGAGGAGCTGGCGGCGCGATCCGGTCCGGGCATCGGGGGGCTCCTCAACGTCACCTTCGGCAACGCGCCCGAGCTGATCATCGCCCTGTTCGCGCTCGAGGCCGGGTTGCAAGAGGTTGTGAAGGCATCGATCGTTGGCTCGATCCTGGGGAACATCCTGCTCGTGATGGGGGCCGCCATGTTTGTCGGGGGGCTCGGCCGCGAGCGTCAGCGCTTCGATGCGACCGCGGCCAACGTGCAGTCGCTGATGCTGCTGTTGGCGGCAGCCGCCCTCACCATGCCGGCGATCTTCGAGCTTGTGGAGGGGAAGGGACTACCCAACCCGGGTGCTGAGCTCGTCGAGTATGGGCCGACCGTGGAGAATCTCTCGCTGGCGGTCGCGATTGTGTTGATGGGAACCTACGTCGCGGGGCTCGTCTTCTCGCTCAAGACTCACCGCGACCTGTTCAACCCCAGTGACGACGACGCTCAGGACGAGGGCGACGCGCAGTTCGGATGGACGGTGCGCCGCTCGGTGATCATGCTTGCCCTCGCCGGGATCGCAGTCGGCCTCATGTCCGAGATTCTTGTCGGCTCCATCTCCGAGACGTCGGAGGCCGTGGGCTTGAGCGAGTTCTTCATCGGCGTGATCGTCGTCGCGATTGTCGGCAACGCGGCCGAGCACTGGGTCGCCGTCCTCGTCGCCTACAAGAACAAGATGGACCTGGCGGTCAACATCGCAATCGGCTCGAGCGCCCAGGTCGCCCTGTTTGTCGCGCCGGTGCTCGTGATCATCTCCTTCTTCCTCGGGCCTTCTCCGATGGCGCTCGTGTTCAACGGGTTCGAGCTCGGCGCCGTCGTGTTGGCGATTCTGATCGCGAACGCCGTCACGCACGAGGGGGAGTCGACGTGGTTCGAGGGCGTGCAGCTGCTCGCCGTCTACGGGATCCTCGCGATCGCGTTCTTTGCCGCGTAGATGACTAGCCAGCCGAGCGGGTAAGGGGACTCGGGATGGACTACGTGCTGCTCGCCGTCAGCTTCGCCACGATCCTTGGCGGCGCCCTGATCTTCACGAACGCGGTCGAGTGGGCCGGTAACCGCATGGAGATCGGGGAGGGCGCAACCGGGTCCCTGCTGGCCGCGGTCGGGACGGCCATGCCGGAGACGCTGATCCCGATCGTCGCAATCATCGGCGGCGCCGAGGGGGCGGAGGACGTTGCGATCGGCGCGATCGTAGGGGCCCCCTTTCTGCTCGCGACGATCGCGATGGCGCTCGTCGGCACGTCGGCCCTGATCTACCGAGATCGGCGGGAGACCGGAACGGAGCTCGACGCCGATGCCGATGTGCTCGATCGCGACCTGATCTTCTTCCTCGTCTTCTTCGCGATCGGAATCGCCCTGGGCCTCGGGATCCCCGACGGATTCCAGTACCCCGCGGCGGCGGTCTTCTTGATCGCCTACGGGGTCTACGTTCGCAAGACGCTCCTGGGCGGGGGAGAAGTGCAGGAGGAGGAGACGATCCGCCCGCTCTATATGGACTGGACGCCGGGCGACGATCCGCCCAACCCGCTCATCGTGTTGCAGTTCATCGTCGGGCTTGGCGCCATCGTGGGTGGCGCGCACCTCTTCGTCGAGGAGCTCGTAGCCGTGGCTGAGACGATCGGGGTGGAGCCGCTCGTGCTCTCCTTGGTGCTCGCACCGCTCGCGACGGAGCTGCCGGAGAAGGCCAACAGCTTCTTCTGGATCCGTGACAACAAGGACAGCCTCGCGCTCGGGAACATCACGGGCGCCATGGTGTTCCAATCGACCATCCCGATCGCGGTCGGGCTCCTGCTCACCGAGTGGGAGCTCGACAGGTTCGCGATCGTCTCGGGGGTGCTGGGGCTGATCGGCGGGCTGATCGCCTACTTCGCGTTGCGCAAGCGCGACAAGTTCGAGCTGCTCCCGGTGGCGGCATGGCTGGCGCTGTTCATGGCCTTCATGGTCTACGTCGCCGCGGGCTAGTCGGGGCAGTCAGTCGACGGGCCAGAAGTCCGGGGTGGTCTCGAGCTCGCCCTCGGGGTCGTTCGTCGTAGGGGAGCAGATCACGAGCTCCACTTCGCCGGGCCCGTCGTTGTGGACGGAGCGGTAGACCTCGGGGGCGACCCGAACGAGCGTGTGCGGCCGAGCCTGAACGATGTCGTCGCCGAGCTTGAACACCGGCTCACCCGAGACCACGTAGTAGATCTCCTCCTGGGTGCGGTGGCGATGCCCATAGGAGCCTTTGCCGCCGGTCCCCGCCGGCATCGTGCGCCACGTGAAGGCAACCTGCTCGGCATCGGCGGGCCTGGCGAAGAAATGCATCTCGCCGAACCCGGGATACTGCTCCATGAAGTTCGGCACCTCGTCCCTGCTGACGATGCTGTATCCGCTCACCTGACCTCCTCGCTGTCCCCACGACCTCGCCGGAGTGACGGCTCAGTCCTCGCGACCAGGGTCCTGACCATCTTCGTCCCCGTCGAGCTCGTCGTCGCCCTGCTCCAGCGCCGTCTCCGAAACGGAGCCCAGGGCGCCGGGGTGATAGTTGGTTTGGAACGCCATCAGAGCTGCGTCGCGGGCCTCTTCGTCCACGGGGACGTCGTCTGAGATGTGCACCCAGTCCGCGCCCTCATAGGCCTCCATGTTGAAGACCTCCTGATCGATCGACGCGGAGTCGTCGACCACCATCACAACCTCCGTCTGCGGGTTGAAATAGGTGCCGGGGCGCAGCAGAGCCTCCTCGATCTCAACGACGTGCTCGGAGGTGTCGGAGTCCAGCGCCACGCCCGAGACCTTACCCCTGTCGCGGCGCGACCGGCGGCTCGCGCGGGCTATTGGCCCAGGTTTTCGAGGTCGCGCAGCTGCCGGTCGATCTCGGCCTCGACCTCGAGCGGCTCCTCGCCCTTGCGTGCTCGACGCTCGTTGCGTGCGACCACGAGCTGGCGCACCTCTTCGCGAAGCTGGGGGTCATCGCCGGACCCGGCAGGTTCGCGGTCCTGTAGCAGGATGCGTTCCAGCTCGGCTTCGACGTCGAGGGGCCGCTCGCCGCGGGCGCTTTGGCGATATGCCTTCGCCTCGAGCAGCTGGCGGATCTCCGCATCGCGGACCTCGGCGGATGCCTCGGCATCGGAGTCGCGCACTCCCTGCGGCAGGTCGTGCTCGAATTGCACCGAGAACGAGCCCTTGCCGATCTGCTTGAAGGCTTCTCCCGAAAGGGCGAAGGACAGGGCCGCGATCGGGATCGCGGCGAGGACGATGATCAGGATGACCTCGCCGTTGGAGATCGCGAAGACGAGCATCGACGAGACAGGGTAGAGCGCGTCCACGCTCGGGGCGGCCGGTGCGGCCCCTGCGCTTGTGGGAAGCGATCCGGCACCTGCGGGGAAGCGGTGCGGTACGATTTCACCGCATTGACTGACCAGTCAATCAGTTTCCTTGGCGGCGCCGTTCGAGACCTCGTGCGGTCCGCCCCGATCTCCAAAGGAGAAGCTGAGCAGTGGTTGACTTCACGCTGACCGACGAGCAAAAGGATGTCCGCGAGCTCGCCCACGACTTCGCCGAGAAGGAGATCCGGCCCGTCGCCTGGGACTACGACCGCGATGGCACCTGGCCGCAGGAGATCATCGAGAAGGCCTGGGAGGTCGGGCTGATGAACAGCCACATCGGCGAGGACTATGGTGGGCCAGGCCTCGACTATCTGTCGGGCTGTCTCATCGAGGAGGAGATGGGCTGGGGCTGCTCGGGCATCGGCACCTCGCTCATGGCCAATGGCTTGGCTGCCGCTCCACTCGGGATCGGCGCCTCCGAGCAGGTCAAGAAGGAGTACCTCGGCATGCTCACAGAGGAGCCGAAGCTGGCTTCCTTCTGCCTGACCGAGCCCGATGCGGGGTCTGACGTGGCCGGGATGAAGACCACCGCCGTCCGTAAGGGCGATAAGTACGTCTTGAACGGCTCCAAGTGCTTCATCACCAACGGCGGCTACGCGGACTGGTTCACGGTGTACGCCAAGACCGACAAGGAGAAGGGCCATCGCGGCATCTCCGCCTTCGTCGTGCCAAAGGACGAAACGGTCACCGTCGACAAGAAGGAGGACAAGCTCGGCCAGCGTGCCTCCAATACCGCCACGATCACCTTCAACGAGACCGAGATTCCAGCCGGGAACCTGCTCGGGGAGGAGGACAAGGGGTTCAAGCTGGCGATGATGACGCTCGACCGCACGCGCCCCGGCGTCGCGGCGATGGCGGTCGGCATCGGCCGAGCGGCACTCGAGTTCGCGTCGGCCTACGCGCTCGAGCGCGTCCAGTTCGACGTCCCGATCGCGATGCACCAGGCGATCTCGTTCATGATCGCCGACATGGCCACGAAGGTGGAGGCGGGGCGCCTCCTGACCTGGGCGTCGGCCGCGCAGCTCGATCAGGGGAAGCGGAACACACTCGCCTGCTCGCATGCGAAGCGGTTCGCGGCGGACTCGGCGATGGAGATCACCGTCGACGCAGTCCAGGTCTACGGGGGCTACGGCTTCATCAAGGAGTACCCGGTCGAGAAGCTGATGCGGGATGCCAAGATCATGCAGCTCTACGAGGGCACGTCGCAGATCCAGCGGCTCGTGATCGCCAAGGAGGTCCTGATGGGCCGCAACGTGGACGAGCCCCTGCCCGAGTCCGTGAAGACGCAGACGGAGGCGGGCGAGAAGGTGGCCGAAGCCGCGCCGGCCGTGGCATAGGGCGCTGGCTCTCCAAGCTTCCGGAACTCCGCTTGCACGGAAGGGTGGCGGTGACTCCCGCCCCTTGAGCGGAGAGCCTCGACCCGCACGGGCGCAAGGGTCCCGCATAGCGGGACTGGTGCGCCAATTCGGCCGGGTTACGCACCGCGATCGGTCGCGCTGATCCCGCTCCGGCTTCCCTCAATGCCAGTTGTTGTTGCGCCGTCCTACGCCCGCCGCTGCGGATCAACGGCGATCATGCCGCCGATCGCCGTTATCACGATGCCGCCGAGCACGACGAACTGCGCCCAGCCCTCGAGCGCCCGGATGGTCGCCCAGCCGAGGGCGACGAGGACGATGCAGGCGACGACCGTGTAGACGACGAGCGGCCGCATCGAGGCGACCTGAACGCCCGTGCTCCGTTCGCTGAGGTCGGGACGACCGAGCTGCATGCGCTGGTTTTCGGTCATGTGGGACATCCGTTGCGCTGCTCTCTTTGACGGGAAGTACGAACCTACGCCGCCGGCCGCTCGCCGTCAATGACGAACGTCACGCATCGGACTCATATAGTCGGCTCATGGCCGAGCGCGCCAAGCGGGGGACTGGTCGAAAGACCGGCGCATCCCGGCGGGCGTCCGACCCCGTGGCCCGAGCCGCCCGCGTCGCGCGCGAGCGCGCGGCGGGGGAGAAGAGCGTCCCTCGCCCGGCGAAGCGGAGCGGCCGCTCCATGGACGTCTTCGGCGGTGAGATCCGACGCCGCGACGTGTTTCCCCTCTTGGTCCTGCACCTGGTGGGACGTGAGCCGACCTACGGCAATCACCTGATCGAGGAGATCGAGCGGATCAGCGAGGGAGCGATCTCCGTCAACCCCAACACGATCTACCCGCTCCTGCGCGAGCTCGAGTCACGCGGTCTGATCGAGGGAAGCTGGGAGCACCCCGATCGGCGCAGCCGGCGCTACTACACGATCACCCCGACGGGTCGCAAGGAGTACAAGCGCCTGCGCGAGGAGGTGGAGCCGTTCCTCGACTCCGTGATCCGCTCCGTCTCATTGATCAAGGGCGAGATCTACGAGTGAGCGAGGTCTCGGAGTCGGTCGAAGTCGCCGCGTCGCTCGCAGAGACCTGGGAGCTCTACTTCGATCCCCAGCGGTGGCCAGCTTGGGTGGACGGCTTCGGGGTGGTTGTCGCCAACAACGGCCACCCACTCGAGGGTGCTGACCTGCGCTGGCGCTCCACGGCGGCCGGCCGCGGCGACGTCTCCGAGCGAGTGCTGGAACACGAGCCACGTCGCATCCACCGGATCGCCTTCGCTGACCCGCAGACCGAGGGCGAGTTGCTCACAAGCTTCCGAATGCACGGAGAGGGCACCATCGTCGAGCAGAAGCTCACCTACGAGCTGACGGGCGGCGGCGCCTTTGGCTGGGTCAGCGACAAGCTCTTCATCCGCTCACAGCAACGCGGCTCCATGCGCCGTTCGCTGCTTGCCCTGAAGCGGGAGGCTGAGGGCTCCCGGTAGCCTCCGGCGCCCCTCGTCACATACCTACCTGGAGGCTCTCAAGCAATGTTCGTTTTCAAGGCCGCCGTCGTCGGCGCCGGCACGATGGGTGGCGAGATCGCCCAGGTCATCGCCAACGCCGACATTCCCGTCGTGCTCAAGGACATAGAGCAGGGGTTCGTTGAGCACGGCCTGGGAAAGGCGCGGGAGGTGACCCAGGCGCAGCTCGACGGGCTGGTTGCGAAGGAGAAGCTCACCCGCGAGCAGGCCGACTCAAGGCTCGACGAGGTGATGGGGCGGATCACCGGAACGCTCGATTACTCCGACTTCGGAGACGTCGATTTCGTGATCGAGGCCGCACCCGAGAGGATGGAGATCAAGCAGGCGGTGTTCGAGGAGCTCGACGCGGTCACACCGGGGCACGCAATCCTTTCCTCGAACACCTCGTCGCTCTCGATCACCGAGATGGGCGCCGTGACGCTACGCCCCGAGAAGGTCGTGGGCTTTCACTTCTTCTACCCCGCCTCCGTGATGCCGCTGGTGGAGATCGTCGAGGGTGAGGAGACCACCCCTGAGACCGCCCAGGCCGCCTCCAACTTCGCGCAGGCGATCCGCAAGCAGCCGATCACCTGCGCGGAGGTCCCCGGGTTCGTCGTCAACCGCATCCTGAACTCAGCGGTGGGAGAGCTGTGGCGCGCCCAGGAGGAGCAGGGGCTCTCGATCCAGAAAATCGACGCGAAGGTCGCGGAGGCGAAGCTCGCGCCGATGGGCCCGTTCCTCCTCACGGACCTGCTCGGCCTCGACACGGTGCTGCATGTCGCTGTCCACCTCCACGAGGAGTACGACGTGATGGCGCAGGCCGGGATGGACGGCACCGAGGGTGCGCAGGACCGCTTCTATGTGCACAACGGCATGCGCGGGTTGGTGAAGGAGGGCAAGCTCGGCGCCAAGTCCGGTGGCGACGGCTTCTACAAGGACGGCGAGCCTCAGCTCGAGGGCGACGGTGAGCCCGACGACGACCTGATCGAGGCATTTGGACTGAAGGCGATCGTGGAGGCCTGCCTCCTGCTCGAGGAAGGCGTCGCCTCCGCGCGCGACATAGACCTCGGGATGATGGCGGGCGCGGGCCTCGACCCGAGGCGCGGGCTCCTTCCCCCGCTCATGAGAGCGGACCTGGAAGGGCTCGATGTGGTGCTCGAGAAGCTCGAGACGGCGCGTGACGCGCACGGCGAGCGCTTCGCAGCCCCTCTCATCCTCAGGCGGCTCGTAGCCCAGGGGCGAGTTGGGCAGAAGACGGGGCAGGGGTTCTATCCGTATCCCCAGCCGGACGACGGCGACCAGACCGACACCGTCAAGCTGGAGCGGAGAGGCGACATCGCCATCGCCTGGCTCTCAAACCCGCCCCTGAACGCGATCTCGCCGCAGGTCATCAAGGACCTGGGAACGGTGTGGGCAGCGCTCAAGGCCTCGGACGACGTCCGCGCCTTGATCATCTGCTCAGCCATCCCGGTCGTGTTCTCGGCCGGGGCGGACGTCAAGGCCTTCACGCAGATGGACGAGTCCGGCGGCGAAGAGCTGATCAACGACGGACACGCGCTCCTGCGCGAGCTTGGAACGGAGCGGATCGCCACGATCGCCGCCGTGAACGCGCTCGCCTTCGGCGGCGGCTGCGAGCTTGCGATGGCGTGCGACTTCCGGATCGCATCCGAGTCCGCCGTCTTCGGCCAGCCGGAGATCAAACTGGGAATCATCCCCGGCTTCGGGGGCACCCAGCGGCTGCCTCGCCTCGTGGGTCACGAGAAGGCTCTCGAGATGAACCTGATCGGCGATGCGATCTCCGCCGGTGAGGCTGAGGCATACGGGCTCGCGAACCGCGTTGTCCCCGATCACGAGCTCTTCGACGCGGCGCTCGCCTGGGCCCGCCGGCTCGCGAGTCAGGCGCCGGTCGCGGTGGGTCTGGTCAAGGAGGTCTCCGGCAAGGGAGACCTCGACGCGGGCATCGAAGCCGAGAAGGAAGGCTTCCGATCCGCCTTTACCTCCGAGGACGCCAAGGAAGGAATCGCGGCGTTCCTCGGCAAGCGGACTCCGAATTGGCAGGGCAGGTGAGAACTCGGGGAGGACCGGGGGCCGACCGCCGGGGGGACGGGCCTCCGGCCCTCCTGCCCGAACAGGCATCCGTGCCGGGCAGAGCCCCCCGGACGCCCGACCCCCGGTCCTCCCCCGCCGATCTGCTGGCCGAGCTGATCAGGCAGTCCGCCTGCACGGTGGCTCTTACTGGAGCCGGGATCTCCGTGCCATCGGGGATCCCCGACTTCAGGACCCCGGGCAAGGGACTGTGGACGAGGGTCGACCCCATGAAGGTTGCGCACATCGATGCCTTCCACCGGGACACAAGAGGCTTCTGGTCCTACTACCGGCCACGCTTCGAAATGCTCGGCGACAAGCGGCCCAACCCCGCTCACGACGCACTCGCAGAGCTTGAGCGCCGTGGCCTGCTGAGGGCCGTGATCACCCAGAACATCGACCGGCTGCACGCCGCGGCCGGATCCGAGCACGTTGTGGAGATGCACGGCTCGATTGCGACGTCGAGCTGCACCGCGTGCGGTTGCACCTACGATCTCGCCGACGTCGAGGAGCTCTTCGACGAGGAAGGAGTCGCAACTTGCCGCTGCATGGGCAAGGTGAAGCCCGACGTCGTGCTGTTCGGCGAGCTGCTCCCGGCCGCAGCGCTGGCCGCTGCGCACGAGCTCTGTGAGTCGGCCGAGCTCCTCATCTGCATCGGCAGCTCGCTGGAGGTCTATCCGGTTGCCGGCCTACCCGAGCTCACCCTCGCTCGAGGCGGCAAGCTCGCCATCGTGACGCAGGGCTTGACTCCGTACGACCGCCATGTGGCTGTGCGCCTCGAAGGAGACGTCGCGGACGAGCTCGAGGCCGTGCTGGCCGCGGTCTAGGTCTACCGGCCGAGGATGCGACGCCGCCGCAGGACCCGCTCGCAGACGCGGAGCGTGTCGGCCACCTCAGCGGCCCGCGCTCCCGAGACCTCCCCCGCAAGCGCCTCGTTGGCAGCGTCTCCCGTCATGCTGTGCCGCTCGCGAAGCGCCTCCAGATCGGCCACTTGCGCGGCCGCCTGCTCCGAGGCGAGCTCTGACCCGGCACCCTTCCCCGCGCCCGTGGGCGGCTTCGCCTTGATCTCCGCGAGGAGCGCCTCGAGGCCGACCCGCAGCTGCAGCGCTGCCTCGCGCGGCCGATCGCCATCCAGGTCGGCCCGCGCCCGCAGCAGCAGGGCCTCGCAGGCGGGTGGTGTCTCGCGGCGGCCGAGCGCGGCCGCCATCCGTTCCTGCGGCCGCAGGGCGTCCGCGCGCCTTCGAGGTCCTGGCGCCGCGGGCACCTCGATCGCCTCGGACCAGCGTCCGTCGGCCAGCTCGTCGCCGGTTCCGAAACCGACCCGACGAGTCAGCGTCAGCGCCTCCGCGGCCCGCGCGCCGTACGGATCCTGGGTGGCGAGACGCCAGGCGTGCAGAGCCCGGTCGGCGATCCGCAGTGCCTCTCCGATGAGCTCGTCGCTGCGCTCCTCGCTGGCGCCCACCTCCGCGAGCCACGCGTCCGCCGCCTGGGAGCCTCCGAACGACCCGGGGCGGATAACGGTGAGGCGAGTGATCGGCACCTCAGGTGTGGCGCCCTCGGGCGTGGCCCTGCTCGAGCGCCTGCGCCGTCTGCGACCCCGGCGCATGCCGGCGGCGAGCCCCACGAGGCCGCCGACGACGAGCACGTGCTCAGCGGAGCCGTCGGCGGAGCGGATCAGGTAGCGGCCGTCGTCCGGCCCGAGACGGCCGGCGAAGTCGAGCTGGACGAAGGGAAGGAGCTCTCCGATGGCGGCGAGGCTACTCGCCGACGTGGGCACCGGAGGCGCGCCGGCCCTTGTCCTTACGCTCGTCCTTATCGCTGCCGGTCGGCAGCGAGAACCGCGAGGGTGACGTGGGCACCTTCGGGTTGTCGATCTCAGCGATGCGATCGATCAAACGCTTCCACTGCTCGGGCTTCAGGATCTGACTGAACTGCTTGTCGGGGCTCGATCCGGGGCCATAGACGGGCGTGTATCCCACGTGCACATGGTCGTCGTGGTCGGCCATGGCGAAGGACGGGCCGCCGAAGTCCATCAGCGAGATCACCTGACTCGGCTCCATCGTGCCCTGCAGCGCCAGCACGTCGCGCACCATCGCCTCCGTGATCGTGCCCGGCCCCTGGTTGCCGAGCACCGGCTGGCCGTTGATCGCCGCGATGTCGACCGCGTTACCCGAGGAGTGGTGGCTGATGCTGCCGGCCGATGTGTACACGGAGTGGCCGCACTTGAGCGAGGTGATCGTGAGGCGGTAGCCGCGCTGCGCCAGATACTCGAGCAGCGCCATGGTCCGCCGGTCGATCTGTCCGGTCCGGATGTCCTGGCGGCCGCATTCGTAGATCTCGACGCGGGGGTCCGCCAGGACGCGGCGCTCGAGCTGCTCCTTCGACATCAAGAGGATCTGGCCGATCGTGACGCCGCTGCCCTTGAACGGGTCCTTGCCGGCGGCGCGGTAGATCGCCGTCGCCTCGAGCAGCTTCCACCCGTCGAGGATCGGCTTCGGGTCGATCTTCGGCGCACCGCGGCCGGCGGGCTGGATCGAGAAGTTGACGTGCGGGGCG
The DNA here is from genome assembly GCA_963799815.1 of uncultured Solirubrobacterales bacterium. GTDB lineage: Bacteria > Actinomycetota > Thermoleophilia > Solirubrobacterales > 70-9 > JBDTSW01. Next base: position 191,390 of record CAWCYG010000004.1, read on the forward strand.
AGCTCGTCCGTCTTCTCGATGCGTCCGAGGACCGTGCCCGCAACGACCCTCGAGCCCTTCCGGAGCGTGCGCATCTGCATCGTGCCGCTGTCGAACCGCAGGACGCCGCCCATGTAGGACTTGAAGCTGTCGTAGCCGGGGAACCGCGAGGTGAGGAGCTGATCGAGCTGTCCCGAGAGGTCCGCGCGTCCAACGTTCTCCGGACGCTCCGGGAAGGCATAGAGGCGCTCGCGCATGTCCTCCGTGTTGATGGGTTCCCCCGCGGATCCCCCGCGGTCGGCACTCTTGGCGTGGCCTGCGTGCCGCTTTGAGCCGGCGTCGCTCGCCTTCGCGTCCCGTTCCGCCTCCTGTCTCGAGGTCGAGCTCGCCGCTGCGTCGGGCTTGCGGTCGGAGCCCCCGCCGGATACGAGGCGGAAGTCGCCGGCATCGAGGCGCTCCTCCTGCTTGGGCACGGGGTAGACCTCGGAGACGCGGCCGAGCTCCGCATAGGTGAAGCGGTTGCCGTACGCGTCCTGGAGGACGATGTAGTTACCGAGCTTCTTGGTCCTCCCGATCTCCTTGATGACCCCATCGTTGACGGCGATGACCGGAGCGTTCCTCCGGGAGTAGATGTTGATCCCTCGACGTGTGGGTGAGCCTGAGACCACGTCGGCGGCGTTGCCCGCCACCCCGCGCTTCAGCGCCGTGCGCTTCGCGGCCTCTCGCTCCGAGATGTCATCGGCGTAGCGAGCGTCGGCGGCAACGGGGAAGTGAGCGCCCTCGGTGAGGCCGGTCAGGGAGCCGACCAGGTCGTCGGGGAGCTTGCCGTACTGGTTCGCGTAGAGCAGGACCTCGTCGACGTACCAGTCGGCGTGGTTGTAGGCGAAGATCGCGGTGCGGAGATCCTCCTCGCCGCCGGAGGCGTTCAGATAGCGGGCCGCCGCGCAGATCGCGTCCACGGGGTTGTAGGGGTCTTTGCGTCCGTCATCGTTGGCGTCGACCCCGTAGGCCTTCCAGGTTGCCGGCATGAACTGCATCCAGCCCACCGCGCCGGCATAGGAGACGTTCAAGTTCGTGCCGAACGCGGTCTCGATGCGGTTGATCGAGGCCAGCACCTGCCACGGGATCCCGTACTGGGTTCCACAGGCCTGGTAGATCGGGAGCAGGAAGGGAGGGATCGTGAACTGGTCGATCACGAAGTTCGGCACGCCGATCGGGGCGGCCCCGAAGTCGGCGACGGTGAGGCCCGGGTTGGTGTCGGTTGGTGAGCCGTCAGGGTTGCGGTCGGGCGTGGGCGAGACGGCCTCGCCGGAGCCTCCCGGTTGTCCGCCGCCATCGCCACCACCGCCGCCGTTGCCGCCGGATCCATTCCCGCCGCTGCCGCCGCCGCCGGAGTGGCCGTCGCCGCGGCCACCGCCGCCGCCGTTGCCAGGATCCTCACCGGGGTCGGGGCCGGGGTCTACCGGCGGCTCGTCAGGGGGATCGACCGGAGGCTCGGTCGGGTCCTCGGCCTCGAGGTCGTCGACGCCGGTTTCGCACTGCGGGTCATCGAGGTCGAAGAGCCCGTCCTCGTCGTTGTCGCGAAGGTCGCCGCATTCCGGGACGGACCCCAGGGGCGGCAGGTCCTGACCCGGGGGGAGGTCGACCTTTACCCCGGAGCTGCCGCTGCCGAGAAGGTCCTCTTGACGTTTGGCCCCGGCGGAGCCGACCACGACCAGGATGCCGGCAACGGCGAGCGCGATCATGACTAGAAGATTCCGTCTCATCCCTCTACACCCGGCGGGGGCTGGCTCAACCCTGCCGACCCTCCGTGATCGTCCTGGCAAAGACCTGCTCCCGACCGCACAAACGCTATCTGTCGTCCTCTCGAGATCAACCGCTAAGCGGGCCCGCAACGGTACTTGAAACGGTCGGACCGATGCAGGGCCCGAATGCCCAATTAACCCTCATCAAACAATCGGCATCCGCAGGCGTCGGCTTGAAGGGCGATACGACTGTGGCTAGGCTGCGGCCCGTGGAGCCTACGGACGCAGACGATGCAGGCGACGTGGGCGATGCCGAGCGAGCGGAGCGGAGCTCGATGCGGGCGAGAGGGGAGGAGGCGATCGGCGACCTCGCCCAGGCGCTCCTGGACAACCCAGTCTTCTCTCAGGCGATGGCTACGGCCCTCGGGGCCGGCGAGCGGGCGGTCCAGGCGCAGCGCTCGGCCATGAGCGCGGTTGGCGTCTCTTCAGGGGCGGAGATCGAGCGGCTCGAACGCCGCCTTCGCTCCCTTGCCAGTCGTTTGGACGATCTCGAGGACCGCATCGACGAGCTCGCCGAGCAGCTAGGCCGCATGCAGCGCTCGCGCGGCTGACCGCGCCAGCTCGAGCGAGGTTTCCTCGACAAGCTCATCGTCGGCCCTTTCGCCGCCGACGGCCTCCGCGACTACGAGGACCGCGGCCACCCGGAGGCCAAGGCGCGGCCCGAGGGCCAGCAGCGTGGCCGAGGCCAGGTCGACGGCGCTCACATCCGGGCCCTCAGCGTTGACCAGCGGGCTCGGCGGATCCGGGTCATGGTGAAGATCCGTGCTGGCGACGACGAGGACGGGACGCGCGCCGCCTTCACTGAGGCGCTCAGTGAGCTCCGGGTCCGGCATCACAGTGTCCTCTGCGCCCAGCCCGCGGCTGGCTCCGTCGCCGGGAATGGCCGTGCCCACGATCACGGGATCGCCCGGCGCCAGGTCGTCGCGGACGGCGCGGCACGTACCCAGCCGAACGGCCCTGCGCAGGCCGAGCCTGGCGAGCTCCGTGACGACAATGGCGAGGCTGGGGCCACCGAGGCCAGTTGACTGAATCGTGAGGTCGTCGCCAGCGGCCGTGACGCCGCTATAGCCCCATAGGCCTCTGGCGTGATTGGCCATGAGGGGGCGATCGAGCAGCTCCTGGGCAACGGCCAGCGCCCGGCCGGGATCGCCCGGCAGCAGGGCGGTCGGCGCGATCTCGGCGGTGGGACGCAGGTGGTGGATCTCGGCCATGGGGCTCGGAAGTAAGCTTTCCAAGCTTGAGCGAAGGTGGTGAGAAAGGAGGCGAGCGCGGGGTCGGCGATGCGCTCCGGGAGGCCGTCGAGCGTACTCTGCAGGCGACCGCGGGGTCCGCAGCCGTGACGCGCGATCGCACGACCGGGCTCGTCGACGAGATCACGCGGCGCGGCCGCGATGCGCGCGGCGAGCTGACACGGCGCGGGCAGGCCGCCGGCGCCGAGCTTGCCCGCCGCGGTCAGGACGCCGGCGCCGAGCTCGCCCGCCGGCTCGAGGCGCTCGAACAGCGTCTCGCCGAGGTCGAGCAGGGGCTCAGGGCTGAGTCGGGGGAGCCCGGGAGTACCCCCTCCGCCGAGGCGGGGGAGGAAGACCCCGGCACCGAGCCGGCTCCACAGCCTGGACCTAAGGCCGAGAGTTAGATATGGCCCCGGGGCGCCGGGTCGTGATCACGGGGGCAGCCAGCCGCACCGGCGTGGCGCTGGCGCGCCGGCTCGGTCGCGACCCCGAGATCGAGTACGTCGGGGGCATCGACACGCGGCGCCCGGAAGCGGACATCGAACGCCTCGACTTCATCGAGGCGGACATCCGCAACCCGGTCCTGTCGAGACTTCTTCCCGTCACCGAGGCCGACACCATCATCCACTGCGGAATCCTGTGGTACCCGGAGCTCGGCAAGCCGGCTCGCTCGCTTCACGACGTGAACGTGATCGGGACGCTCCAGTTGCTCGCGGCCTGTGAGCGGATGCCGACACTCGCACACATCGTCGTCCGCGGCTCGGCCGCCATCTACGGGTGCGAGGGTGCCGCCCCCTTCTTCTTCAGCGAGGACCTGGCCGGCCGGATGCCGCTGCGGACTCGTTTTCAGCGCGACATCTCAGAGCTGGAGGAGTACTTCTCGAACTTCGCCCGCCGGCACCCGGAGATCACGTGTTGCATGCTGCGGCTCCAGCCCGAGATCGGGCCGGAGTTGGAGACCCCGCTCGCCCGGTACCTGTCGCTGCCCGTGGTGCCCACGCAGCTGGGGTTCGATCCCCGCCTGCAGCTGCTCCACAGCGCCGACGGAACCGGAGCGCTGCTGGCCGCGTTCCGACGGCCACTCCGCGGCCCCGTGAACGTCGCTCCGAGCGGGTCGGTCTCGCTCTCCCGTGCGCTGCGCCTCGCTCGCCGGCCGACGTTGCCGATCCCACACCCGCTCTTCGAGCGGGCGCTGGGGCGCCTCGGCGACCGCCTTGGCGCCGGTGCGCTCTATGGCGACGCCGTGCGTTTCCTGCGCTACGGCCGGGGCGTGGACAACCGTCGCCTCGTCCGGGAGCTGGGGTACGAGCCGATCTTCACCGCCGAGGGGACGGTTCGCGACTTCGCCGCTCGGGTGCGAAGTGGCGTGGTCGCACCGAGACTGCACCCGGGTGCCATCGCCGAACGCCTCGCGGGAGCCTCGGCGTGAGCGCCCAGGCCGAGGCGACCGCCGGGCCGGAAGCGCTGGCCGACTTTCTGCGCCGTGTCCGCTACGGCGTCGAGGGTGGCCTCGACCCGGTCGCCGCTGCAGAGGGAGCCGCCTCCGCGCTCCCCGACCGCCTGGCGCACGCGATCGAGGTCATCACCCGGCGTCTCCAGGGCGAGTATCGCGAGGACGAGTGGGGCTTCGACGAGGACTTCGCCGAGGCCGTGTATCCGCTCTTCGAGTTTCTCTACGACGTCTACTGGCGTGTCGAAACGAGCGGCGTTCGCAACGTCCCCGGCCACGGTCGCGCGCTGCTGGTCTCAAACCACGCCGGCTCCCTGTTCCCGTTCGACGCCTCGATGATCTTGGCTGCGGTGATGAAGGAGCACCCGCTGCCCCGCTGGGCCCGCTTCATGGTGCTGGACTGGGCCTTCTCTTTGCCGTTCCTGTCCTCGTTCATGCGCAGGGTGGGCGGCATTCCGGCCAGTCCGTTCAACGCGATGCGACTGCTCGAGCAGGACGAGCTCGTGATGGCGTTCCCCGAGGGTGTGAAGGGAACGGGTAAGCCCTTTGGCGAGCGCTACCGGCTCCAGCGTTTCGGTCGTGGTGGTTTCGTGGAGGTGGCGCTTCGCACCGCCTCCCCCTTGGTCCCGGTGGCGGTGGTCGGATCCGAGGAGATCTACCCGAAGCTCGCCGAGAGCCAGACGATCGCGCGGGCGGTAGGAGCCCCGTACGTGCCCGTCACCCCGACGTTCCCTTGGCTTGGCCTGCTCGGGCTCGTGCCGTTGCCCTCGCGCTGGAGAATTGAGTTCTGCGAGCCGATTGATCTCTCTGCGTACGGCCCTGACGCGGCCGACGATCACCGGGTTGCCTTCGACATCTCAGAGCGGGTGCGGGAGACGATCCAGCAGAAGCTCTACGAGAACCTCGCCAAGCGGGGCTCGGCCTTTCTGTGATGCTCTTCTCTGCGCGCGATGTGGTCTGGCGACGCGCGTAAGATCGCCCACGTGGAGAGTGAGAGCGCGACCCAGAACGAAGCGCTGGGAAGAACCGATGCGCTCACCGAGCTCACGGGCGCCGCGCGCGCCAGCGGGCTGATCGACCGAGGGGGGGCTGTGATCCTGATCTCGGGGGGCCCCGACTCTGCGTGCGTCGCCGCGGCCCTGGCCCATGCGCTCGGCCCCGAGGAGGTCCACGCGCTCCACGTCAACTACGGGCTGCGACCGGAGGCGCCCGAAGACGAGCAGACGTGCCGGGAGCTGTGCGCGAAGCTGCGCATCGACATGCACGTTGAGCGCCCGCAGCTCGGAACCGGAAACCTGCAGGCCGCCGCTCGCCAGGCACGCTACGCCGCCGCCGAGCGATTGCGCGATCGCACGGGTGCCGAGGTGATCGCGACGGGCCACACACGCACGGACCTCGCTGAGACCGTGATTTATCGCCTGGCGGTCTCGCCGGGCGCACGGGCGATGTTGGGGCTCTCGCCTCGCAACGGGCGCGTCATTCGCCCGCTCCTCGGCCTCGAGCGCGATCGCACCCGGTCCTTGGCGATCGCCGCGGGGCTGCCCTTTCGCGACGACGCCTCGAACGCCGACCCGCGCTTTGCCCGCAACCGCGTCCGCGCCGAGGTGTTGCCCGTGATGCGCGAGCTGAGCCCAGCCGCCGAGCGGAACATCGCCGAGACCCGGGCCGAGATCGCCGAGGAGGCAACGCTCCTCGAGCGCGTGGTGCTGAACGAGCTGGAGCGGCTGGGAGCGGGAGCTGGCGACGTTGCCGTGCGCGCCCAGGAGCTGTCGACGCGAGAGCCGGGCCTGCAGCGGCTCTGCCTGCGGGCTCTCGCTGAGCGGGCTGCAGGCCGGCCGGTGGCGCTGGGACGCAGGCGGGTCGTGGAGATCATGCGAGTCGCCGCGCACCCCGAGGGCGGAACCGTCGAGCTCGGCTCCGGTCTCCGGGCCCTGTGCGAGAGCGGCACCGTGGGTTTCCTCGTTGAGTCCGCGGCCGAGGCGGCGCCGGCGCCGGTGGCACTCACCGTTCCGGGCCGCGCCCGGCTCGGGGCCTGGGAGATCCGTGCCGAGCTGCACCCGGCACCGGTCGATCCCGCCGGCCCAGAGCTCGCGACGCTCGATGCGAGCGCCATGCACGGTGAGGTTGAGGTCAGGACCTGGAGGGAGGGGGACCGGATGAGACCGCTCGGAATGGAGGGCACCAAGACCCTCGGGGACTTGTTCGCCGACGGCGGCGTTCCACGGTCGGAACGACACCGCGTGCCCGTGGTCACCGTCGGGGCGGAGGTCGCCTGGGTCGCAGGGGTAGCGGTCGCCGAGCGGTTTCGCCTTGACGACGCGACCGAGGAGGTCGCGGTCTTGAGCGCCAAGCTCGCTGATGGCTGAGGCGCCGCGCCCCGTTGGTGGCGGAGACGGGCGCGAGCACGCTGGGGGCGGTGGCGTCGGCGAGGTCTTGGTCACCGAGGAGGACCTCGAGCGCCGTGTGGCCGAACTCGGGGCCGAGATCACCCGTGACTATCGGGGCCGCGACCTCATCCTGATCGGGGTGCTGAAGGGCGCGGTGCCCTTCCTCGCCGACCTCATGCGATCCCTCGAGATCGACTGCGAGGTCGACTTCATGGCCGTCTCCTCCTACGGATCCTCGACCGACTCGTCAGGGGTGGTCCGGATCCTGAAGGACCTCGACGCGACGATCGAAGGGCGTGATGTGCTGCTCGTCGAGGACATCATCGACTCGGGCCTCACACTCCATTACCTGATGAAGAACCTGCGCGCTCGCAGCCCCGCTTCCCTTGAGGTTTGCGCCCTGCTGACCAAACCCGAACGCCGCCGGATCGATCTGCCCATTCGCTACGTCGGCTTCGAGATCCCGAACCTCTTCGCGATCGGCTACGGGCTCGACTACGGACAGCGCTATCGCAACCTGCGACACGTGGCCGTGTTGAACGAGTAAATCGAGCCCCGTCTGCCCACAACCCCGGCGGGAGTTAGTCCTTCACGAGCGCTTTATGCCTACTGGTACGCTCAAATTCGTCGCGGGTGCCCTAACCCCTTGACCATGCCCAAAATGCCCCGCGAGAAGGCGGACACCACCAGATGATGAGGCGACTGTTCCGAAGCGCGGCGTTTCCGATCCTGATCGTGATCGTGCTCGCCTTCTTCGCCACCCGGCTTCTCAGCCAGGGACAGGAAGAGGAATTGCCGACGACCAAGGAATTCCTCGCCCAGATCGAGGACGAGCCGGAGACGATCGACACGGTCACGCTGCAGCCGAAGACGCAGACGGCCAAGGTCGTCGAGGCGGACGACGAGAAGACGGAGTACACGGTCGGCTATCTGCCGCAGACCGAGCAGGGCCTGCAGAACACGCTTGAGCGTCAGGACATCGAGTACGAGGTCGAGGGCACCGGTGGCTCTGGTCTCCTCTCGATCCTGACGTACATCCTCCCGTTCCTGCTCTTCTTCGGGTTCTGGATCTTCCTCATGAACCAGATGCAGGGCGGGGGCTCGCGCGTGATGAGCTTCGGCAAGTCGAAGGCCAAGCGGATGTCGGTCGATGCGCCCAAGATCACCTTCCGCGACGTCGCCGGCGTCGACGAGGCGGTGCAGGAGCTGCACGAGATCAAGGAGTTCCTCGAGAACCCCAAGAAGTTCCAGTCGCTCGGCGCGCGGATCCCGAAGGGCGTGCTGCTCTACGGCCCCCCCGGCACCGGCAAGACACTGCTTGCGCGCGCCGTGGCCGGCGAGGCCGGCGTGCCGTTCTTCTCGATCTCCGGGTCGGACTTCGTCGAGATGTTCGTCGGCGTTGGCGCGTCGCGAGTTCGTGACCTCTTCGAGCAGGCCAAGCAGAACTCGCCCTGCATCATCTTCATGGACGAGATCGACGCCGTCGGGCGCCACCGCGGCGCTGGCATGGGCGGTGGCCACGACGAGCGCGAGCAGACGCTGAATCAGCTCCTCGTCGAGATGGACGGCTTCGAGATGAAGGACAACATCATCCTGATCGCGGCCACCAACCGTCCCGACATCCTCGATCCGGCCCTGCTCCGTCCCGGACGCTTCGACCGCCAGATCGTGGTTGACCGGCCGGATCGCCTCGGCCGCCGCAAGATCCTCGAGGTGCACACACGCGGCAAGCCCCTCGCAAAGGAGCTCGATCTCGACACCCTGGCGGCGCAGACGCCTGGCTTCACCGGGGCGGACCTCTCGAACCTGATCAACGAGGCGGCGCTGCTGACCGCCCGCTCGGGCAAGCGCGAGATCACGATGATCGAGCTCGAGGAGGGGATCATGCGGGTGATCGCCGGGCCCGAGAAGAAGACCCGCGTCATGTCGGAGAAGGAGCGGCTCGTGACCGCCTACCACGAGCTGGGCCACGCGATCGTCGGCCACCTGCTGCCGAACTGCGATCCGGTGCACAAGATCTCGATCATCTCCCGCGGGCAGGCACTGGGCTACACGATCTCGCTGCCGACGGAAGACAAATTCCTCACTACTCGCGCGGAGCTCGCCGACACGATGGCGATGACGCTTGGCGGCCGTGCGGCCGAGGAGATCATCTTCGAGGAGATCACGACGGGCGCCTCGAACGACCTCGAGAAGGTCACGGAGTCGGCGAAGGCGATGGTGATGCGCTACGGCATGTCCGAGCGCCTCGGCCCGCGCGTCTTCGGGCACGATCGCTCGCAGCCCTTCCTGGGCCGGGAGTTCGGGGCCGAGGCCGACTACTCCGACGAGATCGCTCGCGAGATCGACGACGAGATCCGCCGCATCGTCGAGGAGGCACACCAGACGGCCAAGAGCCTGCTCGAGGAGAACCGCGAGGGACTTGACCGCATCTCGAAGATCCTGCTCGAGCGCGAGACGATCGACGCCGAGCAGTTCGTGAAGCTGCTCGAGGGCGCCTCGCAGGAGGACGTCTTCGGCGCCGACGAGGCAGAGGCAGAGGAGGTCCCCGAGGCACCCGCCGAGCCCGAGCGCAAGGCCGGCCGCGAAGGCCCGCGCCCCGTGCCACGTCCGCGTCCCGGGTTCGCGGGCGGCGGCGCCGAGATGCGCGCCGACGAGTAGCCCGGGCGCGAACTAGCCTCCGCCCATGGCGCGCCTCATGGGCATCGTCAACGTGACGCCCGACTCGTTTTCGGACGGCGGTCTTTACCTGGACGCCGAGCGGGCGGTCGCGCATGGCCTTGAGCTCGCCGCCGACGGGGCCGAGATCGTGGATGTCGGCGGCGAGTCCACGCGCCCGGGGGCGGCGGAGGTGCCGGCGGAAGAGGAGACCTCGCGCACGGAGCCCGTGGTCGCGGGGCTCGCCGCCGCTGGGGTAGATGTCTCGATCGACACCTCGAAGGCGGCCGTGGCGCGGGCGGCGCTCGACGCGGGCGCGCGCATGGTCAACGACGTCACCGCCTTCGTCGCCGACCCGGGTCTCGCCCCCCTTTGTGCCGAACGGGGGTGCGAGGTTGCGCTCATGCACATGCAGGGCACGCCGCGCACGATGCAGGAAAACCCCACCTACCGGGATGTCGTCGACGAGGTCAAGGCGTTCTTGGCCGAGCGCGTCGAGTTCTCGGTGGGGGAGGGGATCGCGGAGTCACGCATCTGGATCGACCCGGGGATCGGCTTCGGCAAGACGCCGGAGCACAACCTCGAGCTGCTTCGGCGTCTCGGCGAGCTTCGGGCACTCGGGCGGCCGATCCTGATCGGCACCTCACGCAAGAGCTTCATCGGCAAGCTCACCGGCCGGGGCGTAGCGGGGCGCATCGGGGGCACCGTTGCTTCCAATGTCCTCGCGCTCCGCGCCGGTGCGGACATGTTGCGGATCCACGATGTGGGCGAGATCCGAGAGGCCGCGCTGGTTGCGGCGGCGATCCTGAACGAGGGCAGCGCCTGGAGATCGTCGTAAGAACGTGTCGTCTGCTCGTCCGCCGGGCGCCTCAGCGCGTCCTCGCGAATCGGCGGATCAGCTTGCTCACTGCGCGGCCTCGCGGTGCGCGAGCTCCAGTCCGGTTGGGGCGCTCACCGCCCGTCCTCGCGGAGCTCGATCCAGAGCGCCTGCGCGAATGCCAGCGCGGTCCCGGCGGCGTCGAAGATGGCCGTTCCAGAACCGTGCTTGCGACCATCGGCGCCGGTAGCCCAACCGGCGACGATATGCGGCCGGCCCGGCTCGATGGCGGCGAGGAGCATCCCGCGCAGCCGGGCGAGCACCATCCAGCGCTCATCGGGCGAGAAGTGGTGCGCCGCGTTGCCGCTGGGACAGTCGAGCGCTGCCCAGACGATCTCGTTGCGAACCGCGCCGGCTTCGTCAGCCAAGTGTGTTTCCGGCGTCCATACGCACGCCAGCAGACCGCCCGCGACCGGCCCCGGGTAGATCCGGAGGCCGTCGCCGGCCTTGCGCTCGGGACCACACACGAAGCAGCCGGGGAAGGCATGGTCGTCGTAGTACGGATAGCGGGCGTCGGCGTCTTCCGCCACGTGCAGCGGTGGCGGACGTGGAAGCTCCAGTTCGAGGTCGTAAAGAGGCCGGCCCTCGGCGACGACCGCGTCTCCGTCAAGAAGTCGCGTCGATTCGACGCCGGACTCAAGCCGGAGGGGGCGGTCCAGGGGTGGCGGGCGGCGGAGGTTGACCTCGGCGCCTGGAGCCGCGAACTCGCCGGCCACGATTCCACAGGTGTAGCCGCCGTTGGCGCTCGCCGGTGGGCCCCGGTAGCGTCTGTCGATGACTACTTCCCTGGCCACGCGCGAGCACTTTGCCACACGGAAATCGGCTTGGTAGGTTGCGCCGCATGAACGCCGACGGCGAGGAGAGCAGCGCCTCGGTTCAGGTGGAGTTGCAGGGAGTCTCGATCTACACCCACCATGGCGTCACCGAGGCCGAGCGTGAGATCGGGCAGCGATTGGAGATCGACGTCTCGTTCGAGCTGGCGGAGTGTGACGCCGTCCTCACCGACCGCCTCGAGGACACGATCGATTACGCAGAGGTCTGCGACATCGTCGTCCTCGCGGCGACCGAACGCAGCCACAAGACGCTCGAGCGCGTTTGCCAGGTGATCGGGGAGCGGCTGATGGAGCGCTTCGAGCCAACGGCCGTGCACGTCCGGGCGGCGAAGCCGGAGCCGCCGGTCCCCGTCAAAGTGGCCGAGGCAGCGGCCCAGCTGACGCTGCGCCGAGTCTCCGGCGACGATGAGTCGGACTCCGAATGAGCGATCGGACCGGGTACCTGGGCCTGGGCTCCAACGTGGGGGACAGGACGGCTCACCTTCGCGATGCGGTCAGGGCGCTCCCCGAGCACGGCGTCGCCGTCGAGGCGACGTCGTCGGTCTATGAGACCGAGCCCATGGGCGAGATCCTCGACCAGCCCGATTTCCTGAACGCGGCGGCACGGGTGCTTACCGGGCTCGAGCCGCGTGACCTCCTCTTGGTCTGCAAGGGGATCGAGGTCGAGCTGGGGCGGATGTTCGGAGGCCCCCGCCACGGCCCGCGGCCCATCGACATCGATCTGCTGCTGGTGGGGGATGTGGAGATCGCGACGGACGAGCTCACGCTGCCTCACCCCGAGGTAACTTCGCGGCGCTTCGTGTTGGAGCCGCTCCTCGAGCTCGACCCCGAGCTGACCCTCCCCGACGGGACACGCTGCGATCAGGCGCTCGCGGCGCTTTCGGAGCAGCGGGTGACGCTGGTCGGGACGCTCGGCTAGGACTGGGTCGTCGGCGCGCCCAGGGGCTCGAGCCAGGAAGGTGGCAGGACGGGTGGCGCCTTTCCTGGAAAGTCAGGCATCAGGCGCCGTGCCAGCTGGCCCGCCGGTCGTGCCTCGATCGGGGGGCGAAGGTCGTCGAGCGTCATCGCGAGTGCAAGCGCCGCAGCGATCTGGAAGTCCGCTGCATTGGGTTGCTCGCCGTCGAGAACCCCCTCAGCGATCCCGCCATCGATCCGGTCGAGCCAGCCCGGAAAGGCGGCCAGGTCGGCGCGCACCGCTTCGTCGTCGCCACCATGGATCCTCATCTCAGCGGCGATGATCGGGGCGGCTGTCTTCACCGCGAGCCCGATCGGCACCCCCAGGCGGGCGCCGACGGAGTAGCTGCGGAGAGGCTCGCGATTGCGCTTGACGGCGTTCCAGAAGATGCGCCGGACGCCGTCGGACAGAGTCTCCTCCCCCCAGCGCTCCGCCTCCGCGACCGCCGCGCGCGCCCTTGGGTCCGCCGGAAAGAGCGCCGGCTCTGGCAGCACGTCGTCGAGCGCTTGCGAGATCTGCCGCGATCCGGTGATCCTTCGATCGTCGATCCGCAGCGCCGGGATCGTGCTTGCGGGAAAGCGCAGCACCTTGAGAACGCCGCGACTGATCACCGGCATCAGATCGACGCGCTTGTATTCGATGCTCTTCAGCTCGAGCATCTTGCGCACGGCCATTGCAGGGTGCGAGGCGGGAATCGCGTAAAGGGTGACCTTCATGGCGGGCAATCGTATGCGCCCCGCGCGCTCGCGGGACGGATAATGGCCGCATGCTGCTCGCCGTCGATGTCGGAAACACGCAGACTCATCTAGGGGCGTTCAGGGCTTCCGAGCTCGTCGAACGCTGGCGCTTTCAGACACGCGCCGGCGCCACCTGCGACGAGCTCGCCGAACGAATCTCCGGGCTGCTGGCGTTGCGTGGGCTGGCGTTCGCGGAGGCCGACGCGATCATCGTCTCCTCGGTCGTCCCCCCGCTGTGGGCCGAGTACGAGGAGATGGCGCGGCGCTACCTGCGGGCTCCGTGTCTGACCGTGGGACCCGGGATCAAGACTGGGATGCCAATTCGCATCGACAACCCCTACGAGGTCGGAGCCGACCGGCTGGTCAATGCCGTCGCCGCGTACGAGCGCGTGCGCGGAACCTGCGTGGTTGTCGACTTCGGGACCAGCATCAACTTCGACGTGGTCTCCGCCGAGGGCGAGTATCTCGGAGGAGCCATCGCTCCGGGGGTGGAGATTTCGCTCACAGCCCTCACGGAGCGTGGTGCCCGCATCCCGCGGATCGACCTTGCGGAGCCCGAGGCGGCCATCGGCAAGTCGACCCGCTCCGCCATCCACTCCGGTGTCATCTTCGGTTTCGCGGGCCTGATCGACGGGATCACCCGTCGATTCGCCGCGGAGCTGGGAGAGGAGACCCGCTTCATCGCAACGGGTGGCCTCGCCAACGCCATCGTTCCCTTCTGCGAGACCATCGACGAGGTCGACGACCTGCTGACGCTGACCGGCCTGCGGATTATCTGGGATCGCAACGTATGAAATGAGGGGCTTTAGCCCCGAAAGCAGCACGTAAGGCCGCCGAAGGCGGCCGCAATGATTCTCGAAATGCCGAAACCAACGAAACGAACGAGGACACCCCCACTTACCTCCCCATTTCGGATCGGCGACGTCGAGATCTCGAACCGCGTGCTGCTCGCCCCGCTCGCCGGGATCGGCAATTGGTTCGTGCGCCTCCAGGCGCGCCGGCACGGCGCCGGCATGGTCTACTCGGAGATGGTGTCGAGCTACGCGATCGGCCACGGCAACGAGCGCACGCTGCGCGAGATGCTGCGCATCCACGCGGAGGAGCACCCCGTCTCGATCCAGCTCTTCGGCCCCGATCCGGACGTGATGCGCGGTGCTGCCGTGACGGTGGCCGAGGCCGGAGCCGATCTGATCGATCTGAATATGGGATGTCCCGTGCCGAAGGTCTTAAAGACCGGTGCAGGCGCCGCGCTCATGCGCGACCCTGACCGGGCGGTGGCGGTGGCCAGGGCGGCGATCGAGGGCTCTGGGCTCCCGGTCAGCGTCAAGCTTCGCTCGGGGGTGGAGCCCGGCGATCGGTCCGGGTTCGGGCTCGCCCAGCGGCTCGTCGCCGAGGCCGGTGTAGCGGCGATCGCCTTCCATCCGCGCTCGGCCGCGGCACACCACTCCGGCCGCGCCGACTACGCACTCGCCCGCGAGCTGGGGGAGTCGATCGAAGTGCCGATGATCATCTCCGGCGGGCTCAGCTCGGCCGATGCCGCGCGGCGCGCGTACGCGGAGTCGGGCGCCGCGGCGGTGATGATCGCGCGAGGGGGGCTGGGCAGTCCGTGGATCTTCGAGGAGCTCACCGGGCGGCGGACAGGCCCGCCGTCACGGGAGGAGGTCGTCGCCGAGCTCTACTGGGTGCTCGAGCGAGGTGAGGAGCACTGGGGACCCGAGCGAGCATCGCGAAACCTCCGCAAGTTCTACCCCTGGTATCTCGAGCAGCTCGGAGTCACGGGCTCGGACGCCGATGTCTTCCAGCGCACGGAGTCGCTCGACGACGTGCGCGAGATGCTGGCGCAAGCGGCGGCTCAGGTTTCCGCTTCCCACGGCCGATAGCTTCGCTTGAAATGGGACGCTTCTGAGCCTTTTTTGCCGTGTACGGCGGCGCTATAATCGCGCGCTCTTGCCCGAGTGGGACCGCGCCGCAGGCGCCCCGCGTCGGGCGATTTTCGTGACAGGGGACCGCCCCGGGCGGCATCTACATCGACGACGAGGTAGCAGGCGAAGTGGCTCGCGAATCACTCATCACCAAGGACGGGCTCGAGAAGCTGAAGGCCGAGATCGAGCACCTCTCGACTGATAAGCGGCGAGAGGTGGCCGCTCGGATCAAGGAGGCTCGCGAGTTCGGCGACATCTCCGAGAACTCCGAGTACGACGACGCCAAGAACGAGCAGGCTCTGCTCGAGCAGCGAATCGCCCAGCTCGAAGACCGGCTGCGACGCGCGAGCGTCGTGGACGAGCGCGCGATCGACACCTCCTCGGTCGGCGTTGGCGTCCTCGTCCACGTCAAGGACCAGAAGTCCGGCGATTCCAACAAGTTCCACATCGTCGGCTCTGCCGAGGCCAACCTCGCGGAGCGCAAGCTCTCGAACGAGTCCCCGATCGGGCGCGCCCTCCAGGGCCACAAGCGGGGCGACGTGGTCACGGTGGACACCCCACGCGGACCCAAGAAAAAGCTCAAGATCACGAAGATCGAGTCGGCGTAAGGCCGCTGCAAACCGTGGCCTGGCGTTGTCCTCGGGCGCGCGCCTCGCTCACTTAGGTCTCAACTAAGCTCGCTTCGCCGCGCGCCGAGCACCGAAGGTGGGTACGAGCGCCGAATGGCGTGAGATCCTGGCCAGGCTCGGTTTTCGCGGCCTCTCAGATGAACGAGTCCAGCGACAGCCCCGAGGAGCCCGGGGCACTCGCCGACCGGCGGGCGAAGCTCGAGAGCCTGCGCGAAGCGGGCGTCGAGCCCTTCCCGCATGCCTTCGAGGGACGCACCGACATCGCGGCCGTCCGCGCGGCGCACGAGGGGCTGGCCGACGGCGAGGAGACCGAGGAGCGCTACCGCCTTGCCGGGCGGCTCGTCTCGCGCAGGGGGATGGGCAAGTCGGCGTTCCTCGACCTGGTCGACCGCACGGGACGGATTCAGCTGCACGCGCGGGCCGACGTGCTGGGGGAGGAGCGACACCAGGCGCTCCTTCACGTCGATCTCGGCGACATCATCGGCGTGGAAGGGACCGCGTTCAAGACCCGGAAGGGAGAGCTCTCGTTGCGCCTCGAGGGCTGGGAGCTCTTGGCGAAGAGCCTGCGGCCCCCGCCCGACAAGTTCCATGGGCTCCAGGACACCGAGACCCGCTATCGACGGCGCGAGCTCGACCTGATCGCCAACGACGAGGCACGCGAGCTTTTCCGCAAGCGAGCGGCGGTGGTCTCAGCCGTACGCGAATGGCTCGACGCCGAGGGGTTCTTGGAGGTCGAGACCCCGGTGCTCCAGCCGCTCTACGGCGGGGCCCTCGCGCGCCCATTCACAACGCACCACAATGCACTCGACCGCGACCTCTATCTGCGGATCGCAACCGAGCTCTACTTAAAGCGCCTGATCGTCGGAGGCCTGGATCGCGTCTACGAACTGGGCAAGGATTTTCGCAACGAGGGCGTCTCCTACAAGCACAACCCGGAGTTCACGATGCTCGAGTGGTACGAGGCATACGCGGACTATGGGGTCGCTGCCGCACGCCTCGAGCAGCTGGTCGCCTTCGTGGCTGAACGCGTGAACGGCACCACCAAGGTGGAGCGCGACGGCGCCGAGATCAACCTGGCTCCGCCCTGGCGTCGGGTCAGCATGCGCGACGCCATCCGCGAACGCTCAGGTATCGACATCCTCGAGCATCCCACGCGCGAGGCGCTGGCCGAGGCGATGGACTCCGAGGCCGACTCGCGGGAGGGCTGGGGCAAGCTGGTCGATGGGTTGCTCTCGAAGTCAGTCGAGCCGGAGCTGCGCGAGCCGACCTTCATCCTCGACTACCCGGTCGAGCTGTCCCCGTTCGCCAAGGTCCATCGCTCCGACCCCAGGCTCGTCGAGCGCTGGGAGGCCTTCGCCGGCGGAATGGAGATCGCGAATGCGTTCACCGAGCTGAACGACCCCGACGAGCAGCGCCTGCGCTTCGAGGCGCAGGCCGAGGAGCTGCGACGGGGCGACGAGGAGACTCAGCCCTACGACGAGTCCTACATCGAGGCGCTGGAACAGGGCATGCCTCCAACCGGCGGCGTCGGCCTTGGGATCGACCGCCTCGTGATGCTGCTCACCGGCGCGCGCTCGCTCCGCGAGGTCGTCCTCTTCCCAGCGATGCGGACCTGAGAGAGCGCCGGCCGGGGCGGTCGCCGAGCGCCTCCCCCGCAAATCGCGTATTCGCCGTTTGTGCGTGGCGGGTGCGTGGGGACCCCCCTCTATAATCGGCGTCCGTTGTAGTCGTGAACCGGAGGTTCTAATCCGTCGGCAGCGTCGAGCCGAAATAGAGGACAGGAGCCCCGGCGACTTTGCCACCTCGCAGACGAGCCGGTCCGGTCCCGACCACACGCTTCGCGATACTCACGGGGCAGTGACTAGTTAAGAGAGGCAGGAAGGTGTTCGAGCGATTTACAGAACGGGCCAGGCAGGTGGTGGTCCTCGCGCAGGAAGAGGCGCGCACGCTCAAGCACAACTACATCGGCACCGAGCACATCCTGCTCGGCCTGCTTCGTGAGGAGGAGGGCCTGGCCGCCCGGGTACTCGAGTCGCTCGACATCACGGTCGAGCGCGTGCGCGCCCAGGTCGTTCGCATCGTTGGCTCAGGGGAGGAGGTCACCTCCGGCCAGATCCCCTTCACCCCGCGCGCCAAGAAGGTCCTCGAGCTGGCCCTCCGTGAGGCGCTCTCGCTGGGCCACAACTACATCGGCACCGAGCACATCCTCCTCGGCCTCGTGCGCGAGAACGAGGGCGTCGCCGCCCGCATCCTGCTCGACTTCGACGCCGACTCGGAGAAAATCCGCAACGAGGTCATCCGCATGCTCTCCGGCCCCGGTGGGCGCCGCCAGGGCTCGGCCTCGGGATCCGGTGAGGGCAAGAAGTCCTCGAAGCTCCTCGACCAGTTCGGCCGCAACCTGACCAAGCTCGCCGCCGAGGGAAAGCTCGACCCCGTGATCGGCCGCTCGACCGAGATCGAGCGCATCATGCAGATCCTCTCCCGCCGGCAGAAGAACAACCCGGTCCTGCTGGGAGAGCCGGGTGTCGGAAAGACAGCCATCGTCGAGGGGCTCGCCTCGCAGATCATCAAGGGTGAGGTGCCCGAGCTCTTGCGGAACAAGCAGATCTACACCCTCGACCTCGCCGCGCTTGTCGCCGGCTCCAAGTACCGGGGCGAGTTCGAGGAGCGCCTCAAGAAGGTGATGAAGGAGATCACCCAGCGCGGCGACATCGTCCTCTTCATCGACGAGCTGCACAACCTGGTCGGCGCGGGCGCTGCCGAGGGCGCGATCGACGCCGCGTCCATCCTGAAGCCCGCCCTGGCGCGCGGCGAGCTGCAGACGATCGGGGCGACGACGCTCGACGAGTACCGCAAGTACCTGGAGCGCGACTCGGCGCTCGAGCGGCGCTTCCAGCAGATCAAGGTCGAGGAGCCACCGGTGCCTGACACGGTGAAGATCCTCGAGGGGCTCCGTGAGCGCTATGAGGACCATCACCGCGTGAACATCACCGACGACGGCCTGCAGGCCGCCGCCGAGCTCGCCGATCGCTACATCTCCGACCGCTTCCTTCCCGACAAGGCGATCGACCTGATCGACGAGGCGGCTTCCCGCATGCGCATCAAGTCGATGTCAGCGCCGCCCGTCTACCGCGATCTCGAGGAGGAGATCGAGGAGACGCGGCGCTCCAAGGAGGCAGCGATTGAGGCGCAGGAGTTCGAGAAGGCGGCGAACCTGCGCGACAAGGAGCGCCAGCTCACGAACCGCAAACGCGAGCTCGAGGACCAGTGGTCCGAGGGTGACGCGAGCGAGCGCCCCGACGTGGGCGAAGAGGAGATCGCCGACATCGTCTCGATGTGGACCGGCATTCCCGTCTTCAAACTGACCGAGGCCGAGACCAAGAAGCTGATTCGCATGGAGGAGGAGCTCCACAAGCGGGTGATCGGCCAGGACGTCGCGATCGAGGCGGTCTCGAAGGCCATCCGCCGCTCGCGCGCCGGCATCAAGGACCCGAAGCGACCGGCCGGATCGTTCATCTTCCTCGGCCCCTCAGGGGTCGGCAAGACGGAGCTCGCCCGCACCCTGTCCGAGTTCCTGTTCGGCGACGAGGACTCGATGATCCGCATCGACATGTCCGAGTACATGGAGAAGCACGCTGTCTCGCGGCTTGTCGGCTCGCCCCCCGGCTACGTCGGCTATGACGAGGGCGGCCAGCTCACCGAGGCCGTGCGCCGGAAGCCGTACTCGGTGCTGCTGCTCGACGAGATCGAGAAGGCCCACCCCGACGTCTTCAACATCCTGCTGCAGATCCTCGAGGACGGTCGCTTGACCGACGCGCAGGGTCGCACGGTCGACTTCCGCAACACGATCGTGATCATGACCTCGAACGTCGGCGCCAAGGACATCGCTCGCAACGTGTCCTTCGGCTTCGGCACATCCGACGACGAGACCGGCGCCTCCTACGACGAGATGAAGGACCGGATCATGGGCGACCTGAAGAAGGTCTTCCGGCCCGAGTTCCTGAACCGCATCGACGAGGTCATCGTCTTCCACAAGCTCACGAAGGACGAGATCAAGGAGATCGTCGACCTCCTGATCGGCCGCGTCCGAGCGCAGGTGGCTGAGCACGAGCTCCAACTCGACCTGACCGAGGACGCCAAGGATCTGCTCGCCGACAAGGGCTGGGATCCGGCCATGGGAGCCCGGCCGCTGCGGCGTGCGATCCAGCGGTACATCGAGGACCCGCTGGCCGACGAGGTGCTCCGAGCCGGCCCGATCGTGCCCGGGACCACCGTTCTCGTCGAGCGCGACCACGCAGGTGACGAGGAGGACGACCCGCTCAAGCTGAAGCTCGTAAAGCCGCGCAAGCCCCGCGCCCGTAAGAAGGAGCCGGCGGGGGTCGGCGCCCGCGGCGGCTCCGACGACGAGCCGGCCGGAGGCGATGTGCCCAGCGACGACGCGCCCGAGCTCCCAGATCCAGACGCCGACGTCGACCCCACGTCGAACTAGGCACCTTCCGCCAGCCGTCGCCGCCGCGTAGTCGTTCGATCTTGGCCGTTGTCGCGGCCTATCCGTTTCATCCTGTGGCTCGCGGAGCGCGATGCGGTCCGGCGGGCTTGAAAGAGTCAGGGCGTGGCAGGACGAGGCTCCCGATATGTCTGTCAGACGTGTGGTCACGAGGCGCTCACCTGGTCTGGGCAGTGCGCGGGGTGCGGCGATTGGAACACGCTCGTCGAAACTGCGACGCCCCCCGCCAGGGGTGGTGGAGCCGGGCGGCGGGGGCGGCGCGGCGCGTCGGGCCTGAAGCCGGTGGCGCTGCGCGACGTCGCCACACCTGAGGTCGACCGCCTGCACACGGGCATCACCGAGCTCGATCGTGTGCTCGGTGGCGGTCTCGTCCCCGGGTCGCTGGTGCTGCTCGGCGGCGAGCCAGGGATCGGCAAGTCCACGATCACCGGGATGGCTCTCGGGAACCTAGCCGCGGCTGGGACGAAGGTGCTCTACGTCTCAGGCGAGGAATCCGCGGCGCAGGTCCGGCTGCGGGCAGAGCGGCTGGGCGAGGGCGCTTTGTCGGTGCCCGCAGTGGCCGAGACCTCGCTGGAGCATGTCGTGGCGACGCTCGAGTCCGAGCGGCCACAGGCGTGCGTGATCGACTCGGTGCAGACCCTTCACGCGGAGGGGATGACCGGGGCTCCGGGCTCGGTCGGGCAGGTGCGGGAGGCCGCTACGACGGTGATGGAGGTAGCCAAGCGCATCGACTGCGCGGTCATCCTCGTCGGGCATGTGACCAAGGAGGGGGCCGTGGCGGGGCCTCGCGTCCTTGAGCACCTCGTCGACTGCGTTCTCTTCTTCGAAGGTGAGCGTGAGCGCAGCTTCCGGACGCTGCGCGCGCTTAAGAATCGCTTCGGGGCCACCAGCGAAGTCGGGGTCTTCGAGATGCGCTCGGGCGGACTCGTCGAGGTGCAGGATGCGTCGGCTCGCTTCGTTGGTGAGGCGAGCTCGGCGCCGGGATCCGTCGTGCTGTGCGCGATGGAGGGCTCGCGGCCACTTCTCGTGGAGGTCCAGGCGCTCGTCGCCCCGACCGAGATCGTGCCGCCCCGCCGGGTCGCCAACGGCATCGACCGCAACCGCCTCGCGATGGTGATCGCCGTGCTGGCCCGAAACGGCGGGCCGTCCCTCTCGTCCGCGGACGTGTTTGTGAACGTGGCCGGCGGCGTGCGAGTGGATGAGCCGGGTGCCGACCTTGCGGTCGCGATGGCCCTCGCCTCGGCTCACCGCGGGGGACCGCTCTCAAGCGGCGGCAAGCCGTTCGCCTGCTTCGGCGAGATCGGCCTCACCGGTGAGCTGCGCGGCGTGGCGCACGCGGACAGGCGGGCGGCCGAGGCCGCGAAGTTCGGGTTGGCGCCGGTGATGGCCCCGGTGGCGCGGGAGCGGCTTGACGGCCTGCGCTCAGTCGCGACGCTGCGTGACGCGTTGAAGGCGGTGAAGGCGCCCGGGCACCGCGGTCAGATTCGGGAGGCCGCATAGGTCAGGCGGTGGCACGTGGGGATCTGAGGCCTCACGCCCCTCCATGCAACCCCCTGGCATCCGGCGCATAGCCGGATGTACCGCTTGACAAAGCGTAATCCGACCTTTCCAGGAGGGAATCGGCGGAGATCGTGATTCGAACCTTCATGTCATCATGGATGTGCATGAGTGCTGCCACGTCCCGAGTAGCTCGATGACCCGCGTGGCACCCGCCGGATCCGAGCGTCCAGAGTTCGATGCTCGACAGGACCCGCGGCTTCTGCGCGCGCTGGACATGGTTGCTCCGGGCAGACCTCTGCGTGAGGGGATCGACAACATCGTCCACGCGCGGTCAGGTGCCCTGCTGGTGGTCGGCGAGACCGAGGAGATCTCCTTCCTATTCTCCGGCGGCATCCGGCTCGGCGTCGACTACACGCCGGGCCTCCTCTACCAGGTGGCGAAGATGGACGGCGCCATCATCCTCGACCCCGAGGCTCGCAGGATCGCGTGGGCGAACGTCCAGCTCATGCCCGACCCAACGATCCTCTCGATGGAGACGGGTACGCGACACCGCACCGCCGAGCGCGTGTCGAAGCAGACCGAGGCGCTGGTGATCGCGATCTCCGCCCGCCGAGAGGTCGTGTCGCTCTACGTGGAGGGCCTCAAGTACATCCTTCAGGACATCCCGACGGTGCTCTCCAAGGCGAACCAGGGGTTGGCGACCCTCGAGAAGTACAGGGCTCGACTGGACCAGATTGCGGCCCGCCTCACCGTCGCTGAGTTCGCCGGCGACGCAGTGCTCTTCGAAGCACTCGCCGTCCTGCAGCGGGCCGAGATGGTCACGCGCATGGCCGCCGAGGTCGAGCGCTACATCATCGAGCTCGGCGCCGAGGGCCGCCTGATCGAGATGCAGCTCGAGGAAACCGTGGTTGGGGTGATGGCCGACCGGACCGCGATCGTCCGCGACTACATCATCGATGACTCGGAGCGACGCGTCGAGAGCACGCTGCAAGAGCTCGCGGCCCTGCCGCACGAGGAGGTTCTCGACTTCGGGCGCCTCGCCGAGCTGCTCGGGTACGACCGCAAGGTCAGCACAGTCGACTTTTCCGTCCAGGCGCGCGGCTACCGCGCGCTCTCACGGATCCCGCGCATGCCGCGGCTCGTGGCCCAGCGCCTCGTGCAGCGCTTCGGTGACCTCGAGTCGATCCTCGCCGCAACCGACGCCGAGCTTGCCTCGGTGGAGGGCGTGGGGGAGAGCAGGGCACGCGACGTTCGCGAAGGACTTTCGAGACTTCAGGAGGTCGACCTCGTCGACCGTTACCCATGATCGGCGGACTCGCCCCTGAAGCATCCGTCACACGAGAGAGGAGCAAGGCAATTCCAGACGTAGCAGTAGAGGAGGAAACCATCGAGCTCGACGCGGGACTCGTTCCCGTCGAGTGCACCTTCGGCGAAGGCGACAACGTCGTCTATCCCCACCACGGCGCCGGGGTGGTCCTGAAGAAGGAATCCAAGGAGCTTCTCGGGGAGAAGCGGGACTACCTGACGATCAAGATCCTCCACAACGACATGACCGTCATGGTCCCCTGCGAGAACGCGCACCGCGCCGGATTGCGCCGCGTCATCGGAGAGGACGATGTGAAGCGGGTGATCGACGTCCTCACCGGCGAGGTGTCCGACATGCCCAAAAACTGGAACCGCCGGTTCAAGTACAACCGCGAGAAGATCAAGACGGGCGACGTCTTCGAGCTTGCGGAGGTTGTGCGCAACCTCGCCATCCGGGAGTGGGAGAAGGGTCTCTCCACCGGCGAGAAGCAGATGTACACGCGGGCGAAGAAGATTCTCGCCTCCGAGTTCATGTACGCGCGCGACACCGACGCCGAGGGGGCCGAGGAGTACATCGATGGGCTGCTCGAGGAGCGGTTCGGCTCCCCGGCAACCACCCAGGCGTCCGCTACCGCGTAACGCCGGGCCGCGCGAGACCGCGATGACCGCTGCCGCAGAGGCGACGGCGGTCATCGCGGCGGCCGGCTCCGGCGATCGCCTCGGGGCCGGCGGCCCCAAGGCGCTGGCGGAGATCGCGGGCAGGCCACTCGTCGCCTGGTGCCTCGACGCCTTCGACACCGCCGAGAGCATCGGTGCGATCGTGATCGCAGCGCCGCCCGGCCATGAGCGCGAGCTCGCGGCCCTGGCACCCACGGGCATGAGGTACGAGGTCGTGACGGGCGGGCCGTCGCGGGCCGAGTCCGTGGCCAACGCGCTGGCGTGCGTCGACCTGGATGTCGTTGCCGTGCACGACGCGGCGCGACCGCTCGTCACCGCGGCCCTGATCGATGAGCTCGTGGCCGTGCTCGCCGATCACCCCGCAGCCGCCGGCGTTATCGCTGGCGCACCGATCACGGAGACGGTCAAGCGTGCCGACCGACCGCGCGCCCCCGGTGGCCCAGCAACGCGCCTGGCGACGATCGCCGGCACCGAGAGCCGTGAGCACCTCTGGGCGGCGCAGACGCCCCAGGTCTTCCGTGCGGCGGCGTTGCGCGACGCACTCGAGGCCGGCCGGGAGAGCATCGCGAGCGCGACCGATGAGGCGCTGCTCGTGGAGCGAGCGCAAGGGACGGTGCTGATCCATCCCACGAGCGCCCGCAATCTCAAGGTGACGACGCCGGCTGACCGGGACGTCGCCGAGCTCTTGCTGGAACACCGCGGCAACTAGCGCCGCAGCAGCACCCAGAGCATCACGAGCGCGAACGCGATCACCCCGAAGGAGAGGGCGGTGCCGAGGTTTGCGGCGCCGGCGGCCGCTGCAAGTCCCGTGCCGATCGCGAAGGCCCCGAGGAGGACCGCGAGGTCCTGTGCGGTGTCACTCAACGGTGGGAGGCTGTTTGTAGCCTTCGCGGCGGCTGTGCCCGATCGGCAGTCCGGCGGCCGTGCGGGCCTCGGCCTGCAGGTGCGTGCGCCGGCGTCGCATGTAGAGCGTCCGTTGCACGAACAGCGTCCCCATGCAGGCCAGGAAGATCGCGCACAGATTGAGGCCGAGTTGGGCGGCGGCGCCGAGGGCGTTGTCCCAGTCCCCAAGTGCGCCCGCGACGCCGATGTTGGCCGCCGCTGGGATGGTCGTCACCGAGATCAAGACCCCCACGAGCGCGCCCGACTTGGCGTTGGTCAGCGACAGCACCCCCGCCATGCCGGCGATGAAGGCGACGAAGACGGAGAAGAAGTCGGGGCTGGAGATGAACTCCGTAAACGTGTGGTTCTCCTGGGAAAAGTCGTCGGGTACCTGACCGATCGCTTCGAGGCCGAGCGTGACGACAAACGTGGCCACGATGCCGACCACGAGACCGATGCTGAGTGCCGCGAGCGAGCGCTTGGCGAGCTCCGCGCGCCTCTGCACGGCAGCCACGGAGAGGGCGGCGATCGGGCCGAATTCGGGCCCGACGACCATCGCCCCGATGATCAGGATGAGCTGGTCGGTAAGGATGCCAACCGCTGCGATCAGCATCGCGAGAATCATGAAGGCGAGGAAGCTGGCGGAGAGCTCGATGTTCTCGGAAGTGCGCGACTCGACCTCCTCCCAGACGACGGCGTCGGTGGGCAAGCCCTTGGCCGCCTTCTCGGCCTGCTGGGCCGCCGCGGAGATCTGAGAGTCGATGTCCTCCATCGCGATCGACCCCTCCTTGTCGATCTCGAGCTCGCGCAGATCGGAGACGATGACGCTCGCGTCCTCGCGGGTGACGTCGCAGAGGATCACGTCGCCCTCGGGGCGTTGGGCGGCGCGCTCGAGAAAGATCAGGTTGCAGACGGAGGGAGTGTTTTCGAGCAGATCGAGCGCGTGCTCAGAGGAGTGGCTCGGGACGACGATCCGCAGGTGGACCATTGGCGGCTAGCGTAACCATTAACTTGCGGCGGCTATGCCGCCTTACACGCTCCTGTCGAGACGCCTTGTGTCTCGGCCTCTTTCGCCTTGCTGACCGACTATCACGTGCACCTGCGCCCGGACGACGAGGACACGCCCTCCGAGCGCTACTTCACAGCCGCAAACGTCGACCGCTATCTCGAGGCTGCGAGCGACGCGGGGATCGCCGAGCTCGGCGTCTCGGAGCACATCCACCGCTTCACCGACTCGCTTGAGCTCTGGCGACACGATTGGTGGGAGCTCTGGGCCCACGACGACCTCGGGGCCTACTGCGACTTCGTCCGCACGACGCCGCTGCGACTGGGCATCGAGATGGACTACCTGCCGGGCCGCGAGGACCGGACGGCAGAGCTCCTGGACCCACACGACTTCGACTACGTGATCGGGTCCGTTCATTTCATCGGCGACGAGGCGGTCGATCACGATGACTGGGACATCTGGGACGGGCGAGGCGACCCCGACGCCATCTGGCGGCGCTATTTCGAAACGCTTGCAGAAGCTGCCCGCTCCGGGCTCTTCGAGATCATGGCCCACCCGGACCTCGTCAAGGTCTGGGGTTCCGCGCGCCCAGATCCAGACCGCGATCCTCGGTTTCACTACGAGCCGTTCGTCGAGGCCGTCGCCGAGAGCGGGGTCGCCGTGGAGGTCTCGACCGCGGGGTTGCGAAAGCCCGTTTCGGAGCTTTATCCTGCCCCGGCCCTGGCCGAGATGCTCGTCGACGCCGGCGCGGCGTTCTCGCTGTCCTCCGACGCGCATGTCCCAGGGGACATCGGGCACGCGTACGAGAACACGGTCGAGGTGATGCGCGGTTGGGGGATCACCGAGATCGCTGTGTTCGAACGTCGCGAGCGGCGGCTGGAGCCGCTCGGGTGAGCCGATGAGCCTGCGCGTCGGCATCGGCTACGACTCCCACCCGTTCGCCGACGGGCGGCGGCTCGTCCTCGGGGGCGTCGAGTTCGAGCACGACCGCGGCCTGGGCGGGCACTCCGATGCTGACGTCGTGACTCACGCGCTGATCGATGCGGTGCTGGGCGCCGCGGGACTTGGCGACCTGGGTACCCATTTCCCGGCGAGTGAGGAGCGCTGGCGCGACGCAGACTCAATCGATCTCGTTCACACCGTGATCGGGATGCTTCGTGGCCACGTGGTCAATGCCGACGTGACCGTGATCTGCGAGGCGCCGGCGATTGGACCTCAGCGCGCGGAGATGGAACGAATCCTCTCGGAGGCCTTCAGCGCACCCGTCGGTGTCAAGGCTTCGACGAACGAGGGCATGGGTTGGATCGGCCGGGGCGAGGGCATCGCTGCTCTCGCGGTCGCCCAGTGCGACCTCGACTGAGCCCAGCATCCCGGATGTAGGGTTCGGGCCGTGGATCTGCCGGAGCGAGTGGGTGCGCTGGGCAAGCGAGTCTCGATCGGGCCCTTGGGCCCGGTCACCGACGTTCCGTTCAACCTGGTGACGCTCGCCCAGGCCGGTGTGATTCGCCCAGTGCGTCCGGACAGGCTCGCGCGGACCGTGCGCGAGCTGATCCGCTACGGGGCCTCGCCGGCGGCGGGGATCGCCGCAGCCGCCATCAACCATCCCGACGAGGTCGCTCTCGTGGACGAGCTCGGCGAGCTCACCTTCGCCGACGTTCATGAGCGATCCAACCGACTCGCAAACGCGCTCGCGAAAAGCGGGGTCAAGGCGGGCGATGGCATCGCGATCATGGCCCGCAACCACCGCGGCTTCACGGATGCGACCTTCGCCGTCTCGAAGCTGGGCGCGAACGCGCTCTATCTGAATACCGCCTTCTCCGCGCCCCAGCTGGAGGACGTGATGGAACGCGAGCAGCCGGCGGCGCTCGTCTACGACGAGGAGTTCGCCGACCTCCTGGGCGAGGCGGATCCCGACGTAGACGCCAAGCGCTTCGTCGCGTGGTCGGAGGGGGCCGCCCAGCACACGACGCTCGACGATCTGATCGAGGCCGGCGAAGACCAAGCCCCGCCCGCGCCGGACCAGCCGAGCCATTTCATCATCCTCACGTCGGGGACCACCGGTACGCCGAAGGGCGCCCAGCGATCGGCACCCGATTCCCTTGGGCCACTCGCGGCCATGTTCTCGCGCATACCGATGCGCGCCCGTGAGCGAACGGTGATCGCCGCGCCTCTCTTCCACTCCTGGGGTTTCGCCCACCTGCAGCTCGGGATCGCGCTCAACTCGACCTACGTGCTTCAGCGCAAGTTCGATCCGGAGGAAACGCTGAAGGCGCTCGCGGAGCAGGAAGCCACGGCCCTCGTGGTAGTTCCCGTGATGATGCAGCGCATCCTTCAGCTCGATCGGAAGGTCCTCGATCGCTACGACCTTCCCAACCTACGCGTGACCGCGGCGAGTGGCTCGGCTCTGCCGGGCGAGCTCGCGACCAAGTGGATGGACCGTTTCGGCGACAACCTCTACAACCTGTATGGCTCGACAGAGGTCGCCTGGGCCACGATCGCCACGCCCAAGGACCTGCGCGCTGCGCCCGGCACGGCGGGCAAAGTCCCGCGGGGGACGGTGGTGAAGATCATCGACCAGGAGGGCGATGGCGAGGTCCCTGATGGCGAGACCGGACGTGTGTTCGTTGGCAACGACATGGCGTTCGAGGGCTACACAGGGGGTGGCGGAAAGGACGAATACGAGGGCCTGCTCTCCTCCGGCGACGTCGGGCACTTCGACTCCGAGGGGAGGCTGTTCATCGACGGCCGCGACGATGAGATGATCGTCTCCGGCGGCGAGAACGTTTTTCCGCGCGAGGTCGAGGACCTGATCGCCGATCAGGACGACGTCAAGGAGGTCGCGGTCATCGGCGTCGATGACGAGGAATGGGGTCAGCGACTGAAGGCGTTCGTGGTCACCGAGGGCGGCGGCATGAGCGAGGACGACGTAAAGCAGGTGGTCAAGGACAACCTGGCCAGGTACAAGGTGCCGCGGGAGGTCGAGTTCCTCGATTCGCTGCCGCGCAACTCCACCGGGAAGGTTCTGAAGCGCGAGCTCGCGTAGGGCCGGGTCACCGTTTTCGCACGGATACGGTGGGTAGCGCAAGCTGCATGAACGCAGAGGAGCTTCCGGGCCGAGCCGCCTCGCCCTGGCTTGAGATCAACCGGCGCGCCGACCGGCCTGCCCTCG
Organism: uncultured Solirubrobacterales bacterium; assembly: GCA_963799815.1. GTDB lineage: Bacteria > Actinomycetota > Thermoleophilia > Solirubrobacterales > 70-9 > JBDTSW01. The sequence goes on from CAWCYG010000004.1 coordinate 219,898, forward strand.
CCGCCGAGCGGCGAGCCGACGTGGTCGTGGTGGGCGCCGGAATCGTCGGCATGACGACAGCAGCGCTTCTGGCCCGCGAGGGGGTTGATGTCGTCGTGCTGGAGGCAGGCAGGATCGGCCAGGGCGTCACCGGGCGCACGACGGCGAAGCTCTCCTCGTTGCACGGTCTCGCGTACGCGGACCTTGAGCGCGAGCACGGCCTGGAGACCGCGCGGGTCTACGCCGATGCCAACGAGGCTGGGATCGGCATCATCGGTCGCCTGGCCGAGGAGCATGGAATCGAGTGCGACCTGCGCCGCAAGCCGAACTACACCTACACGGAGGACCCCGAGAGGCGCGGCGAGATCGACGAAGAGGTCGCCGCTGCCACGAGGGCTGGCCTCGCGGCCGAGCTGACGGAGACGACTGACCTGCCGTTCGCGATCGCTGCTGCGGTTCGCGTGCCCGGCCAGGCGGAGTTTCACCCGGTCCGCTATCTGCTTGGCCTCGCCGATGCGATCGACGCCGACGGGCAACGCGTCTACGAGCGCTCCCGAGTGGCCAGCGTCAATGGCGGAACGGTCCGAACGGAGCAGGGGCAACGCGTTCTGGCCGACAGGATCGTGCTCGCCACCCACCTGCCGATTCTCGACCGCGGCGGGCACTTCGCACTGGCCGAGCCCGAGCGTTCATACGCGCTCGGGGTTCATCTCGCGGGGGAGGTGCCGGAGGGCATGTATCTGAGCGCGGAGTCCCCCACTCGCTCGATGCGGGCCCACCCGTGGGATGGTGAAGAGCTCTTCATCGTCGGCGGCCAGGGCCATCGGATGGGAAGCGCGGACCCGGTCGACCGCTTCCGCGCCCTTGAGGACTTCGCGCGCGAGCGATTCGATGTTCGCGAGATCGAATACCGCTGGTCCGCCCACGACTACATGCCTGCGGACCACTTGCCACTCGTCGGTTCAATGTGGCCGCACGGGGACGAGATCCTCCTCGCCACCGGCATGAGGAAGTGGGGACTCGCGATGGGAGCCGCCGCCGCCCGGATACTCGCGGACTTCCACCTCGGGCGAGACAACCCCTGGGCCGAGACCTTCGACCCGAAACGCCTGCCGACGCCGAGTTCGGCGGTCGAGTTGGTCAAGCACGGCGTTGCCACCGGCCTGCACTTCATCGGCGATCGCCTAAAGCGTGACGGCGGCGCCCGCGAGCTCGAAAAAGGGGAGGGGGCTGTGGTCGACGCCGGTCTCGGCAAGCGCGCTGTGTATCGCGCCACCTCCGGCAAGGTCTACGAGATGTCGGCGCGCTGCACGCACCTCGGCTGCATCGTCGAGTGGAACGGGGCGGAGAGCACCTGGGACTGCCCCTGCCACGGCTCACGCTTCGCTGCGACGGGCGAGGTAATCGACGGACCCGCCATCCGGCCGCTCCCGACCGCGGGCTGAGGCATCGGTTAGGCCTGGATCGCCAGGGGTAGTCGCGAGGCATGAACCCACAAGGACTCCTCACGGCCGAGACGCCTGATCCCGCACCGCCCACGCCCACCCCTGATCCGGGCCCGCCAATGCCCCCTGGCCCCGAGCCAGAGCCGCCGGCGCCCTCGCCGCCCGGCGAACCGCCGCAGCCCGGCGAGGAGCCCCCTCCTCAGATCTGAGCGGCAAGGTCGTGAGCGCCGGCAGCCCGTCGCAGGCCGGCGACCGGCATTCCGGCGGACCCGAGCTGCCCGTCGAGCGCCTCAGAGCCGGGTACTACACCGACGCCTACTTCAACAACGCTCGCGCGGTGCTCGAGGCCGATGGCCATCATCCCCACGTCCTCATGCAGGTCTTCCAGCGCCAGCGGTCCGAGCTCGGCGGGATGGACGAGGCGCTCGACTGCCTGCGTGCGGGTGCCGCTCGCCGGCGATCGGACGGCGGCTGGTCGCCCGCTTGGGAGGAGCTCGAGGTCCGTGCCCTGCCCGAGGGCGCCTCGCTGGAGCCGTGGGAGACGGTCCTAACCATCGAGGGCGACTACGCCCTGTTCGCGCACACGGAGACCGTCTATCTCGGGTGCCTGGCGAGGGGAACACGCATCCGCACCAACGTCGCTCGCGCGGTCGCGGCTGCGCGGGGGAAGGAGGTTCTCTACTTCGCCGCGCGTCACGACCACTACCTCGTCCAGGCCTCCGATGGCTTCGCCGCGCTCGCCGCCGGGGCGGCGGGGATCACCACGGACGCCCAGGGCTCTCGGCTCGGCGCACGTGGCCTCGGCACGGTGCCGCATGGGCTGATCGCGGCATACGCCGGCGACACCGCTCGGGCGGCGGAGGCCTTCGCCACCCACCTTCCCGACGAATCGAGGCTGACGGTGCTCGTGGACTTCGAAAACGACTCGATCACCACCGCGCTGGAGACGGCCGAGCGGCTCGGCGATCGCCTCTGGGGCGTTCGGCTGGATACGGCGGATCGCTCGTCGACCGGGCGCTCGCGAGCGACTCGGCGCCCGAAGAGGGGCGCCAAGGCGTTACCCCTGAGCTCGTCCGCCGCGTTCGCGCCGCGCTGGACGATGCCGGTTACGAGCGGGTCAGGATCGTTGTTTCCGGCGGCTTCGATGCGGACCGCATCACCGCCTTCGAAGGGGAGGGCGTCCCGGTGGACGTCTACGGCGTGGGCTCATCGCTGCTTCGGGGTGAGAACGACTTCACCGCCGACGTGGTCCGAGTGGATGGGAGGCGATGCGCCAAGGCTGGTCGTGAGGAGCGCCCTAATCCGAGACTCGAGGCGGTGCCCTGACCCGTTATTCGATGGTGCCCTCGGGTAGTCCGACGAGTGACGGAAAGGAGAAGACCATGCCACCACGCGGCGTGAAGAAGGGAACAAAGCGCGCCCGGCAGTACGAGCACATCAAGAAGAGTCAAAAGGAGCAGGGTGCGTCTGAGGACCGCGCTGAGGAGGTCGCGGCGCGAACGGTGAACAAGGAGCGCGCCCGTTCGGGCGAGTCGAGACAGGCTTCCAGGTCGTCAACGCAGGACATCTCGTCAGGGCGGCGCGGCGGCAAGCGGTCGGGCTCGGGAGGCCCTCGCGGACGTACCCGCGAGCAGCTCTATAACGAGGCGAAGGACCTCGGGATCGAGGGACGCTCGAGGATGTCGAAGCGCCAGCTCGTCAACGCCATCAACGGGAAGAAGAGCTAACGGCGGCGCGGCGGCGGGCCGCCTCGCCGTCGGAATCGGTCAATAGCCTTGGCGTGTGCGTGAGGTGACGATCCGGGACACGCTGAGCGGTGAATTGCGGGCGCTCGAGCCTGCTCGTCCACCGGAGGTCGGCATCTACGCGTGCGGGCCCACCGTCTACGCGCCCATTCACATCGGCAACGCGCGGCCGTACGTGATCTTCATGCTCCTGCGGCGGTTTCTAGCGCACCAGGGATACGAGCCGACCCTCGTCGCGAACATCACTGACATCAACGACAAGATCTACGCCGCAGCGCGGGATGCCGGGATCACGTCGAGCGAGCGTGCCGACGCGATGGCTCGCCGCTACGTGGAGGACACCGATCGCCTCGGGCTCGGGCGCCCCGATTCCGAGCCCCTGGCGACTGAGACGATTCCTGAGATCATCGACCTGATCACCGCCCTGATCGAGCGCGGCCACGCCTACGAATCCGGGGGCGACGTCTACTTCCGCGTGCGCAGCCAACCCGGCTACGGCAAGCTCTCGAACCGCGAGCTCGACGAGATGGACCAGGGTGAGGAAGCGGGAACCGCTTCGCTCAAAGCGGATCCGCTCGACTTCGCGCTGTGGAAGGCGAGGAAGGAGGACGAGGACATCGGGTGGCCCTCGCCGTGGGGGGAGGGACGACCCGGGTGGCACATCGAGTGCTCGGCCATGGCCGAGAAGATCCTCGGGGTCGACTTCGCGATTCACGGTGGGGGGATCGACCTCGTCTTCCCTCACCACGAGAACGAGATCGCCCAGACCGAGGCGGGGCGGGGCGCTCCGCTCGCGCGTCTATGGATGCACAACGGCGCGGTTCGTCTCGACGCGGAGAAGATGTCGAAGTCGGAGGGCAACATCTTCGGTCTCAGCGAAGCCCTCGACTCCTACGGGCCCGAGGCGGTCGTGATGTTCTTGGCTTCCGGCCACTACCGCCAACCGCTCGAGTTCACGGATGCGGCCATGCAGGAGGCGACCGCCCGTGTCGAGCGCATCCGGAACTTCGCACTGGCCGCCGGCTCGAATGATGGGGCGCCCGAGAACGCGGGCTCAGAGGATCCCTTTGTGGCGGGGCGCCGGGAGGCCTTCCTCGAGGCCCTCGCAGACGACTTCAACACGCCGCGTGCCTTCGCTGCGCTCTATGAGGTGATCGGCGAGGCGAACCGCCGGGAGCTGCCCGGCGCTCTCGCGGCGGTTTCGGAGATGACCGAGCTGCTGGGCCTCGAGTCGGTGCTGGAGGGCGAGGAGACGGTGGATGCCGAGGCTGAGGCCTTGCTCGCCGAGCGCGAGCGGGCGCGCACCGAGCGGGACTTCGAGCGTGCCGACGGGATCCGCGACGAGCTGGCCAGGCGCGGCTGGGATGTGCGCGATACCGCTGAGGGCGCCCAGCTCGTTCGCCGTGACTGAGCTCCCCACGATCGACGGCGAGGTCGTCTACGGGCGCCGCCCGGTTGCAGAGGCTCGTCGGGGAAGGCGACGCGTGCGCCGGGTGTGGACGAGCGAACAGCTCCCCGCCGCCGACCTCTCCAGGCTGGCCGGTAGCCCCGACCACCAGGGCGTCGTTGCCGAGGTCGATCCATATCCGTACGCGGATGCCGGCTCCCTGCTCGGCCGCCCCGACTCGCTGGTGCTCGCGCTCGATCAGGTCCAGGACACCCGCAACCTCGGAGCGATCGCTCGCTCGGCCGAGGCGGCCGCCGCTGACGGCCTCGTAATCCCATCCCGCCGCTCAGCCGCGGTGACGGCCGCCACCTGCAAGGCCTCGGCGGGCGCCGTCGAGCACCTCAGCATTGCACGCGTGACGAATCTGGCGAACTGGCTCACCGAGGCCAAGGCTGAAGGTGCCTGGGTCTACGGCGCCGACGCCGACGCCGATACCCCGCACGCGCAAGCCGACCTCACCGGCAAGGTGGTGCTGGTCCTGGGGGGCGAGGGCAAGGGCCTGCGCCCACGCGTCGGGGGCATCTGTGACCTGATGGTCTCGATACCGGTCCGTGGCCAGGTCGCATCGCTGAACGTCTCGGCGGCCGCGGCCGTGCTGCTGTTCGAGGCGCTGCGCCAGCGAGGGTAGGAGTGGGCAAAGCAGGCTCCTACCAACCCCTCCGGACGCACCCCCCGATCTGCAACGAAGATTGCATCGAATCCAGAAGGGGTTGACAGAACTACCCTCGCGCGGGTAAAGTTGGGCAATAAGGGTGAACTAAAGGTCGAAGTTTCGACCCTCATCCAGGCAAGCACAGGGGCGCCTACTGGGAGGTATCGGCGCCACGACAGGTCCGACAAGGAGGACCCCGTGGCCGTACCTTCCGCATCTACGCAGGACTTTGCCGCCGTGGCACCGGCTCGTGCCGTCGCGGCTGCTGTCCGAACTCAGGCTCAACCCGAGCTTGATGATGGGTACCTCGTCGCACTCGCCAAGCGAGGAAGCGCGGACGCCTACGACCGCATCGTCCGTCGCTACCGCGGCTTCGTGCGGCTCAAGGCCTCTTCGTACTTCATGCTCGGCGGCGATGCGGACGACCTGATTCAGGAGGGACTGGTCGGCCTCTACAAGGCCATCCGCGACTACCGCACCGACCGCGAGTCGAGCTTTCGCAACTTCGCCGAGCTTTGCGTGACCCGCCAGATCATCACCGCTGTGAAGACGGCGTCGCGAAACAAGCACGCGCCGCTCAACCAGTACGTCTCGTTCGCCCAGACGCCGGCCGCTGCGATCGACTCCGACGCGACCCTCGAGGAGGTCCTGCCGGGCCCGCTCAGCGAGGACCCGTCCGAGCGGGTGATCGCATCCGAGGAGCTCGCGAGCCTGGTGGCCTGCCTTACGAGCGTGCTATCCGACCTCGAGAGCGAGGTGCTCTCGCTCTACCTCGACGGCTGCTCCTACGAGGTGATCGGCGAGCGGCTCGAGTGCGACACGAAGACGGTCGACAACGCCCTCCAGCGGGTGAAGCGCAAGGTGAGCCAGCATGTGGCCGGCCGCGAGGCGATCCTCTAGGCGCGTCGGTCCCCGGGCGGCCGCTGCGCGTACCCTGAGCGCCACCGGCCCGGATAGCTCAACTGGTGGAGCACTCGACTTGTAATCGAGAGGCTGTGGGTTCAAGTCCCACTCCGGGCTCTAGATGACCGATCTCGCTCAGCTCCCTGGCGCGCGTGAGTTCACCTGGCTCGACGGGGATCGGACCGTCCACCTCAAACCGGAGGCCCTGGCCCAGGCGCCGGCGATCCTCGACGAGGCGGGCTGGAACGAATACGAGCTCTTGACCACACAGCGGGCGCTGAACAACGCGCCGCTCGCCCTGCCCGAATCGGCTCAGGCGGTGCACCTGGTGGCGCCTGGGAAGGTCGCCGAGGCCTCGGCCACGATCATCGACGACGTCGCCGAGCGACGGCTCGTCGCGCTCGGAGGCGGTCGCGTGATCGATGCCGCCAAGGCGATCGCCGCGGTGCGCGACGGCGAGGTGGCCGCGATTCCCACGACCCTGTCCGGCGCCGAGATGACCCGCCTGCACCGCCACCCCGAGGGCCATCAGGCGCCGCGGCAGCACCGCCCGCCGCTTGTGATCGCGGACGCCGAGCTCATGACCGACCTCCCCGAGGCGGAGCTGCGCGCGACCTCCATGAATGCGCTCGGGCACGGCGCCGAGGCCCTCTTTGGCCCGCTGGCCAACCCCGTGGCGTCGCTGTGTGGGCTGCGCGGAGCGGAGCTGATCGCAACGGCGATCGACCAGCCGCGCGATGATCGCGACCGCACCACGCTCGCCCTGGGCGCCATCCTGTGTGCGAACGCGATCGACGCCGCCGGCCTCTCCCTGCACCACGCGGTCTGCCAGGAGCTGGTTCGGCGCACCGGTGTGCCCCACGCCGAGACGAACGCGACGATGCTCCCCCACACGATGCAGGCGATGCGGGGACGAGCCCCCCGCGCCATCGACGCCCTCGCCGAGGCGCTCCTGACCCGTCCCGACCATCTCGCTGAACGCCTCGAGGAACTGGGGGGAGGGCCCCGGCGACTGGGCGATCTGGGTGGAGACCCCGCGCGAATCGACGAAGCCTGCGATGCCATTGCCGGTCGCGTCAAGCACACCATGGACGACCCGCTCGGTCCCGAGGAGCTCCACGAGCTCATCGAGCGCGCCTGGTAGCGGGCGTTTGCACCCTGATTGCAGCGGTAACGCTCCAGTGGCATGCGTGTAGGGAGTGACATGGACCAGCCTCGCCGGTCGGCTCCGCCACGCACAGATGCCGTGATCTCAGACGAGCGCTTCGAGCGCTACCACGAGTTCGCGCGGCGACACGGCGTCAATCGCGTCGTCTACTTCGTGGCGCGATGCATCCTCACGCCCGCCTTCCTGATCTGGTTCCGACTCCAGCGCACCGGGCGCGAGCACGCTCGAGTCAAGGGGGGCCTGATCGTCGCCTCCAACCATCGCTCCTTTCTCGATCCCTTCGTGATCGGCGCCTCGCTGCCCTGGCGTCGCCACATCCAATACGTTGCCAAGGTCGAGCTCTTCGAGAAGCGCGGGGTGGGCTGGATCTTGAGCCGGCTCGGGGCCTTTCCGATTCGCCGTGGCCAGTCCGACGAGGTCGCGATGAAGACCGCCCGGATGATCGTCGAGCGCGGCGGCACGGTGGCGATCTTCCCGGAGGGAACGCGTCATCGCCACGGGTCGCTCGGCTCTCCCAAGCGCGGAGTGGGGCGCCTGGCGCTCGAGGCCGGCGCCTCGGTCCTGCCTGTGGCGGTGCACGGCAGCGAGTACGTCCGGCGCGGCTTTCGCATCCGCCCGCGCAAGGTGAAGCTCCGGATCGGCCGGCCGATGACCTTCCCGCGGACTGAGCGTCCGTCCCCGCAGCTCGCCGCCACCATCACCGAGCGGATCTGGCCCAACATCGAGCTGCAGTGGGAATGGCTCGGGGGCCTGCCGCCTCTTCGCAAGGCTGCAGTCATCGGCTCGGGGAGCTGGGGGACCGCCGTCGCCGTCCTGCTCGCCCGGGGCGGGGTCGAGGTGGAGCTGGGTACGCGCTCGACCGAGAAGGCGGCGGAGATCAACCGCAAGCGCGAGAACGAGAAATACCTGCCGGGGGTGAAGCTCCCCGAGGCCGTCTCGGTCCGGCGCTCGGCCGACATCGAGCTGGGAGCCTGCGACCTGGTCTGCCTCGCGGTCCCGTCGGTCGCCCTCCCCGCCACCGTCGGCGCGCTGGCCGACCGCGTCGGCTCGCGCAGCTCCGTCCTGCTGCTCTCCAAGGGCCTCGTGCAGCCGCGCGGCACGCTGCCGCATCGGTACGTCTCCGAGCGCGTCCGTGCCCGCGCCATCGCCTGCCTCGGTGGGCCTGCGCACGCGCGCGAGGCCGCCGCTGGAATGGCGGCCCTGGTCCTCGGGTCTCGCGACTCGGACCTGCGCTCTCAACTCGGCGAGGTTTTCGATCGCGCCGGCCTCTTCTGCGAGCGCTCCGAGGACATGGTGGGCGTCGAGATCGCCGGCGTGGCCAAGAACGCCGCCGCGCTCGCCGCGGCTGCGGCCGAACCGCACGGCATGAACGCCGCTGGGATCGCCGCCGCCGGAATCTGGCGCGAGTGCGTTGATTTCGCTCTCGGCCAGGGGGCCGAGCTCGACACCTTCTCCGGGCTGGCCGGCATCGGCGATTTGACGGCGACTGTGCTCGCTCCGGGTAGCCGCAACCGCCGTGCGGGCGAGCTGCTTGGCTCGGGCGTGCCGGCAGAACAGATCCCGACTCGGATCGGCCAGGCCTCCGAGGCCCTCGATTCGGTGCCGCTGCTCGCCGAGGCGGTCAAGGACTCAGGCATCGACGCGCCCGATCTCGAGGGCCTGGCGGCGCTCGTGGCGGGCGAGATCGACCCCGGCGAATGGGTGGCCGGCCTGCGCCGTGCTGAGCGCGCCAGGAGGGCGGCATGAAGGCGAACGCCCATGTAAGGCGAGAAGCGATCGCCCCCTCTACGCTCCGAAGCGATGAGCGATGCACCGCCCACCGTCCCGGACGCGGCCTCCAAGGCCAAGCTCGACCACGACTTCGCGGAGCTCTATCGGACGCACCTGCGCGACGTCTACTCCTACTCGTACTACAGAGTGGGAAATCACCACGACGCCGAGGATCTGACCGAGCAGGCGTTTCTGCAGGCCTACCGGCACTTCGAGCGAGCCCAGCGCGAGTCGAACGGCAGGCCCCTGCGCCCGTGGCTGATTCGCATCGCGCACAACCTCGCCGCCAACCACCACCGCGATCGGGCACGGCGCCCCGTCGCCAACATCGAGGCGGTCGAGCCGCCCTCTCACCCGCACGACACCGAGCAGATCGTGGCGGGCCGCGAGGAGCTCCGCTTGGTCCTGGATCGGCTTGGCGATCTCTCCGAGGAACGCCGAGAAGCGCTCATCATGCGGTTCGCCCTCGACATGTCGAATCGCGAGATCGCGCGGGCGCTCGGGAAGACAGAGGGCGCCACGAAGGTGCTGATCCATCGCGCGATCAAGCAGCTCGAGGAGCTGATCAGCGACGAGGAGCCAGCGGAGGACAGCCCCCCGGAGGACGACGATGAGTGATCAGACGAAGCTCGACCTCGAGGCGCTGCTCTCCGACGCGCTGCGTCCGATCGAGCCGCCGGAACGCCTTTCGGGCCGCGTTGAGACGACCCTCACCGCGATCACCGAGCAGGCCGCTGCCAACCTGCAGAGCTGGGCGGATGAGCTCTCGGACTCGGAGCTTCAGTCGCTGCGTGATCCCCGCAACTGGGTCCGTCCGGTGGCAGCCGTCGCCGTCGGCGGCGCCGCCGCGGCCGGGCTCGCAGTCGTGGTCGCCACGCGCCGGCGAAGCCGCCGGTCCTCGGGCGTCTTGGCTCCAGTCGGCGACGCCCTGCGCGACCTGCGCCGGGGTTGAGTGCGGGCTCCGTCCGCTAGGCCGCGGGTCGGGCTATCGGCGCGGTGTCCTTCGGAGTGGCCGCGCCTGCCGCCAAGCCGGTCAACCCGAGGATCAGGTGCAAGACGTTGTCCTCGTTGTTGATCGGGATCAGGTCCAGCAGCACGCCGATGCCGTTCTCGACCTCGAGGAACCCCCAGATCGCGATGATCGTGTAGACGAGCCCAAGCGCGAGCGCGTAGGTCCGCGCCGCGTAGCCGGCGGCCGCGAGGCCGAGCAGGCCCGTCGCGAGGTGCACGAGGTTGTGCCACCCGTTCACGGCCAGGAGGCCGAACACGTCCTCTGCCACCACCTCATTCCCGGTGGCGAAGCTGGCCTCGTAGAAGAACCCGATGATGCCGGCGAGCGTCAAAGCGCCGCCGACCAGGACCGCGTAGAGGCGCGCGGGGCTCGATGCTTCCATCCTCTCCTCCTTCGCAGGGAGTCTTGGCGAAGTTTGCAGGGACAACTATCCCCAGGGTGGCGGACGCGAACTGATCCGGGCGCCGAGGCGGACCGTAGGTTTGAGGTGCGTGGACCGCGAATCGATGCAACGCCTGGGCGACGAGGAGCTCATGACCCTCGTCGACCGCAAGGACCCGATCGCCTTCGAGGTCTTCTACGAGCGCCATGGTGGCTCTGCGTACTCGCTGGCGCATCGCATCGTGGGCGATCGGCAGCTCGCGGAGGACGTCACCCAAGAGGCCTTCCTCTCGATGTGGCGTTCCAAGGCGGGCTACGACGCCGTGCGCGGGAGCGTCCGCTCGTGGTCCTTGGGCATCGTCCGCAACCGCGCCATCGATGCCCTGCGCCGAGCCGCCTCGCCCTCGCCGCGCCTCGATCTCGACGACGACGCGGTGATGGAGAGCCAGCGTGCGCGCGAGCTGACCGACTCCGAGGTGATCCGCCGCGAGACGGCGGGGAAGGTCAGGGTGATCTTGGGCGGGCTGCCGAACGAGCAGTCGCAGGTGATCGAGCTCGCCTATTTCGGCGGCTTCAGCCACTCGGAGATCGCGGAGATGCTTGGAGAGCCCCTCGGCACCGTGAAGGGCCGGATGCGCCTGGGGCTGGAGAAGGTGCGCGCCAGCCTCGCCGAGGGCATGGCGGTCCGCTCCGCCGGGGAGGTGCTGCCGTGAACGGGAGGACGAACACGGTGCACGACGAGCTTCGCGACGACCTCGCCGCCTACGCCCTGGGCGCCTTGAGCGAGCAGGAGGCCACGAACATCGAGTCACACCTCACCGGATGTGAGTCCTGCCGCGAGTACGTGGTCTGGCTGCGTCCTGCGGTCGACCTGCTCCCCGCATCGGTCGAGCAGCTCGAGCCTCCGCCGAGCCTGCGCGAGAGCCTGATGGCGACGGTTCATGCCGAGGCCCACGCGGCCGACCCGCTCGCCGAGCCGCCCGCGGCCACCGAGCCGCCACGCGCCCGCCGCAGCTGGCGCGACGTCGTCTTGCGTCCGGCCACCATCCTCGCCGCAGTGGCCGTGCTCGCCGCGGGCGCGGTGGTTGGTTACCTCGTTGCGGGAGATGGGGCAGACCTGACCACCGTGCCGGTGCAGGCCGAGCGTCCTCAGGACGAGGTCTTGGCCAACGTCGAGTTCGAGGAGGGCGAGGACGCCATCCTGCGGGTCGAGCGCGCGCCCGCGCTTGACCCCGGCCACGTCTACCAGGCATGGGTGCAGCGCGGCGAGGAGCTGAAGCCCGCCGGCGCGAGCTTCAGCCCGAGCGACGAGGGGGACTACATCGCCGATCTGGACGACACCCTCGAGGGCGCCGACGCCGTGCTCGTGAGCGAGGAGACCGATCCCACTCCAAAGGTGCCGAGCACCGAGATCGTGATGAGCGCCCCGCTCGAGCAAGCGGACTGAGCCCGCCCTTTAGGCCCCGCTGAACCCCGCGGGTAGGCTCTCCGCCCCGATGCCCACCTGCTACCGGCACCCCGAGCGCGAGACGAATGTCGCGTGCTCTCGTTGCGCCCGGCCGATCTGCCCGGATTGCATGATCTCGACGCCCGTGGGGATGCGTTGTCCCGAGTGCGCACGGGAGAAGACGCAGGTGCGCCAGGTGAGCTTCGGTCGGTTCGGCCAGGGGGCCGAGCCCGCGACCTACGTCCTGATCGGCCTCAACGTGATCGCGTTCCTGGCGGAGATCATCGGCGGGGGTGGCGGTGCCGCCTCGCTCGAGGGCGGGGGCAGGCTGATCGCCGACGGGGGCGTCTATCGCCCCGGCGATCAACCTCGACGGCGAGTGGTATCGCATCGTCACCGGCGGCTTCCTGCACGCCGGGCCACTGCACCTGCTGCTGAACATGTTCGCGCTGTACATCCTGGGCTCGCTGCTCGAGCCGGCGGTGGGCACCGCCCGTTTCGTGGCCATCTACTTCGTCTCGCTTCTGGCGGGCTCGATGGGCGCGCTGGTGCTGGATCCGCTCCAGCTCACGGTGGGCGCCTCCGGGGCGGTCTTCGGGTTGATGTCGGCGGCCTTCGTGATGGCACGGAGGCGGGGGATGGAGGACCTCGCCACGCAGATCGGGATCTACGTGGCGATCAACCTGGTGTTCACGTTCTCCGTTCCCAACATAAGCATCGGCGGCCACGTCGGCGGGCTCATCGGCGGTGCGATCGCCGCCGTGATCGTCTCCTGGTTCGAGCGCACGCGCATGCCCCGGCCGTTCGCGGCGGAGATGGGGGTGATGGCCGTCCTGGTGGTGCTCGCCTTCGCGGGAGCCTTAGCGGCGGCCGCAGCCGGCACGCCCGAGCTCGCCAAGCAGGCCACTCCCTAGGCGTAGCGCTCGGGCGGGCCCCCGGCGGCGGTCGGGGCCGCCCATTCGAGCTCTTGCCATCCGAGGCCGGCCGGCGCGGCCACGAGTTCCGGGTGCAGGAGGTGCCCCAGCAGCTCCACCCCGTCGGTGAGCCTGGGCCCAGGCCGCGAGAACGACGATGCGGCGTCGACCGCGACAACCCGAGCATTCAGGTCCCGCAACCGCTCGCGGTACGCGACTGCCTGATCGGCCGCCTCGTTGACATAAAGCCCGCAGGGCATGAGCACGGCCAGGTCGGGCTCGGCGTCGGCGACGTCGCCCCAGGCGATCGTCCGTGACTTGACCCCGGGGGTGCCGAGGGCGTCGGTGCCACCCGCGAGCTCGATCATCTCGGGTACCCAGTGGCCCCCGATGAACGGCGGGTCGAGCCACTCGAGCGCCGCAACCGCTGGACGTTGAGCGCCCTCGACCGCGTTGGAGACAGCGCGCAGGCGCGCCTCGAGCTCGGCGCGCACGCGAAGGCCGCGCTCGGGTTCGTCGACGGCGGCGCTGAGGCGCACCAGGTCGCCGAGGACCTCGTCGAGGTTGGCCGGGTCGAGGGAGATCACGTCGGGGTGGGAGGGAAGGCGGTCCGCGACGGCGCGAACGTCGTCGTAGGAGACGGCGCAGACCGCGCAGAGGGCCTGGGTCACGATCAGATCAGGACGCAGCTCGGCAAGGAGGGGCTCGTCCAGGCCGTAGAGCGCCTCGCCTCGCGCCGTGACCGCGCGGACCTGCGCGTCGATCTCGGCAGGATGCAGACCCTGGGGGATGACGCTTGAGGTGAGCCGCGGAAGCTCGGTCGCCGCGGCGGGGTAATCGCACTCGTGGGTTACCGCCACGACTTCGTCGCCAAGGCCCAGCGCGAACAGGGCCTCGGTCGCTGAGGGGACCAGGCTGGCGATGCGCACGAACCCAGGATAGGCTGCCGGCGTGCTCGATCACATCGGCATCAACGTCTCCGACTACGCCCGCAGCCGCGACTTCTACGCCGGTGCGCTCGCGCCGCTGGGCTATCAGCTCCTGATGGAGCCGGCGCCCGAGATCGGCGGGTTCGGGTCACCGACGGACCAGAAGCCGTTCTTCTGGATCAGCACGCGCGAGAGCGCCAACTCAGCCGTCCACGTCGCCTTCGGGGTCTCGAGCCGTGAGCTTGTCGACACGTTCCACGCCGCGGCGCTCGAGGCCGGTGGTACCGACAACGGCCAGCCTGGGGTGAGGTCCATCTACCACCCGAACTACTACGGCGCCTTTGTCCACGATCCCGATGGCAACAACGTCGAGGCGGTTTGCCACCACTCACCCGGGTAGGACAACCCCGATGGCATTGCTGAGCGACGACGAGATCACGGAGCGGCTCTCCGGACTGGATGGCTGGGAGCGCGACGGCGATGCGATCTCAAAGACCTACGGGAACCAAGACTTCGTTGGCTCGGTGGAGTTGGTGAAGCGGATCGTCGAGCCCGCGGAGGACATGGGCCATCATCCCGATCTCGAGATCTCCTGGGACAAGGTGACCGTGTCGATCACGAATCACTCTGAGGGTGGGCTTACCGCGGCCGACTTCGAGCTGGCAGAGCGAATCGACGCTCTCGACTAGCTGAGCCCGCCGCCCGGGCGCCGCTGCGTACGCTTGCGCCGGCATGCGGATCGTTCACGTCATCGGCACGCGGCCCAATTTCGTGAAGATGGCGCCGGTCATCGCCGCCGCCCGCGCGCGCGACGGCTGGGACAACGTGATCGTCCACACCGGGCAGCATTACGACCGGGCGATGTCGGACGTCTTCATCGAAGAGCTGCGCGTGCCCGAGCCGGACCACATGCTCGGGGTCGGATCCGCCACCCACGCCGAGCAGACAGCGCGAGTGCTGGAGCGGCTCGAGCCGGTACTGGAGGCGGAGCGGCCCAATCTCGTCCTCGTGCCGGGCGACGTCAACTCGACGCTCGCAGCGGCTCTTTGCGCCTCCCGGCTCGGCATCCCCGTGGGCCATGTCGAATCCGGCCTTCGCTCCTTCGATCGCGAGATGCCTGAGGAGACGAACAGGATCGTCGCCGACCACCTTTCGGACCTCTTGTTCCTGCACTCCGACGAGGCGACTGAGAACCTTCGCAACGAGGGCGTCGGCGAGGATCGGCTGCAGTTCGTGGGCAACACGATGATCGACACCCTGGTCGCGCTCTCCGAGCGCTTCCGCGAGCGCGAGACGGCGGCCACCCTTGGCTTCGAGCCGGGCTCATTCCTGCTGGTCACCCTGCATCGTCCCGCGCTCGTCGACACCCCGCTCCTCGGTGAAGCCATCGACGCGCTGACCGCGATTGCCACCGAGATGCCCGTCGTCTTTCCAGTCCACCCCCGGACGCGCAAGATGATGGGCGCCGCGCCGGCCGGTCTCCACCTCGCCGATCCCGTGGGATACCTCGACTTCCTCTCGCTCGAGTCGGATGCGGCCGCGGTGCTCACGGACTCGGGCGGCATCCAGGAGGAGACGACGTACCTCGGCGTTCCCTGCTTCACGCTCCGCGACAACACCGAGCGACCGGTAACGGTCAGGGCCGGCACGAACACCCTGCTCGGGTTGGACCCCGGGCGGATTCGTGAGATCCCTGGCCTTCTCGCGACGTCCGCCGGTCGCTCTCCAGCACGGCCGAATTTGTGGGATGGACAAGCGGCGGAGCGAATCGCCGACGTCATCGCGTACTGGTAGCTTGGCTTCGTGGCCCTCCCGTCGCTAGTCCCCCGCGACCGCGTCTTCTTTGACCTCTTCAACAAGTCGGGTCAGAACAGCCTGCGCGCCGCGAGACTTCTCAAGGACATGCTCGAGCAGTGGCCCGACGAGAAGGGCTACGCCCGCGAGATTCTGCTCGCGGAGCAGGAGGGCGACAAGATCACGCACGACATCGTCCAGCGTGTGCAGAGCACGTTCGTCACCCCCATCGACGGCGAGGACATCTACGCGCTCGCGACGCAGCTCGACGACGTCGTTGACTACATCGATGAGACTGCGGACTTCCTCGGCCTTTACAAGATCGAGGCTCCGATGGAGCAGTCGTTGGCGATGGCCGACGTCCTCGTCAAGTGTTGCGAGCAGCTCGCTCAGGCCCTTGAGCATCTCCGCGGGTTCAAGGACCTGGACCGCTACTGGATCGAGATCCACCGGCTCGAGAACGACGGCGACCGTCTCTATCGGGACGCGGTCGCCTCGCTCTTCGCCAATGGCATCGATCCGATGGTCGTGATCCGCTGGAAGGACCTCTTCGCCGTGCTGGAGCGGGCGATCGACGCCTGCGAGACCGCCGCACACATTCTCGAAGGCATCGTCATCAAGAACGCGTAGCGGTGGCTCGCGGGGCACGAGGGAGCGGCTCCTGACCGAGCAGGACATCATCATCTACATCGTCGTGGGTACCGCTCTCGCCTTCGACTTCACGAACGGCTTCCACGACACGGCGAACGTCGTCGCGACGTCGATCTCGACGCGGGCAATGGCTCCTCGGGTGGCGGTGGGGTTCGCGGCGATTCTCAACTTCGTCGGCGCTTTCATCTCGCTCGAGGTGGCGGCGACCGTCGCCTCGGACGTGGTCGAGGCCGGCGCGATCACGCCCACCGTCGTCTTCGCGGGGCTGATCGGCGCGATCTGTTGGAACCTGACGACGTGGTACTACGGACTCCCATCGAGCTCTTCGCACGCGCTCATCGGCGGCGTGGTGGGCTCGGCGGCTGCCGCGGTGGGTCTCGACGCCGTGATCGGCGAAGGGCTCCTGGGCAAGGTGCTGATCCCTGCGGTGATCGCCCCGATCGTCGCCTTCGTGGTCGGTGGGCTCGGGATCGTTATCTGCTACCGGATCCTTGGCCGGCAGCGTCCCGGCCCAGTCTCGCGGGGCTTTCGCTTCGGCCAGGTCGTCTCCGGGGGCCTCCTCGCCCTGGCGCACGGCACGAACGACGCGCAGAAGACGATGGGCGTGATCGCGCTGGCGTTGATAGCCAACGGGCAGCTGGCCCAGGGTGCGGACCCGCCGTTTTGGGTGGTGCTCTCCGCGGCGACCGCGATCGCTCTCGGCACCTACACGGGCGGCTGGCGAATCATCAGGACGATGGGCACGCGAATCATCAAGATGGACGCTGCTCAGGGCTTCTCGGCACAAGGCGCCGGGGCGGCCGTGATCCTGGCCTCATCGCACTACGGATTCCCACTCTCCACCACGCAGGTCATCTCGGGCGGCGTCATGGGTGCCGGGGCGGGCAAGCGACTGTCCGCCGTTCGCTGGGGGGTGGCCGGCGACATCGTCACGGCCTGGCTGCTCACCTTCCCAGCCGCCGCCGCCATCGGTGCGGTGACCTATGGGTTCACGCACATCTTCGGCGACGGCGCTGCTGGCCCGGTGATCGTGAGCGTGATCGGCATAGTCCTCGTCGTGGTTGCGTTCGCGCGACGCGCGCGTGCGACCGTCCCGGTGGCGGCGTGAGCGGACCGTGATCGCAACCATCGTCGACACGCAGGCGCTCCTCGACACGGTCGTGGCCTCGGTCGTGGCGGGCCTCGGCGTGACGCTGATCTTTTCGATCGCGCTCTACGGCGTCGCCCGCTTCGGCGAGATGACCCGCGAGGGGCGGGGCGGCTCGGCGATGGCCTTCGGCGCCCTGGCGATCGCGGCGGCGATCGCCTTTGCGGCGGCGATCACCGTCGGGATCATCGTGATGACGAGCAAGTAGGGGTGCAAACCCGCGCCTAAACTCCTCCCCATGCGCACCCTCCGCAACATCGCGATCATCGCGCTCCTGGCGCTCGTTGTCGCGTTCGTTCCCGGGGGGGACAACGGCACAACGGCCGTGCTTACGGCGCTCTCCCTTTGCTTTCTCGCCGTGCTGGCCGTCGCGGGGTACCAGATCTACCGCTCGCAGAAGCTCTCGATCATGGCGCTCACCGATCGGCAGCGGGCGCTTCTGATCGGCGCCGTTGGCTTGCTCGTCCTTCTGATCGTAGGCGCCGATGAGATGCTCGAGACCGGGCTCGGCGCGGTGGTCTGGATCGGATGCGTGGCGGCCGCCGTGATCGCGGTTTGGCGCCTCTACATCGAGTCACAGACGTACTGATTTCGACACGCCCTGCGCCCCACGTGTGCGCCGTCGCAGCGGAAGCTGCTCATCATGCGAGCGCGGAAGCAACAGGCAGGCCAGGCGGCGGTGGAGCTCGTCGCGATCCTTCCCGCGCTGCTCCTAGTGGTCCTCGTCTGCGTCCAGCTCGTGGTCGTCGGCTACGGGCTCTGGACCGCAGCCAACGCCTCGAGGGCGGGCGCTCGGGCGGCCCATGTGGGCGGCGACGCCCGTGCGGCTGCCCGTAGCGCGATCCCGACACCGCTGCGCTCGCACGCGCAGGTGCGGGACCGACGCGCGCTCGCGGTCTCGCTTCGCGTGCCGTGGCTCCTACCCGGGCAAGAGCGGATTCCCGTGCGTTCGCGGACAGCTCTCGATCCCGCCGCCGGGGGTTGATCGTGCCCGTGGCGACGCCTGGGGTTGCGAGCTTCCGCCGGGAGGATGGGCAGGCTTCGGTCGAGCTCCTCGCTGGAGTACCAGCCCTGTTGCTCGCTGGCGGGATCGCGCTCCAGCTGCTTGTCGTGGGGTACTCGAGCAGCCTCGCCGACGGCGCGGTGGAGGCGGGCGCCCTCGCCGTGGCGGCGGGGCGAGACCCGGTCGCTGCCGTTGAGGCCGCGCTGCCCGGCTGGGCGACGGGCAGGATCGAAACAGAGGTGGATGGCGGCAGCCTCGAGGTGCGGCTGCGCCCGCCATCCCTATCGGATGGCCTCTCGCGAGTACTGGAAGTGGACGCCAGCGCATGGGTCCGAGCGCCCGCATCTTGATCACGACCAAGCTCGGCGCAGCAACCGATGGCCTGGCATCGGCCGCGGCACTCGCGGTCGCGATTGCCTCCGCGGGAGGAGATGGACGGGCCGACGGGGGTGAGGCGCCCGGTGTCGTGCTGGTCGAAGTCGGTGGCACCGCACGCCGGCGACCAACACTGCTTTCCTCGAGCGCGGCCCGTGGACTCGAGACGCGCTTGCGCGCCGCGGGGTTCGAGCGCTCAGCAGCTCGCGGGCGAGTTTGCTGGGCCGGTCTGGCGAACGAGGAGGGATGGTGCGAGCGCCTGCGGGGGCTCGCCCTCACCGCGCCCGACTGCGTCGTCGTTGCCTACATGGCGCCCGCGGAGTGGCGTCAGGCGCTCGACGACGCTGACCTCGCGCCGGACGGTGCCATGATCCGCGCCGACGCGCGTGCCCACCGCCCTTTGCTCGCGCTGTGCGTCGCCGAGCTGCGCGAGCGGGACATTGGGGCCAGGGTGGCGACGCGCCCGCTGGGCCTGGTCGGCGCCCGTCGTGCCCTCGCGGGACTCGATCCCGGCGGGCTTGCCGCCGCCCGGATGGCGCGGGCCGCTCAGGCACTGGTACCCACGAGATGGGGTCATCCGCCTTCGGTCACAAGGTCTGCGCGGCAAGGGCGGACGGCCGAGGCGGGACAGGCCCTACCGCTCGTCGTCGGGGCGGCCTTCATCGTCGTCCTGGTCGCGCTCGCTCTGGCGGCGATCGGCGGAGCCGTCACCGGCGTGGCTCGCTCGCAACGCACGGCCGACCTGGTCGCGCTCTCGGCCGCCCGCGCACTGCGTGACGACCTCCCGCGACTCACGGCCCCGCGACAGCTTCCCAGCGGCTTGCCGAACCCCGCGCACCTCTCAAAGCCCGAATACCTGGCGCGCGCCCGGGCCGCGGGTCGCCAGGCCGCGGAGCACAACTCGGTCCCACCGGTACGAGTCGAGATCTCCTTTCCGGACTCTGCGTCTCCGGTCCCGGTTCGCGCGCACGTGCTGTTCCGGGCGGAGCGGCGCCTCGAGGCCGAGGCCCAGGCCACACCGCCGGCCGGTGGGGATGCTGGGCCGGCATCCGCGTCGGGCAGCGGCTACGACGGGCCGCTGGAGTATCGCCAGGGCGAGCCCATGCGCCCCGACGTCGCCAGTGCATTCGATCGCTTGGCGGCGGAGGCAAGCCGTGACGGCGTCGCGCTGGTGGTCACCTCTGGGTATCGCTCAGACGCCGAGCAGGCGAGGTTGTTCGCGGCCAACCCAGATCCCCGCTGGGTGGCGCCGCCGGGAACATCGTTGCACCGCTGCGGTACGGAGCTCGATCTCGGGCCCGCTTCCGCGTACGCATGGCTCGGCGCCACCGCCCCGCGTTTCGGGTTCGTCAAGCGGTACGCGTGGGAGCCCTGGCATTTTGGCTACTCGCGTGGTCCGGCTCCGTGCTCAGCTGCCCCTTCGGCGGGTCGCGGCTCCAGCTCAGATCGCTCGGCACCGTCGACGGTTCCGGCCTTCGTGCCGACTCGCTTCCGCTCGGCGATCGTCCGAGCGGGATCGCGCTGGGGCGTTTCGACCGCCCTACTGGCGGCACAGCTGCAGGCCGAGTCCGGCTTCGACCCGGGCGCGGTATCGCCCGCCGGCGCCCAGGGAATCGCCCAGTTCATGCCCGCGACGGCCGCCGCCTCAGGGCTCGGCGATCCCTTCGATCCCGTCGCGGCGATCGACGTGCAGGCTCGTCTCATGGCTGACCTGCTCTCCCAGTTCGGTTCGCCCTCGCTCGCCCTCGCCGCCTACAACGCTGGCCCGGGTGCGGTCGCTGCCTGCGACTGCGTCCCGCCATACCCGGAGACACAGGCATACGTCGCGCGCATCCTGGCCCTGATGGATGGGGCGGGGGAGGTGGTGGACGAGTTGGAGGTGCGGCTGGTGAGATGAGGGGTGACGGGGCCGAGTGTGGAACCGAAACCGGACTTGACTGCAGATATGGTGGTCAACCCCGCGCTCGATGCGCGGGAGAGCTAGCCTCCCGCGCCATGGCGCCCATCGAGGTTCAGAGCATGCCCGAGCTGCGCGAGCTGATCGGCCAGGAGCTCGGCCCCACGGACTGGATAACGGTCACGCAGGAGGACATCGACAAGTTCGCGGAGGTCTCGCGGGACGACCAGTGGATCCATGTGGACACCGAGCGGGCGAAGAGCGAAAGCCCGTTCGGCAAGACGATCGCGCATGGCAACCTCACGCTCTCGCTCACCGATGCCTTCCGCTCGCAGCTCATCACTCAGGACGGCGTGGCCATGGGCATCAACTACGGCTTCGAGAAGATCCGCTTTCCTGCGCCTGTGCCCGTTGACTCGCGGGTGCGAGCCCGCGCCGAGCTGATCTCCGTCGACGAGCTCGACGATGGTTGGTGGCACGTGGTCACGCGCTTCACCATCGAGGCGGAGGGTCAGGCCAAGCCCTGCTGCGTCGCCGACTCGGTCGGCCGCGTGCTGGTCGCCGGCTCCTGACGCCTGCCGCTATTCGACGGTGAGGGTGCCCTCCATGCCGCCTTCGCGGTGGCCCGAGACACTGCAGTAGTAGGTGTAGTCGCCGGCTTCGAGGTCGGCCTCGAGCGTGCTCGAGTCGCCGTCCGAGATCAGGTCGGTGCAGCCCACCTCGCTGCCGTCGGACTCGATGCAGAAGTCGTGCGCGAGCGAGGCCGGGTTGGTGAACTCGAAGGAGGCGGAGCCAGCCGGAGCGCTCAGCGACGTCTCCTCGAAGGCCAGGCTGCCATCCGGGGCCGCAGAGACCGTCACTCCACCACCGCTCGCGCCGCCGGAGTCCTCCTCGGTCGTCTCCTCCGCGCTCGTATCCCCTGACTCCTCGTCGTCTCCGCCACACGCCGCGAGGGCGAACGGCACCAGGGCGAGCACGGAGAGCACCAGCAAGAGCTTCTTCATGGTTCGGAGTCTAACGCCCGGAAAAGGTCGCCTCGCGCCGCTCGAAGAAGGCGGTGACGCCTTCGCGCAGGTCCTCCGTTGCCATCGAATCGGCGATGCCATGGCGCTCCAGCTGCAGGTGGTCGGCGAGCGAGTTGTCCATGCTGGAAGCGACGAGCTGCTTGCACATCCGCACGTAGTGAGGGGCCTTGGAGGCCAGCTTCTCGGCCTTCGCACGGGCGCGATCCATGAGGTCCTCCGGCGCCACCACCTCGGCCACGATCCGCTCCTCGAGTGCCTCGGAGGCGCTCAGAAGCGGGTCGTTCAGGAGGAGCTCGACGGCGCGCGCCGGCCCGAGCATCCGCGGCAGGAAGTAGGTCATGCCCCCGTCCGGCGACGCGCCGATTCGTCCGTACGCGCAGACGAAACTCGCCTCTTCGGAGGCGATGCGCGTGTCGCACATGAGCGCGAGCGAGAACCCAGCGCCCGCGGCGACGCCGTTGATGGCTCCTACGACGGGGTAGGGGATGCGCCGGAAATCGACGATCGCCTGATGCAGGTAGTCGGCCCCGCGCCGCACTTCAGAGGGCAGGTCGTGATCGTCGGACTCCACGCCCTGCTTGAACCAGTTCACATCGCCGCCCGCTGAAAACGCCTTGCCGGCCCCCGTCACGATCAGCGCTCGCAGTGGGGCGCGGTCGGCCAGCCACCCGGACGCGACGACGAGCTCCCCGATCATCTCCGGGCTCATCGCGTTAAAGGTGTCGGGTCGATCCAGCGTCAGGGTCCCGATCTCCCCCTCGAGCTCGAGCCGCATGGTGGTGAGCTCGGGTGGAGGGACGTTCTTCTCGGTCATTGCGCAAGGGCTCCTTAAGGCTCGCCGGTACCAGCGGGCGCGGAGCCTAACCTCTTGAGCATGTCCGCCATGGACCCCAGTACCGGCGGGGGCGAGGCCGAGGCGGTGCAGCAGCCGAGTCTGAGGCAGCAGCGCCGCGAGCTGCCCGATCAGCCAGGCGTGTACCTGTTCGAGGACGCGGATGGAGCTGTGCTTTACGTGGGGAAAGCGACCTCGATCAGAAAGCGCGTCGCCGGCCACTTCTCGGGCAAGTCGGCCATCCGCAGCTTCACCGACCTCGTCGCCTCCATCGACTTCCTGGTCACCGAGACGGAGGCCGAGGCCCTGCTGGCCGAGCAACAGTTCATCAAGCGCCACCGGCCCAGGTTCAACATCCGGCTGCGCGACGACAAGTCCTACCCGTACATCGGCATCAGCGTCGATGAGGAGTTCCCCCGCGTCTACTTCACACGCGAGCGCCACCGCTCCGGGCGTCTCTACTTCGGCCCCTACTCAAACGCCAAACGCACGCGCGAGACCCTGGACCTGCTCGGCAAGCTCTTTCAGTACCGCACGTGCGAGGGCCCCGAGCCCGGCAGGCGCTCGGGCGTGCCCTGCCTCGATTACTTCATCAAGCGCTGCCAGGCGCCGTGCGTGGGCTACATCGGACGGGAGGAGTACCGCCGCAACATCGAGGCGATCGCCGGGTTCCTCTCCGGCCGTTACCGCGACGTGGAGCGCGACCTCGAGCGCAAGATGGCCGAGGCCGCCGCCGAGGAAGCCTTCGAGCGGGCAGCGAGCTACCGCGACCGGTTGGAAGCGGTGCGCTCGCTGATGCAGCGGCGCTCGATCGCATCCGACTCACACGAGAGCGCCGACCTGATCGGCGTCGCCGTCGAGGGCGGCAACGCGAACGCCCAGGTCTTCCAGGTCCGCGACGGCATCCTCGCCGAGCGCCACGGCTTCTACCTCTCGAACGAGGGCGAGCGCGACGAGCCTGAGGTGGCCGAGGAGTTCCTCGCTCAGTACTACTCGGCGGCTCCCTCGGTGCCTGGGTTGATCGTCGTGGGAGAGGCGCTGCGCGGACGGACCGAGCTTCTCGCCGAGGCGCTCTCGGCCCAGCGTGGGGGGTCGGTGGAGGTCCGGGTCGCCGAGCGGGGCGACAAGCGGCGCCTTCGCGACCTGGCCGAGCGCAACGCGCGCCTGGCGCTCGCGCAGGACCGCCTGCGACAGGAGCGCCGCCGCCAGCAGCGGGTCGACGCGCTCTCCTCGCTCCAGGACGTCTTGAGCCTCGACCGCCTTCCCGTGCGCATCGAGGGGTTCGACGTTTCGAACATCGGTGGCGAGCACACTGTCGCCTCCATGGTCGTCTTCGAAGGGGGCGCACCCAGGAAGTCCGACTACCGCCGCTTCCGGATCCGCGGCGACCGCTCGGACGGCCCGGACGACTTCTCGTCGATCGAGGAGGTTTTGAGTCGCCGGCTCGCGCGTCATACGGAGCAGGCGGATCTCTCCCCTCACGACTCCCAGCGCGACGACAGCTTCGCCGCCCTGCCCGACCTGATCGTGATCGACGGCGGCAAGGGCCAGCTCTCGGCCGGAATGCGAGCGCTGGCACCGCTGGCGGAAGCCGGGATGGACGAGGTTGCCGTGATTGGGCTCGCGAAGCGGGAGGAGGAGGTCTTCGTACCCGGACGCTCGACGCCGATGCAAATCGAGCGCGACTCGGAGGCCCTGCGGCTGCTGCAGCGCGTTCGCGACGAGGCGCATCGCTTTGCGATCACGCACCACCGCGGGCGTCGCGACCAGGCGATGAGGGGCTCCCTCTTGGATGAGCTGCGGGGCGTCGGGCCCGTTCGCAAGCGAGCCCTGCTGAACCACTTCGGCTCCCCGGAGCGGCTGGTCGACGCGAGCCGGGAGGAGCTGGAGGCGGTGCCCGGGATCCCCGGCAAGCTGGCACGAGATATTCACAGACAGCTGAACAAGACGGGATAGTCAGCGGGGGTAGACATGAGCGCGAGTCCAGATGAGCTGAAGCAGGCCCCCCACGTGGCCGATGGCGACGGGGCCGTCCCCAGGCACGTGGACCTCGTCGTGATCACCGGCTACTCCGGCGCCGGCAAGTCGGAGGCGATCGCAGCGTTCGAGGACGGTGGCTACTTCTGCGTCGACAACCTGCCACCGCGGATGATCGGCGCGCTGGGCGAGCTCTTCCGGCACGAGGGCAGCGGGGTCCGGCGCGCCGCGGTCGTCTCGGATGTGCGTGGGGGCGAGTACTTCCAGGAGCTGGAGGCCGTCCTCGAAGAACTCGAGTCCGGGGGCTTGGAGCCGCGCGTCCTGTTCTTGGAGGCGAGCGAGGAGGTGCTGCTCGACCGCTTCAAGGAGACGCGCCGCCGGCATCCGCTGGCTCCCGACGGCCGCGTCGTCGACGGGGTGCTGGCAGAACGCGAGATCCTGGCGCCGCTGCGCGAGCGCGCCGACCTCGTGATGGAGACCTCGAGCCTCACCGGAGCGATGCTCCGCCGCAGGATCGCGACCGAGATGCTGGGTCCCCGCGGCCCTGCGCAGCTCGCGCTCACGATCCTTACCTTCGGGTTCAAGAACGGGCCGCCGCGCGACGCCGACCTCATGTTCGACGTGCGCTTCCTGCCCAACCCTCACTACAGGGAGGACCTGCGCCCCCTCACGGGCCGCGACCCTGCGGTGGTCGCGCATGTCGAGGCCGGCGAGCTCGCGAGCGAGTTCTACTCGCGCCTGCTGCCGCTCCTCGACTTCCTCCTGCCCGCGTACGTGGCAGAGGGCAAGACTCACCTCACGATCGCGATCGGCTGTACCGGCGGGCGCCACCGGTCGATCACGATCGCTGACCGCATCGCCCAGCATCTCTTCGGCCGCGAGGACCTGGTTCTGCGCGTGGTGAACCGCGACGTCGAGCTCGACTGAGCGTTCTACCGCGAGCCTTCTCCCTACCCTGAGCGCATGAGCGATCCCGTGATCCGCCTGGCCGGCCTGCGCAAGGCCTACGGAGACTTCGAGGCCGTCCGCGGCATCGACCTCGAGGTGACAGCGGGCGAGATCTTCGCCTTCCTTGGCCCCAACGGAGCGGGCAAGACGACAACGGTCGAGATCATGGAGGGCTACCGGGAGCGGACCGCGGGAGAGGTCAGCGTTCTCGGTGAGGATCCGCAGCACGGCGGCCGGGCCTGGCGCGGGCGCATCGGCATCGTGCTCCAGCAGAGCAACATGCATCCCGAGCTCTCCGTTCGCGAGACGATCGACCTCTTCGCCGGCTACTACCCGGCGCCGCGCGGCGTCGAGGAGACCATCTCCCAGGTGGGGCTCGAGCCAAAGGCCGATACCCGGGTCAACCGCCTCTCGGGCGGCCAGCAACGGCGCCTCGACGTGGCTCTGGCGCTGATCGGTGACCCGGAGCTGCTGTTCCTGGACGAGCCGACCACCGGCTTCGATCCTTCGGCGCGCCGGCAAGCGTGGGACGTGATCGCCAGCCTTCGCGAGCTCGGGAAAACCGTCTTCCTTACCACCCACTACATGGATGAGGCGCAGGTCCTCGCCGACCGTGCGGCGATCATCGTGGGCGGCGAGATCGTCGCCCAGGGACCACCCAGCCGTCTCGGCGTCGACGCCGACGTGAGCGAGGTTCGCTTTCGGCTGCCCGACGGCATCCACGTTCAGGACCTACCGCTGGCCGACGGCGCCAAGGCGGAGGCGGACGGGCTCTTCGTCGTCATCCGCACTGGTCACCCCGCGCGTCTTCTGCACGAGCTGACGGGCTGGGCGCTCGACCGTGGCGATGAGCTGACGGCGCTCACGGTTGGCACCCCAAGCCTCGAGGACGTCTACCTCGAGCTGACCGAGAAGCGCGAGTCATGAGCGCGATTGCGCTCGCGCGCCATCAGTTCCGCTACGACCAAAAGATCTTCTGGCGGAACCCCGCCTCCGTCTTCTTCACAGTGCTACTGCCGGTCATCTTCCTTCTGATCTTCGCGACGATCTTCGGCAACGACACGATTGATGAGCTCGGCGGGATCAAGACCACGACCTATTACGTGCCGGCCATCATCACGCTCGCCGTGATCTCGGCGACGACCCAGAGCCTCGCGATCTCGCTGACCGTGGATCGCGAGAACGGAATCTTGAAGCGCACTCGCGGCACTCCGCTGCCGACGTGGGTCTTCATCGCCGGACGCGTGGGCAACGCGATCGTGGTCTCGGTGCTCGCCCTCGTGGTCGTGGCGGCCATCGGCCGGATCATCTACGGCGTCGAGATCCCGTGGGAGCGCCTGCCCGCCGTTCTCGTCACGCTGGCCGTCGGCGCCATCTCGTTCTGCTGCATCGGCTTCGCTCTCACCGCCGCGATTCCCTCGGAGGACGCTGCCGCGCCCATCACGAACTTCGCGCTCTTGCCGCTCTACTTCCTCTCGGGTGTTTTCATCCCGGAGTCGGAGATCCCGGCCGGGGTGCTCGACGTCGCCGACATCTTCCCGATCCGGCACTTCTTCGAGGCGTTCTTCGCCGCGTGGAGCCCGACGACGACCGGCGCCGGATTCGAGTGGGCCGATCTCGGCATCGTGGCGCTGTGGGGCGTGGCGGGCCTGCTGATCGCGATGAAGACGTTCCGATGGGAGCCACGGGGGTAGGTTCGGCTAGTGATCCATCACGTCAGCCTGGAGACGTCCGACCTCGAGCGCAGCGGTCAGTTCTACGACCAGGTGCTGGGCCCACTGGGCTGGCGCCGCCTCTTTGACACCGAGGAGCGCATCGCCTGGGGGATCGTGCGCCCGGTCTTCCACCTTGCCCACCGCAGCGAGACTCGGGCGGGCGGCGGCCACATCTGCTTCGCGGCGAATGGGATCTCGGCCGTGAAGGCGGCGTGGGAGGGCGGTATCGATGCGGGTGGCGTCACCCAAGGCGACCCGGGCCAGCGACCGGAGTACGGCCCGACCTACTACTCGGCGTACCTGCGCGATCCCGACGGCAACCGCATCGAAATCGCGGTCGGAGTCGATTAGACCGAGACCAGGCGGGAAGGGGCGGATCATCTAGCCTCGACGCCCACGACACGAATACTGAGGAGGACCCAGATCAGATGGCAGTGAAGGTTGGCATCAACGGCTTCGGGCGCATCGGACGCAACCTGTTTCGAGCCGCTCACGAGGCCGGCGCGGACCTCGAGTTCGTCGCAGTGAACGACATCGCCGACGCGGAAACGCTGGCTCACCTCCTCAAGTACGACTCCATCCTCGGCCGGTTCCCCGGCGAGGTCGCCGAGCGCGACGGAGCGATCGTCGTCGATGGAGCCGAGACGAAGATCCTCTCCGAGAGGGATCCGGCCCTGCTCCCCTGGGGCGATCTGGGCGCCGACGTCGTGATCGAGTCGACCGGCATCTTCACCAAGCGCGACGACGCCGCCAAGCACCTCGAGGCGGGCGCCAAGAAGGTGATCATCTCAGCGCCCGCGACTGATCCTGACGTGACCGTGGCCCTGGGCGTCAACTTCGATGACGTCTACGACCCGGACGAGCACCACATCATCTCCAACGCCTCGTGCACCACCAATTGCCTCGCCCCGCTGGCGAAGGTCATCAACGACGCCGTCGGGATCGAGCACGGCCTGATGACCACGATCCACGCCTACACCTCCGATCAGCGGCTGCAGGACATGCCCCACAAGGATCTTCGAAGGGCACGGGCTGCGGCGCTCAACCTGATCCCGACCACGACCGGCGCCGCCAAGGCGGTCGGCCTCGTTTTGCCCGAGCTCGACGGCAAGCTGAACGGCCTCGCCGTCCGCGCCCCAGTCTCGACCGGATCCGTGGTCGACCTGGTTTGCGTCGTCGGGCAGGAGACGAGCGCCGAGGAGCTGAACGCCGCCGCACGGGAGGCCGCCGAGGGCCCGCTCGATGGCATCCTGGCCTACACCGAGGATGCGATCGTCTCGACCGACATCGTCAAGGACCCCCATTCCTCGATCTTCGACGCCGACCAGACCATGGTCATGGAGGGAACCCTGGTCAAGGCGGTCGCCTGGTACGACAACGAGTGGGGCTACTCCAACCGCTGCGTCGAGCTCGCCGCCAAGGTCCTCGAGCCGGCGACAGTCGGCGCTTGACGGCTGAGACAGAGCGCGGGTCGTTTCACAAGGCGAGCGTTCGCGACGCCGACGTCGGCGGCAAGCGCGTACTGGTCAGGGTCGATTTCAATGTCCCGCTTCAGTCGGGCGAGGTGAGTGACGACACGCGCATCCGGGCGGCGCTGCCGACGATCGAGCTCCTTCGCGACCGCGGGGCGTCGCTGGTGTTGGTCTCGCACCTCGGCCGCCCCGAGGGCGAGGATCCGGAGCTATCGATGGCTCCCGTCGGCGAGAACCTGGCCGGCCACATCGACGCCGAGGTGAAGCTGGCACCGGGCGTCGTCGGTCCCGAGGTCGAGATCGAGGCCGAGAGCCTCGAGCCCGGCGAGATCCTGCTGCTCGAGAACAGCCGGTTCGAGGAGGGCGAAACGTCCAATGATCCGGAGCTGGCGGGAAAGCTGGCGGCGCTCGCCGATCTTTACGTGAACGACGCCTTCGGAGCGGCGCATCGGGCGCACGCGACGACCGAGGGCGTCGCCCATGAGCTCCCCGCTTTCGCCGGCCTGCTGCTCGAACGAGAGGTTCGGGAGCTGACGGCGGTCCGCGACGAGCCCGAGCGACCGCTCTGCGTCGTTCTGGGAGGGGCCAAGGTCTCCGACAAGATCGGCGTCCTCGAGCGGTTCCTGGACGTCTCCGACCAGGTCCTGATCGGGGGTGCCATGTGCTTCAGCTTCTTTCGCGCCCAGGGCGTCGAGACTGGTGACTCCCTCGTGGAGGAGGACGACGTCGAGCTGGCGCGCGAGGCGCTCGAGCAGGCCGATGGATCCTCATGCGAGCTCCTGCTGCCGACCGACCTCGTGATCGCCGAGCGCTTCGACGCCGAGGCCGACCAGCGTGCTCTCGACGGGGTCGACGTGCCCGACGGGTGGATGGGGCTCGACATCGGGCCCCAGACTGCGCGCGCCTTCGCGGAGGCGATCGATCGTGCGGGCACCGTGTTCTGGAACGGCCCGATGGGAGCCTTCGAGCTGGAGCCTTTCGCTGCCGGGACCCGCGCTGTGGCCGCCGCCGTGGCGGCCGCCCCGGGAGTGACCGTGGTCGGCGGCGGTGACTCGGCCGCGGCGCTCGCGTCGTTCGGCCTCGCCGACGAGGTCGACTGGCTCTCGACCGGCGGCGGGGCCTCGCTGGAGCTGATGGAGGGCAGGGAGCTCCCGGGGGTGGAGGCTCTGCGCGATGGCTGAGGACGAGCGCCGCCCCCTGGTGGCGGCGAACTGGAAGATGAACAAGCGGGTAACCGAGACGGAGGAGTTCCTCGAGGCCTTCCTGCCTGACGCCCTCGAGCTCGCCGGCGTCGATTTGGTTGTGTGCGCGCCGTATACCGCGCTCGTGGCTGCGGTCCGCAGCGCGCGCGACACCGAGGTTCGCGTCGGCGCGCAGAACATGCACTTCGAGGAGAGCGGGCCCTACACCGGCGAGGTCTCGGCCGCGATGCTCACTGACATCGGAGTTCACGCGGTGGTCCTTGGGCATTCCGAGCGCCGCCAGCTCTTCGGCGAGACCGACGACGCCCTGGCCCGGAAGGTCCCCGCCGCGCTTGATGCCGGCCTGCTGCCGATCCTGTGTGTGGGCGAAACCGAGGCCCAGCGGGACGAGGACGAGACCGAGCCGGTCCTGCGGGCGCAGCTCGAGGCGGACCTCGCGGAGGTGCCGGAGGCCCATCTCGGCGGGGTCGTGGTCGCCTACGAGCCGGTCTGGGCGATCGGCACCGGTCGTACCGCCACGACCGAGCAGGCACAGGAGGCCTGCGGCTTCATCCGGGAGCTTCTGGCTGCCCACGACCAGGGCGCCGCGGCTGCCGCGCGGATCGTCTACGGGGGCTCGATGAAGCCCGGCAACGCCGCTGAGCTCATGTCACAGCCCGATGTCGACGGCGGGCTGGTTGGGGGCGCGAGCCTCGATCCAGAGGAGTTCCTCGCCGTCTGCGCTGCAGCGGCATGACCCTGCCGGACGGCGCAGGCTCGCTCCCGGCGCCCGCCGTCGCGCTCGTGATCCTCGATGGCTGGGGCCTGGCTCCAGACGGGGACGGCAACGCGATCTCCCTGGCCGACACGCCCACCTTCGACGAGCTCTGGGAGCGCTATCCGCACACCGAGCTCTCGGCCAGCGGCCGCGATGTCGGCCTTCCGGAGGGTCAGATGGGGAACTCGGAGGTGGGGCACCTCAATCTCGGAGCCGGTGCGATCGTGAAACAGGACCTCGCGCGGATCAACGACGCCGTCGAGGACGAGAGCTTCTTCTCGAACGAGATGCTCGTGGATGCCTGCCGCGCGGCGAGGGAGGCGAATGCAAGCCTTCACCTGATGGGGCTCGTCTCAGATGGCGGCGTCCACTCCGGGTGGGAGCATCTCGAGGCGCTGATCGAGCTCGCGAGGCGGGAGGGGGTGGAGGACCTCGTCGTGCACGCGTTCACCGACGGCCGCGACACGCTGCCGACCTCGGCGCCCGGGTTCGTCGAACAGCTCGAGGAATGGCTTGACGGAGTCGGCCGAGTCGCGACGGTGAGCGGGCGCTACTACGCGATGGACCGCGACCGCCGCTGGGACCGCACCAAGCTCGCCTACGACACCATCGCGCATGGCGAGGGGCAGAGTGCCGAAAGCGCCGTGGAGGCCGTCACGGCTGCGCACGACCGGGAGGAGACGGACGAGTTCATCAAGCCGACCGTGGTCGGCGACTACGCGGGTATGAACGACGGCGACGTGGTCATCCACTTCAACTTCCGGCCGGACCGGGCGCGCCAGCTCTCACGGGCGCTCGCCGAGCCGGGCTTCGACGAGTTCGATCGTGGCGACGCGCCCGAGGTTGAGCTCACGACCCTCACGAGCTATCAAGACGAGTTCGACTTCCCGGTCGCGTTCCCTCCGGAGTTGCCAGAGGTGACGCTCGCTGAGGTGCTCTCCCGCGAAGGCGCGAAGCAGCTGCATGTGGCCGAGACCGAGAAGTACGCCCATGTGACGTATTTCCTGAACGGGGGGCGCGAGCAGGAGTGGGAGGGAGAGGAGCGGTTCCTGGTCGACTCCCCGCGCGAGGTCGCGACCTATGACGAGAAGCCCGAGATGAGCGCCGAGGGCGCCGCCGAGGCCTTCGCCGAGCGCTTCGCGGGCGGCGATTACCGCTTTGGGATCATCAACTTCGCCAACCCGGACATGGTCGGTCATACGGGCGACATCGAGGCCGCGGTCAAGGCCGTCGAGACGGTGGATTCGTGCCTCGCCGACGTCGTCGCGGCGGCCCACGAGGCCGGCGGGGCATGCGTCGTCACCGCCGACCACGGCAACGCCGACAACATGCTCGAGCCCGACCGGTCTCCGAACACGGCGCACTCGACGAACCCCGTGCCGCTGATCGTCACGGTCGCAGACGTGGGCTTGAGCGACGGGGGCAGACTCGCCGACGTCGCCCCGACGGTGCTTGAACTGCTGGGGATCGACCAGCCCGGGGAGATGACGGGCACCTCACTTCTGAAAGAGGGATGACGGACCTCCCGTAGCCTCAGCGCGTGCGCAGCGACCCGACCCGCCTCAGCTTCGAGATCGACGCTCGCGATGGCGTAGCAAGGACCGGTCGCCTACTCACGGGCCACGGACCAATCGCTACGCCCGCATTCATCCCCTTAGCGACGCGCGGCAGCGTGCGCTCGCTCGACTCATTCGACGTTGCCGGGCTCGGCTACGAGATGGTGCTCGGGAACACCTTCCACCTTATGCTCGCGCCCGGGGCCGAGCGGGTCGCCAAGCTCGGCGGACTGCACGAGTTCATGGGCTGGCAGCGCGCGATCATCACGGACTCGGGGGGCTTTCAGGTCTTCTCGCTCGCGCACGGGACGGTTGCCGACGAGATCAAGGGCCGCAGGGGGCGGGCCGGCAGCTCGGGCTCGGTGCTCGAGATCTCGGAGGAGGGGGTCAGGTTCCGCTCCTACGTCGATGGCTCCGAGCGCTTCCTCGGTCCCGAGGAGTCGATGGGAGTCCAGGCCGCGCTCGGCTCCGACATCGCCCTCGTCTTCGACGAGTGCACTCCCTTTCACGCCGACCGCGACTACACCGCGCGATCCACGGAGCGCACCCACCGCTGGCTCGACCGCTGCCTCGACTGGCACGCCCGCGAGGGACCCGACCATCAGGCGGTGTTCGGAATTGTGCAGGGCGGAGTCCACGAGGACCTGCGGCGCGAATCCGCCGAGGCCGTGGGGGCGGCCGCGATCGACGGGATCTCGATCGGCGGAACCCTCGGCAAGGACAAGCCGGAGATGTACGGGGTGCTGGACATGACCCTGCCCCACCTGCCGACCGAGGCTGCGAAGCACCTGCTCGGAATCGGCGAGCCCGACGACCTGGTCGAGGGGATCGCTCGTGGCATCGACGCCTTCGACTGCGCGGTTCCCACCCGACTCGCCCGCCACGGGATGGCGCTCGCTCCGCTTCCGGAGAGTCGCTTTCGCTTTGACATCCGCAAGGTCGCCCACGCCGAGGACGAGGCGCCGCTCGTCGACGAGTGCGATTGCCCCGCCTGCGCGCGCCACAACCGGGCGTACTTGCACTATCTGTCGCGGGAGCATGAGCTCACCGCCGTGCGGCTGCTCACGCTCCACAACCTGAGCTACCTGGAGCGGCTGGCGGCCGGAGCGCGAGCGGCGATAGCCGACGCGAGATTCGAGGAGTTCCGCGGGGCGACGCTCGCGGGCGAGGCGCCTTGGACCGCCTGAGGCTGGCCGTGCCGGGCCCTACGACGTGTTCTCGTTGATGAAGTCGCGGATCGATTCGATCTGCTGATCGAGTTCCTGCTTTAAGAAGTCGCCGACGTCGGTGTTCTGGCCTGCGTCGGTCAAGAGCAGGACGCCCGCGGCGATCAGGCCGGCGAGAACCGCGATCAGGATCAGGAGGCCCACCCCTCGCATGAACCGGCTGAATGCCGAGCGCTTGGGCTTCGCGGCCGGGGCCAGCACGGGGCGGGGCGGCGGCGGCGCGGGCCGCCGGACCGGCGGCTGCGGCGCGACCGGGGTGGGCGGATCGCCCGCCATCGCTCGCGTTGCGGCCGTTTCGTCTTGCAGGGTCCGGGTGGGTTCCTCGCCCGTGGGCACTGGCGGGACCACCCCGGCGACGCCCGCCCGCAGAGCCGTAGAGAACTCGCGCGCGCTGCGGTAGCGGTTTGAGACGTCACCCTCGAGCGCCCGCAGCACGGCGGTGGAGAGCTCCTCCGGGACCTCGGGGTCATACGAGGTCGGCGACAGAGGTCGCTCGTTCTCCCGCCGGATCGCGAGCTCGGCGAGGGTCGAGCCCTCCCACGGCAGCCGGCCGGTCAAGAGCTGGTAGATGACGACACCGAGCGCGTAGACGTCGGCCGCGGGCGTCGTCTCTTCGCCCCGGGCCTGCTCGGGAGCAAGGTACGCCGCGGTCCCGACCACCGAGCCGACCTGGGTGAGCCGCGTCTGCTCGGCCGCGCGGGCGATGCCGAAGTCGGCGAGCTTCACGGTCATCTCGCCCGTGGGCGGGTCGTGGCCGCCCGCCTGCGCGCGCTTGCCGGCCGGGCCCCCGATCACCATCAGGTTCCCGGGTTTCACGTCGCGGTGGATGATTCCCTGGCGATGCGCGTACTCGAGGCCCGAGCACGCCTGTACGCCCACCTGCACGGAGACGGACGGGCCGAGGCGGCCCTTCGACTGCAGGAGTTGCGCGCCCGACTTGCCCTCGACGTACTCCATGACGATGTAGTGGCGCTCCTCGTCGACCCCCGTGTCATAGACCTGCACGATGTTGGGGTGGATGAGGCGCGCGACGGCGATGGCCTCCCGACGGAAGCGCGCGACGAACTTCTCGTCGTCGGAGAGGTGCTCGGCCAGGACCTTGACCGCCACAGTGCGCTCGAGCACGATGTCATCCGCCCGGTAGACGCTCGACATGCCGCCCGACCCGAGGCGTTCGCCCAGGCGGTAGCGGTCGGAGATCATGCCGCCAGCCATCAGCCGTCCTCCTCTTCGAGTACGCCGGCGGGGCCCGAACCCCCGGTGTCAACCGAATCGCCGGTGTCCGGCTCGCACTGCTCGGTCGTCAGCTCCTCCAGGTTGGCGGTGAGCTCACGAAGGTCATCCTTAGTCTTGACGCCGACCTCAGCCGGAAGGCCATTCACTGCCCCCGTCAGCTGTCCTACCTCGGTCTCGGCAGTCGTGCAGTCACCGATCTGGACGGCCGCCTCAACCTTGTCGACCTGGGCGATCAACGCATCCGCGTTCGTTGGCGGAATCGTCCCCTCCCCGTCCGACCCGCACGCCGACAGCCCCATCGCCACCGCGACGAGCGCCACGGAGGCCCGCTTGCGTCCTCTCGGGAGCACGGCGGCGAGTGTAGTCACGGAAAAAACACTCATTGGCCGATATGCAGCCGTTTTCCGAGGTGTTCCGGGAGCTCGGTGGCGAGGATCGCGTCGGCCGCCCGGTCGATGTCGTAGTCGACGCGGTGGAACGTCGCGGTCCACTCATCCGTGTCGAGCTCGAGCCACGCAGCGCGCTTGTCGCCGTCGCGCGGCTGCCCGACGCTGCCGGGGTTGATGAGCCAGCGGCCGTCGGAGAGGTCGAGGAGGGTCCCCGCCTCGGCCTGCGCGCCGCGGGCAAGCATGTCGCCGTCCTCCGCTTCGTCGTCACCCGCGACACCATCGTCGTCCCCCGGAAGGACGAAGAAGAGGGCGACGTGCGAATGCCCAACAAAGCTCACGCGCGCCGCCTGGAGCGCGATGCATTCCGCCGCCTGATCCGGCCACAGCACGTATTCCCACACGGGGTCGCGCGGCGAGGCGTGGTAAAGCCCGACCTCACGGGTCGTATCCGCGGGTTTCAGGGATCGCAGATAGCGGAACGTCGCGTCCTTCGCCTCGCGCTGGGTCCAGCGCACCGCAGCGGACGCCGCGGGGCTGAACGAGGAGATGTCGAGATCCCCGATCACCGCCAGGTCGTGGTTGCCCACGAGGCAAAGTGAGCAGCGCTCGGCCACCATGGAGGTGCATTCGTCGGGGCTCGCGCCGTAGCCCACGACGTCCCCCAGGCACCACGTCTGGTCGACCTCGGCCTCGTCGATCACGCTCAAAACCGCCTCGAGAGCGGGCAGGTTGGAGTGGATGTCGCTCAGGATCGCAAGGCGCATGGGCGGCGAGGACGGCCGACTATCGTAGGGCGATGGAACCGACCGAGCGCCCGCGACCGTGCGGTTGAGCCGCTCCCGTGGCGCCCGCATCGGCGCGATCGCCGTGGCGATGGTGATCGTGGCCGAAGGCGCCGTCTGGGTGCTGCAGCCAGGCTCCGAACCGCTCCAGCCGGAGGAGGTGAGCGAGGGTGAGTACTTCGACGCCGCCGAGCTCGAACGCGCCCGCGACTACCGAAGCGGTCAGCGGTGGCTGCTAGTCGCCGGGATCGGCGCGCAGGGCGCCGTGCTGGTTGCGCTGGCGCTGGGCAGGCCACGAGGCGCTCGCCGGGCGCTCGAGCGGCTCGGCAGGCGCCCCGTGCTGGGCGCGGCGGCGGCCGGCGCGGGCCTCTCGGTAACCCTGGCGGTTGTCGCGTTGCCGGTCGACCTCTGGGCGCACGAGCGTTCAGTGGACGTCGGGCTCTCCACCCAGTCCCTCGGGTCGTGGTTCACCGACGTGGCGAAGTCGACCGGGATCTCGGCGCTCTTCGCCGGCGTCGGCGCGGCGATCCTCCTCGGGCTCGTGCGGCGCTTCCCGCGCAACTGGTGGCTCGGCGCCGCCGCCGGGGTGGTGGCCGTCGCCGCGATCTTCTCGTGGCTCGCCCCCGTCGTCTTGGCGCCGCTCTTCAACGACTTCGAGGAGCTTCCCGAGGGTAGCGAGGAGCGGGCCCGCGTCGTCGCGCTGGCAGAGCGCGGTGGCGTCGACGTTGGCGAGGTCCTCAGGGTTGACGCTTCTCGCCGCTCGACCTCGTTGAACGCCTACGTCGGCGGCCTCGGCCCCACCAAGCGGGTCGTGCTGTACGACAACCTGATCGAGCGCGCCGAGCCCGCCGAGCTCGAGTCCGTGGTCGCGCACGAGCTTGCTCACGCAGCCCACAACGACATCCCGCGCGGCATCGGGTTCATCGCCATCGTCGCCCCCCTTGGGCTCCTGTTCGTGCGTGAGGTTGGGGAGGCGCTCGCCGACCGCTCGGGCGCGGAGCGCAGCTCGGCGGCGGCGCTCCCTGCCTACGTGCTCGGCATCGCGATCGCCTCATTCATCCTCAACGTTCCCGGCAATCAGCTCTCGCGCGACGTCGAGGCCAGCGCCGACGACTACGCGCTGGAGCTGACCGATGACCCCCAGGCCCTGATCGAGCTGCAGCAGCGCCTCGCGACCGACAACGTCTCGGACCCCGCTCCGCCTGGCCTCGTCACCGCTCTGCTGGGAACCCATCCGCCCACGGTTGAGCGGATCGGCGCCGCCGTCGCCTACGAGCAGGCTCAGACCTCTGACTGACCGCCGGGCTCGTCGGCGGCGCGGAACGACGCGACGGTTGCCTCGAGCCCCTGTTCGAGCGTCGAGGAGGCGGTCCACCCAAGCTCGGAGCGGGCGCGCCCAGGGTCGATCGAGATCCTCTGTACCTCACCCGCGCGGGCAGGGGCCATCTCCGGGTTGAACTCGGCTCCTGCGAAGCCGGCGATCGTGGCGCCGAGGTCGAGCACGTTCGTCTCGGTCCCCGTCCCGAGGTTGATCGCTCCCGAGGCATCGGTGTCCGCGGCGGCCAAAAAGCCCGCGACGACGTCCGAGGCCGAGATGTAGTCGCGGGTCTGCTCGCCGTCGCCGAAGACGGTGGGAACCTCACCGGCCAGCAGCGCTCGAGAGAAGATCGCAACGACGCCGGCTTCGCCATGGGGGTCCTGCCGCGGGCCGTAGACGTTGCCGAGGCGCAGGGCGACTGTCGAGACGCCGTGTAGCCGTTCATAGAGCGCCAGGTAGCCCTCGGCCGCGAGCTTGCTCTGCCCATAGGGCGCGTCGGGCAGGCAGTCCGCGTCCTCTCCCAACGGCAGGTCGCGGCCCGCACCTTCGCCGTAGATGGCGCCGCCAGTGGAGGCGAACATGAAGCGGCGACAGCCGTGCGTCCGGGCTGCTTCGAGCAGGTTGATGGTGCCGCCGACGTTGACGTTGAGGTCGTAGACAGGGTCCGCCACCGAGCGACGTACGTCGATTTGGCCGGCCAGATGGAAGATCATCTCCGGTCGCGCTTCGGCCAAAGGGCCCTCGAGGGCGGCGGGGTCCGCGACGCTTGCCTCGATCAGCCGGGCCCCACGGCCCCGCGCCTCCGCCAGATTCTCGCGACGCCCGCTCGAGAGGTCGTCGAGCGCCACGACCTCGTGGCCATCGGCGACGAGGGCGTCGACCAAGTGCGATCCGATGAAGCCGGCGCCGCCGGTGACGAGAGCCCTCATGGCGCAGGCAGCCTACCCATGCCCATCTAGTATCGAGCCATGTCCTCCTCCACCTCAACCGGCCCGCTTGCCGAGCTCCGCGAGGTCGTCAGCGCTGCGGCCTCCAAGGTGGCCGACGGCTCCGGGTCGGCGGCCCAGCTGGCCCTCGAGCGCCCGCCGAGGCCCGAGCTTGGCGACTACTCGACGAACGCCGCGATGCTCCTCGCCCCGGCTCGGGGCGAGCCGCCCCGTGACGTAGCCGACCGGATCGGGCTTGAGCTGTCCGGGCTTCTGGGCGCGCACGCCGTGCGCGTGGAGGTCGCCGGGCCAGGCTTTCTCAATCTCTTCCTCTCGGATCGCTGGTATCGCGAGGCGGTCGGCACGGTGCTCGACCGCGGCGACCGATACGGCACGCTCGAACCGGAGAACCCCGAGCGCGTCCTCGTCGAGTTCGTGTCGGCAAATCCAACCGGTCCCCTCACCGTGGCCGGCGCTCGCGGGGCGGCGCTGGGCGACTCGCTGGCGCGCCTGCTGGAAGCCTCCGGCCACGAGGTCGGGCGCGAATATCTCCTCAACGATCTCGGCGGACAGGTGGACCGCTTTGCCGCCTCGATCGCGGCAAGCGCGCGCGGCGCCGAGCCGCCCGAGGACGGCTATCGGGGCCAGTACGTGACTGAGCTCGCCGAGGAGCTGACCGAGGCCCGAATCTCCCCGGACGACCTCGACGCCGTCGCTCGCGCGGGCACGGAGGTGATGCGGGAGCGGATCGCCGCCACCCTGGAGCGCTTCGGCGTGCACTTTGACACCTGGTTCTCGCAGCGCACACTGCAGGAAGCAGATGCGACCAATGCAACGGTTGCGGAGCTGCGCGCCGACGGGCACGTGTACGACAGCGACGGCGCGGTCTGGTTGCGAACGAGCGAGTTCGGCGACGACAAGGACCGCGTCCTGATCCGCTCGAGCGGTGAGCCGACGTACTTCGCAGTCGACATCGCCTACCACCGCAGCAAGCTGGAGCGCGGCTGGCAGCGCATGATCGATCCGCTCGGCTCGGATCACCATGGGTATGTGGCCCGGATGCGCGCGGCGATCGCGGCGCTCGGCGCCGACCCCTCCGCCTACGAGGCACCGTTGATGCAACTCGTGCACGTCGTCGAGCGCGGCGAGCGCATGCAGATGGCCAAACGCACGGGCGAGTTCGTGACCTTGGACGCTCTCCTCGATGACATCGGCGTCGACGCTGCGCGTTTTTTCATGCTCCAGCGAAGCCACGACACCCCCATCGATCTCGACCTCGAGCTCGCGCGCAAAACCTCACAGGACAACCCGGTCTACTACGTGCAGTACGCGCACGCCCGGATCGCAAGCATCCTGCGCAAGGCGATTTCCGAGGGCGCAGCGCCCGCCGGCGAGAGTGAGGGCCCTGACGAGGACGCGATCAGCGCGGCCGCTGGCACCGACCAGGCCCTGGTAGCGCCAGTGGAACCCGCCGAGAGCGCTTTGGTGCGACGTCTCCTCGAGCTCCCGGGCGAGGTGGCTGAGGCTGCCGCCCGCCGGGCGCCTCACCGCCTGTGCGCGTACGCCGGGGCGACGGCGGCTGACTTTCACGCCTTCTATCGCGACTGCCAGGTGGTCGGGGTCGACGAGCCGGTGCAGGCTGCTCGCCTGGGCTTGTGCGTCGCAGCGAAGCGCGTGCTGGCGACAACGCTCGAGCTCGTCGGAGTTAGCGCTCCCGAGCGGATGTAGGCGGCCTGGGCACGATGTCGCGCCTGCGCGCTTCCCCAACGACCTGGAGCGCTGTTAGATTCGCCGCTGCTTTCCGAACCCCCAACCAGGAGGATCACCTTGACTAAGGCCGAGTTCGTAGATCGCATCGCTGGAAGCTTCGAGTCCAAGAAAGCGGCCGCCGACGCCGTCGACACCGTCCTGGACGGAATCAGCACCACCCTCGCGAGCGGGGGCGAGGTCTCCTTCACCGGTTTCGGCAAGTTCTCAGTCGCCGAGCGCGGGCCGCGCCAGGGCGTGAACCCCCGTACCGGCGAGCGGATCACCATCGCCGGCGGCAAGGTGCCCAAGTTCTCGGCGGGCGCGGGCCTCAAGAAGACGGTCAAGGGCTGACGCCACCGTTCGCAGATCGGCTGGCCGCCCTCGTCGAGGAGCGGCGCAGCCAGATCTGCCTCGGGCTCGACCCCGACCCGGCGGCGCTCGACGGCGCGATCGGGGACAAGGCCG
The DNA here is from genome assembly GCA_963799815.1 of uncultured Solirubrobacterales bacterium. GTDB lineage: Bacteria > Actinomycetota > Thermoleophilia > Solirubrobacterales > 70-9 > JBDTSW01. The sequence continues at coordinate 260,132 of CAWCYG010000004.1, forward strand.
CGGGAGCGGCCGCCGAGCAGGCAGGGGCGGCGGTCGCCGCGCACTGCAGGTCGTTGATCGACGCGGCAGGTGAGCACTGCGTCGCGGTAAAGCCCCAACTCGCGTGCTTCGAGCGCCTCGGCGCGCCCGGCTGGGCGGCGCTCGCGGCCGTGGCCACGGCCGCCCGGGAGGCTGGGCTTCTGGTCGTCGCCGACGGCAAGCGAGGGGACGTGCCGGTGAGCGCCGCCGCCTACGCGCAGATGCTCTTCGGGAGCACATCAACCCCGTTCGGCGCGGTGCACGGACTGGGCGTGGACGCCGCCACGGTCAGCCCGCTTCTGGGTGGTGATGCGCTCGAGCCTCTGATCGCAGCGGCGGCTGGCGCCGGAGGGGGGCTCTTCGTCTTGGTGCGCACGTCCAATCCGGGCGCCGCCGACCTCCTCGACCTCGAGACGAGCGCCGGTCCCGTGTTCGAGCGGGTGGCGGCGTTGGTCGCCGAGCGGGCCGAACGGCTGGCGGGCTCCTCGGGTCTCACGGGCATGGGCGCCGTGGTGGGGGCGACGGAGCCAAAGCATCTCGCGCGACTGCGTGAGTTGATGCCCGCCGCGATCTTCCTCATGCCCGGGGTGGGGGCGCAAGGGGGGCACCTCGCCGACCTGGGGCCCGCACTTGGCTCCCATCCCGCATCCGTGCTGGTTGCCGCCTCACGGTCGATCGCCAGCGCGGACGATCCGGGCGACGCGGCCGATCGCTTGCGAGCGGAGCTGTGGGGCCTGAGGCAGAGCTGATAGCGCCTACCATCTGCCGGCCGCAGGCACAGTCGCCCGGCAAACGGGTTGCACATGGACGGCACGACGAGCACAGGAACCTGGCAGCAATGGAGCACTCGCCTCTTGGCTCTGCTTGGGCTCGCAGCGGTGGTCGTGGCCATCCTGGTCGTGGTCGGGGGCTCAATCGACTCCTCCCGCGACGACGGCAAGAAAAGGGGCGATCGCGGCGGCAAGCAAGAGCAGCAGCAGTCGGGCGAGGACACCTACGTCGTGCAGCCGGGCGACAACCTCTCGACGATCGCCGACAGCGCGAACCTCAGCGAGGAGCGGCTCTTGGAGCTGAATCCGGACGTCGACCCGCAGACCCTGCAGCCCGGCCAGACGCTGAAGCTGCGGCCCGGCTAGGCGCGCCCCGCGGCGTCCGGTGGTGGCTGGCATGCGGCACGGCACTGGTCGTGCTGGCGGCGGCACCGTCCGTCGCGGCGGCCCCGAAGCAGCCCGCCGCGCCGCGGCCTGACGCCGCTGCCTGGCTGCTCTATGACCCCGACGACAAGGATGAGCTTGCCGCTCACGCCGCCGGCAGGGAGCTGCCGATGGCGAGTACGACGAAACTGATGACGGCCTACCTCGCCCGCGAGGCCCTGAAGCCCGGGGCGGAGGTGACGGCGGCGCCGTACAGCCCTGGCCCGGGCGAGTCGCTGATGGGTCTGCGCCCGGGCGAGTCGGTCTCGGTCGAGGATCTGCTCTACGGCCTGCTGCTTGCGAGCGGCAACGACGCGGCGGTGACGCTGGCGGTGGCGGCGGAGGGATCGGAGGGTGCGTTCGTCGCTCGGATGAACCGGGAGGCGCGGAGACTTGGGCTCGACGACACGGGCTATGAGAACCCGATCGGGTTCGACGGTCCGGGCCATCACACGACTGCGCGCGATCTGGTGGACCTCGCGATCATCCTCCGCCGCGACCCGCTGATCCAGAAGATCACCGATTCGCCCAGCGCGACGGTGGAGAGCGGCGGTCGCGTCAGGCGGATCGCGAATCGCAACACCCTGGTGGCGAGGGTTCCGTGGGTGGACGGGGTCAAAACCGGCTTCACAGATGGCGCTGGATATGTGCTCGTGGGATCCGGGGAGCGCAAGGGAGTGACGCTCGTATCCGCGGTGCTCGGGACCCCGTCGGAGTTTGCCCGAGAGCAGGGAACGCTCGATCTTCTGCGGTACGGCTTCTCGCTCTACGACGAGGAGGAAGTGATCCGGAAGGGCAAGCGGCTGGGCGACGTCGCGATCCGCGACCGCGACGTGGTCGTGCCGATCGTTGCCAGGCAGGGCGTCGAGCTCACCGTGCGCCGGGACCAGGACATCGAGATCGCGGCCAAGGGCATACCGCCCGAGGTGAAGGGCCCGGTCTCGCGCGGCGACCGCTTCGGCACGGCCATCGTCACGGTGGACGGCGAGCAGGAGGCGCGGGTGCCGCTCGTGGCGGCCAGTGGGGCCGACGCCGCCAGCCTGATCGAACGCATCGACGCGGCCCTTCCCGGGAGTCGAGCCGGGGCGTGGGGCCTGCTTGCTCTGGGCGCCCTCGCGGTACTCCTCCTGATCGTGATTCCGGTGGCCTGGATCGTGCGGCGCCGCAGAGAGCCCGGATGAACCTCTCGTCAGGGGTATCGTCTGCATCTGAGAGAGAGGCCCGGGACCCTCAGTGATCCTCACAGTCACGCTAAACGCAGCGCTCGACCGCACGGTGGCCGTTCCCAACTTTCGGCTCGGCCGCCGGCACCGCGCTGTCGACGCGACCACCGCCGCCGGCGGCAAGGGCGTCAACATCGCCCGGGCGCTGAAGCGCCTGGGCAGTCCGGTGATCGCGACCGGGCTCGTCGGCGGCTCCACCGGCAACCGCATCGTCGAGCTGCTCGCGGCCGAGTCGGTCCTCAGCGACTTCACCCGGATCGCCGGCGAGTCGCGAACGAACCTCGCCGTGATCGACCCGACCTCCGCCGAGCAAACCGAGATCAACGAGCGCGGCCCCGAGGTCGAGGAGCGAGAGTTCGAGGCCTTCCTCGACAAGCTGCTGTATCTGGCCCAGGGTGCTTCGATCTGCGTCATCGCGGGCAGCGTCCCGCCAGGGCTCGACGTGAACGTCTACGGCCAGCTGATCCCAACCCTGCGCGAGCGCGGGATCCTCACGGTGCTCGACTCATACGGCGAGCCGATGCGCGCTGGGCTGCGGGCCGAGCCGGCGGTGGTCGCTCCCAACGTCCTCGAGGCGGAGGGGGCCGTTGGTCACGAGTTCACCGACGGCGCCGACCTGTCCATGGGGCTCGACGGCCTGATCGAGATGGGCGCCGGAGAGGCGGTTATCACTCGCGAGGGCGGTTGCGTCGCGATCGTCTCCCCGGCGGGTGATGGCACGCCCCTGGGCAGGCGGGCGGGGGAGGCTCCGCATGGGGTTCGCTACGAAGTGGAGATTGAGCCACTCGAGCCCGTCTCGACGGTTGGGTCAGGCGACGCGTTCCTCGCGGGCTATGTCGCGGCGCGGCACGCCGGTGCCACCCCCCAGGAATGCCTCGCCCGCGGGGTCGCGGCGGGCGCCGAATCGACCCAGCATTTCGGCGCCGGAACGCTCGACCGCAACGAGGTCGAGCGGCTCCTACCGAAGGTGAGCGTCAAGGAGCTGGATCTGCCGGCTGCAAGTGTTCCCTGAGGAGCCGAGGTATACCGCTGTTATCATCGCCGAGGCGTTGAAATCGCGCCCGCAGAGCCCGCATTCTCCGGCTTTCGAGCCCCGCCTTGGCGGGGCTTTTTCGTCCGCGGGCACGCCTAGCCTGGAAGGTCTATTCGACGGAGGTATCTGAGAGCGTGGAAGTAGAGATCGGCCGCGGCAAGAAGGGGCGCCGGGCATACGGGTTTGACGACATCGCGATCGTGCCTTCACGCCGTACCCGAGACCCCGACGATGTCGACGTGTCGTGGGCGCTCGGCCCGTACCGGTTCGAGCTGCCGCTGATGGCGTCCGCCATGGACGGCGTCGTGAGCCCACGGAGCGCGGCCGAGATCGGCCGCCTGGGGGGCCTCGGGGTGCTCAACCTCGAGGGCATCTGGTCCCGCTACGAGGACGCGGACGCCGAGCTGGAGAAGATCGCCAAGGCTTCGCCCCAGGACGCCACGAACCTGATGCAGGGTGTCTACGAGCAGCCGCTCGATGCCGACCTCATCGCTCGCCGGGTTGAGGAGATCAAGAACGCGGGGGCCGTGGCGGCCGGCTCGCTCACGCCGCAGCGTGTGACCAAGTACTACGAGGTCGCGCTCGAGGCGGGGCTAGACATCCTCGTGATCCAGGGCACGGTCATCTCGGCCGAGCACGTCTCCACCAAGTCCGAGCCGCTCAACCTGAAGGAGTTCATCGCGGACGTGCCGATCCCGTGTCTGGTCGGTGGCTGCGCCTCCTACAACACGGGCCTCCACCTCATGCGCACGGGAGCGGCCGGGGTGCTGGTAGGGGTCGGACCAGGGGCCGCTTGCACCACGCGCGGTGTCCTCGGCATCGGGGTCCCTCAGGCGACGGCGATCGCAGACGTCGCCGAAGCTCGCTCTCAGCACATGCTCGAGACGGGCGAGTACTGCAACGTGGTCGCGGACGGCGGCATGCGGACCGGGGGAGATGTCTCCAAGGCGATCGCCTGCGGCGCCGACGCGGTCATGATCGGCTCACCTCTGGCCCGTGCCAAGGAGGCCCCGGGGCGCGGGTTCCACTGGGGCATGGCCACGTTCCATCCCTCGCTGCCGAGAGGAACGCGGGTGAAGACCGTCCAGGACGGCACACTCGAGGAGATCCTGAACGGCCCCGCGCACGAGAACGACGGCACCTTCAACCTGATGGGCGCGCTTCGCACCTCCATGGCCACCTGTGGCTACGAGGACATCCGCGACTTCCAGCGCGCCGAGGTGATGGTCGCTCCGTCGCTGCAGACAGAGGGAAAGAAGCTCCAGCAGGAGCAGTCGGTGGGCATGGGCTCCAACGGCCGCGCCATCGTCGCCGCAGGAGTCGCAGCCTCGGATGACTGACCCGGCGGCGCTCCCCGGCGAGATGACCGAGGACGTCGCACGGCCGCCGGACCCGACGCCCGCGAGGGAGATCGCGCTGGGGGACCCGGAGCTGCCAGCCGAGCCCGGTGTCACCGAGCTGACGCCTGAGGACCGCGCGGTCGCCGCCGCGCGCGAGGAGGTCCTGGTCCTCGACTTCGGTGGCCAGTACTCGCAACTGATCGCGCGACGGATCCGGGAGTGCGGCGTGTTCGCCGAGCTCCTGCCCCACGATGTTGCGCTCGAGCGGATCCGCGATCGCGCCCCCCGGGCCCTGGTCCTCTCGGGAGGCCCGGCTTCCGTGTACTCCGACGGGGCGCCCGCGCTTCGCAAGGAGCTGCTCGAGTTCGGGGTTCCCGTGCTCGGCATCTGTTACGGCATGCAGGCGATGGTCCACCTCCTCGGCGGCAAGGTCGAGGCCGCCGACGCGGGCGAGTTCGGGCGCACCGAGCTGGCGCTGGCCGACGGCGGCGGCGAGTTGCTCGCCGGGCTGCCGGCGGAGCAGCAGTGCTGGATGAGTCATCGGGACTGCGTCTTCGAGCCGCCGCCCGGGTTCACCGCGCTTGCCGCCAGCCCCGGATCCCCGGTCGCGGCCTTCGAGAGCACCGAGCGTGGCCTCTACGGCATTCAGTTCCACCCCGAGGTCGTGCATACCCCATACGGGACCCAGATCCTCGAGCGATTCCTACGCGAGATCACGGGCTGCGAGGAACGCTGGTCGCCGGCATCGGTGATCGACGATCAGGTGGAGCGCGTCCGCGCCCAAGTCGGCGATGCGCGCGTGATCTGCGGCCTCTCCGGCGGGGTCGACTCGGCCACGGCTGCCGCGCTGGTGCACAAGGCGATCGGCGACCAACTCGTCTGCGTGCTCGTCGACCACGGGATGATGCGGCTGAACGAAGCCGATCAGGTCGTCGAGACATTCAGGGAGCGCCTCGGGGACCAGCTCATCCACGTCGATGCCACCGACCGCTTTCTCGCCCGGCTCGCCGGTGTCGACGAGCCGGAGCGCAAGCGAAAGATCATCGGCGAGGAGTTCATCCGCGTCTTCGAAGCCGAGGCCGCGAAGTTCGACGATGCACGCTTCCTGGTGCAGGGCACCCTCTACTCCGACGTGATCGAGTCGGGGGGCGACGGACACGCTGCCGCGACGATCAAGTCTCACCACAACGTCGGCGGGCTGCCGGAGGACCTTGGGCTTGAGCTGGTCGAGCCCCTCCGGATGCTCTTCAAGGACGAGGTCAGGGCGGTCGCGACGGACCTGGGTCTGCCCGACGCGATCGTCTGGCGTCAGCCGTTCCCCGGCCCGGGGCTCGCGATCAGGATCGTGGGGGGTGAGGTGAATCGCGAGCGCCTCGACATCCTCCGCGCGGCCGATGCGATCCTGCAGGAGGAGATACGAGCGGCCGGCCTTTACCGCGAGCTGTGGCAGAGCTTCTGCGTCCTGCCGGTGGTGCGCTCGGTCGGCGTCCAGGGCGACGGTCGCACCTACGCCTACCCGATCGTGATTCGCGCCGTCACCTCCGACGACGCGATGACGGCCGATTGGGCCCGGCTCCCCTACGACCTGCTCGAGCGCGTCTCCGGCCGCATCATCAACGAGGTGGAGGGCGTCAACCGCGTGGTGCTCGACATCTCGTCGAAGCCGCCGGCCACGATCGAGTGGGAGTAGGGCCGGGGCCCTAAAACGCCTCGTCCGCCGCTGCCAGCCGCGCCTCGAGCTCGCGTGGCGAGTCCGGCGTGAGCTCGTCGGCCGGTCGCGCATGCGGCCTGCGATAGAGCAGGAGCAGCAGGGCGCAGAGGATTGCGGCGCTCGCCGTGAACCCGATCTCTACTCGCCTGAATACATCGGTCACTTCGGTCAGGTTCCAGAGCACGAAGGCGACCGCGCATACGGCCCAGCAGCCGGCCGCGCGGCGCACCTGGCCTTGGGCGAGGGCGGCTTGGTTCAGCGTTGCCGCCGAGAGGTAGAAGCCCACGCCCACACCGATGATCACCAAGTCAAACCGGTCGTAAGTGAACTTGTCGCCAAAGGCGAGCTGCATGAGCTCCGGGCCCACCGCGAGCAGGATCAGTGAGAGGATGACGGCGCAGGCCGAAACGACGGCGATCGTCATGCGGACCGATAGAGCGAACGCCTCTTGGCCCGCATCGCGACCCGTCGAGCGCAGGCGCGTCAGGTGCGGAAGGAGGCTTGCGGCGACGGCTTGGAAGAGAACGACCGGCGCGCGTGCGACGAGCAGGATGTTGAACATGAATCCGGCAGCCGCGGCGCCCTCCTCGGCTCGGGCGAAGAGCGGGCCCGTGCCGAGAAACACCTGCTCGGAGAGCATGATGACGAGCACCGCCGCCGCGAAGCCACCGCCGTGCGCGAGGGTGAACTCGGGAGTGTCGGGTTTGGGGGCGCTCCCGTCGTCGCCGACCTCGGCTGGCGGAGGCCGGAATGCTCTGGCCGGGCGAGCTCGCAGCGCCACCGGGACCACCAGCAGGCTCAGGGCCGGTCCGGCAACAACGCCGAGCGCTACGGCATCGACGCCTTCTGCGATCCCGACGGCGACCGCCAGCGAGAAGGCCAGTCGGCCGGACCCGTCGAGTAAGAGCAGCGCGGCGAAGTGCCCAAACCTGCGCTTCCCGGCCAGGAACCCCCTGGCGAAGAAGCTCGCGCCGAACGCGAGCACGGCTCCGATCAGTGCGTAGAAGAGAAAGGCGTCCCCCTCCAGCAGGTCCCCCTCGATGAAGTCGCGTAGAGCGAACGCGACCGCGACGAAAACCAGGGCAAGGCCGAGCTGGATCGATCCCGCGACTCGCAGCGTGTGACGGATCGACTGGTCGTGTGCCTCCTGCTCGGCGATCGTTCTCGAAAGCAGCTGCTCGACGGGACGGAAGAAGACCGAGACGACGACGAACACACAGGTCCAAAGCACGACGACCTGCCCGTAGTCGTCCGCGCTCAACGAGTGAGAGGCGAGGGCGAAGAACCCGTAGGTGAGCAGCCCGGCGACTGCGACGGCCGCGGTGAGCATCCCCGCGGCGACGCCGTACTGGCGAGTCGCCCCCGAGGCCTCGCCTCTCAAGACCACCCGTCCCAGCGTCGGAGCGCTGGCAGCGGGTCGACGGGCCTGCCGCGACGCCAACCTGCCGGCCACAGCTCGAAGTGAAGCTGGCAGGGCTCGGCGCTAGCGTTGCCGCTGCGCCCCACTGACCCGATCCGCTGGCCGGTGCGCACGCGATCACCCCGCCCGAAGGGGGACGGCGAGCTCATGTGCACGTACATGTGGTCGGCTCGCGTCCTCCGGGCATCGATCACCACGTAGTGGCCGTAGAGGGACCCGTCGTAGGCCTTCACCTGCACGCGGCCGCCCCGGGCCGCCTCAAGACGCGTCCCGCAGGCGGCGAAGACGTCCTGACCCTGATGGGTCCGCCCGCCGCTGCGGGGGGCGCCGAAGCGCTCCTCCGACCCGCCGTAGCGATGGGAGCCGCGCACCGGAAAGCGATAGCCGAAGAGCTTGAGCGCCCCCGCTCCGACGGATCGTCGCCCGAATCCCCCCACACGAAAACGGTAGGTGCCGTCATCGGCGATGTCTCCATCCCGCTCCAGCCCGTTCCACGTGCGGGTGTGGCGGGTGAAGGGCACCTGCCCGGGTTCCCGCCAGCTGCGGACACGCTTGGAGCCGCGCCTGCGGACAACTTCCACCCGTACCCCCGTCCGCCCCGAGGCGGCGAACCGATAGCTCAGCTTGATATCGCCCGGCTGATCGAAGAAGGCACGCCTGGGCTTAACCCGCGAAGCGGTCAACCTGATGCGTCCGGCGGCGGGCACCTCGCTCGCGGTCGCGATGGTCAGCTTTCGCGGCGCTGTCGCATCGTCGCCCTGAGCGGTGGTGACCTCGGGGCGGCCGGAGACGGCACCGGAGGGAACCGAAACGGTGACTCGCCGGGCCGCGGCGGAGCTCGGCGCGACGGCGATGGCGGCGGGGTCGCCGTCGAAGGAAACCTGATCGACGCCTGCCAGGTGGCGGCCTCCGAGGACGATCTTGCCGCCGATAGCCGCGGAGCGGGCGCCGGCACAATCCGACAGGCACCGGAGCTCGGTGATCCTGGGCGTCTTGTCGGACGCCGCCGCGCTGGCCGCTGTTGGCGGCTGGGGGAGCGCTCCGATCCCGACGACGACGACCAAGACCGCGGTGGCTAGAAAGAGGATCTGGGGGGACCGGCGGACGATGCGCGGCAGGATAGGTGCAGCGTCAGCCGTGGCGGACGCGCAGCCGCGGAGCAGCTAGCTCCAGCGATCCCAGCGCCGCAGATCGTCGGTGGGGTTCGTGAAGTGCCCGCCCTCATACCAGCCGGGCTTCGACCAGATCTCAAAGTGGAGGTGGCAGCCCGTCGCATTGCCCGTATCCGAGACGTAGCCGATGCGCTCGCCGGTCTTCACGCGAGAGCCCTCGCGCGGCCGGCCCCGCTTGCGCATATGCATATACGTGTAGTCGCGACGCGTGCCCGCGCCGTCGATCACCAGGTAATAGCCCGCCGAGCCATGGAACCGCTTCCACTGGACGCGCCCGCCGCGGGCGGCTTCGAGGCGGGTGCCGCAACGGGCGAACACATCCTGGCCCTGGTGGCCTCGGCCGGCCCCGATCCCGTCGCCGTAGGAGTGCCGTCCCCGGATCGGGAACTTGTGGTCGTAGAAGCCGAACGAAGCTTGCTTGCTCGAATCGAGGCTGTTGCCGGGCTTGGGGCCGATCTTGAAGCGATACTTGCCATTCCCCGCCGGCTTGCCCCGCTTGGTGCGCCCGTTCCACCGCACCTTGTAATGCGTGCCGGGCTGCCGGTCGTCCTGGACGATGGTGCGCACGACGGTGTCGGTCTTCTTCTTGGCGATCAGGATCCGAACGTCGGTCGCCTCACCCTCGAAGCTGTAGGTGAGCTTGGGCTCGCGCTGGCCCTGGTAGTAGGCCTTCGCCGGCGAGGCCTTGGCGGTGGCCAGCTGGAAGGGGCCTTCGTCGGGGATCTGATCCTCGTCGACGATCTTGAGGACCTCGGGCGCGGTATCGCCAGCGCCGCCCCCCTCGACGCCGGGCTTGCCGGTGATCGCTTCGGCTGGCACGCGCGCCTTCACAGCGCTCCGTGAGGAGTCGAGGGCGTGGACCTCAATCCGCCCGCCGCCGTCAGCTCGGAAGCTGACCCTTCGCATGGACCGCAGGTGGGTGCCGGTGAGCTCGATCTTGGAGCCGATCGTTGCCTCGCGCGCCCCCGCGCAGGTCTCGATGCAGCGCACATGCTTGACCTTTGGTCCGCCGCCGGCTCCGATGCCGCCGCCGGCCGACGCTCCCGCCGCCACGCACAGACAGGCGACGATCGTGGCCGCTCCTACGGTTTTTCGTTCCGCGCCCCGCGGGAGACCAAAAGGCCCCAAGACTTACCTCTCTCGTCTGCTGCCTACGGGGTTAGCTGACGGGCTCGCGCCGACAAGAGCGGCGCTACGGACCTGACGGTCCAACTCGCCCCTGGGAGGGTTCCTTCCTCCCTTCGGTTCCCCCGCTCCCGAACGGCTGGCCGCACGGGACTCGGCAGGTAATTGGCGCGGCCAGTATAGCCTCGGCCTCGGCCACCTCCCGGCCCGCCTCCTGGTGGCTATCATGCCCTTCGCCGCGCGGCGTGGAGGTCACGAGCGCGGCTTTTCGCACGCATGAAGACTTACGTAGCCACGCCTGAGACTCGCCAGCGCGACTGGTATGTCGTCGACGCAGAAGGAAAGACACTGGGCCGGTTGGCGACGCAGGTGGCCGATGCCCTCCGGGGTAAGCGCAAGCCCGACTACACCCCGCATTGCGATACCGGGGACTTCATCGTGGTCGTAAACGCGGAGAAGATCCGAGTCACCGGCCAAAAGCGCACGGACAAGGTCTACTACCGCCATACCGGGTATCCGGGTGGCATCCGGTCACGCACTCTCGGTGAGATGCTCGACCGGCGCCCAGAGGAGGTCATCCGCAAGGCCGTCAAGGGAATGCTCCCTAAGAACCGCCTCGCGCGCCGGCAGATCACCAAGCTGAAGGTCTACGCCGGGCCCGAGCATCCGCACTCCGCACAGCAGCCGAAGCAGATGGAGATCGAGGCGTGATGGCCGAAGAAGAGCGCCCCACCGACGAGGACGCACCCGCGGAAGCGGCGCCGAGCGAAGACACCTCTGCCGACGATGCCCCTCCCGCCGCCGATCAGGCGGCCGAGGAAGCCGCTCCCGAGGGAACCTCCGAGCCAGCGGCCGAGGCCGAGGATGCTCCCAAGGCGGAGGAGGCGCAGGCGAGCGAGGAGGCCGAGGGGGAGACCGCCGAGCCGAAGCCCAAGGCGAAGGATGCGCCCCCCGGCGCCGAGCTCGAGCCGATTGCGATCGAGCCCGAGCGCGAGCTCTCCGCCGAGGAGCGGGCCCGTGCCGAGGCCGAGGCCGAGGAGCGAGCGAGCCGGGACGCCGCCGCCGATGACGCTGGCGCCGAGGAGCCTCTCGCCCGTCGCGGTCCCACCGTCGAGTTGCCGGCCGACACTCGCATCCAGGCAACCGGCAAGCGCAAGACGGCCATCGCACGCGTTGTCCTCGCTCCCGGGGGCGGAGTCTTCGAGGTCAACTCGCGCAAGCTCGAGGAGTACTTCCCCCGCCATCAGCATCAGACGATGGCGCGCCAGGCGCTGGTCACCGCCGGCTACGAGGACACCGTCGACGTCCGCGTGCGCGTGCACGGTGGGGGGATATCGGGGCAGGCCGGTGCGGTCCGCCACGGAGTGGCCCGCGCGCTCACCGAGATCGATCCAGAGCTGCGCGGTGAGCTCAAGCGCCGCGGTTACCTGACGCGGGACGCTCGCGAGAAGGAGCGCCGCAAGGCAGGGCTCAAGAAAGCCCGCAAGCGACCGCAGTTTTCAAAGAGGTAGACCGCCCCCAGCGGGGCGCCAACCCCATGAAGCTTTTCGGTACCGACGGCGTCCGCGGCGTCGCCGGCGAGATGCTCACGGCCGAGCTCGCAACGGCGCTTGGGCACGCGGCCGCCGAGGCCACCAGGCGAGTGCGACCTCAGGTCCTGATCATCCGGGACACGCGTGACTCCGGCCCCATGCTCGAGGCGGCACTCGCAGCCGGGATCGCGCAGGGGGGCGGGGATGCTCTGCTGGGCGAGGTCCTGCCCACCCCCGCAGCCTCGGTCATGGTGCGTCGCCACGGCATCGACTTGGCGGTCGTCGTTTCGGCGTCGCACAACCCGTGGCGTGACAACGGCATCAAGTTCTTCGGCGCCGACGGGTCGAAGCTCGCCGATCAGGCGGAGGCGCGGATCGAGACCCTCGTCGCCGAGCGCCTCGGGCGCCCCCATGACATCGCCGACTCCAGCGCCGAGGCCTCGCCCGCCGAGGCGATCGGGCGCGTTCGCACGCTCGAGGGATCGCTCGAGGACTATCTAAGAGAGCTCAACACCGCCTTCCCGCTTGACCTGGCTGGAAGGACCATCGCTCTCGATTGCGCCCACGGCGCCACCTACCGAGCCGCCCCCGCGATCTTCGGACGGCTCGGAGCCACCACCGAGGTCATCGGCGCAGACCCGACAGGGCGCAACATCAACGACGGCGTCGGCTCCACTCAGCCCGAGGCACTCGCCGAGCTCGTCCGCTCGGGTGAGGCCGACCTCGGCTTCGCGTTCGACGGCGACGGCGACAGGGTGATCGCGGTCGATGGTGTCGGCGATGTGCGTGACGGCGACGAGCTGATCGCGATCGCCGCTCTCCACTTGCGGGAGACAGGTCGTCTCGCCGGTGGCATCGCCGTCACGGTTATGACCAACTACGGCTTCCATCAGGCGATGGAGCGGGAGGGCATCGAGGTCGCCACCACCGACGTCGGCGACCGCCACATCTCGGCCGAGTTGCGCGAGCGCGACTGGTCGCTCGGCGGCGAGCAGTCCGGGCACCTGATCTGGACGGACTACGCTCCGACGGGGGACGGCATCGCGGCTGCATTGCTGATCACCTCGGCCCTGGCGGGCCGCTCGCTCGCCGACGCGAAACCGTTCGAGCGTCTCCCCCAGCTCCTGCGCAACGTGAAGGTGCGCGACCGATCCGCAATCGAAGGCGCCGATGACCTGTGGCGGGCTGTGGACGAGGAGAACGCCGCCCTTGGGGGCCGCGGGCGCGTGCTGGTCCGCCCGTCGGGGACGGAGCCGCTCGTCCGCGTCATGGTCGAGGCACCTGACGAAGCCGAGTGCGAAGCCGTGTGCTCCCGTCTGGTCGAGGTGGTCGAGCGCGAGCTGGGCTAGCGCCAAGCCTTGAGTCTCGCCCTCACTGCCTGTTGTGAACCCTGGACCGGGTTCGTGCTCGCCCCGGAGTGACGCTCGGGCTCCTGGTCTGAAAACCTCCTGTCACTTGCGAGGAGGGAGCGACACGGAGGTTTCATGAAGATTCGCGCAGCGGTATTGGAGGAGTTCGGGGAGCCCCTGAAGGTGCAGGAGCTCGAGCTCCGCGATCCGGGCCCAGGCGAGGCCCTGGTGCGCCTGGTCGCATGCGGCGTCTGCCACACGGACCTCTACACGGCATCCGGGGTCGACCCGTCGGGCTATGCGCCGACGGTTCTGGGACACGAGGGCGCCGGGGTCGTCGAGGCCGTCGGCCCCGACGTCGACATGCTCGAGGTCGGCGACCACGTCGTCACCCTGTTCTCGCCGCAGTGCGGCGAGTGCGTGCATTGCGTCGACGAGCGCACGAACCTCTGCCTCGCCATCCGCGAGCAGCAGAACAAGGGCTACCTCCCCGACGGGACGACCCGACTGCACCGCGATGGCGAGGACATCCGCCACTTCATGGGCACGTCGACCTTCGCGGAGTACACGGTGATGCCGCAGATCGCGCTCGCAAAGATCGATCCCGAGGCTCCGCTCGGAGGCGCCTGCCTGTTTGCGTGCGGGCTCTCGACCGGGCTCGGCGCGACGATGAACACCGCCAAGGTGCGCGAGGGGTCCACCTGTGTCGTCTTCGGAGCGGGGATGGTCGGCCTCGGCGCCGTCGCTGGCTGCCGGCTGCAGGGCGCTGAGCGGATCATCGCGGTCGATCTATCCGATGATCGGCTCGAGCTCGCCAAGGGCCAGGGCGCGACCGACACCTGGACGGCGTCCGACGACGTCGTCGAGCGAATTACGGCTGAGACGGACGGGTTCGGCGCCGACTACACCTTCGAGGCGACCGGCAACGTCAAGGTGATGCGACAGGCCGTCGAGTCGGCGCGGATGGCATGGGGCCTTTGCACCGTTGCCGGCGTCGCCGGCAAGGGGGAGACGCTCGACATCATCCCGCGCTTCTTGATCACCGGCCGCCGGGTCGCGGGCTCGTCCTTCGGCGGCGTCAAGGGCCGCGAGGGCGTGCCGAAGCTCGTCGATCTGTGGATGGCGGGCGAGATCGACGTCGACCCGTTCATCTCGCACCACATCACGCTCGACGAGGTCAATCGCGGCTTCGAGCTGATGGAGGCGCAGGACGGCATCCGCAGCGTCATCGATTTCGGTGAGAGTGGGTCCGCGTGATCCTGCAGCGAGTCGAGAATCCGGACTTCCTCTCGAACGCGTACTTCGTCTGCGACCGGCCGGGCGGCAGCGGCATCCTCGTCGACTCGAACGGCGTCACCGATCCGCTCGCCGAGCGCGCCGAGCGAGAGGGCACCGAGGTAACTCACCTGCTCCTCACCCATCACCACTGGGATCACGTGCTCGAGATGGAGAAGCTCGCCGAGCGCTTCGGGGTGCCGATCCTGGCGCACTCGAAGACGGCCGAGCTCCTCGACGGCAAGGTCACGGAGACATTCGCCGACGGCGACGTGATCGAGAGCGGCGACCTGCGGGTCGAGGTGATGCATACGCCGGGTCATTGCGCCGACCACTGTGCGCTGCGGATCGACGACACGGACGTGCTCACCGCCGACGTGCTCTTCGCCGGCACGGTGGGGGGAACCCGGGCCCCGGGGGCGACGGGCTTCTCCGATCTCAAGGAGTCGATCATGGAGAAGCTGATGAAGCTCGACCCCTCGACCCGGATCCACCCCGGCCACCGGCAGCCGTCCACGATCGAGGAGGAGTGGGAGGGAAATCCATTCATCCGCGTCTGGCGCGGCCTCGACGACGAGGGCGGGGATCCGGTCTCGATCGGGCCCGCCGACGCCGACGAGCGCGATCAGGCGACCCTGGTCCTGTGGGCGCCCGACTACGACGGGGGCAACAAGGCCTGGGTCCGCTTCGACTCCGGCGAGGACGCGATCGTTGGCGGCTCGCAGGTGAAGCGCGAGGACCGCTAGAGGTCGATCACGTGCGCCCGCGCGGGCGGGACCCTGCCCTCGAGCACCTCGAGGTAGGCGTCGCGGAGGCCAGCGAGGCCCTCGCGGTGATCGATCTCGAGCCAGTCGGCGACCCACTCGACGAAGGGGTCCCAGGCGTCGGCCACGCGTCTTGAGAGCCCGTTGCCTCCCCAGTCGGCGGCGCGCTTCGTGACGCGATCCGGCGCGAAGAAGAAGCGTGGGGTGGGCCCTGGCATCTCGCCCGGCTCCGCGCCGACCTCCTCCCAGTGCGACGCGCCGACGGTGATCGAGGCGGCGAGCCGATCGCCCGCAGAGCGATGAACGCGCCCTCGAAGCCCGCCGTCGCCTGCGATATCCACGAACGCTGCTCGGCCCGGATCCCAGTCCTCGAGATCGTCGTAGGCCACCACCTCGTCGTAGATCTCAAGGCCCTTCACGAACTCCAGATTCCGGCTCGAGGTGAGGCCGACGACGTCGACTCCCTGGCGCTGGGCCAGCATGAACGCGGCAGCGATCGCCGTCTTCGACGAGGCGCTCGAGATCGCCACGACGCGGGCGCCTGAGAGGCCGCCCTCGCCCAGCTCGTCGTCCAGGAGGAAGGAGGTGAAGAAGAGCGGCCGCAGCAGCGCCTGCTGATCCTCGTGGCGCTCGTCGTAGAACGGATCGCTCCCGGTGTGCAGGTAGCGGTGGTAGGCGCTCGGCAGCTCGTCCAGATGCGGTGCGGCGTTTCGAAACCCAACCTCGCCTGCATCTGCCACGTCAACGACCAGATGCTCAGATGGCGGCAGATATCCGTACACGCGCCCGCCCGCCTCGAGTCCCTCCGCCTCCGAGGCGGCGACGTCGGCGAATCCCCAGACCGGCACGCGTCCCCAGCCGTGCGGCGCCTCGAAGAATCGCCAGTAGTTCATGGCGTCGCCCAGCAGGCCGTAGGTGATGTTGTTCGCGGTGAGTCCGATGCGGCTCACTCGCAGGAGTGCCTGACCTTCATCGATCCCGGGTGGGCCTGACGCGGCGACCCTGGTCTGGCGCAGATCGTCGCGCCTCGTGAGGAAGTCGCCCATCCGAGCGCAGGCTATTACCTGAGGGCGCCCCTGCCTCTACCCTTCCTCGCCTTCAGATGTGCGGAATCGTCGGATACGTGGGCAAGCGTCCATGCCGGGACCTCCTCGTCGCCGGGCTTGAGAAGCTCGAGTACCGCGGCTATGACTCGGCGGGGATCTCGCTGCTCGAGGACGGCCACATCGACTCCGTGCGCGCCGTCGGCAACCTCGAGCACCTGCGCGAGGCGGTGGGCATGAACGGCGACGGCGGCGTCGCCGTCGCGGCGCCCCCGGCCACCATCGGGCTCGCGCATACCCGCTGGGCTACGCATGGGCGCGTGACCGAGGAGAACGCGCACCCGCATGCCGACTGCTCGGGCGAGTGTCAGATCGTCCTGAACGGCATCGTCGAGAACCACTCGGAGCTGCGGGCTGAGCTGACCGAGCAGGGGCACGAGTTCTCCTCTGAGACTGACGCCGAGATCGTCGCCCACCTGATCGAGCGCAATTGGGATGGCGACCTGACCGAGGCCGTGCGCAAGAGCTTCGTCACGCTGCGTGGCCACTACGCCTTCGCCGCCATGCATGCCTCCCAGCCAGACACCCTCGTCGCGGCACGGCAGGAGTGTCCGCTCATCGTCGGCATCGGTGAGACGGAGACGTTCATCGCCTCGGCGATCCCCGCCTTCCTTGCCGAGACGCGGCGGGCGCTCACGATCGAAAACGGCGAGATCGTGACCGTGACGGCCGAAGAAGCCACCGTCACCGACGCCGATGGGAACGTGATCGAGCGGTCCAGCGAGGAGGTCACCTGGGACGAGGACGCCGCCGAGAAGGGTGGCTACGAGACCTTCATGCGCAAGGAGATCGACGAGCAACCCGACGCCGTCGCCGAGACGATCTCCGACCGCCTTCCGTCGCGTGACCGCGTTGACCTCTCGGAGCTCGAGGAGACGATCTCGGCCGACTTCGTTGCGCGCATGCGACGGATCGTCATCGTCGCCTGCGGGACCTCCTACCACGCGGGGCTCGTTGGGCGCTACGCGATCGAGCAGTGGGCGCGGGTCCCGGTTGAGATGGATATCGCGTCCGAGTACCGCTATCGCGATCCGGTGGTTGACGAGACCGACCTCGTCATCGGCATCACTCAGTCAGGGGAGACCGCCGACACCCTCGCGGCGATGCGGCTCGCACGCGAGCGCGGCGCCACCGTCCTGGCCCTCACCAACATCATGGGAAGCCAGGCGACCCGGGACTCCGACGCGGTGCTGTTCACTCGCGCGGGCCTCGAGATCGGGGTGGCGGCGACGAAGACCTTCGTGTGCCAGGTGGCCGCCATGTACCTGCTGGGCCTCTGGGTCGCGCAGCAGCGGGGGACGATCGAACAGGATCGGCTCACCCAGCTGATCGCGGAGCTGAAGGCGATCCCACACCGGATCCAGGAGACGCTTGACACGGTCTCCGAGCGCGTCGAGGAGGTCGCCCAGGCGAAGCACGAGGGGCGCTTCTTCCTCTACCTCGGGCGCAACATCGGACTCCCGGTCTGCCTCGAGGGCGCGCTCAAGATGAAGGAGATCTCGTACATCCCCTCCGATGCCTACGCCGCTGGCGAGATGAAGCACGGCCCGATCGCCCTGCTGGACGAGTCGACCCCGGTGGTTTGCGTGGCGACCGACAGCCCCATCCTCGAGAAGATGCTCTCCAACATGGAGGAGGTGCGCGCCCGAGGAGCGGACGTGATCTCGATCGCGACCGCCGGGTCCCTGCGCGCGGGCGAGGTCTCCGATCACACGATCGAGGTGCCGGCGACCGATTGGGTCCTGCAGCCGATCGTCGCGGTTTTGCCCCTGCAGCTGCTCGCCTACCACGTTGCGCGATTGAAGGGTCTCAACGTCGATCAGCCCCGAAACCTCGCCAAGACGGTTACCGTCGAATAGTGATGGGACTCGCGGGGAAGCGCTTGGGCGCGCTCGCGTGTGGGGCTGCTCTCGCAGGCGGCCTCACCGCCTGCGGCGATGACGACTCGGGCTCAGGCGGGTCTGGACCCGCCAGCGTCGTCCCCGCTGGAGCCCCGCGTACGGCGAGACCGTGATCCGGACGGTCGCAAGCTCGGTCGCCTCGTGATCGGCGTCGAGGACTGAGATGGCAATCGGAATCGACCTGCTCGAGATCGATCGCCTGGAGCGCGCGCTCGAGCGCCGGCCTGCGCTGGCGCAGCGCCTCTTCGCGCCTGGGGAGATGGCGTATGCGTCCACGCGCCGGCGGCCCGCCATGCACCTGGCGGCCCGCTTCGCGGCCAAGGAGGCCGCGCTCAAGGCCTTGGGGGCGAGCGGTGTGCCGCTCCGTGACATCGAGGTGGAGGGCGGTGGCTCAGTGCCCCCCAGCCTGCGTCTGCACGGGGCTGCGGCCGAGGTCGCGCAGCGCCGAGGGGTGGAGCTGGAGGTGTCGCTGACACACACCCGCGATCACGCGGCGGCCGTCGTGCAGACGGCGCCGCTCGGACGCGCGCGTTAGCTCGCCGGCGGGCTCTCGCGGACTACGCTGGCCGCATGGAGAGCTGGCTTCAGCCGGTCTACGACGCCGACGGGATGCGTGCGGCCGACGCGTGGGCGATCGAGGAGCGCGGCGTGCCCTCCTTGGAGTTGATGGAGACAGCGGGCACGGCCGTCGCCGATGCGGTGCGCGAGATCGCCCGGCCCGGGCCCGTTCGAGTGGTGTGCGGCAAGGGAAACAACGCCGGCGATGGCCTGGTGACGGCGAGGCTCCTCGCGGCGACCGGACACGACGTCGACGTGCTGCTGCTCTGGCCTGCTGACGAGCTCTCGGACGACACCCGGGCCAACCTCGAACGCCTCGATGTCGACATCGTCAGGGTGGTGGATCCGGAGGAGGTGGCCGCGGCGCTCGCGAGATCAGGCGCGGTGGTCGATGCCATCTTCGGCACCGGCTTCGAAGGCGCGCCGCGTGCGCCGGCCGACGTGCCGATCGAGGCCATGAACGACTGCGGGGCGCCCGTGGTGGCCGCCGACATCGCCTCGGGCGTGGACGCCTCGACCGGCGAGGTCGAGGGAGCCGCCGTCGCGGCAGACGTGACGGTCACCTTCCACGCGGCCAAGCTTGGGCACTGGATCGCGCCGGGGAAGGAGCGCACGGGGGAGCTGCGCGTGGCGGATATCGGGATCCCGTCCGAGGCTCCGGCGGAGACGGCCGCGGGCGTGATCGGCGACGAGGTCGGCCGCCTGGTCGCACGCCGCGAGCCGGGCTCAACGAAGTTCACGTCCGGCGAGGTGTTCGTCGTCGGCGGTTCGCGTGGGCTCACCGGGGCCGTCTGCCTGGCGGGGCTCTCGGCGATCCGCGCGGGGGCTGGGTACGCCACCGTCGCCGTCGCCGCCGACCTCGAGCCGATCTTCGAGATGAAGCTCACGGAGGTCATGTCGCGCGGCTTTGAGGGCGCGAAGGGGCGCCTGGATGTGACGGACGCTGGCGAGATCGCCGACGCGGCCAAACGAGCGGCGGCGGTCATCGTTGGCCCAGGGCTGGGTCGTGAGGAAGGGTCGCTCGAGCTCGCGCGCGAGCTTCCCGGCCTGATCGACGCCCCGCTCGTAGTAGACGCCGACGGCCTCAATGCTCACGCTGAAACCCTCGAGTCGCTGGCGGAGCGCGGTGCGCCGACGGTGCTGACACCACACGAGGGCGAGCTGGGGCGCCTCCTCGCTCGCGACTCGGATGAGGTCGCGGCCCACCGGCTGGCCAGCGTTCGCGAGGCGGCCGCGCGCACCAGGTCGGTGGTTGTGCTGAAAGGCGATGACACCCTCATCGCGGCGGGTGATCGCGTGGCGATCGCCCGCGGTGGTGCCCAGGCCCTCGCTACGGCGGGCACGGGCGATGTGCTCTCCGGGCTGATCGGCGCGCTCATCGCGCGAGGCCTCGACCCCTTTGAGGCCGCGTGCGCCGGCGTCCACGCCCACCAGCGCGCCGGCAGGATCGCCGCCGAGCGCCTCGGGCTGGCTGAATCGGTGATCGCGGGCGACGTGATCGAGGCGCTACCGGAGGCGCTCGGGTGAGCGAGTCGGTACGCGCGGTGGCGGTGGTCGACGTGGGCGCGATCGAGCGCAACTGCAGGCGTCTCGGCCGCGCGCTCGCCGGCGACGCCCGGCTCTGTGCCGTCGTCAAGGCAGACGGGTACGGCCACGGGGCCGCTCACACAGCCTTGGCGGCGCTCGCCGGTGGTGCCACCGGGCTGGCGGTTGCCGGGGCTATGGAGGCGAAAGAGCTGCGCACGGAGCTCGGGGAGATCGCGGGCGGCGTGGAGCCACCGATCCTCGTGCTCGGCGCGCTTGGCGGCGAGGAGCTGCAGGCGGCGCTCGAGGCAAACAGCGAAATCGCCGTATGGGACCGTCGATTCCTCGAAGCCGTTGCATCCACGGGGGTGAAGACAGGCACGCGACCACGGGTGCACGTGAAGTACGACACCGGGATGGGGCGCCTTGGCGGACGGGACCGCGGCGCCATCTTGGAGCTCGTGGAGGCTGCGGCCTCGGCGGAGGAGGTCGAGCTCGCGGGTCTGTGGACGCATTTCGCCACGGCCGACGAGCCCGGGTCCGGCTTCTTCGACGAGCAGCTGGAGCGCTTCAGCGAGCTCGCTGACGAGGTGCGCCGCGACCACACGGGGATCACCATCCACGCCGCCAACAGCGCGGCTACGCTGCGCGAGCCGGCGGCGCATTTCGACATGGTGCGGTGTGGGATCGCGATCTATGGCCTCGATCCGTTCGGGGACGACGCTGCGGCTCGGGAGCTTGAGCCGGCGCTGGAGCTTCGCTCGTACGTCGCTCGGGTCGAGCGCTTCGCCGACGGCGACAGCGCGGGGTACGGGCAGACCTGGAGGGCGCCGGCGCCGAGGTGGGTTGGAACCCTTCCGATCGGCTACGGCGACGGGGTGCGCCGCGCTCTCTCGAACAACGGCAGCGCGCTGGTCGGCGGGCACCGCTATCCGGTGGTCGGGACCGTTTCGATGGACAACATCACGATCGACCTTGGCGAGGAGACCGAGGTGGACCCCGGCGCAGGGGCCACGCTGATCGGTGTCCAGGGCTCCGAGCGGATCTCCTGCGAGGAGGTGGCGCGCCGCCTCGACACCATCAACTACGAGATCTCGACCCAGATCTCTCCGCGCGTGCCTCGGCTCTACGTGGCGACATGAACACGGTGAGCTTGAGCGAGCGCCTCTCCTCCTCGCCCGCTGTGGATGCCGCCCGTACGGCCCTCGGGGACGGTGCCGGCGTCTGGCTGGTTGGCGGGTCGATCCGCGATGCCGCCCTCGGGCGCGACGTCGTCGATGTCGACCTTGCGGTTGGCGAGGGTGAGGCGGACGCGGCCCGCGCAATCTCCGCTGTCGTCGAGGGTCACGCCTTCGAGCTCTCGGGGGAGTATGGGACCTGGCGGATCGTCGTGCCCGGCGAGGACTGGCACATTGATGTCACAAGGTTGCGAGCCGGGGAGATCGAAGGGGACCTGCGGCTCCGTGATTTCACTGTGAACGCGATGGCGCTGCCCCTCGACGCCCTCGACACGGAGCCCCTTGACCCGAGCGGGGGGCTCGCGGATGTCGAGTCGGGGATCCTGCGCACCGCTTCGCCGGGGGCGTTCGAGGACGACCCGCTGCGGGTTCTGCGGTGCGCGCGTCTGGTGGCGGAGCTTCGGTTCGAGGTCGACAGCGAAACGAGGGAGCTTGCGAGGAAGAGCGCGGCCCGAGCCGGGGAGCCCGCCGGCGAACGCCAGCTGGCGGAGCTGAGCCTCCTCTTCGGCGCCAATGACCTGATTCGCGGGCTCGAGGTCCTCGATGAGGTGGGGGGCACGGCCGCGCTGCTGCCGGAGGTCCACGTACTGCGGGGCGTTGAGCAGAATCCCAACCACCACCTCGATGTCCATGGGCACACGATCGAGGTGCTGCGCCATCTGCTCGAGCTCGAGGGGGACCTTGGCCATGTCGCCGGGGATCGTGCCGGCGACCTCGGAGAGCTCCTCGACGAGGACCTCGCCGACGGGTTCAGCCGGCGTGATGCGCTGCGGTTCGGAGCGCTCCTTCACGATGTGGGAAAGCCGGGGACACGCGACGACTCTCGCGGCTACGTGACGTTCATCGGTCACGATCACACCGGAGCCCAGATAGTCGACGCGGTCTGCGCTCGCCTGAAGACCTCGCGCGCGTTGCGGGCCTACCTGCGCGGCGTCACGCTCCACCATCTGCGCCTCGGTTTCCTGGCCACCGAGCAACCGCTGGAGCCCCGCCGGATTCACGACTATCTGCTCGCGACCGCGCCGGTTTCAGCCGACGTCACCCTGCTCACCGTCGCCGATCGCCTCGCCGCGCGCGGAGAGGGACCGCTGGCATCCCCCGAGGTGATCGATTCCCATCTCGCGTTGGCGCGAGAGATGCTCGCCGCCGCGCTCGATCGTCATCGCGATGGGCCCCCTCGCTCCCCGATCCCCGGAGACGAGCTGGCCGAGCGGCTTGGCATCGAGCCGGGCCCCGAGCTGGGAGGCCTGATCGCTGAGGTCGAGGCCGGTGTCTTCGCCGGCGAGGTCGAGGGACCCGAGTCCGCGGTCGAGCTCGCCCGGGCGGCGCTCGAGCGCGGTCGCCAATAGGCTGGCGCCCCGATGACGGGCGACTGCCTCTTCTGCGGGATCGTGGCCGGAGCCGTGCCTGGGCAGATCGTCGATTCCGACGATCGGACCGTTGCTTTCATGGACATCAACCCCGCCACGCCTGGGCACGCGCTCGTAGTGCCCCGCGAGCATTCGGTTGATCTCATGGACATCTCGGACGCGGACCTCGAGAGCACGATGGTCGCGGCCCGGCGCCTGGCGAAGCGCATGGAGGTGGTGCTCGAGCCCGACGGCTTCAACCTCCTCAACTCCTGCCGCCCGGCCGCGTGGCAGACGGTCTTTCACTTCCACCTCCACGTGATCCCGCGGTACGACGACGACCCGCTGAAGCTTCCCTGGATCCCCCGGGGGGCCAAGCCGGAGCAGATCGCGGCGATCGCCGAGCGCCTCCGTGGAGCCGAGGCGTGAGCGACGGGCCGACCATCCGCCTCGAGCGCGACGGTGCCGTCGCCTCGATCATCCTCTCCAATTCGCCGCTCAACCTGTTCACCGGCTCCAGCTGGGATGAGCCGCTCGACCGCGTTCGTCAGGGAAGGTAGCCCAGCCAGGCGCTACGCTCTTGCGCGCAGAATGGGCACCAAGGAAGAGAAGATCGAGATGGAGGGCGAGGTCACCGAGGCCCTGCCCAACACGATGTTCAAGGTGAAGCTCGACAACGACCACGAGGTCCTCGGGCACATCTCCGGCAAGATGCGGCGCCACTACATCCGCATCCTCCCGGGGGACCGGGTGAAGATCGAGCTCTCGCCCTACGACCTCGACCGGGGTCGGATCACCTACCGGTACAAGTAGATCCCCCTACCAGGGGGGCTCCTGGGCCACGTCGGCAAGCCGTGGAGCCCCTCGGTCGCGGTCGGATAGCTGTGGGTCCTCAATCGGCCAGTCGATACCGATCTCGGGGTCGTCCCAAGCGATCCCCGCCTCCGTGGCGGGGTCGAAGTAGCTCGTGAGCTTGTAGGCGACGTCGGCGTCGTCGCTCAGCACGCAGAAGCCGTGGCCGAACCCGACGGGCACGAAGAGCTGGCGATGGTTCGAGTCGCTGAGCTCGAACCCCTGCCATCGCTTGTAGGTCGGCGAGTCGCTTCGGAGGTCAACGGCGACGTCCCAGATGGCGCCGCGAACGCAGCGCACGAGCTTGGCCTGGCCGGGGCTGGTCTGGAAGTGGATCCCACGCAGGATGCCGCCGCTGGAGCGTGAGTGGTTCTCCTGGACGAAAGTCGCAGCGACGCCCAATTCCCGCCAGGCGTCGTCGCGAAAGCTCTCGAGCAGGAAACCTCGCTCATCGCCATGCGCCTCGACCTCGACCAGCACGAGGCCGTCGATCTCCGTCTCAACCCGCCGCGCCACGCCCAAGAAACTAGACGGTCTGGGGACACTCCCGGCCGCTCTCAGTACGAGATGCGGCGCATGCCCCTCAATGCCAGCGCGGCCAGCACCGCCAGCAGGGCGCCGATGGCCACGAGTCCCGGCCACGTCTCGCTCCAGGTGAGCGAGCCGGTGACGAAGCCCTGGCGTGCCGCCTCGATCACGTGTGTCATCGGGTTGACTGCCGCCACGTCGGCGAGCCATGGCTGCAGGAGCTCGGCCGGCGCGTAGGCGGTCGTGAAGAGGATCAGCACGAACATTCCTGCCTGCATGAGGGGCGCGGCCGACTGCGTTCGAAACCGAAGTGCGAGTGTCACTCCCCAGCATGCCGCCACCGTGCCCATCGCCATCACCAGGACCAGGGCCAGGAGCAACCCGTCGACTCCTGGCCAGCCGATCCCCAGGATGAATCCCACCGTGAGCAGCACGGTCGCCGGAATCAACGCCCGGAAGCTCGCCGACAGGACCATCCCGGCGAGGAGCACGGGGCGAGGCGCGGGGGAGGCCAGCAGGCGGTCGAACCACCCCTGCTCGATGTCGCGCGCCAGGTTCACCCCCGTGGCCGCCCCGGTGAAGCCCGCCCCCTGCATCAGGCTCACCGGAATGATGAAGCTCTGGTAGGTGTCCGTCGAGAATCCCGGCAGCAGCGTGAGGCTGCCGAACACGGCCGTCAACCCGAGGAAGAAGATCGTCGGCGCCAGCACCCCCGGGATCGCCGCCCCCGGCACTCGCAGGATCTCGTTCGCAGCACGCCGAATCAGCGCGCGCACCATCTCCACGTCCGCGCCGGTGTCAAAGCGCCGTTCGAGCCGCGGCGTGGACGCCTCCATCAGCCACCCACCCGCAGACGGCGTCGGAGCGCCAGGTTGGAGAGCCCCAGGGAAAGCGCCGCGATCGCGGCGATCGATCCCGCCGCCTTCCAGAACACGTCGGCGCTCACCGTCGCGATCACCAGCTCACGAACCCCCTCGACGATGAACGAGAGCGGGTTGTACTCCGCCACGCTCGCTGCCGGCTCGAGCATCAGATTCGCCGGGAAAAACGCTGACGACAAGAACAGGACCACGAACACCAGCGGAAACAAGCCCTGCACAATCGAGGCGCTGCCCGTGCGCAGCGCGATCGCTGCTCCAATCCCCCCAAACGCCACCGACGTCAGGCTCACCAGCGCCACTACGCCGATCGCACCCAGCACCCCCTCGGAGATCGACGCTCCGAAAATGAGCCCTATGGCGAGAAACCAAACCGCCGCCACCGCCCCCAGCGCAGCCGTACCAGCCAGGCGCCCGAGCACCATCGCGAACCGCGAGATCGGCGCCGCCAGCAACCGGTCCGTGAACCCCATCTCGATGTCCACCGCGAGGGCGATGCCCCCTGAGTTGCCGGCCAGGAGCGTCGACTGGATCATCGCCCCGGCGAGCATGAAGTCGAGGAAACCCTCCACCTGCGGGAAGCCGGGAAGGTCGACCGCGCGTCCCGCCCCGCCCGTCTGAATCGCGAGCAGCAGCGTCGGGAAGATGATGATGGGCGCCATCAGCTGCGGCCGCCGGAAGGTCTGGCGCACCGAGCGGCGCCCGAGCGCCGCGACCACGCGCGCGTTGGCGGCCAGGCGGTCGATCACGGTGTGTGCGTGCGGGGTTCGGCGGCGCTCGCGGCCGGGTCGACGGCGTCCACCTGCTCGCCGTCGACCTCCTCCTCGCCCTCGTCGTCGCCCTCGAGGTGGTAGCCCGTCTTCGCCACGAAGACGTCGTCGAGCGTGGGCTGCACGAGGTCGAGCGACTCGACCAGGATCCCCGCCTCGTCGAGCGCCCGAACGACCTGAGCAACGTCGCCCGCACCGCCCTCGAGCTCCACGAGCACCTTCCCCTCCTTCTGCGGCATCGGCTTGCCGAAGGCGCTGCAGACCTCGTTCGCGTGAGAAGCGGCCCCATCGACCAGCCCGATCTCCAGGTGTGGGCGGCCGACCTCGGCCTTGAGCGACCCCGGCGTGCCCTCCGCGACGATGTGCCCTGCATCGATGATCCCCACCCGGTCCGCCAGCTGATCGGCCTCCTCCAGGTACTGCGTCGTCAAGAACACGGTGGTCCCCTCGGCGTTCAGCTTCGAGACCTCCTCCCAGATCGCCTTTCGCGAAACAGGGTCGAGGCCCGTCGTCGGCTCGTCGAGGAAGAGCACCTCGGGCTCGTGCACGAGGGCGGAGGCAAGATCCAACCGCCGGCGCATTCCTCCTGAGTAAGTGCCAACGCGGCGATCCGCCGCCCGCTCGAGGCCGACACGATCCAGCAGGGCCTCGGCGCGCGCCTCTCCCTCGCGGCGGGGGAGGCCATGGAGCGTTGCCTGCAGGCGAATCAGCTCGCGACCCGTCATCAGGGGATCAAGCGCCGCTTCCTGGAGGGCTACGCCAATCGAGCGCCGCACCTCAGCCGCCTCCGTGACCACGTCGTGCCCCGCGACCCTGGCGCTTCCCCCGGTGGGAGCGAGCAGCGTGACGAGCACTCGAACGGTCGTCGTCTTACCCGCCCCGTTGGGTCCGAGGAACGCGTAGATCTCGCCGGCAGCGACCTCGATATCGACCCCGTCGACCGCCCGGACCTCCTCTCCGAAGGTTCGCTCGAGCGCATGGACCTCGATCGCCGCCACGCACCCAATCTACTCACGCGGCTGCACGATCCACCCCTGAACGCCCAGGGACGCGACGCTCTGCACTGGAGCTTCTAAGCTATTGCCGTCGGATCGCAACGCACGAGCACCGATCCCGGCGAAAGCCTTATGGCTGCGAGCGAGACACAGGCAGGGTCGACGCGGAGCCGGCTGATGGTGGCCGCGGCGTTCGCCTGCCTTATCGGCATCCTCGTGGCGATCGCACAGGCGACACCCGCCGACGGCGCCAACGCCAGGGAGATCGGGAAAACTCGGAAGGCGCCGGGACCCAGTTGCCCAACACCTTCGGGGAATCCACCGGCGCGCAAGCAGTGCCAGGTCATCGCGAGCGTCACGTCCTTCCAGAAGAAGGCGGACGGCAAGCAGGGCCTGATGCGAGTTCCGGCTCATGGACACATCGTGGGCTGGGCGGTCGACCTTTCCCGGCCAAGCAAGGGCGAGAAGGAATCCTTCATCGACCGATACAACTTCGGCGAGCCCTCCGCGCGGATCTCGATGCTGACGCGCGCGAACGACAAGAACAAGTACCGGCTCCGGGCCCAAACTCCGAAGGTCAGGCTCAAAGGCATGTACGGCCAACTGCAGTACCTCACCCTGCGGAACCCGATCGAGGTTCAGGAGGGATGGATCACCGGGCTCACGACCGATAACTGGGCGCCGAACTTCGCTCACGACCTCCGGGCTGAGTCAAAACAGAACGTCTGGAAGGCGAGCAGGACGCGGAAGCGCTGCGCGGGGCTGAACGATCTCCTGCGCAGCAAGCCTCACAAGGATCCGGGTTCCACACGCGCCTACGGTTGCGAGTACAAGGACAGCCGCGTCCTCTACTGGGCCTACTTCCGAGCGTCCTAGTACAGACGTTGCATCAACCGCAGGAGCCGGGGTTCTCCTCGCACTGCTGCTCGAAGTCCTCGGCCGGGCTGCCCTCGGGCGGGGGCTTGTCGTTGTCCTCGCTATCGGGCTTGTCGGGGTCGTAACTTCCGGACCCCGAGTTGGAGGGGGTGCCGCCCGACCCGCTTCCGCTCGAATCGTCGGTAGTCGTCGTCGCGGAGCCTGTGGTGGTCGACGTAGTCGAGGTGCTCGAGGAGGTGGTGCTTGTGCTCTCGGACGACGTCGAGGTGGCAGGGGCCTCATCGTCGTCATCCCCACAACCGGCGACGAGGCCGCCCGCCCCGAGTACGCCGGCGACAGCGGCCCCCGCCAGAAGGGTGGCGATGCGCCGGCGGCTCGCCGCCGCCGGTGTCTGCCGGATGGACATGTTCAGCTCGCTCCGCCGAGCGGCGGCTGGCGCAGCCCGCAGTACGGGCAGTCGCTCACGTCGAGGCCGATGAGCTGGTCGCAGCGCGGGCACGCGCGCAGGTTCTCGGGCACGCGCAGCAGCGATGAGTCGGAAGGAGCCAACGGCAGGGTGCGAGTGACGGGCTCCATCTCCTCACCGGTCTCGCGGTCGACGTAGACGCCGTCCTCCCTGATCGGCGCCAGTGCCTCCCGGCCCGAGGCGGGTGCCCTGAGGCGATAGGTCTGCTGCGAGTTGCTCATGCGGCTCTCACTTTATCCGCCGCCGTAGGCTGCCGACGCTGATGCGCGTTCTCATCTTCCACGGCTACCTGCTCCGCGGTACGGGCTCGAACGTCTACAACGCCAGCCTCGCCCAGGCGCTCGGGCGGCTGGGGCACGAGGTCCATCTGCTCTGTCAGGACCGGCGGGTGGCGGAGCTCGACTGGGTGAGATCGGTCGGAGGCGAAGGCGAGCCCGGCACGGTGACCGTCCACCACCCCGACATCGGCCGCGTGCTCCCCGTCTATGTCGCCGACGCCTACGAGGGCTTCGACGCAAAGACGTTCGCCGAGCTGAGCGACTCCGAGCTCGATCGCTACCTCGAGGCCAACGTGTCAGCGGTTCGCAGCGTGATCGAGGGCGCTGGGCTTCCCGACGCAGCCCTCGCCAACCACCTGGTGATGGGGCCGGCCATCCTCGCCCGGGCCGGGCTCGGCACGGCGAGCGGCGGGCCCGGTTTCGCCACCGTCATCCACGGCTCGGCGCTCGAGTACACGGTGAAGCCCGACATGGAGCGCTTCGGCCCCTACGCGCGAGAGGGCCTCGACGCCGCCTCGGGCATCCTCGCAGGATCGCGGCACACGGCCGAGTCGCTGTGGGAGGCGATGGACGATCCTGGCCTACCCGCCCGCACCCGTCTCGGCCCCCCGGGCGTGGACACAGACCTCTTCTCACTTCTCCCGAAAGCTGACGCGGTGGCGAGCGCCAAGGCCCTGGCCGCGGACCTCGAACGCGAATCCCAAACGCATCACCCGGGGCGTCAGCACGCGCGGCCTGCAACGTCATGGGGGCGAGATCCGGCAACCGCCTCAGACGCTGTCGAATGGTTCGCCACCGGCGATGGCCCCAAAGTCATCTTCGTCGGCAAGCTGATCGTCTCCAAGGGCGTCGACCTCCTCTTGGCCGCATGGCCGCGGGTCCATTCTGCCCGCCCCGATGCCCGCCTGCTGGTGGTGGGCTTCGGCTCCTACCGCGAGATGCTCCAGCGTCTGTGGATGGCGCTCACGGTGGGCGAGATGACCAGCGCCCGCGAGATCGCCCGGCGCGGGCGCGGCCTCGAGGGTGGACCGGAGGGCGAGCTCACCATGCTGGCGCAGCACCTCGACCGCATGGACAAGGCCGATCTCGACGCGGCCGCGGCGGCCACCGGGTCCGTTCGCTTCGCGGGCCGGCTCGAGCACGATGAGGTGGGACAGCTCATGCCCGCGGCCGACGCGCTCGTCTTCCCTTCAACCTTCCCGGAGGCGTTCGGAATGGTCGCTGCGGAGGCGGCCGCAGCCGGCGTGCTGCCGGTCGGTGCCGCCCACTCCGGCATCGCAGAGGTTGGCCGCGAGTTGGCGGCCTCACTCGATTCCGAGGTCGCCCCCCTCGTCACCTTCGAGCTGGGCGACGCGGCGATCGACGCGATCGCCGAGCGGCTCAACGCTTGGCTTGCCTTGGACGAGGCGACTCGAGCGAACGCTCGAGCCGCGTTGCGTGCAACGGTCACCCGTCTGTGGAGCTGGGAGCGGGTCGCCGATGGGGTCGTCTCGGCCTCGGCCGGCCGCCTCGACGAGCTGCCGCGCGTGCCCGGGGACACCTAGTCACCTACGGCACTTGGGCGTGGTCGGCGCCGCGGGGCGCGGAATATAGAATCCGTCCCGGTGACCCGCTCCACCTATCTGAAGCTCGTCGGAGTCATGCTCGTGCTCGGGATCGTCTCGTCGGTGATCATGGTTCAAATCGACTGGAATGGCTTCGCCGCGTCCGAGGAAGCCGAGCCGATCGACTACCTGCTCGACGTGATGATCGTGCTCTCGTGCTTCGTGTTCGCGATCGTCATGGTGATGTTCGCCTACGCGATCTGGAAGTACCGCGCGAAGCCCGGCGATGAGTCCGACGGCGAGCCGATCCACGGCAACACCAAGCTCGAGATCGCCTGGACCGTCATCCCGACCGTCATCGTCCTCTTCGGCGCCGCCTACTCCTGGATCATCCTCGACGACATCGAGGAGGTCGCGCCAGCCGCCGAGCGGATGCAGGTCGACGTCACGGCGCAGCAGTTCAAGTGGACCTTCGAGTACCCCGCGGAGGGCATCGTCTCCGACGAGCTCCACGTGCCGGTCGACAAGCAGCTCGACCTGCATCTCAGCGCGCTCGACGTCATTCACTCTTTCTGGGTGCCCGAGTGGCGGATCAAGCGCGACCTGGTGCCACAGGGGGCGGGTGGCGATGAGGTGGACGACACGGTTCAGGTCACCCCGAACGTCGAGGGCTCCTACGCCCTCGTCTGCACCGAGTACTGCGGGACGGGACACTCGACCATGGAGGCGTTCGTGGAGGTCGAGTCTCAGGAGGAGTTCGATGCCTGGGTCGAAGAGGAACTCAAGCAGCAGGAGGCCACCGCGGGCGCCGAAGACGCTCCCGAGCCCGAGGCGGCTAAGGGCACCGCGGGAGGAGGCGGCGGCGTCAGCTCGGCTACTCCAGAAACGCAGGAATCCGACGCCGGCAACCTAGAGGGCGCCGACTAGGATTTCTCCGATGCCGAGCGCACTGCGACAACCAGGAATGGTCCGGGCGGCCCTCGGATTTCTGATCGGCGGCGGCTTCGGCTTCGGCCTCGTGATCGCGCTGAGAGCAATCTCCGGGCTCGAGCTCTACCAGACCGAGCCCACGGGCTATCCGCACGTAGTCGTGCCCGCGATCACCGCCCCGCTGGGCTTCCTCGTTGGCCTCGGCTGCTTCGACTACTGGTTCCGCTGGGCGGCCGGCAAGCCAACGATCCCGGAGGACCACTCCCAGCACGGGGCGAAGTCGTGGCGCGACTACTTCAAGTTCAACACCGATCACAAGGTGATCGGCATCCAATACATCGTCACCACGTTCTTCTTCTTCTTCGTGGGTGGCCTGATCGCGATGATGATCCGGGCGGAGCTCGCGCAGCCAGGCACGCAGATCGTCGACCCGAGCACCTACAACGGGCTCTTCTCGACGCACGCGGCGCTGATGATCTTCGTTTTCGTGATCCCGGTGTTCGCCGGCATCGCGAACTACGTCCTCCCGCTCATGATCGGCGCGCCCGACATGGCATTCCCGCGCCTGAATGCGCTCTCGTTCTGGATGCTGCCGATGGCGGGGCTGCTGTTCCTGACCTCCTACCTCGTCCCCGGCGGCGCCTTCGACGCGGGCTGGACTGGCTACGCGCCGCTCTCCACCGGCGCCCCGCTGGGGCAGTCGTTCTTCAACTTAGGAGTGCAGTTCGCGGGGGCCTCGTCGATCGCGACGGCGCTCAACTTCCTGGTCACGATCATCACCATGCGCGCGCCGGGAATGAACTTCTGGCGCATGCCCCTGCTCGTTTGGGCCAACCTCTCGACTTCGCTCCTGGTCGTCGCAGCGACGCCGTTCATCGCTGGCGTCCAGTTCATGGTCCTCTTCGACCGCGCCCTGAGCACGAACTTCTTCCAGGCAGCCACGGGGGGAGACGTGCTCAGCTACCAGCACATCTTCTGGTTCTACTCGCACCCGGCCGTCTACATCATGATGCTGCCCGGGTTCGGGATCGTCTCGGAGGTGATCTCCACCCACGCCCGCAAACCGATCTTCGGCTACCGGCTGATGGCGCTGGCACTGATCGGGATCGTGGTCCTCTCCTACACGGTCTGGGCGCACCACATGTTCGTCTCCGGCATGTTCAGCTGGCTGCGCGTGCCGATGATGATCACGACGCTGCTGATCGCCGTCCCAACCGGCATCAAGATCTTCTCCTGGCTGGCGACGCTGTTCAACTCGGTCTTACACCTGTACTCGACCGCGATGTTGTTCAGCCTGGGCTTCATCGTCACCTTCGTCATCGGCGGCATCTCCGGCGTCATGCTGGGCATGGTGCCGATCGACATCCACGTCTCGGACACCTACTTCATCGTCGCCCACATCCACTTCGTGCTCTTCGGCGGCTCGGTGTTCACGATCTTCGCCGGGATCTACCACTGGTTCCCGAAGATGACCGGGCGCATGTACGACGAGAAGCTCGGGCGCATGCACTTCTATCTGACCCTGGTCGGGATGCTGGGGACCTTCATCCCCATGCACTGGATCGGCATGCAGGGAATGCCGCGCCGGGTGGCCGACTATGCCGCCGAGTTCGGGAGCTGGAACCTGGTGATCTCGATCTTCGGCTTCATCCTCGGCGCCGCACAGCTGATCTTCCTCTACAACATGGTCGTCTCGTGGCGCTTCGGGCCGCGCGCCACGGGCAATCCCTGGCGAGCGAAGACGATCGAGTGGCAGGTCTCCTCACCGCCGCCGATCTTCAACTTCGACGAGATCCCGCGCGTGGTCGGCGGCCCGTATGAGTTTGGTGTACCGGGAGCGCGCCACGCGATCATGTCGACCGACGACGAAGGCGCCCAGGTGAAGCCGCCGCAGCCCGCGCTCGCGGGAACGGGGGGTGGCGGCGCCCCGCCGCCACGGAGCGACACGTGACCGACGGCCCAGAGAAGCCCGACGGGCCGGGCGCGGCCGAGAAGGCGCCCGCGACCGACGAGGCGGGCGCTTCGGCCCCGGTCAGCGCCGGCTCCAACGGCGACGGCCCCGTCGAATCCGACGGCACGATCCTCGCGTTCCTGAACGAGGTGGCCGGTGGACGGCGCCTGCTGCGCGAGCTCCGCAGGCGCGTTGAGGGGGGCGCCGACGCCGTCGCGCTCGTCGCTCCTCAGAACCAGCCGGTGGCCGGGCAGATCGTCAATCGCGATGAGTTGCGCGAGGCGGCCCAGAGCAGGGTTGAGGTGACCGAGGCGGTCCTCGCCGAGTTCGGCATCGACGCCGTCGGGGCGGTGATGGACCCCGACCCCGCGCTGGCGCTCGACGACGCGGTCCGGGCGTTCGAGCCCTCCGAGGTGCTGCTATCGGCCCTGGCGGAGACGCGCTTCGGGTTCATGCGCCGCGACCTGCTCGAGTGGGCGAAGGACCGCTTCGAGGTGCCCGTCACGCACATTCCCGTTCGGATCGAGGACGACGCGGTGCGCTGGGACGTCACCCACACGCTCGTGGTCGCCACGCGAACCGTGGCCAGCGAGGAGCTGATCGAGCGGCTCAAGGCGAAGGCCGCTGATTCGCCCCATCGCTACACGGTGATCTGCCCGCGCTCGGGCGACATCGACCGCGAGGAGATCTGCGACCGGCTGGCCCGCCTTCTGGCCGAGCTCTATCGCTCCGACATCGATGCCACGGGCCAGCCGATGAGCCCCGAGCCCTATGCGGCGATCGAGAACGCGGTCGCGCACTATCGCATCGACAAGATCCTGATCTCCACGCTCAAGGGCGAGCAGTCGAAGTGGCTCGAGGCGGGCCTGATCGAGAAGGTCAAGGAGATCACCGATACCCCGATCGAGCATCTCGAGGCCAGCGACGAGGCGGCGGCGCCCGAGGTGCCGAAGGCCGCGTCGACCGTGGCCGTCGGCGCCGAGCAGGAGGCCAGCGAGGAGACCGAGGCGGCCGGGGCCGGCTCCTCGGGCGGCGGCATCGGCGCTGGAGAGGAGCGCAGCGGTTGATGGAGTCAGCGACGCTACCGGCCGACCACGCCCACGAGCACCACGGGCCTCCCGAGGCCAATCAGAGCTCGCGGATCGACCGCCAGACGCTCGGCATCCTCCTCTTCATCGTCTCCGAGGTGATGCTGTTCGGAGCGTTCTTCACCTCCTACTTCTTTCTCCGCGTGGTTGCCAGCGACGGCCCGTGGCCGCCGGAGGGCTTCGAGTTGCCGAAGCTGGTCGCCGGCGTCAACACCGCGATTCTCGTCTCGTCTTCATTTACGATGCACTGGGCCCTCGAGGGCATCCGCCGCAACAACCGCAGGGCGATGCAGATGGGCCTCGCGTGCACGTTCCTCCTCGGCGCCACCTTCCTCTTCATCCAGCTGAACGAGTACATCCACATCGGCTTCTCGGCCCGCGACACCGCCTTCGGCACGATCTTCTACGGCCTCACCGGCCTCCACGGCGCGCACGTATTCGTGGGGCTGGTCCTGCTCGCCTTCGCAAACATCCGCGCCTGGCGTGGCCACTTCGACGCGGAGGCAAAGAACCATCTCGGCGTGGAGGTCCCAGGGATCTATTGGCACTTCGTGGACGTGATGTGGATCATCGTGTTCACGACCGTCTACATCCTCTAGATGGACGACGGGCCGGAGCGCCCGGCCATCGTCGAGCCGTTCACCTCCGAGGCGGCGGCGTTCCGCCTCTTGGTGATCGTGATCGTGGGCGCCGCGCTCGTGATTGCGGCGGCGCTCGTAATCGACCCTGCCGTGGGTGCGGTGGTCCTGGCCGCGGAGATCCTGGCCGCCGGGTGGGCGTTGGTGCGCGCCAGGACGAGGCGGCGTGCTGGGTCCAACAGGGACGTTTAGGTGCAGTCCGCTTTGTTCTTCTCGAAGCTGTCCCCTGAGCAGTTCACGAGAAATTCGACGAGCAAGTCCAGATCCTCCGGCGCGATGGTTTGCTCGTAGGTCTTGGGCATCACGTCGGAGAAACCCTCGACGAGTTGCGCGCTCGGGTCCACGACGCTCTCCTCGATCTCCGCGGCCGACTGGCCGGGGAGATTCTCGTCGAGGTCGGGGCCAACGTTGCCCGTCGACCCGGCGGCGCCGAGCGTGTGGCACGCAGCGCAGCCGTTATCGGAGAAAACCTGGCCGCCCGGGCCACCGAGGGCGGTTGGCGGCTCGACACCGGGCACGCCGGCGTACTTGGCGACGTAGGCGGCGACGTTCTCTGCGTCGGTGCCCGTGACCAGGTTCGCCGGCATGTAGAGGTTGGTCTGACTCTCCTCCGCCGGTCGCGGGTTCTCGATCTGCGACTGGACCACTCCCTCGATCGTGGCGGCGTCCTTCCCGCGCGAGCGCGCCGTGGCGAAGGCCGCGTCCAAGTTCGGTCCCTGCTCCGCCGTGCTGCCCGCCTGCGCCATGGTGTGACAGGTGCCGCATCGCGACAGGAAGAGCTCCCGCCCTCGATCCAGATCGGGGTCCTTCTGGAGGTCGCAGCCGCCCATCGCGACTAAAGCGGCGAGGGCGATGCCCACCGCGGCCACCCTCGAGAAGTCCCGCCTACGGAGCTCGGATCTAGGCACGCGGCCATCCTATCTTTCCGTGCACCTGGCCCCGCTGTCGGGATCGTTCCTTTTGGGTAGGGTTGAGCCGATCTGCACTAACCGCCGTGGGCTGCGCCTGCGGCGGCCGATCGGAAGTCGAGGAGAGCGAGCGAAGTGGAAGTTCGCGAGGGCATGTCCAGCGTGATCCTCACCGTGGGCCCGGGCCACACCCTGCGGGAGGCGGCTCGCCGGATGAGCGAGAAGAGCGTGGGCGCAGCCGTTGTGATCGACGAGGAGCAGCCGGCCCCGGGGATCGTCTCCGAGCGCGACATCTTGCTCTCGCTGGGCCGCGGCGAGGACCCCGACACCGAGCGCGTCGCCGCCCACATGAGTGGCTCGGTCATCTCAGCTTCCCCAGACTGGAGCCTCGAGCGAGCGGCGATGGAGATGTCCCGTCGGCACATCCGCCACCTCGTCGTGTTTGAGCGAGGAGAGCTCATCGGCATCCTCTCCATGCGCGACATCGTTCGCGTCTGGACCTCCGAGGGTGCCACCTCGGGGATGACGCCCCCCGGCTCCGAGGACGACGCCTGACGAACCTGAGCTAGGGCTGGCGCCGGCGGGACGCGGCGCGCATCGGCGTCGCGGGCAGAGTCGCGGTGGTCAGCTTCTGACGACGCGGCAGACGTCGCAGGTCGTCGCTCACCGAGGCGATCCAGCTGCGCAGCGCCAGCAGGCCCAAGGCCGCGCCGGCGGCCATCCACACCCAGCCGGCGAAGATCCCGACGAGCACACACGCGAGGCCAACCGCCACGAACACCGGCAACCACGAGAACTCGGGCGGGTACACGAGTTCGGTCGGATCGGGGGCCCTGCCGTTCTGAGCCATCAGCCGATGTAGAGGATCGCCCCAAAGAACACGAGCCCCAACGTGCCCACGGCGAGCGCCGCGGTTGCGAGCCCGGTCCGAAGGTTGCTGGTCGCTGCCCGTCGATCCATGCTCGGCAGGTTCTATCAGAGCGCTCTGTCGAGGGCCATCGCGCAGAACAGCAGGGCCAGATAGGCGAGCGATGAGAGGTAGAGGCGCAGTGCCGCCCTGCGAGACGGCCGCAGCCAAAGCCGCGCCGCCAGCGCGATGAACGCCGTGCCGAGCACGAGTGCGCTGAGAAGATAGGCAACCCCGAAAAGGGCGGTTAGGAACGGCAGCACCGTGAACGCCACGAGGACCACGCTGTAGGCGAGGATCTGGCGCCGCGTGACCTCGTCGCCCCTGACGACGGGGAGCATCGGCACGCCAGTCCGCGCGTAGTCGTCCTTGATCAAGAGCGCCAGAGCCCAGAAGTGAGGTGGGGTCCAGAGGAAGACGATCGCGAAGGGATAGAGGGCATCCAGGGCGAGCGACCCCGTTGCCGCCGCCCAGCCCACCAGTGGCGGCATCGCCCCAGCGGCGCCTCCGATCACGATGTTCTGCGGGGTGAGCGGCTTCAACCACAGCGTGTAGACGAACACGTAGCCGAGCAGGCCGCCGAGGGCCAGCGCCGCCGACAGCGCGTTCACGGTGATCGCGAGCTGCACCGTGGCAAGCGCGCCCAGGACGATCCCGAAGACGAGCCCATGCCAGGGCTCGATCCGGCCGGAGACCAATGGACGGGCACGGGTGCGCGCCATGCGGGCATCCCGCTCGCGATCCAGGTAGTGGTTGATCGCGCCCGCGCCGCCCGCCGCCAAATACCCGCCCAGCATCGTCCACAGCACCGTGGCGAGCCCGGGGCCGGAAGGCTCAGCGACGAACATGGTCGCCACCGTTGTCACCAAGAGCAGCGAGATGATCCGCGGCTTGGTCAGCGAGATGTAATCGCGAAGAGTCGCGAGCGCTGTGTCCGTGCGCTCGGAATGCGGCGGCTGCAGCTCGACCGGATGGGGCGTTGTGGTGGCGCTCTCCATGCCAGACCCCGCCCTAGGCCGCCGCCGGGCTGGTCGCGTCGGCTCTCGTCACGGTTCGGCCCACGGACTCCGAGACCGGCAGCATCGAGGTGGCCGCCACCACCACGGTGCTCCACAGGAAGGTTCCGAGCATGAGGTGGGCGGCGATCAACCCGGCGTGCTCTCCCAGCCAGACGTTGGCTGCTCCCAGTGCGATCTGACCCACGAGGAGCACCGAGGCAAGCCAGAACGCGGGGTGGCGAACGCCCTGGCGCAGCGCCACCGCCGTCATCGCCAGCACGGCGACGGCGGCCAGGTACATGAACGCGCGGTGCGTGAGCTGGATGTCGACCAGCCGGCCCTCGCCGAACGGCATGAATCGGTCAAGGCACCCCGGGAACTGCTCGCCGCAGGCTGTATGCGCGCCCAGCACCGGCTCGGTCGGCTTGCCCTCGCCCTCCGTGCCCGCCACGAGACCCCCGGCCACGATCGTCGCGAGCACGAGCACCGACGCGGTCACGGCCAGCGTCCGCAAGGCCCGGGAGCCGTCAACGGGAGCCGCCGCGGGGCTCGCGACGCGCCGGAGCGCGATCAAGAGCCCGAGGAGCAGCATCGCCAAGCCGAGATGGGCGGCAACCAGATACTCGTGCAGGCCCTCCTCGACGGTGAGCCCGCCCAAGCCCGCCTGCGCGAGCACCAGGATGCCCGCTGCGACCGAGCCGCGCACGATCCGCCGGTGGGAGGGCAGCTGCCGCCAGGCGACCCAGACCATCCCCAGGATGAGGACGGCTACGACCGTGGCCGCGATCCGGTGGGAGAACTCGATGATCGACTCCGACGAGGAGGCGGGCACGACCCCGCCCTCGCACAACGGCCAGCCCTGCGTCCCGCTTCCGGCGGGCCCGCAGCCGAGGCCTGAGTCCGAAACGCGAACGATCCCGCCGATGAGGATCAAGACGAAAGTGGCGACGATCGTCGCGCCTGTCAGCCGGCGAAAGCGGGACAGGCTGTCCGCATCGCCACGAGGGGCGGCTGGGCTCATGCGACTCAGGATAGGGGGACGCCGTCGCCGTCTGAGCCGCGTCTGACCGCCTCGCGGATGTCCAGCAGAGGCTCCCCGCTTCGCACGTCGGGAACCGCGTCGAAGTTGTGCGCCGGGGGTGGTGAGAGGGCGAACCACTCGAGCGTCGTGCCACCCCATGGGTCATGCCCGGCGATCTGCCCGTTGCGATAGCCGTGCGCGAGGCTGCCGAGCGCGAGGAAGGCGCTGAGGACGAAGACGAACCCGCCCAGTGATGCGATCAGGTTGAGCGTGGAGAGCCCGGAATCGGCCGGGTAGGTGTAGACATCCACCGGCTGGCCCTCCAGCCCCGCGAAGAACATCGCGATGACGTAGATATGAAGGCCCGCCAGCATCCCGATCAGCGCAACCGTGGAGAGGCCCTCGCCAAGGGTGCGACCGGAGACCTTGGGCAGCCAGTAGTGAAGGGCGGCCATCCCGCCGAAGACAGCGCCGCCCACCAGCACCCAGATGGTGTCGCCCTGGGAGATCGGCGTAAACGCGGTGAACCAGCCCACGGGGATCACGGAGTGGGCGAGCTCCCCGGCGAGCCCAAACGCCATCGTCGAGATCGATGCGGCCGCGTAGAGCAGCGACGCGCTGATGCGAACCGCGCCCTTCCACAGCGTCGCGATCCAGACGAAGAGCAGCGTTCCGACCGGGACGGTTACCGCTAGCGCCACGACCATCGTGCCCACCAGCCATCCCTTCGGGATCGGCGCCGTGTACATGCTCTGCATCCAGGCGAGCGGCACCAGGACGCCGATCGCGACGAGTGACATCACCACGGCGCGGTGGCTGAAGATGGGCTTGCGCGCCATCGTCGGCAGGATCTCGGAGATCGCGCCGGCGGCGAACAGCACCACGATCGCGTAGACGGCCGCCATATAGAAGAGGACCAGGTGCTCATAGAGCAGCGGTGCGCCGCCCTCGCCCGCGTCGTAGAAGACGCCGTCGAACTGGCGGTCGACCGTGAGCATGGCGAGCGCGGCCAGCATCACGGGTCCGGCGAAGACCAACAGGTAGCCGATCACGGTCGCCGCCCACGAGAACAGCGGCATTCGCCGCCAGGCCATGCCGGGCGCGCGCATGTTGCGGAGCGTCACGATCAGGTTGATCGCGAAGAGCACGAACCCGGCGGTGGCGAGGCCGACCCCCATGATCCAGTTGTCGACACCGCGGGCCGGGCTGAACAGCGTGTCGGAGAGGGGCGCGAAGCCAAGAGTGCCCGCCTCGCCGGGCGTGTAGAGAAAGCTGGTGTAGAGGACCACGCCGCCGGCTATGAATAGCCACGCGGAAAGCAGATTGAGGCGCGGGAAAGCGACCGTGCGAGCGCCGATCTGCAGCGGCACGATGTAGCCGATCAAACCCAGGGCGAGCGGCACGCAGAAGAGCACAGCGAACGTCACCCCCGACGCCGACATCAGGCGGTAGAAGGTCTCCGACGACATCAGCGTCGAATCGGGGATGAACAGTTGCATCCGCATCAGGAAGAACTGAGTCAGCGCGATCACGAGGAACGAAAGCGCGCCGCCGATGTAGAGGAGCGCCACCGACTTGTGATCGGTGCTCGTCGCACGCTCGATCCACGCGGGCCGGCGCCTGCCCAGAGCTTCACGGGTGACCAGCTCGGGGCGGCGGGTATCGGTGGCGACGGGGGGCGGGCTCATGGCGTCGTCTTCTCGGCTGGCTCGCCTTCCTCGGCGGCCACGGCCTCCGCGTCCTCCTCCGCGACCCCGGCCTCGGCGGTGGCCTCCGCCTGCGCCGCGCTCGCGGCTGCCTCCTTGACCGCCGTCTGCGCGGCCGTGAGCTCCGTGACCAACCCCTCCACGTAAGCCTCGTACTCCTCGGGCGAGACGACCCGCACCTGCGACCTCATCGACGGGAACCCGGGCCCGTCGAACACGGTTCCCTGACCGCTGAAAGTGCCCTCCTCGTCGGCCTTGAACCAGGTTTGGCCCACGGTTCCCGGCACCGCCTGGATCTGGCCGCCGAGCGCCGGCACCCGCCAGGAGTGAATGACGTCCGTCGAGTCGACGTTCAAGACGACGGCTGTGTCGACGGGGACGACAAGCTCGCCGTAGGAGAAGATGCGCTGCGCGTCGGTGCCGCCCGGATACTCGAAGCGCCACAGCCACTGCTGCGCGATCGCCGAGATCTCGAGCGGCGCACCCTCCGGAGGAACGGACAACTCGAACTCCCCCTCGGTGCCGCCTGGTGGCAGCTGGTTCAAAGTTGCTTCCTCAGCCGCTTCCTGGGCTGCCGCCGAAACTCCCTCCACGCTGACCTGAGCTGTTCGGCTCGCTGCCGCCGTAAGCCCGTCCGGGCCACTCTCCTCCACCTCGACCGTCCGCTCGGTCATCACGATCCCGAAGACGAGGATGACGAGCGCGAAGCCGCCGAGTCCGGCCGCGATGCGAGGGAGGACGCCGCGCCCAGCGGTGATTCTGGCGGCCGTGTGACCGCGACGCTCGCGGAAGCGCAGCAACGCCGCGATCAGGGCACCGTTGATGACCACGACGAGAACGACGAGAACGACGAACATGACCCAGTACGAGGTGGCGATGTCCTCGGCGTTCGGGGAATGGGAGGTCTCCGGCCCCAGTCGCAGCGCGTTGGCGGGCGCGGCCAGGACGGCCGACGCCGCGGCGGCAAGCGCCACTGAGCGGCTCGCTATTCGGCGGGCGGTTCGGGGTGCCAAGGCGCGAGCATTCTATGGGGCTGCGATGAGCCCCTGCGCCTGCGCCCAGTCCCGGGAGCGGCGCAAGCCCTCGTCGAGACCGATACGAGGCTCCCAGCCAGCTCGGCGCCGGTCACGGCCACGCGCTCGCCGCCGAACCGCTCCTTCGCCATCCCGCGCAACTCTAGATGCCGATGGTTGCGATCGCGCTCATATACTCGCCGCCACTTGAGCCGGCGCCCGTCCCATCCCGCCGCCCGCCTCGCCGTGCGCTCCGCCGCCGCCGCGGCCCTTGCCGCCGCGATCGTCGTGCCCTTGATGCGGCGCCGGTGGCGAGTTCCCGCGGCGGTCACGGTGGCCGTCGCCGTTGGTGGGCCGCTCTCGCTCGCCGTCCTGCGACCGCGCTCTAGAGGCCGTGATGTGGCCCTGTTCGTCATGCAGATGTGGGGCTTCGCGATAGCGCACGAGCTGCCGTACGACGATCCCGAGGCGTTGCGTCGTCGCCTTCGCATCCACTATCCGATCGTGCTCGACCGCAAGCTCGGGGCTGGGAAGCTGCCCACCGCACGCCTCCAGCGCGCGCTCTCGCGGCCGGGCGAGGCGACGACGCTCGACCGCGTGCTCTCGGTGGCGCACTGGGCCTGGTTCTTCCAGCCGCATGCGGCCCTGCTCTGGGTCCTGGTTCGCCACCCGGAGCGCTTTCCCCGAGCGGCGAGGCAGATGGCGGCGACCTACGACGTCGGTTGCGCGATCTACTTCCTGGTCCCCACCGCCCCACCCTGGTGGGCGGCCCAAGAGGGCAACGTGGAGGCTTCGCTCGAGCGGGTGCGAACGCAGGGGTCCGAACCCGATCTGCCGCCGGCGGTTCGCAGGATCATGGTCGACGTCGGCGAGCAGGTCTGGGGGCGGGCGTGGACCCGCCTTTACGACTCGCTCGGCGGCAACCCGTGGGCGGCGATGCCATCGCTTCACTTCGCCACCTCACTGATGGCGGCGCTGCACCTCGCCGAAACGGGGCGGGTCCCCGGGGCGATCGGCTGGGCTTACGCGATCACGCTCGCCTTCGCGCTCGTCTACCTCGGCGAGCACTATGTGACCGACCTGGTGGCGGGCGCCGCCGTGGTGGGGGTGGTCCGCGGTGCCGAGCCCTTGGCCGAGCCGGCGGTGACGTCCGTGAACCGAGCCCTGCAGCGCTTCGAGCGTCTGGCAGGCGCCTGAAGCTCACCATCTCGGCAGGCTGCGAGGATAGGGCGCTGATGGCCGGTTCCGGCGCAGAGCGTCCGCAGGAACGGGGACTGATCACGGGGCCTCAGGTCGCGGGCCCCGGTGACGCGGAGAACGACGACTTAGACGAGGCGGAGCCCTCGTTCTTCACCGACCCCAAGCGGCTGGTGCAGACGGGCGTCGTCGTCTTGCTCGTGATCGCGGCGATCTATCTGCTGCTTCCGAGCATCGTCGGGCTGGACACCGCGTTTCGCAAGCTGAAGCGGGCCGACGAGATCTGGATCGCGGTTGCGCTCGCCTTCAACCTGCTCGCCTTCGCGTCGTACGTGGCGCTGTTTCGCGGCGTCATCGCCGACGCTGCCGTGCACCTGACATGGGGCGAGTCCTACCAGATCACGATGGCCGGATTGGCGGCGACGCGCCTCTTCTCCGCCGGTGGAGCAGGGGGCATCGTCCTCACCTACTGGGCGCTCCGAAAGGCCGGGATGCCGCGGCGCCAGAGCGCTTGCCGCATGGTCGCTTTCCTCGTTCTCCTCTACGCCGTCTACATGCTCGCGCTGGTCATCGACGGCGTCATGCTGCGAACGGGCGTCTTCAACGGCTACAGCCCGGTCGGGCTCACGATCGTCCCGGCGGCCCTGGCCGGGCTCGTGATCGCCATCTTCCTGGCGATTGCGTTGGTCCCTCAGGACTTCGATCGGCGTATCGAGGCCCACAGGGGCGACAGGCGTCTCGGCGGGCTCATGACCCGCCTCGCGACCGTGCCGGCAACGCTGGCGCGTGGCACGAGGACGGCGATCGCCTTCGTCCGCAACCCCTCACGGGGCGGCCTGGCAATCGCCGGGGCGATTGGCTTTTGGGCCGCGAACATCGGGATCCTGTGGGCCGGCTTCCACGCCTTCGACGTGCAGGTGCCGCTGGGCGTCGTGGTGCAGGGGTTCTTCATCGGCATGGTCGCCAACCTGATCCCGTTCGTGCCGGGGGGCGTGGGCGCCGTCGACGCGGGGATGATCGGCACCTTCGTTCTCTTCGACGTCCCCGCCGGGGAGGTCTTCGCGGCGGTTCTCGTCTACCGCCTGATCGCCTTCTGGTTGCCGATCCCGCCTGGAATCGTGGCTTTCCTGCAGCTCCGCCGCACGACCGCGCGCTGGGA
Source organism: uncultured Solirubrobacterales bacterium (assembly GCA_963799815.1). GTDB lineage: Bacteria > Actinomycetota > Thermoleophilia > Solirubrobacterales > 70-9 > JBDTSW01. The sequence goes on from CAWCYG010000004.1 coordinate 303,663, forward strand.
CGCGGAGCGGGCAAGAACGGCCGTTGGGACCGACGCGGCCGAATCGCTTCCGGGCCCGACGCCGGCGCCCACCACCGAGACGGGAGCCGAGACCGCCTCGGGCGTCCAATACTTCAGAAAGTGAAGTATTATGAGTGGTACGCGGCGTAGCGTCGCCGCGGTTCGGCAGACTGATGGTTGAAGCAATCAATCGTGAAGCCGAGGAGCCACAAGACATGAGCGAGCAGAAGGTTGAGAACGTGATCGTCCTCGGGGGTGGACCCGCCGGGTACACCGCCGCGCTCTACACGTCGCGCGCCAACCTCGAGCCCCTTGTGATCGAGGGCTTTCAGTGGGGCGGACAGCTCCAGAACACGACCGACGTCGAGAACTACCCCGGATACCCCGAGGGGATCATGGGGCCGGAGATGATGACCCAGTTCCGGGCTCAGGCAGAGCGGTTCGGTACCCGTTTCATCACCGACGACGCCACCCGCGTCGAGCTCAGCGACGGCGATGTCCACCGCGTCTTCCTCGGCGACGAGGAGCACCTGACGAAGACCGTGATCCTCTCCATGGGGGCCGAGCCGCGTCGCCTCGGGATCCCGGGCGAGCTCGAGCTGGCCGGCCGCGGCGTATCCACCTGCGGCGTCTGCGACGGCGCCTTCTTCAAGGGCGAGAAGGTGGTCGTGATCGGGGGCGGCGATTCGGCGATGGAGGACTCGATCTTCATCTCCAAGTTCGCCTCGGAGCTGACGGTCGTTCACCGTCGCGACGAGTTTCGTGCCTCGAAGATCATGCTCGAGCGCGCCCGCGAGCGCGACAACATCGCCTTTAAGACCCCGTTCGTTCCCGAGGAGTTCGTCGCGGGCGACGACGGCAAGATCGCCAGCGTCCGCCTGCGACATGCCGAGAACGGAGCGATCGAGGAGCTGGGGGTCGGCGGCGCCTTCGTCGCGATCGGGCACGTGCCGCGCTCGGAGCTGGTCGAGGGAGTCGTCGACACGGACGAGAGCGGCTACGTCCTCACCAAGCCCGGCTCCACGCGCACGAACCTCGGCGGCGTCTTCGCGGTGGGCGACTTGGTCGACCACACGTACCGGCAGGCCGTGACCGCCGCCGGCACCGGCTGCATGGGCGCCCTGGATGCCGAGTGGTATCTGCGCGACACTCCGCCCTCGCCCGAGGCGCACTGGGTCGCGGGCGGCGAGCCGGTCGAGGTCGCGCCGACGCCGTAGGGGCGCTGTGCCCGGCGCTCAGCCTGGCGGTGCCGGGCAGGCGCCGACGGTCTTGATCTGGCGCTTGTCCGGGTTGATCTTCACGAGCCGCCGGCGGGAGTTGTTGTCGGGGTTCGACTCGATGATCTGGGCCTGGTCCTCGGTCGCGTGCTCGGGGTTTGCGGTCGAGACGAGGCAATAGCGGCCGGTGGGGACCGCCGTGATGTCCAGCCTCTGCCCGGGCAGGCCCGCCGTGTAGGTGTCGGCCCAGCCGATCGAGAGGCCCATCGTCCCTGGCGGCGTGGGCGGCTCGCCACCTCCGCCGCAGCCGGCGTCGCCGCCGGGGTACTCGCCGAAGTCCGGCGAGCCCGCCAGGTCCTGGCCGAAGCGATCGCCGTCGAGGATGCAGAACCCGATCTTGGTCGAGGGACCCGCCACGAGCTCGTCGGTATCGCGGTCCCTCAACGCGTAGCTGGAGAAATCCTGGAAGTGCCAGTGACTGTGCGCGGGGTGGTACTCGAAGCAGCCGACCTTGGGCTCCTCGGAGACCTGGTCCACCTCGGGGTCCCACGCGTCGTCGCCGTCGGTGTCCTCCCAGATGCGCTGGTTCGCATCGCGGTCGTGGGGGTCGGGGTACTGGCCCACCGTGCAGTCGATCTCATCGCTGTTGGTCGCCGGCTCGGGATAGAGCTCGAGCGGCCCTGTGCCCGAGTTTCCGATCCGGTTCGAGATGCGGATCGCAACGACGCCGTTCGAGTTGCGGCCGATGCTGAGTGGTTCCGGATCCCACTTGGGCGGCTGCATCGTCCGCAGGTCCGGGAGGAGCTTAACCGCGGGCGGCCCCGCAGTCACCCCGCTCGCGAACGCGATCGAGCCGGTGGCCGCGAGCGCGATCGCACCAGCGCCGGCCACTCTGAATCGTTTGGCGAGGTCCATCTGTCCCCCAGTCCCGTGGCGCGAGCCTATCACCGGGCAAGGGACGCTATTCCGCGGTACGGGTCTCCTCGCCGCGTTGCAAGCGCGAGTGAGTACGGCCATAGGCGAAGTAGATGATGAGGCCGACAGCGAGCCAGACGCCGAAGCGCTCCCAGGTCGCGATCGGAAGCTTGGTCATGAGGTAGACGCAGAGCGCCGCCCCGATCAGCGGGAAGACGGGAACGAACGGGACCCTGAAGCCACGCTCCATGTCGGGCTGGGAACGGCGCAGGATGATCACGCCGATGTTGACGACGAAGAACGCGAACAGGGTGCCGATGTTGACCAGCTCGGCCAGCTCGGACAGCGGCAGGAACGCGGCCAACGCGGCGGTGAGGATGCCGAACCCCGCCGTGATGATGACCGGGGTCTTGCGCGCCTCCCAGACCTTCGAGAGCCCGCGGGGGAGAAGGCCATCGCGAGACATCGAGAAGGCGATTCGCGTCTGCCCGTAGAGGATCGTGAGCACCACGCTCGTGATTGCGATCAGCGCGCCGATCGAAATCAGGTCCGCCCCCCACTCGAGTCCGGCCCCCTCGCTCAGCACCGTGGCGAGCGGCGCGTCGTCGCCTGCGAGGTCCTCGAACGGGAGCGCACCGGAGGCGACGGTCGCAACCGCGATGTAGAGCACGGTCGCGATCGCCAGGGATGCCAGGATCGCGATCGGCAGGTGCTTCTCTGGTTCTCGCGATTCTTCGCCCGACGTCGAGACGGCGTCGAAACCGATGTAGGCGAAGAAGATGAGGGCCGCCGCCTCCTCCGTGCCGCTGAAGTCAGTCGCGAAGAACGGGTCGAAGTTGTCGGCGCTGAAGGCGGTGATGCCGAGTGCGATGAACAGCAGCAGGATCCCGATCTTGATGAAGACCATGATCGAGTTCGTGCGGGCGCTCTCGCGGACTCCCAGGCAGAGCAAGGCCGTGATCGAGAGCACGAGGACGATTGCCGGAAGGTTGAACTCGCCGCCCTCACCGGGTGGGGCGGAGATCGCGGTGGAGAGCTGGATCCCGAAGAACGAGTCCAAGAGCTCCTGCACGTAGCCGCCCCAGCCCACCGCGACCGCGGCGACGGAGAGGCCGTACTCCAGGATCAGGTCCCAGCCGATGATCCACGCGGCGAACTCGCCCAGGGTCGCGTAGGAGTACGAGTAGGCGCTGCCGGCGACCGGCATCGTCGATGCGAGCTCCGCGTAGGAGAGAGCCGAAAACGCGCAGGTGACACCTGCAAGGACGAACGAGAGGATGATCGAAGGCCCCGCCAGCCCGATGGCCTCGCCGATGATCACGAAGATCCCGGTCCCGACGATCGCGCCGATGCCGAGCGCGGTCAGGTCCATCAAGCCGACCACACGGTTGAGCTCCTGACCGCGCTGCTTGGTCTCCTCGATCAGGGCCTCACGCGGCTTGCGCGCGAACAGTCCCGTTTCAGCTGCGGCCATCTCCGTATCTCCCGGACGGGAGATTCCCGAACGTGGGCAAAGCAAACCCAGGGGCCGGGGCTAACTCGATCCTCGGGCGGAGGATCGAACGACGCTCACACTCACTCCGGCGGCGGCTCCTCCCCGTCCCAGAGATCGACGGCATCGGTGCGGAAGTAGACGTCGTGCATCCCCGCCCTCGAGGAGCCCGGGGGTCGGCCGAAGGCGCTCAGCTTGCCTGACTCGGGCCGAACCACCACGTCGGGAGAGTTCATCTCGCTGACCAAGAGGATCCGAACGGGCTCAGCCGTGCGGTTCACGACCTGGTGAGCGCCCTCCTCGCCAGTGCGGAAGGCGACGACCTCCCCCTGCTCGAGCTCGCGCTCCTCATGATCGATCGTCCGCAGCGAAGGCGTCCCCGTAAGCACGATCAGCAGCTCCTCGTTGCCGAGGTGAAAGTGCAGCGGAAACACCGCGGATCCGGGCTCGAGCTCGAACAGGCTGGCGCCGAGGTCGCGCGAGCCCGCCTGCTCCCCAAGCTTGGCGCGACGGCCGGCGAAGCCCGGTTGCTCGGTTGGCGGCCCGAACTCCGGATCGAAGAGGTTGGGCAACCGCTAGCCCTTCATCGGCGTCATCGCGTCGATGCCCGTGGCATCGCGAGCGATGATCAGCTTCTGAATCTGTGACGTGCCCTCGTAGAGCGTCGTCACCCGCGCATCGCGCAGGTAGCGCTCCACCGGGTGGTCGTCCACGTAACCCGAGCCGCCATGAACCTGGATGGCGAGGTTCGCGCATTCGACCGAGGCCTCGCTGGCATAGAGCTTCGCCACCGAGGTCTCGATCGTGCTCGGCTTGCCGGCATCCTTGACCTCGCCCGCGCGACGTACGAGCAGGCGGGCCGCGTCACGGCGGACCACCATGTCGGCGATCATCTCCTGCACGAGCTGGAAGCTCGCGATCGGCACCCCGAACTGCTTGCGTTCCTTCGAGTAGGAGACGGATGCCTCCACGCACCCTTGGCAGATGCCCACGCAGCCCGCCGCCACCGAGTAGCGGCCGGAGTCGAGCGCGGACATCGCGATCTTGAAGCCGTCGCCGACCTCCCCCATGAGCGCGTCGTCCCCAACCTCGACGTCGTCGAGCCCGAGCGCCGCGGTGTCCGACGAGCGCAGGCCCAGCTTGCCGTGAACCTCCTGCGTCGAGAAGCCCTCTGAGTCGGTCGGGACCAGGAAGCACGCCATGCCGCGGTGCCCTTGCGCAGGATCGGTCTGAGCGAAGATGAGCGCCACCTCGGCCTGGTTGCCCAGCGAGATCCACATCTTCTGCCCCGAGATCCGCCAGCCGCCATCGACCTTCTCCGCCCGCGTGCGGACCGCGGCGGCGTCGGATCCGGTGTCGGGCTCGGTCAGGCCAAAGCAGCCGAACGCATCGCCCGCGCAAAGGCGGGGGAGCCACCGCTGCTTTTGCTCGTCGCTGCCCCAGCGCTCGATGGAGCCGCAGACGAGCGAGGTCTGGACCGAGACGACGGTGCGCATGGCGGAGTCACCGCGACCGATCTCCTCGACGATGATCCCGTAGGTGACGTAGTCGAGCCCTCGGCCGCCGTATTCGTCGGCGACCGGAGCGCCCAGGTAGCCCATGTCGCCCAGCCTGACCGCCAGCTCGCGGTCGAAGCGCTCGGCGCGGTCGCTCTCCCGGACGCGAGGCACGACCTCGTTGTCGACGAACTCGCGGGCGGTCTCGGCGATCAGCCGCTGCTCATCGGTGAGGCTGGCAGGCATGTTCGGAGCCTACGCCGTGTGCTGTGCCAGGGCCTCGGCGACGACCCGGTCGAAGGACTCGCGGGCCTCCGTCGTCCGCGGCCCGCCCACCTCGAGCTCCTGCTCGTCCACGTGGGTCACCGGCTGCACCTCCCGGACGGTCGAGGCCAGGAAGGCCTCGGTCGCGGTGCGGAGATCCTGGAGCGGATACTCGCCCTCATCGACCTCCAGCTCGTCCACGATGCGGCGCCGGGTGATGGAGTCGAGAATGCCGCTCTCGAGCGCGGGGGTTCGCAGGCGCCCGTCGGCGGCGACCCAGAAGATGGAGGAGGTTGGCGCCTCGAGCACGGTCCCATCGGGCCGGACGAGCAGGGCCTCGTCGGCGCCGCGGCCCTGGGCGAGCCGGGTGGCCTGCATGTTGGCCCCGTAGGAGAGCGACTTGACGCCGGTGAGGATGATCGTGGGCGAGTACTCCACCGTCGCCAGGGCCACCGTGACGCCTTTGTCGGGCAGCGGCTCGGTCGCGGCGATCCGCCGGCCGCCGCGGGTGAGGACGATCCGGAGCTGCGCCTCAGAATCGTCGAACTCCCCCATCAAAGCGGCAATCTCCCGCTCGAGCACCTCACGCTCGACCGGCAGCTCGATCGCTGCCGCGGAGCGCTCGATTCGATCCAGGTGCTCTCCCAGGGCATACGGGCGGCCTGCGTAGAGGCGGATCACCTCAAATACGCCGTCTCCCCGGTAGAGGCCGTCGTCGGCAACCGGGATCATCCCGTTCGCGGTGGGGCCGATCGTGCCGTCGATGCTGATCAGCTCGGGAACGCTCATGGCCCGAGGCTACCTGCTGAGAGAAAGGTGACCGCCAGCGTCCCGGTGGTGCGCAGACTATGGTGGGCGGGCGTGGAGTTTCTCCTCGTCTCAATCGGGATGATCCTGCTCGTCGTGGTCGTGCTCGTGCTCTTGGGCAACGCCTACCCGGGCAGCGGGGCCGATCTCCTCGACTGGAAGCCGACCCGATCCTTCGAGGACGAGGCGCAGCTCGAGGTCGAGGATGTTCAGCAGATGATGGATGCCCAAAACGAGATGCGCCGCCGGCGGGGAGCCACCGACATCACCAATGCGGACGTGCGCCGGATGGTCGACGAGGACGAGGCCGTGCGAGCACGCGCTCGCTCCAAAGGCCATCGCGAGGAGCTCGAGGACGAGCTCGGCGCGTGACCGCTGACGAGCCTTGGCCCGCGCGCTGATCGTCGGCTGCGGGTGCCGCGGCAGGGCCCTCGGGCGTGGGCTCTTGGAGGCCGGGTGGCAGGTACGCGGCACGTCCCGCTCGCAGGTGGGCGCGGCTTCGATCCGTGAGGCCGGGCTCGAGGCCGCGGTCGCGGATCCGAATCGGATCGGCACCGTGCTCGATCAGATCGACGGCGTGGCGGTGATCCACTGGCTTCTGGGCGGCGCCATCGGCGAGCCCATGAGCGTTCGGGCACTGCACGGCGACCGGCTCGAGCGTCTGCTGGAGGAGCTCGTCGACACTCCCGTCCGCGGGTTGGTCTACGAGGGGGCCGGGAGCGTCGACGACGGAGCGCTGGGGAAGGGGACGCGGATTCTGCGGGAGGCTTCTGAGCGCTGGCGAATCCCGGTGGAGATCGTGACGACGGATCCGAGCGACCGGCAGCGCTGGCGGGGTGCGATGCTGGTCGCGACCGGCCGAGTGCTGGGCCTCGACTAGGGCGGGAACCGGGTCACTCGAGCGGCTTGGGCGGTGTCTGTTCGGCCCCGGACTCCGACCAGGGAGCCTGGTCGGAGTAGTTCGCCTCGGAGCGATCGAACTGGCCGATCAAGACGATGAAGCCGATCACCAGGGCCACGATCACGATCAGTACGCCACCGTAGAGCCGCACCTGCCTGGCGATGCCCGGGCCGTAGTTGCCGCCGATCACCTCACGCCGCTTGTCGAGGCCCATCGCGTCGACGTCGGCCTGGTCGTGGCGGGCCAGGCGCTCCTCCGGATCCTCCCGGTCGATCGTGGTGTTGGGGCCGATCGAGGGCGCGGTGATATCGCTGGCGTCCTCCTCGGAGTCCTCGCGGGTCTCGTCCTCGGCCCTCATCCAGACCAACCGTAGGGCGCTCAACGGCAGCCCGCAACCCGCAACCGCAATGCGCGGGGGGACTCGTGTGAGCGGCTAAATAGCTAAACTCTGATAAGGATTCACCTATATACGTTTCGGGGTGCGGAAGCGCATCGGAGGAGGCAGAGAAGTGGCTGATTACGCGAAGGACGTCCTGGTCTCGACCGACTGGGTGGCTGATCATCTGGACGACGAGAGCATCCGCATCGTCGAGGTCGACGAGAACCCGGCGCTCTACGCGGAAGCCCATATCCCGGGGGCGATCGGCTTCGACTGGAAACGCGACCTTCAGGACCAGCTCCGGCGCGACTTCCTCGGACCGCAGGAGTTTGGCGAGCTGATGGGCTCCCGCGGCATCTCCAACGACCACACGATCGTGCTCTACGGGGATCGCAACAACTGGTTCGCGGCCTATACCTACTGGTACTTCAAGTACTACGGCCACGACGACGTGAAGCTGATGAACGGCCCCCGCGAGAAGTGGATCGAGGAGGGCAAGGAGACCTCGACCGACGTGCCGAGTCACGACGCTGCGACCTTCGAGGCCAGGGGTGAGGACGCCGCCATCCGCGCCAAGCGCGACGAGGTAACCGACGCGCTCGATTCCCAAACGCGGCTCGTCGACGTTCGCAGCCCGCAGGAGTTCTCGGGCGAGCTGATCGCGATGGCCGGCTACGAGCAGGAGGGCGCGCAGCGCTCAGGCCATATCCCCGGTGCCGCGTCGGTGCCGTGGGCGCAGGCTGTCCAGGAGGACGGGACCTTCAAGCCGCAGGACGAGCTCCGGGAGCTCTACACGGAGAAGGGCGTGCTGAACGGCGAGCCGGTCATCGCCTACTGCCGGATCGGCGAGCGCTCAGCCCATACGTGGTTCGTGCTGCACGAGCTGCTGGGCCACGACGATGTGCGCAACTACGACGGCTCGTGGACGGAGTGGGGCAACCTGGTGGACGTGCCGATCGAGAAGGACGTCTAGGCCCTCGGTCTAGAGGTCCATTCGCTCGAGCAGATCGCCCAGGATGCGGGCGGTTGCGCCCCAGATCAGGTAGTCGCCGAGCTTGTAGGTGGGCGTGCGAATCGGCACGCCGCGGCGAACGAGACGGCGCATCGCGAACGCGCCCGTGATCTCGGAGACGGAATACTTGAGGACCGCCGCGACCTCGGCCGGGCTGGGATCGAGCGCGGATGACGTCGGGATCGCGCCCACGTAGGGATACACCTTGTAGTTGGTGACGAACGTGCCGATCGGTGGCAGGGCGCCAAGCAGCTCGACCTCGCCTGGCTCCAGCCCCACCTCCTCGTGCGCCTCGCGCAGAGCGGTCTTGAGCAGCTCCTCCTCGGGCCCGTCCCGCCGGCCGCCCGGAAACGAGACCTCTCCGGCGTGACGGCGCAGGTCGTGACGGCGCTCGGTGAAGACGATCTCCGGGTCGGCTGGGTCGCCGAGCAGCGCGACGAGGACGGCCGCTTCCGTGCGGCCGTGCGCATCCATCGCGGCGGCCTCGCTCGGGTCGAGCAGGCGGGCGCGCAGCGGAGCGATGCGGTCGGTGCTCAGATGATCACCTGCACGGTGCCCCCGTCGACCGACCACGCGGCGCCGGAAACGTAGGAGGCGTGCTCGGAGCACAGGAAGACGATCGCCCCGGAAACCTCGCCGACCTCCGCCAGGCGCCCGATCGGCCGCTTGGCGCCGGCGGCCTCGAGTGCTTCGCTCGCGGCTCGGCTGCCCCCCTGCCTTTTGGGACTGGTCGAGGAGTCCGCCGGGAGACATCCACAGCTCCGACTTGGTTGGCCCGGGGCAGATGGCGTTGACGATTACCCCATCGGCGGCGTAGAGATCCGCGACCAGGCGCGAGAGCGAGAGCTCGGCCGCCTTCGCGACGGAATACTCGGGCATCATCGCCGACGGTCGCTTGCCCGCGGTCGAAGAGACGTTCACGATGCGGCCCCAGCCACGCTCGCGCATGCCGGGGATCACCGCTCGCATCGCTCGCAGTGGCGCCATCACGTTCAGCTCCCACGCTTCCTGCCAGTCCGAGTCGGGCACCTCGTCGAGCGGCCGCCAGCGGGCTGTCCCCGCGTTGTTGACGAGCACGTCGAGGTGCCCGAAGGCGTCGGTGGCGGCAGCGGCGATTCGCTCACCGGCGTCCGGTTCCGTGATGTCGAGCGCGAGGGCCTCGGCGCGGCCACGCGTCTCGGAGCCGGCGGCGGTGCATTCTGCTGCGGCCTCGCCGAGCTGGTCCTGAGAGCGTGCAACAAGGAGCACCGAGGCGCCCTCGGCGCAGAGCCTGCGCGCGACGTCGCGGCCGATCCCGCGGCTCGCGCCGGTGACGACGCAGCCCTTCTCTTTCAGCCCCAGGTCCACCGGCTACTGGCAGATGATCTCGTCGGTGATCGAGACCTCGGTCTGGCTGGAGAGGGCGCGGTGGACCGGGCACTTGCCCGCGATCACCCGGAGGCGGTCCTGCTGCTCCTGATCGAGCTCGAGTGGAATGCGCATGGTCACCTGGAACGACGACGGGACGTAGCGGTCGTACTCCATGTCGACCTCCACCTCGACCTGTCCGAGGTCCCAGCCCTTGAGCTCCGCGTACATCTCGATCGTGATCGCGGTACAGGCGGCGAGCGCGCCGGCGAGGACGCGGCTGGGGGAGGGCCCCTCGTCGGCGCCCCCGGCTTCCTCCGGTTCGTCGAAGACCAGGGAATGCCCGGCGACCTCCACGTCGTGGGCAAAGCCCTGCCGCCGGGTGGCCTTGGCCAGGGCCATCAGTCGCCCTCCGCGGCGTCGCGGCCGGCGAAGAGCTCGGGATCGTCGACGTCGGCGAAGCGGGCCATCGCGTAGACGGCATCAGAGGCGCGGTTCAGGTAGCGCAGGACCTCTCCGCTCGCGAGACCCTCGGCCTCTTGGAGCGCGACGACCCGGCGCTCGGCACGGCGGACCCCCGCGCGGGCGACGTCCAACGCGGCGGAGAGGGCCGTGCCTCCGGGGATCACGAACTTGGGCGGCAGCTCGACGCGGTCCATGTAGCGGTCGATCACGTCGTCGAGGCCGTCGACCATCTCGGTTGTGATGCGCGAGACGCCGTCCTCGAGCCGCTCCGAGGCCTCTGGGGCGGTTGCCAGCTCCGCGCCCGCGATGAACAGGTCGTTCTGGATGCTGAGCGCATCGGCCGCGATCTCCTCGTGCTCGGAGCCGCAGAGCGAGCGCGCCAGGCCAAGGGCCGAGCCCGCCTCATCGACCGAGCCGTAGGCCTCGGTGCGAGGGTTCGCCTTATCGACGCGGCCGCCGTACCACAGCGAGGTGGTCCCGTCGTCGCCCTTCTTGGTGTAGATCCGCGCCACGTTGCTCAGCTCAGGGGATTGAAGACGATGCCCGAAGGCACCTTGGGAAAGAAGAAGGTTGATTTTGGCGGCATCGTCTCCCCGGCCGCTGCGACCTCCCGAACCTGGTTGACGGGGGTGGGGCGAAGCAGGAACGCGGCCTGGTAGTCGCCGTCGTCGGAGATCGTGCTGAAAGCTTCGTCCGCGCTCTTTGCGTAGCCGATGCGCCGCTTCGCTTCGATGTCCTCCGCGGTCATCCCGAGGGCCCCTTTCAGGATCAGCTCCTCGAGGATGACCGCGTCGAGCTGGCGGTAGGCGGCCGAGTGCTGGGGAAGGGTGGATTCCAGCGCTGAGGGGTCCCTGAGGCGCAGCCGAAAGCCGCGGCGGAGGTGGGAATCGATGTAGCCGAAGACGCCGACCCCTTCCTCGCCTGCCGGGTCGAGGTCGGCCTCGTCTACCTGATCGACATCGAAGTGCTCGCGGATTGCTTCCGCGAGCGCCCGCTGTTTCGGTTCCTCTGTGAGGCCGCCGAGCAGGCGGTGGTAGCCGAAGACGGTCAGCCCCGGGTCGGAGAGCGAGACGAGGCACATGAGCGTGTAGCGGTGGGCGCCCTCACCGCCGATCTCGTCGGCGTAGGCGAGCGCAGTCTCATAGCGATGATGCCCGTCGGCGATCAGGACCTCGGCCTCGGCCAGTTCGCCCGTCACGGCCTCGATCACCTCAGGATCGGTGATGCGCCAAACGCGGTTGACGGTGCCGTTGGCATCGGTAGCTTCGCCCCACGGATCGCCCAGCTCCGGCTCGAGGTGATCCCACGCGTCGCCGTCGTAGAGGGAGAAGATGGGGGAGAGGTTGTGCCTCGTCGCGCGGGTGAGATCGAGGCGGTCCTGCTTGGGGCCGGGCTGCGTCCGCTCGTGCGGGCGGACCGTCCCCTCGTCGTACGGCGTCGCGCGGACGCGCGCCAGGAAGCCGCGGCGCCCATACGTCCGGCCGTCGGGGCCCGTGTAGACCTGCTCCAGCGCCCACAGTGAGGGTTCACGGTCCGAGACCAACACCCCCTGCAGCGTCCACGCCTCAAGCGTCTCGGCAGCATGCAGGTAGCGGTCGACGTCCTCCGCGGCCTCGGGCAGGTCAAGCTCGACGACGTTGAAAGGCGACTTCAGGACGAGCTCACGCCGCTCGGCGGCGTCGATCACGTCATAGGGGGGCGCGGCCACCGCATCGAGCGACCCGACCACCGACAGGTCGTAGTGGAGGGCGTTGAGAGGGAGGACCTCAGCCACGGGCGCGGAGCGTAGCGGCGGCGATCGGGCATCGAAGCGAGGCGTTGAAGGTCGGGGCGCCCGGATTTGAACCGAGGACCTCGGCCACCCAAAGGCCGCGCGCTACCAGGCTGCGCCACGCCCCGACGTCGCTCAGTCTAGGCCGTGCAGGTGGCGCCGCCGTTGCGGGCCTGGCGCCCGATTCGCGGTATGCGAGAAGAAAGCGCCATCGACTTTGTTCGCAAGTCCCGCCGGTACTCTGGCCCCAGGCCCCCGTAGCTCAGTGGACAGAGCGTCGGACTTCTAATCCGAGGGTCGGAGGTTCGAATCCTCCCGGGGGTACTAACAGGAGATTTGCGTGGCGATCCCTCGGTGATTGTGCGGGAGCCACCCTCGGGACGCGGCCGAGATCCTCAACACTCTCCTGACCAAGTTCCCGCAGTTGTTCCCAGGTCGTGTGGTCAACGCCCAGGTGCTAGCTGAGGTGAGCGAGGAACTGGGCCCCTGTCACGGAATTTCTCCCGCCCAGGGGGCCGCTGACACCGCCCGGTTCTCCCTGAAGAGCTAGCGCCGGGTTGCGTAGACCAACAGCAGTTAGTCAGACACCCCCAGATGAGAGCAGGTCTCATCGTCGCCTCACGTTCCTCTCACAGGGGGGGTTGAAGCTGGCCGCAATGACGATGCCTGGGCCGCGCCAACGCGCGTCGTTTCAGGCTTCCCAAAGCGATGGCGGGGATGCACTCCCCGCCACCGTCGTTTGGGCGACAGGGAAGCGCATCCGGGGGGAGGCGAGTATGCAGTGTCCGCACTGCCAGTTCAACGGGCCACGACACGATCCCGAGGAACAGCATTGGGAGGTGCGAGGCCAGTTTCGGGGTCACCGGGTCCGGCGTTGCCGCGCCTGCGGACATTGCTTCTACATGAGGAAGGCCCGGGCTCCGAAGGCGCTCCTGCCGGCAGAGTGGCTCGAGATGGAACGGCACGACGAGCCGGGCTAGGAGCCCTGAAGCGCCCCAAGGGAACATACGTTCGAGCGAAGGATTCCCCGCCCGAACGGGAAGAACGGGCCTTGGACGCAGGTACGGGTTTCATGGAGGGCAGAGGTTCTGGGACGGGGAGGACTGGACGGACTTCGTCGAGGCACCCCGCCCGAACCATGAGGCGGCACCGCTGGCCTTCCTCGAGATGACGCTCGCCGTCGGGGGGGACTAGTCCTCCTCGTCGGTCGACGAGTCCTCTTCGCCGTCCTCCCTGATGTCCTCGCTCACCCGGTCCTTGAACGGCTTCAGCTTCTCGTAGAGCTCGTCGGGCGGGACCTCGCTGCTCGGCTCGGAGGTGCCGACGAGCCACGGCGCGGCGTCGACGGCGGTCCGCCACGCGGCCTCCTCCGGGTCGGTGTCGCCATCGGCGGGGTCGTCGGGCAGGGTTTCGATCGCGTCGAGGTAGACGTTCGTGTATTGGCCCCGCTGCTGCTCGTGGAACTCGATGCGGGCGCGTGATCCCTTCGACCCGAGCGCGGACTCCCCGATTTGCTCGCGAAACGTGGTGTACTCGTTCCCCTGCTCGTCGCTCAGGACGAAGCGCTTGCTGCCTCCCTTCGTCTCGAAGGTGCGCACATCGGCAACGGAGATCTCGCGCTCCATTGTCCGGAACTACCCTCCCGGCCGTCACCGAAAGCAAGGCTGGGCTGATCGTTTCCCGCGTAAACGAAAGCGGCGACCCGCGTCCGGGACGGGTACATTTGAGGTCCGCGGTGGGCGTAGCTCAGTTGGTAGAGCTCCTGGTTGTGGTCCAGGTGGTCGGGGGTTCGAGTCCCCTCGCTCACCCCTCAGGCACCGGCGGCGAAGGTCCTCAATAACTACACCCCGCTCGCCTGTAGCGCCGCACCGATCGCGCCGCAGCCCAGCACCACCCACAAGACCGCGAGCCGGTTGTGCCACAGATAGAGGACCGCGAACGCCGCAGCCGCCAGGAGCCCAGTCGGCACGTCGACCACGCTCACGTCCACGATCTCGACCGTAACCGCGGCAATCAGCCCGACGACCGCCGCGGTGACGCCCAGCAGGAACGGCCGGATCCGCGGGTTCTCGGCGATCGAGACGAGCAGGCGGTGCAGGAAGATCGGGAACACGAAGGCGGGCAGGAAGATCCCGATCGTGATCGCCACGGCGCCGGCGAGCCCGCCGGTGAGGTAGCCGATGAAGGTGGAGAAGATGATGAGCGGCGCCGGCAGGACGCCGCCGATCGCGAGCCCGTCGAGGAACTGCCCCTCGGTGATCCAGCCCTGGGCGTCGACCGCCGTCTCTTGGAGGAAGGGGATCACCGTATAGGCGCCGCCGAAGGTGACCAGCCCCGCCTTGAGGCCCTCGCCGAAGAGCTCCGCCGTGAGCGACACGCTGACCGCCCCGGCGAGCAGCGCCAGGGTCACCGGCGCCACGGCCAACGAGTTGGCCCGCCGTATCCAGCGGCCCGCGCTCACGCTCAGCTCGTAAGCGAGACCGCCCGCAACCAGCAGGATCACGAAGCTCGCGGAGGCGAACAGAGTGAGCGCGAGCGCCGCCACGGCGATAAGCGCGAGTGGGATGTCGGTGACGAAGGCGCGAGAGAGGCGAATCACCGCCAGGGCCACGAGCGCGCCGACCGCGGCCTTGAGCCCGTAGAAGAGCTCGTCGAGGTTGTCGGCGAGGTCCAGCTCGACGTACGCGATGGAGAACGCCAGCATGAGCAAGAAGCCCGGCAGCACGAACCCGAGGCCGGCCAGGAAGGCGCCCAGCCGGCCCGCCCGCAGGCGCCCGAAATAGATGCACAGCTCGGTCGCCTCCGGGCCTGGCAGCACCTGATAGACGGCAAGCGTCTTTCGGAAGGTCTCGACCGACACCCAGCCCTGCTCATCGACGCACTCACGCCGTAGGCGCTCGATCTGGGCGGCGGGGCCGCCCCACGCAAGCAGGCCGAATCGAAGGAATCGGATGAAGATGGCGCCGGGCCCGTCACCGGCCTCAGGTGGAGCGGCTGCGTTCATGACCGCGGGAGTATCGAGGTCTCGGGCGCCCGGAGTCGCCGGTGGCCGCCCGGGGTAGGAGTATCTGGTCCAGGCACCAAGCGAGAGGAGTACCGCATGCAAGAGGAGACACCCAACGACGACGCCTACGTGGACGAGCAGGAGGACGCAGCGGCGCGAGAGGCCGGCGCGATCGGCGGGCGTGGGTCCGAGGAGGACGTTCCCGAGTCCGACCGTGCCGTCTCCGAGGCCGGCGGCGGCGAATCCGAGGGCTTCGAGCAGGCCGAGGAGCTGCTGGAGGAGCACGCGTCGCACGGCGACTCGGGGCCGGATCCGACGGACATGGCGGGCGAGCCCGAGGGCCCGGCAGGAGCGGATGCGACCTACGGTGAGGCCGACGAGGCTGACCTGCCCGAGTGAGTCTTCGCGCCGGTCCGTATACGTTCGCTCACGTCACCTACGACGCCCCGAGCGACGTCCTCTACGCGGCGCTCGAGGAGCCTCGTGCGGGCACGCGCGAGACCACCCCGGAGGCTCACGTACTGCGGTTTGACGACGACGGCCGGTTCTTCGGGATGATGCTCGTGAATCCCCGTCGCCAGCTCGAGCGCGAGGGAGGTGTCTACGTCAGCCTTCCCTCAGGCGAACGGGTGCGCGTGCAGGGAGCTGAAGCGGCGATTCGCGAGGGTCCGTAGCGGCGACTACCCCTTGATGCAGATGATCCCGAACTTCGCGTTGCGAGGCTCCCCGGTGGTGTTGTTGACGATAAGCGTCCACTTGCGTCCGCCGTCGGGTGCGCCACCAGCAGCGAGCAGGCCGGTGCGGTCGTCAGCGGAGCGCTCGAACCACGCCGACAGCACCGAGCTTCCCCTCGGGCACGACCCCACCTTCGCGGAGCTGTAACCCGCGGGGACCTCCTTCGGACGGCTGCTCTTCGAAATCACCCTGAAGAGACTGGCCTTGGCGGCGGGTGCTCCCGCGGCGGCCTCAGGGGGCGGAGCCTCCACCGCGTGCGTCTGCACGGAGAACGCCTCCGCCGAGGAGTTACTCCCGCCGGTCTCGCCGAATCCGCTCGCTGCGAACGCCCCCAAGGCGGCGCTCGCCACCACCGCGATCCCCGCCACAATCTTCTTCTTCATCCTCGATCCCTTCTCGCCGTACGGACGCGGGCGATCGTACTCTCACGTTTCCAGCCTTCGCGACGTTTCAGATACGAACCCCGAGATGGCCTCCTCGCTCCCTCCATTTCAAGCCTTCCTCGACGAGCACCGGGCTCCGGTCCTCTCGTTCCTGCGCTCGATGGTGGGGCCGACGGATGCCGACGATTGCTTTCAGGAGACATTCATCGCCGCCATGCGCGCCTACGACCGACTCGACGGACAGCACCCCAGGGCCTGGGTGATGACGATCGCCCGCCGCAAGGCGATCGATCACCACCGAGCGCGGGCCCGCCGGCCCGAGCCTCGCGACAAGCTGCCGGAGGCCATCGTCCCGGACCACGCTCCAGCCGTCTCAGCCGACGACGGCCTGTGGGCGCTCGTGGCCGAGCTCCCGCCCAAGCAACGCGCGGCCGTCGCGATGCGCTTCGCAGCGGACCTCTCCTACGCGCAGGTGGCCGAGGCCCTTGAGTGCTCGGTGGAGGCGGCGCGAAGAAGCGTCCATGAAGGAATGAAGACGCTGCGGGAGCACATCGCGGCGGGAAAGGCGGCCCGATGACCGACGAGATGAAGGAGCTCGAGCGAATGCTGCGCGACAGCGTGCCGGTGGTCGACGACGCCGGCGCGGCCACCCGCCTGGCGCGTCGCGCCGACTCAGCTGGTCTGGTCGAGATCGCATACGCGACGGTCGACACACCGCTTGGCGCGATGCTCGTCGCCTCGACGGACCGCGGCCTCGTCCGAGTCGGGCTCCCCCGAGAGACTTTCGACGAGGTGCTCGAGAACATGGCCGATCGCCTGTCGCCGCGGATCCTCGAACTACCGGCCCGCGTCGACGACGCTCGCCGTGAGCTCGAGGAGTACTTCGACGGCTCGCGCCGGGAGTTCGATCTCCCGCTCGACATGCGCCTCATTCGCAGCACGTTTCGCAGCCGGGTGCTCGAGAACATGACCAAGGTCCCGTTCGGCGAGGCGATCACCTACGCCGAGGCGGCGACCCGCGCCGGGAACCCCCGCGCTCAGCGGGCCGCCGGGTCGGCCCTCGGTGCCAATCCGATCCCTGTCGTGATCCCCTGCCACCGCGTGGTCCGGACAGGCGGCGCCGTCGGCAACTACGGTGGGGGGCCGGAGATGAAGCGCTACCTGCTGCGGCACGAGGGCTGGCTGCAGGACTAGGATAGACCTTGACATCTGTTAAGGTGTCAAGCGTATGTCAAGTGGAGCTGAAGGAGTCGGCCAAACGGCCGCCGGGCTCGGGCCGGCGTCGCAGGGGCTGACGAAGCGCCAGCGCGAGGTGCTAGAGCGCCTCGAGCTCGGCTACTCCGTCAAGGCGATCGCGACCGACACGGGCGTCTCTCGAGCCGCCGTCTACCAGACGATCGAGCGCCTTCGCCGTCAAGGGGTCGTGGCCGAGGGCTTCACCCCGTCGGGCCAGCCGCCGCGCCGCGCCGGCAAGGACGCACCGCCAGCGGATGGCTCCGTGGGCACCGGCGCGATCACTTTCAGCCCCGCAGCGACAGCCCCGCGCCGGAGCATGCTCCCGGACCTGCGAGAGCTCGGGCGCGAAGACTCCGACGCGGCGGCGCACGCCGATGCCATCGAAGCCGCGATTGCCTCAGGCGACGTCGCGGCGCTCGCCTACGAGCTCGGCCGCGCCGATGCGGAGGGCCGCAGCGACATGCCGGCACGGCTGGTCGAGGCCTCGCTGCGACGCGCCGGGGCGCTCGACGCCGGAGGCGGAGCCCGCCGAGAACCTGTAGAACATTCCCGCTGCCAACCGATCCCGAGGGAGACCCGTCATGACCGTAGTTTTGATCGTCGTAGGAGTTCTGCTTCTCCTCGGCTTGATCTTCGTCCTGATTCGAAACTCGATGATCGGATCCCGCAACCGGGTCGACGAATCCTGGTCGGGAATCGACGTTCAGCTCAAGCGCCGTCACGACCTCGTCCCCAACCTGGTCGAGACGGTCAAGGGCTACGCGACGCACGAGCGCGAGACGTTCGAGCACGTCACCAAGGCGCGCGCGGAGGCGATGGCCGCGCAGGGACCGGCGCAGGCGAGCGCCGCCGAGGGCGGCCTGGATCGCGCTCTCGCCGACCTGCGCGCCGTGGCCGAGCAGTACCCGGACCTGCGCGCGACCGAGAACTTCCAGCAGCTCTCGCGCAACCTCTCCGAGCTCGAGGACGAGATTCAGGCCTCGCGCCGGATCTACAACTCGAACGTGCAGGCCTACAACACGAAGATCCAGGTCTTCCCGAACTCGGTGGTCGCAGGCATGGGCGGCTTCACCGCGCGAGAGTTCTTTGAGATCGAGGACCCGGCCCAGCGCGAGCCGGTCGCGGTTTCCTTCACCCAGCCGCCGCCGGCGACCACGGCCTAGCCGCGGCGTCGTGTGACTGAATCCCTTCCGGGCGTTTTAGTATCCAGCCCGAAGGTGAGCGAGGAAGGCACGACACCGGTCTGGCTTCGCGGCTCGGAGACCCTGACGCAGGCGTACGAGCTTGCTCGGGAAGCTCATCGCGACCAGGCGCGGAAGGACGGGACCTCGCCTTATATCGGGCATCCGCTGGCAGTCACGGAGCGGCTTGCGGAAGCGGGGCTGGACCAAGCCACGCTGACGGCCGCGCTCCTGCACGACGTCGTGGAGGACTCCCAGCTTGGGGTGGATGAGGTGGTGCGGAGCTTCGGCACCGAGGTTGGCGAGCTCGTCTCGGCGCTCACCGACGACGAGACCATCGTCGACTACGCCACCCGCAAGCGCGAGCACCGCGCCAGGGTGGACGATGCAGGACCTCGAGCAGCATCCATCTACGCCGCCGACAAACTGGTCAACGTCCGCGACTTGCGTTCGCTCTACGGTGAGCTAGGGGAGGCCACGGCGGAGCGGTTCAAAGCCCCCCTCGACCTCCGCATCGCACTCTGGCGCGAGGATCTCGCCATGCTCGAGCGCTCGGTCCCGGAGCTCGGGATCACCGGCGAGCTGCGTCAGGAGCTCGACGCGCTCGAGGCGGAGCGCGCACACGCGCTCGCGACGCACCCTGCTTAGACCGTGATCGTCGACTGTGCCCATTACTGCGACGGGCGCCGCCAGCAGGACGGACCGCTGGAGATCGAGCAGGCGGCTGAGGCCGCCACCGGCGACGGCGACTTCGTGTGGCTGGGCCTGCACGAGCCCGACGAGGCAGAGCTCGCAAGGGTCGCTACCGCATTCAGCCTCCACGAGCTGGCGGTCGAGGACGCCGGCAGTCGCCACGAGCGGCCAAAGCTCGACGACTACGAGGACTCTTTCTTCATCGTCCTGCGGACAACCCGATACGACGACGCCAGGGAGGAGGTGGACTTCGGCGAGATCCATGTGTTCGTAGGCGAGGGGTACGTCATCGCCGTGCGCCAGGGAGCGGCGAGCGGGCTGCGGGAGGCTCGTCAGCGGCTCGAGCAGCATGAAGAGCTCATGCGCAGCGGGCCGGCGGCGGTGGTCTGGGCGATCGTCGACAAGGTGGTCGACGACTACGCACCGGTCGTCGCCGGGATCGATGACGACATCGCCGAGGTGGAGAGCGAGATCTTCCAGGAGCGCCTCGACTCGACCCAGCGCATCTACTTCCTGAAGCGAGAGGTGATCGAGTTTCATCGAGCGGTCTCGCCTCTGCTCGCGCCGCTCGAGGCGCTCGAGCGCGGCGCCTACGTTCAGGTGGACGAGCAGCTGCGGCGCTACTTCCGCGACGTGGCGGACCACGCGCGCCGCGTAAATGACGAGGTCATGGGCCAGCGCGAGCTCCTCACCTCGATCCTCGAGGCGAACCTCGCGCTGCTCGGCGTAAAGCAGAACGAGGTCATCCGGGGCATCTCTGCCTGGGCGGCGATCATCGCTGTGCCCACCTTCCTGGCATCGATCTGGGGCATGAACTTCGAGCACATGCCGGAGCTCCCACAGGTCTGGGGCTATCCGGCAGCCCTCGCGCTCATGGCCGTCTGCGTGCTCGTCCTCTACCGCTTCTTCAGACGCATCGACTGGCTGTAGGCGACCCGCACGCCTCTCTACGATCAGCGTCATGGCGATTGACATCCTCGCGCCGCTCGGGCTGGCGCTCGTGGCCGTCGCCTACTTCCGTCGCTGCGGCACGCTCGCCCGGCGCGGCCGCGGGGTGCCGGCCTGGCGGCAGGCGTGCTTCGCGGCCGCCGTTGTGCTGCTCGTGGCGGCCGACCTGCCGCCGCTCGCCACGATCGCTGAGGAGCTCGTCGTCGCGCACATGGCACAGCACCTGCTGATCGCCGACCTGGCCGCGCTGCTGGTGGCCCTGGGACTCACCGGGCCGCTGCTTCAGCCGATCCTCGCTGTGCGCTGGCTGGGGTGGTTACGCGAGCTCGGCAATCCGCTGATAGCGCTGCCGCTGTGGATCCTCAACCTCTACCTGTGGCATCTCGGAGCGCTCTATCAAGGGGTGCTCGACTCGTCTGTGCTGCACCTCGCCCAGCATGCCTGCTTCTTCAGCTTCGGCCTCGCGATGTGGATGCCGCTGGCCGGGCCGCTGCCCACCCCGGCTTGGTTCACCGATGCGTGGAAGCTGGGCTACGTAGTGGCGGTGCGCTTCTCGGGAGCGGTGCTCGCGAACGTGATGATCTGGTCCGGCTCGGTCCTGTATCCCGAGTACGCGGCAGGCGAGCGTGCATGGGGTATCAGCCCGCTCGCCGACCAGGGCGCCGCCGGGAACCTGATGATGATCGAGACCGGCGCCGTCACCCTCGGCCTCTTCGTCTGGCTCTTCTTCCGCGCCGCCAACCGCAGCACCGAAAAACAGGAGCTGCTGGAGCTTGCCGAGCGCCAGGGCGTCGCGCTCGACGAGGCGCGGGCGGCCCGCGCGGTCGCCGCCGGGCAAGGCGCCGCCCTGCGCGAGCGCATTCTCGGTCGCGGCGGGCCAACTCGCACCGCATGAGCGCGAACCGATTCCTCTACCTGCTGGTCTTCGTGGTCGGCACCGGCAGCCTCGGCGCGGAGATCGCGGCGGTGCGCCTCATGGCTCCCTTCTTCGGCGCCTCCACGATTGTTTGGGCGAACACGATCGGCGTGGTTCTGGTGGCGCTCTCGGCCGGCTACTGGCTGGGAGGACGGCTCGGCGACCGGCGTCCGGACCTGCGCTCGCTGTGTCTCATGGTGATGGGCGCAGCGGTCTTGCTGGCGGTGATCCCGCTCGTGGCGCAGCCCTTCTTCGATCTCTCCGTCGACGCGCTTGACGAGATCGAGGCCGGCGCCTTCGTCGGCTCGTTGATCGGCGTCCTCTTCCTGATCGCGATCCCGATCGTGATGCTGGGGACATGCTCGCCATGGGCGATCCGCCTGGCGGTGCCGGACGTCGAGCACGCCGGGCGCGTTGCAGGGCGCCTCTATGCGATCTCCACCGTGGGCTCCCTCCTCGGCACCCTCATCGCGGCTTTGCTTTTGATTCCTGTCGCGGGCACCCAGCGGACGTTTCTGATCTTCGCGGCGGTCATCGCCCTGGTCGCTGCGGGCGGCCTCGGCTGGCGTTGGGTTGCGGTCCCGGTCGCGCTCGCCGGCGCCCTCGCGCTCCCGGTCGGCACAGTCAAGGCCACGAACGAGGGCGAGGTCATTTTCGAGACCGAGACCGAGAACCAATACGTGCGGGTCGTCGAGGAGGAGGACGGCGACCGCCTGCTCGAGCTAAACGAGGGGCAGGCGATCCATTCCCTCTTTCGCCCGGGCACCTACCTCACCGACAACGTCTGGGACGGCTACCTCGTGGCCCCCTTCGCGGGCCTGAGCGAGCCCCCCGAGCGGATCGCGATCCTGGGCAACGCGGCCGGCACGACGGCGCGCGCCTACGGCCACTACTTCCCCGAGACGGTCATCGACGGAGTCGAGATCGACCCCGAGCTCGAGGAGGTCGGTCGCCGCTTCTTCGACATGGGCTCGGCCGAGAACCTGACCGTCCACAACGAGGACGCCCGCCCCTGGCTGCGCCGGTCGGATGGCGGCTACGACGTGATCATGGTCGACGCGTACCGCCAGCCCTACATCCCGTTCTACCTGGCGACGCGCGAATTCTTCCAGCTGGTCCGCGACAGGCTCGCCCCGGGTGGGGTCGTGGTGGTGAACGCTGGGCACCCGGAGGGCAACGACGACCTCGAGCGCGTGCTGGGTTCGACCATGGCGTCGGTGTTCCCTGACGTCCTGCGCGATCCGATCGAGGACACCAACACCCTGCTGATCGGGAGCGAAGCGCCGCTCTCCGCACGCCAGCTGCTGGAGACGGTCAAGGCGCTGCCGCGTGACCTGCAGCCGATCGCGGCTGAGCAGGGGGCGAAGATCGAGCCCCGCCTGTCAGGCGACCAGGTCTACACCGACGACCTCGCTCCGGTGGAATGGCTGATCGACCGGTCGATCCTGGGCTATGCCTCAGAGAACTAACACGGTTCCGGGTTCCCGCCGGGCGGCCGCGACGGATCGCGCGATGGCGTGGCTTCTGACCGGGCCGCTCGGGCGACTCGCAGCCTTCTGCGGCGACCTGGGCGCGGCCTGGCTCCGATGGGTCGCAGGGCGCCTGTCTAAGCTCCGCCGCCCATGAGAACCACCGTCAACGAACTGCCCGAGTCCCGTGTGCGCGTTGACGTTGGCGTGCCCGCGGACGCCGTCGAGAAGCGCATGGAGAGCGCGGCGCGCGAGCTCGCCGGCGAGATGCGCTTGCCCGGGTTCCGCAAGGGCAAGGTGCCGCCCGCGCTCGTGATCCAGCGGGTTGGCCGAGAGGCAGTCGTCGAACAGGCGCTTCGCTCCTCGTTGCCCGAGTGGTACGAGCGAGCGCTGCTTGAGGCCGAGGTGATCGCGGTTGGCGATCCCGAGCTCGACGTCTCGGGCCTGCCCGAGCCGGGCGAGGATCTCGAGTTCTCGATCGAGGTCGCGGTGCGGCCCACCGCGACGCTCGGCCCCTACCGCGACCTCGAGGTGGGCAAGCCCGAGCCCGACGTGCCCGGAGAGGCGATCCAAGCCGAGCTCGACCGGCTGCGCGAGGGATTCGCGGAGCTCCGGACCGTGGAGCGCGCGGCAATGACGGGTGACCTCGTCTCGATCGATTACCGCGGGACCATCGAGGGCGAGTCCTTCGAGGGGGGCGAGGGCCGGGACCAGCTCGTCGAGCTGGGCTCGGGATCGCTGGTCGAGGGATTCGAGGAAGGCCTGATCGGTGCGAACGCGGGCGACGAGCGCACGATCGAGCTCACCTTCCCCGAGGACTACCGGGCCGAGGACCTGGCTGGCAAGGATGCGCAGTTCGAGCTCACCGTGAAGGAGGTTCGCGAGAAGGATCTCCCGGAGCTGACCGACGAGTTCGCCGCCGATGCCTCCGAGTTCGAGACGCTCGAGGAGCTGCGTGGCGAGATCGGCAGCCGGATCGCTGAAGCGCTCTCCCAGCGGGCCGAGGAGGAGTTTCGGGCGGCGGCCGTGGACGCTGCCGTCGACGGCGCGCGGGTGGAGATCCCCGAGGCGATCGCGCGGGCTCGCGCGGAGGAGTCCCTCGAACGCTTCCTGCACAACCTCACGCATCAGGGGGTCGACCCCCAGGCCTTCATCAACGTCCAGGAGGGCGGTCGCGACGCGATGCTCGCCAATGTCATGCCCGAGGCCGAGCGCACGCTTCGCCGTGAGGCGACCCTCGCGGCCATCGCCGACACCGAGCAGATCGAGGCGAGCGACGACGATCTGCTCGAGGCCCTGGGGCCGGGGGAGGGCGACCAGAGCCCGAAGAAGATCCTCCAGCGGCTGCGCTCGAGCGGCCGCGATCAGCTGCTGCGTGAGGAGGTCCGCCTGCGCAAGGCGGCGGATCTCGTGGTGGATACCGCAAAGCCGATTCCGGTCGAGCGTGCAGCAGCGCGGGAGGCCATCTGGACGCCGGACAAGGGGGAGGCCGAAGGCGGGCGCGAACCGGGCCAGCAGGCGCCCGAGCCGGGCAAGATCTGGACTCCGGGGTCCTAGTCCAGCACGCTTGGGACGACGAGCCTCCCCAGTAGACTGGCGCCCGCATGAGCGAGCGCGAGCCCATCCGCAACAGCCCGCTGGTCCCGATGGTGGTCGAGCAGACCTCCCGCGGGGAGCGTGCCTTCGACATCTACTCGCGCCTTCTGAACGAGCGCATCGTCTTTCTCGGAACGCCCGTCACTGAGGACATCGCCAACCTGATCGTCGCCCAGCTCATCCATCTCGAGTCCGAGGATCCCGACAAGGACATCTCCATGTACATCAACTCGCCCGGCGGGTCGGTGTATGCGGGCCTCGCGATCTACGACACGATGCAGTACATAAAGCCCGACTTGCAGACCATCTGCGTCGGCGTGGCGATGAGCATGGGCGCGCTGCTGCTCGCCGGAGGCGCCGCGGGCAAGCGCATGGCGCTCCCCAACTCGAAGATCCTCATCCATCAGGTCTCCGCCGGGTTCCAGGGCCAGGCGACCGACATCGAGATCCACGCCAAGGAGATCATCGACGTCCGCCGCCGCCTCGACGAGATCATCGCCCATCACACCGGTCAGCCGTTCGAGAAGGTCACCGAGGACACCGACCGCGATTACTTCATGAGCGCGGAGGAGGCGAAGGAGTACTCCATCGTCGACCGCGTGATCGAGCACCACTAGCGCGCTCGTCCACTCCCTCCGCGGCGTCGGCCTCAAGGCCTAGGCTGCTCAAACCGATCTTCCTCGTGGGAAGTCTTAAGCCAGGGAGGTTTCAGCATCAGCGCAGGTCTCGCACGCACAGCTTCGATCATCGCCGTGGCGGCCGCCGTGGTCATCGTGCCCGCGGGCGCATCCGCGGCCACGATCAACGTCCACCCGGGGCAGAACGCGATCCAAAGGGGGATCAACCGGGCCGACAGAGGAGACGTCTTGAGGGTGCACAGCGGTGTCTATCGCGGCGATGTCGACGTCGACAAGCGAGTGACCCTGCGCGGCGTGGGGCCGGAGCTCCCGATCGTCGACGGCCAGTGCGATTCGATCTTCGTCATCGACGTTCAGCGCAACGGCGTCATCGTCGAGGACCTAAAGGTCAAGGGCGCCGAGGACGAGATCTTCGCGGCGGAGGTCAACTTCGAGAACATCGAGAAGGGGACCGCGCGCGACCTCGTGGTCCGCGACAGCTGCGGCGCCGGCCCGGAAGACGGCGCCGGCTACGGCGTCAACGTCTACCGGGGCGAAGAGCTAAAGGTGCGCCGCGTAAACGCGAAGGGCTTCAGCGACGCCGGCATCTACATCGGCAGCATCGACTCGACGGGATCGGGCCGGCTCCTCGTCGCCGACAACGAGACGTTCGGCAGCGCTCAGGGGATCATCATCGAGGAGGTGGAGCCACTGGCCGACGTGCTCGTTAAGAACAACGAGACCTACGAGAACGGCAAGGGCTTCTTCGGCCACATCAGCGTCGGCGCCGTCTTCGAGGACAACACGATCCGAGACAACACCACCGGCATCCACCTCGACCCAGGCTCCGAGGACAACGAGTTCTCCGGCAACACGCTGATCGACAACACCACGAACCTCCTGGACGAGGGCGAGGGCAACTGCGGCTCCGGCAACTCGCCGGAGGTCTTCAGCCCCTGCGTTTGAGCCAGACGTAAGACGACCGCCGCCGCACGAGTCGCGGCGGTCGTCGAATCCCGGCGATCGAGCCGCCTAGTTGCCGGCCTCGCCGGCGTCGTACCGCTCCTTGCCGGTGTCGCAGTCGCTTGCGCCGGACTTGGGGAAGTCGCCCTTGGCGCGGAAGAAGCCGACGATCCTGTTGTTGTGGTCTCTGAAGGAGCCGACCACCCTGAACGTGCCTTCACCCCCGCCCTGCGACTCCGCCGGGTAGGTCTTGCTGAACTTGCCGTCGTTGACGTTGGCCTTCCCGTTGGAGCCCCTGCGCTCGGTCCCAAAGCCTTGGCCGCTCAGGAGCAGCGGCCCCCCACCGCCGGTGCAATCTGCGTCGGCGTTCTTGTACTTGAAGCGGCCGACCTTGACCGGCTTGCCGTCTCTGAGATAGACCGTGAAGTTGAAATTCTGAAAGTCCCGCTTCACGGAGCTTCGGTCGACCGAAGTCGCCGTCCCCTCCGACGACGACAGGGCAGCGCTCGGCACGGCCATCGCCGCCGCGAGCACCGCTGCGAACATAAGGCGCTTCATCCCTTTGTACCTCCTGGCCAGGTGACAGTAATCCGAGCAAGGGTAGAGCCACACCTGTGGGGCACATCCGTAGTTGCCCGCAACGTCGGAGGACTGAGGCCTCCTGACATCGTGCAATACCGCCCGCATGAGCAGGGACATTCGCCGCCGGGGCGTAAGGACCACTCGTCAAAGCCGAGGCCGGGCTTCCCGTAACCTGAGTGGGGACGGCAAGGTCGGGTCAACTGGGAGGAACGACCGCTGGCACGTCCAACCGATTCCAACGAGCAGCTCCTCTGCTCTTTCTGCGGTAAGTCGCAGCGTCAGGTCAAGAAGCTGATCGCCGGCCCCGGCGTCTACATCTGCGACGAGTGCATCGATCTCTGCAACGAGATCATCGACGAGGAGCTCGCCGCTCCGGCGACGTTCGAGCTCGAGAACCTCCCCAAGCCCGCCGAGATCAACGACGTGCTCGACGAGTACGTGGTCGGCCAGAACGGCGCCAAGCGGGCGCTCTCGGTGGCCGTCTACAACCACTACAAGCGCGTGCAGATGATGCAGAGCACGGCCGAGGAAGAGATCGAGCTGCAGAAGTCGAACATCATGCTGCTCGGCCCGACCGGCTGCGGCAAGACGCTCCTCGCGCAGACTCTGGCGCGCATCCTCAACGTGCCGTTCGCCATCGCCGACGCCACCGCTCTCACCGAGGCCGGCTACGTGGGCGAGGACGTGGAGAACATCCTCCTGAAGCTGATCCAGGCCGCCGACTTCGACGTCAAGAAGGCCGAGACGGGGATCATCTACATCGACGAGATCGACAAGATCGCCCGCAAGGCCGACAACCCGTCGATCACCCGGGACGTCTCCGGCGAGGGCGTCCAGCAGGCGCTGCTCAAGATCCTCGAGGGGACCACCGCGTCGGTGCCCCCGCAGGGCGGGCGCAAGCACCCGCACCAGGAGTTCCTCACGATCGACACGACCAACATCCTCTTCATCTGCGGCGGCTCGTTCGCTCAGCTCGACAAGCTGATCGAGCGGCGCATCGGCCACAACGGCGTGGGCTTCGGCTCCTCCATCAAGACGTCGGCCGAGAAGGACACGGGCGAGCTCTTCGAGCAGGTGCTGCCCGAGGATCTGATCGAGTACGGCCTGATCCCGGAGTTCATCGGCCGCCTGCCGGTCGTGGGCGCCATCCACCAGCTCACCCGCGACGACCTGATCACGATCCTGACGGAGCCTCGCAACGCCCTCACCAAACAGTTTCACCGCTTCTTCGAGTTCGACGACATCGAGCTCGTCTTCGCCGACGACTCGCTCGCCGCGATCGCCGACAAGGCGCTCGAGCGCGAGACCGGCGCCCGCGGGCTGCGCTCGATCCTCGAGGAGACGCTCCTCGACGTGCAGTTCGAGCTCCCGTCGCGGCGGGACGTCTCCAAGTGCGTAGTCACGAAGGAGACGATCGAGCAGAGCCTGCCGCCCACGCTCGTGACCGCCGCGCCCGAGGACTCGGGCGAGGACACCGGCGAGCTACGCGAGGAATCCGCCTAGGCCGAGTGCTCGCTGCTCGAGTCCCAGGTCAGGACCCAGATCAGCATCACAACTCCGAGAATGATGAAACCGGCCATCGTGGCCGCCCCTTCCGTTTCGCTCACCCCTCTATCGGCCGGCCTCCGGCTCGGCTGAAGCCCTGAGGAGCTCGGGCCGGATCCCGTATCCCCTTCCGGTCGCGGCCAGCTCCTCGCTCAGCTCCCAGCGGTCGGGGGCCTCGTCGCCCTCGTGGTCGGGGCTCGCGCCCTTGAGCCGCATCGAGCCGGTGTTGTCGCCGATCTCGCGGATGGCGGCGAGGTCGGTTGAGTCCAAGCGGACTTCGACGGGGAGTTCGGCCAGCTCGTCCCGCTTGGATTCGATCGAGCGCGCGCCATCGCCCGCCTCTTGGATCAGCGTTGGTACCACGCACTCGACGGCGGCATGGGAGAGGTTCCACGCGCAGGCGAGTTGGATGGGGGAGAGGTCTGCGCGTTCGCCGATCGGGCGGAGGGCGGCGAGCTTCTCGAGCCCCGCGTGGATCCAGCCCTCGGGCCGAAACCGCCTGTGGTCGTGCTCCTGCAGAGGTGTGTCAGGCCCAAGATCGCCCCAGAGCAGACCGCCATAGTCGACGACGCGGGTGAGGACCCGGACCTCGTGGCGCGCGGCCGCCTCGAGCGGGAGCTCGCCCGGCCACGGCTCGAGCGGGTTCAGGATCACCATCGCCCAGTCGATCCGGTCGCCAAAGCGCTCAAGGCAGGCGATCAAATCGAGCGTGAAGCCGTTCGCCGGGCCCGGGGCGAGCCCGATCAGCCGCGTGAGCCCCGCCTCGCGGAGCGCAGCCATGCCGTCCCATACCTCCTCGGACTCGTACCCGGTGCGGTCGGGGTTGTGAAGGAGCAGCAGATCGAAGGCGTCGACGCCGAGCCGCTCCAGCGAGCGTTCCGTCGCCATCCGGAGGTAGGCGCCGTACTGGTCGGGGCCGCGCAGGCGGCGGTCGGTAAAGCGCGGGAAACCCTTCGGCCCCTGGCGCTCGCCCTCGTAGAAGTCGTGGCCCACCGCGCCTACGAGCGAGTACGCCACGCGATCGAGTCCCGCGAGCGATCTGCCCAGGAGCGCGTCGGCCTCGCCTTGTCCATAGGTGTCGGCGGTGATAACGGTGTCGATGCCAGCGTCGGGGCGCAGAACGGCCTCGAGCCGTTCCTCGGTTACCGCTTCCCCGAAGCGCATGAAGCGTCCGCCGCCCCAGGTCCCGAGCGCGGTTCTGCCGGGGTCTTTCACGCGGATAACGCTAACTACACTCGCGCACGTGGACGCTGCGCGCAGGGAGAAGCTCGAATCGACGACCCGGTGGGACCCCGGCGCGGTCGAGGCTGAGGTCTTCCAGCGCTGGATGGACGGCGGCTATTTTCATCCTCCTGCGGAGGGAACACCGGAGGAGAACTTCTCGATCGCGATCCCGCCGCCCAACGTCACGGGCGCCTTGCACATGGGTCATGCGCTCAACGGAACGATGCAGGACGCCCTGGCGCGCAAGCGCCGGATGGAGGGCGGCAACACGCTTTGGATCCTCGGCACGGACCACGCGGGGATCGCGACCCAGGCCGTGGTCGAAAAGGAACTGCGCGGGGAAGGCGCCTCGCGCCATGACATGGGCCGCGAGGCCTTCGTCGAGCGCGTCTGGGAGTGGCGGCGACAGTACGGGTCGCAGATCGTCGAGCAGTACAAGCGGATCGGTGCCTCATGCGACTACGAGCGCGAGCGCTTCACGATGGACGAAGGTTTATTCCGGGCTGTCTACCGAGTGTTCGTCGCGCTTTACGACAAGGGCTACATCTACCGCGACAACTACATGGTCAACTGGGATCCCGGCTCGCGCTCGGCGATCTCCGACCTCGAGGTGGTGAACCGCGAGGTCACCGACCGTCTCTACTCGATCGACTACCCGATCGAGGGCACCGATGGAGTCCTGACCGTGGCAACGGTACGCCCGGAGACGATGCTCGCCGACACCGCGGTTGCCGTGAATCCGAACGACGAGCGCTACAGCGACCTCGTCGGATCTCACTGCACGCTCCCGCTCGTGGGCCGGCGTCTCGAGATCGTCGCCGACGAACACGTCGACCCTTCGTTCGGAACCGGTGTCCTCAAGATCACGCCCGGCCACGACCAGAACGACTTCGAGATCGGGCGCGCCCACGGGCTTCCGGAGATCACCGTGATCGGGGAGGACGGGCGCATGAACGCCGAGGCGGGCGAGGCCTACGAGGGGATGTCCGTCGCGGAGGCACAGGACGCGGTCCTCAAAGAGCTGCGCGAGCAGGGGTCGCTGCGCGCCGAGGAGGAATACACACACTCCGTTCCTTTCTCCGAGCGTTCGGGTGAGCGGATCGAGCCGCTGATCTCGCTCCAGTGGTTCTGCCGCATGGACGAGCTCGCCCCGCCGGCGATCGAGGTCGTCGAGTCAGACCGAGTCCGGATCACACCCGAGCAATGGAAGCGCGTCTACCTGGATTGGATGCGCAACATCCGACCTTGGTGTATCTCGCGCCAGCTCTGGTGGGGACATCAGATCCCGGTGTGGTACTGCGATTCGTGCGAGGAGACGTACGTCGCGGAGACAGCGCCCGAGCGCTGCGGTGCGTGTGGTGGCGAGCTGCGCCAGGAGGAGGATGTCCTCGACACCTGGTTCAGCTCGGCCCTGTGGCCCTTCGCGACTCTCGGGTGGCCCGATGAGGACGCCCCGCTCCTTCGGGCGTACTACCCGACCGACTTTCTCACGACTGGACGCGAGATCATCTTCCTCTGGGTCGCGCGGATGGTGATGATGGGCCTCGAGTTCGCCGGCGACATTCCATTCGAGGATGTCTACGTGCACTCGATCATCCAGGCCCCGGATGGCCGGCGGATGTCGAAGTCGCTCGGGACCGGTATCGACCCGCTCGATGAGCTCGACGTCCACGGCGCGGATGCGGTGCGATTCGGTCTGCTGGCGATGTCATCCACCCAAGACGTTCGCTTCTCGGCCGCCAAGGTCCAACAGGGCCGCGACCTTGCCAACAAGATGTGGAACGCGTCGCGCCTGGTGTTGCTGAATGCGGAGGGCGCGGTTCCGGGTCCGCGCGCAGAACGCCTCGAGGATCGCTGGATCCTCTCGCGACTGCAGGCGACGATCGACTCAGTTGGCGGCAAGCTCGAGGCCTACGACTTCGCCCATGCCGCACTTGACTTCTACGCGTTCTTCTGGTCGGAGCTCTGCGACTGGTACCTCGAGATCGTGAAGCCCCGCCTTTACGACGGCGACCCGGACGCGGCGGCCAACCTCCTGCATGTGCTCGAGCGGACGCTCGCGGTGGCGCACCCGATCCTGCCGTTCGTGACCGAGGAGATCTGGAGTTACCTGCCCGCCTCCGCGGAAGCGCCCCTTGTGATCTCGCCCTACCCACAGGTGGACCCAGCGCTGACGGATGAGCAAGCGGAAGCCGAGATGGGGAAGCTGATCGGACTCACCCGCAGCGTGCGCCGCTGGCGCGATCTCGTCGGCGTGCCGGCCGGAAGCGTCCTCGCGGCGCGCGTCGCGGGCGGCGCCGAGCCGCACGAGCTGGTCGCCCGCCTCGCTCGGCTCTCCCTCGACGGTGCCGAGGGCGAGCCGCTCGCCAGCATCGGGCCGCTCGAGATCCTCGCTTCGGGAGACGTCGACGCGCAGGAGGTTCGAGCGCGTCTCGATCAGCGGCGCGATGAACTGCGCTCCGAGGTTGAGCGCGGTGAGCGCAAGCTCGCCAACGAGGGGTTCGTCGCCAAGGCGCCGGCCGAGGTCGTCGAGGCGGAGCGCGAGAAGCTGGAGGTCTACCGGGCCGAACTCGAAGAACTCGGCGAGTGATGGACCCTGAGACCTGGCTCGGCTCCCTGGAGCCGATTGGCTGGCGCTTCGGGCTCGAGCGCATCAGCCGCCTGCTGACGGCCCTGGGCCTGCCGCAGCACCGCTACGCCTCGATCCACGTGGTCGGGACGAACGGGAAGTCCTCGGTCGCGGCGATGACGGCCGCTCTGCTCGAGGCGCACGGGATGCGCACGGGCGCGTATTTGTCCCCGCACGAGGAGCGGTGGTCGGAGCGGATCTTGGTGGCGGGCGAGGAGATCGGCGCTCGCGAGTTGGCGATCGCGGCGGGGCGGGTGGCCACCGCGATCGAGGGGGTCGAGCGCACGCTCCCCGAGGACGACGTCGTCACGCAGTTCGAGGCAGCGACGGCGCTGGCGTTCGTTGCGTTTGCTGAAGCCCGGATCGAGGTCGCGGTGGTCGAGGCTGGGCTGGGCGGTCGGTTGGACGCCACGAACGTCCTGCCATCACAGGCGACGGCTTTGACCTCCGTCGGGCTCGAGCACACCGAGTACCTCGGCGAGACCGAACTCGAGATCGCTGCCGAGAAGCTGGCGGTACTGCGCGATCACTCCGTGCTCGTCGTCGGCGCGCTTCGACCCGACCTCAGAGCGCTCGCCGAGCGCGAGGCGAGTCGGCGCCACGCCCGCTTCGTCGATGCATCCGTTCCGCTCGACGTCGCCGGGCTCAGTGATCGCGCCCCGTATCTGGCGCGGAACCTCGCGGTCGCGGCGGCGGCTGCGCAGGTGATCGCGGGGCCACTGTCCGACTCGAATGTGGAGGAAGCGGTCCGCGCGATGCCGCTGGGGGGACGGATGGAGGGGAACCCGTGGTCGGCGCTGCTGCTGGACGCTGCTCACAATCCCGATGGGGCCCGGGCTGTCGCGGAGGCGCTGGCCCAGCCACATCCGAACACTCCGGTGGTCGCCTGCGTAGCGATCCTCGCTGGCAAGGATGCGCCGGGCATCCTTGCCGAGCTTGCGCCCGCAGTCGCCGCGATCGTCTGCACCGAGCTTCCGGCCGAGAGCCTCGTCGGAAGGGGCCGCCCCGGGGCGGAGGCGATTCCGGCGGACGAGCTGGCACGACTTGCGAGGGGGGTGGGGCTCGACGAGGTCGAGGTCGTGAGGGCTCCTGACGCGGCGGTAGCAAGGGCGCGTGAACTCGCCGCCGGACGAAATGGGGTGGCGCTCGTGACCGGATCGCATTACCTTCTGCAGCATGGATCGTGAGGCTCGCTCCGAGCTCCTGCAGATGATGGGCCTCGTCGCGGCTGTCGTCGCGATCGTGATCCTGGTCTTCTTCGGTCTCGGTTACCTGTTCGGGAGGCTTTTCCTCTAGGCAGCCGCTGGGGGCACCGCCGTGCGCGGCGGCGCCTCTCCAGCCCCTAGACTCTCCCGCTTGCCAATGCCGCACGCCATCTTCGGCATCACAAACGACAGCGTCAACCTGGCCGTAACGCTGCTTGTTCTCTTCCTGGTCGTGCTCTGGGTGGCGCTGGTCGTATGGACCTTCCTCGACGCCCGCAGGCGTCTGGATGACGGGTTCCTCGTCATCATCGCCACGCTGGCCTCCCTGCTGCTCCCGTTCGTGGGCACGATCGTCTACTCGATCCTGCGCCCTCCGGAGTTTCTCGTTGACATGAAGGAGCGTGAGCTCGAGATCCGTGCCTCGGAGCTGCGTGTCCGCCAGCTGGAGGAGCAGTCGTGTCAGAGCTGTGGCTTTCCGATCGAGCGCACCTACCTGCGGTGCCCGAATTGCAAGACGCGGGTGAAGGATCCGTGTACGTCATGTGGCAAGCCCGTCGATCCCCGCTGGTCCCTGTGTCCCTATTGCGAGCAGCCGGTCCGGCGAGCCGCACCGCAGGGTCGCCGCAAGGCTCCCCGCCCCGCGGCTCCCGGCGCCCCGCGCCGGCGCAAGCCCGCGGAGGCGGGCGCGCCACAGAAGGGGGAATCCCGCAAGACCGCGGCCCGGTCGGGCTCTGCGCAGCGTGCCCAGCGCGCGACCCAGCAGCACCGGTCCGTGCAGCGGAAGGCTCGCCCCCTCGCCGACGGGGATGGCCCCTCGTCCGCACCTCCGACCGAGGGCTCCGCTGCCCAGCGCCCGGCGGCCGCTGAGGACGGCGAGGAAAGCCCCAAGCCCGCCACCAAGTGAGCGAAGGCTCCCGCACGCTCATCCTCGTGAAGCCCGATGCGTTCGAGCGCGGGCTGACCGGCGAGGTCCTGCGCCGCTTCGAGGCCAAGGGGCTTCGGATCGTCGCACTGCGCCTGCTCCAGGCCGACGAGGACATCGCGCACCGTCACTACGCCGAGCACACCGAGAAGCCGTTCTTCGGTGAGCTGGTCGAGTTCATCACGCGCGGCCCCCTGGTCGCCGCGGTACTCGAGGGTGTCGAAGCGGTCAAGGCCGCGCGCCAGCTGATCGGCGCGACCAACCCGCTCGAGGCAGCCACCGGCTCGATCCGCGGCGACTACGCGCTCGAGGTCACCTTCAACATGGTCCACGGCTCCGACTCCGACGAGTCGGCCACCCGCGAGATCGAGATCTGGTTCCCCGAAGGCGTTTGATCCTCGCCTCGGCGTCTCCCCGTCGCCGGGAGATGCTGAGGGCGCTGGGGGTCGAGCACGAGGCCGTTGCGACTGCCGTCGAGGAGCTGCGCGACGGCGGTGAGCCAGAGGCATTGGTGGTCGAGAACGCCAGGCGCAAGGCGCTGGCCGGGTTGGAGCTCGCGAGGGCTGGGAAGGGGGACGTCGCGCTGGGCGTTGACACCGAGGTGGTGCTGGACGAACGACTGCTGGGTAAGGCGGCGAGCGTCGAGGAGGCGCGGTCGCACCTGCTGGCCCTGTCCGGGCGGACTCACGAGGTGCTGAGCGGAGTGGTGCTGAGAGGGCCTGGCGAGCGCTCGGGAGTCGCGAGCAGCCTGGTCACCTTCAACCCCTTGAACGACGCGACCCTGGACCGCTATCTGGCCTCCGACGAGTGGCGGGACCGGGCTGGCGCGTACGCCATCCAAGGCCTCGGCTCCCTCCTCGTCGCCCGCCTCGATGGGGATTTCTCCAACGTTGTGGGGCTTCCGTTGCAGCTGCTCCTGACCCTCGCTCCGGAGCTTTTCACCTCAGTTTCCAGCGAGTCCGCCAGATCGGGCGAAAACCCTATGGGTACGGTTTAACCTTAGCTCCATTCAGAAGCCTCAAGTTGGGCTTGCGGCTGCCGGAAGCTCTGCTACATTCGCCGCGCGGTTGGGCATACCGCGCCGGCCCGGTTTCCTCCCTCTTCCGGGTCCCATCGAGACCTCCGGCGCCGGCCGCGAACCACCATGGGATTCTTCAGAAACCTCACCGGCTTCGGCGGTCGCGACATGGCT
Organism: uncultured Solirubrobacterales bacterium; assembly: GCA_963799815.1. Lineage (GTDB taxonomy): Bacteria > Actinomycetota > Thermoleophilia > Solirubrobacterales > 70-9 > JBDTSW01. Next base: position 338,769 of record CAWCYG010000004.1, read on the forward strand.
GTCGACCTCGGCACGGCGAACACCCTCGTCTACGTTCGGGGCCGCGGGATCGTTCTATCCGAGCCCTCCGTCGTGGCGGTGGACTCGCGCACCGGCGAGGTTCACGCCGTCGGCGTTGAGGCCAAGCGGATGCTGGGCCGCACCCCCGGCTCCATCCAGGCGATCCGTCCGCTCAAGGACGGCGTCATCGCCGACTTTGACGTGACCGAGGCGATGCTGCGCCACTTCATCCAGCGGGTGCACCAGAACCGCTTCGCCCACCCCCGCGTGGTCGTCTGCGTTCCATCGGGTGTCACCGGCGTCGAGAAGCGCGCTGTCGAGGAGGCCTGCCTCAGCGCCGGTGCCCGTCAAGCCTTTCTGATCGAGGAGCCGATGGCGGCGGCGATCGGGGCTGGGCTGCCTGTCGCCGAGCCGACGGGGTCCATGGTTCTCGACGTCGGCGGAGGGACCAGCGAGGTCGCCGTGATCTCGCTCGGCGGGATCGTCGTCTCGGAGTCGATCCGAGTCGGGGGCGACGAGATGGACGAGGCGCTCGTCAACCATTGCAAGCACGAGCACAAGCTCCTGATCGGCCAGCAGACCGCTGAGGAGGTGAAGCTCGAGATCGGCTCCGCCTCGGAGCTGGAGGACGAGCTCACCTCGGAGATCCGTGGCCGCGACATGGTCACCGGGCTGCCGAAGACGATCATGCTGACCTCGACCGCGGTGCGCGTCGCGATCGAGGAGCCCGTGAACCAGATCGTGAGCGCGGTCAAGGACACGCTCGACCGCACGCCGCCGGAGCTCGCCGGCGACATCATGGACCGCGGGATCACGCTCGCCGGCGGCGGCGCCCTGCTGCAGGGCATGGACGAGCGCATGCGGCGTGAGTGCCAGATGCCCGCGCAACTCACCGAATCGCCCCTCACCTGCGTCGCGGTCGGATCCGGCCGCTCGCTTGAGGAGTTCGAGGTGATTCACAGGATGCATCGCAACTCCGACCGGCGACGGCGCCTCGGGGACGGCGCCATGGCCTAGCTCGGCGGGAGCCGCCGATGTATCGAAAGCAGGTTCGCAGGCGACGGGCCGTGCTCGTCGCCCTAATCGTCACCTCGCTGGTGATCCTCTCGATCTCCTTCTCGGAGGCACAGAGCGGTCCTCTGCACGCGGTCCAGCGTGGGGTCGCGACGGTCCTCGGTCCGGTCGAGGAGGGAGCTAGCCGCGCGCTCAAGCCCGTTCGCGACGCCGTCAACTGGTTCGACGAGACGTTCGACGCGCGTGGCGACAACGAGAACCTCCAGGCCGACGTGGCCGAGCTGCGCCGCGAGCTCGCGAAGGCGCAGTCAGCGGTAAAGGAGAACGAGCAGCTGCGAAAGATGGTGGACCTTCCCGACGCCGGCTCTGAGCTGGCCGCGTACAAGCCGGTCGCGGCGCGCGTGATCGGCCGCTCGCCGACGGTCTGGTATTCGACGGTGACGGTCGACGCCGGCTCGAGCTCGGGCGTTGAGGTCGACGACCCGGTTCGCACCGGGGACGGCTTGGTGGGCCGCATCACCGATACGACCCGCGGTACCGCCCAGGTGACGCTCATAACCGACCACCGCAGCGCCGTCTCGGCCTCGCTCTTGGATGGCGGGCCGGACGGGGTGCTCGAGCCCGAGGTCGGGGACCCCGACGATCTGCTCCTCGACTTCATCGCCAATGACGAGGAGGTGGCAGAGGGCCAGATCCTGGTCACGGCCGGGTGGTCCAACGGCCGCATCTCCTCCGCGTATCCCTACGGAATCGAGATCGGCAGCGTCTCCGAGGCGACGGTGGGCGAGCAGGAGAACTTCCAGCAGGTGCACGTGAAGCCGTTCGTCGAGATGCGCGACCTCGACTACGTCCAGGTGCTGACGGGCGGTCCCAAGCGGCCCGGGGTCGGCTGATGATCGTCACCCCCCGAATCGCCATCCGACTCGCCCTGATCGTGGTGCTCGCGGTGATCCTTCAGGCGTCGTTCTTCTCCGAGCTCTCGCTGCTCGGGGGGACCCCCGACGCGCTGGCGGTGGTCATCGTCTCGCTCGGGCTGCTCGGCGGCGCAGTGGTCGGCGCCGTATGCGGATTCGCCGCCGGTTTCCTGCTCGATTCGATCCTCCTCGAGACGCTCGGAGTCTCCTCGCTCGTCCTGCTGGGCGCCGGCTATCTCGCCGGGCGCTACCGCGAGGGCTTCGAGATCTCGAACTCGCTCACCCCGCCGCTCCTGGCGGGGGCTCTCACGGCCCTCGCCGCCGCCGGCTTCAGCGCGATCCAGATCATGCTCGGGGTCGAGACCGACGTGAGCCTCCTGCTCGTGCGGGAGATCCTGATCAAGGGCCTGCTCGCGTTCCTGCTCGCGATGGCGATCTATCCGCTGCTGCGGCGCCTGGTTCGTCCCGCTCTCGTCGACTACTCGCCGGCCCGCCGGCGTCGTCTGCTCTCCCCGGCGCGGCTGCGCGAGCGCCGGCGCCGGCGTCGCGGCGGATCTCGCGTCTCGGGCGCCGTGCCGCCGCACCGGATCAGGGGAGAGGCGTTCTGATGTTCTCCTCCAACGACTGGCGCCGCTCCCCGATGCCGGCGCAATTCTCGTTGCGGGTGGCGATCATGGGCGGGATCGCGCTCGCGATCTTCTCGGTCATCTTCTTCCGCCTCTGGTACCTCCAGGTGCTCTCAGGCGACCGCTACCTCGCCGAGGCGAACAACAACCAGGTCCGCGAGGTCACGGTGCAGGCGCCGCGCGGCGAGATCCTCGATCGCGACGGCGACGTGCTGGTCGACAACCGCACCGCGCTGGCGCTGCAGGTGCGCACCAATGAGCTGCCCCGTGGAAATCGCGAGGAGGCGAAGGTCCTCGCCAGGGTCGGCGAGCTCGCCGGCATGAGCCTGAAAGCGATCCGCCATCAGATCGAGGAGCAGACGAAGGAGGCGCCCGCCACCCCGGTGACCCTGGAGCGTGACGTCCCCTACGACCTCGTCTACTTCCTGCGCGAAAACCAGGCGAAGTATCCGGGCGTGAGCGTCGACCGCATCTACGTGCGGCGCTACCACGAGGGTTCCCTGGCTGCCCACCTGCTCGGATACGTCCGCGAGGCGGACGCCGACGATCTCAAGCAGCCGCAGTATCAGTCGCTCGTCCCGGGGGACGAGGTCGGCAAGGCGGGCGTGGAGCTGACCTACGACAGCCTCCTGCGCGGCATCAATGGCGCCACCAAGATCCGGGTCGACGCGACTGGACGCCCGACCGGTGGCCAGCTCTCAGCGCAGGAGCCGCGCACCGGCAACAATCTGCGCCTCACGCTCGATAACGAGCTGCAGGCCACGGCTGAGGCCGCGATGGCCCGTTTCTCCCTACCGGGGGGCTTCGTCGCGATGGACGTCGACAGCGGCGAGATCCTGGCCCTCGGCTCGGCTCCCACCTACGACCCGTCGGTGTTCGCGAAGCCGGTCATCCCAGAGGCCGAGGCGGACGCAATCTTCGAGGCCGCGGAGGGCAGCGAGGCGCCGATCTTCAACCGCGCCATCCAAGGCGGCTATCCGACGGGCTCAACGTTCAAGCTGATCACGGCCACCGCCGGGCTCGAGTCCGGCGCGATCTCTGCTGAGGACATCATCAACGACCCCGGCTCCGTGACCTATGGCGGGGTTGAGTTCAAGAACGCCGGCGACGCAATTCACGGGGCCATCGACATGACCGACGCTCTCCGCGTCTCCTCAGACGTCTACTTCTACCTGCTGGGTGCCGAGATGAACGCCGAGGAGAATCCCGAGGGGGGCCAGCTTCAGGACTGGGCACGCCAGCTCGGATTCGGCAGCCTGACCGGGATCGACGTCCCGGCGGAGGCTGAGGGGGTCGTGCCCACTCCTGGGTGGCGCAACGACCTCTACGCCGACAACCTGACAGACCGCCCGTGGTCGATCGGCGACAACATCAACCTCTCGGTCGGGCAGGGCGACCTTCAGGCCAGCCCGTTGCAGCTTGCGATCGCCTATGCCGCGGTGGCCAACGGCGGCCAAGTCGTGCGCCCGCACGTCGGCATGCGGGTTGAGGATCCAAGCGGCCGTGTGATCCAGGAGGTCGACCCGGCCCCTCGCCGCGAGATCGACATCTCGCCCGCTACCTCAAACGCGATCCTCGACGGCCTCCACGCTGCCGCACAGGAGCCAGGCGGTACCTCATACGGCATCTTCGGTGGGTTTCCGGTCGACATCGCAGGCAAGACGGGAACGGCGGAGCGGGGCGAGCTTGTGGAGGATCAGTCCTGGTACGCGGCCCTCGCGCCCTATCCCAACCCCGAGGTGGTCGTGGTGGCCACGCTCGAGCGAGGCGGCTTCGGCGCCGACGCCGCGGCCCCTGCTGTGCTGGAGATCCTGACCCGGTACTTCGACGTGAAGCCGGAGAAGATCACGGATGTCTCCTCGACATCGGCGGTGTACGAATGATCGGCGCCTCCGCACCGACGACTCGCCGGCCACGCCCCCGAACCCGAAACGGCCGCTCACTAGCGGGGGGACAGGCCCACCCACAGCCATTCGAGGAGCGCCAAAGAGCTGGCGTCTTCGAGCGCGCGTTCGGCGGCATCGACCTCGCGCTCGCCGGCGCCGCGATCGGGATCATCGCGTTCTCGGTGTACACGCTCGGGGTCACCACCCGGGAGGACATCCCAGGCGATCCCTACTACTTCGTGATCCGCCAGTGCATCTACGCCGTCGTGGGCATCGCGCTCATGTTCGCGCTCGCGCGGATCGACTACTCGCGCTTTCGCGAGCTGCGCGTGGGGCTCTACACGGCGATGATCGGCTCGATCGTGCTGGTGCTCGTCCTAGGCGAAGCCACGCGTGGCTCGCGCCGCTGGATCGAGCTGCCGTTCTTCACCTTCCAGCCGTCCGAGCTGGGCAAATTGCTTTTGATCCTGACGCTCGCCGCGTTCGCGCTCGATCGCGTGCGGCGCGCGAGTGAGGCGCGCCGGACGGTCCGCCTGCTCGCGCTCGGGATCGTCCCCGCGATCATCGTCTTTTTGGCTCCAGACCTGGGTTCCGGGCTCGTCTACGGCGCGATTACGCTCGCGGTGCTGTTCGTCGCAGGCGTGAGCTGGAAGCACTTCGCCGTGCTGGGCGGACTGGCTGCCACGGCGGTCGCAATCGTGCTGGTGATCGCTCCCGCCTTGGGCACCCCTATCCTTGAGCCATACCAGGAGGAGAGAATCACCTCCTTCCTCAACCCGAGCGAGGACCCACGAGACTCGAGTTATCAGATCAATCAATCGTTGATTTCCGTCGGCGCCGGCGCCAAGACCGGTCGCGGCGACGAGTCAACGCAATCGCAGGCCGGCTTCCTGCCGGAGCGCCACACGGACTTCATCTTTGCCGTGGTGGGAGAGCGCTTCGGGTTCGTCGGAGCTGCGTTTCTACTGTCCCTCTACGCCCTGCTGATCTGGCGGGCGCTGCGCATATTGACGCTTTCAAAGAACTTGTACGGAGCAATGATCGCCGGCGGAATCGCCGCGATGCTGATGTTCCACTTGTTCGTCAACGTCGGCATGAACGTCGGGATCGCCCCTATTACGGGCATCCCGCTTCCGCTGATGAGCTCCGGAGGATCATCCGTGATCGTCACCTTCATGGCACTCGGGATCCTGCAGAGCATCTACGTACAAGCGCGGCTCACCCCCGGAAGCAGGGCTCCCGCCTTCTGAATGCGCGCCGATAGGGCGCTCATCATGAGTGGCGGTGAATCCTCTCCGTGAGGTGAGACCCACTTGAAGAAGAGAATCATCGTGTCGGTCGACGCTGGCGAGACCCGTGTCGCCGTACTGGAATCGAAGGGAGCCGCCAGAGGTGGCTCCAAGAAGCGCGGAGGCCAGAAGGACTCCGCGGGCTCGAGCCAGAAGAATCGCAACGGCTCGAATTGGAAGGTCGGCGAGCTCTACGTCGAGCGCAAGGGCTCGCGCTCGATCGTCGGCAACATCTACAAGGGCGTCGTCGACAACGTGCTGCCCGGCATGGAGGCCGCGTTCGTGGACATCGGCCTCGAGCGCAACGGCTTCCTGCACGTGGACGAGATCGTCCTGCCCGACGGGCAGAAGGCGCCTCGCCGCGGCCACGGCAAAGGCAGGCGCATCGACGAGCTGATCAAGCCCAAGCAGGAGGTGCTGGTCCAGGTCGTAAAGGACCCGCTGAAGACGAAGGGCGCCCGGCTCTCGATGCAGCTCTCGATCGCGGGGCGTTACCTGGTCTACATGCCGCAGGGGGCCGGTGTCGGCGCCAGTCGGAGGCTCTCGGACTCCGAGCGCGACCGCCAGCGAAAGCTGCTGCAAAAGCTCCACAAGGGCGACGGTGGCGTCATCGTCCGGACCGCCGCGCAGGGAGCGACCAAGGCCGATTTCGAGCGCGATCTCGCCTACCTGCACCGCCTCCACGAGGTCGTCGACAAGCGCGGAAGCGAGCTGAACGGCCCTGCGCTGGTCTTCCAGGAGGCGGACCTGTCGATCCGGGTCCTGCGCGACGTGCTCACCAAGGAGTTCGACGGCGCCGTCATCGACGATCCCAAGCAACACCAGCGTGTGACGTCGTTCTTCACCCGGACGGCGCCGGAGCTGGTCGAGCTCGTCGAGCTTTATGACGACCGCAAGCCGCTGTTCGAGCGCGAGAGGGTGGAGGAGGAGTTCCGCTCGGTGCTCTCGCGCCGGGTGGACCTGCCCTCGGGCGGTTACCTGATGATCGACTACGCCGAGGCGCTCACCGTGATTGACATCAACACGGGCAGCTTCACCGGCCGCGGCAAGGGCCGGCTCGAGGACACGATCACGAAGGTGAACGTCGAGGCGGCGGAGGAGGTGGTGAGGCAGCTTCGCCTGCGCGATATCGGCGGCATCATCGTCATCGACTTCATCGACATGTCCCGGGCGGCGAACCGCGATCAGGTGCTGAAGACCCTCCGCAAGGCGCTGAACGAGGACAAGACGAAGACCTACGTGGTCGAGGTTTCGCCGCTCGGGCTGGTCGAGATGACCCGGCAGAACATCACCGACGGCGTGCGCGAGATCCTCACCAAGCGCTGCCCCACCTGCGACGGCGAGGGTGTGGTCGAGTCCGAGGAGACGGTGGCGATCGACGTGCTGCGCAGGCTGCGTGAGCTGGCGGCCGAGCGGCCGGAGCCCGAGGCGTTTCTGATCCGAGTCCACCCGAAGGTGGCGCGCAAGCTGCTCGAGGCGGACAGCGGCCTGCGCGAGCTCGAGGAGGAGGCCGGCACCCACTTCCACTTCGAGGGTGGAGAGGCGCTGCCGCTGTCCTCATACGAGGTCTCCGACCAGGGTGGGCGCGACGCGATCGAGCGGCAGGCGCTGCCGTTCGGCGTTGGCGACGAGGTCCTCGTCTCGATCGCCGAGCCGCACATGTACAACGTCGACGACGCCGTCGCCCGCGTCGACTCCTACGTGGTCAGCGTCACCGGCGGCGGCTCGCACGTGGGGGAGAGGCGGATGGTCCGCATCGAGGAGGTCGGCCGCTCCGTCGCGACCGCATCCCTGCTCGACGCGCCCGGCAACGGCGCTCCCTCGGATGACGGCGACCCGCAGCTAGAATCCTCCGGCTCTGGCGGGCGACGCAGAGGCCGAAGAGGCGGCCGAAGTCGCTCTCGCGCCACGAGCGGAGACTCGACCGACGACTGACCATGGCTGAGAAAAACGACTACGCGATCATCGAAACCGGCGGCAAGCAGTACCGCGCCGAGGAGGGCTCGACGCTGCTCGTCGAGCGCCTCGCGGATGACGAGGGCGCCAAGGTCAACCTCCGCGCGGTCATGTTCTCGGGCGACAAGAAGATGATCGCCAACGGCTCCGATCTGGAGAAGGTGAAGGTCGAGGCCGTCGTCGCCGAGCACCTCCGCGGTCCCAAGATCCGCATCTTCAAGCACAAGGCGAAGAAGGGATACCGTCGCCGCGCCGGCCACCGCCAGGGCCTCACCAAGCTAGAGGTGACCGAGGTGAAGCTGCTCACTCGCAAGCCGGCTGCGACGACGGAGGCGAAGAGCGCCGCGACCCCGGCCGAGAAGCCGAAGCCGCCCGCGCGCAAGCCGGCTGCCAAGAAACCGGCGGCGAAGAAGCCCGCCCCGAAAAAGCCGGCTGCCAGGAAACCGGCGGCGAAGAAGCCGGCTGCGAAGAAGCCAGCCGCCAGGAAGACCACCGCCAGAAAGCCCGCGGCGAGGAAAACCTCAAGTACGGACAAGGAGAGCTAGGAACCATGGCTCACAAGAAGGGACTCGGCTCCAGCCGCAACGGCCGCGACTCCAACCCGAAGATGCTGGGCGTCAAGGTCTTCGCCGGTCAGAAGGTCGGCGGCGGCGAGATCATCGTGCGCCAGCGCGGTACCCGCTTCCGCCCCGGCGAGGGCGCGGGCATCGGCCGCGACCACACGATCTTCGCCACCCGCGCGGGAGTCGTCGACTTCAAGCCGGCCCGCAAGGGCCGAGTGGTCTCGGTCGCGGAAGACGCTTAGAACAAACGCACGCGCCACGGCAACGCCCGCGGCGGAACGCAACGGCCCGCGCCCAGCGCCACCCATCCGCCACCCTCTAGGCCATGTTCCACGACAAGGCCAGAATCTGGGTCGAGGGCGGCCGGGGTGGCAACGGAGTCGTCTCCTTCCGCCGGGAGGCCCACGTCCCGCGCGGCGGGCCCGACGGCGGCGATGGCGGCGCCGGCGGCGATGTGGCGCTGGTCTGCGACCCCTCGCGCCGTGACCTCGCCTTCCTGCGCTACTCGCGCCAGTTCCGCGCCGGGCGCGGTCGTCACGGCGAGGGCGCCCGCAGGCACGGCGCCCGCGGCGACGATGAGGCCGTGCTCGTCCCGCCGGGCACGACCGTCGAGGGACTTGACGGCGAGCGTTTCGACCTGCTCGAACGCGGACAGCGAGCGGTCGTGGCCCGCGGCGGCTCGGGCGGCCACGGCAACAAGCGGTTCACCACCTCGACCCGCCAGGCCCCTCGCTTCGCCGAGCAGGGCCTCGAGGGGCAGTCGGGATGGATCGAGCTTCGCCTCCGCCTGCTTGCCGACGCCGGCCTTGTCGGCCTCCCAAACGCCGGCAAGTCCTCGCTGCTCGGACGCCTCACGCGGGCCGACCCGAAGGTGGCCGACTATCCGTTCACGACGATCGACCCGGTGCTCGGGACGCTCGAGGCCGACGACCGCCAGCTCGTCCTCGCCGACGTGCCCGGGCTGATCGAGGGAGCCGCCGAGGGCGTCGGGCTCGGCGACGAGTTCCTCGCGCACGTCGAGCGTTGCCGAGCCCTCCTGCACGTGGTCGAGATCGCCCCTCCGGAGGGCGCACCCACACCAGAGCGCGCCTACGAGATCGTCCGCTCCGAGCTGGCCTCATACGGGGCCGGACTCGACACGCTCCCCGAGCTCGTCGTCCTCTCGAAGCGGGACCTTCTCCCAAACGCGGACGCAGACGCCGCGATCGCCGCCTGGCGCGAGCGTCTCGGCAACAGTGCGCAAGATGTCCTCGCGGTCTCGGCGGTCACCGGCGCCGGCCTCGAGACCCTTCGCGCCGCGATCCTCGCAGCCCTACCGCCGCTCGCCGACGATGGGGATCCCCGCGTCGGCGAAGCCACGCCCGTGTTCGAAGCCGAGCACATCACCTACCGGCCGGCGGCCGAGCAGGGCTATGAGGTAAGCCGGGAGGAAGACGGCGCCTTCCGCGTGCACGGGCGCGGTGTTGAGCTCCTCTTCGCTCGCCACGACCTCTCCAACTACGAGGCGCTCGCCTATCTGGAGCAGCGACTCAAGGAGATGGGGGTGATCGCGGCCCTCCACGCCGCCGGCTTCGAGCCGGGCGACGAGGTGCGGATCGGCGACGAGGAGTTCGAGCTGGATCCGGGCTAGCCGCCATCACCGGCGACCTCACTCGGTTGGCGCGGCCCTTCCTACACTCGCCTGCCATGACCGTGGTGGCAAAGCTGGGCTCGTCGATCGTTGCCGAGGACTCGGGTGAGATCCGTGCCGCCGTGCTCGACTCCGTGTGCGAGCAGGTGGGCGCGCTCCACGCGGCCGGCGAAAACGTGGCCCTGGTGACCTCCGGCGCGGTCGCGTGCGGGATGCGGCTGATGGAGCTCGACCGCCGCCCCGAGGCAGTCGACGAGCTCCAGGCCGCCTCGGCCGTCGGCCAGGGCTCGCTCTTTCGCGCCTACGAGGAACGCCTCGCACACCACGACGTCCACGCGGCACAGGTCCTGCTGACCTCGTTCGACATGTCGGCGCGCATGCACTACCTGAACGCCCGGCAGACGCTGCGACGACTGATGGCGTGGCGCGCCGTCCCCGTAGTGAACGAGAACGACACCACCGCGACGGACGAGATCACCTTCGGCGACAACGACTTCCTCTCGGCGCAGGTCGCCATCCTCCTCGGTGCCCGGCTGCTCGTCCTGCTCACCGACACGGCCGGTCTCCACACCGGCGACCCGGCGCTCGATCCCGATGCGGAACTCGTCCCCGAGGTCGACGATTTCGCGGCGCTCGGCGACTATGAGATCGGGCAACGCACCTCCGCCTTCGGATCCGGAGGGATGCGCAGCAAGGTCGCCGCGGCCGAGATGGCCAGCGCGGCTGGAATCCCGGTCGTGATCTGCGACGGCACGAGCGCGGGCACCCTCGTCAAGGCCGCCGGAGGCGACGCGGTGGGAACGCGGTTCGCCGCGCACCCCGAACGCACACCTTCGTTCAAGCTCTGGCTGCGATACGCGAAGCCCAGCCGCGGACGCCTCCTGATCGACACCGGTGCCGCGCGCGTGCTGCGCGAACAGGGCTCGAGCCTCCTCCCGGTTGGGATCACGGGAGTCGAGGGCGAGTTCGCCGCCGGCGATGCCGTGGAGGTGGTCTGCGATGGCCACGCCATCGGCAAGGGCATCGCGAGCTACTCCGCAGCCGAGCTTCTGCGGGTCAAGGGCCTGCGCTCCGACGCCGTGCGCGAACGGATGCCGAACGCGGCCGAGGAAGCCGTGCACCGCGACTACTTCGTGCTCACCTGAAAAATTCGCGCTCGGCGGAGAGGCACGCAGGTACTCTTGGCCGCATGGCCACCGTCGCCCGGACCGTAAGTGACGCCTGCGCCGCGGCCAAGCTCGCGGCCGCCCACCTTGCGCGCGCGCAGCGCGAGCAGAAGGACCACGCCCTCGAGCTCTTCGCGGAGCTGCTCGGCGGGCGATCCGACGCGGTGCTCGAGGCGAACGAGGCGGATCTGGCCGACGACCGAGCCACCACACTCACCCCTGCGCTGCGCGACCGCCTGACGCTGAACGCCGAGCGGGTTGAAGCCATGGCCGAAGGTGTCCGCGCCATCGCGGCACTCGATGACCCTGTGGGCGAGCTGGTCGAGGAGCGCACCCTTTCGAGCGGGCTCGAGATGCGCAAGGTGCGGGTGCCGCTGGGCCTGGTGGCGGTTGTCTATGAGGCGCGGCCAAACGTGACCATCGACTGCGCGGCGCTCTGCATCAAGTCGGGTAACGCGATCGTGCTGCGCGGATCGAGCTACGCGCAACGCTCGAACGCGGCCCTGGCGGCGATTGTCGCGGAGGGCCTCGGCGACGCCGGGCTTCCGGCCGACGCCGTGCAGCTCCTGGGTGGCGGCCGCGAGGATTTGACCGAGCTGGCAACTCAGGAGGGCGTGGTCGACCTCGTCATCCCGCGCGGTGGCGAAGGGCTGAAGGAGGCGCTGAAGGCGGTGGCGACAGTGCCGGTGATGTACGCGGCGGCCGGCAACTGTCACGTCTACGTGCACGCCGATGCCGATCTCGAGATGGCACGCCGAGTTGCGGTCAACGCCAAGGTTGATCGACCCGGGGTCTGCAACTCCGCGGAGACGCTCTTGGTGAACGCCGAGATCGCGGGGGAGCTGCTCCCAGGGCTGCTCGCCGATCTCCGCGACGCCGGCGTCGAGCTGGTGGGCGACGCCCGGGCGCGCGCCGTGGCGGGGGAGGTCCCGGTGGGCGAGGCCGACGAGGCCGATTGGGATACCGAGTACCTCGACATGAAGCTTGCGGTTGGGGTCGTGGATTCGCTCGAGGAGGCGGTCGAGCACGTGAATCGCCATGGAACGGGTCACTCAGAGGCGGTCATCACGTCCTCCGAGGAAGCGGCGGACCTGTTTGCCGGGGGCGTTGACGCCGCCGCGGTCTACGTGAACGCGTCCACGCGCTTCACCGACGGCTTCGAGTTCGGCATGGGGGCTGAGATTGGCAATTCCACGCAGAAGCTCCATGCCCGCGGGCCGATCGGACTGCGCGAGCTGACGACGAGCAAGTACGTGCTGCGAGGCAGCGGCCAGGTTCGGTGAGCCAACCCTCCCGATGGCGATAGGCGTGCTCGGCGGGGCGTTCAACCCCCCGCACATTGGCCATCTCGTACTGGCTCAGGAGGCCGCGACTCAGCTTGGGCTCGACCGCGTTTGCCTGGTCCCGACTGGCCGGGCGCCGCACAAGGAGATCGCCGACGACCCGGGAATGGGAGCGCGCCTCGAGCTCACTCGAGTCGCTGCCGCCGGCAACGCGTTGCTGCAGGTCGACGTGGGGGAGATCGAGGCCGCGTCGCAGAGCGATCGGCCGTCCTACACGATCGACACCCTCGAGCGAATGCGGCGCTCGGACATGAATGAGCTCGTGCTCCTGATGGGCGCGGATGCGGCTGCCCACCTGGACGACTGGCACGAGCCGCATCGCCTGTTCGAATTGGCTCGGGTGGGGATCGCCGCCCGTCCCGGAGCCGCCCTCGACGATGCCGAGGAAGCGCTGCGCACGCTGGGCGGTGAGGATCATGCGGAGGTGCTTCAGATGCCCGAGCTCGGGGTGTCCTCGACGGACATCAGGCGCCGCGTGGCGCAGGGGCGCCCGTTCCGCTACCTGGTGCCCGATGGGGTGCTCGAGCTGATCGAGGCTGAGGGCCTCTACAGCTCGTGAGTGCGTCGGCGGATCAGCCGGCGAGCGAGCTGTCGGGCACGCTGGCGGCGGAGGAACTCCTGCGGCTTCTCGCCCAGATCGTCGATGAGAAGCTCGGGGCTGATGTGGTCGCACTCGACGTGGGGGAGCTCGTCGGCTACACGGACTATCTGCTCATCTGCACGGCTCGCAACGAGCGGCAGGCAAAGGCGATCCACGATGAGGTCAATGCGGTGCTGAAGCGAGAGCACGGCAGGTTGCCCGCGACGGTGGAGGGGGCGTCGGATGCGCGGTGGGTGTTGATGGACTACCTCGACTGCGTGCTGCACATCTTCGTCCCCGAGCTGCGAGAGCGATATCGCCTCGAGGTGCTGTGGGGGGAGGCGCCGCGGGTCGAGCTCGAGGATCCGACGGCCTCATAGCCTGCGGCGCATGGAGCGGGTGTGCGTAATCGGAGCGGGGTCGTCGGGCATCACGGCGTGCCAGGTGCTGGCGAGCCGCGGGATCGAGTTCGACTGTTTCGAGCGGGGTTCGGAGGTAGGGGGGAATTGGCGGTTCGAGAACGACAACGGGATGTCGGCCGCATATCGCTCGCTGCACATCAACACGTCGCGTCGGCAGATGGAGTACGCCGCCTACCCGATGCCCGCGGAGTACCCGGACTATCCGCACCACGCGCAGATCGCTCGGTACTTCGACGACTTCGTGGATCACTTTGGGCTGCGCGAGCGGATCAGCTTTCGTACGACCGTCGAGGATGTGAAGCCCGTGGATGGCGGGGGTTGGGACGTGAGCACGGACGACGGCCAGGCCGGCCACTACGGCTCGGTGATCGTGGCGAACGGGCATCACTGGAATCCCCGTTGGCCGGAGCCGCCGTTTCCCGGTGAGTTCGATGGGGTCGAGATGCACGCGCACGAGTACCGCTCGCCCGAGGCATGCGAGGGCCGCAACGTGCTGGTGCTGGGGATCGGCAACTCCGCTACCGACATCGCGGTGGAGACCTCGAGGGTGTCGCGGATGACGTATCTGGCGATGCGGCGGGGGGCCTACATCATCCCCAAGTACGTGAAGGGACAGCCGACGGACGAGCTCGGTTCGGAGGTACTGAGCCGGCTGCCGTTGTCGGTGCTGCGGTTCTTCTACGCGCGGATGATCAGGACGGCGGCGGGTGAGCCGACGGACTACGGGTTGCCCGAGCCCGACCACAAGCTCGCGGAAGCGCATCCAACCGTCTCCTCGGAGCTGCTGCCGCGGATAGGGCATGGGGGGATCAAGGTGAAGCCGAACATCGAGCGCCTCGAGGGAAAGCGGGTGCGGTTCGTCGACGGGTCGGTGGAGGACATCGACGTGATCATCTATTGCACGGGCTACGTGATCACTTTCCCGTTTCTCGATGACGAGGTCGTCTCGGTGGAGGACAACCGGGTGGCCCTCTACCGGCGGGTCGTGCATCCTGACCTGGAGGGGCTCTATTTCGTGGGGCTGATACAGCCGCTGGGCGCGGTCATGCCGATCGCCGAGGAGCAGTCGAAATGGGTCGCTGATCTGATCTCGGGCAGAGCGGCGCTGCCCGACCGCAAGCGGATGTATGAGGTGATCGCGCGGGAGGATGCTCGGATGGCGAAGCGGTACGTGACGTCGAAGCGGCACACTATTCAGGTGGACCATCTGCCGTACATGCGCACGCTGGAGCGAGAGCGCCGCCGCGGGCGCCGGCGCGCGTCCGGCCTGCTGGCGCGGCGATCACATGAGCTGCGGGTGGGCGTGAGCTAAGGCTCTTCGGTGGCGGCAGCCGGCTGGCGGAGCTCGTAGACGTGCATGTGGACGTCCTCGACGGTGATGGCATCGGAGGCGTGGATCATCCCGAGCTTGACGGCGACTGACGCCGAGCGGTGGTTGGCCGGGGCGATGAGGCTGATGACGCGTGCCGGGGCAAGGTGCTCGAAGGCGGTGGCGGCGGCTGCGCGAGCGCCCTCCGTCGCGAGGCCGCGCCCCCACCAGGGCCGGCGGAGGGTCCATCCGATCTCGATCTCGCCGACGACGGCGGGGACGAAGTCCGGGTACCAGGCGCCGATCCAACCGACCGGTAGGCGGTCTGGCGCGTCGCGGGGGATTGCCATCCAGATGCCGAAGCCGTGGGTATCCCAGTGGCGGACCTGCTTGGCGTGCGAGGCGGCGCCGATCTCTGCGGGGTCGCGGGTGTCGCCGGGGTGAAGGGAGCTCCAGACGGCGTGATCGGCCCAGATCTCGGCGACCGCGCGGGCGTCGTCGTCGCGCCACCGTCGGAGGATCAGGCGGGGGGTCTCGATGCGGTCTGGATAGTGGATGAGGGGATCGTGGCAAGGTGGTGAGCGGCCGTCTGGCTGGGTATCCAGTATCCGTCCGGCAGGCGCCCTAGCGTTCGCACATCGCCACGGGTCGCTTCAAGAGGTCCCTGTTCGGCTACAGCCGCTCTGCGGTGGATGACGCGATCGTCGCGGCTGATGAGCGGATGGCGGTCGCTGACGCTCAGATCGAGGCGCAGGCGGGAGAGCTGGCGGATCGAAGGCAGCGGTTGAACGACCTCGAGCGGGTGGCCACGCGTCTCAGCGAGCGCGTGGTTGAGCGTGAGGGCGAGTTGCGACGTCTGCGTGCGGAGCTGGCGTACGTGACGCGGCGGACGGATGTGGAGATGGCGACTTTGACGGCGCTCGTGGGTGAGCTCGAGGACGTGCGGCGGACGGCTCGTGGGCAGGCGACGCGAATTCGCTTGGCCGCGCTGCGCGAGGCGGCGGAGCTGAGTCAGCGGATCGGTGAGATCACGAAGCGGCCGGGAGCTGTACGGGAGCGGATGCTGGATGCGCTCAAGCGGGCCGGCGACGAGGCCGCGGAGGCTGCGGCGCCGGCTGGCGCCAGCGAGGGGTCACGAAGGGAGCAAGGAGCGAGTGAGGAGGCGGAGACTTCGCCGGAGGCGGCTTCCACCAACGGTCATCGCGAGTCGGATATTGGGGATCTCTTCGACGGCCTGATCGAGGTCGAGGTGGGTCCGCTTCAGGACTTCGCGCAGCTGGTCTTGTTCGAGGACGCGGCGAAGTCGATCGACGCGACGACGGATATCTCGGTGAGGCGGTTCTCGGCGGGGCGGGCGACGCTGGAGATGTCGTTGCGCGAGCCGGTGGCGCTGCTGCGTGAGCTCGAGGAGCGCTGCGACCTCGAGTTCGTGGTGCGAGACGTTCGCAAGGACCGCGTCGTGCTCGACGTGGGCGCGTAAGTCCCGCGGGTAAACTGGAGCGCCCCCAACGGGCTCCGCGGGGCTGTAGCTCAGTTTGGCCAGAGCGTTCGGCTGGCAGCCGAAAGGTCGGGGGTTCGAGTCCCCCCAGCTCCATTCACCCATCGAGAAAGTCGCAGTGGGACCGAGTTCTCGCCAGGATGCACCGGATCCTGCTCGCTGATCGGAGCTCCCGCGAAGAGGGGGGGAGAGTCCCCCCGAGCCCCTACTCCGAGACCAAGAAGTTCGTCGCCTTCCCTGAACGACCTGCCCGACTAACTCCTCGCCGCCGCCCGCGCGGCGTCCAGTGCCACACGCCCGCGCGAATCGATTCGCCGCCGCACCCTCCACGTCGCCCCCGAGAACTGGAGGTTCGCGACGGTCGCGAAGCCCTCCTCGTCCTCGCGCAGTGCCAGCAGCAGGTGAGCCACGCGGTCGGCGGCCGGAAGCTCCTCCGGCTGGGCGATCCGCACACACCACGCGAAGACCCTGCGCCCCTGAGGTCGCACGAGCAGCGCGCCCTGCTCACCAACGAGCCAGACGCCTAGCCGCCCACGCTCCATCACGAGCCCGCTGCGGGCCGCCAGCTCACGCGCATCGTGCCCCACCAAGTCACCGAGAAGCCCGAGCGCCACCCGCTCGGCCGTCGGATCCGCCTCCTCGAGGCGGCTCGCGCTGCGCTCGCTTCCCATCGCCACGGCGGACCTCGCGGCTCGCGCCGACTGAATTCGCGGGACCGCATAGGCATGGGCGAAGCAGAGCAGCGCGGCGGGAAACGTCAGCGGCTCGATCGCAAGCAGCACGGCACCCGGCGTCACGAAGACGAACAGCACCCAGACGGTCCAGGCCGTCCAGCGGCGCCCATCACGCCGCAGCGTCCGCTCGGTCGTCCCCTCCCGCCACGGCAGCGACTCCGCCTCAGCCAGACGCCCATGCGCAGCCGCCGCCAGCGCGCTGACGGGGTCGATGCGATCGCTCGCCCGGGAACGGTCCACAGCGGTTACCTCGCCGCTCAGCCACCCGCGATCGGGCGCCGCAAGACCACGAGCTCGGCGTCCGCGGGCAGCTCTCGCACGACCTCAGCAGCCCCGTCCGCCCGCGTGAGCGACGCGATCATCCCCCGGTCGAGCTCCGCGCGGAATGCCGCTACAGCCTCCTTGTGACCGTTGATGTCCCCCGACGTCCACTCGGCCAAGGTCGTGTGTCCCGTGCGATCCAGCCTCACCAACCGTGCCATGGACAACCTCCTTAGTCAGCTCAAAACGCAGTCTACGCTCGACCCGACCCCCGCCCGTGTGAGCGCGGTCACACACCGATGCACGCCTACACTGACCGCCCCATGGACCGCTACGACCCCCATGCGATCGAGAGCAAATGGCAGGCCGTCTGGCAGGAGGAGCGCACCTGGGAGGTGCCGAATCCGGGTCAACCCGGCTTCGACGGCTCAAAGCCGAAGTCCTACGTGCTCGAGATGCTTCCTTACCCCTCGGGCGAGCCGCACGTCGGCCACCTGAAGAACTACTCGCTCGGTGACGCGGTAGCCCACTTCCGGCGCCGCAACGGCTACCAGGTGATCCACCCGATGGGCTACGACGCCTTCGGCCTGCCGGCCGAGAACAACGCGATCAAGACGGGCGTTCACCCAAAGATCGCGACCGAAGCCTCAATCGAGGCCTACCGCGAGCAGTTCAAAGCGTGGGGCGTCTCGATCGACTGGTCACGGGAGGTCTCGAGCCACTGGCCTCCTACTACCGCTGGACCCAGTGGCTCTTCCTGCGGCTGCTCGAGCGCAATCTCGCCTACCGCGCCGAGGCGCCCGTGCAGTGGTGCCCGGTCGATCAGACCGTGCTCGCGAACGAGCAGGTAATCGATGGGCGGTGCGAACGCTGCGGCAGCCTGGTGGAGCAGCGCCGCCTCGAACAATGGTTCTTCCGGATCACCGACTACGCCGACCGCCTGCTCGCCGACTTCGACCTGCTCGAGTCATGGCCTCCCCACGTCGTGACCATGCAGCGCAACTGGATCGGCCGCTCCGAGGGCGCAGAGGTCGTCTTCCGCTGTGACGACCTCGACCTCGACTTCCCTGTCTTCACCACCCGGCCCGACACCCTCTTCGGCGCCACGTTCTTCGTGGTGGCGCCAGAGCACCCCGAAATCGACCGACTGGCCGCCGGATCCGGCCACGAGCAGGAGGTCCGCGACTACGTCGCCCAGGCGGCGCGCGCCTCGACCCAGGACCGAGCCTCGGAGGCCGGCGCCAAGACCGGAGTGCCCCTCGGCCGGTACGTCACCAACCCCGTGAACGGCGAGCAGATCCCCATGTTCGTCGCCGACTACGTGCTGATGGAATACGGCACCGGCGCGCTCATGGCCGTCCCCGCCCACGACCAGCGCGACTGGGACTTCGCGAAGGCCTTCGACCTGCCGATCCGCCAAGTCGTCGAGCCCGCCGGGGAGGAGGTTCCCGAGGACCGGGCATTCGTCGAGCACTCCGCGGACGAGCGCCTCGTCAACTCCGGGCGCTTCGACGGCATGCCCGCCAGCGAGGCGATCGCCGCGATTACCGCGTGGCTCGAGGCGGAGGGCAAAGGGAAGGCCGCCGTCAACTACCGCCTGCGCGATTGGCTGCTCTCGCGTCAGCGCTACTGGGGATGCCCCATCCCGATCATCTACTGCGACGCCTGTGGCGCGGTGCCCGTCCCGGACGACGAGCTGCCGGTCGAGCTGCCGGATGTCGACGACTACGCCCCGAAGGGTCAGAGCCCGCTCGCCGCCGTGGCGGACTGGGTTAACACCGAGTGCCCGAGCTGCGGTGGCGCGGCCCGGCGCGAGACCGACACGATGGACACCTTCGTCGACTCCTCGTGGTATTTCCTGCGCTACCTCGACGCCCACAACGAGGGGCGGCCCTGGGCGCGCGACGCCGCCGACTACTGGATGCCGGTCGACCAGTACATCGGCGGAGTCGAACACGCGATCCTCCACCTGATGTACGCGCGCTTCTTCGTGAAGGCGCTGGCGGACATGGGCGAGCTCTCCGTTCAGGAGCCGTTCGCAAACCTGATGACGCAGGGAATGATTACCCGCGACGGCGCCAAGATGTCCTCCTCCAAGGGCAACACGGTGAGCGCGATGGAGACGGTCGCGAGGTACGGAGCGGACACGGCACGGACGTACGTCTGCTTCGTCGGTCCCCCGGAGAAGGGCGGTGACTGGACGGATCAGGGCGTCGAGGGCGTCCACCGGTTCCTCTCTCGCGTATGGCGGCTTCAGCACGAAGTTGCAGACCGCACGCAGGCGCAAGCCGGGCCGCTCGACGCGTCCACCCTGGAGGAACCGGCACGGCGGCTGGCAGCGAAGGCCAACTGGTCGATCTCGAAGGTCACGCGGGACTTCGACCACTTCCAGTTCCACACGGCGATCGCAGCGGTGATGGAGCTGATCAACGAGATCTACCTCCTAAAGGACGAGCTCTACGGCTCAGCCGACGGCGATGCGACCCTGCGGTTTGCGACCGCGACGGCCGCTTCGCTCATCTTCCCCTTCGCTCCCCACCTCGGTTCCGAGGCTTACGAGGCGATCGAGGGCGCGCGCGTCTGGGAGCGGCCGTGGCCGCAGGCCGACGCATCCCTCTTGCGAAGCGACACCTTCACCCTCGTCGTCCAGGTAAACGGCAAGCGCCGAGATCAGATCGAGGCTGCCACGGACACTCCCGAGGCGGAGCTCCTGCGCCTCGCCCGCGAGACAGAGGGCGTAAAGCGTCACCTCGACGGCGGAGAAATCGTGAAGGAGATCGTGGTGCCGGGGAGGCTCGTCAACCTGGTGGTGCGGTAGCGCCGAGCCGAGCGGACGCTCGTTCTGCTAGAAAGCGCCGCGTGCTGGTCAGGCGCTTGTCCGAGGCGGCCGTCGTCGACGTCCACCGCCTCTCGTCCCACCTGCTGATGGACGCCGGGGACCTCGGTTCCCGCAACTGCTCCGTGCATTGGTTGGAGGTGCCAACAGGCGCCGCGGAGGAGCTGCGCTCTCACGAGGAGGCCGAGCAGGTCTACGTAGTAGTGAAGGGCACGGGAACGATGTCGGCCACGGGCGACACCCAGGAGCTCGCCCAGGGCGATCTCGTCCTGATCCCGCCGGCCACCGACCACTCGGTTGCCAACGACGGCGAGGAGGTGCTGGCGCTCGTCTCGGTGATCTCGCCTCCCGTCTCCGCCGAGGAGCTCTACTCGCGACGCTTGGCCACCCAGGCGGCTGGCTACGACGACGAGGACTACGAGTAGGACCGGGCCGGCGCCGGGTATAGGCGCCTGGATCGGTGATCTCATGAGCGCGGTCCGCAAGCACGTCGTCGTCCACGGCCGCGTGCAGGGCGTCTTCTTTCGCGATTCCACGCAGCGAGAGGCTGAGAGCCGTGGCGTTGGCGGCTGGGTCCGCAATCGCGACGACGGGGCTGTCGAGGCGGCCTTCGAGGGAGACGCCGATGCGGTGGAGGCGATGGTCGCTTTCGTCAGGGAAGGCCCAAGCAGCGCGGACGTGGAAGAGGTCGAGGTCTCAGATGAGGAGCCCGAAGGCGCCTCAGGCTTCCACGTCTCCGGCTGAGGCGAGGTTGACTCTCACCCGCGCCTGATCAGGCACTACCGACGCGCAACTCGCGCGCCGACTCTCGGCACCCTGGCGGCGTGCTCTCGCTCTCTCGCTCCCAGCTCCTCGTCTACGGCGCCGTCGCCGTGGTCGTCCTGGTGGTAGGCGCCCGCTGGATTCGCGACGCGGACGAGCGGGGCAGCGCGCCGGCCGGGATCGCGTTTGCGGCAGGCGAGGGAGATGACAGTCAGTCCGAGAGCGGCTCCTTTTCCGTTGAGGCAGACGGTGACGACGCGGTGGTGCACGTCGCCGGAGCGGTGCGCGATCCCGGCGTCTACCGACTGCCCGCCGGCTCGCGGGTGACCGATGCGGTGGAGCGCGCCGGGGGCGCCACGCCCGCCGCAGCCCGGGACGCCATCAACCTTGCGGCCCGCGTGGCCGACGGCCAGCAGATCGTGTTGCCCGAACGCGTGCCAGGCTCGCCGGGGCTGAGCGCCCCGCTCGCCGGGACGGCTGACGCCGAGGGACCGATCAGCCTCGGATCCGCGACGCTCGAGCAGCTCGACACGATCGAGGGCATCGGCCCCGTCACGGCGCAGGACATCCTCGACTACCGCGACGAGCAAGGCGGGCTCTCCTCGATCGAGGAGCTCGACGAGGTCGCGGGCATCGGTCCCACGACGATGGAGGCGCTGCGCGACCGACTGCAGCCCTAGCCACGGTCCCAGGGGACCCAGCAGGGGACTCACCGAGCGCTGCGCACGCGGCGCGTATGGTCGCCATCTGCGCGCTCGCGGCCGGGCTGGCCATCGCGCCCCTGGCCGGCGTGGGGGCCCCAGGCCGTTTGGCGCTGGTCGTCCTGGCAGCAGCCTCGGCGGCAGTGGTGGCGGGACGCCCGTCCACAGGCACGCCCACACGCCAGGCGCTCTGGGCCACGGGCGTCGGGCTGGTCTGCCTGGCGCTGGGCTTGGCCCTTGGGGGCGCCCGCCTCTCCGCGATCGACGCCGGGGCCGCGACCGTTGAGCCTCAGCGGCGGGTCTTGGTCCGCGGGTTCGTCGAGGCGGTGCCAAGAAGGACGAACGGAGAGGTCCGGGTCCGGGTAAAAACGGCGGTGGGCCGACTGCTGCTCGTGGCCCCAGAGCCCGTCGGCGAGCTGGCCGTCGGCCACGAGGTTGAGGCGCGTGGCACCGTCACCGAGCCGCGGGCCTGGGAGGACGCATACCTGGAACGGCTCGGGATCGCGCGGACGGTCAGGACCAGCGCGATCGAGCCGACTGGACGGCGCCGTGGCGGCCTCGCCTCGCTCACCGATCGCCTCCGCGAGCGTGCCGAGTCGGCGCTCGACCGCGGAACGCCCCAGGCCGAGTCCGCCCTACTGCGTGGCTTCGTGCTGGGCGAGGACGACCGCATCGATCCCGCAACGGTGGCCGACTTCCAGGAGTCCGGGCTCGCCCATCTGCTCGCCGTCAGCGGCCAAAACGTCCTGCTGCTGGCGCTCCTGGCGATGGCGCTGCTGGGCTTGCTCGGCGTCCCCCTGCGACTCCGGCTGGTCTGCATCCTCGCCCTGATCGCACTCTACGTGCCTATTGCCGGCGCCGGGCCCTCGATTCAACGGGCCGGAGTCATGGGCGCCGCAGGGGTTGTCGCCGCCCTTGCGAGCCGGCCCTCCGCCCGTTGGTACGCGCTCTCGCTCGCCGCATCGGCGACGCTTGCGCTGAACCCGCGGGTGGCGGGCGATGTGGGGTGGCAGCTCTCATTCGCGGCGGTCGCGGGCATCGCTCTCTGGGCCCGGCCACTCAGGGAGTCTCTGGCTGGAGCGAATCCGTCCCGGGCGCGGCAGGCTGTTGCCGAGGCCGCCGCCGTCACCGTCGCGGCCACCCTGGCGACGGCTCCTCTGATGGCGCACCACTTCGAGGCGCTTTCGCTGGCTGCCCTTCCCGCCAACCTCATCGCCCTTCCGGCGGTTGCGCCGGTGATGTGGCTCGGCATGCTCGCCGCAGCCGTCGGCCAGCTGCCGTGGCTGCCCGTGGGGCCGCTCACAGGGCTCGCCGGGCTCTGTGCCGCGTTCATCGCGCAGGTGGCTCACTGGTTTGCCGACCCGGGCTGGGCCCAACTCGACGCCCCATTGTCCTCCGGCTGGGCCCTCGGGGCGATCTACGCACTCATGGTCAGCGGAATCGCACTCCTGCGTCGCGCCGTGGCGGCGAGGCGGACGCTGCGTGTCCGTCGCGCCATTCTCTTCGGGGGGATCCTCGCAACGGCTGTCGCGGTCCTCGTCGTCGCCGTAGCGCCAAGGCCGCCGAGCTCGCGGCAACCACCCCTACGGGTGGCCGTTCTCGACGTCGGCCAAGGCGACGCAATCCTGCTCGAGCCGCGCGGTGCGGACCCGATACTCGTCGACACGGGCCCGCCTGCATCGGGCATCGTCGAGCGCCTCGCCGACCACGGCGTGGAGCGCCTCGCCGCCCTCGTGATCACGCACGAGGATTCCGATCACGCGGGAGAGGTCCACGACGTGCTCTCGCGAGTGGACTCAAGAGCGCTCGCGTATGGCGCCCCCGCCCCCATGCTCGAGCGGGCTGCGACCTCGACCGGAACCCGGACCCTGCGCCTGGCGGAGGGCTCGGAGCTGCGCTCGGGCCCGCTCAGGCTCGGAGTGCTGTGGCCTCCGCACCCCCTGATCGCCGGCTCGCGGCCCGAGGAGCCGAATCTCCGCTCCCTGGTCATGCTGGCGAGCTGGGGAGATTTCGATCTGTTGCTTCCGGGAGACGCTGAGGCCGAGGCGGTCCCAATTGACCCCGGCCCCGTCGATGTCCTCAAGGTCGCCCACCACGGCTCCGAGGACGGGGGCCTGGACTCGCTCCTCGACCGTACCGCCGCACAGGCAGCGGTGATCTCGGTCGGCGCCGAGAACGCCTACGGGCACCCCGCCCCGGCGACGCTCGCGTCCTTGGCCGATCACGGTGTGCCAACGCTTCGAACGGACACCGCCGGGGAGCTTGGGATCGAGGTCTCGGCCACCGGGTGGACCGTTGGTCCCAGCGAGTAGATCCTCTCCGCCGAGCCGTCGCAGCGCGCGAATACACTCGCCGCGTGACCGAAGCTGAGCTCGCCCCCGCCTACCTGATCGCGGGCACGGACATCGCGAAGATCGACTCGGCGCTCGCCCGTCTGCGCGCGCGGGCGGAGCGGGAGGGAGGCCCGGGCTCCCTGCAAGCCTTCGCCGGGCCGCCGGGGGCCGGCCCGGATGCAGATGCGCTGCTCGCGGCCCTCCCCGCGATGTCGCTGACCGCCGGCCGTCGCTACCTGCTGGCGGATGGCGTCGAGTGCTGGTCGGCGAAGCAGGCGGAACCGGTGCTCGCTGCCCTCGCGAAGCTCCCGCCAGACCTGACGGTGGTGCTCGCGGCCCGCGAGCAACCCCCGAAGGTCCGTGCGCCGAAGGGCGCAGCTGAGGCGGTGCGCAAGGCCGGGGGAGAGGTGATCGAATGTGCTGCTCCCCGGGCGCGGCAGCTGCCCGCATGGCTCGTGGCGGAGGCCGACGAGAGGGCCTTCACGCTCGATCACGATGCCGCGCAGCTCCTCGTGGATCGCATGGGGGAGGGGACAGTGCGCCTCTCGAACGAGCTTGATCGTCTCGCGACATGGGCGGGCGATGGCGGTGCGGTAAGGCGCGCGGATCTGGAGGCCATGATCGCCGACACGTCTGAGCAGGCCTCATGGGCGCTCGCCGACGCGCTCCTTGACCGTGACCCTGGTGCGGCCCTGGCTACGGCGGAGCGGCTCACGGCCCAGGGGGAGGCGCTGACGCCCCTGATCTACGGTGCCGCCAAGCGGCTACGCGAAGCGCACATGGCCCTCTCGGAGCTCGAACGCGGCCGCTCGGCGAAGGAGCTGGAGAGCTCGTTGCCCATGCACCCGTACGCGGCGAAGATGATGCTGCGGCGCATCCGCGGCGCCTCGCCGGAGGACCTCCGGGCCGCGAGTTGTGCCGTGGCCGACCTCGAGTGGTGGGCCCGAGGCGGATCGGACTACCCCGGGGATGTCGCGCTGACGCTGGCTGTTCGCCGCGCGGCCGGTGGCTAGACCAGGTCTAGGAGACGCGGGCGCGGATGCGAGCGGCGCGGGACTTCTTGCGGGCGCCGGTGTTCGCGTGCAGCGCGCCGGACTGGACGGCCTTGTCGATGCGGGAGACCAGAAGCGCGTGCTCGGCCTCTGCCGCGTCGTCTTCGCCGCTCTCGACTGCCGCTTCGAGGCGCCGGAAGTGCGTGCGAACGGAACCCGCAACTCGGCGATTCTCCATGCGCTCACGCTCGGTCCGGGCGTTTCGCTTCTTCTGTGAGGCGATGTTGGCCATCGATCGACGGCGCAGTGTAGCCGCAAGGCACCGCCCCTCCGCTGCCGCGAGAGGCCTTCGCTGATGGAAACCGGCAAGTACGAGGGGGTGGGGGGCAGCCCGGCTGAGGAGGCGATGGTCGGGGGAACCGAACGCGCCAGGGAGGCGGCGGAGGGCGGATCCACCCGGCCCCCGGGGCGGATCGCGCGCTCCACAGCGTTCTTCTCGCTGGCGACCGGGCTTTCCCGGATCGCCGGGCTTGTCCGGGAGATCGTCGCCGCCTCGTACTTCGGTGTGTCGGGGGCGATGTCGGCGTTCACGGTCGCCTTCGCAGCACCAAACCTGGTGCGGAGCCTGTTCGCGGACGCCGCGATCCAGGCGGCCTTCGTCCCGGTCTTCACCGAAGAGCTCGAACGGGGCGATCGCAGGGAGGCCTTCCGCCTCGCCTCGGCGTTGATGTTCCTCGTCCTCCTCGTGCTGGGCGCGCTCACGGCGCTCTTCATCCTGCTGGCGCCGGTAGTCATGCCGCTGCTGGTCCCCGGCTACGGAGACGAGCTCGTCGACCTCACGGTCGTCCTTTCGCAGATCATGTTCCCGATCCTCGTGCTGCTCGGCTTCACCGGGATGGTGGTCGGCGTTCTCAACTCCTACGGGCGCTTTGGGGTCTTCGCGATCTCACCGTTCTTTTGGAACGTGGCGATCATCGTCGTGCTCGTCTCCGGGGCGCCGCTGTTTCCCTCCGAGGATGAGATCTACGCGTACGCGATCGGGGTGCTGATCGGGACGATCGTGCAGCTCATGCTGCCGCTGATCGACCTGCACAACACGCCATTCGGAATTCGCCGAGCCCTGATCGACCCGTTCAAGATCCGAATCGGCACGGCGCTGCGCGACGCCGACGTGCGCCGCGTCCTCCTCTTGATGCTGCCCGTGACGATCTCGCTTGGGCTGATCAACGTGAACCTGGTCATCAATTCCCTGGTGGGCACGTTGATCACTGATCCGCGGGTCGCCACCGGGGCGCCGGCTGCGATCGACAAGGCGTTTCGCATCTACATGCTGCCGCAAGGCATCTTCTCGGTCGCGGTCGCAACCGTGCTGTTCCCCACGCTCGCCCGGTATGCCGCTCGATCGGAGCTCGGCGAGCTGCGGCGAACGATGGCCAACGGGATGCGGCAGATCGTGCTGCTGCTCATGCCTGCCGCCGCGGCCTTGCTGGTGCTCTCCGAACCCATGGTCCGCCTTGTCTATGAGCGCGGTGAGTTCGGCAACTTCGCGACGGACCTGACCTCAACCGCGCTTTTTTGGTTCGCCTTCTCCCTGCCTTTCAACGGCCTCTTCCTGCTCTTGAGCCGCACCTTCTTCAGCCTCCAGCGGCCGTGGGTGCCGACCGCGATCGCGGCGGGCAACCTGGCCATCACCGCCGGGTTCTCCTTCGCGCTCTACCGTGAGTTCGAGATCGCCGGCATCGTCGCGGCAACCGGGATCGCGACCGCGGCGAGCGTCGTCGCCCAGGCCGTCGTCCTGCGCAGGCACCTCGGTCGCCTCGAGCTGGGCCAGCTCCTGTGGACCTCCATACGCATCGCGGCGGCCTCGGCGGCGCTGGCCGGAGTCTCATTCGGGGTCTGGAGCTTGCTCGACGATGCTCTCGGGCGCGGCCTTGGCGGGCAGATCGCGTCCCTGGGCATCGCGCTCGCCGCCGGGGCAGTCGTATACGGCATCGCGGTCGTGGCGCTCCGGGTGCCGGAGGCGCAACAGATCCTGAATCTAGTCCGCAGGCGGGAGTAGCGCCAGCAACACCAACTGGAATTGAAGGGGCGAGACGGCTTCGAGCATCGAAACCGGAGTTGACTGCCGCATATGCAGTGAAATCCGGTTTCGGTCAGCAGCCCCCCGCCATACTTGCCGGTCCGCCCGAAGCCCGGGGCCGGCCACGTCATGAACCACATTCGCAACTTCTCGATCATCGCCCACATCGACCATGGGAAGTCGACCCTGGCCGATCGCATCCTGGAGGTCACGGGCGCCGTGGATGCTCGTAAGCACCGCCCGCAGCTCTTGGACTCGATGGAGCTCGAGCGCGAGCGCGGCATCACGATCAAGGCCCAGGCGGTCCGGGTCGACTACGCGGCAGCCGACGGTGAGACCTATCACCTGCATCTGATCGATACCCCCGGGCACGTCGACTTCTCCTATGAGGTCTCCCGGTCGCTGGCGGCGTGTGAGGGCGCGCTGCTCGTGGTCGACGCGGCGCAGGGCGTCGAGGCGCAGACGGTGGCGAACACGTACGCCGCGATCGAGGCCGGATTGGAGCTCGTTCCCGTTCTGAACAAGGTCGACCTTCCGAGCGCCGAGCCCGACCGTGTCGCCCTCGAGATCGTGGACCTGATCGGCTGCGACCCCGCCGACATCCTGCAGATCTCGGCCAAGACCGGCGAGGGCGTCGTCGAGGTGCTCGAGGCCATCGTCAAGCGGATCCCGCCGCCCCACGGCGTGCGGGAAGCGCCGCCGCGGGCCCTCATCTTCGACTCCGAGTTCGACCAGTACCGGGGCGTGGTCGCGTATCTGCGCATGGTCGATGGCGCCTTCCGCCAGCGGCAGCTGATCACCGCCATGCGGGTCGGAACCGAGGCCGAGATCGACGAGATCGGCTTCTTCAGCCCTGAGATGCTCCCAGTCGACGGGATCGGCGCCGGCGAGGTTGGCTACGTGATCACCGGCCTCAAGGACGTAGCCAAGCTGCGTGTCGGGGATACGCTCACGCTCCGCGAGGGCGGCGCGGCCACCGCTCTCGAGGGCTACCGCGAGGTGAAGCCGGTGGTCTTCTGCGGACTCTTCCCGATCGACACGGACCGCTACGAGGACCTGCGCGAGGCTCTGGAGCGGCTCGCGCTGAACGACGCCGCGCTCTCCTACGAGCCCGAGACCTCCGACGCCCTCGGCTTCGGCTTTCGCTGCGGCTTCCTCGGCCTCCTGCACATGGACATCGTCCGCGAGCGGCTCGAGCGGGAGTACGACCTCGAGCTGCTGGCCACGACGCCCAACGTGAGCTATGAGGTCACGGTCCATGGGGACGAGGTTGTCGAGGTCCATAGCCCATCCGAGATGCCGGATCCCGGCGTGATCGAGGCCATCGCGGAGCCCTTCATCCGCGCCTCAGTCATCTGTCCGTCGAACTACGTCGGCCAGGTGATGGAGCTCTGTCAGGGACGCCGAGGCACCCATGTAGACATCCACTACCTCTCGCCCGAGCGGGTCCAGATCCGCTACGACTTGCCGCTCGCCGAGATCGTGCTCGACTTCTACGACCAACTCAAGTCCCGCACCGCGGGCTACGCGTCGCTCGACTACGAGCCGATCGGGAACCGCCCCTCCGACCTCGTCAAGCTCGACATCCTGCTCGCCGGTGACCGAGTCGACGCGCTCTCGGTGATCGTGCATCGCGACCAGGCCTTTCGCGTGGGCAAGGCCCTCGTCGAGAGGCTGCGCAAGACGATCCCGCGCCAGCTCTTCGATGTTCCCGTGCAGGCGGCGGTCGGCTCGCGCGTGCTCGCTCGCGAGACGGTGAAGGCCCTTCGCAAGGACGTGACCGCCAAGCTCTACGGTGGTGACGTCACCCGCAAGCGAAAGCTTCTCGAGAAGCAGAAGAAGGGGAAGAAGCGGATGAAGCAGGTCGGCGCCGTCGAGGTCCCGCAGGAGGCGTTCCTCTCGGTCTTGGAGTTGGACGGTGGCTCCGGGTAGGGCCGAGCGAATCGAGTTGCGCGGCCTCGCTGCAGCACGAGAGCGGGAGGGGCTTGGGCTGTGACCACCCCGGAGCAGGAACGCAACCTCGAGCTCGTGCGCGGAGGCCTGGAGCGCTACGTCCGGGGGCAGGTGCGCATCGAGAGCTTTCACCCCGATGTCGTCATCCATGTCCCGCCCGAGATGGGCAACGCGGGCACCTATCGCGGCCATGAGGGATTTCGCGCCTGGACCGCGGCGTGGAACGAGGCCTGGGAGAGCGAGCGCGTGGAGGTGCTCCAGCTCGAGGCGCTCGATGCCCGGACCACGCTTGCCCAAGCGAACGTCCACTGCGTCGGTCGCGGGAGCGGGGTGGAGACGGAGATGGACGTCACCTACGTGCACGAGGTTGAGCCGGAAACGGGTCTGTGCACCTTCCTCGGCGTCTACCACGACCGCTCGGCGGCGGTCGCCGCCGCCGGCGAGCTCGGGCGCGGCAGGTGAGCCCGCTAGGCCGAGTCGAGCTGGTGCGCGCAGGGCTGACCGCGTACGAGCAGGGCGATCTCGAGGCGGCGACCAGCCGGCTCCATCCCGAGCTGGAGCTCTACGCGCCGCCCGAGATCGGCAACTCGGGAACGTTCCACGGCCACCAGGGGTGGATGGCGTGGAACGCCGCTTGGCTCGAGGCCTGGGACGAGTTTCGCCAGGAGCTGCTCTCGATCGAGCCGGTCGGCGAGACCCACGTCCTCGCGCGAGTCCACCAGCGGGCCCGCGGCCGCGGGAGCGGGGTGGAGGTCGATCGGGAGGCGACGTTCGTTTTCGACGTTCGCGATGGCCTGGCGACGTACATGGCGCTGTTCTTCGACCACGACTCGGCGGTGGAACTGGCGCGCTCCCGCGAGGCGGGGGGCCGCGACTAGGATCCCGCGGTCATGGCGCTGAGCACCGACGCGGTCGGCAAGGAGTGGGCGGGCGAGCCGTTCGAGGTCGAGGGCGAGCGCATCGCCCAGTACGCGGACGCCATCGGCGAGCCAAATCCGGTGCATCGCGACGCGGAGGCCGCCAAGCAGGCAGGCTTTCGCGAGCAGGTCGCGCCACCGATGTTCGCCGTGGTCTACAGCGCTCCGGCGCTGGGTCCGGCGGTCCTCGACCCTGAGGTCGGAATGAACTTCGCAAGCATGGTCCATGGCGGCCAGGAGTTCACCTGGGGCGAACCCGTTTGCGCCGGGGACAGGATCACGACGAACGTCACCTGTAAGTCGATTGATGAGCGCGCCGGCAAGGGCTTCTACGTGTTCGAGTCCGTCTCGACGAACCAGGACGGGGCCGAGACGGTGCGCGGGACCTGGACCAACATCGTCCGCGGCGTCTAGGAGAGGAGGAACGGGATGAGCGATCTTGGCGATCTGCAGGTCGGTGATGAGCTTCCGGAGCTCCGTGTCACGCCTGACGCCGGCCTCACCAAGCGCTACGCCGAGGCCTCCGGCGATCCCAACCCGATCCACCTCGACGAGGAGTTCGCGAAGAAAGTTGGCCTTCCCGGCTGCATCCTCCACGGCCTCTACTCGATGGCACAGGTCGCGAAGGCACACACGGACCTCGCGGACGGCGACCCCCGAGCGCTGATGAGGCTGCGCGTGCAGTTCCGCGGCATGGGGTTTCCTGAGCAGGAGATCGTCGTCTCGGCCACGGTCAAGGACGCGGAGAGCGGCCGGCTCGTCACGAAGGCGGTGGCGAGGCAGGGCGACAGCAAGATCATCCGCAATGCCGAGGCGGAGCTGCAGCTCCCGTCGTAGCACGCAGTCAATCCCGTGCTCGCTGTGCGGTCGCTCCGACGGGCGCTCCTAGAATCAGCTCCATGCTCTCCGAGCGCCAAGAGGACATCCTCCGCGCGGTGGTGGACGCGTACCTGCGGTCCGGGCGGCCCGTCGGCTCGAAGGCCGTGGTCGCGGCCGAAGGTTTTGCCTGGAGCGCCTCAACGGTGCGCAGCGAGCTCGCTGCGTTGGAGGGTGCCGGGTATCTCACCCACCCTCACACGTCGGCGGGCCGGGTTCCGACCGACGCCGGGTACCGGTTCTACGCGGACTCGCTGCTCGCAACGGAAACGCTGCCCGCTCGGCGCGGGCCTGGCCTTGACCTCTCGAGGATGCGTCGTGAGGTCGACGAGGCGATGCGGGCCACCACGGCCGCGCTCTCGCAGATCACGGACCTGCTGGCGCTCGCCACGGCGCCTCCGGCATCCGTCTCGCATGTCCACCGCGTTGAGGTGCTGCTGCTGCAGCCAAGGGTCGTGATGGTGATGGTGATCGCGTCAAACGGGGCGGTTACGAAGGGCATCTACTCGTTCGATGAGGGCGTTGATCCGGGGCTCGCACAATGGGCTTCGAGCTACCTGAACGAGCGCCTCGCGGGCCTCGCGCTCGGCGCTCGGATGACCGGGTCGCGGCTTGCCGATCCCGAGCTCGGTCCGGCTGAGCGGGGCTTTCTCAACCAGATCGCAGGGGCGTTCACCGACCTCGAGCAGCGCGCGGGTGAGGACCTCTACGTGGAGGGTGCGGCGCGCCTGCTCTCGGAGGACCACGCACCCGATCTGCCTCAGGCCGATGTCCTCATGCGCACGTTGGAGCGGCGCGCCGGACTGCTGCGAGTGCTGCGCTCTGCCCTCGACGAGCGTTCGGCATTCGTCTGGATCGGCCAGGAGAACCCGGATCCAGAGCTTCGCTCGGTGAGCGTCGTCGGGGCCAACTACGGCCTGGGCTACCGCAACCTGGGAACCGTGGGCGTCGTCGGCCCATTGCGCATGGACTACGCGACGGCGATCGCCTCCGTCCGCGAGGCCGCGGGTGAGCTCTCCCGCTTCTTCGAGACGGTGTATGAGGGCTGAGTCGGTGCCTCGCGACCTATACGAGGTCCTCGGAGTGGACCGGGGGGCCGGCGACGCCGAGCTGAAAAAGGCGTTCCGCAGGCTCGCCCGCGAGCTTCATCCCGACGTCAACAGGCATGATCCCGAGGCCGAGGAGAAGTTCAAGGAGGCGGCCGAGGCCTACGAGGTCCTCTCCGATGCCGAGCGGCGTCGGATCTACGACGCCTATGGCCATGAGGGACTGCGCTCCGGTGGCTGGGCGCCGCACGCCGCCGGCTTCGGGGGAGTTGAGGACATCCTCTCCAGCTTGTTCGGCCGAGGCGATCCCATGTTCGGGAACCTGTTCGGGTTCGGCTCGGCGGGTCCCGCCTCCGGCGGAGACATCGGCGTCGCGGTGGAGGTCACGCTCGAAGAGGTGCTGACCGGCGTCACCCGCGAGGTCTCCTTCGACGCGGTTTCGCTCTGCGAGCGCTGCCACGGCAACGGGGCCGAGCCGGGAACCCCGATTCACACCTGCGAGCGCTGCGGCGGTCAGGGGCAGCTGCGAGAGGTGGCGCGGACCGCCTTTGGCCAGGTGATGCGCACCGCGGCCTGCCCGACCTGCGGAGGCGAGGGCAAGGTCCCGGAGACACCCTGCGGCGAGTGCGACGGCAGGGGCAGGACTGCGGGAGAGAAGGTCTTCGACGTCGAGATCCCGCCCGGGATCGACTCGGGGCAGCGGATCCGGATCACCGGAGCTGGGCATGCGGGCGAGGCCGGCGCAAGGCCCGGTGACCTCTACGTGGAGGTTGACGTTGCGCCTGACGAGCGCTTCGAGCGCCAGGGGGAGCATCTCATCTCGGTGGCGCGAGTTCCCGCGACGCGCGCGATGCTGGGCGGCGAGCTTGGGGTCGCCACTCTCGACGGCGAACGCACGGTCGAAATTCCGGCCGGAGCGCAGGCCGGCGAGCGCCTGGTCTTGGACGGTCTCGGCCTGCCCTCGCTGAACGGGGCACGCCGTGGCGACCAGCACGTGGTACTCGATGTCGTCGTGCCGGGCACGCTCGACGAGGACCAGCGCGCGCTCGTGGCTCGCCTCGATGAGACCTTGCGTGACGAGAACCTCAGACCCGATGCCGGCGACGGACGCGGGCGTTGGGGCCGGCGGCGCCGGCGCCGGGCGCGACGCTGACGCATGGTCCGGCTCGCCGTCCGCTGCGGCCCTCAAGCCGCCGATCATGTCCTTGCCGAGCTCCTCGTCCTCGCCCCGGGTGGGGTCGAGGAAGACCACGGCCCTGGTTGGGTGGAGTACGCGATTTACGGGGCCCAAGGCGAGCTTCCGGAGCTGGACGTCCTTGAGGCGCTCGCCGGTGAGGAGCGGATCGCTGTCAGCTCACAGGCGATTCCCGACGACTGGGCGGACCGGTGGCGGGACTTCCATGAGCCGATCTTGATCGGCGATCGGGTGCTGGTGCGCCCCTCGTGGCTGCAGGGCGACTCGGATGCGCAGACGGAGATCGTTGTCGATCCGGGCCAGGCGTTTGGCACTGGTGCGCACGCGACGACGCGCATGTGCGTCGAACTGCTCCTGGAGCTGTCCGACGAGGGTGGGGCGGAGGGCTCGCTCGCTGACCTCGGCACCGGCTCGGGCGTGCTGGCCATCGCCGCCGCCAAGCTCGGCTTCGCGCCTGTCATCGCGCTCGACAATGAACTTGCCGCGATCGAGGCCGCCGAGGCGAACGCGCACGCCAACGCCGTCCGAATCGAAACGCGGCGCGCCAACCTGCGCGAGGAGGGCCCGCCCCCGGCCCGCACTCTCGTCGCGAATCTGACCGCGCCGCTTCTGCATGAGATCGCACGTGGCCTCGGCGCAAGCCGGCGCCCGGCAGCCCTGCTGTGCTCGGGGCTGCTCGATCGCGAGGTCGACGACGTCGCGGCGGAGTTCGCGAATGCCGGGCTCACCGAGCGCAGCCGCCGCCACTCCGGCGAGTGGGCGGCGCTGAGACTGGAGGCGCCGGCATGAGCCTCTCGCGCGAGCTGCCCATCGCGGTGTTCGACTCGGGCGTGGGCGGCCTCACTGTGCTGCACGAGTTCCTCGTATCCCTGCCTGAGGAGGACTACGTCTACCTCGGCGACTCCGCTCACTTTCCCTACGGGACCAAGAGCGATGCGGAGCTGAGCGGCCATGTGGCCGACAACACGAGTTATCTCCTCGAACGCGGGGCGAAGCTCCTCGTCATCGCCTGCAACTCTGCCGCGAG
Source organism: uncultured Solirubrobacterales bacterium (assembly GCA_963799815.1). GTDB lineage: Bacteria > Actinomycetota > Thermoleophilia > Solirubrobacterales > 70-9 > JBDTSW01. The sequence continues at coordinate 372,678 of CAWCYG010000004.1, forward strand.
CGCCGGGCTCGGCGCAGCTCGCGAGATCGCCTCTGAGGCCGGCGTCGAGGTGATCGCGGTCGTCGAGCCCGAGGCCGAGATCGCGGCCGCGATCACCGATTCCGGGCGCGTCGGCGTCCTCGCGACGCCCGCGACCATCCGCGGCGGCGCCTACAGGAGGGCCCTCGAGCGCGAGCGAGCCGGGCTCGAGATCACCGAGGTAGCCGCGCACGACCTGGCTCCGATCATCCAGAACGGCTTCCCCTTCGACCAGGCGGTGGTCGACACGGCGAGAGGCCACTGCGAGCCCTTCCTGGAGGCCAACGTGGACACCGTCGTGCTCGGCTGCACCCACTTCCCGCTCGTTGCCCCGATGCTCCAGCGGGTGCTTGGTCGCGACGTTCGCCTCGTCACGGCGGGCCACGCCCTCGCAGCCAGGGCGCAGCGCGAGCTCGAGGCGCGCGGCCTCGACGCCGCCAACGGCGGCGAGGGGACCTACCGTTTCCTGTGCACCGGCGACGTGGACCAGTTCCGCGAGCTGGGCACGCGGTTCCTGCAAATGCCCCTCGGCGAGGTGGAGCACATCGAGGTGAACGGGTCGGCAAGCTAGGCGCCGATGCGCGGCTACCCTTAGCCCGTGGCCATCCTTGAACAGGTCCAAGCCGATACTCGTGAGGCGATGAAGGCCGGTGAGCGCGACCGGGTGGCGGCTCTCCGCCTTCTCACCGATGCCCTGCAGAAGGACATGAAGGAGGGCGGCTCCGATGAGGTCGCAGTGCTGCGGCGAGAGCGTAAGCGCCGCCTGGAGGCGGCGGACGCGTACGGCGAGGGCGGGAGCGATGAGCGCGCTCGGGCCGAGCGTGAGGAGGCCACCCTGATCGAGGCGTACCTGCCGGCCGAGCTCTCCGACGCGGAGCTTGCAGCGCTAGTCGATGAGGGCATCGCGCAGTCGGGCGCCTCTGGACCCCAGGGAATGGGAGAGGCCATGGGCGCCGTGATGGCGAAGGTGGACGGTCGCGCCGATGGCAAGCGGGTGAGTGCCCTCGTCAAGGAGCGCCTGGCGGCCTAGAGGCCGCAGCGAACGATCAGAACTTGGCTCGCAGGCAGCTCACTCTCGACAACTCCACGGCAGCGGAGCTCGCGGGCTCGGAGGACGCCGTCCTCCGGGAGCTCGAGCAGCGCCTGGGCTGCAAGATCTTCCTTCGCGGCAACGTGCTCACGCTCGACGGGGACGAAGCCGACGTTCAGGACGCCGCGACCATCGTCGACGAGCTCGTCGGGCTGGCCGAGCGCGGCCATGAGATCGCCCCCGCCACGGTCGATGTAGTCAGCGGAGCCGTCGACTCTCAGGAGCGACCCGCTGAGATCCTCGAGGACACGATCTGGAGCCACCGCGCGATCAAGGTCTCGCCCCGGACGGTCAACCAGAAGCGCTACGTCGACTCCATTCGCGAACACACGGTCACTTTCGGAATCGGTCCCGCCGGGACCGGCAAGACCTTCCTCTCGGTGGCGATGGCGGTCGCCGCGCTCGAATCGCGAAAGGTGTCACGCATCATCCTCACGCGCCCCGCGGTCGAGGCGGGGGAGCGGCTGGGCTTTCTTCCCGGCGACATCCAGGCCAAGGTCGACCCCTACTTGCGCCCCCTCTTCGATGCCCTCTACGACATGCTCGATCCCGAGCGCGTGTCGACCTATTTCGACCGTGGGATCATCGAGGTGGCACCGCTCGCCTTTATGCGGGGAAGAAGTCTGAACGACTCGTTTGTGATCCTCGACGAAGCCCAGAACACGAGCCCGGAGCAGATGAAGATGTTCCTGACCCGGCTTGGGTTCGGCTCGCGAATGGTCGTCACCGGGGACATCACCCAGATCGACCTGCCACGCGACCAGCGCTCCGGCCTGATTGTCGTGGGCGAGATCCTCTCGGAGGTCCCAGACATCTCTTTCGTGCGCTTCGGGTCCGCCGACGTCGTCCGCCATGAGCTCGTCCAGCGGATTGTCGCCGCCTACGGCGAGTACGCGGAGCGCGACAGCGCACCCGACGCTTGAGCGCCGATCTCTCCGACGTCCCGGCAGAGCTGCGAGCCGCTGCCGTGGCGGCGCTCGAGGCCGCGGGAGTCGATGACGGGCACCTGTCGATCGAGCTCGTATCCGCCGAGCGCATACACGAGCTGAACCGCGAGCACCGTGGTCGCGATCAGCCGACCGACGTGCTCGCGTTCCCCGTCGACGGTACCGGCGCGGTCGCCGGTCCGCGCGAGCTTGGCGACGTCGTCATCTGCCCAGAGCAGGCATCGGATGTGATCGAGGCCGCGGTCCACGGTGTGCTGCACCTCTGCGGCTTCGACCACGAGCACGATGCCGGCGAGATGCTCGAGCTGCAGCGGCGGGTAGTGAGTTCGTTGTGAGCACGGATGGCGTCAGGCGCTCGGGCTTCGTCGGGCTGGCGGGGCGGCCCAACGTGGGCAAGTCGACGCTCGTGAACGCGATCGTCGGTACCAAGGTCGCGATCACCTCGGACCGTCCGCAGACCACACGGCGAGCAGCTCGGGGAATAGCCACCGACATCGGTGCCGGCTGGCAGATGGTGCTGGTCGACCTGCCGGGCGTCCAGCGCCCTCGCGACCGGCTCACTCAGCGCATGCAGCGCCGAGTCGTCCAGGAGCTCGAGGATTCCGACGCCGCCCTGTTCGTGGTCAACGGCCAGCAGGGGCTCGGCCCGGGCGATCGCTTCATCGCCAAGGCCATCCTCGGCGCGAAGGCTGAGAGCGGGGCTCGTACGCCCGTGATCTGCGCCGTCAACAAGGTGGATGTCTTGAGCCGCGCGCAAGTCGCATCCGCTTTGAGCGACGCAGCAGAGCTCGACGCGGTCGACGAGATATTTCCCGTGAGCGCTCGCAGCGGCGAGGGGCTCGAGCCGCTGGTTGAGCGGCTGGCCGAGCTCCTGCCGGAAGGGATGGCGCTCTATCCCCCCGAGGAGCTGACCGACGAGCCGAGCGAGGTGCATCTGGCCGAGCTCGTTCGCGAGCAGGTTCTACGCCGCACCCGCGAGGAGGTGCCGCACGCGGTGGAGGTCATCGTTGCGGAGATCGCCGAGCGCGATGATGGCCTGATTGAGGTCCACGCCCAGGTTTGGACCGAGAGCGAGTCGCAGAAGGGGATCCTGATCGGGAAGGGTGGAAGGATGATTCGCGAGATCGGCACGGCGGCCCGCAAGGAGCTCGAGCGCGAGCTCGGCGGACGGGTGTTCCTCGATCTCCAGGTTCGCGTCCGCGAGCGCTGGCGGCGTGACGACCGCTTGCTGGACCGCCTGGGCATCGAGTAGGCGGCGGGCCTCCGAGGCTCAGGGTGTCCGGTCGTCCTCGAGGAACTCGGGGGTGGCGATCGCGCGAACGCCCAGCGCGATCCCGAGAAAGATGAGGGGCACGCCGACCGCTCGCGCTACGGCCGCTTCGATGATCAGGACCAGCAGGCAGCCCAACACGAAGCAGGCCGCCGCAATCCCCGGGAGTCGCGAGGCGTTCACCGCTGCCCACCCTCCTCGGCTTGGCCGATCGGGTGAAACTCGTCTCCGAGCGTGCCTCGGAACGTGAGCCGGAAAAGCAGGAAAAGCGACGGGATGATCACGGCGAGCGCCAGGGCTATGGCGATCAGCGTGGCGATCAGCGTCGCCTCGCCGGCCGCCGCCTGATCGAGCGTCAGCGCCCCAGGCAAGAAGTCCGGGCGCTGCGCCAGTGCCCAGCCCGCCAGGATCGCGCCGACCGCGCAGGCAGCGGTGTAGCGCGCGGGCTCGAAGCGCTCGGCCCAAACGAGCGCGATCGTGACCAAGCCCAGCAGCGCGGAGGCGATCACGGCCACGAGCCCCAGGCCGGAGGTCAGGCCGTCGTAGAGGGAGGGCACATCGGAGTTCACGATCGCAAGCCCGCCGATCGCCAGCACTCCGGCGACCACCGCGGCGCCCAGCGCTCTGCGCCGGAACGCTGCCGCCAAGTCTCCAAGCCCGGCGCGGACGGCATCAGCTGCGAGAAAGATCGCCGCGATGTACGCGCCGCTCACCACAGCCAGCGCGCCGGCGAAAAGCGCCGTGGTGCCGGTCCAGCTCTCGATCGGGGCGCCCGGATCTCCGTCGGCGGGCACCGCACCCTCCGCCACGGCTCCGAGAGCGCAGCCGAGAAAGAACGGGGTCAGCACCGACGAGAGCGCGAAGACGGCGCCGAGGACCCTCGCCTCGGAGATCGTGGCGGCCTCCCCGCGGAGGGCGAAGGCGGTACCGCGGAAGATGATCCCCACCGACGCCAAGAAGAGCGGAACGTAGAGCGTCTCCATGAGCGGCCCAAAGGCACGCGGAAAGCACGTCCAGAGGACCACCAGCACCACGATCAGCCAGACATGGTTCGCTTCCCACACCGGGCCCATGGACTTCTTCACGAGCCCACGAAGCCGCGCGCCGCGCTCGGCGCCACCGGCCGTCAGATCCCAGAACCCCGCGCCGAAGTCGGCACCGCCCAGCACCGCGTAGGCGGTGAGCGCCACGATCAGCACTGCGAGAGCGAGGTCCTGCAACAACATCAGGGGAGCACCTCGATCGGGCCCGCGCCCGGCTTCTCCTCCACGGCAGGCGGTGTGCGCGCCAGGCGTCGCAGCATGAACAGGGCGGTAGCCGCAAGGCCGATGTAGACGATTACGAGCGTGGCGTATCCGATCGGGATCCCTTCGGCTCCGGTGACCGCCTCCTCGGTGCGCATGAGCTCATAGACGATCCATGGTTGGCGGCCGACCTCCGTCACGATCCACCCGGCGATCAGGGCCACCACCGAGAGCGGGCCGGCGGCGACCACGGCGCGGTGGAACCACTTGCTCGAGGGGAGCGTCCCGCGCCTCCAGCGCGACCAAAGGAACCAGAGCCCGAGCGCGGCGAGGAGGGTGCCGATTCCCACCATGACCTGAAACGAATTTCGCACCACGCCGACGGGCGGCCGGTCGTCAGCGGGCACAGCGTCGAGTCCCTGCACCTCCGCGTTCGGATCGTGGAAAGCCAGCAGGGAGAGCAGCCTGGGGATCGTGACGCCCCCGTAGACCTGGCCATCCACGTACAACCCCCCAACGGTGAGCCCGGCCCCCTTGGTCGTCTCGTCGAGGCCCTCCATCGCCGTCAGCTTGGTCGGTTGCTTGTCGGCGACGGTGCGGGCGGCCCAGTCGCCGATCACGATCTGTGCCGGGGCCGCCAGGGCCAGCACGGCCAGCGGCACCACGAGGGCCGCCCGGTGATAGCGATCGCGCCTCCCACGCAGCCACGCCGTCGCGTAAACGGCAGCCACTAGCGCGCTCGCGACGATGAAGCCGGCGAGGTACATGTGCACGAGCTCGTGCCAGAGGTTGTCGTTGAACAGCGCCTCGAACGGGCGCACCGCGGTCACCTCGCCACTGGAGCCGAGATCGAACCCCTGCGGGTTGTTCATCCAGCCGTTTACAGCGATCACGGCGCTCGCCCCTCCGATCCCCGAGATGACGATCGGCAGCCCGCTGAGAAAGTGTGCGCGAGGCGAGAGGCGGTCCCACCCGTAGACATAGATCGCGATGAAGATGGCCTCGCAGAAGAAGAAGAGCCCCTCGATCGCGAAGGCGAATCCGAAGACCTCACCCCACTGCTCCATGAACCGGGGCCACAGCAGGCCGAGCTCGAACGAGAGGATGGTCCCGGTGACGACGCCGATCGCGAACAGGATCAGCATCACCTTCGACCAGCGCTTCGCGACCACCCGGTAGACGGGGTCGCCGGTGCGGCGGTAGAGCCCCTCGACGAACAGCACCATCGCCGGGAAAGCGATGCCGAAGCAGACCAGTGGGATGTGGACCCCGAGCGACAGCGCCTGTATCTGGCGGGCCTCCAGCAGGTAGGGCTGATCGACCTGGCTGAAGGTCTGAGCGATGAGAACAGGGCTCTCGAGCATTCGATCCTGAGCTTAAAGCGGGGCGTGAGCGGGCTGGGGCGCGGCCCTAGACTGCCCGCAATGACGGACTCAAAACCGATCCGCTTCGACGAGCAGGGCCTGGTCCCGTGCGTGGTTCAGGACTGGGCCACGGGCGAGGTGCTGACGCTGGCCTACATGAACGAGGAGGCGCTCCGGCTGACGCGCGAGCGTGGCGAGATCCACCTCTGGAGCCGCTCTCGGGGCGAGCTCTGGCACAAGGGTGAGACATCCGGGAATACGCAGCGGGTGCGGCAGCTTCGCTTCGACTGCGACGCTGACGCGATCCTGGCGCTGGTCGACCCGGCCGGACCCGCCTGCCACACCGGCGAGCGCTCATGCTTTTACCGCGACCTCGAGGGCTCAAGCGATGGAACCACCGATGGTCCCGCCATCGCCGGTGAGCCCATGCCCGCCGCGCACGAGGCCCTGAGCGCGCTGGAGCGCACCCTCCGCGACCGCGAGGCCGAGCGCCCCGATGGCTCCTACACGGTCGAACTCCTCGATGACCCCCAGCGGATCGGCGAGAAGGTACGCGAGGAGGCCGATGAGGTCGCCCGCGCAGCCGCCGCGGAATCGGACGAGCGAATCGCGGAGGAAGCCGCCGACGTCATCTACCACCTCCAGGCGCTCCTGCGCTCGCGGGATGTGCCGATGAGCTTCGTCCTGGAGACGCTCAATGGCCGTCGCCGCTGACGCCGCGTCGGCAATCGCGCCTTCGCTGCCGCGAGCTCGGGAGCTGGCGGGCGAAGCGAACGTAGTCCCCGTTCGTTATCGATTCATCGACGACTGCGAGACCCCGGTCTCCGCGTTCCTCAAGCTCCGCGCAGCCTTCGGCGGCCCTGCGCATCTGCTCGAGTCAGCCGAGCACGGCAGGCTGGGTCGCTACTCGTTCCTCGGCTTTCGCCCGCACGCGACGCTGCGCTGGAACCTCGGAGACGAGGGCGACCCGTACGCGGCCGCCGCGGCGCTGGTCGACCGGTTCGACGTGGCGGCGCTTCCCGACCTCCCTCCCTTCGCCGGCGGCGCCGTTGGCTTCTTCGGCTACGACCTGGTGCGTACGGTCGAGCGCGCTCGGCCCCCCCAACCCGGACCCCTTGGGCCTTCCTGACCTGGCGCTCATGGTCTGCGAGCTGATGCTCGCCTTCGACCACCAGCGCCATGAGGTGAACGTGATCGCCTTCGCCTTCTGCGAGGACCGCGGAATCGACGAGGCATACGCACGCGCGGCGGCCACGATCGAGGAGGCCAGGATCGCGCTCGCGGCTTCGGTGCCGGCGGGCGTCGAGGCCGGCGTCTCGGAGCCGCCGGCGTTCGAGTCGAACATGAGCAGGGATCAGTTCGAGGCCAACGTCGCTCGGATCGTGGAGTACATCCACGCAGGCGACGCGTTTCAGGTGGTGCCCTCACAGCGCTTCTCGGCCCCGCGGACCGTCGACGCGTTCTCCATCTACCGCGGCCTGCGCACCGTGAACCCGTCGCCGTACATGTACTTCCTGGATTTCGAGGACTTTCAGATCGCCGGTGCCTCACCCGAGCCGCTCATCAAGGTCAGCGGGCGAACCGTCGAGACCCGCCCGATCGCCGGGACCTACCCACGCGGTGCGAGCGAGGAGGAGGATCGCCGCAACGCCGCGTCGCTGCTCGCCGATCCCAAGGAGCGCGCCGAGCACGTGATGCTGGTGGACCTCGGGCGCAACGACCTCGGTCGCGTGTGCGAGTACGGGTCGGTGAGCGTCGACGAGCTGATGGTCGTCGAGACCTACTCGCACGTGCTGCACATCGTGAGCCGCGTCTCCGGCACGCTGCGCGACGGCACCTCGGCGCTCGACGCGCTGCGGGCGACCCTGCCCGCTGGGACGCTCTCGGGCGCGCCCAAGGTGCGAGCGATGCAGATCATCGACGAGCTCGAGCCCCACAAGCGCTGCTCCTACGGGGGCGCGATCGGATACCTGGGGTTCGACGGAGACCTCGACACTGCAATCCACATCCGCACCGTGGTGGTCAAGGGCGGCAGGCTGTGGGTGCAGGCAGGGGGCGGGACCGTGGCCGACGCCGAGCCGGCGTATGAGTACCGGGAGTCGCTGGCAAAGGCCGAGGCCGTGTTTCGCGCCGTCGAGCTGGCCGCGTCGCAGGGCGAGTGGCCGTGAGGGTCCTCGTCCTCGACAACTACGACTCGTTCACCTACAACCTCGTGCAATACCTGGGGGAGCTCGGGGCTGAGGTCGACGTGATCCGAAACGACGCCGCTGCGGTTTCCGAGCTGCTGGAAATCGGCGCGGAGCGCCTTGTGATCTCGCCGGGACCGCGCACCCCCGCCGACGCCGGCACCTCGGTCGAGGCCGCTCACCGGTTCGCCTCGGTCGGAGTTCCGGTGCTGGGCGTCTGCCTCGGTCATCAGGCGCTGGTCGAAGCATTCGGCGGCCGCACGATCAGAGGCGAGCCGATCCACGGGAAGGACGCCGAGATCGAACATGATGGGCGAGGCGTCTTCAGGGGGCTTCAGAACCCGCTACGCGCGGGGCGCTATCACTCGCTGATCGCGGATCCCGATCTACCGGCGGAGCTCGAGGTCACGGGCTCGCTTGCCGATGTCGTGATGGCGGTGCGTCATCGAAGCCTGCCGGCCGAAGGTGTGCAGTTTCACCCGGAGTCCGTGCTGACACCCAGCGGCAAGGACCTACTGCGAAATTTCCTCGACGAGCCCGGCTCGCGGAACGGGGACTGAGTGTCAAACGAGGTCGTAACCAGGGCGATCGATGCCGTGGCGAGCGGCGAGAGCCTCACCACGGATCACGCCACCGCCGTCCTCGACGAGATCATGGAGGGGCGCTCGAGCGATGTGCAGACCGCCGCCTTCCTGATCGCGCTGCGAACCAAGGGCGAGACGGTGGCCGAGCTGGTGGGCCTCGCGCGTACGATGCGCCGGCTTGCTGCCGAGGTCTCCACCCAGCGCGATGACCTCGTGGACACCGCAGGCACCGGTGGCGGCCCTTCCAGCTTCAACATCTCGACCTCCGCGGCACTCGTCGCCGCCGGCGCAGGGTGCGCGGTCGCCAAGCACGGCAATCGATCCAACACCAGTCGCTCGGGATCCGCTGACCTGCTCGAGGCGTTGGGCGTTCGCATCGATCTTGATCCCGGGGAGGTGGCGCGCTGCATCGACGAGGTGGGATTCGGGTTCATGTTTGCGCCGCGCCATCACGCGGCGATGAAGCATGTGGTGCCGGTGCGCCAGGAGCTCGCCGTCCGCACCATCTTCAATTTCCTGGGCCCGCTCACGAACCCCGCAGGCGCCACGTGCCAGCTGCTCGGCGTCTCCGATCGCCGCTATCAGGAGACGATTGCTGATGCTCTCTTGGGCCTTGGCTGCGAGCGCGCCCTCGTCGTGTGCGCGGCCGATGGGCTCGATGAGTTCAGCATCACCGAGGAGACGAGGGTCGTCGAGGTCGCCGACGGCGGCACGTCCGAGTGGTTCACGCGGCCAGAGGACCTCGGGATCGACCGCGCTTCACTGGATGCGATCGCCGGCGGCAGCCCAGAGGAGAACGCCGAGGTGGTGCGCGCGGTGTTCGCGGGCGAGCCGGGCCCTGCCGCTGATGTCGTGGCGCTCAATGCTGGTGCCGCGATCCTCGTCGCAGGCGGGGCGCAGGACCTCGCCCACGGCGTCGAGCGTGCCCGCGAGGTGATCGCGTCGGGCAGAGCGCAGGATGTCGTCGGACGGCTCGCCGCCGCCACGGCTACCCTCTCGGCCGGATGACCAGGCTCGACGAGCTCGTCGAAGCGGCGAGGGCAGACGTGGAGCGCCGGCGGCGCGCGGTGCCCAGCAAAGACCTCCGATCTCAGGTTTGGACGAGCGGGGGCGCGCGCCCGTTCTCGGAGGCGCTGGTGCGGCCCGGGCTCTCGCTGATCGCAGAGTTCAAGCGCCGCTCACCGAGCGCGGGAGAGATCGACGGCGATGCCGACGTGACCGCCGTCGCCGAGGCCTACGAGCGCGGCGGTGCGGCCGCTCTTTCGATACTCACGGATCGGCCGCACTTCGGGGGCAGCCTCGACGACCTGCGGGCCGCGCGCGCCGCGTCAGGGCTGCCGATCCTGCGCAAGGACTTCATCGTCGATCCCTACCAGCTACTGGAGGCGCGCGTAAACGGCGCCGACGCAGTGCTTTTGATCGTCGGATCGCTCGACGACGACGGCATCTGGGAGCTCTTCGAGGAGGCGACGAGGCTCGACCTCGACTGCCTGGTCGAGGTCCACGACGAGCCGGAGCTGGAGCGCGCCCTCGAGATCGGCGCGGACGTGATTGGCATCAACAACCGTGACCTCCGCGACCTGAGCGTCAACACGGAGCGCACTCATGAGCTGATCGTCGACGTTCCCGCAGGCAAGACGGTCGTCTCCGAGTCGGGCTTCTCCCATCCCGCCGAGCTGGATGAGCTCGAGCGGATCGGTGTCGACGCTGTCCTGATCGGCGAGACGCTGATGCGGGCCTCCGACCCCGAACGCGCGGTGCGCGAGCTCACCGAGGACGGGGAGGCCACGCGTGAGCATTACCTCGAGCGGGCGTCGTCCGAGGACTCGCCTCGCAACCAGCTGCCGCAGTAGTTCTTAAGCAACCTTGAGGACCGCGAGAGGCTCGCTTTACGGCACGCGCGCATCCTCGCGGAATGAATTCGGTCAAGCGCGGTACGCGCATCCCGTTCGTCTCTGCACTTCTCGGCGGCATCGTCGTTGCGGCCGTCGGCCTGGTGGGAATCTCCACCGGCTGGATCGACGTCGACGATGATCCCGAGCTGACCGCAGCGCCGCTCACGGCGCCGGCTTCGGATGAGAGCCGTGGCTCGGGCTCCACCGTCAACGACATCTACCGGCGCAGTGCGCCCGGGGTCGCCTTCATAAGCGCAACGCGCGCAACCGAGGAGTCATCCGGCCTCAGCCCGTTCGGCCCCGGCCCACAGGGTGGGGTTGCCACCGGTTCGGCCTTCGTGATCGATGAGGAGGGGCACCTGCTCACCAACGCACACGTCGTCGAAGGCGCCGAGAGCGTCACCGTCACGCTTGGCGAGGATGCGGAGGCGCTCGACGCCGAGGTGCTTGGGCAGGATCCCTCGACGGACGTCGCGCTGCTACAGATCGATCCCCCCGACGGCGGCCTGGAGGCCCTGCCGCTGGCCGACTCACAAGACGTGCGAGTGGGCGATCCGGCGGTCGCCATCGGCAACCCGTTCGGGCTCGACCGCACGGCCACCGCCGGCATCATCTCCGCGGTCCACCGCGAGATCAAGGCGCCAAACGGCTTCACGATCTCCGACGCGATTCAGACAGACGCCCCGATCAACCCGGGCAACTCCGGTGGACCGCTCTTCGATGCGGCGGGCCGCGTGATCGGGATCAACTCGCAGATCGAGGCGGCCGGCGGCCAAGGGAATGTAGGCATCGGCTTCGCCGTCCCGATCAACACGGCGAAGGACGTCGCCGAGCAGCTTCTGGAGCACGGTGAAGTCGAGCACGCCTTCCTCGGCATCACGGGTGCGGATCTCACCCCGGAGATCGCGGATGTGCTCAACCTGTCGGTTGAGCGGGGCGCCCTCGTGCAGGAGGTTGTCCCCGACGGTCCGGCTGGCGACGCCGGCGTCCACGGAGGGTCGGCCGAGGTAACGCTCGAGAGCGGCCAGCCCGTGAGCGCCGGCGGGGACGTGATCACCGGGGTCGATGGCGAGGAGATCAGCGGGATGGACGAGGTGATCGCCGTCGTCAACCAAAAGCAGCCGGGCGATGAGGTCGTGCTGACGGTGACGCGAAGCTCAGAGGAGCGCGACATCACCGTCGAGCTCGGCGATCGGCCCCCAAGAGCGGTCGGCTGACCCGCGAGATTCAGGGCCGGCGCGGGCTCTAGGGGCCTCGCCGGTCGCTTCGCGTCTGCCAACCTTGGCGGATGCGGGTCAAGTTCTGCGGCATCACGAGGATCGAGGACGCGCGGGAGGCCGCGCGCCTCGGTGCCTGGGCGATCGGGTTGATCCACCACGAGGCGAGTCCTCGCAACGTGGACCCAGAGGTGGCCGCCGCCATCGGCTCCGAGCTGCGGCGGCGCACACAGGTCGTGGGCGTGTTCGTCAATGCCGCCATGGACGAGGTCGTCGCCGCGGCTGAGAACGAGTCGCTCACGATGCTCCAGCTCCACGGCGATGAGGGCCCCCGTTACTGCAGGGAGGCCGCGCGACGCACCGGTTGTCGTCTGATCAAGGCGACGAGGGTGCGCAGCAGCGCCGACATCCAGGCGGCCGAGGCGTTTCGGACGGACTACCACCTCTTCGACGCCTACAGCCCCTCGCGTAGAGGCGGCACCGGTTCAACGTTCGACTGGGAGCTCCTTGCCGGGCGCAGCTCGGCGGTGCCGGCGATCCTCTCGGGTGGGCTTGACCCTGCCAACGTCACTGAGGCGGCGAGGTTGGTCCACCCGTTCGCCGTGGACGTGTCGAGTGGCGTCGAGGCCTCGCCCGGCATCAAGGACCACGCCCTGCTTGGGTCGTTCGCGGCCCGTGCGGCAGCGGTTGGGCGCGAGGGCGATGGGTCGGTTCAGCGTTCGCAGGAGGTGACCACGTGACCGCGCCGGGGCCAGGGGGCGCCGCGGGCGGCGGCGTTGCCGGTGTGAAGGAGCGCTTCGGCCCGTACGGAGGGCGCTTCGTTCCCGAGGTCCTGATGGCCGCGCTCGACGAGCTCAGCCTGGCCTGGGTGAACGCCCGTGAGGCGAGCGGCTACCGGACCGAGCTGGATCGCCTCCTGCGGGATTTCGTCGGGCGCCCGACGCCGCTCTACCGCGCGGATCGCCTCTCCGAGCGCGTTGGCCGGCGCACGTACCTAAAGCGCGAGGACCTGGCTCACACCGGCGCTCACAAGATCAACAACGCCGTCGGGCAGGCGCTGCTCGCCCGTCGCATGGGCAAGGAACGCGTGATCGCCGAGACAGGGGCGGGGCAGCACGGCGTCGCCACCGCAACGGCCTGCGCGCTGCTCGGGCTCGAGTGCGTCGTATACATGGGCACCGAGGACATGCGCCGCCAGGCCCCCAACGTCGAGCGGATGCGCCTGCTGGGCACCGAAGTTGCGCCGGTCGAGGCGGGGGCGCGCACCTTGAAGGAGGCGGTCAGCGCCGCCATCCGCGACTGGGTCACGAACGTCGGAGACACGCACTACATCATCGGCTCGGCGGTGGGACCGGCACCTTATCCCGCGCTCGTTCGCGATCTTCAGCGCGTGATCGGCGACGAGGCGCGCGAGCAGGCGCTTGCCGCGGAGGGGTCGCTCCCCGGGCGCGTGATCGCCTGCGTGGGCGGCGGGTCGAACGCGATCGGCAGCTTCTACCCCTTCATCGAAGACCCCGTTGAGCTGATCGGGATCGAGGCCGGGGGGGAGGGCCTCGACGGTCGCCACGGGGCATCGCTGGGTGCAGGTCGAACCGGTGTGTTGCACGGTGCTCTGTCCTCAGTTCTCGCCGACGAGAATGGCCAGATTCTCGAGGCGCATTCCGTCTCCGCCGGGCTTGACTATCCCGGCGTGGGCCCCGAGCATGCGCATCTGCGTGACACCGGTCGCGCCCGCTATTCGTCGGTCACCGACGCCGAGGCGCTGCGGGCCTTCCGCGAGCTGTCGCGCCTGGAGGGAATCGTGCCCGCGCTCGAGCCCTCCCACGCGATCGCCTGGCTGCTCGCCGATGACTCGCCTGCCAAGGGTTTTGATGTCGTCTGCTTGAGCGGACGCGGCGACAAGGACATGGCCGAAGTCACTGTGCTGCTCGATGAGCTCGACGGCTGAAACCTCGCGGATTTCCGGTGTCGGGCGGATCGCCGGGGCCTTCGATGCCGCCCGCTCCGAGGGCCGGGCGGCGCTGATGCCTTACCTGATGGGCGGCTTCCCCGATTTCGAGACCGCGAGCGCCGTCGCCGAAGCCTACGTCGAAGCCGGGGCGGACCTGGTGGAGCTCGGAGTCCCGTTCTCCGACCCGCTCGCTGACGGGCCGGTGATCCACGACGCCGCGACCAAGGCCCTTGCGGCCGGGGCTGATCTGAGCTCTTCCCTTGCGGCTGGCGAGCGGATTGCATCGAGGGCGGCGGTGGTGCCCATGTGCTATGCGAACATGGTCCTGGCGCGGGGCCCCGAGCGCTACGCCGCGGAGCTGGCCGCAGCCGGCGCGGCCGGCACGATCGTCCCCGACCTCCCGCTCGAGGAGACCGGCGCCATCGGCGAGGCGCTCACCGCCGCCGGCCTCGCCCTGATTCCGCTGATAGCCCCAACGACGCCGACTGACCGCCGTCGAGCGATCTGCGAACGCGCACAGGGCTTCGTCTACGTCGTCTCCGACACGCGGGTCACGGGCGAGCGCGAAGAGCTCCCCTCGCATCTGGCCGAGCTGATCGAGGCGGTTCGAGCCGAATCGCCGGTACCGGTGGCTGTGGGGTTCGGAATCGGCACGCCCGAACAAGCGCGCGAGGTTGGCCGTCTCGCGGACGGAGTGATCATCGGCAGCAGGCTCGTGCGTGAGGTGGCCGAGGCCCCCGACGCCGCCGAGGCCGCGCGGAACGTCCGCGTTTTCCTGAGCGAGACGCGCAACGCGCTCGCGAGCTAGGGCTCGGATAGGCTGCCGCCATGCGCATGCTGATCTTCGCCGTCGTCGGGGCGGTCCTCTTCATGGTCGGCTACGGCCTCGGCCTCGGCGGGACGGTGAGCTCGCTGATCTTCCTCCTCGTGCTCTTCATCGGCGTGCTCGACCGCTGGGCACAGCCGATGCTGAACCGCATCTTCGGCTGACCGCTGTTCCGCCCTACACCAGGTCCGGATCAGCCACGACCTCCACCATCGCCGGACCGTCATGAGCCAGCGCCCGCTCGATCGCCCCATCGAGCTGGGCTGACTCCGTGACCCGGATCCCCAGCGCCCCGCAGAGCTCGGCGTACTTCGAGAAGTCGGGGTTGTGGAGCTGGGTCTGCCAGACGTCCCACGCGCCCTCTCGCTGCTCCTTGGAGATCTTGCCGAGCTGGCCGTTGTTGATCAACAGGTGGGTGATGTTCATCTCGTGTCGGACGGCCGTGGTCACCTCGGCCATGTATTGGCCGAAGCCCCCGTCTCCCGTCACCGCCAGCACCGGACGCTTACCGTCGACGGCCGCCCATGCGCCGATCGCGGCGGGATAGCCGAATCCGATCGAGCCGAGATAGCCGGACATGAGGACCCGCTGCGTCCCACGTGACTCGAAGTAGCGGCCGAACGAGTACGTGTTGTTGCCGACGTCGACGGCGATCACCGCGTCGTCCGGCGCGAGGCGTGCGAGCGACGCGAACACCGCCGCCGAGGCAACCCCGCTGCCGCGATCGTCCGCCTCGCGGCTCCGCTTTTCCCGCGCCCAGATCCCCTTGCGCGCGGCGACGTCGGGCCGCTGGTCCGTGGCCGGCAGGTCCTCGCCGTCGAGCGCATCGAGCCAGAGCCGGGTCGTGACCGCGATCTCGCCCCAGACCGGGGCTGCCACGGGGTGGAACTTGCCCAGCTGCATGGGCTCGATGTCGACGTGAATAATCGGGTGGCCGGGGTAGATTCCCGTGTGGTTGGCGAACGATGCACCGAGCACGATCAGAAGATCGGCCTCGTTCATCACCCAGCTTGCCACCGGCGTGCCGCTGCGGCCGAGGACGCCGCAGGCGAGCGGGTGGTCGTCTGGAATCTGGCCCTTGGCCTTGAACGTCGTGATCACCGGTGCGCCGAGGCGCTCCGCGAGCGTGGTCACCTCGGCCATGTGCTCACGCGCCCCGTGGCCGACGATGATCACGGGCCGCTCGGCCTTTCGGATCAGGGCCAACGACTCCTCGAGGGCCTCCGCCGGCGGCGGGATCTCCTGCGAGCCGATCCGACCCTCGGGACCCAGGCCTCCTCCTCCGGCGCCGGGATCGTCTGCACGTCGTCGGGGAAGATCAGGTGGGCCACATCGCGCCGCAGCTTCGCGTTCTTACACGCGAGCGTCATCAGCTCAGCGTGCTTGGAGGAGGGGAGCACCGTCTGGCTCCACTCCGCGACGGATGAGAACGCGGCCGTTAAGTCCACCTCCTGGAAGGCGCCCGGCCCAAGGACCTGGGCCTCCACCTGGCCCGTCAGGGCCAAAATCGGCGCGCGATCGACCTTCGCGTCCCAGAGGCCGGTGAGGAGGTTGGTGGCGCCCGGCCCCGCGATCGTCAAACAGGCGGCGGGATTTCCCGTGAGCTTGCCGTAGGCGGAAGCGGCGAAGGCGGCCGCGCCCTCATGGCGGATGCCGATGTAGGTGAGGTTGCCAGCCTCCTGCTGCCGGCGGATCGCGTCGGCGAGCCCCAGATTGGAGTGTCCGACCATCCCGAACACGTAGCGGACGCCCCAGTTCACCATCGTCTCCGCCATCACGTCCGAGACGGTTCGCTCGTGAGTCGCCGGCGGATCCACGCCCACGAAGACGCCGTCGTCGCGGATCTCGATCGGAAAGCATGTGGCTGTGTCGTCGAAGGCGCCGGGCGACTTCCCGGTCAGCGGGTCGTAGTCGTACCCGTGCCAGGGACAGCGGAGCAGGCCATTCTCGATCGACCCCTCACCCAGAGGGCCTCCCTGATGGGGGCAGCGGTTGTCGAGCGCCGCAAACCGGCCCTCGAAATGCACCAGGGCGATCTCCTTGAGCCCGGCGTGAACTGTGGTGACCCTGCCCTCTGGCAGGTCCGTCTCGGCGAGCACACGATGCCACTCGAGGTCTCGTTCCCCGTTCTCGCGGCGCGATCCCGGTGCGGCGTCCCTGTCGCCACCCGAGTCGGGATCCTGTGGATACACACTCGCTCTGCCCTGGTCCTCGGTCGGCTCGCTCATGCGTCTCCTCCTCGTCCTCGCGTAACGATTCGCCTGCGGCATAGTCTCACCTCGCATGGAATCGCTACATCGGCAGATGGCGATCGATCCGCTTCGCGAAGCGGGCGAGCGAGCCGGCGCCGGTCACGCTGTTCGCATCCTTGAGCCGGCGCCACCCGCGCTCGCAGGAAACGCCGACGATCCGACCGCCCGTGGCGTCGTTCCACCCGGGACCAAGCTGGTTGCGCCTACCTCCGACGCGGATCTGACCTGGGCTGAGCTTGCCGCGGGCGACCCCGACCTGGAGGAGTGGGCCGCCGGGCGCTGGCTAGTGCCCCGCGCGCTGCCCGAGGTTCCGGAGACGCTCGTCGAGACGCGCCTCGCGTTGCACCGCGTCGCCGAGGAGATCGTCGCGCCGGCGCGCCGCGAGGCAACTGGGGGAGATCGCGCTTCGCTACACCCACGGGGGCTTCGGTACGCCCTTCTTCGCCGATGATCGCCAGGTTCGCGTCGAGGGCACCGAGATCGTCGAGCAGTGCAACGCCGCTGCCGGCCGTCACCTGAGCCGCGAGCGGATTCAGAACCTCCGCCAGGCCGCGGCAGGGGTCGCGGACCTGATCGATGCTGACTCGCTTGCCGACGAGCCCCTGGCAATCGACGAAGGCGCGGCCTCCTTCCTGGGCGACTGGTTCGGTTTCGGCACGCTCGTGATCGCCGAGCTGCGCGCTCGCGCGGGCGACGAGCTCGAGCCCGTCAGCATCAACCTCTGGCCCGAGCACTTCGATGTGGCCACTGAGCTGGGATCAGAAGCGGCCGGTCAGAGGGCGGGGTACGGCGCCTCCCCCGGCGACGCCGAGCATCCCGAGCCATACCTGTACGTGGGGCCGTGGACAGCTCGTCCCGAGGGATCGCTCTGGAACGCCACAGCCTTCGCCGGAGCCGAGCTCGCCTACTCCGAGCTGCTCGGCCCCTCCGACCCGGTGGCCCGGGGCGTGGAGTTCTTCGGGGCCCGGCTCGAAGCGCTGACGCGCTAAGCCTCGCGCTCGGCGAGCTCGCGCCGCAGGATCTTCCCCGAGGCCGACTTGGGGACCTCATCGATCCGCTCCACCAGCCGGACTCGTTTTTGTGGGGACACCCTCTCCGCGACGAACTCCATGATCTCGTTGTCTGTTACCTCATCGCTCGCGACCACGAAGGCCTTCGGCAGCTCGCCGGCCTCCTCGTCGGGCATGCCGATCACCGCGGCGTCGCTCACCTGGGGGTGGCTGACCAGGAGGGCTTCGAGCTCCGCCGGGGGAACCTGGAAGCCCTTGTACTTGATCAGCTCCTTGAGGCGATCGACAATCGTGAAATATCCCTCGTCGTCCACCTCGGCGATGTCGCCCGTGTGCAGCCACCCGTCGTCGTCCACGGTGTGGGCCGTGGCCTCGGGGTCGCTGAGATAGCCCTTCATCACCTGTGGCCCTCGCACCCAGAGCTCGCCGCGGTCGGCCTCCGAGCCGGTCTCGGGATCCACGACCCGGCACTCGGTGTTCGCCAGGGGCAGCCCGATCATGCCGCCATGGCCCTCTGAGCTGCCCGCCGGGACGAGGTGAGTGACGGGACTGGCCTCCGTCATCCCGTATCCCTGCATGACGGGGCACCCGATCCGCTTGGCTACCGCCTCTGTCAGCTCGCGGCCGAGCGGCGCCGCCCCCGACATGATCAGCTCGAGCGATGACAGGTCCGCCTCGTCGATGGCCGGGTGCTTGGCCAGGGCTAGGGCGATCGGGGGGACGATGTAGGCACGCGTCACCGCGTGCTCCTCGATCAGCCTCAAGAACTCCTGGAGCTCGAATCGAGGCATCGTCACCACCTTGGCGCCGGAGCGAAGGCCGAGGTTCATGAGCACGGTCTGGCCATAGATGTGGAAGAACGGGAGGACGGCGATGAGCGTGTCGTCGGGACGGCCCGCCAGCGCGGCGTTCGTCTGGATCAGGTTGGCGACGAGGTTGAAGTGCGTGAGCATCACGCCCTTAGGGAGTCCGGTCGTGCCGGACGAGTAGGGGAGGACGGCGAGGTCCTCGCGAGCGTCGATCTCGACCTGAGGTGCCGCGGAGGGGTCGCCCAGGAGCTCGGCGAACGGGGTGGCGTCACCCTCGCCGACCACAAAGATCTCCTCGACATCCGTCTCGGAGGCCGCCTCGCGGGCCACCTCCAAGAATGGCCCGACCGTGATCAGGAGCTTGGCGCCCGCGTTCGTGAGCTGGTGGCGCAGCTCGCCCGCGGTGTAGAGGGGATTCGATGTCGTGTTGACCGCTCCCGCAGCGCAGACACCGTGAAAACAGACCGCGTACTCGGGCAGGTTCGGCATGTGGAGCCCAACGACGTCGCCCCTGGCAACGCCGCGAGCGGCGAGCCCGGATGCCAGGGCGCCGACGCCCTGGTGGAAATCGGATCCGGTCATCGTCCGCCCAGACGGCCCGTCCGCGAGCACGACGCGCTCGGATTTCTCGACGCCGTCGAGCACGTAGGAAGCGATGTCGACATCGGGAATCTCGACGCTTTCGTGAGGGCTTCGGTGGGTCTAGGTCTCCTCCTGGGTCGATTTGGGGCGAGCCTATTGAAGCGACGACGCGTATCTTGCGCGGCGTGCGATTGGGTGTGCTCACCGGAGGCGGGGATTGTCCCGGGCTGAACGCCGTCATCCGGGCCATCGTGCGCAAGGGCGTAGCCGAGTACGGGCACGGCTTCGTCGGGTATCGCGACGGATGGCGCGGCCCGCTGAAGGGGATGTCGAGGCCGCTCGAGATCGCGGACGTGAGAGGGATCCTGCCGCGCGGCGGCACGATCCTCGGATCCTCGCGAACGAACCCGGTCGAGGAGGAGGGAGGGATCGAGCACATCGCCGCCAACCTCGAGCGCGACGGCGTGGACGGTCTCATCGCGATCGGCGGCGAGGACACCCTCGGAGTTGCGACGCGGCTGAGCGAACGGGGAATCCAGGTGGTGGGCGTGCCGAAGACGATCGACAACGATCTCGGCGCAACCGATTACACGTTCGGGTTCGATACCGCTGTCAACATCGCCATGGGCTCGATCGACCGGCTCCACACCACGGCGGAGAGTCACAAGCGGACCCTGATCGTCGAGGTGATGGGCCGTCACGCCGGCTGGATCGCCGTGCACGCGGGGCTTGCGGGAGGCGCCAACGTGATCCTGATCCCCGAGCAGCCGTTCGATCTCGACCGCGTGTGCGCCTATATCCGGCGTCGCTTCGAGAGCCAGTACGCCCCCATCGTCGTCGTCTCCGAGGGCGCCGAGCCAAAGGGCGGGGTCCCGATCGCAGACCCGGGTGCCACCGACGCCTTCGGGCATGTGCGCCTGGGGGGCATCGGCCAGTGGCTGGAAGCGGAGATCGCGGAGCGCACCGGTCACGAGGCCCGGGCGACCGTCCTCGGGCACGTCCAGCGCGGTGGAACCCCCTCTGCGTTCGACCGAGTGCTCGCGACGCGCTTTGGGCTGCACGCGATCGACGCCGCGCACGACGAACGCTGGGGCACGATGACGTCCCTGCGAGGCACCGAGATCGAGCTCGTCGAGTTGGGTGAGGCGACCGCCGCGCTGAAGCTCGTGCCAGCGGAGCTCTACGCCGAGGCGGAGGTCTTCTTCGGGTGAGACGCCGCGCCGCAGCGATCGCGGCGCTCGGGTCGATCCTCCTGCCGGCCGCGGGCTGCGGCTCGGACGAGCCGACCGGGGAGGCGCGCCTCGCGGTCTACCTGAGCGCGCCCGCCACGGGCCCAGCGGCGCCCCAGGGCCGAGCGATCGCCAGGGGCGCGCGGGACGTGCTCACCGAGGTGCGCGGGGAGGTCGCGGGCATCCAGGTGCGGGTGGCGGTGCTCGACTCCGGGCCGGGCACCGAAGCGGACCCCTCCCCGGGCGGTGGGGCCGTCCGCGCCGCCGCGAATGCACGCCAGGCCGTCGAGGACTCGACTGCCATCGCCTACATCGGTGAGCTCGAATCCAGCACCACTCAAACGTCGTTGGCGATCACGAACGAGGCGCGGCTCCTGCAGGTTTCACCGCTGGCGGCCGCCAGCTATCTGACCGTTTCGTCCGCGGGCTCCGAGGGCCTTCCGGAGACGCAGTCCAGCGGGGTGCGCACTTTCGGCACGCTCGGTGAGCTTGATGCGAGCCCGCGCGAGCTCGGCGCCGAGGCGATGAAGCTGGTCCTCGACGCCATCGATGCCGCCGAGGACCCGCTTGACCGTGCGTCGGTCGTGGAGGGTTTCTTCGCCTTGGGCGAGCGCAAGACCGCGGGCGGGACCTATGAGTTCGACGACACCGGCGTGGCACGAACCACCGGGTCTTGAGATTGAGCCTCGCTCGGTCGGTTGGGACCTTAGCCCGCCGGCCGGTCGAGCAAGTCGCGCAGCGCCGGCTCGAGCTGTGGCCAGCGGAACTCGAAGCCGAGGTCGAGAGCGCGAGCCGGCACGAGGCGGTGGCTCTCGACGACGCCCTCCGCGAGCTCCGACCCGCGCAGGACCGTGACCGCGAGCTTTGGCGCCGGCACAAACGCGGGACGGCCAAGGACCCGCCCGAACACCCTTGCGAACTTCGCATTCGTCACCGGGTTGGGCGCGCTGGCGTTGAAGACGCCCTCGGCCCGTTCCTCGCGTGCCGCCCAAATCAACAGGGCGGCCTCGTCATCGCGGTGAATCCATGGCATGTACCACCGACCACCAGCGAGCGGTCCGCCGAGGCCGAGCTTGAACGGGAGCATGAGCTGCTTGAGGAGGCCGGTGCCGGCGTTGAGCACGAGTCCGGTGCGCAGGATCGCGACGCGGAGGCCGTGCGATTCGGCCTCGCGCGCGGCTCGCTCCCAGGCGGCCGGGATTTCGGCCAGGAAGCCGCTGCCCGGCCGGGCCGACTCGTCCCTGCAACGCCTCGCCGTCGTCGCGGTAGTAGTTGGAGCCCGATTGGCTCACGAGCACCTTCGGGCCGGCGTCGGCGGCCGCGATCCCCTCGACGAGGTTTTTGGTTGCGTCGATCCTGCTCTCTCGAATCCGCCGCTTCGCATCGTCGGTGAGCCGCTGGTTGATCTCTTCGCCAATCAGGTTGATCACCACGTCGGCCCCCTCCAGGGCCTCGGCCGGAGGCCGCTCCTCGGCAGGCGCCCACGCGTGCCAGGTGACCGTGGGGTTGGCGCCGCGAGCACGGGCGGGATCGCGTGAGAGGCCCACGACCTCCTCGCCCTCGGCGAGCAGGCGGTCGCTGACCAGCGACCCGAGTAGCCCGCTCGCGCCCGTCACCACGACCCTCATGTCGGTTTGCCCGCCAAAGCCTGAGCCGCGCCTACCCGCACCTGGCCGCAGGCTAACCCGGGTCGACCGCAGCGAAGGTGCCGGTTTCCTCGGAGACCCGGGCAAGCCCTGCTCGCCGGGCTTCCCCGACGACGGCGCGGGCGACGGCGGGGGCCACGTCCCGATCGAACACGGAGGGAATGATGTAGTCCTCGGAGAGGTCCTCCGCCGCTACCACCCCGGCTATGCCCTGAGCCGCGGCCAGCTTCATCTCCTCGGTGATGCTGGGAGCGCCCGCGTCGAGAGCCCCGCGAAAGATGCCTGGGAAGGCGAGGACGTTGTTGATCTGGTTGGGGTAGTCCGAGCGGCCCGTGGCCATGATCCGAACGTAGGGCTCCGCCTCCTCGGGCATGACCTCGGGGGTGGGGTTGGCCATCGCGAAGACGATCGGATCGTCGGCCATGCGCCCCAGTGCTTCGGGCGGGATCAGGCCGGCGCCCGAGAGGCCCACGAACAGGTCGGTCCCGTCGATCACCTCAGCAGGCGGCCCCTGGCGCCTGTCGGGATTCGAGTTCTCCGAGTACCAGCGTTTGATCGGGGTCATCTCGCCCGAGAGGTAGTCGGCCCGCTCCGTCGAGAGGGCGCCGGCGCGGTCACAGCCGATGATGTTGGTGACACCCGCCGCCGCCATCATCCTGGTCACGGCCACCCCCGCAGCCCCAAGGCCCAGCACGAGCACGCTCAGGGATCCGATCGGCTTCTGCACGATCCGCAGGGCGTTGAACAGCGCCGCCATCGTCACCACGGCCGTGCCGTGCTGGTCGTCGTGGAAGACCGGGATGTCGAGTTCCTCCTTCAGGGTCTCCTCGATCAGGAAGCAGCGCGGGGCCGAGATGTCCTCGAGGTTGATGCCGCCGAACGTGGGGGCCATCAGCCGCACGGCCTCGATGATGCGATCCGGGTCGTTGGTGTCGAGGCAGATCGGGAAAGCATCCACCGCCGCGAATTCCTTGAACAGCATGCACTTGCCCTCCATCACCGGCATCGCCGCCTCGGGGCCGATGTCGCCAAGCCCCAGCACGGCGGAGCCGTCCGAGACCACCGCGACGGTGTTCTTCTTGATGGTGAACTCGAAGGCCTTCGAGCGGTCGTTTGCGATCTCGGTGCAGACGCGCGCGACGCCCGGCGTATACGCCCTCGAGAGATCGTCGCGCGTCTTCAGCGGGTACTTGTTGGCCTGGGCGATCTTGCCGCCGCGGTGCATCGCGAAGGTTCGATCGGTGTAGTCCAGGACCCGCGCCCCACGCGTGGAGCCGATCGCGCGCATGATCTGCTCCCAGTGGGCCCGGTCACGCGCATCGACGGTGAACTCGCGCACTCGCCTGCCCTCGGCGCCCGCTCCCGGAACGAGGTCGACTCCCTGAAGGGCGCCACCGGCCTCCGCGATTGCCGCCGTGAGCTTGCCGAGCGGCTCCTGGCGGGCGTCGAGCTCGACGCGCACGGTGACGGAGAACTGTGCGGAGACTGAAGGCACGGCCACGGGCGCCGGATCATAGGAGGCGGTGGGGGTCCCGCCGTCCTAGGATGGGATGGTGCCCCAGGCGACGAAGCCCAAGCCCGGCAAGAAGGCCACCGCCGAGTTGGCGCGGCCCGGCGAGCTCTTCCTGATCGACGGCAACTCACTCGCCTACCGGGCGTTCTTTGCGCTGCCGGAGTCGATCGCGACCGCCGATGGGCGCCCCACCAACGCCATCTACGGCTTCGCTTCGATGATGGTGAAGCTGCTCGCCGACTTCAAGCCGAAGACCGTGATCGTCGCCTGGGACGCCGGCATGTCGGGCCGCGAGCAGGAGTACTCGGAGTACAAGAGCCAGCGGCGCTCGCGACCGGATCTGCTCAAGGAGCAGTGGCCCCACCTCGCACCCTTGGCCGAGGCGTTCGGCTTTCAGAACGTGAAGGTGGAGGGCTACGAGGCCGACGACGTGATCGCGACGCTCGTTCAGCGTGCCCACGATGCCGAGGTCCCGGTGATGATCGTCTCCGGCGACCGCGACGTCTATCAGCTCGTGACCGACGGGGTTCGTGTGATGACGACCTCACGAGGGGTTACCGACACGCGCATATACGACTACGAGGGCGTTGTCGAGCGCTATGGGGTGCCGCCCGAGCTGGTGCCCGATTTGATCGGTCTCAAGGGGGACACCTCGGACAACATCCCGGGCGTTCCCGGCATCGGCGACAAGACTGCCGCTCAGCTGCTCCAGCAGTTCGGCTCACTCGAGAAGGTCCTTGCCTCGGTGGACGAGATCTCTGGCGCGAAGCGCAAGCAGAACCTGATCGAGCACGCCGACGACGCCCGGATCTCGAAGCAGCTGGCCACCATGAAGCTCGACCTGGAGGTCCCGATCGACGTCACCGACAGCGTCCGGGAGACGCCGGACCGCTCACGGCTGCGGGATATCGCGGCCGAGTTCGAGCTGCGAGCGGTGATCCAGCGCCTCGAGGAGGAATTCGACGAGGTCGTTCCGGACCGGACGGTCGACGAGACGATCGCGGTGGAGAGCGTCGAGGGGACCCTCGCCGACCTCGCGCCCGGCCCCGTCTCGATGGCGATCATCGCGGGCAGGTGGGGCGCAACCGACGGCGAGAGAGTGGTTACCGGGGACGCCGCGGATCTGCAGGGCCTGGCCGGAGACCTCGGCGACCGCGCGCTCATCGCCCACGATGCCAAGGGCCTTGGGGGCGAGGGCGGGACCGGCATCCTCTCGGCGGCGAAGGAGAGCCTCGACCTCGCTCACGACACGATGGTTGCCGCGTATCTGATCGATCCGGCGCGCCGCGTCTACGACCTCCACGAGCTGGCGGCCGATGCCGGGCTCGCGGCGGCGCCTGCGGGCGCCGACCCGGGGCAGCTCTCCCTCGAGGCGGAGGAGGGGGATGCCGCCGGCGATCCGGCGGTCGATGCCCGGCTCACACACGAGCTCGCGGGGCGCCAGCGCGCCCAGCTCGAGGAGTTCGGGCTGGAACGCCTGCTCACGGACGTGGAGATGCCGTTGGTGGAGGTCCTCTCGGCCATGGAGCGGATCGGGATTCGCCTCGACGCCGTCCGGCTCGCGGAGATCGGCGAGGGGATGGCAGAGCGGATCGCGCAGCTCGAGCAGGAGATCTACGAGCTGGCCGGTCACGAGTTCACGATCGGCTCTCCGCAGCAGCTGGCCGAGGTGCTCTTCACCGAGCTTGGCCTGACGAAGAAGCGGCGCGGCAAGAAGGGTTTCTCGACCGACGCGCGCGTGCTCGGCCAGATTCGCGACGAGCACGAGATCATCCCGAGGATCGAGAGCTGGCGTGAGCTGACCAAGCTCAAGAACACCTATCTCGACGCGCTCCCGGGACTGATTCGCGAGGACGGGCGCATCCACACGACCTTCAACCAGGTGGCCGCGACGACCGGGCGGCTCTCGAGCACCAACCCGAACCTCCAGAACATCCCGGTCCGCTCCGAGATCGGCCGCCCGGTGCGAGCCTGCTTCGTGACCGAGCCGGGATGGGCTCTGGTCTCCTGCGACTACAACCAGGTCGAGCTGCGCGTGCTCGCCCATGTGGCCGACGAGGAGGTGCTGCGGGAGATCTTCTCCTCCGGGGAGGACGTCCACGCAGCGACCGCGGCCGAGATAGTTGGGGCCGACCGCGAGAACGTGTCGCCGTCGGAGCGCTCGAAGGCGAAGATGGTCAACTACGGCATCGCCTACGGGCTGTCGGACTTCGGGCTTGCCGACCGGCTGCAGATCTCGCGCGAGGAAGCCGGCGCGTACATCTCGAGCTACTTCGACCGGTTCCCGGCGGTCAAGCGGTTCATCGACGAGACAATCGAGCGGGCCGAGCAAGAGGGCCGGGTCACCACCCTGATGGGCCGCCGCCGGCTGGTGCCGGAGCTGCGCTCCTCGCAGCGCCAGCGGCGCCTACTCGGCGAGCGGCTGGCCGTCAACACGGTCATCCAGGGCACGGCAGCGGACATCATCAAGGTGGCGATGGTGCGATGCCACCGGGCGCTGGCCGCCGCCGGCATGCAGACTCGGCTCGTGCTCCAGATTCACGACGAGCTGCTCTTCGAGGGGCCGGCGGATGAGGCCGAGCGGGCGGCGGAGATGATGCGAACCGAGATGATCGGCGCCTACGACCTCGACCCGCCGCTCGCCGTCGACGTAGGGATCGGCGAGGACTGGCTGGCGGCGAAGTAAGGCTGGTCAGTTGGACGAAAATCAGTGAAGGGAGCCTGACCGAGCAAAGCTGTCGGCGTTCGCTGAACACTCGGCGTCGCTATAGCGACGCGAAGCGTTCAATCCTCGGCGTCCGAGCCGCCCGAGTCCGAGCCCGAGTCGCTGGAGCCGGACCCAGACGAGCCTGAGCCCGACGATCCCGAGCCGCCCGAGCCTGAGCCCGACGAGCCCGAGTCGCTGGAGCCGGACCCAGACGAGCCCGAGCCCGACGAGCCCGAGCCGCCCGAGCCTGAGCCCGAAGAGCCCGACTGAGCCCGACCCGACGAGCCCGAGCCCGACGAGCCCGAGCCGCTCGAGCCTGAGCCTGACGAGCCGCTGCCCGGGCCGCTGTTGTCATCGCCTCCGCCTCCGTGCCCGGAGCCCCCATGGCCCTCGCCCCCGCCGCCTGGCCCGCTGTGGTCATCGTCCCCATGCTCGTTGTCATCGCCGCCATGCCCTGGCCCGCCATGATCGTCGCGGCCGTGGCCGTCTGCGCCGCCGGGGCCCCGTGAGCTGGACGCGTCATCGCCCGCTGAGCCGCTGCCGCCACCGCTGTCGGCCTCCCCTTCTGCAGCTTCCGACCCTGAGGACGCCTGTGCTGATCCAGGTGGCGCGTCCGCCTCGCCCGTGTCGCGCAGCCCGATGCCCGCGCCGGCCGCGAGCGCGGCCGCGGCGACGATCGCGCCTGCCTTGATCGCGAGGCCACTGCCGCCACCGGCGCTCGCTGCCGCCACGCCGGCAGCGGCGAGCCCACCGCCCGCAGCAGCCTCCCCCGCGCCCGGCGCCTCCGCGAGCAGCCAGCGCATCACGGGCAGCGGGATGATCGCGCCGGCGGCATGGCGGACCCCACTGCGGGCGCGGAAGATCAGGCCGCGAACGGACGCCGGGGTGGCCCCCAGCCGGCTCGCGATCTCCTCATGGCTCAGGCCCTCGAGCTCGCGACCGACCAGCGCCTGCCGCTGCGCCTCGGGAAGGGCCTTGATGCCGGCGACCAGCGCCGCGACCTCCTCCCTGCGGGCGAGTATCTCCGGCGGGGGCGTGACGCCGTCGTACTGCTCGTCGAGCTCCACATGTACGCGTTCGTCGCGAACCGCGTTCAGCGACCGGTTGCGGACGATCGTGAACAGCCACGGCGCCAGGTGGACGTCGCTGTCACCCTCGCGGAGGACGGAATAAACCCGCGTGAGCGACTCCTGAACGATGTCCTCCGCGCGATGGGCCGGCACGATCCCCGCCGCGAACGCGACCAGGCGTGACCGGTAGCGGTGAACGATCTCCTCGAACGCCGCCTCGTTGCCCTCCCCGGCCAAGCGTGCGAGCCGCCGGTCCGACTGCAGGCGCAGTGCCGGACCCGCCAGTGATGCGAGCTTCGGGCGTGGCGACATCATTGACTTGACACGGTAGCCGTCCCAAGATCACGCCTGGCGCGGCCGCCGCCTCTTGCCGAGCCGCACCTGAGCGCGCCAGCGCCGCCTGCTCGGCGAGCGGTGGGCGCTGCCGGAGGTACCATCGGCGGCCTTGGCGGAGTCTTCGAGCAGCTCGAGCCTGGACGGGCTACCCGGCGGGATGCGGCGCGCCGTCGAGGGAGTGCTTACGTACGGCGAGCAGTTGCTCGCGGTGTGGGTCACGCGTGGCCTCGGTGCCAACGCCCTGGTGTGCGCGTCGGAACGCGCGCTGATCGCGAAGCGGACGGATCTGATCAACTGGACGGTCGCGGCATACCCGTACGCGGAGCTCGCCGCGGCCTCGATGCTCGAAAGCCGGCCTGGGGCGACGCAGGTCGAGCTCGAGCCGCGTCGCGCTCCGCAGCCGAACGCCTCGGCTCCATTCGAGGACTTTCCGGATGCGTATTACCAGGAGTCGAGGCGCCTGGTTGCACCGAACACCGTCATGTTCCGAAACCGCCGCCGCGCGCGCGAGGCGGTGGAGTTCCTGGAGGGGATGATCGCTGCCGGCGGGCGCCGCTAGCGCAGGGCTTCTCAGTCGACGATCTTCTCCATGACCTCGACCGCCTTGGCGCCGTCCTCGCCGGTGGCGTAGGGCACGTCGTCCCCGGAGAAGGCCCTGGTGAGGGCATCCAGCTGCGCGATCCAGGCGTTGGGCCGGTCACCGGTGATGTCCTCAGGGTCGGCGTCCGGCTTTAGCAACAGCGCCTTGCCCTGGCCGATCGGGTTGGTGTTCTCGGCGACCAGGGCGCCCTCCGTGCCGTGGATCTCGACCCGGGTGAACTGGACCCAGACGTTGGTGCTGATCGTCAGCGTAGCCACAGGCTGCCCGGATTCGAACTTGAGCGCGGCGCCCACGGCGTCGTCGGTCTCGAAGCCGAGGTGGCGCTCGAAGTAGGCCGAAGCATCGGCGATATCGCCGAAGAACATCCGCAGCAGGTCGATGTGATGGGTGCCCACATCCGACAGGGCGCCCCATCGCGCGGTGTCGCGGCTGCGCCGCCACTCCGGCGGGGGACCTGGCCGATGGATCCCGTAGTACGTTCTGGCTACCGACGGCTCGCCGATGGCACCCTCGTCGAGGAGGCGCTTCATGTTCGCGTGGGCCGGGACGTAGCGTCCCTGGTAGCCCGTCGCGAGCTTCACGTCCGCCTTCTCCGCCGCCTCGACTAGCTCCCAGGCGCCCTTCGCGTCGTAGGCCAGCGGTTTCTCCAGCAGCACGTGCTTGCCGGCGTCGAGCGCCGCCATGCCCTGCTCGTGATGAAGCCACGTGGGCGAGGCGACCCAGACCGCCTCGAGGCCCGGCGCAGCCAGGAATTCGGAGATGTCCGCGGTGGCCGTCTCGAGGCCGTGCTCGGATCCGAACTCCTTGGCGCGGCCGGCGTCGCTGCTGAGAACGGCGACCAGCTCCGCGGCTTGCGCCTCTTCGAAGGCGTTGAGCCCTCCCCGGTCCACGAGCCCGTGTGTCCCGATCAAACCCCAGCGCATGGGCATTCCTCCGTTCGTAGTCGTGGCCAGGCCGCACGCCAAGCGCGGCAAATGGACGTTAGCACCACTTATGATCTGGCCGCCGCCAAGGCGGTGGAGGGCGCCCGATCCTTACAAAGATTGGGCTTGACTTCGCGAAAACCCACGGATACAGTAGTGTTGCTTTTGCTTTGTAGCGAAGCTATCGAGTCAAGGCTGTGTTCGCTTTCGGGAGGAGAGGTTTCATGACCCTTGGATCGTCCAAGAAGCTTGCGGTTGCAATCGCGCTCGCCTGTTCGGTCGGCGTGCTCGCCGCCTGTGGAGGTGGTGACGACGAGGGCGACTCCGGCGACGACGGCAGCGGCGGCAGCGGCGATATCGAGGCCCAGAGCGTCATCAGGTTCGCCTTCGCCCCTGACCCGGTCTTCAACTACATGAACGACAGCGGCATCCTCGAGAAGAAGAGCGGCGAGGCCGGCATCGAGATAAACGCCTTCCAGTCGTTCGACGAGTTCGGGCTGTTCGCCGGTGGCAACGCGGACATCCTCTCCACCGGTAGCTACGAGACACCGCTGCTCGACGAGCAGGGGATCGAGACGGTCACCTTCGGCAAGTACAACGCGAACAAGGACATCTTCGCGGTGTCGGCCGACGAGGACTGGGAGACGGCGGCCGACATGGACGAGGGCTGCAAGGTCGCCGCCGAGTCGACGACCGGCAACCTGGTCATCTGGAAGGCGCTGATCGACCAGATCGACGGTCGCGAGATCGCCGAGGGATCGGACGACCTCGAGCTCGTCACGGCCGATTACCAGATCATGCCCCAGCTGCTCGAAGACGGGGAGATCTGCGGCGGCGTCATCGACCCGGTGCAGGCCACCGAGGCTCTGCGGACGGGCCAGATCAAGGCGCTGTACGACGGCAAGTCGGCCTCACAGCTCTACGCGGAGGAGTTCGCGGACGACCCGAACCACATGGGCGTCGACTCGAACAACTTCGTCGCCCGCAAGGAGTGGTTCGACGAGCACCCGGAGGAGGTCGCGTTCTTCCTCGACGCCTGGCAGGAGGGCATGGACGCGTGGATCAAGGACTCGGACCAGATCATCGCCGACTATCCCGAGGACTTCGCGGTGCAGAGCCCGGAGGACGAGAAGTTCATGCAGGACTACGTCGACAACGTCTTCGACTTCCAGCAGGATTCGGTCTATCTGACTCCTGAGTGGATCGAGAACGAAGAGGGCGTCTTCGACCTGATCCAGGAGGCGGGCGTCGTCGAGGAGGACACGGTGTTCCCCGAGCACGCGGTCGTGGATCCGAAGACGGGCGAGGTCACGGAGACGATCGGCGGCTCGGACTCCGAGTAGTCGTCACCTAACCGGTGGGCCAGGAGTAGATCGAGAGGAAAGGTGGCCGCGGCGTCGACCACGATGGGGGCGCCCGGGCCGACGCTCGGGGGCCTTCGCAGTCGAGCCGTGGCGAGGGTCGGTCTTTCGGTCCTCGGGATGCTGTCGTTCCTCGGCCTGTGGGCGGCGCTCTCCGAGTGGAAGTTCGAGCCGTTCGTCCTGCCGTCGCCGTTCGCGGTGGCCGAGAACATGGTCGACTCTGCTCGAGGAGGGGCTGGTCGCCGAGGCGTTCTTCAAGAGCCTGCAGAAGACGCTGATGGGCTGGGGGGCCGCGATGCTGTTCGGCATCCCGATCGGGCTGCTGATGGGCCGGTACCGGTACGCGCGCTCGTTCTTCCACGACTTCGTGTACGTGCTTTCGAACGTGCCGCTGGTCGTCTACGCGGTGATCTCGTTGGTCGTCTTCGGGATCAGCGACATCGGCCCGGCGTTCGTGGTCATGCTGCTGGTGCTGCCGGCCGTTTCCATCAACGTGGCCGCCGGGGTTGCCTCGGCCGATCAAGGGCTGCTCGACATGAGCCGGGCCTTCGGACGGAAGGGGTCCATGGTGGCCCGCTGGGTCATCGTCCCGGCCGTCCTTCCGTTCCTGCTCGCCGCGGCGAGGGTTTCCTTCGCCGACTCGTGGAAGCTCGAGGCGCTAACCGAGACCTTCGGCAGTGCAAGCGGAGTCGGCTTCCAGATCCACAAGGCGTTCACCACGTTCTCCGTGCTCGATGCGCTTTCGTGGATGATGTTCTTCGTCATCTTCGTGATCGTGATCGAGCGCCTGCTGCTGGCGCCGGCCGAGCGCAGGATCTTCGCCTGGAGGAACCCGGGCCGGGCTCAGGGGGTTGACTGATGGAAGCGGGTGACCGCACCCTGAGCGATCTCCCGGGGTTCGACCCGCGGGACGCCGATATCGCGGTCGAGGAGATCGAGGCGATCGACCCGCTTGGGCGAGGGAGGCGGCACGGGATCTGGAAGGCCTTGACCAGCGACTTCGCCGCGGTGTGGACCTCCCGGATCCTCGCGGTGGTGCTGTGGGCCCTGGTGGGTGCGGCTGTCGACCGGATCCCCGGTCCGGTCGAGGTGGTCGACTTCCTCATCGACCACAGCGACCTGCTGTGGCCGAACATCTGGGTCAGCATCAAGTCCGCGCTCTGGGCGATGGGCATCATCCTCATCGCGGGCATCCTGCTCGGCTTCGCCATGGGCCGCTGGTGGCCGATCCGCTACTTCTTCACCGACCTGGTGATGGTTGGGATCGCCCTGCCGGCCTTCATCTGGGCGCTGCTGGCGGTGATGTGGTGGGGGTTCGACGACATCGGCCCGGTCTTCGTCGCCTGCGTGTCCGCAACGCCGATGCTGATCATCAGTACGCGGCAGGGGGCGCAATCCGTCGACGGCGACCTGCAGAAGATGTCTACCGCCTACAAGGTGCCCGTCATCCGCCAGTTCCGCCAACTCGTGCTGCCGACGATGAGCGAATACATCATCGCCGGCTTCCGGTTCGCCACGCTCGCGGCCTGGGGCGCGATCCTGCTGGTCGAGTTCTTCGGCAGCGAGGAGGGGATCGGCTTCCAGGCGAACTACTGGTACGACGCGGGCAGCTTCACCGGCATGATCGCCTGGGGCTTCGTGATGCTCGTGATCATCGTCGCGGCGGACAAGCTGTTCATGGAGCCGGCGTTGAAGCGGATCCGGCGCTGGCGCGCCGACACCAAGGCCTGGACCCTGTAGGCGCATGCGGCCGTCGCGGGTCGCCGCGGTCACCCTCGCCGCGGCTGCGATGGCCGGCTGCTCGGACGCCGAGCCCGACCCGGAGCCGGAAGCGTTCATCCAGCGACCGGACAGCCGGCTGATCAAGGTCCAGAGCGTCGGGCTCGCGGCCTTCGGCCCGATCAACCCCCACACGGCCACGGTCGCGCTGGTCCGGGAGGCGTTCGGCGAGGCGAGCGTCGAGACAGCCAACGGGGCCGAATGCCGCCGCCGCTGGGCCACTCTGGGGCTCGAGATCGCCTTCGTGCCTGGTGAGGGCGGGGATGCGTGTGCCGACGACGCCCGGATCGAGTCGCTGACCGTGGCCGGCACGGCCGCCGCGAGCGCGGGGTGGCGAACGGCCGAGGGGATCAGGCCGCTGCAATCAGTCGAGGCGGTCGAGCGGATCTATCCCGATGCGGGGGAGATCGGCTCGGGCACCGTGGCGCTGGTCAGGCCTCCGCGTGAGCTGCCGGGGCCGCCCGTACTCGTGATCACGGTCGCGCAGGGCGAGGTCCAGTCGATGAGGTTCCCGCTCGGCGCGGCTCGCCAACGCGGACCTCGATCAGGGAGGGACCCCCGGCATTGAGCGCCTCCTCGATCAGGCCGGTCAGCTCACCCGCGTCCTCGGTGGCGGCACCGCGCGCGCCGAAGGCCTTCGCAGCGGCCGCGAAGTCCGGGCTCGGCATGTCCACCGCGATCGGCGGCTGTCCGCGCTCGACCATCTCGCGGCGGATCTCCCCGTAGCCACCGTCGTTGACGACCACCACGACGATGCCCAGCCCAAGCGCAGCGGCCGCTGCCAGCTCGGGAAGCGTAAACATCGCTCCGCCGTCCCCGACGAGGGCGACCACGTCGCGCTCCGGTTGGGCGAGCTTGGCTCCGATCGCGGCGGGGATCGCATAGCCCAGCGGGGCGAACCCGGTGGGGTAGAGAAAGGAGCGCGGCTCGGTGCGCGGGATCAGGTGGACGGCGCCGTAGTAGCAGGCCATGGTGGAGTCGCCGGCGAGGATCGCCTCGTCGGAGAGCCCGGCGTCGAGTGCCGCGACCACTTCGGACAGGGCACCCACGTCTGCGAGCGCCTCCTCTCGCAGGACCGCACGGACCTCTTCCCCGGCCGCTGCCCCCCGGTCGCGCCCGTCGCCGTCCCCGATCTCGGCCGCCAGCGCGGTGAGGGAGGCGCCTGCGTCGCCGACGATCGCCACGGTCGCGGTGGCGTTCTTGTTGCGCTGCGCCGGGTCGATGTCGATCCGGATCAGGCTTCCGTTGAGGACGAGCG
Source organism: uncultured Solirubrobacterales bacterium (assembly GCA_963799815.1). GTDB lineage: Bacteria > Actinomycetota > Thermoleophilia > Solirubrobacterales > 70-9 > JBDTSW01. Next base: position 406,346 of record CAWCYG010000004.1, read on the forward strand.
GCGGCTTATGCCAGAGGTCCGACTCGGCGAGCTCCGTGCCCGCGGCGAGGACGGCGTCGCACTCGGCGAGCAGGCGCTGTGCCGAAGCCAGCCGGATCGAGGCCCCCAGCGAGAGCGGGTCCTTCTCCGAGACCGCACCCTTGCCGTTCGCGGTGGTGATAACGGGAGCTCCCAGCGCTCGCGCGACCTTCAGGGCCGGCGACCCCGCATCGGCGGCACCGCCGCCGAGGACGATGGCCGCCCTTCCCGCGTCGCTGAGGAGCCGGGCCGCCTCAGCGATCCGGTTCGGATCCGGGGCCGGCGAATCGTTGCCCGCCTCGACGGGTCCGGGAGGGTCGCCGGTTGCCTCCATCGCATCGAGCGGGATTTCCACGTAGACCGGGCGGGGGCGCCCGGAGCGGAAACGGTCGAAGGCCGCGTCGATCGCGGCGGCTGCGCCGACCGGGTCCGCGACCCGGACTGCCGAGGCTGCGACGCCGGCCATCGCCCCGGTCTGGTCGCGGGCCTCGTGAAGGTAGCCGGTGTCGCCGCCGGCGACGGACGTGGCCATTCCGGTGGCCAGCACCAGCATCGGGACCGAATCCGAATGCGCGGTGGCGACCGCGGTCGCGAGGTTGAGGACGCCGGGCCCGCTCGTCGTGATGCAAACGCCGGGGCCGCCCTCGCTGCGTGCGTATCCATCGGCTGCGTATCCGGCGCCCTGTTCGTGCCGGGGCAGGACATGTTCGATCGAGGAGTCCGCCAGGGCCCGGTAGAGCCGCAGGTTGTGGGTGCCGGGGATCCCGAAGACGTGCCTTACACCGTGCGCCTCGAGACGGGCGATGACCGTCTCGGCGGTAGTGGGTGCCGCCATCGCCTGTGTGCGGCGCTCAGGCCGCGGGTGCCGCCACCCCGTAGATCGCGTCGATGTTTGCCTCCGCGACCCGCAGGGCCTTGTCGGGGCCGGCAACCGCGACCAGCTCGTTCCACGGGTCCGGGGTGGCCATGTCGCACGGAAGGTCGGTGCCCATGACGACGTTGTCGACGCCGACCCGGGCGAACAAGAACTCGAGCGCCTGCCGGTCGTGCGTGAGGCAGTCGAATTTGACCTGCCCGAAGTAGTCGGCAGGGTCCTGGGGTGCCGAGTCGTCGTATGAACGCACCGTGCGCGCGTGCCGCAAACGCCCCGCCTGGTAGGCGACGTAGCCGCCCGAGTGGACGATCACGATGCGTAGGTCGGGGTGCCGGTCGAGCAGCCCGGACATGATCAACCGCTCGATCGCGATCGTCGTCTCCAGCATGTTCCCGATCACGTTGGTGAGATGAAAGTCGCTGAAGCCGGGATGCGGGTGCTGATACGCGGGGTGGAGCATCACCGGGAGGCCCAGCGCCTCCGCCTCCGTCCAGAAGGGCTCTAGGATCGGGTCGTCGAGGCGCCGCTCGCCGGTGCTGGTGCCGATCTCCACCCCCGAGGCGCCCGCGGACTGCGCCTCGCGGAGCATCGCCGCCGCCGTGTCCGGATCCTGGAGGGGAACGGTCGCCATCCATCGAAGCCGCTCGGGCTGGCGGGTGTGCATGTCCCGGAGGCCGAGGTTGACCAGCTCGGCGAGCTTCGCCCCCTGCGTAGGCTCGACGTCGTAGTAGAAGAACGGCGGGTCGACCGAGACGATCGCCGCATCGAGCCCGTGCGCCTCCAGGTCCGCGACCTTGGCGTCGGCGTCGTAGAACGCGGGCTCGAGGGTGTACTCGCCCTCAGGCCCGCCGCTCAGGTGGCGGTCGCCCGTGACCGTGAGGCCGAACGCATCTCCCTCGCGCTCGAAGAACTCGACGACGCTCTCGGGGACGGCGTGGTTGTGGATGTCGGTCTTCATCTTGAGGCTCCGTGGTCGGGGTGGGGCAAAGTGTCGCTAACGAAGTGTATTGTCGTTGTATTAGCGAGACTACATGGAGTTGAGGTGGAGATGCTGCGTCATTCCGTGCTATGGATCATGCGCGAGCCGCTCTCGGAGAGCGCTCGCCTGAGGATGCTCCAGCGGCTGTCGTATCTGGGCACCGAGCCTCCCAGCGTGAGCTCCGGGGACTACGGCGCCGACCTCTTCGGTGGATCGGAGATCCTCCACAAGGTCCGGCCCTCCGAGCGCGTCCCGACCTGGCGTCGGGGGGTGGAGGGGCCGGCGTGCAACTACGACATGGCGCTCCACCTCGACTTCGCCGATTGGGGCGCCTTCCAGGAGTACGCGGTCGACGACCCCGCACACGCCCAGGCCTCGGACGCGAACGAGGCCGACAACTGGGATGAGCTCACCGCGAGGTGCGACTTCCACTACGACCGCGACGCGCCGCCCACGCACGCGGGCGAGGTCAAGCACGTCGCCATGTTCCTCTGGGCCGACGGCGCCGCGGACGACGCGAAGGCCGCCGCGCGGGAAGGGATTGAGGGCCTCGCCGAGGCCGACGAGGTCGAATCCGTCCTCATCGGTGACAACGTCGGAGAGTCGACGACGGCCTTCGACTGGATCATGGACCTTCGGATCTCGGATCGCGATGCGGCGGCCCGGCTGCTCGCAGGGCCGGCGTACCGGGAGGCGATGACGGCGGTGGCGGCGGCGACCATGTTCGAGTGGACGGCGCGGATGTCCCACGTGATGCACCGGCCGTGACGGCGGCAGCGGGCCCTAGGAGCCGTTCGACTGCCGGTCCGCGGGCCGTCAGCCTCCCGGGCTTCGTTGCATCACTGACCGTGGTACGGTAGCGACGCTCTTTGGTCTTTAGCACTGCTACCAAGGTCGCAGGAAGGGAGGGCGTTCCGCTTTGCCCGCCATCGACGTCCACACCCACGTGACCCCGCGCCGGTTCCGGGACGCGGTGGCCGACGGCGGGACCTGGCACGGGATCACCAACGAGGCGGGCGAGCTGGAGATCCCGAAGTTCTCCCTGTCCGCCACCGAGCGGGTGGCAGACATGGACGAGATCGAAGTGAGCGTCCAGATCCTGTCGCCGAACACCGCCTTCTACTGCTACGAGCGGGAGCCTGAGGACGCCCGCACAATCGCCCGCGAGTGCCTCGACGAGCTGGCCGAGATGCGTGACGAGTATCCGGACCGGTTTGCGATCGCGGGCACGGTGCCGATGCAGGACATCGACGTCGCCGTGGAGGAGCTGAGGCACGCTATGGAGCGCGGGGCCTGCGGCGTGATGATCGACGACCACGTCCTGGGAACGCCCTACGACGACCCGCGGTTCCGCCCCTTCTGGGAGGCGGCGGAGGAGCTGGGCGCGCTGCTTCTGTTCCACCAGGACAGCCCGACCCTGGTGGACGCGCGCACCGACCGCTTCGCGTTGTCGAATTCGGTCGGCAACCTGGTCGAGCGCGCGCTGACGTTCGGGGCGCTGGTCTTCGGCGGAGTGATGAACGAGTTCCCGGGCCTTCGGCCGGTCATGTGCCACGCCGGCGGCTACATCGCGTTTGGGATCGCGCGCATGGACAAGGCCTGGCAGGCCGGGCGCGACGGGATCCCTGGCTTCGAGGACGCCTGCGTGAACCTCGAACGGCCCCCAAGTGATTACCTCACGAGCTTCACCTACGACTGCTGCACGCACACGGGCGCCTCACTGCGCTTCCTCATCGACACCGTTGGCCTCGACCAGGTCGTCTTCGGCACCGATTATCCGGCCAAGATGATCCTCGGCGACGGGGGCCCCGGGTGGGTCGAGGCGCTCGACGAGCTCGACGCGGCTGAGAAGGCGGCAATTCTGTCGGAGAACCCGGCGCGGCTCCTGGAGTCGGCCGGGAAACGAGACCCGGAGCCCTCGGCTCCGTGAGGAGGGGTCAATGATGCGTACCCACAGGATCAGGCGGGCCGTCCCGGTCGCGCTTCTCGTCATGGCGGCGGCGCTGGGCGCCGCGGCGTGCGGGAGCTCGTCGGGAGGAAGCGACGAGGAGGGCGACAAGGGAACGATCAGGTTTGCGTTCTCGCCCGATCCGGCGTGGAACTGGATCGAGGATCAGGGAATCCTGGCCGAGATGGAAGAGGAGTCCGGGTACACCATCAAGAGGTTCGAGACCGAGGATGAGTTCGCGGCGTTCGCCGGCGGGCACGCCGATATCGTCTCGACGGGTACGTACGAGACCCCGGTCCTCGAAGACGAGACAGGCGTCACGACCGTGACGATCGGCAAGTTCAACCGCGCCCAGGACATCGCCGTCTCCGACCCCGCTAACGGCTACGAGACGTTCGACGACCTGCCGGAGGGCTGCAAGGTCGGGGTCGAGTCGTTCGAGGGCTCGAGCCTCGTCTGGCAGGCCCTGATCGCCGACATGCACGGTCGTGAGCTCGCGCAGGGCTCGGACGATCTCGAGATGGCCGTCACCGACTTCGAGGTCACCCCGGAGCTCGTCACGAAGGGCGACCTGTGCGCGGGCCTGACGGCAATGACGACCTCGATCCCGTACCTCATGGACGAGAGCGTCAACGTGATGTACGACGGCAGGAACGCGTCGCTGCTCTACGAGCAGGAGTACGAGCCGGGCCACGAGGGGATGAACAGCAACAACTTCGTCACCCTCGAGAGCTGGTACGACGAGCACCCGGGCGAGGTCGCGTTCTTCCTCGAGGTCTGGGACGTCGCGATGCAGGAGTGGAAGGCGCACCGCGACGAGATCATCGAGGGGGATCCCGAGAACTTCGGCTACACGAACGATCGAGGAGATGAAGTTCGTCCAGGATTACTTCGAGAACACGTATGACAACTTCCTGGACACCGTGTACCTCGACCCGGAGTGGATCGAGGGAGAGATGGGCGTGAACGACATCCTCCGCGACGCGGAGATCGTCCCGGCGGATGCGCCGGATCCGATCTACGTCTGCATCGATCCCGAGACCGGCGAGGAGAGCTGTCGCTTCCCTGAGTCGTAGGACGCGGGGCGTCTCCCGTAGCGACCTTCGATGGCGGTAGACACCGACCTCGAGACCCAGCTACGGGAGACGCAGCCCACGCCGGGCCCGTCCGCGCTCGGGACCGAGAAGCAGGCGGTGTCCCGGCGGCGCCAGGCGACGCTGCTCTCGCTCGTGGGCGCCGCCGGGCTGCTCGCCGCGTGGGCGATCGCGAGCGCGGCTACCGAGACCGAGTTTCAGCTCCTGCCGCCGCCCTGGGAGGTCGCGGACCGGATGTGGGGCTTCATCGTCGGCGACCCGTCCCGCGGGGTCGAGCCGGGGACCGTGTTCGTGAACTTCTGGGACACGCTTCCGCAAGACGATGCTCGGCTTCCTCGGGGCGGTCGCCGCTCGGGATACCGATCGGCGTCCTGATGGGCCGCTACCGCTACGCGAAGAACTACTTCTTCGACTTCGTCTACCTGTCCGCGAACGTTCCGCTCATCGTCTACTCGATCCTCGCGGTGGTCCTCTTCGGGCTCGGCGATATCGGCCCGGCGGTGGTCGTCGGCCTGCTCGTCCTGCCGGACATCGCCCTCAACGTGGCGGCGGGCGTCGAGGGGGTCGACCGGCAGACTGCTGTCGATGAGCCGCGTGTACGGGCAGCCGGCGCGCCCCGCGCTGCGCAACATCGTGTGGCCGTCGTTCCTGCCCTTCCTGTTCTCCGCCTCACGAGCCTCGTTTGCGGCGTCGTGGAAGCTCGCGACGCTCGCGGAGACATTCGGCGGCACGACAGGCGTCGGGGTTCAGATCCGTAAGGCGTTCCAGAGCTTCGCCGTGGCGGACATGCTCGCCTGGATGATGTTCTTCGTCATCTTCGTCGTCTTCGTGGAGCGCGTCGTGCTGATACGACTCGAGCGCCACGCCTTCCGCTACCGGCTGCAGAGGGATGAGGATGTCCTCCGGTTCTGACGTCGCGACAGCACCCAAGGAGGAGCTGGGCGAGAAGGCGCCGACCCCGCGGACCGCGGCGGCGATGGGCCGGTTGAAGTCGGTCCTGCTCTCCGACCGCACCGCGCGGTGGACGGCGCGGCTCACCCTGTTGGTGATCTGGCAACTCGTGGGCGAGCTCAGCGACCGAATGCCGACGCCCGTCGACACCCTCAACTTCATCATCGACGAGTTCCAGCGCCCGTTCGAGGGAACTGAGGCCACGTGGTGGAACAACCAGGTCGTCCAGAACACGTACCTGACCCTGGAGCGGACTGCCCTTGGCATGTTCTGGGTGATCGTGATCGGCCTTCCGCTCGGCTATGCGATGGGCACCTTCTGGAGGGCCCAGGCCACCTTCACCGACATCGTCATGGTGGGCCTGGCACTGCCCGGCTACATCTGGGCGCTGTTGTCGCTGATGTGGTTCGGGTTCAGCGTCACCGCCCCGGTGTTCACCGTCGCGGTGTCCGCAACTCCGGCGCTCGTGGTTTTCGTGATGCGCGGAACGCTTGCGATCCCACGCGAGCTGCGGGACATGTCGCAGGCCTACGAGGTGCCGTTCCTGGACCGCGTTCGCAACCTCATCCTCCCGTCGATGGCGGGGGCCGTGATCGCGGGTGTGCGCCTCGCGATCCTGGCGGGCTGGGGGCTCGTGCTGGTCACCGAATGGTTCGGGCTGACCGACGGCGCGGGCCAGCAGTCGCGCAGCTGGTACGACGCCGCGAACTTCGACGGCCTGATGGGCTGGGCGCTGATCATTATCGTCATCATCATCGTCTTCGACCGCGGCGTGATCGAGCGGATCGACCGCCGGGCGCACAAGTGGCGCGGAACCATCGGGGACTTCGGCACGTCGCGAGGCGGCCGAGATGAGAGCTTTGGACATGACACCCACGCCGACGATCATCAGGAGGTAGGGACTTGGCATCGCTGAAGGCCGTCGACGTGGTCAAGGAGTTCCCGCCGCCGACCAAGGACCAGCCCGTCGTGCGGGCCCTGGACGGGATCGACTTCGAGATGAGCGGGAAGAGCTTCGTCTCGATGGTCGGGCCGTCCGGCTGCGGGAAGAGCACCTTCCTGAACATCGTCTCTGGCGTCGAGACGCCGAGCACCGGGACCATCGAGGTGAAGGCCGACGACGGCGGCAGGGCGAAGCTCGGGTATGTGTTCCAGGACGCCCGGCTCCTTCCTTGGCGCACCGTGCTCGACAACCTGATCTACGTCCAGCCGAAGGCGAACAAGACGGCCGAGTACGTACAGCCGTACCTCGACCTGGTCGGGCTCAGCGGGTTCGAGAGGATGTACCCGGCGCATCTCTCCGGTGGGATGCAGCAGCGTGTGGGGATCGCCCGCGCGTTCTCGGTCGAGCCCGACCTGCTGCTGATGGACGAGCCCTTCAGCCATCTCGACGCGATCACGGCCCGCACGATGCGCGAGGAGCTTCAGAGCATCTGGGAGCAGAAGAAGCGGACCGTCCTCTTCGTCACGCACGACGTTCTCGAGGCGGTGCAGCTATCGGACCGGATCATCATCCTGGAGTACGGCGGGCGCAACTTCGCCGACATCGCCGTCGACCTGCCGTACCCCCGGCTTCAGACCGACCCCGCCGTCTCGACGATGCAGTCCGAGATCCTCGCGGTGTTCGAGGAGATGGAAAGCCGGCGGGTGACACTCGATCCCCGGATCGTCGAGAAGGCGGAGAGCAGCGCCGCCGGCGCCTAGAGCATGATCCGGCCGCCGGCCACGTCCAGCGTGACGCCGGTGAGCCAGCCCGCCGAGTCGGAGACGAGGAAGAGAGTTGCCAGGGCGCAGTCCTCCGGGGTGCCGATCCGCCCCAGTGGCGACATCTCCGCGACCTTCTGGAGGCCCTCATCGTCCATGATCCGCTCGACCCGCTCCGACGTCACGGTCGCGGGCGCGATCGAGTTGACGCGGATGTTGTGGGGGCCGAGCTCTTTGGCCACGTGGCGCGTGAACTGGACGACGCCGGCCTTCGCGGCCGCGTAGGACGCCGTGAGCAGCTTGTCGAGGTAGCGCCCGCCGTTCGATGCCATCGTGACGATCACGCCGCTCCGGCGCTCGATCATCCCGGGGATTACGGCCCGCACGGCCAGGAACGTGGAGGTGAGGTTCCAGTCGATCACCTCGCGCCACTCGGCCTCGGAGGTCTCCTCGATCGGGGTGAACGCGCCGAAGCCGCCGGCGTAGGGCAGAAGGATGTCGATCGGGCCGAGCTCCGTCTCTACCTGGTCGCGGACCCGCTCCACCTCGGCGAGCTCGCCGACGTCGGCGGCGACGCCGGTGGCGTTGGCGCCACCGGCCCGGAGCTCCTCGACGACCGCGTCGATCCCCTCCTGCGAGCGGGCGTTGACGGCCACCTTGACGCCGTTGGCGGCAAGCATCCGCGCGGTCGAGGCTCCGATCCCCTTCGAGCCCCCCGTCACCAGGGCGACCCGGCCTGCGAGATCCGGGTAGGTGGGGATGGGGCGCGGCTCGGAGGGCACCGTGGTCAGGACCCCGAGAGGACCTCGGCGTTGATCGGGCGGTCCGGGGGCTCGCCCGTGAAGGCCCGTGCGACCTCCTCGGCCGCGCGCCGTTGCAGCTCCGCCTGTGCCTCGACTGAGTAGAAGGCCATGTGAGGGGTGAGGATCGCGCGCGGATGGTCGCGCAGCGGGTGGTCGGGCGCCGGCGGCTCGTCCTCGGTGACGTCGAGGGCGACCCCGCCCAGCTTCCCGGAGTCGAGCGCCTCAGCCGCGGCGTCCGCGTCGACGAGCGGGCCGCGCGCGGTGTTGACGATGATCGGCGCCCGGTGCATCCCAGCGATCGACTCTGCGCCGACCAGGTGGCGGGTCTCCTCGGTCAACGGCACGTGCAGGGAGACGAAGTCCGCCTCGGCGACCGCCTCGGCGAAGCTGTCCGAGCGATCGGCCGGGACCCGCGACCAGTCCTCGACGAAGGGGTCGAAGCCGACCGTCTCGATCCCGAACGCCCGCGCCCGCTCGGCGACCCGACGGCCGACCCCGCCGACTCCGATCACCGCCAGCCGGCGCCCGGCCAGGCGGTGAACCGCTCCCTGAGGGACCGTCCAGTCGCCGTCGCGCACCGCGAGGCCCGCGTGGTGGACGCCCCGGGCCAGCGCGAGCAGGAGCGCCATCGAGTGATCGGCGACCTCGTCGAGACAGTAGTCCGGGACGTAGGTCACGAGGAGCCCGCGCTGGGTCGCCGCCTCGATGTCGATGTTGTCGTACCCGATGCCGTAGCGGGAGATCACCTTGCAGCCGCCGTCGGCGGCGGCCGCGACGACCGATGCAGGGATCTTCGCGAAGCAGACGAGCATCGCGTCGGCGCTTCCCGCTGCCTCGACCAGCTCGGCCTCGCTCGTGCCCTCGGCCAGCTCCACCTCGGCGTCGAGCGGCTCGAGGATCGAGCGCTCAGTCTCGAGGTCCGCGAAGACGTGGTCGGTTACGAGGACCCGACGCGCCATCCGGGGCTAGGAGAGCGCGTAGTCGTAGAACGGGTGGCGCGTGAACAGCACCGGCCCGTCCTTCGTCACCAGCAGGTTCTCCTCCAGGCGGACCGTCTGCTCGAGGCCGGGGTGGCCGGCGAACGTCTCGGCCGCGAAGTACATGCCCTCCTGCAGCTCGACCGGGTAGTCGAGCGAGTACGCGCGCGAGATCCACATCCCCTCGTAGAGCGAGAGGCCGATCGAGTGCGCGAACTGCTGCAGGGTGACCGTGCCGTACTCGTCGTCGGCGTACTTCGGGAACTTGGCGGCGACGTCGGCGGTGGTGTTGCCGGCCTTCATCATCTCGATCGCCGCGTACATCGACTCGTAGCACTCCTTGTAGAGGTCCTGTCTCCTTTTGCGTCATCGTGCCGTCGACCTTGAAGGTGCGCACGAAGTCGACGAAGTAGCCGCCCGGGCCGACCGCGTTCTGATCGACGATCACGAGGTCGCCCTGGCGGATGACCTTGTCGGTGTGCCAGCGCCGGTAGGGGCTGGTGTTGCCGCCAGAGGCGACGATGATGTCGTAGACGAAGTCGAAGCCCTGCTCATAGAGGTACTCGTTCACCTTCGCCGTGATGTAGCTCTCCTTCACGCCCGGCTTCAGCCATTCGTTCTCGATCTTCCAGAACGAGGTGTCGCCGATCGCGCTGGAGATCTTCAGGCACTCGATCTCGTCGGGGGTCTTGATCACGCGGGCGCCCGACATCGCGGGCCAGGCGCTCGTGGTCTTCAGGTTCTTGCGCTCGAAGGCGGCGGCCGCGGACGGGTCGTAGATGTCGACCCCGATCGGCTCGTTCTCGACCCCGTCCTCCTTGAGGACCTCGATGATCGAGTCGGCCATCCGGTCGACCATCATCTCCTCGGCGGTCTCCGCCCACTTCCAGGTGATCGCGGGGCGGATGTTGCCGTTGAGCCAGGGAGCGTCGATCTTGGCGCACTCCAGGTCTGAGCCCGCGGTCTCGAACAGGACCGGCTCGCCGTCGCGCGGGAGGACGCAGTAGCGGATGAAGATGTTGTTCTTCCAGTTGCCCTGGAAGACGCCCGTGATGTAGCGGACGTTCTCGCCGACGAAGCAGACGAGCGCGCCGAGGTCGTGCTCCTCCATCTTCATCCGGGCGCGCGCCAGGCGGTCCCGCCGCAGCCGGTCGAAGTCGACTCGGCCCTGCCAGTCGGTCCCGGTCGTGCTGTAGACGCGCCGGGGCTCGAACTCGTGCGGCTTGCCGAGGAAGCCGAGGTCCATGCCCTTTCCGAACGGCGTCAGGCCGTTGGACCCCTGCTGAGCTTGGCTGTGAGTGGGCGGTTCGAGCATCCCTCGGTGCCCCTTCCTTGAGTCGTGTTAGTCCGACCGGGAGTCAAGGCTCGTGCGCACAGAGAACAGCACTAGTAATGACTCTGGCCTAAATCGTGTAGCGATACTACACAACTACAGAACCACTGTCCAGTGTGCCTGCGCGCGCAGGCGGCCGATAAATCAGTCGAGCAGCAGGTGCGGGTCGAAGGCGGTCCGGGTGAGGGGGACGCCTCCGCCCTCGGCGACCACGATCGTGTCCTCGAGCCTGACCCCGCCGCCGCCGGGCACGTCCGGGACCCAGATCAGGGGCTCGATCGCCATCGTCATCCCGGCCTCGAGCTCCACGGTCTCGGCGCCAGGCAGCGCTTCGCCGACGTAGGGCGGCTCGTTGGCGCCGATTCCGACGCCATGGCCGATGAACAGGGAGAGGAAGTCGTCGCCGAAGCCCCGCTTCTCGCCTTCGGACCGTACCGCCGCAGCGACGTCGTCGTTCGTGTTGCCCGGGCGCATCGCGGCGGTCGCCGCCGCGAGCGAATCGTGTACCGCCGTAAAGACCTCCTGCTGACGCTTGCTCGGCTCGCCGCAGATCACCGTTCGCCCCATGTCCGAGTAGTAGCCGTTCCACATCGCCCCGATGTCGATGAAGACGAGGTCGCCCTCCCGCACGATCTTGTCCGACGCGAACCGGTTCGGCGGACTCATGTGCTCGCCCGAGGCAACGAAGGGCGTCGCCAGGTGGGCCATTTCCCCGCCCAGCCGGTAGAGGGTGTGCATCGCGTCGGCGACGATGTCGTACTCCCGGACGCCTGGGCGGATCGCCGCGATAGCGGATTCGGTGACGGCCTCGGCTATCGCGCTCGCCTCCTGCATCACCGCCAGCTCGAGGTCCGACTTGACGCGCCGCGCCGTCTGCATCACGACGTCGCCGTCCTGCCACTCGGCCTCGGGCAGGGCGCGAGCGAGCTCCTGGACCTGCGCAAAGGCCATCTCGTCAAGCCCGATCCTCGCGTCGGAGAGGCCGAGGCGCGCGATCGCAGGCTCGAGGACGGCGTCGACGGTGCCGGCGATCAGGCCGCGGGCCTCCATGATCGGGACGGTCTCGACCTCGTCGATCCAGGGCATCGCGTAGCGCACGCGGTCGACCTCGCCGCCGGAGCAGAGGAGGATCAGGGAGTCATCGGTGACGAGGCAGCCGTTGAGCAGGGCGTTCTTGCCCTGGATGATCTGGGGGCGAAGCGCGGTGGTGAAGCGGACGTTCTCGTCCTTCCACAACAGCAGTGCGTCGAGCTCCGACGCCGCCAGGCGATCTCGCACCCGCGCGAGCCGCTCCTCGCGCAGCGTCGCGAAGTCGACCCGCGCCTCGTAGTCGACACCGAAGGCCCCGTGAGCGTACGAGCCGAGTCCTCTCCTTGTGCCTCCGGCCACGCGGTGAACACAGTAGCACTAACACCATCGCCTGGACGAACGCGCTCTTGACGAAGCCGGGCGCGCGGGCTACAGTAGCCCCGCTGTCACCTGTTTAGTATAACTTTCGACCAGGCAGCCGAGACTGCCGGGGAGGAGTGAGATGGCAAGATTGGTGGCAGACCACGTGCAGAAGGTCTTCCCCCCGCGGGTGGCGGGCCAGCGCCCCGTCACCGCGATCATCGAACGTGACCTTCAACATGGAGGGCCACACGTTCGTGTCCCTCGTCGGGCCGTCCGGGTGCGGGAAGAGCACCTTCCTCAACCTGGTCTCGGGTGTCGAGCTGCCGAGCGCCGGGACGCTCGAGCTGGTCGGTGACGAAGCCGCGGACGTTCGGATCGGCTACGTCTTCCAGGATCCGAGACTCCTCCCCTGGCGCTCGGTGCTCGACAACATGCTCTACGTCCAGGACCGCGGCGACCGCGCCGAGCGCAAGCAGCGCGCCGATCAGTATTTGAAGCTCGTCGGGCTCGAGTCCGAGGGCGCGATGTACCCCGGGCAGCTGAGCGGCGGCATGCAGCAGCGAGTCGGCATCGCCCGGGCGCTCTCGGTCGATCCGGGCCTGCTGCTGATGGATGAGCCGTTCAGCCACCTCGACGCGATCACCGCCCGCACGATGAGGGAGGAGCTCCAGCGCCTGTGGCAGACGACCGGCGCCGGCGTCCTCTTCGTGACGCACGACGTCCTCGAGGCCGTCCTGCTCTCAAACCGCCTCTTGATGATGAGCAGCGCGGGCGAGATCTACCGCGACATCGAGATCGGCCTGCCGTACCCGCGGCTGCAGACGGATCACGAGGTCGTCACCCTGCAGGCCGACATCCTCGAGCTCTTCGAGCGGATGGAGGCCGACGAATCGCGCCGCGAGAACGGCGCCGCGCCGGAGCAGGGCGCAAAGGCGGCCGACAGCGGCGTACCCGGCTAGCTGCACTCGGTCAACCGGCTCCCCCGTTTTCGAAACCCAACCAACCAGGAGGTAACCACGCGTGTTCAGGCATACCGCTTTCTTCATCTTCAGGGACGACATCACCCCCGAGAAGCACCTCGCGATGCTGAAGGGGCTTGCCTATATGCGGTACGAGTGCTCGAGCGTCGTGGCGATCGACTACGGGACCGATTTGTTCGGCGGGTCCGAGGTCCTGCGGACCGTGAAGCCCTGGGATCGCACTCCGCGCTGGCGCGGTCGCGACGAGGGCCCGCCCTCGAACTACGACGTCGCCCTCCAGCTCGACTTCGTCGACAAGGCCGGGAACGAGGAGTACAACGATGACGATGTCCACCATGAGGTGGGCGAGTACAACGCCTCGATCTGCCGCTCCGAGCTGACCGCTCGAGTCGACTGGGAGTACGACGGCGACGTGCCGCTGAACGTCTCCGGCCAGGTGCGGCACTCGGCGATGTTCGTCTGGCGCGACGAGGCCGACGACGCGGCCAAGGAGGCCGCGCAGGCTGCCGCCAAGGGACTCGAGTCGGCGGCCGGCGTCGGCGCCGTCACGATCGGGCAGAACGTCGGCGGGCTGAAGACCGACTACGACTGGATCCTGGACGTCCAGGTGGAGGACGAGGGGGCGACCAAGGCCATGCTCGAGGGCGACGCCTACGGGGAGGCGATGAAGGCCATCGTGCCGGCGACGAAGCACGAGTGGACGGCCCGTCTCTCCCACGTGATGCACGGCCTCTGAGCCCGGGCGGCTCGCGAGGAGACGCGATGGCTGAGGGCGGCAAGGTCATCGACGTGCACGCGCACGTCACCCCCCAGCGCTTTCAGGAGGTGGTGCTGGCGGGGGACACGTGGCACGGGATGACCGCGGACGAGGGAGAGCTCGACAACCTCCCGAACCGCTGGAAGCCGGACCGCCGCATCGAGGAGATGGACCGGCTGGGCGTCGACGTCCAGGTCGTCTCGCCGACCGATGTCTTCTACCAGTACTGGCGTAGGCCGGAGGAGACCGCCCGCATCGCCACCGACTGCAACGAGGAGGTCGCGGAGATGGTCCGCGACCACCCCGAGCGGTTCATGGGCCTGGGCACGCTCCCGATGCAGGACATCGAGCTGGCGAACGCCGAGCTGGTGAGGGCGATCCGCGAGCTCGGCCTGGTCGGTTTCATGATCAACGACCACGTCAACAACCTCACCTACGACCACGAGGTGTTCGATGAGTTCTGGGCCGCCGTGCACGAGAACGACGCCTTCATTCTGTTCCACCAGTTCGACCCGACCGTGGTCACGTACCGGACGAAGGACTACTTCCTCCTGAACTCGATCGGGAACCTGGTCGACCGCACGATCGCGTTCGCGAGCCTTGTCTACGGCGGAATCCTCGACAGGTACCCGGGGATCAAGGTCTGCCTGGCGCATGCGGGCGGCTATGTCCCGTACGCGCTCGACCGGCTCGATCGCGGATGGGAGGTCTGGCCCGGCGATCGCGGCAAGTCGGAGGACAAGCCGAGCGCCTACATCGATCGCTTCTACTACGACACGGTCACGTTCACCGAACGGAACCTTCGGTTCATGATCGACGTGCTCGGCTCCGACCGGATCGTGTTCGGGACGGATTGGCCGGCCCCGATGCAGGTTTACGACGCGGTCGAGCACTTCCGGCAGGTCGATGTCCTGACCGATTCCGAACGCGACGACCTGCTCTGGCGGACCGCCGCCGGGATCTTCGAAGGCAAGTAGGAGGAGACGATGTCCAGGCCCAAGGTGTTCGTCGTTCAGCCGGTGATGGATCTCGGGCGTGAGGCGCTCGAGGAGTTCGCCGACGTGGACATCCACGAGTCCGAGCACATGATCGACAAGGAGGAGCTGCTGGCCCGCAGCAGGGACTGCGACTACATCTGGATGCTGGGCGACACGCCGATCGACGAGGAGGTCATCGTCTCCAACGAGCACCTGAAGGGCATCGCCACCATGGCGCTGTTCCCCAACGTGGTCGACGTCGAGGCGGCGACCAGCCGGGGCATCCCGGTGACCGTGGTCCCTCACGTGATCACCAAGACGACCTGCGACCTCACCTGTGCGCTTGTCATCGGGCTGGCCTGGCGCATCGTCGAGGCGGATGCGTTCGTCCGGGCGGGGCGGTTCCACCAGGAGCAGTCGACCACCTTCCTCACGCATGAGCTGGCGGAGAAGACCGTGGGGATGATCGGGCTTGGGGACATCGGCTCCGAGATCGTCAAGCGCCTGCGCGCCTTCGAGATGGACGATCATCTACACGAAGCGGAACCGGCTGGATCCGGGGCGAGAGGAGGAGCTGGAGGTCACCTGGGAGGAGGACCGGGACAAGCTCTTGGAGCGGTCCGACTTCGTCGTGCTGATGACCACCTACAACAAGACGACCCACAGGCTCATCGGAGAGCGCGAGTTCAAGCTGATGAAGCCGTCGGCTTTCTTCATCAACACCGCGCGAGGGCGGATCGTCGACGAGCCCGCCCTGATCGCGGCCCTTCGCGACGGCGAGATCGCCGGCGCGGGGCTCGACGTCTACTGGAGCGAGCCTCCGATCAGCGACCCGGCGCCGAGCCCGGAGCTGTACGAGTTCGACAACGTGATCCTGACGCCGCACATGGGGAGTGCGACGCATGAGGCGCGCACGAAGATGGCCCTGGCGGTGGTCGAGAACCTGAGGGCGATGGTGGACGGCGAGCGTCCCCCGGGCGTCGTCAATCCAGAGGTATACGGTGAGGAGCCGGCCGTTCAGCCCGACCGGCTGGGCTAGCCGGAGCTCCCCGCCACGTCCAGGACCACGCGGCCCACGACCTCGCCTCGCTCGAGCGCCTCGAGCGCGGCATTCGCCTCCGCGAGCGGCAGCACCCGGTCGACGACCGTCTGGACTCGGCCCTCTGCGACCAGGGCGATCGCGCGCTCGAGCTCGTCCAGCGCCACGTAGCGCGATCCGACGAGCTCGACCTCCTCGAGTACGAAGCGGGGGCTCGGAAGCACGATGTCCGAGTCGACGTCGTAGCCGACGCCGACGATCCGTCCTCCGGCCCGGGTGAGGCGAAACGCCTGCGCGAACGTCGCCTCGTTGCCGACCGTGTCGATGACGACGTCGACGCCTTCGCCGCCGGCGAGGATCCGCTCCTCGCTCTCTGGGTCCGCAGCCGGGTACGCGGCAAGTCCGAGCTGCTCCGCGACCTCGAGGGCCGGGCTGGAGATGTCGAGGCCGACAGCGCGGGCGCCGGCGGCGTTCGCGATCTGAAGCGTGTGGATCCCGACTCCACCGAGGCCGATCACTGCGACTCGGCTCCCGGGGGTCACGCCGCCGCGGGTCGTCACCGCCCGATAGGACGTGCCGACCGCGCAGGTCAGCGGCGCTGCGTGGACGGGGTCGATCTCCGGCGGGACAGGCGTCAGGCGGTCGATGGGCGCCACGAGGCGCTGCTCGAAGCCGCCGGGCGACATGAAGCCGATCCATCCCTGCGGGTCGGTGCACTGCTGCTCGATCCCGGCTCGGCACCGCGCGCACCGCCGGCACGGCCAGTAGTGGTTGACGACGACGATCGTGCCGGGCGCGACGACGGGCGGATGCGCCTCGACGACACGCGCGCAGACCTCGTGGCCGGGGACGTGAGGGAGGGTGAGGCGGTCGGAGAACGGCATCCGGCCACGCGAGGTCTTGACATCGGAGAAGCAGACCCCGCAGGTGAGGACCTCGAGCAGGGCCTCCCCGGGCCCGGGGCGCGGCTCGGGAAGCTCCGTCGGCTCGAGGGGCGCGCCGAACCGGCGCACGGCCATGCCGATCAAGGTGCCCTAGCCGGCGACGCGCGAGATCCCGGCTGAGATCACGGCCGCAGCTGGTCGCTGTCGGTCGAGACGGGACGCGCGCCGTCGTGGAGGATCACGGTGACCGCACGTGAGACGTCATCGGTGGGATTCACGTAGCGGTGCGGGAAGGTGGAGGGGAAATGGATACTGTCGCCGGGGCGCAGCTCGTAGCGCTCGAAGCCGACGTAGATGTCGAAGCGTCCGCTGAGGACAAGGACCATCTCCGATCCCGGATGCCGGTACAGCTCAGGGTTGGACTCCGCCCCGGGCTGGTAGATGAGCTCGAGGAAGTCGACGTGCGGGAGCGTCTCCGGCGTCAGGCGCTCCCAGAGGACGCCGCCCTCGATGTTGATCGCCGAGCGGGCATCGCGGCGAACGATGTAGCGCTTGGGTGATTCGCCCTTCGCCGCGTCTTCCCCGTGTGCGGCCGAGGGTGCGCCGGCGGAGTCGTCCGCCTCGGCAACCGTTGTGCCGAGGGGTCCGGCCGAGGGGGCGAGGGACGCCCCGTCCTTGACGAAGAAGGCGTCGACGGGCACGTCGAGCGACTCGGCCAGGGCGAACAAAGTCGCCACCGACGGCTGCGACTGGCCGCGCTCGATCTGGCTGATCAGACTGGGGGAGACGCCGACCATCCGCGCCAGCTCCGACACCTTCAGGTGACCGTCCTTGCGGTGCGTGGCCACACGCTCGCCGACGCGATCGGCGGCCGACTGCCCCTTGCGCTTGCGCGGGCGCTCGTCGGCGGCGGGCTTAGTGCCCTTGTCGTCTACGGATGTCGAGGCCATTCGTACTTACGTCTCGGAACACGTACCCTTAACAATTCTATCCGACGGGCTGACGTTCCTGCCCGATTGCGCTCGGCGTGAACGGCCTCTGCCGGAGCATGGGCCCGGAAAGCTATCCGTTCAATAGCATCACTAACGATGCCGGGATCGGACTCGTCGTAGGGCCCCAGTGCGGATCGACGTCCACAACCACGTGATGCCGGAGCGCTCGCTCGACCTGCTCCGTCGCGAGCCGGCTTACGGGGTGACCCTTGCCGGGCGGCGATGGAGCGGTGGGCTCCACGTGGACTTCGAGATCGTCCCCTCCTTCGTCGAGCCCGAAGCGAAGCTGGCGGAGCTCGAGTCGAAGGGCATCGGCGGCGCGGTCGTCTCGGTTACGCCGCCGCTCTTCTACTACCACGTGGACAGCGGGCTCGGCGAGGCGATGGCGAGGGTCACCAACGACGGGCTCGCCGAGTTCTGCGAGGCCGCGCCCGACCGGTTGCGGTGGCTCGCGTCGGCGCCGATGCAGGATCCTGCGCGCGCCGTCGAGGTCCTCTCCGACGCGGTCGAGGCGGGGGCCGTGGGCGTCGAGATCGGGACGGCCGTGGCCGGGGGCCGGCGCCTCGACGAGGCGGAGTTCGAGCCGTTCTGGACGGCGGCGGAGCGGCTGGAGGTGCCTGTGACGCTGCACCCGGCCTACGGGGAGAGCAACCCAGCGCTCGACTCGTACTACTTCGAGAACGTCCTCGGCTTCCTCTTCGAGACCACGGTCACCGTCGAGCGGCTGATCGTTTCTGGGACCCTCGACCGCCATCCCGGCCTCACCGTCGTGTTGCTGCACGGCGGGGGCTACTTCCCGTACCAGGTGGGCCGGCTTCGCCATGCGAGTAGCGTGCGGCCGGAGCTGGCCACGGCGCCCGCGGACCCGTGGGCGTACTCCCAGCGGGTCTTCTTCGACACCATCACCCACGATCCAAGCGCGCTGGCCTTCCTGATCGAGCGCGCCGGCCCGGAGCGAGTGGTGCTGGGGACCGATCTCCCGTTCGACATGGCGACGCCGGACCCGATCGCCCTGCTCGGGGCAGCGGCGGATGATGCCGCGTCCCGGACGATCGCCGAGCGGAACCCGGCGCTCCTGTACGGATTCGACGCCCAGGCGTAAGCAGCACGAAACAGTCCGGCAGCCACGCTTTACCCTTGCCGGCGTCTTGGCAAGCGGAAGCGATCAGCTCGGCACGCGGGGAAGCCGCGCCCTCCTCATCTACGTACTCGCGGTCGCGATGGCCCTCGGGATCCTGCCGATGGTCGCCGTCGGCATCCTCGCGCCGTACCTGATCGAGGACCTCGAGATCTCCCGCGGCGACGTCGGGCTGTTGGTGTCGGTGGTCGCCGGCGTCTCCGCCGTGCTGTCGCCGATGGCGGGCAGCATCATCGACCGCATCGGTGATCGCACCGGCCTGCTCGTGGTGGTGGGCTGCGGCGCGGGGAGCCTGGTGCTGATGGCCGTGGCCGGCACGTTCGCCGCGATGGCCGCGGCGCTCGCAGTCGCGGGCCTCTGTCGCGCCGGGGCGAATCCCGCCACGAACCGGCTGATCACCGACCGGATCCCGCTCGGCGGAAGGGGATGGGTCACGGGCGTGAAGCAGTCGGGCGAGACGGCCGCGATCACCCTTTCCGCCGCCGCCCTGCCCGCCGCCGCAGCGCTGTGGGGGTGGCGCCAGGCCCTGCTGGTCCTCGCCGCAGTCGCCGCCGCGACGTTGGTCGCGGCCGCGACCACCATCGATCGGGCGCGCGCCGCCCGGCGCGCCGGTCCGCGGGCCAGCGGCCCCGTACGGGCATCGGTCCACCGCCTCAACCTCTACAACATGATCATGGGGGCGGGGACCGGCTCGATCACCGCCTACCTGCCGCTGTACGCCCACGAGGATGGCGGGCTGACGGCGGCGGCCGCGGGGTCGGTGATGATCGCCGCAGGCGCGGTCGGGGGCCTGGTGCGGCTGACCGCGAGCCGTCGCAGCGAGACGCATTGGGGATACCCGGACGCGATGGCCGGCTTCGCCACGATCGCCTGCATCGCCACCGTGCTGATGCTCGCCGCTCCACACCTCGGCCCCGAGGCCTTCTGGCTCAGCGCCGCGCTCTGGGGAGCAGGCGGGCTCGGGTTCGGGGCGATCTCGATGCTCGCCGTGATGGCGGAGGCCGACGAGGCGAGGACGGCGTGGGCCTCAGGCATGGTGGTCTTTTGGTTCAGCCTCGGCTTCTGCGTCGCCCCGCCGCTGTTCGGGTGGTCGCTCGAGCACATCGGTGCGTATCAGCCCGCGATCGGCGTGGTTGCGGCCCTCTACGTGCTCGCGACGATCCTGATGATCTTCTCGCGTCCGCTCTTCCGGCCGGTGTCACGTACCGCAGCGGTGGCGTCCTCGGCCCCTGTCCGCCCCACCGGCACCATCGCGCAGTAGCGCTTATACTTTCAGCGTCACAGTGGTTTATTCAGCATCGCTTCATGACGACTAGACGAAGCTTCGGATAGGGAGGCCGAGTTGACCGGCGAGACACCTTGGCATGTAGAAGGTCGCTTCTTCACCAGCCCGTGGAACCACCAGGCCGAGGCGCGAGCTGGGCTTGAGTTCCCGGCCGGGGTCAAGTTCCACGACATCACCCTTCGCGATGGCGAGCAGCAGGCCGGCATCGCTTTTACCCCGGACGACAAGCTCGCGATCGCGAGGCGGCTGGCGGAGGCCGGCGTTGACCGGATCGAGGCTGGGATGCCGATCGTCTCGCCCCAGGACGAGGGCGCCGTCAAGGCCATCGTCGAGGCCGATCTCGGCCCGGAGATCTTCGCCTTCGCCCGGTGCATGGTCGACGACGTCGAGAAGGCGAAGGAGTGCGGGGTCGACGGTGTCGTAATCGAGATCCCCTCGTCCGGCCACATCATCGAACGCGCGTACGGCTGGCCGCTCGAGCGGGCGATCGACCTCTCGATCGAGGCCACCCTGGCCGCCAAGGAAGCCGGGCTCTACACGGTCTTCTTCACGATCGACTCCTCGCGGGCGGAGTTCGACTGGTACCTCGACCTCGTCGAGCGCGTTGCCGCCGAGGGCCACATGGACGCGCTTGCGCTCGTCGATACCTTCGGCGGCGTCAACCCGCACGCGATCCCGGTCTGGGTCGAGAAGGTTCGGGAGCGCCTCCCCGACACGGCGCTGGAGGCGCATTTCCACGATGACTTCGGCCTCGCGGTCGCGAACTCGATCGCGGCGATCTCCGCCGGCGTGGACATGGTCCACACCACCGTCACGGGTGTCGGCGAGCGTGCCGGCAACACCCCGATGGAGGACCTGGCGCTAGCGCTGACGATGCTCTACGACGTCCCCCATGGGCTCGACACGAAGAAGTTCTACGCGCTCTCGCGGCTGGTGCGAGAGCGCGCGGCGCACACGATCCCATCGAATCGCCCGGCGGTCGGCGACCGCCTCTTCGAGGTCGAGTCCGGGATCATCGTCGGCTGGTACCACGAGTGCATCGATGAGTTCCCGACCGAGCTCTTCCCATACCACTGGGACGAGGTCGGCCAGCCCCCGGCCCGGGTGGTCAACGGCAAGGGGAGCGGCCTGCCATCGGTCATGGTCGCGCTCGAGGCGCTCGGGATCGAAGCCGACGAGGAACAGATGCGCGAGATGGTCGCGGCGATCAAGCAGCGTGCGCTGGAGACGAAGGCCCTGCTTCCGCTCGAGGAAGTCGCGCGCCTTGCCCACGAGGTGCTCGGGACCGAGCCCACCCCGGCGCTTGTCGGCGACCAGACCTGAGCACGACCGTGTGCACACGGGAGGCGGAGCCTCCTCTCTCAACCGGGTGGGCGGCACCTCCGTTGGTGCCGCCCACCCACCCCTTTGCCGCCGCCTCGCCCTGACCGCGCCTTAGGATTCGCGCCGATGATCTTCTACGAGAACGATGCAGACGTGTCCCCGCTCGAAGGCAAGACGGTCAAGATGATGGCCTGGCTCGG
The DNA here is from genome assembly GCA_963799815.1 of uncultured Solirubrobacterales bacterium. Taxonomy (GTDB): domain Bacteria; phylum Actinomycetota; class Thermoleophilia; order Solirubrobacterales; family 70-9; genus JBDTSW01. The sequence goes on from CAWCYG010000004.1 coordinate 427,994, forward strand.
CGGTCAGAGCTGACGTGGAGAAGGTCGGCCTCGCGGCTGTCGCGACGATCGCCGCCGGCGGTCTGATCGCGATCCAACCTCCCGTGGTGGCGCGTCTCGCGGACGCCACTGGAACCCTGCCGGCGGCCGCCGTCAATTTCGTCGTCGGGGCCGCGATCCTCGTCGTCCTCGCCCTGGTCGTGGGGGACGGCCCCGGGTTCAGCGGCGTCCGGGACGTCTCCTGGTTCTATGTCGTCGGGGGCGGCGTCGTCGGCGCTCTCTATGTGACGACCGTCGTGCTGACGGTCGACGACCTCGGCGCGGCGGGCGTGGTCGCTGCGACGATCGCCGGCCAGCTGACGGTCTCGGTGATACTTGACCGGCTCGGCGTCCTCGGCCTCGAACAGGCGCCGATCACGCTCGAGCGCATCCTCGGCGTCGGCCTGCTGCTGGTCGGCACGTACCTGATCGTGCGCTGATCGCCCTAGGAGCTCGCCGCCCGGGCGCGCGCGACGAGGGCGAGCTGGTCGAAGATCAGGTTGGCCGCGAACAGGGCGGTGACCTGCGCCGGGTTGTCGTAGGGCGGGGAGACCTCGACCACGTCGAAGCCCTTGAACTCGATGCCGGCCAGGGCCCTCACGTACGAGAGCGCCTGATGGCTGGTCGGGCCGCCGACTTCAGGTGTGCCGGTCCCGGGGCAGAACGCGACGTCCACGAAGTCGACGTCGAACGTGAAGAAGGCAGGCTGGCCGTCGAGCCGCTTGCGAACCCGCTCGGCGAATGCCGGCGGGGGGATCTCCGCGAGCTCCAGCCAAGGGATCATGTCGACACCGAGCTCGTCTGGGATCTCGATGTCCTGCTCGCCGTAAAGCGGGCCGTGCATGCCGGCCTGGATCACACGTCCGGGATCGATGATCCCCTCCTCGATCGCCCGGCGGAACATCGTGCCGTGGCTGTAGGGCCGGCCGAAGTACTCGTCCCAGAGGTCCGTGTGCGAGTCGAAGTGGACGAGCCCGAGCGGCCCGTAAACGCGGCTGACGGCGCGCAGCTCGGCTAGGGTCACCGAGTGGTCGCCCCCCATTCCGATCGGGACGACGCCCGCCTCGGCGATCGGGTGCACGAACTCCTCGATCCGCGCAAGCGTGTCCTCGATGTACCCCGGGACGGTGGGCGCGTCGCCGTAGTCGACGACGGAGAGCTCCCCGAAGACCTGCTCGCCGATCGCCGCGTTATAGGTGCGGATCATGCCCGAGGCCGAGCGAATCGCCTCCGGCCCGAAGCGGGCCCCGGGACGAAACGAGGCGCCACCGTCCCAGGGCATCCCGTGGACGACACAGTCGACGGATTCCACAGTCGCGCGGTGCGGCAGACGGGCGTAGGTCCGCGGTCCGGTAAACCGCGGCGACTGCAGCGCGTCGGGCGGCTCGTAAAGCGTCATTAACCGATTCTATTAGTACTGCTGCACTGAGGCAGGCCTGCGCACCTCCCACCGGGGTCTCAGGCGGCAGCCGCCACAGGCGCCGGCAGCGCCCGCTCGGGCGGCAGCGCCGCAAACCCCGGAGGTGCGATCGCGAGGTAGTGCCCGAAGGCCCAGTCGACGAACTCCTGCCGCTCCATCCCCCGCAGCATCAGAGTGAGGAGCCGCGGCGGGATCCGCGGCACGAGCCGCTGCGCGCGCAGCATCGCCTCGAACTTCCAGCGGTGCGAGGCGGAGAACGCCGCGTAGCGCTCGAGCGCTACCTCTCGTGACTGCCCGCCGCTCAGGATCGCGCGCAGCTCGCGGCCACACGCGATCCCGAAGTAAAACGCAGTGCGGATGCCTTCGGCGGTCAGCGGCAGGCAGTGTCCGGCCGAGTCGCCGGCGAAGAAGACCCCGTCCTCCGCCGCCGGGCGCAGCCGGTGCGGGATCCAGTTGCCCTGGTAGCGGACGGCCTCCCGCTCGAGGTCGGAGGCAAGCCGCACGGTTGGCTCCTTCACGTGATGCCGCGGGTCGAAGGATCCCACTCCCACGCGCGTTTCCTCCCCGGCGGGGAAGCTCCAGCCGTATCCGGCGGGCACGTAGGCGCGGTCGATCCAGACCTCGAGCTGATCGCCGGATCCCGATGGATGGACCTCGAGCCCGCGCGAGAGCGGAGCGTCCGGTGGCTGATAGCCGTCGCCCGCGGCGAGCAGCCGCCGCCAGCCGAGGGCGTCGACGATGAGCGGCGAGGTGAGGTCGCCGCGATCCGTGTGAACCCGGCTGCCGGTGCGTCCCTCCACCTTGGCCGTCTCGAACTCGGCGTCCCCCTGCTCCCAGAGCAGGCCGCAGAGCTCGGGGTAATCGAACGTCGAAAACGTCCAGGGCAGGCGCAGGCGCGCCGTCGTGTGCGGGGTGTGCACGACGAGGTCGCCAAAGGTCTGTCGCATCGAGCCCTCGAGGCCAAGCGCCCGGAGCCATTCTGTTGGCGCCGCGCATGCCGAGGTCTGACGCTCGCCGATCTCGTAGCGGTCGATCACGAGGACTCGTGCCCCCGAGCCCGTCAGCTCTCGGGCGACGGCGAGACCCGCAAAGCTCGCGCCGCAGACGAGGACGTCCACCTCGCCACCAAGTGGCGTTCGCTCGGCACCCCGCTTCGTGTCGCGCCGTGGCATCCGGCGAGCGAGGGTACCGTTCGCTCGCATGGAGTATGCAGCCCAGCCGCCCCTGACGATCCAGGCCGACGTCCAGGGCTTTCTCGTCAAGGTGTTCGGCTGGATGTTCGCCGGGCTCGCGATGACGGGCGCCGCCGCCGCGGTGATCGGGGCCAACGAGGAGCTCCTTCGCACGATCACGGAGAACCCCGTGATCTTCATCGGCCTGATCATCGTTCAGCTCGCCCTCGTGGTCACGATCTCCGCGGCGATCAACAAGCTCTCGCCGGGCCTGGCGCTGACGCTGTTCTTCGTCTATGCGGCCTCGGTCGGTGTGACCTTCGCGTTCGTGTTCGAGCTCTACACGACCGAGTCGATCTTCACGACCTTCCTGATCACGTCGGCGATGTTCGGCGCCGTGGCCCTCTGGGGCTACCTGACGAAGCGCGACCTCTCGACGATGGGCACCGTCCTGATCATGGCCCTCGTTGGTCTGATCCTGGCCACGATCGTGAACATCTTCGTTGCCTCCGAGGCCCTCTATTGGATCACCACATACGCGGGCGTCGTGATCTTCGCCGGCCTCACCGCCTACGACATGCAGAAGGTGAAGCAGTACGGCCAGGCGGGGCTCGAGGGCGACGAGGAGTCGCGCGCCGCCATCCTCGGGGCCCTCGCCCTCTACCTCGACTTCATCAACCTCTTCCTCTTCCTGCTGCGGATATTCGGACGCTCCCGCTAGCCTGAACGCCTCGCTTTGAGGCCTCGCCGCCCGCGCATGAAAGTGAGCTGAGGCCTTTCTGCCAAACTGTTTCGCCGTGTCGACGCCTGATCTAACCGCTCCCGCAGCCCCAGAAGCGCCCGTAGCGCCGCCTCCGGCGACCACAAATGGTGGCGCGGCCGACCTCATGATCGAGGTCGACGGCAAGCTTCGTCCCAACTACGAAGCCACGATCAAGCCCTTCGACGAGGGCGACGTCGTCTCCGGGGAGGTCGTTCGGATCGACAAGGACGAGGTCCTGGTTGACATCGGCTACAAGTCGGAGGGGGTCATCCCCGCCAACGAGCTCTCGATCCGCCGCTCCGTTGACCCCGCCGACGAGGTCTCGCTGGGCGAGTCCGTCGACGCGCTGGTCCTCACCAAGGAAGATCAGGAGGGCCGCCTCGTCCTCTCAAAGAAGCGGGCGCGCTTCGAGAAGGCCTGGCGCAAGATCGAGGCCGCGGCCGAGTCCGGCGAACCGGTCGACGGCAACGTGATCGAAGTGGTCAAGGGTGGGCTCATCCTCGACCTCGGCGTCCGCGGCTTCCTGCCGGCGTCGCTGGTCGACATCCGCCGGGTCCACAACCTGGACGAGTTCAAGGGCCAGACCCTCGAGTGCAAGGTGATCGAGCTCAATCGCAGCCGTAACAACGTGGTGCTCTCGCGGCGCGCGGTCCTCGAGGAGGAGCGCAAGGAGGTCCGCGAGCAGATCCTGGGTCGCCTGCAGCCCGGCCAGATCGTCGAGGGCAAGATCTCCAACATCGTCGACTTCGGTGCATTCGTCGATCTCGAGGGCATCGACGGCCTCATCCACATCTCCGAGCTCTCCTGGAGCCACGTGAATCATCCGTCCGAGGTCTTGACGATCGGCGAGACCGTGCGCGTCAAGGTCCTCGATATCGACCGCAGCCGCCAGCGGATCTCCCTCGGCTTGAAGCAGACTCAGGAGGACCCGTGGCAGAAGGTCCTGAACGAGTACCGGGTTGGCGCCGTGCTCGAGGGCAAGGTGACGAAGGTCGTCGCCTTCGGCGCGTTCGTCGAGATCGTGCCCGGGGTCGAGGGGCTCGTCCATATCTCCGAGCTCGCCGAGCATCACGTCGAGAGCCCTGGTGACGTCGTTACGCCCGGCCAGGAGGTTTGGGTGCGAATCCTGGAAATCGACGAGGAGCGACGGCGCATCTCGCTCAGCGTGAAGCGCGCGGAGACGGGCGACATGCCGCTGCGCGATCTCATGCCTGCCGAGCTCACCGAGGCCGCGACCACCAAGCCGGCACCCACCGATGACGTGCCGGATCTCGGCCTTTCCGAGGAAGTCTTCTCCGATGCCGCCCCCGCACCCGATGCGGCCGACGAGCCCGACGGCGCTCCCGCCGAGTCGTCCGAGCCCGAGCAGGCGTGACCCAGCGGGCGGCCTCGCCGCCCGTGGCCTTCGTCGGACTGACCGGCGCCGTCGCGGCCGGGAAATCCGAGGCGTTGGCCGCCTTCGAGCGTTTGGGCGCGCAGACGCTCTCGAGTGACGCCGTCGTTCATGAGCTGCTCGCCTCCACCGAGGTGGCCGTCGCCCTTGCCGAGCGCTGGGGCGCCGACGCCGCCCCGGACGGTCGGGTCGATCGGGCCCGGGTGGGGGCGATCGTGTTCGAGCGACCGGATGAGCTCCGGTGGCTCGAGCGATACCTGCACCCGCTGGTGCGCGAGCGAGTTGCCGCCTGGCGGGCGTCCCTCCCGGGCGACGCGGGGCTCGCCGTGGTCGAGGTCCCGCTGCTCTTCGAGACGGGAATGGAATCGGCTTTCGACACCACGGTGTGCGTGGTGGCCGAGGATGATCTGCGGATGGCGCGGGCGGACGAGCGGGGCACGGATTCCCTCGAGAAGCGCAGCGCTCGCCAGCTCTCACAGGCCGAGAAGGCCAGCCGGGCTGAGTTCGTGGTTGCAAACGACGGCTCTCGCGAAGAGCTCGAGGCCCATCTCGGGGAGTTGATTCCCAAGCTGCGCGCGACCGCGGAGCCCGTCGTGAGCCGGTCCGGAGCGTTCCTGGTGGGCGCCGTTCTGCTCGGCGCCGCGATCGCGTTTGCCGTCAGCCGCATCGATCTCGGGGAGGCGATCCGCGAGGTCACCCTGCCGTTGCGCCACGAGGACTCGATCCGCCAGCAGGCCGAGCGCTTCGATCTCGACCCCGCCTTGATCGCTGCCGTGATCTACGAGGAGTCGCGCTTTAGCGATCAGACCTCGCACGCGGGGGCCCGAGGCCTGATGCAGATCACCCCGGATACCGCCGACACGATCGAGCGGCTCAGTGGGGGCGAGACCTTCATCTACGAGGACCTCGCGGACTCGGACCTCAACATTCGCTACGGCACCTACTACCTGAACTACCTGCTCGACCTCTATGGGGGGAACGTCGTAGCTGCGCTCGCTGCGTACAACGCGGGGCCGACGAACGTGAGCGCCTGGGGTGGGGCAGAGCTCGAGATCGACGAGATCGAGTTCGCCGAGACTCGCACATACGTCCAGGACGTCCTCGAGCGCCGGGATCAGTACCGCGAGAACTACGCCAAGGATTTGGGCCTCTAGCCGCAGGGCGGGCGCTGCCGGGACGCCTGTTTGCACAGCCGCCACTCGCGGTTCGTCAGGATCTCGGCGTGCTGGTCTCCTGGGTGCTCCTGCCGCTCCTGCTGGTCGCCCTCGGCCTGGGATGGGGGCTCCTGGCCGAGCGGATCGCCGGGACGCGACTCCCGGGAGCGCTGCTGCCGGGCGTGGGCATGGCGGCGATGATCGTCGCGGCGCAGTTCCCCGCGCTCCTCGACACCACCGCCGAGCTCATCGTCCCGCTCGTGGTCGCCGGGGCGCTGGTCGGGGTCGTCGTGGGCGCTGGAGGGCGCGAGATCCGCCCCGACCGCTGGGCGATTGTCGCCGGGGTCGCTGTTTTCGGGGCGTACGCCGCTCCCATCGTGCTCTCGGGCGAGGCGACGTTCGCGGGCTACATCAAGCTCGACGACACCGCGACCTGGCTCGCCCTCACCGACCACGTGATGGAGCACGGCCGTGACCTCGACGGGCTCGCGCCGTCCACGTACGAGGCCACGCTCGCGTTCAACCTGGGCGACGGCTACCCGGTGGGCGCCTTCCTCCCGCTCGGCATCGGCTCGACCCTCACGGGCACCGACCCGGCCTGGTTGATCCAGCCGTACATGGCGACCTGGGCGGCGGTGCTGGCGATGACGCTCTGGGAGATCGGCAGGCATGTGGTCGCGTCGGCGCCGATCCGAGCTGCAGCGGCATTCGTCGCAGCTCAGCCCGCGCTGCTCGTCGGCTACTACCTGTGGGGCGGGATCAAGGAGGTGGCGGCGATCTCCCTGATCGCCACGGCCGCGGCGCTCGTGCCTGGCGCTGTCGCGGCAGCTCGGGCTCGGGCCGCCGTGCCGCTGGCGATCGCGAGCGCGGCGCTGGTCGGGGTCCTCAGCGGCGGCGGGGTGCTCTGGCTGGCGGTGCCCCTGGGGATCGGAGTCGTAATGAGCTTCCGGCGGTGGGGTACCCCGGCGCTCAAACGTGCGGTGGCGGTCGCCGTGCTGGTCGCTGCCCTCAGCCTGCCGGTGCTGCTTTCGGGCGGGGCGCTGCCGCCAACGTCCTCGCCGCTCACCGACGCCGACGCGCTCGGCAACCTCGCCGGGCCACTCGACCCCCTCCAGGCGGCGGGCATCTGGCCCGCTGGAGACTTTCGTTTCGAGCCCGAAGCACGACTTGCAACCGACCTCCTGATCGTGATCTGCCTCCTGGGCGCGGCAGTGGGAGTCACGGCGGCGTGGCGCCGGCGCGCCGAGAGTGCCCTGACCCTCACGTTCGGTCTCCTGGCGACCGGGGCGCTGCTCGTTGCCATCGGCTCCCCGTGGGTTGAGGGCAAGGCCCTGGCGGCGGCTTCGGTCGCGATTCCCTTCGCCGCCATGCTTGGGGCGGGCGCGCTGGTCGCCGCGGGCAGACTCGCCCTCGGCGTCGCACTCGGAGTAGCCGTGGCCGGTGGTGTCCTGTGGTCGAACGCACTGGCCTTCGAGGACGTCAACCTCGCGCCGCGGGAGCAGCTCGTCGAGCTGGAGGACCTGAGCGAAACGATCGCCGGCGATGGGCCGACTCTGCTGACCGAGTACCAGCTCTACGGCGCGCGACACTTTCTCCGCGACGCCGAGCCTGAGGCGGTGTCCGACCTGCGGCGGCGGGAGATCCTGCGCCGGGACGGCGAGCCGGTTCCGAAGGGGCTCGCGGCGGACACCGACGAGCTCCGGCTCCGCGACGTCTTCGTCTACGAGACGCTCGTGATCCGCCGCTCGCCGCTCGCAAGTCGGCCCCCGGCGGCCTACGAGCGATCCTGGGCAGGCGAGTTCTACGACGTCTGGCAGCGCCTGGGCGAATCGGCGCCGTCGACCCACCTGCCGTTGGGCGGCGCCAGCAGTCCGGTCGCCCGGCCCTCATGCGAGCGGCTGCGCACGCTCGCTCAGGACGCCGAACCAGGCCAGACCGTCCTGGCGGCGAGGGGATCCCGGCCGGTCGAGGTGCCCCTCTCGCCCGCCGGCTATCCGGACGGCTGGCGAGACGTGGATCCCTCTCGTCCACGACCTGATGGCGCGGGGGATCTGCGCGGGATCGTTGTCGTCGAGGACCCGGGCAGCTACGAACTCTGGCTCGGTGGGGGCGTTCGCCCCCATGTCGAGGCGGCTGTCGACCGGATCCCGCTCGGCGAGGCGCGCCACCAACTGCAGAACGACGGCGGGTTCGTGAGCCTGGGCGGACTCGTTCTCGGGCGGGGGCCGCACGAGGTGACAGTCTCCTTCTCCGGCCCGGACCTCCATCCCGGCAGCGACGGCATCGCGGTGCCGGTGGGCCCCCTCCTGCTGAAGCCGGTGGGAACCGGCACCACCGTCGCGCGGGTCGATCCGGCTGATGCCGAAACCCTGTGTGGACGCGAGTGGGACTGGATCGAGCTGGAGCGGTAGCGCCGCTGCTCGGCTTCCCACACGTCAACCTATCTGGGCTTGAGCGGACGAAAGGCAGCGCTTCTGGTCGCCGTCGGCCTCGTCCTGGCCGACTCCTCGGTCGTCGTGCTTGCACTACCGGAGATCTACCGCGAGCTCGACGTCTCGGTCACTGCCGTGACCTGGGTCCTGGTCTCCTTCAACGTGGTCCTCGCCGCCGCCGCGGTCCCGGCGGCACACGCGGCTCGCGTCCTTGGGCCGGCCCGCGTCAGCTGCGCCGGACTCGGGCTGTTCGCGCTCGCCAGCCTGGCGTGCGGGCTCGCCGGTGGGATCGACCTGCTCCTCGCCGCCCGCTGCGCGCAGGCGATCGGCGGAGCCGCGGCCGTCTGCGCCGCGCTCGAGCTGCTGCCATCCGTCGCGGGTTCCGAGCAGGGCGCGGCCAAGGCCTGGGCGCGGGCCGGGGCGATCGGTGCCGCCCTCGGGCCTGGGATCGGAGGCCTTCTCACCGAGCTCATCTCGTGGGAATCGATCTTCCTGATCCAGGTCCCCGCCGCCATCGTGCTGGCGGTCTGGCTGCTGCCGGCCGCCAAGGGTGAGCGCATGGCGGGCGCGATCCGTTCCGAGTTGCGGCCGACCGGACGGCCCCACCTGGCCGCGAACGCGGCGCTCGCGCTCGTCGCGGCCGCGCTGGCGGCGGCGCTCTTCCTGGTCGTCCTGCTCATGATCGAGGGCTGGCGGCTGAGCCCGATCGCAGCGGCCGCCGCGGTCTCCGCGATGCCGCTGGCGGCGCTGGCGAGCGGTTCGCTGGGCGCGCTTGCCGACGGTCGCGCGCGTGCAGGTGCCGGGGTGATCCTGCTCGCCGGTGGCCTCGCGGGGCTGGCTCTCTTGCCCGAGGCCTCCGTCGTCGCCACGCTGGCCCCGCAGGTTCTGGTGGGGGTCGGTCTCGCGCTGACCGTCTCAGCCCTTACCGAGGCGGCCGTGGCCGGCCGCGCGCCCCAGGCGATCCACGGGGGCTGGACCATCGCGGCCCGCCATGCCGGCGTCGTTGCCGGCCTGCTCGTGATGACGCCGATCTTCACTGCCGATCTCGAATCGGAGCGCGCAGACGCCCAGGCGGCCGGGACGGCGGCGCTCTTGGATGCCCGGCTGGATCCCTCGCTCAAGCTCGACCTCGCCGAGCGGCTCGCCACGCGGCTCGACGAGGAGGGCGACAAGGTGCCAGACGTCGCGCCCGCGTTCGACCCGCTGCCAACCGACCCTGCCGAGCGGGCCGGGGCGGTCGAGCTGCGGGCGGCGCTCGAGGAGGAGCTCGACCGTGCGGCGACGCACGCGTTCAGTGGCTCCTTCTTCGTAGCGGCGGCGTTCGCCCTCGCCGCACTGGTCCCGATCCTGCTCGCGCGGCGGAGCCCGGCCCTGTGAGGGGCGTTCGCTCCAGACCGCTTGTCGCCGCCGCCGTGGTCGCGTCCGCGGCCCTGGTCGGCCTCTACCTGCTGCTCGGGGGCGCGAGCTACGAGCCGACGCCCGTGCAGGATCCCTGCGCGCCACGCGAGTGGCGCGCGCCGGAGGGCGTCGAGCAATCCGCCGAGCAGTTCGCACTCTCCGCCCTCGACGGCGCGGCGTGCCAGCTACAGGTGAGCCGGGAGACGCTGGCGGTCGCCCTCGCGAGCCCGGAGTCCCGCGAGCGATTCGCGGCAGGGGTACGGGATCGACGACGCGACCCTGGAGGCGGCGGTGCGCGCGGGCCTCGTGCGCGCGGTCGACGATGCGGAGGCGGCTGGAGCGCTCAGCCCCCTCGTCGCGGCGCCCCTGCGTGAGGCAGCGGAACGGATTCCCGTCGATGAGGGAATCGCCCTGATCGAGGACGCGAGCGCAGTCTTCGAGGGTGGGCAGGACCTGCTCGACCGAGGCCTGGACGCGCTTGGCGGACTGATTCCGTAGCTGGGCGACCCACCGCGCGGCTACGCTGATCGGACGTGCCCGACTTCAAGCTGAACCCTGCCTACACGCCCACGGCCGACCAGCCGAAGGCCATCGAATCGCTGGTCGACGGCCTTGCCGGCGAGGAGCGCAATCAAACGCTGCTTGGAGCCACGGGCACCGGCAAGACCTTCACCATGGCCGGGGTGATCGAGCGGGTGCAGCGGCCTGCGCTGGTGATCGCACACAACAAGACGCTCGCGGCACAGCTCTGCAACGAGTTCCGCGAGTTCTTCCCCGAGAACAAGGTCGAGTACTTCGTCTCCTACTACGACTACTACCAGCCCGAGGCTTACGTCCCCGCGCAGGACCTATACATCGAGAAGGACTCCTCGATCAACGACGAGATCGATCGCCTCCGTCATGCCGCCACGGCCGCGCTCTTGGCCCGTCGAGACGTCGTCATCGTCGCCTCCGTCTCCTGCATCTACGGGATCGGCTCGCCGGAGCTCTACAAGCGGATGATGCAGCTGTTCAAGGTCGGGGAGTGGATCGACCGCGAGGAGCTCTTCCGCAAGCTCGTCGGCATGCAGTACGGCCGCAACGACACCATCCTCAGCCGCGGCACCTTCCGGGCCAAGGGGGAGGTGATCGAGATCTGGAACGCCTACATGGAAACCGCGTTTCGAGTCAACCTCTTCGGTGAGGAGATCGAGTCGATTCACCACTTCGACCCGTTGACGGGCGAGATCCTCGACGACATCGACCATGTGGCGGTGTGGCCCGCGAGCCACTACGTCACCGAGGAGGAGCAACTCGAGCGCTCGATCGAGGAGATGAAGCGCGAGCTGTACGAGCGCCTCGCGTGGTTCGAGGAACGGGGCAAGCTGCTGGAGGCGCATCGGCTGCAGCAGCGCACCGAGTACGACATCGAGATGCTGAAGGAGCTCGGCTTCTGCAACGGGATCGAGAACTACTCGCGCATCCTCGACGGACGAGCACCGGGAAGCCCACCGCACACCCTGATCGACTACTTCCCCGAGGACTTCGTCGTCTTCGTCGACGAGTCGCATCAGACGATCCCGCAGCTGGGCGGGATGTACGAGGGCGACCGCTCCCGCAAGCAGACGCTCGTGGACCACGGCTTCCGCCTTCCCTCGGCGATGGACAACCGCCCGCTGCGGTTCGAGGAGTTCCTCTCGCGCGTCGGGCAGGTGGTGATGTGCTCGGCCACTCCCGGCGAGTACGAGCGCGCGGAGTCCGCCCGCGTCGTCGAGCAGATCGTGCGGCCGACCGGCATCGTCGACCCCGAGGTCGAGGTCCGTGAGACGCGCAACCAGATCGACGACCTCATGAACGAGATCCGCAGGCGCGCGGACGTCAAGGAGCGCACACTCGTCACGACCTTGACGAAGAAGATGGCCGAGGATCTGACCGGCTACCTGCTCGAGAACGGGTTCCGGGTGCGCTACCTGCACTCGGAGGTGGACACGCTCGAGCGGATCCAGATCATCCGCGACCTGCGCCTTGGCGAGTACGACGTTCTCGTGGGCGTCAACCTGCTCCGGGAGGGCCTTGATCTTCCCGAGGTGTCCCTGGTCGGGATCCTCGATGCGGACAAGGAGGGCTTTCTGCGGGGCGAGACCAGCTTGATCCAGACGATCGGCCGCGCCGCCCGCAACGTCGAGGGCAAGGTGCTCATGTACGCGGACAAGGAGACCGAGGCGATGCGGAACGCGATCTCCGAGACGGACCGCCGGCGCGAGATCCAGCTCGCCTACAACCGTGAGCACGGGATCACGCCCGAGACGGTCCGCAAGGGCATCTCGGAGATCTCGGATTTCCTCGCGATGGAGTCGCGCACGACTCCCGCGCGGCGGCGCCGGGTGAAGGTCGAGGGCGAGATCGCGAGCCCAGAGCAGCTCCAGAAGATCATCGTCGAGCTCGAGGAGGAGATGCTGGCCGCCGCCGAGGACCTCCGCTTCGAGGAGGCGGCCCGGATCCGCGACGAGCTCAAGGAGCTCCGCCGCGACCTCGAGGCCCTGCGGGCCTGATCCCGCGCCGCCTCACGCAGCTCGCGGTAATCTCGCTGCATGGACCCTGACAAGATCGTCACCGATGTCACCGAGCGCGTGCGCGAGCTGATCATGGAGGCTCAGGAGCGCGCGGAGGAAATCGTCCGCGAGGCCGAGGCCGACGCCGCCCGCGTGCGTGAAGCCGCGGAGTCGCAGGCGCGTGAGCGGCTGGCGGAGGTGCGGACCGCTCTCCAGGACCTTCAGGGCAAGCTGGGCGACTCCTCGCCGCAGGCGGAGGTGACTCCCGGCCCCGTCACGGTCCCCGAGCCGAGCCCGCCCGCCGTGCCCGAGCCGACCCCCGACCCGGTGCCCGACCCCGTGCCCAGCCCTGCGCCCGTACCGGAACCCACGCCGGAGCCGGTGCCCGAGCCGACGCCCCCGCCGGACGAGGGCGATCCGCCGGCCGCCGCCGGCGCGGAGCCCGACACCGGCAACGGCGAGCGCTCAGCGGATAAGGCCGCCGCCCGGCTCGTCGCCATGAAGATGGCGCTCGACGGTGCCGCGCGCGAGGACATCGACACCCATCTCGCCGCCCATTACGACGTCGAGCACCGCGACAAGCTGCTCGATGACGTGCTCGCGCGCGCCAAGGCATAGCCGCCGCCGAGCACACAACGCGCAGCTTGCGTGAAGCGTCGCCCGCTCCCCACGGGAACGTCAGTTCGTATCCCTAGACTGGTTGAGGCTGTGGCTCGTTCCGGTCAGATCGTCGTCTCAGGCGCCCGTGCGCATAATCTGAAGGGCATCGACGTGACCCTGCCGCGCGACTCGCTGGTCGTCGTCACGGGCCTCTCGGGGTCGGGGAAGTCGAGCCTCGCGTTCGACACGATCTACGCCGAGGGCCAGCGCCGTTACGTCGAGTCGCTCTCCGCCTACGCGCGCCAGTTCCTCGGGCAGATGGAGAAGCCCGACGTCGACTCGATCGAGGGCCTCTCGCCCGCCATCTCCATCGACCAGAAGACCACCTCGAGGAACCCCCGCTCCACCGTCGGCACCGTCACCGAGATCTACGACTACCTGCGGCTGCTGTGGGCGCGGATCGGTCATCCGCATTGCCACAACTGCGGCGAGCCGATCGCCGGCCAGTCGATCGAGCAGATCGTCGACCGGGTGATGACGCTCTCCGAGGCCACCCGCTTCATGGTGCTGGCCCCCGTTGTGCGCGAGCGCAAGGGCGAGTACGGCCGCATGCTCGAGGAGATGCGCCAGCAGGGTTACGCCCGCGCCGTCATCGACGGCGAGCTGCGCCGCCTCGACGAGGAGATCGTGCTCGACAAGAAGTTCAAGCACGACATCTCGATCGTTGTCGACCGGCTCGTGATGAAGGAGGGGCTGCGAAAACGGCTCTTCGAGTCAGTCGAGGCCGCGGTCCAGCTCGCCGAGGGGCTGGTCGAGGTGGAGCTGCTCGACGGGGGCCAGGCATCCCAGGTGACGAACGGCGACGAGGCGGCCGGCGCCACGGTGCTGTCGGGTCCCTCCGCTGGCAAGCGGGGAGAGGTCCTTTTGTTCTCCGAGCGGTTCGCCTGCCTCAACTGCGGCACATCGATGCCCGAGCTGGAGCCGCGGATCTTCTCCTTCAACTCACCCCACGGCTGTTGCCCGCGCTGTCACGGGCTGGGCTTTCAGCGGGTGATCGACCCGGAGCTGATCGTGCCCGATCCGACCCTGTCGATCTCGGAGGGCGCGCTCCAGCCTTGGGTGAAGGCGGCTTCGATGTATCACCGGCGCCTGCTCGAGGCGGTCGCCGAGGCCAACGGCATCGCCGTCGACGTGCCCTGGCAGGACCTTCCGAGAGCGGACCGCAGGCTGTTGTTAGACGGCACCGGCGCCGACAAGCACACGATCTCCTATCGCAATCGCTTCGGGCGTCGCCGCACCTACACGGTGCGCTTCGAGGGCATGTTGCACTCGCTTCAGCGGCGCTACGAGAACACCGAGTCAGAGGCGACGCGGGAGCGAGTCGAGGAGCTCATGGCCCTGCAGCCGTGCCCGGCATGCGACGGCGCCCGGCTGCGGCCCGAGAGCCTCGCGGTGACGGTCGGGGGGCTCAACATCTACGAGTACACGACGAAGTCCGCCCGGGCGGCCCTGGAGTGGATCAGCTCGCTTGAGCTGACCGAGACAGAGCGCGCGATCGCACGTCTTGTGGTGCGCGAGATCGCCGAGCGCCTGCGGTTCCTCGACTCGGTCGGGATCGGCTATCTCTCGCTCGAGCGCGCGGCGACGACGCTCTCGGGCGGCGAGGCTCAGCGCATCCGGCTCGCGACCCAGATCGGCTCCAGCCTCGTGGGAGTCCTCTACATCCTCGACGAGCCCTCGATCGGCCTGCACCAGCGCGACAACGCGAAGCTCATTGGCACGCTTGAGCGACTGCGCGACCTCGGCAATACGGTGATCGTCGTCGAGCACGACGAGGGCACGATCCGCGCCGCGGATCACGTTCTCGATCTCGGCCCGGGAGCGGGTGAGCACGGGGGAGAGGTCGTGGCAGAGGGCACGCCCGAGGAGGTCGCCGCCACGCCCGGCTCGGCCACGGGAGAGTTCCTCTCGGGTGAGCGCACCATCCCGGTCCCCGCGAAGCGCCGCCGCGCCCGCGGCACCCTGCGTGTCAAGGGCGCTCGCCAGCACAACCTAAAAGAGGTGTCCGTCGCGTTTCCGATCGGAACGTTCACCTGTGTCACGGGAGTCTCCGGGTCGGGCAAGTCCACGCTGGTCAACGAGATCCTCTACCGCGCCGTGGCGAACCGCCTCCACCGGGCGCGGCTGCGCCCTGGCGCGCACAAGCGCATCGACGGCCTCGACAAGATCGACAAGATCATCAACATCGACCAATCCCCGATTGGCCGCACGCCCCGCTCGAACGCCGCCACGTACACCGGGGTGTTCGACCATATCCGCCAGCTCTACTCCCAGACCCGCGAGGCTCGGGCGCGGGGCTATAAGCCCGGGCGCTTCTCGTTCAACGTGAAGGGCGGGCGTTGCGAGGTCTGCAAGGGCGATGGTCAGATCAAGATCGAGATGCACTTCCTCCCCGACGTCTACGTCCCGTGCGAGCAGTGCCACGGCCGCCGTTACAACCGCGAGACGCTCGAGATCCGCTTCAAGGGGAAGTCGATCGCCGACGTGCTCGAGATGCCCGTCTCCGAAGGGGTTGAGTTCTTCTCGCAGATCCCGAAGATCCACCGCCGCCTCAAGACCCTGCACGACGTCGGGCTCGACTACATCCGCCTGGGTCAGCCCGCCACGACGCTCTCCGGTGGCGAGGCCCAGCGCGTGAAGCTCGCAACCGAGCTCTCCAAGATCGCGACCGGCGACACGCTCTACATCCTCGACGAGCCCACGACGGGCCTTCACTTCGCGGACGTCGAGCGGCTCCTGGGCGTTCTCGGCCGCCTCGTCGACCAGGGCAACACGGTGCTCGTGATCGAGCACAACCTCGACGTGATCAAGTCGGCAGACCACCTCGTCGACCTCGGCCCCGAGGGCGGCGAGGCCGGAGGAGAGGTGATCGCGACCGGCACCCCGGAGGAGGTCGCCGGCAACCCCGACTCCTACACGGGGCGCTTCCTCGCGGACATGGTCGAGCCGTCCGAGCCCGCGCCGAAGCCGAAGCGGACCCGCAAGCGCGAGCCGGTGGCGGCGTAGCTAGGGTTCGCGTATGTGCGTGACTGACTTGCAGGTGGCCCTCGCGATGGCTCGCGCCAGGCTTGATGCGCGGCGCCCGAAGACGCCTGCCGCTGCGCCGGCGCCCGGCGCAGCGCCAGCATCCGCCGTTCTGGCGCGTTGAGCGAGCTTCGGGCCTGGCGCACATGGGCCGTCAAGCGCCGCTGGTACGAGCGCAACCGACGCCTCCGCCGCCGCTTCAGGATCAACCGGCACGCCGCCAAGGGTGGGTTCTTCATTCGCTACCCGGTGGAGGGCGAGGTGCTCGAGACGCTCGACTCCGGGCGGCTTCGCATCGGCCGCGACACCCTGCTCGAGCCGGGCTGCTGGCTCACGCTCGGGCCCGAGGCTCGCATCTCGATCGGCGATGGCTGTTTCCTGAATCGCGGCACGATGCTGGCTTCGCACGAGCTGATCGAGGTTGGGGACCACGTGATGTTCGCCAACGGGTGCTTCGTGGGCGACGCGGACCATCGCCATGACGACCCCACGAAGCCGATCACGCACCAGGGCTTCACCGGTCGGGGGCCGGTTCGCATCGGCTCGAACGTCTGGTGCGGCGTCAACTGCGTGATCACGGGAGGCGTGTCCATCGGCGACCGGGCTGTGATCGGATCGAATTCGGTCGTCACGAAGGATGTCCCGGCGGGTGTGATCGCAGCCGGCGTCCCGGCCAAGGTGCTCCGGGAGATCGAGTTCCAGCCCCGCGAGGACAAGTAGGTTTTCGGCCATGCGCCGAGCACTTTCGGCCGCGGTCTTGTGCCTCTTCCTGGGCGGGCTGGTTGCCTGCGGGGAGAAGGACGAGTCGGGCGAGGCCAACCCGAGCGCCGGGTCGACCGCCACGGGCACGACGACGACGGCCGCCGGTGGAGGGAACACCGGTGCGGGCGGCGACGGCGGCGACGGCGGCGGCAAGCAGAGCCCGGAGCAGATGGTGGAGGTAGCGGTGGTCGCGGTGGTCGGCGGAGGCGACCCGGTCGCGGCGTGCGCGGAGTTGGTCACGCCCGCGTACGTGGAGACGGCCTATGGCGATGAGCAAGGCTGTCGTGCCGCGGTCGCGGCGCAGGGGTCGTTCGACGTGAACGTCGAGGGGATCGAGATCGAGGGCTCGCGCGCATCAGCGGTGGCGAGACCCTCCTCCGGGCCCAACGAGGGCGAGAAGCTGACAGTGCGCTTGGTGGAGCAGGGCCCCGTCTGGAAGGTGGACTTTCTGCGCTCGAACGCCCCGGCGGGCCCTTAAGACTTCGCCACCTGCACGACCACGGTGCGCTCGCGCGGGCGGTCGTCGAAGTCGATCAGGACGAGCTGCTGCCAGGTCCCGAGCGCAAGGCTTCCGCGCGTCACCGGCACGACCTCTGACGGGCCGATCACCGTGGCGCGCTGGTGCGCGTGGGAGTTGGAGTCATGGTTCAGCCGGTTGTGCTCGTAATCGCCCTGAGCGGGGACCAGCCTGTCGAGAAGCGCCCGCAGATCCTGCACGCCCCCGGGTTCGAACTCCATCGTCGTGATCGCTGCCGTCGAGCCCTGGACGAATGTCGCAGCTTGCCCGGTCGTTGCGTTCGCGTTCGCGACGGCGGCTTCGACCTCGCCGGTGATGTCGACCACGTCGCCGTCACCACGCGTGGAGAACGAGAGCTCTGTGGTGTAGAGGTTCACGACCTCCGGTCAGCCTGCCACATCAGCCTCGAAGTAGGACGGGCCGGGCTTTCGCCCGGCCCGCCTGTCCCGCCTCTCTTCCTTTACGCGCGCGAACGCGTAACGGATTGGAGGTGCCGGACTAAACACCCCTCGGATGTGGGCCGTGACCAGTGGTCACGGACTCCGCGAGGCGCGGCACGAACATCAATCCGGCGATTCCGACGAGCACGTAGATCACGTCGGTAACGGTGCCGGTGCCGAAGATCTCGGCGATGACGTTGGTGTCCGTGAGGGCGAGAATGCCCCAGTTGAGCGCGCCGAGGATCAGCAACAGCAGACCCAGCGGCTCAAACCTCTTCAGCATCTCCATCTCTTTCACCTTTCATCTGCTCAGACGAAGGTTCCGGCCGGAAGCACCTCGTGCGTTATCAGCACGCTATTTACCCTCGATGGGACCCCCGGTTACCCCGTTTGGGTGAACTGGGAGCGGCCTCTCAGATCTCCGTCGCGGACCAGTCCCAGGAGCGCCCCGCGAGGCTCTCCTTCTCGAGGTAGGAGCGGAACTCCGCCAGCTCCGGAGGAGGCACGCTGTAGATGTGCTCCGGCCCGGGGAACCCATGGGTGCGTACGTCGTCGGCGTAGTCGCGCAGCCCCGCGACCATCGCGTCGTGGATCTCCGCATAGCGCTTGACGAACTTCGCGGCATGCCCCTGGTAGATCCCGAGCAGGTCGTGGAAGACGAGGACCTGGCCGTCGGTGCCGCCACCGGCGCCGATGCCGATCACGGGCGCCTCGAGCTTGGCCACCAGGGCCTCGCTCACCGCCGCGGGCACGGCCTCGAATACGATCGCGAAGCAGCCGACCGCCTCCAGCGCGAGCGCCTCCTCCGCGATCTCGATCGCGCGATTGGCAGTTTTCCCCTGGGCCGTGAAGCCGCCGAGGGCCGTTACGGATTGCGGGGTCAGGCCGACGTGGCCCATCACGGGGATCCCGGCCCGGATGATCGCTCGAGCGCGGTCGACCGAGGAGCCACCGCGCTCGAGCTTGACGGCATCGCATCCAGCCTCTTTTACGAATCGCTGGGCGGTCTCGATCGCCTGCTCGTTGGAGCGCTCGTACGAGCCGAACGGGAGATCCCCCACGAGCAGCGGGGCGCGCAGGCCGCGGCGGACCGCGGCCGCCAGCATCAGCATCTCGTCGAGGCCGACGGGCACGGTCGATTCGTACCCGAGGACCGTCATCGCGGCCGTGTCGCCGACCAGGACGATGTCCACGCCCGCCTCCTCGACGGCGAGCGCCGAGGGGTGGTCGTAGGCCGTGACCATCACGATGGGCTCGCCGGCGCGCTTCATCTCGGCCAGACGGGGAAGGGTCATCGGGGCGCGGTCGCTGCTGGTGCTCATCGGTTGTCCTCCGTTCGCTCGCTGTCCGCGTCCGAGCCGGCGGGCTCGATCACGATGTTGTCGATCAGGCGCGCTGCTCCGATCTGCGCGGCCACCGCCAGCAGCACCGGGCGCCCGTTGAATGCCGCGACGGGTGTGAGGTCATCCGCGTCGCGCGCCTCGAGGTACTCGGGCTCGATTCCCGCTGCGGTCAGCTCGGCGCGGGCTACGTCCATGGCCGCGTCGAGCTCGGAGAAAGCACCCACTGCCTCCTCCGCCGCGGTCAGCGCGCGCGATAGCGACACCGCTCGCTCGCGCTCCGGCGGGGACAGGTATTCGTTGCGCGAGCTCAGCGCAAGCCCGTCGTCGGCGCGCACGGTGGGGAGTACCACGATCTCGACCGGGAAGTCGAGATCGCGCACGAGGCGGCGGATGACGAGCGCCTGCTGAGCATCCTTCTGGCCGAAGTAGGCGACGTCGGGCAGGACCGTGTTGAGCAGCTTGGCAACTACCGTGGCGACTCCCCGAAAGTGCTCTGGCCCGCGACGCTCGCGATCCCCGCAGAGGACATCCGTGAGACCACCGCCGACCTCGACACTCGTGGCGAAGCCGGGCGGGTAGACCTCGTCGACGCTCGGCGCGTAGAGGATGTCCACGCCCGCTCTCTTGGCGCTTGCGGCGTCGCGCTCGGGATCCCGCGGGTAGCTCGCCAGGTCCTCGTCGGGCCCGAACTGCGCCGGGTTCACAAAGAGGCTCATGACGACCACGTCGCAGGCCTCCCGTGCTGCCCGCAGCAGCGACAGATGCCCATCGTGGAGGTGGCCCATGGTGGGAACGAGACCGATCGAGCAGTCCTCCTCACGCATGGGCGCCCGAAGCTCGCGCAGCTCCGCCTTGGTGCGGACGAGCTTCATGTCCGTCGCGCCACGTCGCGGGTGCGCTCGGCGAGCGCCTCGTAGAGGGGGATCAGGTCGGGCGCCGTTTTGCGCAGGGCCGCGAGGTGCCGCTCGACGGTCGCCTCGTCCCCGCGCGCGATCGGGCCGGTGAGCGCCTGCGACCCGCGTTCGGACCAGTTCGCGGCCGAGCGAAGAACCAGCGGCGCCAGGAGCTCGCGCGCGTCGTCGATGCCAGCCTCGTGCAGCAGCTCCGTCGCGGACTCTTGCAAGGCCACCAGGAAGTTCGACGCGATCGCCGCGGCCGCGTGGTAGGCGGCCCGGCTCTCCTCGGGAACGGCGAAGGGGCGCATGCCGAGCGCCGTGGCGAGATCGGCGGCGAGCTCGCCCGCGGCGGGGCTTCCGCCGGAGATCGCGCACGGCGCGCCAGTCAGGTCGCTCGCGCCGTCGGGAATCGTCTGCAGCGGATGCAGGCTGAACGTCTCGGCGCCCCGCGCGGAGGCGGCGTCCAAAGCGCCGAGGCCGGTGGCGCCGCTCGTGTGGCCGACGAAGCGAAGTGATGGCGCGCTTTCGGCGAGCTGCGCGCAGGCCGCTTCGATGGCGTCGTCGGGAACACAGAGGAGAGCGGCTTCGGCGCCCTGCCTGGCAACGTCCGAGTGCTCGCGTCCGGCGGAGATGTAGTCCAGGCCGCCCGCTTGCGCGGCGCGGGCGATCGCCCCACCAACACGACCACTGCCGATGAGGGCGAGCTTCGGCAGCGACGCGCCTCCGGCGCGATCGCCGGCGGCTTCGGGTCGATCCCGTTCCAGTTCCCTCGCGGAGATACCAGACGGCTTCAAGGTGGTGTCAGCTTTCTGCCGGGCAGTCCCCGGCTGGTCCACGCCTCACGATGAGGTCGCGGCCTTCCCGAAATTGTAGTTCGTACAGCCACCTGATCCGCCGCCACCTCTACGATCGAGCCGTGCCCATCTATGAGTTCGAGTGCGAGGACTGTGGGGCCGAGTTCGAGGAGATCTTGCCCGCCGAGAGCGCCTCCGCGATCTGCCGTGAATGTGGCTCGCGGCGCACCACGCGGCGCTACTCGCCGCAGGCGGCGACGTTCAAGCTCGTAAAGAGTCCCGGAGCGGCGCGGGTGCAGGAGGCGCGCAACGCGAATCTCCGAGGTGAGACGAAAGCGAACTTCAAGCGTCGCCGCCGGGCGGCTCGCGACGCCAAGGGCAAGGCGACCGGTGACAACGGCTGACGCGACTGAGCGCCGCGAGCGGCTGGTGGAGGTCTACCGCGATGCCTCCGAATGCACCCTGTGCCCGCTCGCCGCCACCCGCACGAAGGTCGTGTTCGGCAATGGGAACTCGAACGCCGACCTCATGTTCGTCGGCGAGGCTCCCGGGGCGGAGGAGGATCGACAGGGGATCCCGTTCGTGGGGCGGGCCGGGAACCTTCTCACCCAGCTCCTCGGGGAGATCGGGATGGGCCGCGAGGACGTGTTTGTCGCAAACGTCCTGAAATGCAGGCCCCCCGGCAACCGCGACCCACAGCCGGTCGAGATCGAAACGTGCCGGCCGTATCTCGACACGCAGGTTGAGCTGATCCAGCCACGCGTCATCGCGACGCTCGGCAACTTCGCGACGAAGCTCCTGACGGGAAGCCAGATGGGGATCACCAAGGTTCGCGGAACACCCCAGGTCCACGAGCTGGGCGGGCGCACGGTCTTCCTGCTGCCGCTGTTTCACCCGGCGGCTGCGTTGAGGACGCCTGCACTGGTCGAGACGCTCCGCCGGGACCTGCGCACGGTCCCCGAGTTGCTCGCGCGTGAGCCGGGCGCTTTGGCGCGGGCGGACGACGTCGACCCGGTGCCTGCTGGCGAGGAGATCGCAGCCCAGCGCACGGCCGACCAGCTCGGCCTCTTCGGTTGATCGAGCGCACGAGCGGGCCCGCCGAGACCGAGGCGCTCGGCGCTCGGATCGCGGATTCGCTTGAGCCGGGGGACGTCGTGCTCGTGAGCGGTGAGCTCGGGAGCGGCAAGACGACCCTGGTGCGCGGCGCCGCCCGGGCGCTGGGCGTCCGCGACCCGGTGACATCTCCGACCTTCACGATCGGCCAGCGATACCACGGGGACGCCACCGCGGTCTCCCACCTCGACCTCTATCGACTGGAGGGCCTCGAGACCGAGGACCCGGGCCTGCTCGACGATTACGTGACTGGGAGCGCGATCTCGTTCGTGGAGTGGCCGGCCGAGCTTGAGCGCGGCTTCATCCCGCCTGCCTTGGGGGAGGTGCGGATCGCGATGCGGATCGAGCTGCGACACGCCGGCGCTGACGATCGTGAGATCGTGGTCGGAGACGAGCGATGAGCTCCGGGCCCACGCTGGTCGGGCTCGATACCGCCACGCCCGTGCTGAGCGTGGCGGCGACATGCGGCGGTGCGCCCGCCTTCGAGCGTTCCTTCGACCCCGAGCCCGGCGAGCGCCCAGCCCATTCCCGCGAGCTGCTCGCCACGGTTGAGGAGGCCGCCGACGCCGCCGGCGGCTGGTCGGCCGTCGACGCGATCGCGATCGGACTCGGCCCTGGGTCGTACACGGGCCTTCGGATCGGGATCGCCACGGCCCGCGGTCTCGCGCAGGGGTTGCGCAAGCCGCTGCGGCCGGTCATCTCGCTCGCCGCGGGGGCGCTCGGCATGGCGCCAGGCTTCAGTCAGCGAGATCGTCAGCGCCTTCCCGTGCTCGATGCCCGCAGGGGGCAGGCCTTCGCGGCGCTTTACGGCGGTACCGGCGAAGCGCTCTGGGAGCCGTTCGTCGCAACGTCGCAGGAGCTGGTGGAGCGAGTGCGATCGCTCGCCCAGGCGCCGCTGGCGGCGGGGGATGGATCGATACGATTCAGGCGTGAGCTCGAAGCCGCCGGCGCGGACGTCCCCGCCGACGACGACGAGGCACACAGGATCTCTGCGCGGCACCTGTGTGTGCTGGCCGCGGATGTGCCGGACACCGAGCCGGCGAGGGTTGAACCGATCTACCTGAGGCCACCAGACGCGGAGCTATGGCTTGAGCAGCAGCGCCGAGAGGGAAATCGCAAGGGCTAGCTGGCCCTCGGCGGACTCCGTCGAGATTCGCTCGCTCGTCTATAGCGACCTGCCGGCCGTGCTCTCGATCGAGCGGCGCGCGTTCGGCACGCCGTGGTCGCTCGCCATGTTCGTCCTCGAGCTCTCGAAGCCCTCAGGCATCTGCCTGGCGGCCTCCGACCGAGGTGGTCTGATCGGCTATCTGATCTGCTCGCGCTACGCGGACGTGTGGCATCTGATGAATGTGGCCGTGGACCCGCAGCGCCGCCGCGAGGGAATCGCGACCCGGCTGATCGAGCGGCTGTTTGGCGGGGGCGAGCCCGATGCGCGCTACACGCTCGAGGTCCGCACCTCGAACAGCGCTGCCATCCACATGTACGAGCGCTTCGGCTTCAGGGCCGCCGGTCACCGCCGCCGCTACTACCACGACAACGGCGAGGACGCGCTCATCATGTGGCTGGAGCCAGCGCCGGTGGGCGCCTAGGCTCCGTTGATCCTTGCCCTCGAGACCTCATGCGACGACACCTGCGCGGCCGTCGTCGACGGGGGGCGGATCCTCTCCAACGTCGTCTCCTCGCAGGCGGACGAGCACGCGCTGTTCGGCGGCGTCGTCCCCGAGCTCGCCTCGCGCCAGCACCTGAAGCTCACCAACGCCGTGGTCGAGGCCGCACTGGCGGACGCCGGATGCGTCCTCGAGGACGTCGATGGCCTCGCCGTTACCCGCGGGCCCGGCCTCATCGGCGCGCTTTTGGTGGGCGTCTCGACGGCGAAGGCGCTCGCCGCGGCGACTCGCAAGCCGCTGTGCGGCGTCGACCACCTGCATGGGCACGTGGCCGCCAACTTCCTCGAGCCCGACCCGCTTGACCCGCCGTTCCTCTGCCTGATCGCGAGTGGCGGCCACACCCTGCTGGCCGGGGTCGAAGCACGTGATCGCTACGACGTCATCGGCCAAACCCTCGACGACGCTGCCGGTGAGGCGCTCGACAAGGGCGCCCGGCTGCTCGGGCTGGCGTATCCGGGAGGGCCCGCGATCGAGAGGCTTGCCCGGGACGGGGATTCAGATGCATTCGCCCTACCCCGCGGGATGAGCCGTGACGGCGGGCTCGACTTCTCCTTCTCGGGGGTGAAGACCTCGCTCCTATATGTGACCCGCGAGCTGGGGGAGGCGGAGACGGAGCGCCGTCGCGCCGATCTCGCCGCGAGCTACCAGGCTGCGATCGTCGGCCAGCTCACCGGCCGGCTCGAGCGGGCCCTCGACGAGGGCGGGTGGAAGGCGCTCGCGCTCGGCGGCGGCGTCGCTGCGAATGGGCCGCTACGGGCTGGGGCGGCGGCGCTTTGCGAGGCCATGGGCGTGCCCCTCAAGCTTGTGCCGGTGGCGCTTTGCACCGACAACGCGGCGATGATCGCGTCGGCGGCGCGCTACGCCGAAGCCACTCCCTACCCGGACTACCTGGACTGGGACGCGCATGTCTAGCCGCCCCGTCGTCACGCTCTATGGCCGCCCGGAGTGTCATCTCTGCGATCAGGCGCGCGACGCGATCGCCGCGCTGCGTGGAGAGCCGCCCCGCTTCGAGCTGCGCGAGGTGGACATCGACTCCGATGCCGCTCTTAACGCTGCCTACCTCGAGCGGATCCCAGTGGTGGAGCTCGACGGCCGGATCGTGAGCGAGCTCGAGTTCGAGCCGCGCGCGCTGGCTCCTTTCCTCGATGACGCTCGCGTTCACGATGGGTAGGCTGGACCCATGAGCGTCGAGGGCGTAGCGAGCGGACCCACCGGGGCCGAGCAGACAGTGGGGGACGGCTTCGCGATGGACGGCGAGCGCCTCTCGCTCGGCGTTGCGGCCCGCCTCTCGCGCTACCTCCAGGTTCTGATCCAGGCCAGGAAGATGGGCAAGGAGACGATCTCCTCGCAGGAGCTCGCCGAGTACACGCACATCAACTCAACCCAGATCCGCCGCGACCTCTCGGGCTTCGGGAAGTTCGGCAAGCGTGGAGTGGGCTACCGCGTCGAGTCGCTCGTGCAGGAGATCCGCAAGATCCTGCGCACCTCGGGCCAGCACAACATCGCGCTCTTCGGTGCCGGACACCTGGGCCAGGCCATCGCGTCGTCCGACATCTTCGCCGACCACGGCTTCCAGATCGTGGCCATCTTTGACGTCGACCCCCAACAGGTGGGCAACGAGCTGGGCGGCGTACCCGTCCGGGCGTTCGGTGACCTCCAGCAGGTCGTCGTCGATGAGGATGTGGTCGTGGGGGTCCTCGCCGTTCCGGCCGCCGCGGCGCAGGAGGTCGCCGACAAGCTTGTGGAGGCAGGGGTAAAGATCATCTTCAACTACTCCGAGCAGCTCCTCGACGTGCCCCCGGAGGTCACGGTCCACACGTCCAGTCCAGCCGTCGACCTGCTTTACGCGCTCTACTTCTACCTCACGTAGGACGCTTCAGGACCTGCAAGTGAGCACCGACGCGCTCTCGCCGACTCTCAACCGGGAGCGCACCCGGGAGGCGTTCGAGGCCTCGACCGACTTCACGGTCGGGCTCGAGGAGGAGTTCGCCATCGTCGATCCCTCGTCGCTGGATCTCGTGCAGGGCTTCGGCGAGCTCTACGAGGCGTGTCAGAACGACGAGGTCCTCGAGATTGCTGCCGCCGGCGAGCTGATCGAGTCGGAGATCGAGATTCGCTCTGGGCGTGGTGACAACTTCGCGCACGCCGTCGAGATGCAGCGTGAGCATCGGCGACGCCTGTTCGCGCTCGCCGCCCGGCACGGCTATGGCCTTGCCGCGACGGGAACCCACCCCTGGGCCAGCTACCTGGACCAGCGGATCATCCAGACCGAGCACTACCGGCGGCTCCAAGAGGAGCTGCGGTGGGTCGCGCTGCGAAACAACACTTGGAGCCTCCACGTCCACGTGGGCGTTCAGGGGGCCAATCGCGCGATCTCCGTCTGCGACTACCTGCGCGGCATCCTCCCTGAGCTCTTGGCGCTCTCGGCGAACTCGCCGTTCCTGGACGGAGAGAACACCGGGCTGGCCTCGGTGCGCACCCAGATCTTTACCCGGACCTTCCCGCGCTGCGGTGTGCATCAGCCGTGGCTCAGCTACGAGGGATATGCGGACTTCATCGACCTGCTCGTCCGCACCAATTCGATCGTCGAATCCACCCAGCTCTGGTGGAGCGTCCGGCCACATCACAGGTTCGGCACCGTCGAGCTGCGGATCTGCGAGGCCCAGACCAACGGTGATGAGGGGTTCAGGCTGGCGGCGCTGATCACGGCCTGCATCGCCCAGGCGGCGATGGACTACTCCGAGGGATCGCTCCCGCCCCCGCTCCCAAGCCGCGGGGTGGAGGAGAACCTCTGGCGAGCCATCCGTTATGGCCTCGACGGCAAGATGATCGACTTCGACGCGCAGGAGGAGGTGTCGACCCGGGCTGCCGTGGAGAAGCTCGTGGAGTGGACCGCCCCAGCGCGTTCTGAGCTCGAGCTGGAAGTCGAGCTCCCGGCGCTGAACGGGGCCCAGAGGGCCTGCGAGGCGTTCGAAGGGGGCGCTTCGCTCGAGGAGATCTACCGGGCGGCGTTTGAGGAGACGAGGCGGAGCTACGTGCCGGGCGCCGCCGGCGGCCAAGGGGAATAGATTGAGCGACATGGAGCGAGACGAGCCACCGATCGGGGAGGGGAGCGGCAGCGAGGCCGCCGGCGAAGAGGCGCCCAGCGAGGAGGAGCTGCGTGCCCGCATCGAGGAGAACCTGCGGAAGGTGCGAGTGCAGGACGTCCTGCTCGAGAGCGTTGTCACGATCATCAACCTGACCGCGCGCCGCATCGCGAAGCCGGATGAGCGGGACCTCGATCAGGCGCGTGTCGGCATCGACGCCGTCCGCGCCGTCTCCGAGTTACTCGAGGAGGAGCCTCGCGAGCAGGTGCGCAACGCGCTCTCGGAGCTGCAGATGCTCTACGCCCGGGAGGCCGGAGGTGGCTCCGCTTCGGGCGACGCCGCCGCTCCCGCTGGAGCCGACGCGCCGACGGAGGGTGGGGGCGCCCCTGACCCGCCGTCCGAGCGCGACACGGGGCCCGCCCACGGGGGTCTCTGGACCCCTCCGGGCACCTGAGCGAGCGCTGCAAGTGCGCTTTCACGGGAGGGGGTAGGTAGACTGCCCGCCGCTTTCGCGACCGGACCCGACAGCCGGTCGCACGTCCTTTTCGGCCATCCCAGGCCGTTTTTTCGTCCAACGAAGCTGTACGGAGGCATGCAGACTTGACCGAGTTCCTGACCGACTATGGCGTCGTCATCGCGCTCGTGTGCGCAGGGGCGGCCGTGCTCTACGGCGCGCTCGTCACGCAGCGTCTGCTCGCCCTATCGGCCGGCAGCGAGCGGATGCAGGAGATCTCGGGAGCGGTGCAGGAGGGGGCCAAGGCTTATCTCAACCGCCAGTACGCGATCATCGCGGTGGTCGCGATCCCGCTGGCGATCCTGATCGCGATCCTCCAGGACGTGACGACCGGCATCGGGTTCGTGATCGGCGGCACCCTCTCGGGGGCCGCCGGCTTCATCGGCATGAACGTCTCCGTGCGCGCAAACGCCAGGGTGGCCGAGGCGGCACGGGGCGGGGTGCCACCGGCGCTCGACGCGGCTTTCAAGGGCGGCTCGGTGACCGGGCTCTTGGTCGTCGGCCTCGCGCTGCTCGGCGTAGCGGGGTACTTCGGCATTCTGATCCTCACCGACGAGACCGACAAGGAGGCCGTCGACGCGCTCATCGGCCTCGGGTTCGGTGGCTCGCTCATCTCCGTCTTCGCACGCCTCGGCGGCGGCATCTTCACGAAGGCCGCCGACGTCGGCGCCGATCTGGTCGGCAAGGTCGAAGCCGGAATCCCCGAGGACGATCCGCGGAACCCGGCGGTGATCGCCGACAACGTCGGTGACAACGTCGGCGACTGCGCGGGCATGGCGGCCGACCTGTTCGAGACCTACGCGGTCACCACCGTGGCGGTGATGCTGCTCGGCGTCCTCACCTTCCCCGAGTTCGCCCGGGAGGTGTCGCTCTTCCCGCTGGTCCTCGGTGGGGTTGCGATCATCGCCTCGATCATCGGCGCGCTCCTGGTGCGGACGTCGACCGACAGGGTCGAGGGCGCGCTCTACCGGGGCGTGATCATCTCAGGGGTGATCTCGGCCGCGGCGTTCTACCCGATCACGGACTGGCTCATGTCGGACGTGCTCGTCGGCACGGACATCGGCGTCGGCGACCTCTGGGTCTGCGCGCTGTTCGGGATCATCGTGACGGCCGGGCTCTTCGTCATCACCGACTACTACACGTCCACCCGTTTCCGCCCGGTGCGCACGATCTCCAAGGCGTCCGAGACCGGCCACGCGACGAACATCATCCAGGGGCTCGCGCAGGGCTTTCAGTCGACCGCGCTGCCCGCACTTTTGATCGCTGCCGCCATCTTCGGCGCCAACGAGCTGGCTGGGATCTACGGGATCGCGATCGCGGTGGTCGCCCAGCTCTCCCTCACCGGCCTCATCGTCGCCCTCGACGCGTTCGGTCCGATCACCGACAACGCCGGTGGTATCGCTGAGATGGCGGAGCTGCCAGAGGAGGTAAGGAACGTCACGGATCCGCTGGACGCGGTCGGCAATACGACCAAGGCCGTCACCAAGGGCTATGCGATCGGCTCCGCGGCGCTGGCGGCGCTGGTGCTGTTCGCGGCGTTTAAGATCGAGCTCGAAGAGGAGGCGCCCGCCGGCTTCAGCCTCGAGGCCCTCTTCAACCTCTCCAATCCTGACGTGCTCATCGGGCTCATCGTCGGCGGCATCATGGTCTACCTCTTCGCGGCGCTGGCGATCGAGGCCGTGGGC
The DNA here is from genome assembly GCA_963799815.1 of uncultured Solirubrobacterales bacterium. Taxonomy (GTDB): domain Bacteria; phylum Actinomycetota; class Thermoleophilia; order Solirubrobacterales; family 70-9; genus JBDTSW01. Next base: position 456,776 of record CAWCYG010000004.1, read on the forward strand.
CGCGCCGGCGGCCAGGTCGTCGAGCAGGTGCGCAAGCAATTCCGCGACAAGCCGGGGATCATGGAAGGCACCGAGCGGCCGGACTACGCCGAGACGGTCGCGATCGTGACGGCGTCGGCGCAGCGGGAGATGATCCTTCCCTCGCTGATCCCGATCGTGGTGCCCGTGCTGATCGGCCTGTGGAGCGTCGACGCGCTCGGCGGCCTCTTGATCGGAGTCATCGTGGTTGGGCTCTTCGCTGCGATCTCGATGACCGCCGGAGGTGGCGCCTGGGACAACGCGAAGAAGCTGATCGAGGACGGCGCGCACGGCGGCAAGGGCTCTGAGGCGCACGCGGCCTCGGTGACCGGCGATACCGTCGGAGACCCCTACAAGGACACCGCCGGCCCCGCGATCAACCCGATGATCAAGGTGGCGAACATCGTCGCGATCCTGATCATCCCGATCGTTAACTTCCCCGGGTAGGGCCGTTTGAACGACGCCGCCGAGGCTGGCGCGGGCGATCCCCATCCGGCGGGCGCTCAGGCGTCGGCGAATCCGGCCGAGCACGACCGGTTCGTCATCCGGCAGCGGTTCCGGCCGATGGTGAACCAGTACGAGGTGTCGACCCTGGTCGGGGAGGCTTCGCCGGGACAGCCAGTCTGCTTCGTTCAGCAGAGGCGGATGAAGCTGAAGGAGGATCTCCGCGCCTACGTGGACGAGACCAAGGAGGACGAGGTCTTCCGGATCCTGGCGCACCAGCGGTTCGATCCCACCGCCCGCTACTCCGTGACCGCGCCGGACGGCAGCAAGATCGGCGAGCTGGGCAAGGTCTTCAAGCAGTCGCTCATGCGCTCGACCTGGAAGATCTACGAGGAGGACGAGCAGATCGGCTGGGCGCGGGAGACCAGCGCCACGATCGCGATCCTGCGCCGGATCATCGGCCTCTTCGCCTTGATCCCCCTGATCGGGGAGTTCATCGCGATGATCCCGATCCCGTACCACTTCGAGTACTTCCTTGGCGAGGACCAGCGGATCGGCCAGCTGACCAGGAAGATCGGGGTTCGCGACACCTACATCCTCGATCTGAGCGGCGACTCGGCGCGCAGGATCGACAGAAGACTGGCGCTCGCCCTCGCGGTGGGAATGGACGCCCTGCAGGCACGGTAACGGCATCGAATAGCGTCCGGGACATGACTTCCTCGCGCGAGCCGATCAACGTCGCCGACTACGAGCGGCTTGCCGCCGACGCGCTCGAGGAGGGCCCGCTTGGGTACTTCGCGGGCGGGGCGGGCGACGAGCGGACCCTGAGCGAGAACGTCGCAGCCTACCGCCGCTGGCAGCTGCGCCCGCGGATGCTGGTCGGCGTGGCCGACGTCAGCACGCGAACCGAGGTGCTGGGCACCGAGGTCTCGATGCCTCTGCTGGTCGCGCCGGTGGCGATCCAGCGCATGGCCCACGCGGACGGGGAGGCCGGCATGGCACGAGCAGCGGCGGCCGTCGGGACGCTCATGTGCCTCTCCACCTTCGCGACGACCTCGCCTACGGACGTCTCCGCGGCGGCGCCCGGGGCTCCACGGTGGCTGCAGCTCTACTGCTTCCGCGACGAGGGCGTGACCCGGTCGCTGATCGAAGAGGCGATCTCCGCCGGCTACCGCGCTATCGCTGTCACCGTAGACGCTCCGTTACCCGGCCGCCGCGAACGCGACCTGCGGACCTCGTTCGCGGTGCCGGAGGACATCAACGTGCCGGCCATGGCCGCCGCGGTCGGCCAGACGCGGCCGATGACGATCTTCGAGGCGTTCGGCCTGCTCGACCCCGCGCTCGGGTGGGAAGACCTCGAGCGGATCGCTTCGCACTCGGCTCTCCCGGTGCTCGTGAAGGGAGTGATGACGGGATCGGACGCGCGCCTCGCCGCCGAGCACGGGGCAGCGGGAATCGTCGTCTCCAACCACGGCGGGCGCCAGCTCGACGCGGTGCCGGCGACGATCGACGTGCTCTCGGAGATCACCGACGAGGTCGGTGACGATCTAGAGGTGTTCGTCGACGGCGGCGTCCGGCGTGGCACCGACGTCGTCACGGCTCTGGCGCTTGGCGCACGGGCTGTGCTCGTCGGGCGCCCGGCGCTCTGGGGCCTCGCGGCCGCCGGAGAGGACGGAGCGCGGCGCGTGCTCGAGCTCCTGCGCGACGAGATCGAGCTGGCGCTTGCCCTCTGCGGTTGTCCGTCGCCGGCGGAGGTGACGAGCGACCACGTCCAGCGGGCAGTCGGGTCTCCTGGCTAGCAATGGACCTCTTCGCCGGTATTTGCGTGCGTGACTACGAGGCGGCGAAGCCGTGGTACGAGGGCCTCCTGGGCTCGGAGCCTGCTTTTGCCCCCCACGAGACCGAGTGCGTGTGGGAGCTCGGCGAGCATCGCTTTGTCTTCATCGTGGAGGACGCAGAGCGGGCCGGACACGCCGTGCACACGATCTTCGTCGACGACCTCGAGGCCGTGGTGGGGGAGATCGCGGCTCGCGGCATCGAGCCGGCGAAGCGGGAGACCTACCGCAACGGGGTCCGCAAGGCGACCTACCGCGACGCGGATGGAAACCAGATCGGCTTCGGCGGCGCGCCGCTCGAGGGCTCGGCCGACTAGCCGACCTCAGCCCTTCTCGATCAGTTCAATCCTGTAGTTGTCGGGGTCGCGGACGAAGCAGATGCGCGAGCCGCCCTCGCGGACCTGGTAGGGCGGTTTCTCGGGCTCGATCCCGAGGCGGGCGAGGCGCTCGAGGGTGCCGTCGAGGTCGTCGGTGGTGATCGCGATGTGGCCGTACCCGGTGCCGAGCTCGTAGGGCTCATCGACGTCGTGGTTGTGCGTCAGCTCGAGCCGCTCGCCGTCTCCGGGCAGCCCCATGAAGACGTTGGTCGCGTCGTCGCCGATCGGCATGCGGCGGCGCTCCTCGAAGCCCAGCTTCTCGTAGAACTCGACGGACCGGTCGGGATCGAGCACCCGGTAGCAGGTGTGGATGACCTCGCTCATGCAGCTCGCAGGGTATCGCTGGCCCGGGTTCTATAGTCGCCGGCGATGGCGGAGCGGCATCCGAGGGAGCAGGCACTTCGTCGCGTGCACGGCACGGGGGCGCTGTTCGCGGCCGCGTACGGCAACGTCGGTTCCTCGATCTACTACGCGCTCGGGCTGGTCGCGCTCTACGCGCTCGGGCTGACGCCGGTCACGTTCATCATCGCCGGGCTGATCTTCGCCTTCACCGCCGCCACCTACGTCGAGGCGACGGTTCTCTACCCCGAGGCGGGCGGCTCGTCGAGCTTCGCTCGCCACGCCTTCAACGAGCTCGCGAGCTTCTTCGCGGCCTGGGCCCAGATGCTCACCTACATCGTCACGGTCGCGATCTCCGCCTTCTTCGTGCCGCACTACCTCGCGGTCTTCTGGGAGCCGCTGGGCCATGGCCCAGCCGACGTGATCTTCGGCGTCGGGCTGGTGGTGCTTCTCGCGCTGCTGAACATTCGCGGAACGGAGGAGTCGGCCCGCCTTAACCTGGTCCTCGCCATCGCTGACCTCCTCACGCAGGTGGTGCTGGCGGTGATCGGGCTGGCGCTCGTGTTCAACGCCGACCTCCTCGTCTCGCAGGTGGACTTCGGCTCGGTGCCGACCTGGGGCGACTTCGCCCTGGGGATCGCGGTGGGCATGGTGGCCTACACGGGGATCGAGACGATCTCGAACATGGCGGAGGAGGCCCGCGACGCCGACCGCACGATTCCGCGCGGTACCGGCTACACCGTGATCGCGGTGGTCGGCCTCTATGCCCTGCTGCCCGGGATCGCATTGTCGGCGATGCCGGTGACGGGAAGCGGCGATGCGGCCACGACCGAGTTGGCGACGACCTACGCGGACGATCCGGTGCTCGGCATCGTCGAGAACATCGGGCTCGGGGCCGGCCTCACGAATGTGCTCGAGGTCTACGTCGGGATCCTGGCGGCGGTGATCCTGCTGATCGCCACCAACGCGGCGCTGATCGGCCTCTCGAGGCTCACCTTCTCGATGGGACAGCATCGCCAGCTCCCCATGATCCTGCGGCGCGTCCATCCGCGCTTCAAGACGCCGTACACGGCGATCATCGCTTTCTCGGTGGTCGCGATCGTGGTGATGGCGCCCGGCGAGACGACGTTCCTCGGGGCGATTTACGCGTTTGGCGCGACCCTGTCGTTCACGATCGCCCACCTCTCGGTGATCTGGATGCGCAAGCGCTATCCGCTCGCCGAGCGGCGCAAGGCGTTCGAGGGAAACCGCCTGTGGTGTCCCCCTGGCCGAGTCCGGATTCGGGGCGTCGACATCCCGCCAACAGCGATCTTCGGCGGCCTCGGGACCTTTGCGGCGTTCGTTGTGGCGATGGTCCTGGATCCTGTGATCCTCGCCACGGGGGGCGGCTGGATGATCGCCGGGCTGATCCTCTACTACCTCTATCGCCGTCACCAGGGCCTCCCGCTCAGGCAGACCGTCAAAGTCGAGAGCCTCGAGGCGCTCGGTGTGGAGGAGGTCGAGTACCGCAGCGTCCTTTTGGCCTTCGAGGAGCAGCCCTTCTCCGAGGAGGCGGTGGCCACGGCGCTCGCGTTGGGATCCAAGCGCCGTCACGCCATCCATGTCCTCTCGCTGCTCGAGGTGCCGACGCATCTCCCGTTGGATGCGGAGCTGCCGGAGGCGGAGAGCGCCGCCCAGGGCCGGATCGAGCGGGCGAGGCTGATCTGCGGGCTGCGCGTGACCGGCCAGGTACAGCGCGTGCGAGCGGGCCAGGGCGGCGCGGCGATCATCGCGCGGGCGAAGGAGCTCGAGGCGGCGGCGATCGTGATGCAGCTCGGATATCGCAACGGAACGCCGCAATACGGGCGGTCGCTGCAGACGGTGCTCGCACAGCGGCCGTGCCGGGTCATCGTCGCCGCCACGCCGGAGCACGCGCGCGACCCGCGCGAGCGGATCGCCGGCTAGGCGCCGCACGGCGAACCTAGAATCTCGGTCGTGGCTGCCCCTGATGAGGTCTACCGCGCGGTCACGCGCCTTTTTGCCGTGGTCATTCTCGGCTTCGGCGTGACCATCCTGATCGTGACCTTGGCGAACGGGGGTGGGGTGCTGTCGGTCGGCGTGCTGTTGGGGGTGGTCTTCATCGCGCTCGGGGGCGGACGGCTCTATCTGGCCTCCCGAGGCAGATCGTGAGCGAGGGCTGGAGCGGCGTGGATCGCCGCACCAATCGGGGACCCCTGACGCGGCGGCTGGTCGGTGTGCCGTGGCTCTTCGCCGTCACGTACTCGGCGGTCGGGTTCTCGATCTACTTCTCGATCGGGCTCGTCGCTGATCGCGGCCTCGCCCTCACTCCGCTGATCTTCCTCGGGGTCGGCGTCGTTTTCCTGCTGAACGCGATGACGTACGTCGAGGGGGCGGCGATGTACCTCGAGCGTGGCGGCTCCTCGACGCTGGGTCGGTACGCCTTCAACGAGCTGATCTCGTTCGTTGCCGGCTGGGCGATCCTCATCGACTACCTGATCGTGATCGCGCTGGCCGCGATCTCCGTTCCGCACTACCTCGAGCCGATCTCGGGATCGTTCACCGACGGGGCCGCGGAGCTGATCACGGCGGGCGTGGTGATCGCTGCTGTCGCGGCCTTCAACATCGTCAACCTCTCCGGGCGGCGCCACGAGCCGTGGTTCGTGGGCGTGGCGCTGGCCGGCGTCTTGCTGTTGGTGGCGGTGATCGTGGTCGGAGCGATCACGTCGTTCGACGCCGCGGCGCTCACCGCCGAGTTGGACCTGTTCGAGTCGCCTTCCCTGGAAGACGCGATCTACGCGGGCGTGATCGCCACGGTGGCCTACGCGGGCATCGAGGCTGCGTCGGACTTGACGCCTGACCTGCGGTTTCGGGCGATGGATCTGCGGCGGCTTGTTGTCGCTGCGGCGGCGCTGGTGCCGATCCTCTACGCCGGGGTTGCGGCCATCTCCCTGATGGTGCTGCCCGTGGTCGCGACTCCGGATGGCCCCGAGACGGCGCTGGCCGGGCCCTTCCTCGAGAACCCGGTGCTCGGTGTCGTGGAGGGGTTCAGCCCCGTCTGGGTCTCGGACGTGATGAAGGTGGCCGTGGTGGCGCTGGCGCCGGTGGTCTTGATCTGGGCGGCGAGCACGTCGATGCTGGGGCTCTCGCGTCACGTGTACTCGCTGGCCACGAACCGGCAGATTCCTGGCTGGCTGGGCACGCTGGGCAAGCGGTGGACGACGCCGCACGTCGCGATCCTGATCGCTGCGGGGATCGCGTTCGCACTCGTGATCCCGGCCGATGTGCTGTTCCTCGGCGGGCTCTATGCGTTCGGCGCGACGATCGCGTTCACCATCGCCCACCTCTCGGTGATTCGCCTGCGGATGACGGACCCCGATCGGCCACGTCCCTACCGCGTGCCGCTTAACGTTCGCTTTCGGGGTGCCGAGATCCCCCTGCCGGCTGTCGCGGCGGCGGGGCTCACGGTCGCCGCCTGGGTGAGCGTTGTGCTCTTCCACGACGAGGCTCGCTACATCGGCGGCGCCTGGATGATCTTCGGCCTTGTGGCGTATGTCGCCTATCGGCGTGGTTTCGCCAAGACCTCGCTTACGCGCCGCGTCTCGGTGCCGGCGAGGGCGCTCACCAGGTCCGTCCATAAGGCGGAGTACGGAGGCATCCTGGTGCCCGTGTTCGGGACTCCCCTCGATGACGACATCGTGGGAACCGCGGGGCGGCTCGCTGCCGCCGCCGAGCAGCCCGGGGAGGCGCCGCCGCATCTCGAGGTCATCTACGTGCTCGATCTGCCGCTCAAGGTTCCGCTCGATGCGAAGCCTCCGAAGGAGCGAATGGAGTCCGCGAACGGCGCGCTTGCGCGGGCACAGGAGGTGGGGGAGGAGTACGAGACCGTGGAGGTGGCGACCTCGGTGGTGCGGGCACGCGACGTGGGCGCCGGGATCGTGAGCGCGGCGCGCGAGCGCGATGTCGATGTGATCGTGATGGGCGCCGAGCCTCCCACGCAGATCCGCGGTGGGGCCGTACTGGGGGGGATCGGAGGCTCGCGGCCGGCCGAGATCGGTCCCGGGACGGAGTACGTGCTGCGGAAGGCTCCATGCCGGGTGCTGCTGACGGCGCCTGCTGCGGATGATGGGAGCCCGGCCTTCGATCCCACTCGCCGCCCGACCACGCATCGATTGACCTAGCGCTCAGGCGCGTGCGTACACTGCCCGGCTGATGTTCATCCTGATCGTGGGAGTTGGGCGGGTCGGATCGTCGGTTGCCCGGACGATGCTCCAGGAGGGGCACACCGTTTCGTGCATCGACGAGGATCCCGAATCGCATGCTCGACTGGAGATTGGGCTCGACGAGCCGTGGGAGGACCTCGGTGGTCGCTACACGGTGGGGACCGCCCTTGAGATCGAGGCGCTGCAGGAGGCGGGGATCGACAAGGCGGATGCGTTCGTGGCGGCGACGGACGGTGACAACACGAACCTGGTGGTTGCCCAGATCGCGAAGCGGCAGTTCAACGTGCCGACCGTGATCGCGCGAATCCTCGACCCATATCGAGCGGAGTGGTACGAGTCGCAGGGGGTGCACACGATTTGCCCGACGCGGGTGGCGATCGACATGCTGGTGGGCGAGGTGCGCGAGGCCGCCGGGCGCTCGGGCGGCTCGCGTGCGGACGGTGAGAGCGGCGACCCTGCGGATGAGGCGATGGCGCCGGTGGGCGAGCCGGTGGAGCGGACCGGCGAGGACGGCTGAGCCGTGTACGTGATCATCGTCGGCGCGGGGAAGGTGGGATGGAATCTCGCGCGCGAGCTCCTCGACAAGGAGCACGAGGTCACGCTCCTGGACAACGATCGGGAGCGCTACTCGACCGTTGAGCAGGAGCTTGAGCACATCGTGCAGTACGGGGATGCCACGGAGCTGTGGGTGCTCGAGCGGGCGGGGATCTCGCGGGCCGACATGGTGATCGCGGTCACCGGCGACGACGAGGACAACGTCTTGATCTGCCAGGTGGCGAAGGAGAAGTACCTGTGCGAGCGCACGATCGCCCGCGTCAACAATCCGCGCAACAAGCAGTGGTTCGAGCTGCTCGGGGTGAAGCCGGTGGTCTCGGCGACGGACCTGATCCTGCGGCTGATCGAGCATGAGGTGCCCGACTACGGTCTCGTCCACCTGCTCGATCTTCCGGAGCAGCGGCTGGAGATCATCGAGATGCTGCTGCCCGAGGGCTCGAAGGCGGCGGGCCAGAGGGTGACCGATCTGCAGATGCCCGATGGCAGCCTGCTGATCTCCGTGCTGCGTGATGGCAGCGGGTTCGTCCCGGGGCCGGAGACGGTGCTCGAGGTGGGAGACGAGGTCCTCGCGGTGCTCGATCCGACCGTCGAGGAGGATTTGACAGGCCGCTTTGGCCCCGTCGAAAAGTCGAGCAGCGGCGCTTGAGCGACCGGCGGGTTGACTTCCTGCTCGTTGGCGGGGGCCTGGCGGCTGCCAACTGCGCGGCCGAGTTGCGCAAGCGGGGGGCGGACGGGTCGGTGCTGTTGGTCGGGCGTGAGGCGGAGCCGCCGTATGAGCGGCCGCCGCTCTCGAAGGAGTATTTGCGCGGGGAGGCGGAGCGCAAGGACGCGTACGTCCATCAGCCCGGGTGGTATGAGGAGAACGGGGTCGAGCTGCTCACGGGGACGAATGTGATGGCGCTGGACGTCGAGGCGCGCACGGCGAAGCTCCAGACGAAGGAGGAGGTGGAGTTCGGCCAGGCGCTGATTGCCACCGGGGCCAACGTGAACATCCTGCGGGTGGAGGGCGCGGAACTGGAGGGGATTCACTACCTGCGGGCGTACGGCAACTCGGATGCGATCCGCGAGGAGGCGCAGAAGGCCGAGCACGTTGTGCTGGTCGGGGGGAGCTACATCGGGTGCGAGGTCGCGGCTTCGCTGACGGCGAAGGGGGCGAATTGCACGATCGTGATGATGGAGGACGTGGCGATGTCGCGGTCGTTCGGCGAGGAGGCCGGGCGCTGGTTTCACGAGTTGCTCGAGTCCAAGGGTGTGGAGATCTTCGGGGGTGAGGAGCTGGGGCTGTTCGAGGGCGATGGGCGCGTGCGGTCGGTGGTGACGAAGAGCGGGCGGACGGTTGAGGGCGATGTCGTGATCGTGGGGGCCGGGGTGAAGCCCGACGTGATCTTGGCGCAGCGGGCGGGGCTCGAGGTGGAGGACGGGATCGTCTGTGATCAGCGCCTCGAGACGTCGGTGGAGGGGATCTTCGCGGCGGGGGACGTGTGCTCGTATGAGAGCGTTGTCCACGGGCGCCGGCTGCGGGTGGAGCATTGGGACGTGGCGTTCAACCAGGGACGGCACGTGGGCCGGGCGATGAGCGGTGACACCGAGCCCTACCGCGAGGTGCCGTACTTCTTCAGTGACCTCGCGGATTGGGCGTCGCTCGAGTACGTGGGGCCGGCGTATGAGTGGGACTCGATGATCGTCCGAGGGGACCGCGATGCGGGGGAGTGGTCCGCTTGGTATCTGAACCACGGCAGGGTGGCTGGGGCGCTGTCGGTCGACCGCTCGGAGGACCTTGTGCACGCCCGCCGGCTGATCGACTCGGGGGCCGATGTGAGCGGCCAAGTGGAGGCTCTCGCGGACGCTGACAGCGACCTCGACGAGCTCGGGGTTTAGGCGACAGAGCCTCGCGGAGCGGCGCTATCCTCGCCTGGCGCTTTGGGGATTGGTGTAATTGGCAGCACGCGAGTTTCTGGTATTCGTAGTCATGGTTCGAGTCCATGATCCCCAGCTCAAGCGGCTCCTGAGACCAGACTGAGGCACATGGTGGATCAGCCCCACTCCTGGGGCGGCAGGAACCCTCGGCGCCCCGACGCGGACGCCGCCTGACGAAACCGCTGCAAATGGCCCGCTGAGCCGGGGAATTCGTGTTTCCCCTGTTACCTTGAATCGGGTATGGACGTCTATGCGCGCAGACGTCTCGTCGCGGTTCTCGCAATCGTGCTCGTGCTCGTCTTGATCGTCGTGGCCGTCGCGGGCGGGGGCGGCGACGAGGATTCAGCCCCGATCACGGCGGATGAGGGCGCCTCCACGCCTGGGGTGGCCACACCGCTCTCCAAGGATGAATTCATCCAAGAGGGCGACGCCATCTGCGAGGAGACGGCGATCTCGATCGCCAGCCTCTCCGACAGCGACGAGGAGCAGCTCGCCAGCGACGAGCTCTCGCTCACCGAGGCACAGCTCGACTCGCTGCGCTCGCTCACCCCGCCGGAGGAGGACCAGGCCACGCTCGACGACTTCTTCGCCGCGCACGAAGACCTCGTCGCAGGGCTTGAGAGCAAGGTCGCCGCCATCCAGGACGCGGACACGACCGCGGCCACCGAGGCCGACACCGACATCTCCCTCGCCCAAGACGAGTTGCTCGACGCCGCCGAGGCTTACGGCTTCGAGGAATGCGGCGACCCGGACGCCGGCTCCGTGCGAAGCGAGGACGACTCTGGCTCCGTTGCGCCCTCCGACCCCACCGGCGTGCCCGCGGCACCAACAGAGCCGGCGCCCGTCGAACCCGCTCCCGTCGAACCCGCTCCCGCCCCCGCACCGGCACCCGACGACTCTGGTGGCACCGACGGCGGTGGGGGAGGCGGCGGCGGCTCCGGCGGCATCAGCCCCTAGCTGGGGCGCGGCCAGGGCGGAACTGAGCTGAGCGGCTACGCCGCCTGCTGCTCGGCCCAGGCGCCGTAAAGGCGCGCGTACCGCCCACCCGCCTCGATCAGCTCGTCGTGCGTCCCCGACTCGACGATCTTCCCGTGCTCCAGCACAACGATCCTCCCTGCCCTCCTGATCGTCGAGAGCCTGTGAGCGATCACGATTGCCGTCCGTCCAGCCAGAAGCCGCTCCAGCCCCCGCTCGATCACCCTCTCCGTCCTCACATCCACATTCGACGTCGCCTCGTCCAGGATCAGGATCCGCGGCTCCGCCAGCAGCGCCCGCGCGAAAGCGACGAGCTGCTTCTGGCCGGCTGAGAGCTGCACCCCACGCTCGCCGACTTCGGTCTCGAGTCCGGCGGCCAACCTCCCGATGAACACATCCGCCCCAACCGTCCGCGCAGCCTCCTCGATCTCACCGAGCTCCGCATCAGGTCGCCCGAACGCGATGTTCTCGCGGATCGTCCCCGAGAAGAGGAACCCCTCCTGTGGCACGATCCCGAGCTGCCGGCGCAGGGCCTGCGCCTGAAGGTCACGAACGTCGTGGCCATCCACGAGAACCCGGCCCTTCTGTGGGTCATAGAAACGCGCCACCAGCTTCGCAAGCGTCGACTTCCCCGCCCCCGTCTCACCCACGAGCGCCACCGTCTGCCCGGCCGGCACGAAGAGATCGACGTCCTCGAGCGCCCGCTCGCCATCGCTTCCGTAGGAGAACGAGACATCCTGCAGCCGCAGCTCTCCGCGGATCCTCCCGGGATCGACCGCATCCTCCTTGTCGGTCATGTCCGGCGCCGTATCGAGCAGATCGAAGATCTTGTCCAGCGCGGCCATCCCCTGCTGATACGTGGTGTAGAGCTGTGAGATCTGCTGAATCGGATCAAAGAACTGGTTCAGGTAGCCGACGAACGCAACCATCACACCGATCTCGATGTTCCCGTCGAGGACCTGATAGCCGCCGTAGAGGAGGATCACCGCCGTCCCGATCGCCGACAGCAGCTCCACCGCCGGGAAGTACGACGCGTTCAGGTAGACCGTCTTCAGGTTGGCCACCCGGTTCTCCTCGTTCAGCTCCGACATCCGCGCTACATGCCGGCCCTCCTGCCCGAAGCTCCGCACCACCCGCACCCCGGAGATCGTCTCCTGCAGATATGCCGTGATGTTCGCGATCTTCTCCCGCGTCGCCCGGTAGGCCCCAGCGGAGGCGATCCGGAAGATCACGCTGCCCACCGCCAGCAGGGGGAAGGTGAGGAACGTGATCAGCGCCAGCGGCAGGTCGAGGAAGAGCAGGATCACGACCACTCCAGCAAGCGTCAACGTGCTCGAGAACAGCGTCACGATCCCATCGGTGACAAGCGAGTCGAGGGCCTGCACGTCGTTCGTGAGCCGCGAGATCAACACCCCAGGCTTGCGCCGCGTGAAGAAGCCGATCGACATCGCCTGCAGGTGCGAGTAGATCCGCTCGCGCAGATCCTGCAGTGCCCGCTGGCCGACCCACCCCACCAGGTACGTCTGCAGGTAGGTCGCCCCCCAGTAGAGGAGAGCCGACGCCAGGAAGATCACGACGATGACCGTCAGCGCCTGCGCGTCCTCGGCCCTGATCCCGACATCGATCGCCTTCCCGGCCAGATACGGCGGTGCCAACCCAGCGGCCGTCGCCAACACCAGCGCGATCAGCATGAACACGACCTGCTTGCGGTAGGGCCGCAGCAGCCCGAGCATCCACCGCACCTTTCGTCCCCGCTCGTCCTCACCGCGCACAAGCCGCCAGATGTCACGAAACATGAGGACCGTGCCGGCGAGCCGCCCGGGCTGATTCGCCTGATCCTCGGTTTCCTCGGCGACGTCCGACCGTTGCGTCTCGGGGTCGCGCTCGGTGATCGGGTCCACGTCGTCCCGCCGCCGGCCGTCGGCGCCCCAGCGGCGCCCATTGCCCTCGCCGCTCACAGTCGCGCCACCTCCTCGCGCTCCTCGAGGTCGCGCTGGAGAAAGACCTGATCCGCCATCCCGTGCTCTGCGATCTCCGCGTACAGCGGGCAGCGCTCGAGCAACTCCTCGTGCGCGCCGCGGTCGACGATCCTGCCCTCGTCCATCACAACGATCTCGTCCGCCAGCGAGATGGTGGAGAGGCGATGGGCGACCACGAAGGTCGTGCGTCCCTCCATCGCCTCGCGCAGCCCTCGCTTGATCGCCGCCTCCGTGGTGGCGTCGACGGACGAGGTCGCGTCGTCGAGGATGAGGATGCGCGGGTCCGCGAGCAGCGCTCGAGCAATCGCAATCCGCTGACGTTGCCCGCCCGACAGCGTCAGCCCGCGCTCACCGACGAGCGTCTCGTAGCCGTCCGGGAGCCGCTCGATGAACCCCTGGGCCTGTGCACGCCGGGCCGCCAGCTCGATCTCCTCCTGCGTCGCATCCGGCTTCGCGTAGGAGACGTTCTCCGCGACCGTCGCCGAGAACAGAAAGCTCTCGTCGGCAACGAACGCGACAGCGTGACGGAGCGAGCTGACGTCCACGCTGCGCAGGTCGGCGCCGTCGACGCTCACGGAGCCAGCGCTGGGGTCATAGAGTCGCGCGATCAGGGCGACGAGGCTGGTCTTGCCCGAGCCGGTCGGCCCGACGAGCGCCACGGTGGAGCCCGCCGGCACCTCCAGATCGACGTCCTCGAGCGCCGGGGCCGCGCCGTCGTAGCGAAGCGACACCTCGCGAAACTCAACCCGCCCTTCGCCCTCGGGTAATCCTGGGGCGTCGGGGGGGCTTGCCACCCGCGGCTCGCGGTCGAGCACCTCGAACAGCCGGTTGCCCGATGCCACCGCCCGCTGCGCCATCCCAAGCGCCATTCCCAGCATTCGCATGGGCCCGATCAGGAGCAACAGGTAGGTGTAGAAGACGGTGAACTCGCCCAGCGTGAGGTCCCCGGCGATCACCTGGTTGCCGCCGATCAGAAGGATCACCGCCAGCCCGAGGCTGGGCAGGAACCCGAGCAGCGGCGAGTAGAAGGCGCGCAGGCGCGTCGAGAAGACGTTCTGGTCGAACACGCGGTTGACCGCGCCACGAAAGCGAGTGAGCATGTGATCCTCGCGGGCGAATGCCTTCACGATCCTGATTCCGGAGACCGACTCCTCCGCCTCGGCCGTGAGCTCGGCGAGTCGTTGCTGTACCTCCTGGAAGGCCGGGCGGGAGCGTCGGTTGAACCGCATTGCCGTGACCACCACGAACGGCACAGGGGCAAGCGCCAGAGCAGCGAGCCCCGGCTGGATCACGAACATGACCACGGATGCAAACAGCAGCGTGAGCGCGTTCTGGGTCAGGAAGATGAGGCCGTAGCCGAGGAAGAAGCGGATCGACTGCAGGTCGACAGTTGCCCGCGACATCAGCTGTCCCGTCTGCTGCGAGTCGAAGAAGCCCAGCTCGAGCGCCTGCAGGTGCTGGTAGACGCGCTCGCGGAGATCGAACTCGACCGCGACCGAGACCTTGCCGGCGATGATCCGCCTCACCACCGTGAGCCCCAATCGCACGACGCCGGCCCCGACGAGCGCCAGCGCGAGCGGGAGGATGGCGTCGCGGTCGACGACCCCGTCGCGATTGTCCACGGCGTCGACGGTTGCGCCGACGAGCAGGGGGATCACGATCGTCATGCCCATCGCGAGCCACGCGAAGCCCAAAGACGCGATCGCAGCTCGCCGGTAGGGACGAAGGAAGCCGAGCAGTCGCTTGAAGGTGCTCACGATCGACACCTCACTATACGAAGTGAAGTAAAGGGCTCGACTAGGCACAGGAGCATCCGGCGTGGATACTTGAGACATGCCGAGACCAGCGGCGGGCCTCTGCGATGACTGCGCCCATCAGCGCATCGTCCCGACGACGCGCGGATCGGAGTTCTCGCTCTGCGAGCGCTCGCGGACCGACCCCGCCTACCCGCGCTACCCGCGGCTCCCCGTCACCGAATGCGCGGGCTACGAACGCGCCGCAGCGCCGAAGGACTCCGGATGAGCAGGCGCATCCTCGCCGTTGTCGTCGCCACGGTCGCCACGGCAGCCGTCGTTGCCGCCGCACTAGCCGAGCCCGGCCCCGCGGCCCGCGGGCCCGGCGACTGGGGCGTCCTCCAGCCGAGCCCGCTCCAGCGCACGGAGGTGGCGGCCGCGCGCATCGGCGACGGTATCTACGTCCTTGGCGGCTTCCTCGAGCCCGGGAGCGACACCGGTCGCATGGTGCGGTATTCGATCTCCGAGGACGAATGGACCGAGCTCGCGCCGCTGCCACTGGAGGTGAACCACCCGGGTGTCACCGCGGCTGGAGGCGACCTGTACGCGTTCGGCGGGAACCGCGCGTCGGCCGGTTTCTCCGATCGCCTCTACCGCTACGACCCTGGAGCCGACGATTGGACCCGGCTCGACGACGCGTCCAAGGGCCGCATGGCGATGGCGTTCGCCGCGATCGGCTCGCGCCTGTATGCGGCCGGAGGCAAGACCGCCGGCAGGGACCGCTCACGCCTCTTGGAGATCTACAACACGCAGACCGAGCGCTGGCGTCACGGGCCCGGTCTCAAGGTGGGCCGCAATCACATCGCGGGCACCGTGTCAGGCGGCCTGCTCTACGCGATCGGCGGGCGGCCCGGGGCGATCCATGGCGGCCGCCGGACCGTCGAGCGGTACGACCCCTCAAAAGAGCAATGGAAGACGCTCGCGCCCCTGGAGACGGCTCGCAGCGGCGCGGTCGCGGCAACCCTGGACGACGGGCGCATCGCCGTCTTCGGAGGCGAGGAGCGCGACCCGGGCGGCGAGACCATCGAAGAGGTCGAGCTCTTCGAGCCGGGGACGGGGGAGTGGAGCGCCCTGCCCTACATGCTCACCCCGCGCCACGGGCTCGGCGGTGTCGCCCAGGGGTCGCGCATCCATGCGCTCGAGGGCGGCCCCCAGCCCCGGTACTCCTTCTCCGATGCGAACGAGTTCCTCGACGTCCCGGATTGACCGCTGCCTCAGCCGTCTCGTACCGGGATCGCGGCACTCCGAAGCGCCCCGGCGCTAGCGATCACCACCATCGCGACGGCGAGCAGCTGGGTCGCGGCCAGATCCTGGTGCAGGGCCACGTATCCGACGAGTGTGGCCGCCGCCGGCTCCAGGCTCATCAGCACTCCGAACGTCCCTTTGGGCAGATGGCGTAAGGCCTCGAGCTCGAGCGAGTAGGGAATGGCGGAGCTCAGCATGGCGAGGGCAAACCCCGCCGCGAGCAGCTCGGGCTCAAGCAGATCCGCTCCGCCCTCAGCGATCCCGATCGGGAGCAGGAGAGCGGCGCCAACGACCAGCGCCACCGAGAGCCCGCTCGCGGCCTCGAATTCGCGGCCGACCCGCTCGGCGAGGACGATGTACGCGGCCCAGAAGGCGCCAGCCAAGAGGCAGAGGCCGGCCCCGAGCACGTCCAGGTCGCCGCCGAGGTCCGGGCTCAGCAGGATGATGCCGCCGGCCGCAAGCGCGACCCAGATGAAGTCGCGCGGCCGGCGCGATCCCAACAGGGCGACGCCGAGCGGGCCAACGAACTCAAGCGTCACGGCCAGCCCAAGCGGCACCCGCTCCAATCCGGCGTAGAACGCAAGGTTCATTCCCGCCAGCGCCACGCCGAAGATCGCGGCAAGCCGCAAGGCTGACCGCGACCGACTGCGCCAGCGGGGGCGCCAGATCGCCACGAGCACCGCGGCGGCGAGCGCCACCCGCAGGAACACCGTGCCTCCCGGTCCCAGCTCGTCGAAGAGGTTGAACGCCACGGCCGCGCCCGCCTGCACGGACACGACTCCGCCGAGGACCAGCGCTACGGAGTACGCCTGTCCACGCTCGCGCATCCGCGCAGGGTAGGGCGCTACGCGCGAGCGCCGCCATCGGCCACGCCTACGATGCGCCGATGCCCAAGCAGGCGGCCACCGATGCCCCGGTCCTCACCCGGCGGGAGCTGAACCGCGCGACGCTCGCGCGCCAACTCCTGCTGCGACGCGAGAAGCTGAGCGTCTCGGAGGCGGTCGAGCACCTCGCAGGGATGCAGGCACAGGAGCCGCCTGGGCCCTACGTGAGCCTGTGGACACGACTCGAGCAGTTCGAGCCTATAGAGCTCTCCAAGCTCCTTTGCGACCGCAAGGCGGTCCGCGGCGGTCTCATGCGCTCGACCATCCACCTCGTCACCGCGACCGACTACATCCAGTGGCGGCCACTCGTCCAGCGGGTCCTCGAGGGGACCTACAGGGGGAGCCCCTTCTCAAAGCTGATCGGTGATGCCGACCTCGGCGAGCTGCTCGCCGCCGGACGTGAGCTGGTGGAAGCGAGACCGAGCATGCGCAGCGAGATCAGCCGCGCCCTCTCGGAGCGATGGCCGCAGGCCGACGCTCCGTCGCTCGGTCACGCCGTTGCGTTCGTCCTGCCGCTGATCCAGGTGCCGCCCAGGGGCCTGTGGGGGGAATCGGGCCAGGCCAGGCTCACCACTGCCGATAGCTGGCTGGGGCGCGAGCTCGCTCGGGAGCCGGAGCCGGAGGGCCTGATCCGCCGTTACCTGGGCGCGCTTGGCCCCGCGTCGGTCAAGGACATGCAGAACTGGTCTGGGCTGACGCGCATGCGCGAGGTCTTCGAGCGTCTGCGTCCCGAGCTGCACGTGTTCCAGGGAGAGGACGGGCGCGAGCTCTTCGATCTGCCCGACGCGCCGCGTCCCGCACCCGAGACACCCGCCCCAGTCCGTTTCTTCCCCGAGTACGACAACGCCTTCCTTGGACACGCGGACCGCTCACGGTTCGTCGACGCTGACGCGAAGCAAGCCCACTTCTTCCGGGGCAGCGGCGCCGACAACGGCACGTTGACCGTCGACGGAATGCTCGCGGCGACGTGGAAGGCCACGGTCGGGGAAGACCAGGCCCTGTTGCTCGTGCGCCCGTTCAAGCGGATCACCGGGCGCGAGCAGGACGAGGTGGAGGCCGAAGGCATGAGCCTCCTTCAGCTTCTGGGGGCCGAGGCAGGCGAACGCCGCGTGCGGATTGACCCGGACGGCCTCCCGTGATCTCGGCCTCGGGTTAGGTGCGGCGCGGCAGCGGCTTGGCCCTCAGCCCTTTCGCTCACCGATCACGAGCACGTACGGACGCGGCTGGGTGACCCCGCCTCCGTCTGCCGGGAACCGCTCGAAGTACTCGATCCAATCCGCGCGCAGGGCCGCCCGCTGCTCGTCGTCGAGCGAGCCTGCGAGCGCCTTGGTCGGACCGTACGACGTCGAGAAGAGCTCCCAGACGTCCTCACCCGACTCGCCCGGCTGCGGGCAGTCGCCCTCCTCGTAGCGAAGCTCGAAGGAGTCGCCCAGCAGGTCCTCGAGGTGATCGGGATCGCCCCAGGTGAACGGGCTGCCCGCACCCTCCGGCGGGGGCGGTTGGTAGGCCGCCATCACCTTGAAGAACTCGGCCACACCCTCCGTCGGATGCCAGTTCAACATGCCCAACCGGCCGCCGGGGCGGCAGACGCGCGCCAGCTCCGCCGCAACCGCCTCGTGGTCCGGCGCGAACATGACCCCGAAGGTCGAGGTGACCGTGTCGAACGATCCGTCCTCAAACGGAAGGTTCTCGGCATCGCCAACGACGAGCTCGACCTCGACACCTGCTTCCTCCGCGCGCGCCCGCGCACGCTCGATCAGGTCCGGAGCGAGGTCGAGGCCCGTCACATCGGCCCCCTCGCCCGCGGCCCGGGTCGCGATCTCACCGGTCCCGGTCGCGACATCAAGCCAGCGCTCCTGCGGCTTCGGTTTGATCACCCGCAGCAGGTGGTCATGTGCCACCTTCAGGTGCTCTGAGATTCGCTCGTAGGGCCCGCTGCCCCAGACGACGCTGTGCTTCTCCTTCAATTCCTCGAATGCCATCGGCGTGCCCCTTTCTTGGCTCGGGCCGAAGGAAAACATCTTTCGACCAGTCCTGTCGCTACCCCGGTCGCTGCGCTGCTGCGGCGTTACCCGACCAGCTTGATCGGGCGCAGAGTCAGCTCGCCGGCGGCCGACTCGATCGCGAACAGGGCCGGATCGTTGTCGCCAGGGTGCAACAGACGCGGCGGCACCATTGCCGTGAACTCGACGCCCCGGTCGCCCTCGTACGAGTAGGTCGTGGCGGCGACGCGCCCGTTCAAGGCCACCGCCAGCCGTCGCTTTGCCTCCAGCCCCTCCAGGGATCCTGCGATGCGGACCGGCACGAATTCGGAGCTGGGCTGATAGCGCCCCGCCGCGCCTCCGTCGTCGATTGTCGCCTCGGCCGCGGCAGGCCGGCCACGCACGGGCTCGACGGGCCGGCCGGCCAGCCGGCGGCTGGGGCCGATGTCATAGAGGCTGTGCTCGCCATCGCCGAATGAATCGATCTGTCGCTCGAGCGCGGCGTCACGGGCCCTTGAGAACTCGGCGGCGGTCAGCTCGACGCTTCCGCCCGCGATGTTCTCCATCTCGATCTGTCGGTCGCGGGGCAACTCGCCGAGCAGGGACTCTCCGTCGACGGGCCAGGGAACTTCGGCACCGAGCGCGTCGGCGATCGTGGGGAGCACGTCGATGGTCTTCGCGGGGCGATCGTCGATACCCCCCTTGCGCTGGTGCGGAAGCTTCACCAAGAGCGGCACGGAGAGAATGTCGGGCGCGTTGGTGGAGGTTACGTCGCGGCGCTCGTCCCCGGCGCGAAACGACACCCCGTGGTCCGCGGCGACAATGATCAGCGAGCGATCGTAGAGCCCTGCCTCCCGCAGTCGTCCAAGCAGGGTGCCCAGCAGCCGGTCGGTAAATCGCAGCTGCAGTAGGAACTGCTGCTCGTGCTGGAGGGTCAGCCAAGCGTCGTCCTCCCAGCGCTCGAGACCTCCGAGGGAAGGTGGTTCGCCGACCGAGTCCGAGTAGCGCTGACCCGAGGGCAGGTAGTGCCAGGCCTTGTGTGGCAGCAGCACGTGCAGGAAGTGGAGGTCTG
Source organism: uncultured Solirubrobacterales bacterium (assembly GCA_963799815.1). Taxonomy (GTDB): domain Bacteria; phylum Actinomycetota; class Thermoleophilia; order Solirubrobacterales; family 70-9; genus JBDTSW01. The sequence goes on from CAWCYG010000004.1 coordinate 476,411, forward strand.
GCTGTCCGGCGGGGGCCTCGATCTCCTCGACGAAGATCTCGAACTGCTCCCTGCGGTTGAGGGCCCCGCTCTCCCGCGGACCCGGGATCCCGAGTCGCTCGGCGTCCGGCACCGACGCGTTTCCCAGGATCGACGGCATCGTGGCCAGGATCGAGCCGAGGTTTCCTTCGTCGAGGCTCTCGGTGCCGCCTTGGCAGAGGCTCTCGGGGCAGATGTTCGTCCAGGGCTCCGAGACGTGCATCCCATGGCTCTCGCCCAGCAAGGTGAACACCGAGCGAGGGTGATCCGCCGCCGTCGGCAGGCTGTCCAGATCGGCGTCGGCGCCGGTCACGAGCGTCGGGACCGCGACCTCGGTGTCGCTCCGAGAGCTGGTCGCGTTGCGAAACCAGGTCGCGTCCTCGCCGAGGCGGGCGAAACTCGGGATAGCGAGCGGTATCAAGACGCCGCTCGGCATTCATAAGCGCCAGACCGGGGAGCTCGTCGAAGACCACCATCACGACCGGGGCTTCCGCCCTGGGTTGGGCCACCGCATCGACCTCCTCGGCGCCGGCGAAGACGAGCCCCGAGACAGGCGAGAGAAAGAGGACGAAGCCGAGCACGATGAAGGGGAGCGGCGTTAACGCGGAGACGAGCGAGCGGGCGCCATCAATGCGCGCGTATGCCCCCGCGGCGGCCACCCCGGCGATCAGCACGAGCGGCGCCTGGAGCTCGAGCGGGAGCTCCAGCGGATACAGGCTTTGCGAGAGAAGCAACGTGACGAGCACGGCGATCAGCAGCAGCTGCACAATCCACCCCAGCTTGGGGCTCACCATCCCGGCCAGCAGGCTGACGAGCGCGAGCGCCGCGGGGACCGCGAGCATGATGATCACGGCAACCGCGACCACATCGGCTCCGCTCGCACCGCGGCCGATGAAGAACTGGGCATCGGCGACCAGCAGGGTCGGCGCAGCAACCAGACCCGCCAGGACGAAGACGTGCATGGCATGGGTGGCTTGGCGGCGGGTAATCACTGGTGTATAGGATTCCAGTCAAGCGATCGAAGGGAACGGGAGTGGAGTACCTGGGGCTGTTCGCCTATCTCGATCCGGGGAGCGGCAGTGTTCTGCTGCAGGCCCTCTTGGGTGGCACCGCCGCGCTGGCCGTCACCTGGAAGCTGTGGTGGGGCAGGCTCTTGACCTTCCTGCGAATCCGCCGCCGCGAGCCCGAGCCTGTTGCCGAGGGTGAGCGAGCGGCCGAGGAGCCAGGCTCGAGGTCGCGCGTCTCCTAAGACGCCTCACCCAGGCGTGCCATCAAGACCTCCGGCGGATCCGGGTTCGTTCAGGGACCCCGACAGCCGCGTCTTCGACGAGGAGGGCGAAGTGCTCCGCGCGCTCAGCGCGCGCGGCCTCGAGGACTTCGAGCGCCTTGCCGAGACCGATTTGTTCGCCCGGATGCAGACGGAGGGCAAGCTCGTCGCCACCGAGCGCCTCGACGATCCCCCCGAGCTCCGCGTGGGTGATGATGTCCCGGCGTCTGCGGTTCTGCGCCACGAGCGCGTCCCCTTCGTCTCCTATCCGTATGAGTGGCCGTTTTCGATGCTTCGAGACGCAGCCTTGCTCCAGCTCGAGCTGCTGCGCGCCGCGCTCGCCGAGGACATGGTTCTCAAGGACGCCTCCCCGTACAACGTGCAGTGGCGGGGGTCCCGCCCAGTGTTTATCGACGTTGGCTCCTTTGAGCGGCTCGCCGAAGGCGAACCATGGGCGGGATACCGCCAGTTCTGCGCCCTGGCTCTTTATCCGCTCATGCTTCAGGCGTACGCGGGGGTGCCGTTCCAGCCCTGGCTGCGCGGCTCCCTTGAGGGCATCACGCCGGCGCAGGCGCGCGCGATCCTGCGCGGGCGCAACCTGCTTCGCCGCGGGGTATTCACCCACGTCACGGTGCACGCCCGCCTCGAGGAGCGCGAGGCGGATCGCGACACCCGGGCGGAGCTCCGCCGCGCCGGCTTTCGCAAGGAGTTGATCGAGGCCAACGCGCGCAAGCTCGAGCGGCTCGTGCGGCACCTTCGCTGGAGGGCATCAGAGACGGCTTGGTCGGGCTACGGCGACCGCACGCACTACGAGCCCGGCGAGCTCGAACAGAAGGACCGTTTCGTTCGCGAGGCCTGCGCGTCGGCGAACCCCGGCCTCGCTTGGGACCTCGGCTGCAATGACGGGCGCTATTCCCGGATCGCCGCCGAGGAGGGTGCCTACGTGGTGGCGGTCGATGGCGACCACGCCAGCTCGGATCTGCTCTTTCAGAACCTGCGGGCAGCCGGTGAGGAGCACATCCTGCCCCTGGTCATGGACCTCGCCGACCCGTCACCGGCTCGCGGTTGGCGCGGACGTGAGCGGGCCACGCTGGAGCAACGTGGCCGTCCCGATCTCGTCCTCTGCCTTGCCCTCGTGCACCACCTCTCGATCGGAGCAAACGTGCCGCTGGGCGAGGTCGTCGACTGGCTTGCGGGCCTCGGCGGAGTGCTGGTGATCGAGTTCGCCGACCGCGCCGATCCGATGGTCCAGCGACTATTGGCACGCAAGCGAGAGGAGGCCAGCCCCGACTATGTCCTCGAAGGCTTCGAAAGCGCGCTGGCCGGGCGCTTCGAGATCGAGCGCCGACAGTCGCTCGGCTCCGGCCGTCGCATCCTCTACCAGGCCCGCCCGCGCTGAGGAGACCGGTCGCGGGAGCTCGCACCCTGGCCCACCTCGACGGAGCGAGCTAATCTCACGACCGCGCAGCGTGCGGCACTCGACATGGTGGCCCAGCGCCGGGGGGTGACGCTCACAGCTGGGGACGCCGATCGGGTAGGGGCGACGATGCGTGCGCCGCCGGCGCATCCGGACGTCGCCGATGCGCTCGCGCGGCGAAGCGCCAGCTATCGGCTCGCGGCGCTGTCGAACTCGCCTGAGGAGGTTGAGCGGGAGCAGCTCGCCCACGCAGGCCTGACAGACCACTTCGATGCGATTCTCTCCGCCGACACGGTGCGGGCGCTCAAGCCGCGGCGCGAGGCATACGAGCTGGCCGCCCGCACATTCGCTGTTCCGACCGAGGACGTGATGACCAGATCCTGAAGGGACTCAGCGACGTTCGGGGGTCGCCTAGGGCTTTCGCCCTAGTTGACGACCCGGAAGTTCGCCCTGGCCGGCGTGTCATCGAAGTTGTTGCTCGGGTCGATCCCGCGGACACGGAAGACGTGCGCGCCCACCCCGACGGTCCTCGTCGCCGGCGAGGTGCACGGAGCGAATACCTCCGAGTCCATCCTGCAGCGGAAGGTCGAGCCCGGTTCGGTCGCCGTGAACGCGAAGGTCACCGTGTGATTAGTCGTCGTCGCCGGTGGCTGCTGCGTGAACAGCGTGTCGGGCGGCGTCGAATCCTCCTTGTAGGGGAATGGGGCGGAGCAGGCGGAGGGGTTGCCCTGAGCTGTCGCGGTCACCCTGAGGTTGGTCGTCTGATCGGGGGGGACCACGGCGGTGACGCCAGCCGCGCCGTTGAAGGCTGCGGCCGTGCCCGAGCCCAGGACCGGGCCCGCGCAGCCGGAATCGCCGTAGACCCTGACGGTCGAGCCAGCCGCCGCTCCGACTCCCTTCACCTCCGGATCGTTGATCTTCGAGGGCGAGTCGGGGTCGGTGTCGGTGATCGTCGGCGCCGGGGGACCGGATGCGCCCGCCTCGATCCGCACCATCTCCGCCACGGATGGGACGCCGTCCGCACCGATCACAAACAGCATGTAGACCCCGGGTGGCGCGACGTTCGGGTTCGACGGGGCATCGGCGGTGATCGTGCTGCCGCTTGCGGTGAATTCGAGCGGCACGTACCGCTGCTCCATGTTCACCGAGTGCGTTACGGCCCCCAGCCGCACCATCGCGACCTTGCTGATCGAGCCTGCGCTTGGCGTTCCCACCGGGAAGGCGTCTCCGTAGGAGACCACTCCCGGCGCGGAGGTGACCTGAGGTCGTGGCGCGAGCTCGCCGGAGCCATCGTCCCTGAACAGGTAGGGCGGAGTGAACACCTCAGCGTTCTTCGCCAGATATCCGACCTGCTCGCAGGTCCCACAGACGCCACCGCCCGCGCTGAGCACGCGGCCGTCGGGCAGGAGCAGCGCCGTGGAGTGGTATTGGCGCGTGACCTGCATCGGCGCCAAGGTCGTCCACAGGCCGGTCGCGGGATCCCACAGCTCGGCGGGGTAAACGCCCGCATTCATGTCTACGTGGAAGGCGCCGGACGAGTTGCCGCCGGTGGCGAGCACGGTGCCGTCAGCGAGCACGGTGAGGTTGTGCTGGCGGCGCCCGTAGGCCATGCTCGCGGTGGGCGTTATCTGCGGCGTCGACCCGTTGATGTCGATGACCACCGCGCTCGGGGTGGAGGGACCGCCTCCGGCGACGAGGATCTTGCCGACGTCGTAGAGCGCATGACCGCCGTAGCTACGGGGCACGGCATCGCGGTCCCCTAGGTTCTTCCATGAGCCCGAGCCGGTTGGATCGAGCCTTCGCATGGGCTTCGTCGGACCTGAGTTGAAGACCCTCCCGTCGGGTGCGAGATCCATCCACGGATACAGCGGCAGATCCTTGGACGCGCCCGTGAGCGAGCGCAGGGCCCCGTCGGTCGCACGCACCTCCGGCGATTCGGCCCGGCCCTCCACCCCGTCGGTGATCAGCATCTCTCCGTTGCGAAGCGGGGTCACGGTCGGATACCAGCGCGCCTCGGCCATGTCGTCGCCCCGGTCCCATGTGTTGTCCTCGGAGTCGAAGGTGTAAGTGTTCTTGAGTCCGACCTGCCCCGCGTCCAGGTTTCCGCCCGCGGTGAACAGGGTGCCGTCCATCAGATGGCCGAGGCCGCTGCAGAAGATGTTGAAGCCCATCAGCCACGCCGACGCGTGGACCCCGGTGTCGGGATCCCAGACGGTGGCCCGGGTCTGGTTGTGGTCGTCGTAATGGCCCGGGTGTAGGTCGCCCACGTTGTCGTAGGCCAGGACCTTTCCGTTCTCGAGCAGCGCCACGTGGATCCCGACCACGGGCCAGTCGAGGACGGGGCCCCACTCGCCGACCTCGGACGCGTCGCCTGCCGCCGCTGCAGCCGCCAGCTCGACGTCGGACTCCGTGGCCGCCGCGGTCTGCCGCTCGAGGCGCCTCTCCTCGGCGGGCGTGTGGACGACGGCGTCCTCCTGCATGTGGTCCGCCGCCGTCTTCGGGACACCGGGATGCGCGATCGCGCTCCCGGGGACGGCGCCGGTCAGGATCGCGGTCGCCACGACCAAGAGGATGGATAGCCCGCTGCGCCCCCCCATCGTGGCCTACGTCACGAGCGATCCGGGCACGGCAAAGCCGAGCGTCCCACGTCGTACGTCCCGTATGCGGCCCCCCACAAGGCTCGCCAGTCTACACGGGGAGCTGGTGCCGGCAGGTCGGGCTTACCTGGAACCATTAGGGGAACTACCGCTGACTTGCCCGGGTTGGAGCAATGGACGGCTGGGCCGACGGACAAGGCACGGGCGCGCGCGAGGGTGGCGAAGCTGATGGTTTGGGCGACCATTGCCAAGTGATGTCGCCGCCACCTCTCGGGGACGCAAGCTCCCTGCAAATTGCGAATACCGGCGGCCGACCCGGGTAGCCGCTAGCCGAAAACTCCCCAAGGAGACGGCGAACGGTGGCTCAGCAGACGAAGAGCAGGAATCCTTCAAAAGCCGCGAGCGGTGGGCAGTCGGCCTCGCGCAAGACTTCGAACAAGTCCCGGACCACGAAAAGCGGGTCGGGCTCCAGCCGCTCGTCGAACGGGCGGCGAGCCGCGTCGCGCTCCGCGACTGCGCGCCGATCCTCGTCTTCGCGCAGCAGGTCGGGTGGCGCCAACAAGAGGGGCAGCGTCGCATCGGCCAAGGAGGCAGCCAGCAAGGGCGCCAACACCGCAGGCGATGCGGTGGCGACCACGGCCAGGAAGCTCAAGACCCCGGCACTTGCCGCCGGTGCCGGGCTCGCCGGCCTGGCCGGCGGCATCGCGCTGAGTCGAGACCGCCGCAAAAGGGTGCTCGGGGTCAAGCTGCCGCGAGGCGGCACCGCAACCAAGAATCTTGCCGGCACCGCAAAGAACGTCGGCGCACTGGCGGAGCGGACGGGCCAGGTCGCCGAGCAGGTTCGGGTCGCCAGCGAGGCACTGAGCGAGACCGGCTCGCGGAGGCGCTCGCCGGTTGAGGTCGTGCTGCAGGGCCTCACCGCTCGTGCACGCAAGGGCCCGTGAGCTCAGGGCTGAACGCGCCGGTCCGCCGGCACTGACCAGCGACGCTTGAACAAATCGATACCCATCTGGAGGGAACACATGGCACAGGCGAAATCGTCCACGGCAAAGAAGTCATCGGGCTCCAAGAGGTCGACGTCATCGGGTTCCAAGGGCTCGACATCGAAGAGCGGCGGCTCGACCTCCAAGCGGACGAGCTCGAGCCGCTCGGGGTCCGGCTCAGCTAACGGGGCCTTGACGCTGAAAGACGCCGGCGAGACCGTGAAGGCCGCCGCCTCGAAGGCGAAGACACCCCTGATCGCAGGGGGCGCGGCGGTAGCGGGAGCCGCAGGAACCATCCTCGTCAAGAACCGCCTGGCGCCGAAGGGCCCGATCCAGAAGCTGCGCCGCGTATCGCTGCCGAAGCCGAACGGTTCGCTCACCAGCAAGGTGGACCTAAAGACCGTTAAGGAGACGGCCGAACGGGTCAGCGCCCTGGGTCAGCAAGCCGCCGACATCGCTGCGGCCACGGAGAAGACGCGCAAGAAGAACCGGTAGAGGGCGGGCATGGAAGTCGATGTACTCGAGGGCGAGGGGCGAGCCGACCCCGAGGGCAGGTCGCCGAGCCGCGAAATCTCCCGTGGCGTCGTCGCCATCTACAAGGACCACCTCGGGCGTGGGCCCACGTCCGCGCGGACCAAGATCGCCGACGACATGGTGATTACGGTGCTTGAAGACAGTCTCACAAAGGCCGAGCGGAAGCTTCAAGAGTCGAACAAGGAGACGATGGTCCGGCAGATACGTCGTGAGTTTCAGGATGCAATGCGCAACGAGATAAAGGCGCTGGTCGAAAAGACGCTCGACCGTGAGGTGTTTTGCATGCTGAGCGACCACAGCCCCAATCCCGACTACGCGGTCGAGCTCTTGATTCTTGCCCCGAGCCGCGACTGACCCTTCCGGCCCCCCGGCAGGGTGATCTGCGATGGCGTCACGGCGCAGCTGGATTCGAGTGACGCTGCCTGTAATGCTTCCGGGCCCCCTTCAGGATCATCGCGAGCTCCGCAAGCAGCGGCAGCGGGTCGTCGCGGTTCCAGACGGCGTTGCCTGGCCCGAGCCAGGCTCGGACCGGTAGCCCGGGATCGTCGCCCCTGCCGCGCGACCGCCACCAGGCGCGCGCGTCGGGAACCGGGTGGACCCAGCGCACCCCGACCCGGTAGCGCTCGGAGGGTGGCGGTTCGCCCCCGGCGGCGTCGCGGTAGGCGAGGAGCGCGAGGTCGAGGCCGGCCGCGGCCGCGATCCCGAGCTGCCACCACGGCCGCGCGTTTACCTCGAGGATCTTCGCGACCCCGTCCCGCTCGTCGCGCTTTAGCTCCGCGTCGAAGAGGCCGGTGAAGCCGATCCCGGCGAAAAGCCGCTCGACCGCGGCGAGCGCATCGGCGGCGTCCTCGAGCATGATCGTCTCCGAGAGGGTGCTGTTGCCGAACCCCGGCGGGAACATCCGCAGACGCCGGTACGCGAGGCAGGCGCGCAGGGTGCCGGCGCGATCGACGTAGCCGTTGAGGAAGACGTGCGCGTTCGGCGGGCCGGGGACGAGCTCCTGAACGACCACCTCGAGCCCCTCGGCGGCGAGCGCGGCAAGCAGGGCGGCGGCCTCGGCCCGGTCGCCAGGGCGAAGCCCCTTCACTCCATGCCGCGCCACGAACGCCTGTGAGTCGACGGGCTTAAGGAACGAGCCGCTGAGCTCCTCGTCGGAGAGCGCGGCGAGGTCCGCCACCGTTCGCGCTCGCACGGTCCGCGGGGCCGGGACGCCGAACTCCGCGACGGCGTCGGCGAAGCGCGCCTTGTCGACGAGGCGCTCGAGCGCGGCGTTTTGCGGCGCGACCGGGACGTGGGCGGCGGTGACCGCGGCCGGCAGGGCGGCGATCGCCGTCGCCCAGCGATCGGAGCACGGGTAAAGGACGCTGCGTTCGTAGGGGAGCCGGCCGAGCCAGGCCGCGAGCTCGCCGCCGGCGCTGCCCTCGGGCGGTGCGCCGTTAAGCGCTCGATGCCAGCGCGACCGGCGGACCAGCGGATGGGCGGGCTGCGGCACGAGTACCGTGACGCCGGCGCGCCCGAGCGCCCGCACCGCCGCGAGGCCCGTGACGTCGCCGCCGAAGACGATGGCGGGAATCGGTGGGCGATCGCCGGTAGCGGGCATTCCTCTGAGGGAGATCTCAGGCCCGGACGAAGGGCCGCTTGCCGCCGAGTTTGCGGTGGCCATCGCCGAGCTCGACTGCGGAGTGGGGCAGGCGGTGGCGATGGAGATTCGTCCCGCAGCGTCGATTCCCGCGACAAGCTCTGATCCGGTTCCGACAAGCAGATCGAGTTGCAGTTGGATGAGCTCAGCGACCTCTGACAGGGACCCGTCGAGTGCTCCGGGCTCCCTCCGCAGGTCGTCGGGGTGCGCGCGAATCGTGGCCGTCTCGGCGTTCTCCTCGGTCACGACGGCAACCGTAACCCAGGCCTACTCCTGACAACGCCGATGCGACTCGCCCCGCTCGGATCGGCAAAGCCCTCAGCGCCGACCGTCTTACACTCGCGGCATGACGATCTACCGGATGGATCACGTCGGCGTTGTGGTCGAGGATCTCGCGGCTGCTATCGCGTTCTTCGTCGAACTGGGCCTGGAACTGGAGGGCGAGGCAGCAGTCGAGGGTGAATGGGTGGACCAGCTCGTCGGGCTGGACGGCGTCCGAGCGGACATGGCCGTCGTGCGGACCCCGGACGGCCACGGCCGGGTCGAGCTGTCGACGTTCCACACGCCGGTGGCCACCAGCACTGCGCCGAGGGCGCCGATGAACACCCCGGGCATCCCTCGCCTCACGTTCGTCGTCGACGCCGTCGACGACGTCCTCGACCGCCTGCGCGCCCACGGCGCCGAACTCGTGGGCGAGGTGGCGCAGTACGGGGACATCTACCGCTACTGCTACGTCCGCGGCCCCGACGGCATCATCATCGGACTGGTCGAGGAGCTCCGCTGAACGACAGTCCGATCTCGACCTCGTCGCTCACTTCGGCCTCCTTCGATTGTCATCCTCCTTGCCCCCGCTTGCCCGGCGGCGCTCCCAAACTCCCGGCTCAAGCGGCAGCGCCGAGGAGCTCCCTGCACGCCTGCTCGCAACGGCGGCACGCCTCGGCACAGACCCGGCAGTGCTCCAAATTCAGTTCTCGCGCGTGGTGCTCGCACCCGTCGCCGCAGCTCCGGCATGCCTGGGCGCAGGCCTCAAGGAGCGACTGCACGAGCTGGGCGTCGTTCGCGAACTGTCGCGAGAGCGTTCGGCCGGTCGTCTCGCAGACGTCGGCGCAGTCGAGGTTCAGGCGGATGCACCTCGTCAGCTCCTTGACGCTCCCCTCGCCGAGGCAGGCATCGGCGCAGGCGGTACACGCCTGTCCGCAGTCGAAGCAAGCCTCGATGCAGCGGACGAGCGTCTCGCGCTCGAACTGAGGCTGGTTCGGAGATGTTTCGAGCATCTGCTGGGCATATGGCATGGAACACTCCTCTGATCGAGTCAGACATCTGGATGCCGCTCCTTCTTTAGAGCCGCAGGAACGAGCTGGGCGAGCTGACTCCAATGGCCCTCCAGCCGCTCGCCGCCGAGGAAGAAGGTGGGCGTGGCGTGAACCCCGGCCCTCTCGGCGCCTGCGACGTCCTCGAGGACACGTTCGCAATGGGTACGCTCGCGAAGGGTCGACTCGGCCTTGGCCCGGTCGAGCTCGAGGCGTCGGGCAACGGAGAGCAGCTCCTCCGGAGTGAAGCGCTCGTGGCCGGCCAGGAGCAGCGAATGCGCCTGCCAGAACCCCCCGCTCTCCGCGGCGAGCTCGGAGAGCTCCGCGGCGAGGTCGGCACCCGGATGAAGCTCGGAATCCGGAAAGTGGCGCCAAACCAGCCGCAGGGTGTCGTAGCGCTCCAAGAGCGACTTCACCGGCCGGCTGGCGGCGAAGCAGAAGGGGCAGCCGAAGTCCCCGTACTCAACCAGCGTCAGCTCGGGCTCATCGGCGCCGAGGACGTGATCGCCGGCTCCGACCGGGATCAGCGCGCTGGAGGCCGAGCTCGCCACAGGCCTATTCGGCTTTCGGGTTATCAGTCATCGACTCCTCCCGCCGGCTCGGATCCCGGCCGCTCTGCGATGCCGGAGGCAGGACTCGAACCTGCGACACGCGGATTATGATTCCGCTGCTCTAACCAGCTGAGCTACTCCGGCGTGAGGGCGGGAAGGGTAGCGTGAGAGGTGGGGCATGGATGGGGGCGCCGAAGCCCTCCGCGGCGGCCGTGAGAGTGCTGGTGTAAGCCCTGAATTCTCCGGGTAACGAGGGTGGCATGGAGGAGAAGGGAGGCTCGCGTCGCCCCAGTCGCGCCTGGTACTGGCTGTTGCTCGTACCCATGATCGGGCTGCTGATCCCACCGATCTACAACCACGAGGATCCGAGCCTGTTCGGCCTCCCGTTCTTCTACTGGTACCAGCTCGCTTGGGTTCCGCTGAGCGTGGTCTTCACCGGCATCGTCTACGTCAAGACACGCAGGTAGGCGGCGATGCCTGACTCGATCAACGGCCTCGAGCTCGGGATCGTCATCTTCTTCTTCGTGCTGGTCAGCGGCCTGGGCTTCGTCGCCGCCCGCTGGCGCAGGGCCGAGTCTCTAGACCATCTGGACGAGTGGGGCCTCGGCGGCCGCAAGTTCGGCGCCTGGGTCACGTGGTTCCTGCTCGGCGGCGACATCTACACGGCCTACACGTTCGTCGCCGTGCCCGCCCTCGTCTACGGCCTCGGAGCGATCGGCTTCTTCGCCGTCCCCTACACGATCATCGTCTACCCGCTGGTGCTGCTCGCCGCGGTCCGTATGTGGTCCGTCGCGCGCCGGCACGGCTTCGTCACGCCGGCCGACTTCGTGCGAGGGCGCCATGGCTCCTCCTCGCTGGCGCTCGCAATCGCGCTCACCGGGATCGTCGCCACGATGCCCTACATCGCCCTGCAGCTGGTGGGCATCGGGGCGGTCGTAAAGACGATCGGCATCGAGGGCGACCTGCCGATCATCATCGCCTTCGCCGTCCTCGCCGCGTACACCTACACGTCCGGGCTGAGGGCCCCGGCGCTGATCGCCTTCGTCAAGGACTCGCTGATCTACATCGTCGTGATCGTCGCCATCATCGCGATCCCGATCAGCCTGGGCGGGTTCGACGACATCTTCGCCGCCGCCAACGAGAAGTTCTCGACCGACGAGCTCACGACCGACGGGATCATTCTCGGCGACGCCGCGGCACTCGGCTACTCGACGCTCGCCTTCGGCTCCGCCCTGGCGCTCTTCATCTACCCGCACACGATGACGGCGGTCCTCGCCTCCAAGGACCGAAACACGATCAAGCGCAACATGATGGCGCTGCCCGCCTACACGCTGGTGCTCGGGCTACTCGCGCTCCTGGGCTACATGGCGATCGCCGCCGGGATCGAGCCGATCGGCGAGGACGTGAACACGATCGTGCCCCTGCTCTTCCAGGATCAGTTCCCCGACTGGTTCGCCGGCGTCGCCTTCTCCGCGATCGCGATCGGCGCTCTCGTCCCCGCCGCGATCATGGCGATCGCCGCCGCCAACCTCTTCTCCCGCAACGTCTACAAGGAGTACCTAAACCGCGACGCGACGCCCGAGCAGGAGGCGCGCGTCGCCAGGTACACATCGCTCGCAGTCAAGGCTGGCGCGCTCTTGGTCGTCATCGCCATCGACCCGCAGTTCTCGATCGACCTGCAGCTGATCGGTGGCGTCATCATCCTGCAGACTCTGCCGGCGCTCCTGCTCGGGCTCTGGCGCACCTTCGCCCACCGGTTCGCCCTTCTTGCCGGGTGGGCGGCGGGGCTCATCGTCGGCCTCTGGATCCTCTACGACACGCCCAATCCCGTCACCGGGCAGGAGCATTTCGGCGGCGCCCAATACGCCTTCTCCAAGCTCGGGATCGATACCGAGGTGACGATCTACACCGGGATCGTGGCGCTCGCGGTGAACCTGCTTGTCGTGGCGGTCGTGTCGGTGATCCTCCGTTCCACGGGAGTGCCGGACGGAGAGGACATCACCACCGAGGAGGACTACGAGGTGGACGTTGGCGATCCCGGCGTCGAGGACCTCCCCGACCCCCTCGGCAAGCGTGAGCCCGTCGCCACCTGAGAGCTAGGTGGCCAGGAGCACGATCGCCACGGCCACGCCGAAGCACACGATCCCCCAGCGCAGGACGGGCGCAGGGAGCCTGCGGGCGATCGTGACCCCGAGATAGCCGCCGACCAAAGACCCGGCGGCCATCAGCCCCGCAGCTCCCCAGGCGATCGGCGCGATGAAGACGAAGGTGAGCACTGCGACGGTCCCGACGATCAGCGAGATCACGTTCTTCATCGCGTTCAGACGCTGGAGATGGTCACCGATCAAAAGACCGCTGACGCCGAGGATCAGCACACCGAGTCCGGCGCCGAAGTAGCCCCCGTAGACGGCCGAGGCGAAGATGCCCAGATGGAGGGCCCCGAGTCGCCCGCCGGCGCGAGCCGCGCTCGGCCAACAGGGGCTCGAGGCGGGGCTGGGCGGCCAGCAGGACGCAGGCGAGCAGGATCAGAAACGGCGCGAGGAACTCGAACGCGGACGCCGGTGTCTCGATCAAGAGCACCGCACCGCCCAACCCCCCGAGCGCCGCCGCCGGCGCGAGCGCGGCGATCCTGCGCCGCTGTCCCTCCAGCTCCGGCCGGTAGGTGATCGCCCCGGTGAGGTAGCCCGGCAGGACGGCGACGGCGTTGGTGACATTTGCGAGGACCGGCGAGTACCCAACCGCCAAGAGCGCCGGAAACCCCACGAGCGAGCCACCGCCGGCGATCGTGTTGATCACACCCGCGGCCACACCCGCCGCGACCAGGAGCGCGCCCTCCGCGGGCGTCAAGTTATGGCGGAAGCGGTCAAGGGTGGCGAAGGGTGGCAGGCATCGGCGCTCTAAGGCCGGCGCCTATGGTTCGGTGACAGACCAAAGATCGGAGCCGGATGATCGAGCGCATCGACGACATGCCCGAGGGAACGATCGGCTTTCGGGCCGCGGGCCGGGTGACCCGGGACGAGTACCGCCAAACGCTCGAGCCAGCAATGCGGGCGGCTGCGGAGGCCAGCGAGGTGCGCATGCTCTTCGTCGTCACCGCCGAGTTTGAGAGGTTCGAAGCCGGGGCGCTGATGGAGGACACGAAGACGGGAGTCCAGCTCGGGCTCGGCCACCTCGCGGCATGGAAGCGCACGGGCCTCGTCACCGACCTCGAGTGGATGCGCAACGCCCTTCATTTCTTCGCCTGGATGGCTCCCGGCGAGGTTCAGGTCTTCGGCCTGGACCAGGTCGATGCCGCGAAGGAGTGGGTCGCCGGCTAGCGGAGCACCCGCTCAGCCTTGGCCCGTGGTGTGACTAGGGTCTAACCCGGTGAGCGACCTCGACAAAGCGGTTCACGCCGTCGTGAACGAGTGCCTCGGGATCTCTGAGGGCGAGGAGGTGCTCGTGATCTGCAACCCGGCGACTCTTGGGTTGGGCGAGCGGCTTCGTGGCGAATCGGGCCGAGCCGGGGCGGACGCCGTCTTGGCCCTTATGGCCGAGCGCGGCTCGCACGCTGCCGAGCCGCCGCGAGCGGTGGCCGCGGCGATGGCGGCGGCGGACGCCGTGCTGGCCCCGACCGTGCAGTCGCTCTCACACACTGCCGCGCGCCGAGCGGCCTCGGAGAGCGGCACCCGGGTTGCCACCCTTCCCGGCGTGACCGAGGAGATGCTCGCCCGCGTGATGAGCGCGGACATGGAGGGCCTGCGCCGGAAAGGCCAGGCGATCGCCGACGCGATCAACGCCGGGTCGCAGGCGCGGATCACCTGCGCCAACGGTTCGGACCTTCGGCTCGGCCTCGACGGCCCACCGGCCATTCCTGACGCCGGCGATCTGCGCGGGCCAGGCGCCTTCGGCAACCTCCCCTGTGGCGAAGGCTTCGTCTCCCCCGCCGAGGGCACGGCAGAGGGCAGGCTGGTAGTCGACGGAACCATCGCCGCAATCGGCAGGGTTCCCGAGCCGACCGCGCTGCGCATCGACGCGGGGCACCTCGTCGACGCCGAGGGTGATACCGGCGAGCAGCTGCTGGCGTTGCTGCAGCCCCACGGGTCCGACGGGACGAACGTCGCCGAGCTCGGCATCGGCACCAACGAGAAGGCCACCCTGACCGGCAACCTGCTCGAGGACGAGAAGATCCTCGGCACCGCCCACCTCGCCTTCGGCGCCAACGCCTCGATGGGGGGAACCGTGCAGGTCCCGGTCCACATCGATTGCGTCGTTCTGCGCCCCGAGGTCTCGATCGACGGCGAGCCGCTCCTGCGCGACGGCGAGCTTCTGGTCTGAGATCCGCCTGTGCTGCTGGGCGTCCCGAACTTCTCCGAGGGCCGTGACGAGGGGCGCGTCGAGTTGATCACCGCGCAGTTCTCGCGCGGCGCCGAGCTCCTCGACCGCCACTCGGACGGCACCCACAACCGCACCGTCCTCAACCTCACAGCGACTCCGAAGCTGCTCGGCGAGGCGCTGGTCCGCGGCGCAGGCGCCTGCTCTGTGATGATCGACATGCGGCGTCATGAGGGTGCGCATCCGTGCATTGGCGCCCTGGATGTCTGTCCGCTGGTCTACACAACTGGGGCTGAGCACGAGGCGGCGCGGCGAACCGCGCTCGACGTGGCGCGGGGGATCGGATCTGAGGGCATCCCTGTCTTTCTCTACGGCGAGCTTGCGACCGCCGACGAGCGTCGCGAGCGCGCCTACTTCCGTCACGGCGGTCTTGCCGCGTTGGGCGGACGCATGGCCTCGGAGGACCTCGCCCCCGACTACGGGCCGACTAAGCCGCACCCCTCAGCCGGGGCGACCCTCGTGACCGCCCGCCCGCCGCTCGCGGCCTTCAACGTCCTGCTCATGGACGCCGATCCCGAGGCGGCCCGCGCCATCGCGGCGAGCCTGCGCGAGTCGGGCGGCGGGCTGCCCGGTGTTCGCGCGATCGCGGTCGACCTGGGGGCGGCGGGCATGCAGATCTCCACCAACGTCCACGATCCGATTGCGTTGCCGTTGGCGGATGTGATCGGCCGAATTCGCGAGCTGGGTGGTGTCCCCGTGCACGGCGAGGTCGTCGGCCTGCTACCCGAGGCAGCGCTCGTCGGCTTTCCCGAGGACGTCTCGCTGCCCGGGTTCGACCGCGAGCGCCGCGTGATCGAGCGACTGGGCCGCTAGCGCCTCCGCCTCCCGGTAAGTTCCAGGCAATGGCTCAGACGCGAAAGAAGCGTCGCCGCAAGCACCGCGGCACGCAGGGCGGAAGCGTCGATCGTCGCGGCCGCACGTCGCGCCCGCGCAACCGCCAGGAGGCACGCGCCCGCGCCCGCCGTCAGATGACCGACCGCCGCGACATCCCGCCGACGTGGCGTTCCTCGATCAATCGGGCGCTGATCGCCGCGGGCGTGTTCTTGGTTTTGCTGATTCTCCTCTTCGACCAGCCCGTGGTCGGCTCGATCGCACTCTCGGCGTTGATGCTGATCCTCTACATCCCGATGGGCTACACGATCGACAGGTTCTTCTACAACCGCCGCCAAGCCTCCAAGCGCAAGGCGGCCACCGCGGCGAAGCAAACGCGCCGGGACTAGGCGAGCCTCCGACCGGCCTCTACCCTGAAGCTCATGGACGTCCGCTCGCTCACAGTCGGGCCTGTGGCCGAGAACTGCTTCGTCTTTCGGCGCGACGGGGCCGACCGCGGCCTGATCGTCGATCCGGGCGAAGAGGCGGACCGCATTCTCGGGGCTGTCGATGAGCTGGGCATCGGCATCGACGCGATCCTCCTCACGCACACGCATTTCGACCACGTCGGCGCCGTGGCGCCGGTGGCGCGCGCTACCGGCGCGCCGGTCTACTGCCCCGAGATCGAGGTGCCCGTGCTGGCCGACATCATGTCGTTCGTTCCCTGGCCTGGCTTCGGGCCGTACGAGAGCTGGGACGCGGAGGAGATCGTCAAGGGGGGCGAACGGCTGGAGCTGGCCGGGATGGAGATCGACGTGTTGTCCGTGCCCGGGCACAGCCCCGGCCACGTCGCCTACTCGATCCCGGACGAGCAGGCCTTGTTCTCGGGCGATGTGCTCTTCCAGGGATCCGTCGGTCGAACCGATCTGCCGGGGGGCGACTGGCCCACTCTCCTCGAGAGCATTCGCTCGCTGGCCGAGGGGCTTCCCGCACAGACCCACGTCTACCCCGGACATATGGGCAACACCACCCTGGGCGCCGAGCGGTCATCGAACCCATTCCTGGCCGAGCTCGCGCGGTAGCGCCCGCCCCCGCGCGTTAGATTCGCTGAATGGCCGAGCGCTTCCAGGCTCCACGCGGGACCTTCGACGTCCTTCCTGGGGACATGAGCATGCGCGGACGTCTCTTCGTGGCCGCGGCCGAGGCGTTCGAGCGCGCGGGGTACGGGCGCATCGAGACGCCCGTATTCGAGGACACCGAGCTCTTCGCCCGTGGCGTGGGCGGCTCGACGGACATCGTCCGCAAGGAGATGTTCACGTTCTCGGATCAGGGCGATCGCAGCCTCACCCTGCGCCCCGAGGCGACAGCCCCCATCTGCCGCGCCTACCTCGAGCGCGGCATGCACAAGCTGGCGCAGCCGGTGAAGCTCTGGTGCTGGGGCCCTTTCTTCCGGCACGAGCGCCCGCAGGCGGGCCGCCACCGGCAGTTTCACCAGCTCGATGCCGAGGTGATCGGGTCGGACTCACCGCTCGCCGATGCCGAGGTGATCGTGCTGCTCCACGACCTCCTGCACGGCCTGCCCGTTCCCGGCCTCAGTCTGCGAATCGGAAGCCTGGGCTCCCTCCACGGGCGCGCGGCCTACCGAGCGGAGCTCCAGGAGTACCTGCGCTCGCACGAGGCCGACCTCTCAGCCGACGTGCGCGAACGCATCGACGAGAACCCCCTACGCGCCTTCGACGCCAAGGACGAGGCGACCAAGGCCGCGATGGCGGACGCGCCGCGGATGCTCGATCGCTTGCAGGGCGAGGACGCTGAGCACTTCGCCGAGGTCCGTGCATTGCTCGACCACGCGGGCATCCACTACGAGCTCGACGGCACCCTCGTCCGCGGCCTCGACTACTACACCCGAACCGTCTTCTCGTTCGAGTCGGAAGGGCTCGGCGCCCAGTCAGAGGTGGCGGGCGGTGGCCGTTACGACGGCTTGATGGAGCTTCTCGGCGGGCCGCCCACCCCCGCGGTTGGCTGGGCTTGCGGGATCGAGCGGGTCCTGCTCACGCTCGACGAGCACGGTGGTGCGCCACCGGTGCAGGTCTTCGTCGCCGCCGCCGACGGCCGTCGCGAGACCGCGCTCGGCCTCGTCCTCGAGCTGCGGCGAGCCGGCATCTCGGCCGACCTCGACCTCGCCGGCCGCAGCGCCAAGGGCCAGATGAAGCAGGCCGACCGCTCCGGCGCCGACGTGACCGTGATCCTCGACGAGGACGGCAGCGCGCTCGCCCGCGATATGGATACGGGCGAGCAGCGGCCGGTGGAGCTGACCCAGCTCGTCGAGGAGCTCTCGTGAGCGACGCTCCGGCGCTCCGTGCGAACACCTATCGCGACACATGGTGTGGCCGGGTGCTGGATGACCGCGTGGGGCAGACCGCTCGCGTCGCCGGGTGGGTGCATCGCCGCCGCGACCACGGCGGCCTGATCTTCATCGATCTGCGCGATCGAACGGGCCTTGTCCAACTCGTGTTCAACCCCGACGCTGCCGGGGCCGCGCAGGAGCTGGGCCATCGTCTGCGGGCAGAGGACGTGATCAGCGCTGCCGGCGAGGTCGTCCGCCGCTCGCCCGAGACGATCAACCGCGAGCTTCCCACCGGCGAGTTCGAGGTGCGCATCGCAGAGGCGGAGTTGCTCTCCCACGCCGAGACGCCGCCGTTTGAGATCGAGGGCTACTCGGGCGAGGTGGGGGAGGAGCTTCGGCTTCGTTACCGCTACCTCGACCTGCGCCGCGAGCGCATGCGCGACGCGCTCGTGCTGCGCCACCGAGTGACTCAGGAGATCCGCTCCTTCCTCGACGGCGAGGGCTTCCTCGACATCGAGACGCCCGTGCTGACACGCTCGACGCCCGAGGGCGCGCGCGACTTCCTCGTCCCAAGCCGCCAGCAGCAGGGATCCTTCTACGCGCTCCCGCAGTCGCCGCAGCTCTTCAAGCAGCTCCTCATGATCGGCGGCTTCGAGCGCTACTACCAGATCGCCCGCTGCTTTCGCGACGAGGATCTGCGCGCCGACCGCCAGCTCGACTTCACCCAGCTTGACGTGGAAATGGCGTTCGTCGGCGTCGACGACGTACTCGAGCTGAACGAGCGGCTGCTGGCGCGGCTGCTGGCAATGATCGGCGTCGAGCTCGAGTTGCCGCTGCGCCGGATCCCCTACGACGAGGCGATCGCCCGCTTCGGCTCCGATAAGCCGGACCTGCGCTACGGGCTCGAGCTGGTCGACCTATCCGAGCACCTTCGGGAGACCGAGTTCAACGCGTTCCGCGGGGTCCTCGATTCGGGTGGGGCCGTGAAGGGGCTGAACGCCGGCGCCCGTGAGCAGTCCCGGGCGCAGCTCGACGGGCTCGTCGACGAGGCCAAGGAGCTCGGCGCCAAGGGGCTCGTCTGGGCGGTTGTCGAGGGCGAGGGCTGGCGCTCGCCGGTCGCCAAGTTCCTCGGCGCGGACGAGATGGCCGCGATGAACGCGGCGCTCGATGCCTCGGAGGGCGACCTGCTGCTGCTGGCCGCGGACAAGGCGCCGGCGGCGGCCGCGATTCTGGGTGGCATGCGGGTTCGCCTGGCCGATCGCTTCGGCCAAGTCCCCGACGGGGCGAATGAGCTCGCCTGGATCGTCGACTGGCCACTGTTCGAGTGGGATCAAGGCGACGGTCGCTGGGAGGCCCTCCATCACCCGTTCACCTCGCCCGCGGGCGAGCTCGATGTGTCCGACCCAGGCTCGGCACGGGCGCTCGCCTACGACGTCGTCTGGAACGGGGTCGAGCTGGGCGGCGGGTCGATCAGGATCTCGACGCCCGAGACTCAGAATGCCGCGTTTGAGGTCCTGGGCATCTCGGCGGAGGAGGCCGAGGCTCGCTTCGGGTTCCTGCTGGAGGCGCTGCGCTTCGGCGCCCCACCGCACGGAGGCATCGCCTACGGGCTCGATCGCATCGTCGCGGTCATGCACGGCACTGACTCGATCCGCGACGTGATCGCCTTCCCCAAGGCGGCATCCGGCGGCGACCCGCTCACGGGCGCGCCCGCGGCGGTGGACGATGCACAGCTGCGCGAGCTCGGCATCGCCACGCGCTCGAAGCCTCCCGGCGGCTGAAGCGCCCAGCCGAGTCGCCGATCGTCGGCTGGCCGCTGGCCCTGGTTTTGGTCGGCGCCGTCGGTGTCGTGGCGAGCCTCCTGCCGCGCTCCGAGCGCTCCTCAGGCAACGAGCCGACTTAAGCCCGGCCGCCTACCGGTCGAAAAACGGGTGACTGGTATGGTGCGCCCTGGCTCGAGTCTGTTCGTTCGCCGCTCCAATTGTGAGCCAACACAATTGCCTCGGGAGTCGGTTTCCGTGCGGTCCCTGGTGGGCCGCTCGGTAGACACCCACCTGTTTTCTCAGGTTCTCAGGCCGAGCGGTACCGGCAGACTGGGGCCTCTTTTTCTGCCCTTTCCGGCATTCGTCGAGGCTCGAGCACCGGCATGAGAAATGCCATCAACAACAACCCGCTCGTACAGATCGGGCTGATTGCGGGCCTCGGGCTGCTGGTCGCGTACATGCTGGTCACCCGGCTCGGCAGCGGCAGTGAGGCGACCGAGGCAGAACCGACGACGCCCCCGGCCACCGAGGCTGCGGCGGCCGACGGCACCGCCCCTCCGGCGGAGACCGCTCCGGCTCCCGGCGCCGAGGCCACCGAAGCGGTGCCCGGCACGGTGCCCGCTGAGCCCGAGGCCGACGCGGCCATCGCGCCTGAGGGCGAGGTGGCGCCGACCGGCGTCTTCGAAGCAGGGCCCGGCCTGCCCGAACCGGTGGTGAACGCCTACGACGGCGGCCAGACGGTCGTGCTGCTGATCACCCGCGTCGGCGGCATCGACGACAGCAAACTGGCGGCGCACGTGGATCGCCTGCCCGGCGACGGGGTCTCGCTCTTCCAGGCGAAGGCCCGCAACGTCGCGCGGTACTCCCGGATCGTGCAGGGCGTCGACATCGATCGTGCGCCGGCTCTGGTGGTCCTCGCGCCAATGGGCGTCACCGGCGACGGCCCGCCCGTGGCCAGCGTCTCCTACGGGTTCCGCGGCTACGAGAGCGTGCTGCAGGCGATAAACGACGCCGGCTACGAGGGCGGCAGGCGCGAGTACTACCCGGAGTAGGGAGCCTGACGCGCCCGAGCGGTGGATCTGTCCCGCCTGGTCGCAGAAATCCACTTCATCGCGGGTGCTCGCGGCGCTAGCCTCGGCGGCATGAGCTCCGAAGCGCTAGAGCACTACCTTCGCGACACCTCGCGCCGCGAGCCCGCGCAGCCGGGCGACCACAGCGGCGCCGCCGGGGGAGCCCCGTGCGGCGATTTCGTGCGCGTGTCGTTGCGCGTGGTCGACGGTCGCATCGCGACAGCTCGGTTCGATGCCGAGGGCTGTGCGGCGGCCCGCGCCGCCGCCGCCGCCGTCGCGGAGCTCGTCGAGGACGCCTCGGTCTTTGACGCGGCACGCATCGGCCCGGGCGAGGTCGAGGAGGCTCTCGGCGGCCTCTCGCCCCAGGGCACGCACGCGGCCGACCTCGCTGCCGACGCGCTCGGCCGCGCGCTCGGAGTGGCCGCCGGCTCCGGGATCCCGATGGCGGCGCCTCCCAAGCACGGTGAACGGGTGGCCGTCGCGGTGAGCGGCGGCGTCGACTCTGCCGTCGCTGCCCTGCTCGAGCGGGAGCGCGGCGCCGAGGTGGTTGCGGTGACCGTGAAGCTCTGGGCGGATCGCCACAACGACGGCGCCCGCAGCTGCTGCTCCCCGCAGGCGGTGCTCGGCGCTCGCGCCCTCGCGCATTCGCTTGGCATCCCGCACTTCACTCTGGACCTCGAGCAGGCGTTTCGGGCCACCGTTGTCGATGACTTCATCGCCGGCTACAGGCAGGGGCGAACACCGAATCCGTGCGTGCTCTGCAACGGCTCCGTGCGCCTTGACGCGATGCTCGGTCTCGCCGAGCGCCTCGGCGCCGGGGCTCTCGCCACCGGCCACTACGCGCGGCTGATCGACGACGGGGAGGGACCCCTCCTCTCGGCCGCGGCCGATGCCGCCAAGGACCAGACCTACATGCTCTCCGGCGTCTCGCCGGCGACACTCGCGCGTATGCGCTTCCCTCTTTCAGGGCTCGCCAAGCCACGCGTGCGCAAGCTGGCAGCGGACGCCGGGCTCCCGGTTGCCGGGAAGGCCGAGAGCCAGGACCTGTGTTTCCTCGCGGGCGAGGGCAAGCGCGGCTTCCTTGCGCGCCATGGCGGCCTCGCCGACCGCCAAGGCGAGCTGATCGACTCCGCGGGCGCGGTGGTGGGCTCGCACCGCGGCCACCATCACTTCACGGTTGGCCAGCGGCGCGGGATCGGGGTTGGCGCGCCGGAGCCGCTCTATGTGCTCGAGACGGACGCTCGCTCGAACCGCGTCGTCGTCGGGCCCCGTGCCGAGCTCGTGCGCGACCGCGTCCACGTTCGGGCCGCGACGCTCCATCGGCCCGGCGGCCGTGTCGATCGCGTCAAGCTGCGCTACCGCTCGAGGCCGATCCCGTGCGCAGCGCCGCGGGTGGAGCCGGGCAGCCATGACGAGCTCTGGCTTGAGCTCTCAGAGCCCGCTCACGGGGTGGCACCCGGCCAGACGGCTTGCCTCATGGACGGCGAGCTCGTGGTCGGTCAGGGCACGATCGCGGCCTAGCCGTCTTAGACTCGGCGCCAGCGTGAAGACCAGCGAGATCCGCGAGAGCTACCTGTCTTTCTTCGAGGAACGCGGGCATCTGCGGGTGCCCTCGGCTTCGCTGATCCCGGCCCCCGACGACACCTCGACACTGCTGACGGTGGCCGGGATGCAGCCGTTCAAGCCGTACTTCCGGGGGGAGGCGAAGCCTCCGAGCTCGCGCGTCGTCGACTCGCAGAAGTGCTTCCGCACGCCGGACATCGCGCAGGTGGGAAACACCCGGCGCCACCTCACCTTCTTCGAGATGCTCGGCAACTGGAGCTTCGGCGACTACTTCAAGGAGCAGTCGATCGCCTGGGGGCTCGAGCTCTCGGTCGATGTCTTCGGCCTTGACCGCGACCGGATCTGGGTGAGCGTCTTCGGCGGCGACGAGGAGCTCGGCCTCGGCCCCGACACCGAGGCGATCGAGATCTGGAAGGCGAACGGGATCCCGCCCGAGCGGATTGTCGAGCTCCCGCGCTCGGAGAACTTCTGGCAGGCGGGGCTCACCGGCCCCTGCGGGCCGTGCGCCGAGATGTACCTCGACCGCGGCCTCGAATACGGAGCCTCCGACGAGCTCCCCGGAGACGACACCGATCGCTTCCTCGAGTACTGGAACCACGTCTTCATGACCTACGAGCTCTCAGACGACGGCTCGCTCACCCCACTGCCGAAGAACAACATCGACACTGGGATGGGGCTGGAGCGGATGGCGGCGGTCCTGCAGGGGGTCGAATCCGTGTTCGAGACAGATTCCCATCGGCCGTTGATCGAGCTCGCCGAGGAGCTCTCCGGGAGCGCCTACGGGGAGGATCAGGCCACGACGCGGGCGATGCGGATTATCTCCGACCATGCAAAGGGCGCGAGCTTCCTCATCGCTGACGGCGTCGTGCCCTCGAACGAGGAGCGCGGCTATGTCCTGCGCCGGGTTCTGCGGCGGGCGATCCAGCAGGGACGCACGCTGCGGCTCGAGGGAAGCTGGCTGGGATCGTTTGCGGAGCGCACGATCGAGATGATGTCGAGCGCCTACCCGGAGCTCGCGGAGCGCCGCGAGAGCATCATGCGCTGGATCGCTGCCGAGGAGGAGAGCTTCGGGCGAGCGCTTGATCGCGGCTCGGAGCTTCTCGCCGGCCTCGTCGCCGAGGCCAAGCAGCAGCGGACGTCCTGGATCGACGCCGAGGACGCGTTCAAGCTCCACGACACGTACGGCTTCCCGTACGACCTCACGAAGGAGCTGCTTGCGGAGGAGGGCCTCTCGGTCGACGACGAGGGGTTCGAGGCGTTGATGGAGAAGCAGCGCATCCGCGCCCGGACCGGGGCTGAGCGCACGGTCGCCGATCGCCACGAGCAGGTGCTCGCTTTCGCGAACGCCGCGCCGCCCTCGCGCTTCGTCGGTTACGAGATGCTGGACGCCCAGACGAGCGTGCTGGCCTCCCAGGCCCTGGATCGGGACGGTGCCGTCTTGGTGAAGCTCGAGGAGAGCCCCTTCTATGCCGAGGGCGGAGGCCAGGTGGCCGACTCGGGCATCGTCCGCTGGGAGGGGGGAGAGGCGGGCGTCGACGACGTCTACCGGCTTGGGGACGACCAGACGCTCAGGACCGACCGCGACGTTGCGCCGGGAACCCTGGTGGAGGCCGTCGTCGACCACGAGGCACGCCACGCGACGATGCGAAACCACACCGCCACACACCTGCTCCACGCGGCCCTGCGCGAGCGGCTCGGTGCCCATGTGCGCCAGGCGGGTTCGGCGGTCCGACCCGACAAGCTGCGCTTCGACTTCACGCACGGTGCCGCCCTCGCTGCCGACGAGGTTCGCGACATCGCCGACCGCGTCAACGAGTGGATCAAGGCGAGCCGACCCGTACGCGCGCTGCAGATGAGCCGCGACGAGGCGGAGGCGATGGGCGCGATGGCGCTCTTCGGCGAGAAGTACGGCGACTGGGTGCGTGTGGTCGAAGTGGATGCGGTTTCGCGCGAGCTCTGCGGCGGCACGCATGTGGCGAACACCGCAGAGGTTGGGATCTTCGCGCTCGTGGGGGAGGGGTCGAGCGCCGCCAACGTGCGACGGATCGAAGCGCTCACGGGTCCCGCCGCGATCGACTGGTTTCGCGAGCGCAGCGCCGCGCTCGACCAGGCAGGTGCGTTGCTCGGCTCTCCCAAGGATGCGGTCTCGGGCGCCCGTCGCGCCGCGGAGCGGCTGGCGGAGCTCGAGCGCCAGGCGGCCGAGGCCGGAAGCCGCGAGACGGGCGAGACGGCCGATGCGCTGGTCGCCACGGCGGAGATGGTGGCGGGGGTGCACGTGGTTGCCGCGCGCTCGGATGGGGTGGATGGCAAGGCCCTCGCCGAGCTGGCGCGCCGGGTCCGGGCGAAGCTGGGCGACGCAGCCATCGTGCTCGGAGGTGAGGCCGACGCGAAGGTTGTGCTCGTCGCGAGCGTCTCCGGCCCCGCGATCGAGCGTGGGCTGCGCGCGGGCGAGGTCATTCGCGAGGCGGCCGCGATCGTGGGGGGAGGAGGAGGCGGACGCGACGACTTCGCCCAGGCTGGCGGCAAGGACGCGGCCAAGCTCGACGACGCCATAGAAACGGCGAGGCGCTCGATTCATCAAGCGCTCTCCTCCGAATAGCCTCAGGGCCGTGAGGGTGCTTGCGATCGACCATGGCACGGCGCGCGCCGGGTGCGCCGTCTGCGATCCGAGCGAGACCGTCGTAAGGCCGCTCGACGTAGTCGCACCCCCCGAGCCCGACGCGGTCGCACGGCTCGCCCGCGAGCTCGACGCGGAGATGGTGGTGATCGGAATGCCCGTCTCACTCGACGGGACGCTCGGCGAACAGGCGGAGGTAGTCGTCGAGTTCCGCGACCGCCTCGTGGCCGAGCTCGACGTGCCGGTCGAGACCTACGACGAGCGCCTCACCACGCGCCTCGCCGCCGGCTCGAGTCGCAAAGGCGCCGAGGCGGCGCCCGATTCGCTCGCGGCCGCCCACCTGCTGGAGAGCTTTCTCGCCTGGCGAGCCCGCCAGGGCGAGGCGACCGGGACACCGTGCACTCGTGAGCTCTGACGCGGACTGGCAGGACCCCCACTCCGGGGACGACGAGGCCGCACGCGCCCGCGAGGCCCGGCGCGCCGAGCGCGAAGAACGCCGCCGCGCGCGCCAAGCGGATATCTCAGAGCGCGTCCGCGAGGAGATGACCGGGGTCCCGTCAACCGCGGCGCCCGAGGCACCTCAGGCCTCCTCCGCGCGAGCGCCGACCGTCGACCGGCCGGCGGTCCCGCAAACCGACGATCAGCCCCCGGTGTCTCGCGGAGACTCAGCCGTCACAGCCCTGGAAACCGATGAGCGGGCCGCGGTCACTCCAACGGATGACCGCCCGGCGGTGCCGCCCACGGTGCCACCGACCGACGACCGGCCCGCCACCCCCTCACCCGGGGGCCGCCCGCCCAGATCGGTCGTCGCACGCCGTCGCCTGGGCGCCCTCCTCGGCATCGCTGCGCTGGCCTTCGTCGCGCTGGTGGTCGTGGTGGCAGCGCAGCGGCTGGGCGGGAACGAGGCTCCCCCGGCGCCGCCGCCGAAGGAGCGAAAGACGTTCTCGATCACGATCCCGGAGGGCTTCAGCCGCGATCAGGTTGCGGGCGTGGTCAAGAAGGCGGGAATCAAGGGCGACTACATGAAGGCCACCGAGAGCTTCAAGGGCTTCGATCCGGCTCGCTACGGCGCCAAGGGCGTGGGCAACCTCGAGGGCTTTCTCTTCCCCGCCACGTATGAGCTCTACGAGAACGCGAAGGTGGATCAACTGGTCGCAAAGCAGCTCGAGGCCTTCGGGCAGAACATCCATAGCATCGACCTCTCCTACGCGAAGTCGAAGAACCTCACCACCTACGACGTGGTCAAGATCGCCTCGATGATCGAGCGCGAGGTGCAGGTGCCGGCGGAGCGCGCGAACGTCTCCTCCGTGATCTACAACCGCCTCGCGAACGGGATGCCGCTCGGGATCGACGCCACGATCCGCTTCGAGGACTCCAACTACGACGAGCAGCTGCTCGAGTCGCGCCTCGCCGAGGACACTCCCTACAACACGCGCCTAAACGCTGGCCTGCCGCCGGGCCCGATCGGCAACCCGGGCCTCGCCTCGCTCGAGGCCGCGGCCAATCCCGCCAGGAACGACCTGCTCTTCTTCGTCGTAAAGCCCGGCAGCTGCAACGAGCATGTCTTCACCGAGACCGAGGAGGAGTTCTTCGCGGCCGAGGCGGAGTATCAGGCGGCGCTTCAGGCTCAGGGCAACTCGCCGACCGAGTGCTGAGTGCCGAAGCTCGCCGTGCTCGGCAAACCCGTCGCGCACTCGCGCTCGCCGGCCATGCACACGGCCGCGCTCGAGGCCATGGGCCTGGCGGGCGAGTGGAGCTACAACGCGGTCGAGGTGGCGCCCGAGGACTTCGAAGCTCGAGTCCGTGCGATGGCGGGGGAGGGGTACGCCGGCGCAAATGTCACGGTGCCCCACAAGCTCGCGGCCCTGTTCCTTGCCGACGAGGCGTCTGAGGCGGCTCGCGAAATCGGGGCCGCCAACACGCTTACTCTCACCGAGGCGCGGATCGAGGCCGAGAACACGGACGCGGAGGGGATCCTCGCGGCCCTCCCCGAGTCTCCAAGTGGCAAGCGCGCCCTGGTCCTGGGCGCCGGCGGCTCCGCGCGGGCGGCGATCTGGGCGCTGAAACGGGCCGGGGGGGATGTCTCGGTCTGGAATCGCACCCCCTCGAAGGCCGAATCGCTAGCCCGCGAGCTCGGCGTCACCGTCGTCGCGGCGGCCGGCACGGATGCACCGCTTGCCGTGCACGAGTTTCAGGTGCTCGTAAACGCGACAACGGTCGGCTTGCGGCCTCCCGAGTCAGGGGTAGGGGCTGACCCTGAACGTGTGCTCGCTGATCTCAAGAGCCTGCGCCTGCGTGCCGATGCGATCCAGGCAGAACAAATCGTGGTGGACCTGGTCTACGGGGCCGCCGAGACACCACTAGCGTCCACCGCCAGATCGCGGGGGGCAAGCGTGGTCGACGGCCTTGACGTCCTCGTCCACCAGGGAGCCGCCTCCCTGCGTTTGTGGACGGGGATGGATCCCCCGATAGAGACGATGGAGCGGGCGGCGCGCGGAGATGAACCCCGATAGACCCAACTACCTGAGCCCAGTGCCCGACTTCGGCGGCCCCTCCTCGACGGCCGCCGACCTCTCAGAGGAGCCCGTCGAGGAGGGGACACCCGGTCTCACGCAGCCGCAGCAGCGCGGGCACTCGGGCATGTTCGTCTCCGACCTGATCGCCGAGCTCGGCTACGCCACACGCGAGCGGGTGGAGGAAGCGATCGCCGAGGCGCGGCAAGCCGGGCACGCGCCCGAGGCCCTGCTCGTCGAGGCGGGGGCGATCACCCCGGACCAGCTCTCGCGCGCGGTCGCCGAGCGCTACGGGCTCGACCACGTCGATCTCGGCGCCTACCACGTGGACATGGCAGCGGCCAACCTGCTCTCGGTCAGTGCAGCGCGCCGTTACAACGCCGTCCCCATCAGCTTCATCGACGAGCAGACGCTGCTGCTTGCGATGGCCGATCCGGCGAACGTTCTCGCCCTCGACGACATCCAGATGATGACCGGGATGGGCTGCCAGGTGGCAGTCGCGGCGGACGAGGACATCGAGGCGCTCATCGCTCGCCTCAACCGCCTCGAGTCCGCCGTCTCCGAAGCCGTCGCCGAGGAGGGGGACGAGGAGAGAGAGGCCGAGGTCACCGACCTGCGCGAGTCCGCAGACGACGCGCCCGTGATCAAGCTCGTCTACTCCGTCCTCGGCCAGGCCGTGAGCGAGGGTGCCTCGGACATCCATTTCGAGCCGGAGGAGGGCGATATGCGCGTCCGCTTCCGGATCGACGGCGTCCTCGACGAGGCCGCGCGGGTCCCGAAGCGGATGGTCGCCGGCGTCGTCTCCCGCGTCAAGATTATGAGCGACCTCGACATCGCCGAAAAACGCGTGCCCCAGGACGGACGCGTCTCGGTCACGGTCGAGGACCGCCGCGTCGACCTGCGCGTGACCACACTGCCCACCCAGCGCGGCGAGGGGTGCACGATCCGCATCCTCGACAAGACCCAAGCGCTCCGCACCCTCGACGAGCTGGGTCTCGAGGGCAAGCCCCGCGATCGCTTCCAGGGCTCGGTCGCCGACCCCTACGGCGCCGTGCTTGTCACGGGACCAACCGGCTCGGGTAAGTCGACATCGCTCTACGCGGCGCTGTGCGAGATCAACGCCGTCGAGCGCAAGATCATCACGATCGAGGACCCGGTCGAGTACCGCCTCGAGGGCGTCGCCCAGATGCAGGTCAACCGCAAGGCCGGCCTCACCTTCGCCACCGGGCTTCGTTCGATCCTCCGCGCGGACCCCGACGTGATCATGGTCGGCGAGATCCGCGACGGCGAGACCGCACGCATCGCGATCGAGTCCGCGCTCACCGGCCACATGGTCCTCTCGACCCTGCACACAAACGACGCCCCCGGCGCCATCGTCCGCCTCCAGAAGATGGGGATCGAGAGCTTCCTCACCACGTCCGCGCTCTCCTGCGTGGTCGCGCAGCGACTCGCCCGCAAGCTCTGCACCCACTGCAAGCGGCGTGTGCTGCTCCGCCAGCCCGCCCTGGCCGAGGCCGGCTTCCGCGTTGGTACCGATGTCGAGGCCTACGAGCCCGTTGGCTGCTCGCGCTGCAACCGCAGCGGGTACCGCGGCCGCATCGGCCTCTTCTCGGTCATGGACATGAGCGAGCGCATCAAAGAGCTCACGATCGACCAAGCCCCCGAGGCCAACATCGCCTCGGTCGCCCGCGAGGAAGGCATGCTCACCCTCCGCGAAGACGGCCTCCTCAAGGTCCGCGCGGGGGTCACCTCGATCGAAGAGGTCGCGCGGGTCGCGACGTAGGCCGCACCGGGCCGTTTGGGCTAAAGGCGGCCCCTGGTGCGGACGATGGGATATCGATGAGCCTGGACTTTGCCGCCGTCCTCACCAAGATGGTTGAGGTTCGGGCGTCGGACGTACATCTGACGCCGGGGTTTCCGCCTGCGATTCGCGTGCGTGGGCGGATCGCTCCCATCGACGGCTACGCGCGCCTCGAGCCGCAGGACACGCGAGAGATCGTCTACTCGCTGCTGAACGACTCGCAGCGCAAGCAGTTCGAGAACAACCTGCAGCTCGACTTCGCTTACGCGATTCCGGGCGTGGCTCGGTTCCGCGTCAACTGCTTCTTCCAGCGCGGTGCCATCTCTGCCGCGTTCCGGCTGATCCCGCAGGAGATCGAGAGCCTGCAGTCGCTGGGGCTGCCGGCCGTGCTCGAGGAGTTCTGCCGCAAGCCGCGCGGCTTCGTGCTGGTCACCGGCCCGACCGGCTCGGGTAAGTCCACGAGCCTCGCCTCGATGGTGGATCTGATCAACGCCGAGCGCGAGGAGCACATCCTCACGATCGAGGACCCGATCGAGTTCCTCCACAGCCACAAGAAGTGCATCGTGAACCAGCGAGAGGTCGGGTCGGACGCAGTCGACTTCGCGAGCGCGCTCAAGTCGGCCCTCCGCGAGGACCCCGACGTGATCCTCGTCGGCGAGATGCGCGACCTTGAGACAATTTCCACCGCGCTCACCGCGGCTGAGACCGGCCACCTCGTGTTCGCGACGCTCCACACGCAGTCGACCTCCCAGACGGTGGATCGCATCATCGACGTCTTCCCCCCGCACCAGCAGCAGCAGGTGCGGATGCAGCTCTCGATCGCCCTCCAGGGCATCGTCACCCAACAGCTGATCCCGACGGCCGACGGCTCCTCGCGCGTGGTCGCGTGCGAGGTGCTCGTCCCGACCCCGGCAGTGCGCAACCTGATCCGCGAGGGCAAGACCCACCAGATCTACTCGGCGCTCCAGACCTCGGGCTCGGTTGGAATGCAGACGATGGATGCGCACCTCGCGCATCTCGTTCGCAAGGGGAAGATCACCCGTGGGCTCGCCGAGCAGCGTGCGTCGGTGCCCGACGAGTTCAAGCGCCTCCTCCAGGGCACGGGTGGGTATGTGCAGGCGCCGTCGCCGCAGCCCGCGCAGGGGGCGCCACCGGTCGGCGCTCGAGCGTAGGGAAGGCCGATGGGCACCTTCGCATTCCGCGCCGTCGATCTCGCAGGCGCGCCATCACGCGGCGAGATGGAGGCCCCTTCCAAAGCCCAGGTGGCGGAGCAACTCCGCCAGCGCGGGTTGATCGTCCTGGATGTTGCCGAACAGCACGAGGCTTTCAAGCTCGAGAGCGTCTTTCAGCGATTCAAGAACGTCCAACTGCGCAACCTCTCGATCTTCTCCCGGCAGTTCGCGACGCTGATCGCATCCGGCATGCCGATGCTCCGCTCGCTCTACACGCTTGAGGACCAGACCGGGGATGAGATGCTGAAGAAGGCCATCGTCGGCCTTCGTCAGGACGTGGAGAGCGGTAGCTCGGTGGCCGGGGCGATGGAGCGTCAGCCCGGCGTCTTCGATCCGCTTTACCGCTCGATGGTTCATGCAGGCGAGGGGGCCGGCCGCCTGGAGGAGGCGCTCGACCGCGTCGCCCAGCAGCTCGAGAAGCTCGACGCACTGCGACGTCAGGTCCGCTCGGCGATGACCTACCCGGCCGTGGTTCTGGGGCTCGCGGCCCTCGTGATGATCGCCGTTACGGCCCTGATCGTCCCGGTTTTCGTCGGGATCTATGAGGAACTGGCGGCGGACTACCCGGAGGCCAACAACGAGCTCCCGCTCATGACCCAGATCACGGTGGGTGTGTCGAAGGCGATCACGGGCTCGTGGTACATCGTCATTCCGGTTCTGGCCGTCCTGATTTACCTGTTCCTGCGCTGGAAGAAGACCGAGCGTGGACGGCATGGGTGGGACCGGTTCAAGCTCAGGATTCCCAGGATCGGCGACATCGTTCAGAAGGTGGCGCTCGCGCGGTGGTCACGGACCTTCGCGGGGACGGTTTCTTCGGGCGTGCCAATCCTCCAAGCGATCAAGATCTCGGGTGATACGGCCGGTAACGCCGTCGTCCAAGAGGCGATGGATGACGTCTACGCGTCCGTCAAGAAGGGCGGATCGATCGCGGGTCCGATGCACGAGCACTACATCTTTCCGTCCATGGTCACCCACATGACCGCCGTCGGCGAGGAATCGGGTCAGCTCGAGGCGATGCTCGAAAAAATCGCCGATTTCTACGAGGCGGAGGTCGACGCGAAGGTGAAAGCGCTGACAGCCATCCTCGAACCACTTCTGATCTGCCTGGTGGGCGGCATCGTTGGGTTCAT
Source organism: uncultured Solirubrobacterales bacterium (assembly GCA_963799815.1). Classification (GTDB taxonomy): domain Bacteria; phylum Actinomycetota; class Thermoleophilia; order Solirubrobacterales; family 70-9; genus JBDTSW01. The sequence continues at coordinate 507,947 of CAWCYG010000004.1, forward strand.
CGTGATCTCGATGTACCTGCCGATGTTCGACCTCTACGACAAGATCCGCTAGCCCGCCGGCGACTCGCGTTCGCGCACCTGCAGCACTGCCAGGCGCGCCTTCGGCCGGCGCTCGACGGCGAACTCCCCCTCTTCGTCGGCCAGGATGTCGAAGCGGGCTGGCGAGCCCGGCACGGCTTCGGCGAGCAGGCCGAGCTTTGGGATCGAGATCTCGGCGAAGCGGCGAGAGGTCACCTTTAAGGAGAGCTGGTCACCCAACTCGAGTTTCACAGCAGTCGGCCGAGAGACATCCGCCTTGATGGTGCGGCGGACCAGGCGGCCGTCCTCAGCCGTGGCAGGGGGATCAGATGTGGTCGTGGTGGAACTGGTGTCCTCGCGCGTGGCCGGAGGGGGAACGAGTGCCGGCAGGATCGTTGAGATCCCGACGAGGATCAACATGACGATCAAGAGCCTTCGGGCGACCATCCGAACCTGAGCTTACGAGTGGGCGCCGGGCGCCTCGCAATCCTGCGCACGATGGGGGCTGGCCCCCAAGGTGGACGTATGTACCCCCTATTCATCCCTAAAGGCTTAGGGGCTGGAGCCGATAGATAGCCCTGAAGGGCCAGTGCCCTGGCGACGAAAGGCAAAGCCGCTGCGAGGTGGCGACGCAAAGCCACGGGGCTCCTGAGGGAGTCAGCCGAGCTACCGCCGGGGTCGAGTGACTCCCGAACGGCTTCGGGGCTCTGGCGAATAAGGGTCCAAGGAGGGTTCTTTCATGATCCAGAAGCTCAGAGAGCGGGCCAGCGGCGAATCGGGTTTCACTCTGGTCGAGCTGCTCGTAGTCATGCTGATTCTCGGCCTGCTGGCCGCGATCGCCATTCCGTCGTTCTTCAACCAGCGGGACAAGGCGCGTGACGCGGACGCCAAGGCGGGGGTCCGGACAGCGCAGACTGCGATTGAGACGTATGCGACCGACCACGGTGGCTCCTATGTGGGCGCCTCAGCGGCAGACCTCGAGACCATCGAGGAGACGCTGAACGACGTCGACCTGCAAGCGCCGAGCAACCTCGGGGCGGCGACCTACACGGTCACGGTGAACTCGGCGAACGCTGGGCATTCGTTCAGCATCAATCGCGTGGGAGGCGGCCAGGTCACATACACCTGTACTCCCAACACGGCCGAGGGCGACGACGGTTGTCCGAGCGGCGGCGACTGGAGTGGTGATTAGCCACCAGCTCCGTACCCTCGGCGCTCGCGCGCTGAGAGAGCACAGAAGGGCGGGCCCTCGGGCCCGCCCTTCGGCGTTCTAGGCACGTCTCCGTCCGTATCTAGTCTGCCGTTTCGAGATGTCGACCTCCGCTGCAGCCGTTCTCGCCTTTGTCGCGGGGGTCGCGGTGGGCAGCTTTGTCACGGTGATTGCTCGCCGTTTGCCCCGTGGGGAGGGATGGGCGACAGGCCGGTCGCGCTGTCCTGAGTGTGGGGCCGAGATCCGCGCGTACGACAACGTCCCGATTCTCTCCTGGCTCATCCTGGGCGGCCGGTGCCGCGCGTGCGGGGAGCGAATCTCCTGGCGCTACCCCTTGACAGAGCTCGGCCTCGGCGCCTCGTTTGCCATCACCGTGATCGTCTTCGGTACCGGCGACGCCGTCGAGCTCGCCCTCGGGCTCGTCCTCTGCACCGTGCTCGTCACGATCACGCTCACCGACCTCGAGCTTCGCGTGATCCCAAACGCCATCGTATTGCCGGCCACGCTCCTGGTGATCGCGGTCGTTGCCCTGGCCGATCCCGACGATCTGGCCGAACGTGCGATCGCCGCCGCCATCGCCGGCGGGTTTCTGTTCATCGTGGCGCTCGCGCATCCGAGGGGCATGGGAATGGGCGACGTCAAGCTGGTGGCAATGATGGGGCTGTACCTCGGCCGGGCGATCGCTCCGGCCCTGCTTATCGGTCTTTTCGCCGGCGCCGCGGTAGGGCTGTTTCTCATCGCCCGGTTCGGGGCCGAGGCGCGCAAGCGAGCAATCCCGTTCGGACCGTTTCTCGCCCTCGGGGGCGTGCTCGGGCTGTGGTTCGGCGACGACATCGTCGCCTGGTACGACGAGGCATTCCTGTCGGCTTAATCCCGCCGGCTCCCGTGCCTGCGCTGCTCAAGTAAAGCGCTGGAAAAGCCGATTGTCACAGGGAGCGTCGGAGCGCTCCCGCAGGCATGCTTTCCAGCACGAAGACAAAGGCACTGGTCGGCCTCGACGTCGAGGCCGGCAGCATCGCCGCCACCGAGGTGCGGCTGAACGGGAACCCCGCGCTTGCGAGGTACGGCGTCATGCCCCTCGAGCCGGGGCTGTTCCGGGAGGGCGAGGTTGCCGATGTTCCGGCGCTCTCCGAGGCGCTGCGAGAGCTGTTCGCTCGGCAAAAGCTTCCCAAGACGGTTCGACTTGGAATCGCGAACCAGCGCGTCGCCGTACGCAGCCTTCGCCTTCCAGCGATCGAGGACAAGCAGGAGCTGGATGCCGCGGTCCGGTTTCAGGCCCAGGACGAGCTGGCGATGCCTCTAGATCAGGCCGTGATGGAGTGGCAGCCGATCGGTCAAAGCGAGGGTGCCGAGGGCTCGGCGTATCTCGACGTAGTCGTTGTGGCCGCGCGGCGCGAGATGCTCTCCCGCTTGATTGAGGCGATGCGCGGCGCAGGTCTTCGTCCGCAGGGGATCGATCTCTCGGCATTCGGAATGGTCCGGGCGCTGCATCGTGAGCGTCACGCCGGGATTGGAGCCGCAGGCTTCGTCTCCGCGCCCACACCCGGTGGGCTCTCCTACGAGGAGCGGATCGCTCTGGAACGCGCTGAGGCATCTGCCGAGACGCCCCAGGCAGGCGCCGACCCGAGTCCAGCGAAGCTCTACTGCAACCTGGGCGACGTCACCAATCTTGCGGTCGCCCGTGGCTCGACCTGCCTGTTCACCCGGGTCTCGTCATTCGGGGTTGAGGGAATCGTCCAAAAGCTCGCGGAGCGATGCGGGCTGACGCTCGAGCACTCACGTCAATGGCTGACCCACGTGGGTCTCGAGCAGCCAGTCGAGGAGATCGACGGAGATGCGGACACGGTGATCGCGGCACGCGAGACCCTGGCCGAGGGCTCCGCACGCCTTGTCGATGAGCTTCGTCTCTCGCTCGAGTACTACGGCGCACAGGAAGGCGCGCTCCCGATCGAGGGGGTCGTGGCGTGCGGCCCCGGGACGATGATCGGCGGTCTCGCGGAGCGCCTTCAGCGCGACCTCGGCCAACGCTTTGAACTCGGTCGCCCGGCAGCGCTGGCGGGTCTGTCGGATATCGAGGCCGCGAGGCTCACGCTTCCCTTCGGTCTCGCGCTGGAGCAGTAACGGTGCGTCCCGTCAATCTCATCCCGCCCGAGGAACGCCGTGGAGACCGCGCGCCCACTCGGACTGGTCCGATCGCGTATGTGATCGTCGGCGCGTTGGTCCTTGCCCTAGCCGGCGTGACCGCGGTCGTACTGACCAAGAACGACATCGCAGATCGCAAAGACGAGCTGGCGCAGCTCAAGGCACGTGAGACGGCGGCAATCGAGGAGGCCGAGCGGCTCGCGCCATACGCTGAATTCGCAACCCTCAAGGAAGCCCGCGTGCAGACCGTTGACAGCCTCGCGCGCAGCCGTTTCGACTGGGAGCGTGTCCTGGAGGAGTTGGCCCTGGTCCTCCCAGAGCGTATCCAGCTCACGAACGTGACCGGGACCGTGGCCCCTGGCGCATCGCTTGAGAGCGGAGCAGGCAATTCCCTCCGGGAGGGGATCACGGGCCCCGCCCTCGAGCTGGCTGGGTGCACGACGGATCACGAGACCGTTGCCGAGCTGGCGGCGGCTCTTGAGGACATCGACGGAGTGACCAGGGTCGGAGTGAACAACTCCGAGCGCATCGATGAGGAGGCCAACCTGGCTGCCGCCGGCGGGGAATGCGAGTCCAGCGGCCCGGTCGTGCAGTTCGAGATGATCGCCGCCTTCGATGAGGTGGCGGTTGCGGCACTCGCACCGTCTCCAGTGGCGCCAAGCACGCCCGCCGAGCCGGCCGGCGACCAGACGCAGGTAGCCGACGGACAACTCCAAGGGGAGCAGGCCCGCGGATCGGCTCAGGAGCGGAGTGATCAGGCAAGCGACGCCACGAACCTGGTACCGGGAACTGTGAAGTGAAACGGACGGATCTCACGATCTTCGCCGCCGTGGGCCTGCTCGCGCTCGTCGCGGCCTTCTGGTTCCTGATCCTCGCGCCCCAGCGCAAGGAGGCCGCGTCGCTGGCAGATGAAGTGTTCGAACTGCAGTCGAGTGTCGAGGCTGCTGAACAGCTCGCGACCACAGCCAGCGCCGCTGAGGAGGGGTACGCGGAGAACTATCACCGCCTCGTCGTACTGGGCAAAGCCGTGCCTGAGGACGCGGACACCTCCAGCCTGCTCGTCGAGCTGCAGCGAATTGCAGACGCCAGCGAAGTGACCTTCGAAACGATCGAGTTGGGGGAAACCAGCGATGCCGCAGCGGCTGCAGCGCAGGTCGCCACTCCGCCGCCGCTGGAGGCACCTGCACCCGGCGAGGCAACGCCGTCCGACAGTGCCGAGCCCGCACCCGAGGACGGTTCAACGCCCGCGGCGACGACCCCAGCGGAGACGACGCCGGCGAGCGCTGCGATCACGGCGCCCACCGAGGCAACGGCGGCCACCCTCCCAATCGGCGCAACAGTTGGGCCAGCAGCGCTACCGGTCATGCCGTATTCGCTGAACTTCTCAGGAGGATTCTTCGAAATCGCTGACTTCCTTGCGAGCCTCGATGAGCTCGTCGACATCAACGGCAGTCACACCGGCGTGCGGGGGCGCCTCATCACCGTCGATGGGTTCAGCCTCACGCCGCCCGAGGATGACGGCAGCCCTGGCGGAGGCACACCGGACCCCAATCCCACTCTCGATGCATCGCTTTCCGTCACCACGTACCTGACTCCGACCGAGCAGGGAGTGGTCGCAGGAGCCACGCCCACGACGCCGCCTCCCTCGACTGCAACGCCCACGGCCGCCGCGGCAACCACACCTCCCGCAGAGTGATGAGCCAGATCTCCCAATTCGCCGGCGACCTCTTTCGCGACCTGCGAGACCGCAGGCTCCTGATTCCGGTCGTCGCGCTCGTGGTGGCTTTGATCGCGGTCCCGATGCTTCTCTCACGCTCAGAATCTCCTGCCGTGCCGCCCCCGCCACCGTCCGCCGCGGCGTCAGAGCCGGCGGCCACCGAGGCGGCCGTGCTGACTGAGACCGTGACCGTCCGCGACTACCGCAAGCGCCTCGATGCGCTCAAGAGCAAAAACCCGTTCGAGGAGCACTTCAGCCTGCCGCCGGAGGGAGGCGGAGGCGGTGGTGGCGGTGGACTCGGCGGCATCGGCGACGCTCCCCCCTCCTCGAGCTTCGACAGTCCCACCGGCACCTCCGCGCCCCCTACGGATACGCCTCCCGCAACGAGCTCCAGCAGCGGCGGTGGCTCGTCCTCCGGCGACAGTCCCCCGCCCAACCCCCCCGAGCCTCGCTTCTACGAGTGGCGGGTGGACGTAGACGTGGGACCGGCCGGGGATGCCGTGGAGCGCAATGGCGTCAGCCAGCTCACGCTGCTTCCGAGTCGCTCGAAGCCGGTCATGGCCTTCCTGGGGATCGGCGAGAATGGGACGGAGGCGGTCTTCGCAGTCGCGAACGATGTCACCGAGGCGACCGGCAGCGGCAAGTGCATCCCGCGCCGTTCCAACTGCGCTTACGTCTCGCTCGATGAGGGTGAGCAGATGGTCCTCGACTACGCGCCCGACGACGTCTCCTACCGGATCCGGCTGCGCGAGATCCGCCTCGTGCGAATCCAGAACCCCGGCAAGGTCGGCGGCACGCTCTAGTCGCACGCGGCTTCGCTGCGACGCGAACTCGTAGCCTTCTCGGACAGTGGCTGCCTTCCGCTTCACAACAGCGGGCGAGTCGCACGGGCCTGGGCTCGTCGCGATCGTCGAGGGCCTGCCCGCGGGCCTCGAGATCGACCGCCCGCGCCTCGATCGGGAGATGGCTCGTCGCCAACTGGGCCATGGCCGGGGCGGGCGGATGAAGATCGAGTCCGACTCGGTCGAGGTCCGCTCGGGCATCAGGCATGGGCGCACGCTCGGCAGCCCGGTGGCCGTGCTGGTCGCGAATCGCGACTACGTCAACTGGGAGGAGCGCATGAATCCGTGGCCGGTCGAGGCCGAAGTCGAGGAGGTCCACACCCCTCGTCCCGGGCATGCCGACCTGGCGGGGCTCCTCAAGTACGGCTTCTCGGACGCCCGCAACGTGCTCGAGCGTGCATCGGCTCGCGAGACCGCCGCGAGGGTCGCGGCGGGTGGCCTCGCGAAGGAGTTCCTGCGAGCGGTGGGGGTCTCGGTTCACAGCCACGTGATCAGGATTGGTGCGGTCTCGGCCCCGGAGCCCCGTGAGCTCGATGCAGCGGACTTCGAGCGGGTCGACGAATCCCCGGTGCGTTGCCTTGACGCCGTGGCGAGCGGGGCGATGGTGGAGGAGATCAACCGGCTGCGCAAGGCCAACGAGAGCCTCGGCGGCGTCTTCGAGGTGCGCGCCTTCGGCCTGGTCCCCGGGATCGGCTCGCATGTGAGCTGGGAGGAACGCCTCGACTCACGGCTTGCGCAAGCGGTGGTCTCGATCCAGGCCGTGAAGGGCGTCTCGGTGGGGGAGGCATGGGAGGTGGCCGCGCTGCCCGGCTCCGAATCCCACGACGAGATCCTTCACTCCGAGGAGCGCGGCTGGCACCGTGAGACGAACCGAGCCGGCGGGGTGGAGGGCGGCATGAGCAACGGTGAGCCACTCGTGGTCCGCGGCGCGCTCAAGCCCATCTCCACGCTCACGAAGCCACTTCGCAGCGTCGACACGGAGACGAAGGAGCCGACCGAGGCGCTGCGCGAGCGCACCGACTCGACGGTGGTTCCCGCCGCGGGGGTGGTCGCGGAGGCGATGGTCGCCCTCGTGCTCGCGCGCTGCTATCGCGAGAAGCTGGGCGGCGATCACATCGACGACGTCCTCGCGGCGCTCGACGCCTATCGGGAGCGGATCGGGTGGCGGCGCTAGCGGAGGGCGACGCGCCCGGCGATCCGAAGCCAAAGCGCTCGCTGGTCTTCACGGGCTTCATGGGCGCCGGGAAGTCGCGAGCCCTTCGGCGTGTGCGCGAGTCCGGAGGCGACGGCGACGACGCCGACCTCCTGCTCGAGTCCGAGCTGGGAATGCCGATCCCCGAGTTCTTCGAGCGCGAGGGCGAGGCTGAGTTTCGCCGGCGGGAGGAGGCGCTCGCTCTCCAGGTCCTGGGAGAGGGCCACGAGGCCGTCTCGCTGGGAGGCGGCGCCGTGCTCTCCGAGCAGGTCCGCGAGGCCCTCGCGAGCCACACGGTGGTCTGGCTGCGCGTGCCTCCCGACGAGCTCTGGCGCCGAGCCTCCGGCACGGAGCGCCCGCTCGCGCGCGACCGCGAGGAGTTCATGCGCCTGCATGCTGCCCGCGAACACCTCTACGCGGACACGGCCGACGCAGTCATGCTCTCCGCCGATGCCGTTCCGCAGGCCCTGGCGAGCCTGAGGGCGCTGGCCGAAATGCCGGCCACCGGAGAGCGCACGCGCTTGATCTGGGCGCAGAGCGCGTCCGCCGGCTACCCGGTGTGGATCGGCGCCGGCGTGCTCGGTCGCGCCCCCTGGCCCGCGCCCGGGCGACGCGCGATCGTCACGGACACCGCAGCGGGCGGGCTCTACCGCGAGCGCGTTGAGCCGGTCGATGCCTGGGTCGAGATCGACCCGGGGGAGGGCTCGAAGACGCTGGCGAACGTCGAGAGCGTGCTTGAGCAGCTCGCGAAGGAGAACCTGAGCCGCGATGACCACGTGGTGGCGCTCGGCGGTGGGGTCGTGGGCGACCTCGCCGGCTTCAGCGCGGCGATCTACCAGCGGGGCGTGCCCGTGGTGCAGGTGCCGACGACGCTCCTGGGACAGGTCGATTCCGCGTACGGGGGCAAGACGGCAGTGGACTTGCCCGACGCCAAGAACTACGCCGGGGCCTATCACCTTCCGGCGGGCGTGATCGCCGACACCACGACGCTCGCCTCGCTCCCGCGCGAGGAGCTGGCGGCGGGGTTCGTTGAGGTATTGAAGACGGGACTGCTCGCCGGCGGTGAGGCCTGGCAGCGGGCCCGCTCGCTCGAGGAGCTCGACCCGGCAGCCCTGGAGGAGATCGTCTTCGACTGCGCTCTCTTCAAGCTCGAGGTGGTGGCTGCCGACGAGCGCGACAGCGACCGGCGCGAGGTCTTGAACCTGGGCCACACGGTGGGCCACGCGATCGAGGCGGCGAGCGGCTACGGGCGCTACCGCCACGGCGAGGCGGTGGGGCTGGGGCTGCTCGCCGCGCTGCGACTCTCGGATGCCCAGGAGCTACGGACAGAGGCGCGGGGGCTTCTCGAGCGCCACGGCCTTCCGACCTCGCTTGACGCTTCGGTCGAAACCGACGAGATCCTCGAGGCGCTGCGTCGTGACAAGAAGGCCGACGTGCAAGGCCCTCGTTTCGTTCTGCTCGCGCATCCGGGCGAGCCCGTCACCGGGGCACGGATCGAGGCCGCTAGGGTCCGCGACGCGGTGGAGGAGCTTCGGTGATGGACGAGCGGGTGGAAGTTCTCCACGGCGTCAACCTGGATCGCCTCGGCGAACGCGACCCGGAGCACTACGGGCGCCTCACGCTGAACGAGCTGGAGGTGAAGGTCAAGCATTTCGCGACCGAGCTCGAGCTCGACGCGCGGTTCTTTCACTCCAACCACGAGGGCGAGTTCATCGAGCACATCCACCGACTCTCGGAGGTCGCCGACGGCGCGCTCGTGAACGCCGGCGCCTGGAGCCACTACTCCTATGCCGTCCGCGACGCGATCGAGCTCGCCCGCGTCCCGGTGGTGGAGGTGCACCTCTCCGATGTGCAGTCCCGAGAGGATTGGCGCGCTCGCTCGGTCTTCGACGGCGTCGTGGCCGGAGTCGTCTCAGGCAAGGGATCCGACGGCTATCGCGACGCGCTCGAGATCCTGAAGGCGGAGCTCGCATGAGCCGCGCCGACCGGGTGGCCGAGGCGGTCGAGGCGGAGGGCCTCGATTTGCTGATCGTGGCCGATCTCGTTCATCCGGGCGACACGACGCGGGACGCGGGGGCCGATGTGTTCTGGCTCACCGGCTTCACCGGCTCGAGCTCGATCTGTCTGATCGGGTCGCAGGAGCGACGCTTTCTCACCGACTTCCGCTACACCGAGCGCGCCGCCCGCGAGGTCGATGACGCGTTCGATCGCGAGATCTTGGACGGCCGGATGATGGTCGAGCTCGGCAAGCGCCTGCGCGGGCGGGTGGGCTACGAGGAGGGCGCCACGAGCGTCTTGACCCTGCGCAAGCTCACCGAGGCCGTGGGCGAGGACGTCGAGCTTGTCGCAACCGAGGGGGTCGTCGCGGAGCTGCGCCGCGAGAAGGATCCCGACGAGGTCAGGCGCATCGCCGCTGCCGCCGAGCTGGCCGATGAGGTCTACGAGTGGATCTGCCAGCAGGGCCTCGTTGGCCGCGCTGAGCGTGAGGTCCAGCTCACCGCCGAGCAGCATATGCGCGAGCTTGGAGCCCAGGATCCGGCATTTCCCACGATCGTCGCGTCGGGGCCGAACGGAGCGCTCCCGCATCACGAGGCCTCCGATCGAGTGATCGAGTCGGGCGAGCTCGTCACGATCGACATGGGCGCGATCGCTGAGGGCTACTGCTCCGATTGCACGCGCACCTTCGCCACCGGCGAGCTCGACGAAGAGGCCCGCGAGGTCTACGAGCTGGTCCGCTCCGCGCAGGCCGTGGCACTCGAGGCGGTCGGGGCCGGCGTCTCCGGCAAGCGCGCCGACTCCGTCTCACGCGACCCGATCGTCGAGGCCGGCCACGGCGATCATTACGGCCACGGGCTGGGCCACGGGGTGGGGATCGAGGTCCACGAGCCGCCGCGCTTGAGCCAGCGCTACGACGACGAGCTAAGGGCGGGTGACGTTGTCACCGTCGAGCCCGGGATCTACGTGCCTGGGACCCTGGGGGTGCGGATCGAGGACCTCGTGGTGATCACAGAGAGCGGCACTCGCAACCTCTCGAGCGTCTCCAAGGACCTGCGCGTCGTCGGCTGAAAGCACCTGCGCCGAGGGGCACGAACCGTGGCCTCGAACGGTTAGCCGAGGACCCCACCCGGGTACGATGTATCCAAGCCCGTGACGGATCGCCGTGACGGGTTCACCAAAGGCGACTCAGCCCGCTCGGGGCGCAGTGCGAAAACCCACCGAGGTCAGGTTCGTCGCGACTTCTTCACCAAGGCCCCAGAGGGGGACGGTATGTCGCGCAACGGACTCAACATCGCACCCGATAAAGAGAAAACGGGCCGTTCGACTGCCCGACAGCGTCGCGACCCGCAGCAGCTCGCGCTCGAGGCGAACATGCTGCGCCGCTATGCCCGGACCCGAGATCCACGCTTGAAGGCAGAGCTCGCGGAGCGCTTCATGCCGCTGGCGCGGTCGATGGCGATGCGTTATCGCGGCGGCTCCGAATCGCTCGATGACCTCGTCCAGGTGGCTGCGCTAGGCCTCGTGAAGGCGCTGGAGGGATTCGATCCGGACATGGGAAGGCCGTTCGCCGCCTACGCGGTGCCGACCATGCTCGGCGAGCTCCGCCGCCACTTCCGCGACCACGTCTGGAACGTACATCTGCCGCGTGGCTTGCAGGAGCGAACCATGGCCGTCAGCAACGCGATCCAGAAGCTGGGCGACGAGCTCGGCGCGTCGCCGACCGTGAGCGACATCGCCGCCAGCCTCGAGTTGAGCGAGGAGGCCGTGCTGGAAGCGCTCGAGGCCGAGGAGGCCAGGCGCACGCTTTCACTCGATGCCCCGCGTAACTTCGGCGATTCCGAGTCGGCCCCGGCGATCGAGACCGTCCCGAGCGCGGAGATGGGCTATGAGGCCGTGGAGTCGCAGCTGGCCGCTACCGCGGCCGGCCTGGATGCGCGCGAGCAGCGGGTGCTGCAGCTCCGCTTCGGGGCCGACCTCACGCAGTACGAGATCGGGACCCAGCTCGGCGTCTCCCAGATGCAGATCTCGCGAATCATGCGCAAGGCGTTGCGCAAGCTGCTCGCGGCGGTGCAGGATGACGAGCCGCCGCTCGGCTCGTCCCGTGTAGCGGCCTGAGCCGCGGTTTCGCCAGCTCCTTGCGGGGGTAAAGCCGGGCTGCATGAGCGGGTGGCGACCCGAGGGGGCGCGATGAGCGCGGGAACCGAGTTCGGCACGATCGAGACCAAGATCCCGGCGCGATTGGATCGGCTGCCATGGGCGCGCTTTCACTGGCGCGTGGTGCTCGGGCTCGGGATCGTCTGGATCCTCGACGGGCTCGAGGTCACGATCATCGGCTTCCTGGCGCCGACGCTGGTGGAGCCCGGGAGCGGCATCGAGCTCACCGACGGCCACATAGCGACCGCAGCGTCGCTCTACGTCGCCGGTGCCTGCTCGGGGGCGCTCTTCTTCGGCCAGCTCACCGACCGCTTCGGGCGCAAGAAGCTCTTCATGATCACGCTCGGCCTCTACTTGCTGGCCACGGTCGCCACCGCCTTCTCGACGACGCCGCTGTGGTTCCTGCTCGCCCGCTTTTTCACCGGCGCCGGGATCGGCGGCGAGTACGCGGCCATCAACTCCGCCATCGACGAGCTGATTCCGGCGAGGGCTCGCGGCCGGGTCGACCTGATCATCAACGGGTCGTTCTGGCTTGGGGCGGCGGGTGGAGCGCTGCTCTCGCTCGTCCTCCTCAAGGAATCGATCTTCGCGCTCGATGTCGGCTGGCGCGTCGCGTTCGGGATGGGCGCGGTTCTCGGCCTCGGGATCCTGCTGGTGCGCCGCAACGTGCCGGAGAGCCCGCGCTGGCTCTTCATCCATGGTCGGGAGGAAGAGGCGGAGGAGATCGTCGACGAGATTGAGCGTGGGGTGGAGCACGACAGCGATCAGGAGCTCTCCGAGCCCGGCGACTCGATCACGGTGAAGCAGCGCAAGACCGTGCCTTTCCGCGAGATCGCGAGCACGGCGTTCAAGACCTATCCGAAGCGGGCGACGCTCGGACTCTCCCTATTCATCGGGCAGGCCTTCATCTACAACGCGGTGACGTTCACGCTCGGGCTCACGCTCACGACCTACTTCGGCGTGGCGACCGACAAGATCGGGCTCTTCTACGCCGTCTTCGCGGCTGGCAACTTCCTCGGCCCGCTGCTGCTCGGTCGCCTGTTCGACACGGTTGGTCGCAAGCCGATGATCGCGGGGACGTACCTGACCTCGGCCGCGATGCTGGTGGTCGTGGCGGTCCTTCTGAGCGGTTGCGACTCCACGAGTTGCGAGGGGACGCTCTCGGACTGGGCGGTCACGGCGGCGCTCACGGTGACGTTCTTCTTCGCCTCGGCCGGGGCATCGTCGGCTTATCTCACGGTGAGCGAGATCTTCCCGATGGAGGTGCGCGCGCTCGCGATCGCGTTCTTCTATGCGGTCGGCACCGCGATCGGAGGAATCACCGGGCCGCAGGTCTTCCAGCGGCTGGGCGAGACCAGCACCGACAGCCTCATGGTCGCCTACCTGATCGGTGCGGCGGTGATGGCGATCGGCGGCCTGGTCGAGATCGTCTTGGGTGTGCGGGCCGAGCAGCAATCGCTCGAGGACATCGCGACGCCGATCAGCGCTGAGAAGACGGAGGGTGAGGCCGAGGAGGACGAGGCATCGCAGCGTCGCGAGGACACCGAGCGGCGCCACCGGGCGCGCGCGGAGCGCGAGCTCGCCGGCATCCGGCGCTACCGTCCCGGGCCAGGGACAGCGTCGTTCTCGCCGTTCATCGGCGAGCCGCCGCCGATTCCCGACCAGGGTCGCATCGACGAGGAGATCGGCTTGATCGCGGCGGCGCTGGTCGAGCACGGGCGGCTCTCGCGCGAGGAGCTCGGCCGGCGCATCGGCGCCCGCTACTGGGGTCCCGGACGCTTCCGCTCGGCCCTTCGCGAGGCGGTGGCGGAGGGCGCCGCGCGGAGGGCTGGCCGCAACCTCTACGCACCCCCGCGCCACGCCGACATCGAGGGGGACGGCCCCGGCTCACCCGCCCCGTCCGGCGCTTAGGAGGAGTCTCGCTGTGGCGCTTCCCTGCCGTGTGGTCGGCCATCGTCCGCGCTTTTGGGCCGAAGGCGCGACCATGCACTGGGAGTGCGAGCGCGGTTGTGGCCTCGTCGGGGAGAAGCAGTACGCGAGCCCGGAGGAGGCCTCGCGCTACGCCCGGGCGCTCAATCGAGAGGACGCCGAGGATCTCGGTCGCCGCTCGCCGATCTCGCTGCTGCCGCTGCGCCTCGGACGGCGTCAGCGAGCCAAGAGCTGAGGCGGTCCCGGCGCCCTACATCCGGGCGCTTCCCTTGGGTGCATCCGGGATTCGGATTTCTGCGTACCCTTTTTAAGGATCCCCGGTTAAGAAGGTGAAGATGAGCGGTCTCACCATGAACGAGCAGTCGACGTTCCATCACGAAGCGCTGTTCTATACGGACGAGGACGAGTTCCTGCGCGGCACGGTGCCGTTCATTCGCGAGGGCTTGGAAGCGGGCGAGCCGGCCCTGGTGATGGTTCGCCGCGAACGGACGGCGGCGCTCGAGGCTGAGCTGAACGCCTCCCAGGAGTTCGTCACCTTCGTGGACATGGAGACCCTGGGGCGCAACCCCGCGCGCATCATCCCAGCGTGGCGTGACTTCATCGGCGAGAACGCGCTGCGGGGCAAGCGGGTGCGCGGAATCAGCGAGTCGATCTGGCCGGACCGCTCCGCGGAGGAGCTCGTGGAGTGCGAGCACCATGAGTCGCTGGTCAACCTGGCGTTCGCAAATGCGCCCTCATGGCGACTCATGTGCCCGTACGACGTCAGTGACCTCGACGACGCTGTGATCGAGGAGGCCCACCGGAATCACCCGTGCCTGCTCGAGGACGGCGAGGCGCGCGCAAGCGCAAACTACACCGGCCCGACGGCCGGGCTGCTCACGGATTCACTGTCGAGCCCCCCTGAGTATTCGAGCCGGCTCGAGTTCGGTCCCAAGGGCTTCGGCGAGGCGCGAGCGTTCGCCTCGGCCTTCGGCCAGGGGCAGGGGATGAGCCACTCCCGAGTGGGCGACCTGGCGCTGGTCGTCACCGAGCTCGCCACCAACAGCGTCAGCTACGGGGACGGGGGCGGGACCGTCGAGATCTGGAGCGGCGGCGACTCGGTGGTCTGCGAGGTTCGCGACAGCGGTCGCATCTTCGATCCGCTGGTCGGCCGCCAGCGGCCAACCCCCACCCAACCGCGGGGACGAGGCCTCTGGATCGTGAACCAGCTCTGCGACCTGGTGCAGATCCGCTCGGAGGCGGAGGGCACGACGGTGCGCATCCGCATGGCGGTGAACGCGGGCAGCCTCCCGCCCCGCCCCTGGCACGACACGAGCACGTCCTAGGCCGCTGACGGGGCACGCCCCCGCCATCGCCAGCCTGAACAACGGGACACCTGGCGGGCCAGCCGGGCTCCTTCAACCCCAAGGACGCCCAAGAACCCCCAAGAACCCCAGCTACCCTCCTCGCGCGTGATCTCGACCAACCAGTTCAAAAACGGCTCGCACATCGAGGTGGATGGCAACGTCTTTCGCATCATGGACTTCCAGCATGTGAAGCCGGGCAAGGGTGGGGCGTTCGTCCGCACGAGGCTGCGGCGGGCCGAGGATGGTGCGGTCATCGACAAGACCTTTCGCGCCGGGGAGAAGTTTCGGCCCGTTCGCACCGAGACCCGGAAGATGCAGTTCCTCTACGACTCGGCCGATACGAGCGTGTTCATGGACGCGCGTGACTACACGCAGCTCGAGATTCCACGGGCCGCGGCCGGCGACGCGATGAGGTGGGTGCAGCCGAACGACGAGGTCGATGTGCTGTTCGTCGATGAGCGCCCGACCGGCGTCCAGGTCGCGAGCGCCATCGAGATGGCTGTGAAAAAGACCGATCCAGGCCTCAAGGGCGACACTGCCTCCGGCGGGGGTACCAAGCCCGCGACGCTCGAGTCCGGGGTTGAGGTGGCGGTGCCGCTGTTCGTGGAAGAGGGTGATCGGATCAGGGTCGACACCCGCAGCGGCGAGTACGTTGGCCGGGCGTAGTCGCGGGTAGGTAAACCCCATGCGCCGTTCCGAACAGCGCCGCGAGGCGGTCTTCGCCCTCTATCAGCACGAGGTGACCAACCGCGACCTGGACGAGCTCCTGAACGGCTCGAAGCCGTTTACTCGCCAGCTCGCGCACGGGGTGCTCGAGCGCCAGGACGACCTCGACGGCGAGATCGCCCGCCTCGCCCGTGGGTGGGAGCTCGACCGGATCGCCGCGCTCGAGCGCAACATCATGCGAGTGGCTCTCTATGAGATGGGCCATCGAGAGGACGTTCCGGCCGAGGTCGCGATCGACGAGGCCGTGAAGATGGCGGCGGAGTACTGCGGCGCCGACGCGCCCGGGTTCGTCAACGGCATCCTCGGCGCTGCGGCGGAGGCGCCGTGAGCGTCGCCGACGAGATCGCCCTGATCTCAGCCCGGCTACGCGAGATCGCGGCGGAGCTGCGCGCCGAGGACGCATCACAGGATTCGGCTGACGACCTCGCCCGGGAGGCGGCTGACCTTGTGACGCGGGCCGGCAACGAGCTCGATCGCGCCGCCGCCGATTCGCCTGCGAGCGAATCCGGCTGAGGGCGCAGCCCGCGCCCGCGGCCCTGCCGAGATGAACGCCCCCTATCCGGATGACCTCAGAGTCCTCGTCGAGGACTACCTGACCGACCTCACCTTCTCGGGAGGCGCGCGCACCGCGGGGCTCGACGAGGCGATGCGGTACTCGCTGCTCGCCGGCGGCAAGCGGATACGGCCGGTCCTCGTCCTCGCCTCCGCCCGCTCTGCGGGGCTCGAACCCGAAAGAGCCCTGCCCGCTGCCGCCGCGATAGAGCTGATCCATACCTATTCCCTGATTCACGACGACCTGCCGGCCATGGACGACGACGAGCTGCGGCGGGGGGAGCCGACCTCGCACGTGAAGTTCGGCGAGGACGTGGCGATCCTTGCCGGTGATGGGCTCTTCGCCGAGGCGGTCCGGCTCTTTTGCGAACGCCAGGAGGGAGAGCCCGACCGCGTCATCGCCGCCTTGAGCGAATTGGCGGCGGCGACCGGGGTCGAAGGCATGGTCGGCGGTCAGTACGCCGATGTGACCCAGGGCGAGCAGCTCGACGCCGACGGTCTGCGCGAGCTGCATTCGCTCAAGACGGGCCAGCTGATCGCCGCAAGCGTGCAGGTGCCGCTGAGCCTCGCGGGCCTCCCCGAGGCTGCCACAATCCCCTACCGGCGCTTTGCCGACGAGCTCGGCGTCCTCTTCCAAATCGTCGACGACATTCTCGACGTCACCGGGTCGGACGAGGAGCTCGGAAAACCTCACGGATCAGACGAACGGCATGGAAAGCTCACCTACGTCAGCCTCTTCGGACTCGAGCGGGCCCGCGAGCTCGCGGCCGACTCGCACGCGAAGGTCGGCGCCGCGCTTGCGGAGATCGACGGCGACACCCGAGACCTCGAGTTGATCACCGACTTCATCCATACAAGGCATTCGTGATGGGGTGCTTTAGCACCGAGAGCGGCATGTGAGGCGGCGAAGCCGGCGCAGGTTATTTTCATGAGCCAGGAAGCACAAACGACGAGTCCGCCGACCCCCTTGCTGCCCTCGATCGATGGTCCCGCGGACTTGAAGGACCGCTCAGACGAGGAGCTCGCGCAGATCGCGCAGGAGGTGCGCGGGCTCGTCATCGACACGATCGGCGAGATCGGCGGCCATTTTGGCG
The DNA here is from genome assembly GCA_963799815.1 of uncultured Solirubrobacterales bacterium. Lineage (GTDB taxonomy): Bacteria > Actinomycetota > Thermoleophilia > Solirubrobacterales > 70-9 > JBDTSW01. The sequence continues at coordinate 524,867 of CAWCYG010000004.1, forward strand.
CGAACCTGGGCGCCTGCGAGCTCGCCACCGTGCTGCATGCCCTGCTCGACTCGCCGCGCGACAAGATCCTCTGGGACGTCGGTCACCAGGCCTACCCCCACAAGATCCTCACCGGCCGCCGCGACCGGCTCGACACGATCCGCCAATACGGCGGCCTTGCTCCGTTCTGCTCGATCGAGGAATCCGAGCACGACATCATGGGCGCCGGGCACGCCTCGACCTCGATCGGTTACGGCGTCGGGCTCAAGGAGGCGATGCGCAAGGGAATCGGCGAGGAGGGCAAGGTCGTCGCCGTGATCGGTGACGGTGCCCTAACGGGCGGGGTGGCGTTCGAGGCACTGCACAACGCCGGCGGGCTGCAGACGCCGATGGTGATCGTCTTAAACGACAACGGGATGTCCATCTCGCCCAACGTCGGGGCACTCTCGCGGTACTTCAACCGCGTTCGGCTCAACAAGCGCCTCTATCACGCGCGGGAGGGCGTCGAGACCCGGCTCACGCAGCTGCCGCTTGGGCTGGGCCAGCGGATCGAGCGCCTCGGTCCCGAGATCAAGGCTGCGCTCAAGGCCTATTGGGCCCCTGGCCTCATGTTCGAGGAACTCGACCTCGCCTACGTGGGCGTGATCGACGGGCACGACGTGACCGCTCTGCGTGAGGCGCTCGAGGGCGCGCTTGCGGCCGACCGCCCCGTAGTGGTGCACATCCAGACCGTGAAGGGCAAGGGCTTTGCCCCGGCCGAGGAGGGAGGGCTCGAGGGCATGGAGAAGTGGCATGCGGCCAAGCCACACTCGATCGTGAACCGCAAGCCTGCGCCGCCCGCCAAGCCGAAGGTGCCGGCCACCGATGACGTCGGCCCGACCGACGGCGCCGCTCCGGACAAGGTCGAGAAGCCGGCACCCCCGCCCGACCCCCCTCAGTACACGCAGGTCTTTGCGAAGGCGCTCGTCGAGGAGGCTCAGCGAGACCGCCGCGTGATCGGGATCACCGCCGCGATGGCGGGGGGGACGGGTCTCCAGAAGCTGGCCGACGAGCTCCCCGATCAGTACTACGACGTCGGCATCGCCGAGCAGGACGCGGTGCTGCTGGCGTCCGGGCTGGCCCTGCAGGGGGCGAAGCCCGTCTGCGCGATCTACTCGACGTTCCTCCAGCGCGCCTACGACCAGATCGTCCACGACGTCTGCCTGCAGAAGCTGAACGTCGTCTTCGCCATGGATCGCGCCGGGCTCGTCGGCGACGACGGACCAACGCACCACGGCTCCTACGACATTCCCTACTTCCGCTGCCTACCGAACGTCGTCGTGATGGCGCCGCGCAACGAGGCACTTTTGGTTCGCATGCTGCGGACGGCCCTCGACCACGACGAGGGGCCGGTCGCTCTGCGCTATCCGCGTGGGGTGGCCGAGGGCGCGCCGATCCCTGAGCGGGCTGAGGAGATCGCGATCGGAACCGGTGAGGTGCTCCGCGAGGGCGAGAGGGTCGCGCTGCTCGGGTACGGATACGGCGTGAGCGTGGCGCTTGGCGCGGCAGAGATCCTGAGCTCGCGAGGGCTCACGCCGACCGTCGCCGACGGTCGCTTCGCGAAGCCGCTCGATACCGAGCTCGTCACCCGAATCGCCGCCGACCACGAGCTTGTCGTGACCGTCGAGGAGGGAGCGCTCCCCGGTGGCTTTGGCGCCGCGGTCCTGGAGCACGTCGAGGACACCTTCACCGGGCCAGAGTCGAAGCGGGCGCGCATCCTGCGCGTGGGCATTCCCGACCGCTACGTGACACACGGCAAGCCCGCGCTGCTGCGCGAGGAGGTGGGCCTCACCGGCGAGGCCGTCGCCGAGCGGGTGCTCGCCGTCGTCGGCTCACGGGTGCTCCGTTAGGGCAGCGCTTCGCTCAGGCGACGGCGGGGGAGGTCCCTGCGACCGAGCATGCGTAGCGCATCGGCCCGGCTGTTGGCGATCCGCACGAACCTCCCGAGCCCGGCCCGCCGCAGCGTTCCGCCCACGGCGGTCTCGAGGGTGACGACCACGAAGGCAGAGCCCCGTCCCTCGAGCTCGACGCGCGCGAGCATGAGCAGGGCCATTCCGGCGGGGTCGATCCGCTCGAGGTTGCAGAGGTCGAGGAGCACGGCTGCTCTATCTCCATGAGAGCTGTCGAGCAGCTGCACACGAAGCTCGCGGCAACCTTCCTCGTCCAGCGCCCCCGACGCTTTCACCTCCAGGACCTGTTCGTCCAAGAGGCCCGTCCGCAGATCCATGCGCGCGTCCTTCGCCGGCTGGCGCGAGTTCCAGCCAGCCGCAACAAATCATGCCGCCGCGCCGTCAATGGGACAACTTCCTCGGTGCCTTTCCCGATTACACGGTGGAGGGTCGAGGAGCTGCACGACCTCGGCGACCTGATCCTCGCCCGCGTCCGTGAGCCCAACGGCTCTATCCGCAGTGTTGAGGGGGAAAAGACGAACCGCCCCACGTCATGTGGGGCGGTTCGGGTACGGGGGAGGAGAGACCGGTGCCCCGCCGCATGGGCAAGCCGATTCCGCTTGATCATGCGATCGACTACCGCTCAAGACCGCTCAAGGCCGCCTCAGCGTGTCGCAACGACGAACCAACGACGAACCATCCCCTTGTCACCAGCCCGAGAGAGCCTCGGTCCCTGTGAGAGCCTTGGCCGCGTAGACCCTTGAGGAGGACGCGATGAGCACTTACAAGTTCCTCTACATGGTGGGGTTCACTCCCTGGGAGCGCATGATCCAGTCGCCTGTGATCAGGGAACAGATCTCCGCGATGTTCGACCGTGAGGAGGTCGGTCGCGAGGCCTCGGATGGGAAGGCCCTTGACCTCGGCTGCGGGAGTGGAATCTGGACCGCCGAGCTCGCGAAGCGGGGCTGGGATGTGACCGGAGTCGATTTCGTCCCCAAGGCACTGCGTCGCGCGGCTCAGCGGGCCGAAGCAGCCGGCGCCGACGTTCACCTGGTGGAGGCAGACATAACGAAGATGGGGACCGCCGATGTCGGCTCGGGCTTCCGGTTCCTCATCGACTTCGGGTGCTTTCAGGATGAACTCACCGACGAGCAACGCTCGGCGATGAGCAGAGCGGTGACCGCAGTTGCCGCCTCCGATGCCAACCTGCTCATGATCGCGTGGGATCCCGCACGGCGGACCTTCCTGCCCATGGGGGCGAGCCAAGAGGACATCGAATCGGCCTATTCCGACTGGCGCGTCGTGGATACGGAGGACATGGACACGAGCGACGCTCCGGGGTGGGTGAAGAAGGGCCACCCGCGCTTCTATCGGCTGACGCGAAAGGTGGTCCAGGCGACGTAGCTAGCCACGAGCGCGATCAGCGCTCGGGTCCGCGCGGTCTGATCCATCGGATCGCGTCGCGACGACGAACCGAACGACGAACCGACCACCCTCGACGCCGCCCTGGAAGCGCTCGGAGACCCCGATCGCGCTTGATCAAGCCCAAAGACGAGCCGCCCCACGTCATGTGGGGCGGCTCGGGTACGGGGGAGGAGAGATATGTGTCTTTTTGATGTGTGAAGAAAGCTCTTGGGCGCTGTGCTCGCTGGGGACAAGGTACGAACGCATGTGCGTTTTCAGTGTGATCGTGGTCACAGAACGTGAGGTTGCGGCAGGGCTCACAAGCTCAGGCCGAGGGCGCCGGGGCGGTACCTTCTTGCCCGTGGCACGGCGCCGGATCGACATGCTGCTCGCCGAGCGCGGGCTGGCCGGCTCACGCACGAGTGCGGCGGAGTCGGTCCGGGCCGGGCGGGTGCGGATCGGCCCTGATGGGCCGCTCGCGCTGACGCCGAGTCAGCGGGTCGCGGACGGCACCAAGCTGTTCTTGGAGGAGCCGCCGAAGTACGTCTCACGCGGAGGCACGAAGCTGGCGAACGCGCTTGATGCCCTCAATCTCGATGTCAGGGGACGCGACTGCCTCGACATCGGTGCCTCGACCGGCGGCTTCACGGACTGCCTCCTGCAACGCGGCGCCGCACGGGTGATCGCGCTCGATGTGGGCTCGGGACAGCTCGACTGGCGCCTGCGGCAGGACGAACGCGTGGTCGTGATGGAAGGCATCAACGCCCGCTCGCTTTCGCCCGCGTCGCTGCCCTTCGCTCCCCAGCTCGCGACCGCCGACCTCTCCTTCATCTCCCTCACGAAGGTGCTGCCTGCGATCGGCGCGATCCTTGAGCCGGGCGCCGAGGCGCTCGCCATGGTGAAGCCCCAGTTCGAGTTGGGCCCGGAACGGGTGGGCAAGGGCGGGGTGGTCCGTTCGCCGGAGGATCGCCGCGAGACGTTGCTGAGCGTCGCGAGCGCGGCCGAGGCCACCGGGTTTGGCGTGCTCGGGTTCGCGTCGTCGGGGCTGGCGGGACCAAAGGGCAACCGCGAGACATTCGTCCACCTTCGCCGGGACGCGGAGAGCGTCGACGACGTCGATGCGGCCGCCCGCGAGGTCGAGCCGTGAGCGCGACCCCGAAGCCGGCGCCGGAGGTCCGGACGGTGGTCGTGGTCACGCACGGACAGCCCGATCAGACCTCAGAAGCCATGCACGGTGCCATCGGCGCTGCGAAACGGGCCGGCGCCGTGATCGCTGCTCCCGCCGACGAGCGGGCCAAGCACGAGACCGCGGCCGCGGGCCTTGAGGCCGCTGAGGAGCTCGAGGACCAGCCCGACCTGTGCCTCGTCCTCGGCGGCGACGGCACGATGCTCCAGGCTCTGCGGCTTTGGTCGGGCACTGGGGTGCCCGTGTTCGGGATCAACTTCGGCACGATCGGCTTTCTGGCCGCCGTCGAGCGCGAAGACCTCGATGCGGGCCTCGAACGCGCTTTCGCCGGCGAATTCGACGTGATGTCCATGCCGGGCCTCGAGATCGACATCGATATCGATCACCCCGTGGCGCTCAACGACGTCTCCTTCATCCGCCTGCCGCACGGCCGCGTCGCCGAGCTCTCCTACACCCTCGGCTCCGACGAGCTCGGCCACGTTCGCTGTGACGGCCTCGTCGCCGCGACGCCCGCCGGTTCCACGGGCTACAACCTGGCCAACTCCGGCCCCATCCTCGCTTGGGGCGTGGAGGGCTACGTCGTCTCCTTCATCGCACCTCACACGCTCACCGCGAGAGCCCTCGTCGCGGCCCCCACGGATTCCCTGCGCGTCGCGAACGCGCGCGGTCGCGAGCCCGTCGACATCGTCCTCGACGGCGCACCCGTCGGCAGGCTCGAGAGCGGCGCCGAGGCCGAGATCACCTTTCGCGACGGCGTATCGCTGCTCGCTCAGGTGCCGGGTTCGAGCTTCTACCGCCGGATGCGCGAAAAGTTCGGCAAGCTCGCGGGCTGACGGGCAGGGCGAAGGCGGGCGAGTTGGAGCGCAAGTGGTGGACACTGATAGCGGTCTGCGTGGCGACGTTCATGTTGCTGCTGGACATCACGATCGTGAACGTCGCGCTGCCGTCCATCCAGGAGGACCTGGATGCCAGCCTGCCAAGCCTCCAATGGGTCGTTGACGCCTACGCGCTCACGCTTGCCTCGTTCCTGCTCGTGTTCGGCTCGCTCGGCGACCGGCTTGGTCGGCGCCGGATCTTCTCCGCCGGTTTCGCGATCTTCACCGTGGCCTCGCTCCTCTGCGGACTCGCGGCTGATGCAACGGTCCTCAACATCTTCCGCGGGCTTCAGGGAGTGGGCGGGGCCGCGATGTTCGCCACGGCCCTGGCGCTGATCGCGCAGGAGTTCGACGGCCGGGAGCGAGTTTCGGCTATCGGGATCTGGGGTGCGACGGTGGGTGGCGCCGTTGCGATCGGACCACTCGTGGGCGGACTCATCACCGACGGCCTGGGCTGGGAGTGGATCTTCTTCGTGAACGTACCGATCGGGATCGCCGCGATCGCCCTCACGCAGGCGCGGCTAGTAAACCGAGCCGCATCCGATCCCCAGCCGATCGACTGGGCGGGCCTCGTTACTTTCTCGCTCTCGCTCTTCGGGCTGATCTTCGGACTCATCCGTGGCAATGCCGACGGTTGGACCAGTGGCTGGATTCTCCTTGCGCTTGGCGGCGCCGCGGTGCTGATGGCGGCCTTCGTCGTGATCGAGCTGCGCAGTCCGCATGCGATGCTCGATCTCGCTCTGTTTCGCATCCCGGCCTTCGGAGGCGTCTCGATCGTGGCATGGGCGCTCTCGGCGTCGATGTTCGCGATGTTCCTCTACCTGACCCTCTATATCCAAGATGTCCTCGGCTACTCGCCGCTGGAGGCCGGCGTGAGGTTCCTGCCCATAACGCTGCTCTCGTTCGTCGCCGCGCCGCTCACGGCGAAGCTCTCGAGCCGGATCCCCGTTCGACTATTGATGGGCAGCGGCCTGATCCTCGTGGGGCTCGGGTTGGGGATCATGAGCGGGGTCGAGGTGGGCGACAGCTGGACGGGGTTGCTGCCTGGCTTCCTTCTGGCCGGCCTCGGGATCGGGATGACCAATCCGATGATCGCCGAGACCGCACTCGGGGTCGTGCCCCCGGCCCGAGCCGGTATGGCCTCGGGCATCAATTCCACGTTCCGCCAGGTCGGAATCGCCACGGGCGTCGCGGGCCTCGGCGCGGTCTTTCAGGCGCGAATCGAATCGCTGCTCGCCTCCGATGTGCCGCAGGCGCCCCCTGAGTTCGCAGAGGCTGTCTCATCGGGGGCGATCGACCAAGCCACACAGCTCGCCCCGCCGGAGTTCCGCGCCGAGGTGGCGGCAGCTGCCAACGACGCGTTCGTAAGCGGCCTCAACGACATCCTCGTGATCGCGGCTGTCATCGCAGTCGCGGGCGGCATTCTCGGTCTGCTCTTGGTCAGGCGCCGCGATTTCGTGGCCGCACCAGCCGGCGAGCCCGAGCCCGCCCCCGCTTGAGCACCCGGCGTCCGCGCCGCGACCGACAATCCGAGTGGCCAGGGGGTGAATCCGTCGGGCTCCGCCGCTAGAACGGTGGTGTGCTGCATGAGCTGCGCATCGAGAACCTGCTCCTGATCGAGCGGGCGGAGCTTTGCCTCGGCGCGGGCCTGAACGCGATCACGGGCGAGACGGGCGCCGGCAAGACCGTCCTCGCGCACTCGCTCGACCTGCTGATGGGCGGAAGGGCTCGGCCCCAGATCGTCCGCCCCGGCGCCGAGGAGGCCTGGGTCGAAGGGGTGTTCGGGCTGCCCCACGGGTTGCTCCAGGAGCCGGAGCTCACCGAGATCGCGGAGCGCGTGCCGCCGGACGCCGAGGAGGTGACCCTGGGGCGGAGGGTGGGATCCTCGGGCCGCACGAGCGCCTTTGTGGCTGGGCGCTCCGCGTCCGCCGGCGACCTGCAGGCCCTGGGCTCTCGCCTACTCGCCTTCTACGGCCAGCATGAGCACCGCAAGCTGACCCTGGCCTCAGCCCAGCTCGAAATCCTCGATGGGTTCGCCGGCGCCGCGCACTCACAGCGCCGCCGCGAGTATCGCGCCGCGCACGCCGAGGCCCGCGCGATCGCGGCCGAGCTGGCCGACCTGCGCGAGCGCGTGGGCGCCCGCGAGCGCGACCTCGACCTCTTGCGATTCGAGCTCTCGGAGATCGAGGCCGCCGCGCCGGATCAGGTCGAGCACGCCGAGCTCGGTGCCGAGCGTCAGCGGTTGCGCCATAGCGAGGGGCTGCGCGCCGCGGCGGCGGGTGCCTTGGAGGCGGCGGCCGGCGCTGAGGGCGAGGCGGGCGCGGCCGCCCAGCTGCACGCGGCGGATGCAGCGCTGGACGGGGCCGGCGGAGTCGACGAGACGCTTGACGCGCTGGCCGAGCGGGCCGGAGCGCTCGTGCTTGAGCTCGACGACCTTGCGAGTGAGCTGCGTTCGTACCTCGACGGGATCGAGGCCGAGCCCGGGAGGCTCGAGGCTGTGGAGGAGCGGCTGGCTGCGCTGGACCGCCTCCAGCGCAAGCACGGGGGCTCGATCGAGGCGGTGCTCGAGCACGCCGAACACTGCCGAGCCGAGATCACACGGCTCGAGAACGCGGGCGAGGTGGCCGAGGAGCTTCAGGCCCGGCTTGGCGAGGCTGAGGCCCGGCGCGCGAAGCTGGCGAAGAAGCTCAGCACGACCCGCGGCAAGTCCGCCGACCAGCTTGAGAAACGGGTGGTCGAGGAGCTGGGGCAGCTCGCGATGGAGGGCGCCTCACTCGAGGTGAGCCTCGAGCCCCACCCCGATGTATTCGGGCCGAACGGCGCCGAGTCGGTCGAGATGCTCGTCGCGACCAATCCCGGAATGCCGGTCTCACCGCTGGGCGAGGCCGCCTCCGGGGGAGAGCTCTCGCGCATGATGCTGGCGTTGAGCGGGCTGGGCCCGGTCGCGGGCACCCCAACGCTCGTCTTCGACGAGATCGACGCAGGCATCGGCGGCGCCACCGCACGTGCGGTCGGCACTCGCCTACGCGATCTGGGCTCGACGCGGCAGGTGCTCTGCATCACTCACCTTCCCCAGGTCGCCTCACAGGCGGAGCGGCATTTCCGCATCACGAAGCGGATCGCCGACGGCGCCACGCAAGCCGAGGTCGACGCGGTCGATGGCGATGAGCTCATCGCCGAGATCGTCCGGATGCTCGGTGGAAAGCGTGGCGACGCCGCCGCCGAGGGCCACGCCCGCGAGTTGCTGGCAGCGGCCTGAGGCGATTCCGCCCCGCCGCCTTCTAGACTCGCTCTCCAGCGTGGGTGAGGGAAAGCTCTACCGATGAAGCCGGGCGAGACACGCTTCATCTTCGTCACCGGTGGCGTGGTCTCCTCGCTGGGCAAGGGGATCGCCGCGGCATCGATTGGCCGCCTGCTCGTTTCGCGCGGCTTCCGGGTCCAGCTTCAGAAGTTTGACCCCTACATCAATGTCGACCCGGGCACGATGAGCCCGTTCCAGCACGGCGAGGTGTTCGTGACCGAGGACGGGGCCGAGACCGACCTCGACCTCGGTCACTACGAGCGCTTCACCGACGAGAACACCTCACGGGCCTCGAACGTGACGGCCGGCGCGGTCTACAACTCGGTGATCCGCCGCGAGCGTCGTGGCGACTACCTCGGCGCCACCGTTCAGGTGATCCCGCACATCACCGACGAGATCAAGCAGCGGATCCTGATCGTCGCCGAGTCGCAGGCCGTCGACTTCGTGATCACGGAGATCGGCGGAACCGTCGGCGACATCGAGTCCTTGCCGTTCCTGGAGGCGATCCGCCAGCTCATCGCCGAGCTCGGGCCGACGCGCACGATGGTGAACCACCTGACGCTCGTTCCCTACATCGGGCATGCCGGGGAGCTGAAGACGAAGCCCACCCAGCACTCGGTCAACGAGCTGCGGCGGATCGGAATCCAGCCCAACGCCTTGATCTGCCGCTCGGAGCTCGGGCTCGACCGCGACATCCGCCGCAAGATCGCGCTCTTCGCGAGCGTGCCCGAGGAGGCGGTGGTCTCGGCCCGCGACGTCGACAACATTTACAAGGTGCCCTTGGTGCTGCGCGCCGAGGGGATCGACGACATCGTCCTCGATCACTTCGGGCTTGAGGCGCCGGCGCCAGAGCTCGGCGAGTGGGAGGAGCTCGTGCGCCGCGCCGATGCCAGCGAGGGGACCGCGCACATCGCGCTCGTGGGCAAGTACGTCCAGCTCGAGGACGCTTACAAGTCCGTGATCGAGGCCCTCAATCACGGCGGCTATCAGCACGGCATCGATGTGAAGGTCGAGCTGGTGAACTCGGAGGACATCGACGTAGCGAAGCTCGAGCAGGCCGACGGCATTCTGATCCCCGGCGGCTTCGGAGAGCGTGGCATCGAGGGCAAGATCCAGGCGGCGAAGATCGCCCGCGAGCGCAACATCCCGTACCTCGGTATCTGCCTCGGCATGCAGATCGCCGTGGCCGAGTTCGCCCGTCACGTCGCCGGCATGGAGGGAGCGAACTCCACCGAGTTCGACCCCGAGACCCCGTTCCCCGTCGTCGACCTCCTGCCGGAGCAAAAGGAGGTCTCCGACATGGGCGGGACGATGCGCCTCGGCGCAGATCCGGTCAAGGTCCACGAGGGCACACGGGCGCGGGAGATCTTCGGCGAGGCGGTCATCTACAAGCGCCACCGGCACCGCTTCGAGGTCAACAACATGCTGCGCCGCCGGCTCGAGGACGAGGGGCTGGTGGCAGGCGGCACTTCTCCTGACGAGCGCCTTGTCGAGATGATCGAGCTGCCCGAGCACCCGTTCTTCGTCGCCTCGCAGTTCCACCCCGAGTTCAACTCGCGCCCCACACGGCCCGAGCCGCTGTTCCGCGACTTCGTGGGGGCCGCGGCCGAGCTCGCGAGGAGCCGGACTCCCGATGCCGAGGAAGCGGTTACGGAGGTCGAGTCGGTGGAGTCCGCCGACATCTCGATCGAGCGCCGCTCGTAGCGAAGCGGGCAGGCGTCACAGAAAAAGACGAGGAGCGGGAGTAGATTCCCGCCCATGGACCTCGACGAGTACCGTCGCGATTCTCTCGCGAACTGGAACCGCCTCGCCGGCAACTGGGCGAGCGAGCGCGAGTTCCTCTCGGGCACAACGGGTCCGGTGGGCGAGCGCATGGTGGAGCGCCTCGATCCGAAGCCCGGCCAGGTGATTTTGGAGCTGGCGGCGGGCGCTGGCGACACCGGGTGGAACGCCGCCGAGAGGGTTGGGGATGACGGGAAGCTGATCCAGACCGATTTCGCGGGTGAGATGGTCGAGGTGGCGCAGACGTTCGCTGCCGAGAGTGGCCTTTCCAACGTCGAGAACCGACGGCTCGACGCCGAGAGCATGGACCTTGCGGACGACTCCGTCGACGGTGTCCTATGTCGGTTCGGCTACATGCTCATGGCTGATCCCGCCGCGGCGCTGGCAGAGACTCGCCGAGTGCTACGTGAAGGCGGACGCCTGTGCTTCGCCGTCTGGGCGGCTCCCGATCGAAATCAGTGGGCGTTCATCCCAGCGTTCGCGCTGGTGGAGGCCGGTCATCTCTCACCGCCCGAGACCGGCGCCCCAGGGATATTCGCCTTGGCCGATCCGGAGCGGATTCGCGAGCTGGTGACGGGCGCGGGCTTCTCCGAGCCGGAGATCGAGGAGGTCGCCGTTCGCTGGAACTACACGGATCCCGCCGTCCACTGGGAGAAGACGAGGAAGCTCGCCGGCCCTCTCTCCGAGAAGCTCGAATCACTCCCGCACGACGAGCAGGAGCGGATCCGCGAGTTGGTTGCCGAGCGCGTGAGCGAGCGGATGGCGGAAGACCCGGCCGCCCTGGACGGCATCAGCCTGGTCGTCACGGCGTCGTAGTCCCGAGCGGACGATGAGCGATCAGCGACTGCTCGACCGCTTCGCGCGCCACTGCGAGCTCGCCAGCCCGACGGGCTCCGAGCGGCCGATGGCCGACGCGGTGCTGGCCGAGCTCGCCGAGCTGGGCGTGGAGGCCGCCGAGGACGCGAGCGCCGAGGCGGCGCGAGCCGGAGCCGGCAACATCGTCGCGCGCGTTCCCGGTCGCGGCGAGGGTTGGGTGGCGTTCTGCGCGCACCTGGACACCGTTCCGCACGATGGGCCGGTGGAGGTCGTGCACGACCAGGGTGTGTTTCGAAGCGCGGGGGAGACGATCCTCGGCGCCGACAACAAGGCGGCGGTGACGGTGCTGATGGAGCTCGCCGCGCGGCACAGCTTTGAGCCGGGCGCCTGCGGGCTCGAGCTGATCTTCACTGTCGCCGAAGAGGATGGGCTGCGGGGGGCGAAGGAGCTGGACATCGCCTCACTTCGGTCCCCCTATGGGTTCGTCCTCGATCACGCCTCCCCGATCGGCGAGGTGATCACCGCCGCCCCTACCTACAAGCGACTGCTCGCCGAGTTCGAGGGGGTCGAGGCGCATTCGGGCATTCGCCCCGAGGACGGGCGGAGCGCGATCGCCGCCGCCGCCGCCGCCGTCGACGCGATGGACCTGGGCCGGCTTGATGACGAGACCACCGCCAACGTCGGGATGATCGAGGGCGGCACCGCCTCGAACATCGTCGCGGGCCGCTGCACCGTGGATGGTGAGGCGCGTTCGATCGACGATGCCCGCGCGAGCGCGACCGTTGGCGCCATGGTCGACGCCTGCACCTGGGCCGCGACCGAGCACGGTTGCGACGTCGACGTCGAGGTGCGCGAGATGTTCCGGGGCTATCGCCTGGCCTCGAGCGCACCGGGGGTCCGGATCGCGAAGGCGGCGCTCGAACGCTGTGGGCACGAGCCGATCGAAACCGCGACCGGCGGCGGGAGCGATGCGAACGCCCTCGTCGCCAGGGGGTTCGAGTGCGTCCTTCTCGCCAACGGCACGGAGGGCAACCACACCCACTCCGAGAGCGTCGCCGCGGAGCGAATCGTGGAGATGCTCGCGGTGTGCGAAGCGATCGCGGAGCTTGCTCCCGAGGAGGCTGGGCGGTGAAGCGCGTTGAGTCGAAGACGGTGTATGAGGGGCCGATCGCCGGGGTGCGCATCGACAGCTACCGGCACGACGACGGCGAGGTCGTCGAGCGCCAGGTCGTGAGCCACCCCGGAGCAGTTGCGATGGTGGCCCACGACGAAGAGCACATCTATCTGGTGCGCCAGCCACGCGAGGCCACGGGCGAGTCGGACCTGCTGGAGCTTCCGGCCGGGAAGCTCGACGTGGATGGCGAGTCGCCCCTCGAATGCGCCAAGCGGGAGCTCGCGGAGGAGATCTCGAAGCGCGCGGCCGAGTGGAAAGAGCTCAAGCGCTTCTACACGAGCCCCGGATTTACGGAGGAGGAGGTCATCGTGTTCGAGGCAACCGGGCTTGAGGACGCCGGCGTCGAGCCGGACCCTGAGGAGCGGCTGACCGTGGTGGAATGGCCGCTCGACGACCTCGCCGGCGCGATCGAGGAGTGCCACGACTCGAAGTCGCTGATCGGGCTGCTTCTGTTTCAGCGGATGCTCGAGGGTCGCGCATGAGCGACGGCAACTTCACCGGCGAGGGTGGCGTCAGGATCGTCTACCGGATATGGACGCCGGCTGGCGAGCCTCGCGCCGCAGTCGTGATCTGCCATGGCGGCGGCGAGCACTCGGGCCGCTACGAGCACGTGGCACGAGGCCTCACCGAGGCGGGGTACGCCGTGTGGGCGCTCGACCACCGTGGTCACGGGCGCTCCGGTGGAGAGCGGGTGCGGTTTGGATCTATGGCTCCTCTCGCCGCCGACCTCCGCCACCTTGTCGGGATCGCCGCTGAGGCCGTGCCTGCGCCCAAGCCGTTTGTACTGGCGCATTCGATGGGCGCGCTGATCGCGCTCGACTATGTCTGCGATCACCAGGACGAGCTCTCCGGCCTGATCCTCTCGGGAGCCCTCGCGTCGCTCGACCAAGCGCCACCGGTCAGGCTCGCGGCCAGGGTGATCGCGAAGGTGGCGCCGGGGCGGGGGATCTTCAAGGTCGACCCCGAGACGGTGAGCCGCGACCCGCAGGTGGTTGCCGACTACGACTCTGACCCGCTGAACTTCCACGGGTCGTACCCGGCCGAGTCGATCGTCGCCTTGGAGCGAACGGGGCTCACCTTTCCTGACCGGCTCCCCGGAGTTCGCCTGCCGCTCCTCATCCTGCACGGCGCCGATGACAAGCTGACGTCGCCCACCGGCAGCCGCATGGTCGACGAGCTGGCCTCCTCCGAGGACAAGACGCTCGTGCTCTACCCGGGCCTGCGTCACGAGATCCTGAACGAGCCGGAAGGGCCCGAGATCATCGCCGAGATCGTCGCCTGGCTCGACGCGCGCGTCTGACCCATCGGGCACGAGCGCTTGCACGGGCAGGGAGGCCCGACCGGCGGCAGAACCATCGGATCATGGCCGTCGCGGTCAAACCCCCTGAGAGCACACCGGCGATCGAAGCTCGCTTCGAGGCGCTGGTCCTCGACTTCCTCGCCTACCTCGAGTTCGAGCGCGGGCTGGCGCGCAACACCCTCGACGCCTACCGAACCGACCTTCTTCAGTACGGGACCTTCCTCGCCGGGCGCGACCGTGGGGCACTGGACGCGGAGGGCGCCGACGTCGCCGACTTCCTCGCCGATCTCGCCACCGGGCGGCCGAACGGCGACGGAGCGCCCCACCCTCCCTGCTCGCCCGCGACGATCAACCGCAAGACGGCCGCGCTGCGCTCGTTCTATCGCCATCTGCGCAGGGAGGAGCTCGTCACCGACGATCCCACCGCGACGCTCAGCCCTCCCGCCAAGAGCCGCAAGCTTCCTCACGTTCTCTCCTACGCCGAGGTCAAGCGACTGCTCGAGAGCGCCTCGGGCGCCGACCCGATCGCCACTCGCGACCGGGCGCTGCTCGAGCTCATGTACGGCTGCGGGCTCCGCGCATCGGAGGCCGTCGGCCTCGAGGTGAATGACGTGAATCTGCGCCGCGGGTTCGTGCGCCCGCACGGGAAGGGCTCGAAGGAACGGATGGTGCCATTGGGGCGGGAGGCTGCCGCGGCGGTGAGCCGCTACCTGCGCTCTGGGCGCGGTGAGCTCGTGGGTGAGCGGGTGGAGCCGAAGTTGTTCGTCAACTTCCGGGGCGGGCCTCTAACGCGCCAGGGTCTCTACAAGATCATCCAGCGCCACGCGAAGGAGGTGGGGCTCGATGGCAAGATGAGCCCACACACCCTTCGCCACAGCTTCGCCACCCACCTGCTCTCGGGTGGCTGTGACCTGCGCTCGGTCCAGGAGATGTTGGGTCACGCCGACGTTTCGACCACCCAGCTCTACACCCACCTCTCGGGCGAGCGCATCAAGGAGGTCTACTTCAAGGCCCACCCCCGGGCCGTCGCCAAGTAGGAAGATGCTCCGCTCGCCAGAATGGGGGCATGCCGGAGCTTCCCGAGGTCGAGACCATCCGTCGCCAGCTCGAGCCCGAGGTGGTCGGCCGGCGGATCGTGGAGGTCGAGGTACTCGACGCGCGGTGGACGCGGCCGGGCTCGCCGCCGGCGCTGGTCGAAGCCATCGAAGGCCACACGATCGAGGCGGCTGACCGGAGGGGTAAGTACCTGATCCTGCGGCTCGAGGGCGAGCGCGCGCTCGTCATGCACCTGCGAATGACCGGGAACCTGCTCCTGCATGGTCCCGAGCACGCGGAGGTGACGGATCTGATGAAGGTCGATCGCTTCGGCGCACCGCGCCTTTACGAGTCGACGCCGCAGCTTCGTCACCTGCGCGCGCGGCTCGAGCTCGACGATGGCTCCGAGCTGCTCTTCACGGACGCACGGCGATTCGGACATGCAGTCGCGCTGCGCGGGCCCGAGGTCGATGCCTACCTGAACGCGCGCCTCGGCATCGAGCCGCTCGGCGGCGCCCTGGACGGGGAGGCGCTGTGTCGGATCGCAGCCGGTCGTACGGCGCCGCTCAAGTCCTTTCTCCTGACGCAGAGCGGGATAGCGGGGATCGGCAACATCTACGCGGACGAGGCGCTCTTCCGCGCCGAGCTCCACCCACTCTCGCCCGCCGGATCGATGCGGCCCGAGCACTGCGAGGCGCTGGCGGAGGCGATCATCGAGACGCTGGAGGTCGCGCTCGACGCCCGTGGTTCGTCGATCGACGACTACCGCGACGCGCGTGGCGAGATGGGCTCGATGCAGGACCAGTTCCTGGTGCACATGCGCGAGGACGAGCGGTGCCCGCGCTGCGGCGATGAGATCCGCAGGATCATCGTGGGCGGGCGCTCCACGTACTTCTCGCCGGGCTGCCAGACACGCCTGCGGCGCCGGCGGCGAAAGAAGCGGGACCAAGCGAAGGCTGCAGGTTGAGCAGCGACCTTCCGCCTCCGAGCGGCTTCGCGATCGGCCATAAGACCGATCCGGTCGCGGCGACCGGGTGCACGGTGATCCTGGCTCCCGAGAACGCGCGGGGCGGCGTCGACGTGCGCGGGGGAGGTCCCGGCACGCGAGAGACCGACGTGACGGCACCGCTCGCGGGACCCCGCGACGTGACCGCCGTGATGCTGAGCGGCGGCAGCGCGTACGGGCTCGCCACGGCCGACGGGGCGATGCGCTGGCTGGAGGAGCGGGGGAGGGGACACCCGACGCTCGAGGGCGTCGTTCCGATCGTGCCGACGGCGGTGGTCTACGACCTCTCGGAGGGCGATCCCGCCGCCAGGCCCGGGCCGCAGGACGGGTACGCCGCGTGCGAGGCGGCCTCGGAGGACGTGCCCGAGCGGGGGCGCGTGGGCGCTGGCGCGGGCACCGCGGTGGGGAAGATCTTGGGGCGCGATCTGGGTGTGTCCGCGGGCGTGGGGTACGCGGCGGCCCGCAGCGGCCGTGGCGAGACCGTGGCCGCGATCGCCGTCGTGAACGCGTTCGGTGACGTGATCGGCGCCGACGGCCGCGTGCTGGCGGGGCCGAGGCGCGAGGAGGGTGGCTTCGCGCGCAGCTCGGAGCTGATCGCAGCGATGGAGCGCCCGCCGGACTGGACGCGACTCGAGGAGCGCAACACGACCCTGGTATGCGTCATGACCGACGCCGCGCTCGGCAAGTCGGCCTGCGCTCGCGTGGCGAGGATGGCGAGCGGCGGGTTGGCGCGGGCGGTCGACCCCGTGTTCTCGGACGTCGATGGCGATGTCGCGTTCTGCCTGGCGTCCGGAGAGGGCGAGTCCGACCGCTTCACGCCGATGGCCGTCGGCACGATCGCCGCCTCGATTACGGCGGAGGCGATTCGAGACGCGGTGGCCTCGGCCTCCTAGGCCCGCTGGGCGGCGGCCTCGAGCAGGCGGATGGCGAGCGGTGGGACGCGCTGGGCGTGATCGCACTCAGGGTCGTACGCCGTCAGCGAGAGGGCCCTTACGTCCGGGCGGTCCAGCAATTCGCGCACGAGCTTTTCGAGCTCGTCCTCGGAAAGGCCGTTCGGAGCGCTGTAGACGTTGATGGCGCCGTCGTCGCCATCGAGCACGTCGAGATCGACGTGAACGTAGACGCCGGAGGGCGACGGACTCAGCTCGGCCAGCGAAGCCGACAACTCCTCCTCGCGAAGCCGCCTCGGGGCGACCCGCACGAGCTTCGAGGCCATGAAGCTCTCCTCTTCGGGCCCGTCGAAGTCGCGGGCGCCGGCGTGGACGACGCTGGTTTCAGGCAGAGGTTGCGCACCAGGCACCGCTCGGAGCAGGTTCTGCCACGCGTTCCCGGTGAGCACAGCAACCGGCATGCCGTCGAAGTAGCCCGACTCGCTCGTCGCAGGGTCGTTGAAGTCGCCGTGGGCGTCGAACCAGACGACCCCGGGGGCAGGCTCGTCGAGCCCAGCGACCACCCCGACGCCCGCGAAACAGCTGCCAGAGAGCGTCACGGGGAAGGCGCCGGCCTCGCGTGCCCCGCGGACGCTGGCGGCGACCTTGCCGATGAGCTCGAAGCAGCCGTCGATCTCGTTGTCATGGTCAGGGTCGAGCTCGATCAGCTCGGTGGTGACATCCGCCCCGGCCGCCGCCAATGCAGCTTCGGCGCCCGCGGCCAGCAGGTGCTCGGGCCCGCGGCCGACGCCGTATCGGAGCCGGTCGAGCTCGTAGGGCATGACGATCAGGTGGATCTCCGCCATGGCAGCGACCATAGCGGCGCCAGGGCGTTCGTCGTCCGGACCCGCGGTCATGCTGCGCTGTCGAGTGCCAGGGAGCTTCAAGACCGAAGCGATCGTGCTGCGATCGATCCGCTACGCGGAGGCTGACCGGGTCCTGCACCTGTACAGCACGACCCGCGGGCGGATCAATGCGATCGCGAAGGGGGCGCGCAAGCCGCGCTCGCGCTTCGGTGGGCGGCTCGAGCCATTCTTCCGCCTCGATCTGGTGCTCTACGAGGGGCGGGGCGAGCTGGCGACGGTGACCTCGGCGCACACGGTCGCGCCGCACGCCAGCTTGCGGGCGAGCGGGCCCGCACTTGGCGCGGCGGCCAGAGCGTGCGACTCCGTGCTGCGGCTGCTCGACTCGAACGAGGCGAATCCCGCTGCCTACAACCTGTTGTGCCGCTACCTGGCACTCCTCGATGGCGACGAGCCCGGCAGCGGGCGCTCGCCGGTGTCGCCTGAGATCGACGGGGCCGCCGGC
This sequence comes from uncultured Solirubrobacterales bacterium, assembly GCA_963799815.1. Classification (GTDB taxonomy): domain Bacteria; phylum Actinomycetota; class Thermoleophilia; order Solirubrobacterales; family 70-9; genus JBDTSW01. The sequence continues at coordinate 542,890 of CAWCYG010000004.1, forward strand.
CATGCCACCGCTCTCGCCTTTCGGCTCAAGCTGGCGCTGGCGGCGGGCTTCTCGCCGGAGCTGGCGTCGTGCGCGCGCTGCGGGGAGGGCGATGGGCTGAGCGGCTTCTCGGCTGACGCGGGTGGGGTTGTCTGCTCCTCCTGCGAGCGAGGAGGCTTCGAGCTCTCACCCGAGGCACACGCGTTCATGGTCGAGGCGCTGGGGAGCCCGCTCGCGGCGACGCCCCCGAGCTCGGCGCGGGCGCTGCGCCAAGCCGAGCGGGCCGTGACCGAGACGCTCGAGCACCACGCCCACGTGCATCTGCGCGCGGCCGCGTAGTACCGGCGGCGCCGGGTCCCGGTCATCATGCGCAGGTGACTTCGGAGGAGGAGGACGAGCGAAGCCCGGACCTGGTGGAAGCGCTGGGTGGTGCTCACGGCGTTGCCGACTCGAGCCTCCCGGGGCTCGCCTTCGTGCTCGCCTACACGGTGAGCGGGCAGGAGCTTCAGCCGGCGATCTGGACGGCGGTGGGGGTGGCTGTGGTGGCCACGGTGGTGCGCCTTGCTCGCCGCGAGACGCTCCAGTTCGCGCTGGCTGGGCTGGTTGGCGTGGGGATCGCCGCCTTCATCGCGAGCCGCACCGGACGTGCCGAGGATTTCTTCCTGCCAGGGCTGTTGCTGAACGCTGGCTACGCCGCCGCCTATGCGATCTCGATTTGGATCCGATGGCCGCTGATCGGCGTGATCGCCGGGCCGCTGGTAGGGGAGGGAACCGAGTGGCGGCGTGATCCCGAACGGGTGCGGGTGTACGCGAAGGCGAGCTGGATCTGGGTCGCGGTCTTCCTGGTACGGCTGGCCGTGCAGCTGCCGCTCTACCTGGCGGGCGCGGTGGTCGCGCTCGGCATTGCGCGCACGGCGATGGGGGTGCCGATCTTCGCGGTGGCCATCTGGCTCACCTACTTGGTGCTCCGCCAGGGCGGAGAGATCGGGCAGGAGCCCGCCGAGCCTGAGGAAGGGGTGTTGGCGCCTGATCAGCCGCGGCGGCCGCGGTAGAGGCGCTCAGTGATGCGGAGCTGGAGGGCGCGGGGAGAGGGGGAAGAGGCCCGCATGAACCAGCGGATGACGCCGCCCGGGACCACCGAGCGAGCGCCGCGGTCGTAGGCCTCGAGGGCCTCGCGGACGCACTGGTCGGCGTCGATCAGGCCGGGTACGACGCCGGCGTCGTCGAGGCCGGCCACGTCCTGCCACTCCGTTGGCACCGGCCCGGGATTGACGGCGAGCACGCGGATACCGCTGCCGCGGAGCTCCATGTGAAGGGCGTCCGAGAAGTTGAGGGCGAAGGCCTTGGTGGCGGCGTAGACGGCCTGGTAGGGGATCGGCTGGAAGCCGGCGGAGGAGGCGACGGTGATGATCCCGCCTCGACCTCGTTCGAGCATCGCGGGGAGGAAGGCGTGGGTCAGGGTGACGACGGCTTCGCAGTTGACGCGCACCTCCTCGGCCTCGCGGGCGGCGTCTTGCTCGGCGAAGGGGCCGTGGGTGCCGAAGCCGGCGTTGTTTACCAGCAGGTTGACTTCGAGGTCGCGCTCGGCGACGCGGCTCGGGAGCTCGGCGGCCTCGGTGGCGAGATCGCAGGGGAAGACGTGCGCGGCGGTTTCGAGCTCGGTGGCCAGCTTCTCGAGGCGATCGGCGCGGCGAGCGACGAGGATGAGATCGTGGCCGCGGCGAGCGAGCCGGCGGGCGAACTCCTCGCCGAGCCCGGAGGAAGCGCCGGTAACGAGGGCGAGCGGGCGCTCCGGGGGCGATTCGGGCATCGGTGGAGCCTATTCTCTGGGCGCAGGTGCAAAGAGCGGCAGAGCAAGCGGTCCGGACGGTCTCCGATGAGGTTGCGGAGCGCTCGGCGCTGCCGCTGCCCGAGCGTGTCCGGGCTTGGGAGGCGGAGTATCTGTGGGCGCCCGCGACTCGATCGTACCCCGCCCCGCGCCGTGAGCCCGAGACGGACAGTGACCTGCGCACGCCGTTTCAGCGGGATCGCGACCGCATCGTCCACGCCAAGGCGTTTCGCCGGCTGAAGCACAAGACGCAGGTTTTCATCGCGCCTGAGGGTGACCACTACCGCACGCGCCTCACGCACACGCTGGAGACCTGCGGGATTGCACGGACGGTGTCGCGAGCGCTGGGGCTGAACGAGGACTTGACGGAGGCCATCGGGTACGGGCACGATCTCGGGCATCCGCCGTTCGGCCACATCGGCGAGGAAGTGCTCGACGAGGCGGTCCGCGAGCACGGGGGTCGCGGCTTCAGGCACAACCGGCACTCCCTTCGCGTCGTCGACGTTCTCGAGCGGGATGGCCAAGGGCTGAATCTCACGGAGGCGGTGCGCGACGGGATCCTCCGCCATACGGGGTCCGAGTATCCGGCGACCATGGAGGGTCAGGTTGTGCGGCTGGTCGATCGGGTCGCGTACATAAACCACGACATCGACGATGCGGTACGCGCCGGGATCTTGATGGTGGATGACCTGCCCGGGGAGGAGATCGAGTTGCTGGGGCCGACGGGCGCGAGCCGGATCGACACGCTGGTGCGCGACCTCGTGGTGACGTCGCGGGGGGCGGGGGAGATCCGCCAGAGCCGGGAGGTCGGTGGGGCGATGCTGCGGCTGCGCAAGTTCATGTTCGAGCGGGTGTATCTGGGAGCTGAGGCGCGCTCGGAGCATGATCGGGTGCGGCGAACGATTCGCGGCCTCTTCGAGCACTACCTCGAGCACCCCGACGACATGCCAGAGGGGGCGCCGGGCGCCGACGGGATGCAGCGGATCACGGATTGGCTCGCGGGGATGACCGATCGGTTCTGCATCGCCACGTTCCGGCGGCTCGCCCTGCCGGAGGAGTCGCGGTTGTGAAGAACAACGGCCCGGCGGCTGCTCGCAGTGAGCCGCAGGCGAACGGTGATCCGAGCTTGCTCGGATGCGTCCGTTGCCGTCGGGCTCCAGGCGGCTAGCCTCGCGCCGTGGCGCTCTTTACCGAGGCGAGCATCGAGCGGGTCCGCGAGACGGCGGACATCGTCGAGGTGGTCTCCGCCTACACGGACCTGAGGCGGGCGGGGACGAGATTCACGGGGCTGTGTCCGTTTCACGACGAGCGCTCGCCATCGTTCTCGGTGAACCCTCAGGAGAAGCTCTACCACTGCTTCGGCTGCGGGGTGGGGGGCGACATCTTCAAGTTCGTTGAGGAGAAGGAGGGGCTCAGCTTCGCGGAGGCGATCGAGGCGCTGGGAGATCGCTACGGGGTCGAGTTGGAGCGCCAGGAGGAGGATCCGCGCGCAGAGGAGGCGCGGAGGCGGAAGGGGCGGCTGCGCGAGGTGCTGGAGCGCACGGCGGCGTTCTACGGGAGCTTCCTCTTGGAGGCGTCGGAGGCGGGGAAGGCGCGTGAGTATCTGCTCGGGCGGGGGCTCTCGGAGGAGGGGCTGCGCGAGTTCGGGGTGGGGTACGCGCCGAGCGCGTGGGACACGGTGCTGCGGCGAGGGCAGTCGGCGGGTTACTCGGTCGATGAGCTGGCTGCGGCGGGCCTGCTGACGAAGAACAAGCAGGGTCATCCCTATGACCGTTTTCGCGCGCGGATCATGTTCCCGATTCGCGACGCCCGCGGGCGGATGCAGGGGTTCGGGGGGAGGGCGACTCGGGACGATCAGCGCGGGAAGTATCAGAACTCGCCGGAGGGGGAGCTCTATTCGAAGAAGAGGACGCTGTACGGGATCGAGCGGGCGCGGCCGGCGATCGCCAAGGCGGGGAGAGCGGTGGTCGTGGAGGGGTACACAGATGTAATCGCGCTGCATGGAGCTGGGGTGGAGGAGGCGGTCGCCGTGATGGGAACGGCGATCACGCCGGAGCAGGTGCAGCTGCTCGCGTCGCACACGGACGAGGTGGTGCTCGCACTGGATGCCGATAGGGCGGGGCGGGAGGCGATGCTGCGTGCGCAGCGGGTGGCTTCTGGGAAGCGGGTGCGGTTGCGGGTGGCGGCGATGCCCAGTGGGGAGGATCCCGCCGATCAGCTCGCCGGGAAGGGCCCGGGAAGTGACGCGGCTGACGCGTTTCGGGGTCTGGTCGAGGCCGCCGACGACCTGCCGGTTTTCCATGCCCGGATGTTGCTGGAGGATGCAGACCTGTCGACCCCCGCTGGGAGAGACGCAGCGCTCGACGAGCTGGTGCCGGTGCTGGGGTCCATGCCCGATTCGATTACCCGTGAGGAGCTCGAGCGGGAGGTGGCCGATCGGTTGAATGCGGACCCGGGGCTGGTGCGCAGGAGGGTTGCCCAGGGCGGGCGACGAGGCACGCCGGCACAGGAGCCCAGGCGTAGACCGACACCCGGGAACGGCGGGGACCCCGCGACGACGCGGCCGAGCGCGCCGGCGTTGTTGAGTGGACGCGAGCAGCGCGAGAGGGCGTTGCTCTACATGGCGATCGCGAAGCCGCAGGAGGGGGAGGAGTTCATGCGGCGACTCACTCCCGAGCACCTCTCCTCACCGCTCACGGCGCGCGCGAGGGATTGGCTGGTGGAGCACCTCGAGGCGCCGATGGAGGGATTGCCGCGCGAGGACGAGGAGCTCCGCAGCCTCATCACCCAGCTGATGATGAGCGCCGAGCGCGAGCCGTCGAGCCGCGAGGCGATGGAGCTCAACTTCATGGAGCTCGATCTTGCTGTCGTGCGAGGACAGATCGCCGCCGCAACCGAGAACGGGGGAGACCCCCCGGTCGACCTCCAGCGCCGCCAGGCCGAGCTGTCCGAGAAAATCGCCCACTTCGGCGGCGTCTAGGATTGCGGAGGGAGCTACCTCCCGGGTAGCTCTCGATCAATACATGGTCCGGGGTAGCTCAACCGGCAGAGCGATCGGCTGTTAACCGATAGGTTGTGGGTTCGAGTCCCACCCCCGGAGCTTCCTTCGGCGCTGGAGCTGCGGTATCTACGCGACTACGTCCTCTGCGAGCTCCGCGCCGCGCAGCGCCCCATCGCCGGCCGGACTTCGGGCGATCTCGCTGGCACCGATCCTGAAGCGCGGATCCTGGTGCACCCGTCGCACCACTCGGCGCAGGCTGCCAGCGCTCGTCAGCCGACCCGGCAGCATCAAGCCCGCGCCCGCCCACTGCACCCGAGCGCCGTTCTCCGCCATGTCGCCCACCGCCGGGCAGCACACCAGCGGCACGCCAGCGCTGAGCGCCCGGCAAACCGTCCCATGCCCCCCATGGGTGATCACCAGATCCGCCAGCGGCATCACCTGCGAGTAGGAGAGCCACTCGACCACCCTCGCATTCCCGGGCGCCTCAGGCATCGACCCACCGGGAATCAGCCGATTCGTCGTCGCCAACACCCTCACCGGCTCATCCGCCAGCGCCTCGAGCGCCACCCGCACCAACCGCCCGGCCGGATCCTGCGCCGTCGAGGGCGCCACCACCACAAGCGGCCCATCACCCTCCGGCACCTCAACATCCGGGGCCGGCAACTCGAACATCATCGGCCCAGTCAGATGAGTGTTCTCGGGCCACCGCCGCGGATACTCGAGCTGCGGGAACGTCGCCACCAACACCAGGTCCACCGTGAGCCCCCCATGATGAACGTCGAGGGGTGGCAACCCCACCACCGCCCGCGTCTCATTCATCTCCCGCCGGCCACGCTCCAACCCCTGCACCAACACCGGCTCCGCCGCCCGCCACAACGCCCGCCCCACAACCGTCCGCGGCATGCGCGCGCCAAACGCGAAGAACGGCAATCCCGGCTCGTGCACCGGATACACATGCGGCACCAGCGTCACCCGCGGCACCCCCGCCATCTCAGCCGCCAACGCCGGAGCGAGCGTGAGGATGTCGCTCACCACCGCATCGGGCTTCATCTCCTCCACGAACGGCAGCAGCGCCCTCGCTGCATCCGCCGCCGACGGGTCCTCTGACGAATCGGGCGGGGGAGGAGGAAACGTCTTGTACTCCTCTGCCGCGGCGAACCCGAGCCCCTCACGCTCAACCGCCTGGCGCCACCGCTCCCACGTCTCGACCAAAACCTCGTGACCGCGGTCCCGCAAGGCCCGCGCCAGAGCGATCGCCGGAAACGCATGTCCGGCATCCCCAAACGCCGCCACCAAGAACCGTTTCGCCGTGCTCCTCACCGGTTGTCCGCACCCCGGTCCCGCAAAACCACCGCTGAGACGAACCGCCCTCCGCACCCCACCTTGCAATCCACCCGAGCCCGCCAGGCATGCTCCCGCTCGTGCGCACCAAGACCCGCAACCCCGCCCAGCGACTGCGCCGGACAGTCGACGCCCTCCCCGAGCGCACCCAGCGCGCGATGCTCACGGGACTCGATCGCAACCGCATCATCGTCGGCGCCTACACCGACCCCCGCTCCGGCGGCATCTGCCCGATGCTCGCAGCCCACCGCAACGGCGGCCGCACCTCCCTCGCCTCCTTCGCAGTCGCCTGGGACGCCTTCACCCGCGCGCGCAAACCCCGCCTGGCCACCCGTCGGGAGATCCGCACCCTGCGCTCGTACCTCGAGATGGCCCTGCTGCAGACCGACCAGCAAAGCAGTTCCCTCCGTCACCTCGCAGCACAGATCCGCTCCGAACGAGCCGTCCACTCCGCGTGCGCGGACCGCGCCCAGCCGGCGCCCGCCCGCCCCGAAGCGCCCGTCCCCCTCCACGGTCAAATCCGGATCCGGCGCACAACCCCCGGCAGCCGCCGCGCTCGCCCGCCGGCGCTCGCCCGGGCCTGACTCAAACAGCGGCCGCGAGCTCCTCGCCCGGCCGCAGGAAGACGATCTCGGGCACGAGGCACGCGCGCGAGGTGGAGAGCAAGAACCGCACCGACTCCGCCAGGTCCTCGGGCCGAATCATCGCCTCGGCATCGACCTGACCCTTCACGAACTCGGTCATCGGCGTATCGACGAAGCCGGGGCAGAACGCCGTCACCTGAATCCCGTCGTTCTGTACCTCCTTCTGCGTCGCCTGACTGAAGCCCACGACCGCCGCCTTCGTAGCGGAATAGACCGACAGCCACGGCTGTCCCGACTTCCCCGCGACCGACGCCATGTTCACGATCAACGCCTTGCCGTGCTCCGCTCCCGCCTCGCGCAGCATCGGCAGCCCCTGGCGCGTCCCGATCACGACGGCCCGCAGATTCACTCCCAGCTGGATATCCAGATGCTTCGTCTGGATCTCCGCCATCGGTTGGCCAATCCCAACCCCAGCGTTGTTCACCAGCACGTCAAGGCGCCCGAACCGCTCCTTGTGCGCATCGAAGACGCGATGAATCTCCTGCTCGTCGGTCATCTGCGCCGGCACGGCCTGAACCTCGATGCCCGCCTGTTCCACCTCAGCCCGCGCCGCCTCCAGCTTGTCCGGCCGGCGCGCCGAAATCGTGACGCCGTAGCCGTCCTCACCAAGCGCCCTCGCAATCGCCAAGCCGATCCCGCTCGATCCTCCCGTCACCAGAGCCGCTCGCGCCGCCAAGCTCATCCTCCTCCTCGTCGCTCTCAGGGTGGCGCACCCTACCGCCGCCAAGGACCGGAGCACCTCCGTTAGTCGCGCTTAAGCGCGGCCCCTAGCATGAGGCCGGTGCGCCATACGCCTCAACCGCGCCGCCTCGCGCTTGTAACCGGCGCGACCGCCATCCTCTCCGTCGCCGCGCTCTCCGCCTGTGGCGCCAACGACAGCGAGCCCGCCCCCGAGGAGGTGGCGCAGCCCGCGCCGACGGCCGAGGATTTCCCCGCCGCACCCAAGCAGACGCTCGACCAGCTCTTGGAGGTGGCCGAACCCACCAACGAAATCGTCGTCGCCCAGGCCGGCAAGGTCTACACGCCCGGTGAAAACCGCTTCGGCTTCGGCGTCTTCGACGTCGGCGGAACGCCGATCAGCGACGCCGAGGTCGCCCTCTATGCGGCACACGGGCCCGACGGCAAGCCACAGGGGCCCTTCCCCGCTCGAATCGAGGGCCTGGAAACCGACGCCGCCTTCGAGGCGAAGACCACGGCCGACGACCCGAAGGCACCCGAGACGGTCTACATCTCCGACATCGCCTTCGACCAGCCGGGGGAATGGCAGCTCGTCGCCTTGATCCGCGACGGCGACCGTTTCCTCGCCACGCGCCTCCTCTCGAGTATCGAGGTCGGCGACTACTCCGAGATCCCCGCGGTGGGCGAAAAGGCGCCACCGATCAGCACCCCCACCACCGACGACGTCAGCGACCTCTCCGAAATCGACACCCGCGACCCCCACGACTCGATGCACGACGTCGACGCCCAGGACGTGATCGGCGAGGAGCCCACCGTCCTCCTCTTCGCGACCCCCGCGCTCTGCGTCAGCCGGGTCTGCGGCCCCGTGGTCGACGTCGCCGAGGAGGTCAAGTCCGAGCTGGGCGACGAGGCCGAGTTCATCCACATGGAGGTCTGGGAGGGCAACAACCCCTCCAACGGCGTGCGCGAGCAGCTCAAGACCTACGGCCTCGAGACCGAGCCCTGGCTCTTCGTCCTCGACTCGGAAGGCCGCGTGTCGACCCGGATCGAGGGCGCCTTCTCCGCCACCGAGCTCCGTGAAGCGGTCGAGAAGGCAACCGGCTGAGACGCTCGGCGCAGGACGCGCTCAGCGCTCCGTGTTGTCGCAAGCGAGCTGGCGCGCCTCGGGAGCTAGTTCCGGGGGCGGCTTCACGATGGGCGGGATACGGCCGCCGCCGTTCGCCACAACGTAGCTGCGCTGATCGAAGTCCTCAGCCGCGAACTCGAGACCCAAGCACGGAACCGCGAGCACCGTCACCGATGCAGGGTGGCCACCGCCCTGCCCTGGCACCGAGCGGCTGTCCCAGCTAGCCGTCACGCCATCCCCGGTGTTGAGATCCACACCGATCTGGTGCCACCGACCCGACTCTGGCCGGCCCCAGACCTCCTCGTAATAGACCGCGAAGCCAACCTCGATGGCGCCCGGCGCAGCGGCTGCGATCTCAACGGGACCGGTCAAGTGCCTCGCGCTCGGTGCGGTCAGCTCGGGCGGACGCGGCGTCCGCTCGCCCCCCTCGCATTCAAGGACGTCGAGAGCGCCCGGCCCCGGACCGGCTCTGATGTCGGCCGAAGGCACGTACCCCTCCGCGACCGTCGGCCGAAACCAGACCGGGTCGGGCACGTCAAAACGCCAGTCATCCTTCGCCTCTCCGAGGCAGTAGGCCTCGAAGGCCAACCTGCACCCCGGCGGATATCTGACCAGCACTCGCGAATGCAGGTTCGGCTGAGCTCGCACCAAGGCATAGCCGATCTGGGTTGTCGCGACGTAGCCGTCAGGCCAGGAGCCCTTGGGGAAATCCGGACAATCCACCAACGCCCCCACCGGCGGTGGCCCATCGGGGAGCCGCTGGTCCAAGTCGAGGGCAGTTCCCGCCACGGCGAGGATCGCGCCGATTGCGCCGAGAATCCCGAGGGCCGACTTCCAGCCGGTCGGTCCAAACAACCACAGGACCACGAGGACGATGGCCACCACCGCCGCGGCTGCGATCGTGGACCGAGGGAGCTCGTCGCGCCAGATCAGCTCGGCGACAAGCCATGCGCCCGCGCCGATCACGACCAGGACGACGATCAATGCGGTCCAGCGCCACCGCGGCGAGGTGCTCTGCGGCCACTTCGCCAGCCGCTGCACGCGCTCGAGCAGGCGGTCCGAAAGACCGCCTACCGGTTTCCCGGTGTCTTCCGAGCGTCCCACACCCCTCGCCTTCTCACCTTTCTCGGCCAGGCGCAAGCGGCCGCGTCAAGCAGTCCAATCCTCCCGACGCTCTCGAGGCACGACGGACGTCGCGCCAGGCGCTCAAGGTAGCGCGATTCGTGACCGACGTGACCCCCGCCAAGCGCGGCGTACAGGTCGCCTCAAATGCCGGGGCCACGGATCTATGCTCTGGCCCATGGGATCACGCGAAGTGACGGTCCGTCGTGGGAAACACGTCGGCTGGTGGGTGGAGGGACGCAAGGCTTCCGGCGGGCTGTTCATGCTGACGTGGTGGCCAACCCAAGGCATGGCGAGAGCTATCGCCAGGCTGGTTGGAGGAGATCAGGGCGCGTCCGAGCAGCCGTGAGGTAGTGCTCAGGATGGAGGCCCTACGACGGGGAGGTTCGCATCTCGGCCGAGGAATGGGCACTGGCGGCGTCTGTTTTCTTTTCGGGGCTCGCATCTGGCCTCTTGGGGATGCTGAGCACGATCATGCGTCCGATGCTCGCAGCGATGGACGGCCGGGACTTCCGGAACTTCATGGAAGCGTTCCTTCGGTTCGCGGGGAAGTCCTGGGGCCGGGCGTACAACTATGCCTGGTCGCTCGGGATGACCATCGGGCCGGTCGTCGCACTCGTGCTCCTCTGGGACGATCTGGGCTCGACCTCGTTTGTGCTCACCGCGATCGGTTTGGGCATCGTGGTCGTCGGTGTGCTCGTCGTCTCCAACGTGTGGAAGACCCCGACCTACAACGTGATCTTGGCCTGGGATCCCAAGGCTCTGCCAGCGGACTGGGAGGCGGGACGGCAGCGCTATTTCGCGATCAACTGGATTCAGTTCGCGGCGACCTGGGCAGCCTTCGCCCTATTCCTAGCGGCTCTGATCTCCCTCTAGGCGATCCTCAAAGGCTTCCCACAGCGACTCGCGAGCGATGCCTACGTCGAGGGTGGTCGATCGCGCCCTACTTTGGGCGCGTGTAGGCACTGGTGCCTTTCAGAGGCTCCAACGCCGCGGACGGTTTCGGAGAGCAAAAGCGGGAATCCGCTTGAACAAGCCGAAACTGAGTACCCGGGCCGGTAGCTCAGTTGGTAGAGCAGCGGACTCATAATCCGTAGGGCGGAGGTTCGATCCCTCCCCGGCCCATGGCTTAGACAAGGGAAAAGCGGTCCTTTCGAGGGCGGCGTTTTCTTCGGAGTGAAGAAATAGGGAAGACGGCGATCCAATCGCCGCCCTCATCGCCTTCGGCTTTCCGTGCCTGAGCATGTAGGGCATGGCAACTGACGAAAGGTCACGAACGGTGTGGACCGAGCGCGAGGTCAACTGCGCGCTGGTCGCCTGCGCCCTGCGACGGGAACACCAGTCGCGCAGCTCGCCTCCACGCTGAACACGGCATCAGCGATGACCGACCCACCCGAGCGCAGACCCGGCGGTGCCTACACGGACCAAGAGATAGACCGTGGTCTCGGTGCCGTGGTTATTTGCTCCGGCGATACACGTAGGGCGGCTCGCTTGCTTGAGGACCATGGGAGCCCCGTCCCACGAAGCACGTTGCAGAGGTGGTCACGTGATCTCCACGCTGGCCGTTACGCGGAGATCAGGGAGAGAGAGATGCCACGACTCAAGGCAGAGATGGCCGATGAGCATTCGGCACTGGCCCACCGGGGAATGGAGGTTGAACACAAGCTCTTGGATCGGCTTGAGGCCGAGGCTGACGACATCCCCGCGCGCGACCTGCCCGGAGCTATCCGCAACGTTGGAGTCGGAGCCGGCATCCACACCGACAAAGCGAGAGACCTGCGTGGTGATCCTTCGATGGTTGTACGCAGGGAGACCCGGAGCGTCGAAGAGCTCATCCACCTGATTCAGACGAAGTTCCCTGGCCTCCTTCCCCAGGGCCCGGTAGACGCACAGGTGCTGGCCGAAGTGGCCGAGGAGCTGGGACCTGGTGATGAGGACGATGGGCAAGACCCCGCCCGGCACTAACCGACGCGACGGTTGTTGAGGCATCAAGGGGGGGAAACGTGAATGGATGCGAACACGGTCGACCAAGCGTTTGCAGCGCTCGAAGACTTCGTCCACAGATACGACAGGGAAGGCCTTGAGCTAGAAGCGCACGCTGCCTTTCGTACCTTGCGCGAGGCAGTCCAGCTAGACGAGGCAACGATGGTCCGCTTCTACCTTCGCTCAGAAGCCAACGCTCGGGCTCAGGTTCCAAAGTCCATTGGGACGGAGACTGACGTCGAAATGATTCGAGACCTCTACGCAAAGGGGATGACCTTGGGCTTTCTTGTGGGTTTGTTCGCTGCGCAGGTCGAGGGCTCAGGTTGACCCACCTTGTGCGGGACGTCGAGGCCTAGGCCCCACAACAGGTCGTCCCCTGGCCGCACCCCGGGTCAGCTGGGCGGATACTGCGGGGACGATGTCGCAGGAGAACGTTGAGAGGCTCAGGCGTGCATGGGAAGCAGCCCCGGAGAATCCGGAGCCCTTCTTCGCCCTCTTCGACGAAAACGTCGAATGGGACATGACGAGCGGACCGTTCCCGGCACAACAGAAGACCTACGGCCCGGCGTCGGTACGAGAGTTCTTTCGCACCTGGGCCGGGACCTTCGATGATTGGGGCTATGAGGCGGAGGAGGTAATCGACGCCGATTCCTCCGTTGTCGTGTCCATGCGGCAGTGGGGGCGAGGAAAAGGCAGTGGCGTCCCCGTTGAGAACCGCTTCTTCCAGGTGTGGACGTTCGAGAACGGCAAGGTGATCCGCTACCGCGGATTCACGGCCCGAGCCGAAGCCCTCGAAGCTGCCGGGCTGCGGGAGTAGAGGGCGCCCACACCAGACTTCCAAGGCTTGTTAGGGTGCCCTAACTGTTAGGCCACCCTAATGAGCCAATGACCTTCTCCGAGCCGATCCTCCTGGCCGCTGTCGCTGGCTTCACCATCTAGCTGGGCCTGCCTCTGGCACGGGTGGAGATGAGCTCGCGGGCGCGCGTGGCGCTCGCGATGTTCTCCGTCGGAATCCTGGCATTCCTGTTGGTCGACGTGCTCGGCATGGCTACGAGGACACTGAGGCAGCGGTCGAGGCCTTCGGTGAGGACGCGGGAAGCTTCGGCCACGCGCTCGCTCCGACGCTGCTGTTCCTCGGCGGGTTCACCGTCGGCTCCCTGGGGATCGGCCTGCTGGAGCGGAGGATTCGCTCGCGCGCGAGTCTGCCGACGTCGCCTACTTGCTCGCCGCGTCCCCAGAGGCTAGGCAGATCCGATCCTAATACGGGTGGCGTCGCCAGCGCCGACGGGACGCTTTTCCATGCAAGGCGCGACGAATCGGGGGGCAAGACGTGGATGAGGCGCCACCTCGGAATCGGCGCAAACTTGCGAACCTGCCGCGGGCGCGATCCCGCGATGATGGCGTGACGGGGGTCCCCAAGCTCGACGACTATCTGAAGGAGGAGCAACGATGAACGCATCGTCGACCGTCTCACCCGAGGAGTGGGAGGCCACCCGCGAAGAGATGCTGGTCAAGGAGAAGGAGCTGACTCACGCCCGCGACGCACTGGCGGCCGAACGCCGGCGCATGCCCCGGATGGCCGTCGAGAAGGAATATCGCTTCGAAGGTCCCAGCGGCTCAGCCAGCCTGCTCGACCTGTTCGAAGGGCGGCGGCAGCTGATCGTCTATCGAGCGTTCTATGCGCCGGACGTGACGACCTGTGCCCCGGGCAGCTCTTACCCGGAGCGGGCCTGCCTCGGCTGCTCGATGGTTGCCGATCAGGTGTCGCATCCTGCTCATCTGAATGCGCGGGACACGACCCTTGCGTTCATATCCCGTGCCCCTCAGGCCGACATCCGCAGCTTGAAGGAACGCCACGGGTGGGAGCTCATCCCCTGGTACACGATCACCGACGACTTCGACGCTGACTTCGGGGTCGATCAATGGCACGGCCACAACGTGTTCCTTCGAGAAGGTGATGAGCTCTTCCGCACCTACTTCGTCGACGCACGCGGCGACGAGGCGCTGGGCAGCACCTGGAGCTACCTCGACGTGACCGCGCTCGGACGCCAGGAGCAGTGGGAGGACTCGCCGGAGGGTTACCCACAGACCCCTACTGGCCGATGGTTGAACTACCACGATGCGTACGGCGAGGACACAAGCTAGGAGCTTTCTCATAATCCGTAGGGCGGAGGGTTCGATCCCTCCCCGGCCCATCGAGGCTGCGGCCACTGGGGCTGAGAGACTCAGCGCGTGAACGAGACCGAGAAGACGGTCATCCCGCTCGAGCTCTTCTTCGACCTCGTCTTCGTCTTCGCACTGACGCAGGTGACGGCCCTGATGTCGGACGATCCCACTTGGCAGGGGCTGGCGAGAGGGATGCTCGTGTTCGCGGCCCTTTGGTGGGCCTGGGCCGCGTACGCATGGCTGACGAACGAGATCGAGGCCGACGAGGACCTGCCGCGGCTCGTGATGTTCACGTCGATGACGGCGATGCTGTTCGCTGCTCTAGCGGTACCGGCTTCGTTTGGCGACGACGCTGTGATCTTCGGCTGTGCCTATTTCGTCGTCAGGCTGATGCACGTCGTTCTCTTCACGCACGCGACGCCACACGTGACCGCTCACGACGCGATGGCCCGGCTCGCATGGACCGCGATTCCCGCGCCGCTGCTCCTGATCGCCGCGGGCTTCCTCGACGGCCCGCTCCAGGCGGCGCTGTGGGTGCTGGCGCTGGCACTCGACTACGGCGGGCCGCTCGTCCTCGGCGTCGGCGGCTTTAAGGTCTCGGCGAGTCACTTCGCTGAGCGTTTTGCTCTGATCATCATCATCGCCCTCGGCGAGTCGATCGTGGCGATCGGCGTCGGCGCTGCCGGCCTCGAGCTCGACTTCGACCTGCTCCTCGCCTCGGCCCTCGGAGTCGCGATCGCATGTTCGCTTTGGTGGGCCTACTTCGACTGGATGGCGATCCACGCGGAGCGCGTTTTCAGCCAGACGGAGGGCCACGAGCGCGCCCGAATGGCCCGCGATGCCTTCAGCTATCTGCACCTGCCTCTGACCGCCGGGATCATCCTGGTCGCGCTCGGCATCAAGAAGACGCTCGAACACGTCGACGAGCCGCTCGCAACGGTGCCTACGGTCGCGCTGTTCGGGGGCATCGCGCTCTACCTGCTCGGGCATGTCGCCTTCCGCCTGCGGCTACACAGCGGGTTCGGTCGCGGGCGCTTCATTACCGCGATGGCCGCGCTGGCGCTGATCCCCCCGGCAACGCAGGTCGATGCGCTGCCAGCGCTTGGCATCGCCGCGGCCCTGACGGGAACATTGATCGGGTACGAGATGCTGCGCTTCGCCGGGCCGCGAGCGCAGGTCCGGGCGAACGCCGGCTGAGACCAGCCTGCCCGTTCGGTCCGACGTCGAGTTAGGAAGACGTCCGCGCGACACCAAGCGAGTGCGCGCCGAGGAACTTCGGCGAGCCCTCCTCGTAGTAGATGTCAACTTCGTCGATCGCAAAACCGCCGGCCTCCAAGATGTCCACGATCGGACGCGTCAGGTGGCAGCCGCCGAAGAGGCGCTTTTGAACAGGCTCGAGGCGGTGCTGCCAGTGCTGCACGCCCTCGTCCGGGGCAAGGCCGTGCTCGAGGAAGTGCAGCGCGCCATCGGGCTTCAGCACGCGGCGCAGCTCGCCCAGCGCTGCAGCGATATCCGGGATCGTGCACATGGTCCACGTCGACAGCGCGGCATCAAAGCTGTCATCGGGGAACGGAAGCGTTGCTGCGTCCAGCCCGGCGCGCTGGACCGGGATGCTCGTCTCGTCGAGCCGTTTGGCGGCAAGCTTCCAGCCGACCCCGGCCGGCTCGACAGCGGTCACCCGCTTGACGGCCGCCGGGTAGTAGGGGACGTTGAGCCCAGATCCGAAGCCGATCTCGACGACTTCGCCCGCGAGCCCTTCGCACACACGGCGACGCTGCGGGTGCGCCACCTTCATGTTGCAAACAACATTGACGATCCGCGGCAGGATGTGCTCGCTGTAGGCGCCCATGTCTTGGCTTCCTCGTAGACGACTGCTGCGGCGCGAGATTACGGGAACCGCGGCCACAGCACCGGCAACGGACGGGGCAACATGCGAAGGGCCGCGTCAGGCGCTGAGCGATCCCGGCGAAGCGACTGGGACCGAGGGGGAAAGGGCCCTTCATTCAGACCTTGTTGCCCTTGGCGGCGCTACTCAGCGCCGCAAGTCCGCCGATCGATCTCAACCGAGAGCACGTTGCCCGGATGACGGCCTCGTGGCCTTCGGTGCGCTATGACTTCGGGTGCAAGCCGCCCCCGAGGGATCACGGGAGCGAGGCGACGATGACGATCCCACGGAAGACAGGCCGACCTGGCGCACCCGTTCCGGCCCACTCGGATGAAGTCGTCGAGGTCCACGAACGGTTGCTTCGTTCCTACTCGTTGCGGAGCCAGTACGTCGACGTGGGTTCGGGCCGCCTCCACGTCGTCGAGTCGGGCGCTGGGCCACCGGTGATCTTGCTGCACGGCACCAACACATCGGCGCTCTCGTTCCTGCCTCTACTTGAGCGTCTCGACGGTCTCCGGGTGATTGCTGTCGACCGCCCCGGGTTCGGGCTAAGCGCGCCTGCGAATGTTCCGCGAGAGCGCTTCCGGGGCGCTGCCGTCGAGTTCCTCGAAGAGCTCGTCGACGAATTGGCGTTGGAGAGCTTCGCGCTTGCAGGAAACTCAATGGGGGGAACCTGGGCTTTGTGGTACGCGCTTCACCGCCCCGAGCGCGTCCGTCGGCTCGTGCTGATTGGCTCGGCCCCGCTCCTGCCCGGTACGCGCGCCCCGGCGCCGCTTCGATTGATGACCGTACCTGTGGTCGGTGACCTCTTGACGCGCCTGCTGAAGCCGAACGCGAAGATGGTCGTTCGTCTGCTGTCGTCGGTGGGCGAGAAGGACACGATCGTCCGCCACCCGGATGTGATCGAAGCGGTCGTCGCGGCTGGGCGCGACCCGGTGGCAGCGCGCGGGAACCTGGCTGAGCTTCGGGCCGCCATCTCTCCCTTCGGATTCCGGCACTCGGCGATGATTCGCAACGATGAGTTGCGGCACCTGAGCGTCCCGACGTTGTTGATCTGGGGTGATCACGACCCCGTCGGAGGGGTCGAGGTGGCACAAGCAGCGGCAGGGCTCATCCCGGACGCGCAGCTCGAGTTGCTGCCTGCCGGGCACGTCCCCTACCTCGGTCACCCGGATCGAACATCCGAGCTCGTCTCCGGATTCATCCGCTCGGGAGCCGACGGAACACTCCAGACCTGATTCGGCGCGGGCGCAAAGTGCCGCTTGGATGGAAAGCGACCTGCCCTACTCGATCGTCAGCGTGCCCTCCATGCCCTGAGCCCGATGCCCGTCCACACCGCAGTAGAAGGTGTATTCGCCCGGCTTCAGGTTCGGGTAGACGGACGTGATAGTGCCAGAACCCGCGCTCCCGCTGATCGCCTTAGTCGGATCGGAACAAACCCCTCCCTCGGGGGGATTGACGCCCCTGCCCTGCGGGTCCTCGAGGCAGAACGAGTGAAGCACCTTTGACTCGTTGACCCAGACGACGGTCGCCGGTCCTGCTGCCGCGGTCGCGCCGTCGGGCTTGAACACGAGCTCGTCACCGGCCGGAGTCACGAGGTCTACGGGGCCCGGGGCCGAAGTCGTTTCCTCGGCGGACGTCGTTTCCTCGGCGGACGTCGCTTCCTCCGCAGGGGCCGCCCCCTCTTCGTCCCCGCCGCAGGCCGCGACCCCCAGGGCGAGCGGTGCCAGGAGCACGGAAAGCAACGCCGCGAAGAATCTTGCGTTCCACACCATCCGATGGCTCCATCTCGGATTCTGCCACATACTGGCTCGGGTACAGGCGATCGATCTTCTCTCGAAGAGAAGGAGAGTGTCCCCTGAATCTGTCGCTCTCGCCTTGGCCTTCTGGCGCTTTTGCGTCCCCTACTCAGCTAGGCCACGGCCAGAGCGAAATACTGCGCGGGCGATGTCGGAGGACAACGTGGAGATCGTGCGGCGGGCCATGGACGCCTACAACCTCGGCGACAAGGACGGGTGGGCCAAGTTCATGGATCCCGAACTCGAAACATTTCCCGTCCCGGAGTTCCCGGAACCCGGTCCCCTTATCGGCCCGGACGCGGCTTGGGATTTCTACCAGCAGTTCGCTGACACGATGGCGGCGGGCAAGCTGTACGAGAGCGCTGAGTTCGAGACCGCTGAGTTGATTGATGCTGGCGAACGGGTCGTCGCCTGTCAACGGACTCCGCTGCATGGCCGAGGAAGCGTGGACGAGATCGAGTTCGCGCTGTGGGGGGTGCACACGTTTGATCGGGGGCGATGGGTCCGGACCCAGTGGTTCTGGAATAGGGACGAGGCCCTCGAAGCGGCCGGGCTGCCGGAGTAGCGGCTAAGGGATGGGGGCGTTCTGACCTTCTAAGAGCACCTACTTAGTTAGTGCAAGCCCAAGCCACGTCGCTCGTTGACTCGTCGGGGGAGGCGGTCGGCGAGCTCCACCTGATCTGCATCTGGACCAAGGGGCGGCCGACCAAGCCCGCATGGGCCCAGTGCAACGGCACCGCGGATGTCCCCGGCGGCCAGCTCGCTCTCAGCGTCGGGGACAGCCTCGCGAAAGACATCACCGGCGCGATCGTGGGCGGAACCGGCGACTACACCGGCGCGACCGGCACCTTTACGTCGGAGGCCTTCAGCAAGCGCGAGGGTAAGGACGCGTTCAACGTCACGCTGCCGTAAGCCCTCGGCGCCGCCGGGATGTCGGAGTAGGCGTTCTGGCCAGTCCATAGTCCCTACTTAGGAGCTACGGACCCTTTCAGTCGCGGCCTCGACGGGCGCGTAGACGCTCTCGCGGAGTCGGACTCTCGCCCTTCTGGGTGAGGTACTGCTCGGCGACCGATGCCAGTAAGGCGACGAGGACGCCGAGTCCGGTGAGGATGTAAATGATCGTGAAGATCTCCGTCCCGGCTGAGGTCGGGGTGAAATCTCCGTAGCCCACGGTCGTCAGTGTCACGACCGAGAAGTACAGGGCCTCGATGATCGTCCAGTCCTCGAAGCGCCAGTAGAAGAGCGTTCCCGTCACCACCAAGGCGCCCGCGACGACGGGCAAGGCCTTGGTCTCGGGATCGCGCCATACGGCGGCGACCGCCCGCGCCAGTCCCCGGAACGCAAGGAGAAGGGGAATCACGGGTGGGATTTCGCCCCAGCCGTGCGCTTTCCTGGGACACGTTATGGACCAGACGGCATTACTGCCTGGTTCTGCGAGGAGGTCCAACCGACCGCTTTGCCCGAAGGCGCAAACTACGAGAAGCATGCGAGCGATTCTTGTGACGGGGATGTCGGGCACCGGTAAGTCGGCGGCCCTCGCAGAGCTGCGCAGGCGCGGGTTCGACGTCGTCGATACCGATGAGCCGGGTTGGACGGAGTGGTGTGACGAGGACGATGGGTACGTTTGGCGCGAGGATCGCATCGCGCAGCTTCTCGCTCGACCCCGCGAGACGGCGCTCTATGTATCCGGCACCGTCTCGAACCAGGGTCGGTTCTACCGCCGCTTCGACGCGATCGTGCTCCTGTCCGCTCCAGCCGACGTGCTGCTTAGCCGGATCGAGGGCAGGACGTCCAACCCCTATGGAAAAGCGCCCACGGAGCGCGACCTGATCCTCCGCCATCTTGCCGAGGTCGAGCCACTGCTCCGTGCCACCTGCACGCACGAGATCGACGCGACGCAGCCTCTCGCAGATGTTGTTGGCGAGCTCGTGGCCATTGGCGCGGGCATCGAGGAGTAGGGACGCGCTGCTGAGCGCCGAAAAACCGTGCTGGACCTCGAGAGTTCCTACTCGGCCAGGTACGGCCAAGCGAGATACTGCGCGGGCGATGTCGGAGGAGAACGTGGAGGTATGTCGGCGCGCCTTCGAGGGGGTCTTGCGTCAGGACGCCGAGGCTGCCCTCCCTTACATCGATCCCGAGATAGAGCTGCAATCGGCGATTGTCGGCGGAGCCGAGGGGAACACCTATCGCGGCCATGAAGGCTTTCGCACGTGGATGGCGGAATCCGATGCCACCTGGGCGGAGCTAAGGCTCGAAACCGACGAGTTCCGTGACCTGGGCGACGACGTCTTGATGATCGGCCGTCTCCATGCGCGAGGCCGGGAGAGCGGGATTGAGGTCGACTCTCCGATCGCCTGGCTCTCCACCGTGGGCGGGGGAAGGATCGTTCGATCGAGGGGCTTCCTGGACCCACAGGAGGCCCTCGAAGCCGCCGGGCTGCGGGAGTAGTCATCTGCACCGCTCTGGACGGGATACTGCCCGGCGATGTCGCAGGAGAACGTCGAGATCGTGCGCCACCTGTACGAGTCGGGGCTGATCGATCGCGATCCCGACGAGCTCCTCCAGCTTGCGACCCCTGACATTGAGTACGTCAATCCTTCCTACGCTGTCGAGCCGGGTGTGCGCCGCGGGCTCGCCGCCGTCGCGAAGGCCATGCGCGGCTTCACCGAGGTCTGGGAGGAATCCCGCCACGAGCTCCGGGAGCTGTACGACTGTGGGGACGATGTCGTGGCTGCCGTCAGCTGGCACATGCGTACTCGGGGAAGCGAGAAGGAGCTCATCAACGAGGAGGCTCACACCTGGACCCTTCACGAAGGCAGGATCGCTCGTTTCGAGTGGGGGCAGGATCTCGGGAAGGCGCTCGAGGCCGCGGGCTTCCCGGAGTAACCGTTGCTCTTTGTTCCGCGAGAGTCGACGGACGTGAAACGAAAGCGCTAGCCCGTCGTCTCGTCACGCGGCCAGGTGGATTCCCCTTGCTGGCACGCCTCTCCCCAGCCGACGTTCCGGGGCGTCAGCCGAGGGCTTTCGCCTTGATCGCGTCGAACTCCTCCTGGGTGATCGTGCCCGCGTCGAGGAGCTCTTTCGCCTTGGCGATCTCGGCGGCGGAACCGCCGGCGGCCTCGCGCACGTATTGATCCATCGCCGCCTTTTGGTCCTGCGCTTGTTTTACGCTGCGCTCCCGCATCCCATCGTGCTGAGCGATCAGATACACGAGCACGCCAAGGAACGGGATCACGATCACGAACACGATCCAGGCCGCCTTTCCCCAGCCGCTGATGTCGTGGCGGCGAAAGAGGTCGGCGAAGACCGTGATCACGACCCAGAACCAGGTGACCCAGGCGAAGAAGACGACGATCGTCCAGAAGACCTCCCCAAAGGGGTAATCCGCCGCTATCAAGAACATCTCGCTTCGCCTCCTTGCCGGGTATCGGCGGCGATCCTATACCCGCCCGTCCCACACCGGCCAGGAAACGCTCTCACGTGGGTCCAAACCTGACTCGTGCCGCGTTGGATCGTCAAGGCTGGAAGGATGGATCGATGCCGGACTCCCACGCAGAGGTCAGCGCCGACGACGATCGGGTTCGCGTCACCACCTGGACCTTTGAAGGTGCCGGCGCCGCCACCGGCCGACATCGCCACGAGTTCGACTACATCGTCGTGCCGGTCACCGGCGGGACGTTCAAGGTGACCGATGTCGATGGCTCAGTGCGTGAGATGGAGCAGGACGCCGGGTCTGCCTATCTCGGCACAGCCGGCACCGACCACGACGTCGTCAGCGGCTCCGACCACGAGACCGCGTTCGTCGAGATCGAGCTGAAGCGCTAGGTCCAAGCCTCGCGTCCGCCCCGCGGGCGGCGTACAGCTTTCCAACCGACCCGCATCACCTCCGCGTATGCCCGGTGACCCAATCCCACAACCGGAGGTTCACCGTGCATCGCAGACTCGCTGTCCTACTCGCGGCACTCGCCGTTTGCCTGATTGCCGCGCCGGCCGCGTCGGCTGATTCCAAGGCCAAGGCACCATTTGGCTGGTACTACGGCGCGACCACCCTCGACGTCGATCCCGGCACCCTCGAGGCGCTCGGCAGCCTTGGCGTCGCACCCGGGGCCGTCAAGCCGGCCACGCTGAACGGCGCCAGGTACGCCTTCCCGATCACGAACCCGCTGCGCAGCGCGCTGCGGGCCGGCGTCGTCAGCCACAAGGGCGGGATCTCTTTGAGCGCCGGCAAGACGACCGTCCAGCTCACCCACTTCCGCATCAACCTGGCCAAGCGCAAGCTGTTCGGCCGCGTCAACGGATCGGATCAGGTCGCGCTGCTCGACCTGGACTACTCGCGGCTCGGGATTCGCTTCCGCGACGGCAAAGTCAACATCGGCCCGGTGGACACGACTCTCACCCAAGCTGCGGCCGACGCCCTCAACGCCGCGTTCGGCACCGATGCTCTGTCGGATGAGACGACTCTCGGTGAGGCCACGATCAGGTATCGCCTGTTCGTCTTCTAAATCAGCCGGTCAGAACTGGCCAAGACGACGACGTCCTCCGCCCCGGGCGGGGGACGTCGTCGACCTATGCGCTCTTGCCACAATTGAGAAGGAATCCCACCGGAGCGCGGTGACCCGGACTCAGGCATTCACCGCGTCGTGTCGATACAGGGGGTCGTAGTGGGGGCTTGCAGGACCATTTCGTCGCGTCAGGCGCGGGCATTGCTCGCGTTGGCCGTGCTGGCCGCATGCTGCGTCGCCGCCGTCGCATTTTCGCGATCGGCGACGGCAGCGCCGGGGCTCGCCGAACGGCCGCAGCCGCCCTCACCCGCTGAGGTGAAGCGCTGGGAGGCTCAGTTCCTGGCCTCAAATGACGGGGAGGCCGCCGCTCGGCCGGTTCCGGCCTCGAAGGCCTCGAAGGCGGCGGGGAGACGTCTGTTTCCGCAGAATCGCGTCGTCTCGCTCTACGGCGCCGCCGGGGGCTTCGGCGTGCTCGGACGCAGGTCGCTGAATGGGGCGGCGAACAAGCTAAGGGACCAGGTGAAGCCATACAGGCGTCACTCTCCGAAACCCGTGATTCCCGCATTTGACCTCGTCGCTGTGATCGCGACCCAGTGCGGTGGCTCGCGCGACAAGTGCCGCGTGCGGGTGAGCGACTCCATCATCAGCAGGTACCTGAAGAAGGTCCGCAAGCTCGACGGGCGCCTCATCCTCGACATCCAGCCGGGTCGCTCCAACGTGCTGAGCGAGATCAAGCACCTGCGGCCGTTCATCCGTAAGCCCGACGTCGACGTCGCGATCGATGCCGAGTGGAACGTCGGCAGGCGCGAAGAGCCAGGTCAAGATGCGGGATCGATCCAGGCCTCACGCCTGAACAGGGCGATCAAAGCGATCCGCAGGATCCAAAATCAGAATGACCTGTCGCCCAAGCTCCTCATCGTGCACCAGTTCTCTTCCGGCTCGGTGAAGCACCGCTCGCGCGTCAACAAGCCATCGGGAGTCGACGTGACGATCAACTTCGACGGGATCGGAAGCCCAGCCGCGAAGCGTGCCGGGTACGCGAACATTCACTCACCTCGCCTCTTCAACGGCTTCTCGCTCTTCTACAAGCTGGACTCCAACTTGATGAAGCCGAGCGGCGTTCTGCGGCTGAACCCCAAGCCGAACTACGTCATGTATCAGTAGGCCACCGGCGCGCCGTCCAGCCGAAGCCAATCGCGGCCGCCAGATTGAAGGCCGCCCGCAGCCCAGAGCCCCGCGCAGGCGCCCGGGCGCGAGATCGCCGTGCACGCCGGCGAGCCCAGCACGCCGGCCGACCGGAGGCTCAGCCGTCGCTTGCAGGCACTTCGGGTGAAGGGAAACCCGCCACGGGGGCGAATCATCCGCCCGTGAGCAAGACCGCGACGAAACCCCGCCCCGGCGCCGCACGCCCGTCTCGTAACGGCCGCAGCGCACGACCGGGGGGCAAGACGCTGTCCGCCTACATCACGGAGCGCTTCGACGAGTTTTCGCGCTCCCAGAAGGACGTCGCGCGCTACATCGTCGACCACCTCGACGAGGCAGCCTTCCAGACCGCCGAGGAGCTTGCGCGCCGCGCCAACACCTCCTCCTCGACGGTCGTTCGTTTCTCCCAAGCCCTGGGCTTCGAGGGCTATCCCGAGCTTCAGCAGGCGGCGATCGAGGAATACCGCCATCGCGAGGCGGAGGGCGAGGGAGGCACAGCCCCGCTGTTTGACTTCGACCACTCCGATTTCGAGGCATCGCTTGCCGCCGATCACGCGAACGTGGAGGAGACGGTCCGCAACCTCACCCGCGAGCAGGTCGAGGCCTGCGTGACCGCACTAGCCGGCGCCCAGCGAGTGATGATCGTCGGCATGGATCAGCTCGCCTTCTTCGCGAGCTACCTGCGTCATCTGCTCGCCCTGCTCGACATCCGTGCCGAGGTGATCGCGAGCCCTCGCCAGGACGCGATCACGCGCCTCTCGCGCGTCGACGAGGACAGCCTCGTAATCGCCTTCTCCGCCGGTCGCTGCCACCCGATCGTGGTGCGCGCGATGAAGCTCGCCAAGCACCGACGCGCGACAACCATGTCGATCACCGACGCCACCCTCTCCGAGATCGGCGAGCACTCCGATCTGACGCTCTACTACTCCTCGAACGGTCCCTCCTTCACGCGCTCGAACACGTCGCTGCTCGCCATCGTCCAGGCGCTCACGCACGGCGTCTACGCCCGCGACAAGGGCGCCTACAAGGACCGCATCCGCATCCTGAAGCTCAAGTAGCGCTCCATCCCGCCAGGGTGGAGTAGCCGCGCGGATTGTTTCGTAAGCGCCGTGACCGGCGCACGCATTGTGCTGCCCTATCCTCACGGGCATGAGTGAGCGTGCGACTTTCCGGGTCAAGCGAGGCCTGGCTGAGATGCTCAAGGGCGGCGTCATCATGGACGTCGTCACGCCCGAGGAGGCGCGGCTAGCCGAGGACGCCGGCGCCGTCGCGGTGATGGCCCTCGAGCGCGTGCCCGCGGACATCCGCCGAGATGGCGGCGTTGCGCGGATGAGCAATCCGTCGATGATCAAGGAGATCCAGGAGGCCGTGACGGTCCCCGTCATGGCGAAGGCGCGCATCGGCCACTTCGCTGAGGCACAGGTGCTTCAGTCGCTCGAGGTCGACTACATCGACGAGTCCGAGGTCCTGACCCCGGCCGACGAGGCAAACCACATCGACAAGCTCGCCTTCGATGTCCCGTTCGTCTGCGGCGCAACCGATCTTGGCGAGGCGCTGCGGCGGATCGCCGAGGGCGCCGCGATGATCCGCTCCAAAGGCGAGGCGGGTACCGGAAACATCGTCGAGGCCGTTCGCCACCTGCGCGGGATCGTCGGCGGCATCAGGCGCCTCGAGGCGCTGCCGGCGTCCGAGCTCGCGAGCGAAGCGAAGGAGCTGCGCGCTCCGCTGGAGGTGGTCCGCGAGGTCGCCGAGATGGGCTGGCTCCCAGTTCCCCTGTTCTGCGCCGGCGGCATCGCCACGCCGGCTGACGCCGCGCTCACCATGCAGCTTGGCGCCGAGGGCAACTTCGTGGGCTCAGGAATCTTCAAGTCCTCCGACCCCGAGCGGCGGGCGCGGGCGATCGTGGAGGCGACGACTCACGCGGATGACCCCGACCGGGTCGCCGCCGCCTCGATGGAGCTCGGCGAGCCGATGCGCGGCGACGACATCGCGCAACTCGCCGCCGAGGGCGAGCTGCTCCAGCACCGCGGTAGTTGACCGCCGGCCCCTCCGTGCCACCCGGCCCCAGGGGGCCACGCCGCCTGAGGGTGGGCGTGCTTGCGAGCCAGGGCGACTTCGCCGCGCACGTACGAATCCTTCGGTCGCTCGGCGCCGAGGCGATGGAGGTCCGCACCCCGGGTGAGCTCGATGACCTGGACGCCCTGGTCATCCCCGGAGGCGAGTCGACGACGATCACCAAGGCGATCGACCGCGACGGCCTCGAGCCCTCAATCCGCGCGCACGCCGAGTCCGGCCGCGCCGTCCTTGGCACGTGTGCCGGGATGATCGTGTGCGATCGCGAGCACCTTGGCCTGCTGGACGCGACGGCCCGTCGCAACGCCTTCGGTCGCCAGATCGCGAGCTTCGAAGCCGACCTGGAGATCGAGGGCATTGGCCCCGAGCCCCTGCGCGCGGTGTTCATCCGCGCTCCTTGGATCGAGTCATACGGCGCCGAGGTCGACGTGCTCGCCGAGCTGGACGGCCATCCGGTGGCCGTGCGCCAGGGCTCGGTCCTCGCCTGTTCCTTTCACCCCGAGCTGACCGACGATTCCCGTCTACACGCGCTATTCATGGCGGTTGCAACTGCGCGTGAGGCGTCTCATCAGGGGCCGCAGCACGGGGATGCGAAGGAGGAATCGGGATGAGAGATCAAAGGCTCACGAACCTTGCCCAGATCCTGGTCAGGTACTCGACCAAGGTCGGCGACGGCGAGACATGCGTGATCGAGGGCTCCTCGAGCGCCGAACCGCTGATCGCCGCCGTCTACGACGAGGTCCTCGCCGCCGGCGGGCACCCGGTCGTGGCGATGGCCTTCGAGGGCCAGCCCGCCGCCTACTACAAGGGTGCGTCGGAGGCCCAGCTCGCGTGGATCTCCCCGCTCTCGGAATGGGCAGCGGAGAAGGCCGACTGCCGAATCGCGATCGGGGCCGACACGAATACACGCCAGCTCTCACAGGTCGATCCCTCGCTCCAGCAAAAGCGCCAGGCGGCGACGCGACATCTGATGGAGGCGACGATGAAACGGGCCGCGGAGGGCGAGCACCGCTGGGTCTACACGCTCTTTCCCACCAACGCCTACGCATCGGACGCGGAGATGAGCCTCGCCGAGTTCGAGGACTTCTACTTCGGCGCCTGCCTCGCCACCGACGGCGACCCGGTCGGGGCCTGGAAACGTGCCTCCGAGGAGTGCGAGCGGCTGGCCGAGTGGATCCAGGGGCACAAGGAGGTCCACGTGACCGCGCCGGGGACCGACATCACGCTGGGGGTCGAGGGCCGCACCTTCATCCCGTGCGCCGGAGAGCACAACATGCCCGACGGCGAGTTCTTCACCGGGCCGGTCGAGGACTCGGTCGAGGGCGAGGTCAGCTTTCATCTCCCCGCGGTGATCGGCGGCCGGGAGGTAACCGGTGTGCGCTTCCGCTTCGAGAGCGGCAAGATCGTCGACGCCTCAGCCGAGCGCAACGAGGACTACCTGATCAAGCTGATCGACACCGACGAGGGCGCGCGCACGCTCGGCGAGCTTGGGATCGGCACCAACTACGGCATCGACCGCGGAACGCGCGACGTCCTGCTCGACGAGAAGATCGGGGGCACCGTGCACATGGCCGTGGGCGCGGCCTACCCCGAGTCGGGCGGCACCAACGAATCCGCCGTTCACACCGACCTCGTCTGCGACCTGCGCCAAGGCGGGAAGATCGAGGTCGACGGCGAGCTCTTTCAGGAGAACGGACGGTTCAAGGTCTAGACAGGGCGCTCTGCGGGTTCTAGGGTGGGTTGCGTGAAGCGGCTGGCAGGGATCGCGCTGCTCGCCCTGGGGTTGGCCGGGGCTGCTGTTCCGATCGCGTCCGCCGACACGCTCAAGCCGACTCGCTTCGGCGATCCCGAGCCCGGCAAGTGCAAGGCGAACGACTGCTCGCTGCGGGAGGCGGTGATCGCCTCCACCAAGCGGCCGGGCCGCGACACCATCGCCCTCGGGGTGGGCAAGTACCGGCTCACGATTCCAGAGGGCGCATCCGACCCAAACGACAGCTCCGGCGGCGACTTCGACATAAACGGCGATTTGACGTTCGCCGGCAAAGGCGCGAAGAAATCGCTGATCAGCGCGGAGGGGAACAGCCGGCTGATGGACCTGCAGGGCACGCTTACCAGCTACAAGTTTCGCGATCTGACGCTGAAGAAAGGCTTCGCGCCGGACGATGGGGCCGCCATTCGCGCGACGAATCTCGGCGGGCGCCTTGAGCTTCGCCGTGTGATCGTCTCCAAGAACGAGGCCGCCACGAATGGCGGTGGCATCAGCTTCGCCTCGGGCGAGCTCAAGATCGTGGACAGCTCGATCCGAGGAAACCAGGCGGGCTCATACGGCGGCGGCCTCTTCCTGCCTGCCGCGAGCGGCCTTGGCGCCGCCGAGGCGACGATTCGTTCCTCGACGCTGTCTGGCAACTCCGCCTCGCTCGGCGGCGGCATCGCCCTCGACGGCTTCGACGTCGGCGGCTTCCCCAACAAGCCCACCCTTGACATGGTCAACTCGTCCGTGGCCGCCAACTCAGTCTTTGTAAGTGGAGGCGGCATCAGCGCCATTCAGGGGGCCATCGCCGTCATCGACAACTCCACGATCGCTTTCAACGGCGCGGATATCGACTCGACGGGCGGAGGCTCCGGCGGCGGCACCTTCCAGTCGAGCGGGGCGACGTTCCAGCTCACCGAGAGCGTGCTCGCGGCGAACTCAGTCGGGTCCAGCGGTTCCGATCCGCAATGCGGCGGCGCGTACCTGGGTTCCGGCAACGCGATCAGCTCTCCGAGTTGCCCGAGCTACCCGGCGGGACCCAACGTCATCTCGACTCAGCCGATCGTGGACGAGCTCGATCAGAACGGCGGTCCGACCGCGACCATGGCCCTCGTGCCCGGGAGCGTTGCGATCGGATTCGCCACCGGCTGCCCGGGGAGCGATCAGCGCGGCAAGCCTCGGCCCGACACCGGTTGCGACGCCGGTTCCTTCGAGCGCCAGGGACCCTGAGGCCCCACCGCCACGTAGGAGGGGTATGAGGCGCCTTGGCCTTGCCCTCGCAGCGGCGGCGTCCTTCGCCCCGATGGCGGCTCCGGCGACGTCGTCGAGCTCCCGGCCGGCAGGCTCTCGCGTAGCGCTGTCGAGCGCCACGCGGACGCCGTGCGCGCGGCCGGCAGGGCGGGCCGCTCAGCCCTCGGTTCGGCGCTCCTAACATTCAGCCCGTGTCCGGGCACTCCAAATGGGCCTCGATCAAGCACAAGAAGGCTGCGACCGACGCCAAGCGCGGTCAGCTCTTCACCAAGCTCGCGCGCGCGATCGCGGTGGCGGCGCGTGAGGGTGGGGGAGACCCCGAGGCGAACCACACCCTGGCCGCGGCGATCGAGAAGGCGCGCAGCTACTCGATGCCCAAGGACAAGATCCAGCGGGCGATCGATCGGGGCACGGGGGCCGCTGGTGCCGGCGAGATCGAGCGCGTCGTCTATGAGGGCTACGGAGCCGGGGGTGTCGCCGTGATGGTCGATGCGCTCACGGACAACCGCAATCGCACCTCGGCAGAGTTGCGCCACGCCTTCGACAAGGGGGGCGGCAGCATGGGCGAGCCCGGTTCGGTCGCCTGGCAATTCGACCGCAAGGGCGTGATCCTCGTCGACGCGGACCGCTACTCGGAGGACGATCTCATGCCCGCGATCGATGCCGGCGCCGAGGACGTCGTCGGCGACGGGGGTTCGCTCAAGGTCCTGACCGCGGGCGAGGACCTGGCGGCTGCCCGGGGTGCGCTGACCGATGCGGGCGTCGAGGTCGAGTCAGCCGACCTGTCGATGGAGCCGAAGGCCCTGGTGGAGGTGACCGACGAGGCCACGGCCCGGGCGCTGATGCGCCTGATGGACACGCTCGACGACCACGACGACGTCGAGGCGGTTCATGCGAACTTCGACATGCCGGAACGGCTGCTCGAGGAGGCCGAGGCGACCGCCTGAGCCACGCCTCGCTTGCGGGCCTGGCTGCAGGAAAGAGGCATCCGAGGCTCGTTCCAGAATCCATAGGTGTGATCGTCGTCATGGGCATCGATCCGGGCGTGGCCAACACGGGCTTCGGCGTCGTGCGCGTGGCCGGCGGCAATATGTCCGCGATCGACGGAGGCGTGATCGAATCGCGCGCCGACCTCCCCGCGTCCAAACGCCTCGGCGAGATCCACAAGGAGCTGGCGGAGCTGATCGGCTGGCACGAGCCCGTCGCGGTCGCCCTCGAGGATCTCTACTTCGGCAAGAACGTGCGCTCGGCGATCGCGGTCGGACAGGCGCGCGGCGTCGCGATGCTGGCGGCCGCACAGCGCAGCGTTCCCTGCTTCGACTACACCCCGCAGGCGGTGAAGCAGGCGGTCTGCGGCTCGGGGGCCGCCGCCAAGGATCAGGTCCAGCGGATGGTGGGAGCGCTGCTCGGACTCCCGGCACCACCGAAGTCCGACCACGCCGCGGACGCGCTGGCCGTCGCGATCTGCCACGCCAGCCAGACCCGGGCAGCCGAGGCCGCCGCCGCCTCATGATCGCCTCCGTCTCGGGGGAGGTGCTGGTACGCCGCCCCGACCATGTCGTCATCGACGCCTCGGGTGTCGGCTACCGGCTCGCCGTCTCTGCGGAGACCTTGAAGGCTGTGCCCGCACGTGGCAAGCCCGCCACCCTTCACGCGCACCTGGTCGCTCGCGACGATGCGCTCCAGCTCTACGGGTTCGCGAGCGAGGAGGAGCGCGACCTCTTCCTCAACCTGATCTCGGTCTCAGGGGTCGGCCCGAAGGTCGGGATCGCGATCCTCTCCGGGGGCACGCCCCGCGAGCTCTTACGCGCGATAGCCGGCGGCGACACGAAACGCTTTCAGGCCGTTCCGGGGGTGGGCAAGCGAACCGCCGAGAGGGTCATCGTCGAGCTACGCGACAAGGTCGCCGGTGAGCTGGAGGAGACCTATGTCGCGAGCACGGGGGATGACGATCCGCGCACGGAGGCGCGCGACGGCCTCATGCACCTCGGCTACACGCTGAACGAGGCCGACAAGCTCCTCGACGGCGTCGATGGGGAGTCAGCCGAGATCCTGATCTCCTCGGCGCTGCGGAAGGCCGGCCAGAGCGCGTGATGCGATGAGCATCGACCGCGACCCCAATTTCGCTCGACGGCCCCGCCGAGGCCGACGCGCCCCTTCCCGGACGGCGCGGAGCCGATGGCGGAGATCCGGGTGAGCGGCGGCGATGAAGAGCTCGACCGCTCGCTTCGGCCTGGAACGCTCGCGGAGTTCGTAAACCAAGAGCAGGTCACCGGACAGCTCGAGGTCTTCGTCGAGGCGGCCAAGCGCCGCGGCGAGGCGCTCGACCATGTGCTGCTCTCCGGGCCGCCCGGACTGGGCAAGACCTCGCTCGCCCACATCGTCGCGGCCGAGCTCGACGCGCCGCTGGTGCAGACCGCTGGGCCCGCGCTCGAGCGGAAGGCCGACATCGCGGCGTTCCTCACGGCGCTCGAGCCACGCTCCGTCTTCTTCATCGACGAGGTCCATCGCCTCAATCCCGCCGTGGAGGAGACCCTCTACCCCGCCATGGAGGACCGCCGTCTGCCCGTCGTGCTCGGCGCGGGCGCGGGGGCGCGAACGGTGACGCTCGACCTGCCGGCCTTCACGCTCGTGGGTGCGACGACGCGCGCCGGGTTGCTCTCGAAGCCCCTGTTCGATCGCTTCGGCGTCTCGCACCGGCTCGAGCACTACAACCCCGACGACCTGGCGCTGATCGTCCGCCGGTCGGCCGGGATCCTGGGCATCGAGGTCGAGCCCGGGGGAGAGGCCGCGATCTCCGAGCGTTCGCGCGGCACGCCCCGCGTGGCCAACCGGCTTCTCAAGCGCGTCCGCGACTTCGCCGAGGTGCGGGGAGGCGGCGTCATCACGGTCGAGATCGCGGCGGAGGCACTCGGCCTACTGGAGGTCGACCCGCTCGGCCTGGACCGTCACGACCGACTCATCCTCGACACCATCGCGGTCAAGTTCTCGGGTGGCCCGGTGGGCCTCTCCACGCTCGCGGCGGCCGTCGACGAGGAGCCCGACACGATCGAGGATGTCTACGAGCCTTACCTCCTCCAGCAGGGCCTGCTGAAGCGAACCCCGCGCGGCCGCGTGATCACGATGCGCGGCGCGGAGCACCTGGGGGTGGCGCTCCCAGAGGGCGCCGCCAGCCTGTTTTGAGCCTGAGATGGACGTCCTGGGCCCTGAGACAGCCTTAAGCATGCTCGCTAGGCTTGAGACGTGCCCTTCTTCATCTGCCCGAATTGCGGGAACCGGGAGCTGAGTGGCGAGCGAACGGCTGGCCTTGCCAATCGCCCGAAGGACTGCTCGAAGTGTGGCTTCGGCTTCGTCTTCGAGCTGCTCGACGACTACTACCCGGCTCCGGGCGCTGCCTTTTTTACCTGTGACTCGAACGGCCGGTTGATCGACATCGGCAAGGGTGGATACGAGCTCACGGGCCTCTCCGACGAGCAGGTGATCGGCCGCCCGGTGCGCGAGGTTCTCGGCCTCGAGTGGCTCGAAGCCGGCGACGGCGGCCCAGACGCCGACGCCGACAAGAACGGCACCACCGATCCGATCGAGACCACCCTCGAGTGGGGCGTGCGCTCGCTCGGCAAGCGCGTTTCCGTCCACGCCGAGGGCGACCGCCCCGCGGAGGCCGTCGCCGATCTCTTTCCCGCCTACGACGACGACGGCGGGCTGCTTCTCGTTCTGACGCCTGAGTAGGCGAACGGGTTGGGCAGCCGCCGCCGAAATCTCCTCGTCCTCCTCTTCGTGCTCGGCCTGACGGCCGCGTCGGTTGTCGTCATCGCGCAGAAGCCCACGGTGCTGGGGCTCGACCTTCGCGGCGGGACCGAGCTCGTCTACAAGGCGAGCGCGACGCCGAAGAATCCCAGCATCGACGCCGCCGATCTCGACCGTTCGATCGACATCCTGCGCGAGCGCACCGACGAGCTGGGGGTCTCGGAGCCCGAGATCGCTCGCATTGGCCCGGACCAGATCGAGGTCGGCCTCCCCGACGTCTCGAACGCCGAGCGCGCGATCGAACAGGTGGGCACGACGGCTCAACTCTTTCTCTACGACTACGAGCTCAACCTGATCGATCGCGATCCGCAGCTCTCCGAAGAGCAGCAGACCTTCGGGCGCCTGTACGACGCAGTCAAGTTTGCCTCGAAGCGCAAGGCCGAATGCCCAAAGGACCTTTGCTCCACGAGCGGCCCGCGTTATTACCTGTTCGACGAGAACACGCTCGAGCTCGAGTCGGGCCCGGCCGACAAGGAGGCGGACCTCTACCTCGATTCACCAAGTGGCGAACAGCCCGATGGCACCGAGGTGCTCGAGGTGCCGCAGGGCACCGTAGTCCTCGAGGCGCCGGGGCCGATCGACGACCCCTCCACGGAGGTGAACGAGGCCACAGCCGCTCCGGCCGAGTGGGTTGTCCTGCGAGACGCGCCGGAGCTGACCGGCGACGAGATTGAGGATCCGAAGCAGCAGACCGACGAGAGCGGCGCGCCGAACGTGACGTTCGAATTCACGGACCAGGGCCGCGAGGCGTTCGCGGAGGTCACGGGGCGGATCGCGGCCCGAGGCGCGGCGAATGCTCCCCCGAATGCCTGTGCGAGTCCCGACCCCACCATCGCGGACTCGGCCTCCGAATCGTTCGCGATCGTCCTCGACAACGAGATCGTCTCCAACCCGATCATCAACTTCTGCGAGAACCCCGATGGCATCGACGGCCGTACGGGGGCTCAGATCTCGGGCCTTGACTCGCTGACCGAGGCGCAGGATCTCGCCAAGTTCCTACAGATCGGAGCCCTTCCGGTCGAACTCACGCTGGTCAGCCAGAGCACCGTCTCAGCGACGCTCGGCGAGGAGGCGCTCAATCAGGCCTTCAAGGCTGGCCTCATCGGCCTCGGGCTCGTCCTGCTCTTCCTGATCGCCTACTACCGGCTTCTCGGGATCGTCGCCGGGCTCGGGCTGCTGGTGTACGCGATCTTCTTCTACGCGCTGATCGAACTGATCCCGGTGACGCTGACGCTGCCCGGCATCGCCGGGCTCGTCCTCACGATCGGCGTCGCGGCCGACGCCAACGTCGTCATCTTCGAGCGAATAAAGGAGGAGGCCCGGGCAGGGAAATCGATGGCCTCGGCGATCGCGACCGGCTATCGCAAGGGGATCGCGACGATCGTCGACGCGAACGTGATCACACTGATCACTGCATTCATCCTCTTCGTTCTCGCCTCGGCCGGCGTCAAGGGCTTTGCGTTCACGCTCGGGATCGGGACGATCGTCTCGCTCTTCACCGCCGTGCTCTTTACGCAGGCGATCCTCGGCACGTTCGGCCGGGCCAAGTTCATGCGTTCGCCTAGCGCGCTCGGCGCCTCCGGCGAAGGCCGCCGGTGGAACTTCGACTTCACCGGCGCATCGCGCTGGTTCTTCTCGATCTCCGGCGTGATCCTGGCCGTCGGCGCGATCGCCTTCGCGACCAAGCAGCTCAACCTCGGGATCGACTTCGAGTCGGGGAGCCGGATCACGGCGAGCCTCGAGGAGCCGGCGACGGCCGAGGAGATCCGCACGGCGCTCACCGACGCCGGGATCGAGGGAGCGGACTCCGCCGAGATCCAGGAGACCGACGCGACCGAGGGCTCCGGCTTCGGTGAGAACGTCTACCAGATCCAGGCGGACTTCTCGCCTGAGGCAACCGGCGAGGTCCAGGGCACGCTGACCGACAGCTTCGGACTCGAACCCAGCGGCTTCGACAACCAGACAATCGGCCCCACGTTCGGCGAGCAGATCGCTCGCAGCGCAGTGATCGCGATCATCTTCTCGCTGCTCGTCATCTGCGCCTACGTCGCGATTCGCTTCGAGGCGAAGTACGCGGTGCCGGTGCTGATCGCCTTGGTCCACGACATCCTGATCACCGCGGGCGTCTACGCACTGGTTGGTGCGGAGGTATCGAGCGCCACCGTCGCGGCCTTCCTCACGATCCTCGGTTACTCGATGTACGACACGATCATCGTGCTGGACCGCATCCGTGAGAACGTGCCGCGGATGCCGCGCGCCGCCTTCTCGCAGATCGTGAACCGCTCGATGAGCGAGGTCTTGACGAGGTCGCTGATCACCGGCCTCTCGACGGTGTTCCTGATCGGCGTCCTGCTCGTCTTCGGCGGCGAGACGCTGCGAGCCTTCGCGTTCGCGATGCTCGTCGGAGTCGCATCGGGTACCTACTCGTCGATCTTCATCGCCTCGCCGGTGCTGGCGGCGTGGAAGGAGCGCGAGCCCCAGTACCGCAGCCGCCGCGCGCGGATCATGGAGGCGATGGGCTACGTGCCCACCTTCCCGGAGCAGAACGTCGTCGCTCGGATCGACGAGGCGGAGCGGCACACCCTCGACGCGGAGGCCGGCGACGGAGCCGAGCCCCCGGCGCGGCCCGTCGAGCCGCCGCCCCTTCGCGAGGAGCCGGTTGCAGTGGCCGAAGAGCCGGTGGAGCGCTCGGCGCCCGCAGGCCCGGGCGCCGCCGCGTCGACGGGCGCTGCACGCGACCCCGAGCCCACCGAGCGCGGGCTCAGCCGCACCGAGGCCGAGGGCCGCAGCGCCGAGAGCGCGGAGAAGCGGGCACAGCGCCAGCGCCGCCGCCAGAAGCAGCGCCGCCGAAAGCACGGGAGGAATCGCTAGTGGCCGCGCTGGTGTGGTTCACCGTCGGCGTCGCGCTCTGGCACTTCACCGTGTTCGTCCCCGACCGGTTCTGGGGGGGAATCGTCGGAGCCTTCCTCGCCGCCGTCGCGGGCTCGATGGTCACCGGGGCGCTCGCGCAGATCGCGACGGGCCAGAGCATCGGCGAGACCGACATCGCCACGGTGCTCGTCGCCGTCCCGGGCGCCCTGATCGGGATGGCCATCGCCTACGCGGTCGGCCAGCGCGCCGAGCGCGAGCGCGAAGCGGCCGAAGCGTAAGAAGCCCCCTGAGGTTCCGTCCTACCCCGTCCCTACGGTCGCTTCGGTGGCGGCCTCTGCCCAGCGATCCTCCGTGCCCGAGCAGCAGTTCGTGCTGGAGCCCTACGAGTACGCCCGCGCCCGCGAGCTCGCCCATGAGCTGGCGTTGCCCGAGCCCGTCGCCATCACCCTGGTGCGGCGCGGCTTCGACACCGTCGCTGCCGCCCGGGCTTTCCTCGACGCCGACGAGTCGCATGACCCGTTCGAGTTCAGAGGGATGGTCGAGGTGGCGGCGGCGGTGCGGGCGGCGATCGCCGCCGGCAGGGAGATCACCGTCCACGGCGACTACGACGCTGACGGCGTCTGCTCGACCGCCATCCTGGTCGGGTCGCTCCGCGCCCTGGGTGCGAGCTGCGACTGGTACATCCCGGGCCGTCTCGGCGATGGCTACGGGCTGACCGCCGAGGGGGTCGAGCGGCTGCGCGAGCGCGGGACCGAGCTCCTCATCACCACCGACTGCGGCATCACCTGCGGAGATGAGGTGGCGCTCGCGACCGCGGCCGGCGTCGAGGTGATCGTCACGGACCATCACGAGCCTGGGGAGTGCCTACCGGACTGCCTGGTCCTGCACCCGGTGGTGAGCGGCTACCCCTGCGAGGAGCTGTGCGCCACCGGCGTCGCCTACAAGCTCTCGTCAGCGCTGCGCGGCGCCGACGCAGATGCCGACCTCGACCTCGTGGCCCTCGCAACGGTCGCCGACCTCGTTCCACTTCGCGGTGAGAATCGAGCGCTGGTGCGGAAGGGCCTCGAGCGGGCGCGCCTCGCTCGTCGCCCGGGCCTGCGTGCGTTGATGGCGGCTGCTGCGATCGAGCCGGAGCGCCTCGACGAGGGGGACCTCTCCTTCCGGCTCGCTCCTCGGATCAACGCGGCCGGGCGGCTTTACCGCGCCGATGCCGGCGTCGAGCTGATGCTGACCGAAGACTTCGACCGCGCAACCGAGATCGCCGCTGGGCTCGATCGCACGAACCACGAGCGCCGCGACACCGAGCGGGATGTGCTGGACGGAGCGGTGAGGGCTCTCAGGGAGCTTCCTGAGGAGCTCGCCGACGCCCCCGGCCTTGTGATCGCGGGGGAGAGCTGGCACGCCGGGGTCGTGGGGATCGTGGCCTCACGCATGGTCGAGAGGACGGGCCGTCCCGTCGTCTTGATCGCGGTGGATGAGTCGGGGCGCGCTCGCGGCTCAGGCCGCAGCATCCCGGGCTTCGATCTGCTCGGCGGCCTTCAAGCATGCGCGCAGCATCTCGTGCGCTTCGGCGGGCATCGCGCAGCTGCCGGGCTCGAGCTCGACGCGGCGAGCATCCCGGCGTTCCGAGAGGCCTTCGCCGCCCACGCCCGGGAGGTCCTCGGGGACGAGCCGCCCGCGACGACGGAGGAGATCGATGCGGTGGTTGGCGCCGACGAGCTCGGCCTCGACGTCGCCAGCGAGCTGGCACGGCTGGCGCCGTTCGGCAAGGGCAACCCCCCGGTGCGACTGATCGTGCCGGCGGCACGGGTGCGCGACGTGCGCCCGATGGGGGAGGGCGAGCGGCACGCTCGCTTCTCGCTCGAGAGCGCGAGCGGCAGGGCCCGCGGGGTCGCCTTCGGGGTGAATGGGAACCTTGCGCGGGCCGCCGATGCCAGCGCCCTCGATGTGTCCCTTCGGCTCGAGGTCAACCACTGGAATGGGTCCGTCGAGCCGAGGGTGGTGCTCGCCAGCGTCTATGAGGAGTCGGAGGCCCCGGATCCCGCCGTCGGCGACGGCGACCTCTGGCCCGAAGTGGAGGAGTGGAGCACCCGCCTGCACGCCGAGATTGAGCTGCCCCTCGAGGCGTGGCCCCCTGACGCCCCCAGCCCTCGGCCCCGCCGCTCGGTGGTGGATCGCCGCGGGCGCTCGGGCGTGGCAAGCGTCGCCGCCCTGGCCTCGAGCGGGGAGGCCGTGCTCGTCATCTGCGCCGATGCGATCAGGCGCCGCGCCCTCGTTGAGCGTGCGGCCGTCCCGGCGCGGTTCGGCGGAGGCGCGATGGTGATGGCCGCCGCCGGCCTGGCCGACGAGGCCGTGCGCGAGGCAACAGCGAGGCTGCGAGAGAGCGAGCACGGCGGAGTGGTCCTAACCGATTGGCCCCGACTGGCCCGCGACCCCGCCATCATTGAGGGCTTCGAGCACCTCGTTCTCATCGACCCGGCCCCGCTGCCCCGGCTGGAGGATCTGGTCGACCGTTCCGGCCCGGATGGCTTCCTGCACCTCGCATGGGGCGGAGCGGAGGTCGAGCTCTCGCTTCGCCTCTGGGACGCCGCAGTGGCCATCTCGCGCGACTCTCGCAGGCCTCTACCGCGCGCTCTCGGAGGCGCAGGATGGCAAGACCCCACTCACGCCCGATCAGCTGCAAGTGACCCTCGCGGGCGGTGCCCCGGTGCGCCAGTCGCCGGAGCAGCTCGGCCGGGCCATGCGCGTGCTGGCAGAACTGGGGCTCGTCGCCTGGGATCCGGGCGACGGAAAGCCCGCGATGGGAGCGCTCAGGGTCGTATCCTCGGAGGGCACCGACCTGATGCGCTCGGCGGCGTACGTCGCCTACCGCGCGCGTCATGAGGAAGGCCGCGGATTCCTGAGCAGGCGAAGACACCCGGAGTAGACCGCCCCGCGAAACGTGGCACGCAGGCCCGCGCGGGAAAGAACGGGCAGGGAGGGACTCCCCAGAGCCCAGCGGATCGCCGAGGTCACACCCGGCTTGGAGCCAGCGACGGAGCCTCGGCCCCGGCGGCCCCGGTCAACGAGCTCACCAAGGAGCTCACGGCCGAGGAACGCGCGCTGCTTGGCGACCTTCTGGCCGTCGTCGCCGAGCACTCCGAGGAGGGCGCCGGAGCCATCGATCGTGATGCTGTCGAGGCCGCCTTCGCCTTCGCCTGCGAACGCCATGCCGACCAGCGCCGTCGCTCGGGCGAGGACTTCATCACCCACCCGGTAGAGGTCGCGAAGATCTGCGCCGGCCTGCGGCTCGACACCGAGACGCTCTGCGCGGCACTGCTCCATGACACGGTCGAGGACACGAGCGCCAGCCTCGACGAGGTGAGCGAGCTCTTTGGGGAAGCGGTTGCCGGCCTCGTCGACGGGGTCACGAAGCTCACCGGGATCACCTTCCAAAGCCGCGATGAGCACCAGGCCGAGAACTACCGCAAGATGATGGTTGCGATGGCCACGGACGTCCGGGTCATCCTGATCAAGCTCGCCGACCGCCTGCACAACATGCGCACGCTTGAGGCGCTGCCGAAGCAAAAGCAGCTCGACAAGGCTCGCGAGACGCTCGAGATCTACGCGCCGCTCGCGCACCGCCTCGGGATCCACGCGATCAAGTGGGAGCTCGAGGACCTGGCGTTCGCTCGCCTGCATCCGCGCAAGTACGACGAGATCAAGAAGCTGGTCTCCCAGCAGCGCGACGAGCGCGAGCGCTACGTAACCGAGGCTGGCGAGTTCCTGCGTGAAGAGCTGGCGGAAGTCGGTATCGAGGCCCAGATCTCAGGCCGGGCCAAGCACTTCTACTCGATCTACTCGAAGATGACGAAGAAGGGCCGGGAGTTCAACGAGATCTACGACCTGACCGCAATGCGGGTGCTGGTCGGCTCGGTAAAGGACTGCTACGGCGCGATCGGGATCATCCACTCGATCTGGAAGCCCCTACCCGGCCGCTTCAAGGACTTCGTCGCCACCCCGAAGCTGAACCTCTACTCGGCCCTTCACACCACGGTGATCGGCCCCGAGGGAAGGCCGCTCGAGATCCAGATCCGGACCTCGGACATGCACGAGCTGGCCGAGTACGGGATCGCCGCCCACGTCATCTACAAGGAGGGCGCGATCAAGTCCAAGTCGAAGGGAGATCCGCAGCGCGACAAGATGACCTGGCTGCGCCAGCTCCTCGACGCCGAGGGAGACCAGGAGCCCGCCGAGTTCTTGGAGTCGCTCAAAGTCGACCTCTTCGAGGACGAGGTGTTCGTCTTCACCCCGCGCGGTGAGGTCAAGAACCTCTCGGCCGGCTCGACGCCGCTCGACTTCGCCTACGCCGTCCACACGGATGTCGGCCACCGCTGCGTCGGCGCGAAGGTAAACGGCAAGATCGTGCCGCTCCACTACCAACTCCGTTCGGGCGACATCGTCGAGATCCTCACCGCCAAGCAGGAGCGCGGGCCCTCACGCGACTGGCTCGCCCTGGTGCGAACGAGTCGCGCCCGCAACAAGATCCGCGCCTTCCTCACGCGCGAGCGTCGGGAGGACGCGGAGCGCCGGGGTCGCGACGAGCTTCAGAGCGCGCTGCGAAAGCGCGGGCTGCCAATGCAGCGAATCGCGGGATCGCCGCTGCTCGCGGACGTGATTCGCGAGATGGGCTTCCGCAAGGCAGACGACTTCTACATCGCTCTCGGGCAGGGCAAGATCTCCTCGAAGACCATCACGACCAAGGTGTTCCAGCGCCTGAAGCAGGGCGAGGCGGTCGCGGGCGATGAGACGGAGGCGCGCCTGGCGAGCGTGCTTGAGGGCCGCGACGAGCGCCAGCGACGCACTCAAGACGCCTCCAGCTTCGGGATCGAGGTCAAGGGGGTGGACGACGTCATGGTTCGCCTGGCGAAGTGCTGCCGGCCCGTGCCCGGTGACGAGATCGTCGGCTACGTCTCGCTCGGGCGGGGGATCACGATCCACCGCGAGGACTGCAAGAACGTGGTCGCACTTCGAAAGGACCCGGACCGGTTCACCGACGTGAGCTGGGCGGGTGACAACTCGACCTCCTATCGCGTCGAGCTGCAGGTCGATGCCTGGGATCGCACGCGCCTTTTGGAGGACCTCTCGCGGGCCTTCTCCGAGGCGGGCATCAACATCCTCGAGGCAAAGTGCACGACCAAGCACCCGATGGTCAAAAACCGCTTCGTGGTCGAGGTGGGGGACACCGAGCAGCTCCGGCAATGCGTCGGCCGCCTGCGCAACGTCGAGTCGGTATTCGACGCCTACCGCATCACGCCGACCGAGTAGCCCGCGGATGACGGACCGGCGCCCGCTCGTGAGCGTCGTCGTGCCGTTCGGCGGCGGCAACCCACAGCGCGTGCGAGCTTCGCTGCTCGCCCTCGATCTGACCGATGGCGACGAGGTGATCGTGGCGGACAACTCGCCTGGCGGCGACGCGAGCGCACTGGCAGAGGTCGCCCGCGTCGTGCCGGCCACCGGCGAGCGATCCTCCTATCACGCGCGCAATCGTGGAGCCCAAGCCGCTTCGGGCCACTGGCTGCTCTTCATCGACGCGGACTGCAGACCCGAGGCGCAGCTTCTTCGGTCATTCTTTGAGCCGCCGCCTGCAAAGGGCACCGGGGCAGTGGCCGGCGAGATCCTAGGCGAGCCCGAGCAGCCGGCGTTGGCCGCCCGCTACGCGCGCGATCGCAAGGTCCTGAGCCAGACCGACGGGCACTACGGGCGTGGACGCGCGATCGCGGCCACGGGAAACCTGATGGTTCGGGCCATCGCGTTTCGGAAGCTTGGTGGGTTCATCGAGGGCATTCGCTCCGGTGGCGACGTGGATTTCTGCCTGCGTTTGCAGGAGGCCGGCTGGGCGCTCGAGTTCAGACCGGAAGCCGTCGTTCGCCACGCGCATCGCGACACGGTGACCGGCTTGCTGCTGGCGTTTGCGCGCTACGGCTCCGGCTCGCGCTGGCTCCACGAGCGCTACCCGGCCGTGGGTCGCCGGTGGCCGCTCTCGGTGCGCGAGCTCGTGCGCGTCGGAGGCGACGCTGCCCGCCATGGGCTCCGAGGCGAGCGTGAGGCGGCGGCGTTCCGGCTGATCGACGGCGCCGGGCTCCTGGCCCACAACGCCGGCTGGGCTGCGAGCAACCGCGCCCGTTAGTCGATCGGTGGGACGCCGAGCCGCTGGGCGTCCTCGGCGGTGAGGCCGTTGGCCGCGAGCGCGCTCGCACGATCGACGTAGAGAGTGATGCTCCGCAGCAGGCCGTCCGCGAATTCGTGTAGGACGGCTCCGTCGAGGTTGAACACGTGACCATGGGAGCTGCGCCCCGCGCGATGGAGCAGGACAAGAACGCTGTCGCCGAGCTCGACGTAGAGGTCCGGGATCGTCACCAGCGTGTCGAACGATCGGCCGATCTGGCGCAGGCCCGCAAGCGTCGCCTCGAGGCCGAACTTGACGCGGGTGTTCTCACCGGTCGCGGGGAACACCGCCTCAAAATCAGGATGAATCAGCGGCACGACATCGGCCAGCCACGTCTGCTGGGTCGTGCTCTTGTGAGCAACGGTCCCCCAGTCGTTGCCGCTTGCGGGCAGGAGGCGGCGTGAGAGCTCCAGAACCTCAGAGGTCTCCTCCTGAGATTCGGTGGCAAGGGCGGGATCCTGATGGACTGCTTGGGCCGATGTCACGTGGCTGGGGAGCCTAACCGCCTGAGCGCAGTGCGCACCGACGCGGCTGCAGCTCGCGCCTCCTCATCGCTCTCATACCTCGAGCGGGGCCAAAAGAAACCTCGCAGACCGTCCTTTCGATTGCGCGGCACGAGGTGCGTGTGGAGGTGCGGCACCGACTGGCTCACGATGTTGTTGAGCGCCACAAAGGCGCCCTGCGCTCCCATCGCCTCCCTGACCGCCTCCGCGAGCAGCCGCACATTGGCGAAGTAGGGCTCGACCAGCTCGTCCGGAAGGTCCCAGATGGCCTCGTGATGGTCGCGGGGGATCAAGAGCGAGTGGCCCGCGAACAACGGGCGGTTGTCCAGGAAGGCGACCGAGACCTCATCCTCGAAGACGAGGTGAGCATCAGCCTCGCCAGCGGCGATCGAGCAGAAGAGGCAGTCGTCGCGCACGCCGCCGGCGTTACGCGACGACGGTGAGCGCGGCCGGCTCGATCCCGAGGTCGAGCTCGCCGTGGTCGCCGATGAAGTCGCCGTCAACCTGGACCGGGAACGGCCGAATGCGATCCTCGCGATCGAGCGAGACGGACTCGAGCCGTGCCTCGGTCACACCGTCGAAGTGATCGATGTGCCGGTGGTCAGCGAGGTGCAACCGCTCTGAGAGCATGCGGGTGGCGATGGTTGGCACGTCGCGCTGAGCGGCCCGGTGCAGCACCGCGATCGAGAGCGTGCCGTTGTCGATCGCCGCACGTTCACAGACCCTGATCGGCTGGCGCCCGAAGTAGGTGAACGGATCGGAGTTCTGGGCGAGGGTCGTGATGCCCTCGGACGCCGGCTCGCCCTCAACGGCCACGCGCATTCGCACCGGATTACGCAGGTACTCGGCGTAGAAGCTGCGCACCGCCGTCCAGGTGTAGAACCAGCGGCCGCCCCGCGCCTTGAGCCTGGGGTTCGCGTCGACCCGGCGGGCGCTGGTGGCGTCGAGGCCCGCGCCGCAGCTGAACAGGAAGCGGCGACGATTCGCCAGGCCCAGATCGATCTTGCGCGGCTCGAAGTCGTCCGCGAGGCCGAGCAGATGCTCGGTGGCGTCAACGACGTCGTTGGGGATGCCGAGCGTGCGACCGACGACGTTCGTCGATCCCCCGGGGAGGACCGAGACCGGCACATCGGTGTACGCGAGCCCGTTGGCGACCTCGTTCAGGGTCCCATCCCCGCCGAAGGCCACGACGACGTCGTAGCCCTCGTCGCGGGCTTCACGGCAGATCTGGGTGGCGTGGTTCTGCGCCTGCGTCGAGACCGCCTCGACCTGATAGCGACCCTGAAGCGCGTAGACCACCAGGTTCTTGAGGCGGTCGGAGACCGTCGTCGCGTACGGGTTCACGATCACGAGCATGCGCTTCTTGCGCGGGCGCCGGGGCCCCGGCGCAGGCTCCATCTGCTCGGATGGCGGGGTGGTGGGTGTCGCGGTGGCGCTCATGTCTTTGCTCTCTCGTACCCCGGCACGGGTGCCGGTTACCTCGGGGGTTTGGG
Source organism: uncultured Solirubrobacterales bacterium (assembly GCA_963799815.1). Taxonomy (GTDB): domain Bacteria; phylum Actinomycetota; class Thermoleophilia; order Solirubrobacterales; family 70-9; genus JBDTSW01. The sequence continues at coordinate 586,103 of CAWCYG010000004.1, forward strand.
GATCATCACGGGAGCTCGATCTCTTCCTCAGCCCCGGTCGACTCGAACCGTACGACGCCGGCCTCATCCGCCGCTTCCTGGACGAGCCCTGATGCAATCAGGAGATCGACGTGGCCCACCACCTCGGAGAGGGTGAGGAACGCCTGGGTGACGGCGACGTTGCCCCACATCTCCTGGGCGAGCTCATATCCCGAGCGCGGCTGCTCGTCGATCAGGGCCCGGAGCTTCTCCGCCCGTCGCTCGTACATCGCCAGGCGCTCATCGATCAGCGCGCGGTGGTCGGTGATCGGCTCGCCGTGGCCGGAGAGCACGATCTGCGCGGGCAGCTCGCGGGTTCGCTTCAGCGAGCGGATGTACTCCACCAGCGCGCGCGGGCGTTCCTCCGAGCCGTCAAGCGACCGTGAGATCAGCGGGTTCGAGGAGATATGTGCGATCAGGTGGTCCGCAGCCAGGAGGATGCGTCGCGCCGAGTCCCAGAAGATCGTGTCCGACGGGCTGTGCCCTGGCCGGTGCTGGACCTCGAGCGTTCGGTCCCGCAGCTCGAGCTTCTCGCCATCGGCCAGCGGGCGAGTCACCTCGGCTGCCGCGCCCCAGCCCCGGAAGCTCCGCGAGACCGAACGCAGCGCGGTGACGACGTCGTCAGGGATGCCGTACCGGCGCATCAGCGCGCCGGCGTACTCGTCATCGCGCTCCGCGTCGGCGCCGAAGTTCCCCAGCCGCTCGACTGCCACATCGATCGCCGCCACCTCGGCTCCCGAGCGCTTCGCGACGATCTCGATCAGGCCGAGATGGTCGATGTGCTGATGGGTGAGGACGATGAGCTCAAGGTCCTCGATTCGCTGGCCGTGCTGGTCGAGCTGGGCCTCGAGCTCGTCAAGCGCCTTGCCGGAGTTGGGGCCCGTGTCGACGAGCGTGAGCGGCTCGTCTTCGATCAGGTAGCAGTTGACGCGGCCGACCGCGAAGGGGGTCGGGATCGCGAGGCGATGGATGCCCTCCGCGGCGGCGCGCTCGAGCGCGTCACTCACCCACGGATCACTTTCAGCACCCGGTCGCGCTTTTTCTCCATGTCCTCGCGTGAGACGAGCGATTCGAGGGTGAGGCGCAGCAGAGGCTCGGTGTTCGATGGTCGGACGTTGAAGTGCCAGTCCGGGTAGTCCACGGAGACGCCGTCCAGCCAGCTCACCTCGGCATCGGAGTAGATCTCCGCCAGCTCCTTCATCTTGGCGTTCTGGTCAGAGACCTCCGAGTTGATCTCGCCGGAGATGAAGTAGCGCTCGCGGAGGTCGCCGACGAGCTCCGCCAGGGTGCGGTCCTGAGTTGAGAGCAGCTCCAGCACGAGGAGCGCCGGGACCGTGCCCGAGTCCGCGCACCAGAAGTCACGGAAGTAGTAGTGGCCCGAGACCTCGCCGCCGAACGCGGCGCCCTGCTCACGCAGGGCAGCCTTGAAGAACGCATGCCCCGCCCGGTTCATGTTCGACTCGCCGCCCAGCTCGCGGATGGTGTCGGGCACGGCGCGACTCGCCCGCACGTCGTAGAGGATCAGCGCGCCCGGTTCCTTCTCGAGCAGCTGCCGGGCGAGCAGCGCCGTCAGGAAGTCGCCGTCGATGAACGTCCCGGCGTCGTCGACGAAGAAGCAGCGATCGGCGTCGCCGTCCCAAGCGATCCCAAGGTCGGCGTCCTCCTCCAGCACGCGATCGATCACGAACTGGCGGTTCTCCTCGAGCAGCGGGTTCGGCTCATGATCCGGAAACTCGCCGTCGGGAACCCAGTAGGTCTCAACGAGGTCCAGGCCAAGGCGCTCGAGCAGCGGGCCGACCATCGGGCCCGCCATGCCGTTGCCGCCGTCGACTACCACTCGCAGCGGCTCGATCGCATCGGCGTCGATGAACGAGAGCGCCTTTTCGTGAAACTCGTCGTAGATGTCCAGCGCCTCGACGCTCCCGCCGCCGGGGGGCTCCTCGAACCCAGCCTCGATCAGCGCTTTCACCTCGCCGATGCCCGAGTCGCCCGAGAGCGCAAGCGCCCCCTCCCGCACGAGCTTCATCCCCGTGTACGCCTTCGGGTTGTGCGAGGCGGTGATCATCGCGCCGCCGTCGAGCTCGCGTGAGCCGACGAGGAAATAGAGCATCTCGGTCGCAACCATCCCAGCGTCGAGCACGGTGCATCCCTCGTCAATGAGCCCCTCACGCAGCCGCTCGCTCATCTCGGGCGCCTGCAGGCGCATGTCGCGGCCGAGGCCGATGCGGAGCTGCTTGGTCTGCTTCTCGTGCATGTCCGCGAGAACGCGCGCGAACGAGCGGCCCACCAGGTAGGCGGTATCGCCGTCCATCTCCTCGCCGTAGATGCCACGGATGTCGTACGCCTTGAAGATCCCCTCCGGCACGTCCGTCATTCGAATCCTCCCCTCAGGGCCTCGTAACTCTGCGCCAGCGACTGGGGCATGACCCGCGTATCCGCCAGGACTGGCATGAAGTTCGTATCGCCGCCCCAGCGCGGGACCACGTGCATGTGGATGTGGTGCTCGACTCCGGCGCCCGCAACGCGGCCCTGGTTGAAGCCCACGTTGTAGCCGTGCGGTTCGTAAGTGCGCTCCAGGAGGCGCATCGCCTGCTGCGAGAGGGCCATCATCTCCGCGACCACCTCGGAGTCGAGCTCGGGCAGGGTCGCCAGGTGCGCGTACGGGGCCACCATCAGGTGCCCGTTCGTGTACGGGTAGAGGTTCAGGATCACGAAGCAGCGCTCGGCACGGTGCACGATCAGGTTCTCCTCATCCTCGTGCGCCGCAGGCTTCGCGCAGAAGATGCACTCCGCCTCGGAGTCCTTCGACGCGTCCTTCACGTAGTCGAGGCGCCATGGCGCCCAGATGCGTTGCCCGGCCACACGGCGGCATCCTAGACAGCATCGACCTGAGGGCCACCGCGGTCTATGCTGGCTTGGATGGCACGGAGGTCATCGGGAGCTGTGCTGGCGGGCCTGGCGGCAATCGCCGTTGGCGGCGCGCCGGCGGCAAGCGCTGCGACGCTTCAGCTCGGCAGCACGGGCGGGTTCGCGTATGCGAGCAACGTGAAGGTCGTCACCGGGAACTCCGGATGGAAGAAAACGGCGTCGTGCCCCGGGAAACGGGTGGCGGTGGGCGGCGGTGCGCTCGTCACCGGCTCCGCCACGACCGGGTACTTGAGCTCTTCCTATCCATCCGGCCCCGGCCACCGCTCCTGGACAACCAGGGGATACAACGCGAGCTCCGGGCTGATCTCCGCCAACACGTACGCCATCTGCGCTAAGCCCGAGCTCGGAATCCACTACGCCAGCAAGGAGGGGAAGGTGGGGGTAGGTCCCGCCGGCGGCAGCGCCAAGGCGACATGCAAGAACGGGCGGCCCGGGTCCGGGGGCGTCCGCGTGTTCGGCCCAACCCAGGGCGCCAGCCTCAGGGCCACAGCCCCGTTCGAAGGACCCGACGCCGACCCCTTCGAGGATGGCTGGCGCGCGTCCGTGGGCAGCATCGCGGGGCCCAAGCGCATGTTCAGGGTGTATGCGATCTGCTCGAACGAGTTCGGCCGGGTCTTTACAGCGCAACCGATGTCCGCCGCCTCGAGCACGTTCACGGACGACGTCACCTGCGCGCTCGGCCCGGTCCAGGTCTCGGGTCCGACGGGCGCCGGCGTCTTCATTCCTGGCCCCGACCTGGGCGCGCACATTCACTCGTTCGCGCCGAGGGACGGAGCTGACATGGACATAAAGCCCGACGACCACTGGGGGTTCTCGATCTCGAACGACGCCGGGCCCGAGAAGCTCGTCGACGAGACGGTCTACTGCCGCGGCGTCTAGCGAGGCGTGGGAAGACTGAGCTCGGCCAGTACAGCCCGGTGGTCGCTGCCGGCGATGTTGAAGATCTGGGTGTTGGTCATGCTCGCGCGCTCGTCCACGAGCACGTGGTCGACGGTCACCTGTGGTGGGAACACCCTGCCGGCCGGCCACGTCGGGATCAGCCCCGCGCCGGTTGTCTCCGCGGCATCGATGTAACCGCGGGCGAGCACGTCGCGCAAGGCGGCGTTGTCGATCGTGGAGTTGAAGTCGCCGGCGATCACCGTGAGCTGCTCCGAGCCACCGGCGCTGGGAATCGTCTCGAGGTCGGCCGCTAGCTCGGCAACCCTCGTCCCGTCGATCGGGGGCGGAGGGTGGACGACGTAGACGGACACGGCGGGGCCCTGCGCAGGCTGGATCGAGCCCGCGGGCAGCGGACCGGCCAGGGAGCTCGGCACGTCGCGAATCTCTCGAAGCGGCAGCCGTGAGTAGAGAGCGCCGCCCGATGACTCCGACCCGGGCGCCAGCAGTTGGTGCGGCAGCTCGTCTGCGATTCCGGCGGCCTCGAGTCTGGTGGCGAGCCGCGGCGTGACCTCCTGCACGCTCAGGACGTCGACCTCGTGCTCTGCCACGAGCTCGATCAGCGCCTCCGCGGAGGCGCCGCCGAGGAACATGTTCGAGGTCATGACGCGGAGGGTGTTCCCACCGGGCTCTGCGCTCTCGCCAACGGCACGGGGGATGACCAGCGCCACCAAGACGGCAGCAGCGATGACGGTTACGGCCGCCGCCGCCCAGTGGCGCAGCAGCAGCAAGACGATTGCGCAGAGGACCGCGGCCACGGCCACGTACGGCGTGAAGGCGAGGATGGGAAAGAGGGGGAAACCCGACTCGATGCCGAGCAGGCGAACGAGGGCAAACGCGAGTGCGGTCCCCGCGACCAGCCATGCCAGGATCGATGCGAGGACGGTTCGCACCGAGCCGCCGCTTTGCGTCAGAGCCAGCCGCGGCGCCGGAAATAGACGAGCATCACCACCAGCAGCACCAGCATGCCGCCGACGATCGCGTAGAAGTCCTCTGAGTCGCCCGCTCCCGGGACACCGACGTTCATGCCCCACAGGCTCGCGATCAGGGTGAGCGGGAGGATGATGACGCTGAAGGCGGTGAGGACGCGAAGGATGTCGTTGACGCGGTGGGAGATCACCGATTCGTTCGTGTCCTCGAGCGCTTCGATCACCTCTTTGTAGTTCTCGAGGAGGTCCCAGATGCGCTCGTGCGAGTCCTGGATGTCGTCGAAGTAGACCTCCAGCTCACCCTCCGTTGGCGCCAGGAAGCGCTGCTTTGAGTGCTCGAGGTCGATCAACACGGTCCGCTGGGGCCGAACGACCTTGCGGAAGTTGATGATCTCCTGCTTCACGTTGGAGATGTCGCGCACGACCTCCTCGGAGCGGCCCTCGAAGATCTCGTTCTCGACGGCGTCGAGCTTGTTGCCGATCTTCCGCAGCATGGGAAAGCAGTAGTCGAAGGAGTCGTCGACGACCCGGTAGAGCAGATATCCGGAACCGCGGGAGAAGTTCTGCTCGCGCAGCTCCTCCTTGCGGCGGCAGCGCTCGAACAGGTACTCCACCGGCTGCAGGGGCGTGTTGGGGATCGTGACCAGGAAGTCCTGGCCCACGAAGATGTCGAGCTCGCCGGCGTTCAGGCGCCCGACGGAGCGGTCGAACACGGGGAAATGCAAGACGATGAACAGGTAGGTGTCGTACTCGTCGATCTTCGGCCGCTGGTTGCGCGAGAGCACGTCCTCGAGGTCCAGGGGGTGAAAGAAGCCGAAATGCTCCTCCAGCCAAGCCGTCTCAAGCGGGCCAGGGCGCTCGATGTTCACCCAGCGCAGGCCCTCGCCGTCGATCGTTTCGACGTTGGGCTTGCCGTCCCGGGCCTCAGGCGGAGACGCGAGCTGAGCGCCGCGGGCATTGCGGCGCAGCCTGGGCTTCGGAAGGCTCGGCATCGGCTTGGCTCGATTCGCTCGCTCGGTCCATCGGAACTCTCAGGGGGAGGGTACCCCGCTCGTCGGAGGCCGCGCTATATTGCCGCCCTACATAACCGCCACATCAAGAGGGGTGGAGGGACTGGCCCGTTGAAACCCCGGCAACCGCTCGGAGCGCAAGCTCTGGGGAAGGTGCCAATTCCAGCAGGTGGATTGCCTGACAGATGTGAGTAGGTCCCGCGCCAAGGGCCTCTACTCGCACCGGGTGGAGGTTTTTCGTTGGAAGACATAAGACACGGGACCTGAGGAGAAAGACGATGGGTGTAACTGAGCTGCGGTGCAAGGAATGCGGGACGGGCTACGAGCTCGAGGCCCGATATGTCTGCGAGGAGTGCTTCGGCCCGCTCGAGGCTGCCTACGACCACTCCGGGCTCGACCCAGCCGAAGCGAGGCGCAAGATCCAGGCCGGCAGCGCGGGGATTTGGCGATACGCCGACTTCCTGCCCTTCGCCGAGGGGCCGCCGGCGACGCGGACGTCGCTCGAGCCCGGGTTGACGCCGCTCGTCCGGGCAGAGAGGCTGGCCGCTCGCCTGGGCCTGGGGGAGATCTGGATCAAGAACGATGCCGCCAACCCCACTCACTCGTTCAAGGACCGAGTGGTGGGCGTGGCCGTGGCCAAAGCTCGGGAGCTGGGCTACGAGACGCTCGCCTGCGCGTCGACGGGCAACCTCGCCAACGCGGTCGCCGCCCACGCTGCCGCCGCTGGCCTCGATTCCTACGTTTTCGTCCCCGCCGACCTGGAGGAGCAGAAGCTGCTCGCAACCGGTGTCTACGGCACGGAGCTGGTGGGCGTGCGCGGGAGCTACGACGACGTCAACAGGCTCTGCACGGAGCTGTGTGAATCGAGGCCGTGGGCGTTCGTCAACGTGAACCTCCGTCCGTATTACGCCGAGGGCTCGAAGACGGTGGCATACGAGATCGCCGAACAGCTTGGCTGGGAGCTGCCCGACCGGATCGTGTGCCCGGTGGCCTCGGGATCCCTCTTCACGCGCATCGGGCGGGGCTTTGAGGAGTGGATCGAGCTCGGGCTGCTTGAGGGCGAGCTGCCGGCGTTCTCAGGCGCCCAGGCGGAGGGCTGCAACCCTGTTGCCGAGGCGTACGCCGAGGGCTGGAAGATCTGCAAACCGAAGCGTCCCAAGACGATCGCGAAGAGCCTGGCGATCGGTGATCCCGCCGACGGCCCGTACGCCGTCGAGCTCGCGCAGCGCACGGGCGGGGAGATCGAGGCAGTCAGCGACGAGGAAATCCGAGATGGAATCCGTCTCCTTGCCGAGACCACGGGGATCTTCACCGAGACGGCCGGCGGGGTCACGGTGGCGACGCTTCGCAAGCTGGCGGAGGCGGGAAGGATCGATTCCGCCGAGCGCGTTGTGGTCGTGATCACTGGCGAGGGCCTGAAGACGCTTGACGCGACTCGCGCGGGCTTTCGCATGAGCGAGATCGAGCCGACCATCGCCTCGTTTGAGTCGGAGGTCGCAGCCGCCGCACCGGTCGCCGCCTGAGTAGATTTCCTGGCGATGTCGGTCACGGTCAAGATCCCCGCGCAGCTTCGTGGCGTCACCGACGGCGAGTCCGAGGTCGAGGTCGAAGGGGAGACTGTCGGTGAGGCGCTCGACGCGGTCTTCGACTCCCACGAGGATCTGCGGGCGCGCATCACAGAGGACGGCACCCTGCGCCGGTTCGTAAACGTCTACGTGTCAGGCGAGGACATCCGCTTCCAAGAAGGCCTCGAGACAGAGCTCGCCGAGGGCGACGAGGTGACCATCCTGCCGGCTGTCGCCGGCGGCAGCTAGCCAGCCCAGGTTCGTCACTAAGCTCGGCCACGATGGAATCAGGCGTGGCCCCGGTGGCGATCCTCTGCGGTGGGCGCGGCACCCGCCTGCAGGAGCGCACGCACGCGATCCCCAAGGCGCTGGTTGAGATCGGGGGAAAGCCGATCCTCTGGCATGTGATGCGGATCTACGCGGCTCAAGGGCTACGGCGGTTCGTCCTTCTGACGGGCTACCTCGGAGAGATGATCGAGCGCTTCGTGGCCGAGGCCGATTGGCCCGAGCCGATCGAGGTGGAGTGCGTAGACACCGGGTCCGACACGCCGACGGGCGGCCGGGTGGCACTTGCCGCGGACCGGCTGGGCAGCGGCTCCTTCTGCCTGACCTACGCCGACGGTGTGGCCGACGTCGATCTCGAGGCGCTGATCGCCTCGCATCGAGCCCAGGGGCGGCTGGCCACGATGACCGTCGTCCGGCCCCGCAGCCCTTGGGGGGTGGCGATTGTCGACGAGGATGAGCGGGTGCGTGCCTTCGACGAGAAGCCTCGACTGGAGAGCTGGGTGAACGGCGGCTTTCTCCACCTCGAGCCCGAGTTCCTCGCCTACCTCGAAACCGACAGCGTGCTCGAGCGCGAGCCGCTCCGCCGACTCGCAGTGGATGGCGAGTTGCACGCCTACCGGCACACCGGGTTCTGGGACTGCATGGACACCTACAAGGACGCGGTGATCCTGAACGATCTCTGGGACGCGGGGGAGGCGCCCTGGGCAGTTTGGGATCGCGAGCCCGTTGTCAACTCGGGTGGCTGACGGTGCCCTCGTAACCGGAGCCCGGGGCTTCGTAGGCGCCTGGCTCGCAAGGGGGCTGCTCGAGCGCGGAATGAACGTGACGTCGCTCGATCGGTCGGGCCCGGAGCGACCCCTCTCGACGCTTGAGGTGCTCGGCGTGGCCGATCACGTCGAGGATGTAAGCGGCGATCTGCGCGACGGCGAGCTGGTGGAGCGCCTCCTGCGCGAGCGCTCGATCGACACCGTCTTTCACCTCGGCGCCGAGGCGATCGTCGCGGATGTCCAGACGTCGCCGGTCGACGGCTTCGAGACCAACGTGCGCGGAACCTGGACCGTGCTCGACGCGTGCCGGCGCGTGGGCGTTGAGCGCGTTGTCGTGGCCTCCTCCGACAAGGCGTACGGACGACACGACCGCCTGCCCTACAGGGAGGACTTCGCGCTGCAGCCCACAGCGCCGTACGAGGCATCGAAGGCGGCGGCCGACATCATCGCGCGCTCCTATTGGCCCTCCTACGGGCTGCCGGTCGCGGTGACGCGCTTCGCCAACGTCTACGGGGGTGGTGACCTCAACTTCTCGCGGCTCATTCCTGAAGCCGTCTGTGCCTCAATCGACGGCCGGGCTCCGGTGCTCCGCTCCGACGGATCCCCGGAACGCGACTTCCTGTATGTGGAGGACGCGGTTCGCGCGTACCTCGTGATCGCCGAGAGCCTGGATCGCGATGACGTGCGCGGCGAGGCGTTCAACGCCGGGGGTGGCCGGCCCTACCGCGTGGCCGAGGTGCTCGAGACGATCGCCGAGGTCTCCGCCCGCGACGTCACCCCGGAGATCCAGGGAGCCGGCAACCCCTCCGGTGAGATCGACCGGCAGTGGGTTGATACGACGAAGATCCTCAAGCGCTGCGGCTGGGCCCCAGAGGTCGGCCTGGAGGAGGGACTCATGCGCACGTTGGGTTGGTACTCGGAGCACCCAGAGGTACGGCCGCCGGGTTGACGCGGCCCGGCGATGTGCCGATCGGCACCCCTCAGTGCAGTTGATCCTGGCACCAGCCGCTACGCGCCCGACAGGATTCGAACCTGTGGCCTCGCGCTCCGGAGGCGCGCGCTCTATCCAGCTGAGCTACGGGCGCTCGCACGCCAGTCTAGATACACCGCACGGGGCCGACCGCATCGGCCGCGACCGCGCGGCTACGGTTGCCGCATGGACGTCGACATCGTCTTCCTCGGCACAGGCGGCTCCGTGCCCACGGCCCGGAGGGCGACGGCATGCGTGCTGGCTCGCCTCGGTGGGGATCGGATCCTGTTCGACTGCGGCGAGGGGACGCAGCGCCAGATGCAGCGGTCCACGGGGTTGGTCCAGGCCGACGAGATCTACCTGACGCACTACCACGCCGACCACTACCTCGGCATCCCGGGCCTGCTCAAGACGTACGACCTCACCGATCGCCAGCGGCCGCTGCGGGTGATCGGCCCTCCGGGCCTGCATGATCTCTTCACCGCCCTAGCGCGCATCTTCGGGCGTATCGGCTACGAGCTCGACCTGGTGGAGCTGGGGGAAAGGGAGGCGATCCGCCACGACACCTACGAGGTCCGCCCCTTCGCCGTCGAGCATCGCGTGCGGGCGTACGGCTACGCGATTGTTGAGGACGACAGGCCGGGGCATCTCGACCCGGATCGCGCGGCCGAGTTGGGGGTGACGCCAGGCCCCGATCTCGGCCGCCTGCAGCGCGGCGAGGAGGTCGAGGGCTCGAAGGGCACGGTCCGGCCGGCGGACGTGATGGGCGATGCCCGCACCGGCCGCAAGATCGTGATCACCGGAGATACCCGCCCCTGTGAGATGACTTCGGTCGCGGCCCACGAGGCCCAGCTACTGGTCCACGACGGCTCCTTCGCCGACGACGAGATCGGCCGCGCAGCCGAGACCGGCCACAGCACTGCACGCCAAGCGGGCGAGCTCGCCCGCGAGGCGGGGGTCGAGATGCTTGCCCTCGTCCATGCATCGACCCGCTACGACGTCCGCGACCTGCTCGCGGAAGCCCGCCAGGTGCTGCCCGAAGCGATCGCACCCCGCGACTTCGACATCGTCGAGATCCCGTTCCCTGAGCGCGGGGGGCCGAAGCTGATAGAGGGCGGAGCGCGCCCGGCCCGAGTCGATCGGCGCGAAACTCGGCCTCGGGCCGAATAACTCGCCAGGCGCCGAGGCGAGCTACCCCAGCGGTGCCGCCAGGTCGGCCACGGCGGTGGCGATCGCGGGTGCTTGGTCCTCCTGCAGGAAGTGCTTGGCCGGGAGCAGGATCGGATCGTCGATTCCGAGGACGCTCTCGACGACGTGGAGTCGGTCGAGCCCGAGCACAGGGTCGCGCTCGCCCCAGATGATGCGGGCCGGCCAGGGCCGGTCCGCGAGGCCCTGCCAGAGGTAGCGCTGCTTTTCTTCGGTGAGCTCGAAGCCGCGCATGATCCGCAGGAAGGCGCGGCCGCGATCGTTGTGCTTCAGCAGGTGGATGTGGGCCAAGACCTCGGCTCGAGGCACGGCGGCCTTGTTCTGGATCCCCTGGAGGTAGAAGAGCTGAGCTCCCACCGAGGGCTGAAGCATGGCGAGCCACGCCTCGCCCGCGACGCGGGTCGCGAACGGGCGCATCGTCCACGGCCGCTTGAAGGTGGCGACGTCGAGGAGGGTGTTGAGCGCCGTCACCGAGAGGACCCGATCCGGATTGCGGATCGCCCACTCGAATCCGATTGGCCCACCGATGTCGTGGACGACCAAGTGACAGCGTTCGATCCCGAGCGCGTCGATGGCCTCACCTGTCCATCGCGAGAGGCCCGACCAGGAGTAGTCGAACTCCTCCGGCCGCTCGGCCAGGCCTAGCCCCGGGAGGTCGAAGGCGTATGCATGCAGTCCCTGCCCGGCCAGCGCAGGCACCAGCTTGCGGTAAAGAAACGAACTCGTGGGGACACCGTGGAGAAGGACGACGTCGCCCCCACCGCCCTCGTCCCGCACGAAGGATCGAACCCCGCCGGCCTCGAACCGGCGCCCAGCCGCCTGGTGGATCGCGATCGCCTCGCGTGTCGCCTCGTTCATCTTCACGGCCCAGAAACTATCCCCCTCGCCCGCCGCTTTTGCATGGGAGGAGCAGCGATCGTGCCCTTGACCGTTGCAGCACTACGCCGTTAGGGTCGAGGGCCCCCCGAAAGGCGACTCGATGGATCTGCCTCATTTCAGCCGCAGGGAAGCGGTGTTCGTCATCGGCGTGCCGATCGCGTGGGCGATCCTCCTCCTATTCCACCCGGCGGTAGGGGATCCGGTGTATGAGTCCCTCGCGGACGACGCCAGCGCGTTCTTCGTCGTGCACGTCGGCATGCTGCTGTTCATCGGTCTCATCGGTGCTGCCCTCTACATCCTGGTCCGCGATCTACCGGGAACCGCAGCTCGCGTGAGCCGTGTCGCAATCGGGCCGTTCATCCTCTTCTACGCTGCCGGCGAGACGGTCCTGGGGATCGCAACCGGGGTCGTGGTCGACTACGGCACCGATGCCCCCGCCGAAGAGCTGGAGGGGGTGGCGGCTGCGGCCCAGGCCCTCTGGGATGACTTCATCGCCGCCGATCTGCTGATCGGCCTCGGTGGAGTGGCCTGGTGGGTCGCGATCGTTGCGGCCGTCGTCGCGTATCGCCGTGTGGGCGCAACGACGCCCGCGCTCGTGTTGCTAGGACTGTCGGTGTTCGTCGCCTTCCACGACCCACCGATCGGGCCGATCGCCCTAGCGTGCTTTGCCGGAGCCGCAGCGCTGCTGGTCCGCAGGCAGGACGTGTCGAGCGAACCGCCGACAACGCTTGCCAGCGAGGCCTGACGCCGACCGCGAGATGAAAGCTTCCGGAGCCGACCGGGTGGAGCGGTGGGTCTTCGGGATCGCCACTGCAGTGATCGCCCTGAGCGTGCTGACCACAACTTCGTCCAGCCCGAGCCCGGGACCGGGCCCGGCGACCACTTGGCGTAGTTGGGGGCTTCCGGGAGGGCGGCTGGTAGGCTCGCCCCATCGGTTCCTATAACAGGCTCCGATTTCGCCGAATCCCGCTTAGGACCGCGGGATTCGCTGCTTCGAGGGGGCCGTTGCCACACTGGCTGCCACATTGGGCACCGTGCCGGCACCAAAATGGTCGCTTTGCATGGAAAGCGGTAGGAATCGTCGAGTGCTCCCCCTTCTCGCGCGAAGCGAGAGCGAGCAGGCAGTGCCTCCGCGCAGACGAACCCGTACATCCGGCGTCGGGTTGCTCGGCGTCCCCTACGAGATTGACCCGCCGTTCGACGTCGCGATCGTCGGCGGAGGTCCGCCGGCTTGGCCGCGGCACTGATCTTGGGCCGGATGCGGAGACGAGTCCTGGTGCTGACGCGGACGATCCGGCGCACGGCGTCAGCGACGCCGTGCACCGACTCTTCGGCCACGACGGCACGCCGTCGTTTGAGCTTCGCCGGATACGCGTCCAGCTCGATACGAGTCTAGGAACGCCTTCCGGCCCCGGAGTGCAGCAATCATGCGAGGCTGTCGAACCGCGCAAGTCTCGCAAGCTAGATCAAGGGGCCGCCATGACGACGTTGACGAGTTGGGTTCTCAGCCACAAGCGACTGGTGGTTGGAGTCTGGATTGCCGTCACGATCGGTGCCTTCGCCGCGATCGGGCCGGCGGGCGACTCCCTGTCACAGCAGTTCAAGATTCCTGGACGCGAGGGCTTCGAGACCAACGAGGAGCTCAGCGAGATCTACGGCGCCGGCGGCGACGTCGCGCCGATCGTGCCCGTGGTCACACTCCCACAAGGGAGGACGGTTGACACGCCCGGCGTCCGCGAGGAGCTTGACGCGGCGCTGGCGAAGGTGGAGGCGGCGTTGCCGGAGTCGATGAGCGCCTCCTTTGCCTCGACCGGCGACCGGGCTTTCGTCTCCGACGATGGACGCACCACCTTTGCGCTGGTCTACATCCCGGCCGTGGGTGGAGTCGACCCAGGGTACGTGGAGGCCCGCGCCGCTCAAGCCGCGCTGGCGGGCGTCACCGTCGGCGGGTCCGTGGTCGAGGTGACGGGACTCGACGCACTCCGCGCCTCCGCCGGGGAAAACGAGGGCGACGGCGCCGGCGTCGTGTTGGGAACGCTTGTGGCCGCACTGGGCGCGCTGCTCGTCCTCGCCTTCGTCTTCCGTTCGCTCCTGGCCTTTGTGCCGTTGCTGATGGCACTCGTCGCGATCCCGACAACCTTCCTTCTGGTCTGGCCGCTGGCCAGCATTACCGACGTCTCGGTGATCGTCCAGTTCCTCGTCGCCTTGATCGGGCTCGGTATCGCGATCGATTACGCCCTGCTCGTTGTAGCGCGGTGGCGGGAAGAGAGGCAGAGAGCGGACGTCACGAACGAGATGGCTGTCCGAAACGCGATGCGCCGCGCCGGTACCGCGGTCGTCTTCAGCGGCACCACTGTGGCGATCTCGCTGCTCGCGCTGCTCGCTCTGCCGGTGCCGTTCATGCGCAGCATCGGCATCGCCGGGCTGTTGATCGCGCTGGTCAGCGTCGCGGTGGCCGTCACGCTGCTGCCGGTCGTGTTGGCGACGATCGGGCCGAAGTTCGACTGGCCTCGGAACCGACGCGACGCGCAGGCCAGTGAACGTGGCTGGTCGGCTTGGGCGCGTCTGATCGTGCGCCACCGCTGGCCCGCAGCCGTGGCCTCAACCGCCGTGCTGGTGGCCCTGGTGGTCGCGGCCACAAACATCCAGCTCGGGAACCCGCTCGCCGCCTCGCTCGCAAAGGAAGGGCCCGCGCGGGCCGGCCTCGAGAACCTGGAGGACTCCGGCATCGGCACCGGGCCGCTCTCGCCCTTCGACGCGCTCGTCCGCTCAGGCGATCCCGCCGACGTGGCGCAGGCGTTCGCGCAGGTCGATGGTGTCCGCAACGCAGCAGCACCTGCCGACTGGCGCCGCGAAGGCACTGCGATCGTCGTCGCGATCCCGACTGCTGATGGAAACTCGCCGGCGGGCCGAGACACGCTTGACCGCCTGCGCGACGATGCCGAGGCGCTGCCGACCGAGGTGACGATCGGTGGCGAAGCGGCGCAGGGCGCCGACTTCCTCGACGCCGTCTACAGCAACTTCCCGCTGATGGTCGCGCTGATCTCGATCCTCACCTTCATCCTGCTCGCGCGCGCCTTCCGCTCGCTGATCCTGCCGCTGAAAGCCGTCCTCCTGAACCTGCTCTCCGTCGCGGCCGCCTGGGGACTGATCGTGCTCGTCTACCAGGAGGGCTTCGGCTCCGAGGCGATCTGGGGCATCGAGGCGACGCAGGCGATCAACGTCGAGCTGCCGGTCGTCATCTTCGCGTTCCTCTTCGGCATCTCGATGGATTACCAGGTCTTCATCATCAGCAGGATGCGGGAGGCGTACGACCGCACCGGCTCGACCGGAGAAGCCGTGGTCGAGGGCATCGGCCGCACCGGCCGACTCGTCACCAGCGCGGCGCTGATCCTCTTCCTCGCGTTCGTCGCCTTCGCACTCCAGCCGAGCACCGAGGCCAAGGTCTTCTCCACCGCGCTCGGCGGCGGCATCCTGATCGACGCCACCATCATCCGAGGCGTCCTCGCTCCGGCCGCCGTCGCCCTCTTCGGGCGCTGGAACTGGTGGCTCCCCGACGGCGCCGCGCGAATCCTCCGCGTCCAACCATCACCTCTCGAGCCTGAGGCACCCACCCAACGGCAATCGTGAGGACAAGATCTCGCGCGCGGAGCAGACCACCCGGGCTCCTCCTCGTCGCGCGGAGCGGTAGTACCTGGCGACTCCGGAACGGCTAGGGCTGTACGTCCAGAGCAGGAGCCGTTTACGAGGTACCGGTTTTGTGTTAGCGGGTCGATGGTCGGATCAGGGGTCAAAGGCGCAACCCGCATGCACAAGCGCAAACCGCTTGCTCACGGGCATCCGCGGGCTCGGCTGATAGGCTCGCCCCGTCGGTTCCTTTAACCCGGTCCGGGAGACCAGGAAGGGGCACGCAGGTGGAAGACCAGCACAAGGTCGTCCTCGACCGAGACGACCTGCGGCGAACGCTCGTGCGGATCGCGCACGAGATCATCGAAAAGAATCCTGGCGGCAACGGGCTTGCCATCGTCGGCATTCATACGCGCGGTGCCCTTCTCGCCAACCGCCTGCATGCCCTCGTCGGCGAGCTCAGAGGGTCCGAGGTCCCGCTCGGCGACATCGACATCTCCTTCTACCGTGACGACATGGACGGCCGCGAGCCTGCCTCCGCCCCGGTCGTACACGCCTCCCACCTCGACTTCGATCTCGAGCGCCGCACCGTCGTGCTCGTCGACGACGTCCTGTTCACCGGCCGGACGGCACGCGCGGCGATCGAGGCGCTGTTCGACTACGGCCGGCCGGGACGCGTGCAGCTCGCGGTCCTGGTCGATCGCGGCCACCGTGAGCTTCCCATCCGTCCCGACTATGTGGGCAAGAACCTGCCGACGTCGCGGGGCGAGCGGGTCTTCGTGCGGATGGAGGAGTCCGACGGCTACGACGAGGTTGCGATCGAGCGCGCGCTGGAGGCCCTGAGCGCGAGCCACGAGGATCACGAGGAGGACGAGGCATGAGGCATCTGCTGGGGGTCGAGGGAATGGACCGCGTCGACATCGAGCGAATTCTCGAGCGCGCGGAGAGCTTCGCCGAGGTCGGCCGTCGCGACATCAAGAAGGTGCCGACGCTCCGCGGACGGACGATCGTCTCGCTCTTCTACGAGGCATCGACCCGCACCAGCTCGTCTTTCGAGCTCGCGGCGAAGCGGCTCTCCGCTGACGTCGTCTCGGTTAAGTCCTCGGGCTCGGCCGTGGAGAAGGGGGAGTCGCTCAAGGACACGATCGCGACCCTCTCGGCCTACGGGCCAGAGGCGATCATCATCAGATCGCCCCACGCGGGCGCCGCCGAGCTGGTCACCCACTGGACCCAGGCGGCCGTAGTCAACGCCGGCGACGGCAAGCACGAGCACCCAAGCCAGGCGCTCCTCGACGTCTACACCCTGCGTAGCCGCCTCGGCGAGCTCGAGGGCAAGCGGATCTGGATCGTCGGCGATGTCCTTCACAGCCGGGTGGCCCGCTCGTGCGCTCTCGCCTTCGCCGAGATGGGCGCAGCCGTCACACTCGCGGGCCCGCCCACGCTGATCCCTCGTGGCATCACCGAGGCGATCGACTGCGAGGTCGCCTACGAGCTCGACGAGCTCGACCAGGCCGACGTGGTCTACGCCCTGCGCATGCAGCGGGAGCGGATGAACGACTCCTTCGTCCCGTCGCTCCGCGAGTACGCGGCACGCTTTCAGATCGACTCCCGCCGGCTCGGGCCCCGACAGCTGCTCATGCATCCTGGCCCGGTCAACCGTGGCGTGGAGCTCTCCGCAGAGGTGATCGACGGACCGCAGAGCCTGATCACGGCCCAAGTCGAGAGCGGCCTCGTCGTGCGGATGGCGATCCTCTACGAGCTCCTCACGGGCGCGGACCGCCCGCGCGGAGTGCGCGAGCGCCCGGAAGGCAGAGATCCCGAGCTCGGGGCGCCCACCCCCATCTCCGAACCGGCATGAGGGCGATCTCGGAGCTTGATTGGCGCGGGCGTGCGGAGGGGCCGCCCGACCTGGTTCTCCAAAGGGCGAGCGTGCTCGACCCCCGCGCCGGCATCGATGGCCCTCACGACGTCGTGATCCGCGACGGGCGGATCGCCGAGCTCGCCGAGGCGGGCTCGACCGGCAACTCCGAGGCGGAGGTCGTAGACGCCGAGGGCATGCGCGCCTTCCCCGCGTTCTTCGATCCGCACGTTCACCTGCGAGAGCCGGGCGGCGAGGAGGCCGAGGACGTCGAAACCGGCTCGCGGGCGGCAGCAGCGGGCGGCTACTGCGGGATCCTGGCGATGGCGAACACCCGGCCGCCCGTGGATACCGCCGGGGATATCAGCGCATTGCGCGAGCGTGCCGCCACAGAGGCCTCCGTCCCGGTTGGCTTTCTGGCGACCGTGACTCGCGGGATGGCCGGAGAGGAGCTCACCGAGATGGCCGAGCTCGCCACGGCCGGTGCGGTTGGCTTCTCCGACGACGGGGTTCCGATCCGAAGCGCTCGCGTCCTTCGCCGCGCGCTCTCCTACCAGCGGCTCGCCGGGCTGCCGCTCGCGCTTCACGAGGAGGACCCGGAGCTCTCGGGGAACGGTGTCATGCACGAGGGAGCGGTCTCGGCCTTGCTTGGGCTCGAGGGAATCCCGTCCATCTCGGAGTCCACGATGATCGCCCGCGACGCGACGGTGGCCGCTTACGAGGAGGCTCGCGTGCACGTGCAGCATCTGTCCGCCCGCAGGTCGGTCGAGGCCGTGGCCGCGGCGAAGGCGACGGGAGTGACCATCAGCTGCGAGGTCACGCCCCACCACCTCACGCTCACGGACTCCGAGGTGCGAGGCCTCGATGCCCGCTTCAAGATGAACCCTCCGCTTCGCAGCGAGGACGATCGCCAGGCGCTGATCGAGGGCCTTCGCGACGGCACGATCGATTGCATCGCCACCGACCACGCCCCGCACCCGCCGGAGACCAAGGAGGTTCCATTCGAGGTGGCGGCGATGGGGGTCACCGGCCTCGAGACGGCCTTCTCCGTCATCCACACGGATCTGATCCTGCCCGGCGTGCTCGAACTCGGGCTCGTGGTCGAGCGGATGAGCGCGGGCGCGACCCCCTTCGGCTTCCGACCCCCCATCCTCGAGCCGGGGGCCGAAGCCAATCTGGTCCTCTTCGACCCTGATGCCGAGTGGAATGCCGGGGTGGATGGCTGGGAGAGCCGCTCGGCCAACTCCGCGTTCGCCGGCCGCCGACTTCGCGGCCGGGTGCTGATGACCGTCGCGGGCGGCTCGGTGGCCTATCGCCAGCGCTCGTTCGCGATGGGGGTCGCGAGTTGAGCTCCAACCCTGGCTACCTGCTACTCGAGGATGGGTTGCGCTTCGCCGGCGAGCTGTGCGGAGCGGAGGGTTCCGCGACCGGCGAGGTCGTCTTCAACACGTCGATGACCGGCTACCAGGAGGCGGTGAGCGACCCCTCCTACGCGGGCCAGATCGTCATCTTCACGTACCCGCTCGTCGGCAACTACGGCGTCAGCGCCGAGGCGATGGAGTCCGATCGCATCCACGCCCGCGCGGTCGTGATGCGGGAGGGTAAGAACTCCGAGGATGCAGCCGGGGCCGAGGGCGGATGGCTCGACTGGCTTCGCGATTGCGGCGTGCCCGCCATCTCGGGCGTCGACACCCGCGCGCTGGTGCGGCACATTCGCGACCGAGG
The DNA here is from genome assembly GCA_963799815.1 of uncultured Solirubrobacterales bacterium. Taxonomy (GTDB): domain Bacteria; phylum Actinomycetota; class Thermoleophilia; order Solirubrobacterales; family 70-9; genus JBDTSW01. The sequence goes on from CAWCYG010000004.1 coordinate 604,806, forward strand.
CGCAATGCGCGGGGGCCTGTTCGGCGCGGACATCTCCGAGGCCGAAGCCCGCGAACGGGTCGCATCGGAGCCGGCGATGACCGGGGCCGACCTCGCGCGGACCGTCACGCCCTCCGAGCCGGTCGAGCTCGACGGCGCGGGGCCGCACGTGGTGGCGATCGACACGGGCATCAAGCGCTCAATCATCCGGCAGTTCCGCGACCGCGACGCACGGCTCACCCTGCTGCCGTGCGATGCGTCGGCCGGCGACGTGCGGGCCCGCGACCCGGACCTCGTGTTCCTCGCCAACGGTCCCGGCGACCCGGCCGCCCTCGACTACGTCGTCAACACCGTCCGGGATGTCGTGGGCCAGGCCCCCGTGATCGGCATCTGCCTCGGCCATCAGCTCCTCTGCCGCGCGGTCGGGCTTGACACCTTCAAGCTTCCGTTCGGCCACCGGGGAGCGAATCACCCAGTCAAGGAGCTCAGCACCGGCCGCATCGAGATCACATCGCAAAATCACGGCTTCGCTGTTTGCCCCCCGGGCGGAGGAGAGCGGATCGAGACCGATGAGCCGGTGCGCTGGGAGACCGACTTCGGCGCCTGCGAGCTCTCGCACCTGAACCTCTACGACCGAACCGTGGAGGGGCTCGTGCTGAAGGAAGTAGCCGGGCGCACCGTCCAGTACCACCCGGAGGCCGGTCCAGGCCCTCACGACGCCCGACATCTCTTCGACGAGTTCCTGGGTTTGACGGCACATGCCTAGGCGCGACGACCTTCGCAAGATCATGCTGATCGGCTCGGGGCCGATCGTGATCGGGCAGGCAGCCGAGTTCGACTACTCCGGCGTGCAGGCCTGCAAGGTCCTGCGGGAGGAGGGGTACCAGCTCATCCTCGTCAACTCCAACCCGGCGACGATCATGACCGACCCCGAGTTCGCCGACCGCACCTACGTCGAGCCGCTCACGCCGGAGTCGGTCGCGCGCATCGTCGAGCGCGAACGCCCCGACGCCCTCCTGCCCACGCTCGGCGGGCAGACCGCCTTGAACCTCGCGAAGGCTCTGCACGACGATGGCGTGCTCGAGCGCCTGGACGTCGAGTTGATCGGTGCCGACTACGAGGCGATTCACCGGGCTGAGGACCGCGAAGCGTTCCGCTCCACGATGGAAGCTGCGGGCCTGCGCGTTCCCTGGTCGACGATCGTGGAGTCGGTCGTGGAGGTCGAGCGAGGCATGGCGGACGGCTCGATCAAGCTCCCGGCGATCGTTCGGCCCGCGTTCACCCTTGGCGGCCAGGGTGGGGGAGTGGGCCATACGGAGACGGAGCTGCGCCAGGTCGTCTCAGAGGGGCTCGCGGCGAGCCCGATCAATCAGGTACTGGTGGAGGAGTCGGTCCTGGGCTGGGGCGAGTTCGAGCTCGAGGTCATGCGCGACCACAACGACAACGTGGTGGTGATCTGCTCGATCGAGAACGTCGACCCCATGGGCGTGCACACGGGCGACTCCGTCACGGTCGCGCCGGCGCAGACCCTCACGGATCACCTCTACCAAGAGCTCCGCGACCAGGCCCTACGGGTGATCCGGGCGGTGGGGGTCGAGACGGGCGGCTCGAACGTCCAGTTCGCCGTCAACCCGCAGAGCGGCGAGATCGTCGTGATCGAGATGAACCCGCGGGTATCGCGCTCGTCCGCGCTCGCCTCCAAGGCGACGGGATTCCCAATCGCGAAGATCGCGGCACGGCTCGCGGTGGGCTACGCGCTCGAGGAGATCCCCAACGACATCACCCAGGCGACGCCTGCTTCCTTCGAGCCGACGATCGACTACGTCGTGACCAAGATCCCGCGTTTTGCCTTCGAGAAGTTCCCAGGTGCGCACGGCGAGCTCACCACCCATATGAAGTCCGTTGGCGAGGTGATGTCGATAGGCCGCACCTTCAAGGAGTCCTTCGCGAAGGCGATGCGCTCGCGGGAGCTCGACTCTCCCGCCGAGCCGCCCGCTGTGACCGAGGAGCTCCTCGCCAGCCTCGAGACTCCGGCCTCGGATCGCTATGACCTCGTCCTCGAGGCGTTCCGGCGGGACGTTTCGATCGAGGACCTTCACGCACGCACCTCGATCGATCCCTGGTTTCTCCGCGAGCTGCGCGAGCTGGCGGTCGATGGCGACGGGACGGCGGGCCTCGAGCGGACCTTCAAGTCGGTCGATACGTGCGCCGCCGAGTTCGAGGCGCGCACTCCCTACTTCTATTCGGCCCACGAGCGCTCCGCCGAGCTGGCGGGCGAGGTCGACCGGGGCGATCGCGGTTCGGTCGTGATCCTGGGCGCCGGGCCCAACCGCATCGGCCAGGGCATCGAGTTCGACTACTGCTGCGTGCACGCGGCCATGACGGTCCGCGAGTCGGGCCGCGACGCCGTGATGATCAATTGCAACCCGGAGACCGTCTCGACGGACTACGACACCTCCGATCGCCTCTACTTCGAGCCACTCACGGCCGAGGACGTGCTCGCGGTGGTCGAGGTCGAGCGGCCGGAGGGCATGATCGTGCAGTTCGGCGGCCAGACGCCGCTGCGGCTTGCGAAGGCGCTCGAGGCCGCCGGCGTGCGAATGCTGGGAACGCCTGTCGAGGCGATCGACCTCGCAGAGGATCGCGGCCGCTTCGGAGCTCTGCTGCGGCGGCTCGGTATCGCGCATCCGCCCTACGGCACGGCCCTCTCGGCGGAGGAGGCGGCGGTGATCGCGGAGGACGTGGGGTTCCCGCTCCTGGTCCGGCCCTCGTATGTCCTCGGCGGGCGGGCGATGGAGATCTGCTACTCGCTCGACGACCTCGCCGCGTACCTCGAGGCCAACGTAAAGGCGGATCAGGAGCACCCGCTGCTGCTCGACCGTTTCCTCGAGGACGCGATCGAGATCGACGTCGACGCGCTCTGCGACGGCACCGAGGCCGCCGTTGCCGGGATCATGCAGCACGTGGAGGAGGCCGGCGTGCACTCCGGCGATTCCGCATGCGTGATCCCGCCCATGAGCCTCGGGGCGGGCATGCTGGAGGAGATTTCCGAGACGACCAAGCGGATCGCGGTCGAGCTTGGGGTGATTGGCCTCATCAACATCCAATACGCGGTCGCGGGCGGCAAGCTAAACGTGATCGAGGCGAACCCAAGGGCCTCCCGGACGGTGCCGTTCGTCTCGAAGGCGATCGGGGCGCCGCTGGCGAAGATCGCGTGTCGCCTCATGCTCGGCGAGCCACTTGCCGATCAGAGGCTCCCGACGATGCACAACGGACACGTCTCGGTGAAGGAGGCGGTGATGCCGTTCGCCCGCTTCGCCGGCGCCGACACCGTGCTCGGACCGGAGATGAAGTCAACCGGCGAGGTGATGGGAATCGCGCGGGATTTCCCCACGGCCTTCGGCAAGGCCCAGGCGGCGGCCGGAGCCGTGCTCCCGACGGAGGGCACCGTTTTCATCACGGTGACCGACACCGATAAGCCCGCAGCGACGCAGCTCGCCGCCCGCTTCCACGATGCCGGCTTCGAGATCATCGCCACGGCCGGGACCGCGCAGGCGATCTCGCGGATGGGGATCCCCGTGCGCACCATCAACAAGATCGCCGAGGGTTCGCCACACGTCGTCGACTACATCTCAGAGCACTCGGTCGACCTCGTGATCAACACGCCGACAGGGCGTGGCGCACGCTCGGACGGGTATGAGATTCGCTCCGCGGCTGTCCGCGAGGGGATCCCGTGCATCACCACTCTGACGTCGGCCTCGGCCGCCACCAGGGCGATCGTCGCAGCGCGCGAGGGCGCCGCCGAGCCGCGCTCGCTGCAGGAGCTCCATGCGCCGGTCACGATCACGCAGAGCGAGCTCCAGGCGGTGGAGGAGCGCGCCGCCCGTGGGTGACGAAAGGATCCTCGCTCCATTCGGGCGCCGGGCCACGCGGGTCGTGGCCAACCGGGCCTCGGGGGGTACCGCATCTTCTCCGTTCGCGACCGTGAGGGGCCCGAGCCGGCGCCCGGTCAGTTCTACATGCTGGCGACCGAGGCGGGCTGGAACGGGGGAGACGGGCGCCCGTTTCTGCCGCGCGCCTTCTCGGTCGCAGCGGCCGAGGCGAGCCGTGAGGGAGTGAGGCTCGACTTCCTCGTCGAGGCGGTGGGGCCGGGGACCGCGCGCCTCGCGGCGCTCGCAGAGGGCGACGGCCTGGAGCTCACGGGTCCGCTGGGCCGCCCGTTCGGAGCCCCACGCGAGCTCTCGACGGACGCTGCGGGAGCGATCCTGGTCGGCGGCGGCATCGGGATCGCTCCCCTGGCGATCCTCCGCCGACGGCTCGCAGGCTCGGGATTTCCGCAGCGGGTCCTGCTCGGCTTTCGCGATCGCGAGCACTCCGGCGGTGTGGAGGAGCTGTTCGGGTGCGAGGAGACGCGCCTCGCCAGCGAGGACGGCCACGTCGGTCATCGCGGATACGTCACCGACCTGCTCGCGGTGATGCTCGCGGGCGACGAGTCAGCGTCGGCCGTCGTCTACGCATGCGGCCCGCCCGCGATGCTGGAGGCGGTCCGGGTCCTGTGCGCGGAGCACTCCGTGCCTGCCGAGCTCGCGATGGAGTCTCCGATGGCATGCGGCTACGGAGCCTGCTTCGGGTGTGCGGTGCCGCTGGCCGGCGGTGGATTCATGCGCCTGTGCGTCGACGGTCCCGTTGTCGGAGCGGATGAGATCGAGACCGCCCTCGTGGCGGGAGCGGGGCACCGGTGAGCGGCGCCGGAACCGAGCGGACGGGCGATGTCGACCTCTCGCTGGAGCTGTGCGGCCTACGGCTTGCCCATCCGGTCCTAAACGGCTCCGGAACATTTGACGCGATCGCGGCCCGAACCGCGTTCGGCGATGAGCTCGTGAGCCGATTTCCGTTCTCGGCTTTCGTCTCGAAGACGATTACGCCCTCGCCTCGTGTGGGCAACCCACCTCCTCGCCTGTACGAGACACCGAGCGGGATGATCAACTCGATCGGCCTCCCCAACAAGGGGCTCGAGGGCTTTCTGCGAGACGACTTGCCGAAGCTCGCAGCGCTTCCGGTGCCGCTGATCGTCTCCGTGATGGGCACGAGTCGCGACGAGTTCGTTGAGCTCGTGAACGGTGTCGCGAGCGATGACGCAGTCGCCGCGCTCGAGCTGAACGTCTCCTGCCCGAACGTGAAGTCCGGACTGATCGTCGGCGAGGAGCCAAGCGAAACGCTCGCGCTTATGCAAGAGCTCCGCCCGCTGACCGAGAAGGCGCTCATCGTCAAGCTGACGCCGAACACCGCCGACCCTGCGGCGGTCGCGGCCGCGGCGCAGGCCGGCGGAGCCGATGCGGTCTCGCTGATCAACACCTTGAAGGCGACCGCGATCGCGCCGGGCGGGACGGAGCCGTGGCTGGGAGCGGGGAGCGGCGGCCTCTCAGGCCCGGCGGTTCGTGCGGTCGCTCTCGACCAGGTGCGCCGCGTCGCGGGCGCGATCGAGCTGCCGGTCATCGGCATGGGAGGGATCGAGACCGGAGAACACGCGATCGAGTTCCTCGCGGCGGGCGCGAGCGCCGTTGCCGTCGGCACGGCGTCGTTTCGGGACGCATTGGCGGGTGAGCACGTGAGGATCGGGCTTACCACCGGGATCGCCGCGCGCGGGTTGCGCTCTGCGGCCGAGCTCTCGGGACCCGGGATCGCCGCCGTCTCCGGTGGCCCGACCCAGGATTCCGAGCGGGCGGACCTCGGGCACCCCCCGTCGACCTCAACCTGAGGTCTAATTGAATTTCGGCGGAAACGCCGGAAAAGCCGCAGGTTCGGGTTGCAAGGGGGCCTCGCGGACGTATAATCGCCGCCGCCCGATGGTCCCCCCGGTCGACACCTCCGCCCCAATTCCCGAGAGGACCGAAGAGCAGAGGATGAAGGCCCTCCGGCGGGCCAACGAGATCCGGACCTCGCGCGCGCAGCTCAAGCGCGACCTCAAAGCCGGCAAGGCGAAGATCGAGACGCTGCTGCTCGACCCGCCCGAGTACGTGCTCTCCGCCAAGGCTTTCGACATGATCCTCGCCGTCCCGAAGTACGGTCGCGTCAAGGCCAACAAGATCCTGACCCAGTGCCGGATCTCGCCATCGAAGACGATCGGCGGGCTCTCGGAGCGCCAGCGCAACGAGCTGGTGCACATGCTGCGGCGCTAGCCCAGTCCGTCCTGGGTCGATGGGGCGAGCTCGACGTTCCCGCCCCTCCGTAGGTCAGGATGCGCCGCATGGCCAAGGTCTTTGTGATCACCGGGCCCTCAGGGGTGGGGAAGGGAACGCTGATCCGCGCGCTGCTCGAGCGGATCGACTCGCTCGAGCTCTCAACCTCAGCCACCACCCGCTCGCCCCGTGAGGGGGAGCAGAACGGGCTCGAGTACCACTTCCTGAGCGCAGAGGAGTTCGCCGCGCGCGCCGACGCAGGCGACTTCCTCGAGCACGCGACCTTCTCCGGCAACCGCTACGGGACGCTGCGCTCGGAGGTCGACCGCTGCCTCGACGCCGGCGTCTCACTCGTCTTGGAGATCGAGGTGCAGGGAGCCCGGCAGGTGCGCGCCGCCCTGGGCGACGGCGCGGTTCTCATCTTCATCGCGCCGCCGGACCCGAGCGCCTTGCGCGAACGCCTCGCGGGGAGGGGCACCGACTCCGACGAGGCCATTGCTCGCCGGCTCGAGACGGCGAAGCAGGAGCTGGAGGCCCAGCAGGAGTTCAAGCACGTCGTCGTAAACGACGATGTCGACCGCGCGATGGACGAGCTGGAAGGGATCGTGCGGGCGGAGCTTTCCTGATCGGGGCTCGGACGACGCCCTCTACAATGCTCCGCCGATGATCAAGCCACGCGTCGACAAGCTCTTAAACCAGACCGACTCGCATTACGCCGCGGTCCTGGTTGCCGCCAAACGGGCACGGCAGCTCAACAGCTACTACCGGGCGCTCGGCGAGGGCTCCTACGAGGAGTACACGCCGCCGATGGTCGAGACCGGCACCGGCAACTACCTCACGATTGCCCTCGAAGAGCTGGCGCAGTCCAAGATCAAGTACGAGTATCGCGCCTAACCGAGGCGTGTAGGGAGACTGCGATGGCCCGCATCCTGCTCGGAGTGAGTGGCGGGATCGCCGCATACAAGGCACTCGAGCTCGCTCGCCTTGCCACCAAGGCCGGTCACGGGGTGCGGGTTGTGATGACCCCAACCGCCACCCGTTTCGTCGGGGCCGCCTCCTTCGAGGGAATCGTGGGCGCTCCGGTGCTCACGTCGGAGTTCGAGCCCGACCCCATGCGCGGCGCATACCCTGGCGACTCCGACGCCGCGCCGTCCCACGACCCGATTGGACACCTGGAGCTTGCCGCGAACGCCGACGCCTACCTGGTCGCACCCGCCTCGGCCAACACGATCGCAAAGCTCGCGGCCGGCGTCGCGGACTCGATGCTCACGACCTCGTTTCTGGCCTGCACCGCGCCCCGCGCCATCGCCCCCGCGATGAACGACCGAATGTACGCGGACGCCGCCACCCAGGCGAACATCGCCACCCTGCGCCAGCGTGGCGTGCATGTGATCGAGCCCGAGACGGGCGCGCTCGCCTCCAGGGGCGAGTGGGGGACGGGCCGGCTTCCGGACCCCGCCGGCCTCTTGGCTGCCATCGAGTCGCTGCTGCCGGCGCAGTCGGGCCCATGGGATGGCCTTCGCGTGCTCGTCACCGCCGGCGGTACGCGCGAGCCGATCGACCCGGTCCGCTTCATCGGCAACCGCTCCTCTGGCCGCATGGGCCTCGCGCTTGCCGACCGCGCCCGCGCCCGTGGCGCCGACGTGACACTGATCGCCGCAAACGTCTCGCTCCCGGCCCCCCCAGGGATCCGGCGCATCGACGTCGAGAACACGGCCGAGCTGGGGACGGCCACACGAGCGGAGTTCCGCTCCGCGCACGTCCTGCTGATGGCGGCGGCGGTGGCCGACTTCACGCCGCAGGGCACCAGTGAGGGCAAGCTCGCCCGTTCTGGCAGCGGCGGCCTCGAGCTCCGCCTCACCGAGACCGAGGACATCCTCGCCGGGCTCTCGGCGGTGCGCACGGAGGAGCAGACCATGGTCGGATTCGCGGCCGAGCACGGGGTGGAAGCGATCTCGAGAGCCCGAGAGAAGCTGGCGCAGAAGGGGCTTGATGCGATCGTGTTCAACGACGTGTCCCGCCCGGAGATCGGCTTCGACTCGGAGCGCAACGAGGTAACGATCGTCGAGGCCGGCTCCGAGCATTCGATTCCGATTGCATCGAAGGCCGAGGTGGCCGACGCCGTCCTCGACCGCGTAGCCGCGATGCGCAGCGGCCTACACTCGAAGCGTGGCTGAGGCCAACCAAGACGAGCTCTACACGCTCTACCGCCGGGGAGTGGAGCTGCTCGAGGACGGAAGCTTCAAGGCAGCGACGGTGCCGCTGGCGGAGGCTGCCCGTCGGGCGCCGGAGAAGAGCTCGGTTCGCGAGGCGCTGGGGCGCGCGTACTTTCGCTCGCGCCAGTACGGCGAGGCCGCGACCGAGTTCGAGGCCGTGGTGGAGACTCACCCGGTCGACGACTACGCGCACTTCTGCTTGGGCCGAGCGCTCACGAAATGCGGGGAACGCGATCGAGCCCGCCACCATCTGGCACTGGCGTCGAACCTGCGGCCGGAGCGCGCCGATTACCGGCTCTACCGCGACCGCCTGCGAGCGGCGTCCTGACGTTTCCGGTCGTTGCGGGCGCTGGTGCAGCGGGTGAGCCAGGCCGCCGTGACGGTGGAGGGCGAGCGCGTCTCCGCGATCGGCCCCGGGATGCTGGTGCTGCTCGGCGTATCCCGAGACGACACTGCTGAGGTCGCGGATCGGCTCGCCGAGAAGGTCCGCAAGCTGCGCATCTTCGACGACCAGGCAGGCCGGCTCAACGAGCCCCTGGGCGACCGAGAGGTTCTCTGCGTGAGCCAGTTCACCCTCTACGGCGACGCGCGCAAGGGGAATCGCCCCAGCTACATAGAGGCCGCGTCGCCGGAGTTCGCAGAGCCGCTTTACGAGCGCTTCTGCGAGCGGCTGAACGCGAAGCGGGGCGTTTTCGGCGCCTGCATGGGCGTCGCGCTCGTCAACGATGGGCCGGTCACCCTGCTGCTCGAATCCTGAGTCTCACAGGCGCTCTTCGGAGCGGTCGAAGCCAGGTCCCGCGGCTATACTCGAATTCGTCTTCACGTACCCGAACCCTTGGACGAGGTGGGCCCGGGCCCGCCTTTTTTTGGGCTCGTGTGCGGGGAGGAAAGCCGAAAATCGCACAGAGGACGAGTCAGTTGAACGAAGCCGCCGAGCTAGAGGAGACGATCGAGCACCGGCTGGCCGAGGCCGATCCGCAGATCGAGGTGATCGCGGTCGAGCAGCCGGCAGCGCAGGCGCTCAGGGTCTACGTCGACCACCCCGAAGGGGCGGACCTCGCGCTCTGCGAGCGCGTCAGCGATGAGCTCCGAGACCTGACCGAGCGCTGGTCGCTCGAGGTCTCCTCACCCGGCTCGGATCGCCCGCTCACGAAGCCCGAGCATTTCCGCCGGTTCGTCGGCCGCCGCGTGCGAGTGCGCACGGAGCGCGACATCGACGGTCAGCGTAACTTCACCGGCACGCTCACGGCCGCGGACGATGCGACCGTCTCGCTCGAGGAGGGCTCCGCCGAGGTGACCATCCCCCTGGAGGGCATCCGCCGCTCGAACCTCGTGCCCGAACTTCCGGGAGGCACCGCATGAGCCGCGAGATCGTCGAGGCCATCAGAGGCCTCGAACAGGAGAAGGGGATCGACTCCGAGACGCTGATGGCGGCGCTCGAGGACGCCCTGCTCTCCGCGTACAAGAAGACTCATGGCGCCGCCAAATACGCGCGCGTCGACCTCGACCGCGAGACCGCGGACTTCCGCGTCTTCGAGTTGATCCTGCCCGCCGAGCTCGAGGAGAAGCTCCTCGATCAGGCGGCCGAGGAGGCCGAGCAGGAGATCGATCCGGAGACCGGCGAGCTGCGCGAGCCCGAGGACCCCGAGCTCGACCCCGAGATGCTGGCCCCGTACGAGGACCAGATCCAAACTCGGGACGTGACGCCCGACGACTTCGGGCGGATCGCCGCCCAGACCGCCAAGCAGGTGGTGCTCCAGCGCATCCGCGAAGCCGAGCGGCAGATGATGTTCGACGAGTACCAGGACCGCGTGGGCGAGCTCATCACCGGGATCATTCAGCAGTCCGACAACCGCTACACGCTGGTCCAGCTTCGCGAGCGCGTCGAGGCGCTGCTGCCCCGGTCCGAGCAGGTGTGGAACGAGCGCTACGACCACGGGATGCGCATCAAGGCCGTGATCACGGACGTGTCAGCCGAAGGCAAGGGCCCAAGCGTCGTCGTCTCCCGGCGCAACCCGGAGCTGATCAAGTCCCTGTTCGAGCTCGAGGTGCCGGAGATCGCCGACGGCCTCGTCGAGATCGTCGGCGTTGCCCGTGAGCCCGGCTACCGCTCGAAGATCGCTGTCATCTCCCACGCCGACGGCGTCGACCCGGTTGGAGCCTGCGTCGGACCGCGCGGCTCGCGAGTGCGCATGGTCGTCTCGGAGTTGCGGGGCGAGAAGATCGACATCATCCCGCACAACGACGAGCCCGCCCGGTTCGTCGCGAAGGCCCTTTCGCCGGCCCGGGTGCGCGAGGTGCTCGTCGACGACGAAGACAAGCAGGCCACCGTGGTGGTGCCCGACGACCAGCTCTCGCTGGCGATCGGCCGTGAGGGGCAGAACGCGAGGCTCGCGGCCAAGCTCACAGGCTGGCGCGTCGACATCAAGTCCGAGACCGAGTTCTCCCAGCAGGAGGAGGAGATCGAGATTGAGGGCGCCGACGAGGTCGACGGTCGCTGCGCCGCCGTGCTCTCCGCCGGTCGCCGCTGCCCCAACGCATCCCTTTCCGGCTCGCGCTACTGCGGTCTTCCTGCCCATCAGGCGCTGACCCGGTTCCCCACCAACGAGGTGACGGTCGTCTCGGCCCTCGCCGACGAAGAGGTCGAGCTCCTCGCCAATCCCGACTCGGATGACGCCGAGGTCGCGCCCCTCGTGGAGCGCGCCCAAGCCGCGCTCGAGCAGGCGCCCGGCGCGGACGAGGATGAAGCGGAGGAGGCCGGCGACACGGTCGCGGGTGAGGTCGAGGCCGCTGAGGAGACCGAGGCACCCGGCGCCGACGGCGTCGTCGCTGCGGCGGACGAGCCCGGCGAGGACTTCGCTGAGGGCGAGGAGGTCGCCGCCGAGGTTGCGGCGGAGGATGAGGCGGGCGAGCATGGCGGCAACGGCGGCGAGCCCGAGGCTGCCTCCGACGAGGCCACCGAGGAGACGCCGGCCGCATAGGGATGGCGAAGAAGCGGGTTCACGAGATCGCGAAGGCGCAAGGCCTCACCTCGAAGGAGGTGATCGCCGCGCTCAATGCTGCCGGCATCGAGGTGAAGGCGGCGGCGTCGAGCGTCGAGGAGCAGGTCGCCCTGGATGCGCTCGGCAACGGTAATGCCGCGGCGCCCGCTGCCGAGAAGCCGAAGCCCGCCGCGAAGACCGCATCGAAGACAAAGGCGGCTCCCAAGGCGGGTGGGACGGCCGCAGAACCTACGCCCAAGCCAGCCGCGTCCGCGGAAGCGCCGGCAACGCCCAAGGCCAAGGCGCCCAAGCCCGCGGCGTCTGACGCCGGCTCGAAGAGCCCCTCGGGCGGCAGGCGCATGCGGCGGGTCGTGATCGACTCGCAGGCCTCGCGCCGTGAGCGCATGCCGGCCCCGCCGCCGCATCGCCCGCCGCGGCGTCGTGGCGGCCGCCGCCGCCGTCCGCTGCTCGAGGAGCCGCCCAAGGGCCCGGTCGAGCAGGTCGAGGCTCCCACGATCCGGATCCCCTCCGGGGCCACGGTTCGTGAGGTCGCCGAGATCCTGGGGCTGAACTCCGCGGACGTGATCAAGAAGCTCATGCAGCTCGGTGAGATGGCGACGCTCACCCAGACGCTCACCGACGCGACGATCAGCGTGCTCGCGGACGAGTTCGACCAGAAGGTCGAGGTGGTGAGCGCAGCGGAAGAGGAGGCGCCCGAGCCGGAATACGACGACGACGAGTCGATCCTCGCCGCTCGCCCGCCCGTCGTGACGATCATGGGCCACGTCGACCACGGCAAGACTTCCCTGCTCGATGCCATCCGCGAGACCGAAGTGGTCGCGGGGGAGGCCGGAGGCATCACCCAGCACATCGGCGCCTACCAGGTCCATCAGGACGGCAAGACGATCTCGTTCATCGACACGCCCGGCCACGCGGCCTTCACGGCGATGCGCGCTCGTGGCGCCGACGTCACTGACATCGCCGTGATCGTGGTGGCCGCCGACGACGGCGTCATGCCGCAGACGGTCGAGGCGATCGATCACGCGAACGCGGCCGAGGTGCCGATGATCGTGGCCGTCAACAAGATCGACCTGCCCGCAGCGAACATCGACAAGGTGAAGGGCGAGCTCGCCCAGCAGGGGCTCAACCCGGAGGACTGGGGTGGCGACACGATCTTCGCCAACGTCTCGGCCAAGACCAAGGAGGGCCTCGACGACCTGCTCGAGAGCATCTTGCTCGTCGCCGAGGTGGAGGAGCTCAAGGCGAACCCCGAGGCCCCTGCCTCGGGCAGCGTGATCGAGTCTCACCTCGACCCTGGGCGCGGCCCCGTCTCCACCGTGCTGATCCAGCGGGGCTCGCTCTCGGTGGGCGACGCGATCTTCGCCGGCCCCGTCTGGGGCAAGGTCCGGGCAATGCAGGATCACACCGGAGCAGCCCTCGACGTCGCCCGTCCGGGCGACCCCGTGGTGGTGCTCGGCTTCGACGCCGTCTGCGAGGCGGGGGAGCACTTCGAGGTCGTGGAGAACGAGCGCAAGGCCCGTCAGCTCGCCGGCGAGCGCGAACAGCGCCTGAAGACCGAGCAGCTCGCCCGCCGCCAGACGCGCAGGGTCTCGCTCGAGGACGTGTTCGCCAAGGCCCAGGGTGGCCAGATCAAGGAACTCAACATCGTGCTGAAGGCCGACGTCTCGGGCTCGCTCGAGGCGCTCGAGGACGAGCTCGCCAAGGTGCCGCAGCAGCAGGTCGCGGTCAACATCATCCGGGCGGCCCCAGGCGGCATCAACGAGTCCGACGTGATGCTCGCCGCCGCCTCAAACGCCGTCATCATCGGGTTCAACGTGCGTCCCCTCGTGGACGCCCGCCGCGCCGCGGAGTCCGAGGGGGTCGAGATCAGGACCTACTCGGTCATCTACAAGGTCACCGAGGAGCTCCGCCTGGCGATGGAGGGCATGCTCGACCCCGAGGAGGTCGAAGACTCGCTCGGCCAGGCCGAGATCAAGGAGCTCTTCAAGGCGTCGCGGATCGGCACGATCGCCGGCTGCATGGTCGTCGACGGCAAGATCACCCGCACGGCCGAGGCCCGCCTCGTCCGTGAGGGCACCGTGATCTGGACCGGGCGCATCGGCTCCCTGCGACGCTTCAAGGAGAACGTCCAGGAGGTCGAGGAGGGGCTCGAGTGCGGCATCGTGCTCGAGGGTTACCAGGACGTGAAGGTGGACGACGTGATCGAGGCCTTCGAGAGCCGCCAGGTTGAGCAGACGCTCGAGTCTTAGGGCCTGAGCGCTCCGCCCACGTCGCTTCCGCGATCTTGCCCGCCAGGGCCGGCGCCTCTTTACGCTCGCCAGCATGCCTACCCCCTACGTCTGCATCATCTCCGCCCACCTTCACTTCGGCGAGCTCCACGACCTCAAGGGCAAGCGCAAGGAGCTGCACTCGCTGAAGGCGCACCTGCGCCAGCGATTCGGAGTCTCGGTGGCCGAGACCGAGCACCACGACGCATGGCAGCGCTCCACGCTCCTGTGCGCTTTGGTCGGCGACTCCAGCGTGAGCGCACGGGCGGACGAGCTCTGCCGCTTCGTCGAATCACGCTGTCCTGGCGGCTGCTCGTTCGAGCGCGAGCTGCTCAGCATGGAGGACGTGAGGAGCCTGTAGTCGCCCCGCAGCCCGCTTTGGGGGCGGCTGTTATGTTGGCGCGCGGGATGACCACAGAGCGCATGAGGCGCGTCAACGAGGTCATGCGCGAGGTGATCGGGGGGGCGATCGCCAGCGAACTCGACGACCCCAGGATCGGTTTCGTAACCGTGACCGCCGTAGACACCAGCCCAGACCTGCGCTCGGCGCGGGTATTCGTGAGCGTGCTCGGCGACGAATCCGAGCGAGAGCGCTCGCTGGCAGGTCTCGCCGCTTCGCACGGCTTGCTCCAGGCGCGGATCGCCCGGGAGATGCGCATCAAGTACACGCCTACGCTCTCGTTTCACTATGACGACGGCCCCGAGCGCGCCGTGCGCCTGACGCAGCTGCTCGACGACCAATGACCAATGCGACCGCAACCGCGACCCGCGACGATCTCGAGGCCGTCGCCCAGGAGCTGCGCTCCACCGAGCGGTTCCTGCTGACCACGCACGAGAACCCGGACGGCGATGCCCTCGGCTCGCTTCTGGGCCTCCACTCGATCCTGACCCAGCTCGGCAAGGACGCGGTGATGTACCTGGCGGCCAAGGAGTTCCCCCTACCAGTCGAGTATCGCTTCCTGCCACTGGCAGAGGTCTTCCACGAGCCTCCAGCCGACATCGTCGATCGCACCCTGATCTTCCTCGACTGCGGCAACATCGACCGCACGCCCGACGGCTTCCTGCGCGACCGCTCCGCGCGCGTCGTGAACATCGACCACCATCACGACAACACTCGCTTCGGCGCCGTCAACCTCGTGGACGTCGAGGCATCGTCCACCGCCGAGATCATCTTCGCCCTCTCGAAGCTCCTCGGCGCGAAGCTGACCCCCGAGATCGCCTCGGCCCTATACGTCGGGCTCGTGACCGACACCGGCCGCTTCTCCTATGAGAACACCGACGCGGACACACACCGCCTCGCGGCGGAGCTGATCGAGGCGGGAGTGGACGTCGACGACACGAATCGCCGCCTCTACGAGCGCATCCCGATCGAGAAGATCCGCCTCGTGGCCCGCGCGCTCGAGCGGATCGAACGTCGCGACGAGGGCCGCCTCGCGGTTACCTACATCTCCGCCCAGGACTACGCCGAGACAGGCTCGAGCGAGGTGCTGACCGAGGGGATCATCGACCACCTGCGCGCCCTGGAGGGAACCCAGGTCGCGGTCGTCGTGCGCGACCGCGAGGAGGCGTCGGACGCCGCGCGCAAGGTGAGCCTGCGGGCCAGCGACGGCCGCACCGACGTCTCGGCGATCGCCCGCAAACACGGCGGCGGCGGTCACCAGCGGGCCGCCGGATTCTCGACCGACCTCTCCTACACCGAGATCGTCGATGACCTCTGCACCGAGCTCTCCGCGAGCTAACCCCGCGGGCGTCCTGCTCGTAGACAAGCCGGCCGGGATCACCTCGCACGACGTTGTCGCGCGCGTTCGCCGCGAGCGGGCAGTGAAGACCGGCCACGCGGGCACACTCGATCCGTTCGCAACCGGCCTCCTGATCGTCCTGCTCACCCGCGAGGCGACCCGCGAGCAGGCCCGGTTCATGGGTCTTCCCAAGACCTACCGCACGATCGCCCGCTTCGGCGCCGTGTCGACCACGGGCGATCGCGACGGTGAGATCACGGAGACGGGAGCGCTCCCGGACGGCGAGCCCGCACTCCCCACCGGCGAGATCCGCCAGCGCCCGCCCGCATACTCCGCCGTCAGAGTGGGCGGTGAACGCGCCTACAAGCGCGCCCGGCGGGGGGAGGAGGTGCAGGTGCCCGAGCGCATCGTCACCGTCCATCGCTTCACCCAGCTCTGGCGGGAGGGCGACCGCGGCGAGTACGAGATCGAGTGCTCATCCGGCACCTACGTGCGCAGCCTGATCTCCAGCCTCGGCGACGCGTACTGCGAGGAGCTGCGCCGCACCGCGATCGGCCCCTTCACCGTCGAGGAGGCCGATCCCGCGATGCCCCTCCGATTGGAGGAGGCGCTACGGCGCATCGACGCCGCGCCTGCCACAGTTCGCGGCCGATGAGCATCCGGGTCACCCCCCTTGACGAGGCGACGCCGCGCCCGCGGAGGATCGCCATCGGGACCTTCGACGGCGTTCACGTTGGCCACCGCGAGGTCATCTCCGGCGCCGACACCGTGCTCACGTTCGAGCCGCATCCCCTCAGCGTCATCCACCCGGAGGCGGCGCCGAAGCTGATCATGCCCTTCGAGATCAAGCGCGACGTGATCGACGGTCTCGGGGTCTCGGAGCTCGTCACGATCCGCTTCGACGAAGAGTTCTCGGCGATCGAGGCGGACGAGTTCGTCGAGCGGATCCTGATCGCCATATTGGGCGCGGAGGAGGTCTCCGTCGGGGAGAACTTCCGCTTCGGCCGCAAGGCGCAGGGCGACCCCGCGATGCTCGCGGCTCGCCCCGAGTTCGAGACCCGGGTCGCGCCCCTGGTCGAGGTCGCCGGCGAAACGGTCTCCTCGACCCGGATCCGCGCCGCCGTCGCCGCCGGCGACGTGGAGACCGCCACCGCATGTCTCGGCGCGCCCTTCCTGCTCGAGGGGGAGGTGGTGATGGGCGATCAGCGTGGCCGCGACCTCGGCTTCCCGACCGCGAATGTCGTCCCGGACGACACGTATGTGGTCCCGGGCCACGGCGTCTATGCGGCCTTCGCCAACGGCGTCCCCGCCGCCGTCAACGTCGGAGTGCGGCCGACCTTCGAGACCGGACGCGGATTGCTCGTAGAGGCCTACCTGATCGACTACGACGGCGATCTCTACGGACAGATGCTCCGCGTGGCCTTCATCGCCCGCCTGCGGGGGGAGAAGCGCTTTGCCGACGCCCAGCAGCTCGTGACCCAAATGCACGAGGATGTGGAGGCCGCGACGCGGCTCTGCTCCGAGTTCTCCCCGCCTCGCATCGCGGGGCGAGGCCGCTAACCTTCGGCGCCGCGATGACGGTGACAAGTGAGAGAAAGCGCGAGCTCGTCGGCAAGTTCGGCCGCTCCGAGAACGACACGGGCTCGGCCGAGGTGCAGGTCGCACTCATGACCGAGCGCATCAACGAGCTGACCGAGCACCTGCGCGAGCACACCAAGGACCACCACTCCCGCCGTGGCCTCTTGATGCTGGTCGGCAAGCGCCGGCGCCTGCTGCGGTACCTCGAGCGCTCCGACGTCGAGCGCTATCGCAGCCTCGTGGCCGACCTCGGCCTGCGCCGCTAGCGCCCGCTCGCCGAGCGTGATCGAGCCCGGCGCCGAGGCCCCCGCCTTTACCCTCCCCAACCACCGGGGGAAGGATGTGAGCCTCGCTGACTTCGCCGGCCGGCGCCTCGTCCTCTGCTTCTACCCGCTCGACTTCTCGCCCGTCTGCTCGGACCAGCTCTCGGCCTACGCGCCGATCGCCCCCGAGCTCGAGGCTCGAGGGGCCGAGCTCGTGGGCGTCTCGGTCGACCACTCCTACGCGCACAACGCCTTTCGCAAGGCGAGGGAGCTCCCGTTCACGCTGCTCAGCGACTTCCACCCCAAGGGCGAGATGGCCGCAAAGTACGGCGCGTACGAACCCGACTGGGGCATGACGAACCGCTCGATCGTGCTCGTCGGCGGCGATGGCATCGTCCGCTGGGTGGACGCTGAGGAGACCACCGGGACGTTCGCCCCCCCGCAGAGAATCCTCGATGCCCTCCGCTAAGATCGCCTGCGTTCGAGAACGAAAAGTTCTGAGAGAGAGGCCGCCAACCGGGCGGCCGAAAGGAAAACGTAATACATGAGCATGTTTGACCCGAAGCGCGTCTCGGTGGACGTCGGCGGCAGGGAAATCACCTTCGAGACGGGCAAGCTGGCGCGGCAGGCAGGCGGCGCCGTGGTCGTCTCCTGCGGCGAGACGATGGTGCTCTGCACCGCGACCGTCGGCGACCTGCGCGACGTCGACTTCCTCCCGCTCACCGTCGACGTGGAGGAGAAGCACTACGCCGCTGGCAAGATCCCCGGCTCCTTCTTCCGACGCGAGGCCCGAGCGGGCGAGAAGGCGACGCTCACCGCGCGCATGATCGACCGGCCGATCCGCCCTCTCTTCCCCAAGGGCTACCACCACGAGACCCAGATCGTGGCGCAGCCCATCTCGGTCGACCACGTGCACCCCTACGACACCCTCGCCATGAACGGCGCCTCCGCCGCGCTGGCGATCTCGCCGGCGCCCGTCGACACCCATGTCGGCGCCGTCCGCATCGGCAAGCTCGACGGCGACTTCGTGGTCAACCCCGACGAGGAGTCCCTCGGCGAGCTCGAGATGGACCTGATCGTCTCCGGCTCCGAGGACGCGATCCTCATGGTCGAGTGTGGGGCGGACGGCGTAACGGAGGCCGAGGTGCTCGACGCCCTGGATATCGCCCATGGCGAGATTCGCAAGATCGTTGGAGCGATCGAGGAGCTTCGCGGCATCGCCGGCAAGGAGAAGGTCGAGGTCGAGGTCCCGGAGGTCGATGCTGAACTCTTGGAGCGGATCCGCTCGGACTTCGGCGCCAAGCTCGAGGAGGCCACCCAGGTGCCCGAGAAGCTCGCGCGCCAGGACGCCATCAACGAGGTTGAGGCCGAGGCGCTCGCCAAGCTGGCCGCTGGCGAGGGCGACGTGGAGGTCGATCCCGAGAAGGCTCCGGAGGTTGGCCGCGCGTTCGCGAAGCTCGAGAAGGACATGATCCGCAAGCACATCGCGATTGACAAGAAGCGGCCCGACGGCCGCGCTCAGGACGAGATCCGGCCGATCGAGACCGAGGTGGACATCTCCCCTCGCGCGCACGGCTCGGCCCTGTTTACGCGTGGAGAGACCCAGATCCTCTCCAGCGTCGCGCTGGGCACGACCCGGATGGACATGAAGGTCGACAACCTCGGCCTCGAGGAGACCAAGCGCTTCTGGCACCATTACAACTTCCCACCCTTCTCGGTGGGCGAGGCTGGCTTCATGCGTGGCCCCAAGCGCCGGGATATCGGCCACGGGGCGCTCGCGGAGCGGGCGCTGATCGCGTCGATTCCCGACGAGGAGGAGTTCCCGTACGTGATCCGCGTCGTCTCCGACACGCTCGAGTCGAACGGTTCGTCCTCGATGGGCTCGGTCTGCGCGTCCTCGATGGCTCTGCAGGCCGCCGGCGTCCCGGTCTCCGCACCGGTGGCCGGCGTCGCCATGGGCTTGATCAAGGAGGGCGACGAACACATCGTTCTCACCGATATCGCCGGCGTCGAGGATCACCTCGGCGACATGGACTTCAAGGTCGCCGGCTTCGAGGACGGGATCACCGCGCTGCAGATGGACATCAAGATCTCGGGGGTCACCTTCGAGATCCTGCGCGACGCCCTCGAGCAGGCGCGCCAGGGCCGACTCTTCATCCTCGGCAAGATGGCCGAGGCGATCGATGGACCGCGCTCGGAGCTCTCCGAGTACGCGCCCGCGATCGAGTCGATTCAGATCGACCCGGACAAGATCGGGGCGGTTATCGGCAAGGGCGGCGAGACGATCCGCGGCATGCAGGAGGAGTTCGAGGCCGAGATCGACATCGACGACGACGGCACCGTTCGTGTGTACGCGCCATCGGGCAAGCTGGTCAAGGCCTGCATCGATCGGATCGAGTCGATGACCCGTGAGGCCGAGGTCGGCGACACGTTCAAGGGCAAGGTCGTGAAGACCACCACCTTTGGCGCCTTCGTCGAGCTCGTCAAGGGCACCGATGGCCTGCTTCACATCTCGAACGTGAAGCCCGGCGAGCGAGTCGGCGCCGTCGAGGACGTCCTCAGCGCGGGCGACGAGCTCGACGTCACCGTGGTCGAGGTCGACCGCGAGCGTGGCCGCATCGGCCTGCGCCTCTCCGACGATCCCTCAATCGAAGGCAAGTCGGCCGAGGACCTGGCAGGAGTCGGCACCGGCGATCCCGGCCCGCGCCGGGGCGGCGACGGGCGAGGTCGCGAGCGCCTGGACGGAGGACGGCGCGACCGTGGTGGCCGCGGTGGCTCCGGACGCGATCGTCGCTAGTTAGTTGCTGAAAGACCCGCGCGACAGCCACACCGAAGCTCTACCCGAGGCCGTCGAGCTGACCGAGCTCGACGGCCTCAGGGTCATCACCGAGGTGGTGCCGGCCGTCCGCTCGGTCGCGCTCGGGCTCTGGGTCCGCACCGGCTCGCGCAACGAGGCCTCCGGTCAGGAGGGCCTCTCTCATTTCCTCGAGCACCTGCTGTTCAAGGGGACCGAGCGCCACTCGGCGATCGAGATCTCCGAGCTCTTCGACGGGATGGGCGCGGCCGCCAACGCCGCGACCTCCAAGGAGTCGACTCACCTCTACGCCCGCATCCTCGACGAGCACACTGCGGAGGCCTTCGATCTGACGGCCGAGATGCTCTTGGCGCCCTCTCTGCCCGCGGACGAGATCGGCCCCGAGCGCGAGGTCGTGCTCGAGGAGATCGCGATGTACGAGGACGAGCCGCAGGACAGGGTGCATGACGTCCTGGCTCACGCCGTCTATGGCGATCATCCGCTCGGGCGTCGCGTGCTGGGGGAGACCGAGGTGATCGCTGGCGTCTCGCGCGAGCAGATCGCCTCGTATCACTCCGGGCGCTATACGGCTGAGAACATCGTCGTCTCGGCGGCAGGGCACCTCGACCACGCCGAGATCGTCGAACTCGCCCGTCGCCACCTTCAGCCTCCTGCGGCGGGCTCGAACGGCTCCAGCGACGCAAGCTTGGCGGAGCAGCCTCGGCTTCGCTTTCACGCGAAGGAAACCGAGCAGTACCACATCTGCTTTGGCGGCCAGGGAATCCGGCGGGACGACGACCGCCGATTCGCGCTCGGCGTCCTCGACTCGATCTTCGGCGGATCGACCTCTTCCCGCCTCTTCCGCGAGATCCGCGAGAAGCGCGGGCTGGCGTACGCGGTCGGCTCCTACACGGAGCAGTACGTGGACCGCGGGATGGTCGCCATGTACGTCGGCACCCGCGAGGAGAACGTGGGCGAGGCGTGCGAGATCTTCGGCCGCGAGCTCAGCATGCTGCGGGACGAGGGCGTGCACGCCGACGAGCTCGACCGCGCGAAGGAGCATCTGAAGGGGCGCATGGTGCTGGGCCTCGAGTCCACCGGCGCCCGCATGGCGCGGCTCGCCCGCGCTCTCCTCTACGACCTGCCGGTGCTCTCCATCGACGAGATGCTCGATCGCGTCGACGCGGTGACCGCCGGTGACCTCGCCGCCCTCGCACAAGAGCTCTACGACCCCACCCGGCTCAGCGCCGCGTGCATCGGCCCTGATGAAGATCGTTTCCGCAGCGCCGCCGCCTCCGTGAGCGAATCGCTCGCAGCCGCGTGATCCGGGTAGCCGTCTCGGGCGCCGCCGGGCGCATGGGAGCCACGGTCTGCGAGGCGGTGGAGGGAGCCGAGGATCTCGAGCTCACCGGCCGGGCCGATCCGGCCCTCGACGCCCCCCTGGCGGGCGTTCTGGCCGACGCTGAGGTCGTCGTTGACTTCTCGACCCCGCAAACGGCGCCCGTCAACGCCCTCGCATGCGTGCGCGCCGGGGTACATGCGGTGATCGGCACCTCGGGCTGGGATGTCGAGGCGCTGCGCGGCGCCCTCGAGCGCGAGGGAGAGAGCGATGCCAGGGTGCTGTTCGCACCCAACTTCGCGATCGGCGCGGTGCTGATGATGCGCTTCGCGCAGGAGGCGGCGGTGCACCTACCGGACTGCGAGATCGTCGAGCTCCATCACGACCGCAAGCTCGACGCGCCGTCGGGGACGGCGAAGCGCACGGCTGAGCTGATCAGCGCCGCTGGTGGACATGTCCACGAGCCGATTCACTCGGTGCGCCTGCCCGGGTTAGTCGCGCACCAGGAGGTCATCTTCGGGGGCGAGGGCCAGACGCTCTCCATCCGCCATGACTCGATCGATCGCAGCTCGTTCATGCCCGGCGTGCTGCTCGCGATCCGGAGGGTCGGCGAGCTCCCCGACAGGCTTACGGTGGGCCTCGAGGCGGTTCTTTAGGTGGCGGATATTCCCGAGCTCGCGGAGCTCGACGCGACGGGACAGGCGGAGCTGGTCCGAAGCGGCGAGGCAGACCCCGCCGAGCTGGTCGCGGCAGCGATCGAGCGCATCGAGGCGCTCAACCCGACGCTTAACGCGGTCATCCATCCGCTCTATGAGGAAGCCGAGGCCACGGCGGCCAACGAGCTCCCCGACGGTCCCCTCCGGGGCGTGCCCTTCCTGCTCAAGGACATCGGCGCCGCCTTCGCCGGGCAGCCGCTTCACCTCGGCATGCGGGCCCTGAAAGAGGCCGGCTTCACGGCTCCGGTCGATACCTATCTCGCCCAGCGGTTCCGCGCCGCCGGGCTGGTGACGCTCGGCAAGACCAACACCCCGGAGCTCGGCATCCTTCCCACGACCGAGCCGGACATCTACGGGCCGACGCGAAATCCGTGGGATACCTCGCGGAGCTCGGGCGGCTCGAGCGGGGGATCCGCAGCCGCGGTCGCCTCCGGCATGGTCCCGATCGCGCACGCCAACGATGGCGGCGGCTCAATCCGCATTCCCGCTGCCGCCTGCGGCCTGGTTGGCCTTAAGCCCACGCGGCAGCGCATCTCGGAGGGACCCCTGGTCGGCGACAGCCGCTCGGGGATGACCTGCGAGCTGATCGTCTCTCGCAGCGTCCGCGATACGGCACTCGTCCTCGACGCGGTTTGTGGCCCGGCGCCCGGCGACCCCTACGTCGCCCCCGAGCCAAAGCGCCCCTACGCCCTCGAGCTCGGGGCGGACCCCGTCCCGCTTCGGATCGGGCTCATGACTCACTCGCTGGCCGGACGCGAGGTGGAGCCGGTCGTCGTTGCGGCTGCCCAGTCGGCGGCCGAGCTGCTCGAGTCGCTGGGCCACGAGGTCGAGACCTCGGCACCGGGCGGGTTCGAGGAGCTCGACCTGGTCCCGACCTTCATGACTCGCTGGGCTGCGGGCGCGGCGGAATCGGTCTCGGTGCTCGGCGGCGCGCTCGGCCGCGAGCTCGGTCCCGACGACATGGAGCCGCTCACCTGGGCCCTTACCGAGCTCGGTCGCCAGGCCTCCGCGCCCGAGTACCTGCAGGCGGTCAGCCGTCATCAGATCATGAGCCGCATGGTCGCTGGCTGGTATGAGGAAGGCGGCTTCGACCTGCTTCTCACGCCGACGCTCGGAGAGCTGCCGCCGGCGCTCGGAAGCTTCGATGACTCCGGCCCCGACCCGATGCGCGCGATCGAGCGCGCGAGGCTGACCGCCACGTTCACCGGCGCGTTCAACGTCACCGGTCAGCCGGCGATCTCGTTGCCCCTCGAGTGGAGCAAGGAGGGACTCCCCATCGGCATCCAGCTCGTCGCCGGCTTCGGGCGTGAAGACATCCTGATCCGGATCGCGGCGCAGCTCGAAAAGGCGCGTCCCTGGGCACACCGCCGGCCGCCGGTGTTCGCCGCTGCCGGCGCCGAGGCCCCCACGGCCCCATAGCTCCGGGCCATCGGGAATACTGAAATGCGAATGGCGACGATCTCAGGTGTGATCACCGCGATGGTGACGCCCTTCGAAGACGATGGGGCGGTCGACCTCGATGGCGCTCGGTCCCTCGCGCGCCGGCTCGTGGAGCAGGGATCGCACGGGCTCGTCGTCGCGGGGACAACGGGCGAATCGCCGACGCTCTCCGACGACGAGAAGCTCTCCCTGCTCGAGGCCGTGCTGGAGGAGGTGGGCGGCCGCGCCACGATCATCTGCGGCACCGGGTCCAACGACACCCGCCATGCGGTCGCGCTCACTGAGCGCGCAGGCCAGGCCGGAACGCATGCCGTGCTCGTCGTGACGCCCTACTACAACAAGCCCAACCGCACGGGCCTGCGGGCGCACTTCGAGGCCGTCGCCGAGGCGGCGTCCAATACTCCCGTCGTGCTCTACAACATCCCGTCGCGCTGCGTCGTAAACCTGTCGGCCGACTTCATGGCCGAGCTCGCCCGGGACATCCCCAACGTGGTCGCGGTAAAGCAGGCCAACAACGAGGAGCTAAGGCCGATCGAGGGCCTCGACATCCTCGCGGGCAATGACGACATCTTCCTGCGAACCCTGGAGATCGGTGGAACCGGCGGGATCCTCGTCGCCTCGCACGTGGTCGGCACCGAGATGCGCGCAATCTACGAGGCGTTCGAGGCCGGCGACCGAAACCGCGCGAGCGAGATCGAGGCCGAGCTGCATCCGGTCTTCGAGGCGCTCACCGTGACCGCCAACCCGATCCCGGTGAAGACAGCGCTGGAGATGCTTGGCGCCATCGACAGCACCATGCGCCTGCCGATGGTCCCGGCGAGCGATCAGGAGCGCTCCGTCATCCGCGCGATGCTCGAGCGCAAGGGCCTGCTGGTCGCGGGCGGCACCGCCTAGTGGCCGGCGGCAAGGTGCGCATCCTCCCCCTCGGTGGCCTGGGGGAGATCGGCAAGAACATGACCGCGGTCGAGCTCGACGGGCGAATCGTGATCGTCGATGCGGGCGTCATGTTCCCGACGGCCGAGATGCTCGGCATCGACCTCGTCCTGCCCGACTTCTCCAGCCTGCGGGAGCGCGCCGGCGATATCGAGGCGATCGTGCTCACTCACGGCCACGAGGACCACATCGGTGCCCTGCCCTTCGTCCTGCGCGAGCTCGGGCTGCCCGAGGCCATCTACGGCGGCCCACTCACGATCGGGCTCGTGCGCTCGAAGCTCGAGGAGCGCAAGATCCGCGACGCGCCGCTTGAGGTTCTCGAGCCGCGCGACCCGCGCGTGAAGGCCGGGCCGTTCGAGATCGAGATGGTCCACATGTCCCACTCGATTCCCGACGCCTGTGCGGTCGCTCTACACACCCCGCTCGGGGCCGTGCTCGTCACCGGCGACTACCGCTTCGATCAGACGCCGATCGACGGGCGTCCCGCGGACATCGCAAGGCTGGCGGAGCTTGGCTCGGAGGGCGTCCTGTGCCTGTGCGGCGACTCGACCAACGCCGACCGCCCGGGGGTGGTTCCATCCGAGGCGACCGTGGGCCCGGCGCTGCTCTCGGAGTTCTCGCGCTGCGAGGGACGGATCATCGTCACCTGCTTCGCCTCGAACGTCCACCGCGTTCAGCAGGTCGTTGACGCGGCCGTGGAGCTCGACCGCCGGGTCGCGCTCGTCGGCCGCTCGATGCGCAAGAACTTCAACATCGCGCGCAACCTGGGCATCGCCGACGCCCCTGACGGCCTGCTCATCAACCCCAAGGAGATCTCCGACTTCCCCGATCACAAGGTGATCGCTATCTCGACTGGCAGCCAGGGCGAGCCACTCTCGGCGCTGCGGCGCATGGCGTTCAACGACCACCGCGACGTCGAGCTTCACTCCGGGGACACCGTGATCTTCTCGGCGTCGCCGATCCCTGGCAACGAGCGCTCCGTGAACGAAACGGTGGACCGGATCTACGAGATCGGCGCGCGGGTCGTCACCGCGGCCGACGCCCCGATTCACGTCTCGGGCCACGGCTCGCGTGAGGAGCTGAAACTGATGCTGAATCTGACGCGACCCCGCTACGTCTTTCCCTTTCACGGCGACCACAAGCGAATCAGCCTGCACGCCGAGCTGGCCGAGTCGGTCGGGATCGAGACGGAGCGGATCTTCAAGGGCCGCAACGGGCTCGAGCTCGAGATCGACGAGGGCGGGGCGCGCTGGGGCAAGGACGTGAACGCCGGCATGATCTTCGTCGACGGCGTCGAGATCGGCGATCCCGACGACGTCGCCCTGCGAGATCGCCGCGAGCTGTCCGCCGACGGCATCTTCATCGTCGTCGCCACCGTCTCGAGCAAGGACGCCTCCCAGGTGGCCGCGCCGGAAGTCCTCTTTCGGGGCGTGCCCTTTCTGGAGGACGCCGAGAGCGATGCGCTGATCGGGGAGCTGCGCGACGTCGTCGACTATTCCCTGCGGCAGGCCTCCGGCAGGGGAGTCACCGATCCCATCCTCCTCGAAGAGGACCTCCACGACGACCTCGCCGAGTTCATCTACGAGCGCCTGCGACGCCGCCCGATGGTGCTGCCGGTGGTCGTCGAGGTTTAGACGAGTCCCTGGGCAGCAGCTAAAGGCGCTGATACATTGGCTCCTCAGGGATGGGAGCCACTTCGGGGAGGAATAACTTGATCGCAGGCATGCGCGGACCCGTTGTTGGGTTGCTCAGCTTCGGCATGGCGCTCCTGTTGGCCCCAGGCGCAGCCGCAACTCCGGTTGAGCAGGCTCTGCGGACAGCGGACGCTCCGCCCGCGCAGCTCGAGGCCACATCCGTGCGGGCGCTCCCCAGCGGCTCGATCGTGACCCGCTTCGGCCAAGAGGTGGGCGGAGTGCCCGTCCAGGGCACGGGTGCTGTGGTACTCGATACCGGAGGCGGCGCTCCGCAGCTCCTCTTCGACAAGACCGATGCGTCCGTCGCGTCTCCTGGCAATGCGGAGCTCTCGAGAGCGCAGGCCATCGCCGCTGCAAAGCGCGCCGCAGGGATCCGCGAGGCCAGCAGGCCGGCCGCGGCCGAGCTCGTCATCGCCGGCGAAGGCGCGGGCACGCTCGCCTGGGAGGTCCTGCAGCCCTCGGCCCGGCCCCTCGGGGATTTCCTGGTGACCGTGGACGCAGCGAGCGGGGATGTCATCTCCAAGCACAACCTGATTCGCCATGCGACCGGCCAGGCGGAGCTCTTTGACCCGAACCCCGTCGTCGCCAACGACGGCTACGGCGGGCTCGAGGACCGGAAAGACCAAGACTCATCGAACCTGACCTCCCTGCGCGAGCCGATCGCGCTTGAGCACCTGGCCGACGGGCAGACATGCCTCAAGGGCGACTACGCAACTGTCCGCGAGTCGGAGGCCGGGAACAAGGTCTGCAAGGACTCGCTGGACTGGTCGAACATCAAGCGGGAGTCCGACAAGTTCGAGGCACTGATGGCCTACGCACACATCGATCGCACGCAGGTGATGATCCAGGCGCTGGACCTGCTGTCGATCAACGCCGAACCGCAAAACGTGGTCGCGAACGGACTGGCGGACGACAACTCGTTCTACCAGCCGAGCCAGGACGAGATCCGACTCGGCACGGGTGGGGTCGACGACGGCGAGGACGGCGACGTGATCGTCCACGAGTACGGCCACGCGGTTCAGGACGCCCAGAACCCGGCCGCGTATCGCGGTGCTGGCCGACAGGCGGGAGCACAAGGCGAGGGCTTCGGCGACTACCTCGCGGGGGCCTATTCGACTGAGATGACCGGCTTCGATCTCGAGTGGACCCCCTGCGTCATGGAGTGGGACGCGACGTCTTATGACGCCGACACCCCCTCGAGCCCCGGCATCTGTCTGCGTCGCGCGGACAACCCGAACACCTGGGACGAGCAGATCGACGACTGCGGTGGTCGGGAAATCCACTGCATCGGGGAGGTTTGGGCCAGCGCGCTTCTCGACCTGCGCTCAACGCTCGGCGATGACGCCGAGGCGGACAGCATCATGGACACCGTCGTACTCGCATCGCACGAAGTCACCCCGCCCGACCCGACGTTCCAGGACGCGAGCGAGGCGTTGATCGCTGCGGACGACTCCGAATACGCGCTCGACGACCACTGCGTGGAGATCCGTGACGAGTTGGTGGCGCGCGGGTTCCTCACCGGCGATCCCTGCGTCTAGGGCGTAACTCGAAAAGACTCGGGCCCGCCGGGTCAAGGGAGTTGGATCCGGCGGGCCCTCTCATGGCCTGTGGCCACTGCGCCCGCCTGGGTCCCGTGGAGGAGAAAGGCGGGCGTTTGTCTCGTCCCAGGCGCCAACCTAAGCCTCCGATCTAAATGTGGGCTAAGCAGCCCCGAACGGCTAGCGCGGCTGTAGCTCTGCGGCAGTCTCGGCGCCGGCCGCGGGAAGGCGCACCACGACCCGCGCGCCCCCGCTCTCGGACGAGCCGGCCTCCACGCTGCCGCCGTGCGAGGTCGTGACGGCCCTGACGATCGCCAGACCGAGGCCGGTGCCCGAATCACCCATCTGGTCGCCCGGCCCGCCGACGCGGGCGAAGCGGGAGAAGACGCCGTCGCGCTCTGAGGCCGGGATGCCGGGCCCGTCGTCGGAGACCTCGAGTAAGGCCACGTCGCCGTCTCTGCGAACGTCCACTCGAATCGTCGAACCCGGGGGCGTGTGGCGCAGGCCGTTGTCGAGCAGGTTCACGATCACACGGTGGAGCTCGTCAGGTGCACAGTCGACCCCCACGTGCTCGAGGCTGCCGACAACGAGGTCATGCTCGCCGGCGACGGGGCGGACCTCGGTGAGCGCGTCCTCGGCCACTTCGGCCAGATCGCACTCCCGCCGCGTACCCGTCCTCCCGGCGTCGGCGCGGGCGAGGAGCAGCAGGTCGGCGATCAGCCGGCGCATCCGCTGCGAAGAGGCCAGGGCGGAGGAGACCATCTCGCCCTGATCACCGGCGCGCTCGCGCTCGGAGAGCTCCTCGTGCAGCAGCTCGAGGTTCGCGAGGATGCTGGTAAGCGGCGTGCGGAGCTCGTGGGAGGCGTCGGCGATGAACTCGCGCTGGGCCTGGATCATCGCCTGTGTCTCGGAGCGGGCGGCGTCGAGCTCGCGGAGCATCGCGTCGAGGGTGCGCGCGAGCTCGGCCACCTCGTCGTCACGCTCGGGCTCCGGAATCCGCCGTGAGGGGTCACGCGTGGACGCGATCTCGCGGGCGGCGGTGGTGAGCGAGGCGATCGGTCGCATCGCGCGGTTCGCTACGGCGAATCCGGCGAGCGCGGCCATGCCCGTGCCGGCGATGACCCCCGCGATCAGCAGGAACCAGAGCCGATCGATGGTGGCGTCCAGCTCGTCGCGGCTGCGCGCGTACTGGATGTAGGCGGGCGGGACCCCCGTGTCGTTCACGATGTGGAGCGTCGCGACGTCGAAGTTCGCCATCCGCTGGATTCCGAGAGCGGGTGGTCCCATATCCGGGGAGTTGGCCGTGGACTCCAAGGGCTCTCCGTTCTCAAACACGACTCCCGCGGAGGCGTCACCCGCCATCGCGAACTCCTCCAGATCCGGGCTATCCTCGGAAAGTGCAGGCGCCCCGAAGGGGCCGCGCGGCTCCAGCTCGAGTTCCAGCGCGAGCTGGCTCGCGGCGCCGAGAAGCTCGTTCTCGAAGTCATTACGGATCCTGTCACCGGCGAGCCGGCCGACGACCACGGCGAAGACGATCAGGATGATCAGCGTGAGTCCGGCGGAGACGCCGGCGAGTCGCCAGCGAATCGGCCAGTAGGCGGGGTTCAGCCGCGGGTGGCGATCAGGCGGCTTCATCCGCGGCGCGGGGCGCGCGAAGCACGTACCCGGCTCCGCGCTTTGTGTGGAGCAGGCGAGGCTCGCCGCCCTCCTCGAGCTTGCGTCGCAGATTCGAGATGAAGACGTCGATCGTGTTCGTCATCGCCGTGGGGTCATAACCCCAGACCTCCTCGAGCAGGCGCTCGCGGGAGACCACGAGGCGCTCGTTTCGCATCAGATGCTCGAGCAGCTCGAACTCGCGGTTGGTCAGCTCAATCGGCCGATCGCCCCGTATCACCTCGCGCGTATCGGGGTTGAGCCGAAGGTCATCGACCATGAACGATGCGCTGCCGCGGGGCGGACGCCGGCGCAGGAGAGCGCGAAGCCTGGCGAGGAGCTCCTTGCGCTCGAACGGCTTCATCAAATAGTCATCGGCCCCGGAGTCCAGCCCCTCGACGCGGTCGTCGGTCTCCGTGCGGGCGGTCAGGATCAAGATGGGAACGTCGGACTCGGCGCGGATGCGCCGGCAGACCTCGACGCCGTCGAGTTTGGGAAGCCCCAGGTCCAGCACGACGAGGTCGGGCGTGAACTCCTCGGCGAGGCGCAGCGCCTCGACGCCGTCGGCGGCGGATCGGACCTCATGGCCCTCTTGGCGGAGGGTGCGGCGCAGGACGTCGGCGATCGAGATGTCGTCCTCGACCACGAGGACACGTCCGGTGCTGTCGTCACTGCGGAGCATGAACCCAAGGGTAGCCCTGAAATTCCCGGCTCCCGGGAAAGGTTTACCGCGAATTTATCCCGCATCCGGAGCCCTATCCAGGCGCAGGGGTGCGGCCGTCCGCGTCGAAGTCCCACGCACGAGGCACGCCTGCGTGCCGCATCGAGAGCTGCTCCATGCGCAAATGAGAACGAAGTCCCGCCGCACCCGCAAACCCGCCAAGCGCCGCCCCGCGCGCGGGCGGAGTGCTCGCGGGGGCCGCGATCGCCAAGCGCCCGCGCGTGACCTGCGCGCCGGTGCCCGCGACGCCGTCGGGCGCCTCGAACAGCGCCACCTTGACGTGATCGGGATCTTCCTGGCGGCCATCGGCCTCTACCTCGGCTTCGTCCTCTACGGCGAGTGGGACGGGGGCCGGGTGGGTGCCTGGGCCGAGACCGGCCTCACCTACGCCTTCGGCCGGGTGGCGTACGTCGTGCCGGTTGCACTCGCCTGTTGGGGGCTCTCGCTCATGATGCGGCCCTTCGTGGAGGCCCCAGCGGCTCTCAACGCCGGCGGGATCCTGATCCTGTGCTCACTGCTCCTCGCGTTCGCCGCGGAGACGGCGGGTCTCGGGCCCGACAGCATTCTGCGCCACGAGTACTTCGAGCCGCGCTTCTACACCGAGCACGGTGGTGCGGCCGGCGAGGGGCTCTATTGGGCCATCACCTCGCTCTTCCAGCGCCTTGGCGCCCAGATCGTCGCCGTCGGCATGTTCGTGAGCGGCATCCTGCTCTTGACCGGCGCCACGGTTGCCGGGGTCGTTGCCGCGACGGGACGCTGGGCGCGTGCTGCCGGTAGCACGACCATGGAGAGGGCGGGCACGATGCGTGAGGCCAAGCGGGAGAAGCTCGAACAGGCTCAGGGCCCGGCCTGGGACGCCCCCGGCGAGCGGATCGAGATCTCGCGAACGGATCCCACCGAACCGATCACGAGCCAGGCAGGCGAAGCCGACGAGGAGGCAACGGTGGCAGCTGAACCGGAGCCCTGGCCGGACCCTGAGCAGGAGGCCGCCAAGGCCTCCGAGACCGGTGGTCAGTTCTCCTACGAGGACCCGGGAGAGGCCGAGCCTGAGCTGGTCACCGATCTGCCCGACCGCGGCGAGACGCCGATGGGGAACCGTCGCGAGCACGAGGGCGTCACGACCTCGGACGAGGCCGAGTACGCCCTGCCCGAGCCGAAGGTGCTCGAACGCGGCAAGGGAGACCCCGGGCCCGACACGCGCGACCGCGAGGCCGTCTCGCAGGCGCTGCTCGAGTCGCTACGACACTTCGGCGTGGAGGCGCGGCTGCTCGGGGTGGTCTCGGGCCCGCACGTGAGCCGTTACGAGCTCCAGCTCGCCCCAGGCACCAAGGTGGCGAAGATCGCTCAGCTCAAGGACGACCTCGCATACGCGCTCGCCTCCACCGACATCCGCATCCTGGCGCCGATCCCGGGCAAGAAGGCCGTGGGCGTGGAGGTGCCGAACCAAAAGCGGCGGCTCGTTCGCCTCGGCGACATCTACGACGGTCGCCCCAAGGGCGCCTCGCCCCTCGCCGTGTGGCTTGGCAAGGACGTCTCCGGCCACTCGTCTTGGACCGATCTCGCCCTGATGCCTCATGCCCTGGTCGCAGGGACCACCGGCTCCGGTAAGTCAGGCTGCATCAACGCGATGCTGTGCTCGATTCTGCTGCACGCCTCGCCGAATGAGGTGCGGATGGTCCTGGTGGACCCGAAGCGGGTCGAGCTCAACCACTACGAGAAGCTGCCGCATCTGATGACCCCGGTGGTCACGAATCCCCGCCTGGCGGCGAATGTGCTCGCGAACCTCATCAACGAGATGGAAAGCCGGTACTCCGTCATGGGCGAGGCGCGGGCGCGCAACCTCCCCGAGCTGAACAAGGTGCGGCGGCGACAGGGTGAGGCGCCGCTCCCGCACATCCTCTGCGTGATCGATGAGCTCGCCGACTTGATGATGGTTGCGCCGGCCGAGGTCGAGGACTCGATCATCCGGCTCGCGCAGAAGTCGCGGGCTGTGGGCATCCACCTCGTGCTGGCAACGCAGCGCCCCTCGACCGACGTGATCACCGGGACGATCAAGGTCAACATCCCCGCGCGAATCGCCTTCGCCGTCGCATCGCAGGTCGACTCGCGGGTGATCCTCGACCAGGGCGGGGCCGAGAGCCTGTTGGGTCAAGGCGACATGCTGTTTCGGCCGATCGGCACGTCCAAACTGGGCCGGATCCAGGGCGCGTTTGTGACCGAGGAGGAGATCGCCAGGATCGCCAAGCACTGGTCCGCCCAGGGAAGCCCGAGTTCGATACGGAGCTTCTGGCGCCCCCGGAGCCGGAGGAGACACCCGGCGACGACGGAGAGTTCTCCCCCGACGAGGACGACCTGCTGGCCGACGCAGCGCGCGTGGTCGTGGAGTCGGAGACCGCCTCGGTCTCGATGATCCAGCGACGCCTGCGGGTGGGCTACACGCGCGCGGGGCGCCTCATCGACATGCTGGAGCGACGCGGGATCATCTCCGGGTACGAGGGCTCCAAGCCTCGCCAGGTCCTGGTGTCGATGTCAGAGCTGCAGGGGCTCTTGAACCGGCTCGACGCGGGAGCGAGTGGTGCGCCGGACGCCGGGGGCGACGACAAAGCCGATACCCAGAGCGGCCTCGAGCCCGTCGGCAACTAGACGTCCTTCGGTACGTGAGCGCATCGCCGGGGTCAGGCGGGCGAGAATAGGGCGCGCATGGTGCCCCCGAGTTACGAAGAGCCGATGCGAATCGGCGAGGTCCTAAAGCGTGCCCGCACCCGGCAGGGGATCGACATTCGAACCGTTGAAGATCGGACGAAGATCCGCACCAAGTACCTGCGCGCGCTGGAGGCGGAAGACTGGGATGTACTGCCTAGTCCGGCATATGCCAAGGGGTTTCTGAGGACGTACGCCCAGCTCCTCGGGCTCGATGCCGATGCGATCGTCGACGAGTTCCGCGTGCAGGTGGAGTCCAAGCTCGACGATTCGCACCCGCTGCGGCTGAGCGAGCCAGTGCTCGAGGGCCGCCACAGGCCAGGCGGCCGTGGGCGCGGGCCCAGACCGTGGGCGCTGGTCGTGCTGGGCGTGATCGTCGCGATCGGGATCCTGGTGGTGGTGGGCGTGATCGGCGGGGATGAGGACGGCAGGCCAGGCGGCGAGCGCCGCGGGAGATGTTCGAGGCAAGCAGGACGGCCAGAAGAACCGCAAGGGCAAACAAGCTCAGGGCGGCTCCGGCGCGTCGGGCCAGGCAGAGGAGGAGCCCGCCCTGCTCCGCCTCACGGTGGATAGCGACGTTCAGATCTGCCTCTTGAGCGGCGCGGGTGAGGTATTGATCGACGGACAGGTCCTGAGCGCCGGCACCGAGGAGCAGTTCGAGCGCGACACGTTCGAGCTTCGTTTCCCCTCCGGGTACGAGCGCAGCCAGTTCGGCCTCACCCTCGACGGGTCGCGGGTCAGCTTGCCCGAATCGGCCCCGAGGGCGGCGTTCGAGCTAGAGCCGGGCTCACCGGCGCGCGAGCTCGATCCGCCCGGCGAGGCCTGTCCGTGATCGTGCGCGCGGGGATCATCGTGACCGGCACCGAGGTGATCACCGGGATCATCGCGGATCGCAACGGCCCCTGGATCTCGAAGCGCCTGGGAGAGCTTGGGGTGGATGTCACGCACATCATCAGCGTGGGCGACAGGCCGGAGGACATGGAGGAAGCGCTTCGCTTTCTTGCCTCGCAGGACGCTGAGGTGATCGTCACGAGCGGCGGCCTCGGACCGACGGCGGACGACCTGACCGCCGAGGTCGTCGCGCGCTACGCGGGGCGCGAGCTGCGCCTGGACGAGGAGATGGAGCGCACGATCGCCGGCATCCTCGCTTCCTTCGCGAAGCGGATGAAGTTCGATCCGGATGCTCTGCGCATCGCCAATCGCAAGCAGGCGATGGTCCCGGTCGGCGCCACAGCACTCGACCCGGTCGGCACGGCCCCCGGGCTCGTGGTCCCAGTCGACGATGGGCCGACGGTGATCGTGCTACCGGGGCCGCCTCGAGAGCTTCAGGAGATGTGGCCCGCCGCCGTGGCCGCCGCGCCCACGCGTGCGGTGCTCGACGGGGCGGAGCCCTACGAGACCGCCTCCCTGCGGCTCTTCGGCATCCCCGAGTCCGAGATCGCGCAGACGCTGCGTGAGATCGAGCAGGAGATCGATCTCTCCAAGCTCGAGATCACGACCTGCCTGCGGCGCGCCGAGCTCCATGTCGACATCCGACACCGTCCCGGCGCCGGCGAGGCCCGCGAGCGCGTGGTGGAGGGCATCGTGGCGCGGCACGAGCGTCACCTCTTCTCGCGGGACGGCTCATCGCTCGACGAACAGGTCGCCGAGCTGCTGCGGAAGGATCACCGGATTGGCCTGGCCGAGTCGTGCACGGCGGGGATGCTCGCCGCCCGGCTCTCCGAGCCGCCGGGGGCCTCGGATTACTTGGCCGGCGGGGTGGTGTCCTACTCGAACGACGCCAAGATCGAGCTGCTGGATGTCCCTGCCGAGATGATCGAGACACACGGCGCCGTTTCGCCCGAGGTCGCCGAGGCCATGGCGGACGGCGCCCTGCGACGGTTCAACGCCGACCTGGCGTGCGGCATCACCGGAATTGCCGGGCCCGGTGGTGGGACCGAGTCGAAGCCCGTCGGCTATGTGTGCGTCTGCGTCACGGACGACTCGGGAGATGTGCGAGCCCGTGATCTCGTGCTGCCCGGGAACCGGGCCGAGATCCGCGACCGCGCCTGCACCCTGGCGTTACACCTCCTGCGGCGTCTGCTCCGAGGCGAGGACCTTCCCGTGTGAATGTGACCAAGACCGGCAGGTCGAGCGGCCCCGCGCCATGGTCACGCTTTCGTGCTTCCCTGGTTCGGGATTCGGCGCGCTCGTGCCTTGTCTCGCGCCGGTTGCGGGTCTAGCGTCCCGCCGGTGCCGGAGCAGCGACTGAAGAGCCCGCGCGCCCGCCTGTTTGTGGCGCTCGACCTCCCCGATGAGATGCGCACGAGGCTGGCGGCCTGGCAGCTTCGCGAGTGCACGGATGAGGCGCTTCGACCCGTCGCGCCTGAAGCACTTCACGTGACCCTTTGCTTCCTTCACTACCACCCCGAACGGGTGATCGAACGCATCGCCGCGGTGCTGAGGGCGGTGGAGCCGCGAGCGGTCGAGATGCGCCTCGAGCGCGAGCCGGTCGCTATCCGCGGCCGCCGGCCGGGCCTGTTCGCGCTCGGAGCGCCGAGCCCAGAGGCCGAACGGCTCCAGGCCGAGCTGTCGGAGCGGCTTGCAGCTGAGCGCTTATACAAGCCGGAGAAGCGCCCGTTCTGGTCGCACGTGACTGTCGCGAGGGTCCGTGCGGAGCGGGTTGACGCGGGCGGGTCGAAACGCCGGCGCCGGGGCAAGCCGAGGGTCGTGGAGAGGCCTCCCGGGGAGCTTGCGGAGGAGTTGTTGCAGCCGTTCGGAGCCGTCCGAGCTGCTCTTTACCGTTCGCATCTTCGGTCGTCCGGCGCTCGGTACGAGCGTCTCGCGACCCTTGAGCTGCCGCCTGCCACGAGCGGGCGAGAGAGGTAGGAGAAGAGATGGCAGAGAAGAAGGCGAACTTGAAGGCGACCGACGCGCAGGCGGCCAAGGAGGCCAAGGCGAAGGACTCGGCGCTGCAGGCCGCGGTGACCCACATCGAAAAGCAGTTCGGGCAGGGTTCCGTGATGAAGCTTGGCGACAAGGGCACGGTCGCCGTTGAGGCGATCCCCACCGGCGCGCTTCCGCTCGACCTCGCGCTCGGCGTTGGCGGAGTACCCCGCGGGCGGATCGTCGAGATCTTCGGCCCGGAGTCCTCCGGAAAGACGACGCTCGTCTACCACATCATCGCCGAGGCGCAGGCTCGCGGCGGTGTGTGCGCGTTCGTCGATGCCGAGCATGCGATCGACCCGATCTACGCCAAGCGGATCGGCGTCGACGTCGACGAGCTCCTGGTCTCCCAGCCCGACTACGGCGAGCAGGCGCTCGAGATCGTGGACGTGCTCGTGCGCTCCGGCGCGGTCGACGTCGTCGCGGTCGACTCCGTGGCGGCGCTGACCCCCCGGGTTGAGCTCGAAGGGCAGATGGGGGAGACCCAGGTCGGGCTCCAGGCACGCCTCATGTCGCAGGCGCTGCGCAAGCTTGCGGGCAACCTCAATCGCTCGAACACGGTCTGCCTGTTTACGAACCAGATCCGGGAGAAGATCGGGGTCATGTTCGGCTCGCCGGAGACTCAGCCGGGCGGTCGTGCGCTCAAGTTCTACTGCTCGCAGCGTCTTGATATCCGCCGGATCGAGACCCTCAAGGAGGGAACCGAGGCGGTCGGCAACAGGGTGCGGGTGAAGGTGGTCAAGAACAAGGTCGCCGCGCCCTTCCGCCAGGCCGAGTTCGACATCGAGTACGGCGCCGGCATCTCCAAGGAGGGTGCCCTGCTCGACCTGGCGCTCGAGCACGACTTGATCCAGAAGTCAGGCTCGTTCTTCTCCTATGGCGAGCTCCGTCTGGGCCAGGGCCGCAACAACACCAAGCAGTACCTCGCCGAGAACCCCGAGCTCTTCTCGGAGATCGAGGCGAAGCTGTTCTCGAGCCTCGAGATCGAGCGGCCCAGCCTGCCGACCGAGGCGCCGGTGGAGATACCGAAGGCCAACGACGCCAAGACGGAGACGGCCAAGACAGCGACCGCCGAGCCTGAGCCTGAGAGGAAGGCCGCGTAGATGACTGACTCCTCCGGGTAGGCGCGACTGGGGTCCATGGACGGAGCATCCCCGCCCCAGCACCCAGGGCAGGAGCCGGACCGCGAGCGGCAGGCGTTCGAGCGCGGGTTGGCTGCGATTCGCCGCCGTGAGCGCGGGACGGCCGAGCTCGCCGCGTGGCTGGCCGAGCGGGACTTCTCGCCGGCGGAAGTGAGCGCGGCGATTGCGCGACTCACCGAGGTGGGCGAGTTGGATGACCGCCGCTTCGCGATCCGCTTCACCGAGGACAAGCGTGATCTGCGCGGGTGGGGGCCGCAGCGGATCCGCGACGGCCTGGTCGTCCGCGGCATCCCAAGCGAGCTCATCGAGGCGGCCCTCGGCGCCGATGACCACGGCGCTGAGCTCGCCCGCGCCCAAGGGCTCCTGGCGAAGCGAGCGGAGGTGCTCACGAGTGACGTTGAGCGCCGCCGGGCGCTCGCCTTCCTGACCCGTCGCGGCTATGACCTTGAGCTGGCCTACGAGGCAATCCGTCGTCAGGGGCGAGAGGCGGCATGAGCGATACGATTCCCAGGCGGCATACCCAGCCGCCCGGAAACTCAGAGAACCGGCTGTTGCCAGCCAAACCGAGAACTCAGACCTTGAACCAGAAACCTTACGACCGATTCGCCAAGCGGAGGAGGTGCCGGGCCTAGGGCCCCACCACGGCGAAGAGATCCTCCGCCGGACGCTCGATGTGATGCGACGCGGAGGTGGGCGACATCCGACCCATGCGTTTCTGAGGCGGCGAGCACGCCGTTGGCGCCCACGCGGCGCTTCGATGAGACGACGAGGAGGGGCCGGCCACGCGGCCGGCGGAGAGGAAACGGATGGCCACACGCGCCCTTTGGTTGCCCTGGCGGCGGCGAGACGACGCGGCGAGCACGGTCGAGCCCCGCGCGGGACGCCTGGGAAGCGACGCCGTCCCGCCTCCGGACGAGCTGCGAGCGCGCCGCGAGGAGATCGCCCGCATGGAGGAACGAGCGCTTCGCAACAGCGAGTCGCTCGAGGCTCAGCGCGCTGACCTCGATCGCCGTGCGCACGCACTCGAGGACCGCGAGCGCAACCTCGCGAGTCAGCTCGATGAGCTGAAGCGCTCAAAGCGCGTGCAGCGCCGCGAGCTCGAGCGGATCTCCACGCTCACCGCGGCACAGGCGAAGCAGCTGCTTGTCGCCGAAATCGAGCAGGAAGCCCGTCAGCAGGCCGGATTGCGGTTGCTGGAGATCGAGGAGGAGACCAAGCTGGAGGCCGAGCGCCGGGCGCGCAGCATCCTCTCCGTCGCCATGCAGCGCCTGGCCGCCATCCACGCGAGCGAGTCCACCACGCGCCTGGTGGAGCTCCCCAGCGACGAGATGAAGGGCCGGATCATCGGTCGTGACGGCCGCAACATCCGCGTCCTTGAGGCGGTCACCGGAGTCGACGTCATCATCGATGAGACGCCCTCCGCCGTCATGCTGTCGAGCTTCGACGGCGTGCGCCGCGAGGTCGCCCGGATCACCCTCGAGCGCCTGATCGCCGACGGGCGCATCCAGCCCGCGCTGATCGAGGAGACCTATGAGGCGGCCAAGGACGAGATCGAGACTCACATCGTCGAGCAGGGCGAGCGCGCCGCGCTCGAGGCACGCGTCCCCGGCCTGCACCCGGAATTGATCCAGCTCCTTGGCCGACTTCGCTATCGGACCAGCTATGGCCAGAATGTGTTGGACCACCTGGTCGAGACCTCGACGCTCGCAGCGATGATGGCCAGTGAGCTCGGGGCCTCGGTGGATACCGCCCGCCGAGCCGCCCTGCTCCACGACATCGGCAAGGCTGTCACGCATGAGGTGGAGGGTCCGCACGCGCTGGTTGGCGGGAAGATGGCGCGCCGCCTGGGGGAGACGGAGGCAGTGGCCCACGCGATGGAGGCACACCACAACGAGGTTGCGCCCCGCACGGTCGAGGCCGTGATCGTGCAAGCGTCGGATGCCCTCTCCGGCGCGCGGCCCGGAGCCCGCGGCGACTCGCTCGAGCAGTACGTAGCTCGGCTCCGTGACCTGGAGGTGATCGCCGCGCGCCATGCAGGCGTCGAGCAGGTCTTCGCGATGCGAGCAGGCCGCGAGCTGAGGGTGATCGTCGACCCCGGCGAGGTCGATGACGAGTCCGCGGCGCTCATCTCGCACGAGATCGCAGCGGCGATCAAGGACGAGATGGAGTACCCGGGCCGAATCAAGATCACGGTCATCCGAGAGTCGCGATCAACGTCGTTCGCGGATTGATCGCCGGAGCCGTTTGCACGGGTCGGTGACCCCTCACGACCCGGCGTCCTCGATAGATAGGATCGCCCCAGATGGAGAACGAAACCGTCTTTTACGTCCTCGGGCTCGGCCTCACGGCGATGGCCATCGTCGTCGCGTTCATCGGCCTGCGGATGAAGAACTTCCCGCCGTCGAAGCCGGTCCTGTTCGCGGGCGTGCTGGGATTCATGCTCGTCGTCGGGGGTACGGCGACGTTCGCCTGGCGTGGTGCTGAGGATGAGCAGGCGCACCGCGACGCCGAGATCGCGGCCGGCGAGCTGCCCTCGCCCGAGGAGGTTCGGGAAGAGATGATCACGGCGATCGCAGGAGTCCGAGGATGAAGCCCAGGGCGAGACGCCGCCGGACGAAGAGGGCGGAGAGACCGTCGCGATCGACGGCGCAGCGGTGTTCGAGGAGGCCGGGTGCGGCAGCTGCCACGCGCTCGAGGCCGCCGGCGCCGACGGCGACGTTGGACCCGACCTTGACGCCGTGCTTCTCGACAAGGACGTCGCCTTCATCGAGGAGTCGATCGTGGATCCGACGGCGGAGATCGAGCCTGGGTTCAACCCCGTCATGCCCGCGGACTACTCAACGCAGCTCGAGCCGGCCGAGTTGGAAGCGCTCGTGCAGTTCATCGCCGAGTCGGTCGGCGCCAAGGGCTGATCGCACCCATTGCCTGGGCCGACCGCGGCTCCCAGACCTACAATCAGCGCCGTGAAGGGCAAGCGCTTTCACGTAACCACCTTCGGCTGCCAGATGAACGAGCACGACTCGGAGCGGATGAAGGGCATGCTCGCAGCGCTGGGGTACGCGGAGGCCGAGGGTCGCTCTGACGCGGACCTCATCCTCTTCAATACGTGCTCCATCCGTGAGTCGGCGGACTCCAGGTTCATCGCGCACCTCGGCGAGGCGAAGCGGCTCAAGTCGGAGGACCCCGAGCGAGTCGTGGGAGTGGGCGGATGCTGGGCGCAGTCGGTGAAGGACGAGGTGTTCGAGCGCTTCCCCTTCGTGGACGTTGCGTTCGGGCCCGGTCAGATCCACCGGCTCGCCGAGTTCCTGAACTCCGAATCCCTGACCGCCCAGGGCTACTTCGAGTTCGAGGACTTCTCCGGCCATCTGCCGGTGAAGCGTGCGCGTGAGTTCCAGGGCTGGGTGCAGATCTCGCAGGGCTGCAACTGCCGCTGTTCCTACTGCATCGTGCCCTCCACTCGCGGCCGCGAGGAGAGCCGCCCGCCGGGCGAGCTGATCGCGGAGGTCGAGTTGCTTGCGGCCGACGGCGTCCGCGAGGTGACCCTTTTGGGCCAGAACGTGAACTCCTACGGCCGCGACCTGCCGAAGGGCGAGCGCATTCGCTTCTCGGACCTGCTGGGCATGATCGACGCGATCGAGGGGATCGAGCGGATCCGGTACACGAGCCCCCATCCCAAGGACATGCGGGAGGACGTCGTCCGCGCGCACGCCGAGCTGCCGGCGCTCTGCGAGCACATTCACCTGCCGCTGCAATCCGGCTCGAGCACGATCCTGAAGCGCATGCGGCGCACGTATAACCGCGAGCGCTACATGGACAGGGTGGCGTTGATTTGCGAGCACGTTCCTGACTGCGCGCTGACGACAGACATCATCGTCGGGTTCCCAGGCGAGACCGATGAGGACTTCGAGGCCACGCTCGAAGTCGTCGACGAGGTCGGCTACGACAGCGCCTTTACCTTTATCTTCTCGCCGCGGCGCGGCACCGAGGCGGCCGAGCTCGATGGCCAGGTCTCCCACGCGATCAAGCGGGAGCGCATGGGGCGCCTGGTGGAGCTCGTCCAGCGACGCGCACGCGAGCGGGCGCAGCGCTTTGTGGGCCGCACCATGGAGGTGCTCGTCGAGGGGCCCAGCCGCACCGATGCCTCGCGCCTGCGCGGGCGCACCCGCCACAACAAGACGGTGAACTTCGACGGCACCGCCGAAGCCGGCGAGCTGGTGCAGGTCGAGATCACCGCGGCGACCTCGCAGACACTCAGCGGCCACGAAGAGCTGCTGAGCCGCGTCGCCTAGCGCCGACCCATGACCGACATCCTCGCGATCTTCGGGCCCACAGCGGTGGGCAAGACCAGCCTTGCCATTGAGGTTGCCGCTTTCCTCCGCGACCGCGGAGAGCGGCCCGTCGCCGTCAACTGCGACTCGATCCAGGTCTACCAGGGCCTCGACCTGCTGAGCGGCGCGGCGTCAACGGCCGAGCAAGAGGCGATCGAGCACAGGTTGCTCTCGTTCGTGCCGATCACGGATGAGTTCAGTGCCGGCCGATACTCGGAGCTGGCCCATGCCGAGATCGACGGGCTGCTCGATGAACGACGTCGGCCGCTCGTGGTCGGCGGGGCGGGCCTCTACCTGCGTGCGGCGCTGGCGGAGCTGGAACTGAGACCACCGGTGCCAGCGGGCGTGCGCGAGCAGGTCGAGCGGGAGCTTGCCCAGCGCGGCACCGAAGCGCTACACGCCGAGCTGCCCGAGCCGGTGGCGGCCGCGGTTCACGTCAACGACCGCAAGCGAATCGCCCGAATGACCGAGCTTCACCGCGCGGGCATTCCTCCCCATCTGAGCACGGAGGGCCTGTGGACCGATCAGCCACGCCGGCCCACGATCCTGATCGGCCTCGAGTGCGAGCACGAGGAGCTCGATCGCCGCATCGACAAACGCGTCGACACGATGGTCGCCGCGGGGGCGGCGGAGGAGGTCCGCAGAGCGGACGAGGCTGGAGCCTCACGCACTGCACGCTCCGCGATCGGCTTTCAGGAATTGCTCAGAGGCGACGTCGAGGCGACGAAGACCGCTCAGCGCCGCTTCGCTCGCCGCCAGCTCACCTGGATGCGAAAGATGCCCGGGGTGCGCGTCGTCGACCGAACGGGGCGCTCAGACCGGGCTCTAGCGGCGGAGATCGCCGCGTTCCTGTGAGCGGGGCGAAGGCGCGAGGCGCTCGGCCGAACGGCTAGCTTCCCTCCCGAATGCGCTTCGAGAAGTGGACGGCCCTCGGCAACGACTACGTGGTGATCGAGCACGAGGAGCTGCCGTGGGCGCTCACCCGAGAGAGGATCCAGCGCATCTGCGAGCCACACCACGGGGTGGGGTCAGACGGGATCCTGCTGCTGTCGCGGGCCGGTGAGCCCGAGCACGTCGCGCAGCTGCGGATCTTCAACCCCGACGGCTCCGAGGCCGAGCTCTCCGGAAACGGCGCCCGCGAGGCGGTGCTTTACCTGCGTGCCCACGGCTGGACGGAAGCGGAAACCTTCACGATCGTCACCAAGGCGGGCGAGGTGACGCCGACCATCACCGGTCCAGGGACTGCCCGAATGGAGATCGGTCGCGCCGCCTTGACCTCTCCCGACTATCCCTCTGGGCCCGAGGATGGCGCCGGCAAGATCGAGTCCGGGGGACGTGAGTGGAGCTTCCAGCACGTGCAGGTCGGCAACCCCCAATGCGCGATCGAGGTGGCCGCCGGGCTTGAGGATCTGGACCTGAGCGCCATCGGTCCGGCGATCGAGTCGAACACCGAGCTCTTCCCGAACCGCACCAACGTCTCCTTTTGGAACTCCGACGGCTCCACGGTGCGAGCGCGCATCTTCGAACGCGGGGTGGGGGAGACGCTTTCATCCGGAACCGGTGCCAGCGGGGCCGCTACCGCGGCCTTTCTGCGCGGTGCCGCGAGCCCGATCACCGTGAGGCTGGACGGCGGCGAGCTCGTCGTCGAGGTCACGGACGAGCTCGACCTCACCCTCACCGGTGAAGCGCACCCGGTGTACGCGGGGGAGCTCTCGCCTGAGTTCCTCCGCTCGCTCGACTAGCCGTCGCTCGTCAGGTGGAAGTACCCTCGTGCGCCCATGCCACTGACTGACCCCTCCAGCCGCCTCGAGGCGATCCCGCCGTACAGGTTCGCCGAGCTCGAAAAGCAGGTGGCCGAGAAGAGGGCGGCGGGGATCGACGTGATCAGCCTCGGCATCGGCGATCCGGACCAACCCACCTTCCCGCACGTCGTCGACGCGATGCAGAGGGCCGTCGCTGATCCCAGCACGCATCAGTACCCGTCCAATCGTGGCCGCGAGGAGTTCCGCCAGGCGCTCTCGAGCTTCTACGACCGCCGCTTCGGCGTTGAGATCGATCCGGAGACCGAGGTGATGCCGGCGATCGGCGCCAAGGAGTGCATCTACAACCTCTGCTTCGCCTTCCTTGACCCTGGCGATGTGGCCCTGGTATCCGATCCCGGCTATCCGGTCTACACGGGCGGCCCGCTTCTGGCCGGCGCCGAGGCGGTCCTGCTCCCGCTCGAGCCCGAGCTCGGCTTCGCCCCCGATTTCGAGAGGCTCGACGCCGAGACGCTGGACCGCGCCCGCCTGCTCTTCATCAACTACCCGAACAACCCGACGGGCGCGATCGCACCGGACGGCCTCTTCGAGCGGGCCGTCGAGCTCGGCCGCGAGCACGACATCCTGATCGTTCACGACAACGCCTATTCCGAGACCACCTACGACGGATACGTGGCGCCGAGCTTCCTGGCGACGCCGGGGGCGAAGGACGTGGGCGTCGAGGTGTTCTCGCTCTCCAAGGGCTTCAACATGACCGGCTGGCGCTGTGCGGCGATCCTGGGGAACGCCAACGCCGTGGCCGCGTACTGGCGGCTCAAGTCGAACATCGACTCCGGCCTCTTCGAGGCGGTCCAGCTCGCGGGCGCGGCCGCCCTCGACGGCCCGCGAGAGGCGATCGACGAGATGAACGCGATCTACGTCCGGCGCCGCGACCTTGTCGTGGGCGCGCTGCGCGAGATCGGGGTCGAGGTGGAGGCGCCGAAGGGGACGATCTACGTCTGGGCGCCGGTGCCCGACGGCCACACCTCGACCTCGTTCGCGGAGCTGGCGCTCGAGGAGGCCGCCGTCGTGATCTCACCCGGGTCGATGTACGGGCCCTCGGGTGAGGGCTTCTTCCGGATCTCGCTCACGGCACCCGACGAGCGCATCACCGAGGCGGTCGAGCGCATGCGCGAACACATGGGCTGAGATGGGGTCCGACGAGCGCCGCGACCAGCGCCGTCGTACCGCCTCGATCTCCCCGTTCGAGCCGCGCTACGCGTTCTCGCGCGCGATCCGCGCCGGCGACCGCATCCTCGTCGCGGGCACCGCTCCGGTCTGGCCGGATGGCGAATGCGACCCCGATCCCGGCGTGCAGGCGAAGCGCTGCCTGCGAGATCATCAGCGAGGCGCTCGGGGAGCTCGGCGCGGGCGCGAATGACGTTGTCCGCACCCGCATGTTCGTGACCTCGCCGGATCACGCCGACGCGGTGGGTGAGGCTCACGCTGAGTTCTTCGGCGAGGCCAGACCGGCGGCGACCATGGTCGTGGTGGCGGGCCTGCTCGACCCGCGCTGGAAGGTCGAGATCGAGGCGGAGGCGCAACTCGATTAGAGCCGAGCTCGCCCCGATCTCCCGGAGCGTTAGGGTTCGGCACGTGGTAGACGAATTCGGCATGCAAGGCCTGCCGGCCCGCTACGGGTCGCGGTTCTTCACGGAGGGGGTTCCCGAGAGCCGTTTTCCCGACGAGGGGATGTCGGCGCCCGACGCCTACAACCTGATCCAGGAGGAGATGGAGCTAGACGGAGATCCGGCCCGCAACCTGGCCACGTTCGTGACCACCTGGATGGAGCTGCCGGCGAAGATGGTGATCGCCGAGAACCTCCACCGCAACTTCATCGACCACGCGGAATACCCCCGTACGGCCGAGATCGAGAAGCGCTGCATCCGGATGCTCGCCGACCTCTACCACGCGCCGGGGAAGACGATGGGCG
This sequence comes from uncultured Solirubrobacterales bacterium, assembly GCA_963799815.1. Taxonomy (GTDB): domain Bacteria; phylum Actinomycetota; class Thermoleophilia; order Solirubrobacterales; family 70-9; genus JBDTSW01. Next base: position 649,684 of record CAWCYG010000004.1, read on the forward strand.
CGCGGACGCAGGGCTCCTCCGAGGCCGTGATGCTGGGAGCGCTCGCAGCAAAGTGGCGCTGGCGAAAGGCACGCGAGGACGCCGGCAAGGACACGGATAGCCCCAACCTCGTCTATGGCAAGGACGTCCACGTCGTCTGGGACAAGTTCTGCCGCTACTTCGACGTCGAGCCCCGCACGGCGCCCATGAGCCGGGGCAAGTACACGTTCGGACCGGAGGAGTTCGAGCCGCTCGTCGACGAAAACACGATCGGGGTCGTGGCCGTCGTGGGCACAACCTTTACGGGCGAATCCGATGACGTCCCCGGCATCAACAAGATGCTCGACGGGATCCACGAGGACAAGGGATTCGATGTGCCGATCCATGTGGACGCGGCGAGCGGTGGCTTCGTATGGCCGTTCCTCTACCCGGACGAGAAGTGGGACTTCAGGCTCGATCGGGTCCGCTCGATCAACGTCTCCGGGCACAAGTTCGGGATGGTCTACCCAGGGATCGGGTGGCTGATCTTCCGCGAGGAGGGAGACCTTCCGGACGACCTCGTGTTCTACGAGAACTACCTCGGCCAGACCGACGCCACGTTCACCCTGAACTTCTCCACCGGGGCCGCGGTGATGCTGGGCCAGTACTACAACTTCTGCCGGTTCGGTCACCAGGGCTACCGAGCGATCATGGAGGCGATGCAGCTCAACGCCAGCTACCTGGGCGACCAACTCGCCGAAACCGGCCGGTTCGAATCCGTGGGGGAGGGGTCCCGCCTGCCGCTCGTCTGCTTCCAGCTGGCGAGTGATGACGGTCGCGCGTACGACGAGTTCGACGTCGTCGCGGAGCTCGCCGCGCTGCGCGGGTGGATGGTCCCGGCGTACTCGCTGCCGCCGGACGCGCAGGACGAGGTCATCATGCGCGCCCTGGTCAAGGAGAACGTGAGCCACGCCGCGGCCCGAACGCTTGCCGAAGACATCCAGGAAGCCTGCACGAACCTCGACAAGCGGGGACGGCTTCCTGACGCCGTCCGCCAGCGGGCGAAGACCCAGCCGGGCATGTAGATAACGACCGGGCTTGGACCAGCCCGGGCTGGACCCATGCTTCAAGTCGGCGGTGCGGAGCGACGATGAATGAAGCGATGAGGCGGGGTCTCGGAGCGGCGATCGCCGTCGCCTTAGGCGTGGTAGCGGTGTTGGCTACCGCGGTCCCTTCCAGCGCCGGCCCGCCGGTCGCGGCCGAGAGCTGGGCGTTCGCCATCGGCAACCACACCCTCGACGGGCCGCCATCAGAGGTGGGCACGCGCTACGAGGGCTTCGACCTCGTCGTCATCGACGGCGAGGAGGTCAGCCCGGGTGAGGTGAGCGCGATCGCCGACGGCGACACGCTCGCGCTCGCGTACCTGAGCGCCGGCACGATCGAGGGGTGGCGCGGCTGGTACGACAAGGTCAAGCGGTATCGCCTGAAGCCATGGCAGGACTGGAAGGACGAATGGTTCGCCGACACATCGAGGCCTGCCTTCCGGCAAAAGCTCACCGCCATCGCCGAGGAGGAGATCCTCACGAAGGCCTTCGACGGGCTCTTCCTCGACAACACCGACATGGTCGAGGCAAAGCGTCACCGTGCTCAGCGTGCCGGCATGGCACGGTTGGTCCAGATGCTCGACGAGGCGGCCGGCTCGCAAAGGCTGCTGTTCACCCAGAACGGGGCGCCGGGAATGCTCGACGGGTACCCGGGACAGGATGTGGAACCCCTCATCGACCACTTCGAGGGATGGAACCGCGAGGACGTCACCTGGACCTTCGACTTCGACAGGCGCCGCTACGTGCGTAACCACCGCGCTGACCGAGAGGCGGCTCTCGAGGAGCTGGCCGCGATCCGGGCGGAGGGGCTCGTCACCAGCGCCACCGACTACGTGGAGCTCGACGACGGGCTCTCGGCCGGCGAGTGCAAGGCGGTCGAAAACGCCGAGGGTGTAGACGCGCTCTCCTATCTGGGCAACATCGGCCTCACGAGAAAGGCCGTTGAGGCGAACCCGCCTGATTGCGAGTAGTCGCCCGCCTACACTGCAACTCGTGCCCAAAGCGCGCCACGGTCACAACGCCGGAACGCCCAACGGCGCCGGTGAGGCCGGTGTCGCAAACGCCCGTGCGCGCCAGCGAGCGCTGGCTGTCGGCGTCGTAACCGGCACGCCCGGCGAGGGCGAGGATCAGCTAGCCGAGCTCAAGGAGCTGCTGCGGACCGCCGGGGTGGCGACCGCCGGAGAGATGACGCAGGTCCGCCCCGAGCCGGATCCGGACCGCTATCTGGGCCGCGGCAAGCTGACGCAGCTGAAAGCGGAGCTGAAGCGCGCGAAGGCCAACCTGGTCGCGACCGACGATGAGCTCGCCCCTCGGCAGGAGCGCAACCTCGAAGCGGCGCTCGGCGTGCCGGTGATCGACCGCACCGCGGTGATCCTTGACATCTTCGCCGACCACGCCCACACGGCCGAGGGCAAGCTGCAGGTTGAGCTCGCGCAGCTCGAGTACAACCTGGCGCGGATGAGGGGGCTGTGGACCCACCTCGAGCGCCTCGGGGCCGGACGCATGGACGGGGGTATCGGCACCCGTGGGCCGGGTGAGTCCCAGATCGAGACCGACCGCCGCCTCGCCCGCGACCGGATCGCGGCGCTGCGCCGGAAGCTGAAGGGGCTGGAGAAGAACCGGACCGTTATGCGCGCTCGGCGCGATGCGGCGAGCGTCCCCACCATCGCCCTTGCGGGCTACACGAACGCGGGCAAGTCGACCCTCCTGAACGCGCTCACCGGCGCCGAGGTGGGGGTGGGGGACAGGCTCTTTCACACGCTCGACCCAACCACACGCTCCTACCGCCACGATGGCCGCGACTACCTCATCACCGACACCGTCGGCTTCATTCGCAAGCTTCCACATCAGCTCGTCGAGGCCTTCATGGCGACGCTCGAGGAGACGCGGCGCGCCGACCTGATCGTGCATGTCGTCGACGGCTCCGAGGACCCGGAATCGAGACGCGGCGCGATCGAGGCGGTCGACTCGGTGCTGGAGGAGCTGGGCGCGGGCGATCAGCCGCGCCTGCTCGCGGTCAACAAGCTCGACCTGCTAGCGGAGGACGCCCGCCGGGACCTGTTGATCGGGCGAGCGGATGTCCTCGGCGTCTCGGCGGCCACGGGGGAAGGGCTCGACGAGCTGCGCAGCCGGATCGCGCAGGCCTTCGAGGAGACGCTGAGCGAGGTCGAGCTGCTGGTCCCATACGAGGACGGCGGCCGGCTTTCCGAGCTCCATGCCCTCGCCGGCGACCTCGAGCGTGAGGATCGGCCCGACGGCGTCCTCGTCAAAGCGCGCGTGCCGACATCTCTGACCCATCGCTTTGCCGAGTTTGCGGTGAACGGCACCGGCGATGGCTGGGTTTCGGTCGATGACTCCCTGAGCGCCGACTAGCCTCCGGCGCGTGGACCTTCTGGTAAGGCGCCTCTCGGACGAGGCTACGCTGCCAACCCGCGCGCACGAGGGAGACGCGGGCCTCGATCTCTACGCGGCCGAGGCCGCTGTGCTCGCGCCGGGCGAGCGCGCGAGCGTGGGAACGGGCCTTGCGGTCGAGATCCCTGCCGGGCACGCCGGCCTCGTGCTGCCGCGTTCCGGCCTTGCAGCGCGGCACGGAATCGCCCTGGTGAATGCGCCGGGCCTGATCGACTCGGGCTACCGCGGAGAGCTGCGCGTGCTGTTGCTGAACACCGATCGCGAGACCGGCTTCGAGGTCGTCGTGGGCGAGCGGATCGCCCAACTCGTGGTGACGCCCTTCGCTGAGGTCGTGCCCGTGGAGGCCGCTGAGCTGGCGGTGAGCATTCGTGGTGAGGGCGGGTTCGGCTCGAGCGGTCGTTAGCTCATCGATGGAATCGCTCTGAGCGCGATGCTGCTGGAGCGAGCGCACGACTGGTCGATCGTCAGCTGACTCCCGCGGCCGTCTTCGCCGACTGGTGCGCCGCACGCTCGAGCGTGTCGTCGAGCGGCTCCAGGTCGGGCAGGGAACCCTCGCGCCTTGCGAGGGCGAGAGCGATCAAGTAGTCCGCCAGCGCGCTGTTCTTCGGCAGGAGCGGGCCGTGCAGGTAGGTGCCGAACATGTTGAGCCGGCGCACGCCCTCGTAGCCGTCATCGCCGTTGTTACCGTGACCCCGCAGCACGTTGCCGAGGGGGCTGGCCTCCGGGCCGAGGTACGTGCGCCCGCCATGGTTCTCGAACCCGGCGACCGTAAGGGGCGGGCCGTCATCGACCTCGACCTCGACCGCCACGTTCCCGATCAGCCGCTCGCCCTCGCCGCGTACGGTCTCGAGGTCCGCCAGGCCGAGGCCTTCGATTCGCTCGGAGCCGAGCTGGTAGGAGTGGCCGAGGAGCTGGTAGCCGCCGCAGACGGCAAGGACGACCGCTCCGTCCTCCACCGCCGCAGCGAGCCCGTCACGCTTCGTGGCGCGCATGTCCTTCGCCACTAGCCGCTGGTCTCGGTCCTGGCCGCCGCCGACGTAGATGAGGTCGTGGTCCGCGGGATCGAAGCCTTCGCCCGGGCCCGCCGCGGCGTAGGAGAAGTCGATGTCCCGCCACTCGCAGCGACGGCTCAGGAAGATGATGTTGCCGCGGTCCGCGTAGATGTTCATCTGCTCCGGATAGAGAGCCAGCAGGCGAAGCTCCATCAGCGCTCCATCTCGAGGAGGACGACGGTGCTGCCCACGTGGGAGTCGGAGTCCGCGATCGGATGGCGACCGGCGGGTACAAGCCCCGCGGCGGCGGCCTCCCGTTCGAGGGTGGAGGCGTCGAGGACATCGAGAAGGTCCGTGTGCACGAACTCCTCGAGGTCGCCCTGGGGGGAAACGGTCTGGCGCAGACGCCGGACAACGAGCTGGCCGTCTCGTGCGATGACGTCGAGCGGCAGGCTCGAGTAGACCCACCCATCGCGCTCCCGAGCGTCGGGAAGCATGCCCTCGCCCGCCTCGCCCACGACGCTCTCAGTTCCCTCAACGATCGCGAGCGCGGCCACGCCACCCGGCGCGAGCGACCGAGCGATGCCCTCGAGAGCAGCGCGCCGCCCGGCGCAACCCTCCAGCAGCTGGATCAGCTGCATCGCTCCGATCATGAGCGAATGCGGGCCACCCGAGATCCCCTCACGGACGTCCCCTGCTCGCACCCCCACCGCCAGTTGCTCGGCCTCAGCCCGAGAGGCGAGGATGGACGCCAGGCCGTGGTCGAGCTCAACGGCGTCGAGCGTGTAACCACGTCGCGCCAGGTGGAGGGCGACGCGGCCCGTACCGGCACCGAGCTCGAGGATCGGATCCCGATAGGTGCCGGCCAGGGTCTCCCAGAGTGGGAGATCGTCGGAATAGGCCCCGCACTCCAAGTCGTGCCAAACGGGCTCGTGCCCGGTTGTGGCGCTCACGCCCAGTACTCCGGGGCGAGGCCGCGCCTGGCGAGCAGGGTGCGCAGCTCGAGGAGCGCCGTGTAGGTGGGGAGGGCGAAGAGGCGCCCGGACGCCTGGGCAACCGCTCGATCCAGCGAAGCCTCGATCCGCGGCTCCACCGCGATCGTCTTCGGGGCGAGGCCTGCGTACTTGAGGCGCACGGCCATCTCCGGCGCCCTGGTGCCTGCGCAGACCACGCGCCGGACCGCTCCGGCCAGAAGCTCGAAGTCGGCATCCCACACCCAGGAGATGTCGCGTCCGTCGGCAATGCGGTCGTTGAGGGCGATCCAGAGCTCGATCCCGCCCCCGTCGCCCGAATTCCCCGTGCCGCTCTCGAGACGAAGCGTGCGCAGGACCTCGTTGGCGCCGGCGGGGTTCTTGATCAGCAGGATCGAGACGTCCTTGCCGGCAACGGGGATGGTCTCGACGCGCCCGAACACGGCCTCTGTGCTCGCGATTCCCGCAACGGCCTGTTCCAGGGGAAGATCCAGCCGCAAAGCGGCCGCGAGCGCCGCCAGCGCGTTGTAGACGTTGTAAAGGCCCGGGAGCGGCAGCTCGAGCTCGACGATTCCGGCTGGCGTGCGCACCCGGACCCAAGCCCCCTCCATGCCGTGCAGCTCGATCCGCTCGGCGGCGACGTCGGGCGCTGGGCGGTCGGCGTCGCAGTCAGGGCAGGTGTAGTGGCCGAGGTGGCCGACGAACCCGCGCTCGTACGAGTAAGGCGAACCGCAGCGCCGGCAGTGCTTGGCATCGTGGGCGTGCTGGAGCTCCGGCAGCGCCTGGCTTTGATCCTCGATGCCGAAATAGGTCACGCCGGGGCGGCGGGCCAGGGAGCGATCGCGCCCCAGGTCCGCGATCAGGGGGTCGTCGGCGTTCAGCACGAAGGCAGCGCGGCCTGAGAGCTCGGCCACCAAGGCCGCCCACTCGTCGGCAAGCGTCTCGAGCTCGCCGTAGCGGTCGAGCTGGTCACGGAACAGGTTCGAGAGCACGATCAGCTTCGGCTCGAGCTCGGCGGCAACCTTCGGGAGCCAGGCCTCGTCGACCTCGAACAGACCCTCCTCACCGTGCTGTTCGAGCAGCGCCGTGGCGACACCCCAGGTCATGTTCGACCCGGCGCGATTGTGTACCGGCTCGCGCCCGGCGGCCCGTAGGGCGCCTGCGAGCATGCTCGCCGTGGTCGTCTTCCCGTTCGTTGCGCTGATGACGGTGGACCCCATTCCCAAGCCGGCCCCGAGGCGGGCGATGGCGTCGGGTGCCATTCGCAGAAGCACGCGGCCCGGCAGAGTCGTCCCGCCGCCGCGTCCGCTGCGCCGGCTGAGCGTCCCCACGGCTCGGGCGAGGCTCCGCTTGGCGGCGAAAGCCGCGCTCACGATGGATCCCCGGAGTCCGGGGCGATGATGCGTAACGCGCCCGGAAGGACGCTCACCGTGGCGGGAAGGTCCGTGAGGTGGTCTCCGTCCGCGTAAACCGCGAATGGGCGATCAGCCGCCAGCTGGACCTCCCGAGCGCGCCTCACGGTGACTTCAGGCGTCTTTACGTGCGTGCCCTTGAAGATTCTCCCGAGCACGCGGGTCAGGAACCTGAGCTTGCCCATCTCGGCAACCCAGACAACGTCGAGGTAGCCGTCATCGAGCGCTGCGCCAGGGGCTGCCTGCATCCCGCCGCCGTAGGCGGGCCCGTTGGCGGCCCCGACCGAGTAGCCGGTGAACCCGGAGTCCTGTCCATCGAGCCTCAAGGTAAAGCGAGCGGGCTTCCACTCCGCGAGCGCGCGCAGAGCCGCGTACAGGTAGACGGCGCCGCCGCGCATGCGCCTGGCCTCGTTGGCGATGCGATTCGCATCCGAATCGAAGCCGCAGCTCGCGATGCACAGGTAACGCTTGCCGTTGACCTCGCCGACGTCGATCTCACGCACGGACCCCGAGGCGAGCACCTCGACCGCGCCCTCGATCTCGGTTGGGATCCCCAGCACCCGCGCGAGGTCGTTGCCACGGCCGGCGGGAATGACCCCGAAGCGCGCCCCCGTGTTGGCGAGCACCCCGCCGACCTGCCCGATCAAGCCGTCGCCTGACATCACCACGACGGTCTCGCCCTGCTCCGCGGCGGTGCGGGCCTCTGCGCAACCGTGCTCGACGCTCGTGGTGACAACGATCCGCGGGTCGATGCCCGCCACCCGCAGCGCAGCCTCCACGCGCGGGAGCAGCTGGGCGGTTCGACCGCCGCCGGCGGACGGGTTCACCAAGAGCAGGTGCCGGGCGTCGGGCGTCACCGGATGGAGCCTAGATAACCCCAGCGCCGGAGCCGAATGTACGCTCACGGGCCTTGCCCGGTCCACTCTCAAAAAGCGGGATGCTCGCCTTGATGGCGCTTGCGGCTGCGCTCGTGCTGGGCGCTTGCGGCGGCTCCGACGACGAGCCGGCCTCGGACGGGAGCGCCGAGGCGGAGTCGGAGTGCGAGGAGGTCCCGGCCGCGGAGCCCAAGCAAGTGAAGCTGAAGGCGCCGAAGCAGACCGTGAAGCCTGGGGAGAAGCTGACCGCGACGGTCGAGACCAACTGCGGCAGTTTCGACATCGCGCTGGATACAAAGGGATCCCCCAAGACCGCGAACTCCTTCGCCTTCCTCGTGCGCGAGGGGGTCTACGACGGGACCCCGTTTCACCGGGTGATCGACGGCTTCGTGATTCAGGGCGGGGACCCGGCGGCCGACGGCAGCGGGGACATCGGCTACGAGGTCGTCGAGAAGGTCCCCGCGGGCACGGAGTACACCAAGGGCATGGTCGCGATGGTAAAGACGGCGGCCGACTTCGATGGCACCTCGAGCAGTCAGTTCTTCGTCGTCACTGCGGTCGATGCCGCCCTGCCGCCGCAGTACGCGGTACTGGGCGAGGTCTCGAGTGGTTTTGAGACGGTTGAGCGGATCGAGGCGCTCGCCGATCCCGCGCTCGCCGACGAGATGGTGGCCCTGCCCACGATGCCGGTCGTGATCGAGAGCCTCACGCTCGGGTCCTGAGCGAGATGGCGACCGAGTTCGAGGTCGATGCCGCGGGAGTAGAGCTCGCGGGTGCGGTCGAGGAGGCGCCGGACTCGGCACCGCAGGCAAGCATCGTCACCTTGCACGGCCTCACGGCCACCAGGCGCACGGTGGTGCACGGCTCACGACACCTGCCGCGGGCGGGTTTTCGCTTGGTGGCCTACGACGCGAGGGGCCACGGGGCGTCCGAGGCCCCGCCGCTCGGGTCCTACGGCTACGAGCAGCTCGCCGGCGACGCCGCCGCGGTGATCGATGCGCGGGTGGGGGAGGGGGGTCCCTCAACGCCCGTTCTCGCAGGCCATTCGATGGGGGCCCATACGGCCGCGGCGCTCGCGCTGGGCGACCCAGGCCGGATCGCGGGGCTCGTCTTGATCGGGCCGGCCGTGACCGGGGAGCCGGCGTCGGAGGAAAGCCTCGCGGGCTGGGAACGGCTCGCGGACGGCATCGATCGTGATGGCGTCGAGGGGTTCCTGGACGCCTACGACCACAACCTGGCGCCGGAATGGCGCGAGACGCTCCTGCGAGTCGCGCGCCAGCGGCTGCAGGCTCACGAGCACATTGAAGGGGTCGCCCGCGCGCTGCGGGAGGTTCCCAGGTCGCTCCCGTTCGAGGGCATCGGCGCGCTCGGGCGCCTGGACATCCCTGCGCTCGTCGTCGCCAGCCACGACGAGGCTGATCCCGGCCATGCCTATGAGATCGCGGAGATCTGGGCAGACGCTCTGCCGCACGCGCGCCTGGTGAGCGAGGAGCCAGGGGAGTCCCCGCTCGCGTGGCAGGGTGGGCGCCTCTCCCGCGCGATCGAGGAGTTCTGCCGCTCGGAAGCGGTGCGCGAGCGGCTCGACTAGCCCGGCCGGTCCGCCAGCCGATAGACGAGCCGTAGGCCGGACCATGTCTCGTCGATCGCGCAGACCTTGTTGTCGACGAGGCCGTTCCCAAGCGCGATCTCACGCGCGACGTCCTCCGTCATATCGGTCTCCACGCCCGAAGCGCGTTTCGGCCATGCGATCCAGATGCCGCCGTCGTAGCCGAGGGCGCGCTTTAGAGCCCCGAAGCGGCGCTCGAGTTGGGTACGCGCCGTGACGAAGCAGACCAACACGTCCGAGCGGCCACGAGCAGCGGTGGTTATGGAAACCCCGTCGGGCAGCTCGCCCAGCGTGATCTCGAAGCCGTCGGGAGCGTCCAGGAGGGCGAGGCGGTGTCCCTCCTTGATCCCAAGCTTCCTCGGCAGCGGCGTGCCCGAGTAACCGGCCATGGGGGCAGCCTATGCTTTGGCGCCGTGACCGACGAGGGGCATGCCATCCACTACAACGCCGTCGAACGGGGCACTCGCGTGGTCTCGTCGGACGGGGTTGAGGTGGGGACGGTCGACGAGGTCGTCGACAACTACCGCGAGCACATCCTGGACGGGATCGTGGTCGATACGCCAGATGCCGGGCTGCGATTCGTCGACGGACCGGAGGTCGCCCGGACCGCTGAGCGTTTGGTGACGCTCGCGATCACAGCCGAGGAGGCGGCACGGCTGGGCCCTCCCGAGAAGGCGGCGGGGGCCTTTCGCCCCAACGTCCGCAGCGGTCGGCTCGGCAAGTTCCTGGGCGGTGGCTGGAAGCGCGAGTAGGGACCCGCCGGGACTCAGCGGTCGTTGTCTTTGTCGTCGTCCCAGTCGCGGAACTTCTGGTCGCCCAGCGGCAGCGCCGCCCACAGCCCCGTGAACAGGATGGCGAAGCAGATCGCGCTGATGATCGCCTCAGTCTCGCCGAAGACGATGTGGGCGATCAGGGCGATGGCGCTCGTCATCGCAACCGCCAGGACCCCCAGCCCGATCAGCGAGAGCGTGTTGGAGCGCATGACGATCTCACGCTTCATTCCCTCGCGGAAGAGCACGCGATGGATCGCAGTCGGCGCGATCAAGAGCGCCGTCGCGACGGCCGTCGCGATGAGCACGAAGAAGTAGCCGTTGCGCTCAAAGGTCGTGAGGGTCGGAAAGGCCTGGCTGAATGGGACGGTGAGCAGGAACGCGAAGAGGACCTGAACGCCCGGGAGCGCGACGCGCAGCTCCTGCAGGAGCTGCTCGAGGTTCTTGTCGAGACGCTCCTTCTCGGTCTCGTCGTCGCGAGACCCGTCGGCCTCTTTGTCCTCGTTCCCCATGAAGCTTGAGATGAGGTCTACCCCGGAGTGGCTGAGGCGAATCCCCCAGCGCGCTTCCTGGGCGTAGAACGCCGCCTGCGCGGGTAGGCAAAAGCCGTGTTGGCCGCGGATCTTCGCCTCGTGCTTCCCGCACGCGCGGAAGAGGTGGCGGTGGTACGCCACGCTGTCGCCGGGCTGGCGGAGGCGCTCGAGATGGATCCGGCCCAGGTCGTCGACCTGAAGACCGTCGTTACCGAAGCGTGCATGAACGTCGTGATCCACGCCTACGACGACGGCATCGGACCGATGGAGGTCGAAGCCCAGCGCGACGACGATTGCCTGGTCGTGGTGGTTCGCGACCATGGGGGCGGCATCCGCCCGCGGCCCGACATGAGCCGCGAGAGCCTGCGGATGGGCCTGCCGCTGATCGCGGCGCTCTCAACCGATTTCTCGATCGTGGGCGGCCCAGGGCGGGGGACCGAGGTCACCATGCGAATGGCCCTGGAGGCGCGTGCGGGCGCCGATGAGACCGTCGCCGAGCCGATCGCCGCTACCGATGCGAGGGGGGGAACCGTGATGTCCATGCCGGCGGGCGAGCTCGTGGGTGCCGTGCTCTCCCGCGTCGTTTCCATCTTCGCGGTGAGGGCCAATTTCTCGGTCGATCGGCTCTCCGACGCGGTCCTGCTGGCTGATGCCATCTCCTCGCAGGCCGCCGACCACTTCCCTGATGGGACGACCCGTGTCTTAGTCGACGAAGATGGGACGGCGGTGAGCGTCAGGGTTGGCCCGCTCGTGGATGGAGCCGGCGATCGCCTGCGCGCAGACATGCAGATTCCCGGTATCGGCGCCTCGCTCGAGGCCCTGGCAGACACGGTCACCGTCGAGCGCCAAGACGGTGAGGAGCACCTGTTGTTAGAGATCGCTTCTCAACCGGGCCGCTGAGCGGCACCTAGCGCGGCTCGCCGGGGTCGGAGGCGGCGCGGACCCGCTCGAGCGCCTTGCGGAGTATGCGCGAGATGTGCATCTGCGAGTAGCCGACCCGCTCCGCGATCTTCGACTGAGTGAGGTCCTCGACGAAGCGCAGTCGCAGCACCTCGCGCTCGAGGTCCGTAAGGACGCGGGCGCCAGAGCTGATCGCGGAGCGCTCCTCGACCAGCTCGAAGCCGGGATCATCGCCGCCCACTCGATCTCCGATCGACGAGTCGCCGAGGTCCTCGCCGCCGGCGGGCTGATCGAGCGACATGGTCCGACGCGCATCCGACGCCTCCATCGCCTCGAGCACGTCGGCCTCGCTGATCACCAGCTTGTCGGAGACCTCTCGCACCGTTGGAGAGCGCTCGAGATCGCTTCCCAGCTTGGTGATGGTGTCCTCGACATCGCGAATCCGCTCTTGGAGGCCACGGGGGACACGGAGCGTCCAGACGCGATCCCGGAAGTGACGACGCAGCTCGCCGAGGATCGTGGGGCCGGCGAAAGCGGCGAACGGCACCCCTCGGGAGGGATCGAAGCGCTCGAGCGCTCCCATCAAGCCGACGCTCGCGACCTGCACGAGGTCATCCGACGGCTCCGCGCCGCCCGCGTAGCGCATCGCCAGGCTGCGAGCGAGGGGAAGAAAGCGGTTGACGAGCTCCTCGCGCAACCTAGGATCACGCGTCTCCGCGAAGCGCTCGAGCAGCTCACGCTCGGCCGCGAGGCCCTCGGGCGGGCCGGGGGCCGGGGCATTGGGGTCACCACCCTGCGGACCCGACGTCAACTGACCCTTTCAGACAACAGAAGCCCGGGGCATGCCCGGGCTTCTGTGCTGCCTCGCCGCATGTGCGACGTATATGTACCGCAGAAGGATCGTGCCGCTGTTGATCCCTGCTTAATCCCGCGCGCTACCCCGATGCGGGCGCCCGCAAACGGCGCACCAGCGCATGGGCGGCCGAGGCCAGCGGCCGCACAGAGCCGGTTTTGAGCGAATGGCCACGGGTACGAAGAAAGCACGACCGGGGAAGTTAGAGGCGCGTGCCGGCTGTTCGCCCCGCCGGTGCGCGTCCTTTCGTTCGTGGCGTCCTCCAGACACACTCGATGACCGCGCCCAGGTTTACCTAATCCTCGTTATCGAGCACAGGATTTCCGCCCTCAGTTCACCGACGGGTCCTCCGGCATCCGGGCCACGAGGGCGTATTGGCCGCCCTTGCGGGCAAGTACGTCGCTCCAGAGGGTCTGGGGCTCGTCCGGGAAGAGCTCCTTTGGGATCGGGGGCTCGACGATCCAGGAGTCGACGTCCAGCTCGGCCTCGAGCTGGCCGGCGCCCCAGCCCGAGTAGCCCGCGTAGACGCGCGCACGGCGGACGACTCCGGCCAGGTCCTCCGTTTCGAAGTCGGCCGAGGCGAAGCCGACGTCGGCAGTGACGATCCAGGCCGCCGCGTCAGGGTCGCTGAACTCCGCCAGGACGACAAGGGCGCTCGGCTGCACCGGGCCGCCGACGTAGATCGGCGCCTTCGCACCGGCGACGTCATCGAGCTGTGGCACCAGGTCCCCCACCAGCGCTTCGGACGGTCTGTCGAGGACGATTCCCATCGCCCCCTCGTCGTTGTGCTCGGTGATCAGGACCACGCTCCGGGCGAAGTTCGGGTCGACCAGCGTCGGCGATGCGACCAGGAGCTTTCCGCGAAGCGATTCGTCCACGCCCTACATCTTCCCGCCCTGCGGCCGAGTTCACATAATTCCGTCCGCCCTCGTCCCCGAGCGCCCCTTCTCTAACCTCGTAATGGTGATCAGGGACGCAACTGAGGCCGAGTTCCAAGAGGCCGTGATCGAGCGGTCCCGGGAGGTTCCCGTGGTCGTCGACTTCTGGGCCGAGTGGTGCGGTCCGTGTCGTCAACTCGGCCCCGCCATCGAGGCAGCTGTGACCAAGCGGGACGGCAAGGTCGACCTCGCCAAGGTCGACGTCGACTCCAACCAAGGCCTCGCCCAGGCGTTCGGGATCCGCGGGATCCCCGCGGTCAAGGCGTTTCGCGACGGCAAGGTCGTGAGCGAGTTCACCGGCGCCCTGCCGCCGCCTCGGATCGAGGAGTTCCTGGACGCGCTCGTTCCCTCGGCCGCCGACGAGCTCGCCGCAGCCGCCGACGAGGACTCGCTTCGCCGCGCCCTGGAGGAGGACCCGCGCCACGCCGACGCCAGCCGCAAGCTCGGTCGTCTCCTCATCGCGCGTGGCGATGATGACGAAGCCAGGGAACTCCTAGCTCGGTTCGAGGGCGATTTCGTGGCGGACGGCCTGCTGGCGCGCCTGCGGCTTGCCTCCCGGGAGGCGACGAACGGCGTTGCCTCCTCGACGCTCGAGCAGGCGTTCGCGGCGTGGGATACGGGCGACCACGAAACGGCGCTCGAGGCTCTCCAGGGCGCGATCACGTCCACCGATGACCCTGAGACGAGGGATCTCCTCCGCCAAACCATGGTCGCGATCTTCACCGAGCTGGGACCCGCCGATCCGCTCGCGCGCGCCCATCGGCGCCGGCTGGCGGCCGCGCTCAGCTGAGAGGCCCGTGCCCCCAGACCCCGCATCGGGAATCGGGGTGCTCGCCGCCTTCGGGGCAGGCCTCGCGTCCTTCCTCTCTCCCTGCGTCCTGCCACTCGTGCCCGGGTATCTGTCGGTGATCAGTGGCGTTGCGGTGAGCGATCTCGACGACGCCGGCTGGCGCCGGGTACTGGTCCCGAGCCTGCTCTTCATCGCGTCGTTCTCGGCCTTCTTCATCCTGCTAGGGCTCACGGCCACGGCGCTCGGCTCGAGCCTGCAGGAGAACCGCGATCTGCTCACCGACATCGCCGGCGTGCTCATCATCGTCATGGGGGCGCTCTTCGTCGCGAGCTACTTCATCCCGCGTCTAAACCGCGAGTGGCACTTTCAGGCGCTGATGAAGCGCGCCGGCACCGGTGGGCCGCTCGTGGCCGGCGCCGCCTTCGCGATCGCCTGGTCGCCATGCATCGGGCTCACGCTCGGGCCGATCCTCTCGGCCGCGGCGCTGGCGGAGACTGAGGCCCGCGGCGCCTTCCTGCTCACCGTGTACTCGCTCGGGCTGGGAGTGCCGTTCCTGCTTTCGGCGATCGCGTTCTCGCGCATGGCGCAGGTCTTCGAGGTCGTAAAGCGCCACTACGCCGTGATCATCGCAATCGGCGGGGGCGTCCTCATCATCATGGGGATCCTCATCCTCACGGGTGAGTTCTTCAAACTGAACGTCGAGGCCCAGAAGCTCACCAATGAGCTCGGGCTGGACTTCTAGGCGCAGAATGCCACTGGGCTAGGCTCGCGGCCAGTGGACTCTCAGCAGATCCTCGCCTTTCGCCTGGCTCGGTCCGGACTTCATGAGCGCCAGGCGAGGACGCTCGCGGACGCCGCCGCCTGCCCCGCCTCGGACTTCGCCCGCGACGCCGCGCTGCAGGCGCTCGCCGCGCGCAGTCAGGGAGTAACCCGCGAGGGCTACGACGATGCCGTCGACTCGGGCGAGCTCGTTGTGGCCCATGTCATTCGATCCGCCATCCACGCCCTCGCACCCGACGATCACGCGGCACTCGGCCGAGCCCTGATCTCGACCGACGAGGTGGAGCTGACCGCTCAGCTTGGGACCAAATACCACCGCTCAGCGAAGGCGAAGACCTTCGTCCCCACCGAGGCGCTAGCCCAGGTTGCCGACGCGACGAGGGCGGCCCTTGCTCGGGGGCGCAAGCTCGGCAAGGACGAGCTCCACGAGGAGCTGCGCCAGCGGGTCCACAAGAACCTGATGCCGTGGTGTCGCAGCTGCGGCAGCTATCACGTCGCCCCGGCCCTGTGGCGCTACGCAACGATTCACGCCGGTGCCCGGCTTGACTCCTCTCGTCGCTATTTGCTCGCCAAGCCCGGCAGGGCATCGGCGGCCGACACTGCGCGCATGTTCCTGAGCTTCTACGCCCCAGCGACGCCGACTGAGTTCGCGGAGTGGGCCGGCATCAACCCCACCCAAGCAGGGCGCATCTGGAAGGGCGTCGAGGCGGATCTCGACGAAGTCGTCGCCGGCAAGCGGAAGGGCTGGGCGCTACGAGCGGATGCAGCTGCGCTCGATTCGCCACCCGAGGCGGCCGGCGTGCGACTGCTCCCACCGGGGGATCCGTATCTCCAGAAGGCGAACCGCGCTCTGCTCGCGCCCGACGCGAATCTTCGAAAGCGCATGTTCCGCCCGGTGGCGAGCCCCGGAGCTGTGCTCAAGGATGGGCGGCTCGTGGGCCTCTGGCGCGCCAAGCGGAAGCAGAGCAAGATCGAGATCACGATCGAGAAGCTCGGGCGTTTCGCGCGGGCCGACGTGGAGGGCGAGGCGGCACGGACCGCCGAGCTTCGCGGCGCCTCGGAGCCGGCCCTCGTCTGGGAACAATGAGGAGTCCGTGACGCGCCCGAGGCTAGACGGGCGGCCTCTGCGGCTCCGGGACACCGATCTCGATCGGCTCTCCGATCGCTTCGACCTCCTCGAGCTCGGCGTCGTCGCCGTCCCGAGGGCAGATGATCCGAAACCGGCCGGTCTCGAGGGCGGGATCAGCGGTAATCGGCAGTCCGCGGATCTCCTCCCAGCCGAGGCGCTCGAGCTCGAACGGGTTCATCCTGACCTCAGTCGCCGGAAATGGGCAGCTCGAGTTGTGCTGGTCGATCGCCTTGGAGATCGCCTCGAGGTTCCTCGCCTCGGAGCTCATGGGCGCGATTCTAGGCGTACGGGTCGCTTCTGAGACAATCGCGGCGGCGATGAATCGCGACCGGCTCTCAGGCCTCGACTCGTCCTTCCTTCACCTCGAGCGGGGTCCCGCCCACATGCACGTCGCCTCCGTCTCGCTCTTCGAGGGCGAGGCTCCGGCGTACGAGGAATTTCGCGATCACATCTCCTCCCGCCTTCATCTCGTCCCGCGCTTCCGGCAGAAGCTGCGGTTCGTGCCCCTGAACCAGGGCCGGCCGAAGTGGATCGACGACCCGCGGTTCAACCTCTCCTACCACGTCCGGCATACGGCGCTACCTGCCCCCGGTTCCGACGAGCAGCTGCGCAACCTCGCCGCTCGCATCTTCTCCCAACGCCTCGACCGGTCGAAGCCGGTCTGGGAGCTCTGGCTGGTCGAGGGACTCGAGAACGGGCGCTTCGCCGTGATCGGCAAGACGCATCACGCCTTGGTCGACGGCGTTTCGGGAGTCGACATCACGACCGTCCTCTACGACACCGAGCCTGAGCCAAGCGAGGTCCCCCCTCCCGGGCCCTGGGCGCCCCGACCTGAGCCAACCGACGCCGAGGTCTTGACCGAGGCCCTGGTTGAGCGAGCGACGACGCCGGCGGAGCTGGTTCGTGGTGGACGGGCCCTGTTTCGCGCACCGAGGCGTGCGGTTCGGGGCGCCGTCGATGCGTTGGCGGCGGCTGGAGCCTTCGCCAGGACGGGCCTCGCGGCACCCGACTCGCCGTTCAACGTCCCGATCGGGCCGTATCGCCGCTTCGCCTGGGTGCGAGCCGACCTCGACCGCGTAAAGGCGATCAAGAACGAGCTCGGCGGCACGGTGAACGATGTCGTCCTCGCGGTCGTGACCGGGGCGCTCGGCAGCTACCTGCGCCAGCGCGGGCACTCCACGCAGGGCTTGGAGCTGCGGGCGCTCGTGCCGATCAGCGTGCGCACGGCCGATCAGCACGGAGCCCTCGGCAATCGCGTTTCATCGTTCATCGCCCCGCTTCCGGTCTTCGAGGAGGACCCGGTCGAGCGGCTCCGCCTCGTCAGCCACGCCATGGGCGATCTGAAGCACTCGAAGCAGGCTGTGGGAGCGACCATGATGACCGAGCTCTCGGACTTCGCCCCACCCACCATCGCGGGGCAAGCGGCTCGGCTCCAGCCGGCGCAGCGCTTCTTCAACGTCGTGGTCACGAACGTTCCCGGCCCTCAGTTCTCCCTCTATCTGATGGGGCGACGCCTGGACGCGGTGATCCCGATGGTCCCGCTTGCACGCCGGCAGGCGGTCTGCTTCGGGGTCATGAGCTACGACGGCGAGGTGAACTTCGGCCTGACCGCCGACTACGACGAGATGCGGGACCTCGACGCGCTCGCCGACGATCTCTTCGGCTCGATCGCGGAGCTCGAAGCGGCCGCCGGTCTCGCCGCGACGGGTGCGGAGAGCCCCGCGGCTCGCGGCCTCTCCCCCACCTATCCCCCTGGATAGCGACCCCTCTCGGATCCTGTACGCGCGGATAAGGCGCAGGTGCTCACGCGCTCAGAGAATTGGTCGCGCGTGAGCTGAACGCTCGCGCCTGGCGCCACCCAGAAAAAATCGAACGGGGGAGGACCGTGAAGCTCGTGATCGGGATCGTCCGGCCGGAGAAGGCAAACGACGTCTTAGAAGCCCTCTATCGCGCCGAGGTTCGCGGCGTTTCGATGAGCCGCGTCCAGGGCCACGGAGGCGAGCTCGACCGCGTCGAGACCTACCGCGGGACCACCGTGCAGATGGGTCTCTCGGAGAAGGTCCGGTTCGAGATCGCGGTCTCGGATGACTTCGTGGATCCGACGATCGATGCCCTCACGGCTGGAGGGCGAACCGGCGAGGTCGGCGACGGCAAGGTCTTCGTCGTGCCGCTCGAGCGGGCGGTCCGCATCCGCACCGGCGAGACCGACCAAAGCGCCGTCACCCCGGTGGGCTCATGACCGAGCTCGCGAGCCTCGTGCCAGTCGGCAAGGTGGACTCGGGCGATACCGCCTGGCTTCTGATCGCTACCGCGCTGGTCGTGCTGATGACGCCGGCGCTCGGCCTGTTCTACGCGGGTCTGGTGCGCTCGAAGAACACACTGAACACGTTCATGATGTCGATCGCCGCGCTTGCGGTGGCCGCGATCTCGTGGGCGCTCGTCGGCTACTCGCTGGCGTTCGGGGAGGGCAACGGGTTCATCGGCGACTTCGACTACGCGCTCATGAATGGAATCGGCTTCCAGCCCCTGGAGGGGATGACAATCCCGCACCTGGTCTTCTTCGCCTTCCAGGGCAGCTTCTGCATCATCACGGCTGCGCTGGTGTCCGGCGCGGTCGTGGAACGGATTCGCTTCGTCCCGTACCTCATCTTCATCGCGCTGTGGACGGTGCTCGTCTACCCGGTGATGGCACACTGGGTGTTCGGCGGCGGCTTCCTGCAGGAGGGCGGCACGCTCGACTTCGCCGGCGGCGTGCCCGTCGAGATGGGGTCGGGCTTCTCGGCACTGGCGGCAGCCCTCGTCGTTGGCGCTCGCAAGGACTATGGCCGCCTGGCGCTTTTGCCACACAACGCCGTCTACGTGCTGCTTGGCGCCGGTCTCCTCTGGTTCGGCTGGTTCGGCTTCAACGGGGGCAGCGGCCTTTCAACCGGGAACTCGAGCGTCCTGGCCTTCACCAACACGTTGCTCACCCCGGCCTGCTGTTTGGTCACATGGTTCGTGCTCGATCTCGTGCGCGGCAGGCAGGTGACCGCGATCGGGGCGGCCACCGCGATCATCGTTGGCTGCGTCGGCATCACCCCCGCTGGCGGGTTCGTGAGCCCGGGCTGGGCGATGGTTCTGGGGGTGGTGGCCGCGCTGCCGAGCTACGCCATCATCGTCCTGCGCCCGCGGACGCGCGTCGACGAGACCCTGGACGTCCTGGCTGCCCACGGAATCGCTGGCTTCACGGGGATCCTCTTCATCGGGTTCGTCGCGCAGTTCGACTGGAACGGGGTCTCCGATGGCCTTCTCTACGGTGGCGCCAGCCTGCTGGGAGACCAGGCGCTGGCGGCCATCATCGCGCCGGTTTACGCGTTCGGCGCGACGTTCCTGCTCCTGCGCGGCATCGCGCTCGTCATGCCGCTGCGGGCAGCGGAGCGCGACGAGGCCGTGGGAATGGACGTTGTCGAACACGGTGAGGAGGCCTATGCCACCGGCGAGGGGGCGATTCTGGTGGCCCCGGATACGGCCGGCGAGGTGCGCGTGCCGGTCGCCGACGCTGCGTAGGTTCTCCGACCACCTCGGCGAGTACGTTCTTCCCCCTTGAGGGTTCGCGATGAGCTGACGATCCACGAGCACGGCTACGGCCCGTTGCTCGGCCTCATCCTCGTCTCGCTCTCCTTCCAGATGGCGGCGCCGGAGGGCGACCTGACCCATCTGATCATCGTCGCCCTGCAGGGAATCACCTTCCTGGCCGCGCTTTGGACCTCGCAGGTGCGAAACCGCTTCCTTCGCCTGGCCAGTGCCCTCGTGGTCATAGCGACCGTTGCCGCAACGATCGCGCTCGCGTTTAGCGGAAACGTGGACGGCGGCACCGCGCGCATCCTCAGCTTCGCGTTTGCGATCCTGGCCCCGGTGGCGATCGTCCACGGTGTCGCTCGCCACTTCCGTGAGGCGGGCCGAGTCACGATGCAGACGATGTTCGGCGTGCTCTGCATCTACCTCATGCTCGGGTCGCTCTTCGCGTTCGCGTTCGGGATCATCGACCACGTCGAATCAGCTCCGTTCTTCGCGCAGATCGGCGGTGAGGCGAACACCTCCGACTACCTCTACTTTTCGTTCTCGACGATGACGACGACCGGCTACGGCGATCTCACCGCTGCCACTGACCTCGGCCGCTCGCTCGCGATCACCGAGCAGCTCATCGGCCAGATCTACCTGGTTACCGTGGTCGCGGTGATCGTCGGAAACCTGGGTCGGCGGCGAGCGATGGGGTGAGCGGCCCGGACTTCAAGATCCGGGCCGCTCGCTGGGATGACGCAAAGCGCATCGCCCTGATTCACGCACAGGGGATCGAGGAGCGCGTCGCGACGTTCGAAACGCACCACCCGAGCCAGGCAAGCGTCGAGGAGCTGATCGCGGCCGGCGCCGTCCTGATCGTCGCCGAGCGCGACGACGAGGTCGTGGGATTCGCCAAGCTTGGGCCCTATTCGGATCAGGCTCCCTACTACTCGGGCGTCGGGGAGCTCACCTTCTACGTCGCACATGACGCGCGTCGGCAGGGGATCGGAGCGGCGCTGGTCGACGGCCTGGCGCAGGAGGCCGAGCGTCGCGGATACTGGAAGCTGGTCGGCAAGGTATTCGCTTCGAACGAGCCGAGCCTGCGGCTGCTGCGCGAGCACCGGTGGCGAGAGGTCGGGCGGCACCTAAGACATGGGAGGCTGGACGGCGAGTGGAAGGACGTGATCCTGCTGGAGCGGTCCCTGACGCCGACCGACGCCTAAGGCGCGAGCGCCGCGAGCGTGCGCGCGCCGTGCGACGGAGACGGCTGGGGGCGCTGCTGGTCGTGGCCTTGCTGGCCACGCTTTTGGGGGCGGTCCTCGGTGCCGGCAGCGACCGCGGATCGGATGCCGAAGGGGTGTCGGTTCCCTCGCAGTGTGAGGGCGACAGCGCGGCGGACCTGAGGGAGCTCGCCGCCCAGCGCCTTGTGGTGCGAACGGACGGCACCCCCGACAACGATCTTCTAAAGCGCGCGCAACGGGGCGAGATCGCCGGGGTGATCGTCTTCCCCGATGAGGGCGGCTCCGAGGCTGAGATCCGCCGCGGCCTGCGCGGCCTCCAGGCGGCCTCAGCCGAGGGCGACCATCCGCCGCTGATCGTCGCGACCGATCAGGAGGGCGGCTTCGTAAAGCGCTTTGTAGAGGCTCCCCCACTCCGCTCCCCCGCCGAGCTGGGACTCGAGCCCGACTCCGACGCCGCCCGCCTCGAGGGCCGCGCCACCGGCACCTTCCTTTCCGGGCTCGGCATCAACACGAACCTGGCCCCCGTGCTCGACGTGCCTCGCACCTCCGGGTCCGTGATCTCGGACCGTGCCTTCGGGGAGTCCGTGAACGTGGTCACGGATTTGGGCCTCGCGTTCGCCGACGGACTCTCCAAGGAGGGCGTGAACGCTACGGCCAAGCACTTCCCCGGCCTGGGGCGCTCCACCCTCAACACCGACTTCTCCCCGAGCGCCATCGGAGCGTCGCGACGCGAGCTGGCCGAGGACCTGCGCCCGTTCGAGGCAGCGATCGCCCAGGACATTCCCCTGATCATGATCTCGATCGCGTCGTATCCACAGCTGGGCACAAAGGATCCCGCGGCCCTCGAGCGCTCCATCTCCACCCGCCTCCTCCGAACGCAGTTGGGGTTCGAGGGCGTCTCGATCAGCGACGATCTTGGCGCTGAGGCCGTTGCCGCCTCCTACAGTGAGCAGGAGGCGGCAGAGCGGGCCGCCGCGGCCGGAACTGACCTGCTGCTGTTCGCGGGCAGCGCCGCCCCGGAGGTTCTCCGAAGCCTGCAGCGCTCGCTCGCCCGTGGGGCCCTCGATGTGGAGGCCGCCGCCGAGTCATGCGTGCGCGTCGTCGAGTTGCGCGAAGCCCTGCCGGGTCCGCCTACTGCGAAAGCAGCTTGACCTGGAACCGCTGGTTCTTGCGGAGATACTCGCCGGAGCTGTTGATCCTCGGGTCGGCGTTCACGACGACCGCCGTGATGCGGTCGTAGTCACGCTCGGGCAAGAGGGCGGCCAGGCGGCCGCCGTCGTCGTCCGAGATCGGGCTCGAGGTCACGCTCCCGCCTGTGGCGGTGCCCGTCCGCCCGACCAGGTCGATCCCGAAGTGCGTACCTGGAGGCCCCGACACCAACACCTTGAAGTCGGTGCCCAGCTTCGGTGGCACGTCGAACAGCGCGTACGACAGGTGATCGAGGTTGATCTTCCGTCCGCGACGGGGCCTGAGCGCGCCGACCCTGTCCACGCTGGGGAGCTCATCCGCGTCGGGGAAGACGCCCGGGAGCGCCCGCCACTCAGCCGTCGAGGATGCGAACCGGATGAACTCATCCCCCAAGGCTTCGAACGGGTTGCCGTCGCCGCCAATGGCATCGTCGTACGCGGCGGCTGAGTGATGGGCCGGGAAGACCTGGTCGGAGACGGCCCACGCCTCGCGGACCTCGTCGTCGCCATAGGCCGAGCTCAGGTAGTGGTTCCAGACCGCTGCTCCGTAGATCTTGAGCCCCGATGGATCGTTCTTGGTGAGCGGAACCCTTGGGGTCGCTGCGAACCTGGGAACGTAGCCGAGGTAGTCGTCGACGCTCGGGTAGACCTGCTCCTCGGCCCAGGTCGCCGTGGACTCGAACATCCAGGAATCCTGGAGCGAGTCGTAGGCGAACTGGAGGACGTGGTTGTACTCGTGAGCCATCGTCACCTGGAGTGCCTCAGTAGCCGTGAAGTCGGGCGGATCGATGAACTCCTCCATGTCATCGTCGAGAACCAGATAGGACTCCTTCTCCGCCACCGTCCCCTGCCCCTCGTCGGGCGAGGCGTAGCCGAAGTAGTCGCCCCGGGTCTCGAGCAGGTAGATGTCGGTGCGATTCATGCCACCGCCGCGAGGGCCGTCGGGAACTGGGTTCCTCCAACCGAGCGTGCCGTTCTCCACATCCGCCGACCTGTCTGCCGCTTCCGCGACCTCCTCGACGTAGTTCGGGATCTCGTCGCCGTTGCTGTCGGCGGTCGGCGGGGCGTCCGACGTCGTGTCGACCCAATGGACGCAGAAATCGCTGTCGCAAAGCGGCGATTCGTCCGCCTCGGGCGCTCTGAAGCCGTCGCCATAGCGATCAGCGCGGCCGTCATCGGGACGCGCGAGAATCGAGCGGGCAACCCGCCGCTCGCGACGATCGAGCGCGGGCGCGGAGCGGGCGAGCTCGGCGAGGAGGGGGGTCAGCTCACGGGTCGGCCGGGCCGGCGCCGGGTCTTCGAAGAGCTCGAGGGCCTCCTCGAGCGTAGCCTCGGCCTGAGCCTCGGCCGTCTCACCGGGCTCCTGAGCCGTTGCGCCGGCCGGCACCAGCGCCAGCAAGAGCGCGGCCGAGGCGGCGCAGCCGAGTCGTCTCCAAATTACCTCACCCCCCATTGAGATGGGAAAGATACGGCTTGAGCAAGCGAAATGCGGCGGTCAGACGGGGATTGAGCCTGAGCGGCAGCGATACTTGGGCGATGGCGGAACCCACGCAGACGTTGCGGATCGCGCTCGCCCAGGTCAACACGACCGTCGGCGACATCGATGGCAACGCTCGCCGCGTGACCGAATGGACCAACCGAGCTCGGGAAACGGGGGCGCAGCTCGTCGTCTTCCCCGAGCTCACGGTGACCGGCTACCCGGCCGAGGACCTCTGGCTCCGGCGCCATTTTCTCGAGGCTGCCTCCCGCGCGCTTGACGAGGCAGCCGTGGAGATCGAGGGGATTGTGGCCCTGGTGGGGTTCGCCGAGGCCGACGCGGCCGTTCGGAACGCCTGCGCGGTGATCGCCGATGGCGCCGTCCAAGCCGTCTACCGCAAGCTTCTGCTCCCCAACTACGGCGTCTTCGACGAGCGGCGCTACTTCGAGCCCGGCGACGGCCCGGCGCTGATCGATCTGAACGGGATCCTGGTCGGCCTCACGATCTGCGAGGACATCTGGTTTCCTGGGCCGCCGGCATCGGTGGAGGCGCTTGCCGGGGCGAGCCTGATCGTCAACCCATCCGCCTCCCCCTACCACCGTGGCAAAG
This sequence comes from uncultured Solirubrobacterales bacterium, assembly GCA_963799815.1. Taxonomy (GTDB): domain Bacteria; phylum Actinomycetota; class Thermoleophilia; order Solirubrobacterales; family 70-9; genus JBDTSW01. The sequence continues at coordinate 673,760 of CAWCYG010000004.1, forward strand.
GGGCTTTCCGCGAGGGGATGCTGGCCGATCGTGCTGCCGAGACGGGAGCGGCGTTTGCGCTCTGCAACCTCGTCGGCGGCCAGGACGAGCTGGTGTTCGACGGCCACAGCCTCGTCGTGTCGGGATCGGGCGGGCTCATGGCCCGCGGCGCCCAGTTCGAGGAGGACCTGGTCGTCTGCGACCTGGACCTGCCCCTGGCGGCGCCCTCGCCCTCGGCGCCGGACGCGCGGTTCGAGGCGCTGCCAGGCGGACCGCACGCCCCGGTCGTGGCCACGCTGCGCACGCCGGCAACGCACACGGACCTGCCGGCGCAGGAACCGGTAGACCTACTCGATGCCGATGCCGAGATCTACAAGGCCCTCGTGGTTGGCCTTCGCGACTACGTCACCAAGAACGGGTTCGATCGCGTGCTGGTGGCACTCTCGGGAGGAATCGACTCGGCCCTGGTTGCCCTGGTGGCAGCCGACGCGCTTGGCGGCGGGCGGCTCTCGTGCGTGGTCATGCCCTCCCCCCACTCAAGCGACGAGACCCAGGCGGACGCCCGCGCGATTACGGCGAACCTCGAGGCCGAGTTGATCGAGATCCCGATCGAGACGGCGATGGGCGCATACGAGCAGATGCTCACGGAGAGTGGCTCGGGCAGCGAGACGCTCGACCTGGCGGCGGAGAACATCCAGGCTCGGATTCGCGGCAACCTGATCATGGCCATCTCCAATCGCACTGGATGGCTCGTGCTGACGACTGGGAACAAGAGCGAGCTCTCCGTCGGTTACGCGACGCTCTATGGCGACATGGCCGGCGGGTTCGCCGTCCTCAAGGACGTCCCGAAGACGCTCGTCTACCGGCTCGTGCGCCATCGCAACCAGGTGGCGGCCGAGGAGCTCGTCCCGGCCTCGGTGATCGAGCGTGCACCGTCCGCGGAGCTGCGCCCCGACCAGCGCGACGAGGACTCGCTCCCGCCGTACGAGGTCCTTGACCGGATCCTGGAGGCCTACGTCGAGGACTACCGCGGCCGCGAGGAGATCGTCGGCGACGGGCTTCCGGCTGAGGTTGTCGACCAGGTGATCGCGATGGTCGACCGCGCGGAATACAAGCGGCGCCAGGCGCCACCCGGGATCAAGATCACGCCGCGCGCATTCGGGCGTGACCGGCGGATGCCGATCACGAATCGCTTTCGCGGCTAGCCCGACTCCACACCGGCGTAAGGTCGGTCGCCCACCCAGTAGCGAGGTCCGGGGCCGAGCCGAGCAGCGCGGTCGCCCGGGTTCGCCAGCTGACAGCGCTCGAGCGAGAGACAGCCACACCCGATGCACTCGGTGAGCCCCGCCCTCAAGCGCTCGAGCTCGGAGATGCGGTCGTCGATCCGGGCGGTCCAGCTCGCCGAGAGCCGGGCCCAGTCGCGCCGGTTCGGCGCGCGATCGGGCGGCAGCTTTGAGAGCTCGTTGCCAATCTCCTCGAGCGTCAGCCCGATCCGCTGGGCGAAGACGATGAACGCGATGCGCCGCAGCACCGGCCTCGGAAACCGCCTGTGGCCGGAGCCCGCGCGCTCCGAACTGATCAGGCGACGCTCCTCGTAGTAGCGAAGCGCCGAGGCCGCGACGCCGCTGCGCCTTGACACCTCGCTGATCGTCATCAGCTCCATACACGAAGCAAAGCATGATCTAGGCTTGACTTCAAGTTCACTTGAACTTGTACAGTGCGTAAACGATCGATATCGAGACCGAGGAGCAGCCATGATCGAGACCAAGCCCGCGGCCGAGCGAATCACCGACGAGGTCACTTCGTGGCCCGGGGTCAGCATCGGCAAGAACGCTCGTGGCGGCGAGGCCTTTGTGGTCGGGCGCAGGGAGATCGGTCATCTGCACGGCGACCACGCACTGCACACGGGCTTTCCGAAGGACACCTGGACCGAGCTGAAGGCAGAGGGGCGCATCACCGACCATCCCGTCTTCCCCGGCAAGCCGGGACCAGCAGCCCGCGCTCTTCGAAGCGAGCAGGATGTCGACGACGCGATCGCGCTGCTGCGGATGAACTACGACCGCGTGATCGAGCGCTACGGGCTGCCGGACTCAGACTGAACGATTGCGCCAATCCGGGCGGCGGCTGGTGAGGTGCCAGCCGTGGCAGAGCGGGCACTCATAGATGCCGAGCGCTCGCCCCTCCATGCGGGCGGCGTAAGCGGCATCGTCGGCCTCGCGCTGGCTCTCGAACCGACGCTTTCGCCGACAGGCCTGCAGCGCGTTGGCGGCGCCGATGCGCGGCTCGTCGTCCATCACCCCTCACGCATCGGCCGCACCGCGATCGTCATCCGCGAGATCGCGCAGATCCGCCCGTCGGAGTCGGTCATGTCGACGTCCCAAACCCATGTGGTCCGGCCGCGCTGGCGCGGCGTCGCATGCGCGGTGATGTGACCGTCCGAGACGGGTCGCAGAAAGGTCGTCTGGTTCGCCTGGCCCATCGCGATCTTGCCCTCGTCGCGGACCGCGAGCCACGTGCCCCGCGAGGTGATCGTCTCGGCAAGCGAGGCGAAGACGCCACCGTGGACGATCCCGAAGGGCTGGCGCAGATCGTCGGTAACCGCGATGCGACCGCGGGCATCCCCTTCCGGCGCCTCGAGGGTCTCGATTCCGATCAACTCCGAGAAGCCGTCCGCGGCAGGCTTTCGGTTAGTTCCCTCGCTCGCCCGCGTCATCGAGCCAGCCTAGCCGTCCGCGGACCTGAGCCACGCTTTACCCGCAAACCGTAGGCTTCTGCGCTCATGGCCCTGTCCGCCGACGCTCAGGCCCTGCTCGAGCTGCTGCTCGCGAGGGGCCAGACTTATGCCGACATCGGCTCGCTCCTCGAGCTGTCTGAATCCGAGGTGCGCCAGCGGGCCCGCGCCGCTCTGACCGAGCTGGGTGGCACCGACCCCGACCGCAACGTGGCCCTCACCGACTGGATCCTGGGACAGGCCGATCCGATCGATCGAGCCGATGCGGCCCGCCACGTCCGCGAGGACGCCGCCGACCGCGAGCTCGCGGCGTCGCTGATCGCCTCGCTGCGTGAGCTCGCCCCCGACGCCGAGTTCCCCCGGCTCCCCGGCGAGCCGAGCCAGGGCCGCTTCCGGCGCCGCGGGGCCCAGGCCGACGCGGATGCGCCGCCTCCGGTCCCCGCGGCACCGAAGCCCGCTCGTGAGCGCCGCTCTTTCACGTCTCTTGATCCGCGCCAGGCCCGCTTGATGTTCGCCCTCGGGGGCGCCGCCATCGTGCTGGTGCTCGTCGTCCTCGCCGTCGCCGGCGTCTTCGAGGGTGAGGAGGATTCCCCCTCAGAGCCCGTCGCGAGCGCCACCTCGACCGCCACCGATACAGGGGCCAACGGCACCCAGGTGACCGAGAACACCGCCTCGATCCCGTTGCAGCCCGTGGGTGGCGGCGACGCGTCGGGCGCGGTCACCCTCGGGCTCACCTCGGGACAGCAGGGCTTCGTCGAGCTCGAGGCGGAGAACCTGCAGCCGGCCCCGAACGGGTCCACCTATTACGTGTGGTTCATGCAGGACGAAACCACCGGTTATCCCTACCAGCCGCTCGCGGTGGAGGGCTCACAGGCGACGAGCGAGCGCTTCGTGCTGCCGAACGAGGCGCTCAGTGTCGTGCTCTCCGCTCGCTCGATCGATGTCTGGATCTCGCCGCTTGACGAGTTGCGCAAGCGGATCCCCGAGGCGCTTGCGGACTCGACGGTCGTCAAGATCCCCGGCGAGCGTGTGCTCTCGGCTCCCGTCCAGCGCGCCGTCGAGGCCGCTCAGGGCGGGAGAGGCGAGGGCGGCGGCTAGCTCGGGATGAGCTTGCCGGGATTCATGATCCCAGCAGGATCCAGCCGCGACTTCACCGCCCGCAGCGTCTCGATGCCCACCTCCCCCACCTCCGCCTTCATGTATGGCGCGTGATCACGGCCGACCGCGTGATGGTGCGTGATCGTGCCGCCGTTGGCGACGATCGCATCACAGCCAGCGGCTTTCACCTCGGCCCATTGTTCAAGCTCCGCCCCGGGTCTCGCGGGCGCGATCAAGGTGAAGTAGAGCGAGGCGCCGTCGCGATAGGCGTGGGAGAGGTGGCACATGACGAGCGATCCCCCTCCCCCGCGCTCGAGTGCGCCCCTTATGGCTCCGCCCACTGCCTCATAGAGCGACCCGAGCGCCGACCACTCATGCGCCGACTCCAGCGTCTCCACGAAGTAACCAAGGTCGAGCAGCGCCTCCCGCAGGTAGGGGCCCTCGAACCGACTCCGAAGCCACGCGCGCCCAGGGTCCTGCCCCAGCGAGACGGCACCGGAGGAGCGCAGGACCCTCGTCGAGACGACGCGACGCCGCTCGACTGCCTCCGACGTTCCCTCCCAGCCACAGATGACCATGCTGCCCGCGCGGCGGCGGCGCAGGCCGAGATAAGCGTCGAGTGCCCGCCGGCGGCCGCCCGAGACATCCGCCAGCCCCAGCGAGGTGCGGGTCTCGGCCTCGTCGGAGAGCCTCACGACATCCGGCAGGCAGTCCGACTGAGCGAGCTCCCGCACTGCCTCGCAGCCCTCCTCAAAGCCCGCGGCGACCCACGCCTCGTAGCGGCGCTGAGTTGGGGCAGGACGAACCCTCACCCCGACCTCGGTGATCACGCCCAGCGCGCCCTCCGAGCCGACCGCGAGCTCGCGCAGCGACGGTCCCGCGGCCGTGTGGGGAATGTCGAGGGTCGCGAGTTCTCCCGCCGGCGTCGCCATTCGCAGCGAGCTCACCATTTCGTCGAAGCGCCCGTAGCCGCTGGAGGCCTGGCCGGCCGAGCGCGTCGCCGCGAAGCCGCCAATGGTGGCGTACTCGAACGACTGCGGGAAGTGCCCGAGCGTGAGGCCGCTCTCGCTGAGCGCCCGCTCGGCCTCGGGGCCGCGCAGGCCGGGGCCGAGCTTCGTCGTCAGCGAGCGCTCGTCGATGGACACGGCGCGGAGCCGTCGCAAGTCGAGGGCAATCAGGCGCTCGAGGCCCGCACGGATCGGCTCAACTCCGCCGACCACGCCGGTGCCGCCGCCGAAGGGGACCACCGCGACGCGCTCCGCGGTGCACACCTCGAGCGCTCGCAGGACCTCCTCGGGCGTCCCGGGAAGGACGACGGCATCGGGCGCACCCTCGAGCCTGCCGGTGCGCAGACGGATCAGGTCCGGGTAGCCCTGTCCCGTCGCGCGGCGGATCCGGTGCTCGCGCCCGGTGAGGATCGCATGCGGCCCAAGGGCTGCCTCAAGCGCCTCGGGGAGTCGCTGCGGCTCGGGCAGTCCGACCTCCTCGAGCTGGACCCGCTCGGTGGCTGCTGGCGGCCCCACGACCTCCTCCAGCATCGCTCTCGCTTCCGGACCGAGCTCGGCGGATCGCGCGGGATCGCCCCACCCCCACCAGCGCGTGATCGGTGCCGTCGGCTCCCTCACGGGGCCACCAGTGCATGATCGAGGTTCTCCAAAGCCTCGTCGAGACGCTTCCCGGCAGCGGTTCGCATCAGCGGTGAGCCGAGCCGAGAGAGCCCCCGCAGGCGCTCCTCGCTTCGGACAGTGACGCGCGTCGCCGTGTCGTTTTGCTCGCCGTCGAGGCGGATCTCGACGGTGGCGGAGCGCAGGATTCGCTCGAAGGGCGAATCGGTGAGCTCCTGTTCCCAGGAGAAGACGTTCGCCTCACGGGCTCTCGTTCGCCGGTAGTCGCCGCGCACGCGTGTGCCACTCTCCGTACCGAGCATCTTGGTCCATCCCTCGACCTCGCCGTCGGCTTCGCGCACATCCTCGACGCGCACCGTGTTGGGCCACCACCGGGGCAGATGGTGGGGATCGGAGACGACCTCCCAGACGCGCTGGGGTGGCGCCTGGATCACGCGTGAGCGGCTGATCCGCGGCAGCTCCGCCGACCTCTATTCCCCGGTCAGGCGCCGCAGATCCCGTACGAGCAGAAGATGCTTGAGGTGGCCGCAGATTCCGGCGAGGCTCTCCAGGTTCTCCACGGCCTCGCGGCGCCGCGCCTGACTGCGCGAGCGCAGGGAGGCAGCGACGATCTGCTCGAGCAGGGCGGCCTCGCGGTCGGCTGAGCTGCGAAAGACGCGCAGGTTGCGGCCCGCCACACCAAAGCGCGACAGCTCGGCTGCGGCGCGAACGATCTCCAGGTCGGTCTCGTCGTAGGTGTTGCCGCTGCCGCTTCGGTCGGGCTGGACGATGCCGAAGTCCTGAAGCTCGCGTACGAAGGACTCGGATACTCCAGCCTGATCGAGCAGCTCCTCCTCGGAGATCGCTCCGACGGCGGCATCCACCGACATCGCCCGCCGCGTGATCCCGCTCGACTCGCCGCCGCGCGGCTTTGTGAAGTCGCCGGTCGCGAGCTCCTGACGAATGACGCGCAGCGGCAGAAACTCGTCGCGCTGCATGCGCAGGATCGCCCGCAGACGCTCGACATCGGCCTGGCTATAGAGGCGATAACCGCCGGCGGTGCGCCGGGGGGCAACGAGCTTTTGATCCTCGAGGTAGCGGATCTTGGAGATCGAGATATCGTCGAACTCCTGGCTCAGGATCTTGGCGACGGCCCCAATCGTGAGCGCCTTGCGCGGCCGCGACGGCGACGCCTCGGGAGCCTGCCGGCCACCCCGTTCCGGCGAATTGTCCCTGGTTGTGAGCACCGCCATTTCCTCAGCGCTCCAGGTAGCTCAGCTTGTATTTGCCGATCTGGATCTCGTCGCCGTCCTCGAGGCGATGCGATTCGATCCGGCGACGATTGACGTAGGTGCCGTTGAGCGACCCCAGGTCGTCGATGTAGTGACCGTCATGGCGGCGCACGAGCAGCGCGTGGTTGCGCGAGACGGTGACGTCGTCCAAGAACAGCGCGGCGTCGGGCGTGCGGCCGATCGACATGCGGTCCTGATCGATCGTGAAGCTCTCGCCGGCGCGCCCGCCGCCGGAGCGGATGACGACGGCGGCACCCGCCTGCTCGACTTCCTCCTCGAGATCGACAGGCTGGTATTCGCCGGTCTCCTCGTTGACCTTGTACGTGACCGTGGAGTCCTCACCCGTCTCCTGGAGGGCGGCCAGATAGGCGCCACACTTCTGGCAGTAGTTCGCCGACTCGTCATTGACGAAGCCGCACTCGGGGCAGTGCACGGCCATCAGCCGCCGCCTCGGGGGTTGTTCGAGTGTGCCATCACGTGGGTTCGTCGTCGGGGGGTGGATCCGGGACCTTGCCGAGCAGGATGTCGGTGAGCGTCTGGACGTCGGCACCCGTCAGCGGCGCTTCCCCGCCCTCGCGCTTTGCCTTGAGCCGGTTGACGAGCTCGGCGCGCATGATGTCGATCTTGCCGTGGAGCAACCGGCGACGGTAGGAAACCTCGCGCTCTTCATCGGCGAGCGTGTCGATCAGGTCCTTCAGCTCATCGTCGCTCATCGAGCTGACGTCGGGGAAGGTGTCCTCCATGGTCGTCCTGCTCCTTACGCTCGGGTTACGCTCCGGTGCCTGGGCGGCACCTTCGAGGGCCGCCGCCGGATTATATGTTCGCTTCCGCCAACGTCAAGTTGAGGTTGAGGCATTGAAACGAACCTCCCTCATGGCCCGCCTGCCGGCGAGCGCGTAAAGGGTGGTTGCATAGATACCGAACCCGAGCCCGACCAGGAACAGGGCGACCGTCACCCAGGAGTCGATCACCAGCGTCCAGAAGAGGCCGCCGAAGACGCCGAACGTCGCGAGCCTGCCGAGCCAGGAGATCTCCAGCTCGAGCCCACGGCGAAGGGCGGCCCGGGCGAGCAGGACCGTGACGATCTCGCGCACCAAGAGCACGATCAGCGCCCAGCGCGGAAGCAGCTCGAAATGCCAGCAGACCGCCGCACCAGAGAGCGCAGCGAGGCGGTCGATGACCGGATCCATCAGGTACCCGAGCCGGCTGTACTGGCCGGTGGCACGTGCCAGGAAGCCGTCGATGAAGTCGCCGAAGGTGATCCACAGATAGAGGATCGCCGCCGGCGCGGTGCGGCCGTCCTCGGACTCGAAGGCGAGGTAGAGGAAGACCGGGATCGAGGCGAGCCGCAGGTAGCCGATGACGTTGGGGAGCGTCCACGGGTGCAGCGGCTGCCCTCGCATCGTCGGGACGGGCGGTGCGCCGGAGCGATCGAGGCCAACCAGGCGGCGAAAGCCGGCCTTTGCCTGCTCCTGAAGCGGGGTGTCGGTCGAGCGGGGCGCCATGGCTCAGTCGAGATTCGCGAGGAGCTCCCGCACACGCGCCGCAGCGTCTTGCGAAGTGACCCTTCCGTCCTGGCCGGAGCGGCGAGCTTGGGTCTCCACCTCTCCCTCCGCGAGCGTGCGCTTGCCCACGGTGACGCGCAGGGGGCAGCCCAGGAGCTCGGCATCGGTGAGCTTTTCGCCTGTGCCCGCAGCCCGATCGTCGAGGAGGGCTTCGACGCCCTCGTCCACGAGCTCCGAGTAGATGCGTTCGGCCTCTGAGGCGACCTCGTCTCCCCCCTTGCCGAGGCCGACGACGTGTACCTGCCACGGCGCGATCGCACGTGGCCAGACGATTCCGCGCTCATCGGCCCCCTGCTCGATCGCCGCCGCGACGATGCGGGCGGGGCCGATTCCGTAGGAGCCCATCACGATCGGGCGCTCGGCGCCTTCCTCGTCCAGGTAGGTGGCCCCCAGGGGCGCCGAGTAGCGCGTGCCCAACTTGAAGATGTTGCCGACCTCGATCGCGGTCTCGATCTCGATCGGCTCTCCGGCCGGTGAGAGATCGCCGGCCTCGACGGAGCGGATGTCCACCTCCTCGAACGCGAAGTCGCGTCCAGGGACGATGCCGATCAGGTGCTCGTCGGGCCGGTTGGCCCCGCAGAAGTAGCCCTCTCCATGGATCGCGACGTCCTTCAGCACGGGAACGTCGGCCTCAACAGGGCCGATGAAGCCCGGCGGGCCCAGGTTCGCCTCGATCTCCTCGGCGGTGGCCTGACGAACGCTCTCGCCAACGGCGTTCGCGAGCTTGATCTCGTTGAGGCGATGATCACCGCGCACGAGTGTGAGCAGGAACCCGCGCTCGGAGGCGACCACCGGGATCGCCTTCAGCGCGGCGCCCTCAGGCACGTCGAGGGCGCCGGCGACCTGGGCGACGGTGGTGAGGCCGGGCGTCCCGACTGCCTTCGGCTCCTCGAGACCGGCGGGAAGCTCGACCGGCTGCGCGGTAGCGGAGGCGATCTCCACGTTCGCCGCGTAGCCCGGGGCGAGCGCCACCTCGTTCTCCCCCGCGGCGCACGGCGCCATGTACTCGTGGGCGCCGGAGCCGCCCATCATGCCCACGTCGGACTCGACGCGATACCAGCGCAGGCCGGAGCGGTCGAAGATGCGATCGTAGGCCTCGATGTTGAGGCCGTAGGAGCGGTCCAAGCCCTCCTCGTCGCGATCGAAGCTGTAGGCGTCCTTCATCGTGAACTCCCGCGTGCGCAGGACGCCCGCGCGAGGCCGCGGCTCGTCGCGCTCCTTGGTCTGGAGCTGGTAGAGGAGCTTGGGGAGATCGCGGTAGGAGCGGATGTCGCGGGCGACGTGGTAGGTGAGCGCCTCCTCGTGCGTCATCGCCAGCACGTGGGGCGAGCCCTTGCGGTCCTCGAGCTTGAAGAGCTCATCGATCGCGTAGCGGCCGGTCGCCAGCCAGGGATCGGCCGGCTGCAGAACGGGCAGGAGCATCTCCTGGGCGCCGATCGCGTTCATCTCCTCGCGGATGATTGTCTCGACGTTCCCGATCACCCGATGCCCAGCGGGCAGCCATGTCCAAAGCCCCGCACCGAGCTGGCGAATGAGCCCGGCGCGGACCATGAGCCGATGCGAGAGCGCCTCGGCATCAGCCGGATCCTCACGCAGCGTCGGCAGCCAATATCGGGAGAGGCGAGACATGCGCGGAGAGGCTACTGGCGGGGTGAGGTGGGCGCCGCGATCAGGACTGTCGGCCGGGCGTGCTGCTTTTCCTCCATCTGCCGGAGGAACGGTGCCGGGCCGAACGGGCTCACGCCCGGGTGAAGCGCCTCGAGGCGGTCGGGGAGACCTCTTCGTCGAGCTCGACCTTGCGCCCCTTGACCGGCTTCATGTAGGGCTCACCGTCCTCGAGCACCGGGCCATCGGCCGTGATGTCCTCGCCCGCAGCGGCAGCCGCGGCCTCCATCTGCGCGATGCGCTCGGGAGTGAGGTCGCCGGCGTTCTCCTCCTCGATACGGCGCAGCCATTCTGCTCCCTCGGCCGACTCACGCTCGTCGATCGCCACCCCTCCTCCGCGCTCGACGGACTTGTCGATCTCCTCGAACAGGGCGTTCACCAGGTCGTCCTGCTTTACCTTCCGGATCGGCTCGCCGTGGGCGAAGATGAGGCCCTCGTTGCGGGCTCCGGTGATGCCGAAGTCGGCGTGTGATGCCTCGCCGATGCCGTTGACCGCGCAGCCGAGCACGGCGACCTCGATCGGGTCGACGTAGGCCTCCAGACGCTGCTCGATCTCGGCCACGACCGTGTCCATGTCGAACTGAAGGCGCCCGCACGTGGGGCAGGCGATCAGCACCGGGCCACGCTCGCGCAGCTGCAGCGCCTTCAGGATCTCCCAGGCGACCTTGACCTCCTCCTCCGCGTGGAAGGTCGAGAGGGAGATGCGAATCGTGTCGCCGATGCCGTCGGCGAGCAGCGTTCCGAGGCCGACCGATGACTTGAGCGAGCCCGACCACTTGGTGCCCGCCTCGGTGATGCCGAGGTGAAGCGGATACGGCACACGCTCGCAGAGCATGCGGTTGGCCGCGATCGTGTTGGGGACGTTGGTGGACTTGATCGAAACCTTGAAGTTCTCGTAGTCGAGTGACTCCATCAGGGTCACGAACTCGACCCCCGCCGTGACCAGGGCCTCGACGGGGTTCTCCCGCTCGAGGGCATGAAGGTGCTTGGGCAGGGAGCCCGAGTTGACCCCGATCCGCATTGGCACGTTCGCAGTGGTGGCCCGCTCGGCGACTTCGGCGACCTTGTCGCGCCCGCCGATATTGCCGGGGTTGAGCCGGATGCAGTGGGCCCCGGCGTCGATCGCCTTCAGCGCCAGCGTGTGGTTGAAGTGGATGTCGGCGATCACCGGGATTGGCGAATCGCGGACGATCGTTCGGAGCGCCTCCACGTCCTTGTCGCGGGGCACGGCCACCCGCACGAGGTCGGCCCCGGCGTCGGCCACCGTGCGGATCTGCTCCATCGTCGCCTCGAGATTGGCGGTCTCGGTCTTGGTCATCGTCTGCACGGCGACCGGCGCACCGCCGCCGATCGGCACGTCCTTGACCCAGATCTGGCGTTTGGATGCCATCGCCGACAAAGGGTATCCGCCGCAGCGCTGCGATCTGAGGTGATCCTGTTGCGGCACTCGTGCCGATGGGCACTTGCTGGCATGATGCGTGAATGCGCCGGCTTAGGCCGTATCGCCCGCCCAGGCCTCCAGCAGCCAGCCGAGATGGTACGGGCGGTCGGTTCGGTTCAGCTCGACTGGCCGCCGCAGGCGGTTGAGAAGCGGGCGGCGCAGAGCGGCGGTCGCGGTGTTTGCGTAGAGGGCAAGCCGGTCGAAGGGCCGGCGACGGCGAATTGAGCGATACACGATCCCCTCCTCCCGGTCGAGCATCTCGGCCTCCAGCTCGTTTCGCCCCCAGATCCACTCGAGACCTCGCAGCGCCGCATCGCGATACCGCGCCTCGCCCGTCGTTTCGCTGAGCGCGTTCAGCGCCATCGGTGCCATCGCGTCCTGGTGGACCGAATAGATCTCATAGGGCTCCACCACCCCTCCGCTGCGGACGTCGAAGAGCCACGGCCAGCCACCATCCGGGCGCTGCAGCTCAAGCAACCGCTCCGCCACAGATGCGGCGACTCTCCGCGCTTCCGCGTCCTCCCGCAGGCGCGATAACTCCGCCAGGGCCAGAACACCGTAGATCTGTGTCGCGAAGTTCGGGAAGCGGGACCGCCGCCCTTCCCCCCTGTGCAGGAAGAGCCCGCTGGGCGTCTCAGCGCGCCGAATTTGCTCGGATCGTGCCTCCGAGGCCAGGCGCTCGCCCGCGCGTACCGTGCAGCCGGCGGCGACGGCGTGCGCGCAGCCGATCGCGATCCAGCTGAGCTCGAGGCCCTCGATTGCGGTCATGCCACCGTTTCGGCCCACGGCTCCGTCGAGGCGCTCCAGCACCTCGTCCGGCGCCTGCAGACCGGATCGCGAATCGGCCCAGAGCACCAGCCCGAGGTCACCAGGGCCGAGCTCGTCGGCGTCGAGCTGATCGAACACGACGGACTTGACGGCGCCCGCGTCCACAGGCGGTGGGACCCCTGCCCGCTCGGCCCGCAGCAGCCCGAGCAGCACGATCAGTGTGTAGCGCAGCGAACGGCCTCGAGGCGCGAGCTCGGGCGCCGCCACCTCGAAGCAGAACGCTCCGTCTTTGAGCCGCATGGAGGGCAATCGCTCGACGGCGAAGTCGAAGAGCGCCCCCGCGCGCCCACGATCACGCACGGACCCGGTCCTGGAGCGGCACGGTCGGCGGCGGCTCGGGCAGCGGGCGCGTGTAGATGGTCACTCCGTCTCGCAAGAGGCGCTCGAAGACCGCGAACAGGTCCTGCAGGCGGATCGCGATGATCTCCGCGTGGCCCAGCCGCACGTCGCGTCCGCCTCGCTCGAGGATGGCGTCGCGAAAGACGGCTTGGAGCCGCGGGTTGGAGTCAATCCGCCCCGGGTGCAGGGCAGGGTTGTGGATCAGCGTGCGCACCCGGCGCTCGGCGCCGCTCTCATCGATGCAGCGAGCATCGAACACGTGGTCCGGATCGAAGACGTCCAGCGGAAACGCGGGACGCCGGGTGCACTCGAACGCGTGGTACATCGTCATCGCACCCGTGCCGCACCCGAAGAAGAGCTGGAGCGCGTCGCGCTCGACGAGACGAGGAAAGGGAGTCCCCTCGCCAAAGGGAGTGGCAGCGGTCTCGTGACCCCCGACGATCTCTCTGGCGCCCGGGCCCTTGACCGAAGTCGGATGCGTCGGGTGCAGGCTGCGAAGCGCGGACGGGCGTTTTCGCAGCTCCTCGGAGATGGCCCCCATCCTCGAGGGGGTCGAGCGCACGTCGAAGACCGGATCCGAGGCGAGGTAGGCGATCGCTGGCGCGTCAAGCGGATAGCTCGGCATGGCGATCGTGCCCCGGGGCCCGACCGCCGCCTCGAGCGCATCGACGACGGTGGCCGGGCCGTCCTCGAAGGCGCCGAAGGCGCTCATCGCCGCCTGTAGGAAGACCGCGTCCCCAGCCTCGACCCCACAGGCGCGAAGCGCATCCTCGACATCTGACTGACCCAGCGACATCGGGCGCAGGCGCTCCCGCGTGCGGTACCGGAAGCTCCGGTACCGGTTGCGACCCCGGCGAACGGCATCTTGAAGTGGCCGTGGCAGCCGGCGTGCAAGCTCGCGGATCATGGGCCTCAGCCTACGCGGCGGGGCTCTGGGGCAAAATCCCTGTGTGGCCAGGGCGGGCGCCTAGCGCTGGTAGAGCGCCTCGATCTCCTCCGTGTACTTCTGGTCGATCGGCTTGCGCTTCAGCTTCATCGTCGGCGTCAGCTCGTCACCGCCCGGTGCCCAATCGGTCGCGAGCAGCTTGAACTTCTTGATCTGCTCGACCCGTGCCATCTTCGAGTTGGCGTCCTCGATCGCGGCCTGCACTGCCGCGATCATGTTCTCCTCCCCGGCCAGCTGCTCCAGGGTCTTTTCCTCGAGGCCCTGCGACGCCGCCCACCCGGGCGCGAAATCCGGGTCGAGCGTGATCAGGGCCACGTTGAAGGGCCGTCCGTCCCCGATCGCCACGGCCTGCCCGATCAGGGGGCTGGCGGTCTTCAGCTTCGCCTCGATGTTCGCGGGCGACATGTTCTTGCCCGCAGCGTTGATGATCAGCTCCTTCTTGCGATCGACAATCCGCAGGTAGCCGTCGGAGTCGAGCTTGCCGATGTCGCCGGTGAGCAGCCACTCGTTGTCGAAGGTCTCGGCGGTCTTCTCGGGCAGGTTGCGATAGCCGGGCATGACCGACGGGCCCTTCACCATCACCTCACCGTCCTGGGCGAGGCGGACCTCCATACCCGGAACCGGCGGGCCGACGGTGCCCAGCTTCACCTTCTCGGGCGGGTTGCAGGTGGCGACTCCACACGTCTCGGACATCCCCCAGAGCTCACCGATCGGGATTCCGATCCCGTGGAAGAACTCGAGCACCTCGAGCGGCGTCGGCGCCGCCCCAACGCTGACGGCGATCGCGTCGGCGAGCCCGAGGCTCTGGCGGAGGGCGGCAAAGAGCTGCTCGTCGGCCGCGGCAACGGCCGCCGCGAGCTGGTCCGGGACCTCCTCGCCCGCCTGCTCCAGGCGCACCTTCTGGATCGCTGCCTCCAAGCCCTTCTGCGCCGGAACACGCTGTTCGTCGGGCAGCTTCGCGAGGTTCGCCTCGAGGCCCGACTTGAGCTTCTCCCAGATCCGCGGGACGGCGAAGAACCAGGTTGGGTTCACCGTTGGCAGGAACTCCACGATCTTCCGGGGGTCGGGGCAGACGTGGATCGCCGGGCCCTTGATCACGGGCAGGTAGTAGTTGGCCGCGCGCTCGGCGATGTGGGCGGCCGGGAGCCAAGAGATCACCTTCGCGTGGCGCTCGGGGAAGTCGAGGATGTGCTCGACACTGCCGACGAGGCTCATCAGGTTGCGGTGGGAGAGCTGAACGCCCTTGGGGGGCCCGGTGGTGCCGGAGGTGTAGATCAAGGTGAGGAGGTCATCCGGGCCCAGGTCCTGCGCCGAATCCGTGGGGTCGAAGCCCGGGTCCATGTCCTCGAGCTCGGCAAGCGTGTGGTCGCCCCCATCGCCGTCGATCACGACCAAGTGCTCGACGTCCGTCAGATCCTGGCGCGCCTTCGAGAAGACCTCGTCGAAGATGCTCTCGATCACGGCGATCCTGGCGCCCGCGTCGGAGACCACGTACGCGACCTGCTCTGGCGAGGAGGTCTGGTAGATCGAGAAGGGCACCCCGCCAAGCGAGACGACAGCGAGGTCAAGGGCGAAGAACTCCGGCCGGTTGTTGAGCATCAGGGCGACGGTGTCCCCCTTGCCCACGCCGAGCTTGGCGAGGCCGCCGGCGATCCGGGCGACCCGGTCGCGAAGCTCGGCCCAGCTCGTGGTGTTCCCCTCTGCGTCGACGATGGCGGGGTCGTCGGGGATCCGCTCAACGGTCATCCGAAAGGCCTCCGGGAGACTGTCCGCGTAGAGCTCTGGAGCCTCGCCCCCACTCGCGTAGCGCTCGGCCGTCGTCACTTCCATCTCGTAGCCCTCCTCGAGTGGCCTTAGATGCAGGTGAAACTATCTCACCGAATGCCGAACTCGTCATTGGCGAAGCGGCCCAGGTCGTTCGTGAACCCGATCACGAAGATGACGAGGATCAGCATGAAGCCGACGACGCTCGCCTGCTCCATGGTGCGCAACGAGGCCCGCTTGCCACGAATCTTCTCGAACACGCTCCAGAAGACATGCCCGCCGTCGAGCGGCAGGATCGGGAGGAGGTTGATCAAGGCCAGCGAGAGGGAGACGAGCGCGATCACGCGCAGGGCGACCTCTGCGTCGAACTGAATCGCCTGACGAGTCGTCTCGACCGCGCCGACGATGCTGCCGAGCTTCTCTCGCTCCTCGGCCTTGAAGAGCTGGGCGAACGTGGTCGCGGTCTCGGAGGTCACGAGCCACATCTGATCGAGCGAGATCTCCGCGGCCTTCGGAACCGAGGGGCTGAGCGGCTCGTAGTCGGCGCCCTCGAACGCGAACCCGAGCCGCGATCGCTCCACCTCCTCGTCGTAGTAGGGACGCAGGGTGAGCTCGACGGTCTCCCCGTCACGTTCGACCACAACCTGCGCCGGCGTGGTCGCGCGACAGCCGTCGCTCGGGGCGCCGCGGCACCCGTGCGTGTTCACTTCGTCCGCGAAGACCGTCGCCTGCTCGGTGGGATCCAGACCCGCAGCGGTAGCGCCGTCGACCGAGACGATGCGATCACCCTGCTCCAGCTCGCCATCGGCTGGGGAGCCCTCCACGATCGGGCCGACAGCGATGCCGGTGGCCTCCTCGATCCCGAAGGCGGTCCCGAACAGGATCAGGAAGGCCACGACGATGTTTACGAACGGGCCCGCCAGAATCACGAAGCAGCGCTTCCAGACGGGCTGCGCGTAGTAGGCGCGCGGGGCGATCTCCGGAGGCAGCTCCTCCTCCGGGTTCATCCCCGTGATCTTGGCGTAGCCGCCCAAGGGGATCGAGCCGACGCCGTACTCGGTCTCGCCCCTCTGCGTCTTCCAGATCGGCTTGCCGAAGAAGAGGTAGAGCTTCTCGACGCGCATGCCGACGGCGCGCGCCGCGAAGAAGTGGCCCAGCTCGTGCAGGACGACCAGGACCATGATCCCGCCGATCGCAAGCGCGATCGCAAGCGCGGTCTCCATCAGCCCGTCCCCAGACCGACGCTCGTTCCGATCCGGTCGGCCACGAGGGCGGCGTGCTCGCGCGCCTTGGAGTCGACGGCGAAGAGGTCATCGAAGTGCGTCGGCGTCTCGGCTGGAAGCGCCTCGAGCGTGTCGGCGGCCACCTCGGCGATGCCCGTGAACGGGAGCCTGCCTTCGAGGAAGGCCTGAACGGCGACCTCGTCGGCGGCGTTGAGCGCGCACGGCGCAGTCCCGCCGGCGATGCCCGCTTCGCGGGCGAGCCGCAGGCACGCGAAGAGGTCCGTATCGGGCGCCTCGAACGTCAACTCGCCGACTGTCGTGAGGTCGAGCTTCGGCGCATCAACGTCGGCGCGCTCGGGCGAATGCAGGGCATAGGAGATCGGTACGCGCATGTCAGGGTGTCCCAGATGCGCGAGGGAAGCGCCGTCGTTCAGCTTCACGAGGGCGTGCACGATCGACTGCGGATGGACAACCACCTCGATCGCCTCGTAGGGGAAGCCGAAGAGGTGGTGGGCCTCGATCAGCTCGAACCCCTTGTTCATGAGCGTCGCCGAGTCCACGGTGATCCTCCCCCCCATCTCCCAGGTGGGATGGGCCAGGGCCTCCCCAGGCGTGACGCCGGTGAGGTCGTCGCGACCCCGGAACGGCCCGCCCGAGGCGGTGAGGACGAGCCGATCGACCGTCCCAGGCGCCTCGCCGTGCAGGAGCTGGTGGAGCGCGGAGTGCTCCGAGTCGACGGGCACGAGTCGCGCGCTGCTGGCCTCGGCGAGCGCCATGACGAGCTCGCCGCCCACGATCAGGCTCTCCTTGTTTGCCAGGGCGAGGTCAAGTCCCTCGGTCAGGGCGACGATCGTGGGGCCAAGGCCCGCGAAGCCGACGATCGCGTTCAACACCACGTCGGGCTCGCTTGCGCCGACCAGCTCACGGACCCCGGCGTCGCCAACGAGCACGCGGACTTCCGAGCCCAATTGCTTCGAGGCGGCCGTCCCCGCGTCTGGCTCGGCGATGGCGATTTGCCCGACACCGTGCTCGCGTGCCTGCACGCAAAGGCGCTCCCAGCGATGGCCGGCGGAAAGGCCGCACAACTCGAGCTCGTCGGAGGCCGCCACGACCTCGATCGCCTGCTCGCCGATCGACCCGGTCGACCCCAAAATCAGGACCCGCTTGGGCATGCGCAGGAGTGTAGGGGCGGTCCTTAGCCCGGTCTAAGCCAGGCGAGCGGGTCGCAACGGCAGCTCCTCCGCGCCCGATCTCGAAGTCGCGGGTACCTCATATCCTGGCTCGAATGGCGGCGAAGCTCAAGATCGGGGCACACGTGAGCGGCTCGGACCCACTCGGGTCGGCCGCGGCGCTGGGGGTTGAGTGCGTCCAGATCTTCCTGGGTAAGCCGCAGGGATGGGAGAAGCCGCCGGAGCGTGACGACGCGGCAGAGCTCGCTGCCTCGGACGTCGATCTCTACATCCACGCGCCGTACCTGATCAACGTCTGCTCTCCCAAGCCGAACATCCGCTACGGCTCCCGGAAGATCCTCCAGCAGCACTGCGACGCGACGGCCGCGGTGGGCGCGAAGGCGCTGATCGTGCATCCCGGGCACGCGGAGGACGGGATCGCCGAGGGCGTTGGCCGCTGGACACGCTCGCTCGAGATGCTCGAAACCGACGTGCCCGTCTACCTCGAGAACACCGCCGGCGGCGAAAACGCAGTCGCCCGGCGGGCATCGGCCCTCGAGCAGCTCTGGGAGGCGGTCTCTGGGGCGAAGACCGAAGTCGAGGTGGGGTTCTGCTTCGACACCTGCCATGCCCACGCCGCCGGTGAGGACCTTGCCGACGTGGTCGAGCGCATGCGGGCGATCACCGGGCGCCTCGACCTCTGCCACGCGAACGATTCCCGCGACCCACCCGGAACGGGCGCGGACCGCCACACCAACTTCGGCGAGGGTCAGATCGACCCCGACGCGCTGCGTCACATGATCCGAGCCTGCGACGCGCCCGTGATCGTGGAAACGCCTGCCGCGGGCCACCCCGCGGACCTTGAGTTCGTGCGCGGGGCGCTGGCCGCGCGTCAGTAGACGAACGCGATCGAGAGGTAGTAGCCCGCCACCACGGTGAAGAGGACGGCGTCCAGGCGGTCGAGCAGGCCGCCGTGGGGGCCGAAGACGTTGCCGGAGTCCTTGACCCCGAGGTCGCGCTTTACGAGCGACTCGAAGAGGTCGCCGATCGGCGCCAGGATGGCGATGACCATCCCCATGAGGAGCGCGTCGAGGCCGGGGAGCCAGTCCTGGTAGAGGCCGGCGAACCAGAAGCCCATCGTGCCGCCGATGAAGCCGCCGATCATGCCCTCGAGCGTCTTGTTGGGCGAAAGGCCGGGCGCGAGGCGGTGGCGGCCGACCATGCGACCGACCGCGTAGGCGGCGGTATCGGCCGCGAAGGTCGCGACCAGCACATCGACGAGCAGGCCAGCGCCGTGGTCGGGCAGCTCGCGCAGCAGCACGGCGTGGGCGAATGGCAGCCCGATCCAGAGGATTCCGAAGGCGGTCATCGCCATCGCTCGGGTCGCGCCCTCAATGGAGCCACGCGTCGCGGCCACCCCGAACATGAGCGGGAAGGCGGCCGCTGCAGCGAGCACCATCTGGTACTGGGAGCCGAAGTAGGCCGCGAGGATCATCCCGGCCGAGGCCGCGAACGCGACGAACTGAAGCGGTTGCTGCGACGCGGTCATGCGAAAGAGCTCGGCGAGGCCGATCCACGAGAAGACGACCATCGCCGCGGTAAAAGAGAGGCCACCGACGACGACGATCGCGATCGCGACGGCGATCCACGGGATCGCCCAGAGAATGCGCATCATCGTCTCGGCTTGGGGGCTCCGACGCCGCCCCTCGGCGGGAAGGGGCTCCTCGCGACGCGGCCGGCGCCGCCTCGAGGCAGGACGGTCGGGCTTGAGCTTGCGGCCCGTTGGGAGGCGGAAGCGCGGGCCCCGCTCACGCCGCCGAGGCCCGGGCACGGGCGGGCGGCCCTCGGGCGGCGTCGGGCTCACAAACGGCGCCGGCTCGAGGTCTCGGGGCGCACGGCCGTCGTCGTCGCCGATTGAGTCGAAGTCGAGGTCGACGTCGAGGTCATCCGCAAACGCGCGCGAGCGATCACCGCCCTTCCGGCCTCCCGAGGACTCCATGAGCCGAATCTAGCGGGCGCCGAATCGCCGCCGGCGAGCCTCGAACTCGCGCAGCGCTTCCTGCAGGTGCTCGAGCTTGAAGTCCGGCCACAGCACATCGGCGAAGACCAGCTCCGAATAAGCGGTCTGCCACAGCAGGTAGTTGGAGAGGCGGCGTTCGCCGCTGGTGCGGATCACCAGGTCGGGGTCGGCCATCTCAGGCGCATAAAGACAGGCGCGGAACTCCTCCTCGCCACCGCCCTCGAAGCGCGTCGCGGCGTCGAGGATCTCCGCCCGGCCCCCGTAGTTGAAGGCGACGTAGAGCCGCAGACGCTCGTTCGCTTCGGTCACGCCCTCGGCCCACGCCATGCGCTCTCGAAGCTCCTCGGAGACGGCGTGACGGCGGCCGATGAACCGCATCGACACCCCCTCCTCGTCCAGCTCGGGCGTCTCGGAGGTGATCAGCTCGGCGAACATCGCCATCAGCCCATCGACCTCCTCGCGCGGGCGCGACCAGTTCTCCGTCGAGAAGGCATATACGCAGAGCTCGGCGAGCCCAACGCGAACCGCGTCCTTGACGGTGCGCTTCAGCGTCTGCGCGCCCTCCCGGTGGCCCTCCAGCACCGGCAGCCCGCGCTCTGTGGCCCAGCGCGCGTTGCCGTCCATGATGATCGCGACAGCGCGCGCCGCCGGGCGATCGACGCTCAAACTTCGAGGATCTCCTCTTCCTTTGCCTTGAGGGCCACGTCGATCTCGTCCGTGGAGCCGTCGGTCAGCTTCTGAAGCTCGGTCTCCGCGCGCCGCTCATCATCCTCGCCTACCTCCCCCTCCTTCTTCAGCTCACGGAGATCGTGCATGACGTCGCGCCGGATGTTGCGGACGGCGACCTTGCCCTCCTCGGCCACGCCGTGGACCACCTTCACCATCTCCCGCCGGCGCTCCTCGTTCAGCTCCGGGATCTGGAGGCGAATCACGTTGCCGTCGTTCGACGGGGTGAGGCCGAGATCGGACTCCATGATCGCCTTCTCGATCAGGCCAATGGAGTTCTTGTCGTACGGCGTCAGGGTCAGCAGGCGGGCGTCCGGGGCGTTGACGTTCGCCAGCTGCTTGAGCGGCGTCTCGGCCCCGTAGTAGTCGATCATGAGCCGATCAAGCAGGTGCGGTGACGCACGACCGGTGCGGACCGTTGCCAGTTCGTGCCTGCAGTTCTCGACCGACTTGCGCATGCGCTCGCCGGCGTCGCTCAGGAACTCGTCAGTGAGCTCAGACACCGGTGTCCTCCGCGGGAATGTCCTTCATCAGGACGCCGTTTGTCGAGACGATCGTTCCCACCCGCTCTCCGCGCACGATCCTATCCACGTTGGCGCCGTCGGCCATGTTGAACACGTAGATGGGAAGCGCGTTATCCATGCACAGCGAGAGTGCGGTGGAGTCCATCACGCGGAGGCCACGTTCGATCGCCTCGAGGTGAGTGATCTCGGGTAGGAACTTGGCCTCGGCGACCTGCGTTGGATCGGCGTCGTAGACGCCCTCGACCCCGTTCTTGGCCATCAGGATCGCCTCGGCGTGGATCTCGAGGGCGCGCAGGGCCGCCGCTGTGTCGGTGGTGAAGAACGGGTTACCCGTGCCGGCCGCGAAGATGATCACTCTGCCCTTCTCGAGGTGGCGGATGGCCCGGCGGCGGATATATGGCTCCGCGACCTCGGTGACGTCGATCGCCGAGAGAACTCTCGTGTGCGAGCCGCGCTTTTCGAGCGCGTCCTGGAGCGTCAGCGCGTTCAGCAGGGTCGCCAGCATCCCCATGTAGTCGGCTGTCGCCCGATCCATGCCCTGGGCGGCGGCATCAAGGCCGCGGTAGATGTTCCCCGCGCCTACGACGAGGGCCACCTCCACCCCGCGCTCTGAGATCTCGTGGATCTGGCGACTGATGCGCTCGATCTCCGCCGGATCGGTGCCGTAGTCGAGCGAACCCATGAGCGCCTCCCCCGAGAGCTTAAGAAGGATTCGCTTAAAGGCCGGCGCCGACATTCCGCCGAACCCTAGCGGCGCCCCGCCCATGCCCGGACGCGGGAGCAGATCAAGACGCCCACGGCGTAGCCGTGGGCAATTGATTCGGGGCGGGAGCGGAGGACATGGCGGAGTTATTCCTCCCCCACCCGGAAGTGCGCGAAGCGGGCGATGCGGACGTTCTCGCCCGTTCGCGAAGCGATCTCGGTTCGCAGCTCCTCGATCGTCTTGCCCTCGTAGCGGTCGGACCGGATGTGCTCTTGGTTCAGCAGAGCCACCTCGGTGGCCCACTTCTCGAGCTGGCCGTCGACGATCTTGGCGACGATGTCATCCGGTTTGCCCTCCTCTCGCGCCTTCGCCTCGAAGACCTGTCGCTCGGCCTCGCGCTCGGCGTCCGACACCTCGCTGGCGTCGACGTAGATGGGCGCCGCCGGCGAGCCCGCGATGTGGATCGCGACCTCGTCCGCGAACTCGCGGAACTCATCGGAGCGGGCGACGAAGTCCGTCTCGCACTGGACCTCGACGAGCACCCCGACCTTGCCGTTCGCGTGAATGTAGGAAGTAACAAAGCCCTCACCCGTCGAGCGGCCGCTGCGCTTGGCGGCCGATGCCTGACCGCGAACGCGCAGGATCTCGATCGCCTTGTCGAGGTCGCCCTCGGCTTCCGCGAGCGCGCCCTTGCAGTCCATGATCGCCGCCCCGGTGCGATCGCGAAGCTCCTTCACGTCCTTGGCCGCGATCTCCGCCATCAGGGCTTCTCTACCCGCGCACCCGCGGGAGCAGCCGGTGCGGCACCGCCCTCGGGCGTTGTCGCGGCCGCGGCCTCGGCCGCGGCCTTCTCGGCCTCCTCCCGAGCCTTGCGCTCTTCCTCGGCCTTGCGCTTGGCGTCCTCCTCCTGGCGACGGCGCTCCTCCTCCTCGGCCCGGCGCTTGGCCTCCACCTCGCGGTAGGTGGTTGCGGCTCGCTCGATCGCCTGGCCGAGAGTGCCGATCACAAGGTCGCAGGAGCGGATCGCGTCGTCGTTGCCCGGAATCGGATGCGAGACGGGGCTCGGGTCCACGTTCGAGTCGACCAGGGCGATGATCGGGATGCGCAGAATCTCGGCCTCTCGCAGCGCGATCGCCTCGGTCTTGACATCGATGATCACGATTGCCTCTGGCAGGCGCTTTAGGTCACGAACCCCGCCGAGGTTGTAGGTGAGCTTGTCGAGCTCGGCCTCCATCGACATCCGCTCCTTCGTTGGGAGCAGCTCCAGCTGGCCCTCGTTCTTTAAGCCGTCGAGCTCGTGGAGGCGGTCGATCCGCTTCGAGATCGTGTGGAAGTTCGTGAGCAGGCCGCCCAGCCAGCGCTGGTTCACGTAGGGCATGCCGGAGCGCGTCGCCCAGTCCTTGACGCCGTCGCTCGCCTGCTTCTTCGTGCCGACGAACAGCACCGTGCCGCCCTGTGACGCAACCTCGGCGGAGAAATCCCGCGCCTCGTCGAGGAGCTCTTGCGTCTGCATCAGGTCGATGATGTGGATGCCATCGCGCTCGCCCCAGATGTAGCGCCCCATGCGGGGGTTCCAGCGGCGGGTCTGGTGGCCGAAGTGGAGCCCTGCCTGAAGCAGGTCCCGTACGTCCGTCTCGGGCACTTTGGGAGTCTCCCTTGTCTTTGGCTTGGTCCCGCCGCAGGCCTTCCGAGAACCCGGCCTGCGGGCGTTCGCGCCGCCTGGCCGGGCAGGGCCCCGGTGCTTCTCCGACGGGGTCGGTTACCGGTCGAGGCCGATTCTAGAAGGTCGTTGGCGGAAGCTCATGCCTTGGCCCGCTCGAGCGCTGCCGAGAGGTCCTCGGGGAGCGAGGAATGGAACTCGAGGTCCTCACCGCTCGAGGGATGGGTGAAACCGAGCCGGCTCGAGTGCAAGAACTGACGGCCGAGGCCGTGGCGGCCTGGGTGCCCGTAGCGAGGGTCACCGCAAACCGGATGGCCGATCGCTGAGAAATGCGCCCTGATCTGGTGCGTGCGACCGGTCTCGAGCCGTGCCTCGACGAGGCTGTCGGGCCCCACCAAGTCGATCACCTCGAAGTGCGTTCGAGCGTCGCGCGCACCTCTCCCGCCGACGGCTCGTCGCTCGGGAGCGCGGTGGTCGCGGCCGAGCGGGGCGTCGATCGTGCCCGAGCGCGAGCGCGGGCGACCCTCGATCAGCGCCAGGTACGTACGAGAAACCTGGCGACGCCGGATCGCGTCGGAAAGCCGGCGGTGAGCATCCGGACTGCGGGCGACGATCATCAGCCCCGAGGTGTCCTTGTCGAGGCGATGGACGATCCCCGGACGAACGGGGTCGCCGCCGCCACCGAGCAGCTCGCCGAGCTGATCGACGAGGGTGGGACCGCGATGCCCGGGAGCGGCGTGGACGACCAGTCCGGCAGGCTTCTCGATCACGGCGAGCCAGTCGTCGAGATAGACAGGCTCGAGCGTGGACGTCATGGTGTGCCTGGTTTGGGCGTGCCGTGCCCGCGTATCACCGAGAGGACGAGGGCGAAGGCTCCGAGCGTGATCGCGATGTCGGCGACGTTGAAGGCCGGCCACAGCGGCGGGTCGATGAAATCGGTGACCGCATCGAGACGCAGCCGGTCGATCAGGTTTCCGATCGCGCCTCCAGCGAGCAGGCCCACCGCGAGCCACAGGCCCGCTCGTGAGGGCTGGACGATGAACCACACGAGCATGGCCCCGAGCGCGAGCGCGGTGACGACCAGGACAGGCGCCCCGCCGTCGCCGAGAAAGCCGAACGCGATGCCCCGGTTTGAGACCTCGACGAGATCAACGCCGAAGATGATCTCGTGGCGCTCGCCGGGCTCGAGCGCCGAGCGAACGACGGCCTTCGAAGCCTGATCGGCGATTACGACCAGCGCGGCGGTGACGATCGCCGCTCCCCAGCCGTGCCGGCGACGCTCGTCGTTCACGCGCGGATCGCGCCGACGACCAGGCCCTGGACGATGAAGAGCACGATGATCGCCAGGATCGGGCTCAGATCGAGCCGCCCGCCGATCGGCGGGATGACTCGGCGAAAGATGTTCAGGTATGGGTTCGTCGTCTCCTCGACGAACCCCACGACCGCACGGAGATAGAGGTTGTAAGGCATCCGCGGCACCCACGAGAGCAGCACACGGATGAAGATCAGGATCAAGAAGACGGTGAACAGGGCAGAGACGTAGTCGGCGATCTCCTCCCGGCCGATGGCTGCCACGATGATGCTCAACGAAAGCGCTCCAGGGAGGCCGCCACCGCCGCTGCGATCGCGTCGTCGAATGAATGCGCGGAGAGCGCCTCGAGCCCGGCCTCCGTTGTACCCCCCGGCGGCGCGACCGCGCGCTGGATCGCCTCGGGATCGCGCTCGGCGAGCAACTCGGCAGTCCCGATAACGGTCTCGGCGACGAGCTCGAGCGCGAGCTCGCCATCGAGCCCCTCCCTCTCGCCTTCGCCCGCCAGAGCGCCGGCAAAGCGGGCGACGTACGCCGGCGCGCACGACATCACGGCCATCGCAGCCTCCATGCGGTCCTCCGGGATCTCGAACACCCTCCCGAGCTCACCGAGCAGGCCCAGCAGGCCGGACTCGAGCTCCGGGCTCATGTCGACCGCCGGCGGGTGGCAAATAACTCCGCGGCGCACCTCGACCGGCTGGTTGGGGATCACCCGCAGGATGGGCGTGCCGGGAAAGGCACGGGCCAGGCGCTCGGTCGGGGTGACCGCAAGCACCGAGAGGAGGGCGGGCGCTCGTCGCTCCATCTGCTCGGCGACTTGGTCGAGGGCGCCGGGCTTGACGGCGAGCAGGACGACATCGCTCTCAGCCGCGAGTTCGGTGAGCGAGTCGGTGGTCTCGCCACCCGCCTCCTCGGCGAGCGCCGAGGCGCGATCCCGGTCGAGATCGCAAAACAGCATCCGCTCGGGCCCACCATCGGCGGCGGCCCAGCCGCGCGCCATCGCACCCGCCATGCTTCCCGCCCCTGCGAACCCGAGCTTCATGGGCGGAAGGGTATGGGAGCCGCTGCCAGGCAGACTAGGACTGGTTGAAGAAGCCCTTCTCGACGAGGCGGGCCTGCTCCTCGGCGGAGACCTCGACGTTTCGGGGGGTGAGCAGGAAGGTCTTCTCGGCGACCTTCTGCATGCCGCCGTCGAGGGCGTAGGTGAGGCCTGAGGCGAAGTCGATCAGGCGTTTGGCGAGCTCGCCTTCGGTGGTCTGGAGGTTCAGGATCACGGGGACGCCCTGCTTGAAGCGGTCGGCGACCTCCTGTGCCTGGTTGAAGGACAGCGGGGTGACCAGGTGGACGCGTACGTCTCCCCCGTTGCCGACAGAGCGCAGCGGGCGCGTGCGGCCCCCCGGCTCGTCGTCGGCGAAGATGTCATCGATCTCGTCGCGCATGCGGCGGCGCTCGCCGATGCGGCTGACCGAGGCCTGGCGAGGCGGGGGCGAGTCGTAGAGCTCGGGGTGGGAGCCGGTCTCGGGCTCGTACGGGTCGCGATCAACGTAGTCGGGATCCTCGGCGAGGCCGAAGTAGACGAGGGCGCGGTGCCAGGTGTCGCGGATAGCCATAGGTGGAGCGGTGTTTCGCTTCCCGAGCCGCTTTTCCTCCGCACAGTATGCCTGGTTGCAACCGCCGTGAACGCCGCTTCCCAGCTCAGCGGTAGAGCGTCGTTCCCAGGCGCAGGATCGTCGCGCCCTCGTCGACCGCCACGGTCCAGTCCTGGCTCGTTCCCATCGAGAGCCGCTCTAAGCCGTGCTCGCCCGCGAGCTCGGCGAGGCGGGCGAAGTAGGGACGGGATTCCTCGGGGTCCTCGGTGAAAGGCGGCATAATCATGAGGCCCGAGACACGAACGGGGCAGCGTTCGATGAACTCGCCCAGCCCCCCGGGCGTGACTCCGGCCTTGCTGTCCTCGCCGGCGAGGTTCACCTCCACGAGGACCTCCGTATCGGGGTCTGCGTGGCGCTCCAGCTGCGCCAGGGCGGAGTCGCTCGCGATCGAGTGGATCAGCCGCACAGCGGGCAGGATTCGCTTCACCTTGCGGCTCTGGACGTTGCCGATGAAGTCCCAGTCGAATTCCTCCGCCCAGCGCGCCTGTTTTTGCTCGAGGTCCTGCAACCTGTTCTCCCCGACCAGGGAGATGCCCGCCTCCACCAGAGTGCCCATCTCGTCGAGCGGCACGTACTTGGTGGCCGTCAGGATCTCAACGCCCTCTCCCGCCCGCTCTCGCACGCGCTCGAGGTTCTCGCGCACGCGGTTCGGGTCGAGGTTCTCGATCAGCTCAGGCATCGCCACACCAATCCTGCCTGGCGACCCGTCCGCCCGTCGTCGCGGCGATGCGAGAAAAAGAGCTCGGCCTCGCAGCGTGTGCAGAGGCCTGACGCTTCGACCTCCTCAACCCCGCATCCCCCGAGTAGGCGGCGCGCAACCTCCGTCAGGTCAAGCATATGCCCGTCAGCGACACCGGCTCCCAGGTCCTCGAACTCGGCCAGGACCTCCTCGCCAACCTCATAACAGCAACGCCCGATGCCGGGCCCGATCGCGGCCGCGGTGGCGCTCACCGCCCTCGCCCCCTTCGCCAGGATCCCACCGGCGAGGCCGCGCCAGCCGCAGTGAACCATCGCCACGCCCTCCGGTCCCGAGAGCGCGACAGGAAGGCAGTCCGCGACGAAGACAAGCGGCACCAGCCCGGGGCGATCGGTGACCTGACCATCGACGTCGTCGACACGCGGGCCTGGCTCGGCGAACGCGTTCTCGGCCATCGGGCCATCGTGCGCAGCGATCTCGATGGCATGGACCTGGTGACCGACCAGAACATTGCTGGGGTCGAGCTCGAGCGCGCCCATGAGCCGATGGCGGTTCTCGCGCACGAGCGCAGCGTCATCGCCCGTCAGCAGACCGAGGTTGAGGCTCTCGAACGGCCCGGCGCTTACGCCACCGACGCGCGTGCTGAATGCCGCGTGAGCGCCGGGGAGCTCCGCCTCGAGCCATCTCACCTCCCCTTGAGCCCGCCAGTTCACGAGCGTCCTTCGCCCACCGCCGCCAGCGCGACCTCGAGCTCGTCCCGTTGACCCCGAGTCTGGCCCTCCAGCTTGGCGCGCAACGCGGCCCCCAGGCCGCGCCCCACCGCGGGGCCCTCGGGCACTCCCGCACGAAGCAGATCAGTGCCCGAGATCTCGAGGCGCACCGCCCGCCATTCCAAGACGTAGCGATCGAGCCAGGCGGCTCCGAGGCCGCGTGCAAGCGCCAGCTCCACGCCCGTGTGGCCCCGAGCTGCCGCTACCGCCTGTGCGGCGCCCTCCGGACGCTGCGAAGCCAGCCCGCGTGCCCGCTCCAGCCGGCCGCGTATGACCACCATCAGCGCGTCACCGAACGTCGCGATCTGACTCCACGGCGGGGCGCGCAGCAGCTCGCTCACGGCGCCGACCAGCTCGAGCGCGCCGGCGCCGATCGCCAGCAGCCCCCAGGCGGCCACGAGCTCGAGGCCGCGGACCGGGTCGTCCTCGCTCGCGATCCTGCGCAGCTCCGCCTCGACGCGTTCGGACGAGACCGTCTCGAGATCCGCCTCCGAGAGCAGGGTCGCGGTGCCGGGGTCGAGCGACAGCTCAAGCCGGGCCGCGTAGCGAGCGGCCCGCAGAGCGCGAGTGGGGTCGTCCTCGAAGGAGGCCGGGTGCAGCACGCGGATGATTCCCCCGGCCAGGTCGCGAACGCCATCGTGAGGATCGATCAACTCCGCCGCCCCGGCCAGCGGCATCGCCATCGCATTGATCGTGAAGTCCCGTCGCGCGAGATCCTCGGCCAAGCTGCCCTGCCGGACGTCCGGCAGGGCGCCCGGACGGGAGTAACTCTCAGCGCGAGCGCTCGCAAGGTCCACCGCGCGCCCGTCCACGCGCACGGTTGCGGTCCCAAAGCGCTCGTGCACGGTCACGCCTTCGGCGATTCGCCGAGCCAGCGCCACCGCGTCCCCCTCGACGACGAGGTCCACGTCGGCTCGCTCGCGCCCGAGGAGCAGATCTCGCACAGCGCCGCCGACGAGGTACACACGCTCCTCGCGAGCGGCCTCGCGCACGCGAGCGACGCCGTGCAAGTCGCCGAGCCGCGCGTGGAGCGCGTCGATGTCGCTGTCGGTCGGGGGAAGGCTCAAACCGGATCTCCTGCGGGGCTCCCCCCTACCATGACGGGCTTCGCGGATGGGCCGAGTCCTCAACATCTGGCGGGGTTGGAGCACCAAGCAGCGCGTCGCGCTCGTGGGCGGCGTGGTTGCCGTGCTAGCGGGCGGGGCCGTGGCCGCGTATGTGGTCCTCAAACGCGACTCCGATGTCGCCTGTCCTCCTCCTTGCGAGCTCGAGGCCCAGCCGAGGCAGGAGCTCGAGCCCAAGAAAACGCTCCAGCCCGTCGATTGGCCGGTCTACGGATACACCGACCAGCGCACGCGCTACTTCCCGACCGACCGCGTGAAGCCGCCATACCGATCCTCGGTGTGGAGCACACAGCTGGGCAAGCTCCTCGAGTTCTCACCCGTGATCGCGAAGGGGAATCTGTTCCTGACCGACAAATCCGCCTTGGTCTACTCGATGGACGCGTCGACCGGCAAGATGAACTGGAAGCGAAAGGTCGGGTCGTTGAGCGCTGCCTCGCCGGCGTTCGAGGACGGCCGCCTGTTCGTCGTCACGCTCGCGCCCGGCGACGTCCAGGCGCTCGACCCCAAGACGGGCAAGGTCCTCTGGGAGCGAGACCTGGGCGCGCGCAGCGAAACCTCTCCCCTCGTATACGGCGACAAGGTGATCGTGGGCAACGAGTCCGGAACCGTGTTTGGACTGAACGTCAGGAACGGTGAGATCGAATGGACCGTGGACAGCGCTGGCGAGGTGAAGGGGGGCGTCGCCCTGGAGGGGGGGAACGTCTACTTCGGCAACTACGCCGGCGAGGTCTTCTCGGTGAAGGCCGCAGATGGTGACGTCCGCTGGCAGACCGGGACGCAAGGCTCGAGCTTCGGTCGGGCCGGCCGCATCTACTCTACGCCCGCGGTGGGCTACGGCCGCGTTTACGTCGGCAGCATCGACGGACGGGTCTATTCCTTCGACCAAGACGACGGCTCGCTCGCGTGGAGCCAATCCACGGGCGCCGAGGTCTATCCGGGACCGGCGCTGGCCGAGGCGCCCGGAGCCCCGCCCACCGTTTACGTCGGCTCGGCCGATAAGTACTTCTACGCTCTCGATGCCGAGACCGGCTCCGTCCGCTGGAAGCAGTTCACCGGTGGAATCATCCTAGGCGCGGCCAGCGTCATCGGCGGCGTCGCGTACGTGGGAGTGATCGGGCCCCAGAACGGCACGATCGGTTACGACGCCGACAACGGCGAGCGGGTGTATGAGAACGAGCTCGGGGAATACAACCCGGCCGTCACCGACGGCAAACGGCTCTACATCACGGGCTACTCGGGCATCCGAGCTTTCCTACCGGACTTCCCAGGCAAGCAGAAGGGCAAGAAGGGCAACCACAAGCCGAAGTCGTCGAAGGAAGAGGGAGGCGGCGAGGACAAGCCCGCCGGCGGGTCCGGGCAGGACGGGCCAGGGGGCGGGGGCGCCGGCTAGAGCCGGACGGGAACCCCGGCATCGCGGAGGTGTTCCTTCGCCTCCCTGACGGTGTGCTGGCCGTAGTGGAAGATCGAGGCACACAGGACGGCATCGGCGCGGCCGTCGATCACGCCCTCCGAGAGGTGGCGAAGCTCGCCCGCCCCCCCTGAGGCGATCACGGGGATGCCGACCGCGTCGGCGACGGTCCGCGTCAGCTCGAGGTCATAGCCGTCCGTCGTCCCGTCTCGGTCCATGCTCGTCAACAGGATCTCCCCCGCTCCGCGCTCGGCGGCCTCGCGTGCCCAGGCGACGGCCTCGCGGCCCTCGACCGGGGTGCGGCCTCCGTTTACGTAGACGCCGTAGCGCCCGGAGCCCAGCTGTTTCGCGTCGATCGCGACGACGACGCATTGCGCGCCGAAGACCTCGGCCAGCTCCCCGATCAGCTCGGGGCGTGCCAGCGCCGCCGAGTTCACCGAGATCTTGTCCGCGCCGGCATCGAGGACCGCCTGTGCGTCGGCCACCGAACGGATGCCGCCACCGATCACGAACGGGATAAAGACCTGATCGGCGGCGTGCCGGGCGAGCTCCACGATGGTCTCGCGCTGATCATGCGAGGCGGTGATGTCTAAAAAGACGATCTCATCCGCACCCTCCGCGTCGTAGCGGGCAGCCAGCTCAACGGGATCGCCCGCGTCGCGCAGATCGACGAACCTCGTCCCCTTGACGACCCTCCCCGCCTCGACGTCCAGGCAGGGGATGACGCGCTTGAGCGCCACGGTCGCTACTTCTTGCGGCCGAGGCCGCCGCGCATGTGACCGAAGGCGGTACGGCCGAAGGCTCCGGGCTCGAGCTTTCGTACCAAGCGCAGCATCTCCTCGCGCTCGTTCGCAGAGAGGTTCGTGCGAGGCCGTCCCTTCGACTTGGCGACGATCTTGCCGAGGCGGCGCCGCTCGTCGGCCTCGAGCAGCTGCATGTGCCGCCGCGCCAGGATGGCGATCTGGGCCACCGCGAGGACTCGAAGCCAGAACATCGTTCGAGGCTAGCGCAGCGCGGTGTGGCCCTCAGGCGCGGAGCGCCGCCTCTCCCTCGGCGACGGTAAAGCGACCTTCATAAAGGGCCCTGCCGACGATGACACCCTCCACCGCCGGGAGTGAAAGCGCCGCAAGCGCTCTGAGGTGCTCAAGCGTGCCGATGCCGCCGGAGTAAAGGAGCATCGCACCGCAGGCGCCCGCGGCAGCGCTCGCCCGCTGGAGTGCGTCGAGCCCGGGGCCACCCAGCGTGCCATCGACCTCGACCGGCGTGAAGACGAACCGCTGCGCTCCGCGGCGGGCGAGCTCTGAGATCAATCGCTCGACAGCCATCGTCGAAGCACGCTCCCAGCCTTCCACGGCGACCTTGCCCGCCCGAGCATCGGCCGCCACGACGATGCGCTCGCCGTGCTCGTCGATCAATGCCTCCACCAGAGCCGGGTCCTCGAGCGCCGCGGTGCCGAGCACGGCGCGGTCGGCGCCGGCGTCGAGCGCCGCGGCGACGCTGTCCGCGTTCCGCAGGCCGCCGCCCACTTGCACGGGAACGCCGCTCGCGGCGGCGATGCGCTCGATGTGCTTGAGGTTGGCGGGCAGTCCTGAGCGCGCGCCGTCGAGGTCGACGACGTGCAGGCGCTTCGCACCCTGCTCCACCCAGCGGGTAGCCGCGGCGAGCGGATCCGCGTCGAAGGTGGTCTCGCGCGAGTAGTCCCCCTGCTCGAGACGCACGGCGCGTCCGTCGCGGATGTCGATTGCCGGGAGCAGGTACAAGGGCTACTTGGCTGCGGTGACCGGAGCGCAGGAGTCCACGAAGCTCCGCAGGATCTCAAGGCCGGCGCGCCCCGACTTCTCGGGATGGAACTGCGCGCCCATGACGCGATCTCGTTCGACCACGGCGGCGAATCGCTCGCCCCACTCCGCCGTCCCGGTGATCACCCCGCCTACCGCCGGGCGGGCCGCGAACGAGTGCACGAAATAGAACGGGGTCGCACTCCCCTCCCCTGGCTTGCCGGCCAGCACCGAGGGGCGCTCCCACCGCACCGGCTCCCAGCCCATGTGGGGGATCTTTAAGCCCGGAGCATCGAGTTCTGTCACCGGGCCCTCCAGCAGGCCGAGCCCCTCGGCATCCTCGTTCTCGGTCGAAGATTCGAACAGGAGCTGCATCCCTAGGCAGATGCCGAGGAGCGGTCGCCCGTCCGCGGCCCAGTCGTGGGCGAGGGCGTCGAACCCGCGGGCGCGAACTCGCCTCATCGCCTCGGGAAAGGCGCCAACGCCGGGCAGGATGATGCCGTCGGCGCCTGCGACCGCGTCGGGGTCCGTAACGCGGTCGACCTGTGCGCCCACCCGCTCGAGCGCCTTCTCGGCGGAGCGGAGGTTGCCCATCCCGTAGTCGAGAAGCGCGATCCGGGTCACTCGGTGAGGGTCCCCTTGGTGGAGGGCACTCCCTCTGAGCTCGGGTCGATCGAGACCGCCTCGCGCAGGGCGCCGGCGAAGGCCTTGAAGGTGGCCTCGATCAGATGGTGCGTGTTGGACCCGTACCGGGTGCCCAGATGCAAGGTCAGCTTCGCGTTCGAGGCGACGGCTCGGAAGAACTCCTCGGTGAGCTCGGTCTCGAATCCCGCGATCGTGACCTTCGGGATCGCCGCGCTCCACACAAGCAGCGGCCTGCCCGAGAGATCGATCGCGCACTCGCCGAGCGCCTCGTCCATCGGCACCGCCGCGTATGCCCATCGGCGGATTCGGGCACGATCGGCCAGCGCCGAATCCAGCGCCTGGCCAAGCGCGATGCCGACGTCCTCCACTGTGTGGTGGGCTCCAGTCTCGAGGTCGCCATCGGCGGCCACCCGCAGCCCCAGCCGGCCGTGGCGGCCGAGCAGCTCGAGCATGTGGTCGAAGAAGCCGACGCCCGTGTGCACGTCGACCTCCCCCCCATCGAGGTCGAGGGCAAGCTTGACCTGCGTTTCCCCGGTGCTTCGGCTGATCTCTGCGGTTCGGGTCATGGTCTTGAGAATCGCTGCAAATCGGCAGTTTCGCCGATCATCGCTCGGTCCGCGCCTCAGCTGACTCCGCGTGCACGTCGAATCCCTCAGCACGAGCCATGGCGGCCACGCGCGGCGCGAGGCCCACGGCGGCAGCCGGCGGGATCTCGATCACGGCCGTGCGGCTCTGAAACGTCCGCACGCCGAGAGGGCTCGAGAAGCGCGCGGCGCCGCCGGTGGGCAGGACGTGGTTCGAGCCGGCGGCGTAGTCGCCGAACGCCACGGCTCCGAGCGGACCGAAAAAGACGCTGCCGGCGATGCGATCGCGGGCGAGCTGCTCGTCGGCAAGCTCGAGGGCAAGCTCCAAGTGCTCGGGGGCGATGCCATCCGCGAGCTCGATCGCCGCACCGAGGTCTGGGGTCTCCACCAGCGCGACCTCGCTTGCCGCGACCGTGCGCCGCTCAGCCCGGAGCGCTATCAGCTCGGCTTCGACCCGATCCAGGACCTCGCGGTCAGCCGCGATCGCCACGAGCAGGCCATCTGGGCCATGCTCGCCCTGAGCCAGCAGGTCCAGCGCGAGGCAGCGGTGGTCGGCGTCGTCGTCCGCAACCACGACCAGCTCGCTCGGGCCCGCGATGCCATCGACGCCCACCTCGCCGAAGACGAGTCGCTTCGCAGCGTTTACGTACCTGTTGCCGGGGCCGGCGATCACATCGACCCGCTCGATCGTCTCCGTGCCGTATGCCAGCGCCGCGATCGCTTGGGCCCCGCCAAGCGCATAGACCTCCTCGACACCCGCGATCGCACATGCCGCGAGCGTCGCCGGGTGGACTCGACCATCGGCTGATGGCGGTGATGCCACCGCCACCCTGCCCACCCCGGCCACCCGCGCCGGAACACAGCCCATGAGCACCGACGACGGGTAGGCGGCTCGGCCGCCGGGCGCGTAGATGCCGGCGCTGCGCACGGCTCGCGCCCCCAGCGACACGGTCTGCCCCTGGGGGAGCTCCGCCGCCACATCCCCGGTCGCCTCGAGCTCGGCGCGCGCGACATTCTGGATGTTCCGCGCGGCGACCTCGAGCGCCCCGACGAGCTCCGCACTGACCTCGTCGCGAGCGGCCGCGATCGCGGCTGGGTCCACTCGCAGCTCAATCGCGTCGGAATCGAGGTCGGTGGCGTCGAGGCGTGCGCAGAGCTGGCGCAGGGCCGGGTCGCCGTGCTCGCGCACTTGAGCGACGATCGCCGCGCTCTGCGCGCTGCATTCGTCGTCGCCTACGGCCGGTCTGTGGCGCAATCGAGCCACCTCGCCGGCGAGGCGCCTCCCATCCCATCTTGAGCGGACGACCTTCATCGTTCGCTCGCCTCGCGCAGGCGCTCAGCCAGGGCGTCGATCTCGGCCGCACGGAGCTTGTGCGAGACCCGGTTAGCGACGAGACGAGCCGTGCATTCCGCGATCTCCTCACGGACCTCGAGGCCGTTTTCGGCAAGCGTTCGGCCGGTGTCCACAAGGTCGACGATCCCGTCCGCCAGTCCGACCAAGGGTGCGAGCTCGACCGAGCCCTTGACCTCGATCACCTCGACCTGACGCCCCGTCTCCTCGAAATGGCGCTCGGCGATGCGCGGATACTTGGTCGCGATCCGCACCGTGCCGAGACGCCGCTGGGCCTCCGCGAGTCGGTTGTCGCCGGCCGGCCCGGCGAGGACCATGCGGCACGTGCCGAAGCGCAGGTCCAGGAGCTCGTAGACCACACGGTCGCTTTGCTCGAGCAACACGTCCTTGCCGGTGACGCCCAGGTCGGCGGCGCCTGCCTCAACGTATGTGGGAACGTCGGAGGGCCGCATCGTGATCAGCACAAGATCCCCGGTCACGAAGGTCATGGAACGCGTGTCTCCGCGGGCCTCGGATGTGTCGGTGCCGAGCCGGTCGAGGAGGTCGAGCGTGCCCTCGAACAGCGCTCCGCGCGGCACGGCGAGCTTGACCCTCCCGGCGGCGCTCGCGTCGAGGCCCGATGATGCGCCTGCCCGCATCATTCTCTCGCTCCTTCGGCAGCGGCGATGCGTTCCTCCTCCGCCTGGGCGATGTGCAGCCGCTCCACGTGGAGCGCGAAGCCGGCGGCCGGGAGTGGGCGGCCGAACTGGCCCATGAGCTCGTCGTAGCGGCCACCACCGCCCAGCACGTGCCCCACCGCCGGGTCGTAGACCTCCACGATCGCCCCCGTGTAGTAGCCGAGATCCCTGAGCAGCCCAAGATCGAGCGAGACGCGATCGGCCACTCCTCGCCCCTGCAGTGCCTCCAGCGTCGACGCGAGCCGGGCGCTAGCCCGCTCGACGGCGTCACCACCGAGCTCGTGGGCGGCCGCAAGCACCTCGGGGCCCCCGCGCAGGTTCGGCAGCCGCAAGAGCGTCTCGCGCTCGCGGGAGCCGAGCTCGAGCTGGTCGACCAGGGCCTCCAGCCCCACCAGGTCGTGCGCGGCAAGCCGACCGGTGATCCGCTCACGCACCTCACCCGCGACGCCGAGCTCGTCGAGCAGCTGCCGGTAGAGCTCGGCGTCGCCGAGCCCGATCACCGCCCGGGTGAGCCCGGCGGCGTCAAGCGCCTCGCTCAGGATCTCGATCACCTCGGCGGTGCCCTCACGGGTATCCCCGCCGATCAACTCCAAGCCGGCCTGCATGAACTCCCGCATCTGCCCGCGCTGGGGCCGGACCGCGCGGTAGGCGTTTCCGACGTAGAAGAGCCGGAAGGGAGGGTCGCTCGCGGCAAAGCGGTTGGCCACCAGGCGGGCGATCGGGATCGTCATGTCGGTGCGCATCGCGAGGAGCTCGCCGCGCTCATCGAAGAACCGGTAGGCGGCCGGAGCGCCGCGCTCGTCGCCGTGAGCGAGGACGTCCGCGTATTCGATCGTCGGGGTGGACACCTCCCCGTATCCGTAGCGCTGGAAGACCTCGCACAGGGCCGCCACGAGCGCTCGCAGCTCGCGCATCTCGTCGGGCAGAATGTCCCTGGTTCCAGGGGGAATCGGGTGCGTCATGGC
Source organism: uncultured Solirubrobacterales bacterium (assembly GCA_963799815.1). GTDB lineage: Bacteria > Actinomycetota > Thermoleophilia > Solirubrobacterales > 70-9 > JBDTSW01. The sequence goes on from CAWCYG010000004.1 coordinate 709,994, forward strand.
CTCACGGCCTTTTGCGGCCGGATGCGGAGGGTAGGGATCGCCGGGAGCGCGCTACGCAGGGACGCGCTCAGTCGAAACGCGCTCGATCTGGGCCCCGAGATCGCGCAGGCGGAGGTCGATCCGCTCGTACCCGCGGTCGATCTGCGCGATGTTCCCGATCTCCGACGTCCCCTCTGCGCACAGGGCCGCGATGAGCATGGCCATTCCCGCCCGGATGTCGGGGCTCTCGAGGCGCTCACCGTGAAGCCGGCTCGGACCGCTCACGATCGCCCGGTGGGGATCGCAGAGCGTGATCCGAGCGCCCATTGCGACGAGCTTGTCGACGAAGAACAAGCGGTTCTCGAACATCTTCTCGAAGATGAGGATGGTGCCCCGGGCCTGCGTGGCCACGGCCAGGGCGATCGAAGTCAGATCCGCCGGAAACGCGGGCCAGGGACCATCGTCGATCTTCGGGATCGCGTCGCCGACGTCGTCTTGGATCCGCAGCTCCTGTCCCGGGGCCACCAGTAGGTCCGCACCGTCGATCACGGTCTCGAGACCGAGGCGGCGGAAGTGGCGGCGGACGCCGAGCAGGTCGCCGGGCTCGATCTCGCGGATGCGCAGTTCCCCGCCGGTGACAGCTGCGAGCGCCGTGAACGAGGCCGCCTCGATGTGATCCGGGCAGACTCGGTGCGTGGCCCCGCCGAGCGTCTCGCGGCCGTGCACCGTCATCACGTTGGAGCCGATGCCGTCGATGCTCGCGCCCATCTTCACCAAGAGCCGCGCCAGGTCCTGGACGTGCGGCTCGCAGGCAGCGTTGCCGATCGTCGTCGGCCCCGGGGTGAGCGCCGCCGCGAGCAGCGCGTTCTCGGTCGCCATCACTGACGGCTCGTCCATGAAGATGCGGCAAGGGCGCAGGCCGGCGCCGGAATTGATCTCGATCCAGCGGTCGGCGGAGACCTCGGCGCCCATGTCGATGAAGGCGTCGAGATGCGGATCGAGGCGGCGACGCCCGATCGTGTCGCCACCCGGCGGCGGCATGCGAGCCTCCCCGAAGCGCGCCAGCAATGGGCCCGCCAGCAGGAAGGAGGCACGGATGCGGGCCGCCAGGGCCTCGTCGAGGGCGACCTCCCCCACCTGATCCGCCTGCAGCGTCAGGTTGTGCCCGCTCCCCCACTCCGCCCGCACGCCCAGGCTCTCGAGCAGAGCTATCTGCGTCTCGACGTCGCGGATCCGCGGCACGTTCGAGAGCTGGATCTCCTCGGAGGTGAGCAGGCAGGCGGCGAGGATCGGAAGCGCGGCGTTCTTGTTGCCGGCCACGGTGATCTCGCCCTGCAGTGGGGCTCTGCCCTGGATCACGAACTTCTCCATGGGGTGGCTAGGGTAGTCGAGGATCTATGCCTGAGCCGACGCGCGAAGACGCCTGGGAGCTTGTCTGCGAGTGGGTGCAGTCGGAGTCGCTGCGCAAGCACCTGCTCGGGGTCGAGGCGGGCATGGTTGCCTATGCCGGCAAGCTCGGCGGCGAGGAGGAGCGCTGGGCGATTACGGGCCTCGTCCACGACCTCGACTACGAGCGCTACCCGGACCTCGAGACCGGCCACCCCCGCTACGCGCTCAAGGCGCTCTCCGAGCAGGGGTACCCGCAGGACGTGATCGATGCCGTTGCCGGGCACGCCGAGTTCATGGGCGTCCCACGCGAGACGGACATGGCGAAGGCGCTCTACGCCGTGGACGAACTCTCTGGGTTCATCGCTGCGTGCGCGCTCGTGCGACCCACCGGGATTGAGGGCATGAAGCCGAAGTCGGTCAAAAAGAAGCTGAAGCAGCCGTCGTTCGCGGCAGGGGTGAACCGCGAGGAGGTGGTGCGCGGAGCGAGGGAGCTCGGGGTTGACTTCGACGAACACGTCGCCTTCTTGATCGACGCCATGGGCAAGCGCGCGCCGGAGCTCGGTCTCGAGCCACGCGAAGCGGCATGAAGGCCCGTTGGAAGCTGCTGCTCGGCCTCCTGGTCGTGCTCGCGGCGCTGCTCGCGCTCAACACAATCGTGTTGAACCAGCAGACAAAGGATGCCGAGGTAACCGTCGACGGCGCGGAGATTCTGAGCCTCCCGGGCGGCGAGGTCCAAGTGCTGGAGGAGCCGGCTCGGACCGACGAACCAGGCGCCCCGATCGTGCTGATCCACTGCTACCTGTGCTCGATGCGGTGGTGGGACGAGCTCACCCCGCTGCTCGCCCGGGGGCATCGGGTCATCCGCATCGACCTGCTGGGCCACGGGGGCTCCGAGAAGCCATCGAGTGGATATGAGATCGAAGACCAGGCGCAACTGGTCGCGGGTGCCCTCGCAGAGCTGGACGTTCAGGGAGCGGTCGTCGCGGGGCAGTCCATGGGCGCGTCGGTCGCGGTCGCACTGGCTGAGCAGTCAAGCCAGCTGGTCGACCGCGTGGTCGACATCTCGCTGGCGCCGGGCAACGACTCGAGCGAGGTGCCGTTCCTCGCGCGCCTCGGGTACGTGCCGGTGCTCGGTCAGGCGATGTACCGCCTCACCCCGGACTTCGCGATCCGGGACGGGTTCGCCGACGCGTTCGCGCCCGGGTTCGAGGTGCCCGCGCGCTTCGAGGACGTGATCGTCTCCGACTTCCGGGCGATGACGTACACCGCCTTCAAGGAGTACCCGGAGGCGCTTGAGGACTATCGCGACCGCGCGCCGCTCGATGCGCGCATGCGCCAGGCGGCAGTGCCGCTCATGGTGATCCTCGGCGAGGAGGACCAGGTGGTCGACCCGGAGGAGGCGGCCGCCGGCTTCGAGGACGTGCCCGGCGTGCGAATCAGCACCCTGAAGGGGGTCGGCCACACACCGCAGATCGAGGCACCGGAGGAGACGGCGGCGCTGATCGAGGAGTTCGCGAGGGACGCGGGGGATGAGTTCACGGGGCGGCGGCAGGGACGGCAGGGACGAGAGACAGGCAGTGAAGGCGGCGACAAGCAGGGTGAGGGTTCGGGCTAACCCCCTACCGCCAGCGGCCGCCCGCCTGCGCCCACTCGCGCAGGTGGGCGACCGAGCAGAAGCCGTCGGGAATGCGGTGCTCGCCGCGGTGGCGGAAGAGCAGGACGCGGACGTCGGTCAGTGCCTCGCCGCAGTGCGCGCACTCGCTGAGCTCACCGTCGAGCGCAGCGGGCTCGTCGTAGGCACCCGCGCCCCAGTGGGGGCCCTGAATCGCCCAGGGAACCACGTGCTCGAGACGACAGAAGACAGCGCGGCGCTCGCCCGCGGGCTCGAACGCGCGAAAGCCGTCGTCGGCCTCCACAGGCGTACCGCACCAATCGCAAGAGTCGCTCATGCCTGTGTGGGGTAGCTACGGCCCATGGCGCAGGTGAGAATAGTCGCGCTTGACGGTGATCAGACCGGTCAGGAGCTGCTCGAGCAGTCGCTGCGTGTGCTCGACCCGGACGTGCTTGGCCTCGACCTCGAGGTGGAACGGTTCGATCTTTCGCTCGAAGGCCGCCGGGACACCAAGAACGAGGTGGTCGAGAAGGCGGCCGCCGCGATGCGCGAAAGCGGCCTGGGGATCAAGGCGGCAACGATCACGCCCGAGGGCGCCGATGACGTGGGCAGCCCCAACCGGATCCTGCGCGAGGAGATCGACGGCAAGGTCATCGTTCGCACCGGTCGGCGGATCCCCGGCGTAACGCCCGTGGCTGGGGTGCACAACCCGATCGCGGTCTGCCGCATGGCCGTTGGCGATGCCTACGGCGCCGAGCAGTGGCGCGAGCAGGTCGAGGGCGACGAGCTCGCCCACCGAACCGAGACGATTCGCCGGTCGGACTGCCAGGCGGTGTCCGAGTTCGCCTTCCGGGAGGCGGAGCGCATCGGCGCGCGCGTCTACGGCGGGCCGAAGTGGACCGTGTCCCCGATCTACGAGGGGATGCTGAAGGAGGAGATGGATGCCGCAGCCGAGCGCCATCCGGACGTCACCTATGAGCCGGTGCTGATCGACGCCACCCTCGCCGGCCTCGTGACCGGCGCAGCCAGCGAGTCGCTCGCGATCCCGTGCCTGAATCGCGACGGTGACCTGCTCTCGGACCTCGTCCTGCCCCTGTTCGGCTCGATCGCCGGCGCCGAGTCGGTCCTGCTGGGGCTGGATTCCGACCTCCGCACCACCGTCGCTATGGCCGAGGCGCCGCATGGAACGGCGCCGGCACTCGAGGGCAAGGACATCGCGAACCCGATGGCGATGATCCTCGCGACCGGGGCACTCCTGCATTACGCCGGCGACGCGCTCGCGAACGCCGACGAGGTGGATCCTGAGACGGACAAGCAGTCCGAGCTGGCCTCCCGTGCCATCTACGAGTCCGTGCTCGAGACGACCGCGGCGGGCACGCGGACCCCTGATCTCGGCGGCCATGCCTCCACCACCGAGTTCACGGACGCCGTGATCGAGCTGATCAGGCGCAAGCTCGAGGTGTGGTCCTCGATGTAGCCAGAGGCCCCCTGGCGGCTTGGGGGACCCGAAAAGGATAGGTTTGCGGCGGGTATGGAGGCCGGACAGCTGACGGGCCCCGTTGCGGGCCGGACCACGAGCCTGCGGGCGTTCGCCAGCGAGCGTCCGGCTTGGGTCGCGGTCGGTGTGATGGTGGTGATCGCGATCGCCCTGATCGCGGCCGACGGCCTTCAGATCTTCGCCCAGCGAACCCTGAACGGGCTCGTCTCGGGCGCGTACTTCGCGCTCGGGGCGATCGGGCTCACGCTCATCTACGGGATCCTCAAGCTCGTCAACTTCGCTCAGGGCGACTTCCTCACCTTCGGCGCCTACATCGCGTTCGCGTTCAACGTCTCTATCGGGATGCCGCTCTTCCTCGCGCTTCTGATCGCGGTGGCAGCGACGGCCGCGCTCGGGGTCGTGCTCGAGCTGATCCTGTTCAAGCCGCTGCGAAAGCGCAAAGCGGGCGTTCTTCAGCTCGTCTTGGTCACGATCGGCCTCGCGTTCGTGCTCCGCAACCTGATCCAGCTCTTCGCCGGCACCCAGCCGCGCGCGCTCGACGTGAACGTGACCGACTCGATCTCCTTCCTCGGGCTCACGATTGGGCGCACCGAGCTGATCGTGATCGTGGTCGGCGTCATCGTCGTGGTCGCTGTCGCGGTGATGCTGCGGGCAACCTCGCTCGGGCGTCAGATGCGGGCTCTCGCGGACAACTTCGATCTTGCCGAGACGACCGGGATCGACACGAACAGGGTCGTGATCCTGACCTGGGTCCTGGCGGCTGGCCTCGCCGGCCTCGCCGGCGTCCTCTACGTGGCGGCGGTGGGGCGGCTCTCCCCCAATACCGGGTTCTTCCTGCTCTTGCCGCTGTTCGCGGCGGTCGTGCTCGGCGGCATCGGCAACGCCTACGGTGCCCTCGCCGGCGGCCTCACGATCGGGCTCGCGCAGGAGTGGTCGACGATCCCGCTTCAGGATGACCAGTGGAAGGTCGCGGTCAGCTTCCTCGTTTTGATCATCGTCCTGATCGTGCGGCCCGAGGGGATCTTCGGGAAGGAGCGGACGCTGTGATGGACCTGCCCGTTGCCGCCACGCTCGACTTCCTGACCGCGACGAGCTTCTGGGTCAGCGTGCTCACGATCGCCGGCATCTACGGCATCTTCACGCTCGGCCTTCAGCTCAACGTGGGCTACACGGGCGTGCTCAACTTCGGCCAGGCGGGATTCATGGCGCTCGGTGCCTACTCCTCGGTGATCCTCGTCGTGGATCTCGACGTCCCGTTCCTGCTCGCGTTGCCACTGGCGATCATCTTCACGATGTTCGTCTCGCTTCTGATCGGTCTCTCCTCGCTGCGATTGCGTGCCGACTACTTCGCGATCGCGACGATCGCCTTCGCCGAGGTGATCCGCTATGTCGCGCAGAACGCGCGCGGGCTCACCGGCGGCAACCAGGGGACGATCTCGCTCGAGCTCGACAACGACAAGTTCTTCGTCGACCCCTTCTACCTCGAGGCGGACCCCTGGGTGACCGACAACCTCCTCTCCCCGCTCGGGCTCGACGGCCCCGACTGGCAGGGGCTGCCGCTGTTCTTGATCGTCTGGATCACCCTGCTCGTTCTCACCTTCGGGCTGCGCAGCCTGATCCGCACTCCCTGGGGCCGGGTGCTGCGCGCGGTCCGCGAGGACGAGGACGCGGCCCGCGCCCTCGGCAAGAACGCGTTCTCCTACAAGCTGCAGTCACTGGCGATCGCCGCCGGCCTGGGAGCGCTCTCCGGGTGGTTCATCGCGCTGCAGCTCGAGTCGGTCAGCCAGGAGACCTTTCAGCCGCTGTTCACGTTCATCGGATACGCGATCCTGGTGCTGGGCGGGCTCGCGAGCTTCCCCGGGGTGATCGCGGGCTCGATCATCATGTGGACCCTGTTGGAGGGGATGCGGTTCGCCGAGCTGCCGCTGAGCGATGACAAGATCGCTGCGCTGCGCTTCATCTTCGTCGGCCTGGTGCTGATCCTGCTGGTGGTGTTCAGGCCACAGGGAGTGTTCGGAAAGCGGGAGGAGATGGTGCTCGGTGAATGAAGCCGCCACGGCCCCCGAGGCCGCCGCCGTGGACGCCAACGGCGCCGCCGTCCTCTCGATCGAGGGCCTGCACAAGGACTTCGGCGGGATCAAGGCCGTAGACGGCGCCAGCTTCGATGTGCGTGACGGCTCGATCACCGCTCTGATCGGGCCCAATGGCGCCGGCAAGACCACTCTCTTCAACCTGGTCACCGGCTTCTATCGCCCGGACGCGGGCGCGGTGACCTATCAGGGCGACTCGATCTTCGGCCGCTCCCCCAACACGATCGCGAAGCGCGGGATGGTGCGGACCTTCCAGATCACCAAGGCCCTGGCGGCGATGCCGGTGATCGACAACATGCTGCTCGCGGCGCCCCATCAGCCGGGCGAGAGCCTTCCCGGCCTCCTCAACGTGGTCGGCACACGGCGCCAGAGAGAGAGGTCGAGGAGAACGCCCGGGCCCTGCTCGAGACGTTCTCTCTGGATGCCAAGGCCGACGACTACGCGGGCACCCTCTCGGGCGGGCAGCGCAAGCTGCTGGAGCTCGCGCGAGCGCTGATGACCGAGCCGCGGATGGTGCTCCTGGACGAACCGATGGCCGGCATCAACCCCACCCTCGGCCGGCGCCTGCTCGAGCACATGGAGCGCCTGCGTACGGAGCAGGGGGTGACGTTCCTCTTCGTCGAGCACGATATGGAGGTGGTGATGAACCACTCCGACCAGGTCGTGGTCATGGCCCTGGGGCAGGTCATCGCCCAGGGACCGCCACACGAGGTGCGCGAGGACAAGAAGGTGATCGATGCCTACCTGGGCGGCGGCGGCAACGAGCCGCCTCAGGAGCCCTCCGCTCCAGCCAGCGACGAGCCGCGTCCCGAGGAGGAGCCTCGTCATGGCTGAGTCCGCCAAGATCGTGCTTCAGGTCAGCGATCTGATCGCCGGCTACACGCCCGAGGTCGACATCTTGAACGGGGTCGACATCGAGGTCGGCGAGGGCGAGATCGTGACGATCGTGGGGCCGAACGGAGCCGGCAAGTCGACCCTGATGAAGTCGGTCTTCGGCCTCGTGGCCCCACGTGAGGGCAAGGTCGAGCTTTGGGGCGAGGACATCACGGGGATCGCCCCGCACTCGGTCACGCGAAAAGGCGTCGCCTATGTGCCTCAGCTCGACAACGTCTTCCCGAGCCTCACGGTGGAGGAGAACCTCGAGGTCGGAGCCCTCGCGGGAGCGGATGATGCCGGCGAGCGCAAGGAGCGGATTTACGAGCTCTTTCCGCGCTGCCACGAGCGCCGTCGCCAGGCGGCCGGCACGATGTCGGGCGGCGAGCGCCAGATGGTGGCGATGGGCAGGGCGCTGATGCCGGACCCGGAGATCCTGCTGCTCGACGAGCCCTCGGCCGGGCTCGCGCCCGCCTTCGTCGACGCGATCTTCGAGAAGGTCCTGGACGTGAACAAGGCGGGCGTCACGATCCTGATGGTCGAGCAGAACGCCCGGCGGGCGCTCGAGCTCTCCGACCGCGGCTACGTGCTCGACCTCGGTCAGAACCGCTTCCAGGGGCCGGGGCCCGAGCTGATCCGCGATCCCAAGGTCGCCGACCTCTATTTGGGCGGCGGCACCGGCCGGGTTGACGCTGCGACCACCTGAGCCCCCGCGCGTCTTCGATCCACCCGCCGCCGGGCAGCGAAACGGTCGCCCAAGAAGAAGGCCCCCCGGCCGGCGGACCGACCGAGGGGCCTTGAATCCCTTCTTGTTGTCCAGGCGCTACTCGGTGGCTTCCTGTTCCACCGAGTCCTCGACGGTGAAGGCGCCCTTGTCGTCGTACGAGTAGATCTCGTAGAACCCAATGGTGGGATCGCCGTTCTCGTCGAGATCGGTCGGCCCCGAGACGCCCTCGTAGTCGATGTCGTCGCCTGCCTGCAGCGCCTCGATCGCATCGGCGAGCTGGGTGTAGTCGTACTGGTCACCCGGCGGCCCTGAGACCTCGGCTATCTGCTCGGCGATGTCCGGACCCTCGCTCGAGCCCGCAGCCACCGCCGCGAGGACGCAAAGCATCGCCGCGTCGAAGGTCTGCGCGTCGAACGAGTTGCGCTTCTTCTCGCCACTAGAGCTGGTGAACAGCTTGTCGAACTCCTTCGCGGCATCACTGTCGGAGGCCGTCGCCGGGCGGGTGCCCTGCGCGCTGTAGAGCGAGTCGGGCGGGATCGAAGACGGGATCCCGTCCTCGAACGCGAGGCCATCGGCCGTGAACATCGTCGTGGGGTCGAAGTCACCCGTGCGGGCGAGCGCGGCACCCATCGCGTTGTACGGCTCCTCGAAATCGATGATCACATACCCGTCAGGGCTGTCGGCCACGATCTCCTGGGCCTCGGAGTTGTACGAGGACAGCTCGAGGTCGTAGAGGACCGGGGACGAATCGGTCACCGTTCCGCCCCTCTCCTCCCAGGCGGCGGTGAACGAGTCGGCGATGCCCTCGCCGTACGGGTCGTTCCGCGCTGCGACGGAGATGACGGCGTCGGTGCCGAGCGCTTCCTCGACCACGTCGGCGATCACGATGCCCTGCAGGGCGTCCGATGGAGCGGTGCGGAACACGTAGCCATCATCGGGCAGCTCGCTGAGCTCGGGGCTCGTCGCCGAGGGCGAGATCAGCGGAACCTGCTGGCGTGCCGCCACCGAGCGGCCGACCGGGACCGTCGACGAGGAGTCCCATGGGCCGACCATGCAGGTCGCACCATCGGAGATCATCTTCTCAGCGGCCTGCTGGGCCGGCTGGGGAAGGGTCTGGCTGTCCTCTGTCGCCATGTCCTCGACGGTGATGTCGGTGCCCTCGAGCGCCTTCTGGGCCTCCTGGATGGCGAGGTCGCCGGCCTTCTCGCCGGCCGGGCCGAATGCCGACAGGCCGCCGGTCTGGGGCGCATTGTGCCCGACCTGCAAGTCGAAGCTGGCATCGCCCCCACCACCACTATCGGCCTCGTCATCTCCGCACGCAGCGACCCCGAGTGGTAGCGCTAGCAGTGCCGAGACGAGCAGGGCTGGATACAGCCTCCGCATACAAACTCCTCTCTCGAAAACAGGCCTCTGTGGCCTTTCATACCCGCATATCTAACAGGGTCACGGGAAAGGGCGCATGGTGACGAGGCCCGTCCGCACAATTAAGGCCCTTCGGGGGACGCTCACACGGCGTCGCCCTCGGGCGGCGCGACGGTCCCAACACCGACCCGGCGCCACTCGGTGATCTTGCCGTCCTCGATCACGAAGGCGGTCTCTGCCCGCGCTCCGGTCCCCTCTCCGCAGGTCCCGCGGCCCGGTCGCTCGGTCAGCTCGAAGGTCGCGGTGGTGAAGTCGCCCGCTCCCTCAGCACGTACCAGCTTGGCGCCGCAGGGCAGGGATTCGTTGAAGAGCCGGGCATCCTCGCGGTCTGGAGATGCGAAGCAGCACGCCGTTCTCGGTCACGCTCGGGATCGCGAAGTAGTCGGCGGCCCCGTCGATGTCGCCCTCACGCAGGGCATCCGACCACGCCTCGATCACCTCCACGTCCGCGGCGGGAGCGTCGCCCTCGACGGTGGCTTCGTTTTCGCTGCTGCCCTGGGTGGAGCCGTCGCCGTCGTCGCCACCGCAGGCTGAAAAACAGGCAATGAAGGCGGCCAGGAGCGTGGCGGTGGCCGCGTGGCGAAATCTCACCTCTTCAGTATCGCGATCCACTTTCGTCGGCAGGCGATTGCTCGCCCTGCCCACGCCTTGACGCGTATGCGAACATGTGTTCGCTTTGGTAATGGGCTGCATCCTCATTCCCCGATTCGCGCTCGTGGCGGCGCTTCGGGAGCGCGCCGAGATGCTGGGGCGGCCGGTGGCGCTGGCGCCGGAGCCGGGTGGGCCGCAGGTCGTGGGGGCGGTCTCCGGCGCGGCCGAGGCCTATGGCGTTCACGAGGGCATGCGGCTTGGCGAGGCGCTCGCTCGCTGCCCGGGGCTGGGCCTCGTGCCACCGGACTCAGAGCGGACAGCGACCGCGTGGGAGCAGGCGCTTGCGCGCCTGGAGGCGATGGGCGCCAGGGTCGAACCCGGCCGCGATGGCGAGGCCTTCTTCGAGGTCGAGGGACTGCGGCCCCTTTGGGGGAGCGTCGAGCAGGTGCTCGCGCGGGCAAGGCGAGCGCTCGGTCGCGGGCGCGAACGGGGCCCCCAGACCTCGGCACGGCTGGGCGCGGGGAATACCCGTCTCGTCGCCCATGCGGCGGCGCTGCGGTCGCGGCCAAGGCGCGGGCCGGTGATCGTCCCCGCCGGCGCCGCGAGGGCGTTTCTCGCGGCCCAGCCGGTGGGACTGCTTCGCGGCCGGCTGACGGGGGAATGGGAGCGCGCGAGCGTGCCCGACACTCTCGAGCGGCTCGGGGTGCGAACGCTGGGCGAGCTTGCCTCGCTGCCGGACGCGGCCGTCGCCGACCGCTTCGGCACGCCTGGGCTGCGAGCGCTGCGGATGGCGCGCGGCGAGGAGGAGCCGCTTCGCCCGCGAGCGCGCCGCGAGCTCCTGGTGGAGCGGCTGGACCTTCCCGAGGGCTGCTCGGGCGGTCAGCTCGAACGGGCTCTCGCCCTGCTCATCGATCGTCTGCTGGCCAACAACGGACGGGCGGGACGCATGCTGCGGCGCCTGCGCCTCGGGGCAAGGCTGACCGGTGGCGGAGGGTGGAGCGCGGAGGTCGCTCTGCGAGAGGCGAGTGCCGATCGCGACCGCCTGCGGCTTTCACTCGAGCCGAAGCTCGGCGAGCTTCCCGGCCCCGCCGCCTCCCTCTCGCTGCGAGCGCTCGAGCTGGGAGCGCCGGCGCAGGATCAGCCGGCGCTCGCCCGCTCGCCAGCTGAGCGCCGCCGGGAACGGATCTCCGAGGCCGTGCGCCAAGCGCGCGCCGCCGCCGGGCGCGACGCCGTGATGCGCGTGCTCGAGGTCGAGCCCGATTCCCGCGTACCGGAGCGACGCGCGATCTTCACGCCATTCCCAGAATGACTGAGCAAATACCGCCGACATCCTCTACTCCCACCTATGGATAAGCGAGTCGTCTACTGGCCGACGCCGATCGAGGTGAGGCTCGATCGTGATGGGGTGCCGGTCCTGGTCGGTGGGGTTGCTGTTGAGGCGGTGCGCGAGGACTGGCTCGTCGAGGATCGCTGGTGGGGACCCAAGCCGCTGTGCCGCCGCTACTACGAGCTGGCCTTGGACGACGGGCGCTGCGTTGTCGTCTTCCGCGAGCCAGCGGAGGACGGTAGGTGGTTCGAGCAAAGAGCATGAAGCCCGCCTACGTCGAGCTGCACGCTCACTCGGCCTTCTCCTTCGGCGACGGCGCTTCCCTGCCCGACGAGCTGGCGCTCGCCGCCTCCGGGCAGGGCCACGAGGCTCTGGCGCTAACCGACCACGACGGTGTCTGGGGCTCGATGGAGTTCGCCCAGGCGGCCGTGACGATGGGCGTCCGGCCGATCACGGGCGCAGAACTCACAATAAATCCGGCCACCTCCGCTGGGTTCTTCCACCTCACCTTGCTCGTCGAGTCGGCCACCGGGTGGCGCAACCTCTGCCGCCTGCTCACTGCGGCGCACGCCGGCACGAGGGATCGGCCCGATCGTGACCCCCTCCCCCCGCTGTCTCGCTTGCCGAGCTCGAGCGTCATTGCGAGGGACTCGTCTGCCTCTCGGGCTGCGCCCGTTCAGGGGCGCTTGCGCAGGGGTTCGCGCGAGTGGCACGGAGCGGAGGCGCTGCGGCAACGCGCGAGGCGGAGGCACTCGGCCGGCGTCTGCTCGCCGCCTTCGGGCCCGAGCGCTTCCGGGTGGAGCTCCAGCGGCCTCTGTGGCGCCACGATCGCGCCCGCAATCGCTGGCTCGCGGGGCTCGCCGAGCGGCTGGGCGTGCCGACGGTGGCGACGGGGAACGTCCACATGCACGACCGCTCGCGGGCGGCGCTCCAGGATGCGCTGGTGGCGGTGGGGCTCTGCGGCTCGCTGGAGGAGACGGAGCCCCGGCGCCGCGGCAACGGTTCCTCCTATCTCGCGCCCGCCGCTGAGATGGCGGCTCGCTTTCGTGACCACCCGGAGGCGGTGGCCGAGAGCGCCCGTATCGCCGAGCGCCTGGGCTTCGACCTCACCCGCGACCTCGGTTACGGCTATCCAGGGTCAGAGGATCCGGGGGCTGACCATGCGCTGGCGGAGTTGTGCCGGGTGCGACTCTCACACCGCTACGGCGGTACTGCCAACCACCGCGAGGCGGCTCGCCGCCTGGAGGAGGAGCTGGCGCTGATTCGTCGCCTGGAGCTCTCCGGCTTCTTCCTCCTTCACTACGACATCCTCGAGCTGGCGCGCGAGGTGGCCATCGATGTGCGCGGTCTCAGCTCGGCCCGGATGCAGCTGCCTCCGGGCCGGGGCCGTGGATCCAGCGTGAGCTCCATCGTTTGCTACCTGACGGGCCTCTCGCACATCGACCCTGTTCGCAACGGGCTCTTCCTCGGGCGGTTCCTGAACGAGGAGATAACAGCAGCGCCTGACATCGACCTCGACTTTCCGCGGGACATTCGGGAGAAGCTCATCCCCCGCATCCACGAGCGCTACGGCCCGGAGCGCTCCGCGCTCGTGGCGGCCTTCGCCTGCTATCGCTCGCGGGCGGCGGTGCGCGACTTCGGCAAGGTGCTCGGGCTCCCTCCTGGCGAGATCGAACGAGTCGCACGCACCGTCGACATGCACGACAGACCGGAGTCGGTGGCGCAGGACATGGAGCTGGCGATCGGCTCGGCGCGGGCGCAGTCGGGGCGCTGGCGGGCGCTCGCGAAGCTCGCCGGCCAGGTCTGGGGCCTGCCTCGGCACGCTTCGCAGCATCCAGGCGGGATGGTGCTGTCGACCCAGCCGCTCGTGGACATCTGCCCAGTGGTGCCCGCGGCGATGGAGGGGCGGCAGATAGCGCAATGGGACAAGGATTCCTGCGCCGACGCCGGCTTTCTCAAGATCGACCTGCTGGGGCTGGGAATGCTCTCGGCTGTTGAGCGGTGCGTGGACGAGATCGCTCGTGTCAGGAGCGAGCGAATCGACCTCTCGCGGATCCCGATGGACGACGCCGCCACCTACGAGGCCATCCAGAGGGCTGAGACCACCGGGGTCTTTCAGATCGAGAGCCGGGCGCAGATGCAGATGCTGCCTCGGACACTGCCGCGGAACCTCGACGACCTCACGGTGCAAGTGGCGCTGGTGAGGCCCGGGCCGATTCAGGGGGGCGCGGTTCATCCCTACCTGGAGCGGAAGGGACGGCTGCGGGAGGACCCGGACTATGAGATCCCCTATGAGCATCCATCGCTTGAGCCGATCCTCGCCGACACGCTCGGGACGATCGTCTTTCAGGAGCAGGTGATCCAGGTGGCGATGGCCCTGGCGGGCTTCAGCGCCGGCGACGCGGAGGGGCTGCGGCGAGCGATGAGCCGCAAACGCTCCGAGGAGGCGCTCATGGCCTATCGCGAGCGCTTCGTGGAAGGGGCGATCGGGCGTGGGGCCTCCCGCGAGGTGGGTGAACGGGTCTTCGACCAGGTGCGGGGGTTCTCGGGGTTCGGTTTTCCCAAGGCGCATGCAGCCGCGTTCGGCCTGCTCGCCTACCAGTCGACATGGCTGCGCGTCCACTATGGGCCTGAGCTTCTGTGCGCTCTCTTGAACGAGCAGCCGATGGGTTTCTACCCCCCTGACCCGCTCGTCCACGAGGCGCAGCGGCGCGGGTTCGAGGTGCGTCCTCCGGATGTGAACCGAAGTGGGGTCGAGTGCTCTGTCGAGGACGACCTGGGGGTGCGCGTGGGGCTGGGGTATGTGAACGGGGTCCGCAAGGAGGAGATGGAAGCGCTCGTGGACGAGCGTGAGAGTGGTGGTGTCTATGAGCGCTTGGGGGATATTGCCGCGCGCTCCGGGGTGGGCCGTGAGGGGCTGGAAAAGCTCGCCTGGGCAGGAGCGCTCGAGGGGCTCGGGGTGTGCGGGCGGCGGGCGGACCTGTGGGGAGTGGGAGTTGCGAAGGCGGGCAGGCTCGGTGGGAATCAGCTTTCGCTCCCGCTGCCCGTGCCCGCCTCTCCTGCACTGCCGGAGCTCAGCGAGTGGGAGCGCATGGTTGCCGACTACGCGTCCACCGGGATGACGCTGGGAACGCATCCGATGGAGCTCATGCGCCAGACCCTCGGCGAAGGCTTGGTTCGCAGCTTGGATCTCGAGCTGACCGCCGACGGCTCGGTTGTGAAGCTGGCGGGAATGGTCGTGGCGCGCCAGCGGCCGGCGACGGCGAAGGGTGTGGTGTTCATGCTGCTTGAGGACGAGACGGGGGTTGTGAACCTGGTGGTGTTACCCCCCGCTTACAAGCGTCACCGGCTCGCGGTAAGGACGGCCTCGTTCGTGCGGGTCGAGGGCAAGTTGGAGCGCCGTGAGGGCGTGATCAACGTGGTCGTGAGCCGCTTGGAGGCCCTTGCCACCCCGGACATGCCTCCCGCGGAGGTCAAGCACATCGAGCCGCCGGTCGAACGGGAGACTGGCCGGAGCGGGCGCGACGTCGGCCGAGTGGTCGAGCTCGAGGCGGTGGCGCCGCCTGCTCACAGCTTCGGTCGGCGGGGCTGATCTAGGCCGAAAATGCCCGCTCCCACGCGTGAAATGCAAGTCCTGTTGCAACCGCGGGCTTCCGTCCGGATGCGTTCTTAGCCTGCCGCTTCCAATGTTCCACCGGCGCAACAGAGGCATCGGCCAAGAGCTCCTCGGTGGGGTCGATCTCGCGATCGATCTCGCCACTCTCGGGGAGTACGGGCTGGAGCCGCTACCCGCAGGCGGGCCATGTCGCGAGCAAACCGAGTGCCGGCCGACCCACCGGCTCTCGGGCTGGGAGGCGCTCCCGACGGCCCGCCGCGGCGCCTGTGGGGCCTTGGTGTCCGCCCCGGCGGACTTTCGCGGCGCGCTCGCACGCTACGCCGCCTGAAGCGTCCGGGGATACTTTCCCCCGCGATGCCTGCCGACACGGCAACCGGTGCGACGGTCGAGCTCCCCGGCGGTGAGGCGAGTCCCCTCGGGCGCATCAACCAGAGGGTCATGCTGGCGCTTGCGCTGATCGTGTTCGTGGCCCTGATCACGTATCTGGGGAGGGACGGCTACTACGACCCGGAGAACGATGAGATCAGCCTGCTTGATGCCTTCTACTACTCGACGGTCAGCATCACGACCACTGGGTACGGGGATGTCCGCCCCGTCACCGATGAGGCGCGACTGGCGACGACGCTCCTGGTTACCCCGGCTCGCGTGCTCTTCCTGATCCTGCTCGTCGGGACCACCTTGGAGATACTTGCGGAGCGCACTCGTTTCGCCTACCGCCTCGCGCGCTGGAGGAAGAACTTGAAGGAGCACACCATCATCTGTGGCTACGGCACGAAGGGCCGCAGCGCCGTTCGGACGCTGCTCGCGCAGGGGGCCGACCCGAAGCGCATCGTGGTCATCGAGCGTGACCCCGAGGCTCGCGCGGCGGCGACGGCCACCGGAGCGGCAGCCGTCGGCGGAGACGCCTCCGAGCAGCACGTGCTGGTAGAGGCCGACGTGGCGCAGGCGGTGGCGGTGATCGTGGCGGTCAACCGCGACGACGCCGCGGTCCTGGTCACGCTGACAGCTCGTGAGCTCGCTCCTGAGGCCACCATCGTGGTCGCGGTCAGAGAAGAGGAGAACGTACACCTGCTCGAGCAGAGCGGCGCCAACTCGGTTATCACGTCCTCCGACGCGGCTGGCCGGCTGCTGGGAATCGCCACCCAGGCGCCTGAGACGGTCGAGGTGATCGAGGATCTGCTGACGCTTGGGTCAGGCCTCGACCTGGAGCAGCGCCGGGTTGGGCCCGATCAGGCCGGGCCGATCGCCGACCTGGAGACTGGCCTCGTGCTCGCCGTCATCCGCGAAGGCGAGCTCCTGCGCTTCGACGACGCGCGCGTGGCGGAGGTCCGCCCCAGTGACCTGGTGGTGTCCGTCCGCAGCCACGCCGCGGCGGCGTAGAGAGGCGGCCCGTGCGGGCGCCGGGCACGGCGTGCGCAACTAAAAAAGGGCCGCCCCGAAGGACGGCCCTGTGCGAAGAACTGGCGGCGACCTACTCTCCCAGGAGGTTTCCCCCCAAGTACCATCGGCGCTGAAAGGCTTAACGGCTCTGTTCGGAATGGGAAGAGGTGTTTCCCTCTCGCTATCGCCACCAAACTGGTGGAGACCAAGCCTCGGCGGACTTGAAAACTGCACGCAGGCCAATTAGAAAGATATCCGTCAAGACCTCGACCCATTAGTACCGGTCTGCTACGCACGTTGCCGCGCTTCTACAGCCGGCCTATCAACCTGGTGGTCTACCAGGGGTCTTACTCCCTCAAGGGGATGGGAGAGCTCATCTCGAGGTCGGCTTCCCGCTTAGATGCCTTCAGCGGTTATCCGATCCGCGCGTAGCTAACCAGCCGTGCCCTTGGCAGGACAACTGATACACCAGAGGCGCGTTCATCCCGGTCCTCTCGTACTAAGGATGACTCCTCTCAACTCTCCAACGCCTACGGAAGATAGGGACCGAACTGTCTCACGACGTTCTGAACCCAGCTCGCGTGCCGCTTTAATGGGCGAACAGCCCAACCCTTGGGACCTACTCCAGCCCCAGGATGCGACGAGCCGACATCGAGGTGCCAAACCGCTTCGTCGATGTGGACTCTTGGAAGCGATAAGCCTGTTATCCCCGGAGTACCTTTTATCCGTTGAGCGACGGCCCTTCCACTTGGAACCGCCGGATCACTAAGCCCAACTTTCGTTCCTGCTCGACCCGTCGGTCTCGCAGTCAAGCTCCCTTTCTGCCTTTACACTCTGCGCACGATTTCCAGCCGTGCTGAGGGAACCTTTGGGCGCCTCCGTTACATTTTAGGAGGCGACCGCCCCAGTCAAACTGCCCACCTGACACTGTTCGCGCCCCGGATTACGGTAACGCGTTAGAAGCCCAGAACACCAAGGGTGGTATCTCAAGGGTGGCTCCCCGACAGCCAAAGCCGCCGGTTCATAGCCTCCCACCTATCCTGAGCGAGATATCCCGAACTCCAATATCAAGTTGCAGTAAAGGTTCACGGGGTCTTTCCGTCTTTCCGCAGGTAGTCGGTATCTTCACCGACACTCTAATTTCACCGAGCCCTTCGTTGAGACAGCGTCCAACTCGTTGCGCCATTCGTGCAGGTCGGAACTTACCCGACAAGGAATTTCGCTACCTTAGGACCGTTATAGTTACGGCCGCCGTTTACCGGGGCTTAGCTTCAGTGCTTTGCGGCCGAAGCCGCTAACACCTCCGCGTAACCTTCCGGCACCGGGCAGGCGTCAGCCCCTATACATCGTCTTTCGACTTAGCAGAGGCCTGTGTTTTTGGTAAACAGTCGGTTGGACCTAGTCACTGCGGCCCCCTCGAGCTCCCCCCAGTACGGAGTTCACTCTAGCGGGGCGTCCCTTCTCCCGAAGTTACGGGACGATTTTGCCGAGTTCCTTAACGAAGGTTAGCTCGCTCACCTCGGTATTCTCTACCTGTCCACCTGTGTTGGTTCTCGGTACGGGCACGAGCGTCCTGCCTAGGGGGTTTTCTTGGAGGCATAGGTACACGGACTCGCCGGCGGTCAAGCCAGCTGGCATTGCACCTCGCGTGAACGCCGTGACGGATTTGCCTATCACGACTGGCTACGTGCTTGCCCCAGGACGACCATCGCCTGGGTTCCGTTCCCCTTCCTCGTCACCCCATCGGTCATAGCGGACGCGACGTGGTACGGGAATATCAACCCGTTGGCCATCGGCTACGCCTTTCGGCCTCGCCTTAGGTCCCGACTAACCCTGAGCAGACGAACTTTACTCAGGAAACCTTGGACAATCGGTGGAGGGGATTCTCACCCCTCTTGCGTTACTCATGCCGGCATTCTCGCTTCCTGCTGCTCCACGACGGCTTACGCCATCGCTTCAAGCCACAGGAACGCTCTCCTACCGCTCACGCGATCCGCAGATCACGCAAGCCCGCAGCTTCGGAGACGAGCTTAAGCCCCGTTGAATTGTCCGCGCCCGAACACTTGACCAGTGAGCTGTTACGCACTCTTTCAAGGGTGGCTGCTTCTAAGCCAACCTCTTGGTTGTCTCGGCATTCGGACATCGTTTCCCACTTAGCTCGTACTTAGGGTCCTTAGCTGGCGGTCTGGGTTGTTCCCCTCTCGCGTACGAAGTTTATCCCCCGCACACTGACTCCCGAGATGAACGTAATGGTCTTCGGAGTTTGCCTGAAGTCGGTAACCTGGTAGGGCCCCTAGTCCAAGCAGTGCTCTACGGCCATTACGTACTAGCTCGAGGCTATACCTAAATATATTTCGGAGAGAACCAGATATCTCTGGGCTTGATTAGCCTTTCACTCCTATCCACAGGTCATCCGCCCACTTTTCAACGTAGGTCGGTTCGGTCCTCCACGAGGTCTTACCCCCGCTTCAACCTGCCCATGGATAGCTCGCCCAGTTTCGGGTCTACCGCCGGTGACTGAATCGCCCTATTCGGACTCGCTTTCGCTACGGCTCCGCTCATCGCTTAACCTCGCCACCGACGAGTAACTCGCCGGCCCGTTATGCAAAAAGTACGCCGTCACGCCCGAAGGCGCTCCGACCACTTGTAGGCACGTGGTTTCAGGTACTATTTCACTCCCCGTCTGGGGTGCTTTTCACCTTTCCCTCACGGTACTAGTTCACTATCGGTCACCAGGGAGTACTTAGCCTTGGAGGGTGGTCCCCCCGGGTTCAGACCGCGTTTCACGGCAGCGGTCCTACTCAGGATCCTCTTTCGACAGATCAGTGCTCTTTCGCCTACGGGACGATTGCCCTCTGTGGTGCGAAGTTCCATTCGACTTCGGCTAAAGCCTGACTTTGTAACTGTCGCCGGATCGGACACGATCCGGGCAAGAAGCCCTACAACCCCCGGCAGGCAACGCGTGTCCGCTTTCACCTGCTGGGTTTAGGCTGTTCCCCTTTCGCTCGCCACTACTCAGGGAGTCTCGGTTGATTTCCTTTCCTCGGGTTACTGAGATGTTTCAGTTCTCCCGCTTGTCTTCCAGCGGCTATGTATTTACCGCTGGATGACGCCGCATTACCGGCGCCGGGTTTCCCCATTCGGAGATCCGCGGGTCAAGGGCTGTTCAGCGCCTCACCGCGGCTTATCGCAGCCGTCCACGTCCTTCTTCGACTCCTGGTGCCAAGGCATCCACCATGTGCCCTTAATCTCTTGACGGTGAGCTCCACCACGTCCGAAGACGTGAGTGGGGCGATACCTTTCATATTGGCCTTTGTGCAGTTTTCAAGCTCCGCCGAGGCGAACCAGCGGGGGTTTCCCGCCGGCGGTCTCTCAAAACTGAGCAGCGTGCGAAGCGGCTGCACGAGCGCGCAATGCGCTCGAGCACAGCTTCGATCAGGCCCGGTCGACGTTAGGGAAAATCTCCCTAGAAAGGAGGTGATCCAGCCGCAGCTTCCGCTACGGCTACCTTGTTACGACTTCACCCCAATCACGGGCCCCACCTTCGACGGCTGCCTCCCAGAGGGTTAGCTCACCGGCTTCGGGTGTTGCTCGCTTTCGTGGTGTGACGGGCGGTGTGTACAAGGCCCGGGAACGGTATTCACCGCGACGTTGCTGATTCGCGATTACTAGCAACTCCAACTTCATGGAGGCGAGTTTCAGCCTCCAATCCGAACCGAGACGCGCTTTCTGGGATTTGCTCCACCTCACGGTATTGCGTCCCTCTGTACGCGCCAATGTAGCACGTGTGTAGCCCTGGACATAAGGGGCATGAGGACTTGACGTCATCCCCACCTTCCTCCGGTTTGTCACCGGCAGTCTCCCATGAGTCCCCAACTGAATGCTGGCAACATAGGACAGGGGTTGCGCTCGTTGCGGGACTTAACCCAACATCTCACGACACGAGCTGACGACAGCCATGCACCACCTGTGAAGGTGTCCCGAAGGAAAGGTGTGTTTCCACACCGGTCACCCACATGTCAAGCCCAGGTAAGGTTCTTCGCGTTGCGTCGAATTAAACCACATGCTCCGCTGCTTGTGCGGGCCCCCGTCAATTCCTTTGAGTTTTAGCCTTGCGGCCGTACTCCCCAGGCGGGGCATTTAATGCGTTAGCGTCGGCACGGGAGGAGTCGACACCTCCCACACCTAATGCCCATCGTTTACGGCGTGGACTACCAGGGTATCTAATCCTGTTCGCTCCCCACGCTTTCGCGCCTTAGCGTCAGTACCGTCCCAGCGAGCTGCCTTCGCTATTGGTGTTCCTCCTGATATCTGCGCATTCCACCGCTACACCAGGAATTCCACTCGCCTCTTCCGGACTCTAGCCCGGCAGTATCCACCCGCATTCCAGGGTTGAGCCCTGGACTTTCAGAGCGGACTTACCGGGCCGCCTACGCGCGCTTTACGCCCAATGATTCCGGACAACGCTTGCTCCCTACGTATTACCGCGGCTGCTGGCACGTAGTTAGCCGGAGCTTCTTCTGGAGGTACCGTCAGTGCGAGCGGCTGTTCACCGTCGCACCTTCGTCCCTCCTGAAAGGGGTTTACAACCCGAAGGCCTTCTTCCCCCACGCGGCGTTGCTGCGTCACGCTTTCGCGCATTGCGCAAGATTCCCCACTGCTGCCTCCCGTAGGAGTCTGGGCCGTGTCTCAGTCCCAGTGTGGCTGATCGTCCTCTCAGACCAGCTACCCATCGTTGCCTTGGTGAGCCGTTACCTCACCAACTAGCTAATGGGCCGCGGGCCCCTCCCAATGCGGAGGCCGAAGCTTCCTTTTCTCTCTGGGCTTGCGCTCAGAGAAAACATCCGGTATTAGCCCGAGTTTCCTCGGGTTGTCCCGGTCATCGGGGCAGGTTACCCACGTGTTACTCACCCGTTCGCTGCTTTGCCCCAGGGCAAGCCCTGGTTCGTCGCTCAACTTGCATGTGTTAGGCACGCCGCCAGCGTTCGTCCTGAGCCAGGATCAAACTCTCCATAAAAAGTGACAAAAGTCACGACGTGGCCCTGGCTGGGGCCACGAGAGAGTTGTCATGCCTGACTTGCCCGCCGAAGTACACAAGATGGCGGGCGACATGACGAGGTTGTTAGCCCGTCGCCCGCGCACTGGCGCGCCGGCAACGGGTCGGACCTGTCGTAAGGCCACGGCGCTTGACTGCCATGACCTACGCGCTGCTCAGTTTTCAAAGACCGCACCGGACGTGACAGGGGGACTCCCATGCACGCACGATCCGCCTCGGAGGCGACCAGCCAGTATAGCGCGCCCAAAGCTGGCTCAAGCGCTCGATCAGCGACCGAGCAGGCGCACGAACCGCCGCTTGCCCACCTGAAGGACTCCGCCCTGAAGCGATTCAGCGGAGACGTCCAGCCGGTCACCAGCCAAGGGCTCGCCATCCAGGCGCACCCCGCCCTGTTGCATGAGCCGGCGCGCCTCGCCCCGCGAAATGCCGAACTGCTCAGCGATCAGCGCCGGCAGATGCACCTCACCGTGCCGATCGCCCGGCAACGTGGCCTCCGGGATGTCCTCGGGGATCTCGTGGCGCCTGTGGACGCTGTCGAACCGTTCCTCCGCAGCCGCACCCGCACCCTCGCCCCAGAAGCGATCCACCAGCTGCCGCGCGAGCGTCCGCTTCGCATCGCCGGGATGGACCGCCGGGTCGCACTCGGAGCCCAGGAGCAGCAGGTAGTACTGGCCCATGACCGCATCCGGGACGCTCATCAGCTTGCCGAACATCTCCTCGGGTGGATCGGTGACGCCGATGTAGTTGCCCAGCGACTTCGACATGCGGCGAACGCCGTCGGTGCCCGGGAGGAGCGGCATCGTCACCACGGACTGCGGGGGCATCCCGAACGACTCCTGCACGTCACGCGCGAACAGCAGGTTGAACGTCTGATCGGTCCCCCCCAGCTCCACATCCGCCTCGATCGCCACGGAGTCGTACCCCTGGAGCACCGGATAGAGCAGCTCGAGCACCGAGATCGGCTCGGCGCTCTCCATGCGTCTGGTGAAGTCGTCGCGCTCGAGCAGGCGCGCCACGGTGAATCGCCTGACAAGACCAAACAGCTCCTCGCTCCCGAGCTCCAGCCACTCGCTGTTGCGCCGCACTTCCGTGCGCTCGCGCGCGAGCACCTTGAACGCCTGCTCCTGAAACGTCTCAGCGTTGGCATCGATCTGCTCGGGGCTCAGCACCGGCCGCTCAGCGGAGCGGCCGCTGGGATCGCCGACGCGCGCCGTGCCGTCGCCGATGATCAGCACCACGGTATGCCCTGCGTCCTGGAACGCCCGAAGCTTCTCGAGGACCACGCAGTGTCCGAAGTGGATGTCGGGCGCCGTGGGGTCGATCCCGAGCTTCACTCGCAGGGGCCTCCCGGCCGCGAGCTGCTCCGCGAGTCGGCCGGATGGAAGCGCCTCAACCGACCCGGCGAGCAGCCGCTCGAGGTCGTTCGCAGAGGCTGGAGCGGCCATGTGCCAATGCTAGACTGGCGCCGCGGTTCGGCGGGGGACCGCTTGCCTCGTTCGAGGCCGTGCGACGATCTGCACAAGCCCCTGCTGCGCCTCAGCATCGGCGCTCAACGTCACTCCCGCCCACGGACCGCGTACGGTGGTCCTGACACCCTTGACACATGGCTCGACGGCGTAACTTCATTCCGCGAATGCGAGGCAGCGATGCGGGTGAGCCCCGCTGGCAGCGTCGCGCGCGCACCCGCGAGGCGCGCATCGCCGTCGCCGACCGCGCCGACGAAGTGGCGCCGCCCGCCCCTGGGTCGACCAACGCCTCCGGGAACGGCGGTCCGCCTCTCCCAGGGCCGGGATACCCCGGTGGGCCCGGGGGCCAGGCGCGAAAGCCGCGGCTCAAGAAGCTGCGGATGGCGGTCGTGCTGCTCGGCCTGCTGCTTCTCGCTGTTGTCGCCTGGGTCTTCGGGATCATGACCGCGGTTGCCGGAGACCTCCCCAAGCTCGAGAGCCGCGCCCAGTACGAGGAGGCCGAGAACTCGGTCGTGTATGACGCCTACGACCAGGAGATCGCGACCCTGACCAACAACGAGGGCCGCATCATCGTCGACTCGGCCGAGATCGCATCGACGATGAAGGAGGCCGTCGTCGCGATCGAGGATCGCCGCTTCTACGAGCACCGCGGCGTCGACGTCCTGGGCATCGCGCGGGCGCTCAAAGAGGACATCCTCTCGGGCTCGGCGACCCAGGGAGCATCGACGATCACGCAGCAGTTCGTGAAGAACGCGCTCGAGGCTCAAGAGAGCCGAACGATCCTCCAGAAGCTGCGCGAGGCAGCGCTCGCCTACCAGCTCGAGCGCAACTGGAACAAGGACAAGATCATGACCGAGTACTTGAACTCGATCTACTTCGGCGAGGGCGCGTACGGGATCGAGGCCGCCGCGAAGACCTACTTCGGCAACGAGCCCGAGCATCGGGGTTGCGGCGAGGAGGGTGGGACAACCTGCGCCTCCGAGCTGTTCCCGTGGGAGGCCGCGCTTTTGGCCGGCATCATCTCCTCGCCGTCCGCGTACTCACCGCGAACCAACCCTGAGGCCGCGCTCGAACGCCGCAACCTGGTTCTGTCCAACATGGCCGACCAGGGCTTCCTGACCGAGGAGGAGTACACCGAGTACACCTCCGGGTCCCCAGAGTACGACCTGCCCCTGCCCGAGCAGATCGCGCCGCCGGCCGAGGACTCGAGGGCCCCGTATTTCACGTCTTGGATGCGTCAGCAGCTCGTCGACCTCTACGGGGCCGGTGAGGCGTTCGCGGGCGGGCTCCAGGTGAAGACGACGCTTGACCTCGAGTTCCAGGCGCGGGTCGAGGAGATCGCCTCCTCCACCCTGGCGGGAATCGAGCCGACCGCCTCCATCGTGGTGCTGAACAGCGAAGACGCCACCGTCCGCGCCATGGTGGGAGGAAACGACTTCGAGCGCGAGCCCTTCAACCTCGCCACGAACGGCCACCGCCAGCCGGGCTCGGCGTTCAAGCCATTCACGCTCGTGACCGCGCTCGAGCAGGGGCGCTCGCCCGAGGAGGTCTTCGCCTCAGCCCCCCAGAGAATTCCCTTCCAGGTCCGCGAGCGACGCAGGGACGGGTCGTTCAGGGAGCCCCTCCCCGACCTCTTCGAGCCGACCAATTACGACGACAGCTACCTGGGCTCCGCCTCCCTCGCGACCGGCACCACCTACTCGGACAACTCCGTCTACGCGCAGATCGGCACCCAAGTCGGCCCCGCCAACGTGGCCGAGACCGCGGAGAAGATGGGCATCCAGACCGATCTCTCCACTGCATCCGAGTACGCGATCGACGGCGGCGAGTGGGCCCCGTATAACCCTGCCCTGATCCTCGGCGGCCTCGAGGTCGGCGTCACGCCCCTCGAGATGGCCCACGCGTTCACCACGCTCGCCAACGAGGGTCAGCGGACCTCGGGGACCCTGGCGACCTCGGCCGGCGGCCCGGTCGCGATCCAGCGCGTCGAGGACGACGGCGACACGACCTTCGGGGACAGCCCGCCGGTCGAGACCGCGGAGGGCGTCTACGGCGAGAACAAGATCGACGCTGAGCAGGTGATCTCTCCCACCACGGCCGAGACGGCCACGTCGATCCTGGAGACTGTCGTCACCGCGGGCACCGGCGAGAGCGCGGCGACGAGCGAGCCCACCTGGGGCAAGACGGGGACCACCGACGACAACGGCGACGCGTGGTTCGTCGGCGCCACCGACGAGATCACCGTGGCGGTCTGGGTCGGCCACCCCGACAGCGTCACCCCGATGGAGACCGAGTTCGCGGGCCAGCCGGTCGACGGCGGCACGTACCCGGCCCTCATCTTCGCGGACGTGGTCAACGCCTGGGAGGAGGTCCAGGACTCACGCGACCTGGATCAGGACGAGGACGAGGACGAGGTGCCCGAAGAGGGCATCGTTCCGCCGGCACCCGTGGAGGAGCCGGTCGCCCCGGTCGAGGAGCCGGTCGCCCCGGTCGAGGAGGAGCCGGTCGCCCCGGTTCAAGAGGAGCCGGTACCCGACGACGAGGGCGCCGCGCCGGCGCCCGGCACCGAGGGCGGCGTCGAGGGTAAGCGGCGGGGGCGCCGCCGTCCTCAGCCCAACGGTCGCGAGAGGTAGCGACTCCCCGCCGCGCAGAAGCGCCATGGGCGCTCGGTCGCAACGTTGATCCCGATCCGGGATCCCGTGACGACCTCGACCCGCTTCCACTGACCTGCGCGCGTCCGCAGCTCAAACGGTGGCCCGGTCACCGGGGCGCGGTTCGAATCAAGCCCGATGCCGAGGGCCTGGGTGAGCTTGCCCGGGCCGCTGCAGAGCGCGCGACCGTCCGAGACCCCGCGACGCTCGCGCATGACATCGATCCCCCACACCGGCTCGAGCGCGCGGATCAGCACGGCGGCCGCCGACCCCTCGGACTCGGCGACGAAATTGAGCAAGCTGTGGATCCCGTACGAGAGGTAGATGTATGCGTACGCGGGCGGCCCGAATAGCACCTCCGTCCGCGGGGTGAGCCCGACGTAGGCGTGACACGCGGGGTCGTCGCGCTCGTAGCTCTCCGTCTCGACGATGATCCCGCCGGCGCCGCCGAAGCGCAACGAACAGCCGATCAGATCACTCGCGACCGCGTGCACCGGCCGCTCGAAGAACGCGGCCTCGAGCAGGCCCCCGGCCGGGGGCGAGGTGACGACCTCGCTCATCGCTCCTCGCGCAGCCGGCGCAGGACCTCGCGGGCGGCCTCGAACTGCTCGGCCACACGCGACGAAGCGGTGCCCCCCATAGCCTGCTTTGCCTCGAGCGCCGCGCCGACGCGAAGCGCCTCGTAGTACGAGTCGCCCAGCAGCTCGGAGTGCCTTGCGAGATCCTCCCGGCTCAGCTCAGAGAGGGTGACGCCACGCTCGAGCGCCTCGCGCACGAGCCCCCCGACCACCCCGTGAGCCTGGCGGAAGGGCATTCCCTCTCGCACCAGCAGGTCGGCCACATCGGTCGCGGCGAGTAGCTCGTCGCTGGCGGCCGCGGCGAGCCGCTCACGGTCGAAGCGCAGCCCGGCGAGCATCGCGTCGGCCGCCCGCAGGGCGAGCTCGAGGTTGTCCACAGCGTCGAAGAGCGCCTCCTTGTCCTCCTGGAGGTCCTTGGAGTAGGCGAGCGGCAGTCCGTGCAGGACACCTGCCAATGTGGTGAATCCCGCGAGGATCCGCGGCGCCTTCGCCCGCAGTAGCTCGGCCGCGTCGGGGTTCTTCTTCTGCGGCATCAGGCTTGAGCCCGAGGAGAACTCATCCGGCGGCTCGCAGAAGCCGAACTCCTCGCTCGACCAGAGGACGATCTCGGAGCCAAGGCGGGAGAGGTGCGTGGCGCAGATCGAGGCGGCGGCGAGGTACTCGAGCACGAAGTCGCGGCTCGCGACGGCGTCGATCGAGTTGGGTGCCGGCGCGTCGAACCCCAGGCGCTCGGCCATCGCAGCGCGATCGACGTCCCAGCCCGACCCAGCCAGCGCCCCAGCGCCCAGCGGCATCGAGCCGGCTCCGGCTCTGGCGGCGGAGAAGCGCTCGGTGTCGCGGCGGAGCATCCAGAAGTAGGCGAGCAGGTGATGGGCCAGGTACACGGGCTGAGCGCGCTGAAGGTGCGTGTAGCCGGGCATCGGCCAGTCGGCGTGGCGTTCGGCCAGCTCGAGGAGCGAACTCATGAGGGCGGCGGTGAGCCGCGCCGCCTCTCCCGAGCGCTCGCGGACGTACATGGCCATGTCGGTGGCGACCTGATCGTTGCGCGAGCGACCGGTGTGAAGTTTGCCCCCGACCGCGCCAACGAGCTCGGTCACCCGGCGCTCGACCGCCATGTGGATGTCCTCGTCGTCCGCGTGGAAGTCGAACTCACCACGCTCGAGCTCGCCCGCCACGGCGACCAAGCCCTTGTCGATGGCCATCGCCTCGTCCTCGTTGAGCACGCCCGCCTCATAGAGCGCCTCGACATGAGCGCGAGAGCCCTCGACGTCCTGCGGCCACAGCCGCCGGTCGAACTCGATCGATGAGTTCAGCCTGCGAAAGAGCGCGTCCTGGGCGCCGGGCAGGCGGGTCATCAGGTCCAGTCCCCCTGCAGCGCCTCCTCGAGCGCCTCGCACGCGAGCTCCACCTCGCTCTCGCCCATGCCTGGGTGAAACGGCAACGCCAAGAGGCGTTCGGAGGCGTCCTCGGCCACGGGCAGCTCGCCTGGACGGTGGTCGAAGCGCTCGCGATAGGGCTCCAGCAGGTGAATGCAGGGCATGTAGGCCTTCGCGTCCACGCCGCGCTGGGCGAGGTCCGCGACGACGGCGTCGCGCTCGGTTCCCGAGGGCAGCCGGACCGTGTAGATGAACCAGCTTCGGCGCTCTTGATCGCGTTCGCGGCACGGCAGCACGAGCCCCTCGGCGTCCCCCTCCCCGGCAGG
Source organism: uncultured Solirubrobacterales bacterium (assembly GCA_963799815.1). Taxonomy (GTDB): domain Bacteria; phylum Actinomycetota; class Thermoleophilia; order Solirubrobacterales; family 70-9; genus JBDTSW01. The sequence continues at coordinate 737,951 of CAWCYG010000004.1, forward strand.
CGCTCCTCCCGACTGCTCGAGGCGCTCCATGTACACGGCCGCAACGCGCGCGCGCTCCGCGAGTAGCGCGTCGGCGCGCTCGAGTTGAGCGACCCCGATCGCCGCCTGGAGGTCGGTGAGCCTGTAGTTGAAGCCCATCCGCTCGTGCGAGACCCAGCTCATGTCCCGGGCGCGACCCTGGTTGCGCTCGCTGCGCATGATCGCCGCGGCCTGCGCGTCGGCGGGGATGACCATCCCGCCCTCCCCGGTGGTCAATTGCTTGTTCGCGTAGAAGGCGAAGACCGAGGTGACGCCGGCGGCACCGACCCGCGCGCCATCCGAGTCGACGGCGCCGAGCGCCTCGCACGCATCGTCGAGCACGCCAAGCCCCTTCTCGGTGGCGAGCTCGCGAAAGCGTGGCATCGCGGCCGGGTAGCCGAGGATGTCGATCGGCAGCAGGCCGGCGGTTGCCTCGCCCACCGCGGCCGAGGCCGCATCCGGATCGAGGTTGAGCGTGACCGGGTCGACGTCGCCGAAGACGGGCTTCGCGCCCTCGTAGAGGAGGCAGTTGGCCGAGGCCACGAACGAGAACGGGGAGGTGACCACCTCGTCGCCTGAGCCCCAGCCCAGTGCGCGTACGGCAAGGTGCAAGCCAGCTGTGCCGGACGACACGGCAATGGCATCCGAGACGCCCAGCCACGCGGCGAAGTCGCGCTCGAAGCGCTCGGTGAAGGGGCCGAGCGAGAGCCGTCCGGAGCGCAGGACCTCGAGCACTAGCTCCTCCTCCCGATCCCCCAGGGAGGGACGCGCGAGCGGGATCCGTTCAGTCACCCGACCGGAACCCCGCCGGCAGGAATCGTTCTTGGCTGGAAGGCGTACTCGAGCGACTCCACCAGCGCCTCCCAGGAGGCCTCGATGATGTTCTCCGAGACCCCGATCGTGCCCCAGTCCGAACGGCCGTCCGAGGAGTCGAGCAGGACCCGCGTGACGGCTCCGGTGCCTTGGTGTTCGTCGAGGATGCGGACCTTGTAGTTGACGAGCTCGATGTCGGCGAGGTGCGGGTGGAGCTCGGTGATCGCGGAGCGAAGCGCCTTGTCGAGGGCGTTCACCGGGCCGTTTCCCTCGGCCGTGCGCACGTGGCGCTGGCCCTCGACCCAGACCTTGATCGTCGCCTCGGTCTCCACATGGCCGTCCGCGCGCTTCTCGGTTATCACGCGGAAGCTCTCGAGGCGGAACAGCGCCAGGTAGTCGCCTGCCTCCCGCCGCAGCATCAGTTCGAAGGAGGCGTCGGCCGCCTCGTAGTGATAGCCGCGATGCTCACGCTCCTTGACCCGTTCGACCGCGCGCTTCGCCGCCTCGGCGTCGAGTGCGATGCCGGCGCGCTCGGCCCGCGAGATCACAGAGCCCTTGCCCGAGAGCTCGGAGATCAGGATGTCGCGGCTGTTGCCGACGAGCTCGGGGCCCAAGTGCTCGAACGTCCGCGCATCCGCCTGGATCCCGGCCACGTGCATGCCGCCCTTGTGCGCGAACGCATTCCGCCCCACGTACGGCTGATCGGGATCCGGCGCGAGGTTGCAGATCTCGTCGACGAAGTGCGCGGTCTCGGTCAGCAGGCGCATCCGCTCCGCTGGCACGCACTCGAAGCCGAGCTTGAGCTGCAACGCGGGAAGGATCGAGACGAGGTTGGCGTTGCCGCAGCGCTCCCCCACCCCGTTGATCGTGCCCTGGACCATCCTGGCTCCAGCCTCGACCGCGGCGAGCGAGTTCGCGACACCCACCTCGGCGTCGTTATGGGCGTGGATCCCGACCTGCGCGCGCTCGCCGAGCTCGGCCACAACCGAGGCCGTCGCCGCCGCGATCGTTCCTGGCAGCGCGGCGCCGTTCGTATCGCAGAGCGTCACGTTCTCGGCCCCGCCCGCGATCGCCGCGCGCAGGCACTCGAGCGCGTACCCCGAGTCCTCTTGCCACGCGTCGAAGAAGTGCTCGGCGTCGTAGACGACGCGCTTCCCGTGCGCGCAGCAGTAGGCGACGGAGTCGATGATCATCGCCAGGTTCTCCTCGCGGGAGACCTTCGTCACCTTCTCGAGGTGTAGCCCCCAGGTCTTACCGACGAGGGTGCACACCGGAGCGAAGCTCGCGACGAGGGTCATCAGCGAAGCGTCCTCCTCGGCAGCGACCCCGCGGCGCCTCGTCATGCCGAACGCGCACACCGCCGCGTGCTCGAGCTCCACGGTCTCGAGCAGTCGAAAGAGCTCCTCCTCCTTGGGGTTCGACGAGGGGAAACCAGCCTCGACGTAGTGGACTCCGAGGCGGTCGAGGGCGCGGACAACACGCGCCTTCTCCGCCGCGGACAGCGACATGCCCTGCCCCTGCATGCCGTCGCGGAGGGTGGTGTCGTAAATATGGACCGAGGTCACGAATGATGCCTTTCAGTTCGAGTGCTGGAGCGAGGTGTGCGCGCGATCAGTCCGCGCAGCCACGGGGCGGTCAGGCCGCCGTGGCGGACTTAATTCGCTCGACTTCGAACGGGTTCTGCGACATCAAGATGTGACTTTACTCGGAACCTCGACGATGTCCAGCCACTCGAGGTACTCCTGTGCGCGGCCGTGCAGGGCGTCCTCGAACTTGGACTGGATCACAGTGGTGAGCTCGCCGGCGGGGCCGATCTCGTGGTCGTCGACCTCGCGGATGGGCACGAGCTCGGCCGCGGTGCCCACGACGAACGCCTCGTCGGCCGTGTAGAGCTCCGAGCGCGCGATCTCTCGCTCCGAGATCGTGTAGCCGAGGTCGCGAGCGATCTGGATCACGGACTTGCGCGAGATCCCATCCAGGATCGAGGCGACTTGAGGCGGCGTGGCGATCTCCCCCTCGGCAACGATGAAGATGTTCTCGCCCGACCCTTCGCAGACGAACCCGCGCTCGTCCAGCAGGATCGCCTCCTCGTAGCCGGCCTTCGCCGACTCGGTCTTGGCGAGGATCGAGTTCAGGTATTGACCCGAGGCCTTGGCATGCGGGATCAAGCCGGCGGGGGAAATCCGCCGCCACGAGGAGACCTTCGCCCTGACGCCGTTGCGCTTGGCCTCCTCGCCCAGGTAGGCGCCCCACGGCCAGACGGCCACGATCACGTCGACCGGGGCGTCCGGCGCATAGAGACCCATCTCGCCGTAGCCACGAAATGCCAAGGGGCGGACGTAGCACGAGCGCAGCTCGCTGCGGCGAATCAACTCGTGGGTGGCCTCACGAATCTCATCGGTCGAGTGCGGGAGCGGCAGATAAAAGAGCTCCGCGGACTGGGCCAGGCGGTCGAGGTGATCACGGTGACGAAAGATCCCCGGGCCGCGATCGGTCTCATAGCAACGGATGCCCTCGAAGACCCCGGTCCCGTAATGCAGGCCATGGCTGAGCACGTGGACGGTGGCGTCGTCCCACGCGACGAACTCGCCATTCATCCAGATCCACTCAGACTTCTCCACGGCTTCCTCTCATCTCGCCCGCGATACCAACCGGAGTATGCCCTAGCGATCCAGCTCCGCGAGCACGGCGGCGGTCATCTCCGCCGTGCCGACCTCGATCTGCTCGGGGACCTCCGGGAGGGCCGGCGCGTGGCCCTCGTCCCATGCAAGGTCGGGGGTGCGCAGGCCGCGGGCGAGTGCCGCTTCGACGGCCGCTTCGACGGCTTCCGCCTGATCAGGAAGGCTGAGCCCGTCCCGAAGCATCATCGCCGCCGAGAGGAACGCGGCGAGTGGGTTCGCGATGCCCTTGCCGGCGATGTCGGGTGCCGTTCCGTGCACGGGCTCAAACACGCCCGGACCGTCGCCTCCGAGGCTCGCCGACGGGAGCATCCCCAGCGAGCCGGTCAGCATCGCGCTCTCGTCGCTGAGGATGTCCCCGAACATGTTCTCGGTCAGGATCACGTCGAAGGAGGCCGGGTTGGCCACGAGCTGCATGGCGGCGTTGTCGACGAGGAGGTGGTCGAGCTCGACGTCGGTGCGCTGAGCGGCCAGCCGGGTCACGGTCTCCCGCCAAAGGCGCGAGGTCTCGAGCACGTTCGCCTTGTCGACGGAGGTCACCCGTCCCCGGCGGCGGGCGGCGGCTTCGAAGCCGACCTCCGCGATCCGCTCGATCTCCGCGACCTCGTAGACACAGGTGTCGTACGCGCGGTCGCCATCCCGCCCGCTGTCGCCGAAGTAGATGCCCCCCGTGAGCTCGCGAACGACCAGCAAGTCGGTGCCGGCGATGCGATCGGAGCGCAACGGGCTGGCGTCAACAAGGGCGTTCATCGGCTTTATCGGCCGCAGGTTGGCGAACAGCCCGAGGCCCTTGCGCAGGCCGAGCAAGCCCTGCTCCGGTCGAGGCGCGTTCGGATCGGTGGTATCCCACTTGGGGCCCCCGACCGCTCCCAAAAGGACGGCGTCGGCGGCCCGGCAGGCCTCCAGGACCTCGTCGCTGAGAGCTGTTCCGTATTCGTCGATCGAAATGCCCCCGACCGGATGCGATACGAACTCGAACTCGGCAAGCGCCTCCAGCAGGCGCTGCGTGGCGCCGATGATCTCGGGGCCGATCCCGTCGCCCGGGAGCAGGACGATGCGCGGCGTCTCGCTCACGCGCGGGGTCTCTTCGCCGAGATGTTGAGGCGGACGTAGGCGAAGCGGAGCGGACGGAGCATCGAGCCGAGCACGCTGTCGATGAATTCGTTCTGGAGCCCCTCCGGAAGCTGGGCCAGATGCGCGCTGAGGCCCACTGACCGTGCGTACTCGCGCGGCTCGGGAGGCTCGTAGGTGCGGTTCTCCAGCCACACGGCCCCGATCTCGAACCCAGCACGCTGGAGATGGGTCTGCGTATCCCCAACCGACGCGAAGTTGTAGACCGGCGCCATGCCGCGGAAGTACGGCGCGAAGCGCTCGTCGCCAATCGCCGACTCGATCGCCCGCTTCCACTCGGCGACGTTCCCCTCTCCTCCGCACTGAGCCTCGAGCTGTCCGCCGGGCCGAAGCACCGCGTGCAGGCGGCGGAAGAGCAGCGCGTGGTCGTCGATCCAGTGGAAGGTGGCGTTCGAGAAGATCGCGTCGACCGGCTCGTCCAGCTCGAGCTTGGTGAGGTCTGCCACGCGCAGGTCCACCTGGTCGGGGAACTCCTCCAGATTGGCCCTCGCCTCGTCGATCATCGAGGGCGAGCCGTCCACGCCGATGACGTGCCCCTCGGGCAGGCGCTCCAAAAGCAGGCGGGTCACGCGTCCGGAGCCACACCCGGCGTCGAGCACCGTCTCGTTTCCGCTGAGCTCGAGGCGGGAAAGGACCTCCCGGCCCCACTCCTCCTGGTTTGCTGCGACGCGGTGGTAGGTCTGGGCGTCCCAGTCGACCGGCTCGCTCACTGCCCTCCCCCCTTCAAGGCCGTGGTGACGGGCGCGTGGTCGGCGCGCCCGGAGCGCTCGTACGCGTCGATCGCAGCCACGCCCGCAAGGGTCACGGCGATGTCGTCGAGTCCGCCGAGGACGCGGCGCTTTATCTCCTCGTCGATGTCGAAGCGGAAGACCCCATCGGCGAAGGTGACGGTCTGATCGTCGACGTCGATTCTCGCCTCCCCAGCGGCGGCCAGGGCTTTGCACTCATTCTCGGAGAGGATCACCGGCAGCAGCCCGTTCTTGGTGCAGTTTCCGTAGAAGATGTCGGAGAACGACGGGGCGATCACGGCCTCGAAGCCGAACTGAAGCAGCGCCCAGACCGCGTGCTCGCGCGACGACCCCGAGCCGAAGTTCGGCCCGGCGACCAGGATCGGGTTGGGCTCGAGCGTGATCTCGCCGTCGCGCAGCCAGTCGTAGAAAAGGAACTCTCCGAACCCGGTGCGCTCGATCCGCTTCAGGAACTGCTTCGGGATGATCTGGTCGGTGTCGACGTCGGCACGGTCGAGCACGGAGACCTTGCCCTCGATCAGGTCTACGGCTTCCATTGGCATCTAGCCCCACTCTCTGATGTCGACGAAGTGCCCTTCGATCGCTGCGGCTGCGGCCATGCGTGGCGAGACGAGATGAGTGCGCCCGCCCTTGCCCTGCCTGCCCTCGAAGTTGCGGTTGGACGTGGACGCGCAGCGCTCGCCTTCAGCGAGCGTGTCTGGATTCATGCCCAGGCACATCGAGCACCCCGCCGAGCGCCAATCGAACCCAGCGGCTCGAAAGACCTGATCGAGCCCCTCGCTCTCGGCCTGCGCCTTTACCTGAGCCGATCCGGGAACGACCATGGCGTCGACGCTCGCGGCGACCTTGCGGCCGCTGACGACCGCAGCCGCCTCGCGCAGATCGGCAACGCGGGCGTTGGTGCAAGAGCCGATGAAGACGCGCTCGAGCGGGATCTCGCGCATCGGCGTGCCTGGGCGCAGATCCATGTAGCTGAGCGCCCGCTCCTCGGAGTCGTTGCTCGGCTCGGGGACCGGGTCAGTCACCTGCACAACCTGAGCGGGGTTCGTGCCCCAGGTCACCATCGGCGAGACCTCACTCGCGTCGACCTCGACCTCGGCGCCGAAGGTGGCGTCCGTCTCGGTGGGCAGCTCGCGCCAGCGTGTGACCGCAGCCTCGAAGTCCGGAGGTGCCGCGGGGCGGCCCTCCAGCCACTCGAACGTGGTCTCGTCGGGCGCGATCATTCCCGCTCGCCCGCCACCCTCGATCGTCATATTGCAGATCGTCATCCGGTTCTCCATCGTGAGCGCCTCGATCGTCTTCCCGGCGTACTCGACCGCGTGGCCGACCATACCGCCGGTCCCACGCTGGCCGATCGTGGCCAAGATCAGGTCCTTCGCGGTGACCCCGGCTGCGAGCTCGCCCGAGTAGGAGATGCGCATCGACCTCGGCCTGCGCTGGACGAGCGTCTGGGTCGCGAGGACGTGCTCCACCTCCGAGGTGCCGATGCCGAACGCGAGTGCGCCGAGGGCTCCGTGGGTGGACGTATGGCTGTCGCCGCAGACGATCGTCATCCCCGGCTGGGTCACCCCGAGCTCGGGCCCAATCACGTGGACGATGCCCTGATGATCGGAGCCGAGCGAGTAGAGCGGGATCCCGAACTCGCCGCAGTTCGTCTCAAGCGTCTCGACCTGCTTGCGCGAGAGCTCGTCGGCGATCATGCGGGCCACTGGGGTCCCGTCTGTCGGCACGTTGTGGTCGGCCGTGGCGAGCGTCCTGTCTGGCCGGCGTACCGTGCGCCCGGCCAGTCGGAGTCCCTCGAACGCCTGCGGGGAGGTGACCTCGTGCACCAGATGAAGGTCGACGTAGACCAGGCCCTTGCCCACCTCGTGGGCCTCCCAGATCTTGTCGAACAGCGTGCGCGCCACGAGCTCAGCTCCGGCGTAGCCCTGCGGCGACCACCGCCACGAACTCCGCCTCCCGCGAGCCCCGGTTCTCGAAATGATGGGGGAGGTCCGCGTCGAAGGTGACGGCGTCGCCGGGCTCCAGGCAGCGCTCTGTGCCGTCAATCACGAGCGTGAGCTCGCCCTCGAGAGCCATCGCGGTCTCGCGGGAGCCGGGCTCATGAAGCGGTGGGTCGGACGGGCCGCCTGTGGCCGCCCCCGGATCGAGGCGGTGGCGTGAGACGTCAGCGCGCTGACCCGGCAAGGGTGGGGTCAGCTCCTCGACCCGATGTCCGCCGCGAGCGCGAGCGCGACCCTCGCCCCTGCGAACGATCACGACGTGAGGGACCTCGTCAAGGCGCAAGAGCTGGGAGAGGCTGAGGTCGAGGCCCGAGGCAATCTTTCCGGCGATCGCGAGCGTCGGGCTGGTCTCGCCGCGCTCCACCTGTGAGAGCATCGGCGCCGAGACGCCTGTGCGCTCCGCGAGGTCTCGCAGCGAGAGGTCCATCGAGTCGCGCAAGGCTCGGACCCTCGCCCCCAGCGCTCCGTTTTCCGTCGCCAGCGTGCTCACCGTTGTACGTTATCACGTACATCGGTACAGCACCACGCACAGCTATGTCGGCGCCATCGAGCAGGTTGTGGAGCCTGTGGCGGCTTGCGCGCGGCCTTCCGATTGCGGGCGCTCACTAGGGACCCGGCGCCCGTAACTCAGCCCTCGCCCGTGGGCCGCACCAGGATCTCGTTGACGGAGACGCGCCTTGGCTGTGCACAGGCGTAGACGATCGCGTTGGCGATGTCCTCCGCCCGCAGGACCTGGCCGATCTCCTCACGCTTCTGCTCGAAGCGCTCCAGGACCATGGGATCCTCGTTTTGCTCCTGCAGCTCGGTCTCCACGAACCCCGGCTCGACGCAGGTGACGCGGACGCCGATCTGCGTGCCCTCCTGCCGAAGCGCTTCGGAGAAGCCCGTCACGCCCCACTTCGTGAAGTTGTAGACCGCCGACCCCATCGCCGCCGTGCGGCCCGCAACCGAGGAGACGTTGACGACGTCTCCCCCGCCGCCGTCGCGCATGATCGGGAGCGCCGCGTGGGTGCAGTAGAGGAGCCCGAGCACGTTGACGTCGACCATCCGGCGCCACTCATCGGTGTCGGCGCCCTGGAGGAGGCCGAGCAGCATCACACCGGCGTTGTTGACCAGGGCATCGAGGCCGTCGAGCTCCTCGCGAGCGCCCTCGACCAGCTTCCTCGCCTGCGTCTCGTCGCCGATGTCGGCCTCGATCGCGACGGCCTTGCCGCCATCGCCTTCGATGCGCTCGACGATCTCCTCCAGGCGCTCCTTTCGGCGTGCGCCTAGCGCGACCGCCGCCCCCTCGGCCGCCATCGCAGCGGCGGTCGCCTCCCCGATCCCGGAGGAGGCACCCGTGATCAGGGCCTTACGGCCTTCCAGCGAGCCGGCCATGGGCGGAGCTTAGGGGCCGGGCGTGATCGGCTGCTTGGCAGCGTCGGCCGCGACCCCCTCCGCTTCGCGAACGGCCGCTCCCTCGAGCGCGTTGGCGAGCGCACGGACGTAGGCGCGCGCCGAGGCCTCGAGGATGTCCGTCGCCACACCCTGACCGCTCGCGAGCCGGTCGTGGGCGCGCAGCATCACGGTCACCTCGCCCAGGGCGTCCTCGCCCTCGGTGACGGCGGAAACGGTGTACTGGCGCAGGTCGGCCTCGACGCCGGCGGCTGTCCGGATCGCGCCGAAGATGGCGTCCACGGGTCCGTCGCCGCCCGATTCTCCGACCGACTCCTCCCCCGTTGGCATCCGGATCGCCACCTTCGCATGTGGGTCACGCCGTGACGATGCCTCGACGTCGAACCACGAGAGCTCGTAGCTGCGCGCGGTCTCGCGGACCTGATCGGAGACGATCGCCTCGAGGTCGAGCGCGGTTACCTGCTTCTTCTTGTCGGCGAGCTCCTTGAATTGCCCGAAAGCGCGGTTTAGCGCGTTGCCCTCGACCTTGAAGCCGAGCTGCTCCAGCGCATCGCGAAGCGCGTGACGCCCGGAGTGCTTGCCCAGGACGATCGAGTTCGACTCCAGCCCAACGTCGCGGGCATCCATGATCTCGTAGGTCGAGCGCTCCTTCAGAACGCCGTCCTGGTGGATGCCGGCTTCATGCGCGAAGGCGTTGCGCCCCACGATCGCCTTGTTCGGCTGTACGGGGTAACCGGTGAAACGCGTCACCATCCGGCTCGTCCGCGCCAGTTCGCGCGTGTCGAGCGAGGTGTCCAGCCCGTGCTCGTCGCGCCGGGTGCGCAGGAGCATCACGATCTCCTCCAGCGAGCAGTTGCCGGCCCGCTCGCCGATGCCGTTGATCGCGCACTCAACCTGCCTCGCGCCGGCCCTGAGACCCGCGTAGGAGTTGGCGACGGCCATCCCGAGGTCATCGTGGCAGTGGACGGAGGTGACGACGCCTCGCAACCCCGGCACGAGCTCGTACAGCCGCTCGAAATACCGGCCGTACTCCTCGGGCGTCGTATACCCGACGGTGTCCGGGATGTTGACGACCGTGGCGCCTTCGGCGACCGCGAGCGCACAGACCTCAGCGGTGAACTCCAGGTCGGCTCGGGTGGCGTCCATCGGCGAGAACTCAACCTCATCGCAGAGCGATCTCGCGAGGGCGACGGCCGCCCTCGCCTGGCCCTTCACATCGTCGCGGGTCGTCTGCAGCTGATGCGTGATGTGAATGTCGGAGGTCGAGATGAAGGTGTGGATCCGGGGTCGTGCGGCGTCCTTGATCGCGGCCCAGGCGGCATCGATGTCGGCCTTGTGCGTACGAGCCAGCCCGCAGATCACCGGGCCCTGGACATCGCGCGAGATGGCCTCGACCGCCTCGAAATCGCCTGGTGAGGTGATCGGAAACCCAGCCTCGATGACGTCGGCGCCAAGGCGGGCGAGCTGATGTGCGATCTCGACCTTCTCCGCGACGTTGAGCGAGATCCCCGGGGATTGCTCGCCGTCGCGCAGGGTCGTATCGAAGACGTGGACGCGATTTAAGTCGTCTGCTTGCTGGGTGTGTGCTTCGGAGTCGCTCATCCGAAACTCCCTCCTAACTTCTCCTGAGAAAACCGATTGACCTTGATCTCGCGGCTACGCGCCGCCCAGCGTCACTCCCCCCAGCGGGGGAGGAGAAGCAGCAGCGAAAGGGTTTGGAGCCGGGGCGTCATTCGGTTCGGGCAGCCTAGCGCACGGGAAGCGAGGCCTAGGAGCTCTTGACCTCGGCCGGCTCCCGCTCCGGCTCGGACGCGGGTGATCGGCCCGGAGGGGCGGCTCCAAACCGCTTCGCGGCTTTGGCCTTCTTCGCGTCGTTTCGGTAGAAGGTTCGCGCCCAGATCGAGCCGGGTTTGCCGAGGCGCAGCGCCCCGACGATCCCAACCGGGGCGAAGAAGAGCCCGGCGACCGCCACCCCGAACTTCTCCTTGGCGAGGTTCACGATCGTCACCGCGATCGCGATCAGGCCGAACGCGCCCGCCACCGCGAACACCTCCCGCTCGACGTCGTCGGCGACATCGATCCAGGCACCGAACCCCAGCACCATGATCCCCGAGAGGCAGGCCGCAACGATCACGGCGTCGATCGAGCGGCGGCCCTGCTGCGACCAGTACACGTCCTTCAAGTCCAGCCAGAGGGCGAACTCATCGAGCGTGAGCCCGGCGCCGATGCCGAAGATCACCGAGATGATCTCGTGCCAGGGCGAGTCCGGCTGGTGGGTGACGCCCACGTAGCCGAAGATCAGCAGGATGAGGATGCCCCAGACCATGTGATGGATGTGCGTGCCGCCGACCGAGACGTTGCCGGGCCACCACTTGACCTGGGCACGGATCATGTGGGCGCTCGTGCGGATGAACCCGAACGAGGCGAGGAATGCGACGAAGAACAGGAACTCGGGCTGGCGATCCGTTTCAACGATCGTCCGCTCGTAGAGGCTGCCGACGCTGGCGAGGGTCAGGACTTCCACCGGGCGCAGAAGCTACCCACCGGAGGGGACGCGCGTGACGGCTACCGCTGCAGGCTGACGGCGCGGCCCTCGAAGAAGCCGCCGAGCTCGAGGATGCTCGCGACGGTCTCCGGCCGCACGGGCGCGTCGCTCGTCAGCACCATCACGGCCGTATCGTCGCCCGTCTCGGCGCCGACGGCCGCCGAGACGATGTTGACCCCCTGCTCGCCGAATGCGGTGCCCACGCGGCCGATCATCCCTGGCTGATCGGTGTAGCGGAAGACGGCGAGGTCGCCCTCGAACGGGAGGTAGAAGCGCGCGCCCCAGACCGAGGTGAGGTAGGGGTCGTTGCGTGCGCCGATGCCGGTGCCCTGGACCTCGACATCTCCGATCCGGACCGTGACGAGCTCGGTGAAGTCCTCCGAGATGGAGTCCTTCGTCTCGATCAGCTCGATCCCCCGCTCCTCCGCCATCGCCGGTGCGTTCACGAGGTTCACGGCCTCCTCCGTGTGGCCGGTGAGGACGCCGACCAGCACCGAGATCCCAAGCAGGCGGGTGTCGTGCTCGGCGATGCGGCCGCGAAACTCGGCGGAGACCCTGCCGACAGGCGCGTTGCGCAAGCCCTGCGCGAGGCGTCCCAAACGCTCGCAAAGGGGCACGAACGGGACCAGTTGCTCCGGCAGCGGGGCATGGATGTTGACGGCGTTTGTGACGACGCCACCTTCGAGCGCCGCGCGGACTTGCTGGGCGGTGTCGGTTCCTGCGCGGTCCTGTGCCTCGCTGGTTGAGGCACCGAGGTGCGGGGTGACGACGACGTCATCGCGAGCGAAGAGGGAGTGTTCGGTGAGCGGCTCTGACGGAAAGACGTCGAGTGCGGCGCCGGCGACCTTGCCGGCCTCGAGCCCGGCCTCGAGCGCGTCGAGATCGACCAGTTCGCCGCGGGCGCAGTTGACGATCCGCACCCCGTCCTTCATGGCGGCGATGGCGTCGGCGTCGATCCAGTTGACGGTCTTTGGGGTCTTCGGCAGGTGGATCGTGATCAGGTCGGCGCGCCCGTACAGCTCGTCCGTGCTGTCGACGCCCTCCACCCCCAGGTCGCGGAAGCGCTCGGGGGAGACGAACTTGTCGAAGCTGACCACCTCCATCTCAAAGGCGAGCGCGCGGCGCGCGACGAGCTGGCCGATACGGCCGAACCCGATCACGCCCAGCGTCTTCCCGTAGAGCTCGTTGCCGCCGAAGCGCGAGCGCTCCCAGCTCCCGGCAACAAGCGAGCCGTGCGCCTGCGGCACGTTTCGGCAGAGGGCGAGCGCCATGGCGAGCGTGTGCTCGGCCGCCGCCACCGAGTTCGATTCGGGCGCGTTGGCGACGATGATGCCGCGCTTGGTCGCCGCCGCGACGTCGACGTTGTCGACGCCCGTGCCGGCCCTTCCGATGACCCGAAGGCGCTCGGCGCGATCGATCAGCTCGGCGGTGAGTTGCGTGCCCGAGCGGATCAGGATCGCGTCGAACTCGCCGATGCGCGCTGCAAGCTCTGCTTTGTCCCAGTCGAGCCCGAGCTCGACCTCGAATTCCTGCTCCAAGAGCGCCACGCCGGCGTCGGCGATCTTCTCCTTGACGAGCACCCGGGGTACCGGGTCGGTGAGCCTCCGCTCAGCCATGGTGCTCCTACCCGACCGGCACGGGTACGCCGCCAGACTCGGCGAAGACGCGCTGGACCGCGGAGGCGCCCGCGCCCGGCTCGGCCTCGAAGCCGAGGTCGCGCAGCGTCATCCCGAGCGCAGTGAGCGCGACGACGATGTCGAAGCCGCCGAAGTAGCCGACGTGGGCGATCCGGGCGATCTCACCCCTGAGCTGACCCTGGCCGCCCGCGATCGTGACGCCGTAGCGGTCGCGCATGAGCGTTGGAACGGCGGCGCCATCGATCTCAGCGGGCATCCGCAACGCCGTGAGGACGTTGGCGTCGGGATCGTCTGGGCCGAACCGCCTTAACCCGAGCGCCTCGCCGCCGGCTCGCGCGGCTTGCGCCAAGGTGGCGTGGCGCGCGAGGACGTCGTCGAGCCCCTCGTCGACGAGGATCATCTCCAGGGCGACGTCCAAAGCCACGAACAGCGTGACCGCGGGTGTGAACGCCGAGTTGGCGGGGTTGGCGGCCTGCCCCTTGGCGGTGCGCTCCCAATCGTGGTAGTAGCGGCGCCCCGGGCGCTCGGCGGCTCGGGCGAGGGCACGCTCCGATACCGAGGCGAAGGACAATCCGGGGGGACACATGAGCGCCTTCTGTGAGCCGGCGACCACCGCGTCTATGCCCCACTCGTCCTGAAGCACCTCCACAGCGCCTAGAGCCGAGATCGCATCGACGCACAAGACTGCCCCGTGGCTCGTGGCCACTTCGTTCAGCGCCTGCACGTCGTTGACGACGCCAGTCGAGGACTCGGAGTGAGTCACGTAGACGGCCCGCGGCTTGCGATCGAGCGCGCCGATAGCGTCATCGAGGCGGCCGGGATCCACCTTCTCCCCCCATTCGGAGCTGAGATGGGTCACCTCGGCGCCGAAGGCCTCACAGAGCTCGGCCCAGCGCTCGCCGAACTTCCCGCAGGACGCGACGACGGCGGGGTCGCCGGGGGCGAGAAGATTGGAGACTGCCGACTCCATCGCCCCCGTCCCTGATGAGGCAAAGCAGAGAACCTGGTTCTCGGTGCCGAAGACGCGCGGAAGGCGCTCCAGCACCCGCTCGTAGATCTCGATGAAGGCCGGCGAGCGGTGATAGAGAATCGGCTCGGCCATCGCCTGCGCGACGCGTGGGGGCAGCGGCGTGGGCCCCGCCGTCATCAGATACTGCTTGCCGAAGATGTTCGGCTTCTCGCTCATCGAGCGGTCAAGGGTATTAGGGTGCGACCACGTGAGCGACGATGTGAGAGAGCCCGTAAAGGGCGACGGATACGCGATCGGAAGCCTCGAGGGAATGGGCGAAGGACCGGGGTTCCGAAAGATCCGCCGCGAGCTCGGAGTCGGTGCCTTCGGCGTGAACGCGATCGTGCTCCCCGCCGGGATCGAGACCGGTCGCCACTACCACGAGCGTCAGGAGGAGCTCTATTTCGTGCACTCCGGCAGGGTCGAGATCGAGTTCGGGGACGGCGTCAAACACTCCCTCGGGCCCGGCGGCATGGCTTGGGCCGCCCCGGAAGCAGTGCGGGAGATTCGCAATCACGGGCCCGATGACGCCGTATACGTGGTGGTCGGCGCGGAGGGTGGCTACGTGGGACGCGACGGAAAGCTGCCCGACGGGGAGGACTCCGCCAGGGCCCGCCCGATCGGCGGCGGCGCGAAGGCTTGAAGGCCCACACCGCCTACCTGACGTTCGAGACCGCCGAGCGCCGGGAGTTCGTGCGGATCACGGGCGAGGTGCAGGATGCGGTCGATGAGTCCGGGGTCGCTGAGGGGATGGCGCTCGTCTCGGCGATGCACATCACCGCGGGTGTCTGGATCAACGACGATGAGCCCGGGATCCAGGCCGACGCGCTGGAGTGGCTCGACAAGCTGGCGCCACCCAGCTGGAGGGAGCCGGCGAACGAGGTCGCCTCGGAGCTATCGCCGGAGCCCGGCGACTACAGGCATCACGCGGGCGGCGAGGACAACGGCGACGCCCATCTGAAGAACCTGCTCGTGCACCACCAGGTGATCGTGCCGGTGACCGACGGTCGGCTCGACCTCGGTCCCTGGCAGGCGATCTTCTACGTCGAGTTCGACGGGCGGCGCGCGAAGCGGCTGGTGATCAAGGTCCTCGGCGAGTAGCGCCTACGCCTCTGCGGGGGCCGGGGGTGGCGTCACGTCCGTGCCCGCCGCGGGCTGGTTTTCCCAGACCTGGTTCAGGCCCGACTGGACGTACGAGGGGTAGATGAAGCCGAGCAGCAGGTAGAGGACCAGCGCGATCCAGCCGTTCAGCGGCTCGAGGCCGCTCAGCCGCATTGCCGCCTGCACACGGTGGAAGCCGCGGTAGAGCGAGATCAGGGCGGGCACGATCACGAGGGCGCCCAGGGTGACCGCCAGGAGCGATGTGCCGGGGCTGTCACCGAGCTCGTCGGTGTCGTGTGCGCGGCCGAGGTCGGCCATCTCGCGGTTGATCTTGTACCACCAGACGATGTAGTAGATCCCGAGCGTAACCAGGATCAGGAACGGGAGCGCGATGATGTTTCGCACCTTCGCGGTGGATCCCGTGTCGGCGATTGCGACCTCTTCGGCCATGGGAGCTCCTTCCTATTCGCGGTCGATCCAGGCCATCATGCCGCGCAGCTCGCCACCGACCTGCTCGATTTGATGCCCGGCGCCCTCTTTGCGCAGCCGGTCGAAGTTCTCGCCGCCGGCGCGATTCTCGGCGATCCACTCCTTCGCGAACTCGCCCGACTGGATGTCGGCCAGGATTTGCCGCATCGCCTCGCGCGTCGGCTCGCCGATCACCTTCGCCCCCCTCGTCATGTCGCCGTACTCGGCTGTGTTGGAGATCGAGTCACGCATCCCCTGGACGCCCTTCTCGTACATGAGATCGACGATCAGCTTCAGCTCGTGCAGGCACTCGAAGTAGGCGAGGCGAGGGTCATAACCGGCCTCGACCAGCGTCTCGAAGCCGGCGCGAACCAGCTCCGTGGCCCCGCCGCAGAGAACCGACTGCTCGCCGAAGAGGTCGGTCTCGCATTCATCCTTGAACGAGGTCTCGATCACGCCGGCTCGGCCACCGCCGATGCCGCTCGCGTAGGCGAGCACGAGCTCGTGCGCGTTCCCGCTCTCGTCCTGGTGCACGGCCATCAGGCAGGGGACGCCGCGCCCTTCCTCGTACTGGCGCCGGACGAGATGCCCCGGGCCCTTCGGCGCCACCATGCCGACGTCGACCCCGGCGGGCGGCTCGACCTGCCCGAAGTGGACGCAGAAGCCGTGGGCGAACATGAGCAGGTTGCCCGGAGCGATCCCATCACGGATCTCGGACTCCCAGACCTCGGCCTGCCGCTCGTCCGGCAGGAGCACCATGACCACGTCGCCGCGGCTCGTGGCCTCGACGACGTCGAGGACCTCGAGGCCCTCCGCTTCCGCCTGCTTTCGGCTCGAGGAGTCGGGACGAAGGCCGACGACCACCTGGATTCCAGAGTCGCGCAGGTTGAGAGCGTGCGCGTGTCCCTGCGAGCCGTAGCCGAGGATCGCGACCGTCTTGTCGCGGAGGGCATCGAGGTTCGCGTCGGCGTCGTAGAAGATCCCGTCGTCGGCCATGGCGCGGCAGGTTAGCCGCCCGCCTCAATCGGGGCGCTTCATGAACCATTCCGTGAACGCGGAACAGCGACCCTCCGAGTCGAAGCGCATCAGGTAGCAATTGTCGTAGACGTCCCTGACCGGCCCCTCGGGCTGCTCGAAGTAGGTGCTGCTACCGGTCGCCACCGCGATGTTGCCGTCGACGGCCAGGGCCGTGTAGGCAGCGTCGTAGGTGCCGGGCGCGTCGGGCTCAGACGCCATCGGGTGATCCCCCTCCCCGACCCACGCGTCCACCACCGCATCGCGGCCGCGCACCGGCTCGTCGTACGGGTGAAAGCGGTACTCGACGTCCTCGCTGAAGAGGGCGGCGATCGCGTCCCGGTCGTAGGAGCGCCAGGCCTCGACGTAGCGATCGAGCCACTCCTGTACGTGCGCGCGGTCCAATCCACCTCGGCGTGACATCGATCACATCCTCCCAGACCGCGGAGAGTAGGCTCGGCCGGTGCCGCTGATCGATCTCAGCGCCCCGATCCACTCCAGCCCCCCAGAGCTGCCGGATCCGTTGCGCGTCGATATCGACTACGCGGACCACCAGGCGGGAGCCAGGCAGATCGAACAGCTCTTCGGGGTCCGGTCAGCACTGCTGCGAGACGGCGAGGGGTGGGCGAACGAGACGATTACCCGCCTCGGCACCCATAGCACCACCCACGTGGATGCTCCGTGGCACTACAACTCGGCGATCCGCGGCGAGCCGGCGAAGCCGATCAACGAGCTCCCGCTCGACTGGTTCCTCTCGGACGGCGTCGTCTTGGACATGACCCGGAAGGCCGATGGCGATGCCGTGGACGTCGCGGACGTGGAGGTCGAGCTCAAGCGCATCGGGCACGAGCTGCGGCCGCTGGACATCGTCTTGATTCACACGGGCCGGGACCGCTTCTACGAGCAGCTCGACTACATCGCGCTTGGGCCCGGGGTGACGGTGGCCGCCACCGTCTGGCTGCACGAGCGCGGCGTGCGGGTCATGGGCATCGACGCGTGGGGCTGGGACCGGCCGCTTCACCTTCAGGCTGCCGAGGCCGTGGAGCGGGACGAGCCCGGAGTCTTCTGGGAGGCGCACCAGGCCGATCTCGAGTACTCACAGATCGAGCGGCTCGTCAACCTCAGCGCCCTGCCCTCGACGGGCTTCCGCGTCGCCTGCTTTCCGCTGCGGATCGAGGGCGCCTCGGGGGCGCCGTCGAGAGTGGTCGGGATCGTCCCCGACTGACCCCGCGTCGCTCAGCGCAACGCGCGCCTCAGGAGCTTGCCCGATTCCGTCCGCGGAAGCTCGGCGGCGAACTCGAAGCGTTTCGGCACCTTGAACGGGGCGAGCGCGTTCGCGCAGTGCCGGCGCAGCTCGTCGACGCCAATGGCGGCCCCATCGCGCAGGACAACGATGGCCGACACCGCCTCCTGCCACTCAGGGTCGGGACGCCCAACGGCGGCCGCGTCGAGGACGTCGGGATGGCGCATGAGAACCTGTTCGACCTCGGCCGGAATCACGTTTTCGCCCCCGGTCACGATCACGTCGCCGAGGCGGCCCGTGACGTACAGAAAGCCCTCCTCGTCGATGCGCCCCAGGTCTCCCGTATGCAGCCAGCCGTCCTCGTCGGCGGTGCCTGGCGCCACGGTCGGCCCCTGAACGAGGATCTCCTCGTCCTGGATTCGCAGGTGCGTGGTGAGCAGCGGGCGCCCCGCGGACCCGAGCTTGCGGCGGGCATCCAGCGGCGAGAGGGTCGTGACCTGCGAGGCCGTCTCCGTGAGGCCGTATGTCTGCACGACCGTTGCACCGCGGCCGATCGCCTCCTCGAGCACCTCCTCGGGCACCGGTCCACCGCCCACCAGCACCGCGCGCAACGGCAGGAGATCCACCTCGGCCTCGAGCAGTCGCCGCAGCTGCGTCGCCACGACCGAGAGGAGCGTGACGCCCTCGCCCTCCAAGGACGCCGCCACCTTGTCGACGTCGAACCCGTCGTGGACTACCGCTGCGGTTCCATAGATCACCGAGCGCATCACGATTGAGAGGCCTGAAACGTGATAGAGCGGCAACGTGCACAGCCACCGATCCGTCGGCTCCATGCCGAGGTTGAAGGCGGATCCGACGGCGCTCCACAGGTGATTCCCGTAGGTGAGGCCAATCGGCCGGGCCTGCCCCTGGCTGCCGCTCGTCAGGATCCGGCAGACCACGGCGTCGAGATCGTGCTCACCGAGCAGGGGCAGGTCGGCCTCGGCTCCGCCGGCGTGGGCCGGCTGAGAGATTACGAGCGTGGGCGCCGCGCCTTCGAGCTCCACCTCGCGCTCGGACGAGCCGAGTCGCGTGTTAAGTGGATAGATGACCGCTCCCAGCTTCATCAGAGCGTGGATCAGGACGACGTAGTCGAGGCCTGCGGGGAGCTCGACCGCGACCGTGGCATCACGCCTTACGCCCCGTCCGGCCAAGCGGCGGGCGGCGCCGGTGGCCTCGGCCTCCAGCTCGTCGTAGCGCATCTCCTGACCCCCGGCGATGAGCGCCGGACGGTCTGGGCACGTCGCCGCGCGCTGGGCCAGCCAGTTATCGAGATGCATCCCTGGGAATAATCCCGTAGATGCCCGATCCGCACAAAGACGCCCCGGACGCCGCTGAGCTCTACGCACCGGTGAGGTGGGAATCCGCGCACGCATACGACGACCTGCTCTACGAGCGGGCGGAGGGGATCGCCAAGATCACGATCAACCGCCCGGAGGTCCGTAACGCCTTTCGGCCGCAGACCTTGGCCGAGCTGCGCGATGCCTTCGGGCGGGCGCGTGACGATCTGGAGGTCGGGGCGATCATCTTCACCGGCGCCGGCGATGAAGCGTTCTGCTCCGGGGGCGATCAGCGCATCCGCGGTGACGACGGCTACATCGGCACCGACGAGGTCGCGTCGGCCGGGGTCGGGCGCCTGGACGTGGGCGACCTGCACGTGCAGATCCGGCGCCTGCCGAAGCCGGTCGTCGCGATGGTGGCGGGCTACGCCGTAGGCGGTGGGCACATCCTGCATCTGGTCTGTGATCTCACCGTGGCGGCGCAGAACGCACGCTTCGGGCAGACGGGACCCCGTGTGGGCAGCTTCGACGGGGGCTTCGGCGCGGGACTGCTCGCCAACGCCGTGGGCATCAAGAAGGCGAAGGAAATCTGGTTTCTGTGCCGACTCTACGACGCCGAAGAGGCGCGCGAGATGGGGCTCATAAACGCGGTGGTGCCGCTCTCGGACCTCGAGCGCGAGACGGTGGCGTGGTGCCGGGAGATGCTCACGCTCTCCCCGCTCTCGCTGCGCCTGCTCAAGTCCAGCTTCAACGCCGCCGAGGACGGGCTGACGGGCATCCAGCAGCTCTCCCACGACGCGACCCTCCTCTTCTACATGTCCGAGGAAGGCCAGGAGGGCCGCAACGCCTGGCAGCAAGGCCGGCGTCCGGACTTCTCCAAGTTCCCGAAGCGACCCTGACGGGCCTGTGAGCGCCGCGCGCATCTGGCTCATGGCCGCGCGGCCGCGGACGCTGCCCGCCGCTATCGGCCCGGTCCTCGTTGGCACGGCCGCGGCTGTCGCGGCCTCGCAGGAGCTGCGAGTCGGGCCGTTCGGAGCGGCCCTCGCAGGGAGCGTGCTCTTGCAGGTCGGCACCAACCTCGCCAACGACTACTCGGACGCGAGACGCGGGGCCGATACGAGCGAGCGACTCGGTCCGGTCCGGGTCACCTCGGCGGGGCTCGTGACCCCCCGGCGCGTTCTGGTTGCCACCTTCCTCGCGTTCGGCCTGGCGGTGGCCTTCGGGATCTACCTCGCTTTCGTCGCCGGACCCATACTGCTCGCGGTGGGCGCCTCGTCGATCCTGGCCGGGGTTCTCTATACGGGCGGCCCGCGGCCGTACGGGTACGCCGGCCTTGGCGAGCCGTTCGTCTTCGTCTTCTTCGGTCTCGTCGCCGTAAACGGCTCCTACTACGTCCAGCTCGAGGATCTCGCTTGGCTTCCCGTGCCGCTGTCGGTCGCGGTCGGCTGCCTGGCGACCGCGATCCTCGTCGTCAACAATCTGCGCGACATCGATACGGACCGCAGGGCATCCAAGAACACGCTCGCCGTCCGCTTTGGGCGCGCCGCCACCCGCAGGCTGTACGTGTGGCTGATCGTGGTCGCCTTCGCCAGCGTGCCCTTCGCCGTGCTGGTCGCCGACGCTCCCGGCTGGAGCCTGCTCGCGCTGCTCTCGGCGCCGTTCGTGGACCCACCCCTGCGAGCGGTGATGACCCGAAGCGACGGCCCGTCGTTAAACGGCGCGCTCGGGGCGACCGGCACCCTGCTGGCCGCCTTCAGCCTCCTGCTGTCGGCGGGGCTACTGCTCGAGCTCTTGTGAGGCGCGCGTGAAGATCACCGCGGTCGAGACCGTCCCCTACGCCCTTCCCTTTCGCTCGGAGTACGTGACGTCGAGGGGCGCGCTAAAGCGGCGCGAGATCGTGCTGTTGCGACTGCGCACCGATGAGGGGGTCGAAGGCCTCGGCGAGGCGGTGCCGATGACGCTGCGCGGCGGCGAGAACCTTGCCCGGGTCGAGCGTGCGCTGCGACGCAGCACACGGAGGCTCGGACGGGTTGACCCGAGCGGGATGGCCGGCAACGAGCCGCTCGAGGCGGCGATCGACGCATTCATCCACGTGGCCGCCGGCCGTCGCCTGGCGGGCCCTGCGGCGGCCGCCCTCGAGATGGCGATCTTCGACCTGACTGGCAAGCTCTCGGGTCAGCCGGTTTGGAGGCTGCTCCGTGGGGAGCGGTCGGCACCTGTCCTCTGCAATGCCACGCTCGCGGCCGGACCGCCCGCGCTGGTGGCCGAGCGCGCAGAGCGCTGGGCGGCCGACGGCTTTCGGACCTTCAAACTGAAGCTCGGCATCGGAGAGGACGTCGAACAGGTTCGCGCGGTCCGCGATGCGGTGGGCCCGGGCGCTCGCATTCGGGTCGACGCCAACGGAGCGTTCTCCGCCGAGGAGGCGATCAAGCTGCTCGAGACGCTCGAGACGCTCGGAATCGAGCTCGCCGAGCAGCCATGCGCATCACTGCGAGAGCTGGCCGCTGTCTCGGCCGCCGCATCCATCCCCGTGGCTGCCGATGAGAGCGTTGCCAGCCCCAAGGACGCCGAACGCGCCGTCGAGGCGAACGCCTGTGAGCTCGCCACCGCAAAGCTCTCGAAGGTCGGGGGCATCGGCGCCTCGGGGGCGATCGCCGGCAAGCTGCCGACCTACCTCTCATCCGCGCTTGACGGCCCGGTGGGCATCGCCGCAGCGGCCCATGCCGCGCAGGCCATCTACCGCACCGCGGAGGACCCGCGGCTGGCCCACGGGCTCGCGACCCAGGCGCTCTTCGAATCGACCGTGGCCGCGCGAGAGTGCACCTTGGACGATGGATTCCTGCAGCTTCCAGAGGGCGACGGATTGGGCGTCGAGCTCGACGAGGACGCGCTCGCGCGGCACAGACTGAACTAGCGTCTGCCCGATGGATCCAACCAACCGCAACACGGCGCTTGCCTCGGCTCTGGTGGAGGAGCTCGCCCGCAGCGGAGTGCGAACCGCCGTAGTCTCGCCGGGGTCGCGCTCCACGCCGCCCGCCCTGGCACTCTGGCGCCAGGATGAGATCCTGGCCGAGACCGTCATCGACGAGCGCTCGGCTGGCTTCTTCGCCCTCGGCGCAGCGCAGGCCACGGGGGTACCGGCCGTGGTCCTCTGCACGTCCGGAACCGCCGCCGCCAATCTCCACCCCGCCGTCTGCGAGGCCGACGAGGCCGCGGTGCCGCTCATCGTGCTCACGGCCGACCGTCCTCCCGAGCTCCGCGACGTCGGCGCCGGGCAGACGATCGATCAGCTGAAGCTCTACGGCTCCGCCGTCCGCTGGTTCTGCGAGGTGGGAACGCAGGACGCCGACGACTCGGGCCTTCTGCACATGCGCTCTGTCGCCTGCCGCGCGGTCGCCGCCGCCTCCGGCGATCCGAGGCCTGGCCCCGTGCATCTCAATCTCTCCTGGCGCGAGCCGTTGGGCGTCGAGCCGACGGATGGGGCGGTGACGGCAACTTCGGAGCTTGCGCTCCGGGGACGGGGCGAGCGGCCGCTCACCGCCGTGACGCCCGCATCGGGCCTTCCCGCGCCCGAGCTGCTTGACGCCCTACGCCACCGGCTCGATCTCGCCCAACGGCCCCTCTTGGTCGTGGGCCGCCACCGGGACCCGAGGCTGGCCGAGCCACTCGCGGGACTGGCGGCCGCGGCCGGCGCGCCCCTTATGGCGGAGCCCACGTCGCAGCTGCGGTTCGGGCCCCACAGCCGCGATGCCGTGATCTCTACCTACGACGCCATCGCGCGAGCCGCGCCTTCGGAGCTCGAGCCCGATCTGGTCTTGCGGTTCGGGGACATGCCGACATCGAAGGCGCTGCGCCTGTGGCTCGGCTCGCTGGAGGACGCGCCGCAGCTGGTCGTCGATCCGACGGGTGGCTGGAACGAGCCCACCCGTCGGGCGGGCGCCGTCTTGAGGGCGGATCCTGTCGCGCTCGCGACAGCGTTGGCCCAGGGACTCGAGCCGGCAGCAGCCGGCTGGCGGCAGCTCTGGAGCGACGCGGATCGCCTGGCGGCAGCTGCGATCGACGCGACGCTCGCAGAGACCCGGGAGCTGAACGAGCCCGCCGTACACCGGTGGCTGGGCGCCGCATACCGTGACCGCGACCTCGTCTATACGGCCTCGTCGATGCCGATCCGCGACCAGGAGGCGTTCGCGGTGGGCAGCCCGGCCGAGGTGCTCTTCCTCGCGAACCGCGGCGCGAACGGCATCGACGGCCTCCTCTCCTCGGGCATCGGAGCCGGCGTCGCCAGCGGCAGCCCTTCCTGGATCCTCACTGGTGACCTCGGCCTCTTTCACGACCTGAACTCGCTCTCGCTGCTCCGCCGCGGTGAAGCGCCGCACCGGGTGGTCGTCTTCAACAACCGCGGCGGCGGCATCTTCGAGTTCCTCCCGCAAGCGCGTCAGATCGACCGCACCGAGTTCGAGGCCATCTTCGGCACGCCCTCCGGCCTCGAACCCGAGCGGGCCGCCGAGCTCTGGGGGATCAAGCATCGCCGGCTGGAGACGCTCGGCGATCTCGACTCACGTGCGCTGGATGAGACCGAGCTGATCGAGGTTCCGGTCGACCGGCGCGCGAGCGTGGCGCTTCACCGCCGCCTCAACGAAGCGGCTGCCGCGGCTCTTACCGCGCTCGCCTAGCCCTTAGCCCTCGTCGCAGTTCTCGGCGATGAACGCGTCGATGTTCTGACCGGCTTCCTCGAGCTCCGCCATATCGGCCTGGAGGTCCTCGAGGAGGGGTGCCACGTCCTCCGGTGAGTCAGCGTCACTGATCTGCTCCGTGAGGTCGTTGAACACGTCAGAGATGGCCTCGACGTCTCCCTGGATCTCCTCGGGAGCGCTGTCCGCCAGGTCCTGGATCTGCTCGCCGGCGTCCTCGAGCGCCTCCTTCGCCGCCTGCGGATCGCCCTGCAGGCTTGTCGACAGAGATGCGCTCGCCTCCTGGAGCTCGGCCTGCCCATCGCAGAAGGCGGTCACATCGGCTTCGTCGTCGCCCCCGCAGCCTGCCAGCGCGAGGGCACCGGCCGCCGCCAGCGAGGCGCCGGCGATCTGAAGTCTCAAGTTCATCGGTGTCTCCTCACTGATTGGTCGCGGTCGTCGCTCGAAGCGATATCGGGCGAATCGCCTTGGCATACGTCTCAAAACAGGAAAGGCGCCATGGGGTGTCATGGTCAATACGTCCGCCCACGCCCACCCCTCCGGTGGCTGGGCTACCTTTTGGCCCTGCATGGAAGCGTCGGCGCGACCCTCGTCGGGGAAGCTCCTCGGCCTCGCCCTGATCGGCGCGGCGGTGGCCGTCGCGCTGGGCGTCTACGGCCGCGAGCACGATCCGACGGGCGAGTCCATCCTCAGCGACGGGCTCTTCTTCAGCGCGACCCTGAACATGAAGGCATGGCTGGCGACCGCCGTGCTGGCGCTCGCGATCCTTCAGGTGCTCACAGCGTTGCGGATCTTCGGCAAGATCGGATCCGGGACGCCGCCCGTATGGGTCGTGCGAACCCACCGGGTGAGCGGCGTGCTCGCCTTCGGGATCTCGCTGCCGGTCGTCTACCACTGCCTCTGGGCGCTTGGATTCCAGGACACCGATAGCCGCGTTCTTGCCCATTCCCTCGCCGGATGCTTCTTCTACGGCGCCTTCACCACGAAGATGCTTGCGCTGCGCACGCGTCGGCTCCCGGGTTGGGCGATTCCGGTGCTCGGCGGGGCGGTCTTTGCGGCGGTGGTCGCGATCTGGCTCACCAGTTCGCTCTGGTTCTTCGACACATTCGGCTTCCCGCAGTTCTGAGCCGGCCGCGCGGAGCTCCTCGGAGATCAGCGCTTCCTCCAGACGTGCTTATCCGTCGCCCGGTTGCCCGCCTCGTCGGTGGCACGAACCCGGCAGGTGTGCTTGCCGAAGTCCTTCCGCATCGAGAATTCTTTTTCGACCGCTGGGACGCCGAACCCCAATCAGGGCGCCAGCAGCGGCAGCAGCGCGTCGAGCTTGAGCTCGGTCTCGGCCAGCTCAGACGCCGGATCCGAGTCGGCCACGATCCCCGCCCCCGCGTAGAGATGAGCCGTGCGGTCGCGGAGCAACGCAGAGCGGAGCCCGACGCAGAACTCCCCATCCTCGGTTGAGTCCATCCACCCGACCGGGCCCGCGTACCAGCCCCGGTCGAGATGTTCCAGGGCTGCGACCGCCTCGATCGCGCCGTCGCGCGGTTCCCCTCCCACCGCTGGGGTCGGGTGCAGGATCCCGGCGAGCTCGATGGCCGAGAGCGGCTCGGCAAGTTGCGCGCGAATCGGGGCGGCGAGGTGCTGGATGTTGGCGACCTTCACGACCACGGGATCCTCCTCGGTCTCGACCCAAACCGAGTGTGAACGGAGCAGGCGCTCGATTCGCCGGGCCACGATCTCGTGCTCGGACCGATCCTTCGCCGAGCGCAGGAGCTGCTCGCCAAGATGATCGTCGACCGCCGGGTCTGCACTTCGCCGCGTCGATCCTGCGAGGGCGACCGTCATGACACCGGCCCCGGAGCGGCGCACCAAGAGCTCGGGGCTGGCGCCAAGGAAAGCGCCCTGCGGCGATCCGCAGCAGAAGCAAAAACACGACGGAAAGGCGCTGCGCAAGGCGCCGAACACGGCGGCGCTGTCGTGCGCGGCAGGCCTCGTGACCCTGACCTCGCGCGCCAGCACGACCTTCTCGCGTTCGCCCGCGCGGATCTGTTCGACCGCGTGGGCGACGGCGTGCTCGTAGGACTCGGGCGGTGCAGCGCTGCGGATCTCGGATGGCTCGCTCGGGTGCGGATCGGCGAGCGGTAGGGAGCGTGGGACAAGAGCGGCAATGCGGGAGCGCATCCGATCGAGGGCGTGGGTGGCCGCCTCGTCGCGCCGCGCGATGACGCTGAGCGTCAGGAGCGTTCGCCCGCCCTGGTGATGGAGCGCAAGCTCCGGCAGGACCATGAGCGCCGGCGGAAACCCGGACCAATGTGGCTCGCGGCCGCCGTCGGGAGCGAAGGCAAAGCCGCCGACCCACACCGGCCCCGCCCCGGGGGGGAGCGCTTCGGGCTCCTCGGAAAGGCGGTCGCGGACGAGTTCGGCGCAAGCTGCCGTCACGTCGGCGAAGCGGCGTGAGCCCCGGGAGACAGCCTCATGCGCCGAGCCAAGGCCCGCGAGCGCGAAGCCCTCGGCATCCGGTTCCTCCCAGCAGAACCAGCGGTCGTCGGCCATGCGAGCGCCGAACACCGCGGCGGCCGGGTCCGGGATGTCGACCGGGACGGTGACGCTCACCAGCCGACGGTCGCCTTCTTGCTGATCGAGCAGGCGCTCGAGCGAGCCCAGGGCCTGTGTGGCGGCGATCATCGCCGGATACAGCGCCTACTGGTCCGGCTTGGCCTTCGTGATCGCGACCTCGCCGGTGCGGGCCATCTCGATCAGGCCGTGGGGA
This sequence comes from uncultured Solirubrobacterales bacterium, assembly GCA_963799815.1. Lineage (GTDB taxonomy): Bacteria > Actinomycetota > Thermoleophilia > Solirubrobacterales > 70-9 > JBDTSW01. The sequence continues at coordinate 764,529 of CAWCYG010000004.1, forward strand.
CGGACCATTCGTTCGAAGGAGTCGATCTGCTCCTGGGAGCCTGTCACCTCGATCGTGAGCGTGCGCCGCGAGACGTCGACGATGGTGCCGCCGAAGATTTCTGCGAACTGCATGATCTCGGCGCGGCTCTCGACCGCTGCGGTCACTCGGAACAGAGCCATCTCACGCGCGATCGTGCCCTCGGGCTCCATGTCTCGGATCTTGATCACGTTGACCAGCTTGTGAAGCTGCTTCGTGACCTGATCGATCGGGTGTACAGCCCCGTCGAGGGTGAGGGTGATGCGTGAGACGTCGGGATCCTCGGTGGGGCCCACCGCCAACGTGTCGATGTTGAATCCGCGGCGGCTGAAGAGACCAGCGATGCGTGCGAGCACGCCGGGCCGGTTCTCGACCGTCAACGAGAGGATGTGCTTGCGGCCCGTGAGCGCACGGGATGCCTCGAGATCCTCGAGCTTGATCAGGTCGGGGGTGCCGGCCTCCATGTGACTCCCTACCCCACCATGTCGCGGGCGGCTGCGCCCGCCGGGATCATCGGGTAGCAGTTCTCGTCGGCGGTGACGCGGACGTCCAAGAGCGCGGGACCGTCGGTCTCGAGGGCCGCCCTCATCGCGTCGCGGAGCTCCGACTTGTCGGAGACCGACATCCCGGTCCACCCGAACGCCTCCGCCAGCTTCGGCCAGTCGGGGCTGGGGCCCATCTCAACCGACGAATAACGGCCATCCCAGAAGAGCTCCTGCCACTGGCGGACCATGCCGAAGTGGCCGTTGTTCATGAGGAAGACCTTGACCGGGATGTCGTGACGCGCGGCGGTGGCCATCTCCTGGCAGCACATGATCAGACTGCCGTCGCCGGAGAGGCAGACAACGGTGTCGTCGGGGCAGCCAGCCTTGGCTCCGATCGCCGCAGGGAGGCCGAACCCCATCGTCCCCAGCCCGCCGGAGTTGATCCACTGACGGGGGCGGTTGAAGTGGTAGTACTGCGCCGCCCACATCTGGTGCTGGCCGACGTCGGAGGTGATGATCGCGTCGCCCTCGGTGGCCTCGTACATGGCCTCGACCATGAACTGCGGCTTGATCTCGGCGTCGCGAGTGTCGTCGTAGCGCAGCGGGTAGCGGCTCCGCCATTCGCGGATCTGCTTCCACCACTCGTCGAGCCGCGAGGAATCGGCCGTGAGCGCGTTGTACTCGCGCGTGAGCTTCGGCAGCACGTCCTTCGCATCGCCGACGATCGGAATGTGCGCCGGGACGTTCTTGGAGATCTCCGCGGGGTCGATGTCCACGTGGACGAACTTGGCGCGTGGCGCAAACTCGGAGAGCTTGCCGGTGATCCGGTCGTCGAAGCGGGCGCCGATGCACGACGATCAAGTCGGCCGTATCCATCGCGTAGTTGGCCGCGCGGGTGCCGTGCATCCCCAGCATCCCAAGCCACTGCTCGTCGCGGAGCCGGGAAGGCGCCCGAGGCCCATCACGGTGAGCGTCACGGGGAAGTTGTCGGATGTGCAGAAGGCGCGCAACTCGTCGGAGGCGTTTGCGTTGATGACGCCACCGCCGGCGTAGATCACGGGGCGCTGCAGAGTTGGCGAGAGCCTTGGCGGCGATCCGGATCTGCTTGATGTTGCCTTCGGTGGTGGGGCTGTATCCCGGCAGGTCCGGCGCGCCCTCCGGCCGGCGAGTAGTCGATGTCGGCTCGGGAGAGGTCCTGCGGCACGTCGACCAGCACGGGTCCGGGGCGGCCGGTGGACGCGATGTGGAAGGCCGCGTGGATGTACTCGGGGATGTGGCGGGGGTCCTGGACCAGGAGCGAGTGCTTTACGACCGGCATGGTGATGCCCGTGACGTCGGCCTCCTGGAAGCCGTCGGTGCCGATCAGATCGGTTCGCACCTGGCCGGTGATGAAGACGGTGGGAACCGAGTCCATCATCGCGTCCGCAATCGGCGTCACCAGATTCGTGGCGCCAGGGCCTGAGGTTGCGAACGCCGACCCCGACTCGACCCGATGCCTTCGCGTAGCCCTCGGCGGCGTGTCCGGCTCCCTGCTCGTGGCGGGCCTGGATGTGCTCGAACTTCGCGTCGTAGATCGCGTCGTATGTGGGCAGGTTCGCACCTCCGGGGATCCCGAAGACGTGCTCGACCCCCTCGGCCTCGAGTGCCTGGCAAAGTGCGTCAGCCGCGCGCATGGGCAGATGATTGTAGGGCCGACCCTCACCGCCGGCAGCCTTGGTGGGCGTTGGCCTCAGCCGTCGCTTCGGGCGGCGGCCTCTGAGGTCAGCTCGCCCTCGAGCTCGCCCGCCTTCCAGGTCGTGTGGGGAAGGATCGCGCTCTCGATCACGCGGTCGCGATGCCGCTCGATCGTGCCCAGCATCGAGCGGACGAGCTCCTCGCCGAGGTGGTTGGGCTCGAGGCCAAGGTCGTGGAGCTTGGTGTTGGCGGCGTTGTAGTAGTGCCGCTCGGCTTCGACGCGGGGGTTCGGGAACCGCTTGACCTCGACGTCGATCCCGAGCTGCGCGGCGCTTCTTCGCGACGAGCTCGGCGAGCTCGCCGACGGAGAACTGCTCGGTGAACTGGTTGAAGACGCGGTACTCGCCCAGCTTCGCCGGGTTTGGCGACAGCGAGCTCGACGCACTGGAGCGTGTCGCGGATGTTGAGGAAGCCGCGAGTCTGGCCGCCCTCGCCGTAGACGGTGAGCGGATGGCCGATCACGGCCTGAACGCAGAAGCGGTTGAGCACGGTGCCGAAGTACTCGTCGTAGTCGAAGCGTGTGGTCAGGCGCTCGATCGCGAGCGGTCTCGTCGGTCTCGATCCCGTAGACGACGCCCTGGTTCAGATCGGTCGCCCGCAGGCCCCAGATCCGGCAGGCGAAGTGGATGTTGTGCGAGTCGTGGACCTTGGAGAGGTGGTAGAGCGAGCCGGGCATCTTCGGGAACGGGAGCGTGTCGCTTGCGCCCCTTGTGCTCGATCTCGATGAACCCCTCCTCGATATCGATGTTCGGGGTCCCGTACTCGCCCATCGTCCCCAGCTTCACGAGGTGGCAGTCCGGCACGCGGTCGCGCATCGCGAACAGCAGGTTGAGGGTGCCGATCACGTTCGTGTACTGGGTCTCGACGGCGGCCTCTCGCGACTTCATCGAGTACGGCGCCGACGGCTGCTCGCCGTAGTGGACGACCGCCTCGGGCAGGGTCTCGTCGATCACGCCGCTCGAGGAACTCGGCGTCCTCGATCGAGCCGACGAAGGCCCGGATCTCCGTTGCCCGAGACGTCACGCCAGGCCTCGATCCGCTCGTCGAGCGAGCGGATCGGGCGTCAGCGAGTCGGTGCGATGTTCTCTTGTAGCCAGCGGCGGCGGGAGAAGTTGTCGACGACCGAAACCTCGTGTCCGCGCGCCGAGAAGCGCATCGCGGTCGGCCATCCCAGATACCCGTCGCCACCCAGGATCAGGATTCGCATAGGGGTCGCGGCAGGGTAGCGAAGGCACGGGCGTCGACTGCAACCGCGGGCGTCAAGCGGCACACCTCGCGCGTCTATCCTGCCTGCCGCCTTTGCGCCTGCTCGCCGCCGACATCTTTCCCCCGAGCTGACCGCGATCCGCGCCGTCGGGCCTGGTGCTGGCCGTCGCCGATGCGGCGCGTTCGCGATCTGGCGCCGGCGGACGCTGCGAAACGCCGACGTCCTGATCCTGCTCGCGGTCGCGCTCGGCCTCGCGATCGTCGCCGGCACCGAGATCCCCGACGCGATCCTCTCCGCGTTCTCGTTCGAGCGCGAGAACGGCACCCGGATCGTCGGGCGTCGCGATCTTCGCGATCCTGATCCTCTTCCTGCTCGTCGGTGCGCGCGCTCTCGCAGGGCTCGCGAATCACCCGCGAGCTCTCGGCGGTTCTCGAGGGGCTCGCCTGGGAGCAGTTCAAGGCGGCCGGCAACCCGGAGCGCTTCCGCGGCAGGGTCGGCGTGCTCGTCCCCGCCTACAACGAGGCGGACAACATCGGCCACGTCCTGCCCGGATCCCTGATCGAGGTATGCGGGCTCGAGACCGCGGTGCTGGTGGTGGACGACGGCTCACGCGACGGCACCGACGAGGTCGCGGACGCGGGCGGCGCCGTCGTCGCGCGGCACGTGATCAACCGCGGTGGCGGCGCGGCGCTGCGCACCGGCTACCGGCTGCCTGGCCGACTCGGGGGCGAAGATCGTCGTCACGCTCGACGCCGACGGCCAGCACCTGCCGGCGGAGATGGAGCGGCTGGTCGAGCCGATGCTCTGCCGGCGAGGTCGCGATGGCCCACGGGTCGCGCGTGCTGGGCGAGGCCGAGGCCGGGCCACCCGCCGCGCGAGGCGGGGATCGTCTTCTTCAACAGGTCGGTCTCGTTCATCACCCGGACCAAGGTGACCGACTGCTCCAACGGCTACCGCGCCGTCCGCGCCGACGTCCTCCCCACCCTGGTCCTGCGCCAGGAGCAGTTCCACACCTCCGAGTTCATGATCGAGGCGATCAAGCGCGGGATACCGGCCAAGGAGGTGCCGGTGACGGTGGTCAGCCGGCTGCACGGGCACTCGAAGAAGCCCGCGGTGGTCCGCTACGGGATGGGCTTCACGAACGCGATCGTGCGCACCTGGCTGCGCTAGCCTCCTCGCCGGCCTGCGCGCGCCGGTGGGCGCGGACCGCGGCGGGTTCCTCACCTCGTCGACGTCCGGCAGGAAGAGCTCCTCGCCGCAGGTGGTGCAGACCTGGACGTAGAGCTTCATGCACGGTGCCGCAGCGCGGACAGCGGCGCTCGGGCTCGTCGCTGCTCCGAGCGGGAGGCGACGGCGGCGATCAGGCCGAAGAGCGGCAGGACGGAGCCGATCAGGAACCAGATGAAGAACGAGCTGCCCTTGGACTTGGCCGACGACGCCCGTTGCGATGCCGAAGGCGGCCAGGACGATCAGTGCCTCCACGTCGTCGCTACCCGGCTAGCCGAGCGGCCGGTGGGTAGCCGCCGCGCTCGTAGACCTCCTCCGCGCAGCGGGCGCGGATGGCCGATCGAGCCCACCTCGGCGACGTCGCGGCTGAACGGGAAGCCCGACCGTCCAATCGGCGACGGCCCGGATCTTGCGAGCGATCCCGGGCATCTGGCTCATGTGGTAGGTCCGCGCCATCCACCAGGCGGGGAAGCCATGGAAGCGGCGCTGCCCAAGCCGGCCCACCGCCTTGTAGCGGCCGAGGTTGACGAAGGCCGCCTTGGCCTTGTAGGCGAAACGGCTTCGGCGAGGCTGCCATCCCGAGCTCGGCGGCGATGTTGTGGGCCGCCACGGGGCCTTGACGCACGGCGTGCTGAGCGGTCGGCGGGCAGGGACCCTGCCCGTCCGTGTCGGGATCGGGCACCGCCGCGCAATCGCCGGCCGCCCAGACGCCCTTCATCCCCTCGACCCGCAGGAACTCGTCGACGACGACTTTGCCGCTGTCCGTCGAGGGGACAGCGAGAGCGCCCTCAGGCTCGGGTGCGGGGCGACCCCGGCGGTCCAGACGATCGTCCGCGTCGGGATCCGCTCGCCGGTGGAGAGCGTGGCGCTGTCGGCACCGGCCTCCTCGAGCGGGTGCCGAGGCGGATGTCGATGCCCCGGCCGCGCAGCTCGCGCAGCGCGTAGTCGGCGAGGCCAGGTCGATCTCGGGCAGGACGCGGTCGGTCGCCTCGACCAGGATCCAGCGCATCCCGTGCAGGCGGGCCCGCGGGTAGCGGTCCATCGCCTCGGCGGCGAAGTCCTGGAGCTCGGCGAGCGCCTCGAGGCCCGGCGTACCCGCCGCCGACGAAGACGTAGGTGAGGAGCTCCTCGCGGCGGGCGGGGTCCTCGGTTGCATTCGCCGCGTTCGAGCGTCTCGATCACGTGGTTTCGCAGCCAGATCGCATCGGCCAGGCTCTTGAAGCCGATCGCATGCTCGTCGAGCCCCGGGACCGGGTAGCAAGCGCGAGACCGAGCCGAGCGCGAGCAGCGAGCTGGTCGTAGCGCAGGCTCTCGTCCTCGCCTTCATGGGTCCGCAGGTCGACCGTCCGCGCCTCCGGGTCGTGCCCGGCGATGGCGCCGAGGCGCAGGTAGGTCCGGTGGAGGATGTCGCGCAGCGGGGTGACCACGTGTCGCGGCTCGAGCGTCCCAGCGGCCGCCTCCGGCAGAAACGGCGTGTAGAGCAGGAAGTTGACGTCGTTGACCAGGACCAGCCGCGCGGACTGCGCGGGCAGCAGCCGCTCGAGCTCGCGGGCCGCGCTCATCCCGGCGAATCCGCCTCCGGTGATGACGACGTTCCAGGCCACGCGTTCAGTATGGCGGAATCGCGAGCCTTGTAACAGAGTGTTACTAAGCAGCTTCTCGCGCAGGATACGGGTCACCTCGCCGCCGTCGGCGCGGCCGTTGGTCTCGCGCATGACGAACCCCACCAGCGGCCCGATCGCCTTCATGTTCCCCGAGCGGACGTTCTCTGCATCCTGTGGCTGGGCCGAGATCGCGCGCTCGACGATCGCCTCCAGCTCACCTGAGTCCTCCATCTGGCCCAGTCCTTCCCGCTCGACGATCGCTCCTGGTTCGCCCCCCTCGGCGATCAGCGAAGCGAGCACCTGTCGCGCGGCTGTCGAGGAGACCGCCTTGCCCGCGGCCAGATCGGCGAGCTCGGCGAGCGCCTGCGGGGAGACCCTCGAGCTCCCAGGGTCGGCGCCGTCCGCGCCCGCCTCGCGCAGCCCTCGAACCAGGTCAACCGTGGTCCAGTTGGCGACGGTTTGCGCATCCGCCCGCGCCGCGGCCTCGAGCGCGCTTTCGAAGTACGCGGCGAGCTCGGCCGAGAACGCGAGCTGCGTCGCCTGGACCTCGGGCAGACCCAGCTCCGAGACGTAGCGCTGCCGCCGCGCAGCGGGGAGCTCAGGCAGGGCGTCGCGGGCACTCGCGAGCATCTCCTCCGTTGGCGCCAGAGGCACCAGGTCCGGCTCGGGGAAATAGCGGTAGTCGTGCGCGTATTCCTTCGAGCGAAGGGAGGTGAGCGCGCCGCGTGCCCGGGTCGAAATGAAGCGTCTCCTGGGAGACCGGCTGGCCCGAATCGAGCAGCCCTCGCTGGCGCTCCAGCTCGGCCGCGATCCCCCGCTCGATGAAGCGGAACGAGTTCATGTTCTTGAGCTCGGTCTTCGTGCCGAGCTCGCTCGTTCCCGCGGGGCGCAGCGAGATGTTCGCATCGCAGCGCAGGCTCCCCTCCTCCATGTTCACGTCCGAGGCACCGATCGCCTTGATCGTGCTGCGCAGGAGCTGCAGCCACTCGCGGGCCTGCGCGCCATCGCGCAGGTCGGGCTCGGTAACGATCTCGACGAGGGGTGTGCCGTTTCGGTTGAAGTCCACGAGCGAGGCCCCGGAGCCGTGGATGCGGCCCGAATCGCCGACGTGGATCAGCTTCGCGGCGTCCTCCTCGAGGTGGACGCGATGGATCCGCACGTCGCCCAGCCGCCCGCCGGTCGCAAGCGGGATGTCGTACTGGCTGATCTGGTAGGCCTTCGGGCTGTCGGGATAGAAGTAGTTCTTGCGGTGGAAGATCGACCAGGGGGCGATCTCGCAATCCAGAGCGAGGGCGATCTCCAGTCCGAAGAGGATCGCCTGAGCGTTCGTGGTGGGTAGGACGCCCGGATGCGCGAGGCAAACGGGGCACGTGTGAACGTTGGGCTCATCCCCGAAGGAGAGCTCGCAGCCGCAGAACATCTTCGTTCGCGTGCTGAGCTGGACGTGGATCTCGAGGCCGATCACCGGCTCCCACTCAGCCATACCCCAGTCCCTCGATCCGCTCCTCATCCATCCCAAAGAAGTGTCCGACCTCGTGCAGGACCGTGCGCCGGACCTCGTCGGGATTGGGGTTGGCCTCGCGGAAGACCACGATGCGCTGCATGCCTCCCTCGGGGTCGTAGATACCCATCAGCCCGTCGGGGTGGGAATCCTCCACGATCACCGCGACCTCGCCGAGCTGCGCTCGTGCCCAAGCTGGCAGCTCGTCGAGCGCCGCCACGGCAGCCTCGCGGACTTCGGCGTCGCTCATCACGTTGGCCTCGCATCGAACCCGATCGCGAGCTCCAGCGCATGCGCCGCGTCGAGCAGCTTTGTCTCCGTGAACGCCGGGCTCGTGAGCTGCAGGCCGACCGGTAGCGCCCCTCCTCCGCCAGCGGGCTCGGCGAGGCCCATCGGGATCGAGACCGCCGGGATTCCCGCGAGCGACATCGGCACGGTGAAGTAGTCCGAGAGGTACATCGCAAGCGGATCCTTCGTGCGAGCCCCGAGCTCGAACGCCGTCGTCGGCGAGGTCGGGGTGGCGATCAGGTCAAATGACTCAAAGGCCGTGTGGAAGTCCTCGGCGATCTTCGTTCGAACTCGCTGCGCGCGCCCGTAATAGGCGTCGTAGTAGCCGGATGAGAGGGAGTAGGTGCCAAGCATGATCCGGCGCTTTACCTCTGCGCCGAAGCCCTCCGAGCGCGTGCGCTCGTACATGTCGGTGAGGTCTTTCGCCCCGTTGGTCCGCATGCCGTAACGGACCCCGTCGTAGCGCGCGAGGTTCGCCGACGCCTCCGCCGGGGCCAGCACGTAGTAGGCAGAGATCCCATGCTCGGCGTGGGGCAGCTCGCACTCCCCCACCTCCGCTCCGAGCTCTTGCATGGTTTCGAGGCAGTCGGAGAACGCCTTGGCGACGCCAGGCTCAACGCCCTCGGCCTCGTGGGAGAAGTCGCGGGCGATGCCCACGCGGAGGCCCTCCAGGTCGCGCCGGGAGGGAAGCTCGACCCCGCGGTCGATGCCAACGCAGGTTGAGTCGCAGAAATCGGGCCCCTGCAGGACGCGGAGGAGGATCGCTGCGTCGGTGACGTCGCGGGTCAGCGGCCCGCACTGGTCGAGGGAGGAGGCGAAGGCGATCATGCCGTAGCGGGAGATCGCGCCGTAGGTCGGCTTCAAGCCCACGATGCCGCACAGCGAGGCCGGCTGGCGAATCGAGCCGCCCGTATCGGTCCCGATCGCCCATGGCGCCAGGCGACCCGCGACCGCTGCGGCCGAGCCGCCCGATGAGCCCCCGGGGACGCGCCCGGGATCCCAGGGGTTGCGGACCGGCCCGTAGGCGGAGTTCTCGTTCGAGGAGCCCATCGCGAACTCGTCCATGTTCGTCTTGCCCAAGACGCGAGCGCCGGCATCCTCGAGGCGCCTGACGGCGGTGGCGGTGTAGGGGGGGCGGTAGCCCTCCAGGATGCGCGAGCCCGCGGTGGTCTGGATTCCCTCGGTGCAGAAGATGTCCTTGACCGCGATCGGCATGCCACGAAGTTCCTCAAATGCATCCGGCCGGGTGCCCGGCTTGTCGTCCGCTGCCGGCGGCGTCGCGGTGGCTCCGGCCTCCGCCGTCCACAGGTACGCGCCCAACTCGTCATCGCGGGCGGCCCGCGCGTAGGCGTCGAAGTACTCGGCGGGATCCAGCTCGCCCGCCTCGATCCGCTCGAGGGCGCTCGCCCCGGTCAGCTCGCGAACGTCGTCGCTCACGCCTGCGGGGACGGGACTCGGAAGGCGCCGTCGTCGGGGTCCGGAGCGGGCTCGAGCGCGCGCTCGCGAGGCAGGCTCGGCCGGGGGACGTCCTCGCGCAGGACGTTCACCAGCGCGACCACATGGGTCGTGGGCGGAACTCCGTCGAGGTCTAGGGCGGAGATGCGCTCGACGTGCTCGAGGATGGCCGAGAGCTCTCCGGCCATGCGCTCAACGTCCTCGTCGCTCAGCTCGAGCCGCGCGAGGCGCGCCACGTGGAGCACCTGCTCACGTTCGATCACGGGCTGATTCTAGGAAGCGCTCGAGGTTTCGCAGGCGCGGGGGCGCCGTGGCGCGCGGGTCTCGCTTGGCGGGTCCCGCGCGCCACGTCGGTTCTCAGTCGGAGGCGAGACGGGCCAGGAGCTCGTCCAGCCGCTCGTGCGACTCGTTCATGCCGCCCTCCATGCCGGAGTCGAGCATCCCGTCGCGCTCCTCGGTGGTGTGGAAGAGGTCCGTGATGATGATCTTGGTCCGGTCGCCGAGGTCCTCGAAGGTGATCGTCTCGACCAGGACGTGACCGGGCATCCCTTCCCACTCGAACGTGTAGACGATCCGCTCGGGCGGCGTGATCTCCCGGTAGACCCCTCGGAAGGCGGTCTCACTGCCATCCTCGTTACGGATCACGAAGCGCCACAGCCCGCCGGGACGGGCGTCCATGACGGCGACCGTCGTGCTCGTGCTACGGGGGCCCCACCACTCGGGGATCAGCTCCGGGTCGGTAGTCGCCTTGAAGACGAGATCTCGCGGCGCATCGAAGATGCGCTCACTCACGATCTCCCGGTCGCTCGGGGTCGCGACGGTGGTCCTGCGTTGGGCTTGGGGGGTCATGTCGACGTTCCTTTCTGTTGTTCGATTACTTCGCCCAGACGATCCAGGCGAGCCTCCAGCATCTGCCGGTAAGCGTCGATCCACTCGGTCGCGTCGTCGAGTCGCCTCGAGCCGAGTCGGCAGTGTCGGGCTCTGCCGACCTTCTCGGTCGCAACGAGCTGCGCCTGCTCGAGAACGCGCACGTGCTTTCGCATGCCCGTCAGCGAGATGTCATGCGGGTCCGCGAGCTCCGAGATGGTCGCGGGGCCACGGCCGAGGCGCTCGAGGACGCTGCGGCGCGTCGGGTCTGCCAGCGCCGCGAAGGTGTGATCGAGCTTGGGCTGATACTGAACCATATGGTTCACTATAGCAAGGCTTAGGAGCGACTGCCCTGACGCGGCTGCGGCCGCCAAGAGGCGGCCGCAGTGCAGGTTCCGATTTGGGACGCTGCGGGGTCAGGCGCGCGGAGCGCGGGGCGGGTCGCTCGGCGGCGGTGGGGGCGGCGGCGCGCTTCCACCTGTGTCCGTCGGCCCGCCGGTGGCGGTGTCGCGGCTCTGCAGCCGGTCGGCCTCTCCTCCGAAGGTCGTGCCCTCCTCCTGCATCGACATCCAGCCACCTACCGCGACCAGCGCCACGGCGATCAGGCCGATGAACAGGCCGTACTCGCGATCGAGGCTAAACGGCGGATCGATCACCCTGTACAGCACGAACAGCGTCGAGATGGCCGCGATGCCCGTCGTGATCGCGCTCAGGGCCACAGGCATGTTCGGGGCGCTCGCTACAGCGGCGGTCACCGCGAGGGCGACGCCGGAGATCACGGTCAGCAGCAGCAGCAGGTCGATGAAGTCGAACGCCTGCCAGGCGCTGATCGAGACGTCGACGCCCGTGAGACCCTCGAAATCGACACCCCCAATATCAGGGGCGCCGAACCAGTTCAGGAACATGGTGATGAACAGGACGACCGCGGCTGCGCCCGCGAGCTTCTCGCCCGTGTTGAGTCTGGTTGCGTCCATTCACTCCCCCCGAAAATCGGGAACTGGGACCAAGGTGCGGTCGCACCCCTATACGGGGGGTGGTCGGACAAAACGGGCCCGGGCGCTAACCCTGGGCAGGAACTTGCGTCGCCCGCGCCTGTGCAGCCTCGAGTGTGTTGGCAAGCAGCATGGCGATCGTCATCGGCCCCACCCCGCCGGGCACAGGCGTGATCGAGCCGGCAACCTGGCTCACGGCGTCGAAATCCACGTCGCCCACCAGGCCGTCGTCGGTGCGATTCGTGCCGACGTCGATCACGGTCGCTCCGGGCATGACCATGTCCGCGGTGACGAGCCGCGGCGAGCCCACCGCCGCGATCAGGATGTCCGCGCTCCGCGTGACGCTCGCCAGCTCACGAGTGCGCGAGTGGCACACCGTGATCGTGGCGCTGGCATTCGTGAGCAGCGCCGCCAGCGGCCGGCCCACAAGGATCGAGCGGCCGACGATGACAGCGTTCGCGCCCTCGATCGGGGCGCCGGCGACCCGCAGGAGCTCCATCACGCCCTTCGGCGTGCAGGGCACAAGCTGTGGCCTGCCCTGAGCCAGCAGGCCGGCGCTCGTGGCTGTCAGCCCGTCGACGTCCTTGGCGGTCGGGATGCGAGAGATTGCGGCGTCCTGGTCGTGTCCCTCCGGGAGCGGAAGCTGAACGAGTATCCCATCCACGGCATCATCCCCGGCGAGCGTCTCGACCAAGTCGAGCAGCTCGCCGGGCGAGACCTCGGCGTCAAGCCCATGGTGGATCGAGCGCATCCCGGCCTCTTCCGAGAGCTTCCGCTTCGAGCCCACATAGACGCGTGATGCCGGGTCGTCGCCCACGAGCACCGTGGCGAGGCCTGGACGGCGGCCGTGCTGCTTGGCGAAGGCCTCAACGCCGCGGGCAACCTCGGCTCGCACCTCCGCCGCAACGGCCCTGCCGTCGATCACCGCAGGCGGCATCGCTTACCCCGCCTTGCGCAGGGGCGCGTAGTCGGCCATCAGCTTGCGCTCGGTGCCGTCGGCGGCAAAGCGGACGACCACGACGGATCCGGGTTCGACCGCTGTGATGACCCCCTCGCCGAAGGAGGCGTGGACGACGTCGTCCCCGGTGCGGAACTGCGCCAGTGGCGGGGCGGGCTGCTTTCGCATCTCCTCCTGCGTCGGGAGACCGACGCCTCCGGTTCCGAAGGAGCCCGCGAGAACCGCATCCCGTGCCCCGGACGCCCAGCCTGTGCGGGGTGTGGAGACGTGACGGTCCACCAGCTCCTCGGGAAGCTCCGCGAGGAACCGGGAGGGGAGGTTGTGCCCGCGGCCGCCGAAGAGGTTGCGCCGGCGCGCGGAGGTGAGGTAGAGCCGCTGGCGAGCACGGGTCAGGCCCACGTACAAGAGACGGCGCTCCTCCTCCAGGTTCCCTTCCTCGATCGAGCGGGAGTGCGGGAAGACTCCCTCCTCCATCCCGATCAGGAACACCGCCTCGTACTCGAGCCCCTTCGCGTTGTGGAGAGTCATGAGCGTGATCAGGCTCTCGCCATCTCGCATCGAGTCCTGGTCGGAGAGCAGGGAGATCTGCGCCAGGAATTCCTCCAGCGGGGAAAGCTCGCTCTCGCCCTCGACGACGCGGTTTGCGTCGAACTCCCCGGCGACCCCGACCAGTTCCTGCAGGTTCTCAACCCGTCCCTCCGCCTCGATCGTGCGCTCGGCCTCGAGGGCCTCGAGGTACCCGGACTCGCGCAGGGTCGCCTCGAGCAACTCGGCCACGCTCGGCTCGGCGGCGCGCTGGCGCAGCGCCACCATCGTGTCGGCAAAGCGCCGCACCGAGCGCTTCGCGGCGGCACCCAGACCAGGCACGCGATCGACCTCGCGGACCACATCCCAGATGTCGATCCCAGTCGTGTTCGCGTGTGAGAGAAGGCGCGCTTGGGTCTGGTCGCCGATGCCACGGCGCGGGGAGTTCACGATCCTGGAGAAGGAAACCGCGTCTGCCGGATTCGCGATCAGCTGCAGGTAGGCCACCGCATCCTTGATCTCGGCGCGGTCGTAGAACTTGGTTCCGCCGATCACCTGATAGGGCAGCTCGAAGCGCACGAGGGTGTCCTCGAGCACACGGCTCTGTGCGTTCACCCGATAGAAGACCGCGACCTCGTCGCGGGCGATGCCCTCGTCGGTGCAAAGGCGCTCCACCTCGGCGGCGACGTAGCGCGCCTCCGCGTGCTCGTCGTCGAGCTCGGCCATCGTCACCGGCTCCCCTCGGCCGGCATCGGTCCATAGGTGCTTTGGCTTCTGCTCGCGGTTGTTCGCGATCACCGCGTTGGCGGCGTCGAGGATGGTCCCGGTCGAGCGGTAGTTCTGCTCGAGCTTGATCACCGTCGCATCCGGATAGTCGGTCTCGAAGTCGAGGATGTTGCGAATGTCGGCACTTCGGAAGCTGTAGATCGATTGAGAATCGTCGCCGACCACCGTGAGGTTGCGATGCTCCCCCGCAATCAGCTGGAGCAGGCGGTACTGCGCGCGATTCGTGTCCTGGTACTCGTCGACGAGGACCCATCGAAACGCGCGCTGGTAGCGCTCGCGGACATCCTCGAACAGCTCCAGGAGGTCAACCGTGCGCACGAGGAGGTCGTCGAAATCCATGGCGTTCGCCTCGTGCATCCGCTTCTCGTAGAGACCGAAGACATCTCCGACCGTCTCCTCGAAGAAAGAGCTCATCGACTCCCGGTAGGCCTCCGCGTCGAGGAGCCGGTTCTTGGCGCTTGAAATCTGTGCCTGGACGGCGCGCGGCGGAAACCGCTTGGGGTCGACGTCGAATTCCTGCATGCAGCGCTTCACCATTCGCAGCGAGTCCGCCTGGTCGTAGATGGTGAACGCGCGCTTGTAGCCGAGGCGATCGGCATCCGAGCGCAGGATCCGCACGCAGGCGGAATGAAAGGTCATGAGCCACATGAGCCGCGAGACGCCGCCGACCAGCTGCTCGACCCGCTCGCGCATCTCCTCCGCCGCCTTGTTCGTGAACGTGATCGCGAGTATCTCCGACGGTCGTGCCTGACCGGTCGCGACGAGGTAGGCGATCCGGTGCGTGAGCGCCCGCGTCTTTCCCGAGCCGGCGCCGGCAAGCATCAACAGCGGCCCCTCGCCGTGCTCGACCGCTTGGCGTTGAGGGGGATTTAAGTCGGCGAGCAGGCGCTCGATCTGGCTCGCGCCAGGCGTAAGCGGTGCTCCGAGGGCGGTCTCCGACTCCACGGTCCGAGAATAGCCCCGCCCGCGGCCGCCGCCGAGGCGGGCGCCTAGCCGCCGGCGGAGCTTGGGCCCTGCTTGCGGCGGAGCTCGCGGACCTCGCCCGCCGCAGGCTCACCATCGAGCTCCGAGAGCCGTCGCTCCAGCTTCGCCAGGCGCTCGGAGAGCCGCTTGATCGCGTCCGCCACCGGATCGGGCAGATGGATCCAATCGGTATCGGGGCCCTCCACCTTGCGTCCCTCGACCCGCACGGGGTGGCCGGGGTTGCCGACCACGGTGGAACGCGGCGGCACATCCTCGATCACCACCGTGTTCGCACCCACCTTGGCGCCATGCCCCACGGTGATCGGGCCGAGCAGCTTCGCCCCGGAGCCGATCGTGACGTCGTCCTGCACGGTGGGGTGGCGCTTGCCGCGCGCGAACCCGGTGCCGCCGAGCGTCACGCCCTGATAGAGGGTGACCCGGTCGCCGATCTCGGCGGTCTCGCCGATCACCACCCCGGAGCCGTGGTCGATGAAGAACTCGTCTCCGATCCGAGCGGCAGGGTGAATCTCGATACCGGTGACCGCCCTGCTGCCGAAGGCGATCGTCCGCGGCGCCAGCGGCACCCCCGAGCCGTAAAGCGCATGGGCGACCCGGTGGGCCAGGATGGCCTGCACGCCCGCCCAGCTCGTGAGTATCTCCCCGGCGCCGACCGCCCGCGCGGCCGGATCCCGATCACGGGCGGCCGCGACATCGCATCCGATCTCGCGAACGACCCGCCGGAATGTGCCCAGGCCAAACATCAGGGTGTGAAGAACGGGAGCGAGACGTAGCGCTCCCCCCCGTCGCACGCGATTGTGACGATCCGCTTACCGTTCATCTCGGGGCGGGCCGCGACCGCGAGCGAGGCGTGGAAGGCCGCTCCGGCCGAGATGCCCACGAACAGGCCCTCGCGCCTGGCGGCTTGGCGAGCCATCTCGAGCGCATCCTCGTCGTCGACGGTCACGATCTCGTCGATCACCGATCGGTCGAGCACGTCGGGCACGAAGCCCGCGCCGATCCCCTGGATCTTGTGCGGCCCCGCCGCGCCGCCGGAGAGAACCGCTGACGTGGTTGGCTCGACGGCGATCACCTGCGTCTCGGGTCGGCGTTCTTTTAGGACCTGGCCGACGCCCGTGATCGTCCCACCGGTACCGACGCCGCAGACGAGGGCGTCGACCCCGCCGTCGAGGTCCCGCCAGATCTCCTCCGCAGTGGTTCGCCGGTGGACCTCGGGGTTGGCGGGGTTCGAGAACTGCTGCGGGATGAACCCCTTGCGCTGGCGGCAGATCTCACGCGCCATCTCAATCGACTCGTTCATGCCACCCATGGACGGGGTCTCGTGCACCTGAGCACCGTAGGCACGCAGAAGCTTGGTGCGCTCGCGGCTCATCCCCTCCGGCAGGGTCAGCACCAGCTCGTACCCGCGTGCGGCGCAGACCATCGCCAGAGCGATTCCGGTGTTGCCGGATGTCGGCTCGACGATCACGCTGCGACCGGGCTCGATCTTGCCGTCGCGCTCAGCGGCGTCGATCATCGCCACCCCGATCCGGTCCTTGACCGACCCGCCAGGATTCAGGTACTCGAGCTTGGCGACCACCTCCCCAGGGAGCCCCTCCCCCAGCCTCCGAAGGGCCACGAGCGGTGTTTCGCCCACGGTCTCGGAGGGCTCGGGAGCGATGCGCAGAGAGGTGTCGACTGCGGAATCGGCGCTCACTCCCGCAACCTAGCGCGGTTCGAACGCCGGGCATCGTGCGCGCTCGCCGCTCGCCCTCTGGTTCACAAATTCCTGCTCACACGACGATTGGCGGGAAGGAGACTCATACGTGCCTTCGAACTCCCCCGCAGCCGGGGGATATCGGCCCGCATGACGCCGGATCGGTTGTTAAGGTCCCATGCTGATCGTTAGCGAGCCTTAAGCGTTGCGTGTGTGGAGACTCGTAACGCCCGCCCTAAGCCCGCCCCCAACCCAGAGGACTGCATGATGGATTCCGCCCGTCCTGACCGCCCAAAGAGCCTCATCGGAGGTTCTCGCCGTCCGCGCAATGACGTTCGAGCGAGACCCTCAACCACCGCCGGACTCGCGCTCGCGCTGATTGGCGCCGTCGCCACCACGCTCTTGATCGTCCCCTCCGGGGCGAGCGCGGCCGACCGAAACGCCTGTACGCGGTACGGCGACGTCGGCGCCGCCAAGCTCACGCGCAAGCACGCGCGCCGAGCGACCACGTGCTTCATCAATCGTGAGCGCCGCAGCCACGGGCGCAAGGGCCTCAACAAGAACTGGCGCCTGATCCAGGCCGCGCGCCGCCATTCAAACAACATGGCCCGCACCGGTTGCTTCGCGCACCAGTGTCCCGGCGAGGCCGGTCCGCAGAAGCGACTGCAGCGGTCTGGGTACTTCCGCGGCGCGCGCCGGTGGGCGTACGGCGAGAACATCGCCTGGGGCAAGCGCCAGTACGCGACGCCCCGCAAGATCGTCCAGCGCTGGATGCACAGCCCGGGCCACCGCGCGATCATGCTCAGTTCGAACTACCGCGAGGTCGGAGTCGGATTCGCGAAGACCAACGGAGGTCGCGGCTACTACACGGCCGACTTCGGCATGGCGGCCGGCTGAGCGAGTCCGGCTCGGCCAGCCGGCGAGGCTAGATCTGGTACTTCCGCGCTAAGCCCGGCTCGCCGCGGTGGCGCTATCTGCGCACGGAGAAACGGGCGAGTTGGGCGCCGCCCATGTCGTCCAGGGCCTCAACGACGACGGTTCCCTGCGCGGCACGGAAGTTGCCGGTCCCACCGACCACGGAGAGCCTGTTGGTCTCGCCATTGAGTCGGACGAGGCCCGCCACCTGCAGGCGACCGCGGCCACGCAGGATGAAGGTGGCCTGGCACTCACCGCCAACGGGTGGCGAAAGCGTGCAGGCGCTCGCGAACTTGCCAACGCCGTCACCATCGCTCGTCAGCGGGCCCGCCGAGCCGAACAGATCGCCGCCCGAATTGCCCGAGGGGTCGTTGTCGACGAAGTAGCCGTTGCTCGTATCCATGACGACCTCGAACTTCTTTGCGCTCTTGGCCCGGGCCTGCGCCGCGACGGCGTTGGTGGCCGCTGGCATCTTCGCCACAACTCGATGGCTGGTCTGCCTCTTCTCGTCAGAGCGGGCAAGTTCCTTAATCAGGGTCAAGCCCCGCCGAACCCAAGGACGGTCTGAGAAGGGCTCTACCTGGGCACGGCGGTCCGGAGCATGAGGAGTCCCGGCTGGAACTAGCTCGAACGGCGTCTGTAAGGCGCCGCGCTAGCCCGGCTCGTCTCGCCGCTCGATCTCGAGCCACTCTGCCGGCAGGAGCGCCCTCGGGGCCCGGGCCTTCCTCATGTAGAAGCAATGTCCGCAGGCGCGGCAACGCCGGACCCGGTGACCCCGAAACTGGCCTCGCACCTCCCAATGCTGTTCCTCGGGATCGTGTCGTGGCCCGTTGAATTGGCAGTGCGGACACTGCATACTCGCCTCCCCCCGGATGCGCTTCCCTGTCGCCCATAGCGTAGATCGGCAACCACCAAACCGCGCCGGTTGGAGAAATTCTACGTCGGCCCGCGTGAACGGACGCGCGGCTCAGCGAGCTTGGGGCGGTTGAGGCGCTCGGTCCCTGCACACCAATTGGACAGGCGGACGCTCGCGGGACGGGCCTAGGTCCCAACGACGACGGCCCGCGCGATGGCGGGCCGTCGTCACCACGAATGCTGCTCTGTCTCAGTGACGCACGCGAACTCGCTTCGTCACCCTGATCGTCGTCGAGCCGGCCGTCACCTTGGCCTTGATCAACACCCGGTTGCGGTTTGCGACCTTGTCCCGGAACGCCGGCTTCACCTGAAGCGCGACGAACTTTCTTTGCCTCGCCTGGGCACGTGCCTTGCGAGGTCCGGCGACCGTCTTGCCACCGCGATTCAGCTTCGCCGCCAGGCGGAACTTGCATCTGTTCGGCGCGGCCGACTTCGGGCAGCGCACCTTGACGCGGAGACGGTTGCCTCGCTCGACTGCCGGGCCGAGCCCCTGGCGGAACTGGCGGGCGAACCGGTCGTTGCCTCCGCCCCCGCCTCCGTTCGAGCTCCCATTGCCGCGCTTGGCCAGCAGGGCGACGTTGTCGTAGCTCACGTCACCTTCCTCGATGACGCCGGCCACGCCCGTCTCGAACCTGGAGGTGATCCGGATCGCATAGGTCCTGCCCTTCCTCAGCGAGCCAACCGGGACAGCCACCTTCGTCCAATCCGAGCTCGCGGGCAGGGCGCCGGCGCTCAGATCAATCGGCGGGCCACCGTCACGAACGAGCTCGGCTGTGTAGCTCGCGCTCGAATTCGGCAGCGCGAGCAACTCGGTCAGGCTCGTCCGGCGCTTCATCCTGAACGTGACCTTCCTGGCCGTCTGACCGCCGACGCCGTTGTAGACGAACGGGCGACTTTCGTAAACCGAGGTCCCACTTCCCGAGACGCCGACGATGACGCCGAAGTTGGCGTTCAGGTAGCCATCCCCCGCTTCCCCGCTCACGCCGCCATCGGGCTCGTGCGTGCTCGTCGCTGACGGGCAGACGAGAACGCCCGCGACGACGCAGAGCGTCTCGCCCAACGGGCCAGCCTGCGAATCGGTCGCCTGCCAGCCGCCGGGCCCGCCGTTGAAGGTCTTTGCCTTCTGGCCGGGCGCGTACGCCTGGGTGGCGGCGCCAGCCGACGCGGGCCCGATCAGGACCCCTGTTACCACTGCCGCGAGGGCGCCCACAAGCGCTCGACGCAACCTTGTGCAATCCATGACTATCTCCTATCCGTCGTGTCCCGCCGCCCCCATCAACGAACGGCGCTAACTCTCAGTTAGGAACGCTACATACCTCATATCGGGGATGCGCCGGTTGATTTCATGGGGCCTGGCTACCCCAAGAGGCAGGCCTAGCGTGGAGCTCCCCGTCCCGCTCCCCTCAGGTGGCGTCCCGATGGAGCAGGTTCGCTTGAGCACCAACGAGGTGGGCGACTCACGGGGAGCCGGGCTCCTAAAGACCGCGGCGCCCTACTCCCGCAGCCCGGCGGCTGCGAGGGCCTCTTCCCATTCGGCGAAGTACTCCATTCGCACGATCCTTCCGTCGCGGAAGGTCGCGACCTGGTGGTACAGCTCCTCGTCGATCTCCGCCCCGCTTCCCTTGCCGCGTCCGTGGTGGCGAAGCCGGGTCGCAACACGATCGCCGGCGTCGACGAACTCCTGCGGCTCCAGCCTCAGCTCCTCCATCGTCTCGTCGATCTCCTCCCAGAAGCGTATGGCCGCGCCCGGGCCCCGGCCGGAGTCCGACCGCTGGCGCGCCGGCATCACCCATTCGATCTCGGGATCGAAGTCCTCGACGGCGGTGTCGAAGTCACGCCGGTTGTATGCGGCGATGAACTCCCTGGCCTTGTCGACGTTCTCCAGCGACATCGACCGCGCAGTATCACGCCCCCGCGCCCTGGGGGCAACCACGTTCGCGGGAATCTAAGAGGACCGTCGTGGTGGCTGGACGGCGCGGGCGAGAGCTCGGTTCAGGGGCGGTTGGAGCGCGAGGAGCCCGGGGCTGTGTTGTCAGCGCCCTACTCCGCCAGCCCGGCGGCTTCGAGGGCGCCGTCCTTGCTCGCAAAGGGCTCGATCCGCACGATCTTTCCGTCGCGCAACGTGAGCAGCGATGACCGCGCCTCGTCGACCTCGAGCTCATTCGTGCGCCCGCTCAGCCGCATCACCGCGACGACCTGATCACCCGCGTCGATCAGCTCGTCGACTTGGACGCCGTACTCGTCCCAGGCCGACAGGAACTGGGTCCAGAAGCGGCGGACGCCGTCGTACCCGCGGTACTCCTCGCTCGCCAGGAGCGAGTGCGGGGCCGCGACCCACTCGACCTCGGGATCGAAGAACTCTCTCACCTCGTCGAGGCGGCGCTCGACGTTACCGACGTCGACGCCCTGGAAGGCGGCGAACAGCCCGCGCACGGCCTCCACGTTCTCCTGCGACATCGCCCCGCAGTATCCCGCGCCGCCTTCCTACTCCCGCAGCCCGGCGGCTTCGAGGGCCTGTTCACGGGTCGGGTACTCATGACCACGCGCGATCTTTCTGTTGCGGATTGTTACGACGTCTCCGATGGTCTGATCTGTTTCGACGCCGCTGAGCTTGGCGCGTCCGCCGAATCGCTCAACCACGACCACCGTGTCCTCACCGGCGTCGATCAGTTCCAGCGGCTCCATCCTGAACCCGTCGAACATGTCGATCCAGTCCTGAAGCCATGCCCGCATGGCGCCCTTGCCACGGATCGGACGGGACTCGGCGCTCGCGGCGCTCGAGGGATCATCCCGACGAGTCCGGTAGACGACATCGTCGGTGAAATGCTCCATGTACTGATCAAGCCCTCCACGGGCAAACGCTTCATAGGCCAGCTTCACCACCTCCACGTTCTCCTGCGACATCGCCCCCGCAGTATCTCGCGCCTAGCCGCGCTTCTTCGGGCTGATCCACTTCCCGATGCTGGCCTCGGCGGTGCCGGGCTCCCCCTGATCGCGCAGGAGCTCGGGCTCGAAGCCCTCGGCGAGTTGGAGCCGCCGCTCCTCGGGATCGTCGGAGAGCCACTCGATCACGCCGCTCTGCTCGTCCACGGGCACCTAGAGCTAGATGTGGTACATCCCCGAGCCGGCGCTCTCGGCCTCGCGCCGGGCGATCTCGGCGATGGTCGTCGAGCGGAAGACGTCGCGCAGGGACTCGACGCCCTCCGCCCAGATGCCCCCGGCCTCGGCGGCCTCGTCGCCGAGCTTGCCGTCCAGTGATTGGACGACCTCGAGGACGGTGATGTCGTCGGGCGAGCGGGCCAGGGTGTAGCCGCCCTTGACCCCGCGCTGGCTCTGGAGGAGGCCGTCGCGCCGGAGGGTCGAGAAGAGCTGCTCCAGAAACTGGACGGGCATGTCGCGGCGCTCGGCAACCTGAGCGATCGGGACGGGCCGGTCGCCGGAGCGCGCGAGCTCGGCCATGGCGACGACGGCGTATCGGGACTTCGACGTGACTGAAATCACTACCTCTTTCTACCGCAGGGGGCCGACCGACGAAAAAAAGAACGCACCTAGCGACGGGGTGGGGCCGCGCGTGAGCTGGTGGGGCTAGGATGGTCGCGTCGGCCGGGAGGGACCGGTCGGCGCTTTCCGGGGCCCTGCGTTTCCCGGGTCTGGGGCAGATGAGATGAGCGATTCGCGACGCTGCTTGGTTGTCGATGGCCACCCGCTGGTTCGACTCGGCGTGCGCCGGCTGCTCGACGATCGCTTCGAGGTTGAGGAGGCGGCGAGCGGGGACGACGCGCTCGAGATGCTGACCGACCTGGGCGAGTTCGACGTCGCCATAGTGGACCTGGGGCGTGGTGCACACGACGGGGCCGAGAAGTCAGGAACCGCAGTCGTCCGCGCGCTGCGCCAGGCAAGCCCCGGCATCGGCATCGTCGCCCACGGCTCACGGGCCGAGCGTCACTCCGCCAATGAAGCGCTGAAAGCCGGTGCTTCGGCCTACGTGGCGAAGAGCTCGCCCGCCGAGGCGCTCAATCGTGCGGTCGACGCGGCGGCGGACGCCGAGACGTACGTCGATCCTGCCGCACACGGCCGCCGGGGCGCCCGGCCTGCGGTCACCCGCCGCCAGCGCCAGATCCTGCAGCTGATCGCCGACGGACACTCGACATCCACCGCCGCCGAGCGACTCGGGCTGAGCGCGGAGACGGTCCGGACACATACCAAGGCCGCCCTGGCCCGCCTCGAGGCCCGCGACCGCGCCCACGCCGTCGCGATCAGCCTTCGCTCCTCACTGATCGACTGAGCGGGCCTATAGCCAGCCACGGTCGCGTGCGATCAGGACCGCCTGGGCGCGGTCGACCGCGCCGATCTTGCGGTAGACGTTGTGCAAGTGCGTGCGGATCGTGCTGACCGAGAGTCCCAGCTCCTGCGCGATCTGTTTGTAGACCTTGCCCTCAGCAAGGCCGCGGAGGGACTCGAGCTCGCGCGTCGAGAGCGGACACGACACGGACGACCGAGGACGCGATGTTCCGGCGTGGGGGAACTCGTAGAGAAGGGAGCGCAGCTCGTCGGGGCCCAGGTCCACGCGCTGGGCACCCTCCAGCAGGACCGGAACCGGCACCGGGTCGCCCTCCGCGTGGTGGACGATCGCGTCGGCCAGCCCGATCACGGCGGCGTGACCCTCTGCGTCGGAAGAGTGATGTCGCTCGATCGCCGCGGCGATGCCAGGCCGCAGGCCCCAGCGGCGAACGAGGACGGCGCCGACGAGCGCGTGGTCGATGCCAAGCTCGCGCCTCTCCATGCGCAACCGTTCCTCCGGGTGCTCGGACCGAAGCGCACGCCCGTGATCCTCGCCATGCAGATGCGCCAGCACCAGCTTGCCGATGTCGTGCAACAACGCCGCGACCGCGAGCTCGTCGCGCTGTCCGATCCCCGCTGCTCCGGCGACCCGATCGGAGGCGTGGCGAACCGCGAGCGCGTGCCGGCGAAAGCGCTCGTAGGAGACCGGGGATGCCCCCGACTCGAGGGAATCGTAGGTATCGAGCGTGCCCGCCAGCACCCGAAGCCCCGCCAGGCTGAGCGTGTCGACCGCCTCCTGGATCCCCCCGATGCGGGCGGGTGGCCCGTCGCCGTTGTTCGCCTCGCGCATGACTGCGATCGCAACCGCCGCGTCGGACTCAACCGTCTCAGCGAGCTCGGCCGCCGACATCGTGTCGCTCTCGGTCAGCCGCAGCAGACGCCGGCGCGACTCGGCAAGCACCGGAAGCCGCGTGACGGCCTCGAACGCTTCGGCAAGGCGAGCGCCGCCCGCCCCCTGCGCCGAGGGGGCCCCCTGGGGCGCTGTTTGATCGCTGTTGGCCACGGGTTTGCTCATCGTCGATGGGTCTCGAGAATCCGGAGGCGCCCGCGCAGAAGTGCTCGCGTGGGTACCTCCAGGCACTACATCGGCATGCGGACGCAGTCCATTTAGCCCCGGGTCGGGGGCTCCGGCCCCGGCCTGCGCTAGGCCAGCCGACTCAGCGCCAGGTCGATCCGCCCCAGCGCCGCGTCACGTCCAAGCGCAGCCACGGTCTCGAAGATCCCGGGGGAGACGGTCGACCCGGTCAGCGCGACCCGGATCGGCTGGTAGAGCGCCCTGGGCTTGACGCCGGCCTCCTCGGCTATCGCGGTGAGGGCACGCTCGATCGCCTCCACGTCAAACGGCTCGAGGTCGGCCAGCGAGGCCCGCGCGGCCGCGAGGAGCGGTGCGGCGTCCGGGGTCATTACCTTCGCCCACGCCCGCTCGTCGACGACGGGCTCACTGAAGAGAAAGCCGATCAGGCTCCACACCTCCGCGAGCGTCTGGGCCTTGTCCCGCACGATCTCGCAGGCCATCTGGCGGCGATCAGCGGAGGCGGCGGCGAAGGCGCGGGCTGCAGGTGGATCAAACCGCTCGAGATGGGCGGCGAGGCGCCCCACGTAGTCACGCACCGGCAGCTCACGCATGAAGCGGCCGTTCATCCAGCGCAGCTTGCGCTCGTCGAAGATCGCCGAGGCCTTCCCCACGCGCTCGATCTCGAAGCGCTCGACGAGCTCCTCCGTCGACATGAGCGTCGTGTCATCGACGGTACCCCAGCCCAGGAGCGCGAGGTAGTTGCGGACCGCCGGCGGTAGGTATCCGCCGGCGCGGAGCTCCTCCACGGAGGCCGCGCCGTGACGCTTTGAGAGCTTCTTTCCGTCAGGGCCGTGGAGCAACGGCAGATGGGCGTACCGAGGCGGCGCGATGCCCATTGCGCCCAGAACCAGGAGCTGCTTGGGGGTGTTCGAGAGGTGATCGTCGCCGCGGATGACATCCGTGATCCCCATGTCGGCATCGTCGACCGCGACCGCGAAGTTGTAGAGGGGGGTGCCATCGCCGCGGGCGATCACCAGGTCGTCCTGCAGGCGGTTCTCGAATCGCACCGCCCCGCGGATCAGGTCATGCACGACGGTATCCCCTGTGTCGGGCACCCGGAGGCGGATCGCGGCCCCCGGCTCGTCGCGCTCGGAGCCCCGGTAGCCGGCGGTGGGCCGCTGGGCCTTGATGGCCCGGACGTCCTCGGGGCTCGACGGATCCGGATAAGCGTGTCCTGCCTCGACCAACTCGGCGATCACGCTCGCGTGGCGCTCGCGGCGATCAAACTGGCTGAGCGGTCCCTGATCCCAGTCCAGCTCGAGCCATTCCAGCGCATCCAGGATCTGCTCCACGTTCTCCGGCGTCGAGCGCTCGCGGTCGGTGTCCTCGATTCGAAGCACAAGCGTCCCGGCCTGGCCTCGAGCCACGAGCCAGTTGTAGAGTGCGGTCCGGGCGCCGCCGATATGGAGGGCGCCGGTCGGCGAGGGGGCGAAACGGACTCGGAGGGGCTCAGAGGTCATGCTGATCGGCGGCCATGTTTCCACAGCGGGGGGATTGCCCAACGCCGTCCGGCGAGGGGTCGAGACCGGTTCTCGTGCAATTCAGATCTTCCACCAGAGTCCGCGGGCCTGGCGGCCCACCGCCTACACGGATGAGGACTTCGCGGCGTTTCGGGAAGCGATGGACGCATCGCCGCTGAAGGCGGTGGTCGTGCACGCGATCTATCTGATCAACTGCGCCTCGAAGGAGCGGGAGGTTCGCTCGAAGTCCTTGACGTCTCTGCGCCACGCACTGCGCGTGGGCGACGGGATCGGCGCGGCGGGCGTTGTGCTCCACGCTGGAGCACGGAAGGGCGAGCCGCACGGACCATCCGTGAAGCGTGCCGGCAAGGCGATCGCCGAAGCGCTCTCAGACAGCGAGGCTGTGCCGCTGCTCTTGGAGAACACCGCAGGAACTCAGGGGCCACTCGGTCGCAACATCGACGAGCTGGCGGAGCTGATCGAGGCCGCCGGCGGGGGTGAGCGTCTGGGGGCTTGCCTCGACTGCTGTCATCTGCTGGCCGCAGGCTTCGAGATCCGCACCGAGGACACTTTGGGCGAGGTCGTGGACGAGTTCGACGGAACGGTTGGACTCGACCGGCTCCGCTGCGTGCACGTGAACGATTCGAAAGTGCCCCTCGGAGCGAACCGAGACCACCATGCGAACCTGGGCGAGGGCGAGCTCGGGACGCGCGGGATCGCCGTGTTCCTGTCGGAGCCTCGCTTCGAGGGCATGCCGGCACTGCTCGAGGTACCAGGGCCTGATGGCCACGGACCGGACCGCGCCGAGATCGACCTGGCCAAGCGGCTTAGAAGGAACGGACGCGCCGCCCGAAGGCGGCGGTCCACACCCCCCAAGCGCTAGCTAAACCTAGCTAAGCCTGGTCTTTATGACCCGGATTCGCGGGCAACGGCGCGCTGCAGTGCGAGCCCAACTCCGGTGACTGCGAGGGCAACTGCGGCCATCGCGATCACGTCGAAGCCGGTGAACGGCAGCGGTCCAACATTGCCGCCAAGGCCAGCGCTGTCCGCGGACGGACCCGCTGGATCGCCGGGGTCGCTCGAGCCTCCGCCCGAGTTGACCTGCGAACCGAGGTTCTGGTCGGTGCCGCCGTACTGCTTGTCAGCCGGGGTCTCAGCCATCGAAAAGGCCGGGAACGCCAGCATCGCAATCAGCATTGCGGCCGCGACTAGTGTTTGTATTGACTTGATCATGGACCGGAGTTTGCTCCCTGCCTGTGAGAGGGATGTGAGGGGACGATGAGAACTGTTCTCATGCAAGCGTCATCCACTTCTCATGGTCGTGCGAGATGCTTGTCGCCCCGATGGCGATGCAATCTGATCGGGGCTCCACGACATGAGCCCTAATCGCAAGCTTGTAATCGCGGCCCAAACTGCGGCAGTGTCCGTGCTCGTAGTGGTCGTGTATCTGACGCTGCTCGCACCCGAGGGCTCGGGCCCGCTCTCCGGTGTCAACGCGCCCGGCGGTGAGGACAGCCCTGAGATCCAGGCATCGAACAGCCAGAACGAGCAGGCCGACGAAGGCGACGCCGACGGAGGCGCCGACGGAGGCGCCGACGGCGAAGGCGACGGCGAAGGCGAGGGCGGCGGCGAGGGTCGCCGGGACGGCGAGCGTCGTCGTTCGGCAGATGACCGCAAGCGGTCGGGGAGCGACGGAGCAACCGCACTGGCTGAAACCAGGGTCACCGGGGTCTCGCCCCGGTGGGACAAGGATGGATTCGGGGGCCCCAGCGACGACCAGTACGACGACGCGGTGACGGCACTGTTGGAGAAGGTCGGCAGCGACCCGCCAGCCGAGGGCTCACCCCCCTCTGGCGCGCCCTTCGGGAACTAACCTCCCCCGGCGCCCGCCCACGGCGATAGATTTCCTTGCGTGGCCGCTCTGCTCGGCGATGGATCCGCGGATGTGGAGCGAAACGCGCCCGCCTCCGGCGAGGAGATCGAGATTCCCCGCCAGCGCTGGTTCGCCGGCATGCGCACCCGCGTGCTGGTCTCGTTTCTGGTGCTGCTCGCGGTCTCGACTGCCGCTTCGCTGGTGGTCCTGCGCGAGGTCTTGATCTCTCGCATCGACGATGAAGCCGGCGAGTCGCTGGCTGCCGAGATCGCTGAGCTGCAGGCGCTTTCGGAGAGCGGCGTCGACCCGGCAACGAATCGGCCCTTCAACGGCCAGCTCTCACGCCTCTTCGATGCCTACCTGCGCGGCCGCGCCGTCGACAACGACTCCGCCATCGTCGCCTTCATCGGGGATGCGCCATACGCGGAGGTCGCCGCCGACGAGGACCTTCAGCCGCTGATCAGTGCTCTCGTCGAGGAAGGCGACGTCACGAAGCCCACCAGCGGCAACCTCGACACGTCGCTGGGACACGCGAGATCCGTGGCCGTGCCCGTCATGGCCGGGGCGGAGCAAGGCTCCCTGGCGATCGGGCAACTGCTCGTTGAGCGGCGCGAGCAAGTCACCAGCGCCGTGCGCCTTGCGGCTGGCGTCTCGATCGTCGTGATGTTGTTGGCATCGCTGTTCATCTGGCTCGCCGCCGGTCGTGCGATGGCGCCTCTGCAGGCGCTGGCGCGCACGGCAAGGCAGATCTCCGAGACCGATCTATCCAAGCGCATTCCGGTCAGGGGCGGCGATGAGATCGCGCAGCTGGGACGCACCTTGAACGCGATGCTGGACAGGCTCGAGACCGCGTTCGCCGACCAGCGCGAGTTCCTGGCCGACGTGAGCCACGAGCTGCGAACCCCCATCACCGTGATCCGAGGGCATATCGAGACCCTCGGCGACGATCCGCGAGAGCGCCGCGAGGCGGTCGCGGTGATTCAGGACGAGCTCGACCGGATGAACCGGTTCGTGGATGACCTGCTTCTGCTCGTGCGCGCCTCCCGACCGGACTTCCTGCGCCCGGAGCCGCTCGATCTCGATCTGCTCACCCATGAGGTCTTCGCGAAGTCCAGGTTGCTCGGGGACCGGTCGTGGGTGCTCGAGGGCACGGGAATCGGGCTCGTCGGGGCCGACGCCCAGCGGCTCACCCAGGGCATCATGAACCTCGCCTCGAACGCGGTGAACCACACCGGCACCGGCGAGCCAATCTGGATCGGCAGCTCGCTGGTGGGCGGGGAAGCACGCATTTGGGTCCGCGACGAGGGGCCCGGCATCCCCTCCGAGGAGCAACGGCTGATCTTCGAGCGGTTTGCGCGCTCGCAGAGCGTGCGGGGCGGCGGCGGCGCGGGCCTTGGCCTCGCGATCGTGAAGGCGATCGCGGACGCGCACGGTGGGCGCGTGGAGCTGGATTCCACGCTTGGCAGCGGTGCCAAGTTCATGATCGTCATCCCAGCGCTGGAGCGATAGGCATGAGCCGCATCCTGATCGCCGAGGACGAGACCCGGCTGGCCTCCTTCCTGGAGAAGGGGTTGCGCTCGAGCGGCTATACGACGACCGTGGCCACCGACGGTCCACAGGCGGCGCTGATGGCCCGCGACGATCATTTCGACCTCCTCATCCTCGACCTGGGGCTCCCCGGCAAGGATGGGATGGACGTGCTGCGCGAGCTGCGCGGCGAGGGCCAGCGGCTGCCGGTGATCATCCTGACCGCGCGGGGGGACCCATCGGACAAGGTCGAGGGCCTCGAGGCGGGAGCCGACGACTACCTGGCCAAGCCGTTCCACTTCGAGGAGCTGCTCGCGCGCGTACGGGTTCGGCTGCGGGGGGACGCGCCGGAAGAGGAGCGCCAGCTCCGCGTCGGCGGCGTCTCGCTCGACCTGCGAACGCGCTGGGCCAGCGCGGATGAAGAGACGATTGAGCTGAGCGCCCGGGAGTTCGAGCTCCTGAGAACGTTCCTCCAGCACCCGGACCAGGTCCTGACCCGCGAGCAGCTCCTCTCACACGTCTGGGGCTACGACTACGACCCCGGATCCAACGTGGTCGACGTCTACGTGGGGTACCTGCGCCGCAAGCTCGGGGCACGACGTTTCGAGACGGTGAGGGGGGTGGGCTACCGCTTCCGGACATAGTCGCGCTGCGGTTCGGGCGCTGCCCAGATCCATGTGACCCGGGATAGCACTGGCGAGGTCGGGTCGCTACGTCAGAGCGTTGCGGAGGTCGAAGGCCCGGATTCCCTCGTCGCCTGAGTCGGTGCAGTCGAAGAAGCGAGGGTTGACGCACGTGTAGGCGGGGCCCACGCCCTCGTAGGAGGGTTCGACGCTGAACTGGCAGTGGGGCAATGGGTCGCCGGTCATCTTGATGCCGCCGAAGCCGCCGGTCAGCTCGGCCGCCTCGAACATGTCGAGGTCGATCTCGGCGCCGAAGACCTTCCTCAGACAGCCCATGTAGCGGTTGCCGCTGGCGGGGTCGCCGTAGCTGTAGAGGTAGCGGCAGCGCATCT
Source organism: uncultured Solirubrobacterales bacterium (assembly GCA_963799815.1). GTDB lineage: Bacteria > Actinomycetota > Thermoleophilia > Solirubrobacterales > 70-9 > JBDTSW01. The sequence continues at coordinate 793,974 of CAWCYG010000004.1, forward strand.
CGAGGCATCCACGCGGCTCGACGAGCTTGTCGCAGAAGGTGCGGCACCGGCGGCACTCGCCCTCGCGAGTTCCCTCCTCTCCACGCTGCTTCAGCGCCATGTCCGAAGAATACGCCCGGAAACTAGGCGGCGAGCGATCGAGGGCCGAGGACTTCCGCAAGCTGTGCGCGCAGCGGCGGCGAGGGGCTGATCCTGTACTCGTCCCCGAAGCGCAGGCGCCTTGGCCCCTCGCGCGTCCGCATCACGAGCAGCACCTCGGACTGGCCGGGAAACCCCTCGAAGAGCGCCTTCAGCTCGTCGATCAGCCCGGGCCCGAACTCGGCCGCGTCGATCTCGAGCTTGAACTCCTTCGGATCCCGCTTGGCCGCCGCCCGCGCTTCCGCCGCGGCGAGCTCGGCGGCGTCGGGCTCGAACCGCTCCGCCTCGGCAACGACGAGGCTCGTCTGACCACGCCCCTTGTGGTCGACGCGCCCACGCACGACGATCACGCGATCGGTTTCGATCGCCTCCGATGCCTCGCCGGCAGCGTCCCGAACGAACAGCTCGACCTGGCCCTCGAGGTCGTCGAGCGTCGCGAACATGACGTAGCCACCGTTGCGGGTACGCACCTTCTTGGCCTCTCCGACGATGCCCCCGACCCTGACCCAGGCGCCGTCGGGCTTGCCCGCGACCTCGGTCAGCTGGCAGTCGACGCGCGCGCGCAGCGCGTCTCGCACCTCGGCGAGTGGATGCGCGGACAGGAATGTCCCCAGCGTTTCCTTCTCGAGCCGCAAGAGCTCGCGCTGGTCGAACTCGCCGGCCGGTACCGGGAGCCGTGAGCTCGTCAATCCAGCGTCCGCGGCGCCCTCCCCCTCGGCGGAGGCGCCGAGGTCGAAGATCGAGCCCTGCCCGCGGCGCGAGTCCTCCTGAGCCTTCTGGCCCGAAGCCTGCGCCTGGGCAAGTACCTCCAGCATTCCCCGCCGGGTTGCGCCGGTGGAGTCGAGAGCCCCGCACTTGATCAGGCACTCGATCGCGCGCTTTTGCACGGCGCGAACATCGACCCGTTCGCAGAAGTCCCAGAGCGACTCGAACGGACCCGCCGCCTCCCTCGAGCCGATGATCGCCTGCACCGCCTGGTGGCCAACATTCTTGACCGCATCTAGGCCGAACCGAATCGACTTGCCCGAGACGACAAAGCCGTGGTCTGACGAGTTCACGTCCGGGGGCATCACCTCGATGCCCATCGACTCGCAGCGGTTGACGAAGAAGGGGACCTTGTCCTTCGTCGACATCACGGACGAGATCAGGGCTGCCATGTACTCGGCCGGGTAGTTCGCTCGCAGGTACGCGGTGCGATAGGCGATCAGCGCGTAGCACGCGGCGTGGCTCTTGTTGAAGGAGTAATCCGCTGCCGCAGTCATCAGGGACCACAGGTCCCTCGCGACGCGCCGGTCGGTGCCGGAGCCCTCCGCCCCGCTCAGGAACTTGTCCTCCATCGTCGCCATCAGGTCGCGCTTCTTCTTGCCGATGGCCTTGCGCAGGTCGTCGGCCTCAGCGCCACTGAAGCCAGCGATCTGCTTCGCGATCTCCATCAGCTGCTCCTGGTAGATGCAGCAGCCGTAGGTCGACTCCGTGATCGGGCGCAGGCGCTCGTCGGCGTACCCGACCGACGACGGCTCGCGCTTGCCGTTCGCGTAGTCGTCGATGTAACGCATGGCGCCGGGGCGGTAGAGGGAGACCAGGGCAACGATGTCGTCGAACTCGGTTGGGCGGACCTTCCGCAGCGCGTCTCGCATACCGTCGGACTCGAGCTGAAAGACGCCAACCGAGTCGCCCCGCGCCAGCATCTCGAAGGTGGCGCCGTCGTCGAGCGGTATCCGCTGCATGTCGAGCTCGACACCGCGGGAGCGGCGGATGATGTCCACCGCGTCCTCGATCACGTCGAGGTTGCGGAGGCCCAGGAAGTCCATCTTCAGCAGGCCGATCTCCTCGATCGGCCCCATCGAGTACTGGGTGACCACCTTGTACTGGCGCTCGGGACGCCCATTCCCGTTGCCATTACCGTTCGTGCCCCGGTCCTCCGCGAGCTGGAGGGGCACGATCTCGTCCAGGGGGCGGTCAGCGATCACGACCGCTGCCGCGTGGATCGAGTTGTTCCGAACGATGCCCTCGAGCCCGCGGGCCACATCGAGGATCCTGCGGGCGTCAGGATCCGAGTCGTACGTGCGGCGCAGCTCCTGCCCTTCGGAGAGGCACTCATCGAAGGACGGGCTACGGCCCATAATCGGTTCGGGGATCTGCTTGGCGATGCGGTCCCCGGTCGCGTAGTCGAAGCCGAGCACGCGTGCGGCGTCGCGGGTGGCGGCGCGCGGCGCCATCTTGCCGAAGGTGATGATCTGCGCCACCGACTCGCGCCCGTACTTCTCCTGGACGTAGCGGATCACGCGCTCGCGACCCCGAACGGAGAAGTCGATGTCGATGTCGGGCATGGACTGCCGGGCCGGATTCAAAAAGCGCTCGAACAGCAGCTCGTTGGCGAGGGGGTCGAGGTCCGTGATGTCGAGCGCGTAGGCGACGATCGAACCCGCCGCGGAGCCACGGCCAGGGCCAACCGCGATGCCGTTCTCCTTGGCGAAGCGAACGAAGTCCCAGACGATCAGGAAATACGACTCGAATCCCATCTCGCGAATGACCCCGAGCTCGAAGGAGAGCCGCTCGCCCGCCTCTGCAGGGACCGGGTCGCCGTAGCGCCGGCGCAGCCCCTCCCCCGCGAGTCGCTGTAGGAGCTCCCCGGGTTCCTCCCCCTCGGGCACTGGGAACCGCGGGAGCATGAGCTTGCCGAGTTCGATCTCCACGTTGCAGCGCTCGGAGACCTCCAGTGTCGTCGTAACCGACTCAGGCCACGGGCTGAAAGCCTCCTCCATCTCGGAGGCGCTCTTCAAGAAGAACTCGTTCGTGTCGAAGGAGAGCTTGGGCGCTTCGAGCGTGGACTTGGTTTGGACGCACAAGAGGGCGGCGTGGTTGTCGTAGTCGGAGCGCCGCAGGTAGTGAACGTCGCCGGTGGCGACGAGTGGCCGTCCCAGCTCCCGGGCCACCCGGACGATGCCCTCGTTCGCCACCTCCTGCTCGGGGATGCCGTTGACCTGGATCTCGAAATAGACGTTGTCGGCTCCGAAGACGCCGAGCAACTCGTCGGCATGCGCGCGAGCATCAGCAGGGCGCTGCTCGACGAGGCGGCGGCAAAACCGCGACTGGAGGCACCCCGTGAGAGCGATCACGCCGTCGGAGTGGCGGTCGAGCAGCTCCATGTCGACATTGGCCTTCCCCCGGGCGAATCCCTCCAGGTAACCGGCTGAAGTCAGCTTCACCAGGTTGCGGAAGCCCGCGTTTGTCGCCGCGAGCAGGGTCAGGTGATTGCGCTCCACCCGCTGGCCCGGCGCCTGTGCTGCGCGGCGGTCGGAGACGAGGTATGCCTCGAGGCCGAGAATCGGCTTGATCCCAGCCGCGCGGCACGCCTTGTAGTGCTCGACGGCGCCGTTCATGACGCCGTGATCCGTGAGCCCGAGGGCCGGCATCTCGAGCTCCGCGGCCCGCGCCGCCATCGCCGAGATCTTGTTGGCTCCGTCCAGCAGCGAGTACTCGCTGTGGACGTGGAGGTGGACCGCGGTGCTCACCGGCTCATCTTCGCAATCGGGGCAGATGCCACCGGTAGCTGCGAGGTGCTCTTCGCCCATTCTGCGGGCGCGCCCTCACCCTCTTCCGGCGCTAGGCTGCGGCGCGTGATCTGGCTGCTGCGCCACGGCGATGCCAAGGACCAGTCGGCGGACGATGCGAGTCGCGCGCTGACGAGCAAGGGAGAACGTCAGGCGCGGGCCGCCGGCCGCGCCCTGGCGGTGCTCGACCCGGAGCTCGAGGTCTGCCTCACGAGCCCGAAGATCCGCGCCCGCGATACGGCTCGCATCGCGTGCGAGGAGCTCGGATTGGACGTGCGCGAGACCGAGGAGCTCCGCGGCGGGGACTTCGATCCCGTCGAGATCGCCGAGGGCGCCGACGTGCTTCTCGTGGGCCACGAGCCGGACTTCTCGCGTGCGATTCAGGCGGTGACGGGGGCGAGGGTGGAGCTCAAGAAGGGCGGCCTGGCGGCCATCGAAGGTGGAGCCCTGCTGACGCTGCTGCGCCCCGCCCAGCTGCGGGCAATCGGCAGCGGTCGGCGCTGAGGGTCATTCCTCCATGGCCTCGTAGGCCTCGATCGTCCGCCGCTCCGCATCGTCGATCCTGGTGAGCGCCGCCTCAACCCGGTCGATGCCGAGATGAAGGCGCCCCAGCGCCGCCGCGATCCGGGCTTCGCTCGCACCAACGAGATCGCGGCCGCCTGGCGGCCGCTCGCCGCCAGCGTGGATCTCAGTCGCAAGCCGATCGAGCTCGCTGCGCAGTCGCCGCTCGGCCGCATTCATTTGCTCCCGAAGGTCGCGTGAAAGCGCCTCCAGCTGCTCCGCCGCGAGCGTGCGCGAGGGCCCATCCCGGTCCTCCAGCCGCTCCGCGACCAAGGCGTCCACCCTCGCCTCCGTCCGCTTTTCCAGCTCGCGATCCTCCCGCTCAAGCGCCGCCGCCACCGCGCGCAGGCCCTCCGAGATCGCCGAGCGCGTCTCGCCGGGAGGGTCGCAGGAACGCCCACCCGGGCCTCCGCGGCCACCCTCGGCCACGCCAGACTTGACGCCTCCAGTGCCCACTGACTCAATCGTCCTACATCGGTCGGTCGGTGCGGCGGCCGCCTCAGGACTCGGGCTCGATCAGCCCTTGACGCAGCGCCAGGGCCACTGCCTGGGCGCGAGTGCGCGCCCCGAGCTTGGCCTTCGCGTTGCGCACATGCGTCTGAACGGTGGCCGGCGAGAGCCCAAGCTGCGCGGCCACCTGGGCATCAGTGTCACCCTCGGCGAGCATGGCGAGGATCTGGCGCTCCCGGGAGGTCGGCGTGCGCGCGCCCGACCGAGGCAGAGTGAGGGCCGACGCGGTCGCCCTTGACCCCGCCGTGCCGGTGGTGGAGAGGAGCACGAGATGCCGCCCCGGGACGACCGCGGCGGTGACGTTGATGTCGATCGAGTCACTCCCATTCGGCGCCGAGAGGGCGAAGGGACCCGCGTGGCCCCCGGTCTCGCTGAAGGCGTCCCACACCCGGACGAGGCGATCGGCTGCGGCGGGCGTCAGCGTATCCGCAAGGGGCCGGTCGATCAGCTCACTGCGTCGAGTGCCCAGCAACCGACACCCGGCCACGCTCGCCTCGGCGACTCGGCAGTCATCGTCGACCACCACCAGCGCGACCGAGGCTCCGGCGGCGGTGGCGCCGAGTACCGCGGGCTTGAGCGTGAGGACCGCCGAGTCAGCCACGTGCTCGCTCCTCGAACATGAAGCGCTCGCCCGGTGCACGCAACTCGCGATGCGGCTCGAGGAAGGTCACGAAGGCGGTCTCGAAGGTGATCAGCAGGTCGATCAGGATCGAGCGGTACTTGATGTAGTAGAGGTCATGGCAGAGCTTCCAGGCGGCTCCGGCCTCCGAGCCCGCGTAGCCGCAGCGGACCTGGGCCCAGCCTGCGATGCCCGGCTTGAGCAGATGGCGACGCGTGTAGTGCGAGTAGCGACCCTCGAGCTCGGCGACCATCTCCGGCCGCTCGGGACGGGGGCCAACCAGGGTCATGTCTCCGCGCAACACGTTCCAGAGCTGGGGCAGCTCGTCGATGTGCGAGCGTCGCAAGAATCGGCCGATCGGCGTGACACGGACGTCGTCGGCATCCGCCCAGCGGGCCTTGCCATCGGCTTCGGCGTCGACGCGCATGGTGCGAAGCTTCAGCATCTCGAAGGCCTCGCCGTGCTCGCCGAGCCGGCGCTGCCGATAGATCACCGGCCCGCGATCTCCGAGCTTCACGGCGATCGCGCCGATCACGATCAGGGGCAGGAGGAGGATGCCCATGACGCTCACGAGCACCAGGTCGAGCGCGCGCTTGGAGAGTGGTTCGGCTGACTGAAACCGCGGGTGGAGGATGTAGCGGTACCAGGCCTGGTCGATGGTGCCCAGGGGCACGTGCCCGAGCAGATCCTCGTAGAACTGATTGGCGCCCATCATCCGCACGGGCAGGTCGAGGCATGCCGCCGCGACGCGCTCCCAGGGGCCGCCACCCGGCGCCGCTCCGGGCGCCGCTTCGCGATCCGGGGCGACCACGAGGAGCTCGATCTGGTTGACGAGCACGGCACCCCGTAGTTGCTCCAGGGAGCCAAGCCACTCCGGGGCCTCCCGACCACCCCTGGCCAGCGGCCCCTCCGGACCGAGCCAGCCGATCACCTCGTAGGCGCGGATCCGGGCCGCGCGGACCTCGTCGCGAAGGTCTGCGGCGAAGCCCGGCGAGCCGATCACGGCAACGCGTGCACGAGCCGACTCCTCCACTTTGAGCTTGAGCCAAGCGCCGAGCGCGAGCACCAGCCATGCGGAGACGACCGCCGTCAGCAACGTGCCGATCGGTTCCGCCCTTCCGGCGAGCGCTGTGGCCCCGAGCGCGGCCGCGGCGCCGAAGACGGGCGCCATCAGGCCGATCAGGACCCTCGAGGCGGGCATGAGCTGGAGTGGGAACCGCGATCGCTCGATCAGCTGAAGCGCCACGAACATACCCCCGAAGACAAGGAGTGCGTCTCCCAGCCCGTCACGGGTCAGCACGATCAGGCCGCCGGTCAGCGCGGGCGCGAGCCGCAGCCCAACCAAATCCATCAGCTTCTGGGCGCGGAGGGCGCCCAGCGGACGGGAGCGCGCTTCCGCGCCCACCCGGTCCCGCCCTGTGATCGCGCCCCACAGGCTCATCTCAGCACTCTCTTCCGCCGATCACGCCGAGCGGCATAAATGAATACATAGTTTGGGCTGAAACAGTCCAGATCTAGCATTGCACGGACAATTACCCACAAAGCAGGTAGTCAATACTTCAAATCGGCTAGGTGCTAGCGTCGTTTGAGGTGGCTTCTCTCTCCAAGCGCGAGCGCGAGGTCTTCGAGCTCCTCGCAGATGGGCTGAGCGGCGCCGAGATCGCAGAGGCTCTGGTCCTCTCACCGGAGACGGTCCGAACGCACATCCGCAACGCCATGGGAAAGCTCGGAGCCTCGACCCGCTCGCAGGCTGTCGTGATCGCCTTGCGCCGCCGTGAGATCGCACCGCGCAGCGAGGCTGGAGGGCCACCGGATCGACGATTGCCCCCGGAGGGCGCGGCGCCGGAGACCGAGGATCCCACCGAGCCGCTCGAAGCTGTCCTCGACGCCCTGCACTCGCTCTGGGATGTCGATGCCGGCTGGATCTACCTCACCGACGCCGATGGCCTCGGGCTCCGCCGCGTCGCCGCGCGCGGCGGTGCGCAGGCCGATGTGCCGGCCACGGTCGCCCTCGGCGAGGGCCCTCTGGGACGGGTCGCGCTGGACCGGCGACCGCAGATCGCGGTGGCGCCCGCTGGCCAGACGGGAGCCATGATCATCGCGCCGATGCTCGATGGCTATCGCCTCGTCGGGGTCCTGGCGCTGGCCGCGAGGCCAAGTCGCGCCATCGATCGAGCTGAGCTCCTGCTTCTCCAGGCCCTCGCGGCCCGTCTCGGCGAGCTCGTGCAGGCGGGGGGCGCGCAGATGAAACCTGGTGTGGAGCGAGCCCTGGCGGGGTTTCGCAACTCGTGGACCGCGACGAGCCGGGCGCTTTAGGCCGGTTGGCTCAGCTCCTCGGCCGCTTCGTCGGCTGAGAGATCCATCGGTGCCACGCTCGAGATGTCGCAGATCTCAAGGACACGACGCACCGGCGAACGCTCCGGGACTCCGAGCCGCAGCCGCTGGCGCCTGTCGCCGAGTCGCCGGGCGAGCCCGAAGAGCAGTTCGATGCCGGCGCTGTCCAGGTACGCCACCGCGCTCAGGTCCAGCACCAGGCCGTGGGCGGAGCTGGGCAGCCGCTCCCCGAGCGCCCGCCCCAGCTCCACGGCGTTGGAGTTGTCGACCTCACCGGTTATCCGGGCGACCAGCACGCCCCCGCGTTCGTCGAAATCGATCTCGCTGAGCCGGTCTCTCACGGCGCTCCGTTCTCACTTATGGACCTCCGCAGGACGACCGTCGTGCCGGTTTCGGCCTTGTCGATGGCTACCTCCTGCATCAGCTGCTCCATCAGGGTCAGCCCGCGGCGCCGCTCCTCACCTCGTGCCGGTCGCCAGGCTCCGAAGTCGCGCACCGTGATCTCCACGGTCGTCCCGTCGCGGCGAGCCTCGACCTCAAACGACGCATCGCCCGCCGGGTACGCGTGCGCGATCGCGTTCGCGCTCGCCTCACCGACTGCGACCAGGGTCTCGTAGATCTCGGTCTCCCCCGCTCCTGCCGACTTGAGCCAGCGGCCCAGCACCCGCCGCAGCGTCGCAAGCGAGCGTGACTCCGCGGGCAGACTGAGCTCGACGCGATCGGCCGAGATGGGCTCGAGGCGCATCGCGAGCAGCGCGATGTCGTCAGCCGAGCGACCCTCGATCACACGGCCCGGGAGGTACTGGCAGAGCTCCTCCGGGTTGCGAAGGCCCGCAGTCGCCTTGCTGAGGGCGGCCATGCCTTCGGCGAGGGGAACGGTCGGGCGCTCGACCAGCCCGTCCGTGTACAGCAGCACGGTGGAGCCGGGCTCGAGAGCGACCACGCTCTCCTCGTACGACGGGAAGGTGACTGTGCCCAACGGGCTCCCTGAGCGCCCCTCCGCGAACAGCGCGTCACCCTTCGGGCTGAGGACCAACGGTGGCGGATGGCCGGCGCTCGCAAACCTGAGGGTGCCTCCCTCAGGGTCCAGCACCGCATAGAGCATGGTCGCCATCCCGCGGCGTTCCAGCTCCTGCGCGAAAGCGTCTGTGCGTTCGAGAACGACGGACGGGCGCAATCCCTCAAGAGCGTAGGCGCGGACGGCGCTCTGCAGGTGCGCCATGCGCGCGGCCGCCGCGACGCCCCGGCCGACGACGTCACCAATCGCGAGCCCAGCCTTGCCGTCGCGCAGGGGGATCACGTCGTACCAGTCGCCGCCGATCTCGGCCTCGGCGCTGCCCGGCAGATAGCGCGCGGCGAAACTCATGCCCGGGATCTCCGGGAGTCGCTCGCGCAGAAGGCTGTGCTGGAGCGTGGCCGTCACCGAGCGCTCGACCTCAACCTCTTCAGCAGCGCGGCGGAGGCCCTCGAGAGCCGCCCCGATGATCGCGTCGCCGCCCTCCACGGGAGGCTCTCCCGGTGGCGGGCTGTCGCTTGGGGTTTCAAGTCCCCCACCTACGTGCTGTTCTTCAGATGCCAAGCTCACGCGTCCGTCATGTCCACCCGCAGCGAGTCTAGGCCCTCCGGAACATTACCTACGCAGGGGTCATCGCGCGCAGGCTTGCTGGCGGCCTGATCCCACCGCCGGCGCCGAGAATCCCCGCGTAACTTTCCGTCGACCTCGCGGTTTCGAACTTGAGAAAACCACATAAAGCGCAGCAAAGACCACCGAACCTGGGCGAGCGCTCCCGCTGCCCAGCCCGATCGCACGCCGCATGCCCGAACACCCGATGAGATCGCGAATGCCACAGGCGACCATGGTGCCCGGGGGGATCGAGCCAAAACCGTCAGTGGTCGCTTCGCCCCATGTCCAGCCTCGTTGCGGTGGGCCCGACTTCGCCGTCGGGAACCTGCGCAAATTCTTCGCGAAGCCGCCAACCTCTCAGGCAGAGCCGTCCAAGAGCCGAAAGAAGTCGTAGTGCGTATCAAGTTTTCGCGAGTTTCGCGAGGGCGACAAAAGGAAGCGAGATCATGCAACAGGAAGCCAGACTCCTAAACGTTGGCCGTGCAGCCACCTACATCGGCGTCAGCGCAGCCTCCTTGAGGAAGTGGTCGAACGACGGCCTCGTGCCCGTCTACCGGACTCCGGGCGGACAGCGGCGGTACTCCGTCGAAGACCTCGATCAGTTCATGCAGTCGATGCGCGAGCCCGGCCGTTACGCGGTCCCCCGCCTGGGCCGGGGCGCGGGCGCCCTCGGCGGCTGAGCGAGAGCGACGGGCAAATGCCCCGCGAATCAAGGGAGCACCGCTGACCGGACGACCCACTCGCAGGTTCCTCGTGTTGGAGCTGTTCGCGCTCGCCGTCGCGGCGGGCGTCGCCGTTCTGCGCGCGGGCCAAGCCGACTGGGACCCCGTCCTCTTCGGCGCGCTCTTGACGCTGTCGTTGGCCAGCGATCTGAGCGCCGTGCAAAGCGCTGCCAGCCGCGTGAAGGTGGCCGGCAGCTTCCTCGCGATCGTCGTGGCCGCCATCTTCCTGGGGCCAACCCCGGCGCTCGTCATCGGGGTCCTCACGATCTTGGCCGGGTGGGCCAGCCTGCGCTACTCGCGCGAGGACCTGCTCATCAACCTGGTCACGTACGCCTGGTTTCCCCTGGCCGCCGGAATCGCCTTCCACGACGTCAGCGAGCTTGTGGGAATCGCCATGGGGAGCGCCGACTTCTACCTCCTCGTCCTGGCGACCTTCATGCTGGCGCTGGTAATCGACACGGCGCTGATCGCCGGCTACTCCGCCTATGTCGAGGGCGGCTCGACCTGGACGAAGGTCGCGCGGATGCTCGGGCCCGTGCTCCCCTCAGAGCTGGCCTCGGCGGCGCTCTGCGTGGGCATCGCCTGGGCCTACGTGGAGCTCGGGCTCGCGACGATGATTCTGTTTGCGGCGGTCCTGCTCATCTTCCAGTATCTGATGGGTGCGCTGCTGCTCTCCCAGCAGCGTGCCGACGAGCTCGAGCTGCGGGCGAAGCAGCTGGCTGGGTTCCAGGTGGCTCTCCTCAGCGCCCTGCTGCGGACCCTGGACCTCCGCGACCGCATGACCGCTCGCCACAGCGCGGCCGTCGCCCGGTACTCACGCGAGGTCGCCGCGGTCGCCGGACTGTCGGAGGAGGACCAGGATCTCGTCCACACAGCCGCGCTCCTCCACGACATCGGCAAGTTCGTGCTTCCGGACCGCATTCTCAAGGGCCGCGAGGACCTCAACGAAGCCGACTGGGTCCAGATCAAGAAACATCCCGAAGAGGGCGCGCGAATCGTGTCCCAGATCGACGGCTACCGACCGGTCGGCGAGATCATTCTCGCCCACCACGAGCGCCTGGACGGGCTCGGCTACCCGCGTGGCCTCGAGGGCGAGGACATCCCGATCCTGGCGCGCATCATCGCGGTTGCCGACGTCTACGACGTGATGACGGCCCGCGACTCCTATCGCGATCCCGTCTCCTCCTACGATGCGATCTCGGAGCTGCGGCGCATCGCAGGCACCCAGCTCGATCCGAGGTACGTGGAGACCTTCATCAAGGTGCTCGCCGACAAGGACGTCGCGTACCGGCATGGCGAGGACGCCGATTTCGAGCGGGAGCTCGCGCTCGACCGCCGGATCCACGACTACGTGGACCCGGGCGAGGCCGGCATCGGCCTCTCGCCGCACACGCGGGCGTAGCCGCCAGGCGGCTGAAAGCGCCGGTGCCCGGATCCCCGGGCTCCGAGCAGCACGGAGTGCGGGTGCCGCTCAGCGGCCCCGCCACGAAATGCCGTGCTCTTAGGTTGGCTGCTTAGCCGCGGCGAAAGCCCATGAGATCCATCTCCTCTCGGGGGTCGGGTCCCCGTATGAAAAGGTGTGTGAAACTTCACAGAGTTAAGCAAAACCTGTAACAACTTGCATGGAGGGTCAGGGGCTGCACGCAGGCGCCCTAGCGGTGCCCATACATTCCCGGCGTGCCCGCGGCATTGCAGCCTCTTCGGATCCAATCGTTTCCACGCCTCGCGGTCGCCAACCTCGTAAACGAGCTCGGAAACTGGCTCGGCGAGATCGCGCTCGCGATCCTGGTCTTCGATCAGACCGGGAGCCCGATCGCGACTGCCGCCCTCTTCGTCGGGATCCACTTCGTGCCGGCAATCGCTGGGCCTCCGCTGGTCGCACGGCTGGAGCACCTCCCGGCCAGGTGGAGCCTGGCGGGTCTGTACGCCACCGAGGCCGCGGTGTTCGCCGCGCTGGCGCTCCTGGCGACCGAGTTCCTGCTGGAGGCCGTCCTGGTCTTCGCCGCGCTAGACGGCGTCCTCGCCTCTGCTGCCCGTGCGGTCACTCGGGCGGCCGCGGCGGGCGCACTCAAGCCCGCGGGCCTCTTGCGCGAGGGCAACGCCATCTTGAACATCGGGTTTACGGCGGGCGCCGCGGCGGGCCCGGCGATCGCCGGGCTCATGGTTGCCGGCGCCGGTGCGCAGGCTGCGCTGTTCGCCGACGCCGCTTCGTTCCTTGCGGTGGCAGCGCTGCTCGCAACCGCGAGGGGCCTGCCGCGTACGGAGCCGGAGACCGACGGTGTCCTCGAGCGGCTGCGAAACGGGTTCCGCTACGTGCGTGAGAGCGTGCTCTTGAAGCGACTGCTGGGCGCCCAGGCTCTCGCCTTCATCTTCTTCGCCGTGGTGATCCCGATCGAGGTCGTCTTCGTCAAGGAAACCTTGGGAGCCGGCGACTCCGGCTACGGGGCTCTGCTCGCGAGCTGGGGGGCGGGCATGGTGGTCGGGAGCCTTGCCTTCGCGGTGCTCGGCCGGGCGACTCTTCCCGGGCTCTTGTTCTTCTCGACCTTGGCGATCGGGGGGGCCTACCTGGGGATCTCGGTGGCGCCGGGCCTCGCCCTCGCCTGCCTGGCCTCGGCCCTAGGCGGGATCGGCAATGGCGTGCAGTGGGTGGCCCTGATCACTGCAGTCCAGGCGGCGACGACCGCGCTCTACCAGGCGCGCGTCGTGGCGATGCTCGAGGCGATCGCCTCAGCGATGCCAGGGATCGGCTTCGTCATCGGCGGTGTCGTCGCCACGATCTTGGACCCACGTGCGGCCTACGCGGTGGCCGGGGCAGGCGTGATCTTGGTCCTGGCGTTCGCGGCGTACGCGATGCGCAACACCGACTGGGGGGCTGTGGCACGAAAGGAGGCAGCGCTCCAGTCAGAGTCGGCGGAGGCATACCCGCCGCCTGCGCATTCGGGCGGGGTGGTTACGCGGTAGGCAGCTCAGCCTGCGCAGACCCAGGCGGAGCCGCCCGAGTCGGCCCAGATCATCGCGGCGATGCGGTCCTGCTCGGCAGCCGAGGCCTGGTGAGGGAGGCCTGAGCCGCCGTAGAGCCTCCAGGTGGAGGGCAGGATCTGATAGGCGCCGCCGGCGCCCGAGCTTGGATTCAGCGCGCCGTAGTTGCCGCCCGACTCGCACATGACGACGGCCGACGGGATCGTGTAGTCGCCGACCCACTCTGACACGGTCTCCTGTGCCTCGGCCGCCGAGGCCGCCTCGGCCTCCTGCACCTGCGCGGTCCAGGCGTCGACCTGCGAGCGGAGATCTGTGAGTGCCGCGGCCTGTTCGGCGCGGGCCTGGTCGAGGGTCGCCGCCTGGGCCTCGGCCCGCGCGCGCACGGCAGCGATCTGGTCGCGGGCGGTTGCGACCTCGGCGTTGTGGGCTGCCTGGGCGTCGCGTGCCTCGGCGACGGCGGCGAGCCGCTCGCGCACCGCTGCGCGCAGCTCGCGCACGCGCGCGGCCAGCTCGCGGTCGGCATCCTGGATGCGGTTCAGGAAGTCGGCCCGGGTGGTGAGGTCGTCGAAGCCGTCGGAGTCGAGCAGGAGCGCCGTCTCGTCGATGGTCTGCCCCTGGTAGATGGCGATCAGGCGGTTGGAGAGTGCGGCCAGGGCGCGACGTAGGCGGTCGCGGGCCTGGACGAGGTTGACCCGGGCCTCGTCGACCTCCGCTTGCAGTTGAGCCTCCCGTTCCTCGCCCGCTGCGAGGATCGACGAGAGCTCCGCCTCTCGGGCTGCGGCCGCCGACGCCTGGGAGCGGACGATGGCAAGCTGCTCGCCGCCAGCTTCGATCTCGGCCGCCAGCGTCTCGGCGTCACTCTGGGCGGAGGAGATCCTCGACTCGAGCTCGCCGATGTCCTGAGCGTCCGCCGAGGTCACGGAGAGCCCGACGATCGCGGCGACGGCGACGGCCCCTGTTCCTGCTGCCAGGCGCAAGCTGCGCTTCACGTGCAGGCTGCCGCTGCTCGAGCGGCGCTCGCTGACGGGCGGGGTGTCAAATCCGGATTCCATGCGTGGACGCCTACGGGGTTAGCTGACGGGCTCGGGCCCAAATCGCTGGCCCTACGCGCCGAGTCGGCGCGATTCGCCCCACGGGACCCGGCCGCGAAGGCTGATCCCATTGGTTCCCCCGCTTCCCCGGCCATCCCGGGGAACTCGGCGGTATGCGGGCGGCAATGCTAGCGAATGCTTACGACACGCTTGTCTTCGGCTCAGGGAGTTTCCATAACCAGGACACTGCAAGGACGCATGCACCGGTTTCCCGGCGCCCGCCCCGTCGGCCAAATTCGGCGGTCGCTCAGCCCTCGGGCGGCTCGCGTTTGGCGGCGAGGTAGCCGCCGACCGCGACGACGAGCAAGCCGATGATCCCGGCGATCTTGATCTCACGAGAGAAGCGCCACCAAGCGAGGCGAACGACGGCGCGACCGATCAACTCATACAGCGGACCCACGCCTTCCCCCTACCCATCCTGGCCGCGATGACGCACGCGATGCGCCAAGCGGCTCTGCAGGCTGAACAGCTCGATGAAGCCCGGGCTCGCGGCCTGGGAGAACGCTCCCCCGCTCTCGCCGAAGCCCGCTTGGGACCTGTCGTAGAGGGCGTAGGGCGAGGAGCGAGAGACGACCCTGACGGAGCCCTTCAGCAGCTTCAGGGTCACCTCTCCCGTCACGAACTTGTTGGCGGCATCCATGTAGGCATCCAGGTCCGATCGCAACGGCTCGAGCCACAGGCCCGCGTATGCGAGGTACGCCCACTTGCGGTCGAGGCCGTGCTTGAACTCGTTCTGATGGATCGTCGAAACGAGCTTTTCGAGATCGGCATGCGCGGTCATCAGGATCGCCGCTGCCGGGACCTCGTAGAGGTCGCGGACCTTGAGGCCGATGATGCGGTCCTCGAGATGATCGACGATGCCGACGCCGTGGCGGCGCCCCATCTCCGCAGTCCGGTCGATCAACTCAACGAGCTCGAGCCGCTCGCCATCGAGCGAGACCGGCACGCCGCGGTCAAACCCGACGGCGACGAGCTCCGCGTCGTCCGGAGCCTCCTCCGGACGCACGACGAGCTGAAAGACGTCCTCGTCGGGCGCTGCTGCCAGATCCTCGATCTCGCGGCCCTCCGAGGAGCGCCCCCATAGGTTGTCGTCGATCGAGTAGGGACTTACCTCCGTGCCGCCCTTGAGCGGAACCCCGTGCTCGCGGGCGTAGGCCAGCTCCTCGTCACGGCCCATGCTCCAGTCGCGGACGGGAGCGATGATCCGCAGCTCGGGATCGAGCGTCGCCACGGTGGCCTCGATTCGAACCTGGTCGTTGCCCTTGCCGGTGCAACCGTGGGCGATCGTGTCGCAGCCGTTCGCACGCGCATGCTCAACGGCCAGCTTCGCGATCAGGGGACGCGCGAGTGCGGTGAAGAGCGGATAGCCCCCGCCGTAGAGGGCGTTCGCCTTGATCGCGGGCAGGACGTAGTCGTGGGCGAACTCCGCGCGCGCGTCGGCGACGATCGTCTGCGCGGCGCCGAGCCCCTGCGCCTTGGCGACGACTCCATCGAAGTCCTCACCAGGCTGGCCCAGGTGGACGGTGAGGGTCACGACCTCCGTCCCGTAGTTCCGCTGGATCCAATGCAGCATCACGGAGGTGTCGAGGCCGCCCGAGTAAAGGAGCAGGACGCGGCCGACCTCGTCGGGGTCGGCCTGGTAGGTGGCGATGCGGGGGGATGAGTTCTCCACGGGCCGGGCAGTCTGGCACGTGGCTGCGTCAGCGGATGAGGCGGTCCGCGATCATGTCAGCACATGCATCGCCTCGTTCGCATTCTCTCCATCGCGCTGATCACCGCCGGCCTTGTGATCGCGATCGACGTGGGCCTGACGCTGGCGTGGAAGGAGCCCCTGTCCACGCTCTACGGCTCGCTCCAGCAGCGCCAGGCCGAGGAGCAGCTCTCTGAGCTCTTGGACCGCTTCCCGCCGGAGGACCTCGTGCGCGAGGCCGAGGCGGAGCGGGACACGACCGCTCGTGCGCGCGTGCTCGCCGACGCCTTCGCCGACGAGGTGCAGCAGGGAGAGGCGCTCGGTCGAATCGTGATCCCGCGGATTGACCTCGACGCCGTGTTCGTGCAGGGAACGGACACGAACAGCCTGCGCAAGGGGCCCGGCCACTACACGATCACGGAGGGGCCCGCGGCGGCGAAAGGCGGGTACGGCTCGGCGTTCCCAGGCCAGGGCGGGACGGTGGGCATCGCCGGTCACCGGACCACCTACCTGGCGCCGTTCCGCCACATCGACCAGATCCAGCCGGGTGACGAGGTCACGCTCGAGATGCCCTATGGCAGATTCACCTACGAGGTGCAGGGGCACGAGATCGTGGACCCCGGAGCCAACGAGATCGTCAAGAACATGGGGTACGAGCGGCTGGTCCTCACCGCCTGCCATCCGCTCTACAGCGCGGCACAGCGTTACGCGCAGTTCGCGAAGCTCACGGACGTAAGCCTCACCGCACCAGGCGCTGGCACCTCCACCGGTCGCTGAACCGCGGCTAGCGCCGGCCTCGGTTCGCTAGCGTGCGCGCGATGCGGGACCCGAAGCCGGCGCACGACGAGCCTACGGCGGAAGACCCGGAGCCCGCGCACGAGGAGCCAACTGCGGAGCATCCGGAGGCGGTGCGCGACGAGCCGACGACCGAGGATGCTTCCCGGCCGAACCAGGCTCCCCGCCGTCAGCGAATCGCACCCGCGGCCCTGGTCACGCTCGTCCTTCTCGCCGGCCTCTGGGCCGTCTGGGCGTGGCAGTACGGCGGCTGGTTCGGCACAGCTCTTTACCCGGGGACCGTGGTACTCGCGATCGGGGTGGTGCTCCTGGCACTGTTTGCTCCGCTTCGCCCCCGACTGCGAGGCTGGCCCACGCTGGCGCTCGGTGGTTTGATCGGCCTGGGTTTCTGGGCCGCGCTCTCCGCGCTCTGGAGCCCCTCTCCGGATGTCGCGATCGAGGACGGCCAGCGCATCCTCACGTACGCCATGGCGTTCCTGCTCGGGGCATGGCTCTGCACCCTCTTGGGCACCCGCCCACACCTTGCCATGGCGCCGTTCGCGTTCGCGGGGCTTTTCGCTGCTGTCCTCACCGTGGGAAGGATGCTCGGCGCCGACGAGCTGCGCGTGGTGCTTGAGAATGGGACGCTGCAGTACCCGGTCGGCTACCGCAACGCCAACGCAGCGTTTTTTCTGACGGCGATGTGGCCCGCCCTGGGACTCGCGGCCACACCCAAGCTCACCTGGTGGCTTCGCGGCATCTCGCTTGGGACCGCCACGCTCTGCCTTGAACTCGGCATGCTGAGCCAGAGCCGTGGCTCGCTGATCGCCGGCGGCGTCGCTTTGGTCGTTTGGGTCCTGGCAAGCAAGCAGCGTGCCCGGGCCGTGCTGTGGCTCGTCCTTGCGGTCGCTCCAGCGCTGATTGTGGTGCCTGCGCTCACGGATCTGTACGACGCCGCGGGGGGCCTCGGACGTCAGCAGACGCTCGAAGACCTTCATACGGCGGGCCAGGCGGCAGCGATCGGGGCCGGCGTAGCGGTCGGGCTCGGGCTGGTCGCTGCGCTTGTCAGCCGCCGGTTTCCGGCCTCGGAGCGCACCGTGCACCGCGCCAACCGCGCGGTTGCGGTCGGCGCGGTGGGCCTCGCCGTTGCTGGTGCCGCCGCCTTCGTGGTCGTGACAGGCGACCCCGTCCAGTGGCTCGAGGACCGCGCCGAGGAGTTTCAGAACTCCGGAACCCCGAACGACGCCGGGGCGTCGAGCCGATTCGCGTTCAACGCCGGGACCGAACGCGACGATCTGTGGCGTGTGGCGCTCGAGGGCGCCAGGGAGGATCCCCTGCTGGGGACGGGCGCGGGCGGGTTCTACTACGGCTACCTTCGCGGGCGAAGTGAAGAGGGGGTGGAGAGCGCGCGGGACGCCCACAGCGTGGAGCTCGAAACGCTTGGTGAGCTCGGTGTGCCTGGCCTGCTCTTGCTCGCGCTCGCCCTCGTGGGCGCGGTGGCAGGCGCCGTGCGTGCCCGGCGTTTTGCTCCCTCCGCGGCTGCGTTGTCCGCCTGCGCCCTGACCGCTGCCGCCTATCTGCTCGTCCACTCATCGATCGACTGGTTCTGGCCCTTCCCGGGACTGACGGCGCCGATGCTGGCGCTCCTGGGTTCAGCGTGTACCCCCGCGATCGCCAGGGCTCGCGGAAGAACACGCGGTAGGTCGCGCTGGTGGCCCGCCGGAGGCGCGATTCTGCTCGCTCTGAGCGTGATCCCGGCATATCTCAGCGAACGCTACGTGAACCAGGCCTTCCAGGAATGGCCCGAGGACCGCGCCCGCGCCTACGAGGACCTGGATAGAGCGGCCGCGCTGAACCCGCTTTCGGAGGAGCCGCTGATGGCCGAGGGCGGGATCGCGCGCGCCGCGGATGATGACGACCGCGCCATCGAAGCCTTCGAGCGTGCGGCTGCCAAAAGGCCGGAGGAATGGGCGATTCACTACTTCCTGGCGCAGCTCTACCTGGACCGCAACCCTGCGCGGGCCGAGCGTGAGCTTGAGATCGCGGCCAATCAGAATCCGCTGAGCCCCACCATCATCGAGGCCAGGCGACAGTTAGGGCGGCAGCGCTCGCCAGCAGGCGGCTGAGCTACCCGACCCGCGGATGCCGCTCGCAACGGATCAGGCAGCCGCACTCCCCGGTCACGCTGGCTGAGCGGGTCTGGAACAATCGGTGGCCCGTCTGCGATCCATGCCCGCGAAGCCCGACAAACGCGCCGCGCCCGAGTGGCTGCAACCTCTTCACGCACAGGTTGGCCTGGGGTTCTACGTCGAGGTCCTCCGCGAGCGGATCCGGGTCGTCGCAGCCGTGGTCCTCGTGACGTTGCTCGCGGCCGGCTTATATCTGTTCACGGCCCCCAAGGTGTACGAAGCCAGCGCGAGCCTCCTGGTCACGCCTGTCCCGGCCGATGACCCGGTGCTGGCCAGCCTCGGCCTTCCCACCGCCTCGCCCGATCCGACCCGCGACGTCGAGACCGTCGCGGCACTCGCAACCAGCATCGAGGTCGCCGAGCAGGCGAAGCGCGAGCTTTCCTCCGATCAAACGGCTCGCTCCCTGCTGAGCGACGTGGCGGTCGAGCCGGTGGCGTCGAGCAACCTGGTGACGATTACCGCCAGCGGATCTTCGCCGGAGGAGGCGGCCGACCTCGCGAACGCGTTCGCCAACGGGTTTATCGAGGACCGCACGACGACGCTGCACGACAAGATCGACAGCATTCTTCCGCAGCTCGAAAGCCGGCTTGAGGAGGGAGACCTCGGCGTGGCATCGGGGGCGCCGCTCGAGGCTCAAATCGCGCAATTGGAGATCCTGAGCGCGTCGTCGGATCCGACGGTACGGGTGGAGACCGAAGCCGTTGAACCGGTCGCCGCGGCCTCCCCGCGGCCGCCGCTGACGATCGCGGGTGCGCTCCTGGCCGGTGTGGTCCTCGGCGTCGCCGCCGCGTTCGTCGCGCAGACGCTCGACCCGCGCCTACGGCGCGAGGAGCAGCTCCGCAGCCGATACGGGATCCCGATCCTGGCGCGCGTTCCCCGGGAGACCGCCCCTCGGGACCGGCCGCTCGGGCCGACAGCGATCTCCCCGCCCACGAGGGAGGCGTACCGGACCCTTCGGGCGAACATCAGCGCGGCGCGGCGCAACCCAACCTCGCCCCACTCGGTGCTGGTGACCGGCTCCGCCCCGTCAGAGGGCAAGACGTCGACGGCACTCAATCTCGCGGCCTCGCTGGCGCTGGCCGGGAGCCGCGTGATCCTGATCGAGGCAGACCTCCGCCGGCCGGCAATCGGCAAGGCTCTTGGTATCGAGGTGGACAGCGGCGTGGTCGGAAACATCCTCGAGAACCTGTCGTTGGACGACGCGCTGGTCACCGCAGCACCGTTCGGACCGAATCTCGAGCTGCTGCTCGCCGAATACGCGGGTGGTTGGATGAGCGAGGTGTTCTCGCAGGGCGGGGCTGAGCGACTCCTGAAGGAGGCCAAGGCCCGCGCCGACTACGTGATCGTCGACTCGCCGCCGTTGACCGCGGTGGTCGACACGCTGCCCCTTGCTCGTCGAGTCGATGACGTCCTTATCGTCAGCCGCCTCGGCGTGACGCGATTGGACAACCTGCGCAAGCTGGCCGAGTTGCTGGCGAGTAACGGCATCACCCCGGTCGGGTTCGCCCTGATCGGGACGGGACGTCCCGACTCGGGCTACTACTACCACGAGGAGCAAGACCGGTCGTCGGGGGACGAGCGGATCGCAGCGGCGACCGAGAAGGTTCTGGCCCCGGTGCGCAGGCGCCGGCGCACGCCTGAACGCTCCCGTTGAGCGCCTCACCGTCGCCTACTCAGGATCTCTGAGAAATTCGGCTACTCGCTTGGTCTCCGCTTCGATCGTGTGGGCGTGGACGTATCGCGATCCGGCGCGCACGAGGTCCGTACGCGCCGCAGCGTTATTGGTCAAGGCCTCCACGGCCTGCGCTGCGCCAGTGGGATCTCCGGGCGTCACGAGCACCGCGGCCGACCCCACCGCGTCGCGAATCCCGCCAACGTCCGAGGCCACGACCGGCAGCCCGGCGGCCATCGCCTCGAGCAGGACCTGCGGCAGGCCTTCGGTCCAGGAGTTGTGCAGCAGCACGTGGCTGCCGCGATAGACGGCGTTGAGCTCGTCGCCGAAGGGCACGTATCCGCGCAGCTCGGCGCGTGCGGCTTGGCCCTTTTCCACCAGCCTGGACTGAAGCGACTCCGAAAGCTCGCCGTCGCCGCAGACAACCAGCCGCCACCGCGGCTGGTCTGAGTTCAGGAGCGCCAGGACGTCGGCCAAGAGCAGCGGATTCTTCTCCGCCTCCAGCCGCCCGACCGCAAGCAGCTGAAGCTCGCCGCCGTACGATCGAGCCAGCGCGAGGTCCGGCTCGATGACGTCTTCCGCGCGCACGAGTGAGACCGCGATCTCGAGCAGTGTGCGCGAGCGTCCGTACTTGCGAGCGAGCTCCGGGCCAACAACGACCACCGGGAGTCGCCTTCCCATCGTCCGAAACGCACCCTCCAGTACTGATGCCGCAGCTCGCAGGACGGGCCGCCGAGGGTGTCGGTTGCTCACATAAGCCGGGAGGTCCTGGCGAACGCCCAGCACGACTCGTGTGCGGCGCAGGCGCGCGAGTCCCGCGAAGGCGATCGCGAGCGGATGCGGGCCGAGCAGCCAGACCACATCGAGGCTTGGCAACGAGCTCCAAAAGAGGGTGAGGGAACGGAAGAGGGACGGCAGCGCCTCCAGTGGGCGAGAGAGGTCCGGGTAGAAGGGGAGCGGGATGAACTCCACGTCGTCGCCGATCGGGTACCGGGCCGGTCCCCCGTTTGGGCTTAAGCGGCCAAACACCGTCAGCCCGTCGAACCGGGCCTGAAGCGCGTCCAGAAACACGGCGAAGGCGCGCTCCGCGTAGACCGCATCACCGGAGCGATGGTGGACGTAAGTGGTGAAGACGCCGAGACGCATTTTCCTGCGCACGTCGTCTGAACGCTGGAGTCGCGCTTCGTCGGCCAACCGCTCGACGCCTGTTGCTGGTATGGGGTTCACGATTCCTAGCCTATGCTTCGCCGCAATGCCAACGGCCGCGAGCACTGGCATGGAGGCGGAACGGATCAGGGAACCGGAGGAGCACGCCGAGTTCGAGGAGGACTGGCGCGCGCTGGCGGTAGCCAGGGGCACCGCCCGCTCGCGCGGCCTGGAGGTTGGACAAAGGGATGCGAGAATGTCCGCGTGACCGCCGCACTCGGGTTTCGCGGTGGGGGCTTGCCCCTGGCCTTCGGGCTCCTGGCCTGCGTAGTGGGGATCCTCGCGGGCATCAATCCGCCCCTGGCGATCGGCATGGCGCTGGCCGTCGCGTTTGCACTGATGGTGTTCGCCGACCTCTACGTGGGCGTTGCGCTGTTCACCCTCCTCACCTTCGTCGCTCAGGTGCCGGGGCTGGGCCAGTCCTCGGTCACGTTCTCGAAGTTCGCCGGACTGTTGCTGGCCATCTCATGGTTGGCGGTGATCACGACTCGCCGGCACGCACGGGCGGATCTGCTCACGGCCTATCCCGCGGTCGGCTTCGCGCTGATTGCGTTCGTGGCGTGGATGGCGCTGAGTGAGCTCTGGGCCGAGTCATCCTCGGAATCTCTCGATGCCGCCTTCCGGATCGCGCTCAACGCGATTCTGGTGCTGATCATCTTCACGGCGGTTCGCGAGCCGAAGCACGTAATCGGCGTGGTGGCCGCCTTCGTGGCGGGCGCCACCCTTGATGCGGTCTACGGCCTGCTGTTCGTCGCACCCGAGGGCACGGAGGCGGCGGGACGACTCGCTGGAGGGCTGGACAACCCCAACGAGCTGGCGACGGTCCTGGTCGCCGCCATGGCACTCAGCCTGGGGCTGGCGAGCGCCTTGCGAGGTTCACCCGTGATGCGCGTTGCGGCCGTGGCCGCGGGGGTCGTCTGCACGACCGGCGTTTTCCTAACCGGCTCCCGCGGGGGCCTGGTGGCGCTCGCGGTCGCGCTCATCGCTTTCCTGCTGACCGGATCTCGCTTCCGCGGCCGCTTCCTTTTGGTCGCCGTGGCGGTCGCTGCCGCCACCATCGGCTACTACGGCTATGTCGCCTCGCCAGAGACCCGCCAGCGCCTCTTCGAGGACGATTCGGGCAGTGGCCGAACGGACCTGTGGGAGATCGGCTGGCGAATGGTCGAGAGCGAGCCCGTAACCGGCATTGGCGCCGGCAACTTTGCGTCTGCGTCCCCTCGGTTCCTCCTCCTGGAGCCCGGAGCCATCGAGCGCAGCGAGTTCTTCATCGGGGATGCGCCAAAGGTCACCCACAACACCTATCTCGAGATCTGGGCGGAGCTCGGTCTCGTAGGCCTGCTTCTGTTCCTCTTCATCCTGGCGTTCGGGCTCTACGCCGGGGCGAAGGCAACGCGCCAATTCGCGATTCGCGGCGACCCAAGGATGGAAGCGGTGGCCCGCTCCATCTTCTGTGCGTTCGCCGCCGTGCTCGCCGCTGACTTCTTTGGGTCGCGGCAGTACAACAAGGAGCTCTGGCTCCTCCTGGGCCTCGCGGCGGCGGTCCTGGCGATCTCGCAGACCCGTGACAGGGAATCGGCTTGAGCGACCTCCTTCTCCTCTGCTACCACGCGGTTAGCGAAACCTGGCCCGCGGCACTGGCCGTCAGGCCCGATCGCTTCGAGGAGCACGTGTTTTCTCTCGCTCACCGCTCCTACGTGGGCATCACGCTGACGGAGGCGCTCGCCGGGGCGAGCGCGCCGGCCGGGAGGGCCGTAGCGATCACGTTTGATGACGCCTATCGATCGGTGATCGAAAGGGCGCTTCCGATCCTCTCGGATGCTGGGTTCCCCGCGACCGTTTTCGCTCCCACCTCGTTCATCTCAACCGAGAAACCGATGTCCTGGACCGGCATGGATCACTGGCTCGAAACGGACCACCGTGACGAGCTGGTCCCAATGTCCTGGCCGGAGCTGCAACAGCTCTCCGACGCCGGCTGGGAGGTGGGCTCGCATTGCCGCACCCACCCGAGGCTCACCGAGCTGGAGGACCCCGCCCTCCATGCTGAGCTGGTGGAGTCGCGGACGGAGCTGGAGCAGCACCTCTCCAAGCCATGCCTATCGCTCGCTTACCCCTACGGCGCGCACGATGCACGCGTCATCAGCGCTGCGAAGCTTGCCGGCTACTCGGCGGCGGTTGCGACTCTGCCTGGACGGCTCCGTCCACCGACAGGGCCCTATGACTGGCCGCGAATCGTGGTCAACCGCGTGGACTCGCTGCCGCGGTTTCGAGCGAAGACCTCAAGGCCCATGCGCCTGGCCAAGTCGAGTATCGCCTGGGACGCCGTCGCGGCGACGCGACGAGCGCTGAGGCGAAGACGGCGCGGTTGACCGTGGGCGACGAGGCTCAGGCGCCCGCCGGGCAGCGCCCGCTGATCGTGGTCGGAACCGGTCGGTGCGGATCGACGCTGTTGCACCGCGTGCTCGCCCACCACGAGGGGCTGGGCTGGCTTTCCACAATCAACGAGGTGCTCCCTGCGCAGCCGTGGCTCTCGGCCCTCTCTGGCCTATACCGGGTTCCGCTGCCAGCCCGAATCAAGGGGCTTTCCGCGTTCCCGAAGCCCTACGAGGCCTATCGTTTCTGGGAGCACTACCTCCCAGGCTTCTCACGCCGGGACCGCCCGCAAACCGCCGACGACGTGGCCGCGGCCGGGATCCGCCCGGTCCGTCGCGCGACAGCGGAGGTGCTGCGATTTCAACGGCGGCGGCGGCTGCTCGTCAAGGTGACGGGTTGGTCGCGCATCGCATATTTCGACCGCGTCTTTCCGGATGCCCGATTCGTTTCGCTGCGACGAGACCCCCGGTCGGTCGTCAGCTCTTGGATCAAGGCGGGCTGGCTCGACGTCACGAGCCCACCGGAAAGCGACGCATGGCAGTGGGGTGAGGTGCGCGCCGACTACCTCGAGCTGTGGCATCAGCTCGGAGGCGGACCGCTCCTCTCGGTCGCGCTCAAGATCAGGCTCGACCTCGACGACATCGCGGCCAACATGGCGCTCTTTCCCGACCGCTGCATGGAGCTTTGGTACGAGGAGCTGATCACGAGGCCCGAGAAGACGCTGCAAAGTGTGTGCGAGTTTGCAGCCCTCGAGTGGACGCCACGCTTTGCTGACAGCGTCCGCGCCATGGAGTTCTACGACTCGACCGAAAAGTGGCGTGAGCACCTAAGCGCCGAGGAGGGTGACCTGATCCTTGAGTTCCTCCGGCGAACCGATCAGGTTGCGGCGCGGCCCGTGGGCGTAGTCCCGGAAGGGCGTTAGCGCCGCTGGCACATCCACGAGAGGGCTGCCTCAGGACGCTCTCATCCTGAGCCTGAGGACTCACCGAGCTCGGTCACACCCGGCCCTCCGCGAGCACCTCTCGAAGCAACGCGCTCCACCGCTTGCCGACGGCGTCGAGCGAATGGACGCGGGCCACGTACTCGCGGCCGTGCTCGCCCAGCTCATCGCGCAGCTGCCGGTCGCTCCACAGACGTTCGGCGCCCAGGATGAAACGCTCCCAGTCGCCCTCGGCGCAGACCCCGAGCCCCTCGGAATCGATGCGGCCGTCCGGGTCGAAGTGAAGCGACAGGACCGGGACGCCGCGCGTCCACGCCTCCAAAAAGACGTTCGGCATCCCCTCGTGGTGCGAGGTCCCCACGACCGCCACGGCACGAGCGATCAACTCGAGTAGCTGCTCCCGAGGCATTTTTTGGAGGTGCTCCAGATTCGGCACGCCCGCAGCCTCTCGCGCCAGCTCTTCCGAGAGCGCCTTGGGGGTGTCTCCCATCGTTTGCGCCACCATGCGGAAATGCATCTCAGGTAGCGAGCGAGCCAGTTCCACATAGCGAAGCGGCAGCTTGTACCCGATCGTGCGCCCGACCCAGAGAAAGGCATCCGGCTCCGCGCCTTTTGCGTCTGGCTCGGCGCCCTCGTTGAAGCTGGGGATCATCGCGACGTGGTCGGGGTCCTTCACCACCCGCCGGGCGAGGTCAAGCTGCTGAGCGCTCTGAACGACTATCCGTCGGGTTGTTCGCAGGGCCAAGCGATAGAGCGCCACAGCCAGTCGGCCGCGATCCCGAGCGTCGAACATGAAGTCGAGATCGTTCGAGGCCGCGAGCACCAGCTTGCGGCGGCGCACGAAGCAAAACAACGCGCCGACGAGAAACGCGGCGATGCCGCCGCTGAGCCCGGTGCGGAACAGATACACGTGAGCGTCGGCGTCTCGCAGCGATCGCCAGACTGCCCGAACCTCCGCGAGGACTCCCAGAGCGCTCAGCTGTGGGCCACGCGCGGGCCGCTGGATCACCTCGAGCAACTGTGGGTGCTCGGATAGAAGCTCGACCGGGTACACGATGTGCGCGACGTGGAGCCGATCCGCGGCCAGGACGTTGGCGAGCAGCGACGCCTGCAGCTCCGCCCCCCCGCCGCCGCGCGCGTCGCGGTGCGCTTTGCTTCCGCGATCCTCATAGAAGGCGAACCCAAACGGCGAGTAGATGGCGACGTCGTTTCTGGGGCTCATGCTGGTTTGAGGGGTGGAGTCAGATCCAGAGTTCGGGTGGCAGAAGGTCCAGCTGGAACATAGTCAGGCTCTGCCCCCGCGTCATCTCGACGCTCTCCACCCGCTCGCCGCGATCCAGATCGTATGTGTCGATCCGAGATGGGAGCGGCTTGTGGCTGTGCTTGGCCCAGAAGGCGTACTCTCGCCAACGCGTTTCGCGCTGGGTCGAAAAGGCAACGAAGTACGACCCGGGTCCTCGCGGGTCCTCACACACGCCGCGACACCAGCCGAGGACCTCGGCTCCGGGCGTCAGGGCAGGAAGGTGGTGACTGGTCATCTCCAAGGACGCGGGGTCGACGATCACCAAATGTCCGTTCGTCGTGGTGAATACGAGCCGATCACGGATGTAGCGGCCGTCGTGCGGCATGCCGGCCTCGAACTCGATGGTGTTCTTGGCATCGGTGAGGCACACGGCCCTCGACGTGCGCAGCTGGGTCACCCACAGTTTGCCGTCGCGAACGAACAGATGATTGGCATGCAATCGATGCGGCTTCAGGTCGACATCGTCGAGCCGCCTGTACTCCCGGCCCGGGTCGATGGTGCGGGCGCCCTCGATGCCGTCGAGAAGATCCCACCGACTGATCAGCTCGCCGTCGAGCGAAACGTGGTCGACCGTCTCGAGCCCCGTGTTGGCGATCACAAGCCCGCCTTTCCACGGGAGGCAGTGGTGGAGGTCGTTGAACCCGGGGAGGGTCAGCCGCCCGGCGGGCTCGACGGGGGGCCACCCTTCAAAGAAGACCACCTCATTGTGCGCACATACGTAGAGCCGGCCATCGTCCCGCGCGGACCCGGTGAACTGCATCTTCTGCACCGGCGCGCGGAGCTCGGCAGGGGTCATGTACTCGCAGCGATGGATCACCTCGCCCCGCTCGACATCGAGGATGCCCAACACCGCCCGAACGCCGCGGGGATCGGTGGGCCCGGGCACAGCGCCCGAAAAGAGCAGCTGGGTCAGCTCTGCGCCCCCACCGGTGCCTCGGTCCCTCGACACGAAGGCCAGAGATCCAGGTCAATTTCAGGCGCGAGCGCTCTGAGCCCCACCGCATCCCTCCTGATCGCCGCCAGCGCGGCCTCGGCCACGGGAGCGTTGACGTCAACCGTCTCCTGGGGCCGGCCGGCACGTCGCTCCAAGAACGAAGGAATGTGGTCGGGTGGGTCCGCGCCGATGAACTCAAACGTCCGGCGCAACTCGACCTCGGGATTCGCGACACACCGCTCGTACTGGAGCACGAGGACCTGGTCGCGCTCGAAATGATCGAGCAACCCGCGGAGCTGGCCGGCGTAGAGACTGCGGGCGAGCGAATCGCAGGCGCTCACGGCGCCAGCATACTCGCGCCTGCGCCTTCGAACGCCTTGGACGAATCCCTCCAGCTCGTGGCTCAGCCCAGAGCGGAAACGCTGCAACGGATCGCGAAGCAAGACCAGCACACGGACATCAGGCGCTGCCCGGCGCAGCAGCGCTGGTGTCCAGAAATCGTGCATGTAACGCGGGGTCCACTCACCGATCAACTGACCCCGCGGCCGGCGGAAACGCTGGTGATACTCGGCCACGTCGGCATCGGAGAAGTCCCTGCCGAAGTATCGGTCAAAGAAGTGCAATTCCTTCGCTCCCGGATGGATTCGGGGATGGTCGGTCACCAGGCCGTACCACCACGTCGTGCCGGACCGCTGCGTCCCAATCCCCACGAAGTCGGGAGGGCCGGTCTGCCAGCCGCGCTCCCGGACCGCGCGCCATCGGGCCATGACGGGCTTGCTGACGGGAGCGGCCAGCCGCCTGATACGACCGCCCCGGCTCAATTCGCGTCCTGAGCGACCTTCGGTTCACCGCTAGCGGCGAGCTGGCGAGAGAGGCCCTGCTCGAGGTCGACCTGGGGAGAGTAGGCCAGATCAGCGGCAGCCTTGTCGATGCTGGCACTCGTGTGCCGTGCGTCACCGGGCACGGACGGCAGGTGTTCGACCGCCACCTCTTCACCGAGCAAACCGCTAAGCGTCTCGATCACCTCGAGCACGGTCGCCTGGGACCCGCCCGCGATGTTGTACGCCTGACCGGGTCGACCACGCAGACCGGCGGCAATCGTCGCCGTGACGGCGTCTTCGACGAAGGTGAAATCGCGACTCTGCTTGCCGTCCCCGAAGATCTCGATGGGGTCGCGGGCGGTTGCGGCTCGAATAAACCGCGTGAAGGCCATGTCGGGCCGCTGCCGGGGCCCGTAGACGGTGAAATACCGAAGCATGACCACGGGCACAGCCCAACGCGAGAAGTAGAGCCTGCAGAGATGCTCTCCCGCGAGCTTGGTCAGCCCGTAGGGCGAAACTGGGAGCGGTTGCGCCGACTCCGGCGTCGGCATCTGCTCGGCATCGCCGTAGATCGACGACGAGGACGCGAAGACAACGCGAGACACGTCCGCTTCCCTGACCGCCTCGAGCAAGAGCTGCGTTGCCAGCAAATTCTGGTCGAGGTAAATCTCGAACTCACGTCCCCAACTGCGACGGACACCGGGCTGAGCTGCAAGGTGATAGACGACGTCCGCTCCGGCGAGACAGTCCTCCAGGTCGAGGTCGCGGATAGTCCCCTCGACAAGCCGAAATCCATCCGAGGCGTGCAGGGCTTTCAGGTTCGCGCGCTTGAGCGCCGGGTCGTAGTACTCGGTGAAGCCGTCGATCCCGACCACTTCGGTCCCCGACCCGACCAGCCGTTCGGCAAGGTGAGATCCGATAAAGCCAGCTACCCCTGTAACCAACGCCCGCATTCGGCTGGTCAGGGTAGGGCAGTGGAGGGTCAACCGCGCCGAAGAGCGCGCGAGGGCAGCCGGATGAGATAGGCGAGCTCGCGCGCCGAAACCAGTCTTGTCGCGAGCAAGAGCGAGACGAACACGAAGCTCCCCCCGACCAGCCCGGCGATCCACTCGAGGGCGGAGAGCTCATGGGTTCCGATCACGACGAGAACGGCTGCCAGCCCTGCCCCAGCCAGCAGCGATCGTGCAACCGAGGAAGCCAACGGTCTCATCGGAAGCGCGAACGTGCGACGGGCGATCAAGAGATGGCCACCGACGTAAAGCCCGTACGCCACATCCGTGCCCACCGCCGCACCGAGGATGCCCATCCGGGGGATCAAGATGACGTCGATCACGACCGCCAGCACAACCGCCGCAATCGACACCGGGATCCTCCGCCGACCCTCCCCGGCGTAGTTGAGGGGCGCGGACAGCAGTGGCCCCACGCCGGACAGGAAGACAAACGGCGTGAGCGCACGAAGGACCTCGGCCGACTCGAGGTACTCGGGCCCCAGAATAAGGCGGACGATCGGCTCGGCCCAGGCTAGGAGCACGGCGACGAGTGCCGCCTGGAGGATCACGACATATCCCAGCGATCTGATCAACACCGCAACATTCGGAGGCTCGTCTCGATGCCGGGCCAGCCTGGGGGCGACCCCCTGGGCAACGGCGTAACCGGGATATCCGAGAAATGCCAGCAACCTCAACGGTGCGCTGTAGATCCCGACCGCGCTCGTCGTGAGGAACGCACCGAGCAGCAGCACGTCGATCTGGGCAAAGATCGCGGAGGCGCTGCTCACCACCAGCATCGCTCCGGCGTAGTTGACGAACTCGCGTCGCTCCACCACGCTGCGCCCCGGTCGAAACAGCACCGAACGTCCCAGTGCCCTGCTCAGCAGGATCACCCCGAGGGCCGCGCCGAGCGTGTAGCCGATCGCCCTGCCGAACGCCGCACCGGCCGCTCCGCCCCCGAGCAGCACAAGGGCCACCGACGCCGTGAACTCCATCGCGGACTCTGAGATCACCAGGACCACCGAGGTCGAGGCCTTACGCATCGAGACAAAGACCGTGTAGACGAAATTCACAAGGCTCTGTCCGAAGAACGCCAGCGAGACGCCCCGCAGCGGCCAGACGAGCTCGGGCGTGTCGTAGAGCGACGCAATCGGCTCGGAGAGCACGAACAACGCCGCGCCTATCGCGGCGGCGGTGAGGAGCCGGATCCGCAGTGCCATTCCGAGCACCCCGGCAACCTCATCTTGGTACCCGTGACGCTCAGCCACGTAGCGTCCCACCGCTTGCGACGTGGCGCCCGAGGATGCGCGCAGGAGCAGCCCGGTCACACCCAGTGCTAGCGAGAAGGTCCCGAATGCGGCAGGGCCCAGCTCCCGGGTGAGGAAGATCGTCAGCACCGCGGTAAAGGCGGCGGTGCTCATCTGCGCCGCGAACGCGAACAGTGCGTTGCGGCTGATCGTGTCACCTCGTGCGCGGGGCTTGCCGCCTTCGGTTTCGCTATCCACGTGCGGGAGGATTACCGCCCGTGCGGAAGGGCAGAGCTACCCGCGAAGGGCGTAGAGAGGACGGGGGCTCCCTCAGCTAGCCCAGGCGGCTCCACCTGGTAGCCGAACTCCGCGAGGACGCCTGCAAGCAGATCGTCGAGCATCTCTTTGGTCCCTTGGCTGAAACGCTCGCGCCATTGGAAGTTCATGTCCACGAGCTGAAACCGCGTTCGAAGAAACTCCTCGGCGCGCTTCGAGCCGGGTAGATCGCAGAATGCGGCAAATTCGCCGAGAACCTGATGCGGATCCGACACGAACCGCTCGTAGTGGATCTCGGCGTAGCGGTCCGGTGCCAGCTGGGCAGCCTCCTCACGGGCGCTCTCGAGCACGCGCCGCCACTGGACACCCGCGAGCGCCTCCGGAGTGCGCCCATGTCGTTCCCAATCAAGAAGGTCGGCGTCGGAGAGACCGTTGCGCCAAGCGGGAGTGTTCATCCGGTCTCGTTCCTTCCACCACCAGATCCTCATCAGTGACTGCACGACCGCCCGTCCGTCCCTGATCACGTGAACGAAGCGTGCATCAGGGAAAATCGATGAGAGGTAGCCAATCCGCGCGGGCCCCGTGATCTTGGCCGCAAACCGCTCCTTGCCCTGAAAGCGGGCCACCTTCGAGATCGTCCCCTTGACGCAGTCAGCCTCCTGATCGGTTGCCTCGTCGCCGCGCAGATAGTCGTAGCGGAACTTCTCGCCGCAGCACCGTTCCCAGAAACCATAGGCCTCGACAGGCCCGACACGGAGCCGCTCGAGCCAGGGTCGCAGCTCGTCGGATCGGCTGACTGAGCGACGCATCGCCGGGGACACGTCGGCCATACGAGAGACTGCGGCCACGGCCGGGACCCCCGGAACGCGCTGGAGATGCTGTGAGAGCCAGGCGAGATCCTCACGTGCGGCGATTACCTCGAAGATCACCGTGGTCCCGCTGCGGGGCATCCCAACCAGGAAGATCGGCCGGTCGATGGATCTCTTGCTCACCAGGCCGGCCACTGGATCCCCGGCCGCGAGAACGGCTCCTGGACCTTGAGCTTCGCCTCCCAGCCGCCGACCTCGTCGAGCGCGTCGGCGAAGTGCATGTTCGTGGGCAGCCCTGCCGCCGCGTAGGGGTCGGGCTCGCCAAGGCTGGTGCGATCGAGCCTGTTCTCGAACTTAAACGACCAGGCGGCGCCGCCGTTAAGACCGACCACGGCGCCGTAGTCCGCCAAGCCCTTGAGGATGGCTTCTTGCCAGATCGGGGCCCCGAGGGCATCGATCTGGGCGTGGCTCATGTCGAGGAAGACGACGCTTCCCATGCTGAGTCGCGTGGTCGCCGGGTCGGTGTCGCCCGCGCAGGTCTTGCCCACTGTCTTTGACTGGTCGAAGGGCGCCACCGGGTGACCGGAGAGGCAGCGGGCACCCATCGAGATCGCATGGTTGACGTAGCCCGCCGCGAGCTCCTCGGGACGGATCGGCTGCACTCCGGTGGGAGGCCCCGAGGGGAAGCGGAAGCCGAGACCCTCGGAGTCGAGGCGGTAGCCCTTCCACGCGTTGATGATCCTGGCCGAGTGGTCGATCTGTACCCGCTGGATCGCGTAGACGAAGCCATCGGTCTGATCGACGACCCAGATCACGCCGTCGGAGCCCTCCGACGCGGCCGCGCCCGCCGGGACGTGGATCTGGGCGCCATCGATCTCCCGCGTGTAGTCGAAGTTGCCCGAGAGCTCAAGCCTGTAGAGCGGATCGCTCGAGGTCGCGAAGTAGGTCGGGGTGCCCCAGGCTCGGTTGGTGTTCGGGGTAACCGGCGAGACATCGCCGTCCGCGAGCAGCTTGCTGATCATCACGTCCGAGTTCGGCGCCACCCGTGAGCGGTCGATCTTGGTGTTCCACGGGCTCTGGCTCGAGAAGACGTTCCAGGTGGGGTCAGGGTGGTTGTTCACGCTGAAGCGCACTGGTGTTCGACCGGGCTCCTCCGGCCCCTCGCCTTCCGCGTTCGCACTCCCGAGCAGGACGAGAGCCCCGCAAGCGCAGGCAAATGCTGATCGACACCATCTCGACACGGGCAACATCGCGTTTGGTCTGGGACTCCACGCCTGGCGGCCTCAGTGACCCCGACGGCGCGTGACAAACGAAAGCGAGTCCTCGAACCCGGTTCACGCTATCAGCGTCAACCGATGGCGCGAGCCGCTTCCAGGCAACCCCCGGGAGCGCGCAGTCATGATCCCGTTTCCGGCTAGCAGATCCCCGAGCAGGGCCGCGAGAACGGCTCCTGGACCTTGAGCTTCGCCTCCCAGCCGCCGACCTCGTCGAGCGCGTCGGCGAAGTGCATGTTCGTGGGCAGCCCTGCCGCCGCGTAGGGGTCGGGCTCGCCAAGGCTGGTGCGATCGAGCCTGTTCTCGAACTTAAACGACCAGGCGGCGCCGCCGTTAAGACCGACCACGGCGCCGTAGTCCGCCAAGCCCTTGAGGATCGCCTCTTGCCAGATCGGGGCCCCGAGGGCATCGATCTGGGCGTGGCTCATGTCGAGGAAGACGACGCTTCCCATGCTGAGTCGCGTGGTCGCCGGGTCGGTGTCGCCCGCGCAGGTCTTGCCCACTGTCTTTGACTGGTCGAAGGGCGCCACCGGGTGACCGGAGAGGCAGCGGGCACCCATCGAGATCGCATGGTTGACGTAGCCCGCCGCGAGCTCCTCGGGACGGATCGGCTGCACTCCGGTGGGAGGCCCCGAGGGGAAGCGGAAGCCGAGACCCTCGGAGTCGAGGCGGTAGCCCTTCCACGCGTTGATGATCCTGGCCGAGTGGTCGATCTGTACCCGCTGGATCGCGTAGACGAAGCCATCGGTCTGATCGACGACCCAGATCACGCCGTCGGAGCCCTCCGACGCGGCCGCGCCCGCCGGGACGTGGATCTGGGCGCCATCGATCTCCCGCGTGTAGTCGAAGTTGCCCGAGAGCTCAAGCCTGTAGAGCGGATCGCTCGAGGTCGCGAAGTAGGTCGGGGTGCCCCAGGCTCGGTTGGTGTTCGGGGTAACCGGCGAGACATCGCCGTCCGCGAGCAGCTTGCTGATCATCACGTCCGAGTTCGGCGCCACCCGTGAGCGGTCGATCTTGGTGTTCCACGGGCTCTGGCTTGAGAAGACGTTCCAGGTGGGGTCAGGGTGGTTGTCGCTTTCAAAGAGCGAGGGGGTGGCTCCTGACTTCGTGCGGACCTCCAGGTGCCCGGTTCCGCCCCAGCTTGGCTTTGAAAGGCGCAACCTCTCACCCGTGTCGGCGGCGCGGCGCGCGGCCTCAAGCGGGACGCGCTGATGCAGCCGGTCGAGCATGCGCTCACGGGCGGCACGAGTAGCGCCGCTGGACGCCCGGCGTAGCGATCGGCGAGGTGTTCGCGGACGCGGTGACGGAGGGCGCGAATGTGGACCGCCACGCGGGTTACCGCGGCGGCGTCAACGCCCTCCAGCTTGAACACAAGTGCATGCTCGCCATTGCGGACAGGCTTCAGCGTCTCCACCTCTCCCGCCTCGGCCGCGGAACCCGTGGCGAGAGCCATCGCCAGAGCGAGAAAAAGCGCTGTTACGACTGCTCGAGTCGGGGTCGAGGCCCTGCTGGACATTTGGTGTTCTCTTTCGGTGGCTGAGCCGTCTCGTCAACGCGAGACCTCTGGCTTTGCGTCCCCGCCTCACGGCGGGTTTGCCTTTGTCGTTGAGCCCTTTGTCTTCAGGGCGTCGGATGCCCTCAGTATCGGCAGGGCCAGGGCCGGGCCACCCTCCCTGCCGGGTTTCTGGACGGATGTCGCACGGCGCCTTCGTTACCGGATGGCGGTGGTGCCAGCTGACGCACGCCCGCGATAGGCCAGCTCCACGGGACAGGTGATCGCCCCCACGACCATTCTCGCTCCGCGGGACATCTCGGTCGACCATTCGTCACCGGCCCGGAGCTGCACCTGTCCCTGCCGAAACCTGGTGGGGTTTCCGGCTATCCCATGCCCTGGCGCCAAACTCACCATGCCGTCTCGGATGAACTCAAACGCCTCATCTGGAATCGGCTGCGCCACGTAGTCGAAAATCGCGGCCAGGGTCTCCTCCGGCGCTTGAACGAGCGCCTCATAGCGAATGAACAGCTGCGGGACACCGGTGGCGGCGATGAGCTCGATACCGAGGTTGAGGACTGTCCAGTGCAGGGCGGACTTGATGGTGTGGTCCCGGCGCATCTCATGCTTGTCGTGCCGGGAGCGCGAGCCAAGCGCGTGGGGTCGCTCAAGCGTTTGAGCCCACGAGTGTGCGACCCCGCGCGGATTACGCACGAGATGAACCATGCGGAGGTCGAGGCCCGGTATGCGCCTGAGGATCATCGCGTGCGATGGCCACTTGCTCGCATCGACGATGGTCCGACAGCCGGAGGTTGCCGCCACCGCGTCATAGATCTTCGAGATCGCGGACGCGTACTCGTCGACCTTGGCGCGGAAAGGGGGAACGAGCGGTCCCGCCAAGAGCAGCGGCAAGCGACGGTTCCGCGCCACCGACTGATGTGTAGCCAGCATCGCCTCCGCATCGATCTGATCCCAGCCCCCGAAGGCACGCTCTCCTACCTCAGCCCAAAAGGGGCACTCAGCGAAAGGCCGGCCGCAACCGCAGCGCTCATTACGGCTGAGCGCTGCGTCCCAGATATCCGTCAGCTCCCCCACGGCGACGACGCCAGGGACCTGGTCGAGCATGAGCTCCAGCAAGGTACTCCCGCTTCGCCCGGCGCCTGCAATGAGCAGCACCCCGTAGCGGCCATCACGTGTCACGCGCTGCCTCCACCGAGTGCTGACTTGAGGGTGTGCGGGAGCGAATTGGCTGCAGCAGTCGTAGCGCGCGGAGCGGTGGACGAAA
Organism: uncultured Solirubrobacterales bacterium; assembly: GCA_963799815.1. Taxonomy (GTDB): domain Bacteria; phylum Actinomycetota; class Thermoleophilia; order Solirubrobacterales; family 70-9; genus JBDTSW01. Next base: position 829,377 of record CAWCYG010000004.1, read on the forward strand.
ACGTGCGCAGCCATAGAGGAACCCCAGACCCCAGGCGAGGTGCATCGTCACGAGTGCCACGGGCAGTGCAGCGGTATAGCGGAGACCGGCCGAACGGCGCGAGCAGGCGGTGCCGATGAGGAGCAGCACGTACGCCGCCACCCCGACCCGCGGCAGCCACGACCCCCACCGCCGAGGCAAGGCCGCGGCGCAAAGCGTGAGGATGAGCGTGGGCGGCAGGACATGGGAGCGGCGCATGCTCTCGGGATGGACGCGACTCGTCTTGGCGCGGTATTGGCCGTAGCGCCAGTACTGACGAGCGAGGCCTCCGAGACTGTTTCGTGGGATGTAGCGAGCAGCCATCTCCGGAACGCAGACGATCCGCCCGCCCTCGGCGCGCAGCCTCGCGGCAAGCTCACCGTCCTCGTTGACTTCCCAGCGCTCATCCCAGCCGCCGTTGCGGCGCAGCGTCTCGGTGAGCCAGAGGCCGGTATAGCCCGCGTCGACGTCGATCTCCCCCGACTTCAGCGTCCGGAATTGCGCGCCGCCAATCCCCAGCCGAGTGCCGAGGGCGAGGGCGATGATCCTCGACCAGGTGTCGGTCCCGAACGGAAGCTGAGCGCCGCTCACCCACACCACGTCGCCACGGCCCAGTCGCTTGACGCCCTTAGCGATGTAGTCGCGCGGGTAGAGAGTGTGGGCATCCATCCGGGCCACGTATTTGCCGCGGGCGTGTTGAAGGCCGATGTTGAGGGCGAACGGAATCCCCCGACGAGGATTGTCCAGGACGTGGATCCGTGGATCGGCCTCGGAGGCCTGGGACAGAATGCTGCGTGTTCCGTCCGTGGACCGTCCGTCGACGAACAGGAACTCCAGCGAGCCTTCGAATTCCTGACCCTGCAAACCTTCGAGGAGCTCGTCCATGTGCGCCTCCTCGTTCAACGTGGGGATCAAGACGCTGACATCCACCGCCGCCCGGTTGGCGTCTTCAGGCACAGATGTCATCGATCCATGACTGCGGCCGTGATCTGTCTGCGGTCGGACCACTCCTGCTCCGCCTCACCCCACTCGCGATGTGCCTCAACGCGCATCGCCGGGACGAGCTCAGGGCTCTTCAGTGACCGTTGAGGTCGTTGTCTCGGTCACGGTTTCGGTAACCGTGTTCTCGACGGTGCTGGTCTCAGGCGGCGCGGTCTCGGTGCTGGTCTCGGTCTCGGTGTCTGTCGAGGCCGACTCGGTCACCGTCCGCTTGCCGCCCTTGCCACCCTCATCGCCGGCGACGACAGCGAGAGCCACGCCCATCCCGAGGACGAGCGCGACGAGAAGGCCGATCAGTGCCTTCGTACTGCCACTCATGCCCCCATCGGGCGGTGGGCCGTAGGGGCCCTGCCCGTACGGATCCTGCGCGTACGGGTCGCGCGGATCACGGGGGTCTCGGCCGTAGCCCGGGGACGGCTCGCCGGGGCCTGGTTGACCCATGTGGCGCGTGGGATCCTCGTGCATGGCGGCCGAGTTTATGGCCCTGGCTCTCTGGCCGAGCTATTCGCCGTCGGGCTCCTCGGTCACCGTTTCCGTTTCAGTCTCCGTGACCGTGTCCGTGGTGTCGGTGGTCGTCGTCGTGCTCGTGTTTGTGGTGGTGACCTCGGTTACGTTGGTCGTCGTGGTCGGTTTCAGGGTCTCGGTATCCGTGGTCGTGCTGGTGACCCGCACCCGCTCGGGTCCGGCCGCCGCCAGGATTGCAACCGCCACCCCGAGCCCCAGCGCGAGGGCCGCCAAGACAATCATGATCAGCCGGTCGCGCCTGCCGCCGGGCCCCCCGGGCGGTGTCTGGGCGGCGGCGGCGCTCGGCGCCGCATCGCCGGCCGGCGGATCGAACTCCTCGTGCTCGGAGAGAACCCGGCGGGGATCCGGCGAGGGCGGCGGGGTCTCAGGCGAAGGAGTCACGAAGCCTCAGTCACGGAGCGATCCTCCGATCCGCGTGAGCGCTCGTTCGATCGCGTCGCGGCGGGTCGCGACCTCCTCGTCTGTGAGCGTTCGATCGCGCGCACGAAACTCGAGTCGCAGCGCCACGCTCTTGCGGCCCGCCCCCGCCTGCTCTCCGCGGTAAAGGTCGAAGACCTCCGCAGCGACGAGCAGCTCGCCGCCACCCTGCAGCACGGCGTCGCGAATCGCCGCCACACTGGTCGCCTCGTCCACGATCACCGCGACGTCTTGATAGACGGGCGGGTGCGTAAGCACGTCTTCGTACCGCTCACGTCCGTAACGCGCGGCCGCGACCAGCGGGGCGAGGTCGACCTCGAACCCGCTCGCGCGCTCCAGTTCCCAGGTCTGGCACACCAGCGGGTGAATCTCGCCCACCCAGCCGATCGCCTCGCCCTCCACGAGCACCGCGGCAGCGCGTCCGGGATACAGGAAGGGCTCGGCGCCGGTCACCACATCGAGCTCGACGCCAAGCTGATCGGCGAGGCTTTCGAGGGTGCCCTTGAGCGCGAAGAAGTCCGCCTCGATCTGATCGAGCCTCCAGTCCGCCGGCCGCAACGCGCCGACGGCAAGGCAGCCGATGCGGTGCGGCTCGAAGGCCGGGGCTGCTCGCTCGCCCGCGAAGCTGCCGCCGAGCGGACCCCCTTGCTGCGCACCCTCGCGCAGGTAGACGCGTCCGGACTCATACACGCCGACCCGGTCCGCGCCATGGGAGACGTTGTGCCGGGCGACGTCCAGGAGCGAGCCGATCAGGGTCGTCCGCAGGCACGAGTGGTCTTGTGAAAGCGGGTTCGAGACACGGATCGCACCAGCCCGCGGATCGCCGTCGGGGATGCGCAGGCGGGCGGGCATTCCGAGGTCGGTGAGGCTGAGCGTGACGACGCCATCGAAGCCGAGATCACGCATCGCGTCCTCCGCGCGGCGGCGCAGACGCTGCTCGCGTGCGAGCATGCCGGCCCTGCCGCTCGACTCCGGGAGGGTTGACGGCAGGTTCGGGGCATAGCCGTGGATGCGTCCTACCTCCTCGACCAGGTCGGCCTCGCGCGTCACGTCGTAGTAGCGGTGGAAAGGCACCAGCGCCTCGAGGCTCTCCCCGTCTGTGGTCACCTCGAACCCGAGGCGCTCGAGATAGTCACGCGCCTGCCCGGGCTCGACCGGCATCCCGAGGAGCCGTTCCACGCGGCCGGCGCGCAGCCGCACGGACCGACGCTCCGGGATCTCGGCTGCGGCGTCGATCGTCCCCGGGACCAGCCGTGCACCGCAGAGCTCGACCATGAGCTGCGAGGCGACGCGCTGAGCGCGGATCGCGAGCTCGGGATGGAGTCGCTTCTCGAAGCGGTTCGAGGCGTCCGTGCGCAGGCCGAGCTTGCGCGAGGTTCGCAGGATGTTGACCCCGTTCCAGGTCGCCACCTCGAGCAGGACGCGGGTGCTCGTCTCCGAGACCTCGGAGACCTCTCCGCCCATGATCCCGGCGATCCCGGTAGGTCCGTTTCGGTCGCAGACGAGGACCGTGTCCGAGTCGAAGCTGCGCTCGGTGCCGTCGAGGGTGATCATGCGCTCGCCGTCGCGGGCGGCGCGGACGATGATCTCGCCCGCGGGCACCTCGTCGAGGTCGAACGCGTGCAGCGGCTGGGCGGTCATCAGCATCACGTAGTTCGTGATGTCGACGACGTTGTTGATCGGACGCATCCCCGCCCCGATCAGCCGTGCCTTCAGCCACAGGGGCGAGGGTCGGATCTGGACGTCGGCGAAGACCCGCGCGGTGAAGCGGGGGCAGAGCTCGGGTACCTCGACCCGAACCGAGGCGTAGTCGCTTGCCCTGTCGTCGCCGGCGGCCTCCGCATCCACCTCCCACGGCGCCGGCGCCAGCTCGGCGCCGGTCACCGCGTGCAGCTCGCGCGCGATGCCGTAGACGCCGAAGCAATCGACGCGATTCGAAGTTGGCTCGAGCTCGATGATTGACTCGGATACCGGGATCAGCTCGGTCAGCGGCGTGCCCGGCGCGGGACCGTCGTCGAGCACGACGATTCCGCCGGCGTCGTCGCCGATCTCGAGCTCGGTCTCGGAGAGGATCATCCCGTTCGACTCGACCCCCCGCAGCTTCGCCGCCCCGAGCTTCGTCCCATCCGCCATCACCGCTCCCGGCAGCGCCACCGGGACCGTCTGTCCGGCGGCAACGTTCGGAGCGCCGCACACGATCGTGCGGGCGCCATCCCCGGTCTCGACCTCGCAGACGCTGAGGCGGTCGGCGTTCGGGTGTCGGGAGGCGGACAGCACGCGCCCGACCACGAAGCCCTCGGTTGAAGGGGCTCCCAGGTGGGAGATCCGCTCGAGCTCGATGCTGTGCATCGCCAAGGTGTCGCCGATCTCCTGCGGCCCGAGTCCGGGATCACAGTAGGCGCGCAGCCAGCTAAAGGGCACTTTCATCGAAACTGCTCCAGGACGCGCACGTCGTTGGAGAAGAACTCACGCAGGTCCGGGACCGCGTGCTTGAGCATGGCCGGCCGCTCGATGCCCATGCCGAACGCGAAGCCCTGGACCGCCTCCGGGTCGTAGCCCTGCTCGCGAACGAAGCCGTAGACGTTCGGATCGACCATGCCCGCACCGAGGATCTCGATCCAACCGACGCCCTTGCACAGTGGATCCCGCTCACCATTCGGCAGCAGGCCGGTGCCATCGCAGCGGAAGCAGGAGACGTCGACCTCGACGCTCGGCTCAGTGAACGGAAAGAACCCCGGTCGGAAGCGGGTGGAGCGCTCGGGGCCGAAGAAGGCGCGAGCGAACTCGTCGAGAGTCCCCTTTAGGTCCGCGAGCGTGATCCGCTCGGCCACCGCAAGGCCCTCGACCTGGTGGAAGACGGGGCTATGGGTGGCGTCGAACGGGTCGGAGCGATAGCACCGTCCCGGGACGACGATGAAGGTCGGGGGCTCCTGACTCTCCATCGCGCGCACCTGCATCGGCGACGTGTGAGTCCGCAGAACGACGTCCTCCGGCCCCGGCGCAAGCTCCTCGGAGCCGACCTGCAGATCCGGGCGCAGGGTCGCCGGGTCGACGTAGAACGTGTCCTGCGCCATCCGCGCTGGGTGCCCTGGCGGGTGGTTCAGCGCTGTGAAGTTGTAGTAGTCCAGCTCGATCTCGGGACCCTCCATGACCCGGTAGCCGAGGCCGACGAAGATGTCCTCGATCTCGCGCTGGGTGCGGATCAGGAGGTTCTGCGAGACCGACGGAAGGCGCGGCGAGCCCGGCAGCGTGACATCGATTTGGTCCTGCTCCAGGCGCCGATTTAGCTCGGCTTCCTCGAGCTCAGCGCGCCGCGTCCCGACCGCCGCCTCGAGCGCCTCACGCGCCTGGTTGGCCGCGGAGCCGGTTGGCCCCCGGTCGGAGGCCGGCAGCTCGCCGATCCCACGGAGGATCGAGGTCAGCTCTGACTTGCGGCCCAGGAACCGCACCCGCAGCTCCTCTAGCGCCTCGCTGCTCTCGGCGCCGGCGATCGCGGCCTCGGCGTCAGCGCGCAGGTTTGCGATCCGATCGATCATGGCCCCTTCACCACTGTGGAGTCCCCTTCGGCGGCGGCCGACGATATCCGCTGCAGGGCGATCGCCGCGGCGGCGGCGACGTTTAGCGATTCGGGGCCTCCTGAGCGCAGCGGGATCGTCCAGCGGGCCTCACAGGCAGAAACGACCGAATCCGGCAACCCCTCGCGTTCAGACCCGAGACAGATCGTCTGTGGCCCCGGCGCGGGATCGAGGTCCTCACCGCCAAGAGCCACGAGCGCCGCACGGGGCTCGGGCGTCGCTTCCACCCCGCCCCGGTGGAGGTCCACGGCGAAGATCGAACCCATGCTGGCGCGGACCGCCTTCGGCGAGTATGGGTCGGCGCAGCCCGGCCCAAGGACGACACTCCCCTCAACCAGTGCATCGGCGCAGCGGACCACGGCGCCAACGTTTCCCGGGTCACCGACCCCGTGCAGGTAGGCGCAGACGGGCGTCGATGGTTCGTACCACGCGATCGGCCAGGTTGCGATCACGCGCGTGCCCGAGCCGAGCGAAGAAGCCGAGTCGAGCAGGTCCGGCTCGACCTCCTCGCCCTCGTGCCCGGCGCCGGCGGCGACCAGAACGAAGGCCGGCTCGCGGCCCGCGCGCCGCCCCGCCTCGAGCAGGTCCTCGCCCTCGGTCACGAACAGGCCCTGATGCTCGCGGTGCTTGCGCTCGGCGAGCTTTCTGACGAGCTTCAGTTTTTCGTTGCTCTTGCTGGTGATCGTCATGGGCTGTTCGGTTCAGGACAACAAAAAAAGGCGCCGAATGGCGCCCCGGGAGCTACTGCGCTGCGCTGCGCCTCAGGCAGCGGCAGCCTCCCGGGAGATCTCGGCGAATCGGCGAAACGCCTCGCGGTCGCGGACGGCGAGGTCGGCCAGTAGTTTGCGGTTGACCTCGACCTCAGCCAGCTTGAGGCCGTGCATGAACTCGGAGTAGCTCATGCCCTCCTGGCGCGCGGCGGCATTGATGCGCGTGATCCAAAGGCGCCTGAAGTCGCGCTTGCGCCGGCGACGGTCGCGATAGGCGTAAACGCCGGAGCGCTGCACCTGCTCCTTCGCAAGGCGGTAGGAGGAGTGCTTGCGCCCGTAGTAGCCCTTCGCCTGCTTGAGGACCTTCTTCCGGCGACGATTGCGCGCGACGGCGTTGGTGGAGCGGGAGATGGCTCAGCCCCCCTTGCTCGTACCGAGCAGGCCCCGCACGCGGGCCCGGTCGGCCTTCTCGATCTCGACCGGCCTGGCCATGCGCCGCTTTCGCTTCGGCGACTTCTTTTCGAGGATGTGGCTCGAGTACGCACGGCGTCCGCGCAGCTTGCCCTTCGCGGTCTTGCGAAACCGCTTCTTGGCGCCGGAATGGGTCTTGATCTTGGGCATGGCGACCGGCTATTGAAGCAGAGCCGGCGCTGGCGGCGACCGCGTCGGAGGGTCAGGCCGCCGCGGAGCCCTCGTCGGCCGGCTTCGAGGCCGGGTCCGCGCCATCCCCCGCTGCATCTGAGCCGTCGGCCCCGGCGTCGCGCTGCTGCTGTGCGAGCAGTTCCTTCGACGGCGCCAGCATCATGTGCATGTTGCGGCCCTCCTGCTGGGGCTCCGACTCGATCGTCGCGATCTCCGAGATGTCGTCGTACAGCCGCTGAAGGAGAGCCCGGCCGCGCTCGGGGTGCGCCTGCTCGCGGCCCCGGAACATGATCGTCACCTTGACCTTGTCCTTGTGGCGCAGGAAGCGCTCGACATGCCCCTTTTTCGTCTCGTAGTCATGGTCCGCGATCTTCGGGCGCAGCTTGATCTCGCGTACGTTCACCTGCTGCTGGTGCTTGCGAGCGGCCTTGGCCTTCTGCTCCTGCTCGTACTTGTACTTCGAGTAGTCGAGGAGCCGGGCGACGGGCGGGCGGGCCTCGGCAGCGACCTCGACTAGGTCCAAGTCGCGATCGCGCGCCATCTCGAGCGCCTCGGGCGTTGGGATCACGCCCACCTGCTCGCCGTTCTCGTCGATCAGGCGGACCTCGGAGATCCGAATCCGCTCGTTGATCCGGGTCGGATCCCTCTCGGGCATCCGCCGGTCGAACCGTCGAGGGACCGGCACTAGTGGCGGCTGTCGGGAAGCTTCAAGCTAACCGGCGGTTGGGATTGGGAGGCGAGAGGGCAAGGGCACTGGCGCAGCTATTGGCGCGGCGTGGTTTCGGTGCCCGGCATCGCGGCGGAGTATAGACGCGCTCACTCGGAAGTCGTGATCTTGGCCGAAACGTCGCCCAGCGCTATCGCCCCTTGATCGCCTTGCTCGTGGGAGCGAAGGGCGACGGCTCCCGCCTCGGCCTCACGATCGCCGACCACCAGCATGAAGGGGACCTTGGCGAGCTCCGCGGCGCGGATCTTCTTGCCGACCGACTCCGAGCGCTCGTCGACCTCGACCCTCACGCCCTCCGCTCGCAGCGCGCCCGCGACCCGGCGCGCATAACCGTTGTGTCGGTCCGCTACCGGCAGCACAAGCGCCTGCACAGGCGCGAGCCACGCAGGGAAGCGGCCGGCGTAGTGCTCGATCAGGATGCCGGCGAAGCGCTCCATCGAGCCGATCAGCGCACGGTGGATCATCACCGGCCGGTGCTCGGCGTTGTCTTCGCCCTGGTAGCTGAGGTCGAAGCGCTCGGGCATTTGAAAGTCGACCTGACACGTGCCGCACTGCCACGAGCGACCGAGCGCATCGGTGACGTGAAAGTCGATCTTGGGACCGTAGAAGGTGCCTTCTCCGGGGCTCACGTCGTAGGCACGCCCCTGGCGGTCGAGCGCTTCGCGCAGCGCCGCCGTCGCGCTCTCCCACTCCTCGTCCGTGCCGATCGACTTCTCCGGGCGGGTGGAGAGCTCCACGCGCACCTGATCGAAGCCGAAGCGTGCGTAGAGCTCGTCGATCGCCTCGCAGATCGAGTCGACCTCCTCGGGTAGCTGCTCGAGGGTGCAATACACGTGTGCGTCGTCCTGGGTGAACGACCGCACGCGCAAAAGGCCGTGGAGCACCCCTTCGCGCTCGTAGCGCCAGACTTGCCCGAACTCGGCGAGGCGCAGCGGCAGATCGCGGTATGAGTGACGCCCCGAGGCGTAGGCGAGGCAGGCGCCTGGGCAGTTCATCGGCCGCACGGCATAGGACCGGGCCGTCTCGTCGCGCTCGCGCTCGGAGGGCTCGGCGAAGAACATGTTCTCGCGGTAGTTGTCCCAGTGTCCCGAGCGGTGCCAGAGCTCCGTTTCGAGGATCTGCGGGGTCTTGATCTCCTCGTAGCCGCGCTTGCTGAGCTGCTCCCTCACCTCGGCCTCGATCAGCCGCAGGAGAACGGTGCCCCGTGGCAGCCAGAAGGGCATCCCCGGTGCCTCCTGGCGAAGGCTGAAAAGGCCGAGCTCGGGCCCCAGCCTGCGGTGATCGTTGGCACGGGCTTGCTCGAGGCCGTCGAGGTGCGCGTCGAGCTCTGCCCGCGAGAAGAAGGCCGTCCCGTAGATCCGCGTCAGCATCTGCCGCGTCTCGTCGCCCCGCCAGTACGCACCCGCCACCGAGTTCAGCTTGAAGGCCTCGATGCGGCCGGTCGACGGCCCGTGAGGGCCTTTGCACAGATCGAGAAAGGGCCCGTTCCGATACAGGGAGACGGTCTCCGCCCCCTCGTTCGCGATCAAGCCCTCGATCAGCTCGACCTTGTAGGGCTCCTGGTGTTCGCGAAACAGATCGAGGGCCTCTTCGGTTGAGATGTCCGAGCGTTCGAACGGCTCGTCCGCAGCGACGTGCGCCGCCATCGCCTCCTCGATCCGCGGGAGGTCGCTGTCGGAGATCGACACGCCCTCCGGGAACTCGAAGTCGTAGTAGAAGCCGTTCTCGATCGGCGGTCCGATCGATACCTTCGTGCCTGGCCACAGCTCCACGACGGCGGTCGCGAGCACGTGCGCCGTGTCGTGACGGAGTAGCTCTAGCGCCCCGGGACTTTTTGGCGTGACGATCTCTAGGGCCGCGCCGGATGGAACCGGCGCGGTCAGATCCCGCAGCTCGTGATCGACGTTGACGGCAAGCGCAGCGCTCGCAAGGCCCGGCCCGATTGCCGCGGCGGCGTCCGATCCCGTGGCACCGTCCGGTAGCTCCAGGGTGGAGCCATCGGGCAGGTTCACCTCAATCGTGGTCGCGGCCATGTGCCCGCAATGCTAGATGCGAAGGCCTCGACGGACGCTCGTCCGTCCCGAAATCTCACACGGCTGGGCTGCGCCCGGTAGCTTGCGTTCGCCGTGGCGACGATCCGACCGTTCGAGCGAACCGACGTGCCCGCCGTAGCGGGCCTGCTTCGGGCGAACATCCGGGACTGGAAGCACGACGAGCGCTTCCTCGAGGGAATCCTGATCGATTATCCGTGGGCGGACCCCGAGCTGACATCGCTGGTGGCGACGGGCGGCGATGGAGAGATCCTGGGCTTCGTGGGTGCGCAGGCGAGGATGGTGCTATTCGACGGCGCGCCGGTGCGCGGCGTGTGCGTATCGCACCTCGCCGTCGTCCCCGGAGGGCGAGCCGGGGCGGCCGGTGCGCTGCTCTTGCGGCGGCTCCTCACTGGCGCCCAGGATCTGACCTGGTCCGACAGTGCCAACGAGGTCGTGGTGCGCATGTGGCGCACCTTCGGCGGCCATCTCGACCACGCCCGAGTCCTCGACTGGATGATCGTCCTACGCCCGGGGCGCTGGCTGCGCAGGGTTGCCGCGAAATCCCTGAAGGCGGGCGCCCCGAACCGCGCCGAGGCGCCGGTGGGTGCGCTTCCTTTTCACGCCGCCGGCCGCAGGCTGGCACCGCGCGCATTCCCGCCGCTTGATCCGGAGGTCGTCGGCGAGGATGCCTCGCCCGCCACCATCGTTGAGCACCTGGCCGAGATGACGAGGCATATCCGGCTTCGGGTGGACTACGGCGAGCCTCACCTCGAGCATCTATTCGGCCGGGTGGAGGCTGCCACCGGGCCGCTCACGCATCGCCTTGTTCGGCGTGCCGGCCAGCCGATCGGCTGGTATGCGTATCTGAGGCCGCTCGGCGGGGTCTGCCGCGTGCTGCACGTCGCGGGCTCGCCGACCGATGCCGATGCGGTCTTCGGCGAGCTTGTCGCCCATGCGAGAGCGAGCGGGGCGACGGCGGTCACAGGGCGAATGGAACCGTTCCTGGAGGAGCCGCTTCGCAACCGGATGGCGGTGCTCGGCTTCGCGCGAATGCCCGTGATCCACACGCACAACCCGGACATTCGGGGGGTCCTCGCGACCAGCTCCTCCTTGCTCACGCAGCTCGAGAGTGAGTGGTTCGTCACCTGAGTATGCGGGGGGTCCGGTCAACTCTGCTCGTCACAGCGGTCGTCGCTTTGGTCGTCGCTCTGGCGGCGCTCGAGTCTGGCGGGGCGAGCGCGCAGGGAAAGGCCTGCGACCCGGAGAGCGATGCCTGCGTGCTCGCAACGCCGGTGAGCGCACAGGCCTACCACGCCGCCTTCCCGGACTTCTCCGGACCCGAGGACAGGGTGACGAAGCAACGGATCCACGCGTTCGAGCGCGCAGCGGGGCGGCGCATCGCTTGGGCGTACTTCTCCGACAACTGGTTTCGAGGGCGAATTCGTTTCCCCACAGAGGACGTCGAGGCGATCGACGATGCCGGAAGGACTCCGTTCGTCCGGCTCATGGCGCGCTCCAGCTTCGGTCGGGGCCGCGATCCGAACTTCTCGATGCGCTCGATTGCGCAGGGCCAGTGGGATGCCGAGCTCGAGGAGTGGTGCAGCGATGCCCGCGATGCGGGACTGCCGCTGCTGGCCGAGTTCGGCACGGAGGTAAACGGCGACTGGTTCCCATGGAACGGCCGCTGGAACGGGGCCGGGCGCACCGGCTGGGGCGACCCGGCCGAGGCGGACGGTCCCGAGCGCTTCCGGGCCGCCTACCGGCGCGTCGTCGAGACGTGCCGCGAGATGGGCGCCGACGACATCACATGGTTCTTCCACATCGACGTGGGCGGCTGGCCAAGGACTTCCTGGAACCAGCCCTGGGACTACTACCCAGGCGACGAATACGTCGACTGGATCGGTCTGTCGGACTACGGGCCTCTGCGACCGGGTGAGCCGTGGAAGAGCTTCCACTCCCGCATGGACCGCGTGCTCTACGACCTGTTTGATCACGTCGGCACGGACAAACCCCTCGCGGTGCTCGAGTACGGAGCGGCCGCCACCCCGCGGGAACAAGGGCGGAAGGCCAGCTGGATCTCACAAGCGGCGGAACTCGTCGCTCGCGGGCACTGGCCGGAGATTCGGGCCCTCTCGTACTGGCACGAGGCATGGATCAACGGCAACGGTGTGCGCTCCAACCTCCACATCGACTCCTCAAACCGAGTCCGGCGCGCCTACCGCCAGGCCGTGGACGGCCCGCGGTTTGCGTCTCGGACGGTCTTCGAACCGCGTTAGCTACTGATCACTCTCGCCGGGCGCAGCGCGGGCGCCGTCGGCGATGAAGGGGCAGTCTGAGTCGCCCGGGGTGGGCTCCGGGATGCCCCAGAGGACGAAATCGCCGACCTCGTGCCCGGCGTCGGTTCCTTCGAAAGGCGGCTGCGAGGAATTCCCGAGGACGAGGACTTGGGAGATCCCGGGCGGCGGGCGCTCGCTTCTCGGGCCGGGGTCGGTCTCCACGCAAACGTCGCCGCCCCGGAGCTCCCAGATGATGAAGTCGCGGCCGTGAGTGGCGGTCAGGTAGTCCTCGGAAGCGAGCACGAGGGTGGCGCCCGGCAGCGGCTTTCGCTCCAGAAGGTCGGGCGACCAGCTGGAGGGACCCACCGGGCCGTTCGCCAGAGCGAGCAGGCTGCAGCCGCCGGCAGCGACGACGAAGACGACGCCGAACGCGCTCAGCGCGACCCGTCGACGGGCGGTCTTCGCGCCGGGCCCCCTCAAACCGGCCAGGCCGCGCCGTCCAAGGATGCGCCTCAGGCGCGAGGCGCTCGGCGTGGCCTCCGCCAGGCCTCTCGTGCTGATCAGCATCGCGAGCGGCGCCGCGAGCGCGATCGCCTTGGCCTCTTGATAGGGCGTGCCGGCGGCGTTCGCGTAGACGACGAGCAGCGCCGCTGCGACGAACGCGCTCGGCACCGCGAGCTCGCGCCGGCGCAGCCACCACCAGAGCCCGAAACCGAGCGCCACCGCCGCCACAAGTCCTCCGAGCCAGAAGGCGCTCGCGGGAGCGAAGCCGGCCCCAGCGTCGAGGCGGAAGTCCCCCGAGGGCCAGATCCCCAGCGCCTCCAGCGGTGAGAGCGGATTGAAGAGGTTGCCGAGCCCGGCGCCGTCGGGGTCAAACGTCTCGAAGCTCGCAAAGTCCAAAAAGCGCCCCAGCTCCGGCGCGACGAGCACCGCCAAAGCACCCAACGCCACCGCCGCCGGGCCCGCGGAAGCACGGATCAGAGCCCGGGGACGACCGGGGCCGGCGCGGGCGGCGAGGCCAAGCTCGGCCGCAGCCCAGACGACCGTTGCTCCGGCGAGCCAGATGAGGCCGGGGAAGCTGTAGACGTGGGCGGCGCCTGCGGCGAGCACCGCCAACGGAACCGCCCGCAGTAGGCCCGCGCCCACGAGCCGTCCGGCGGCAAGCTCGCCGAGGGCGAGTGCGAACGCGAGGAGGAATAGCGCCAGCATGGTCTCCTTGAAGGCGCCCTGAGTGAGGTAGGCGGCGCTCATGTAGGCGAGCCCGACGAGGAGCGCGCACACCAGCCGCCGCCCAGCCGTGAGGCGTTCGAGCAGCACCATGGGCGCCAGGCAGGTGACTACAGCCGTTGCCAGGGTGATCCCTCCAAAGGCGTGGACGAGACTGATTCCTCCGGCATCGAGCCCCACGGCGAGCGCGTGGGGGGCCAGGGGATACCCCTCGGCGATCAGCCGCTCGCTGCCGCCGGCGCCGAGCCGGTCCGCGGCGAAGAGGTGCTGGGACATGTCCGGGTTGAGGCCGGTACCGAGCACCCCGAACCTCCCCTCGACGATGAATGGGAGCGAGGCCAGCGCCAGCGCCAGGAGCGCCACCGGCCATCCCATCCGCCAGGCGTCGCCCATCCCCTCCACGCGGCCGGCACTGAGCAGGTGGATGAGCGCAACGACGATCACACCCGTGAGCACGACGAGCGCCGCCGTGCCCTCGCCCGGAAGGCGCACCGCGAGCCACGCGAGCGGCTGGAGCGCGGCGAGGCCGACCGCCGGAGCGAGCCAGGACCATCGGCGCCGCCCGCACAGGCTAAGGATCGCCTGCCCGATCGCTCCGGCGGCGATCACCGTCGCGACCGCGGCCGTGTAGGTCCCGATCATGTGGCCTCAGCCCAGGGGCTGTGCGCCCGTGCCGTGCGCGATCAGGGCCTGGCGGTCGACCTTCCCCCGGGCGGTGCGAGCGAGCGCCTCGTGGACGAAGATCTGCTTCGGGACCTTGTGATCTTCGAGCAGCTCGGCGCAGCGACGCCGCAGCGCCAGCGGGTCAAGCTCGCCGCCCGGTTCAGGCGCTACGTGAGCATGGACCGCCTGTCCCAGGAGCTTGTCGGGGACGCCGACAACGGCGGCCTCGCGCACGCCGTCCTCGTGGTGAAGTACCTCCTCCACCTCGCGCGGGTAGACCTTCTCTCCACGGCACTTGATCAGATCGTCGGTGCGACCGGCCCAATGCAGGTAGCCCTCCTCGTCGCGGCGGAAGAGATCGCCGGTCGCGAGCACGCGCTCCCACGGCCAGCGACCCGGCCGCAGCCGCTTCGCGCTGCGCGCCTCGTCACCCCAATAGCCCTCCATCACGTGCGGCCCGCGCACCATGAGCTCGCCGACCTCGCCGACATTGGCCTCGCCTCCGCCCGTGCCCTCAACCCACGCATCCGTTCCGGGCATCGCGATGCCCGACGAAGTGGGGCGGGCGTCAAGTTGATCCGGGGGGAGGTACGAGACACGCAGGCACTCGGTGAGCCCGTACATGAGATAGAGCTGGGCGTTCGGAAAGGTGCGGCGCACCTCGGTCACGGTCGCGGCCGGCATCGAGGCGCCGGCGTTGGTCAGGAAGCGCAGGTGGGGAAGCTCGCGCTCCGCCAGGCCCCGCAGGGTGATCAGGACCTGGAAGATCGTCGGCACCCCCGCCATGCCGGTGATCTCATGCTGCTCGAGCGCCTGCACGATCCGCCCGGGGAACGCGATGTTGCCCTCGAGGACCAGGGTGCCCCCCACCCGCACGCACGGCAGGAGCTGGGTGAGCCCATAGCCGAACGAGAGCTGCAACAGGCAGAGGATGCGCTCCGCAGGCGTAAGTTCGAGGTACTCGATGATCGAGTCCATCACAAAGCTCAGGTTGTGGTGGGTGAGGGTCACGCCCTTGGGCTCGCCGGTCGAGCCCGAGGTGTAGAGCACGCTCGCGAGGTCCGTCTGAAGGGGCGCTGGCGGCACTCGTCCCCCGCTTGACGCCAGCCCCTCCGCATCGCTGATAACCCGGACCTGACCAGCCTCCTCGGCCGCGGCTGTGACCATCGGGGCGTGCTCGGCGTCCGTGACCACCACCGACGCCTGGGTGTCGGCCAGTACGTAGTGCAGTCGCTCCTGCTTCGTGGTCGGGTTGAGCGGGGCGATCGCAGCCCCGGCCCGCAGCGTGCCCATGATCGCGATAACCGCGGGGATGTCGTTCGGGAGCACGATCGCCACCCGCTCGCCGCGCTGGACGCCCAGCTCGCCGAGCGCGGCCGCGAACCCCGACGCCAGCCGTTCGAGCTCCGCGTATGAGACCGAGCGCTCGCCGGCGACGACGGCGGCCTTGCCGGGCTCGCGCTCGGCGGCTGCGCTGAGATCCTCGGCGACGGTGCGGATGCTCACGCCGCGGCTTGCTTGCGCTCCACGTAGCCGGCGATGGCATCGATCGAGCCGAAGTTCTCCTCGGTGATCTCGACGTCCTCGATCGTCAGGCCATATCGAGCCTGAACCTCTTCCACCAGCTCGACGAACCCGAGCGAGTCGATGATGCTCAGGGCGAGAAAATCGTCGCCGTCAGCGAGCTCGACATCCGGCCGCAGATAGAGGAAGTTCTCCTCGATGAAGCCACGCATCTCCTTGCGGACCTCCCCCCCGCCCTCCGTCATTGCTCCTCCTTGATCATGCTGGGTTCATTCAAGCGATCGATTCTGACGCGAGGCGCGGTGGTTTCCTCGGGATAGGACTCGGGCCCCGCCTCGCAGTAGGCCTGGTGCCAAAGCTGAGCCGTGAGTATGCCGACCAGCGCCATGCCTTCACGCATTCCCGTGGCCCTGCCGGCGCGGCAGCGCCGGACCAAGCCCTGAACGCGGCCGGGGTCCCAGAGGCCGGTGCGATCCAGCGCGGGTGTGTCGAGCAGCTGATCCACCCACTCCGGCGCGTCGGGGCCGAAGAATGGCGCGATCTCGGGCGCTCGATACGGCTGCTTGGGCCGCTTGACGATCTCCGCCGGCAACAGGTCCGCCGCGAGCTCACGGAGCGCGACCTTGTCGCGGAGCCCGTCGAGCTTGCGCCGGTCGGGCAACCCCGTTGAATGCGCGAAGACGCGGTGGTCGAGGAACGGGTAGCGCCCCTCCACCCCACTCGCCATCGAAACCCTGTCACCCTGCGCCGCGAGCAGGTACGGCTCGAGCAAGGTATCCAGCTCGAGCCACGCAGCGCGCTCCAGCGTGCTCCACCGGTCAAACGCATCTGGAACCTCCCCGCGAAGCCGCTCGAGCGAGGGGTCCTCGGCGATCTCGGCGGCCACCTCCGGCCGGTAGAAGGCCTTCACGGTGGCGGTCGCCTCCGCGCGCGTGAGGTGGGAGCCCAGCGGATCGCCGGCGGAACCCGTCTCCAGCACGAAGCGCGAAAACGCGGGGCCACGACGAGCGCCCGTCGCGCCCAGATACGAGTAGAGGCCATCCAGCATCGCCTCTGCCCGCTCCGGCTCGCGGCGGTGAAGCTCACGAACGACAACCTCCTTAAAGAGGTCATATCCCCAGAAGAGCTCATCCGCGCCCTCGCCTGTCAGCACGACGGTGATCTCCTGCTCGCGCACCTCGCGCGCGAGCAGATAGAGGGGCGCCGGAGCCGTCCGGATCAGTGGCGTCTCCGCGTGGCGGACGACCTCGGGGAGGGCTCCGGCGATCTCGGCCGGTCCTGCCTCGACCACGTGATGCCGCGTGCCGAGGGCGCGCGCCACCGCCTCCTGGTGGCCGCGCTCGTCGTATCGCGGATCCTTGAACGCGATCGAGAATGTGCGGAGCTCGCCGCCCTTCTCGGCCTGCGCGAGCGCGCTGATCAAGCTGGAGTCAAGGCCTCCCGAGAGATAGGCACCCACCGGGACGTCCGCGCGCAGCCGCAGCTCGACACTGCTGCGCAGCAGGCTCAGCAGATCGCCCTCACCGCCATTTTGTACCGGCGACCCACCTTCGCCATAGCTGGGCTCCCACCAGGAGCGCTCCTCGACCACGCGGCCGGCCTCCCAGACCAAAAGACCTCCTGGGAGGACCTGACGCACGCCCTCGAAGGCGGTGCGCGGCGGGCGTGGCCCCCAGGTTGTGAAGACGTCGTCGATCCCAGCCAGGTCCGGCCTTGCGACGACCTCCCCGGATGCGAACAGCGCCTTCGCCTCCGACCCGAACACGAGGGTTCCGTCGTCGAGCAGGCTGTAGTGCAACGGGCGGACCCCGAAGCGGTCCCGCACCAGCACGAGCCGCCTGCGCTCCGGCTGCCACCAGGCAAACCCGAACTGGCCGTTCAGCCGCCCGAGCGCCCCGAGGCCGTCGCGCTCGAGCAGCCGCAGCACGACCTCCGTGTCACTCGTCGTTTCGAACGAGACACCCTGCCCCTGCATCTCGTCGCGGAGCTCGATGTGGTTGTAGACCTCGCCGTTGTAGACGAGCAGAGCCCCCCGCGGCCCCGCCTCCAGCGGTTGCCACCCACATGGAAGATCGACGATTGCGAGACGGGTGCTGACGAGCCCGGCGCCCGGATCGTGCGCGATCCCGAACCCGTCCGGGCCCCGATGCCGGATCGCGCGGGCCATCCTCAAGAGCTTCGATTCGTCGACCGGCGGGCCGGCGGTCGGCCGCACGATGCCCGCGATTCCGCACATGCCCTAGCTGTCCGGGTCCATCAGCACGGCGGGAGCGTGGAGGTACTCCGTGGCGACGCGCCGGCGCTCGATCTCGCCGTAAGCGGCTTCGACCTCGTCCGCGGAGAGCCCGACGCGAGCAGCCAGGTCCGCCGCGGGGACCTGGTCCGTGTGACCCCAGAGCAGCATGTCCATGCGTTCGTGTGGATGGCCGAAGTAGAACTCCTCCTGAGTCTGAGGGAGGCTGAACGTCTCCGTGGTCGGCGTCCGAGAGCGAATCGACTCGGGCAGGTCGAGCTCATCAGCGAGCGCGAACACCTGCCCCTTGTAGAGGTGCGCGATCGGCTTTAGATCCGCGAGCCCGTCACCCCCCTTGACGAAGAAGCCCTGGTCGTACTCGAGCAGGTTCGGCGTCCCCGCGACCGCGTAGCCGAGCCGGTCGGCCCACGTGTACTCCACCAGTTTGCGCACGCGCTGCTTCATGTTGGTCGCGGCCAGCAGCCGCCGATAGGCATCGGGTGGCATCCGCTGCTCGTCGGTGGTGCCGTCCGGGCGTTCGACCACGAGGGAGAAGACGATCATCCCGCCGCTGGGCGGAGAGCGAACGAGCTTGTGCCGCCAGCTCGGCTCGTACTCTGGAAAAACCGCGCGGATCGCTTCGTCGCGCTGCTCGTAGCAGCCGAGTCCCTCCAGGGCGGCCGTAATCGGCTCTTCAACGGTGCGTGCGCCGAGCGACTCCGCCAGCTCGAGCCCGAGGTCAGAGGAGGAGTCGCCGACGTCACGCTCGGGAAGACGCAGGCAGAGGACGTGGTCGGGGCCGAGGGCGCGGACGCAGATGCCCGCGACGACGCTCGAGTCGATTCCCCCGGAGATGGCGACCACCGCCCCACGGCGTCCCAGCGCCCGAACGGCCTCGGCCGTCGCCACGCTCACTCGCTCGAGGCAAGCCGCCGCGTCGAAGCCGGTGTCGGGCCCCCCGGAGCTCATGACCGGGATGCTTTCACATCGAGGCGCCCACACCGGCCCATTCGCCGGGGTTGGAGTACCTTGCCCACGATGGGTAGCGATGGCGTTTCCGCCGCCGCCGCGGGTCGCCTCCGGATCGGTGGTGATCTGGAGGTCAACCGTCTCGGCTTCGGGGCGATGCGGTTAACGGGCAAGGGAATCTGGGGCGACCCCCATGATCTCGAGGCCGCACGCGCGGTCTTGCGCCGAACGCTGGAGCTGGACGTAAACCTGATCGACACCGCCGACTCCTACGGGCCGGACGTGAGCGAGTCCTTGCTCGCGTCGGCCCTCCATCCCTACCCCGAGGGGCTCGTGATTGCCACGAAGGGCGGGCTCACTCGGCCCGGGCCGCACCGGTGGGAGCGCGCTGGGAGCCCGGCGCATCTCCGAGCGGCATGCGAGGGCAGCCTCGAGCGCCTCCGGCTTGAACGAATCGACCTGTACCAGCTCCACGCGCCCGATCCAAAGGTGCCCTACGAGGATTCGGTGGGCACGCTCGCGGAGCTTCAGCGCGAGGGGAAGATCCGCCATATCGGCGTCTCCAACGTCAACTCCGAGCAGCTCGCACGGGCTCGTCGCGTGGCCGAGATCGTCTCGGTCCAAAACCGCTTCAGCATCGGCGATCGAGCCGCCTCAGACGTCATCGACGTCTGTGCGCGCGATGGCCTGGCCTTTTTCTCCTGGGCTCCGCTCGAGGCCGGGAAAGCGGCTACGCGCCGCGGTGCGCTCGAGCGGATTGCCCGGGAGAAAGGCGCCACGACCGCCCAGGTCGCGCTCGGCTGGCTCCTGCGCCAGTCGCCGGCGATCCTTCCGATCCCCGGGACCTCTTCGATCGCTCACCTTGAGCAAAACGTGGCCGCGGCCGGTCTCGAGCTGAGCGACGCCGAGTTGGAGACGTTGAGCTCGATCCGGCCACGTTCGCCGGCCATCACGAAGTGGCACGGCCGAGTGAAGCGCCTGGGCCGTCGTGCTCAAGACGCCGTCCGAAGACCATCCTGAGCGGCCCCCCGAAGGAATGAGGTTGACTACGTGAGCAGGATGATGAGGATGATGATGATGAGTAGTGCTCCGATGCCGATGTACATCTGCAACCTCCCTTTTTGGAGTTCTGACTGAGCGGGGACGTACCCCGGCGCCGTAGCGTGAAACGGATCGGCGGGAAGTCTGGCGGGACGCTCAGCTCAATCCCTGCTGGGCAGCGAGTCCGTCCACCGCGGCCTTGGCCTCGGCCAGGCCAACCCCCGTGAGCTCCGGGACCTTCCACCCAAGGCCGCGAGCCGGTGGCCCAGCTGAGTGATCTCCTGGCTTTGCTGCTGATCAGTCATGGATGGGCGCTACTGGGCTCGAACCAGTGACCTCCAGCTTGTCGAGCTGGCGCTCTCCCAACTGAGCTAAGCGCCCCGGAGAGCGAGTTTAGTCAGCAGTCAAGCCCTTGCAGGTACCCACTGGACGAGAGCGTCTCCCCGGATGCATGCTTCGTCACCGCACTCACGCGCCGCCCTAGTCCGGGGTGCGCCAATCGCAGGTTGGATTGGGACAGCGGTACTCAACCGTGACCAGTTTGCGTCGGCCTCGCTTGCGGACCATTGCCACATCGACCACCTTCCCGCGTCCGTGGCAGGCTCGGCAGATCACTGCCCCGCCCTCAATCTCCTCGTAGGTCGGGTAGTCCTGAACCGGAGAACTCAAGTGCTCCGTCGGTGCTCTCACGTTCAATGTTCTATCATATCGATTATAAGTTGTCAATACCATGCATATGACGAGGACGAGGATACGATGCGCATAGGAGCCCCGGATCCGCCAGCTTCCAAGGGTCAGTCGCGCCGCTCGGATAGGACTGCGGGATGAAGGCCGAGGAGGTCGCGCGTCCGCTGCTGCCGTGGCTGGGACGCGCCTGTCGCCAGGCGCGGGAGGACAGGGGCGTGGTCCAGGTCAAGATCGCGGCGGCGATCGAGGTAAACCAGGCGACGATCGCGCGCTTTGAGGACGGCAGCGCCTGGCCGCGGCAGCCGGAGGAGGTCTTGATGGCCTATGCGAGCGAGCTCGAGATGGACGTGCGGCTGCTTTGGCTTCACGCCTTCGTGCTCTGGCTCGAGCACGATCCGGTCCTTAGACGAGCAGAGCCAGGAGCAGATTCGGGCCGCGCTCAAGCGGCTTCGGATCTAGGGCGGCGCGTCGGGCTCGCCCGCCCGGTGTCTCGCGACGGAGTGCCGCTTGCCATGGAAGGCGGGGTCAGCCGTTTCTCGTCCTAAGCGGTACTTCCCGCAACCCGGCTGGCTACCCGCAGCCGTCTACCCCGCCTGCGCAGGAGATGCCGGGACAATCCCGAGATCGGTCGGCCCAGGCGAAGGCCTCGCCGCCTACGGCGCCTGATTTGGATCAAGGCCTAGCCGTCTGTGTGCAGCTCGAGGTAGGCGGCACGCACGTAGGTGCCGGGGCTATCGAGGGCGGTGAACCGCAGCGAGACATCATCGAGCGAGGCCTGCCCCGGTGGGGCTGGCGAGATCGGGACCTGGTGCCACCGATCGGAGGTCCGTGGAGCGACGACGTAGGTCTCCTGCGTGCTCCCGCCCCAACGCACGTCCACCTGCAGTCGCGTCGTGGCGTAGGTCCTGGCGTGGAACCAGGCCGCCGCGTCCACGGGAGCGACGCCGTCCAGGGCCAGCGAGGAAAGGCCGACCTCGGTAACCCACGTCGCGGGATTTGTCCTCGCCTTGATGTAATCGGCCGAGCTGGCCGGGGTGGGCTGCTCGATCGGGTCGTCGAGTGCCGACCAGGCCGCCGACGAGCCCACCGCGCGCCAGCCGGAGATCAGGGCGGCGTTCGGGCGCAGGAGGTGCGTGGCCGACGCCGGGAACGCCCCCCTCCCGGTGAGCGGCACCTCCAGCGTCGAGCCCGCGGCGCTGTGCGCGAAGCTGAGCTCGGCGCTTCGGCCGCCGGGGGTTGACGGTGCGAAGACGACGCTGACGGTGCATGCGGCGCCCCCTGCAAGCTCCTCTCCAGTGCAGCCGTCGCTCTCGAGCGTGAAGTCGTCGGGATTCGCGCCGGTCAAGCTTGTGTCGCTGATCGAGAGCGGTGCCGTGCCTGTGTTCATGAAGGTGACCGTCTTCGAGGGGCTCACTTCCCCTTGAGGGAGCGGGTCGAAGGCAAGCGCTTCGGGGGCGGAGCCAGCTCGCGCGCCAACGCCCGGGAAGATCGCCCGTCCATAGAGCGCGGCAACGGCGTCGGGGGCCACAAACTGGGTGGCGACCCCGTCGATGATCGACTGATAGTCGTTCCAGCAGTAGGTCTCCCTTCCGCCCGTACCGGTGCGGGTCCAGTGCTGGCTCGGGGGTCCGGTGCAGTCGAACTGGACCGTGCCCGAGAGCTGCGTCCCCTCTACGAAGCGATATGGACTGAAGCAGCGTCCACTGATCCGGGCCCATCCCGTTCACGGCCGAGATCACGTCCGACGGCAACCTGTAGGGCTTCGGCGCCGCATCGAAGCATTGGAGGCTGGGGTCGTTGCAGTGCCCTCCCCACGTGCTGAACGCCCGAGCCTGCTGTGGCTGGACGAGCGGGAGATCCATGACCCAGACGTTTGGCGTGAGGAGGCGGCCGTAGGCGTACGACTCCTGGACCAGCCGCTGGGCAAGCGGATCGCCGCCGCCCCCCTTATAGGAGTAGAGGGACCATGCCGAGCCGAAACCCCGACTCAGCAGGTCGGTGAGCGAGCCGTTGACCTCGTAGTTGGTCGCCGCGGCCGAGACCCCGTCCAGGATCAGCCCGCTTCGACCATGGGCTGTGATCGTCCACCCCTCGTCCCGGAGCGCGCTGAGGTCGTCCCAGGACAGGTAGATCTGGCCGCCACCACGCACGGCGCGCTCGTGCTCTAGCGGCCATTCGGTGACCACCGAGACCGTGGCGTCGACTCCCCGCGAGTCGAGGAACGCCTTCACTGTCTCCATGGGGACGTGGCCAGGCTGGGTCCCAGAGTGAATCCCGCGACCGAAGAGGGGGGTCAGATAGCCGCCGGCGGACGCAGGGGCTGGGAGCGCCGCGGATACGACGAGAAACCCAAGGGCGCATCCGGCTACCCCGATGGCGAGCCGCTTCAAAGTCATCCCTCTGACGCCCGGGGGACCGTGCCGACTCGACATACGATTCCTCTCATTGGTCGTGTAAGACCGCCGAGATCAGCAGCCCTCCGACTCACGGACCCCTCCGGCTTGCGTGCCGTGGTTCCCGTTCGTTCGTAAGTCGCGTCCTTGCGAGCCGACCCTATCCGCCGCGGGGAGGGTCCGTCAATACCTGTTTTCGCTAAGTGCGGATACCTAGAAGGGCCGGGGCTGCCCGCGACGAACGAGAACAGGCGCCTAGGGCAAGTCGAGCTAGCGGCCCAAGATCAAGACCTCGACGGCGAAGTCGGGGCTCGGGCTGTGATCGCTCAACATGCAACGCGCTTCGCGACCAAGGACCCGCTCGACCAGCGCCTTTATGTCCTCGCGCATGGCGTCTTGGAACTCGCGGCGAATCTGGCGAACCATGTCCCCTCGGTCGGTGGCATGGAGCTTCTGCTCGGCCTTGGTGAGGCTGTCCTGAAGCACGGTCACAACCATCTCGTCGGAGATCGATGTCCGCGCGACGGTCGGGCCGCGACCGAGGTAGTCCTTGTAGATCGCGACCATGCCGCGAGAGATGTCGCGGCTAGCCGAGCCACTGCCATCGGCCTGTCGCTCATCCCCCTGGACGGTTTGAGGATCCATCGGTTACTCCCTGTTTGCCTTCCCTCTCCGGAAGTCGCTCAATGGATCGAAGGGGAGGCGGGAGAATCCAGAAAGCGCGTGCTGCCCACAGGGTGACAGCTTTCGGCGGACCCGCAAGGGCACTGGTGGTGCGTCCGCTTGCGGGCTAGGAGTGTGGGTACACGCTGGGCACTCGACGCTGTGTGTCGGTGCTGGAGTGGGCCGTCCCCTTGGGCGGCCTGCTTCACGTCATGGGGCACTGTTCCCAGATCGCCTCGGGGAAAGCCTTTGTCCGATTTGTATAAGCCCCCCTATCACAGATGTGCGGCGAGGAAGAAATGCGCGTTTTCCGGCTTTTTGCCGCATAAATAAGCCGGAACCGGGAAGAGGCCAAGTGAAACGTTTGGCGAAGTCGGGTGTTAAGGTCAGTACGGAGGGCCACCGATATGGCTCATGAGACTTGAAGGACCGACGGGCCAGCGGAGAGGGATTCGCTGGCGGCACGTCCTTTCGGATACGGGGCCCCTTTTCAGGGGCCCTTTTCCGTGGGCTCGACCGCAAGGGTCAGCCCCTCCACGCTCGTCACGCTCACCTGTGTGCCCTGGGCGAGCGGCGCAGACGCACGAGCCGCCCAGATCTCGCCGAGCACCCGCACCCGCCCTTCCCCGTCCGCGAAGAGCTCGATCACCTCACCTGTCTCGCCCACCATCCCCTCCGCTCCGGTCTGGACGCGCCGGCGGCGCTGCCAGCGCAGCCAGAACGCAACCTCCCCCACCTCGATGACCGCCGCGACGCAGACGACGATCACATTCCAGGGGGTATCCAGGACGAAGAGGCCGACGAGGCCGGCGAGCAGCAGCACCTGGCGGACGCTAGACGATCAGTCCGGCCAGAAGTCCTCGATCATCTCGCTGTCCTCATGGTGCGGGCCGAACGCGAGGACCTCGATCCCGTCCGGGCCGGCGGCGATCGATCGCCCCACGTGCGGGGCGATTCGAACGGCGTCCATCTCGCCAAGCTCGACCATCTCGTCGTCGAGCTTCACGTGCCCGCTTCCCCCAAGCACCACGTAGATCTCCTCCGCGTGATCGTGGCGATGCGCGAAGGGCTGGCGCTGACCTGGTTTCACTCGTAGAAGTGCGACCCCCGTCGCCTCAGCGTCCAGATCGCGCCACGGAAATCGCGCCTCCTGCATCTGGTCGAAGCCGTGCTTTTTCGCCATGTCCTCCGACTCGCGAAGATTGAAGACGGTGTAGCTCATGCAATTCCCTTCACTCGCTCATTCGGATGGTGCCCGCCTCACCGCGAGGAAAACCGCGCTCGAGCTCATGCGTTCACGTTCTGAGAGTTCACCGGGTCTCGACGCTGCGTGATGAGATATAGCGATTCACATTTCTCGGCCTGGGTAT
Source organism: uncultured Solirubrobacterales bacterium (assembly GCA_963799815.1). Taxonomy (GTDB): domain Bacteria; phylum Actinomycetota; class Thermoleophilia; order Solirubrobacterales; family 70-9; genus JBDTSW01. The sequence goes on from CAWCYG010000004.1 coordinate 854,069, forward strand.
CTCCGCGCTGTGGAGGGGGCGGAAGCCGAGCGCGGGCACGAGCTAGAGCCGAATATCTCTCCTCAGGAGGAGGACACGCAACGGCGCCGCGCCTTCGTCGCCTCCGGACTCGGCTGGGGCCTCGACGGGTTCGACTGGACGATGTTCGCCTACGCCCTGCCGGCGATCACGGTCTCGCTTGGACTTTCCGCCTCCGAGGGGCCGTTCATCGTGGCTTTCAGTCTGGTCGCGTCGGCGTTCGGGGGGATCGTGGGCGGGACCCTGGCCGACCGCTTCGGCCGGGTCCGGATCCTCACGTTCGTGATCCTGGGTTACTCGCTGTTCACGGCGCTGACCGCGACGGCGCAGAATTTTGAGCAGCTGCTGATCTGGCGCTCACTCCACGGGTTCGCCTTCGGAGCCGAGTGGGCGGTGGGTGCCGCGCTCTTGGCGGAGTATGCGAAGCCCGAGCAGCGCGGACGGACGATGGGTCTCCTGCAGAGCACCTATGCGATCGGATGGGCGTTCTCCACCGCCGCGTACCTGATCCTGTTCGAGGCCCTCCCCGATGACGAGGCCTGGCGCTATCTGTTCCTGCTCGGGCTCCTCCCCGCGGGCGCCGCCTTCTTCATCAGGCTCACGACCAAGGACCGGATCAAGACAGGAGCATCGGCCGGAGCGAAGCTCTCCTTCCCACTCTTGTTCCGGCCCGAGATCAGGCGCACGTCGATCCTGGTCACCCTGTTCGGGGTCGGCGGCCAGGGGACCTATTACTCGGTCTTCGTCTTCCTGCCCACGTTCTTGATCGAGGAGCGCGGCCTGGACGTGGTCGGCACGGCCACCTACAGCTGGATCGTGATCGCGGGTTCGTTCGTGGGATACGTGCTCGCCGGCTTCATCCACGACGCCATCGGCCGCCGTCCCGCCTTCACGATCTACTTCCTCGGCTCCGCGGCCGCGATCACGGCGTTCGTGTTGATTCCGATCGAGGGAAACTCGTTCGCCTACGTCGTCTCCTTCTTCCTCGGCTTCTTCGCCTCCGGCCAGGCCGCTGGCTACGGCTCCTTCCTTGCCGAGCTCTTCCCTTCCGAGATGCGGGCCGCCGGACAGGCCCTCGGCTACAACGTCGGCCGCGGCCTGGCGGCGCTTGGGCCCGGCTTCATCGGCATCACCGCCGATTCGATCGGCCTCGGCGAGTCGATCATGATCGTCGGCTTCGTCGCGTGCACGCTCGCGATCGTCTGCGTCTGGCTCCTCCCCGAGACGCGCGGCAAGGTGATCGTCGAGGACGAACGTGAGGGTCCGGGGGAACCGGTTCCGGCGACGAGCTGACGGTCGGCTGTCTCAAGGTTGGGCGTTTCGGCTGAGAACATGAACGTTCTCGCTGGGCCCTTACCATCGAGCAGGTGAAGTTCCTCACGCCGTCGGCCCAGGGCGACAACCGGCATGCGCCGGCCTGCGAGCCCGCGGCGGTGAACTCGTCGGCGGAGCTGGAGCGCGACGAGGACAGCTACCGGCTCCGCTACGTCCGCGGCCCCGAGGGAGTCATCATCGAGATAGCGGCGCGGATCGGCTAGCCGGAGGCGGGATACTGCGGGCGATGTCGCAGGAGGACTACCTACTTGCCAACCAACCCTCGGAGTTGGAGCGCCTGCGGCTGCAGTCGCTGGTGTGGGAGCCAACCGGGCGGCAGCTGCTGTCGAAGGTCGGCGGCGGATCCGGCGGACGCGCCCTCGACGTCGGCTGCGGAGCCATGGGCTGGCTGCGGATCCTCAGCGAGTGGGTCGGCCCGTCGGGCCAGATCGTGGGCGCCGACATCGACGAGAGCATGCTCAACGCCGCTCGTTCATTCCTGGAGGAAGAAGAAATCGCCAACGTAGAACTGGTCGTCGATGATCTGTTCGACAGCAAGCTGGAGCCGCGCTCGTTCGATCTCGTCCATGCCCGCTACCAGATCGCTCCGCTCGGACGCGGCCTGGAGCAGGTGAGCTCGCACCGGCGGTTGGTCAAGCCCGGTGGTTTCCTGGTCTTGGAGGAGTGGGACCTGGCCTCGTGGCACTTCAATCCCGCTGCGCCCGCGGCCGAGCGACTGATCCGATTGCTCTCCGAGATCTTTGCCGGCTTAGGCGGCGAAGCCGGTCGCGAACTTCCCGAGCTGCTTCGCCAAATCGGCATCGAGGAGCCGGGAATCGACGCACATGTGATCGCGCTGAAACCAGGCCATCCCTATCTGCGTTTGCCGCTTCAGTTCAGCGTCGCGCTCGAATCGCGCCTGCTTGAGACGCTGAGCGAGGACGAGCTCGCCTCGCTGCGCCGCGAGGCCGAGGCTGAGTTGGCCGAGACTGCCAGATGGGGCACGACCTTCACCCTGATCCAGAGTTGGGGGAGGCTCGAAGGCTGAGCGGCAGCGACCCCAAGGGCGGCGTGATCGAGGAGATGGTGCCGGCCTGGGTAAAGGCTGCCGACGATGTCACACAGGAGCTGAGAGCCAATGCCGGTCAACAAGCAGCACGCGGATTTCCACGTCGACCTCGACATTGGCTGGGAGACTCCGGCCGGCTACCCGGAGGGCATCCAGCAGAAGATCCTCGCCGGCGGCCTTGACGAAGAAGCCAGGCGGGGGACTCGCACCCGACTGCTGCGTTTCGCACCCGGTGTCTTCACCACCGCGCCATTCGTGCACGAGTACTGGGAGGAGGCCTACCTCGTCTCGGGAGACCTCATCGTCGGCAACGACGCGGCGGGGCAGGGGGGCGAGTCCTTTTCCCCGCCCACCTACGCCTGCCGTCCGCCCGGCACTCCCCATGGGCCGTTCAGGTCGAAGGGCGGGTGTCTGCTGTTTGAGATCCACTACTTCGACCCTGTGTGATGCCGACTCGAGGGGCGAGCCACGGGTCGGGGGTGAACTTGGAGACGCTCGTTGCGCCTACTCCGCCGCCGGAGTACAGTCGGGGGCCGGGCGGGCAACACCGAAGGGAGGCCGGCATTGATCCTGTCTACCGCGAAGGTCGAGGATGTCGATCAGTTCCTCGAAACCTTCAGCACCAAGGGCGCTGAGAAGCGCAAGGAACACGGAAGCGGGGGCGCCCATGTCTTCCGCGACCCAAACGACGACACCCGAGTCTGGGTGGTCTTCGACTGGGATGAGGAGGGATACGGGAAGCTGCTCTCGGACCCCGACATGCCGGCGATCTTCCAAGAGGCTGGACTCCAGGGACCGCCTGAGAAGGCGGACCTTGTGCAGGACGTAGAGGCCTAGGCCCAAGCAACGGGCCGGCCCTGGGTTGCCCCTCAGGCCACCTGGGCGGATACTGCGGGGGCGATGTCGAAGGAGAACGTCGAACTGGGCCTGCGCGCTCTCGACGCGTTCAACCGGCGTGACGTCGATGCCTTCGTCGCTCTCCTTAGCACCGAGGTCGTGTGGGAGGAGAACCCCGTACTTCCCGGACTTCGAGACGTCTACCGCGGAAGAGCGGAGGTCCGCGAATGGATGCTGGCGGTCCTCGAAGTCTGGGAGGACTTCCATGCCGAAGCCTCGGAAATCACGGAACTGGGCGATGACCGGGTTTTCGCCGAGGCCGTTCTCAGGGCCCGCGGCAAAGGCAGCGGGGTGCCGGTAGAGCTCCGATTCTGGACGGTGTACTGGTTCGCGGAGAGCACGATCACGAGGCGTCAAGTCTTCTGGACCAGGGACCTCGCCCTCGAAGCCGCCGGCCTGCGGGGCTAGGGCGCTCACCCACCGCCTCGGGCTCCTCGCGCTCCAACCTGCCCCCTGCACGACGCTCCTCCTTCTCGCGCTAAGCGACAGCGGTACGACGGTTTCGTTCAAGCCAGCGAGACGGCGCGGTCATAGACTGCGGGCATGGACATCAGCTTTGTGGCCAGCATCGCTGTGATCACGTCGGATCCGGAGAAGAGCCGCGAGCTCTTCGTGGATGCCCTGGGCCTCCCGCTCGTCGAGGCGGCTCCCGGCAGCGAGTACTTCCACAGCGAGCAGATCGACGGGATCAAGCACTTCGGAGTGTGGCCGCTGTCGGAAGCCGCCCAGGCGTGCTTCGGAACACCGGGCTGGCCCGCGGATCGCGTCGTCCCCCAGATGAGCCTCGAGTTCGAGGTGAGCGACGCGGACGCCGTTCAGTCAGCCGCCGAGGAGTTACAGCAGCTTGGATTTAGCCTGCTGCACGACCGGCGCACGGAGCCGTGGGGCCAGACGGTCGCTCGGCTTCAATCGGACGAAGGCTCGATCATTGGGATCTCGTTCGCGCCCGGGTTGCACGACTGAGGACAGCACTCGGCGAGCTTCTGCTCCCGCGTGAAAGCAGAAGTAGCGCTTTGGACGAGAGGCGTTGGGATCGGAGGCGTCGTGAACCGCTAACGCCTCGCCCGGAGGGGCGGGCTTAGGCCGTCGCAGCGACCTCGCCCACATCGATGCTTTCGATGGACACTCCCTTGCCCGGCTCCTGGTGAATCTGTGAGCCACGGTGATCCGATCCCCCCGCTGCGGGTTCAGATCGGGGCGAGCTCGTGATCGCCGTGGGCATCCGGGGTCGGCTGCCGGAGTCCAGTCGTCCCGCGTTAACGGCAGTGGTCTCGGGACATGCGCGCTGAAGGTACGCCGCCCCCGCGGGCGGTAGCTCTAGTCGCTTTGCATGGAAAGCGCATATCTCTCGGTGGCACGATATGGGCGATAGTCGTAGTGCTAAGCCAGATTCACGAGGGGTGCGCGACGGGACTTGAGACCCGCGACGACATGGACGACGACTGTGGCGCTGCGCTGCGCTCGAGTCGGAGCGGGGCTTGTTCTGGCGGTCTGACTTGGTTCGAGTTGGTCTGAGAGGAACGCAGAATGATGCTCGAAGAGATGCACGCTCTCGAAGACGAGCTCGACCAGTCGGCCTCGTGCTCGGATGGTGGCGTAGTCGGGTAGCCCCGCCTGTGGTATCCCGACCTCGGTTTCGGAGTCCGTCGCGGTGTCGGCGTTGCCGGCACCGCCCTCGCAGAAGTCGCGCGCCGGACCACGATCGAGGTCGTCGTTGCCGCGACCGCCCTCGCAGATGTCGCGCGCAGGACCACCATCGAGGTCGTCGTTGCCTTCCTCCCCTCGCAGCGCGTCGTCGCCCCCGTCGGCCGCCAGACCGAGGGCGCTGAAGTTGTCGCCGATGAGGAAGTCCGGGCCGATGCCACCCTTGATCTCGTCGGGTCCGTCGCCCGCAACGTCCCCAGAGGGCGAGAAGTTGTACGCCGAAGACGACGTCCCGGCCCTTCCCGGCCGAGAGGATGTCACCCGCTGCATCGTCGGCGGTGCCGCCCGACGAGCCGTCCCCGATCATGGTGTCGTCGCCGCGGCGGCCGCTGAGAGTGTCTCTGCCGGCACCGATGGTCGCCCCGGTCCCCGAGTCGCCGTCCCCGATCATGAGGTCGGGCGAGTCGCCGCCATCGAGCGTGTCCGCGGCCTCCGCGTCGGCCTCACCCTAAAGGGCAACGTTGTCGCCGATCATGCTGTCGCCGCGTCTCCGTCTAGAAGCGTGTCCTCGCCGCCGCCGCCGGCGTCTCCGCTGGACGAGAAGTTAGCGCCAACCATGCGCGCCCCACGTAACCCGTTCTCCTGCTCCCTGGTGGAGTCGAGGTTGTTCTCTCCGCCCCCGCTCAGCTGACCGGATAAGGAGCTGTTGTCGCCGATGAGAATATCGTCGGACTGGCGGAACTCGCCGCCGCGGAGCACGTCGTCGCCGCCGCCATCGAGGTCGCCGTCGTTCGAGCTGTTGTCGCCGACGAGGCTGTCGTCGCCCTGGCCGCCGCGGAGCACGTCGTCGTTGCCCCCGTTGACGCTCGACGGAGATCACCTGCCGATCCCCGATGAGCTCGTCGTCGCCCCGCCCGCCGTCAATGTCGTCCTCGCCCTCGCCGCCGGCGATCCGGTCGACGCCAGCCTCGCCCGAGATCGTGTCGCGCCCGTCGCGACCGCAGATCAGATCGTACGTCGCCCAGCCCGTCGACGACATCGGCCCGCCTCCGGCGACGATCACGTCCGGGGCCGACGTCGCCTCGATCTCGTCGTCGCCGTCTCCCTCGACGATCGTCGCGTCCTCCCACGAAGCACTGCGGAAGCGGTCAGCCAGGAGAGCGTGATGTTGCGACGATCCAGGGTCAGCAACGGGATCGTCATCGAGAACGAGCCGAAGCTGATGCGCTTCCGTGCCATACGCGGAGCCCACGAAGCACCGGGGCCTGGTGATACGTCAAGGGGCTGCGGGAACGATCTCCTCCTTTAGGTGGACGTCTCGTCCCGCGCATCGCGATCCCATCGAGGTGGCCGAAACCACCGGCGAGTCCATCCGCACGTGAGCCGACGTCGCACCCGCGTCGGCCGCGGCCCGAGCGGGTTAGCCGAAGCGCCATGTACTCGGCAACGTTGTTCGTCGCGGCGCCGAGCGCTTCCGAGCCGAGCAAGTGCACGCCGCCCACGACGACGTACCCGGCCCCGGCGGGACCGCCTTCGCATGGCAGCGCCTTCGCACCAGATGTAGACCCTCATCTCTGCCTCGACTCTATCGTCACCCGATCGGGGCGGAAATTACCGGCAGGGCCAGGGGACATTCGCGGACGCTGGTCCACGCCGCCGTTCGGGCCCTACTCTCCAAAATCGTCCGGAGCGGACATCTCTTGCGCGCTTGAAGAGACGCTCGCTTCCGCCTGAAAGCAGCAGTTCCGCTTTGGACGAGAAGCGACTATTCCAAGAAAGGGACGCACCAGGTCTGACCTGGGAGTACGCAATACCGATGCAGCGATCCCCGAGCCCCGCGGGGGCGGCCGGGGCCGCGGCACTCCGAGCGCGAGTCGCTAAATCGTCTCGGTTTGCTTGTACGTCGTGCGGGGTACTCTGGGTCCGATGGTGGTGAAAGCCCATCGCCGGTCGAGGGGGACGGTTCTCCTCTTAGCGATCTCGTCCCCCTTAGACCGCAGCCGTCCCTTCTCGCTGCCTTCTTAGGACAAGATCGAGGAGGATCGAGACCGGCTACTGGTCGAGTTCGCGCTAGTCGGTCGGCCCACGGACATGCTTCCCGGTGGCCAGCCGGGCCCGTTCGAGGCCCGGCCGACGCTGCCGCCCCGGATGCTGGCTGACCTGGCGGAGCCCGAGCCCGTGGCCAACAGCGACACCATCGATTGGCCAGTCGTTGGCCAGTCCGCCCCTCCGTCCAGCGGTTCCGGGCGGTCCCGGGCGGTCCCACCTTCAGCGCTCCCCCAGGCGTCAACCGCGCCTGAAAGGCGTTCTCATGCGTAAGGCGCCTGCCGGAATCGAACCGGCGTAAACGGCTTTGCAGGCCGCTGCGTAACCACTCCGCCAAGGCGCCAAGTGTGTCTGTTTACCGCTTATCTAAGCCGATTCTGAGGTGTGCTCGGTGAGGCGCTCCCTGCCCTCGCCAGCCACTTTCGGGGTTCCAGTGCCCGTTAGTGCCCGTTCCGGGGTCGTCAGGAGCGCAGCCCAGCCCAGCGCGCTCTCGTACTCGGCCAGATACGCGCCGGAGAGCTTAGTCCTCCGTTTGGCCGCCTTCCTGTAGACCGTGAGGGTGAATCGCGGGTTTGGGTGCGACGGGCGCGCAACGTCCCGCCGGTCAATCAGAGGGGCGCGGGCCACAGAGCCTGAGCCCGCCCCTGCGAACGCATGAAGCGGCCGAACACAAGTGAGTGAGCTGGGAGCCGCGATACTGCGCCTGCGATGTCGCAGGAGAACGTCGAGCTTGCCACGGCCTTTTTCGACGCCTACAACGCCCACGACAGCGAGGCGGTGGATCGGCTCCTCGACCCCGATGCGGAGATCACGACGCTTTCGGGGAGAGCCGGGCTGCCAACGCGGTGGAGTAGGGGAGCAACGAGGCAGTACTTCGAGCAGCTCGACGAGACGTTGGCGGATCTTCGCGTCGAGATCGAGGCCTACCGCGAACTGGGTGAGCGCGTGGTGGCGCTCGGGGTCATACGAGGTGCCGGTAAGGCGAGCCACGTCGAGGTTGCCAACGATTTCGCGGTCGTGTTCGTCGTCAGGAACTCGCGGTTCGTCCGCATCGACACCTACGACAACCGGAAGGCGGCCCTCGAAGCCGCCGGGCTGTCGGAGTAGCGTAAAGCGGAAGGGGTGAGTCTCCTCCTTGAGTCTCCACGGCGCCCCCCGCCGTCCGCCTGCCGACATGGTGGCATGCCCGTCAACCACATATGGTCGTGGAGCGTGGGGACGGTCGAGCTGAAGCGGGCGCGCCAGATCGCCTACCGCGAGGCGACCCCGCCGGGTGACCCGGCCGGTGCCTCCGTCCTCTGTGTCCACGGCTTCCCGGAGAGCTCGCGGATGTGGGAACCGTTGATGCGCGCGCTCAGCGCCGACCGGCGGTGCGTGGCGCCTGACCTCTACTGCCTCGGGGACTCGGCGGATCCGGGTCCCGCGACCTTCGAGCGAAATCTGAGGGCCCTTGGCGAGCTGCACACCGAGCTCGCCCTCGGGCAGGTGGCGCTGGTCGTGCACGACTGGGGCGGCTTCGTTGGCTTGGCCTGGGCGTGCGAGCACCCGGATCTCATCGATGCACTCGTGATCAGCAATACCGGATTCTTCAGCGACGGGCGCTGGCACGGAATGGCGGAGGCGATGCGCAGCCCCCGGGGCGAGGAACTCGTCGCGGCGCTCGACCGCGATGGCTTCGCGGCGCTTCTGCGCGCCGACGGAGCCGCCTTCAGCGATGACGACATCGCCGCCTACTGGGCCCCCTTCGAGACAGGTCGTGGCCGCAAGGCGATTCTCGAGTTCTATCGCTCGATGGACTTCTCCAAGCTCGAACCCTACGACGGCAAGCTCGCCGAGCTCGGCGTCCCCACCCTGCTGTTGTGGGGCGCCCTTGACCAGTTCGCTCCGCTCAGCGGCGCGAAGCGGTTCGAGCGCGAGATCCCCGGCGCAGAGCTCGTCGCCCTTGCGGGCGTTGGTCACTTCGCCTTCGACCAGGAGCCCGTCAGCTGTGTACGCGAGGTTTCAGCTTTCCTCGGGCGCTGAGGACCGCCTCTGAAACTCGTTGGAGTCTATATACTCTTCCCCCCGGCGGGCTCATCCCGCCGGGCGTTTGCGTTTCTTGGGCGCCTCAGGCGCTGAGTCGGAACGGTGGGTAACGGTCCGTGACGAGCGCGAACGCGTACGCGACCACTCGGTTGTGCCACCGCAGGACGCCCTCCACGTAGTCGAACAGCCCGCGCGGGTAGCGACCGGTGAAGAGGATCGCAAACCACGCGAAGATCGCAGCGAAAAAGACGCCGATGTGAAGGAAGAAGAGGACGATGTAGTGCGGGATCGCCAAGAACCACTTGACCAGGGGCAGGCCCCGGGACAGCTCCGTCGCCTGCGGGTACAGGTAGCGAAGATGAACCGACTGCTCCTCGTCCGTGGACGGATAGCGGTCGTCCATCAGGAGCGTGTAGGCGGCGATCCGATTGGCGAACTGCTGCAGGTTCAGGTTCCAGTCGAACCACCAGCGGGGGTACTTGTGCCTGAAGAGCAAGAGCAGCAACACCGGGAGGAAGAGCAGGCCGACGCCGCTCACCGCGACCGTGATCGTGGTTCCCTGAGCCGACTCCCACGTATCGGAGTAGCCGGTGATCGCAGCAAGCACGATCGCGATCGGAATCACGGTGAACAAGCGAAAGAAGCTCGTCAGCCGATTGAGCGTGCGATCGGGGTAGTCGACACTGAAGTCGACGGGATATGTGTCCATTGGAGCCCTCCGGGTCGCTTGCGGGGCACTCTAGGCGCCACCGGGGATGGCAAAGGTGAAGGCCGGCTCTGGACCGCCGCGCCTACGCGTCGGCCGCGGCGAACTCAAACCGGGTGCCGACGCTGTTTTGGATGAACGCATCGGGGAAGCTCGCGGCGATCGCCTGGCCGGCGCGCCAGCCGGTGCAGTGGGTTGGGACGAGATAGTCGGGAGAGAACTCGGCAAGGGCCTCGCAGGTGGGTCCGATGATCGGTTCGAAGGCCCGGCCGCTCAGGTGAAAGCCGCCGACGACGGCGTGGAAGCGGTCCTCGCCGGTGACCTTCCGCACGTACCGCAGGATGTTGACGATGCCGGAATGGCCGCAGCCGGTCAGGACGACGAGCCCCTGGCCGCGCACGTTCGCGATCAGGGCCTGGTCGTCGAGTATCAGCGGGTCGGGTCGCCAGGCGCCCTCCCGGTGAGCCTCATGGCCGGGAAAGCCACGCTCGAACTCCGTCGTGCGGTCAACCTCGCCGGTCACCAGCAGTGACCCATCGAGCAGGAACGACGGCTCTCGGTCCTCGATGATCTCGAAACCGGCTCCCTCGAGGGCGCTCTTGCTCGTGGTCGGCAGCTCAACGGGATCGCGACCTGGGAGCGCGAGACGGCGACGGCTCCAGAACTCAGGATGGATCAGCACGGGGACGCTGACGCGACCCAGCTCGGCAACCAGCCCGTCCATCCCGGTCGTGTGGTCCCAATGGCCGTGGCTGAGGACGACGATGTCGATCTCGCGAGGAGAGAGCTCCAGCCGGCGCATGTTCTCGACCATTCCGTCGGGCGAGCGGCCGGCGTCGAACAGAACCCGGGTCTCCCGGCCCCCCTTTTCGACCGTCACGAGCGCGGAGAACCCGTGCTCCCCTCGCAGGGCATCATCGGTCTGACCCCCTTCGATGAACCGCGCGGGAGTCCGCGGCGCCTTCACCATCGATGGCCGCTTCGCCGGACCCTGATCGGTGAGCAACGAGTCGGTGACGTTATCGACGAGGATCGTCACCGTGAACGAGTCGAGCGGCTCAAGCGGGATCGGTTCCATCCGTCCTCCGCGCCGGGGGTCGGCTTTGACTGTCTATCAACCTACTGCGGTTTCGGCCTGCGGGGCGCTCAGCAATCCTCGCCCGTATAGCGGCAGGCGACGATCGATGGCCGTTCGATGGGCTCGCCGGCCTCGATCGACCACGCCAGGCGGACGAACTGGGCGTGGGTCCAGGCGAACGGGGTCGCGGAGCGCGTGCCCTCGCCAAGCCCAGCGCCGGGCTCGCCCGTCGGCGGGCGGCCGTCCCAGACCTGCTCGGGGAGCATCAACCCGTCGTTGGCGGTGGCCGCGATCGTGTTGAGGTACGGCGCCGCGTCGCCACCAGCGAGGAGCTCGTACTCCGCCCGCTCGCCCGAGAGCAGTGGCCAAAGCCGGCCGAGCGTCTGACGTTCGGCGGTCTCGAAGATGTTCCAGTCGGCCCCCGTGCGCGTCTCGCCGTAGCCATCGAAGGTGAACCGGTGCCAGATCGTGCCGCCCGGGGTCCGCTCGGCCAGTACCTCGTCGCCGACCTCGAGCGAGTTGAGCACGGTCGGATCGTCGGCCCGCTTGGCGCCGAAGAGGACGAGGCCGAGGAAGCTCTGGTCAACGATCTCGCGCTCGTCGACGGGTCGTGGGAAGTTGTCGCCGATCTCATAGGTACTGCCGTCGTTGGGGTTGGCGTCCTTCGTCACCCGGAGGTAATGGGGCGTGGGCTCGTAGAACGGGCTTCGGTCCGTCGCGGTCCAGTCCTCCACGCGGCGCTGCCAGCGGTCGGCGACGCGCTCGTAGGTCGTCGCCCGTCCGAACGCGCCGTTCTGGCGCGCGATGTCGGCCGCGCAGATCAACCCTGCGATCTCGGTGGCGATCGTGTTTGGCGACCAGCCGTCCTGGTTCTCCCAGCGCTCCTGCGGGCTCTCGGGCCCGTTGGCAGACGATGTAATTGGCGGCCTTGCGCACGTGGGTCCAGTCGGTGGGACCTGTGCGGTCCAGCCACCACGCCAACACGACCGGCAGCGCGACCTCGTCGAGCTGGGTGTTCTCCCAGCGCTTCCTGCCGTCGACCTCGGTGTTCTGCCACCACGAGCCGTCGGGCTTCTGCACGCGCCAGAGGTATTCGAGCGCACGGATGGGCGCTTCGTCGTCGCCGGCGGCTTTCTGCGCGGTCGCGACGTGGTAGAGGTCGCGCGGCCAGACGAGGTGGTAGGGACCTGAATCCTCGGTGGCCTCGAGCGTCAGCGTGCCCCAGACCCAGGGCATCGACGGCGACGCGACCGAGGCGCCGCGATAGGTCTTGTCCTCGGAGGCCTCCAGCACCATCAGCGACTGGTGATAGAGGCTGCGAAGGCCAGCGTCGCCGGCGACGCTGGCAGGGGGATCGGAGAGCGAGTCAACGTAGGAGTGCCATCCAGAGGCGTAGCGCCGGGCGGTGCTCAGGAACGCCGGCTCGAGCGCGCCGAGGGCGCTCGCCCGCGCCTCTGGCCCGTTCGCCCCGAAGCCAATCGCGAGAGTCATATTGCGGCTGTCACCGAGGCCGGTGAGCTGCGTGAGTGCCGCCTGAACGACGTTGCCCGGCCTGCGCGCATCGAACTCGTCATCCAGGTCGTAGTCGCCGCTGAGATCCGACCACGGGTCGCTGGCCGAGCCCCGGTAGCCGCTGGTCGTCGATCGAAGCCCGGGTTCGGCGGCGATCTGGCTCGCGACGGTGTCGTCCACGGCGAGCAGGCGGGAACCGAGGCTGTGACCCCGGTCGTCGTTGCCGTCGTCACCCGGGGCCGGGTCGGCTAGCAGGTAGAGGCGCAGCGGCTCACCCGTGAGCGACGCGAAGCGCACGTCGGCGAGCACGGTGTCGCGTTTCGGGTCTGCGATCCACGTCTTCTCGAGGCGCCAGCGCTCGGTCGAGGTCACCTGCTGGAACGCGAGCGAACCCGGTACCGGCACCACGCGGGTCTCGACCCCCGCGTCGGTCTCGCGGTCGATGAAGCTGCTGCCATCGGTAACCGCGAACTCGAGGTCACGCAGGCTCGGCGTACCGAGGTCGGGGTAGTAGACCTCCGTCAGCTCGGCCGCGCGCAGCGTGAACCACACCTGGCTTTGGAGGTCATGGGCCGTGCCGAAGCCGTGCTTGTCGGCGGGGGCCCACGTATGAGCCTCCCCAGGGGCGCCGGGTGCCTGTGGCTTGGCATGGGCGAGCGCCGGCAGCAGCGAGGCGACTGCGACGACGGCGAGGAGTGAGCGTAGTAGGACGCCTCCGCGAAACCCCCGCCTCGCTTGCTCTTCCATCTCGCCTCCCGCGCGGCGTCAGGGAAGCTCGCCGCGCCGTGGGCATACCCCGCGGCGTGGCGAGGGAAACCAGGATTGAAGTCGGGACGGCTAGCCGGCGGCCCGGCCACTCCTCACTCGTATCGGAGTCGGTAGAAGGTCGGATTGGCCTTTCTGACGTATCCCGGGGCGCCATAGGCATCCATCGGCTCCTCATCGACCACGGTCCACTTTGGGAACGAGGCCTCGATGTCCTCTCTGCTCGCGCCGCGGGGAAGCATGCCCCTGCGCCCGGGTTCCCATGCCAACAAGAGGAGGCTGGCACCCGGGGCCGCAACGGCGCTCGCCTGGCGACCTTCCTCCAAGCGCTGAGCATCGCTGAGCGCATCGTGAAAGCAGCCGAAGTCGACGAGGAAGCGAAAACCGGTGCCGACGTCGGCGCTGTGGAGCGCCGTCACGTCGCCCTCGATCAGCCGCGCCTCCACCCCGGTATCCCGCGCTCGCTCGCGTGCTCGGCGCACTGCCTTCGGCACGGAGTCCACACCGGTGACGTCCCACCCGCGGGCCGCCAGCTTGACGGACCAGATACCGCTGCCACAGCCAAGGTCGAGCGCCTTCCCGTAGGGTGGCTCGGCACCTTCCTCCTCGCGATCGAAGAGCAGGGAGATCTGCCCGGCGAGGTCTTCCATGCCCTCCCAGGGCGTGAAGCCGACGGCGTAGAGCAGCCTGTAGGCAAGGCTCATTGGGTCCTCCTAGAACGTGGTGGGTGTTGAGAGCGACCCCGGCGCGGGCGGAACTCGCTCCCACCCGTTATGACAGTCCGCAGTATCGCGCCGGCAGCGTTCGGGTTCTGTGAGCTACAGCACCAACGCCTCGACCGGCCCGTCGGAGGTCTACTCGCCGCTGCCGTACGGGCGCGTGATGACCTCGAGGTTGTGGTCGTCGGGATCAGCGAAATACATGCCACGGCCGCCGTCATCGCGATTGATCTCGTCCGCGTGCTTGTGAAACGGATCGGCGAAGTAGATGATCTCGGCGGCCTGAATGCGCGCCAGGATTGCGTCGAACTCCTCCTCTGAGACCAAGAACGCGTAGTGCTGAGGGCGGCGCCGCTCGGGATCGGCATCCATGAAGTAGAGCTTGACCGCGTTGCTGGTCTCAACCGGCAGGAAGGGGCCGTACTGCTCCCCCACCTCGAGGTCGAGGATCTGAGCGAGGAACTCGGCCGAGGCCCTCTTGTCCTGGACGGCGATGATCGTGTGGTCGAACTCGATCAGGATCGTCACCTCTCGTCAGCGCCCGTACCCGAGTGGCCGCGGACTCATGCGACCGCCTCACGCCCCTTCGTTATGGTCGTCCAGCGGAGCGGCCGGCGAAAGGAGTGCGATGACATTTGATGAGGTCCGCGACCTGTTCGTCCAGCACCTGAGCTATGCGGGTGTTGACGGTGAGAAGTCGCACGAGATCTACCACGAGGACGCCGTCCTCGAGTTCCCCCAATCAGGCGAGCGGTTTCGCGGCAAAGCCAACATGCGGGGCTTCCGGGACCAGTACCCCGCGACGCGGCTCGACTTCGAGCCGCGGGAGATCCGCGGCAGCGGGGATTTCTGGATCGGTGAGGGCCGGCTCCTCTACGACGGCGAGAACCCGGTCCAACTACGTCTGGATCGTGGAGCTTCGGGACAAGCTCGTTCAGCGCGAGACGATCTACTTCGCCGAGCCCTTCCCCGCGCCGGACTGGCGGGAGCCATGGGCAGAGAAGGGCGGCAGCTGGGAGGTCGTGGGCGACCTCCCCGCCCACATCCTCGTTGGAGGCGGGGACTGAAGCCATAGCGGCTCGGACGTCGCGTCCCGGGCATGGATGACTCACCGCTCCAGCCGGCGGATGCCTCGCGGTACGAGCTCAAGTCGCGCTGGCCCGAGAACGCCCACGGCCTCCTGGACCGTCTGGAGCAGCAGGGAGTACGACGGACCCATCTCGGAGAGGCGCTGGCCGAACCTCGGTTCCGAGCGGCGTCCCTCATGCCCGGGCCTCCCCTTCATGGGCTCGACGTCGAGACGCAGCTCGGCTTCGAATGGACCGAGCACGATGCTCGTGACGAGGGCTGGTTCCCGCAGGGAGCTACTTCCAGCGCCCTCGCAAGCCCGGACGGGCGTTGGGACGGGCAGGAGATCCTCGTGGTGAGCTGGTACTCCAAGCAAGGACAGGGAGCGCGCGTGAGCATCGCCGCCCTCGTGGGCGGCGAGATCCGCGCGTACGAGCACATCCTGCTCGTGGAGCCGAAGCTGGCGTGGCTGGGCACCAGAGTGTCGCTTTACCCGGTGCGCGTTCACGCGGGCGGGATCGAATGGTGCGGTCCCTATCTCTACGTCGCGGACACGATCCGGGGGCTGCGGGCCTTCGACATGCGCGAGGTGCTGGAGGTCTCAGCTCCCACCGGGGGGCTCAAAGCGCCTCTCGCGGGGCGATTGGCCGAAGCGGGATGCCGTTGGGCGGTTCCCCAGGTGGGGGCCTACGCGCTCCCACTCCCCGGCATGCTCACCGGTCCGCGCTTTTCGTTCCTTGGGACAAGTCAGGCCGCTGAGGCCGGGGGCACCTCGACGTCTGCCCTCCTCAGCGGCGAGTACCGCTCGGGACGTGGCGGCGCGCGGCTCGTGGAATGGCCCCTGGCGCGCGACGGTTCGGGCCGCTTGGCCGCCGACGCGTCAGGCGCCGTTCGCGCCGAGCGTGCATGGACCACCCAGCGAACCAACCTGCAGGGCGTGCTCGCGCTCGGGGATCGCATGCTCCTCGCATCGAGCGCGGGTCAAGGGCCGGGCAGGCTCTCGGCCCACCACGCATCCGGAGGTGGCACCGGGGTCGAACGTCCTTGGGCGGTCGGGCCAGAGGACCTCGCCTATCTGCCCGACCGAGGAATCGTGCTCTCGGCGACGGAGCACCCACAAGGGCCAGAATGCGAAACCTGCGGCCGCGCGGTGTTCGGCGTCTCCGCGGGCGACCTGATCGACTGAGCTACCGCGGCGCCCGCGCCGTCACGGCCCACGTGGAGGCGGGCGCGACCACGGCCCCGCCTTCGACGACGTAGTCGGCGAGTACCTGCCGCAGGTCCTCGGCGATCTCCGGCCTGATCTCGTCGACGCGATGACCCCACATGCGCAGGACCTCCGCTGCCGGGCCCAGCGCCATGTTGAACGCGACCGCCTGCTCGAGGTCATTACCGATCCTGTACGGCAGGTCCTGACGGGCGAGCCGGACGTCCACGTAGCCCGCGTGTTTCAGCACGTCGGAGACGGTGTCGGCGTTCGCCATCGAGAACGGGCCCGGCCCGCATGTGGGCACCTCTGACTCCTCGGGCTCCTCGAGATACTTCTCGACGACAAGCTCCGCCCGGTGCATGCACTCGTTGTCGAGCTTGCGCCGCCACACCACCATGTTGAGGGGCGCACCCGGTGCCAGCGCCTCGCGCACATTCCGAAGGGCTGCGACCGGATTCGCGAAGAACATCGTTCCCATCTGCGAAAAGGCGTAATCGAAGGTGGCGTCGAATCTCGTCGCCTCGACGTCGCACGTAGCGAAGGTGACGTTCTCCAACCCGGCCTCGGCGGCCTCGGTGTTCGCCGTCTCGATCATCCGCTCGGCTACATCGACCCCGTGCGCGTGACCCGCCGCGCCGACCAGCTTGCCGAGGCGAACCGTTGTCTCGCCGAGTCCGCAGCCGATGTCGAGCACGCGGTCCCCCTCCTTGGGAGGGGTGGCCGCGAGTGCGGCTTCCCCGTGCTCCCGTAGCCCCTCGGCCACGACGTCGCGGTATGCGATCCAGACCTCGTAGAGGGGGCCGTTCCAGGCCTCCGTCGCCTCGACGTTGTCCTCGACTACCCGGATAGCGTCAGCCACGAGCTCTGAGTCTACGCTCGTCTGTTCAGCGCCCTCGGATCAGCAGGCCGGCCATTTCTCTCGTCGTCGCAGTCGACGATGAGCGCCCCGACCCGGGCGCTCATCACCGAGTGGACGAGGCGCTTACGGCGCCGATCGCCGCCGACGCCGGGAGGCCGAGCGGCCGTTCCGAGAAGGCCTGCGAGGCGTCGACCTCGTAGCAGGCGTTGAGGCTGGAGTCCGCAAGTGTCGAATCGACGTACTTCTGGACCGCCTCGACAGAATCGGACTCCCAGAGGCAGGTGACCGTCGACCGATCCGTGCTCGGATAGAACTGCAGCACCCGCACCCCTTCCGGGGCAGCCTCGCCCTTGATGAGCTTCTCGCCGCGCGAGAACGCCCCTTGCGGGTCTTTGATCTCGTGTTCTACGACGACGTACATGCCGGCGCTCCTCTCGTTGCGGTTGCCAATGAGGGCGACGGTATGAGGGCTGGCCCGGCCGCGCATCGGCCGCAATGACCAACTTGCTGGCGACTGTGCCGTGGTCATTCTTGACCATGCACGCAGGTCAAAGGAGATCGTGCTCGAACGCGAATCTACTCGCTGCGGTCCGGGACGAGACGCGGAGCTTGGCGAAGATGTTCTGCAGGTGACGAGCGACAGTGCGGTCGCTGATAACCAGCGTCGCCGCGATCTCCCGGTTGGTCTTCCCCGACGCGACGAGGCGCAGCACCTCCAGCTCCCGCGGTGAGAGCCCCTGATTAACCGGAGGCGCTCTTTGCCCGGGGAGGGAGTCGATCCAGGAGAGGGCCGGAGCCGCTCCCAACTCGGTCAGCGCCTGGCGCGCGGCCTCGAGCTCGAGCTTGGCAGTGTCCTCGTCGCCCAAGGAGCGGCAGGCCAGGGCAAGCAATGCGCGCGCTCGAGCCGCCTCGTGCGGTGCATGGAGTTCCTCCCACCCGTGGGACGCGCGCCGGAGCGCGACCAGCGCAGCTTCGCCGTCGCCCTCGGCCAACGCCACGATCCCTCGTGCCTGGGCGGCGATGGTGTCGAGCATGCCGGTTCGCTGGCGTTCGGCGATCCGGTCAAGCTCGCGGCTGCCGCCTTGGGCCGCCTCGAGATCATTCGTGGCGACCATGATCTCCACGTACGCGGGGAGCAATCCGGCGCGCTTGAGCGGCTGTGTGGTCTCGCTGATGAGGCGGCGGATCGTCGCGGCCGCGGCTTCGGCTTTGCCCTGCGCCAACCGTAGAAGGGACAGTCCTGGCTGCGGCTCGTGGCCGTGCCCGGTGGCCACGCGGTAGGCCGTTTCTGCCCCGTCGACATCGCCCATTAGCCGATGGACCTCTCCCCGCTGGTATGCAGCGTGACCGAGGGCGCGTTGATTCAGAACTCCGTCGGTGAAGCGCTCATCGAGCCGAGCGAGCTCCTCGAGGGCAGCATGCCACGTACCTCCGAGCGTCATCAGCTGGGCTCGATGCACCAGGCAAAGACCGTTGTGGGCCACCATGTCGGGCTGCTGATCGCACCACCGCGTCAGGGCGGCGGTCCATTCCTGGGCGCGCCGGAGCTCATAGACGCTTTGACAGAACGCGATCGTGTTGCAGTAGACGATCCCAGCGACGATCGGTGACAATTCGCCCGTCGTCACCGCCACCATGGTCTCGTCCACCAGCCGCAAACCGTCCTCGGTACGGCCCTGCCGGACCTGTGCGTGGCCCTGTTCCATCAGTCCGATCGCCACGAGGTCTGGGTCGCCGAAACGCGTACCGATCTGGGTGATCTCGACCGCGGTCGCGTGGGCGGCGACGTGGTCACCACCGAAGAGGTGTTCGAGTAGTACCGCGATCAACACGTACCCGCGCTCGGCACAGTCGCGCCCCGCTTCCTCAAGTAAACGTTGAGCGCGAGCGAACCAGCCGTGCGCCGGGGCCATTTCACCGCGAAAAGCGAAGTTGTGGCCGATCCACCAAGCGCAGCGCGCCGCGGGCAACGGTCGCTGGGATGCCAGGTAGGCGTGGTGCGCGCGCTCGAGGCCGCTCACATAGTCGTCGTCGCGGCCGAGCATGTAGGCCGACCTTGCGAGCAGCTCTAGATCCTCTGCGTTCAAGGGGTCGGCCTGGTCGGCGTCCGCCAGCAAGCTGTAGGCGTCGATCCAGGTGCGCTTCGCGTAGGCCTCGCGGCCCCGTTCGAGATCGGCGGGGGCACCGGTCACGGATCGATTATCTCGCGGACGGCGCGACTAGACCTCGTAGAAGCTCCTGACCCCGTCCCGCTCCACGTAGCCCCCCGTGTCCAGGTAGCGCGCGCGAGTTTGCTCGTGCCGCTCAGGCGCGATTGGCGGTGCCGAAACTGTGCTCATGGACCCTCCTCCTGTGATCCCATGGACTTCGAGCTCGACGGCCCGACGGAGATCGCAATCGCGATCGCCGAGGAGATCGGACGAGAGGTCGACTACCGCCCCGTCGAGACCGACGGTGCAGCCCGGGCGGCCGCATCGATCGCAGAGCTTCTCTGAGCTGCCGCCGGCTCCGGTGGCCGGCAGCTCGTCCTAACTCGAACTGGCTGTAGCGTCCGTCTCGCTCCCGAGGTCCTTGTTCTCGGGCACGAACTTGCTGGCGATGAACGTCGCGCCTTGGGGGTCGCTGATGATCGTCATCCGGACCCAGGGAGCGTCAAAGGGCGGCACGATGACCTGGCCACCGAGCTCCGTGGCCTTCAATGCCGTGGCGTCGGTATCGTCGACGGCGAAGGTGACGCTCCAATGCGCCGGGGTATCGGCTTGGTCGTCCGGGATGGGATTGATGCTCGCGACGACGTCCTCGAACCCCGACGGTCCTCCCATCTCGGCGACCCGCTCGCGAAGATCCGGGTGGAGGCGCTCGAGGTGGTCGCCGTAGCCGGGCATCGTCCACATCTCGGTGCCGCCTCCGAGGTCCAGCGTGGTCCAACCGAACACCGAGCCGTAGAACTCCTTCGCGCGCTCCGCGTCGCGAGTGTTGAGGCCGTTGAAGACCACCGAACCCTGCTCATTGACGATTTCCGCGCCCCGGTGCTCCTTCGCCTGCCAGACGCAGAACACTGCCCCCTCCGGATCGGTGAAGACCGCCATGCGCCCGGCATCCATCACGTCGAACGGCTCCATCATGACGTCGCCGCCGGCATCGCGGACCTTCGACGCCGCATCGTCGGCGCTCTCGACCCAGACGTAGGTGGACCACGCCGCCATTTGTGGAGCGGCCTCGGGGATCGACCCAACGGCGGCCACGGCGCGGCCGCGCAGCCGTGCCATGAAGTACATGGCCTCCGAGCCCGGCGGCATCACGTCCTCGAGCTCCCAGCCGAAGAGACCGCGGTAGAACTCGACAGCGGCCGCGGGGTCGGGCTGGCTGGTGTCCGCCCAGCAGGGGACGCCGGGGATGTATCCGTCTCGCTCGGGCATGCTGCTCCTTCAGGTTGGTTGGGGGTCGCCGCACCCTAGAGCAGTACCGCCTACTGCAGATTCCAGCCGAAATAGACCTCGGTGCGGGCAATCCTGTCGTCGTCGTCGAAGGTGATGATCTCGGTGTTTCGCCCACGGCCGCCGCTCGAGACGTTGCTCTCGTAGGTGACGACCACCTCATTGCCGGACTCGATCACGCGGACGAAGTCGAAGTCCTGGCCTCGCCCAGCTCCGGGCCAGCAGCGCTCGAAGTAGCCGTCACGGTCGAGCTCCGGGTCGGGAGGGGCGGAGAAGAGAAAGTCATCGCTGAGACGCTGCTCGAAGAAGCTCCGGTCGCCGGCCGCAAATGCGGCATAGGAGTCGCGAACGATCTGCTTGCGGTCGGCGATCAGCCGATTCTAGTTTCGCCCTCGGGCCGCTTGGACCCGCCCTACGATTTCGATAGATCAAAGCGTGAGTTGAAGCGGGCTGAATGCGGTTGAACGTCCCAAGCCAGACACCCGAGGCCAAGGCCGTCCGGATTTCGAGCGGACTGAAGCTGCCGTACGTTCAGCAGGGCGAGCCGTCGGGCGTTCCGGTCGTGTTGCTGCACGCCTACGCGGAATCGTGGCGCTCCTTCGAACGCGTGCTTGCGCATCTCCCACCATCGATCCGCGCCTTCGCCCCGACCCAGCGCGGTCACGGCGATGCCGATCGGCCGGACTCCGGGTACCGACTCGAGGACCTGAGCGCAGACGTGGCGGCGTTCATGGACGCGGTCGGGCTCGACGCAGCAATGATCGTCGGGGGCTCAAGCGGTGGCTACGTCGCGCAGCGTTTCGCGATCGATCACCCGGGGCGAACGTTGGCGCTGGTATTGAGCGGAACGCCCCGTAGCCTCCGAGAGGGCGGCGTGGAGCTCTCCGAGGCGGTGTCCGAGCTCCGCGACCCGATCGATCCTGTGTTTGCGCGTGAGTTCGTGCAGAGCTGCGTGTTCGGCCCTGTGCCGCCGGCGTTCCTGGAGTCGATGATCAGCGAGAGCCGCAAGATGCCCGCGCGCGTGTGGAAGGCGGCACTGCAAGGCCTGCGGGAAGCGGACCCACCGACTGAGGTCGCAACGATCACCGCGCCCACCGTGATCCTGTGGGGCGACCGTGACGCCTATCTCCCCCGCGCAGACCAAGAGGCACTCGCCGGAGCGATCTCCGGGTCGAGGCTCGTGATCTACGGGGAAACCGGCCACACCCCCCACTGGGAGCAGCCCGAACGGGTAGCGGCGGACGTAGTGGCGCTCGCCAAGCGGATTGCCTAGCGACCGTCGCGCTGCGGCGGATTACGACTTGGACTTCGAGCGCCCAGTACGAGTCGAGCGCTTGCGGCTCGGGCTCTTCTTCGCTGGGCTCCTCTTCGCGGAGCGCGAGCTGCGCGAGGGGGTGCGTGTGTCTGCCGCGATGCGGTGGGCCGCATCACCGTCTATCTCCGAGACGGGGATCTCGTCGTGCGCCACATCCGTCGCCAGCTCCGGGAGCAAGTCGGCAATGAAGAGGGCCATGCGCTCCTCCTCGCGCCTGATGTCGCGAGCCAGCTTCGCCGTCTGCTTGTCGCCCACTGAGGTGGCGAGTGCGTCGATCACCGTGTAAGTCGCGATCTCCTCGGATTCGTCGCGGTACTGAACGCGAGCGTTGTGGAGCATCTTGGCCTGCTCTCCGGAACCCCGGGCCATGTGCAGCGGGCCCTGCGCGGCCGCCTTCGCCTTGCCCACCACTCCCTGCACGGTCTGGGCGGCCTTGGCGGCACCCTCGGGGCCGGGGACCGAGACGGTCTCAGCGGTCCCGCCCAGCTGCTTGATCCGCTTCGCGACCGACGTAGCGTGCGACTTGGTCTCCTTTAGATGCTGCTTGAGCCGCTTCTCGTAGTCCGCTCGCGAAGTCACCTCCAGATGGCTTTCCAGCGCGACCTCGAGTTGCTTCTCTTTTCCGTATGCCTGGTTGAGCAGCTCGACGAGCTTCTCGTCGCGCGCGGTCTGGTCGGACATGGAGTCACCTTCCGTTGGTTGGGTTTGGACCTGCCGCGCGGTTACCCCGGGTAGGTGGCCGTAAGCGTTAGCCGCGCGCTTCCCCGACGAGCGGCTACTTGTTCTTCTTGCGTGTCTTCTCAGCGGCCGCGGCGATGTCGGCGGCCTGCTGACCGAATGAGCTGACCCGCTCCGCCGTCGATTTCATCGTCTCTAGGTCCAGCTTGCCCTTGAGCGAACCGTTCGGCTTCGGCAGCGATACGCGCTTTAGCTTCTGCATCGGGCCCTTCGGAGCCATGCGGTTCTTGACGAGGATGGTTCCTGCGGCGCCAGCGATGGCTGCCCCACCGGCGATCAGGGGTGTCTTCGCCTTCGAGGCCGCGGCCGCGACGCTTTGACCGGCGTTGCTCAGTGCCGACGAACCATTCTTGCTCGCCGCCGACCTGGCGTTCGTGCTCTTGCTCTTCGAGGCCGGCCGCCTCGCGGTCGAGCTGCCGCTCTTGGAGTTCGAGCGCTTGGCGGACGCGCCGCTGCTATTCGACTTCTTCGCGGTCGATTTTCTTGAAGTCGACGACTTCTTCGCCGTCGAGGACTTGGTTGCTTGTGCCATTACGTCTCTTCCTTCGTGATTGATCGCTTGAGCTATTAGGACTGGTCGGGCGCCTAGTCCGACGACTTGCGCGAACGAGCGGTCAGCCCCTGCAGGACCACCTCGATCGGGGAACGACGGCGAGTGCCCGTTTCGCTGAGGGCCTCACTGGCGACCCGCACCTGCTCGGCGACCTGGCCGGTTCGCTCGGCGAGCGCCCCCATGTTCTTGGCAGCGCCCGCAAGATTCTTCGAGGCGGTGTGGCGATGGGGCACGCGCATGCCGAGCACCTTCCTGCGCTTGTTGCGTGTAAGCGCCATGCCTCCTGCCAGCCCCGCCAGCCCCGCCCCTGTGGCGATCGCGGGGGTCTTGAGCTTCTCGGCCGTCGTGCTGATGGCGCTGCCTGCACTGTTCGCGCCCTTCGTGACGGCTTCCTTAGCTGCTGTCGTTGTGCCCTTCTTGTTGGCGCCGCCCGCCTTGCTACGCGCCGACGCCGACTTCTGGGTAGGAGACGGCCTCCGCTTCGTGCTCTGGGCCCTGGCCCCGTTCGATGACCGGCTGCTCGAGCCCTGTGTCTTGGAGGACGACTTGCGCCGAGTGGTCTGACGGCTCGCGCCCTGAGAGTTCCTGCTCTTGGCCTGCTGAGCCATATGTCGTCCTCTCGATTGGAGTTCCATCTAAGGGTACCCGGGTGGGCATTCGATAGCCGCTATTTGCGAACTGACGAGAAAGTTGCGGTTCAGGCCGGCTCGGAATCCGCCAGGTTGTCGAAGTGCGCCGCGGGTACACCACCGGTGATGAAGACCCCACGAAGAGCCATCGAGACGGTGACGACAGCCACCGTCGATCGGGTTCAGGGAGTTGAGCCGTCGGTCTTTCGGGCCGGCACGGCGGCGACGATCGTCGGCATCGGAGCCGGAGTCGCTGTCTACAAGCTGCTACGCAGCTGAGCCGCGGCTACGCACCCAGCCCAGGTGCTGGCCCTCGGCGGGACCACAGGAGTCGTGCGATGCGCGTGCACGTCGCGCAGCAAGAACACGCCGTTCAGTCCGGGTACTCGTCCTTACGCCAGGAGCGCGGCTCCTCGGGCTGGGGCTTCGGGGTCCGCTCGAGCAGCATGTTGAAGTGGGGCTGAACGAACGGATCGGGCGCCATCACGGTGTACGTGTGGTAGACGGTCCCGTTCTCGCGCGCGAACGCGATGTAGCCCGGGCCCTCGCGCAGGCCGTCCTTGAGCTCCGCACCGACCTGCTCGCTCCATTCCCGAAGCCACTCGGGCGGGTTGTCGACCATCTCCTTCACCTCGGGGATCTCGGTCGCCTGCTCCTCGGTCATCGCGAGCCCGAAGTCCCACGGGAAGTCGGTGTCATAGGTCGAGACATAAGGGAACTGCCAACCCATCCGCTGCTTGTAGGCGGCGAGCCGATCGATCGGCGCGCGCGAGAAGCAGAGGAACGTCACGTCCCGCTTGTTCATGTGGATCAACCCGCCGGAGAACTCATCGCCGAGGCTTGTGCATCCGGGGCAGGCACCATTCGAGTAGTCAGGCCCGTACATGATGTTGTAGGCGAGGAGCTGCGAGCGGCCGTCGAAGAGCTCGGCCAGGGACTTCTTCCCGTCCTCGGTGTCGAACTCGTACTCCTTCTCGACCGGGACCCAAGGGAGCTCCAGCCGCTTCCTCTTGATCTCGTCATTCAGCTCGGCGTGCCGGGCCTCGAGCTTCGCCACCTCGTCGCGTGCCGCCTGCCATTCCTCACGAGTTCCCACCTTGTGCT
Organism: uncultured Solirubrobacterales bacterium; assembly: GCA_963799815.1. Classification (GTDB taxonomy): domain Bacteria; phylum Actinomycetota; class Thermoleophilia; order Solirubrobacterales; family 70-9; genus JBDTSW01. Next base: position 878,775 of record CAWCYG010000004.1, read on the forward strand.
CGGGCATTGTCATCTCCTCGGTTTTGCTTGCGCCACGCACGGGCGACCGGATGGACGGTACCGCGTCCACCACTACGACATCCCAGCACGCTGAAAATCATCGCTACGACACTCGGAGGTCCGGAAAGGAGCGGCTGATGGGATTCGAACCCACGACCTTCTGCATGGCAAGCAGACGCTCTAGCCAACTGAGCTACAGCCGCATGAACGCGAGTTTAGCCCGCGGGGAAGCCTGATCGAGGGGTCCCCGAGGGTGCCCGCATCGGCGGCTCCAACGGCCTCCCGATCGCTGCTGCTGCCCATTGCTGCCCAATCCACGCGGCGAGGGCGATTCGTTGCGCTTTGCGTGGAAAGCGATAGATCCCACCCTCCACCGCAGTCACCGAGGGATGCACAGACCGAGTGGGCTACCCTCTACGTGCGACTGTCTTTGGGTGCTTTTCCGCTCCCCTCCCTCCACCGACAGGAGATTCCCCGAGGGGATCGAGATAGGGCACGTATGCCTGATAGTCACCTCCGGATTCTGACTGCGGCCGCACGGCACACTCGTCGTCAGCTCATCGCCCATGATCGCTGGGCCTCCGCTCATCCCGGAACAGCCGAGAGGCGCCATCGAATCGACCTCGTGAGCCGGGCATCGCGCACGCGCTCGCGTGTCGCGGCGGCTCGGGCGCGGCGAAACCTACCGCTCGACCCCCGCCCCTCATGAACGACGATCGCCAGCTTGCCCTGCTAGCGGATAATGCGCGGCACGCGAGCGAGCGTTATCGGCTTTACCAAGCCAGGACCCACGGTCGACCCCACGCCACTAGCCTCGGTCGGCTTCGGGAGCTCAGGCGCGAGGCGGAGCTTGCCGAGAAGCTGCTCTCGCACGCCAAGTCCGCGCGCGGCATCGCTTCGGGCGAGAAAGCGCAACCGTCGCTCGACTTCACGCCCACCGGGTCACGTTGATCGCGCTGCACCTTCAGCACGAACCTCGCGTCTTCCCACACTCCCTGAGCCCGAACGTAGGCGAGATCATCGTGCAGGGCCACCCGCATCGAGGTCCAAGCTCGGGCACCTCATCCGCGTCCCGGTCGTCGTCGGGCTGAAGGCTGCGGCGATGAACCAAGCAGAAGCTCGAGCCAACTGAGCTACAGCCGCACGAACGGGTGAGGACACCCGTCAGGCGCCGTCGAGGACCTCGTTTACGAGCCGGTCCGCCTCGGCGTTCTGCTCCCTGTGAACGTGGCGGATCGACCAACCGTCGAAGTCGGTCAGCTCCCTGATCGTCCGGTTGTGGAGTGGCCGGAGGTGCTCCTGCTTGACGCGATACTCGCCTCGGACCTGCTTTACGACAAGCTCCGAGTCGCCCACCAGCTCGAGCTCGGTCGCTCCCAGATCGCGCGCCCGTTCGATCCCGAGCAGGACGGCGCGGTACTCGGCGATGTTGTTGGTCGCATCGCCGATGCGCTCACCGCGCTCCTCGAGGATCTCGCCCTCCGGCGTGGCGACGACGACGCCAACCGCGGCCGGGCCTGGGTTGCCGCGGGAGCCGCCGTCGACGTTCACGATCAGCTTTCGCGCCAACTCAACCTGCCTTCCGCGTCGACCGTCGCGTTCCAGTCGGACGGGTCGTCCTCGAGCTCCGAGATGTCGCCCCCCTTCCCGACCTCGCGCACCTCGCCTGAATCGAGCAGCACGTCCCACCGGTACCAGGAGAGCTCCCAGGCCACGGTCACGTCCGCCCGCGGTGGCTTGCGGGAGCGGTCGCGCACTGCCGCTTGAGGCTCGCCGAGGGACCTCATGAGCCCGGCGACGACCCGCGCCTGCGGGCTCCCGTTGAAGGTCGTCACCGCGCTTCCCATCCGCCGCTTGGGCGTCTCCGGCTCCGGTGGTGGTGGTTGCGGTGTCGCGGCTTCAGATGGCTCCCGCTCACGCTTTGCCCGCGAGGGGCCGCCGGGCGCCCTCGGTCGGGGCTCGGGCTGGGCCTCGGAATCGGGCTCGTGTGAGGCCGCCGGCCTTCGCAACCTCCTGCCCGCCTTCGTGACTCGCTCGCGCAGCCTGGCCGCCCGTTGTCCTCGCCGGCGCCGTGGTGGCGCCTGGCCACTTACCGCAGCCTCGGAGTCGGCGCGAATCCACCCGGCGTCGGCGGCCCGATCCCGGCACAGGGCACAGACGCCGCGGGGCTCGCGATCGGCGGTCAGATAGTCGAAGACGCGCTCGCCACGAAGGATCGTGCGCTCGCAGATGTCGCAGGAGTAAAAGCGCTCGGGCTCGTGTTCAGCCACGGGGCCAACGTAGCAACGGCCCTGCCTGAAAGCCGGTCGTCGCGGTGCGCTCGGTCCTAGGCGTTCGCGTGTTCGGCGTCGCCGGACTTCGCGGCGGCGATCACCTTCTGAGAGAGGTGGGCGGGCAGCTCCTCGTAGCGCACGAACTCCATCGTGTAGTCGCCGCGGCCACCGGTGATCGCGCGCAGGTCCGGGGCGTAGTCGAGGACCTCGGCCATCGGCACCTCCGCCTCGATCTCCGTCATCGAGCCCTTCGGCTCCATCCCCAGGGGGCGACCGCGGCGGGAGTTGAGATCGCCGATCACGTCACCAACTCCATCCTCGGGGACCGAGATGGTCAGCTTCACGATCGGCTCGAGCAGGTACGCATCCGCGTCCGCCGCGGCCTGCTGAAACGCCATCGAGCCAGCGATCTTGAACGCCATCTCCGAGGAGTCGACGGTGTGGTACTGGCCGTCGAAGAGCCGCACGCGCAGGTCCTTGATCGGATAGCCGGCGACCACACCCTTCCCCATCGCCTCCTGGATGCCCTTCTCGACCGCCGGGATGAAGCCGCCGGGGATCACCCCACCCTTGATCGCGTTTGTGAACTCGAGCCCTGTGCCCGGCTCGGCGGGTTCGATCTCTATATGACAATCGCCGAACTGGCCACGGCCGCCGGTCTGCTTCTTGTAGCGCCCGTGTGCCTTGGCGGGCTTGCGAATCGTCTCCAGGTAGGGGACTTGCGGGGGGTGCAGCTCGATCTCGGCCCCGAATCGGCGCTTCATCCGCTCGACGATCACCTCGACGTGGACCTGGGTGAGGCCGGCGATGATCTGCTCGCCGGTCTGGGGGTCGCGATGGACATCGAGGGTCGGGTCCTCCTCCTCAAGGCGGCGCACGGCCGTTATCGCCTTCTCCTCGTCGCCCTTCGACTTCGGCTCGTACGCGAACGCCATCACGGGGGCGGGCAGCTCGAGCGCCGGGAAGCGGACCTGGTCGGAGCTCTTTTGGCCCGCGAGCACGTCCCCGGCCCTCGTCTCGCGCAGCTTGGCGACGGCACCGATGTCTCCCGCGCCGAGCTCATCGACGTTCTCGTGCTCCTTGCCCCGTGGCGCCGCCAGCTGCCCGATCCGCTCCTTCTCGCCACGGGTGGCATTGACGGCTTGCGAGTCCGACGCCAGAACGCCGGAGTAGACCCGCAGCAGGTTGATGCGACCGGTGTAGGGGTCGGCTGTGGTCTTGAAGACGTGGGCCACGAGCTCGCCGGACGGGTCAGGCGCGATCTCGATCGGTTCGCCGTCGCCGTCCAGGGCCGCGATCGGTCCCCGCATCTCGGGCGAAGGGAGATCCTCGATGATCGCCTCGAGCAGGCGGCTCGTGCCCAGGTTCTTCGTTGCGACGCCGCAGGTGACCGGAAACAGATTGCCCTCCGTCACGCCCTTCTTGAGCGCCGTGACCAGCTCGTCGTGCGAGATCTCCTCGCCCTCGAGGTAGCGCTCCATGAGCTCGTCGGAGTTCTCAGCGACCTCGTCCATGAGCTTCTCGCGGTACTGCTGCGCCTGCTCGGCCAGGGCCTCGGGGATCTCCGATTCGGTCGCGGCGCCGCGGCCCTCCCCGTCGGCGACGTGAGCCTTCATGTCGATCAAATCGATCACACCACGAATCTCGTGCTCGGCGCCGATCGGGATCTCGGTCGCCACCACGTGCTGGCCGAAGGTCTCCTGGAGGGACTCCAGCGAGCGGAAGAAGTCCGCCCGCTCGCGATCAAGCATGTTGACGTAGACCAGGCGAGCGAGGCCCGCCTCGTCGGCTCGCTGCCAGAGCCGCTCGGTATGGACCTCGACGCCCATCACCGCGTTCACGACGACGATCGCCGCGTCGACCACTCGCAGCGCTCCCAGCGTGTCGGCGATGAAGCTCGGGTCTCCCGGGGTGTCGATCAGGTTGATCTTGCGATCGTGGAAATCGAAAGACGCGAGCGTCGCGTCGATCGACATCTCCCGCTCGTGTTCGTCGGGCTCGAAGTCCGAGACGGTCGTGCCGTCAACGGTCCGGCCGAGGCGATTGACGACGCCGGCCTCGAAGAGCAGCGCCTCACAGAGGCTGGTCTTGCCGCTGCCCCGGTGCCCGATCAGGGCGACGTTGCGAATGCGGTCGGGAGGCCGGTGCGGCATCTCGCGCAGTCTAATCCCGTGCACCGCGACCCGCGCGGTGACGCCTACTCAGGGCGCGAGTCGAAGCGCGAGCGCAGGCCGAGGACGGCCTTCGTGTGCAGCTGGGAGACGCGCGACTCAGTCACCCCAAGAACCTCCCCGATCTCTCGCAGGGTGAGGTTCTCGTAGTAGTAGAGGGCGACTACGAGGCGCTCGCGGTCGGGCAGAAACTCGATCGCGTCGGCCAGCCGGTCCTTCAGCTCGGCGGTATGCGCCTCCGTCTCCGGGTCGATCGCGTTCGGGTCCTGAATCGTGTCGAGGACGGAGATCTGCCCTCCCCCACCCTCGGGGTCGGCGAAGGTCCAGAGGTCGTCGAGCGCGAGGATCGACGAGTTCGCGATCTCGAGGAGGGCGTCGCGGAACTCGTCAACGGTCATCTCCAAACGCAGCGCCATCTCCTCGTCGTTGGGGCTGCGCCCGAGCTTGCCCTCGAGGTCGGCGTGAGCGCGTTCGACGTCACGGGCGCGAGCTCTGACCGAGCGGGGCACCCAGTCGAGCGAACGCAGCTCGTCGATGATCGCGCCCTTGACGCGGGCGACCGCAAAGGTCTCGAACTTGATCTCGCGGTCGAGGTCGTAGCGCTGGATGGCGCCGATCAGCCCCAGGAGCCCGTACGAGATGAGATCCGACTCCTCGACGTGCGAGGGCAGTCCGGACGCCATGCGCCCGGCGATGAACTTGACCAAGGGCGAGTAGGCAACGACCAGCCGCTCGCGGGCCGTATCGTCGCCCTCCTGCTTATAGCGGCGCCAGAGCTCCCGAAGCTCTACCGCCTTGACGTTGGTTTCCACGCCCACTGCCCTTTCCGAGATCACCAAATCTAGCCTCTGCAGCGGCTACGCACGCCGCACCTATGCTCGTGGATGGCTCTTCGCGTATTCACGTCTGAGTCTCCCGGGTTCGACCCTTGTGTAGACCTGTGTCGTGGAGATGCTCGAGTGGCCCAGCAGTTCCTGGATCGATCTCAGGTCTGCACCCCCCTCCAACAGATGGGTCGCAAAAGAATGTCGCAGCGTGTGAGGAGTCATGTGGCCTGCAATGGCCGCTTCTCGCACCCAGCGGGCCAGCCTGCGCCGGACATCCGAGGTCGAGAGCCGGCGCCCACGCCGTGAGAGAAAGAGCGCCTGCTCGTCCGGCCCGCCCGCGAGTGCGGCCCGCCCGCGCTCCAGGTAACGCTCGATCGCCCGTTGCGCCGGCTCCCCGACCGGCACGAGGCGCGTCTTCGACCCCTTGCCCAGAACCCTGAGCGTCTCGGCGTCGAAGTCGATGCTGCCGAGGTCCAGGTTCACGATCTCCTCGGCCCGCAGCCCGCAGGAGTAGGCAACCTCAAACAGGGCTCGATCGCGCACCTCGAGCGGGGTCGTGGCCGGAATGCGATCCAGAAGGCGCGCGATCTCCTCGGGCCCGAGGACCCGGGGCAACCTCGATTGCGCTTTCGGGGTTGGCAGGAGCTCCGCTGGATTCTGCTCGGCGGCCCTGCCGCGGACCAGGTGGTCGTGAAAGCTTCTGACCGCGGCCAGCTTTCGCGCCACGCTGGCACGCGCGAGCCCACGGTGCGAGAGGCTTGCCGCGAACCCTCGAAGGTCGCGATAGACGAGAGTCCCGGGTTCGCGGTCCGCTGCGGTCGCCCAGACGCCGAGCTCCCGCAGGTCGCCCTCGTAGGCGCGTAGGGTCCCCGGCGCGGCGCCCCGCGTCTTTAGCTCCCGCCGAAACCGCATGAGCGCTGCCTCCCATGCCGGGGAAAGCTCTGACGGCTCCATTGAGGCAAGTTCGCCACAGCCCAGCCCATGCCTGCCCGTGCAGGCGCGGATGCGGGGGCAGCCTCAGACTTACAGCCGTGCCCAGCGGCTAGCCGATGTAGATCGGCGTGCCCACGTCGACGCGGTCGTAGAGCTCGATCACGTCGGGCACGGACATGCGCAGGCAGCCGTGGGAGGCCGCGGTGCCGAGCGACGCGACGTCGTCGGTGCCGTGGATCCCTGCGCCGTCGAAGATGCCCATCCAGCGTGCCTTCAGGGGGTTCTCGGGCGTGCCGCCGGGGACCACGGTCCCGGCGAGATCACCCGCCCAGTCTGAGTCCGGGACGGACCATGCCGGGTCGACGGCCTTGTTTTGGATGTTGTAGACGCCGACGGGGGTGTCGAAGCCGGCGGCGCCGATCGCCACCGTGTAGGTCCTCGCCAGCTTCAGGTTCTCCCACAGCCGGAGCTGGAACGAGGTGCGATCGACCGTGAGGTAGGTGGGATTCTCCGTCGCGATCTCGTCGGTCGTTACCTCGGGCTCCACCTCGTCGACCTGGGCCGTGATGCTGCGGCCCCGCGGGCTTTGGACCGTCTCGGCAAGCTGGGCGCGCAGCTCGTCGGAGCGCAGCGAGCGCCCCGGCGCGCCGGGGACCGTGTTGAGGCTGGCCGGGCCGGGCTCGATCGAAGCGTCGACCGGCTCTTGGTTTACGTCATCGGCGATCTTGGCGACGAACTCGTCGAGCGCGCTCTCGGAGTAGGCGATGGTTGGCTTGATCGTCTCGTTTACCTCGCCGCCGGAGGCGTAACGCCAGAGCCGGCTCGGAAGCGCGTCTTCGCGGCTGACCTCAAACGCCCGGTCGACCATGTCGTTGATGTCGGCCCGAACGTCGAGCTGCTCGGGGTGGAGCACGTAACGGGTGCCCTTGAACGTCACCGTCACGGGCTTTTCCAGAGGGGCGATGAGGTCCGCATGGACCTGCTTCTGGGCGGCGGCGCGCGAGAGGCCGCTGACGTCGATGTTGCCGATGCGAACGCCCTCGGCGATCTCATCTTCCTTGGACTTATCCCAGGCGTACGCGCCCACCGCTCCCGCGACCAGCAGGAACACCAGCGCGATGATCGCTATCTGTGTCTTACGTCCCATCAGTGCTCGTGCGGACTCCCGAACCACCTACGTTCGCGGGGGAACGTCGGTTCACCTGCGAAACATCGGCACGAATTGTAGAAACCATTACCGGTCGCATTGGACGGATCGCCCGGTTTGCAGCGAGCGTTGCCCGGTCGTCAGATGCCGAGCGGGTCGCGATCGGCGTCAACGCCGACGGACTGGTCGCGCTCGCGGCGCACATGACGGCTCCACCGCAGGAACTCCTCGACCTCACGCTCATATATGTAGGTGCGCTCCACGCCCCTCATCACCGGCTGGATGCGCATGTGATCACCGAGGGCCGAGACGGTCTCGCGGGACGTGTACCCGTAACGAAACCCCTCGGACTTATAGAGGCGGTTGTCGAGGCCACGCCCGAAGCGCAGCACGTTGACCATCTCGTCCGGAATGCGAAAGCCGAGCCTGCGCAGAGGCCCTGCGATGAGGCCAGTCCCCCAGGGCGGCAGCAAGGGCAGCGGCAGCTTGCCAAGCAGCCCGATGGCCTCCGTCAAGGACAACACGCCGTCGGCCGCAACATTGAACCTGCCAGGCAACTCGTTTAGAGCCGCGTGCTCGAGGGCGTGGACGACGTCGTCCTCGTGGACGAACTGAAGGCGAGGGTCGAAGCCGAGGACCATCGGCACAGCGGGCAAGGCGAACATGCGCGTAAAGCCTGTCTCCACGTCCGGCCCGAGGACGTTCGCGCAACGCAGGATCGTGACCGTGACGTCGGCTTGGGCGTCAGCGAACTCGTCGACCGCGGCCTCCGCCTCGACGATGTCGCGCTCGAGAGCTGTGCGCGGTGGATGCGGGCGCCCCATGGACTCATCAAAGAAGGCGGGATCGTCGCTCTCGGATCCGTAGAAGAGCGCGCTCGACTTGAAGATGAACTTCCGGACCGGAGAGTCCGCGCCCGCGCACGCCGCGACGATGTTCATGGTGCCGATGACGTTGGTCTCATGCGCCGCGCGAGGTGACATGGCGAGCGAATTGACCACCAGGCGGGTGTCGATCACGGTGTCGATCTCAGCGGCCTGGACGATGCGCTGAATGAGCGAGTGCTGATTGGAGACCTTCACGAACTCCGTGCGCTCGAGCTCCCGCCGAGGTTCGCTCGAATCCACACCGATGATGGCCTCGATCTGCTCGAACCCCTCGAGCGCCTCGGCGAGGACCCCACCCCAATAACTGGAGAGCCCCGTGATGAGAACCCGGCGTGTCTTGGACTCGTTCTCGGGTCGCGAGGCCGTCAACCCAACCACACCGACCGGCGTCGGCCAAGCATTTCATGCAGGTTCTCCTGAATGCGCGCGCGGATCTCCTGGGCCACCGTTTGAACCAGCGCCTTGTCGAGGGCAGCCTCGCGTCCTCCGAGCTCGACCGTGTCGATGGGCTCGAGGAAGCGAAGCTTGAACTTCGCCGGGAGGTACCCGAGCATGCCGAGTGGGCCGAACCACGGAAAAGTCGGGGTCAGGGGAAAGTAGAGAAGCCCCGTCAGCCGCTTCATGAAGTCGACCTGCGCGAAGACCGGGGCCGCCTCCTCGGCGCCGACCACGCAGGTTGGCACGATCGTGGCGTCGGCTTGCATCGCCGCCTCAACGAAGCCGCCACGTCCGAAGCGACGCAGGCGGTAGCGATCCTTGTAGAGCTTCTCGGTGCCCTTGCGACCCTCGGGGAACACGAGCACGAGCTGCTCCTCGTCGTATAGCAGGCGATGGACGTTGGCCGGATGCGCCGCGACGCAGCCGATCTTCGGGATCAGCATCGAGAACCCGGGGTAGCTCTTGAAGAAGTGCTCGACGGTGATGTGAAGCGGCCGGGGGCGGGGGTGCTCCTCGCGGATCGCCTTGGCGATCATGGCGGCATCGGGCGGGAGCGCGCCCGAGTGGTTCGACACGATCATGGCGCCGCCCGATCCAGGTACGTTCTCGATGCCCTCGACCTCGGCCCGGAACCAGTACCTGTAGAGGAACTCCACAAGCGTCCGATCCATGAAGCCCTCGACCCGCTCGGAGCGGCCCCAGTCGGAGAGGCGCCGGTCGGGCTCGATGGCCGGAAGCAGATCGCGCATGTCCTCGGCCGAGCGGCGCTGCGGAAGCCGCTCCGGCGCCGCGACGGAGTGGTCTGAGAGGTCCGCCCGGCTGCGAGCAAGGGACGTTCGGTCGAATGCCACGGGCGGGCCATAGTATCCGCCGCCCGATGCGCTCCAAGGATCAGGTACGCCGCGCTGTGTGGAAAGCGATGGACCGGGAGGGCGTCTCGCGCTTCCCCGGAGCCGAAGGCAGGATCCCCAACTTCGCCGGGGCCAAATTGGCCGCGCAGAAGCTGGCGGGCCACCGGTTGTGGCGCCGTGCCCAGGTCGTGAAGGCCAATCCCGATTCGCCCCAAACCCACGTGCGACGCCTGGCGCTCGAGGAGGGGAAAACCCTGGTGATGGCGGTCCCGCGCCTGCGCGACCTGCATCCGTTTCGGTTGCTCGATCCCAGGAGGCTGAACGCCAAGCAGGTGCGCGAGGCGGCCACGATCAAGGGCGCCATGCGCCATGGGAAGGTCGTGGCCCTCGAAGAGCTGCCCGAGATCGATTTCGTCCTCTGCGGATCGGTGGGCGTGAACCTCTCAGGCGCCCGCGTGGGCAAGGGCGGTGGGTTCTCGGATCTCGAGTACGCCCTGCTGATCGAGCAGGGCCTGATCGACGCCCACACGGTCGTCGCGACCACCGTCCACCCGATCCAGATCCTGCGCGAGCACCTGCCGCTGTTGGACCACGACCTGCCCGTGGACATGATCGCGACGCCGCGCGCGGTGATCGACCTCGAGCGCCAGTTCCCCCGCCCGCGCGGGATCCTCTGGAACCACCTGCAACCCCCCCAGATCCACGAGATCCCGATCCTCGAGCGGGCCGGCTACGCCTGACGGGCCAACCGCGGCGCGGGGCGGCGGCGCCTAGCGCTTCACCTTGAAGGTCTGCTTGGCGACGGAGCTCTGGTTGCCCGCCTCGTCGCTGGCGCGGACTCGGATCCTGTGCTTGCCGTCGTCGAGATGCCGGTAGCGCCACGGAGACTCACAGGTGCTGAACTCGCGCGAGTCGAGTCGGCACTCTGTCTCGGTCGCGGTCCCCGGCGCCGGATCGCTGACGGCGAAGGTGGCCTTGGCCCGGCGTTTTCTTGAGTTGACCGCAACGTCGAGGCCGTCGACGCTCGGCGGCTGGGTGTCGACCACGAACTGCGCCTGCGCCGGCGTGGCGTCCCTGATCGCGACGTGGTCTAGCGCCCTCACGTCGAACGAGTGGTCGCCATCCAGAAGCGGTGGCAAGTTGTGTGCGCCGGTGGTTTCGCCCCCAGTCGTCTGATTCGAACCGTTGCAGGGGCCGAAGGCGTTCGCGTCGACGCGGCACTCGAACGTGGAGTCGGGAAGGCTCGAGCGGAACGTGAACGACGTGGTCGGGTCGCTGCCGATCGGCGGCGGGCCGGAATCGATCGTGGTCGCGGGTGCGATCGTCGCGAAGCGCTGGACTCGGGCGTTCGAACGATCAGCGACGAACACGTGCCCGGTGGAATCCACCCCGATCCCGAAGGGAGCGTGGAATTGCCCGGCCCCAGGGCCCATCAAGCCCGCTTGGCAGCCGGAGGCACAGACCTGGAACTCGGATGAGCCGTCCGAGACGCCCCACCCCCAGGTGCCGAGGAAGGCTCCGAGGGCGCTCAGCTTCTGGATCCGCTGGTTGTTCGGGTCGGCAACGAGGAGGTTCCCGTCGCCGTCGATCGCGATGCCGTCGATGAAGTTGAACTGACCGCCCGCGGTCCCGTTGCCGCCAGTGGACCCGACGAAAGCGCCGGCGGAAGTGAAGGTTTGAACGCGGTGGTTGAACGTGTCGCTCACGTGGACCAGGTCGCCGGCGCTCGTGACAGCGAGGCTCTGGAGGATGCTGAGTTGGCCCTGTCCCGAGCCGAATGCGCCCGCCTGGCAGCCCGCTGTGCAGACCTGCAGGGTCGACGACCCGTCGTCGACGCCCCATCCCCACATCCGCACGAATCCACCGCTCTGGTCGAACACCTGGACCCGGTTGTTGACAGTGTCGGCGACGTAGACGTTGCCGGCCCCATCGACATCGATTCCAGCGGGAAAGCTGAACTGACCCTCCGCCGACCCCGCCGAGCCCCACTTGGTGAGGAAGGTTCCGTCGGAGGCGAACTTCTGGATCCGGTTGTTGCCGGTGTCCGCGACGTAGACGTTGCCCGCGGGGTCGGTTGCGATGCCGTCGGGCAGCAGCTGGCCATCGCCGCTCCCGCCGATCCCCGCCTGGCACCCCGAGGTGCAGATCTCGTACTGGGCCGCGCCGGTGTCAACGCCCCATCCCCAGGCCGCGATGAAGTCCCCGTCGGGCTCGAACTTCTGGATCCGACTGCGGAATTCGTCGGTCACGTAGACCGAGTCGTTACCGGGGTCGATGGCGATGCCGGTCGGCGTCCCGAACTGTCCTTCGGCGGAACCCTGCGTACCCCAGGCGGCTTCGAACTCGTAGCTGGCGGGCGCGGTGGCGGGCACGATCAATCCGACGATCGTCGCCACGAAGACGCTGAATCGCCCGATCAGTGTCGTCCTTGACACGTCCCTGTCTCCTGATCCCAGTGTCCCACAACACCAGCCGGGCGTAAAGGGCAGGAGAGCTAGCCGGTGACCGCGCCCTGCGATGCCGAAGAGACGCCCCGAGCGTACTTCGCCATCACGCCGCTCTCGAACTCCGGCTCAGGGGGCTCGTAGTCGCGCAGCCGCGCGGTGATCTCCTCGTCGTTGAGCGCGACCGAGAGCTCGCGGCCCTCGACGTCGATCGTGAGCTCGTCGCCGTCCCGTAGCGCTCCGATCGGCCCGCCCTTGACGGCCTCCGGGGCGACGTGGCCCACCATGAGGCCGCGTGTCGCACCCGAGAAGCGCCCGTCGGTGATCAGGGCGACTTCCTCGCCAAGCCCTTCGCCGACGATCGCGGCCGTGACCTGAAGCATCTCGCGCATGCCCGGGCCCCCGGCGGGTCCCTCGTTGCGAATCACGATCACGTCGCCCGGCTTGATCGACTGCTCCTTGACCGCGCGAAAGCACTCCTCCTCGCCCTCGAACACGCGCGCGGGACCCCTCTGTCCCTTCCGTTCGGTCCCGGCGAGCTTGACCACGCAGCCCTCGGGAGCCAGGTTCCCGCGCAGGATCGCGAGCCCGCCCTCGCTCTTGAGCGGGTCGGAGAGGGGTCGCACGACCTCCTGGCCCGGGGCCTCGATCGCCGCCGCCGCCTCCTCGCCGATCGTGCGGCCGGTCACGGTGAGCTCGTCGGCGTGCAGGATCCCCGCTTCGGCGAGCCGGCTGAGGACCAGCGGAACCCCGCCGGCGCGATAGAGATCAAGCGCGACGAAGCGGCCGCCGGGTTTGAGGTCGGCCAGCAGCGGCGTGGCGCGCGAGATCCGCTCGAACTCATCGATGTCGAGTGCGACGCCTGCCTCGCGAGCGACGGCCAGCAGGTGCAGCACCCCGTTGGTGGAGCCCCCGGTCGCACACACGGCCGCGATCGCGTTCTCGAGCGAATTGCGGGTGATGACGCGGCTCGGGCGCAGGTCGTCGGCGAGGACCCGCAGGACCAACTCGCCGACCCGCTCGGCGACGGTCCGCTTGTCATCGTCGGTCGCCGGGACCATCGCGGAGCCGGCGGGCGAGATCCCAAGCGCCTCGAACGCGCACGCCATCGTATTCGCGGTGAACTGTCCCGCGCAGGCACCGGGGCCCGGGCTGGCGGCGCCCTCGAGCTCGTGCAGGTCGGCGTCGGACATCTCCCCCGCCGCATGCGCGCCGATCGCCTCGAAGACGTCCCCGATCGTCACGTCCCTGCCCCGCCAGCGCCCCGGCAGGATCGAGCCGCCGTAGAGCATCAGCGAGGGCACGTCGAGACGGGCCAGTGCCATCACGCATCCGGGGAGCGTCTTGTCGCAGGCGGAGAGGGCGACGAGCGCGTCGAACTGGTAGCCGCGGGCGGCGAGCTCGATCGAGTCGGCTATCACCTCGCGCGAGACGAGCGAGGACCGCATTCCCTTGGTCCCCATCGTGATCCCATCCGAGATCGCGACGGTGTTGAACTCCATCGGCGTCCCGCCGGCGGCCCGCACTCCGTCCTTGAGCGGCGCGGCCAGCTCGCGCAGGTGGAAGTTGCAGGGCATCGCCTCGGTCCAGGTGTTGGCGACGCCGACCGTCGGCCGCGAGAGCGCCTCGTCGTCGAAGCCGATGCCCTTCATCTGGGCGCGCGCGGCGGCTCGGTCGGGCCCATCGAAGACGGCGGCGGAACGCGGGCGCGGGGCCTTTACCGATTCGGGTGTCATCGGGGCGAGCCAGTGTAGGGCGCGCGTAGAGCGCGAACAGCGGGGGAAACGGTGCTGAGCTGCGCGAGAAAGAACCTGAGCTACACAGACGTCTGCCGTGCGACCGGGGTCCTGATGCCAGGAATCATCCCGCCCGCGTTGCGTCCGCGCGCCGGCGCGCCCGCCAGGCACCGAGCATGTGCAGGTCGCGGCGCACCTGGTCCGGATCGAGCTGGCGGCCGGGCACGTGCATGTTCGCGCGCGCGATCAGCTCCCGCTCGGAGCCCCGCAGGGAGATCCACTTGGCGAGCACGTCGTCGGCGTCGGGCAGCCGGTCTCCGAGCGCGAGGTCGGAAGCGTCGCGGAACGCGATGCAGTACTCGCTCAGAAGCTCCCCGTTTTGGGTTGTGTACGCCATGATCGGGCGGTGGGGGTAGAGCAGGTAGGCGTAGCCCGGCTCGGTGCCCTCGACTGAGACGAACCCAAGCTCCTCGTACATCTCGTATTCCTCGGGCGAGACGATCGAGCGCATGAGCTCGCGGGCTCGGCGCTCGGCTCGGCGCTCGCGACCGGGGTCGTAGCGGGGGATGTGCTCGGCTCGGGCGCGGCGCCGGAGCAGGCGCATCAGCCACCGGCTGCCGGCGGGAAGAAGACGACCCGCTCGGCCTCGCGCGGCACCTCCGAGAAGCTTCGGACCATCACGGCCTCACGCCGAGCGCCATCGCTGGTGGGAACGGCCGCCCACATGCCGAGGTCCAGCTGGCGCCGAAACTCCTCGATCAGGCGCTCTTCGTCCTCGCTCACCTCCGGGTCGCCCTCGGCGAGCAGCACGTCGCCATGTCCGGGCTTCATGCGGAGGAGCCTCACGCCAAGGATTATGCCAGCGGCCCGGCTGCGCCCCGCCGACCCGCGAGCGCGAACACGTCAACCGGCCCAGCGCCCGCACCGATGTCGCGGAGACCGTGACCGACGGCCTCGGCGGCGACCTCCCGTGCCCAGCGCGCGGCGTCAGCGAGCTCGTAGCCCCGGGCCAGAAACGCAGCAAGGGAGGAGGAATGCGTACAGCCCGAGCCGTGCGCGGCGTCGCTCGGGTATCGCGGGCCCTCGATCCGAAGCGTGCCGTAGCCGTCGAAGAGGGTGTCGGCCCCGTCGTCGGTGTGACCTCCGGTGACGATCACAGCCTTCGGTCCGAGCGCCTGCACGGCGGCCGCGAGATCCGCGGGGCCGGCGCTCTCCCCGGCCCCGGCGAGCGAGCGAGCCTCGGTGAGGTTTGGCGTAACGACGGAGGCCTCGGGCAAGATGCGCTCGATCAGGGCCGCCTTCGCGTTCGGATCGAGGAGCGTGGCCCCGCTTTCGGAGACCATGACAGGGTCAACCACGACCGGCACCTCGCCGATCAGGGCGAGCGCTTCGGCCACAGCCCCGATGGTCGTCTCATCCCCCAGCATCCCGACCTTGACGGCGTCGACACCGATGTCCTCCACCACGGCGCGCGTCTGCGCCACGATCATCTGGGGGCTCACCTGCTCCACCCTCGTCACTCCAACCGTGTTCTGCGCGGTCAGGGCGGTGATCGCCGTCATCCCGTGAACGCCACATCGCGCGAACGCCTTCAGATCGGCCTGGATCCCGGCTCCCCCACCGGAGTCGGAGCCGGCGATCGACAGGACGGCGGGAATCTCGCGTGGGCTTGCCACGGGCCGAGCTTAGGGCGCCGGCGGGGGTTCGAGGCCCGTGCGCACGAAGGTGCCGGCATGCGAGCGCAGGTACCCCAGGAGCTCGAGCCTCGAGACGGCGACCGCGACGCTCGAGGCCGAAATCTCCAGGCCGGCTGCCAGTCGTTCGCTGCTGCTGCCGGCAGGCCCGACACCCTCGAGGACCAAAGCGAGGGTCGGGTCTACGGGGGGCCCACTCCGCATGGCCTCCTTCACGCCTACCCCGAGCGCCAAATCGAGCACGTCCTGAGCCCCGCGGATCAGGTGAGCGCCGTCGCGAATCAGCTCGTGCGGCCCCTGCGAGAGCGGTGCGAAGATCGAGCCGGGCACGGCTCCCACTTCCCTGCCGAGCTCGAGCGCCCTATCCGCGGTGATACGCGATCCGGATGGGTTCGCTGCTTCCACGACAACCGTGATCGTGCTGAGCGCGGCCATGATTCGGTTGCGTGCGGGAAAGCCCCATCGCTCCGTCGGCCGCCCCGGTTCCATCTCCGAGATCACCGCTCCCCCCTCGTTCAGGATCCGGGCGTAAAGACGCCGGGCGCTCGGCGGATAAGGGACATCCGGCCCGCCTGCCAGCACGGCTACGGTCGGGCCTTTCGCCGCCAGCGCTCCGCGGTGGGCCGCCGAATCGATCCCGAACGCCATGCCGGAGATGACCACGAGGCCCGCAGCCGCAAGCGCCGATGCCATCTCCTCGGCGATCCGCTTCCCCTCCTCGGTGCACCGCCTTGCACCGACGATCGTCACCGCCGTCTGGGGCTCGAGTGCAGCCACGAGTAGGCGCCGTCCCAGGCCGTGCAGCCGCTGCGGAGCTCTTCCGGCCGCCGCTGCGTTGCCGCCCTCGACAGCGCGGTCGAGGCACCCAAGGCCCGGCGGCCACTCGGGACCCCGCTCGATCGTCCAGACGTCAATCGCCGCCACGAGATCGGTACGACAAGGCCTCCGCCAAGTGGTCTGCCTCGACGGAATCACTGCCACTCAGGTCCGCCACTGTGCGTGCGACCCGCAGCACACGATCATGCCCGCGCCCGCTGAGCCCCATCGTGGTGCGGGCGCTCTCGAGCATCCCCGCGAGCTCGGAGTCGAGCGTGAGGCTGGCGCGGAGCTCGGACTCGCTCATCTCGGCATTGGCCCGGCCCTCGAGGCGCCGGGCCTGGACCTGCCGCGCAGCCAAGACCCGAGCGCGCACGGCGTCCGAGGCCTCACCTGGGCGCCCGCTGAGCGCTCCCGGTTCCGGCTGATCGACATCCACATGCACGTCCATGCGATCGGCGAGCGGGCCCGATACCCGAGCCCTGTAGCGCCGGATCTCACCCTCCGAGCACTGGCAGGCGCCATCGCCGCGTCCACCGCCGCAGGGGCAGGGGTTGGCGGCGGCGATGAGCATCACCCGGCAGGGGAGCTCGACCGTGTGGCGCGCCCTGCAGATCATGATTCGCCCCTCCTCGAGCGGCTGACGCAGGGCCTCGAGCGAGTCTCTCGAGAACTCGGGAAGCTCGTCCAAGAACAGCACACCGCGATGCGCGCGCGTGAGCTCGCCGGGACGTGGTGGTACGCCTCCACCGACGAGGGCGGCGGATGAGATGGTGTGATGCGGAGTGCGGAACGGTCGCCGGCGTGCCAATTCGAACGGGGTGCGGACGCCGCAGGCGCTGGCGACGCTGAGCGCCTCGATGGATTCGGCCTCCCCCAGCGGCGGCAGAATCGACGGGAGGCGCCGGGCGGCCATCGACTTTCCAACGCCCGGTGGCCCGAGCATGAGCAGGCTGTGGCTGCCCGCGGCGGCGACCTCCAGAGCGCGGCGCAGCACGCCTTGCCCGCGGAGATCCGCGAGATCAGGAAGCCCCCTTCCATGCACCGGCGGCCGGAGGCGCGGTGGTGCAATCGGGTCTGGCCCCTCCCCACACCCGAGATCGCGCAGGCGACTCACGCTGTCGAGCCCGAGCACGCTCACGAACGCGAGGAGGCCGTCGCCGTTGGGGGGGATCAGGTTGGCGAGCGCTGCCTCCTCGGCGTTGGCCGCTGGCACACCGATCGCCGGAACGCCGGCCGCCCGGGCCCGCGCCGCCATCGGCAGTGCACCGCGGACCTCCCTGATCGAGCCGTCTAGCGCCACCTCGCCGACGAGGCCCGCGTCAGCGAGTGGCTTTCTTGGCAACTGGCCCGAAGCGACGAGGACCCCCGCCGCGATCGCGAGATCGAAGCCCGGCCCGGCCTTCGGGAGATTGGCGGGCGCGAGGTTCACGGTGATCCGCTTCTGCGGAAAGTCGAAATCGCAGTTCGAGAGCGCCGCGCGTACGCGCTCGCGTGACTCGCGGACGGCGGCGTCGGGAAGGCCGACGATGGTGAACGTGGGCAGGCCGGGGCGCACGTCGACCTCCACTCGGACGTCGCGGGCCTCGACCCCCAGCAGCGCGAAGGTACGGATGGTGGCGAGCACGACGGCGACGCTATGGATCGACGCCTGCCGCGTTGCGCGCTAGCCGTGCCGCCTCTGTGACGATCTAGCCACGATTGGCGCGCCACGCGCTCACACGAGCGCCCTACGGTCCGCGCGTGACCGCCGAGCGCCAGAGTCGGGGCCGCGCTGCCGAGGAGTTCGTGGCGACGCGGCTGCAGGGTGCCGGGTGGTCGATCCTCGACCGAAACTCTCGCCCGGAAGGCGGGAGAGGCGAGCTCGACATCGTCGCGCGCGACGGCCGCTACCTGGTGTTCGTTGAAGTCAAGGCTCGCTCGCAGTGCGCCCGTGCGGGCCCGGAGTCACCGCTGCTGGCGGTGGGGGCACGGAAGCAGGCGCAACTGCGCCGCTTGGCGAGCGCCTGGCTGCGTGACCGCCCTTCAGGCCTGCGCGGCTTCGCCGAGCTGCGCTTCGACGTTGCCGGCGTCTGGATGGGGGACGACGACTCCATCATGAGCCTCGAGTACCTGCCGGCCGCCTTCTGAGCCCGAAGCCTCCAGGGAGAGTTGGCTGTAGGCGATCGAGGCGAACGAACGGCGATGAAGGCCCGAGGGCCCGTCGCGGATGATCGCCGCGCGGTGTCCGGGCGTCGAGTACCCCACGTTCTCGGCGAACCCGAAGCCCGGGTAGCGCTCCTCCGCCCCGTGCATGTAGCGGTCGCGTGTCACCTTGGCGACAACCGACGCGGCGGCGATCGCCGCGCTGCGGGCGTCGCCCTCGATCACCTGGCGGTGCTCGACGGTACACCCAGGCAGCCTGAAGCCGTCGACGAGGCAGGAAGCGCCGGGTACGGCCACACGCTCGAGGCTGCGGGCCAGCGCCGCCATGTTGGTCACATGAAGGCCGCGCGTGTCGATCCCTCGCACGCAGCGCACCGTCACAGCCACCCGTGCCGCCGCCCTCAGGACGACGGGGTAGAGGGCCTCGCGCTCCTCCGCGGATCGCTGCTTCGAGTCGTCGAGGAAGCCGAGAGCACGCCGGTCAGAGAGGGTCAGCCGGTCGTAGTCCATCAGAACCGCCGCCGCCACCAGCGGGCCCGCCAGCGAGCCGCGCCCAGCCTCGTCGCAGCCCGCAACGAAGCGCGTCCCAAGCTCGCGGTCGAAGCGAAAGAGCTTCGCCGCCCGCCGGCGGCGCCGCTTGGCGGCTGCCTTGGCTTGTACGGACCGCGGCGTCCTAGAAGATGCCGATGCGCTCCGGGGGCCAGTAGGTGAAGAACGCCTGGCCGATGATCCAGTCTCTGGGAACTGGTCCCCAGTAGCGGCTGTCGTCGCTCGAGCCACGGTTGTCGCCCATCATGAAGTAGTGGTCGGGCGGGATCACGATCTCCTCCCGCAAATTGCACTTGTTGCCTGAATCGCCGCAGGGCCTCGTGAAGTCCTCCTCCTGGACTTCACCGTTGATCACTGGGTGGCCATCCTCGATCCGCAGCCGGTCGCCGGGAATCGCCACCACCCGCTTGATGAAGTTCGTCTCGGACTGCTCGTCGACGGGGAGCGGGCACGCCTGAGTTTCGGAGTCGTACGTGGCCTCATCGTCGTCGCTATCGCCGTCGTTCACGTCTTTCGCACCGCACTGAGTTCCCGCCTCCGCTCCCTTGGGCGGATGAAAGACGACGATGTCGTTGCGGTCGGGGTCGCTCAGGTGGTAGTTGACGCGGTTCACGAGCACGCGCTGGCCGATCTTGAGCGTGGGAACCATCGACTCGGATGGGATCTGGTAAGGCTTGACAACGAAGGCTTGGATCAGGAGGGCGAGCCCGATCGCCATCGCGACGATCACGATCAGCTCGAGGAAAGCCCCCCTGCCCGTTGTCGGCCGTGGGATCAGCTCTTGACCTCGGAGTCCTCGGCCTCAGCCTCGGGCTCCGCTGAGGCCTCTTGCTCGGAGGCGCGCTCCGCCTCCTGGGGCTCAGGCGCCGGTTCGGCCTCGGGCGCTGCCTCCTGCTCCTCCTCCGAGTCGTCGTCCGCCTCGGGCGGGACCTCATCGGCCTCGTCGAGGGCGACGCCCTCGGAGTCGAGAGGCACGGGCTCCTCATCGGGAGCCATCACAAGATCATCCTCGATCCCCCATCGACGCTCGGCGACCCGCGCTCGCTTTCCGACCCGGCCTCTCAGGTAGTAGAGCTTTGCCCTCCGCACGTCGCCCCTCGCGATGACCTCGAGTCGCTCGATCTTCGGCGAGTGCACCGGAAAGGTGCGCTCGACCCCGACCCCGAAGGACTGCTTGCGCACGATGAACGTCTCGCGAGCGCCAGAGCCCTGCCGCCCGATCACGATGCCCTCAAAGACCTGGGTTCGGCGCCGCTCGCCCTCGATGACCTGAAAGTGGACGCGCACACGGTCGCCCGCGTCAAAGCGTGGGACCCTGCGGAGCTGGCGCCGCTCGATGCCCTCGATGATCGTGCTCATAGGAAACGCGCGTGCCCGGCGAGGGGCCCGCGCGAGCCCCGAAATATAGACGGTCGCTCCCTAACGGCCGCTAAAGAGGGCGAGCATCGTCTTGCTCGGCCCGCTCCCGGCTGCGCTCCCGCCGCCACCCCCTAACCCGCTCGTGATCACCGGACAGAAGAATCTCGGGCACGGTCCACCCGCGGTAGTCGGCGGGCCTGGTGTAGTGCGGATACTCAGGCGCACCCGCGAGCGCCTCCGAGAACGACTCCTCGACCGCGCTCAACTTGTGCCCCAGCGCGCCCGGGAGCTTGCGGATCACGGCGTCGGCGACCACCATCGCCGCCGGCTCCCCGCCGGAGAGTACGTAGGGACCGATCGAGATGGCATCGGTTGCCAGATGCTCGCGGACCCGCTCGTCGATCCCCTCGTAGCGCCCGCAGATGAGCGCCAGCTCGGGCTCCGCAGCGAGCTCGGCAGCGAGGGGCTCGTCGAACTGTCTGCCCGACGGCGCCAGGACCACGACGCGGCGCAGGCGCTCGGGGCCGTAGGCGGCCTGGAGCGCAGCGTCGATCACGTCGACGCGCATCACCATCCCGGCCCCGCCCCCGTACGGGGTGTCATCGACCTGGCCGTTCCGCAGCGGCGTCGTCTCACGCGGGTTGAAAAAGCGCAGCTCGTTGCCGGCCTCGAGGGCATTGCGCACATGCCGCTGCGCACAAAACCACTCGAACCACTCCGGGAAGAGGGTGAAGATGTCGAGGCGCATGCCAGGCGGAGCCTAGGGACGAACGGGCAATGAGGAGGGAGGTCGGCGCCTGCCTATTCCTCCACGATCTCCACCAACACCCTGCGGTCCTCGCGCGTGGCGGCCGCTTTTGCCACGGATCGCAGCGCGTTGGCGACCCGACCGGAGCGGCCGATCACGCGTCCGAGGTCGTTGGGCGCGACGCGCACCTCGAGCACCACGTCCCCACCGTCGTCGACCTCCTCGACGCTGACGGCGTCGGGGTCGGATACCAGCGCGCGTGCGAGGAACTCCACGAGCTCGCGCATGCGGGTTCTAGCTTCCCGCTGCCTCGATGCCCTGCCTGCGCAGCAGAGTGGCGACGGTCCGCGTGGGCCTGGCGCCGTGTTCGAGCCAGTGGCGCGCCCGCTCCTCGTCGATCTCGATCAGCGAGGGATCGGTCTGTGGGTTGTAGTGGCCGATCGTCTCGATCGTCCGTCCGTCACGTGGTGAGCGGCGGTCGGCGACGACGATGCGCCAGATCGGGTTCTTCCTCGAACCCACCCTTTTCAGTCTCAGTCGGACCATCAGCGGCTGGGAAGGGTAGCGGGCGGACGCCCTACCGCATCCCGCGCATGAGCTGCTGTGGATCCGGCATCTTGCCCTTCGCGAGCTGGGACATCATCTTCCGCATCTGCCCGAATTGCTTCACCAGCTGGTTCACGGCGGAGACGGTGGTCCCGGAGCCCTTCGCGATCCGCTTGCGGCGAGATCCATCGATCAGATCCGGCTTCGCGCGTTCGGCTGGAGTCATCGAGAGGATGATGGCTTCAAGGCGATCCAGCTCGCGCTCGTCCATGTTGGCCGAGCGGATCTCCTTCATCGCCTTGCCCATCCCGGGCATCATGCCCAGGAGGTTCGAAAGCGGGCCCATCTTGCGTACCTGGCGCATCTGCGCGAGGAAGTCCTCGAGTGTGAACTCCTGCCGGCGGAACTTCCGCTCGAGCTCCTTGGCCTGGTCTTCGTCGGAGACCTCCTCAGCCTTCTCGATCAGCGAGAGCACGTCGCCCATGCCGAGAATGCGCGAGGCCATACGCTCGGGGTGGAAACGCTCGATCTGGTCCAGGCGCTCGCCCGTGGACGCGTAGAGGATGGGCTTGCCGGTCACCGCCTTGACCGAGAGGGCGGCACCGCCCCGGGCGTCGCCGTCGAGCTTGGTGATGACCACCCCGTCGAACTCGGCATGCTCGGCGAACTGCTCGGCGACGTTGACGGCATCCTGGCCGGTCATCGCATCGACGCTCAGCAGGACGTCGTGCGGCTTCGTGCGCTTGCGGATCTGAGCGAGCTGCGCCATCAGCTCGTCGTCGACATGCAGGCGGCCCGCGGTGTCGATGATGAGGACATCTTTCGAATCCGCACGCGCCTGCCCTTTGGCCCACTCGGCGATCTCGATCGGGTCACGCTCCGTGCCCTGCTGGTACACGGTCGCGCCCGCGCGTTCGCCGAGCGTGAGGAGCTGCTCCACCGCAGCCGGGCGCTGGGTGTCACACGCGGCGATCCCCACCTTCTTGCCGTCCTTACCGAGGAGCTGCGCCAGCTTCGCGCAGGCCGTGGTCTTGCCCGATCCTTGCAGGCCCGCCATGAGCACGACAGTGGTTCCCGTCGGGGCCAGGGCGAGCTCCCGCCCGGAGCCTCCCATGAGCTCGGCCAGCTCCTCCCCGACGATCTTCACCACCTGCTGGCCAGGGTTGAGCGAGTCGAGGACGCCGGCGCCCAGACAACGCTCCTTGACCTGGGCGGTAAACGACTTGACGACCTTGAAGTTGACATCCGCCTCGAGCAGCGCCAGCCGGATCTCGCGCATCGCTGCGCTCACGTCTTCCTCGGTCAGCTTGCCGCGCGAGCGAACGTCGGAGAGCGTCGCCTGGAGGCGTTCGGAGAGCTGGTCGAACACGGGCGAAGCAGCTTAGAGGCAGCGAAGCGACGCCCGGGTCGCGGGCTCGGGCTACTCGCCGATCAGCGCGGCGGCGAACTCGTGCGGGTCGAACGGGCGCAGGTCCTCGAGCCCCTCGCCGGTACCGATCAGCTTCACGGGGATGCCGAGCTCTCGCGAAATCGCCAGCGCGATTCCGCCTTTCGCCGTCCCGTCGAGCTTTGTCAGCACGACCCCGGTCACCTCGACGGCGTCGGCGAACGCCTGCGCCTGACGCAGGCCGTTCTGGCCCGTCGTCGCATCGATCACGATCAGGGTCTCGTGTGGAGCACCCTGCAGGCGCGAAGCGGCGACGCGGCGGACCTTCGCGAGCTCGTCCATCAGGTTCCCGTGGGTATGCAGGCGGCCGGCGGTGTCGGCGATGACGACGTCCACTCTGCGCCCCTCCGCCGCCGCGATCGCGTCGAAGACGACCGCGCCGGCGTCGCCCCCTGAAGCACCGCGCACGATGTCCGCGTCAGAGCGCTCGGCCCAGGCCTCGAGCTGCTCGATCGCCGCTGCCCTGTAGGTGTCCGCCGCCGCGACGAGCACCGACGCTCCCAATTCCCGGCGCAGGTGCCACGCGAGCTTGCCGATGGTCGTGGTCTTGCCGGTGCCGTTGACGCCGACGACCATCACGACGGCGGGGGCCACGGTGAGATCGATCCGTTGCGAATCACTCGTGGCCAGCTCGGCAAGCAGATCGATGAGCCGCGCGCGGATGTCCTCCGCGCCCACGAGCTCGCCCGCCTCGACCTCGGCTTCCAGGCGCCCGACCACCTCAGCCGTTGTCGGCGCTCCGACGTCAGCGAGGATCAGCGCCTCCTCGATGCGCTCGAACGACTCGGCGTCGAGCCTGTCGGTGATCGAGGCGGCGAGCTCCGCTCCGAGCGCTTGACGGCTGCGCTTGAGCGACTCGCGCAGGCGCCGGAACATGCCGGGCTCGTCGGCCGCCTCCACGCCGCGTTCGAGCGCGGGAGAAGCGCTGCGAGCACGTCGTTCACCCAGGTCCACTGCCTCCTGCCAGCTCCGCGCCATCGGCGCTCAGGCTAGTGCGGCCGGAGCCCTAGGCGGCTTCAGCTTCGGCGCCGGCGGGAGCGAGCACGCCCTGCTCGCCCTCAAGTCCCTTCGGCATGCGCCGCGAGATCACCTTCGTGATCCCACCCGAGCCCATCGACACGCCGTAGAGGACATCGGCCGCGTCCATTGTGCGCTTCTGATGGGTGACGATGATGAACTGCGCTCGATCCGCAAAGCGACCGACCAGCTGGAGGAAGCGATCGATGTTCGCGTCGTCGAGCGCCGCCTCGACCTCGTCGAGGATGTAGAAGGGCGACGGTCGGGCGAGGAAGACGGAGAACACGAACGCCAGAGCGACGAGGGACTTCTCGCCACCCGACAGGAGCGACAGCCTCCGCGTCGCCTTCCCGGCCGGGGTGACCTCAATCTCCACACCTCCCGAGACGGTCTCGGAGTCCGCCGCGGCCTCGGACTCATCAGCATCCGTCGCGGGCAGATCCTCCCCGCCTCCCAGCACCGGCTTCGGTCCGCGCTCGGCGACCAACCGCAGGCGCCCGCGGCCGCCGGGGAACAGGTGCTCGACCAGGTCCGAGAAATTCGCCTGGGCGGCCTCGAAGGTCTCCTCGAACGCCTCCTCGATGCGCCTATCGGTTTCCCGGATGAGGTCGCCGAGGTCCGCCAGCGCACCCTCGAGGTCCGCCCGCTGCTCCTCCAGCTCGGTGACGTGGGCGAGCGCGTCCTCGTACTCGCGCTCGGCCAGCGGGTTGACGGGCCCAAGCTGTTCGCGGCGCCGGGCCAGACGCTCCAGCTTACCCTCGACCTCCGCGCGCTCAGGTTCGGCGACCGGCTCGGCGGCCGGCCCCAGTTCCCGCTTGAGCCTCGCTGCGATGCGGCCGAGCTCGGCCGCGGTCTCGTCACGGCGATCGCGCAGGTGCGCGGCCTCGACCTCGGAGGTGGTCACTTGCTCACCGACCACACGTAGCCGAGCCTGAAGCTCGGCGTCGCGGCGCGAACAAGCCCGCAGGATCTCGGCGACCTCGTCGCTCCCGGCCTGAGTCAACATGCCCCCTTCGAGCCTCGCCGCCCGATCTCCCGCGGCGTCGCGCGCATCCGCGGTCGCCTCGCACAGCTCCCCGAGCGCCACGAGCAGGGCTACCCGCTCCTCGACGTCCGAGCGGAGAGTGTCCTGGCGACCCGCATCGAGGGCGCTTTCGACCTGTCGCGCATCCTCTGCGGCACGGCCCGCCGCGGTGCGCACCTCACCCACGTGCTCGGCGCGGGGGCCCGGCGCGGTCACGCTTCGAGCCTGCTCAAGCGCTGCGGTTGCCTCAGCGATTCGGGCGGCGATGCGATCCATGCCAGCCTCTACGGCGCGTGCGCCATCGGCTGTCGCTGCCTTGGCCAGGGCGCCGAGCGCCGCCCGTCGCGTGTCGAGTTCGGCCGCCAGCACCGTCCGGCGAGAGGCCAGTGCCTCCGCGCGCACGGTGAGTCGCTCGTGAGCCGCGCGAATCGCGGTGAGCCTGCCCCAGGCCTCCGTGCGTTCGCGGTCGCGCTCCGCGAGGCGCTGCTCGGCGGCCGTGCGCTTCGCGTTTGACTCGGCGAGCTCAGCCTCGACGGCATCACGAGCTTTGCGTGCCTCGGCCGCGGCGTCCTCAGCAGCGCCGAGGGCCTTGCCGTGTCCGCCCAGCTCGGAGGCAAGGAGGCGGGCGCGTAGCTCATCAGCGTCGCGCTCCAGGCGAGCGTGGATGTCGGCCGCCTGTGCCTGCCGCTTGAGCGGACGCAGGCGCGAGCGTGCCTCGCGCTCGACGTCGAGGGCGCGGTCGAGGTTGTTCTTGGTGCGATCCAGCCGCAGCTCCGCCCGGCGGCGACGTTTTCGATACTTGCCGAGCCCGGCCGCCTCCTCGACAAGCCGGCGGCGATCAACCGGCTTCGAGTGGACGATCTCCTCAACCCGGCCCTGGGAGATGACCGAGTGCATCTCGCGGCCGAGATTGGCGTCGGAGAGGTGCTCGACGATGTCGGTCAACCGGCAGCGGGCTCCGTTCAGGCGGTATTCGCCCTCGCCCGAACGGTCGTGGCGTCGCTTGACCGAGATCTCGCTGAACCCATCTGGCTGCTCCGCACCGTCGAGCGAAAGCGTCACCTCCACCTCCGCGTGGCGAGAAGGGCCGCGCCCTTCGCCCCCAGCGAAGATCATGTCCCCCATCGACTGCCCGCGGACCGCCAGCGGGCTCTGCTCGCCCAGCGCCCACAGCACCGCGTCTGTGATGTTGGATTTGCCGCAGCCGTTGGGGCCCACGATCACGCTGACGCCGGGAGAGAACACCAAACGGGTTCGCTCCGGGAAGGACTTGAAGCCCTTGATCGTGATCGAGCTCAGATGCATGAAAGCTGGGTGCGGACTCGGAACATTCGCTTGCGGCTCGGACGCGATGCCGTGCCGGAGACTTCGTGGTCGAGACCGCGGCTCCTACTCCTCCACACGCTCGAGCGCCATCGCCGCCGCCTCCTGTTCCGCGGCCTTCTTGGAGCGACCAGATCCCTCTCCGATCACCTCGCCATCGACACGGGCGTGAACCTCGAACACTCGGGCATGCGGCGGGCCCGCCTCCGCGACAACGTCGTACGTCACGCGGGCCCCCACGCGAGCCAGGCGCTCCTGCAGCGCGGACTTGTAGTCGAGCAAGGTGTCGGTCGCGATCTCGATCTCTCCCGTGAACGCCTCGATCGTCGCCCTGGACGTGGGCTCGAAGCCGTGATGCAGGTAACAGGCGCCAATCACGGCCTCACACACGGAGGCAAGGGCACGCTCCGACGCGAGCAGAGCGCGCACGTCGATCCCCCCCTCGAGCCCGGCCGCAGCCGCCTCCTGCAACCGCTCGGGCAGGCCCAACTCGACCGCCACCGCCGCGCAGGCGCGGCCGCTCACAGCCTGTCCATGCACCTTCGTGAGCCGTCCGATGTCGGTGCGCGGATTGCCACGAAAAAGGTGCTCGGCGACCGCCAAGCCGAGGACGCTGTCTCCGAGGAAGGCGAGCCGACCATAGGAATCGGCGCGATGAGATGCCCAAGAGGAATGCCGAAGCGCGCGAGCGCTCAGGTCCTCGGGAAGCGCGTCGATCAGCTCTCGCAGGGACGGACCCTCCTCCACATGAGGGGCGTCGTCACGCGGGCGGACCCGGCGGCGTCCGAATCTGCGGATCGAGGCGGCCAAGGGATGGACGCTATGCAGGCAGCCTTGCGAGCACGAACTGGACGGCATCGCCCACGGTCCCGATCCGCGCGGCCTCCTCCTCACTGACGCTCACTCCGTAGGTGTCCTCGAGCTCCATCACCAGCTCATAGAGGTCGAGCGAGTCCGCATCGAGATCCTCGCGAAAACGCGTCTCGGGCTCGATGCGCGAGGCGTCGACCTCGAGCTCGGCCGCGAGATGGTCGCGAACCTTCGCCATCACCTCGTCTTGGCTCAACTGCGTCACGGCTTCACCTCACTTTCCGCTTCATCGTCCCGAAGGCCGCGCCGGGTAACGCCCGCGCGGCGCATGAGCTCGGCGGTCCGATTCACCACATCTTCCTCCACCGCCCGGGCGGCAAGCCGAATCGCATTCGCGATCCCCGTCGCGCCCGAGCTTCCGTGGGCCACGATCGCCACGCCATCCAACCCGAGCAGGATGGCCCCGCCGGTCCCATCGGGATCGAGCTCGCGACGTAGGCCCCCCAGGGCGGGCCGCATCATCAGTCCGCCGATGGCGGCGATCGGATTGCTCCGCGCTGCTCGGCCCACCGCCTGACCCACAGCCTTCGCGGTTCCCTCCAGGGTCTTCAGTGCAACGTTGCCGGTAAAGCCGTCAGTGACCACCACGTCGGCGTCGGTGGCCAGCAGGTCGCGGCCCTCGACGTTGCCGATGAAGAGGACCCCCTCCGCCTCGCGCAGCTTGGCGTGAGCCTCGATCAGCTCCAGCGTGCCCTTGCTCGCTTCCTCCCCGATCGAGAGCAGCGCGACGCGCGGGCGCTCGACGCCCAGGGCCACCTCCGCGAAAGCTGACCCCAGATACGCGAACTGCACCAGATCGCCCGCTCGGGCCTCGCTGTTCGCCCCAACGTCGAGCACGAGCGTTGCGGTGTGATCCCTCCCTAGCGCCGGCGCCTGAACTGTCAGGGCTGGGCGACGGACCCCTTGGATCCGCCGCAGCGCGAACAGCGCCGCGGTCATGGTGGCGCCGGTTGGACCGGCGCTCACGAGCGCGTTCGAGCGACCCTCGGCGACATCCGCGGCGGCGAGCACCACCGACGCATCCTTTCGAGACCGCACCGATGCGACAGGCTCGTCGTCGTTTGTGATCGCGCCCGGCGCGGGGACCATCTCGATGCGCTCGTCGTCGTCGAGCGGGCTCAGGGCCTCCTGATCGCCGAACACCCGCACCGAGATCCCATCCCGCGCGACCGCCCTGGCGCCCTCGATGATGACCTCGGCGCCTCGGTCGGCGCCGCGGCCGTCCAGGGCCACGGTGGGCCGCGCCGCGGAGGCCGACCGCCCGGGGCCGGCGTCCATTACTCCTCCGTGGTGGTGCTCGCTGCTTCGTCGCCGAGGTCCTGCCGGATCACCTCGCGGCCCGCGTAGGTGCCGCAGGTCGGGCAAACCCTGTGCGGCAGCCGTGGGCTATGGCAGCGCGGGCACTCGTTGAGGCGCACCTCTGGCGCACGATGATTGGCGCGCCGCTTGTCGCGGCGGGTCCGCGAGGTCCTTTTCTTCGGGACGGCCATGAAGGCCGAGGATGGTAGCTGGCCCGGGACCTACCCATCGAGCTTTAGTCCGCGAAGCTTCTCCCAGCGTGGATCCGGCGGACGCTCGTGGTCGTGGCCTCCAGGCGGAGCGTCGTTCAACGACTCCCCACAGACATCACACAGGCCCGCGCAGTCGGCCCGGCACAAAAGCCTGGGAGGCAGGGCAAGGGCCAGCGCGTCGTGGGCCCAGTCGCCCAGCCGCAGCTCGCCGGCCTCGACGTAGGGGCTCTCCAACTCCTGCCCTCCACCGGGCTGGTCGACCTCGCGGGCATCAACCTGGATCTCCATCTCGCTCTCGGCCAAGCACCGCATGCAGGGGCCCTCGAGCGTGGAGGTAAAGCGCAGCCGCAAAGCGTGCCCCGACGCCGTGCGGGAGATATCCAGCCGAGCATCCACGGGCTTCGTCACGTAGCGCTCGCCGGCGTAGGAGAGCTTTCCTGGATCGACGGATACGTCGAGGCGGCGGCCCTCGCCGGGTCGAAGTCCGAGGCGGTCGAGGTCGATCGTGTTAGATGCCGCCATGGGTCAGAGGCGAGGGTAGCGAGGGCGATCATGCCCCCGGACATCACCGGAGCGCGCGCCGAGAGCGGCCAGTTTCACGACGATCCCGCGACCTACCTGGCGGGGATCACGGCTGACGTGCCGCGCTACGCGGAGCTTCAGGACGAGGCCATCGCGGCGATCCCGTTCCCGCCCACCCGCGTGCTCGAGTTGGGCATCGGGACCGGCGAGACCACGAAGCGGCTGCTCGCCGCTTATCCCACCGCGGAGGTCACCGGGCTCGACGCCAGCCCCGAGATGGCGTTCCGCGGGCGCGAGCTCGGGATCGAGGTACGCCTTGCGCGGATGGAGGACCCGCTACCGGATGGGCCGTGGGACCTCGTCATCGGCGTGCTCTCAGTGCACCACCTCACCGACGATGCCAAGCGCGATCTGTTCCGCCGGGTGCGCCAGGAAGCTCGCGCGCTCGTCATCGGCGACGTCGTGCTCACCGAGCCCCAGGTCGCCTCGCTGCAGCCGGGCGTCGACATGCCAGCCTCACCCACGGACCAGGCGGAGTGGTGCGGCGGCGAGGTGGTCTGGACGGGCGACGACCTCGCCGTGATCAGGGCAACGTACGACTAGGGCAGCGCCTACCCGATGTCGAACTCCTCGAGCTGGCCGAGCTTGTAGTGCGGGCCCTCGGGGCCCGAGATCGGGCACAGCATCGCGTAGCTGCCCGCCTCGATCGGATTGCGCACCTTGGCCTCGACGGTCTTACCGGGCTTCGCCTCGGCCTGCGCGACGATCTCGGCGGAGCCCTTCTCGCCCTCGAGCTCGATCGCCTCGTCGACGGTGAAGCCCTCGTTGATGCGGGCGAAGATCATCACGTGAAACTCCTTGCCCTGGTTGTCGAAGGTGACGGACTTCGTCTCCTCCGTCGGCGTTGCGGAGAGGTCGAACGAGTACTCCTCGGCCGTCACGGTCACGTCCTCGGCGCTCGCGGCATCCTCTGCCCCGCCATCCGATTCGCCTTCGTCGTCTCCGCATGCCGCGGCCCCAAAGATGAGCGTCGCGGCGGCAAGCAGCGCCACCCCGGCGCGACCACGCGTCGTGGTCGTGGTCCCAGTCATGAGCACACCCCCATGGCTTAGTAACGGCCCCGAGGCGGGACCCTAGCCATCGCTGCTGGCACGTGCGCCGGTTCAGTACGTCGCGCAGTCGTATCGCTGCGGCCCCCGCTGGTCGCGAGAGGGTGACTAGCCGACTTCTGCGGGCTCTTCCTCGCGGCCCGCGAGGCGATCGCGGCCGCGCTGGACCGCAGCGAGGAACTTCTGGAGGTTGACCTCGAGCGTCGAGAGGATCTCGTCCGCGTAGTCCTCGGCGCCGAGGCGAATCTGGCGCTCGGTCTCGCGCGCGTCCTCGATGATCTCCTCGGCGGCGCGCTCGGCCTGCTTGTAGACCTCCTCGTCTGAGATCAGGCGGGATTGCTGATCGCGGGCCTCCTTGACCACGCGCTCGGCCTCGCGCTTGGCCTCCGCCAGCATCTCCTGGCGCTCCTTGACGATCCAGCGCGCCTGCTTGATCTCCTCGGGGATCGTGGCGCGCATCTGGTCGAGCAGATCGTAGATCTCCTCACGGTCCACCCGCACCTGGTCGGTCAGCGGAACCGGCCGGGCGTTGTGGATCAGGTCGTCGAGCTTGTCAATGAGGACGAGAACGTCCATAAGTCAGGCGGAAAGCTTAAGGGTTTGCGGGGATTTCACGAGCTTCGTGCGCTGTTTTGGGACTTGCCTGCAAGCTCTTGCCCAGATCATCGTGCCGCTCGCTCTGAAAGCGCGTCGGCGACGGGCTCGGGTACCAGGTCCGTGACGTCGCCCCCGAAAGTCGCCATCTCCTTCACGCCGGTGGAGGACAGAAAGCTGTAGTCGGGAGAGGCGATGATATAGACGGATTCGATCTCGGGCGCCAGTTTGCGGTTGAGCTGAACCATCTCGAACTCGTACTCGTAGTCGGAGATCGCCCGCAGGCCCTTCACGATCGCAGCGGCGCCCTGCTCCCTCGCGAATTCGACGACCAGGTTGGTGAAGATCTCCACCCGGACGTTCTCGATCTCGAGCGAGCGCTCGAGGAAGTCCTTGCGCTCGGCGGGCGTGAACATCGCCTGCGACTTCCGCGGCGATTGCCCGACAACGCCTACGACCACGGTGTCAAAGACGCGAGCGGCTCTGGTGATGATGTCGACGTGTCCGTTGGTGACCGGGTCGTAGCTGCCCGGGCACACGGCCACCCGGGGCTCAGCCACCGTAGATCCCGACGTGGGTGTTTCCGTAGGTTCGCTCCATCGCCGGCTCGAGCGTCATCGTCAGGGGACTGCGCGCGGCGCTCTCGACGACGAAGCGCCCGCCGTCCGCCAAGCGAGGGGGAATGAGGCTGTCGAGCAAGCCTTGCAAGCGGTCGGCGAGTGTATAGGGGGGATCACAGAAAATCAGCTGATAAGCCCCCTCGTCGCGGCGCAGGAACCGCTCGGCGTCCGACCGAACGATCGTGAGGCGCGGATGCAGGCCAAGCCGCTCGACGTTGGCCTGCAGCAGCGCTGTGTTGTCGTCCACCGCCGTGGCCCGCGCCGCCCCGCGAGAGACCGCCTCGATCGCGAGCGCGCCCGTTCCGGTGAACAGATCGAGCACCTCCGCTCCCGAGATATCGCCGAGCAGGGAGAAGATCGCCTCGCGCACGCGGTCCGAGGTGGGACGCACCTCGCTGCCGCGCGGCGGTGAGGACAGGCGGCGCCCTCGAAGCTCGCCGGCGACTACGCGCACCGGAACCCAGTGCCGCTCACGCGGCGAGCTGCTCCGTGCGCTCGTCGCCGTGGCGGCGTCGGACGGCGTCGATCAGGGGGCCCAGCTCGGCCACGTCGAGTGAGCCGTAGCGCCCGAGGAGGGCTTGCACCTCCCTGCGCGCCGCCGCGAGCAGCTCGAAGTCATCCGGCAGGATCGCGGCCGCGAACGTGGGCAACCCATGCTGGCGCGTTCCGAGGATCTCCCCCTCACCCCGCAAGGTCAGGTCGACCTCCGCGAGCTTGAACCCGTCACGCTCGGTCTCGATCGCCTCCATCCGCTTCGCCCCGAGCTCGGAGCCCTCCTCGGCGAAGAGGATGCAGTGCGAATCGTGTGCACCTCTTCCGACTCGGCCCCGCAGCTGGTGCAGCTGCGAGAGGCCAAAGCGCTCTGCACCCTCGACGATCATGACGCTGGCGTTGGCGACATCGACACCGACCTCGATCACGCTCGTCGCCACCAAGACGTCGGCGCCGCCCGACGCGAACGCCTCCATCGCCGAAGCTTTGTCCGGCGTCGGCATCTGACCGTGCAGGAGCTCCACTCGGAAGTCGGCGAACTCGCTCGCGGCGAGCCGGGCGGCCTCGTCCGAGGCCGCCTTTGCCTCGAGCTTTGCCGACTCCGACACCAGTGGACAGACGACGTACGCCTGACGACCCTCCCGGAGCTTCTCGCGCACGAACTCGTAAGCGCCGGCGCGCTTCGTCTCGCCCACCACCCACGTTCGCACCGGCTGTCGCCCAGGCGGAAGCTCGCGCAGCGCGGTCGTGTCGAGATCGCCGTAGGCGGTCATGGAGAGCGTGCGCGGAATCGGTGTCGCGGTCATATGGAGCACATGCGGCGCGGCCGATCCCGGCCCCTTCGCGTCGAGGGATGCGCGCTGGCGTACGCCGAAACGATGCTGCTCATCGACCACACAGACCTGAAGACGGGCGAAGCCGACGTCGGGCTCGATCAGGGCATGTGTGCCCACCACCAGCCCGAGCTCGCCAGTCGCGAGGCGCCCCAGGTACTCCCGGCGCTGCCGGGCGGGCGTCGCACCGGTGAGCAGGGCAAAGGGGATGTGCTCCCGTGCGAGGAGCCTTGCGAGGGTCGCGGCGTGCTGCTCCGCGAGCGTCTCGGTGGGAGCCATGAGAGCGGCCTGGCCGCCCGCCTCGACGGCGCGAAGCATCGTGTGGAGCGCCACCAGGGTCTTGCCGCTGCCCACCTCTCCCATCAATAGCCGCTGCATCGGCACATCGCCGACAAGATCGGCATCGATCTCCTCGATCGCGCGAAGCTGATCGCCAGTCGGGTCGAACGGGAGGGAGCGAAGCCAGCGCGCGCTGATCGCCCCGGGCGGATCCAGCGGGACACCGGGACGCTCTGCGATGCGGCGCCCCCGGCGCGTGGCGAGCGCCGCCTGGTGGAGGAAGAGCTCCTCGAAGGCGAGGCGGCGACGCGCAGTCTCGGCACGCTCGCGATGGTGCGGAAAGTGGGCCTCCTTCAACGCGTCGGCGCCGCCGGGGAGGCGAAGACGGGCGCGGAGCTCGGCAGGCAGCGGCTCGATCGTTTGCGCGGCCGTGGGCAGAGCCTGCCACACCCACTCGCGGATTCGGCGCGGACGCAGTCGCTCCGTGGCGGGGTGCACCGCGACCAGGTCCGTGGTGTCGAGCACGCTGGGAGCACCCCCCTCTCCCACGATCTCATGCGTCTCGACCCTGAAATTGCGTCGTTCGAGCTTCCCGCGCAGCAAGACCTTGGTGCCAGGCTTGAGCTTCTCAGCCAGCCACGCCTGGTTGAACCAGATCGCGGTGATCGTGCCGCTTCCGTCGGCGACAACTGCCTCGAGGATTCGCAGGCGCCCTCGCGTCGGCCGAACGCGGGCGTTCCGGACCTCGACCAGGATCGTGGTCGTCTCGGAGATCCGAAGATCAACGATCTGCTTCTGCGGGGCCGGGTCACGGTACCCGTGCGGCAGGTGCCAGAGGAGGTCACCGACTGTCTCGATCCCGATCTGCGCAGCGGTCGCCGCCAGCTTCGTGCCGATGCCCTGCAGTGCTGTGAGCGGCGCGCCGAGCAGGCTCGGGCGGGGCTTCGAGCGAATGGGTGTCGCGGCGAGCGCCTCGATATCGCGGGGCACGCCGGAGCCGAACGCAACCGGCGGCACCGGCGCCTTGAGGGCTTCGGATCGGGCGGCGGCTAGGCACGCAGGGGTCATGACCCAAGCGTACGGCCGCGCCGAGCGGAAACGATCGGGCCCGAAGGGCAAAACGCACTGCGAGTGGAAGGGAACGGCCTCCTGCTTCGACGCGATCGCCGGCCAGGAGGTCCGCCCGCGCGCCGCCTGGACGTACCAGGGCCCAAACGCTGCCTTCGCCGAGGGCCCATTCAAGGGAGCAGCGGGCACCGAGGGCTGGTGAGGCGCGCCTAGGCGGGCGTCGGAGCGGCGACCCGGTTGCGGTGCCGCGCGAACATCTCCTCTACCCAGGTGTAGCCACGGCGGTCTTTGAGTGGGGCCCGGAACTCTTCGAAGCCCGCGGGCGGGTCCCAGATCGCGCGTGGGGCCTCGGGCGGGAGCACCAGCGGGTAGAAGAGCGACGCGGCGGTCAGGTCCGCCACCGTCAGGGAGTCTCCTACGAGGTAGCCCGTCTCGCCGAGCTCCGTTTCCAGCTTGTCGAGGGCGGCCAGCACCCCGCGACGCGCCTCCTCGGCCCGCTCGTCGTCGTGGACACCGAAGCGCAAGCCAACGTATGCAGATGCTCCCTTGCGCGCGAGCCCCTTCGCCGTGCCAAACGGCTTCGGAAGCGCGCTCGCCGCGACGTTCTCCATGGGCTCGTGATCCTTGCTGAGCTCGTGCCAGGCGAGCAGGCGAATCTGCGGACCGAGACCCTCGTCGAAGTAGTCCTCGAGGGCAAGAGCATGCTCCCGCTCGGCGGGGTCAGTGGGATAGAGGGGAAACTCCGGGTAGAGCTCTTCCAGGGCCCCGAGGATCGCGGTTGAATCGCCGACGTGACGGCCATCGATCGAGAGGATCGGGAAGGTCTTCTCGGACCCGCGCGTAAGCCAGAGCGCAATCGCCATGTGGCTCGGTGGCGGCGGTGCCCGGCGTTCGTGATCGACGCCCTTGAGCTCCAGAGCCCACCGCACCTTCTCGCTGTAGTGGGACACGGGTATGTGCCAAAGAACCGGCCTCATTGGGCGGCGATGAGCCACCAGTAGGTTGGCTGGCCCCCGTCCATGACCTCGACCTCAGCCCCGGTCTTGGACTCGAGGTCGAGCTCGGCCGCACGAAGCGGTGCGTCGGCCCCCTCGATGACAGTGATGATCTCGGGGTCCTGACCGACCTCTCGCATGACGGCCGCCAACGTCTCGGCTGGGTCGCCCCAGGCGGTCAACTCCTCGCCGCGGAAGCCGACCGCGTCGCCACGGACATAACGTCCCTCCACATCATCGCGGTCCGCCTCGGCCACGAGCCCCGTCGCGATCACCTCGAGCTCGGCCTCCATCCGGGAGGCGTTGTCGGCAGCCGGAGCTGCGGCGTCGAAGGCGCCGACCAGCGCAGCCAGCCCCGCCTGCTGTGCGACCGAGGAGACGACGTGGGCGGGACGCTCCGCCAAGCGGGCAGCCTCCTTCGCAGCCATAACGACGTTCGGCGAGTTCGGGAGGACGATGACCTCCTCGCCTGGCGCCTCCCGAATCCCGGTAAGGATCTCCTCGATCGACGGATTCAGGGTGGAGCCTCCATCGATGACCCACGCGCCCTCGGCGCCGAACAGATCCGCGATTCCCTCGCCGGAGGCCACCGCGACCACGCCGGTCTTGGCGTCCTCCCTTGCCGCCCGAGCGGGGACGACCCCGGCCTTGGCGTGGCGCGCCGCGACCTGTTCATGCATATCCGCGGCCTCGAACTGGTCCACGTCTCCGTACTCCTGACAGATCATGCGCACGGCTTCACGGTCGTCGACGTGGACGTGGACCTTGACCATGGTGGCGTCGCCCACGACCGCCACGGAGTCGCCGAGTTCGCCCAGCCGCGGGGCAATCGCCCTGGCCTCGAGCCCGCGGCCGGTGATGATGCAGCTCGTGCAGAACTGATAGCTCGAGTCGAAATGCGCTGAGCCCTGGAGGTTCGCCGCCTCCTGATGGGGGATGGGCGACTCCTCCATCTCCACCCCGCTGAGGCCAACGACGAAGCCGGCGAGGATGACGAGGAGGCCGTAGGCTCCGGCATCGACGACCCCAGCCTCGGCCAGCACGTCGAGCTGCTCCGGCGTGCGGTCGAGCGCGGCCTGTCCCGCGACGATCGCGGCGCCCATGAGCTCCGCGAACATCGCGTCCTGCGTGGCGTCGGTGGCCTCGGAGCCAAGCTCGGTCTTCTCCATATCGGCGACGCAGGCGGCGACCGCCTCGTGGATCTCGCGGATCACGGTGAGCATCGTGCCCTCCTGCGGATCACCCACCGAAGACCACGCCGCCGCAGATGCGGCGCCGAGAGCGTCTCGCACCAGAGCCGGACCGATCAGGTCGCCCCGGCGCGTGCTCAAAACCTCGGCGGCCCCGCTCACGATTTGACTGAGGATGACTCCGGAATTCCCGCGCGCGCCCATGAGAGCCGCGTGGGCCACGGTCGTGACGATCAGGTTGCGGTCGATCGATGCCAGCGAAGAGGTGCGCAGGTTCTCGAGGGCGTCGAGGACGGCCTTGATCGTTCCAGCCATGTTGTCGCCGGTATCGCCGTCGGCGACCGGAAACACGTTCAGGTCGTTGATCTCCTGGCGGCGCTCCTCGAGATGGCGGTGGGCGACCGCAACGACTCGGTGAAAGCGTTCGATCGAAGGATCGGACATGGACGGACTCAAAGTATCGCCCGTCCCTGGTGATGTCGAAGCATCACCGGAAATCAGGCGTGCTTGGTGACCTTGTTGGCCTTGAGGCAGCGCGTGCAGACGTACACGCGGCGGGGCGTTCCGGCCTCTGAGATCCGGACTTTTTGCAGGTTCGGGTCAAAGCGCCTGCGGGTGGCGACCATCGAGTGGCTGCGCGAGTTGCCGAAGGCGGGCTTCTTCCCGCATGCGTAACAGACCTTGGCCATGGGTCGCGGGATGGTAGCGAGGCACGGAACGGCTACCCGAGCCTCAGGTGCTTGAAGCGGACCCTCCCGCCGCTCACCTCCGCGAGCCCCATGCTTCGCGCGGCCGCGCGCCGGCGCTCGGTCGGGCTGCCCGGGTTGAAGATCTGAAAGCCCGCGCGCTCGGAGTGTGCAGGAAGGTGGGAATGCCCAAAGAGGACGGCGTCGGCATCGGGGAACTTACGCCGCAGGCGCTCCATGCGATCGAGCTTCGGGCCCGCGTCGTGGATCAGCCCTACCTGCTTGCCCGCGATGTGGATCACCTTGCTTTCGGGGAGCTCGCGCTTGAGCTCGACGCTGTCGACGTTCCCATGCACCGCCTCGACTGGCGTGCCCAGGCTCCGTAGGGAGGCGAGGATCTCCCGGGTTGAGAAGTCGCCCAGGTGGATGATCAGCTCTGCGCGCTCGAGCTCAGTAATACACGCCGGCGGCAATCGCCTCGAGCCACGTGGCATGTGCGTGTCGGCGAGGATCGCGACGCGCACTGGCCCTGAGCGCTTACGAGAGGTCGTCGCGGATGGCCGCCATCCGCATGACCGCGATCGCGGCGTTGCGGCCCTGGTCGCGCGTATCGCCACCGGCCCGCGCCTCGGCCTGCTCGCGGGTGTCGCAGGTGATGACCCCGAACGCGCAAGGAACCCCGGCCTCGAGAGCCACGTGTTGCACACCACGGGCGGCCTCGGCGCAGACGTAGTCGTAGTGGTCGGTCTCGCCGCGGATGACGACGCCAAGGCAAGCCACGCCTGCAAACCGGCCCGACTCTGCCGCCCACTTCGCTGCCAGGGGAAGCTCGAATGCGCCCGGCACCTCGAACGTGTGTACCGAGGTCGGGCTCACCCCCGCTTCGTGGAAGGTCTCGGTGGCCGAGTTCACCAGGCGCTGGGCGAGGTCGTCGTAAAAGGTGGCGACGCAGAGCGCGAACTCGTTGGCGGCGAGCGCCTTGCGCTGCTCGTCGGTGAGCTCGAGGGGCGGGGCGTCAGCCATGCGCCGGGGAGTCTCTAGGAATCGCTCTGCTCGTGCGGTGGCGGCTCGCCGAGCGCTTCCTTCCCGGCGTCGCGCTGATGCTCTTCGTGCAGAAGCTCCTCATCGAGCGGGAGCCCCTGGTGGTGCAGGATGTGGCCGAGCCGCTCGCGCTTCGCCCGCAGGTAGTCCTCGTTGTGCGGGTTGGGGATGGATTGGATCGGCACCTGCTCGGCGACCGAGAGGCCGTAGCCCTCAAGCCCGTGGATCTTCTTCGGATTGTTGGTGAGAATCCGAATCGAGGAGAGCCCGAGGTCGACGAGGATCTGAGCCCCGATCCCGTAGTCACGGAGATCGGCGGGTAGCCCCAGCTTCAAGTTCGCGTCGACGGTGTCGAGTCCGTCCTCCTGAAGGCGATAGGCGCGGAGCTTGTTGAGCAAGCCGATGCCACGCCCTTCCTGTGAGAGGTAGAGGAGCACACCCTGGCCTTCTTGCTCGATCATCGCCAGCGCGGCGGCGAGCTGCTCGCCGCAGTCACAGCGCAGCGAGTGGAAGACATCGCCCGTGAGACATTCGGAGTGCACCCTCACGAGCACGTCGGCGGCACCGGAGACCTCTCCCTTGACCATCGCGACGTGGTGCTTGTCGTCGACGAGCGAGCGGTAGCCAACGGCCGAGAACTCCCCGAATGCGGTCGGGAGCTTCGTCGCGACGACCCGCTCAACGAGCTTCTCGTGGCGGCGCCGGTGGGCGATCAGGTCGGCGACCGTGATCATGCGAAGGCCGTGGCGCTCGCAGTAGGGGATCAGGTCTGGGACGCGGGCCATCGTCCCGTCCTCGTTCATCACCTCGCAGATGACGCCGGCGGGGATGACGCCAGCGAGCCTCGCGAGGTCGACGGCCGCCTCGGTCTGCCCGGCCCGCTCCAGCACGCCCCCCTGCTTTGACTTGAGCGGGAACACATGCCCGGGCTGGACCAGGTCCTCGGGCGTCGAGCTGGGGTCGACCGCGACCTGGATCGTTCTCGCCCGGTCGGCGGCGCTGATCCCGGTGGTCACGCCTTCCCGCGCCTCGACCGAGATCGTGAACGCGGTCTGAAACGGCGATTCGTTCTTGGCGGCCATCAGGTCGAGACCGAGCTGGTCGCAGCGCGCGGGCTCAAGGGCGAGGCAGACCAACCCCCGCGCTTCCTTGGCCATGAAGTTGATCGCCTCGGGGGTCGCGAACTGAGCCGCCATCGTGAGGTCGCCCTCGTTCTCGCGGTTCTCGTCATCGCAGACGACCACCATCTTGCCGCGGCGGATGTCGTCGATCGCATCTTCCACCCGAGCGAAGGCCGAGCGGGTGGCGGTGTCCATTCCTTCAGCCATCGATTCCTCTCTGCTTAGAGCTTGGCATGAGCCGCTCGGCGTAGCGAGCGATCTGATCCACTTCGACGTTCACTCGGTCACCGGTCTCGAGCTCACCCAGGGTCGTGCGTTCGAGCGTTTCGGGAATGAGCGAGAGCTCCAGCCCATCCTCCGTCAGCTCCGCGACGGTGAGGCTGACGCCATCGAGCGCGATCGAACCCTGCTCGATCACGTAGCGCAGCAGTTCCGGTGGCAGGGCTATCCGCAGGCGGCGGGCGATCCCGTCCGGTTCGAGCGCAACGACCTCCGCCGTGGCGTCGACATGGCCCTGGACCAGATGCCCACCGAGCGGATCGCCGGCTCGCAGCGCAGGCTCGAGGTTCACTCGCGCGCCCAGTCCGAGCGCGCCGATGGTGGTGAGCGAAAGCGTCTGGTTCATGACGTCCGCGGCGAACGAGCCAGAATCCCGGTCTGCCACGGTTAGGCAGGCACCGGCGACCGCCACCGAGGCCCCGCTCTCGAGCTCCTCGGCGAAACCGGCCGCTACCCGGAGTCGCGCGCCGCCATCGGTCCGCTCGATCGCCTCGACGGCCCCGACCTCGCGCACGATGCCCGTGAACATCGGTTACCACTCCCGCAGTCGCGCCCGTACCAGCAGGTCCTCACCTACTTGCTCCCAATCCATCGCGAGCGGGCGGGTTCCCTGCGCGACCGTGTCAGGCCCGAAGCCCGAATAGAGCGAGCGCCCCTCACCGCCCAGCAGGATCGGGGCATAGAAGAGCCGCAGCTCGTCGATCTCGCCGGCGGCGAGGAAGCTCCCAGCCAACGTCGCGCCTCCCTCGAGGAGCAGTGAATTGAGCTCGCGGCGACCGAGCTCCTCGAGCGCCGCCGCCTCAGCGCCCTCTTCGGGCACGGAGAGGACCTCGGCCCCCGCTCGTTCCAACGCTGTCACCTGCCCGGCGGGCGCGTCGGTACCGCAGACAACGAGTACCGGCGCCTCGTCGATCGTGCTCATCAGCTTCGACCCTAGGGGCACCCGCGCCTTCGAGTCGAAGATCACCCTGAGCGGCTGGCGCTGGGCATCGACGTCCCGCGCAGTGAGCAGCGGATCATCGGTGAGCACGGTCTCGATGCCGACCGCGATCGCCGCGACCTCCGCGCGCCAGCGATGCACCAGGAGCCGGCTCTCGTGGCCGGAGATCCATTTCGAGTCGCCTTCGACCGTGGCCGTCCGGCCATCGAGGCTGAGCGCCGCCTTGTGCGTTACGAGGGGTCCACCCGTGCGAGCGTGCTTGCGGAAAGCCTGATTGAGCAGGCGCGCCGCCGTGGCATCGGCGCCGTCGGCGAACAGCACCTCGACGCCCTCGTCGCGCAGGATGCCCGGCCCGCGGCCGCTCGCCTTCTCGGTCGGGTCGTCGCTGCCGATGATGACCCGGGCGATCCCCGCCGCCACGATCGCGTCGGTGCAGGGGGGCTGGCGTCCCTGATGCGCGCAGGGCTCCAGGCTCACAACCATCGTTGCACCCGCCGGATCGTGACCACGGGCGCGGCAATCCTCAAGCGTGGCGACCTCGGCATGCGGGCCGCCGAGCCCGGCGTGAAAGCCTTCGCCGAGCACCTCGCCGTCGCGCACCACGACCGCCCCCACGAGTGGATTCGGCGCGACGCGCCCGCGACCGCCCTCGGCCAGTTCCAGCGCTCGGCAAAGGTGGTGCCGATCCTGGTCTGTGAGCGTCGCGGCCATCTCCTCCAAGTCGTTGACTGACTTGTCAGTCAACCAGTGTACGCCGGGAGAGAAAATCCCCTCGCCCTGGGCGGCTTTGGGGGCCGACGGCTCAGCTCGCGCCCGCAGCGGTCGCGATCTCCGAATAAGCGGCGGCGGGATCGGGCTGCGCGAAGACGGCCGAGCCCGCCACGTAAAGGCCCGCCCCTGCCTCGGCCACGCTGCCCACGGTGGTCGCGTCGATGCCGCCGTCGACCTCGATCGCGGCCTCCGACCCCAGCGCCGCGATGCGGGCGACCTTGGCCGGGGACTCCCTGATGAAGGGCTGTCCACCCCAGCCCGGGTTGACCGTCATGCAGAGCAGCAGGTCGGCGGCGCCCGCCACATCGGCGACGGCCTCTGCTGCCGTGCCGGGGTTGATCGCGACGCCTGCGAGGCAGCCCGCCTCGCGAATCGCCGCCAGGGTGCGGTGAGCATGGGGATCCGCCTCGAGGTGGAAGGTGATGCAGTCGGCGCCGGCCTTCGCGAACTCGGCGATCTGGGCGGCGGGGCGCTCGATCATCAGGTGGACGTCGAGGGCACCGCCTGCGTCGTGGACCTGATCGGCGATCGCCGACGTGACGAGCGGTCCGATCGTGATCGGCGGGACGAACTGGCCATCCATCACGTCCAGGTGGATGAGGCGGGCACCGGCATCCATGACCTCACGCACCTGGTCGCCCAGCCGAGAGAAATCAGCGGCGAGGATCGACGGCGCGACACGACGCCCCTCGAAGGCATCGCGGGGAGACGGCGCGTCCGTTGCGCGCAGCGCTTCCATCAGACCGGCTTCAGCATCGACTCCCCGCAATGCTGGCAGAGGAGGTCCTCGTCGGCGCTCATTCGCACGATCGTCTGATGCTCGCCGCAGTTCTGGCATTGCGAGACCAACTCGAAACGGCGCAGGCAGTTGACGCAGCGGTATCGGCCGGGTAGCTGGGTGGGCCGTAGCCACGGCTCGCCACAGCCCGGGCACCCCGGGCGGGGAAGGACCTGCTCCGAGCGCGCCACCTCAGCGCTCCGCGCGGCGCAGCCGCGCCATGAAGAAGCCGGAGGTGCGGTCCCGGTCCGGCCGGGTCTGCAGGAAGCGCCCGTCATGGGGAGATGCGAGCCGCGGATGATCCGCGCCGAGGTCGTAGGCCTCGAGGCGGTGATCGGCCTCCAGCGCTCTCGTGACCACGTTCTCGTTCTCGCGCCGCGAGATCGTGCAGGTCGAGTACACGAGCGTGCCGCCCGGTCGTAGGACGGCCCCCGCGCGGCGAAGCAGCCTCTCCTGAAGTGCGGCGAGGCGGGCGGGCTGACTCTCGGTCTTGCGCCACCGAGCATCGGGCCGAGACGCCAGGGTGCCGAGATCGGTGCAGGGTGGATCCACCAGGGCGCGATCGTAGCCCTCGCCCAGGTCGGCGCTTGCAGCATCGCCGACAGCGACATGGACGGAGGAGGCGCCGGTGCGCTCGCAGAGATCGGAGATCTCGGCAGCTCTCCCGCGGTCGAGCTCCACTGCGTGGATCTCTCCATCGTCGCGCAGACGAGCCGCGATCTGGGTGGACTTGATTCCGGGTCCGGCGCAGAGATCGAGGATGCGTTCGCCGGGCCTGGGGTCAAGCAGCGCGACCGCCGCCTGCGACGCGCGCGACTGCGCGAGCCCCTCCCCGCCGGCGATACGCGCACGCAGGGCCCTCCCCCACGCTCCCGTCACGACGAGCGCCTCAGCAGGAGCGAGAAGCCCATCATCGGCGAGGGGCTCCTGGAGGGTCTCTCCTTCGGCGCGCAGGCTGGTGAGCAAGGTCTGCCGGTCGGCGCGAAGGGTGTTCACCCGCAACGCGCCCTCGGCGGGCTCGTTCATCGCCCTCATCAGCCCACGGGCGGCATCGGGCCCAAGCTCCTCCCACCATTGACGCGCGATCCAGGTCGGATAAGAGTGGGCCACGGCTGCAGCATCCGGCGTCTCGTCCGTCAAGGTGGCGAGTAGGTGGTCGCGCTCACGCGCCGCTCGCCGCAACACGGCGTTTACGAGCCCCGTGGCACGCTCTGCCCGCTCGGGCCTCTTGCCGGCGCGCATGCCTCCCTTCGCCAATTCGACCGCCTCGCCGACTGCCGCGTGGTCGGCGGCGGCTTCGGCAAACAGGAGCTCGTAGAGCCCCAGACGCAGCGCCGCGATCACCGGGGGGTCGAGTGCGGCGAGCGGTCGGCCCGTGAGCATCTCCGCCACGTGGTCGCTCGTTCCGCGCCGCTCGACCGACCCGTAGGCGAGCCACTGCGAGAACCCGAGGTCGCGACCCTCAAGGCGGTGTCGCTCGGCCGCGGTGCGAAAGGCGCGGTCGGTCCAGGCAGCGTGCTCGAAGGTGCGCCGAAGCACCTCGAAGGCGGCGCGACGTGCCGCGGTCGGTTCGACCCTAGAGCGCGCGCTCGGGGACACCGTGGCCGCGCAGGTAGGCATCGGCGGTCATGGGGCGACCGCCCGGGGGCTGGACCGAGCGGAGCCGCAGGGAGCCCTCGCCGCAGCCGAGCAGAAGCTCGCCGTCCGCCTCGGCGAAGGCCCCGACCTCGAGGCCCTCGGGGCCCGCAACCGCCTTGCGCACACCGAGTCGGGCTTCGGGAGAGAGGTTCAGATATGCGCCGATGTGCGGGGTGAGCGCCCGAACCCGTCGCTCGAGCTCCGGCGCGGGCCGGGTGGGGTCCAGCCGGCGGTCGCTGGCTGAGATCTTCTCCGCGTATGTCGCCAGCGCCTCGGCTTGCCGAACGAACTCGAGCGTGCCTTTCGCACGGCGCTCAAGCGCCCTCACCGCAAGCTCGCCGCTGAGCGCGGCAAGCCGTTCGGAGAGCGAGCCGAAGTCGTCCTCCCTCTTTACGGAGATCGTCTCCTGGAGGGCGATCGGACCCGCGTCGAGGCTCTCGGTGACGCGCATGATCGTGACCCCGGTCTCAGGGTCGCCGGCCATCAGCGCGCGCTCGATCGGGGCCGCTCCACGCCAGCGTGGCAAGAGCGACGGGTGCACGTTCAGCAGCTCGAGCTCGTCGAGGAGCGGAGCCCTGAGGATCTGGCCGAACGCGCACACGACGCCCAGGTCGGCGTCGCAAGCGTGGAGGCGACTGATCGCCTCGGGGGCACTCGCGTCCTCCGT
The DNA here is from genome assembly GCA_963799815.1 of uncultured Solirubrobacterales bacterium. Taxonomy (GTDB): domain Bacteria; phylum Actinomycetota; class Thermoleophilia; order Solirubrobacterales; family 70-9; genus JBDTSW01. The sequence goes on from CAWCYG010000004.1 coordinate 923,154, forward strand.
TTGCAACAAATCCACGCCCGCTCGTCGCGCGGCGACGGCCGCGGGAGGCGCCGCGGTTCGGCGGCCCCGCCCTTGCCGGCGGTCGGGCGGCGTCACAACCAGCACCGGCCGATACGCCGAGGCGGCCAGCGCCTCCAGAATCGTCGCCGCGAAATCGGACGTCCCGAGGTAGACGGTGCGAAGGGGCACCGTTCAACCCTCTTGGTCTTCCTCCGGGGCCGGGGGCGCGTAGGTCTCGCCCTCGCGGAGGGCCCGCAGAGCCCCTTTTCGCTGCTCACGCGGGCTGCGGTCCAAGATGAGGACGCCGTCGAGATGGTCAACCTCGTGCTGCAGCACTCTTGCCTCGAGACCGGCTGCCTCCAGCTTGAGCGGTTGACCGCGGGCGTCCTGGCCGCTGATCCGCGCATAGAGCGGGCGCTCGACGTCTACCACCACGCCGGGAAGGCTGAGGCAGCCTTCGGTGGCCGTTGCAAGCTCGCCCGAGAGCCATTCGACCTGTGGGTTCGCAACCGTCGTGGGAGTCGCGTCGGGCCCGGCCTGAAAGACCAGGAGCCGACGCATCACACCGAGCTGCGTCGCGGCCAGGCCCACCCCCAGCGCATCCCGCATGATCCCGATCATCTCCTGCGCCTCGCGCTCCAGCTCAGGCCCGAACTCGGTCACATCGGACGCTCTGGACTTAAGCACCGGGTCGCCAAAGACGCGGACCTTCGCGAGGGCCTCGGTCCGCCGTTCGCGCTCAGCCTCGGTGAGCTCCTCCTCGCGGGGCGCCTCCGCCTCCGCGGCGGCCTCGGAGATGGGCTCGTGGGTCTCTGTCGCCTCGCTCACCCAGGCGAGTCTAGATGGGCGGGCTGGACAGCTTCGGCGCCTGCAGGGCCCTCAGGAAGGGTCGGGATCAACGCTGACCGCCACGGCGCCAGCGCGCAGGTCGCCGGCCACGCTCTCGACGACGGCCCGGACCGCGTCCACCGCTTCTGCGCGCTGAGGGGCCTTGACAAGAAGCTGACGACGATGGCGCCCCCGGAGCCGGAAGCGCGGTGCCGGACCCAGAAGCGAGGCGCCCTCGGGCAGAAGCCGCTCGAGCGCCAAGCGCACTCGCGCGGCGGCGGCGTGGACTGCCCGGACATCCTCGGCAGTGAGCTCGACCCGGATCAGATGGGCGAACGGCGGATAACCGAGCGCGCGCCGGCGCTCGAGCTCGGCGGCGAGGAAGCCCGCCGCGTCGTGCCGCGCCGCGTACCGGATCGCCTCCGCATCGGGGGCGAGCGTCTGTACGAGCACGCGTCCGCCCCGGGGGCCCCGCCCGCTGCGGCCCGCCAGCTGGGCGACGAGCGCGAAGGTCCTCTCCTCTGAGCGGAAGTCCGGGAAGCGGAGGGTCGCGTCGGCGTCGAGAACGACTCCAAGCACGACATCGGGGAAGTCATGGCCCTTGGCCACCATCTGTGTGCCGATCAGCACGCCGGCGTCCGCACGGTCGAACCGGGCGAGGATCTCGCCGTGCCCTCCGGGACCGGCGGCGGTGTCGGAGTCGAGGCGAAAGACCGGCAGGGGGCCAGCCACGCTGGCGACGAGCTTCTCCGCCCGCTCCGTTCCCGCGCCGTGGCGAGCGAGGCTCACCGAGCCACATTCCCCGCAGGCGGAAGGGATTGGCGCCCGGTACCCGCAGTGGTGGCAGCGCAGCTCGGTTGCGTGCACGACGAGCGAAACGTCGCAAGCGGGACAGCCCCAGGCATGGCCGCACGAGCGACAGTCGAGAAACGGCGCCCAGCCCCGGCGGTTCAGCAGGATGATTGCCTTGCCACCCTCGGCGGCCACCGTGGTGAGCGCGTCGCGGGTGCGGGCATGAAGCGGCCCAGCCGTGCCCGACTGCTCTCGCATGTCCAGCACCTCGACCTCGGGCAGCGCCTGGCCGTCCGCCCGCCGGGGCAACTCGAGTCGATCCAGGGCGATCCAGCTCTCGGGGCGCGGGGTGGCGGTACCCGCGACGAGAACGGCGCCGTTGTCTGCAGCGCGCCGACGGGCAACGTCGCGCGCGTCGTAGCGAGGATCCCCCTCCTGCTTGTAAGAAGGCTCGTGTTCCTCGTCGATGATGATCAGCCCCAGCCCGTCGATCGGGGCGAAGACCGCCGATCGAGGTCCCACGGCCACCCGTGCCGTGCCGGCCCGCAAGCGCCGCCACTCGTCGCGGCGCTCTCCGGGGGAGAGCTTTGAGTGAAGAACGGCGACGCGCTCGCCGAGGCGATCGCGAAAGCGGGCCACGGTCTGTGGGGTGAGCGCGATCTCTGGGACGAGGGCGATCACTCCCCTGCCGCGGTCGAGGGCCGCCCGGGCCGCGGTGAGATACACCTCGGTCTTGCCCGAGCCGGTGATCCCATGCAGGAGGAGTTCCCGGGGCTCGCCGTCGAGCGCTGACACGATCGCGCTCGCCGCGGCGCGCTGATCGGCGTTCAGCTCGACCGGCCGGGGAGGGGCCCCCACGGCGGGCGGGGAGGGCCGGCGGCGCACCACCACCTCTCGCAGGGAGATCAGTCCCTTCGTCTCCAGCCGGCGCAACGCGGCGCGGTCGCCCTCGAGCTGGGTCGATGGCAGCTCCGACCCCGCCGCGTCGAGGGCTGCGAGCACAGCGCGCTGGCGGCTGCCGAGGCGCACGGCCCCGTCGAGCGCGGCGCCGCCGGCGGGAGTGATCTCCGCCCGCAGCTCGCGCTTGGGGGCGGGTGCGCGCCCGGTGGCGACCGTACCCGGGGGCAGCACGAGCTCCAGGCCGCGGGCGGGCGTAGAGCAGTACTCGCGTGCCACCCAGAGCCCGAGGTTTGCGAGCTCGGGCGAGACGCCGGCTGCGAGCGCCTCGATTGGCTCGGCGAGGCGTTCAGGTGGCAGCTCACTCGCCTCTGCGACCTCGACGACGACGCCGAGTAAGCGCCGCGGACCGAAGGGGACCCGCAGCACGGTCCCCACCCCCACCTCGCCGAGGCGGTCGGGCAGCAGGTAGTCGAAAGGGCCGCGCAGCGCACGGGCGGTTACGAGCGGCTCGACCCTGGCGATAGCCATTCGCGCCGCAGGCTAGGCGCCGGGACGGATGACTCCCGTCCGCACGCATCCCGGTCGCCTTGGGAGATAGGATCGCCCTCGTGGCGCCGAAGCTGCACCCTGGCGAGCGGGTTCTCTATGAGGGCCATCCGTCCTGGCGGTCGATCCTCGACTTCTACGTGAAGGGGCTGATCGCGACTGCGTTGGTCTGTCTCGCGGTTGCGCTCATCGTCGACGAAGCCGCCACAACCACGATCGTCGCCATCGTCGGCGTGACGATCACCATCCTCGCGGGGTTCGTCAAGCGGGTCGCGACCTCGTACACGATCACCGATCGTCGCCTTCACATCAAGCGAGGAATCGTCTCGCGAACCATTCAGGAGACGCGCCTCGAGCGGGTTCAGAACGTGAACTACCAGCAGGGCGTGATCCAGCGCATTCTGCAAATCGGAGACGTCGACTTCGACACAGCCGCCGGGGACGACTACACCTTCATCTTCGCCGGCGTCGCCGAGCCGGCGGACGTGGTTCACCAAGTCGATCGGGCCACCCACCGCGGCGGCACCGACAGCATGGGCCAGCCGGAAGCGGTGCCTCCCCCCACGGCGCCTACCCAGCAGCCACCGGCATAGCCCCGAGAGCGAGAACCGCTCAGGCGGGAGCGCGTGACGCCATGCCCGAGCCCGCCAGGCCAGCGGCCTCGCGAAGGGCCTCCGCCCGGTTCGTCCGCTCCCAGGTGAAGTCGGCATCGTCGCGGCCGAAGTGCCCGTACGCCGCCGTCTTCTGGAAGATCGGGCGGTGCAGGCGTAACTCGGCACGAACGGCGCCCGGGCGCAGGTCGAAATGCTCGCTCACCAGCTCCGTGATGCGGCCCCTCGAGATCTTCTCCGTGCCAAAGGTCTCGACCATGAGCGAGACCGGGTGCGCCACGCCGATCGCATAGGCAACCTGCACCTCGCAACGATCGGCGAGCCCGGCCGCGACGACGTTCTTGGCGACCCACCGGGCCGCATAAGACGCCGAGCGGTCGACCTTTGAGGGGTCCTTTCCGGAGAACGCGCCGCCACCGTGGCGCGCGGAACCGCCGTAGGTATCGACGATGATCTTCCGCCCGGTGAGCCCGGCGTCGCCGACCGGCCCGCCGATGACGAAGCGCCCGGTCGGGTTGACGAGGAAGTTGGCTTTCGTGTTGACCTTGCGCTCGTCGTAGAGCTCCGCCGGCAGGATCGGATGCAGCACGTGCTCCCAGAGATCCGGGCGAATCAGCGTGTCGCAGTCGACCCCGTCGCGGTGCTGGGTCGAGATCAGGAGCTTCTCGATCTCGATCGGGGTGCCGTTCTCGTAGCGGACGGTGACTTGAACCTTGCCGTCCGGGCGCAGGTAGGGCACGACCTCAGCCTTGCGAATCTCCGCGAGTCGGTGTGCGATTCGGTGGGCCAACGAGATGGGCAGCGGCATCAGCTCGGGCGTTTCGCGGGTCGCGTAGCCGAACATCATCCCCTGATCGCCGGCCCCGGCCGCATCGAACTCGTCCTCGTCCGCCGAGTCGGTGCGGGTCTCCAGGGCGTGATCGACACCCTGCGCGATGTCCGGCGACTGCTTGTCGATCGCGTTGATCACCGCGCAGGAGTCGGCGGAGAACCCGAGGTCGGCATCCGTGTAGCCGATGCGGCGAATCGTTTCCCTCGCCACCGTTGGGATGTCGACGTAGGTGTGGGTTGAGATCTCGCCCGAGACGATCACGAGCCCGGTGTTGACGAGCGTCTCGCAGGCAACGCGGCCGTTTGGATCGTCGCTTAAGACGGCGTCGAGAACGCCATCGGAGATCTGGTCGGCAATCTTGTCGGGATGGCCCTCGGTGACGGATTCCGAGGTGAACAGGTACTCGTGCTCGGAGAGGCGGCGCTCGTCACTCATCGCAAGCGACTCTAGCGTCTGGCCAGTTGGCAGAACGCAGCTTTCCCCACACCCTAACGGTCATCCACCGGCTCTTTCGAGCGCTCGATCACTAGCCGCAGGTCCGTCGCGATCGCCGTCTCCTGGGCGTCCACCGCGAGGGCCGCTGCATCAAGGCGACCCAGGTCGGGCGCGAGCTCGGCGTAGGCGGCGCTCTCGGCAAGCCCCTGGCGCTCACCCAGGTTGATCAGGCCCGCCAGATCCAGGAAAACGAGCATCGAGACCTCCTCATCGGCGGCGAGATCATCGGTGGCCGCGGCAAACGAATCCTCATCTGCCAGACCGCCGTCGCCGCTGATCACCTGCTCGACGGCGCTGGGTTGTGAGGCGACGGCAAGGCGTCCGTCCAAGAGCGCGTACGTGAGGTTGAGCGTAGGTCCAAGGCGAAGGATCTGCAGCTCGACCCCATCGACCTCGCGCGTCTCGAAGACGGGTGCCTGGAGGGCGATACCCGGGTCGAGCGCTTTCGAGATCGGGCCCTGCAGTCGCGCCAGGGCCTGGCGCGCCTCCTGGGTGTCGACCCCTTCGGCGAGAAACTGGATTACCGGCACCGACTCCTGGCCGGTGGGCAGAGGCGCCGGCCCGCTCGGGAGACCCTCCGGGAGAGCCGGCCCAGGGCCGTCATCCTCGCTCTCGGCATCGTCGACGCCCGGCTGCAGCGCGATCGCTGTCTCGCCGCCGAATGCCGCCAGCAGATCCTTCTCGAGATCCACTTCACCCAGATCTGCTAAGCGCTCGGCGGCAGCTGTGACCCCTGCGGCGAGGGCGGGCGACTCCGCGGCGGCCTGCTCGAGCAAACTCGAGACCGTGGTTGCCGGATCCGCGATGCCCATGTACGCGAGCGTCTCGCTTCCGAGCACGTCTGGCAGATTCGGCTCGAACCGGGGGAAGGCAGCGAAAAATCCGGGGCGGTCCTCCGCCTGAGCCGGGTCGAGCTCGCTGCGGACTGCGAGCTCGATCGAGTCCTCCGCGGATCCCAGAGAGACGGCTGCGCCGCGCGTTGCGGTCACGTCGACGAACGGCTCCAGGGGTGCGAGCGGGCTTCTCGGAGACGAGATCAAGCGGCGCGTCCCCCGCTCGGAGAGATAGGCGGTGACGAACCGCTCTCCGGGAAGCTCGTCGCGCACCTCCCCGGCAAGTGAGTCGTCGGCGAGCGCTGTGGCGCCGTCCGCCCCGGTCGATGCGTCGATCACGCTGCGGACCCCCGCCTGCGTCCCGATCACGAGGAAACCCTGAACCGATGCGGTCGCGAGGCCACCCTTGCCGGTGCGCACCTCGATCCCGTCGTATTCGGTTGTCGCGGCCTGCCGCCCAGAGATGCCCGCGGCGAACTCAGCGGCGAGCTCCGCATCCCCCTCCTCGAGCAGCTGCACCTGCTCGGCGGCCCGGCCACGCGGCAGCAACGCCACCGCGGCCTGACCGCCGAACCAGGGCGCCAGATCCCGCTCGAAGTCGGCCGGCTCACCGCCTGGGCCGGGGACCTGCCCGACCAGGTTGTCGACGACCTGCCGAGAGAACCCGGGCAGCTCGGCCGCCGTCGCGGCCGCGGACGTGAACTGGTCACTGTCGGGATCGAGCTCCAGGTGGACGTAGGCGAGCGTGTCCGCCGGCACCAGCTCCTCTGCATCGTCGTCTGGCGCGCAGGCATCCCCGCCCGGGAGGTCGCAGGGAAGCGCCGGCCAGGCGATGGTGAGCAGGACAAGCAGCGCAATCGCGCCGAGCACCGCCACAACGAGTCGGCGTCGTGTCGGCGAGGTGAGGCTGTCCCAGAAGCGACCCAGACCGCTCTTGGCCGCGCGCGGCACCCGGGCCAGGCGAGCCACGATCCCAGTCTCGCCGCTCTCGGACGACCGGCGCCTCTTAAGTGACGGACGGCGCAACCTCGCTACCTAGGCCCGCTGCTCTTGCTGGCTCGTCGCGCGCCGCCGGGAGCGCCCGGAGCGGGGCACGAAGTCGATTACGAGCGGCACTCCCTCCAGGCAGTAGGCCTCTCGGAGCCGGTTCTCGAGGTAGTAGGCCCAGTCCCGGGTGATCAGGCGCCGATCATTTACCTGGATCGCGATTCGGGGTGGGCTGACCTCCACCTGAGCGGAGTAGTAGAGGCGCAGGCGACGACCTCGGCGCGCGGGTGGCGGCCGATGTGCCACTACGTCCGCGACCAGTCGGTTGAGCGCGGGCGTCGGGATTCGCTCCGCCCGCCGGTCGGCGAGCATCACCGCGCGGTCGAGCAGCTTCTCGACGTTGCGCGGGGCGGTGGCCGATGAGGTGATCAGCGGTGGGCGCTGGCGTACGCGCTTCGCAAGCCGGGCGGCAGCATCCTCAAGGTCGGTACCGCCGAGGTCCCATTTGTTGAGCGCGACGAGCGTCGCGCAACCGGCCCTCATGGCAAGCTCGGCGACCCGCAGGTCCTCGGCGGTGATCCCCTCGGAGGCGTCGCAGACAATGATCGCAACGTCAGCCCGCTCGGCCGCTCGCTCAGAGCGAAGCTGCGCGTAGTAGTCGATCGTGCCGGCGATCTTGCTGCGCCGTCGCAGCCCTGCCGTGTCAATCAGGCTCACACGGCGCCCGCGCCAATCCAGCTCGGTGTCGATCGAGTCCCGCGTCGTCCCGGCCGTCTCGGAGACGATCACGCGGTCGGCCCGCAGCATGCGGTTGACCAGTGATGACTTGCCGACGTTCGGGCGCCCGATGATCGCGACGCGCACGGGATCCTCCCCATCGGCCCCGGCCTCCGGGATCGCCGACCGGGCGAGCTCGGCCAGCCGGTCGAGCAGGTCGCCGGTGCCGTGCCCATGGGTCGCCGAGACCGGCATCGGCTCGCCGAATCCAAGCCGGTTGAGCTCCGCGGCCAGCGGCTCGTCCTCCACGCGGTCGACCTTGTTGGCCACCGCGACGACGGGTAGGTCGGAGCGCCGCAGGATGTCCGCAACCTCGACGTCGCCGGGCCCCAGTCCGGCCCGAACGTCGACGACCAGGGCCACTGCGTCGGCATCGGCGATCGCCTCGCGCGCCTGCCGTTGAACAGCGCGCGATAGCGAATCTTGGGCGGCGAGATCCACCCCACCCGTGTCGATGAGTCGAAACCTGACCCCGTTCCACTCGCACTCGAAGGCCTTGCGGTCTCGCGTCACCCCCGCCTCGCGGTGAACCACCGCCTCGCGGCCTCCCACCAGCCGGTTGACCAGCGTCGACTTGCCTACGTTGGGGAAGCCCACGACCGCGATCTCGGGCATACGGCTCATGGCAGCCCTCGCTCCCGCGCGACGCGCGCCAGGAGCTCGACGACCGCGTCCGGGTCGAGGTCCGTGGTGTCGACCTCGAGGGCGTCGTCGGCCGGCAACATGGCCCCATGCTGGCGGCCTGAGTCGCGCTCGTCCCGGGAGTTGATCGCCTCGAGTGCGGCTTGGGCATCCTCGCCGGTCTGCGCAGCCCGGCGGCGTGCGCGCTCTCCCGTTTCCGCCGTCAGGTAGATCTTGAGGGGCGCGTCGGGGCTGACGACGGTACCGATGTCCCTGCCCTCGGCCACGTAGTCGCCCGAGTCGATCAGCGCCCGCTGCCGCTTGAGCATCGCCGCCCTCACGCCCGGATGCACCGACCCGCGCGAGGCGGCCTCCGAGATCGAGGGATCGCGGATCTCCGCGGTGACGTCCTCGCCGTCGAGCTCGACGCGCCCATGGTCGAGGGTGATCGTCAATGCGTCAGCGAGTCTCGAGAGCGTCTCACCATCCCCCGGGTCTATCCCGGCACGCCGCGCCGCGACCGCGACACAGCGGTACATGGCTCCCGAGTCGAGGTACGTAATTCCAAGCCGCTCAGCGAGCGCGCGGGCGACCGTGGACTTTCCGGCTCCGGCGGGGCCGTCGATGGCGATGACCATGGCCGCGACGAGGATAGAGTTGCGCCAGCGGGCAGCCCCCGCCACCGAACTCACGGAGGAGCGCATGGAGAGCTGGGACCTATCGACAATCGACGTTGAGCCACACCAACCAGTCGTGCTCGACTCCGAGGATGAGGGCCGCGCAATCGTGATCAACCTGCCCGCAGGCGAGAAGCTGAGCGAGCATCAGGTCCACGAGCGCGCCTGGGTGCTCGTCATCTCCGGCCAGGTCAGAATCGACCTCCCCGACGGCACCTCGACGAGGGGTGGCGCAGGCCTCCTCGCGATCTTCGACCCTGCCGAACGCCACGAGGTGAGCGCCGACGAGGACTCCCGCATCCTGCTCGTCCTCGCGCCGTGGCCCGGCGACGGGCACCCGAGCCGGCGCTAGCGGCCCACACCGGCAATTGGCGCAGCCGTCCCGTCCGGCGGGACTCGCGCGTCAGTGCTGCCCGTTTCTGACCGTCGCTTTCCCATCTAGGGGAGCAACGACCGCAGGTCCGTCTCGAAGCTGGGGTAACTCACCCTGGCCGCCTCGAAGTCGCGCACCTCGACGCCCTCGCGGCAGGCGAGGCCCGCGAGGGCTCCGAGCATCGCAAGCCGGTGGTCGCCGTGGCTCGCGATGGTGCCGCCGCGCAGGCCGCCGGTCCCAGTGACGACGAAGCCGTCCTCGGTCGCCTCTATCTCGGCACCGAGGCCGCGCAGGCCGTCGACGACGGTGGCGATCCGGTCCGATTCCTTGTGGCGCAGCTCCGCTGCGCCCGACAGGTGGGTCTGGCCCTTGGCGAAGCACCCGAGTAGGGCCAGCAGGGGTAGCTCGTCGATCGCAAGCGGCACCTCGCCGGCGCCGACGCGTACGCCTACAAGTGGGGGTCCGTACCGCGCGGTGATCGAGCCGACCGGCTCGCCGCCCACGGGCGGCTCCTCGGTGACCTCGAGCGCCGCGCCCATCCTGTTGAGGATCCCGAGGAGACCGATCCGGGTTGGGTTGAGGCCAACGCCCTCGATGCGAACGTGGCTTCCAGGGATGAGAACGGCGGCGGCAAGGGGAAAGGCGGCGGAGGAGAAGTCGCCGGGGATGGTGACGTCGCCCACGTCGATGGAGTCCACCGGCTCGACCGTGATGCGGTTGCCCGGGAGCTCGCCGCGAAGGGCCACGGGGGTGCCCGCCGGCTCGGTCCGGATCGCGGCCCCGGCCGCGGCGAGGATGCGCTCGGTGTGGTCGCGCGTCGGGGCGGGCTCGATGACCGTCGTCTCTCCTTCCGCCAGCAGGCCGGCGAGCAGCACGCAGGACTTGACCTGGGCGCTCGCGATCGGGAGGCGGTATTCGATGCCCTGAAGCCTTTCCCCCCGCACCCTGAGCGGTGGCGACCGGCCATCCTTGGCTTCGACATCGGCGCCCATCGCCAGCAACGGTTCGGCGATCCGGTCGACCGGCCGGCGGCGGATGGAGTCATCACCGTCGAGCGTCCACTCCCCGCCCCGTTGGCCGGCGAGCCATCCCGGCAGCAGTCGCATCAGCGTCCCCGCGTTGCCGACATCAATGAAGGCGCCGGTCCCGTCCGCCCCAGTCGCTACGGCGCCCCGGAGCCCAACTCCCCGCACGACGACCTCGATGCCACCGGCGCTGGCCCCTCCAGTGCTGGTTGAGCCCTGCTCGACCTCAACGGACGCCCCCAGCACGTCAATCGCCCCGAGCGTCGAGCGCGTATCCGCAGCATCGAGGTAGTTCGAGAGCTGGGCCTCCCCCTCCCCCATCGCCGCCAGGATCGCGGCGCGGTGGGAGATCGACTTGTCAGGAGGCGGGCGCAGCGCCCCCTGGAGTGGCCCGGCGGGATCGAAGCGGGTGGATGCCAGGGGGAATCAGTCCTCGCCGACAACGGAGACGCCGTGACCGAGGCCGCGAATGATCTCCGCTGCCCGCTCGGCCTCGCCCTCCCCAGCGATCCAAAGCGTGATCGCCCCCGTGCGCATGTCGGCCGCCGGATAGAGGGCCATGTCCTCGATGTTGACGCGCGCGCGGCCGAGCTCGAGCGCGATCTCGGCAACGGTTCCTGGCCGGTTCTCGACGGCCATCCTGACCTGTCGCACATCGCCGCCCCCCAGCTCGGACTCGAGCAGGCGACGCCGGTCCTCGCGTGCCCTGTGGTGCCACTGCGCCACCTCCGGCCGCTGACGGCCGCGGATCATCCGGCTGGCCTCGCCCAGGCGGGCGGTCACCGCATCGATCGCGTCGGCGACCGCGTCGGCGTTGGCGGCATAGATGTCCTCCCAGATCCCTGGGTTCGCGCCCGCCACGCGAGTCGTATCGCGAAAGCTCGGACCGACCTCGGGCAGCCGCTCGGATTCCTCGGCGAGCGCCGCTGCCGCCTCGCTGACGAGCACGTTGGCGATCACGTGCGGCAGGTGGCTGATCGTCGCCATCAGCCGGTCGTGCGAGTCGGGGTCGATGGCCTGCGGCCGGGCGCCCAGGTCAGCGACGGTGCGCTGCAACCGGTCGTACTCGAGGCCTCCCGAGCGCTCAGTCGGCGTCAGGTACCAGCGCGCCCCCTCGAACAGATCGGCGCGTGCGTTTTCGACTCCCGATGTCTCGGCGCCCGCGAGCGGATGGCCGCCGATGAACCGTTCCCGGGCATGATCAGGGAGGCTTGCGATCAGCGCCCGCTTGGTTGAGCCCACGTCGGTGATGACCGTCCCCGAATCGCTCGCTTCTATCGCACGGCTCACGAGCGCCGGGAGGGCGGAGACCGGCGCTGCACAGAAGACGACATCGGCGCCTGCGACCGCATCGGCGACCGACCCCATGGCGCGATCGAGCGCTCCGACCTCGACGGCACGCTCGAGGTTGGCGGGGTCGGGGTCATAGCCGGCCACCTCGGCGTCAAGCCGCCGCCGGGCGGCCAGCCCAACCGAGCCGCCGATCAGGCCCACGCCGAGGAGAGCGATGCGCACGGCGGGAGCCTATTCGGACGGCTCGAGACAGTCGAGAGCAGGCGCGGCCTGTCCCGCGGCTCGCTAGACGACCGAGACTTCCTTGCCGGCGACCTCGACGACACGCTGGAGCTGCTGTGCGTACTCGGCGAAGCGCTCGGTGGCGATCGCCTGCGGCCCGTCGCAGATCGCCTCCTCGGGCTCGTTGTGAACCTCGACGATGATGCCGTCGGCACCAGCCGCGGCAGCCGCCAGCGACATCGGACCCACCCAGTCACGCCGGCCGGCGGCGTGGCTCGGATCGATCACGACGGGCAGGTGGCTGAGCTCCTTCAGCGCGGGGACGGCGAGCAGGTCGAGCGTGAAGCGGTACGCCGTCTCGAACGTCCGGATCCCGCGCTCACAGAGCATCACGTCGGGATTGCCCTCCTTGAGCACGTACTCGGCCGCCATCAAGAGCTCGTCGAGCGTCGCCGCGAGGCCGCGCTTCAGCAGGACCGGAATTCCCGTCCGCCCAACCTCGGAGAGCAGCGGATAGTTCTGCATGTTGCGCGCACCGATCTGGATTACGTCCGCGACCTCGGCGACATCATCGAGGTCGCGCGCGTCCATCACCTCGGTGACGATCGGCAGGCCGGTTTCGTCCTTTGCCTCTTGCAGGAAGCGAAGGCCCTCGACGCCCAGGCCCTGGAACGCATACGGCGAGGTCCGCGGCTTATAGGCGCCGCCGCGAAGCATCGCGGCCCCGTTCTCGGCGACGCAGCGGGCGACCTCGAGTGTCTGCTCCCGGCTCTCCACGGTGCAGGGGCCGGCGATCAGCGCGAAGTGTTCGCCGCCGATCTTGCGTCCGTCGATCTCGACCACCGAGCGCTCGCCCTTTCGGAACTGCGCCGAGGCCAGCTTGTAGGGCTTCAGGATCGGGACCAAGTGGTCGACCCCCGGCGTGCCCTCGAGCCCAAGGCTCGCGACACGGTCGCGGTCACCGATCGCGCCGATCACGGTCAAGAGCTCGCCGCGCGAGAGATGCGCTGAGCAGCCGGCCGCCTCGACCCTCCTTACGACGGCGTCGATCTCCTCGGAGGTCGCGCCCTCTTTCATCACGATCATCATCTGCTTAAGCCTTTCGAAGTCCCGTCTGAATGGGGTTGTGAGGTTCTCACGGCAGGGATGGCCACAAGGGGCCGCTACGGCGTCCGGCGGGTAATTCCTGTCTTGGAGCGGGTCTCAACCCGCCAGGCCGGACGCCTAGCTAAATCGCGAAAACCAGTAATAGCGCTCACGCCGAGGCGTGCCCGAAAGGGCGTCAGGGCCGATCTGCGACGTGCTCATGCGCTGCATGGGACGAGGGTTGTAGCACGGAAGTCTGAATCTGGCAAGAAGCGGCGCGGCACCTGCCCATCCGCGACGTTGCCGAGCGCGTTTCGCGCTAGACCAGGGAACTGAGGGCCTCGAGGAACCGCCGGTTCTCCGTCGGCGTCCCGTAGCTCACTCTGATGTGAGCCGGTCCGCCCAGCGGCGTTCCCGGCCGGACCACGATGCCGGCGTCGCCGAGCCGCTCGACCACGGCGGTCTCCTCGGCCTCCCCGAGGTCGATCCAGGAGAAGTTCGCGTGCGAGTCGGGAGTGTTCAGGCCCAGCTCGCGCACGCCCTCCTCCACGGTCACGCGCGCTGCGATCGTCGCCTCGACCCGCTTGAGGACATCGTCGGAGTGCCGGATCGCCTCGGCGCCCGCCGCTTGCGCCACGGCGTTCACCGAAAACGGCTGACGCACCGCGTCCACGGCCGAGCGAAACGCTGGCGCGCAGAGCCCGTAGCCCACCCGCAGCCCGGCGAGCCCGTAGCACTTGGAGAAGGTCCGCAGCAGAACGAGATTCGGGAAGTCGCGGCGCAGATCCGCTGTCGCGTCGGGGTCGTCGTGGAGCTGGAACTCGATATAGGCCTCGTCGAGGATCACCGTCACGTGGTTGGGCACGTCGCCGAGGAAGGCGCCGATGCGCTCGGCGGGGAGGTGGGTGCCGGTCGGGTTGTTCGGGTTGCAGACGACCACCAGCTGCGTCGCGGCGGTGATCTCCGCCAGCATCGCGTCGAGGTCGTGCTCGTCGGCCTGAGTCAGCGGCACACGGATCTCGCGGGCACCCGAAAGCGGAGCCATGTAGGGGTAGATCGAGAAGGAAGGCCAGGCGTAGACGATCTCCGCTCCCGGCTCGCACAGGGCCGCGGCAGCGGCGAGCAGGAGCTCGCACGAGCCGTTGGAAACGGCGATCTGTGCCGAGTCCACCTCGAAGCGCTCGGAGATGCGCCGCCGCAAAAGCGTGCCGTCGGGGTCCGGGTAACGGTTCGAGGCGGCCGCCGTCCTGGCGATCGCCTCGATCACGGCGGGATGAGGACCGAAGGGCGACTCGTTCGAGGCGAGCTGGGCGATTCCGGAGCCGGCGATCGCCTCGGGCGCCTTGCCCTTGGGAACGCCGGCCTGGTAGCCGGGTATCGACGCGAGCCTCTCTGCGAACGTGATCGTCACCGCCCTTTATTCTGCCCGCTCACGCGCCGCAGGCGAATCCCATACTCGACCAAAGCCAGCCCAAGCTCGGGGTCGGTGCCCCAGTCGCCCAGAAGCGTCCACCCCTCGCGCTCGTAAAACCGCCTGGCGCGCTCGTTTGCGCCCACGGTCTGCAGCCGGAACTCGCGAAAGCCACGGCTCCGTGCTTCATGCAGGGCCTCAGCGAGGAGCCGCGAGGCCAACCCGCTGCCACGATGAAGCACCGCGACGAAGAGCTGCCACAGGAAGGCGGTCGCCGAGTCGGAGGCGTCGATGCGTTTGGTGTCCGCCGCAGGGATCCAAAGGACATGCCCCACATGCGCGCCTGCCTGGGTCGCCACGGTCCCCGCCGTTCCCGGGAGCACCAGGGCGGACTCGGTGCGTGCGACGGCGCCGGAGTGGTCGGGTGGCTGCCAGCCCGGAGGTGCGAACTCGCGGTACTCCTCGAAGCAGTCGATCACGAGCTCGACGATCGCCGCGGCGTCGGCGACCCGAGCCCGCCGCAGCCTCACCCGCGGGGCCTCGCTCACTGGGCCGAGTGCAAATCCGCTCGAAGCTCCTGAGCGGCGCCCAGGTACGTGTGCACAGGCTTGTGGTCCTGTGGCGCGTAGTAGTGCGCCATCACCCTGATCACACTGCGCATCGCGCCCGGCACGTCGAGCTCGCGGGTGCAAAGGAGCGGCACCCCGTCGAGGCCGAGCTGCCGCGCAGCAACGGCCGGGAACTCCGCGTTCAGGTCGTCCGTGGTGGTGAAGAGACAGCTCACGAACTGCTGCGGGCTCAACTCGTTGCGGGTCATCAGCTCGCGCATCAGCTCCAGCGTTCGGTCGACGATCGCATCGACGTCGTTCGATTCGACCTTGACCGCTCCGCGCACCGCCCAAAGGCGCTCATCACCGCTCATCGCTCGCATCCTTCCAGAGCCGCCTGATCTCGGGGGTACGAAGGCGCCGAGCCTTTCCCTCTCCCAGCTCCCCGAGGCTGAGCGAGCCGAACCGCACCCGTTGGAGCTCAACCACCTGATTGCCGACGGCCTCGACCATGCGACGGACCTGACGGTTGCGGCCCTCGTGCATCGTGATTTCGACGACGCGCGCTGAGGCTTTGCGAAGGCTCGTTGGCGCGGTCGGGCCGTCGTCGAGCTCGACACCGTGGCGCAAGCGGCGGAGCTGCTCGGGCGCCGGGGGACGACGCAGCCGGACGCGGTAGGTGCGCGGGACCTCGTAGCGAGGATGGGTGAGGCGATCGGCCAGCTCGCCGTCGTTGGTCAGCAGGATGAGGCCAGTGGAGTCCGCGTCGAGGCGGCCGACGGGATAGAGGCGACGCGGTGAGTCGACGAGGTCCGTGACCGCGCGGCGCCGCCCCGGCTCCCGCGCCGTCGACACCACCCCGGCAGGCTTGTTCAACGCCCAGACCTCTCGTGGTTCCGGCTCGACCGGGTGGCCATCGACCTCGACGCTCGACTCAGCGTCAACGTCGCGGGCGGGGTCCGTGACCACCGCTCCCGCGATGCGGACGCGACCCGCCCGGATGAGCTCCTCGGACGCACGGCGCGAGGCGACGCCTGAGTGAGCGAGGTACTTCGCAAGGCGCATGCTCGCGACGCTAGCTGCGGTCAAGCGCCGCTGCGGCGCGGCCGATACAGGTCGACGGCGGTTACCCGGGTGTGAGGCATGGGAGTTTTGCGGTGGCAGCCGCGGGCCGGACCAGCCGCGGGTCTACTCGGCGCGCTGCTCGCCCGCCCTCAGCAACCGCTCGCGGAGCTCGCGCTCGTCGTCCGGGGTGGGATCGAAGCGCGATGCCTCTGGCAGCGCATCCAGGCCCGCGAGGCCGAAGAGTCGCTCGAAGAGCTCCGTCGTGCGGTAGACCACCGCGCCGAACTGCGAGCGGCCCGACTCCTCGATCAGGCCCCGCTCCGCCAGCGTCCCCGTCGCCGACTCGGAGTTGACGCCGCGAATGCGAGCGACCTCCGGGCGCGAGACCGGCTGCAGGTAGGCAACGATCGCGAGCGTCTCGGCCTGCGCCTGCGTCAGCGGCGGGGTCCGGGGCTTTGCGAGAAGCCGGCGAGCCGGCCCCTCGGCGATGGGATCCGCCGCGAGCGTGTGGCCACCCGCCACCGCGCGCAAGACGACCCCGCGCTCACCCTCGGCCAGGCTGGGACCGAGCGCGTCAAGGGCGCGGTCGACCTCAGCCTCCGTCACGTCGCAGGCCTCGGCCAGCTCGGCGGTGCTCACCGGCCCCGGTGAGAGGAAGAGCAGGGCCTCGATGATGCGTTCGAGGCTCGTCACAAAGCCTCCACCTCGATCGGTCCGAAGGTCTCCTTCTGGGTCCAGCTCGCCTCGCCCCGCTTGTGCATCTCGAGCAGCGCGAACAGGGTCACGGCCTGGGTCAGCCGGTCCTCGTCGGCGAAGACCTGATCGAAGTCGAACGTGCGTCGCCGTCCCAGGAGCTCTCGCAGCACCACGAGCCGGCGGTCCAGCGAGACGGTTGGGCGAATGTGGCTCGTGTCGGGCGCAGGCGGCGCTCGCAGGAGGTCGCCGAGGGCGACGGCGAGGCGGTCCGCTTCGTATGCCGGGCGAGCCGCGTCTAGCGAGACCCGGCGGAGCTCGGAAGGGAGCGGAGCGGCCCGGTAGAGGTAGCGACGGCCGGTCTCGAACAGCTCTCGCATCTGCGCCGCGGCGTTTCGGTAGCGGGCGTACTCGAGCATCCGGGCAAGCAGCTCGTCGGCCGCCTCCTCGGGGCCGATGGGGATGCCCTCCTCGTCCTCCGCCACAGGTAGGAGCAGGCGCGACTTCAATTCCAGCAAGGCCGCGATCAAGACAAGGAACTCGGTCGCAGCCTCGAGGTCGAGCTCCCCACGCTCTGAGAGGTTCTCGACGTAGGCGACGACGATCTCGCCGAGCTCCACCTCGACCAGGCTCAATTCCTCGCGCAGGACGAGCGTCATCAGGAGGTCGAAGGGACCCGCGAACGCGTCGAGGTCGAGCTCGAGCTCGGCGGCTCTCATCATCGGATGAGGTTAGAGCCGGGCGGGGACGGCAGCCCGGGAGCGTCCCCCAGCGCCCCTAGGGTGATCGCGTGGCTCCGGACCAGGACCCAGCGACGGCGGACCATCAGCAAACCCGGGCGACGGCGCTCGACATCTACGAGCGCGTCTGCGACGACGCCCGCGACGAGATCTCTCGCCCCTGGTCGAGCCTCGCCTTCTCCGGGCTGTTCGCGGGGTTCACGATCGGGGCGGCGCCGGTTGCCTACGCCTTAGGCCTGAGCTCGCTGGGCAGCGCAAAAGGCGCGCTGCTGGTCGCCGCGCTCTTGTACCCGATCGGGTACGTGGCCGTGATCCTCGGCCGCGGATCCTTCTTCACCGAGAACACCCTCTATCCGGTCGTCCTTACGCTGCGGGAGTCGAGCGCCCTGCGGGGTACGGCGCGGCTCTGGGCGATTGTGTACGCGACGAACCAGGTAGGGGCACTGCTCTTCGCCCTGCTCATCATCGGGGCCGGCGTGCTTGTCCCGGCCGCCGAAACGGAGTTCGTTGACCTAGGCACCGGCGCGCTCGACAAGGATTTCGTCGATGTCTTCTTCGCCGGCGTCGTGACCGGATGGCTGCTGGCGCTCGTCGCCTGGCTCGTCGAGGCATCGGAGCACACGATCGGCCAGGTCGCGGCGATCTGGGCGCTCACGTTCCTCGTCGCCTTCGGCTCCTTCGACCACAGCATCGCAACGTCCGTGACTGGGCTTGGCGCTGTCATCGACGGCTCCGAGAGCGCTTTGGACTGGCTCGTGTGGCTGCTGCCCGCGACGCTGGGCAACATCGCCGGCGGCGTCGGCATCGTGAGCCTCATCAATTACGGGCAGGTGCGCAAGGAGGACTGACGCGTGGCTGAAGCCCCGGGTGACGTCTAAGCCGGGCCGATGCCCATTCGCTCGCGCACCTGAGCGAGAGTCTGGGAGGCGATCGCGCGAGCCTTCTCGGCGCCGCCCGCCAGTATGCGCTCGAGCTCTGCCTCGTCGGCGCGGAGCTCGCCGTAGCGCTCGCGGACCGGGCTCAGATAGTCGACCACCGCGTCGGCGACAGCGCCCTTGAAGTCGCCATACCCGGAGCCGGCGAATTCGTCCTCCACGTCGCCGGGGTCGCCGCCACGGATGACGGCGAGGATGTCGATGAGGTTGGTGACGCCGGGCTTCTCGGGCGCCCGGCGCACCTCGGATCCCGAGTCGGTGACCGCGCTCTGGAGCTTCTTGCGGACGATCTCGGGGTCGTCGAGGACGAGCAGGGTGCCGGCCTCGGTGCCGCCGGTGGTCGACATCTTGGCGTCGGGCGCCTGCAGGTCCATGATCCGCGCCCCCACTTCGGGGATCCTGTGCGCGGGGATGACCAGGGTCTCGCCGAAGCGCTCGTTAAAGCGCCTTGCGATCTCGCGCATCAGCTCCACGTGCTGGCGCTGGTCGTCGCCCACGGGTACCTCGTTTGCCTTGTAGGCCAGGACGTCGGCGGCTTGGAGGACGGGATAGGTGAAGAGCCCGGCGGAAACGAACGCGCCCTGCGTGCTCTCGAGCAACTCGCGCTTGGCCTTCCACTGGTGCATGCGGTTGAGATCACCCCACGCCGTGACGGCGCCCAGAAGCCACGCGAGCTCGGTGTGCTCTTTTGCGTCGGACTGCCGAAAGAGGATGCATCGGGCCGGGTCGAGTCCAGCCGCGAGGAGGATTGCGGCGGTGTCGTGGACGTGCGAGCGCAGTTCGGCCGGATCGAAGTCGACCGTGATCGCGTGCAGGTCCACGATGCAATAGATCGCCTCACCGCGACTCTGCCCCTCGACGTACTGGCGGATGGCGCCGATGTAGTTGCCAAGGTGCTTACGCCCGGTGGGCTGGATGCCGGAGAAGATGCGCACGGCGGAGAATCTATCCCCGCGCGTCGTCCAAGCCGCTAAACACCTCTCGCGCAAGCGCCGATAACGGGGCCGTGAGGCGGGGTTTCGTTCTCTTGGCGGTCTGCTGCGCGGTTGTCGTGACCGCGCCCGGATCGCAGGCCGGGCCGTCGGAGGGACCGTCGGTGCGGACGTTCACCAGCGGCGACAACTCCGAGCTTCAGAAGACGATTCCGATCTCGCGTAAGCGCGGCACGAAGAGCCGCGTCGTCATGCGCCTGAAAGCGGAGCGGGTCGGCGACCTGCGCGCGGGCGATCGGCTCCTCTCGAGCGCCGAGGTCGAGGTGACCACGTGCCTGGACGCCCCGGAGCGGCCGGGGTACGAGGACTCCTGCGTCGGCCGCGTGTACCCGTATGACCCCCACGTGAGCGCGAAGATCATCCTCGGCAACAACCACGACTCGACCAAGGGCGAGATCCTGGCCTCACCGCGAGAGCTGGAGTGCTCTCAGCACCATCCGAACCGAAATCACCATTGCGTGCTCGTGATCCCGTGGAAGACCCACCGCCTGCAGGAGGGCTGCGACGGCTGCCACATCAACCTGGTGATGACCGCATGGAAGTCAAAGCAGGCGCGGGCCGGGCATCAGCTCATCATCGGCGCCCACCAGAAGGACGATCCGATCGAGAGCGACAAGGGCAGGCTCAACCTGGTCCGCATTCGCCCCGGCGATACACCGGTTCCAGCCCCCAAGGCCGGTGACCGGGTCGGCGTGCGACTCCCCGTCGCCCGCGAGGGGAACAAGCCGAAGCAGGTCATCACCCGCTCCCTGCGCCTTACCGACCTGCGCGTGGGCGATGAGATCTGGGTCGACGGGCGCACGAGAACCAACATCTCAAGCGTCCCCTACAACGTCCACATCCAGGGCCGGGTTCATGCGGCTGGCAAGCGTCGCGCTACCAGCGGCAGCGGCATCGTCCGCTACGTCGCCCCGAACGCGGACCTCGCCGAGAACAACGGCTTCAACTGCACCAAGGGGCCATCGGCCCACCGCAACCCCTGTTTGAGACCCCGTGTGGGAGTGGTACGGATCAAGAAGGACGTCAACGAGCTCTTCATCAACATGTCGGTGAGCGCCCAGGCGAAGCCGAACGAGAACAACGAGAACTCCTGGCGCCGTGGCCACCGTGTGAAGGTCACGGAGAGCCACCTGCGGGCTTACCTGGTTCGAGGCTCCTAGGCGCGACCCCCGGCCTTTGGCGGCCGACACCCGATGACCAATGCGCCGCGCAAGATCGTGCCCGAGTGGGGGGCGGAACGAGGAACGGGCGCGGACATGGAAAACTGAGGGGTATGGCACGAGCGATTTGGAGTGGATCGATCTCTTTCGGGCTCTTGAACGTGCCCGTGAAGCTCTACAGCGCGGTCTCGCGGCGGCAGATCTCGTTCCGCGAGCTCCGCGAGTCGGATAAGTCCCGGGTCCGCCACAAGCGCGTGGCCGAGGCCGATGGCGAGGAGGTCTCCTACGACGAGATCGTTAAGGGCTACGAGCTCTCCTCCGAGCAGTACGTGGTCTTTTCCCGGGATGAGCTCGACGAGCTCAGCCCGAAGCGCACGAAGGCGATCGAGGTGGAGGAGTTCGTCGACCTCGACGACATCGACCCCATCTACTTCGTTCAGCCCTACTACCTCGGCCCTGAGCCAGGTGCCGAGCGCGCGTACGGGCTGCTCACCAAGGCGATGGCGGACGAGCGCAAGGTCGCGGTAGCGCGCTTCGTCTTGCGCAACAAGGAGCATCTCGCAGCCCTGCGGCCGATGGGCGACGTGCTGACGCTGACGACGATGCGCTTCGCGGACGAGATCGTGCCTCCCGACGAGCTCGACGGCGTCGTGCCCGACGACTACGAGGCCCCCAAGAAGAAGGAGCTCGACATGGCGAAGCAGCTCGTCGGCTCGCTGACCTCCGACTTCAAGCCCGACCAGTTCCACGACGAGTACCGCGAGGAGCTGCTCGACCTGATCGAGCGCAAGGCCAAGGGCGAGGATGTGGTCCAGCCCGTTTCCGACGAGCCCGCACCGACCAAGGCACCCGACCTGATGGCCGCGCTCGAGGAGAGCCTCGCCGCCGTGAAGGGCGAGCCGCTGGCCGCCGGCTCGGGCAAGTCTGAGAGCAAGTCCGGCTCCTCGAACGGACGCAAGAGCTCGTCGAAGTCGTCCTCGTCTTCGTCGAAGCGCAAGAGCTCCTCCTCCAAGGCCGGCTCGAAGTCGAAGAGCTCCTCATCGCGAAGCAAGGCAAAGGCCAAGAGCTAGAGGTCGGCGGGCGCAAGCTGGCGCTCACGAACCTCGACAAGGTGATCTGGCCAGAGGCCGGGTTCACCAAGGGCGAGGCGATCGACTACTACGCCCGCGTCGCCCCGGCGCTACTCCCCCACCTTTCCGGCCGCGCGCTGACACGAGTTCGGTTCCCGGACGGTATCGAGGGACAGCGCTTCTACGAGAAACGGGCTCCGTCGCACACCCCCGACTGGGTGCGGACGGCACCGATCGTGATGGGCCGAGAGGGCGAGCTCTCCTTCATCGTCTGCGACGACCTCGCCACCCTGACCTGGCTCGCTCAGCTCGCGGCGTTCGAGCTGCATCCGTCGCTCTCGCTCGCGGACGACTTCGAGAATCCAACGGTCGTCGCCTTCGATCTCGATCCCGGGCCGCCTGCCGATGTCATCGACTGCTGCCGCGTCGCGCTCAGGCTTCGCAAGATGTTCGGGGGCCTGGGCCTCGAGTGCTTCCCGAAGACGTCCGGCTCAAAGGGCCTTCAGGTGTACCTGCCGCTCAACTCGAAGGCCGGCTTCGAGCGCACCAAGCCGTTTGCACACACGGTCGCGCAAACACTCGAGAAGGACGATCCCAAGCGCGTGATCTCGAAGATGAAGAAGGAGCTGCGCAAGGGCAAGGTCTTCGTCGACTGGAGCCAGAACGACAGGGCCAAGACCACGGTGGCCGTCTACTCGCTGCGAGCCCGCGAGCATCCGACGGCGTCAACGCCCCTGCGCTGGGAGGAGGTCGAGGCCGCGGCCGACGGCGGAACGGCCGACGACCTGCGCTTCGAGGCCCCCGACGTGTTGGCGCGCGTAAAGCAGCACGGTGACCTGTTCGCGCCGGTGCTGGAGCTCGAGCAGGAGCTCCCCGACGGCGCCGGATAGAGGCCGCCGCGCGCTCAGGCGACCGGGAGGGCCTCGCCGCGGGGTCGAGTCCGGCCCACGGCGCGGATCGCAGCCGCGAGGCGTTTGACGCCCTCTCGCAGCTCGGGCGGGTCGAGGTAGCCGAACGAGAGCCGGGCATGGGCACGCCACGGACGGTCGGGCATCATCGCTCCGCCGGGCAGGAAGGAAACGCCCTGGCGGGCCGCCTCCTCGTAGAGGTTGCGCTCGTCGATTCGCTCGCTGAGCGAAAGCCAAAGGTGCCCGCCCCCGAGGGGACGGTTCACGGTGACGATGCCGCCAAGGTGTTCGTCAACCGCGGCCAGAAGCGCCTCGCAGCGCTCCCGGTAGTGAGCGGTGGCGCGCTCGAGCTGCTCGGGATAGCCGCCCTCGGAGAGAAAGCGCGCCATCACCAGCTCGTTGAGGCTCGGCGTGTTCAGGTCCGCGCTTCGCTTCTCGGCGACGATTCGCTCCAGGGCCGGCCCGTTCGCAGCGATCCATCCGACCCGCAGGCCAGGGGTCGTGGTCTTCGACAGCGAGGAGACGTAGATGACGTGCTCGGGCGCGTCAGAGCGCAGCGCGAGCGCCTGCTCGCCCTCGAAGCGAAGGTCGGCGTAGACACCGTCCTCAACGATGAAGAAGCCCTCGCGACGCGCCAGCTCGATCAACCGCCGGCGGCGCTTGGGATGCAGGTCGCGGCCGGTGGGATTCTGAAGCCGAGGTTGGAGGGTCAGGAGCTTCACCTGGCGTCGCCGCAGAAGCTGAGCGAGGGCGTCGACGTCGAGGCCGTCAGCATCGACCGGAACCGGAAGGATGGTGGCGCCGCTTGCGCGGAGGGCGCCGAGCGATCCGGGAAACGTGGGCGACTCGACGGCCACGGTGTCCCCCGGCCGCAACAGCGCGGCTGCGGTCAGGTGCATCGCCTGCGCGGCACCGGTCGTCGCGACGATCTCCTCTGCCGCCTCGGCGAAGCCGTACTCCCGACCAAGGGTGGCGAGCTCGGCACGCAGCTCCGGCGCGCCCTCGACGTCGCCGTACTGATGCACGCGAGTGCCCTCCGAGGCGGCAACGTCCGCGATGATCCGCGCGAAGCGCTCCGCGGGGAGGATGTCGTCGCTGGGATACCCCATCATCAGCGGGATCAGGTCCTCGCGGTGAGCCTGGCGGAACATCTCGGCGACCACGCGATCCGCGTGTGTCTCGACCTCATCGGGAAGCGCATAGAGCTGCCAGGCGGTCGCGTCCTCGCCGTCCGCCAGGGCCCTCGTGGCATCGGGAGCGGATTGGCGCACGAACGTGCCGCTGCCGACGCGCCCCGTGACGAGCCCCAGCTCGGCGAGTTGCCTGTACGCACGGGCGGCCGTGAGGTGGTTCACGCCCGCGATCTCGGCGAGCTCGCGCGTGGGAGGAAGCTGAGCGCCGGGATCGAGCTCCCCGGCCTCGATCGCGTGCTTGACCGCGTCAACGATCTGGCCCGTTAGCGGCTGATCACTCTGCCGATCCAGGTGAGACAATCTCTCTTTGTACGACATTGACATGTAGTACGCCCTCCGTATCATTGCTCTATCACGCCTAAGTCCTGCGGCGTGACCAGCGACATAAGTATTACGCAAGGGGGCATCGATGTCAAACAATCGAATCAATCACAACGTTCATGCCGAGGTCCCGGTGGCCCCGGTCACGCTGCGCACCGCCACCGCGGTCGACTCGGGCGCCCTCGAGCGCCTGGCCCAGCTCGACTCATCCCGGATCCCTGCCGCTCCGGTCCTTGTCGCCGAGGTCGGTGACCAGGTGCGAGCGGCGATCTCGATGACCGACGGCCACGCCGTGTCCGATCCGTTCTATCCCTCGGCCGACGCGCTCGCGATGCTGCGGACGCGCAGGCAGCGCCTTGTCGCAGCCGCGGGCTCGCCGATCGCGGGTCTCGGCCGCGTCCTCGGACGGCGCCCTCGGGCCCCCGGTTCGGGGACGGCTAAGCCGAGCGCCCCGTCGGTCCCGGGGATCCCGACGGTGCCGACCCGCGCCTAGGCCCTAACACGCCGGCTGGCGCACGACGGGCTTGCGGCTTGCCGCGGCCTCGTCGAGGCGCCGGACCGGCGTCGTATACGGCGCGTTCCGCAGAATCTCCGGGTCGTCCTCGGCCTCGGCCAGGATCGACTCGATCGCCTCAGCGAGCTGATCCAGCGACTCCCGCGTCTCCGTCTCGGTGGGCTCGACCATGAGCGCCTCGTCGACGAGCAGGGGGAAGTAGATGGTCGGAGGGTGGAACCCGTAGTCGAGGAGCCGCTTGGCGATGTCGAGCGTCTTCACCTGCAGCTCCCGCTTCGCAGCTGCGCCCGAGAGCACGAACTCGTGCATGGGCAGGCGATCGAAGGCCACCGGCAGGTGCTTTCCCGCCCTGCCGGCCCGAAGCTTCGCGAGCAGGTAGTTGGCGTTCAAGACGGCCGTCTCGGACGCCTCGCGCAAGCCGTCGCCGCCAAGCGAGCGGATGTACGCATAGGAGCGCACGAACACCCCGAAGTTGCCCTGAAAGCCGCGCAGGCGGCCGATCGACTGGGGGGCGTCGAAGGAGAGGTCGAACTGCGGCGCCCCGCCGTTTGAGCTCTCGCCGCGAACGATCCGTGGCACCGGCAGATAGGGCTCGATGCGGTCGGAGACGGCGATCGGTCCGGCGCCGGGCCCGCCGCCTCCATGTGGCTGGCTGAACGACTTGTGGAGGTTCAGGTGAACGATGTCGAAGCCCATGTCGCCTGGCCGCGTCCGACCCATGATCGCGTTCAGGTTCGCGCCGTCGTAGTAGAGGGTGCCCCCCACGTCGTGCACGAGCTTCGCGATCTCGGTGATGTTCTCGTCGAAGACTCCGAGCGTGTTCGGGTTGGTGAGCATGAGACAGGCGACGTCCTCGTCGATCCTCGAGCGGAGGTCGTCGAGCTCCACTCCGCCGCGGTCATCGGTCGCCACCTTCACGACCTCATAGCCGGCCATCGTCACCGTCGCCGGGTTCGTGCCGTGCGCGGTGTCGGGCGTCAGGACCTTGGTTCGCTCAGAGCCACGCTCGGTGTGGTAGGCCCGCGTGAGCAACAGCCCCGCAAGCTCGCCGTGCGAGCCCGCGGAGGGCTGGAGACTCACGTGAGGAAGCCCGGTTATCTCCTGCAGGGATCGCTCCAGCCGCCACATGAGCTCAAGCGCGCCCTGGGCTCTCCGCGGGTCCTGCGCTGGATGCAGGCGAGCATTCCCCGGCAACGCCGCCACGCGTTCGTTCAGCCGCGGGTTGTGCTTCATCGTGCACGACCCCAGGGGGTACGGCCCTGTGTCCAGGTCGAAGTTCCGCCGGGAGATCCGGTTGTAGTGACGGACGATCTCGGGCTCTGAGACCTCGGGCAGCTCGGCCGGTTGCGCGCGCAGGAGCTTCGCGGGGATCAGGTCGCTCAGGGGTTGTTCCTCGACGCCCGTCGCCGGCAGCGTCGCGGCGCGCCGCCCCTCAACGGACCGCTCGTAGATCGTGGTCGCGCTTTGCCTTTGCTGAGTGGTCGGGGTGTCAGCGTTGGTTGGCGGTGAAGGAGCGGAGCTCATGCCGTCACCTCCTCGCGCGGCGCCTTCTTGTCGCCGTGCGAGACAAAAGCGCCGTCCCCGGCGTTGATCGCGCGGTCGAGCGCGTCGGCGAGGCGATCGAGGTCGGCCTTGGAACGCCGCTCGGTAACCGCGACCAGGAGCCCGTTTTTGAACTCGGGGTACTCGCGACCCAGTGGATAGCCGGCCGCGATGCCCTCCTCACTGACTTGATCCATCACCTCCCGGATGGGCGCATCCACGGAGACCGCGACCTCCCGGAACACAGGCGCCTCATGGAGAAGCTCAACCCCATCGATGCCCGTCAGCCGCTCCCGCGCGTACGCCGTCCGCTGCGCGAGGAGCTCGCCGAGCTCGACGAATCCGCGCTTGCCCAGCCACGCCAGGTAGATCACGCCACCGAGCGCGTTCAAGGCCTGGGATGTGCAGATGTTGTGGGTGGCCTTCTCGCGGCGGATGTGCTGCTCCCGAGTCTGCAGCGCCAAGACGAACCCGCGGCGGCCGTCTGAGTCGGTGGTCTCGCCCGCGATCCGCCCCGGCATGCGCCTCATGTGCTCCTCCGTGGCGGCGAAGAACCCGAACGACGGGCCGCCGTAGTCGAGTCGGCCACCGAGGGGCTGGCCCTCGCCGAGCGCCACGTCGATGCCGCATTCGCCAGGAGGTCGCAGGACGCTCAGGGAGATGGGATCGACGGCCGCGACCGCGAGTGCGCCCGCGTCCTTGGCCACGGAGGCAAGCTCGGCGAGGTCCTCGATCCCGCCCAGGAAGTTCGGGTTCTGGAAGAAGACCGCCGCCGTCTCCTCGTCGACCACCTCCGTCAGCTCATTCCGGTCGGTGAGCCCGCCCTCGAGGCCGACCTCGACGACGTCCGAGCCGAAGCCTCGCGAATACGTGCGCAGCGTCTCCCGGCTGTGCGGATGCAGGCCTCGCGAGACCACCAGCTTGCGGCGACCCTTGGCGGCACCCAGCGCCAGATAGGCCGCCGACGCCACCGACGACGGGCCCTCGTATAGGGATGCGTTCGCGACGGGGAGCCCAGTCAGCTCGGAGATCGCCGTCTGGAACTCGAACATCACCTGAAGCCCACCCTGGGAGACCTCGGGCTGATACGGCGTGTAGGGCGTCAGGAACTCGGAGCGCTGGGTGATCGCGTCAACGATGGCCGGCGAGTAGTGGTCGTACATGCCGGCGCCGATGAAGCAAAGCTCCCGGTCGGCGTCGGCGTTACGGGCGGCGAGCGCCGCCAAATGATCGAAGCACTCGGTCTCGGACAGCCCGTCCTCGAGCTCGAGCGGGCGGTCCAGCCGCAGATCCGACGGGATGGTCTCGAACAGGTCATCGATCGAGTCGACCCCGATCGCGTCGAGCATCGCCCCGCGATCTGAGTCGGTGGCTGACGTGTAGCGGCTCACCCCGTTGATCGTAGTGAGGCCCGCGGCGCGGCCGAGCTCAGTCGGAGAGCAGATCCCGGTAGGCGCCGACGTCGAGCAAGTCCTCGACTTCCGAGGAATCCGAGAGCTTCACCTTCACGAGCCAGCCCTCGCCGTAGGGATCCTCGTTGATCAGCTCGGGGCTCGAGGAGACCTTGTCGTTTACCTCAGTGACCTCACCCGACAGCGGCGCGTAGACGTCGGAGACGGCCTTGACCGATTCGACCTCGGTGTAACTCTGGTCTTTGGTGACTTCCGAGCCGACCTCGACCGGCTCGTAGAAGACGACCTCGCCCAGGGCGTCCTGGGCGTACCAGGTGATGCCAAAGGTTGCGGTGTCTCCCTCGACTCGAGCCCAGTCGTGCTCGGGGTGGTACTTGAGGTCGTCGGGGTAGGTCTCCTCGGCTGCCATGTGTTTGTGGTTCCTCCTGAATATCTTGCGGCCGGCTTCGCCGGCCTTACATGCTGCTTTCGGGGCCAAAGCCCCTCATCTCTCATAGAGGGGCCTGGACTCTATGCGCGCGGGCCGGCGGCGGCCTCTCACGTCGATCTCGACGTCGGTCCCGGGGTCCGCGTGCTTCGGCGAGACGTACGCCATGCCGATCCCCTGCTCGAGGCAGGGCGAGAGCGTCCCGCTCGTGACGACGCCGACCGCTTCCCCCCCTGCAACGACCTCGTTGTCCCTGCGGGGGATGCCAGGCCCGGTGAGCACGAAGGGCGCGAGCTTCTCGGCCGGTCCCTCTTCGCGGGCCGCTGCCACGGCGTCGGAGCCGATGAAGCCCGTCTCCTCCTTGCAGCACCACCCAAGGCCGGCCGCGATCGGGTCGCGTTCGGTCGAGAGGTCGTTTCCGTAGAGGTGGAAGCAGACCTCGAGGCGCAGCGTGTCGCGGGCGCCCAAGCCGGCGGGCGACGCACCCGCGGTCAAGAGCGCATCCCAGAGCGCGGGCGCCACCTTGGGCGAACAGAGGATCTCGACGCCGTCCTCGCCCGTGTAGCCGGTCCCGCAGACGAGCGCCTCGACGTCACCGTCGACGGCATTGAGGGGCATCGTGGCGGTGTGCATGCGCTTCGGAAGCTCTCCCTCTACGAGCTCGGCGGCGAGCTCGCGAGCTCCCGGGCCCTGCACCGCGAGCATCGCGAAGTCGGCGATCCGGTCGCTGATCTCGGCCTCGAAGCCCGTGGCGTACTCGCTCCACCAGGCGAAGTCATCGGAGTGGTTCGACGCGTTGGTGACGGTGAGGTACCGATCGTCGTCGAGTCGGTAGGTGAAGAGATCGTCGAGCACGCCGCCGTCGGCGCGGCAGAGGACCGAGTACTGAGCGCCCCCCACCTCGAGCCTCGAGACGTCGTTTGAGAGCAGACGCTGAAGGAGATCGAGCGCCCCGGGGCCATGGGTTTCGATCTGCCCCATGTGCGAGACGTCGAAGACGCCGCAGCCGGTTCGAACGGCCAGGTGCTCGGGCCGCACCCCCTCGTAGGAGACGGGCATCTCCCATCCCGCGAACGGGACGAGCTTCGCACCCGCGGCACGGTGCGCCTCATATAGGGGGGTGCGATTGAGGGGCGGATCGGCCACGCGCGGCAGGCTACAAGCGGCCTCCGGCGTACGCGTGTGGAGGTGGTCTAGCTATCCCGCAGAAACGCCGGGACGTCGATCTCGTCGTCCGAGACACGCAGGTCCCGGCGCTCGGTGTCGCCGAGGGCGCTGACGCTGCGGCGACGGGAACGCTCGCGAGTGCGAATGGGTGTGCGAGCGAGCGTCTCGAAGCCCTCGAAACCTGTGGCGATCACGGTCACCCGGACCTCGTCGCCCATCGACGGATCGATCACGGTGCCGAAGATGATGTTGGCGCTCTTGTCGGCCGACTGCACCACGAGCTCCGCGGCCTCGTCGACCTCGAAGAGGTTCAGGTCCTCGGACCCGGTGACGTTCAGCAGCATGCCGGTCGCGCCCTCGATCGATTCCTCCATGAGCGGAGACGAGACCGCCATCTTCGCGGCCTCGACGGCGCGCGACTCCCCCGAGGCGGCGCCGATGCCCATCATCGCCGAGCCCGCGTTCGACATGACCGTGCGCACGTCGGCGAAGTCGAGGTTGATCTGGCCCGGCGTGGTGATGAGGTCGGTGATGCCCTGAACGCCCTGGCGCAGGATGTCGTCGGCGATCCGGAATGCCTCCTGGACGGAGGTCTGGCGCTCTACGACTTGAAGGAGCTTTTGATTGGGAACGATGATCAGGGTGTCGACCTTTGCGCGGAGCTTGTCGATGCCCTCCAAGGCCTGCTGCATGCGCCGGGAGCCCTCGAACTCGAACGGCTTCGTGACGACGCCCACCGTGAGCGCACCGATCTCGTCCTTGGCGATCTCGGCGATGACCGGAGCCGAGCCGGTGCCGGTGCCGCCGCCCTCGCCAGCCGTGACGAAGACCATGTCGGCACCCTTCAGAGCCTCTTTGATGTCATCTCGCGACTCCGCCGCGGCGCCGGCGCCGATGTCGGGGTCGGCGCCCGCCCCAAGCCCGTGCGTGAGCTGGTGGCCGATCGAAAGCTTGATGTCGGCCTCGCAGGCCTGCAGGGCCTGCACGTCAGTGTTGACGGCGATGAACTCGACGCCCTTGAGGCCGGCGTCGACCATTCGCGAAACCGCATTGGTGCCGCCGCCGCCGGCTCCGACGACCTTGATTACGGCGAGATACGAGGACTCGACCATGGCTCCCGGTGAAAGTTGACCCTTACTGTCGTGGGTCCGAGTCTAGACTCGGACTCGAGGGTTTTCCTCTCGGCTTTCCCTCGACGTGTGAATGACCGTACGCCATTGGGACGCAGGTGTCAATGAGAGCGATCATACCCGGCATGGAATCCTGCAATCACGGCAAGCTCGACCCCTGGTTGAGGGTGTGCCCTACCCTCAGGCGCTGCCTCAGAGTGTGGGATCGACGACGCCCTCGGCGCTCGCGGCCGCGGTTGGCGACCCCGCCCCCCCGACGGCGGCCCGCTCGGGCGTTCGAACGTCGATATGGGTGAACGTCGTGAGTTGCGGATCGGCGAGGATCGCCGCGGCCGCACCCCACTTCGCCCTCGCCCGGTACCGAGTTCCGAAGACGACCGGGATCCCGCCCGTCAGGGTCACCTCGACCCCGTCGTCGCCCGATACGCCAACATCCTCCACCAGCGGCCGGATGGCGGCCGGAGTGGCGCCGAGCACGACCGCCTGCTGCAGCGCCTCGCCCTCGAGGCGGGGCGAGCGCGGGAGCGCGGACAGATCGAGCACGGGGAGTGCATCGCCATCGTCGCCGAGCTCGACACCCCGCAGCAGGGTGCCGTCGCGCGTGACCGGAACCGATTGTCCCGCCACGTGCGCGGTCAGTGCCGGCTTGCGCTCGGTGACGTCGATCACGAGGCCGTGCAAGAGCTTGGGGTCGGCGGTGAGCGAGACCACGGTGGGGAAGGCCTCGGTGGCGGCTTCGAGCTTTTCCTCGCTCAGGTTGAGCGTCGTCATCTCGCTGGCACTCTGGGTCAGGGCCGCCGTCACCTCAGATGCCTCGGGCCCGGTGATCCCTTTCACCTCCACGTCGTTGATCGCGACGAGCGGGGAGTCGCGCAGCCAGAACAGGTAACCCGCCACCAGGGCGCCCAGCAACAGGGGCACAACGATCAGAAGAGTCCGCAGGGATGGTCGCCGTCTGGCCGCGCGGGAACGCGAGCTGCGCTTCGGAGTCGGCTTGGCCCGGCGCGGAGCCGGCCGTGCGCGGGGCTTTGACTTTCGCGTCTTCGAACGCGTAGCGGCCCGGGTGCGGGCGGCCTTCGGCTTGGCGCGGCGGGTCTTGGGGCGCCGGGGGCTGCGAGAACGCGAGGCCGATGCCCCGGAACCCCGGCCGGGCCTGCGCTTCTGAGAGCGGGCAGCGGCGCGGCGTTTTCCGGCAGGGGTCGTGGCGGTGCCAGGCACGCCCCCTGCTTCGCCGGGCAGTGGCCGGCTCCTGCCCTACCCCGCCGGCCCCGAGAGGTCCCAAGCGGCGGGCCACTCGACCTCGCCGAGCACCTGCACCTCCGGCTCCAGCACCACCCCGAAGCGTTCATGTACTCGCCGGCGACCGGCCGCCATCAACTCGAGGATGTCGGCGGTGGTGGCGTCCTCGACGTTTTCGACGAAGTTGGCGTGCTTCGGCGCGAACCGAGCGCCCCCCACCCGCAACCCGCGGCATTCGGCCGCGTCCAAGAGCTGACCCGCCGTACGTCCCCCGGCGCGGTCGTCATCTGGGTTCTTGAAGGTGGACCCAAACGTCTTGATCCCTGACGGCTGTGCCTCCTTGCGCTTGCCCCGCATCTCGGCGAGGATCGCCTTGATCGCCGGCGGGTCACCCTCACGAAGCGCGAACGAAGCCCCGGCGACCACCTCCCCCGGCTTCAGGTTGGAGCGCCGATAGGAGAACCCGAGCGATGCGGGATCGCGCCGCTCGAGCCCCTCCACGCTGCCGACCTCCACCCACTCGAGCACCTCCGCGAGTTGCCCCCCGTAGGCGTTCGCGTTCATGCGCACGGCTCCGCCCACGGTGCCTGGAATGTTGATTCCGAACTCGAGCCCCGCGAGACCCCATCCAGCCGCCTTGGCGGTGGCCGACGGTAGCCGTGCCCCACCTCCGCAGCGCAGGTGAGTCCCATCGCGCTCGATTGCGGTGAGCTCGCCGGCGAGCTTGAGCACGAGCCCATCCACGCCGGCGTCCGAGACCAGGAGATTCGACCCCGAACCCACGACCGCCACTGCGAGGCCCTCGTGCCCGGCCCACTCGAGCAGCCTCTCCAGCTCAGCCGCGGTGGTGGGCCGGGCGAAGAGCTCGGCGCGCCCACCGGCCCGCACGGTCGTAAGTCGCGCCAGCGAGTAATCGCGCTCGACTGCATCGGGCGGCTTCATCGGCTTGCGCTCACAAGCGAGTCGGCGATCCTGACCACGTCGCCGGCCCCGAGCGTGACCAGCAGATCGCCCTCTTGAAGCCCGGGGGCGAGGGCCCGTTCAGCCGCGGCGTGGTCGCGAAGCCACCACACCGGGCGGCCGGCGGCGCGGTCGGCAGCGGCCCTCGCGACCATCAGCCCACTGACTCCTGCGAGCGGCCCGACGGGCTCCTCGCGCGCCGGATAGACATCGATCACACCGATCTCATCGGCTTCGGCGAGCGCTGCGCCAAAGCGAGCAGCGAGCGCCTTTGTCCTTGAGTAGAGATGGGGCTGGAAGATCGCGATCAGGCGCCTCGGACCGAGCTCGCGGAGCGCTGCGAGCGCGGCTGCCACCTCCGTGGGGTGGTGTGCGTAGTCGTCGTAGACCAGCGCTCCGTTGCAGCGCCCCTTGACCTCGAGCCGCCGCACCATGCCGGGGAATCCCTCCAGCCCGTCGGCTACGGCAGCCACATCGAGACCGGCAAGGTCTGTGGCCGCCAGGGCCGCCAGGGCGTTCAGCAGGTTGTGGCGTCCCGGTAGGCCGAGACGGGGCTCGACGCGGGGCTCCCAGCCGGAGGGCGGGTCAAAGGCGCCGGTTTGGATGATCCGTGCCCCGAATCGATGGGTCTTCTGAGTCGACAAGATCTCGTCGAGCGCGGGATCAGCCAGGAGCGCGAGGCCCCGTGCGGGCTCGGCGAACCGCCGGAAGGCGCCGATCAGATCATGCGTCGAATGCCAACGCGAGTGGTGATCGAGCTCGACGTTCGTGACCACCGCCACCTCGGGCCGAAGCTGAAGGAAGCTGGCATCTGACTCGTCGGCCTCGGCCACGATCCACTCCCCTTGCCCCCAGCCCGCGTTGGCGGGCCCGCCGCCCGGTCCCGCGCCGGGCAGCTCGCCGCCGAGGATGAAGGCGGGATCATCGCCGGACGCCCGCAGGCCATGCGTCAGCATCCCCGCCGTGGTGGTCTTCCCGTGGGTGCCGGCGACGGCGATCAGGCGCTTGCCCCCGCAGATCTCCGCCAAGAGCTCGCCCCGGTGGAGCACCCGCTGGCCGCGCCCGCGCGCGATCCGCAGCTCCGGGTTGTCCTCGGCGATCGCGGTCGAGATCACCACCTCTGCGGCCGGCGGCACGGCGTCGGGATCGTGACCGATGCGGGCCTCGATTCCCGCACGTCGCACCCGTTCGATGTACGAGCTCTCGGCGCGATCGCTGCCGGTGACCCGGGCCCCAAGCTCTCGGCAGACGAGCGCCAGCCCGCTCATCCCCGCGCCGCCGATCGCGATGAAGTGCAGCTCGCGTCCGTCCATGGCGGTCCCGCTCATCGGCATGCGGAGAGGATCTCGAACGCGATGCGCTCGGCGGCATCAGGCCTCGCCAGCTGCGCGGATGCTCGCGCCATCTCCTCGAGGCGCGCACCATCGCCGAGGAGCTCGCTCGCCGTTCTCGCCAGCAACGTGCCGCCGAGCTCCGCGTCGTCGATCACGACCGCGGCACCCGCGGCAGCCATCCACTCGGCGTTGCCCCGCTGATGGTCGCCGGCCGCGTGCGGATACGGCACCAGGATCGCGGGGCGCCGCGCGGCCGCCAGCTCGAAGATGGAGCCACCGGATCTTGCGAGGACGAGATCAGATGCAGCGAGTACGTCGCCGAGGTTCGGCTCATAGGAGAGCAGCGTGTACTCAAAGGGGTTGGTCGCCACGATCCGCTCCCGTGCGATCTCGAAGTCGCGGTGGCCGGCGATGTGCAGGACGTGGAAGTCACGCGGTGGTGCATCCGCCGACGCGAACGCCTCGAGCGCGGCGAGGTTGATCGACCGAGCGCCCTGGCTGCCCCCGAAGACGAGCAGGCACCGGGCGTCGTTCGGGATGCCGAACCGGCTGCGCGCCGCATCGCGATTGGCGGTGAGGATCGCCGCCGGCACGGGTCTGCCCGTCACGACGTACCGCTCGTTCTCGCGCCCTGGGATGCGGAACGCGAGGCACACCTTGGTCGCTCGTCGGACCAAAAGCCGGTTCGCCAGTCCCAGGTGGCGATCGGCTTCTGTGAGGATCAACGGCAACCCCAGGGCCAGCGCCGCCAGGCCCGCCGGGCCGGCGACGTAGCCGCCGCCCCCCATCACGACCTCAGCGCTCCGCTGCCGCAGAATCCGTCTTGCAGCGGGCACCGCGCGGGCTGCAAGCGCTGCCGCGCCAGCCGCTCGGATCGGGTTGCGGCGGTCGAGACCGCGCAGCTCGAGCAGGTCGAGCCCGAACCCGGCGGCGGGCACCAGCTCCTCCTCGAGACGCCCGCGGGCACCCAGGAAGGTGACATCCGCCCCCTCAGCGCGAAGCGCGTCCGCGACGGCCAGCGCCGGCACCACGTGCCCGGCGGTTCCTCCCGCCGCTATTGCGACCCTTGGCACGGGAACCAGAGCTCCTCCTCTGCGCGCCGGCGCGCCCCGGCGCCGCGCGGCTTCCTTCGACGACGCGCAGTCTGCCAGCGTCGCCAGCGGCCCGGCGCTTCACGGGGTTTCTTGCCGTGGCAGTTTTCCGGCGCCGCGGCGTGGCGGTCCGTCTCGACGCGCTCGCGGGTTTCGGTCTTGCAGCCTCGGCGACACCGCCGCTCGCCACGTTCAGGAGCAGGCCCACCGCTGCGAGCATCACCAGCAGGCTCGAGTTTCCGTACGAGACGAACGGCAGCGGTACGCCGGTGAGCGGCGCGAGCCCCAGCACGGCGAACAGGTTGATGGTCGCCTGCACCATCACCAGCGACACGAGGCCCGCGGCGAGCAGCTTGCCGTAGCGGTCGCGCGCCCGCTGAGCGGCCCGCAGGCCGGCGTAGGCGAAGAGGCCAAAGAGGCCGACGAGGCCGGCCATCCCCAGCAAGCCCAGCTCCTCACCGATCACGGCGGCGATCATGTCCGTATGGGCCTCGGGAAGATACGAGGCCTTCTGCACGCTTTCGCCGAGGCCCACCCCGAAGAAGCCTCCGGACCCGAGGGCGATCGTGGCCTGCGTGGCCTGAAAGCCGGCTCCGGTCGGATCGGCGCCGGGGTCGAGAAAGCCCGTCAGGCGGGCCATGCGATACGGCTCGATCAGGATCGCCAGCCCGATCACGGCCACGGCTGCCCCGCCAAGCAGGGCCAGGTGGCGCAGTTTGGCACCCGCCGCGATCAGCATCGCGGCACACGTAAAGCACGCGACCATGGCCGTGCCGAGGTCGGGCTCGGCGATGACCAGCAGGCAGACGACGCCCACGGCGATGAGGAACGGAGCCATCTCGCTGATCGAGCGAATCATCCGCGGCCGCGTCGCCAGCAGCCCCGCGCCGTAGAGGACCAGCGCAAGCTTCGCGAGCTCTGAGGGCTGAATCTGAAAGAAGCCGACGCCGATCCAGCGCGTCGCCCCGTTTACGGGGGGCGCACCGATCCCGGGAATGAGCACGGCAACCAGGAGGACCATCGAGGTCCCGAGGATCAGGGGGGTGAGCCTGTGGATGACGGCCACGCCACCGATGGCGAGCAGGCGCATCGCGATCAGCCCGAAGACGCCATAGATCGCCGTGCGCTTAAGGTAGTACGCGCCGTCACCAGACTCGCCCAGAAGCGAGGTGGTCGAAGAGGCGCTGAAGACCATCACGACGCCCAGCGCGACGAGGCAGAGAGTGGCCGTGAGCAGCATCGAGTGCTCTACGGGCGGCCCGCCACGCCTGCGCCTCGGCCCGAAGTCGGCGAGCCGGATGGCGCTCACCGAAGCGCCTCCACGTGGGCGCGGAAGTCCTCGCCGCGAGCCTCGAAATCCACATAGCTGTCAAATGAGGCGCACGCCGGCGCCAGCAGCACCACCTCACCCGCCGAGGCCGCGTCGGCGGCCGCCCGCACGGCCGCCGCGAGGTCGGGGCAGCGGGTGTGGTCCACTCCCGCTCGCCATGCGACCCTCAGGTCTGCCTCGAGCGCGCCGGCAGTCTCCCCGATCAGGTAGCAGGCGCGGCAGTGTGCTAGCACGGCGTCGGTGAGGGCATCGAACCGCTCTCCTTTCGAGCTGCCGCCGAGGATCGCGTGCACGCCGCCGCTGAAGCTCTCGATCGCAGCCCGCGCAGCGGCGACGTTCGTCGCCTTGGAGTCGTTGACGTAGAGCACGCCAGCGACCTCGGCCACAGGCTCGAGACGATGAGGGACCCCGCGAAACGCGGTCAGCCCCGCTCGCACGGCCTCGCGGTCGCGGCCCATCGCCAGCGCGGCGGCCGCTGCCGCCATCGCGTTCTCCTGGTTGTGCGGGCCGAGGAGATTGAGCTCGTCGACTCCAACCAGTGGCTCGCCCGCCGACACCAGCGTCCCACCCTCGACGATCAGCTCGCAGTCGTCACCGTCGCAGTCGCGGCAGAACGCGATCCGCCTTGCGCATCCACCCAGATCCCGCACCCGAAGCGCCGGGTCGCATCCGTTGTAGATGGCGAAATCGTCGTTGCCCTGGCTCGCGAACACGCGCAGCTTCGCGGCGACGTAATCCTCCAGGGTCCCGTGCCGGTCGAGGTGGTCCGGGCTCACGTTCAGCACCACTGCGCACTCCGGAGCGAATGCGCTTGAGTCCTCGAGCTGAAAGCTCGAGCACTCGCTGATGACGGTGGCGTCGGGCTCCAACTCTCCAACCAGAGAGGCGACCGGCGTGCCGACGTTGCCTGCCACGGCCACAGGCTCGCCAGCGGTGCGCCAAATCTCCCCCAGCATCTCGCTCACGGTTGTCTTGCCGTTGGTCCCGGTCACGGCGACGAACGCGTTCGGCAAAAGGCGCCACGCCAGCTCGAGCTCTCCCAAGATGTCGATCCCACGGCTCCTCGCCTCAGCGATCGGGGGAGCCGACGCGGGCACCCCAGGGCTCTTGACCACGCAGCGGACGCGCTCGAGCTGTGAGATTGCCTGGCCATCCAGGTTCACTTCGACGCCCACCTCGGTAAGCCCTTCCGCGCCTGCGGGCGCGCCGGAATCCACGCCTATCACCTCTTCGCCGCGTGCGGCGAGCAGGCGTGCGGCGGCCTGGCCCGAACGCGCCAGGCCAACGATCAGGTACGGGCCTATGGGCAGCGGCGGTCGTGGCTTATGAGCGCCCATTCCCGTTACTTCGCGCCCGGGCCTGCGACCCCTGTGCCCGCGGGGAGTGCCGCTACCCCAGGCTGTTTTGGAACAGCACGTAGCCGATCCCCGCGCAGACCGCGGCCACGATCCAGAAGCGGAGCATGATCTTCGTCTCCGACCACGCCAGCATCTCGAAGTGGTGGTGCACCGGCGCCATCAGCAGGACCCGACGGCGGAAGGTCTTGAACGCGAAGACCTGGACCGCGACCGAGAGCGCCTCGATCACGAAGATCCCCCCGAGGATGATGAGCAGGAGCTCGGTCTGCGTCATCACCGCCATCGCCCCGATCGCTGCCCCGAGGCCCAGCGAACCCGTGTCGCCCATGAAGATCGAGGCGGGAAAAGCGTTGAACCACAGAAACCCGATCGAGGCACCGACCAGACAGGCGGAGAGCAGGGCGAGCCCCTCCTGGCCCGTGGTGATCGTGATCGCCATGTAGGCGAGCAGCACGATCCCGCACGAGCCGGCCGCGAGCCCGTCAAGCCCGTCGGTGAGGTTGACCGCGTTCGATGCCCCCGCGATGACCAGGAAGATGAAGACGAGGTAGACGATGGGGCCGACGTCAAGCTCGAAGTCGAACACGCGCGCGCGCAGCACCGGCTCGAGCTCAACGACCTCGGTTGCCACGTACCAGAGCCCGACCGCGAGAGCGATCTGCGCGAGTAGCTTGTAGCGGGCCGCGAGGCCCAAGGAGCGCCGCTTCGAGATCTTGATGAAGTCATCCGCGAAGCCGATCGCAGCAGCCCCGACCGCCACGCCCAGGACCGCCATGCTCTGGGTGTCGCGGTCTGAGAGCACGAGATACGGCACCGCGATCGCGAGGAACAGGATGAGGCCGCCCATGGTGGGCGTCCCCGCCTTCGTGTGATGCTCCTGCGGGCCCTCCTCACGGATCTGCTGGCCGAACTCCTTCACCCGCAGGAACTCGATGAACTTCGGCCCGAGGAAAATCGTGATCAGCATGGCCGCCATGCCCGCGATCAGGACCTCCGCGCGATCAATGCTGGCCGAGGCGACCTCGTTGATGAACTGCGCGCGGATCATCCAGAGCCGCGCCGCGCGAGGAGTGCTTCGGTCAGGCGCTCGAGCCCTACCGAACGCGATCCTTTGACGAGGACGGCGTCGCCCGGTTCCACTAGCCCGTCGACGACGTCAACGGCGGCGCCTGCATCGGGCGCCCACTCGTCGGGCGCGTAGTCGTGAGCGAGATCGCCAACCCCGACGATCGGCCCGATGCCGAGGCCGCGGGCGAGGGCGCCGATCTCGCGGTGATAAGCCGCGGCCTCGCGGCCAAGCTCCTTCATCTCGCCCAGCACAGCCACCCGGCGGTCTCCCGTCGCGGCGCCCCCCGCCCCCGAGGCCAGATGCTCAAGGGCGGCGTGCATCGAGATCGGATTCGCGTTGTAGCAGTCGTTCACCACGACGATGCCCTCGGAGAGCCGCACGAGCTCCCCACGCAGGCGCGAAAACTCTATCCCCGGCGCCCGACGTGCCATCTCGCTCAGATCGGATCCCAGCGCAACGCCGATGGCGACCGCGCAAAGAGCGTTCTCGAGGTTATGCGCCTCGGCAAAGGGAAACGCGAACCCGGCCTCTCCGACCGGGGTCGTGATTCGTGCCCGCAGGCCACCGGCGACTAGCTCCGGCTCGTGCCAGCTGACGTCGCCCCCGGGCCCGAAGGTGATCGCCTCCAAAGCCTCGGAGAGGTGCGGGTCGAGCGCCTCGGCGTCGACCGGAACCACCGCCCTGCCGCCTTCGCGAAGGCCTTCCAGGATCTCGGCCTTGGCCTCCGCGATCGCCTCCAGCGTTCCCAGCAACTCCAGGTGCACAGGGCCGATGTTCGTGATCGCGGCGACGGTGGGCTCGGAGATCTCACAGAGCTCTGCGATCTGGCCAAGGCCGCGCATCGCCATCTCGAGCACCAGCACCTCGGTCTCCGGCGGGGCCGAGAGGATCGCCAGCGGTAGCCCCACCTCGGTGTTGAAGTTCTCGGGGCTGGCGTGCACCCGTTGTGGCAGCAGCGCGCGAGCGATGTCCTTCACCGAGGTCTTCCCGGTCGAGCCCGTGATGCCGACGACCGGGCAGGCGAGCTCGCGGCGCCAGGCGCGGGCCGTCTGCTGCAGGGAGCGCAGCGGGTCGGTCGTCGCGAACACCCAGGCGTCGCCGGCCTCGGCCGCGGCGTCCGCGTGCTCGGCCGCCACCACGACACCCCAGGCGCCGGCCTCGACCACCGAGGCCGCGAAGCGGCCGCCGTCGGCGTGCTCGCCCCGGAGCCCGAAGAAGAGGTCACCGGGGCCAGCGTCCCGGGAATCGATGATCGCCCTCTCCGGGCGGCCCCCACTTCCCTCGGCAACGGCCTCGGCGCGAGCCTCGGCGGCGATCAGCTCGGGCGGAAGCTCAATCATCGCGCGCCTTCGCCCCGGAGGGCGCGCAGCTCGCTGCGCGCGACGTCTCGATCGTCGAAGGGAATCTTGCGCCCGCCCTCGAATTCCTGGCCTTGCTCGTGCCCTTTGCCCGCGATCACCACGGCGTCGCCTTCGCCGGCGCCGCGGAGGGCCGCGGCGATCGCCGCGCGACGGTCCACCTCGACCCTCACCTCGGCGGTTGAGCCCGGACCCTCCATGCCGGAGAGGATCTCGGAGATGATCGCCGCGGGCTCCTCGGAGCGCGGGTTGTCGGAGGTCACGACCGCGACGTCGGCGAGGCGCGCGGTCGCCTCGCCCATGAGCGGGCGCTTGTCGCGATCGCGATCGCCACCCGCGCCGAATACGCACCAAAGCCGCCCGCGGGTGAAGTGACGGGTCGCCTCCAGCGCGTTTCGCAGGGAGTCCGGAGTGTGCGAGTAGTCGACCAGCACAGCGAAGGGCTGCCCTTCGTCGACCGACTCCAGGCGCCCTGGAACGCGGTCGGCATCTGCCAGTGCGTCCGCAGCCTCGGCGGCCGGCACCCCGAGCTCATTGGCGGTCGCGATCGTGGCCAGCGCGTTCTCCACATTGAAGAGCCCGGGGAGCCCCAGCTCGACAGCAACCTCGCCCTCAGGGCCCCTGCAGCGGAAGCGTGCGCCGGATGCGTCGAACTCCACATCGTGCGCGGCGTAGTCGGCCTCAGCGCCCGCTGCCGAGAACGTGGTCAGTGATCTTCCCTCCCCGCGCAGGACCTCGGCGACGCGGGCGCCGTACGCATCGTCGGCGTTCACGACGCAGGCGTCAGGCGGATCCGGCGTGCCGGTGAAGAGCATGCGCTTGGCGGCGAAGTAGTCCTCGAGGTCCTTGTGGAAGTCGAGGTGATCCTGGGTGAGGTTCGTGAAAGTGGCGACCGCGAACCGCACGCGGTCGGCGCGGCCCAGCGCGAGCGCGTGCGAGGAGACCTCCATCGCACAGGCCTCGTCGCCGGCGTCAAGCATCTGCCGAAAGGTGCGCTGAAGATCGATCGCCTCCGGGGTCGTGCGCTCCACCTCAGAGCTCACGCCCCCCACGACCTTCTGGATCGTGCCCAGCTGGCCCGTCGGGGTGCCCGCCTGCTCGAGGACGTGCCGAAGCAAAAAGCAGATGGTGGTCTTCCCGTTGGTGCCGGTGACGCCAGCGAGCCTGAGCTCGGCCGTGGGGTCGCCGAAGAACGTGGCGGCGGCGGGCGCCATCGCGGCCCGCGCGTTCGGCACGCGAGCCTGCGGAACGCTCAGGTCGATGGGACGCTCCACCACCAGGGCAACCGCCCCCGCCGCCACGGCCGCAGCCGCGAAGTCATGCCCGTCGGCCCGGGCGCCGCGGACGCAGAAGAAGAGGCTTCCCTTTCGCACCTGCGGGCTCGCGTAGGCGAGGTCGCCGACCTCGACGCCCGCGTCTCCGAACCACTCGGCGACGGGAACGCCGGCGAGAACCGAGCGGAGCTTCATCGCGGCGATTGTAGGCGGGGCTCTACCCAGTGGCGGGCACGCCCAGGTAGGGCAGCGCCCGGGTGGCGATCTCGCCGAACGCCGGGGCCGCGACGGTCCCGCCGTAGTAATCGCCCTCGGGCTCGTCAACGACGATCGATACGAGCAGCTGCGGGTTCTCGGCGGGCGCGAAGCCGACGAAGGAGGCGACGAACTTCGTCTTCGAGTAGGTCCCGCCCACCTCCTTTTCCGCCGTGCCGGTCTTTCCGGCCAGCGTGTAGCCCGGCACGCTCACCTCGGAAGCCGTACCGCCCGGAGCGAGTACTCCCTCGAGCATTTGGCGCACCTTCGCGGCGTTCTCCTCGGAGACGACCCGCTCGCCCTCCGGTGGATCGACCTTCTCGTGGTCTTTCTCGAGGATCAGCTGTGGCTCGCGCAGAATGCCGCCGTTGGCGATCGCCGAGTAGGCGGCGGCCATCTGGATCGGCGTCACGGCGAGGCCCTGCCCCAGCGGCAAGTTGCCCATCGTCGATCCGGAGTATTCCTCCGGGCGCAGCACGATGCCCTGCTCCTCGCCGGGGAACTCGACGCCCGTTGGGCTTCCGAACCCGAAGCGCCTGACCCAGTGGTCGAAGCGCCCCCCTCCCTTGCGGTCGTTCAGGGCGAGACCGATCTTGACCGCGCCCACGTTGGAGGATTGCGCCAGGATCTCGGCGACGCTCAGCGTCACCGGGCCACGCGGGTGGGACTCTTCGATGGTGCGGTCGTAAAGGCGAATCGTCGGCGGCAGCGCGAAGGTTGTCTCGGGGTTTACCACCCCGTCCTCGAGCGCGCCGGCGACGGTGAAGGCCTTGAACGTCGATCCGGGCTCGAACGTGAACCCCGTGGCTCGGTTGGCCAGTTCCTGAGGCGTTGCGGAGGACGGGTCGGCGGGATCCGAGGCGGGAGTGTTCGCCAGCGCAAGGATCTCGCCGCTCTGCGGGTCCATCACGATCGCCGTCGCCCCCTTCGGGCTGTAGGTCTCCTCGATGCCCGCTAGGACCTCCTCGGTGAGCGCCTGGAGGGTCGCGTCGATCGTGAGCTTCAGATCCGAGCCGGTGCCACTCTGGGCGAGCGTGTCGCGCTCGATCTCCTTGCCAAGGGCGTCGCGGACGATCTCGCGCTCGCCGGTGGGCCCGTGGAGCAGATCCTCCTGGGATGCCTCGAGCCCGGTCAGTCCCTGGTTTTCGATACCCACCGAGCCGATCACCTGCGAGGCCAACTCGCCCTGCGGGTAGAGGCGGCGGCTATCGGGCAGGACGCCGATGCCCGGAAGCTCCATGTCCTCGATCCGCTGGGCCGTCACCAGGTCGACCTTCCGGGCGACGTAGGTGAAACCGGAGTCGCGATCTGCAAGCGCGGTCAAGATCTCCTCGGGGTCCTCGTTCAGGATCGAGGCGAGCCTCCTGGCGGTGCGGTTGGGATCCTCCACCTGGTAGGGCGTCGCAAAGATCGTCTCGGCGTCCTCGGAGACGGCGAGCTCCATGCCCTTGCGATCGGTGATCAGGCCACGGGAGCCCGGCACGACGACCGTCTCCGTCTGCTGGCTCAGCGCGTCCGCGCGAAGCTCCGAGCCGCGGACCCCCTGGAGCCAGGTGGCGCGAGCGACGATTACGCAGAGCGCGGCTAAAAAGAGAGCGAAGAGGAGGCCGACCCTGCGCTCGATCAGGCTCATGGGACCTCGGCGGTTACGGGTTCCTCCGTGATCGGCGCCGGCGTTTCGGAGACGGGCAGCGGTGCTGAGACCGTCTCCTCAGCGGGGACTGGGGGAACTGGAGCCGGGGCCGTGCCAACGGTGAACTCGCCGTTGGCCAGCCGCTTGGCTGCGGTCGCTGCATCATCTCGATCGCGGTTGAGCGTCCGGATCGCAAGAGCGTCGGGGAACGAGAGGCCAAGGCTCGAGGCCATGGCCTGGACCTCCTGGTTGGTGAGCTCGCTCGCGATCTTCGCTCGGAGAGCCGAGTTCGCGCGCCGAAGGCCGTCGGTTTGCTCGGCGATCCGGCTCGAGCCCGCGTTCAGGTTGAGCGCCAGCACGTTGAGCGCGACGATCCCCACCAAGAGCACGCCGAGCAGGCCGATCCAAAGGCGCCCGCGCGTGAGTCGAACCACCAGAAAGGAATCGGCGAGATTGCTCACAGCGCCGGCCGTGCGCTCAACCGCGAGCGGTACGAACCCGGTGATCGGAGTCGTCTGCGACCGGGCCCTGGGGCGTACCGCCGCGGCGGTTCGGCGGTTCGGCCTGCGCCGCCCGAGAGCGCGGCGCGGAGCGCCCGCGTGTGGGCGCCTTGGGTCGTGGCTTCAGGGCGGGGCGACTGGCGGTGG
Organism: uncultured Solirubrobacterales bacterium; assembly: GCA_963799815.1. Classification (GTDB taxonomy): domain Bacteria; phylum Actinomycetota; class Thermoleophilia; order Solirubrobacterales; family 70-9; genus JBDTSW01. The sequence continues at coordinate 966,828 of CAWCYG010000004.1, forward strand.
CTCGCCGCGCCGGCGAGGCGGCGACGCGTCTGGCAGCGGCGGTGGCTGGCATCAGCTCGACCCCACTGGCCGGTCGTCACGTCGCTCGGTGAGCTTGCGCGCCGCGCGCAGGTGGGCTGAGCGCGAACGGGGGTTCCGCTCGGACTCCTCGGTGCTGGGGGAGACGGCTCGGCGCGCGAGCAGGGCGCCCTCCGGCTGGCGGCCGCACCGGCAGACGGGGAGCTCAGGTGGGCAGATGCACTCGCGGGCTCGCTCGGCCAAGAAGCGCTTCACCCTGCGGTCTTCGAGGGAGTGAAACGAGATCGCCGCCAGGCGACCGCCCACCTCGAGGGAATCCCAGGCCGCCGGCAAAGCGCGATCGAGCGACTCGAGCTCCCCGTTTACGGCGATCCGGATCGCCTGGAAGGTGCGCTTCGCGGGATGTCCGCGGCCGAAGCGATAAGAGGCGGGGACGGCGGCGCGGACGGCGTCCACGAGCTCGGCGGTCGTCCCGAGCGGACGCCGGCGCTCGATCTCGCGGGCGATGGACCGGGCGTGGCGCTCCTCGCCGTGGTCCCGGATCGCGCCGGCGAGCCGGTCAGACGGCCAGTCGTTTACGACCTCGAGCGCGGAGAGCTCCTGGCTCGCGTCCATGCGCATGTCGAGCGGCGCGTCCGAGGCGTAGGAGAACCCGCGCTCGGGGGCGTCGAGCTGAGCGGAGGAGATGCCGAGGTCCATTAAGGCGCAGCCGAACCGCTCGCCGCCGGCGAGCATGCCTTCGAGCACGTCGGCGAAGTCGCCGTGCTCGAACCGCGCCTGGCAGTCGAGGTCGGGAGCCAGCACCTCAAACCGCTGTGCGGCCTCGGCATCGCGGTCGATGCAGATGAGCTCCCCCTCCGAGCCGATTCGTTCGGCGACGAGGCCGGTGTGACCGCCGACGCCGAAGGTGCAGTCGACGACGCGCTCTCCGGGGCGCGGGTCGAGGAGCTCGACCAGCTCCGGGCCCAGTACGGGGATATGGGCATCGTTCATCTCGAAGGTGAGTGTGGACATGAGCGCTTCGGCTCCATCTCGCTTCCGCTAGATGCCCTCGCCGCCGGGGGCTCCCAGGGACTCCGCCAGCTCGTTCGCCTCGACGTCGATCTCCGCGTCGTGCTCGGCCCACGCGTCCGGGTTCCAGACCTCCAGGTGGTTGTCGACGCCGACGATCACGCAGGCCCCGGCGAGCCCGGCATGCTGGATCAGGTGCCTCGGGAGCCGCACGCGGCCGGCCGCATCGAGCGTCTCGTCGTGCGCGCGGCCATGGAACCGGCGGCGCATCTTCCGGCCGCTCTCCGTGAGCGGATTGAGAGCCATGAGGTAGGTGCGCGCCAGCTCGTCGTAGTCGGCCACCGGATAGATCGAGACGCAGGGATCGAGCTCTTCGAAGAGGACGGCGCCTCCGTCCAGGGCGGCCCGAAAGCGGGCCGGGATCGTAAGCCGATCCTTCGAGTCGAGAGAGTGCTCGTGCTGTCCGCGAAATGCCAAGAGAGCCTCGTGCGTGTGGATGTGGGGGAAACGGCCGGCTTACGAAGAAGAAAGTTGGGACCGAGGTGGTGAGGTGGGAGGAGCCTCGCCACCCCGGTCCATGGTCAACTTGAGGCGCCACGCTACCCCACTACGCCCCACTTTGCAACACATCGCTGCTCGCGCATTGGAGCGAAAGCGTCAGACGGAAACCGGGGCGGGCACGCTCGAGCAGCGAATCCGGCTTATCCATGCGGTTTTCGGGCGATGGGTCCCGACGGATGCACAGCAGGCGGCGGCAACCCGGTTCTGCAACCGTCCTTGCAGCCCTTCCCTGGAGGTCGAGCGATTAGGCTGCCGCCGATGACCGACCCGAAGCTCGAGGCCTCCGCCTCCGAAGCCGCGGAACCGTCCTCCCCACCCCCGGGCGCGGCAGCCGGCCTAGAGCGCCCCGAAGAGCGCGTCGGCATGAGCCACGATCGCTATGCGACCAGCTAGGGCAGAACGAGGTAGACCACCTCATTGAGTTGGCATTAGCGGGACCAACGACCTGACCAACCTCGCCTCGTGTCATGCGGCTTGCCACAAGCGCAAGCGCATGCAACCCAGTTGGGGCCGAGACCGGGTGGCCTTCGCACTGAGCGTCCTGGGCAAAAGTGTGTGGTGCCTCTACTCAACCGCAATCGTCACGGTGGTATCTGGCTTGACGTCAGTGCCAACGTCCGGGTTCTGCGCCCGCACTGTAGCTCCAAACTCCTCGGGCGTTTGCCCGTACTTGCTGGCGATCGACAAGTCACTTACCGTCACCCCAAGGTCAGCCGCCGAAAGCTCGGCCTCGGCATCGTCCACCTCCTGGCCGAGGACATTGGGAACAGAAACCAGGTCAGAGTCTCCGCTAGAGCTATCGACGACTTCATAGTCCGCGAGGTAGAGGACCGCCAGAGCAACGAGACAAGCGAATACCGCGCCAGCAGCGAACGCGGAAGCGAGTTTCACGGCCCGAAAGTCTCTCATGCCTAATGGGCACCCATTGCGGGTGGGGGCGATCCCCGGCGCTGGGAGCCTTCAAGGCCCGTCGTGGTGGCTGACGGCGCGGGCGAGACTCCCGTTCAGGGGGGCGGGTCGGAGTGAGCGCCCCGCTAATCCAGCCCCGCCGCCTCGCGGGCCTCGGCCTCCTCATGTTCCAGGTACGCCTCGAGCCGGGTTGCAAGTCCGTCCTGGTCGAAGGTCCAGACGTTCCACGCAACGATCTTGAGTTCGATGCCGCTAGCGGCTCCGCGGGACGTGACGGTGTTTTTGACCAGAACCTTCCCGTCCGCCTCGGTGAACTCCAAGGGTTCAATGACCTGGCTCTCAAAAGCGTCGGGCTCCATCCACGCCCGGAGGCTCTGTCGCCCCGTGTGCGACTTTTGCCCGCCGGGCGGAATGAACTCAATGTCGGAATGCGCGATCGCCAAGGCAGTCTCGAAGTCGCCGGCGCTAAACGCCGCGTAGGTCTGGCGCAATCTCTCCACGGCCTCCTTCGGCATCGCCACAACCCTAGCCCTGAACCGCTCGCCGCCTGATGGCTGCCTCCAAATTCACTCCAGAGAGCCGAGGAGCCCTCATCGAGCGAACCGCCGCCGGGGTATTCCTGGCCGACGCTGCACGAGCAGTCGGGCTCCGCGAAAAGACGGTCAAGTCGTGCCTTACCCGGGGCTCGGCGTGAGGAGTCGGGCGACCACGCCGCGTTTGCTGGGGTTTGGCTGATGTCGGGCGCCAAGAACGCCCAGGTGGGGGCGGGTCTGAACGCCCCCTGAAGGTGAGCCGGTCGGGAGGCTGGGTGTGAGCTGCTCCCTAGACCTCCTGCTCGCTGACCAGCTCTGCGTGCTGCGGCATTCCCTGGGCACCGGCCTCCTGCATGAGCGCCGGCATGTCGGGGTCCGAAAGCAGCTTGCCGTGACCCTCCTCGTCCCAGTCGAACACGATCCAGACTCGGGTGTCGTCATTCGGGTCGCGGAACACGTGCGAGCCGCCGCTGCCGTGCTGTTTGCGCTTCTCAGCGCCCTTGGTGGTGAAGGTCGCGAGGAACCGATCAACGTCCTCGACCTTCGTGGTGGACAGGATCAATGGAGGCCTCCTTCCCGGGATTGCGCCCGCCTGCTCCAACCGTACCCCGGTGGCGGAATTGGCGTAATGAGCGCCTCCAAGTTCACCCCCGAAGTCCGTGGCTCCCTGCTTGAGCGCACCGCCGCGGGCGCCTCCCTCCCTGATGCGGCGAGAGCCGCCCGCTCACTGCGGAGGAGTTCGAGCTGGGTCTCTCACAAGCGGTCCGCAACGGCTCCGTCCAGGCGATGAAGCTCTGGGCGGAACTCCACCGCGATCCCGGCGAACCCGAGGACGAACCGGCTGACGAGTTCGATGAGCTACAACAGAGGCGACGACGTGCCGGGTAAAGCGCGGCTAGGTAAAGCTTGCCGAGGCGTTCTCGGGCGGCTCATGGAACTCCACGATCTCGTGCGTGTTGATGAGATGTGCCTTGCCCTCAGTGTCCACGACTCGGACGAACGACACGTTTCCCGAGGGCGAACCTGCGAGAAGCGACTCAATCTCCTTGACGGTCTGCTGCACCTCCAAGGGCGTGCCCGCGTTAAGGACCATCACGGCCCTTGCATCCTCGGCCATGACCTGACCCTATCGCTGCGCGTTCAAGGCTGTGCGGCCTTCCGGGGGACTCCCCGCTAGGAAGGATGCGCCGCGCCGCATACGGCCTGCCGACCGTGAAGCGCGCAAAGGCGCACACCGCTACTGCCGCTCAGCAGATGGAGCCTTCGCCCTCCATGAGTGAACGCTCAATCCGACCGACGACACCACGGACATGAAGGTGGTGAAACCGCGGCGGCCGAGACCCTGCCCGCCGCCGCCCGTGCGAAGGCGCGGCGGGCGTAGCCCGGAGGCTGCGCGAAGAGGCCTTGGAGTGACCCGGCGCTGGCTCTGGGCCTAAAGCGCCCCGAAGAGCGCGTCGGCATGAGCCACGATCGCCGCCAGGATCATCAGCAGCACCGACGGCACGAGCACCAGTGCCACCACGAGCTGGATCTTGGGGGCGGCTCGCGAGGCTGCCTCCTCGATCTGCCGGCGGGCAGCTCGTCGCAGCCCACTCGCCTGCGCGTGGAGCTGGTCCGAGAGCGACGAACCGTAGACGCGGGAGCGCTCGAGGGCAGCGGCCAGTGCTCCCAGCTCACCGCCGGGGACCCGGTCGCGAAAGTGCTCCATCGCCACCGCCTGCCCCACTCCGCAGTCGAGCTCGGCGATGGCCACCGCAAACTCGGCGGCAAGCGGCCCTTTGCCGGGGCCAGCCATCTCCCTCATGACCTCGGCCGGAGCACGCCCAGCGGCCGCGCCCACGGCAAGCAGATCGAGGGCGTCGGGTAGGGCCGTCAGTAGCCGTGCTGTGCGCAGCCTCGCCGAACGCTCGAGATAGGCGTCCGGTCCCATGAATCCGGCCACCGCCAGCACCGGAACGGCGATCAGGTCGAGACGGTCAGGGAGCGCGGGCAAGACCATCGCGGCGCTCGCGAAGCCGACCAGCGTGCCCGCGCCCTTCGCGGCGAGCACTTGAGCGGCGGAGAAGCGTGCGGCCAAACCGGCTCGCTCAAGGCGCGCCGGCAAGCCGAGCGCGAATGCGGCCTCCGCGCTTGAGCGAAGTCGGCCGGCGCCGATGCGGCCAGCCAGCCTCGAGACGACAGACCCAGCTCGCTCCCCCCGATCACCAAGCGCCTCCCAGGCCCCTGCGAACCCGAGCACGACCGCCAGCGATGCCAAGACAGCGCTCATTCGTGCGGCCCGATTCGGCTGAGGCGGCCGATGGCCACGAAGCCGCCGATCTGAAGGACCGCCGAAAGCACCAGCAGAATCGCAGCCAGCGGCTCGGCCAGGAGCCCTGCCACGAAGCCCGGCTCGAGCAGCTCCGCAAACAGCGCTGCGCCAACGGGCATGGCGGCCACCAGCATCCCGGTGAACCTTGCCTGGGCCGTTGCCGACCGGGCGTCGGCCGCTGTCCGATCGCGTTCGGTGGCCGCGGCCGCGAATCGCCGCAGGAGTCTCGCGAGATCGCCACCCGCGATCTGCTGCGAGAGCAGCGTCGAGCAGAACCCCTCGACCCGGACCGATCGCAATCGCCGGCGCAGAGCTCCAAGGGCCTCTCGGGTGGGCAGCCCGAGCTCGAGGTCAGCTCGTACGCGAGCCATCTCGGAGGCCGGCGGCCCCTCGAGCGCTGTCGCAGCATCGACGAGCGCCGCCCGCAGCGAGCGGCCAGCCGAAAGCGCATCCGCGATCGCTCGCGCCACCTCGGCGAGGGCCCGGTCGACGGATCGGCGGTACCGGCTGGTTCGCCTACGAAGCAGCGTCGCCGCGAGCGCCGGGCCGGCCAACGCCAGAAACGGCGCCGCGCCGGGACCGAGGAACAGCGCACCGGCGCACAGGACCGCCACGGTCCCAAGCGTGCTCAGTCGTCGGCGCTCCAAGGCGCTTGGCGTATAGCCCTCGCGACCTGCCCGCCACAGCGGCTCGACCGCCTGCGCCATCCAGCGGCTGAGCCCCGGCGTCGCCGTCACGCCCTCGCGCGCCGCGAACGCACCGAGCACCCCGGCTGCGGCGGCCAGGGCCACCACCAGGTTCGACGATCCGCTCATCCGTCTCTCGCCGCCTCGCTTCGCCGCCACAGCTCACGAACGCCCACGCTCCCGACCACGGGCTCAACCGCATCGACGGCGACCACCCGCCGTGCGCCGCCCGGCGCCCTGCTCATGTGAGCCACGAGCTCGATACCGCGGCCCACCTGCTCGCGGACAGCGTCGTGCGGGAGCCCGACCCCTGCCATGAGCGCGAGCGTTTCGATTCGCCGCAGCGCCTCCTCGGGCGAGTTCGCGTGCACCGTCGAGAGCGCACCGTCGTGGCCCGTGTTGAGCGCGACCAGCAGGTCGAGCGCCTCAGCACCACGTACCTCTCCGATCACGATCCGGTCCGGGCGCATGCGCAGGGCGTTCCGCAGGAGATCGCGGATGGTGACCTCGCCACGACCCTCAATCGAGGCCGGACGGGTCTCCAGGCGCACCACGTGAGGCTGGCGCAGCCGCAACTCGGCCGCATCCTCGATGGTGATCACCCGCTCCCCGGGGTCGATGAAGGCCGAGAGCGCGTTCAGCAAGGTGGTCTTACCCGAGCCGGTGCCGCCGCAGATGAGCAGGCTTCGACGATCGGCCACCGCAGCCGTGAGCAGCTCGTGCGCCTCGAGCGTGAGCGTGCCGAGCTCGACCATGCGCTCGGCGTCGGGACGCTCCGCCGCGAAACGCCTGATCGAGAGCGTCGGTGCATCGACCGCCAGGGGCGGGATGACGACGTTCACGCGCGAGCCATCGGCAAGGCGGGCGTCAGCCATCGGGCTGAGCTCGTCGACGCGGCGCCCAAGTGGCGCCAGTATGCGCTCGATCGCATCACGGAGGGCAGCGTCGGAGTCGAACACCACGCCCGTGCGCTCGATCCGGCCGCCGCGCTCAACGTAGACCTCATCGGGCCCGTTGACGAGCACGTCCTCGACCCCCGGGTCAGCGAGCAGGGGCTCGAGCGGTCCCAGCCCGACGGTCTCCCGCAGGATCAGCTCGCAAACCTCCGCCCGCCGCTCGGAGGCGAGCACCGCGGCCTCGGACGAGACGAGTTCGGCGACAGCCTCGGGCAGGGCCGTCGGCACGCTCCGGCCCGCGGCGGCTTCCGCTCGGCGACGTTCGGCGAGAAGGCGCCTGAGGTCGCTGGCCAAGACCGCGGTGTGCCGGTCGAGTCGGTTCATACACAGGTGAGCGTCATCCGGCCGTTGCTCGCCCCCCGAGCGCTCGAATAGGCTCGGGCGATGGCGCAGCTCGAGGTGCTCGAGGCGGACATCACCACGCTAGAGGTGGACGCGATCGCGAACGCGGCGAACACCGAGCTTCGCCACGGCGGTGGCGTTGCGGGAGCGATCGCCCGGGCCGGCGGGGAGACGATCCAGGCGGAGAGCGACGAGCTCGCCCCGATCGGCCTGGGTGCAGCGGTCGCCACCGGCGCAGGTGGGCTGCCGTGCCGGTGGGTGATCCACGCGGCGACGATGCATCTCGGCGGCCCGACGTCGGCCGGGATCATCAGGAAGGCCACGGCAAGCACGTTGCGCGTCGCGGCCGAGCTCGGCGCCGGATCCCTGGCACTCGTCGCGTTCGGGACCGGGGTCGGCGGCTTTCCGCTCGCGGACGCGGCAGCGATCGAGGTGGAGGAGGTGCGCGAGCACCTCACGGCCGGGAGCGGGCTTCGGAAGGTGGTGTTCGCCGTTCACGGCGAGGAGGCCCGGCAGGCGTTCGCGGGGGCTGTGGCGGCACCGGACGATTAGCACTCGAGGCCCGGGACCGCGCTCTGCGGTGAGCGCTGGGCCTAGGCCGCCGCGATCAGGCGCAGCTCGCGCGCGTAGTTGTGAGCATGGATCAGGCGCAGCGCCTGGGAGCGCGTCGCGGCGAGCGTCGCGATCCAGCTCGTCGGTCCTGCGGGACCGAGGCCCGCGGCGGCATCGGTGTGACCCGCTTCGCGCAGATCGATGAGCCTGACTCCACTCGCCGCCACGTACGTGCGAGCGCCCGCGCCGCCGGCGCTGGGCTCCGTGGTGACGACGACATCGACCGCGGTGTGGAGCGAACCCGTGCCGCCCGCCGCCAGAGCCTCGGCACCGCTGACCGCGATCTCCACCGCCTCCCGCCCCTGCCCGAGCCTTGGCCCTGGCGTGCCCCGCGAGGGACCCGGCGTTCGCAGCAGCCCAGCCGTCACATAGGCGCCCGCCGGGATTGGCGCCGCTGCACGCCTTCCCACCGCCTCCAGCGGATCGGTGAGGACATCCGCTGGGGCGAAGCGCGCGGGCACACGCCGGACCTCCAGCAGCTTCGTCGCCTCGCCGGGCCGCAGGGGCCGCCCGGCCTTGACGTTCTCCCGGGCGACGACCACGTCGCGCAGCTCGCCGAGCTGCGCCTCGATCCCGCCCCTGTAGTTGCCGGCGAGCGCCACTGCCAGCGCCGCGCAGGCGAGCGCGAGGACTCCGAAGAGCACCGCGCGCCTGCGCCTGGTCACGCCACGGTGGAGCTCGCTGGTCCCCGAGGGGGCGTGCGCGGGAGGGTGTCACCGTTAGCCAACGCCTGCTGATTGCGCGCCGGTGGTTTGACGGGGCCAGCCGCGAGCGGGGCGGCGACCAGGGGCAGCTCGAGCACAGCCGTCGTTCCCCCGCCGCCGGAGGCCAGCTCGAACCTTCCACGGTGCGCCTCCACGACACGTCGGACCACCTCGAGCCCATGACCGTGACGCGGGCCGCGCGGTCGCGGGGCCGAGGGAGGCCTGCCGCAATCGCTCACGGTTACCCGTAGTCCGGTCGCGCAGACCGTGGCCCCAACCCTGATTCCCGCCCCACCGTGCTCGACGGCGTTGGCCAGAAGGTTGTCGAGCGCTTGCGCGATCCGGCTCGGATCGGCGAGGACGAAGGCCCTGCCGGCATTCCATTCCAGGATGAGCGGGCGCAGCCGCTGCGCGGCTGGGGCTCGCCATCGCTCCACCGACTCGGTGACGAGCGATCGCGCGCAGGCGGTGCACAGCTCGAGCGGGCGCTCGAACCCGTTGATCACACCCTCGAGGTCGTCGAGGGCGAGAAGCGCGAGATCGAGCGAGCCGCGCTCGGCGCTCCGAGATGCGCCGACGGGCGGCGCCAGCGCCAACACCTGGAGCGGCCGGCGAAGCTCGTGGAGAGCGCGGTTCATGGCTACCCGGCGACGAGCGCTCCGCCAGCGGACAGCGCAGACCACCGCCATCGTCGCCGCGAGCGGCCAGAGGAGCGGCTCAAGCTCGGCACTCACCTGAGCTCACCCTCCGACGAGGCGATACCCCACGCCCCACACGTTCTTGACCCAGCGCGCGTTGTCCGGATCGAGCTTCCGCCGCAAGCGGCTCGCGTGTGAGTCGAGGGTGCGGGTGCGCCCGAGCGTCCGAAAGCCCCAGACATCCTCGAGGAGCTCCCGCTTCGTGAAGACTCGCCGTGGCTCCGAGGCCAATGCGCGCAGGAGCTCGAACTCCTTGTTGGCCAGGCGAACCTCTTCCCCGCCAACGCGAACCTCGCGGCGCACCGGATCGATGATGAGCTCGCCCACTCGCAGCGGACCCGCTCTTCGCTCGCCCCGGCGGCGCAGGAGCGCGCGGATGCGCGCCCGAAGCTCAACGTACGAGAAGGGCTTTTGCAGATAGTCGTCGGCACCCTCGTCGAACCCGCGGACTCGGTCGGCCTCGGTCGTTCGACCGGACAGGATGAGGACGGGCAGCGCCGGGTCGTAGCGACCGGTCGCGCCGTCCCCGGCCCGGATCTCGCGCAAGACGTCGAGGCCGGAGCCGTCCGGTAGGCCGAGGTCGAGCAGGAGCAGCTCCGGGGCACGGAAATGACACAGGCGCAGCGCGTCGTAGCCGCTCGGCGCCCGCAGCGCCTCGTAGCGATCGGCGCCGAGGTGACCGCAGAGGAGATCGAGCGTCGGCTCGTCGTCTTCGCAGACCACGACCGTCGCCGCCGAGGAGGTGCGCGTCAAGTCCGCGAAGCGGGGCGGAGTCGGGGTCGGGTCGTCCATGTCACGTACAACCCCGGCCCCGTTGTGAGTTGCCCCCGGGACGCCCCAGCGAGTGCAAACCGTCGTTCAGGCAGGAGACCGCTCCTGCGCGTAGACGGCGCCTGCGTAAAGATGGTCGCCCCTTCGGCAAGACGCCGGCGGGTCAGAGGAAATCCGTGGAGAAGGCAACACGCAGAGGCAACTACGAGTCCGGTTCGGACTACGTGCTCGAGTACGGCGAGCTTCGGTTCTCGTTTAACGAGCAGGACTTCGGACAGAGGGTGGAGCAGGCTGCCGTCAAGCTCGACTTCGTCAACCAGGGGCTCGCCAGTGAGGAGCTTCAAGACCTGCTCGACCTCGCAGTGAACGGCGAAATCGTGGAGCCCGCCTCCGCCCTCGGCGAGCACATCGTCGATCATTGGACCGAGCTCGTCGGGCCAGCCAACCGGAGCCTCGTGCACTGGATCCGGCGCCTCGTGTTTCGCGGCGCCTGGCTTGATCAGCGCGTGAAGGAGGGCGAGCTCGACATCGTCTTCGAGCCCGACACGAACACGTTCGGCTACGTACAGCCCGACCGTGACGCCGAGCCGATCGAGCTCTCGCGCGAGCCCTCGTGGGCCCGCCTCGCCTACCGCACCTAGGTTTCCCGCAGCTCGCTTAAGACGGCCGTGCCCTCCCCGCCGCGCGGGGCCAGCTCGTCGGCGATCACGTGCGCGACCGCGTTGATCAGGGCGAGGTGCGTGAACGCCTGGCTCAGAGGCTCGCCAAGAGCTCGGCGTTCGAGGGCGAGCCCTCGATCCGCTCGCGCAGCAATGTGGCGGCCTCGGCAGGATCGAGGTCGCCCAGCAGCGAGCGCAGGCGGCGCACCGCCTCGAGCTCGTCGGGAGAGCGAAGGGTCTCCTCGCCTGAGACCCGGCATTGCGTCGGCACAAGCGCGGGGTAGACGCCGGCGGCGGCGAGCTCCGGATCGAGCGTGACAAGCGAGCTCTCGGTGGTGAGGACGGCTCGATCGGCCTCGCCCTCGTCGACGGCGTCGGCGAGCGTCGTCGCGATCACGGTGAGCGACCCGCCGCCGGCGAGGTTTCGACCCGACCCGAAGAGGCGCTTGACGGCGGCCGCATCGCCAGCGGCATAGGCGAGCCTTGACAGCGAGTCCACCAGGAGCACAGCATCGCCGCCCGTCTCGGCGTGGCGACGGGTGCGCTGAAGCGCGAGCTCGGCGAGGCGCACCTGGTCGGCGGGTGCCATGTCGGCGGTGGCGATCGCGAACTGGGCGTCTGTGACGGCCACGCGCCAGGCCGTGGCCTCCTCTGGGCGTTCGTCGACCAGCAGGACGATCAACTCGATCCCCTCGGTGGCGGCAACCGCGTTCGCGATGCCGCGAAGAAGGGTGGTTCGGCCCGATCGCGGAGCCGCGCGAACCAGCACGCGCTGCCCGAGGGCAAGCGGCGCCAAGAGGTCCATCGCGCGGCTGAGCACGTCCGAGCCGACGCCGTCGAGTGCCAGACGCGCCTCGGGCGCAATCGGAGCCAGCGCGTCGAAGTCCGGACGCTCGGATGTCTGGGGCTCCTCGCCGTTTACGGCGTCGACGTGGACCAGCGCACGATGGCGCTCACCGCGGCGAGGGCTGCGGGCCGGCCCCACGACCTCGTCGCCGGTGCGCAACTCGCACCGGCGTACCTGAGAGGCCGAGATATAGACGTCGTCGGGGTGGGGCTCGAGGCCGTGCAGACGCAGGAAGCCGTAGCGCTGTGGCAGCACTTCGAGCACGCCCGAGACCTCCTCGGTCGGCGTTTCCGCGTCGCGCTCGCGAGCGCCCGCGGCATCCACCTCCACAGGGTCGGTGCCCTCCGGCTCGAGGATCGTCGCCTCGATAACGATCTCATCGGTGTCGGCCTCGTCGGGGGGCAGATCCTCGGAAGGGGACGGCAGATCCTCCGGAGCGGCCTTGGAGCCGGCATCAGAGATTCGGCGCACGAGGTCGGTGCGCTCGAGCTTGCGGTAACCCTCGATCCCAAGCCTGGCAGCCTGCTCATGCAGGTCGGCGAGATGCTCGGTCTGGGGATCGTCGGCCATCGGCGGCGCAGGATATCCGCAGGGGCTTCCCCGGGCCGCCTGCTGAGGGGAGGCCTAGGTCCGCGCGGTGCGTGCCTCGACCAGACCGCCCAGCCACTCGGCGAACTCCGGACGGGTTTCCCAGTCGGCCTTGAACTTGGCCGTGCCCGCCACGGTCAGCGGATGGTCGAGCATCTGGCGCAGGACCTTCGCCGGCACCGTCGCGATCTCGCAACCGAGCTGCGCCGAGGTGACGACGTGTGCGGGATTGCGGATCGACGCCGAGATGATCTGGGAGGTGACCCCACCGGCCCGGAAGCACTCGACGATCTCGGCGAGAACCTGGCCCGAGTCGACCGAGATGTCGTCGAGCCGGCCCATGAAGCAGGAAACGTAGGTGGCGCCTGCGCCGGCAGCCAAGAGCGCCTGGTTGGCGCTGAAGACGAGGGTCATGTTGACGGGGATCCCCTCGGCCGTCAGCGTGTGGGTGGCCTCCAAGCCCTCCCTGCAGAAGGGCACCTTCACGGTCACGTGCTCGTGAAGCTCGCACAGGGCGCGTCCCTCCGCGATCATGCCGGCCGGGTCATCCGAGACGACTTCGGCCGAGACCGGTCCGCCGACGAGGTCGCAGATCCGCTTGACGATGTCCCCCGGATCGCCGTCCTCCTTCGCCAGCAGCGATGGATTGGTGGTCGCCCCGGCCAGGATGCCCCAGCCCGCGATCTCCTCCACCTCGGCGACGCTCCCGGTGTCAATGAAAAGGCGCAAACTCACTCCCTCGCGGCTCGACTGATCTCCTGCGTCTAGGTTAGGGCCGCAGCCGGATCGATGCCCTCGGCGGCCGCGTCCGCGAGCCACGCCCCGGCCTCCCTCGAGATGCGGGCCTCATCCCACCCGAGCTCGTGGCCGATCGCCGCAGCCACGGGCCGCACGGAGTCCGCGGTGCGCAGCGCCGGCGCCGCCAGCACACCCAGTCGTGTGCGTCGCAGCAGGACGTCCGCGACGGTGTTGGCCTGCTCAAGGCGGGCGGCGACCACGGCCTCAGCGAGCAGGTCCGGCTCGCCCTCCACGATCGGCCCGGCAAGCTCTGGGCGCTCGGCGGCGACCTGCAGCACCCGTCGGCCCGCGTGGCCGTAGCGAAACGCGAGCAGCTCGCGGTAGCCGGCGGGAAGGTCGTCCTCGGAGAGGTCTGTTGGAGGCTCGAGCTCCCCGCCGCCCGCGGCCATGCCGAGCGGTATGTCGGCCGTTCGGCAGGGAGCGACCCTCCCCTCGCGGTCGACCATGCGATCGATCACCTGCTGTGCCATTCGCCGCCAGGTGGTGAGCTTCCCACCGGTGATGGTGAGCAGGCCCGAGGAGGTCTCGTATAGCTCCGCCTTGCGCGAGATATCCACCGACTTCTTTGGATCGCCGGTCGAGATGAGCGGACGGACGCCCGCGAAAGCGCCCGTGACATCCCCGGGCCCGAGGCTCAGGTCGAAGAACTCATTGACGGCTCCGAGCAGGTATTCGACGTCGTCGGTCGCCGGCTGGGGGTGCGCGATGTCCCCGTCGTAGTCGTTGTCGGTCGTGCCGATCAGGGCGCGCCCGTACCAGGGGAGGGCGAAGATGGTGCGCTCGGCGCCTGCGGGCACGATGCAGGCCGCGTTCCCGAGGTCCAGCTTGTCGGGCGCCAGGGTCAGGTGGGTACCGCGGCTGGGCGCGATGCGGGGGACCTCTGCCTCGTCGTGGATCTCCCGCGGACGGATCCGATCGGCCCATACCCCGGTGGCATTGATCACGTTGTCGGCCTCGATCTCGAAGCTTTCGCCCGATTCCAGGTCAGTACAGATGACGCCGGCGGCGAGCCCGCCCTCCTCACGCAGGCCCGTCACCTCGGCGCGGTTGAGAGGCACCGCTCCGAAGCGCTCCGCCTCGCCGAGGATCGTGAGGACGAGGCGCGCGTCGTCCGTCTGACAGTCATAGAAGAGGTAGGCCTCGGACGGGTCCATGGGGCCGAGTGCCGGGAGCAACTCCGTGGCCTCGGAGCCGGAGATCGTGCGATGCCGGTCAGGAGCCCAATAGTCGTCCACCTCCGCGCGCAGCTCGCGATCTCGCCGCGCGCGGCCGACTCGAGTGGTGGCCATGACGTCGTAGAGGTTGAGCCCGACGCCGAGCCTGAGCGAGCGTCGCGCCTCGCCCAGCGCGGGGACGAGGAACGGGGTCGGATAGACGAGGTGGGGCGCGAGCTGGACCATCAGCTGGCGCTCCAGCAGGGCCTCACGCACCAAGCCAAGATCGAAGTTCTGCAGGTATCGCAGCCCGCCATGGACCATCTTCGAGGAGCGGCTGGACGTGCCGATCGCCCAATCAGTCCGCTCCACGATCGCGACGGAGTAGCCACGAGAGGCGGCGTCAAGGGCCGCCCCTGCCCCGGTCACTCCGCCGCCAATGACGACCACCTCGAACCGCTCCGCGGTGATCGCCTCCAGGGCCTTTGCGCGGGTGATCATCGATCTTCCTCAGTCGAGGTAGGAGACGACGCTCGCGACCGGTTCCCGCTCGGGCGCAGGGCGGTCTTGGATCGGCCAACCCAGATGAACGAGTCCCACGAAGCGCTCGTCCTCGCCGATGCCGACCGCCGCGTGGCCAGCCGGCTCATGCAGGACCTCGGGCGTACGCCAGTACCCGGCGAGACCCCGCCCATGTGCCGCCAGGAGGACGATGTACGCGGCGACGCCGGTGGCGAGCAGGTCCTCCTCGGCCTCGATGGGATCGCTGCTACGTGTGCATGAGACGGTCACGAGCGTCGGGGCGCGGTCGAGCTTGGAGGCTGCCTCAGGCCCGGCCGCCTCCTTCAGCCGCCCGAGCGCGACTGGGCCGACCACCCGGAAGCGCCAGGGATTCGTCAGGTGGTGATTCGGCGCCCAGCGCGCGAGCTCGAATAGCTCGTCGAGGATCTCACTGGACACGGGCTCGGGCCTAAACGCCTTGTGCGTGCGGCGAGAGCGGATCGCCTCTTCGACCTGCATCCCGAAGAATCTAGGGAAGGCGCCGCCGGTACCAGACGAATCCGCCGGCGAGCGCGAGGGCGAGCCCGGCGAGTCCACCCAACAGGTACGCGTTGGCGTCGCCGACGCGACTCGCCGCCTCGTCGGGATCTGAGGGGGTGTCCGAGAGCTGGGCCGCGGCCAGCCGCGACGCCTTGGAGTCGCCGGGGCCCTCTCCTGCGCTGCCGCCGCCGTCGTCGTTCCCCCGTTCCCCGCCGCCTCGGTCCTGCGGCTCGCCGCCTTCCCTGGTGCCACCGGTGCCTCGGCCGTCGCCTCCCTCCCCCGCTTCACCGCCGAGCCCGTTCCCACCCGACGGCGGCAGGCCGCCGGGCTTCTCTGCCCGTGGGGCCGGCGAAACGGGGAACGCCTCGCGTTCGACCGCCAGGAGCGCTTGAGACGTGACCCAGATCGGGGTTTGGTCGCTTCCGGCCGAATAGCGGTAGTGGCCGTCGGGTGCCTGGCGCGCGGCCAGGTAGTTGAGCGGGTTTCGGCCACCGGTTGAAACGGACGCTGGGTTGGCCCCTGCCGGCCACCAGCCCCTGGATCGCCCACGCCGTCGACTGCGAATTGGTGCCGGCCCCGGGCGAGGCGAAGCCACCATCGGAGCTCTGCGCGCGCCGCAGGAACGCCACCCCCTTCGCAGTCGAGGGGCCGCCTCCCGAGAGCGCGAGTGCCTGCAGGGCCGATCCCGTGCTGTCGACCGTGCTCGCCGAGCCCGGGCGCGTGCCCCAGCCGTCGTCGTCGTTTTGTGCTCGCCGAAGCCAGGCTCCCGAGCGCTTGAGCGCACTCGATCCGGCGCCTCCTGCGCGGAGCGCGAAGACGCCGAACGCGGTCAGATCGACGTAGCCAGACCAGGAGCCGTCGCGCCGGCGCGCCCGCTGCAGAGCGGCCACCAGGTCGCGTCCCTCAAACGAGCGGGCGCTCACCCCCGCGCCCGCCAGGGCGAGGATGGTCTTCTCAAGATCGGGCGTAGAGCGGATGTCCTCCGCCTTGGAGCGCAGGTAGTCAACGGGCGTCCGCCCGTGGCTTCGCAGGTCGAGGGGATTGCGCCCGGCTGCCTCCAGGCCCAGCATCGCCCAAGCTGTCATGTCCACGTTCGATGAGGCTCGCGGAACGGCGCCGAAGCCTCCGTCAGAGTTCTGTTGGCGCTCGAGATAGATCCTGGCGTCCGCCGCGGAGCCGGCGCGCGCCTCGGGCGCGAGGGCGGTCGCCCCCGCGGCTGCCAGCACGAGCAGCAGTGCCGGCGCCACTGTGGCGGGCCGCCAATTGAACTCGAGCCGTTCGCGAAAGCGGGAGATCATCCGGACCAGGTCCGGCCCCACGGCCAGCGCGATCACGAAGTTGCCCGCCGCGTGAGCGATGTTGAAGGGAACGCCACGCGCCGACAGCGCCAGGTAGCGGTCGAGCGACTGCTCGCCGCCGTAGGTGACCATCACCGAGAGATCCAGCAACGCTCCGTACGCGAGACCGGCGGCCGCGCACGCCGTCGCCAGCCCAAGGCGGCCCAGGCGGCGCCCACTCACGCGGGCGAGCGCTGCGCCCGCGAGCCCGCACAGGCCCCAGCCCGCCATCTGCCAGGGGGTCCAGGGTCCCTGCCCCAGCCAGAGGTTCGAGATCGGCGCCGCGAGCGCCCCCACGACGAACCCGGGGGCGCCGCCCAGGGCGTAGCCGGTGATGAGCGCGATGTCGGTGGTTGCGACCACGTTCGGGACCGGCGCCAGCACGAGCCGTCCAGCCACCGCCAGCGCCGCCAGAGCCGCAACCAGCGCCACAATGCGCGCGGGGGGCCTCGAGCGCTCGTACCAGGCGACGCCGCCGGCAATCACGAGCGCCAGGAGCACGAAGACAATGAGCTGCCAGGTCACGACGCCCGGACCTCCGAGCGCAAACGGTGTGCTCCCTCTTCCGCCGAGATCGGTGCTCCGGCCCCGAGGATCCGAGCCACCTCCGTGGCGAAGTACCAGCCGCCGGCGAGGACATCGGAGACCGGGCCGTCGGCGATCACGTCGCCGTCGCCAAGCAGCACCACGCGCCGCGCGAACCCGGCCGCGAACTCGACGTCGTGGGTCGCCAGCAGGATGGCCGAGCCCGCTGCCGCCAGCTTTTCCAACCGCTCGGAGAGCTCGTGCTTGCGCTGGCGGTCCATGCCCCGGGTGGGCTCGTCGAGGCAGATCAAGCCCGGTGCGGGTCCTTGTGCGCCGCGCCCGGCCATGACGATCGCGAGCGCCAGGCGCTGACGCTCGCCGCCTGAGAGATCGCGGGGATCGCGGTCGAGAGCCCAGCCCAAATCGACAGCAGCCAAGGCCGCCTTGCCCTCTGCCCCGGGCAGCTCGTCCGCGACCAGTTCACGCGTCAAGAAGTCGGCCGGGCTCTGGGAGAGCAGCGCGCACCCGCCCGGCGTCACGAGCCTCCCCCGTGCAGGGTCGAGAAGCCCCGCCGCGGCCCGCATGAGCGTGCTCTTCCCAGCCCCGTTTCGACCCATCAGCGCCACCCGCTCCCCGCGCTCCACCCGCAGGGTCACTCCTCGTAGGACGTCACGAAGCTCCTCCCCGTCGTCGAGCGCGACCCAGGCGTCGATGGCCTCCAAGGCACTCGCTTGCGCCCGGCTGGCTCCGAACAGGGATCGGCGCAGCCGGTCCGCCTGCCGCGGCGCCAAGGAGTCTGGCTTCGAGTCCGTCCGCGGTCGCTCAACGTGCAGCCCTCGCTCGCGAAGTTCGAGCCGTGCCTCCTTGACACTGGCCGGCAACGGCTCGAGGCCAAGAGCGGCAAACAACCGCGCCCCCGGGGTAGCCAGCCTCGGATCGTGCTCCATCGCCCAGGCGAGGAACTCGCGGGGCGGTCCGTCGAACGTGATCTCGCCATCGGCGAGCGAGACGACCCGGTCTGCCGCGGCGAGACAACGCTCGAGACGATGCTCGGCCAGGACCACCGCGGTCCCCCATTCCTCGTTCAGCCTGCGAAGCAGCCCTACCAGCTCGTCACCGGCCACGGGATCGAGCTGCGACGTCGGCTCGTCCAGCAGGATCAGCCGTGGCCGCCCAACCAGAGCCGCGGCGAGCGCGACCCGCTGCAGCTCGCCGCCGGAGAGCGTGTCGGTGGCGCGATCGAGGAGCTCGGCGATGCCGAGGGCGAGGGCTACCTCCTCGACCGCCCGAGCTCGAGCGGTGGTGGCCTCGCCGCGGATCTCAAGCGGCAGCTCGATCTCGCCGCGCACGGTCGCGCCGACCACCTGCGATTCGGGGTCTTGGGCGACGAGGCCGACCTCACCGCCCAGGTCGGCGGGGCCGTGAGCGGCTACATCAAGGCCGGCCACCCGCAGCGCGCCGGTCACCTCGCCGCCGTGGTAGTGCGGAACGAGGCCACAGCAGGCGTGAAGCAGAGTGGATTTGCCTGAGCCCGAGCGGCCGGCTACGACGACGAACTCCCCCGGCTCGATTCGCAGATCGATCCCGGCGAGACTCTCCGAGCGCTCGCCCGGGTAGCGGTAGCGCAGCGCCGTGCCCTCCACGAGCGCGTCAGGCATGGGCGGGCCTCCGCGCGAGGGCCAGGCCGAAGGGCGAGATTGCGAACGGCACGGCCGCGAGCATCGGGATGGCCGCAGCGAAAAGCAGCGTGGCGGGATCCGCGTCGAGCCTGAGCGAGGGGTACGGATCGAGCTCCGCGATCCCGGCCACGCTCGCCGCGACGGCGATCGCGATCAGAAGCGCGCCGACGGCGGCAAAGCGCCACGAGCGGCGGCCGGGCCGGCGAGGCTCGCCGCGTCTGGGCGCGCCGAGCGCGTAGCCGCGCAGCTCCAGAGTCGCCGCGACGTCGACCGCACGGTCCAGCGAGCCGGCCACGAGCCGGCGCAACACGACCGCCCTGCCGACCGAAGCCGCCGCAGGGCCACGCAGCGCCGCCGCCTCTCGCAGGCGCGTGTGGTCGCGGGCCGCCAGCGGCACGAGCCTCGTGACGAGGACCGCCGTGAGCGCTGAGCGACGGGCGACGGGACGAAGCATCCGCAGGAGGCGGTCGGGGTCGACGCTGGCGCTCATGACGGCGAAAGCCATCAGCACCACAACCAGCCGCCCGGCGAGGACGGCACCCTCCGCGAGCGCCTCGGCGCTCACATCGACCTGCCCGAGCACCGGAAGGTCCCAGCCACGCAGGAGGATCGTCTCCCCCCGCTGCGCGGCCACCGCGTTGACGATGACGAAGACCACTCCCAGCGCGATTCCGTAGCGGACCGCCACCCAGAGGGCCGCGGCCGCGCCCGCGGCGAGGCCGGCCACGACGACGCCGGCGGCTGTCCCGGCAAGCACGATCGGGTTCGTAAACGAGAACGCGATCACCGCGAACGAGCCAAAGTAGAGAACGACCGCCAGGGCGCTGGCGTCGCGCAGGGGGCCGCGGCGCGGGGTGTAGGCGAGTGGCGACCTCAACCGGTCGCCCCCACCGGCACCGACGTCGCCTTCCCATTCTTCATGACCACCGCGTAGCGGTCTCGAAGCACATCCTCCGAGAGCCCGTCGACAGCCGCGGCTGTTCCCGCCTCATCGGCGCCAGTGACCAGCCACGTCGGAGGCTTCTCACCGTCTCTCACGGCCGCCACCAGCCCCGCGCCGGGGGCCCACCTTCGAACCGGATCCGCGCTCACGTCGAGTCCCGCCAGCGCCCAGCCCGCGCCGGCGTTCGGCTCGAACCCGGCGAAGACCCCGCTCGCGGACGGCCCTGCGTCGAGGAGACGCGCGGCCGGGTCGCGACGCACACGAGGCCACTCTCCCACGATCATCCGCAGGCCATCGGCGTCCGCTCCAGCCGGGTCGCGCTTTCCCGTGGAGGCGTCCACCCCCTCCTCCGCCAGCCGCTCGGCAGCGTCGCCGCAGACGGTGCGGTCGGTGGCGCACTCCACGGAGACGGGGGCGATGTCGGCGCCGGCCGAGTCCTGCGCGAACGGCTCCGGCCACGAGCCCACGACGGCAGGGACGCGCATCGCGTCCGTCCAGTCGCGGTGGTCCCACCAGATGCGATCGCCGGCGCGGACCTGCACCTCGGCCGCCCCAACTGAAGATTCGATCCCGTTGACGTAGAAGAACCAATCGATGCTGCGGCCCGCCTCGACGCCGCCGCTTACGCCCTCAATCGACTGCACGAAGCCCCCTCCGAACCTCGTCTCGGTCTCAGCCTCGCGATCGAGCAGCCGGATCACCGTCTCGGCCTCGGTGGGATCGGAGACGCTCGCCTCCACCATCAGCTCAGCCCCATAGTCGCGAGTGACGCGGAGCGTCGCCGTGCCCGAATCGGAGTCTCCGGGCCCGATCCCGCAGGCGGCGACCGCAACCGACAGCGCCAAGGCCGTGGTTGCGACCGCCGCCCCGCGCCACGGCTCACGCGGGCGTCGACTTGACCTTCTCGCAGTTCTCGGCGATGTCATCGTCGCTGTCGTCGGCCGAGATCGTTACCTGGTCCTTGCCGCGGCCGCAGTTGACCTTGTCGGAGCCTCCACCCCTGAGGTTGATCCTGTCGTCGCCGCCCCTTGCGCGGATGATGTCCCAGCCCCGTGTCGCTGCGAACTGATCAGCGCCATCGCGGCCGTAGATCCTGCGGCTGGGCGGATCGGTCGGCTCGGGGCACGCGCCATCCGTTGCGCTCACGCAGACCCTGGCGACGTTCGACGGTACACGTCCCGTCGCTGTCGCCTGGAGCGAGTAGCGCTGCTGCGTTGCAAGCGCCACCGTGGCCACGCCGGCCGCGTTGGTTTGTGCCGGGGCATCGCCGCCGGTCACGCTCGCGCCCTCGGCCGGCGCTTCCGTGCAGACCGGATCCGGTGGGGGAAACTCGGTCGAGCAGATCCACTCGACGACGGTGACGTTGAGGGTGCCGGGCTCCGTTCCCGGAGCGGCGCGCACCTCCAACTCCGGATTTGGCGGGAACTGAGCCAGGCTGGTGAGGCTCCACAGCACCTCGTCACGGTCATCCACTCGGAGCTGATCCCCGCCGAGCTGCGCCGTTTGATGGTTCACCGTGAGCGCCCAGTAGCTCGCGCCGGCCTCGGCTTCCACGTCGCCGACGTCACAGAGCCCAAGCCCGAAACCGAACTCGTCGGTCACCGACAAGGGATTGACATCCTTGTTGGTGTCGCCCGCCGTTTCCAGCAAGCCCATCGCGGTTGGACCGGGCAGCCTCGCAACGTCGCCGCTCCCCCCCTCGCCGTCCGTAAAGCAGCGCGCTCGACGATCGGTCTTGATCTTCTCCGTGTTCGTCACGTAGCTCGCGCCCGGCTCCAAGGCGCCGCCGGGATGAACGACGCGCAGCTCGACAACCGCGTCGTCGGCAGCTTCCGCACCAGGGGCGATGAGCGCTGCGGAAACAGCGGCAAGCGGAAGCGTCCACAGCCGCAGGGCTCGCGAATAACCGTTTGGCATATCAGCCGTCCCTTCCTCGAGGGGTAGTGCCTCCCTTGAGAGGCGTTGGCTGGCCGGGGGACAGGTCTCCTGGCTTCCGGGCTCGCTCGCCGCGCCTTCCCGGTGGCGCCGGTTGCGCCTCCAGTGGCTGGCCTCACGTCTGCGCGCTTGGCCGAGCGACGGCTCTTTCCCGGTCACAGTGGCGGGACCGCGCCGGTCTTTCACCGGACTTCCCTTGGCCACCGGCCGTATATCGCGGCTGAGTCTATATCGGTTCGGCGACGCCGGGTCGGAAGGCCCGGCGGGCTACTCGCCCGAGTACTCCGAGACCCGTCGCTGCAGCTGCTCGACGACCTCGGGCATCGACTTGCGCATGCGGCTGAGCTCCCAATGCTCGATCTTGATCACGCGCAGGGTGTCGGTCGCGGTGACCGTCGCCGAGCGCTGCTGCTTTTCGAGCAGACCCTGCTCGCCGAAGATGTCCCCGGGGCCGAGGTCGGCGAGATGCCCGCCCTCGCGCTCCACCTTGGCCGTCCCCTCCTGAATCACGTAGAAGTCGTTCGAGTAGCCGCCTTCCTTGACGACGACCCTCCCTTCGGCGTACTCGTCGACCTTCGTGAAGGGCGCGATCTTGGAGAGGTTCTCGTCCGGCACGTCGGCGAACAACTCCACTCTCTTCAGCTGGCTGACGTCCACTCATTACCTCCGAAGGTCCCGTCTGCGATGGCACCGGGAACCTAGCCGAAAGGGAGAAGGTGGGTTACGGTCGGGCGTCCTTTGGCGCGAACAACTGGCATTGAGGGAAGTGTGAAGCGGGTCGGTTCGCTCGCGAGGTCGCTGAGCTCATCCTGGCGCAATGGTCCCGCTATGCGGGACTCTTGCGCCATGCGCCAGGTTTCGCGGGAGAACGTGGCGGCCGAGGCCCATTCGACCGCCTCCCTACCCCGCCAAACACCGCGGAGTGCCCAAGTACGTGGGCGAAGGATCACGACACGGACCGCACCCCCCAACGCCGTCCCCCAGCGCCCGTATCGTGGCCCTCATGGCGGAGACCCCGCAGCCCCCGGTCGGCCGGGAAGGCTCATCGGAGCCTCTGCTCGCCCGCGTGGTCGGCGCCGGCGCGCGCACCGGGATCCGTGGAGCGGCGCGGGCGGCCGAGGCGACGGGAATCGACCGAGCGCTCGAGGAGGCCGCTGAGGTCGCGGTCGTTCGCGCGCTCGAGAGCCCCGCTGCGGAGCGGGCCATCGCTGAGATGCTCGAGAGCGCCGCCGTCGAGCGGTCGATCGTCCAGGTCATAGACAGCGAGATGGTCGATCGCGTCTGGGAACGGATCCTCTCCTCGGACGAGACTCAGCAGCTCGTCGAGCGGATCGCTCAAGCCCCGGAGATCCGCCAGGCGATCGCCTATCAGGGAGTCGGGCTGATCGACGACATCGGCGCCCAGGTCGGGCGCATCGCGCGCCGGCTCGACGACGCGCTTGAGCGCCTGGTCCGGACCGTGACGCGCCGCGAGCCCCGGCCCGGCCACCCGCCGCAGGCCGGGCTCATCTCAAGGTTCCTCGCCATCGCGATCGACCTCGGGATCCTCAACCTCGGGTTCCTCCTGGTCTCCACGTTTGTCGGCGAGGTTGCGGCCGCGGCGCTGGGAACCGGTGGCGAGCTCACGTTGCAGGCGGCCCTCGCGGCGAGCGCTGCCTGGATCCTCGCGGCGGGCGCGTATCTGCTCGCCTTCTGGAGCCTCTCGGGGGAGACGCCGGGCATGCGCTTCCTCGACATACGTCTGAAGGGACCCCATGGACCGAGGATCGGCACGCGCCTCGCTGTGAGGCGGCTGCTCGGTGTTGGCCTATCGGTCATCACCTTCGGCATCGGCTTCGCGATCGCGCTCTTCGACGACCGCCGTCGGACGCTCGCCGATCGCATGGCTCACACCCAGGTGATGTACCTGCCGCCGCGCCGCGAGGCACCGTGGTCGCAGGACGACGACTGACTCAAAGCCGCCGCCCCGCGACGGCGTCCTACGACCCCGGCTCGTAGCTGACGAGCTCGCCGCGCCCGCCTTCACCATCGGTGTGAACCGTGAGCACCGGCCCGACCCCGGGCGCGTAGAACTTGAGCTCCTCAACCTTCGGCTCGGTCGGCACCGTGTCGCGGGTCATGAGGACGCCCTCGTCGAAGAACCCGAACGGGACCTCGACCTGTTCTTCGCCCACCGTGATGACCGCGCCCTCGTCCTCGGCCTCGCCCTCCAAATACTCCTGGCGGTACTCCATCCCGGGCTTCGGCTGGCCGGGCATCGCCACCCCTGCCTGGGCGCCCCCGACGCCCGCCTCGAACGAGCCTGCCCGCGTGCTGATCTTGCCGTGCTCGTACTCGGCCGTGTTCTCGCCCAGGTACCAGATGCTGCCGTCCGAGTCCTGGGCGTACCAGTCGTCGGTGACCTCGAGCGGCTCGCCCGTCTCAGCGTCGGTCACGGTGTCCCGGACCACGACGGCCTCGATCCCGTTCGCGATCGTCTTCGTCTTGTCGGTGACCTCCACCACGACCCGCTCCGAGGCTCCGGTCGTGTCCGTCTCCCGGTAGACCCACCGGCTGCCAGGGCTCATCGGCCAGTACGGGTTGTCGATGTTGGTCGTGAACTCGGCCGGATCGAGCTTCACCGGCTCACTGCCCTGCGGCAGCTCGGTGCCGGAGCCGCTCGACGAGCCCTGTGCAGCCTCGCTCTCACTGCTGTTTTCGCCCCCGCCACAGGCCACGAGGCCCGCTGCGGCGATACCCGCGGCCAAGGTGGCTTTGATCCCGGTCGCTCTGAACGTGAACATGACTGCTCCCTTCTCGCTTGCGAGAGCGACCCTGCCCAGGGCTGGTGAAGGTGCGATGAAAGCCGAGGCCGCCTTTCATCCGGGCTTCACGCGGTCTCGGGCACGGGCTTCGCTTCGATCACGTCGACCGTGTCGGCCGGGTTGCGCTCGCGTCGCGAGAGCGTCAGGAAGGGAACCGCGATCGCGGTGATCCCAGCGCTGATCACGTACGACGTCGCATAGCCGTAGGCGTCGGCGGCGCGGCCCAGCAGTGGCTGGGCCCAGACCCCGCCCGTCGAGCCCATGAGCGAGTCGAACGAGAGGATCGTGGCGCGCTGCTGGGAGGGGATCATGCCGTTGATATAGGTCTGGCGAATCGGCATCGAGGCGGCGAACAAAAGCCCCCACACCACGATCAGTGCGATGACCCCGTAGAAGCTCGTGACGAAGCCGATCAGCGCGAGCGATGCGACGCCGAGAAGCTCGGTCACGATCAGCGCCGAAGTCCGCTTGTGGAAGATGCCGCGGATGCGCGGCGCAGCGATCCCGCCCAGGATCTGCGCGCCCGCGACGATCGCGGCGGTGAGACCCGCGACCGTGTACGCCTCCGGATCGCCGTAGAGCTCCAGCAGATACGGCTGTAGGGCGTAGAACGCGTAGATCCCGACCCCGCCGGTAAAGAGCGCCTCGAGCATGAGCCATTTCACGGCCGGCACCTTCCACCCGTACTCGATCGACGCAGACGCCACCTTTCGCACCTCCGCGACGGGGCGACCGCCCTGTTCGGGCTTGAAGCCGACGTCGTGCATCAGCCGCCACGCGACCCCGAACATGATCGCCAGTACCACTCCTCGAAGCACGAACGGCACACCGAGGCTCGTGACCTGCGCGATCACCCCGCCCGCGACCGAGCCGCTCAGCATCGCCGCCCCCGAGACGATCTGGCCCTTTCCGAACACCGACTCGAGGCTTCCGTCGAACCCGGTCGCCCGCAGGGCGTCGACCAGCCAGGCCTCAACCGCCCCGCTGAAGAAGGTGAAGCCGAGCCCCAGTAGGACCGAGACCACCGCCCACTGCCAGAAGGGCGCCTCGATCTGCCAGAGGAGGACGTAGAGCAGCGTCGAGAGCGTGAGGGTGATCGTGCCGAGGAGATACGACGCGCGCCTTCCCACCGTGTCCGCCACGATGCCCGTCGGCACCTCGAAGAGCACCATGCCGCCGGTGAAGAACGCGTTGGCGGCGAACGCCTCCAGGTTCGTGAGCCCCGCGTCCAGGAGGAAGATCGTGTTGATCCCCCAGATGAACGAGGCCGCGAGCGTGTTCCCCAGCATCAGCAGGAGGTAGGTCCGAACGATGGAGCGGGAGCTGGGCATTCCTCTCCCACGTTAGACGCCGGCTTTCGCCGGCACTCATCGGTGTCTCAGGCGGCGACCGCCGTGGGGCCAGCGACGACGCCGTCGTCGTGCAAACGCCCGATCTCGGGCTCACTCAGCGCGAGGACCTCGGCGAGGACCTCGTCCGTGTGCTCGCCCAGCTTCGGCGCTCTGGTGGCCGGCAGGCGGCCGTGCTCGGAGAAGTGGAGCGGCGACCCAGGCATCAGGTAGGTCCCGATCCCGGGCTGGGAGACCTGATCGAACATCGGGTTCTCAACCGAGCAGCGCGGATCCTCGTCCACCATCTGCATGAAGGTCTGGTACGGACCCCAGCAAACGCCATGCCGGTCGAAGATCTCGCCGATCTCCTCGAGTGTGCGCGTGATCGTCCAGGGCTTGATGATGGCCCCCAGTACCTCGCGTGCGGCGAACCGATCCCCCTCCTTCTTAAGGTCGACCCCCATCGCCTCCTCGACGAGCTCAAAGGCCGCGTGCAGGCCGGTTGCCTCGACGAGGGCCTGCCACTGGGCCGGCGTCAGCGCCACGACCATGACCCGCCTTCCGTCGGCCGTCTCGAAGTCGCGGCCGAAGGCGCCGTAGAGATAGTTGCCCTCCTTGAGGCGCTCGCGCCTCAACACCTGCGCCTCCGCGATCTTGCCGAGGTGCCCGACCATGGCGAAGGCGACGTCCGAGAGCGCCACCTTGATCTGCTGTCCCTCACCCGTGCGCGAACGGTGGCGTTCGGCTGCGAGGACGCCCGCCGCGGCGAGGGTCCCCGTGATCGCGTCCCACGCGGGCAGCAGGTGATTGAAGGGGACGCCCAGGTTCCGTGGCCCAGTTGCCCACGGAAAGCCTGTCGCCGGGTTGACCGTGTAGTCGACGGCGGAGCTCCCATCGTGGTTACCCGTGATCACGGCCATGATCAGGTCCTCGCGGCGAGAGCGAAGCGCCTCGTAGTCGAGCCAACCTCGCGCCGGGAAGTTCGTCAGCAGGACGCCGGCGTCCTCGCCAGGCTCCGAGACGAGCGCCGTCAAGAGCTCCCTGCCGCGATCGGAGCGCAGGTCCACCTGGATCGAGCGCTTGCCCTTGTTGAGCCCGGCCCAGAAGAGGCTATGGCCATCCTCGTTCACCGGCCAGCGATTGCGGTCGAGCCCACCACCGATCTGGTCGAAGCGGATCACGTCGGCACCGAGCTGGGCCAGGGTCATGCCGCCAAGCGGGGCGGCAACGTAGGCCGATCCCTCCACCACGCGCATGCCATCCAGGATTCCGGGCATTTTCTCCTCCGATCAGGCGAGGACGCCGAGGAACGTCCAGTCGAGCACCTGCTCGGGCTGTTCACCGGCACCCCGGTCGGCATGGACGATGGCTCGAAGCTCGGCAAGGGTCGTGCCGGGGGAGGAGAGCCG
Organism: uncultured Solirubrobacterales bacterium; assembly: GCA_963799815.1. Classification (GTDB taxonomy): domain Bacteria; phylum Actinomycetota; class Thermoleophilia; order Solirubrobacterales; family 70-9; genus JBDTSW01. The sequence continues at coordinate 993,990 of CAWCYG010000004.1, forward strand.
CTGGGTGGCGACGATGGCGATCTCGGTGCTCAAGATGTCGTTTTCGAACACGGGCGCGGAGTGCTCGCAGCTCCGCCAGGCGACGATCGTCGCGAGCGCGGGAACGGCCCGTGCCGCGTGCGCGGCGGCAATCGAGATCGTCTGTCCGCCATAGACGAGACGGCGCCCGTGTGCCCCGGCACCGGCGTCGCGATGGGTCATCGCGAGGTTGAGCGTGAGCCGGGCCAGCTCGGGCGAGCTCGTCACCGTCTCCCGCCCCTCGATCGCGTGCACCGTGCCGGGCTCGAGTTCGGTCGCGGTCTCGCCGATCCGCGCTCGCAGCGCCGCGTAGTCCCACTCGGGCACCGCGGCGCGCACCCGCTCGGGATCCAGCTCCTCCGAGACCTGATCGAAGCCGTCGCCATGCCCGGTCTCAACGTCGGGATCACGGAGCGGGATCATCGGGCACCGGTAGAAGTCGAGCACGGGCTCACCGCGCTGATTCTCGGTCAGGATGCGCAGAACCGCGAGCCCCGACGCGGTCCCGTCGGAGCGCGGCCGGTTCTGCTTCAGGGCCACGATCTCGGTGCGCGTACGCAGGGTGTCGCCGCGAAACACCTGGCGCAACAAGACCAGGCCGCGGTAGAAGAGATTGCCGAGCACGCGCTGGGTGGGGACCGTGGACTGCCCGATCGCCACGTCGCAGACCAGGTTCGGATGGATCAGCGCGTCGGAGGATCCGGTGACCTGCCGGCTCAGCGCGGCATCGAGCGGCAGCAGCATCCGGTCGCCGCAGATCGCCTGGTGGATCGCGGCATGACCCCACGTCAGCGTGAGCGCCGGCGCGTCGAAAACCTCGCCCTTTTTCAGATCCTCGAAGTAGGGGCCGCCGATGGTGGCTTTCGAGCCCTCGATCACAACGTCCTCCCAGAGTTGAGGCGGCGGAGAGTAGACCAGGTACATATGCTCGTGCCCGCATGAGGGCTCGGCGTTCTTGTCTTTCAGTTCCGGCTCGCCCGGCTCGCAAGCTCGAGAAGGCACCCGGGGTCGAGGCCGATGAGGTTGTGATCGACCTTGAGGATTCGGTGCCACCGGACCTGAAGGACGAGGCACGAGCCGCCGTCGCGAAGACGCTCGAGGGCGGAACCTGGGCGACACCCACGGTGACGGTTCGCATCAACGGCGTCTCCACGCCCTGGTGGGAGGAGGACCTGCGCGCGATCGCCACGGTGAGCTCCCGGATCGATTCGATCGTCGTGCCCAAGGTCGAGAGCGCGGAGGGCCTGGCCCGGGTCGACGCGGTGCTCGAGGAGATCGAGGGACCCTCCATCCGCGAGCGCATCGGCCTGCAGGCGCTGATCGAGTCCGCGCTCGGCCTGCGTGGAGTCAACGAACTGGCGGAGGCGTCGGGGCGGCTGGAGTCGCTCATCCTCGGGCCGGCCGACATGAGCGCCTCCCTGGGATTCCCCTCGCCGGAGGAGGGCTCGCATTGGGACTTCGTCCGCGGCGGCGTCCTGGTCGCCGCGCGCGCCGCGGGCCTGCAGGCGATCGACGGGCCGTTTCTCCGGATCTCTGACGCACAGGGGTTGCGCCACTCGGCGGAACGCGCTCGGGCGCTCGGGTTCGACGGCAAGTGGGCGCTCCACCCCGGGCAGATCGAGCCTCTCGACGAGATCTTCTCTCCCACCCCGACGGAGGCCGACCACGCTCGGGCGATCCTCAGCGCGCTCGCCGATGCCGAGGACGGCGCCGCACTGCTCGACGGTGAGATGATCGACGAGGCCTCGAGGAAGCGAGCCGAACAGCTTCTCGCCCGCGCCCCGCCGCGAGGAGAAGCCAACGTGGACGCAAACGCATGAAGTGGATCAAGGAGTTCTCGGAGGGCTCGCGCGATGAGCGCGAGCTCCTGGGCGGAAAGGGCGCCAACGTCGCCGAGATGACCCGCGTCCTCGGAGCCGACCGCGTGCCCGCCGGGTTCACGATCACGACGGAAGCGTGCGTGGCATACATGGAGGCGGATGGGGAGTCGCCGGACGGCCTCGAGGAGGAGGTCGACGAGGCGCTCGAGGCGCTCGAGAAGCAGGCTCAGAAGAAGCTCGGTGATCCCGACGATCCACTGCTTGTCTCGGTGCGCTCGGGGGCCAGCGTCTCGATGCCGGGGATGCTCGAGACGGTCTTGAACCTGGGGTTGAACGACGAGTCGGTCGAGGGCCTCGCGAAGAGCACCGACGACGAGCGCTTCGCGTGGGACTCCTATCGCCGCTTCGTCCAGATGTTCGGTGACGTCGTCCGTGGGATATCGGGCTCGGAGTTCGAGCGGGCGCTCCAAGCGGCCAAGGACGGAAAGGACGTGAAGACCGACACCGAGCTGGAGGCGGATGACCTTCGTGAGCTGACCGGCACCTTTCAGGAGCTTTTCGAGAAGGAGACCGGCGAGGAGTTCCCGCAGGAGCCGCGGGAGCAGCTCGCGCAGGCGATCGGCGCGGTGTTCGACTCGTGGAACGGTGACCGGGCCGTCTCATATCGCCGCATCAACAACATCCCCGACGACGCGGGCACGGCCGTGAACGTGCAGCAGATGGTCTTCGGAAACCGCGGCGACAGATCGGGCTCCGGGGTCGCCTTCAGCCGCGACGAGCGCACCGGTGAGCCGACTCCGTCGGGTGACTTCCTCGCCAATGCCCAGGGCGAGGACGTCGTCGCCGGAACCCGCGACCCCGAGGACCTCGAGTCCCTGGCCGAGCGAGTGCCGGAAGCGCACGAGCAGCTGATGAAGGACTTACAACAGCTCGAGGACCACTACAAGAACATGCAGGACGTCGAGTTCACGATCGAGGACGGAGAGCTCTTCCTCCTGCAGACGCGAAACGCCAAGCGGCCCGCCCAAGCGGCCGTTCGCTTCGCGGTGGACGCCGTCGATGAGGAGCTCCTCACGCGGTCCGAGGCGCTGGCGACGATCGACGCCGAGTCGCTCGAGGCCCTCCTCCATCCCATCTTCGATCCCGATGCCGAGTTCGACGTGTTGACGAAGGGGGTTGCGGCCTCGCCCGGCGCCGCCCGCGGGGCGATCGTGCTGAACGCGAGGGAGGCGGTGAAGCGCGCCGGCGATGGCGAGGATGTGATCCTGGTGCGGCCGTTTACGGAGGCCGATGACGTGGCCGGGTTCCACGCGGCTCGCGGGATCCTGACCGCGCAGGGAGGGAAGGCATCGCACGCGGCCCTGGTCGCACGCGGCATGGGACGGCCCTGCGTGGCCGGCGCCTCCGACGTGAAGGTGGACTTGGACGCGGGCGTAATCCGCATCGGCGATACGAAGCTCGAGGAGGGCGATGAGATCGCGATCGAGGGGACGACCGGCAGAGTTACCGCCGACGAGGTTCCACTGATCGACCCCGAGCTCTCCGACGAGTTCGACCAGGTCCTCGAGTGGGCGGACGAGATTCGTGACCTCGGCGTTCGCGCCAACGCGGACACGGCCGAGGACGCTGCCAAGGCTCGCGAGCTGGGAGCGGAGGGCATCGGGCTCTGCCGCACCGAGCACATGTTCTTCGGCGAGGACCGCGGGGAGCTGGTCCGCCGGATGTTCGTCGCGGCCGCCCGCTGGCGGCGCGCCGAGGTGAAAGCGGCGTCGGACGGCGATGGTGAGACGCCGCCAGGGCTCGAGGACGCGCGCGAGGAGTTCCACTCGTCGCTCGACCGGCTCGCCGAGATGCAGAAGGACGACTTCGCCGAGATCCTGCACGAGATGAGCGGGTTGCCCGTGACGGTCCGCCTCCTCGACCCGCCCCTCCATGAGTTCCTTCCACTCGAGCTGTTCGAGAAGGAGGTCCGCCGCCTCGAATCCGAGGGCGGTGATGGCCTCGACGAAGCGAAGGAGTCCGCCGAGATCGTCCGCGACCTCCAAGAGGCCAACCCGATGCTGGGCACACGTGGCGTGCGGCTCGCGTTCCTCTACCCGCAGATCTACGAGATGCAGGTGCGGGCGCTGATCGGCGCCGCCGCCGAGGCCGCCGACGCCGGCGACGAGCCCCACGTTGAGATCATGATCCCGCTGGTCGTCTACGAGACGGAGCTGCGCCAGCTTCGCGAGCACGTGGTCAACATGGCCGATCAGGCGATCGAGAGGATCGGCAGCAACGTCGACTACACCGTTGGGACGATGATCGAGCTGCCGCGAGCGTGCCTCGTCGCCGGTCACATTGCGGACCATGCCGACTTCTTCTCCTTCGGCACCAACGACCTCACCCAGACCGCTCTCGGCCTCTCCCGCGACGACGTCGAGGGCTCCTTCATGCAGGCCTACCTCGCCGGCCGGATCATCGACCGCAGCCCCTTCGAGGTGATCGACGGGCCGGGCGTGGGCGAGCTCGTGCGGATCGGCGCCGAGCGCGGACGCGAAGCCAACCCCGACCTCAAGCTTGGCATTTGCGGCGAGCACGGGGGCGACCCGGACAGCATCGCCTTCTTTGACTCGATCGACCTCGACTACGTGAGCTGCTCTCCGTACCGGGCGCCGATCGCGCGCGTCGCCGCCGCACAGGCGACGATCGAGGCCGACGCGTGAGCGCTTGGCCACGCCCAGAGGGTCAGCCCCGAGCGGCACGCTCCAGCACGTCGAGAACGGCGACCCCGTCGGCTGGGTCGACCGGCAGCTCTGCGTCTCCGCTGAGGGCGGACTCGAACCGCCGATAGAACTCCGGCCAGTCTCCGTTCTCGGCTGGAACCGAAGCTCGGTCATCGCCACAAACCAGGCGCCCCCAGCGGGCCTCGGGCACGGCCCCCCAGTCTCCGTCACCCGGGCGCTCGCCGGCTTTGAGCGCGTCCTCCTGGCCGTCCAGCTCATCGACAACGAAGGCTGCGCGGGAGCCCAGCACTCGCAGGCGCGGGCCGCGCGCCGCCGCCACCGAGGACGCCCAGAGATGGCTCCGCACACCCGACCGATGCCGCAGAGCGATGAAGACGTCGTCATCGGCCGGTCCGTCGCGACGGCGGTCGACCTCGCCATGGACCGCCATCGCGGGCCCGAACAGGGAGAGCGCCTGATCCACCAGGTGGGCGCCAAGGTCGAGCAGGACGCCGCCCCCCTTCTCGCGGCTGGAGCTCTCGCGCCACGCGTCGCCGGCCAGCTCGGGCCGCCAGCGTTCGAAGCGCGACTCGAACCGGAAGACGTCACCGAGCTCGCCGGCATCGATCAGCCGGCGCAGGGTGAGGAAGTCGGAGTCCCAGCGGCGGTTCTGAAAGACGGTCAGCGGCACCGCGGCCGACTCGGCCCGTTCGACGAGCTCGCGAGCGGCCACGCTGTCGGGCGCGAGGGGCTTATCGACCACCACCGCGAGCCCCGCCTCGATGGCGGCCGCAGCGAGCGGGGCATGCGAGTGGTTCGGGGTTGCGACCACGACGAAGTCGTGCTCGCCGGCCCGTTCCCAGACGGCGTCCGCGCTGGGCTCGACGCCGGCGTCCGGATACTCCTTCGCTGCACGCTCCGCCCGTTCGGGGTTGCCGGTCACGATCGTCGCCACGCTGAGGCCCGCGGTTGAGGCGATCAGCGGCGCGTGAAGAACGGACCCCGCGAGCCCGTATCCGATGACCGCCCCGCGCGTCAGGAGGCCTGGCGGCGCTGTCTCGTGACCGCGTCGATCGTCACCGCGGCCAATAGCACGGCCCCGGTGATCATGAACTTGATGTCGGAGTCGAGGGCGAGCAGGTCCATCCCGTTCGAGATCGACCCAATCACGATCGCGCCGAGCAGCGCCGACCAGATGAAGCCGCGACCGCCGAAGAGGCTCGTGCCGGCGATCACCGGACCGGCGATGGCAAGGAGCAGGACATCGCCAGAACCCGATTGCTGATTGACCGAGAGCAGCCGCGAGGCGGCGAGCACGCCGCCGGCGGCGGCGAGGGTCGAGGCCAGCGCAAAGACGCTGAGCTTGATCCGGTCCACGCGGATGCCGGCGCGGCGGGCGGCCTCCTCGTTGCCGCCGACTGCGAAGATATGCCGGCCGTAGCGAGTGCGCTCGGTGATGAAGGTGAACACCACCATCAGGACGATCACGATCACGGCAGCCAGTGGCACTCCGCGGTCGGAGTTCAGGATCACGATCGCCGCGATGATCGCGGCGGCGACCAGGACGACCCGGATCGCGAGCGTCGCCATCGGCTCGGCCTCGAGCCCGGCGGCCACCCGTTTCCGGCGTCGTAGATAGAGGCTCCCCGCGTAGCCGACGATGGCGATGATCCCGAGCGCCCAGCCGATGACTGGGTCGAAGAAGGTCGAGGTCAGGTCGGTGATGATCGAGGGCGGCAGGTTCACCGAGCCTGTGCTGCCGAGGACAGCGAGTTGCGCCCCCTGCCAGCCGAGCAGCCCGGCCAGGGTGACGACGAAGGACGGGATGCCGAACGCCGTCACCATGAACCCGTTGAACAGCCCGATCGCCAGGCCGACCAAAAGGCCGACGATGATCGCGAGGCCAGGCGCAAGGCCCTCGTTCACGCTCAGCACCGCCATCACGGCAGCCGCCAGACCGCTGACCGCACCGACGGAGAGGTCGATCTCCCCCAGGAGCAGCACCAGGACGACACCGATCGAGATCGTCGCCACAGCGGCGATCTGCAGGGTCAGGTTGGAGAGGTTGACCGCGGAGAGAAAACGGTCATTGGCGACCTGGAAGATCGTCCAGATGACCGCGATCCCGAGCAGGACTCGAAGGGACCCGAGCTCGCCTCGGGCGAGTCGGCGCAGGGCCACTGCAGGTGAGAAGCGCTCGCTGGGCGGCGCGTCCGCGGGAGGAATCTCGGCGGCGGCGCTCATGACTGCTCCTCCTCGGTCGAGCCCTCATCTGCCCCGAACTCCGCCCCCGTGATCGCGGCGACGATCTCCTGCTGGCTCGCGTCGGCGATCTCGTAGTGACCGGCGATCTGGCCCAGCCGCAGCACGGTCACCCGATCCGCAACCTGAAAGACGTCGGCGAGGTTGTGGCTGATCACGATCACCCCGAGGCCGCGGTCGCGAAGCGTCTGAATCAGCTCGAGGATGTGGCGGGTCTGCACCACCCCGAGGGCGGCGGTCGGCTCGTCCAGCATCACGAGCTTCGGCTCGCCCAGGAGGGAGCGTGCGATCGCGATCGCCTGGCGCTGTCCGCCCGAGAGCCTCTCTACCTCGGTGCGCACGCTGCGGAGCGTCGTCACCCCCAGCGATCCGAGGAGCTCCTCGGCCTTCTGCTCCATCGCCGTCTCGTCGAGGACGTGAGGCCCGCCGTCGGCGACCTCCTGGCCCAGGTAGAGGTTGGCGACAACGTCCAGGTTCTCGCACAAAGCGAGGTCCTGGTAGACGGTGGCGATGCCGAGTTCGGTCGCAGCCTGGGGGCTGTCGAGCTCGACGGGGCTGCCCGCGAACCGTGCTTCCCCGTCGTCCGGGGGCTGGACGCCCGCGATCGCCTTGATCAGGGTCGACTTGCCGGCACCGTTGTCGCCGACGAGGCCCACCACCTGTCCGGGATGGACCTCGAAGTCGACGTCCTTCAGCGCCTCGACGGCGCCGAAGCTCTTGCCATACCCCGTCAGCGCGAGGAGAGGCTCGGAACCGTGACCGTTTCCACTGCTGGTCGTGTCCGCCTCCATGCTCACCTCTCCTCGCGCGTCAGGGTATTCCTACGGGCCTCCTACTGGATTCCCGCCTTCTTGCACGCCGCGGCGTACTGCCCGGTGCAGATGTCCTCCACCGGATAGACCTCGTCGGCGATGATCGTGTCCTGGATGTTGTCCTCGGTGACGGGGATCGTCTCGATCAGGGCTGTGGGGACCGCCTCGGTCCCGTTGTCGGTCTCGCCCGAGACGAGATCGGCAGACGGCTCCTCGCCGTTGGCGACGTCCACGGCCAGCTCTGCCGCGGCCTCGGCCAGCGGCTGAATCGGCTTGTAGACGGTCATGAACTGCTCACCGTTGATGATCCGCTGGACCCCTGTGATCTCAGCGTCCTGCCCGGTCACCGGGACCTCCGTCGGGTCGATCCCGGCGGCCTTCATGGCCGCGATGGCCCCTCCGGCGGTGCCGTCGTTGGCGGCGTATACGCCCTTGATCTCGTCCTCGCCGACGGCCGTGATCGCCTGCTCCATCTCGCGCTGGGCGTTCTCGGGCAGCCAGTCAGGCGTGTCGTACTCCTGTGCGATCTCAACGCCCTCTTCCTCGAAGACCTCGGTCGAGCCCTGCGAGAACAGGGTGGCGTTGTTGTCCTTGGGGTCGCCGTTGATCTTCACGATCGGCCCCTCGGGGTTGCCGTCGTCGGCGAGTCGCTCTGAGAGCGCAGTCCCCTGCTGGCGGCCCACCTCGAGGCTGTCGAACGCGACGTAGTAGTCGAGATCCGCGTCGAGGATCAGCCGGTCGTAGGAGATGACCGGGATGTCCGCGTCCTTGGCGCGAGTCGCAAGCGCGCCGGCGGTGGTCGAGTCGACCGGGTCGAGGACCATCACGTCCACGCCCTCGGTGACGGCGGCCTCAACCTGCTGCTGCTGCTTCGCCGGGTCCTGATCCGCGTTCTGGTACAGGATCTCGCAGTCGGGGCAGAGCTCCTCGACCTTGGCCTCGAACAGCGGCTTGTCCAGCGCCTCGTATCGCGCCGTCTGCGTCTCTGGCAGCAGGAAGGCGATCGTGCCGCCACCCTCACCGCTGTCACCGCCGGAATCGCTCTCGTCATCGCCGCAGGCGCCGATCGCGAGCACTGCAAACAGCGCCGCGAGGGCCACGAGCAGCGCGCGCTTCCGCGTCTGCGTCCTCATGGGTCTCCCTTCGATTGTGTTTTTGAACTGCAAGCTCATGCGGCCTCGCTCAGCAGGCCCGGCGCCTCGAAGCGCTCGGACTCGTGCATGACCAAGGCGAGGGCGCCCAGCATCTCGGCGCGCTCACCGAGCACACCCGCCGCGATCTCCGTGTCGGCGGCCGCGCTGGGGATCGCGTTGCGGCGAACGACCTCGCGCACGGGGTCGAGCAGGACGTCGCCTGCGAGGGTGAGATCGCCGCCGATGACAACGAGCTCGGGGTTGACGATGTTGCAGAGATTGGCGATCGCCACGCCCAATACCCGGCCGGCGTCACCAATCAACCGCTGCGCGGCGGCGTCGCCCGATGCGGAGAGCTCCAGGAGCCGGCGGGTCGAGGTCTCCTCGTGCCGGCTCAGGCTCAGCTGTCTCGCGACGGCTCGCGCCGAGGCCAGCGTCTCGAGACAGCCTCGGTTTCCACAGCGGCAGACGGGGCCGCCCTCGGCCAGAACCGTGTGACCGATCTCGCCCGCTGTGCCGCCGACGCCGTGGGTAAGGCGCCCGCCCGAGATCAGCGCCCCGCCGATTCCCGAGGAGACCTTGACGTAGGCGACCTCGGAGCGTCCCTTCGCCGCGCCCGACACGAGCTCGGCGAGGGCGCCCAGGTTGGCGTCGTTTTCGATCTCGACCGGGAGGCCGAGGCGTTCGCTGGCCTCGGTGGCGGCGTCGATGCCCACCCAGCCGGGAAGGATGGAGGAGTCCACGGCGGCGCCGGTGATGCGATTGATCGGCCCGGGAAGGCCCATCACAACGCCGATCACCCGGTCGCGATCGACCTCGGCCTCGGCGAGGACCTGGTCGACGTCGCTCGCCGCTGCGGCCAGCCCCTCGGTGGCCGCATGATCGACGTCGAGCTCGCGCCAGGTCTCGGCGAGCACCGTGTGCGAGAGGTCAGAGACGGCGACGCGCAGGTGGCCGTGGCCGAAGTCGATCGCGAGCGCCAGGCCCGCGGAGCTGTCGAGCGCCACCATCACCGGGGGTCGGCCGGCGTGGGCCTCGCCGGCGGGTGGGCCGTCGCGCTCGGCCGCAAGGCCGGACTCGATCATGTCGTTGACGATGGTGGAGATCGTCGAGCGCGAGAGCCCGGTGATCCGGGCGAGCTCGGCGCGACTCGCAACCCCCCGCGCGCGCAGCGCATCGATCACTCGTCTGCGGTTGCCCTCCCTCAGGGAGGCCAACGAGCCACTCCTCCTCGTGCTCACAGACCGAATCCATGCCACATCGCGAGCCTTTTGTCAAGGCTTAGTCCAAACAAATTAGGTTTGAGCAGCTTTTATGTGCGATCTTCGTAAATTCTCACGCCTCGCCTAAGGTGCCAGCCTTGACCGATCTGGTGATCTTCGACAGCGACGGGGTGCTGGTCGACAGCGAGCGCATCTCCAATGGCCTCTTGGCCGAGCATCTGTGCGAGCTGGGACTCGAGACGAGCTACGAGGACTGCGTTCGCGACTATATGGGGCGCACCAAGGCGGCAACGCTGGACCTGATCGCTGAGCGGCTCGGCCGGCCGCTTCCGCCTGGGTGGGTGGAGGGCTGGGACGAGGCGGTGCGCCGGGCGTTCGAGGCGCACTTGGAACCGGTCTCCGGCGTGGTCGAGGCCCTCGACGCGGTCGAAGCGGCTGGCCTCGAGACCTGCGTCGCCTCGAGCGGCGGCCACGACAAGCTGCGCCTCACGCTGGGACTCACCGGACTGGCGAAGCGGTTCGCGGGTCGCATCTTCTCCGCCCAGGACGTGGAGCAGGGCAAGCCCGCGCCGGACCTCTTCCTGCATGCCGCCGAGCGCATGGGCGCAGAGCCCGAGCGATGCGTCGTGGTCGAGGACAGTCCCCTTGGCATCGCGGCCGCCAACGCGGCCGGCATGCGCGCCCTGGGATTCGCCGCCGCGCTTCCGCGTGAGCGCCTCGCCGGGGCGGACATCGTCTTTGAGCAGATGAAGGAGTTGCCGGCGTTGCTCGCCGCCCGAGCTTGAGAGCCGGGCGGTTCCGGCCGAACGACGTTACGGACTCAAGAACGCCAACCATTTGCAGGGCTTTTGTGAGGCCCCGCTACGGGGATTCGAACCAAAAAAAAGACGGTGGCGGGGATGCACTCCCCGCCACCGTCGACTTGTTGAGCTATCCGTCCCCGGTTAAGAAAGCGGGCAGCCCAGGTTGTTGAACTTGTCGAACAGGTCCTTGACGCGCTCGTACTGCCCAGCGCGGTTGTTCGCGAGCACCCGGTTCGTGGTCCTGATCACATGCTTCAGCGAGAGCCCGTAGTCGAGCCCGGCGCTGGCGTTGAGCAGACCGGCGGTCGCATGGTGGAGGAACAGCGCTTCCTTGTCCTCGATCGCGGGACCGCCCGAGAACGAGAGTGCGTCGAGCAGCGTCGCGCTGGCGAGCGGATCGGCCGCGTTCGGGAACGTGAAGACGCTTCCCAGCGTCTGGTCAGGCGTGTACGTCACCCAAGCCTCAGTATGGTTTTTCCAGTATCCCGGCGTGCAGCCTTCGGTGGCCTCCTCGTTCCAGGTATGGCCAGGCGCTGCGGCGACTAGTGAAACGGCCGTAACCGCCGCAACCGCGATGGCTGCCCTGAATCCTCTGTCTCTCATGTATTGACCCCCCTGCAGGTCGATTTGGGTTGGGAAGCCTGAAACGACGCGCGTTGGCGCCCCCCAGGCATCATCGTCATTGCGATCAGCTTCAACCCCCCCTGTGAGAGGGACGTGAGGCGACGATGAGACTTGCTCTCATCTTTGGGTACCCGACTAACCGGCGTGACGGTCTACTCCAGAGCGCGCCTTTCTGCGATGGTCTGAGAAAAGCGATACGGCGTGGAAAAGGGGTGCTGCGGTGTCAGCTGAGAAGAACGAGGCGGGCGGGCCTTCCGTCGTACCCGGTCGCCGGCTATTGCCGCGCATCCTCGGTCAGCAAGTGAAGCTGCGCTCGAGGTGCCCGGGAAGCGCTGAGAGAACTGGGGGCTGATGGCGCACGCGAGCGTCAAGGTCGAAGGACTCAAGTGCGCCGACCTCGTCGACGCTATCGGACGGCTGCATCGCCACCGCTGTCACATCCTCGATCTGGTCAGCCCTACCCCGGGGCGTGTCCTCTTCGGCCCCGCGGTCACGGTCTCTTACCATCCGAGTTGCTCGGCGGGGCTCGATCCCGGCACGTACAACCTGGCGAACCTCTTCTACGAGGCGGTGGGCGAGGAGCCGGAGGGGAAGGTCGTGGTGCTCGCCAGCAACGGCTATCCGGAGGTCTCGATGGGCGGCGGGACCAAGCTCTCGCGACTCCAGGACCACGGCTGTGCGGGTGTGCTGACCGATGGTCGTCTGCGCGACTTCGAAACGCTCGCCGGCTACGACTTCGCCGCCTACTGCTCAGGCGAGGCGACCAAGTGGGGCGGCGGGGAGGTGACGCCGTTCCTGGCGAACGTTCCGGTCGTCGTGAAGCGCGTCGGGATCATGCCCGGCCAGTACGTGTTCGCCGACCCCTCTGGCGCCGTGGTGTTCCCGGTCGACCAGCTCGAGGAGGTGATCGAGGGAGCGCGCGCCGTCCAAGCCGAGGACACCGGGTACCGCGAGAACATCCAGCGGGAAGAGCTCCCGAAAAAGCGCAGGTCGCTGTGGGCGCGGGACCGCTGAGCTGGCACCGCCTTCCTACTCAGCCTTCGCCCGACCTACGACACCTTCGAACCCGCGACCTGGAGGCGGCCATTTCGAGGCTCGCAAACCTTGCTCTACAGAGTTACGCTACGTCGATGGCGGCCACGCGGGCGACACTACTCATGTGGTTTTCCCTGCGCCGGCCGGAGCTAGCCGAGGACTTTGAGCGTCTGATGGCCAGCGATCGGGACATCGTCGGTGGCTCGCTGGACACGATGGAGGATTGGCGATTGACGCGGCCGATGGATGTGCCCGGACAGGCGGGTGAATCAGCCGATTACGTGCTGATCGCGGACATCGTCAACGTCGAGCGCTGGCAGCAACAGGCGGAGCAGCGGGTCGAGGGCTTGGCTGATGACTTGGCGCATCTGGTCTCCAGTCGGAAGATGCTCGTCCTCCAACGCATCCTTTGAAACAAGTTTCAGCTCTGACGCCACTTCTGCGTTGCGCGACAAGGAGCACTGGTTCGGCTTCGCGCCGCGCGGCCGCTTTCGTCCAAGCAGCATTCCCGCCAGCGGAAGCGGGTTCGTCTAGACGAAGCGCTTGACGAAGGCGAGCGCCTTCTCGGCGACCTCGCGCCAGCCGTGGTCGATCGTCAGCGAGTGGCCCCGGTTCGGCACCCTCTCGATCTCGGTGACGCTCTCGTTGCGCCGCTGTCGCTTGTAGGCGGCGTTGGCGATCGCCCAGGGGACGGTGTGGTCCTTCTCGCCGTCGAGGATCAGCAGCGGCCCCCGCTCGGGGTTCTTCGGGTCGACCTTGGCCTCGGTGAGGGGGTTCAGGTTGGCGTTCGCCATCTGCATCAGCGCCACCCCGGGCGCGGCGACGTGGAACTCGTCGTAGAGCCGCTTCGCCTCTTCCTCGTCATCGAGGGCGTTCGTCCACCCGTACTTGAACTGGTCGAAGGTGAGGGTGACCGCCCGGCCGCGGTTGAACGGGTTCCTGAGCACCGGCGACGCCGACTTCAGCGCGCTGAACGGGAGCGGCAGCACCCCGCGGAAGGGTCCGGGGTCGATCGCGACCGACACCGCGGACAGCCCTCGGTCGGCGATCAGGTAGGTGAGCAGGCCGCCGGTCGAGTGGCCCATCACCGCCGGCTTCTTGTCCAGTCGGCCGATCACCTCGGCGGTGTGGTCGGCTACCTGCTTCAGCGTCTTCTTCGCGAGGACCTCTGGTTCCGCCCGCGCCACCTCGACGGTCTCGGGGTCATCCGGCCAATCCGGGGCGACCCCCGCGTACCCGTTCTCCTCGAACAGCCCCACCCAGCGGTCCCAGCTGCTCGGCAGCAGCCAGAGCCCGTGGATGAACACGACCGGTGTCCTCCCACTCGCGTTCGCCTGCTCGACCTGCCGTTCCTCCCGCTCGCTGATCGAGGCCACATTGCCCTCCTTAATCCGCATGGCACCCGGCGAGCCGCCGTGTGCCCGCGAGTCGCGGTCAAGGCAAGCCTATGGGTTTCCACAGGCCGATCTGGCCTCGCCGCCAGGACCCCCGCTTTCCATGCAAAGCGGCGCCTCTCCCAGGCCAGTTCTTTGTCCGGGCATTGCCACGTCGGGCCTCGCAAGCCCGGCCGACCGGCTCAGGATGCGCCGCGCAGCTGCTCGGCGATCACGAGCGCGGCCAGTAGCGCGGTGAGCACTCCCGACGCGACCAGACCGTCGGCGCCGGCGGCGAGCGGCACGGCCGCGACGAGCGCGATGACCGCCGCCGCTCGCGGCAGGCTCTGGGCGTGGCCGAGCCTGGCGGTGCAGGCCATCAACCCGGCGAGGAAGAGGGCCGGGCCGCCGAGGGTGACGAGCGCTCCCGAGTCGTGCAGGGGGTCCGTCGGGTGCGCGATCACGAGCTCATCGCCGACCGCGACGAGGACGATCCCGGCCACGATCGGGAGGTGTAGGTAGGTGTAGATGTCGCGGCCGATCTTGCCCCGCTCCTCGGCGCTGGCCGCGCGGATCCGCTCGAAAACCCTGCCGGCGACCTGGCCGAAGTACAGCCACCAGAGCGCCGTCGAGGAGAGGAAGGCGAGCAGGAGCGCGGCGACGACCTCGAGGCTCAACCCGGTATCCGAGGCAGCGGCCCCCGCGAGAACGATGCTCTCGCCGAGCGCGATGATCACGAACAACTGGAAGCGCTCGCCGAAGTGGGCGCCCTCGATCTGCCACTGACTCATGGCGGTAGCGCCCACGCCCGGCAGCCAATACCTCACCAGCGGCGCCGCGAGGTCAAGTCCGATGGCGCCCAGCCACAGAACCCAGCGCAACGCCTCCGAGTCGACGATGCCCCCCGCGACCCACAGCGGCGCCGAGAGCACGCTCCAGGCGAGGATCTGGCGGAAGTTCTCGTTGAACAAACCGCGCGGCGTGACCGCGACGACGAACGCGTTGCGCCCGATCTGCAGGCCCGTGTAGGCGCACGCGAACAGCAGCGCGTACTCACCGAATCCCTCCGGGATCGCGACCGCCATCAGGAGGCTCGCGAGCATCACGAACACCAGCACGAGCCGGACCGGCACCGTGTCGGGGTCGAACCAGTTGGTCATCCACGTCGTGTAGTTCCACGCCCAGTACAGCGCGACGAGCATGAACGCCGTCTGAGCGGCGCCCGACCAGCTCAAGTCCTCGAGCAGGTGGTGCGAAAGCTGGGTGACCGCGAAGACGTAGACGAGGTCGAAGAACAACTCGAAGAACGTCGCGCGTTGCTCGCCCTCCCCACGGGCGCGGATGATCGGATGCGCCGGGATGATCGGGCTCGTAGCGGTCGCCACGCCGCGAGCATATGGCGAGCGGTCGCGGATCGCACGGAGCCAGACAGCGAGCAGGGTGCAGCTGCGCAGAACTCGCAGCCGACGCAGCCATCCGGTGCCGCTCTTAGGCACGAATCGGCCACCGAATGCCGGCATTCGGTGGCCGTTTCTCGACCCTGGTCATGGGCCCATGACAGGAGGGGCGAGGCCCCGGAAGGCGCGAGACGGGAAACCCCGCGTTACCAGGGCTCAAGAGGCACCGCTACGGGGATTCGAACCCCGGTTTCCGGACTGAGAATCCGCCCGAGGCCATGACGGCCCGTATCGCCTGGTGTCGGGTTTGTCCGTGAGAGCAGTGGTTTCGGCGCTGCCACGCTCCCGCTGGTGACGTCCCGTATCGGCCTGTTCTGCGCCGTAGGGTTGCAGTTTGGGTTGCAGTCCCACCGTCGTCACGGCTACGCGCTCCGTCAGAGTCTCGTCGACCTGGCTGCCATCGCCGAGCTGCTGGCCGCCGACCTTCCGGCGCCTACATCGGCCAGGGTGAGGTAGCCGTCAACCAGGGCTCCGACGGAGCTTCCGTTGCGGCTACATTGCTCCCTGAGATGGAAGGCGGCGAGCATTCTTCAAGAGAGCTAACGGTCTCCGTCAAGGTGCCGTGCCAAGAGTGCGGAGGTCTGGGCTACATCCAGAGGGTGAAAGCGGGCCATATCGTGAGCGACAAGTCGAAGAAGTGCCGCACCTGCCGCGGGAGAGGTCTCATTCCGGATGACCTGCCTCTCTCTCAGCTGCGCGAGCTACTGAAATGACTTACGCCCACCGGACATAGCTTGCTCCCGTCAGACGAAGTCGCTAAATCGTCTCGGTTTTCTTTTACGTCGTGCGGGGTACCTAAGGCTGATGGTGAAAGCCCATCGCCACGGTCGAGGGGGACGGTTCTTCTCCTAGGGCTACGGCCCCGTCCCCCTTCGACCGACCGCAGCCTTTTCGCTCTTCGCGAGCGCGCCCTAAGCGCTGAAGCGCCCTGGTCGGGCGAAGTCGCTAAATCGTTTCGATTTTCTGCTTACGTCGTTCGGAAGTCGCCTGGGTCGCGTCCCAAAACGCCCCCACGCCGTTACATCAGTCCGTCGAGGCAACCTGCGATCCAATTCGATGCCACTCCCCGCTCCACGGGCGTTGGTGTGTTGGCGGACCAGAACCCTGTTGCCCTTGATGCGGAACTCGCGCGGCTGGATTTGTTGCTCCTCGAAGGCGTCTGGCTCCATCCATGCCCGCACCGCGTTCGCGCCTCTGTGCGACCCCTGGCCTCCCGGGGGGAATTCGATCTCGGGATGCGCGATCTCCATCGCGGTGTCGAAGTCGCCGCGACTGAACGCCTGATAGGTGCGGCGGAGGCTGCTGATGATCACCTGATCTCGGGCGGACATCGCCCGCGCAGTATCTCGCGTGGGCTGAGATAGGCGCATTTCCATGCAAAGCGGTTTAGTCGCTTCTCGTCCTAAGCGGGTAGGCGCCGAGGGTCAACTGGCCCCCCATCGGGTAGGCGGAGGACTCGCCCGCATCCGCGCCGGGATTAACGGCAGGGAGCGAGTAGGTCTGAGCCACCACCGGAGGGAGACTGACGTGAAAGCGAAGGACGTGGGAAGAGCCGGCTTAGTTGGATGGCGAGAGGCGGTCGCCGATAAGGCCGCGCCGCCGGTGGCGGAGAGAACGCCGGTCGACGAGGACGCGGTTCGGGCGGCTATCGGCGGATTGTTCTTCGTGCTCTCGGTGATCTACGTGTTCGGCACGGTCAAACGGGTGCTTCAGGCCTGAGTCGGGGCCACGACCCAGCGGCATCTCGAAGGGCGCGTATAGCTCTCCATGCGCAACCAGCTGCCTCTTCGTCCAAAGGAAACGCGACCCACTCGCCCGCTGACGCTCCCGCTTTCGTGCGCCGAGGTTGCAATCGGGTTGCAATCCGCCTGCTGTCATCGCCCGGTGCCGCCGTCAATTCGTAGAAAAACCCCCGACTAGCAGGGGTTTTATGAGGCACCGCTACGGGGATTCGAACCCCGGTTTCCGGACTGAGAATCCGGCGTCCTAGTCCCCTAGACGATAGCGGCGCGGGGGCGCGATTCTAGCAACGGGTTTCGGCCCGTTCGGGGCCGAAAAGGTGCGGCTGGAGGGAGTCGAACCCCCATGGGCTTTCGCCCACACGGACCTGAACCGTGCGCGTCTACCAGTTCCGCCACAGCCGCGGAACGGGCAACTGTAGCCACTCGATTCGCTGCCGCCGGTTAGACCACAAATCCGTTCATGGCGATGAAGGTTGGGCTCGTGCTCGGCGCCGGGGGATTCAGGGTGGTGCCTGGCTCACGGGCGGCCTCGATGCGCTCGCTCGTGAGACGGGTTGGGATCCCGCCTCGGCGGACGTGATCGTGGGCACTTCCGCGGGGTCGACGATCGGTGCGCTGTGCGCGAGCGCCGTCCCGCCCTGGTTCATGGTCGCCCACCCCGAACCTGATGAGCCGGCGCAACCGCCACCGGACGATTGGGGTGGCTCAGCGCACGGTCGCCGAACAGCTTCGCGAGCCCTCAAACCAGGCGGCCCTGGCCGACCTTCCCGCCGGCCGCGCGGAGAAGATTCACCGTCCGGGCGCGCCACCGTTCGAGTGGCCCGACCTGCTGGAGCTGACCACGCCGCACCTCCCGTGAGCTGCAGCCGGAGTGCCCGTGGCGGCCCACCCTTGTAGGCTCAGGCGCTCATCAGCACCCAACAGTTCAGGAGTTTTCATGGCAACCGGAACGGTGAAGTGGTTCAACGACGAGAAGCGCTTTGGCTTCATCACGCCCGACGAGGGCGGCAAGGACCTCTTCGTTCACCAGAGTGGAATCAGCGGCGCCAGCACCCTCGAGGAGGGTGCGAAGGTGACCTTCGACGCTGAGGAATCAGACCGCGGCCCGAAGGCCGTAAACGTCTCGCCCGCCTAGCGGCAAGCCTCTTCACCAGCATCCGGGAGTAGCACGCCGGCCCCCCTGGGCGGCGGGTGCTCACGGCTGCCCGCGTACCGGCCAAGGGCGAGGCGAGCCCACGTACGATTGAGGCCATGACCCGGAGGCGGATCGCAGCTCTGGGAGCGGTGGCGGGCTCAGCCGCTGCTCTGCTCGCAACCCTTGTCCTGACGACGGCCAGGCCCACCTCGGCGGCACCGGCCGCCTGCGCCGATGGCGGCGCGACCGTAAGCGTCGACGTGCGCCGCGGGGAGACGGCCAAGATCCGTGTCGGCCCCGCCGGCGAGATCCTCATCGACGGCCGCCCGTGCGGAGCCGCCAACACCGCGACCGCGCAGACGATCGCCGTGGAAGGAACCGGCGGTGCCCAGAGGTTCGTCATCGACCTGCGCGGAGAGAGCTTCGGCGACGTCGAGATCGACGTTGACCTCGCCGCCGGGCGCGACAGGGCGGCGGTACTGGGCCGCCAGGGTGCAGAGCGCCACGACGTGCGCCGCCACGCCATCGAGCTCGACCCCGCCACCGGCAGCACCATCGCCCTCTCCGGCATCGGCAAGCTCAACATCGAGACCGCCAAGGGCAAGGACCACGTCGACGCGAGCGGCTGGCGGCAGCGGATTGCTCTCGACGGCGGCCGCGGCCGCGACACCCTGCGCGCTGGGCACGCCAAGGACCTGCTCAAGGGCGGGGACGGCGGCGACCACCTAGAGGGTGGCAAGCGCTCCGACCGCATCACCGGCGGGGCGGGCAACGACCGCTGCATCGGCGGCGGTGGCACCGACGCGCTCTTGAGCTGCACGCCGCCCTGGACCGCCACCTCCTCCGCGATCGACGCCCAACTCAGGCGGCGGATGACCGGCAAGTCCTGGCACCGCGGCTGCCCCGTCGGCCTCGGGAGCCTCCGCCTGCTCGAGCTGCCGCATTGGACCATGGGCGATCGCGACATCCACCCCGGCCGCATGGTCGTCCACGCCGACGCCGACCACAACGTCCTGCGTGCCCTGCACGGCCTCTTCGATGCGCGTTTTCCCATCCGCCGCATGGAGCTGGCCGACCGCTACGGCGCCGATGACGACCGCATGATGAACGCCGACGACACCTCTGGCTTCAACTGCCGGTTCGTCGCCGGCACCACCACCTGGTCCCAGCACGCCTACGGCCGCGCGATCGACCTCAACCCGATCGAGAACCCCTACGTCCAGGGCTCGCACGTCTCGCCCTCCGCCGGCGGCCGTTACGCGAATCGATCACGCCACGCCGCCGGCATGGTCCACCAGGGCGACGCGGCATTCCGCGCGTTCGCCCGGATCGGGTGGGAATGGGGAGGCAACTGGTCCGGGAAGAAGGACTACATGCACTTCTCGGCGACCGGCCGCTAGGCACCCAGGGGACCTCGCGCCCCAGCCAGCCGCGAACTCTGGGTCGCAGTGCGCGAGCTCGGGATAGATCTCCGGTCTCGGCGAAGAGACGCTCGGACGCGGAGAGCATCTCGTCGAGGCGCCGGCCTCCCAGCCGATCGGCGCAACCTTGGAGGAATTCGCCGGGGTTCGCTCGATGACGGCCATCACACCCGGCGGCGGACTCTAACGCTAGCCTCGCACAGGCATGGACGCCCGCCCGCTCATCCCCGGGATCAGAAACCTCTACCTGGCGGGTGCCGGCCTTGCAGCCGGCGCCGCCTTCATGACCTACGTCATCACCGGCACGACCGAGGAGTTCTGGGCGTGGCCGATCGCGGTCGACCTCTCCGCCGCCTTCCTGGGCGGCTGCTACATCGCCGCGACCGTGCTGCTCTTCCTTTCCGCCCGGGCTCGCACCTGGGCCGAGGGCCGCCTGGCGACGCCGCCGGTGATCGTGATCTCGCTCCTGCTGCTGGCCGCCACGCTCATCCACTGGGAGCTCTTCGATCGCGATCACTTCGTCTTCTGGCTCTGGCTGATCGCCTACATCGTGGTCCCCCCGGTGCTCGCGCTTCTGCTGGTGCGCCAGCTCCGCGAGCCCGGGCTCGATCCGCCCGTCCACCGGCCCCTGCCCCCGTGGGCGCGCCTCAGCCTCGGTATCCAAGCGGGGGCGATGCTGGGTGCGGGCGCCGTCCTCTTCGCTTCCCCGAGCACCGCCATCGACGTCTGGCCATGGGAGCTCACTCCCCTCACGAGCCGGGCGATCGGATCGTTCATCTTCGGGTTCGGGATCGCGGCCGTGGCTGGCCTGGCGGAGAACGACATCGACCGGCTGCGCCCCGGCGCGCTCTCGTTCGTCGCGCTGGCCGTAGCCGAGCTCATAGCCGTCGCGCGCTACTCGGATCAGTTCTCGTTCGATCTCGCCGGTTGGCTCTTCCTGGGCTTCCTTGCATCGGCCCTGGCCGGTGGGCTCGCGATCGTTCTCAGTCGATCAGCGTCTTCGTCATCTGCCGTACCGCAAGACGCCACATGACGACAGCGAAGGCGAGCAGCACCGCCACCCGAATGAGGTCGGTGGCCTCGAAGCCGAACGACGCGTGGCGGACGAGCTCGACCAGATGGTGCAGCGGGTTCAGCTGCGAGGCAGCCTGAACCCCGTCAGGCAGCTGATCGATCGGGAAGAACGTCCCCGCGACCAGGAACAGCGGGGTGACCAGCAGGGTCGTGACGTAGTTGAACTGGTCGATCTTGTCCACGGTGCCGGCGATCGCGATGCCGAATGCCGCGAAGCCGATCGCGGTGATGAAGGCGAAGAGCGGGACCACGAGCATGCCGCCGGCGGGGTCGAGCCCGAAGAACATCGCGACGATCAGCGGGAAGCAGCCGTAGAAGCCCGCGCGCAGGCCGATCCACAGCATCTCGGCCGTGACCAGCTCCTCGACCGAGACCGGAGCCGCCAGGATCGCGTCGTAGGTGTTCTGAAAGCGGTGCTTGACGAACGTGCCGAACATCGCCGGCAGGGCGCTCGAGAAGATGACGGCCGTGGCGACCATGCCGGTACCGACGAACTCGACGTACTCGAGGCCGCCGACCCCGTCCACGAGCGTGGCGCCAAGCCCGACGCCGAACGCGAGCAGGTAGATCACCGGCTCGAGGACACTGGAGAACGTGGTGCTCTTCCAGAAGGTCCGGAAGTTCGCCACCTCGCGGCTCATGATGCCCGTGATCGCTGCCGGGTCCAGGCGGCGCACGCGGACCTCGCTGACCCCGTCGCTCACTCCGCCTCCTCCCCGGTCAAGAGGACGAAGACGTCCTCAAGCGAGGCAGCGCGTCGGAGCGCATCGTCGGGGACCGCTCCATCGGTCGCCCGCTCCGCACCTACGATCGCGATCGCCGGCCCTGCGGGGCGCACTCGCAGACCCTGAGCCTCGGCCCTCGCCCGCGCCTCCACGAGGTGATCGGGCGGCCCGTAGACCTCGGCGGTCTCGCGCCCCGCGTGTTCTGCGACCAGGTCGGAGGGCTTCCCTCGCGCGATGATCCGACCCTCGGCCATCAGCGCCACCTCGTCGGCGAGGCGCTCGGCCTCCTCGATGTAGTGGGTCGACATCAAGATCGTCGCGCCGCGCGAGCGCAGCCCGTCGATCAGCGTCCACATCTCGGTGCGAATCTGGGGATCGAGGCCCACCGTCGGCTCGTCGAGGAGCATCAACCGGGGCTCGTGGACGAGACCGCGCGCGAGCAGCAACCGGCGGCGCATTCCTCCCGAGAGCTTGTCGACGGCGTCCGAGCGGCGCTGGCGCAGCCGGGCAAGGTCGAGCGTCCGATCGACGGCACCGGCAACGTCCTTGACGCGGTAGAGCCGGGCGAACACGGCCAGGTTGTCCTCGACCGTGACGTCGATGTCGAGGTTGTCGAGCTGCGGGACCACCCCCATCCGGATCCGCGCCTCCTTGGACTGCTTGGGGAGCTCGTATCCGAGCACATGGATCTCGCCCTCGTCGGCGATCACCTGGGCGGTGAGCATGCGCATCGTCGTCGACTTGCCTGCCCCGTTGGGGCCGAGCAGACCGAGGCAGATCCCCTCGGGCACGTCGAGATCGAGGCCGTCGACCGCGGTGATCTCCCCGAAGCGCTTGGTGACCCCCCTGAGCTCTATCGCTGGCATCGCATCCACCTTAGTCAGACCCGTTCCGGCGGCTGGATTCATCGGGGCTGGGACGGGCGACGGGGCGGGCCCAACCAACCCGAAAACCATCGAGTGGGGATAGACCGCGTATATGACCGTCAATCCCCCACTCGATGCGAAATCCGGCTGCGGCCGCCCCCACCCAGCCCAGGTGTCCGGCCACGCCATCCTGCGTCAGGAATCTATCTCCCGCCTGCCAAGCTGAGGCGCCGTGGGAGCAAGCGCAATGCCGCCGAAAAGAGAGCTCGTCCTTCGCGAGGTCGTGCGCGAGGCGCTCGCCGCCTATCGCGCCAACCCCAGGTTGCTGATTGCCGCGGCCTTCATCATCTCGATCCCGATCGGTCTCGCCGAAGCAGCAGCTCACGCGACGCCGGAGATCGAGGGCAATGAAGGCATCGAGGTCCCACTGGCCAGCCTCACGGCGCTCGCGCTCTCGATCACGGTGACGCTCGGGGACGTCTTCTTCACCGGCGTCGTAGCCACGGTCGTCGGCGAGTACAGGACCGGAGTCCGGCGCCAGCTCATCGAGATCGCGCGTGCGCTCCGCTACCGGCAGCTGATCGCCGTCGACCTGATCTTCGCGCTCATGGTCGGCGTCGGGTTGCTACTGCTGATCGTCCCGGGAGTTGTTGTGTTCGGGTGGTACGTGCTGGCCGCGGCCGTGGTGGAGATCGAGGACCGTGGTGTCCGCGACTCCTTTCGCCGTAGCCGCGAGCTGGTTCGCGGCAACTTCTGGCGCGTGCTGGCTCTGCTGGCCCCGACGATGCTGGTCGCCGACGCCCTCGGCGAGCTGCTTCAGGCGATCGGGCCGAACCTGGCCGGAGAGGGGTTCTGGGGGGATTTCGTGGGCGCGACCCTCGCCGAGACGGCGACCGTGCCGCTGTTTGCGCTCGCCGCGGTCGTCACGACGCATCACCTGATCTCCCGGAACGCTGACGAAGCTTCGCCTCGTACTCCTCCTCCGTGACGCCACCGAGCGCGTCGCGCAGGCGATCCTTGATGCGCTCGGTGCGGCGATCGGGCCGAAACCGCTCCTCGGCCTTGGCCTGCCTCTTCGGGTCGCGCTCCCCGTAGCGACGACGCGCCCACGCCGAGTCGGGCTTCGCGATCCGGCAGGCGGCGTACAGCGCCAGCGGCGGGACCAGCAAGCCAACGATCCCGTGCAGGACGCGCCCCTTGACGAAGCTCACGATCAGCGAGCCAAGCCACAGGATCACCCCGAGAATCGAGCCAACGACGGCCCCGGTGCTCTGAGTCTCGAGCTCGAAGGGCCGTACGCCCAGCACGACCAACCCCATCAGGGCGGTGGCGATGACCGTCGCGTCGATCGAGGTTCGCCCCTCCTTCGCCCAATACACATCGTCCAGACGCACCCATAGCGCGAACTCGTCGATGGTCAGGCCGATGCCGATGCCAAAGGCCAGGGCGCAGATCTCGTAGATGCCGCCTACCGCGAAGCCGGCGAAGCTGATCGTCCCCGCGATCATCATCAGGACGATCCCGAAGACCAGGTGATGGAGGTGAACGCCGCCCTCGCTGACCACGCTGCCGGGCCACCATGGGACCCGAGGGCTTCGCATCAGCCGCGTGGAGAGGCGGATGAAGCCAAAGGAGAGCACCAGGCCGAGGAGCACCAGGAACACCCACTGCCGGTCGTGCTCGACCAACTGGTCGTTCCAGAAGTCGGTGATGATCGAACCGCCCAACGGCATCACCTCACGGACCTTAACCTTGCCTGATGCCGGGTGAGAGCTCCGACCGACGCCGGCGAGCGCCCGCCAGCCGGGTGGCATCAATCGTCCTCACCGTCGTCGCGGCCTTCCTGCTCATGCTCGGCGACCTCGCTCTGTATGCGGATCGCGAGCTCTTTGACTCGTCTCGATTCGCCGACAACGCCGCCTCGGCGCTTGAGGATCAGGCAGTGCGCGACGCCGCGGCACGGCGGGTGTCCAGGGCCATCACCCGGGAGGTGAGTCCCGACCTGGTCGCGTTCGAAGCGTTGATCGAACCGGTCACCGCGGGGGTCATCGGGAGCAGGCCCTTCCGCTCGGCGCTGCGCGAGGGATTGCGTCAAGCCCACGCGATCGCCCTCGGAGAAGGCGAGCAAACCGCGGCGGTCCAGGTCGCCAACATCGGTGCCGCCGCAGTCGCAGCGCTGCGGCAGCTGAGCCCGAAGCTCGCAAAGGACATCCCGAAGGGGCTCGACGCGAAACTGCTCAGCCTGGGTGACGCGGGCTTCGCCCGCGATCTGGCGCGAGTGGCCAACACCGTGAGCGAGGCGGCGATCGTGTTGCCGCTGGCGGCCCTGTTGCTGTTCGCGGCGGCGATCACGTTCGCCGTCGACCGCAGGGCCGCCCTGACTCGCGCCGGTGTGGCGATAGCGCTGGTCGGCGCGCTGGTGGTCCTCGCCTACTTCGTCGTTGGTGCGCTGGTGGCGCGCGTGGCGTCCACAACGACCGATCGCGAGGCGCTCGGGGCACTCTGGGAGGCGCTCTTCGGGGCGCTCCGCGACTGGAACCTCGCGCTCGCGGCCGTGGGTGCGGTCGTCGCCGGCGCGGGCGCGGCCGTGCTGCGGCCTGTCGACGCTGTGGCCCCGCTGCGGCGAATTGCCACGGCGGCCCTCGCCACACCGGCATCCCCGCTCTGGCGCGCGGTGCGTGGGGTGACATTTCTCGTCGCGGGCCTCGTCATGGTGCTCGAGCCAACGCTGGTGCTGCAGGCGCTCACCGTCGTGGCCGGGCTCGTCTTGATCTCGATCGGCGTGGGCGAGCTGATTCGCTTGACGATCCCGGCCGCCGCTGAGACCGAGACCGCACGAGCGCACGGGCGCCGCCTCGCAGCAGCGCTGGTAATCGGGGCGGGGTGTGCCGCGGTAATCGTGGTCGTGGCGATCTCGCTGATCGGCGACGACGAGAAGACCGGGCGAGCCCCTCAGGCGCGCACGGGTACCTGCAATGGCAGCGTCGAGCTGTGCGAGCGCCGATTGGATCAGGTCGTCTTCGCCGGCGCCCACAACGCGATGTCGGCCGCCGACTATCCCGGCTTCCTCTTCCCGATGCACGACCGCACGATCCGCCGCCAGCTTGAGGACGGCGTCCGGGCTCTGCTCATCGACGCCTATTACGGGGTCCCTGGAAGGCGTGTGTACACGGACTTCAGCCGAGTTCCAAACAAGCTCATCGAGCAGGCCCAGGAGGAGCTCGGGCCGCGGTTCGTCACCGCGGCCAACCGCTTGCGCTCGAACATCGCGCGACCGGAGGAAGAGGCCGAGACGGACCTCTACCTGTGTCATGGCTTCTGCGAGCTGGGCGCCGTCGATCTCACGAAGGCCCTGCGCCAAATCGACTCGTTCCTCGAGGCGAATCCCGAGCAGGTGGTCCTGATCGTGATCGAGGACTACGTGAAGCCGAAGGACGTCGTCGCTGCGTTCGAGCGCAGCGGGCTGGCCGAGCGTGCCTACGACGGCGAGCTGGGAGAGGAGCCACCGACCCTCGGGGAATTGATCGAGTCCGGCAAGCAGGCGGTGGTGATGGCCGAGAACCGTGCTGGTCAAGCCCCCTGGTACTTCCGGGCCTTCGACTACTTCCAGGAGACTCCGTTTGACTTCAAGAAGCCGGCCGAGATGAGTTGCGATCAAAACCGCGGCGCGCCGTCAAACCCGCTGTTTCAGATCAACAACTGGATCAACACCGATCCCGCGGCGAAGCCGTCCAACGCGGCGAAGGTCAACTCTCGCGAGTTCCTGCTCAAGCGCGCCCGCAAGTGTGCCCGCCAGCGTGGCCTGCTGCCGAACGTGCTCGCCGTCGACTTCTATCGCGAGGGCGACCTCTTCGAGGTCACAGCAAAGCTGAACGAGGACGGCGGCTAGGTCGCCGCGAGCGTCGGCCGCGAGGCCGCCGCCTTCCTTCTGCTCGGCGCCCGGCGAGCCGTAGCCGCGATCGCGTCCGCCAGCTCGCCGAACAGCTCCGGCGGCATGTCGTGACCCATGCCCTCGATGATCCGAAGCTCGGCATTCGGGATGGCCTTGGCGAGCGCCTTGCCCGCGGCGGGGCGCACGAGTGGGTCGCTGTCACCGTGAATCACGAGGGTGGGGGCGCGCACGCCACGTAGCCTCTTGCGGCGGTCTCCCGAGGAGGTGATCGCGTGTAGCTGCCGGGCGACCCCGGCCGGGTGGTGCCCGCGATCCCAGCTTTCCGCCAGCGTCGCTCGGAACTCGGACTCGCGCTCCGAGTTCATCGGGTAGTCGGGCGAGCCGATCACGTCAAAGGTGGCGGTGACCGTCTCGACGAACTCCTCGCGGCTGCGGGCCGGCTTCGCCAAAAGGGTGCCGAATGCGCGCATCCGAGGCACCGATGCGGTTCGCTTGCCGCTTCCCGACATGATCAGCGTGAGGGTGCGCACCCGGGCCGGGCTTCGGTAGGCGGCAACCTGAGCGATCATGCCGCCCATCGAGACGCCCACCATGTGGGACGAGTCGAGCCCGAGCGCCTCGATGAGCCCCACCGCATCGTCGGCCATCTCATGCAGCCGATAGGCGCGACCCTGAGGAAGGCCAAAGAGCATCGGCACCGTCCGCGGTGGCGGCGCATCGATCTGGCTCGAGCGGCCGGCGTCCCGGTTGTCGAAGCGGATCACCCGAAACCCGCGCCCCCCCAGCTCCTCGCAGAAGCCGGGGTGCCAATGGATCAGCTGTGTCCCGAGGCCCATGATCAGCAGGATCGGCTCGCCCTCGGGGTCCCCGAGCTCCTCGTAGCAGAGCTCGACGCCGTCGACCTCTGCGAACCGCTCGCGCGGCAACCTTGCAGCGCTCGACACGCGTCAGTCCGCCGCTGCTATCGCCTGCACGTCAAGCCGCGCGAGGGCCACGATCGTGATCTCGCCCGGGGCCGGGTTCTGGAGCGCCACCTCCGACATCGCGCGCGAGTCTAAAGCTCGGTGAATGTCAGGATCTAGGCGTGCGGACGCTGATCCTCTCGGACCTCCACCTCGGAGCCGGCACAGGCTCTGACCTGCTCCGATACGAGCGCTTCCGCAGGCCGCTCCTGGAGGCCATCACGGGCGTCGACCGCCTCATCCTCCTGGGCGACGTGGTCGAGCTGCGTGACCGACCTTTGGCCGACGCGCTCGAGCTGGCGGCGCCGTTCTTCGAGGCGCTTGGAGAGGCGATCGGCGACGCCGAGGTGCTGATCGTGCCCGGCAATCACGACCATCACCTCCTCGAGGAGTGGCTCGCGGGACGCAGGCTCAGGCGCGAGGGACCCCTCGGGCTCTCCGAGCGCGCGTCGCCCCGAGAGGGCGGGCCGCTCGCAGCCCTCGCCCAGCGGATGGGGTCCGCCAGGGTGGAGCTCGCCTACCCAGGGATCTGGGTTCGCGACGACATCTACGCGACCCATGGCCACTATCTGGATCGCCACCTCACGATCCCCACCTTCGAGCGACTCGCGCTCGCAGCCTCAGAGCGCATGCTCGGCCCGGCGCCGGACGTGGCGAGCGATCCGCTGCCGGCGCCGGAGGGGCCAACTGACCCGGACGAGTACGAGCGGGCTCAGTCCCCGGTCTACGCCTTCTTGTTCGCGCTCGCGCAGGGCGCCACCGAGGATCGCCGCGGGCCCGGCCCCTCGGCACGAATCTGGGCCGCGATGACAAGCGGCTCCACTCGCGCGCAGCGGCTCCGCGGCTGGCTCCTCGGCTCGGTGGCGTTGCCGGGCGCCGTCGGCGTGGCGAACCGCTTTGGCCTCGGCCCGGTGAAGCCGGATCTCTCGCCCGAAGCGATCACGCAGGCGGGACTCGCGGCCATGGGAGAGGTTGCGGCGCGGCTCGGAATCGAGGCCGAGCACCTCATCTTCGGCCACACCCATCGGCGGGGTCCGCTTGACGACGAGCCCGGCTGGGTGACCTCGAATGGCATGCGGCTGCGAAACAGCGGGGCCTGGACGTATGCACCGGGGCTGATTGGAAGGGCCACGGCCGGGGAAAGCCCGTACTGGCCTGGCACCTTGGTCGAGGTTGACGATGGTGGTCCACCGCGGCCCCGCGAGCTGCTTCGGTCGTTCAGCAAGGAGGAACTGCGCCCCGATCGCGACCAATCTGAGTCGTGATCCGGCGGCCCGCGGCTATAGGGTTGTGCTCGGGCAGATGATCGGCCGCTACGCCAGGGGGATGCGCTCATTCCGGACCGCGGGGGCTGGATGACCGGAGCGCTTTACCGGCTGGCCGGCGCCTGCGTTCGCCGCCACTGGTGGGTAATCGCCGTCTGGGTGGTCAGCGCGATCGCCGTGGGCGCGGCGGCGGTGACCGCCGGCTCTCAGACCTCCGACAACCTCACGCTGCCCGGGACCGGATCCACCCGGTCGCTCGACTTGCTCTCGGCAAAGCTGCCGAATGAGGCCAACGGCACAAACCCGATCGTGCTGGAGGCGACGCAGGGCAAGCTGACCGACTCGGCGAACTCGAAAGCCGTCGACGAAGCGGTCCGCTCGCTAAAGCGCGCACCTCACGTCGTGCGCGCCGTCAGTCCGCTGTCCAAGGAGGGCAGTGCCGCGCTCTCCAAGGACGCGAAGGTGGGTTACATCGCGGTCACGCTCGATCTGGCACAGGGCGAGCTCGATGTCGACGAGGCAAACGCCGTCATCGACGCCGCCGACCCCGCGAAGAAGGCGGGCATCAGGGTCTCCGCCGGCAGCTACCTGGGCCAGGAGGTCTCGAAGCCGGACACGCACTCCTCGGAGGTGATCGGCCTCGTGGCCGCGGTCGTCATCCTGCTCTTCGCCTTCGGGACGGTGACGGCGATGCTGCTGCCAATCCTCACAGCCGTGCTCGGCCTGGCCGTGACCCTCTCGGTGATCGGGCTGGTCGGTCACGCAACCGACGTGCCCACCGTCTCTCCCACGCTCGCCACCATGATCGGCCTCGGGGTGGGGATCGACTACTCGCTCTTCATCGTCACCCGCCACAAGCTCCAGCTCCGCGACGGCATTGATACGGACGAATCGGTCGCCCGCGCGGTCGCGACTGCTGGCGGTGCCGTCGTGTTCGCCGGCTTCACGGTGATCATCGCGCTCTGCTCGCTCGCCTTCGCGGGGATCCCGCTGGTTTCGACTCTCGGCTTCACGGCCGCCATCGCGGTACTCGTGGCGGTGGCGGCCGCCACCACCCTGCTTCCCGCCCTCCTCGGAGCCCTCGGGCCGCGGATCAACTCCTTGCGCGTGCAGCTCGGCCGCACGCACCCCGACGACCACAAGCCGCATGGCTGGGCCCGCTGGGCACGCGGGGTCGCGGCCCGGCCGTGGCCGGCGATCATCGTCTCCTCGATCGTGCTCCTCGCCCTCTCGCTGCCAGTCCTCGACCTGGAGCTCGGGCAAAACGACGTCGGCGCTCTGTCCAAATCGACGACTGCTCGTCAGGCCTACGACGGCCTCACGAAAGGCTTCGGCGTGGGCCAGAACGGGCCCATGCTCGTCTCGGTGCGACTCGGATCGCCCGCCAAGCCGGACACCAAATCACTCAACAAGCTGAAGGCTCAGGAGCAACGACAACAGCAGCAGGCTGCCCAGCAGGAGCAGGCTCAAGTCTCGCAGCTCACTCAGCAACTACTCGCCGAGGGCATCCCGGAGGAGGAGGCCGAGCAACAGGCGGAGGCTCAGGTGAAGGCCCAGACGCCGGCGCCGAATCCCGCCAAGGAGCGCCAGGTCGCAGAGCAAAAGCAGTTCCTCTCCTCGACGGCGAGCGATCCCGATCTCCAAAAGCTTCGCTCCAAGATCTCCAAGGCCAACGACGTGCAGTCGGTCTCGCAGCCGAAGGTGAGCCGTGCTGGGACAGCCGCCGTGATGACGGTTGTCGCGACGTCGGCGCCCTCCTCCGACCGGACCGAGGCCCTCGTCCTGCGGCTCCGCGACGACGTGATCCCCAACGCCACGCAGGGGACGGACCTGACCGCATTCGTGGGCGGCACGACCGCGGGCTATATCGACCTCGCCGACAAGATCGGCGACAAGCTTCCCTCGATGATCCTGATCGTGGTCGGGCTCTCGTTCGTCGTCCTGCTGCTTGCGTTCCGTTCGCTCGTCATCCCAATCAAGGCGGCGGTGGCGAACCTGCTCTCGGTGGGCGCGGCGTACGGCGTGGTCACCGCCGTCTTCCAGGAGGGCTGGGGCGCCAGCCTGATCGGCCTCGAGCACGCGGTCCCGATCGTCTCGTTCGTCCCACTCCTGATGTTCGCCATCCTGTTCGGCCTCTCGATGGACTACGAGGTCTTCCTCGTCAGCCAGATGCAGGACCACTACAAGGAGTCGGGCGACCCCACGAAGGCCGTGATCGACGGCCTTGCCTCGACCGGCCGGGTGATCACCTCGGCGGCGTTGATCATGGTCTGTGTGTTCTCGAGCTTCGTGCTGAACGGCGATCCGCTGGTCAAGGAGTTCGGCGTCGGACTGGCGGTGGCGATCGCGATCGACGCGACCATCGTTCGGTGTCTGCTGGTCCCGGCGGTGATGGTCCTGCTTGGGAAGAAGGCCTGGTGGCTGCCCGCCTGGCTCGACCGCCTGCTGCCGAAGATCTCGATCGAGGGCGAGGGGTGGTTCGCTCGCCGCGACGAGGAGGCCCGCAAGGCGCCGCCGCCGCCGGACCCCGAGCCAGAGCCCGAGCCCGAGCCCGCCTAGGCGAGCCCTCGTTCGGAGATCTCGGCCAAGGCTCGCTCGCCCTTGTCCAACTCCGTGATTCCGAGCTTGCGCTTCACGCCCTCGGTGCGCTCGAATTGCACCTCGCGATAGTCGACTACCTGGAGCTGGTTCCCCCAGGGGTCGAGGAAGGTGAGCCCGCGAGTGCCCACGACCTCGAGCCCCTCGCGCTCGACCGCGGCCCGCACGCGCTCGAGGTCGTCGACCACGAGCCCGAAATGGCGCTTGGCATCGGGCCCGCGATCGGAGTGGGACGCGAGGGCGAGGAACTGGTCGCCCATATCGATGAAGGCCATGTTCGGCGAGCGGCCGCGCAACTCAAAGGCGAACAGGCGCCCGTAGAGCTCGAGCGCCTCGTCGACATCGCCCACTTCGAGCGCCACGTGGTTTACGCCGATCAGCTTCGCAGGGTCCGCCACGCTTGAGAGCGTAGGCGAGCGCCTCAGTCGGTGACGGCTTTCACCTTCTCCTTGGCTGCCGCGAGCGCCTTCTCGGCCTGTTCAAGCGCTTGCTGCGCCTGCGCCTTGGCGCTGCCCGACGCCTCATCCACCTTCTGCTGTGCCTTGGCGACGGCAGCCTGGGCCTGTTTCTCGGCCTGCTCGGCCTGCTGCGCAGCCGTCTCCTTCGCCTTGTCGGTTGCCTGGTCGACGTCGTCGCTGTCACACCCCGCCCAGGCGCCTCCGATCGGCACGATCACTGCCGCCGCGATCACGGCGACGATGCGCCGCCGCAAGCATGACTTGGGAGGTAGTTTCGTTTTGCGTCCCATCTGCATGGTCTCCTCTCGATGGCGTTGGGCCGCAGGGAATCAGATCATGGACGCACGAACAACGCATCACCCGAATGTGGTGATTGATGTGGCAGCTTGTGGCTGTGCACGACGCTTGCAAACGGCGCTGGGTCGCGGTGGCGAGTGCGGTGGTTGCTGTTGTGTGCTGTGGGTGCGGCGAGGATTCAGAGCGCCCGTCCGCCAAGTCGGAGCCGGCCGTGGACGGCCGCGCTGAGCCACCGCCAAAGCCGCGCCTTGATCCTGTTCACTGCCCGCCGGGCCTAAAGAACTGCGATGAGGCCTCGGGGCGAATCGTGTTCGTGGAGCGGGTCGATCCCGACGGCGACGGTGACGCCCACTTTGTGCTGTTGAGTCGCGAAAGCATCACAGCGCCCGGAATCACGATCGTCGACATCCGTCACGACCTGCGCCCAAGACCGCTTCCGACCGTGGGCGATCAGCTCGCCGCCGCCGGCCCGGTGCTCCCGGGCTCCCGCGGGCAGAGGCAGATCCAAGCGCTCGCGATCAGCGTCGCGCGCTGATCTCGCTCGGCTCAGGAGCTCACGCCATCTCGCCGAGCTTGCGGATCTGGAACGCCCGCACGATGTCGGTGACTCCCTGCATCAGCGCCCAGATGCCCGCGAAGACGAGCAGCACATAGGCCCGCTCCACGAAGAACTGCCCAGCCGTCCAGAAGGCCAAGACCACCATCAGGATCCCCGAGAGCAGGCCCAGCCACCAGAGCTCGTTGACCTCACGCGCCGCGAAGGCCTGAATGATCCAGAAGGCGCCGACGATCAAGAACAGAAAGCCGAGCACGTCGGCGAGCGCGGCGAAGGTGTTGCCAGGGCTGATGAGGGCGATCACACCCGCGATTGTGAACAGGACCCCGAACAGCGCGTAGACCCATTTGCCCTTCTCCACCATCCCGGCGATCACGAACTGCTGCATGCCCGTGGAGAGGAACATCACCCCGACGATGATGCCGACGGTCGCGACCGAGGCGTCGTCGAATTGCAAGATGACGAGGCCCACGATGGCCCAGCCGATACCGAACACGAGCCACAGCCACCACATGCGCGCCAAACCCTGGACGGTCTCCTTGTACTGCCCTTCCTCGACCGAGCTCTCCATGCTGCCACCCCCTTGGGTAGGTCCGTGACCGCCATCGGCCACCGGCCGGGGAATCTAGGCGCAGCGCCGGTCGCTATCAGAGCTCCAGCGACTCACCGGGCGCGAGGACGCGCAGGTCGACGTCGGGCGCGCGCTTTGAGATCTCGGCGGCAAGCCCCCTCGGCGGCTCCGTCAGGAGCTCGGGCCGCGTCCTGTTGAGGCCGGCGCGCAGGTAGGTGCCCCAGTGAATCGGCACCACGATGCGGGGACGGATCATGGCCGCAGCTGCGGCCGCCCGCACCGCATCGAGGTGGCCCGCTCTAACCCTCGGGCCCCAGCCGCCGATCGGCAACAGCGCCAGATCTGCACCTCGCAGCCGCTCCATCCCCTCGAAGAGGTCCGTGTCGCCGGCGAAGTACACCCGCGAGCTTCCTCGAACATCAAACCCGAGTGCTCTGACGGGCGGCCCGACCGGGTAGCGGCGCCCGTCGTGCACGGCGACGGTCGCGGCGATCTCAAGGCCGCGTACCGTGGCGGTGTCCCCCGGGACGAGCCCGGTCACGTGGTTGAAACCGCGCCTGCGAAAGAGCCGTTCTCCTCCCGCGGGCACGAACACGTCGAGGTCGCGGTCCAGCGCCCGAATCGAGGGGAAGTCCAGGTGGTCCGGGTGCAGGTGAGAGACGAGCAAGGCGTCGAGGCGCTCAAGCGTCGCGGGGGCAGGCGGCGCCGCCGCGCGCGTCACGTGCAAGAAGCGACCCCGCAGCAGCGGGTCGGTCAAGAGCGAGACGCCAGCAAGTTCGAGGCGAACGGTCGCGTGCCCGACGTAGGTGACCAGATCGCCCACAGGTGCATTCTCCTACTCGCGGGGCACATCACGCGGGCCGCAAGGCATTAGGCTCGACCGATGGATCCCGAGGCCTCCCCGGAGGAGCGAGCCGAGGCGGGAAAGGCCTGCCGCGCGCGAGTCCCCCGCTCAAGCCATGCGGAGTGGGTGCCCCCATCGGGCCGTCCCGACCCAGTCGAGCTCCTCGAGGCAGAGGCGAAGACACGCGTCCAGGAGCTGCTTCCGATTCGCCGCGGCCGCATGCTGGCGTCGCCGTTCGCCTTCTATCGCGGCGCCGCCGAGGTGATGGCCTCCGATCTCGCGACAACTCCCACGACGGGGCATCAGGTCCAGCTCTGCGGCGATGCTCATCTCTCGAACTTCGGGGGTTTCGCTGCCCCGGATCGCGACCTCGTCTTCGACGTGAACGACTTCGACGAGACGCTTCCGGGACCGTGGGAATGGGATGTAAAGAGACTCGGCGCGAGCATCGAGATCGCCGGCCGCGGCAGGTCGTTTGACGAGTGGACCCGCCGAGACGCCGTCAAAGGCGCCGTCCGCGCCTATCGGGAGTCGATCCGCGAGCTCGGGTCAGCCGGTCACCTGGATCTCTGGTACCGCCGGCTCAACGTCAGGGACGTCGCACGGCGCTTTTCGTCCGGGATCCCGCAGAAGGACCTCGAGCGGTTCGAGCGCGCCCTCGCGAAGGCGCGCTTGCGGACGAGCGTGCGGGCCCTTGCCAAGCTCACACATCGCCTCAATGGCCGCCTGCGGATCGTGCATGATCCACCCCTGCTCGTCCCCGTCGAGGAGCTCATCGCTGTCGGTCGGGCCGACGAGGCCGATCACCATGTGGAGGAGACGATCGATCGGTACGCAGCGACCCTTCCCGATGACAGGCGCAGGCTGCTGGAGCGCTACCGGTACGTGCACAGCGCGCGCAAGGTGGTGGGCGTCGGCAGCGTTGGCACCCGCGCCTGGATCATCCTGCTGGTGGGCCGAGACGAGGGAGACCCCCTCTTCCTGCAGCTGAAGGAGGCGGGCCGGTCCGTGCTCGAGCCCTTCACGGCGCCCAGCGAGTACGCACACCAGGGCCGCAGGGTCGTCGAGGGTCAGCGCTTGATGCAGGCCGCCGGCGACATCTTCCTCGGGTGGGTGACGTTCGCGGGCGCCGACGGAGTCGACCGGGACTTCTACGTCCGCCAGCTCTGGGACGAGAAGGCCTCGGCGCGGATCGATCGAATGTCGCCGCCGACGCTGGCGGCGTACGGGCGCATGTGCGGCCAGATCCTCGCCCGTGCGCACGCTCGCTCCCGCGACGTCGTCGCCATCGGCGGATACCTGGGCTCGGGGGAACAGTTCGACCGTGCGATCACGCGGTTCGCGTCCGCCTACGCCGACACCAACGAGTCCGATTATCGCGAAATGGAAGCGGCCGTCGAGGAACACCGCCTCACCGCCGAGGTGGGCGTATGAGCCGGCTCCGAGGACGCCTGCACCGCCGCAGCCTCAGAGAGGCCCCGGCAGGCTCGGCCCCGGAGGAGGAGTACATCGAGATCGAGCCCGGAGCGCTCGCGAGCGTTTTCGCCGCTCCGTCGTGGCTGCGCGATGTGGGTCTGACCTCGTGGCTGTTGGTGGGAGTGGCGCTCCTCATCGCAGGCGCCATCTGGCTCTTGACCCTGACTCAAACGATTGTCGCCCCTGTGGTCGCGGCCTCGGTGACCGCCGCGGTTGCCTCGCCGCTGGTCGCCCGGCTCCAGCGCCACGGGCTTCCGCGAGCGCTCGGCGCTGTGCTCGTGATGCTCGGAATCGCTGCCCTCGGCGTGGGACTTTTCATCGCGATCCTGGCGGGGGTGACGAGCGAGATCTCAGCGATCAGCGGCCAGCTCTCCGATGCCACGGACACGGTCGCCGGCTGGCTCGAGGACGCGGGCGTAAACGCCGGCACCGCGGAAACCGCGAAGCAGGAGGCCGGCGCCTCAACGACTGCCGCCGTTTCGAGCTTGCTGAACGGGGTGGGCAACGGGATCATCGCCCTCTCCGGGCTGGCGTTCTTCTTGGGCCTGACCGCCCTCAGCCTCTTCTTCTTCTTGATGGATGGGCCCACCATCCGTGCTTGGGGAGAGCGCCACCTCGGCGTTCCGCGGGCCGTGGCGCGAATCATCAGCACGCGCACCCTTGGGGCGCTTCGCGGCTACTTCCTGGGCGTGACGCTCGTCGCCGCCTTCAACGCCGCGGTCGTGGTGCTCGGAGCGCTGATCCTCGGCGTCCCCCTGGTCGGGACGATCGGCGTCGTCACCTTCGTCGGCGCCTACATCCCGTATCTGGGTGCCTGGGGCGCGGCGGCATTCTCGGTGCTGATCGCCCTCGGGGGCGCCGGCCCAGAGGCGGCGGGCGGAATGATCGTGCTGCAACTCCTCGCGAACAGCGTCCTTCAGCAGATGGTGCAGCCGTTCGCGATGGGAGCCGCGCTCGGCATCCATCCGCTCGCCGTGTTGGTTGTCACGATCGCCGGCGGCGCCCTGTTCGGGACCGTGGGCTTGATCCTCGCGGCCCCGATCACGTCGGCGGTCGTGCGGATCTCCGACGACCTGGCCCGCGCGAGCGAGGAGGAGGCCGCCGCCGACCACGCAGAGACCGAGACCCAGGAGACCCAGCTAGAGGAGGAACCAGATGGCGACCCCTGACCACGCCCCCAACGAGACAAAGCCCCCGCGCGGACGAGCGCTTCCGATCATCCTCGTCGTGCTGGCGACGATCATCGGCATCGTCTCGGTCCTGGCGCTCTGGGTCAAGCGCCAAGCGCTCGAGACCGACACCTGGACGCGAACGAGCAGCGAGTTGCTGCAGGACGAGACCATCCAGGATGCGGTCGGGGACTTCATCGTCACAGCGATCTTCGACAACGTCGACGTGCAGGGCGAGATCGAGGCGAAGCTGCCGCCGCAGGCGCAGGCGCTCGCCGCACCGGCCGCGGCGGGCCTGCGCGAGCTTGCCAATCGGGGCGCTGACGAAGCTCTTTCGCGTCCCAAGGTCCAGGCGCTCTGGGAGGACGCCAACCGGCTCGCCCACCAGAAGTTGCTCGCTCTGCTCGACGACGAGGGCAACTTCGTATCCACCACCGGCGGGGTGGTCACGCTCGACCTCACAAAGCTGATCACCGAAATCGCTGCCGATGTCGGCGTCGGTGGAAACCTCGCCTCGAAGCTGCCGGCTGAAGCGAGTCAGATCAAGATTCTCGAGTCCGACCAGCTCGGCGCGGCCCAGACAGGAGTAAAGGCGCTGCGAACCCTGGCCTGGGTTCTGACCGCTCTGACCCTCGCGCTGTTCGCCCTGGCGATCTACCTGGCGCGGGGACACAGGCGCGAGACGCTGCGTCTGGTGGGCTTCTCGTTCGTGGCGATCGGGATCGTCGCCCTGATCGCCCGCAACGCCGGGGGTAACGCCCTCACGAGCGCGCTCACCGGCACCGCCGCGGCGGAAGGACCCGTGCAGAACACCTGGCAGATCGGCACCTCGCTCCTGAACGAGACCGCGCAATCCCTGATCGCCTACGGGGTCGTGATCGTGCTCGCTGCGTGGCTCGCCGGTCCCACCGGGTTCGCGACATCGATCCGCAGAGGCATGACCCCGTACCTGCGCAAGCCCAGCGTCGCGTACGGGACTCTGGCCGTGCTGCTCGCGCTGCTCTTTTGGTGGAACCCCGTGGTCGCGACGAGCCGCATCGGTCCCTCGATCCTGCTGATCTGCTTCGCGGCGATCGGGGTCGAGGCACTGCGGCGACAGGCGATCCGGGAGTTTCCCGACCGCGTCACGACCGGGTCGCCCGAAGGCATCGCTCACGGGCTCGCGCAACGCATGCGGGACGCTCGGGAACGCTCGATCCGGTCAGGGCATGCGGACCCGGCGACGGCCGCGCCGGGCGAGGAGCGGATCGCGGCGCTCGAACGCCTGGGTGCCCTGCGCGATTCGGGGTTGCTCTCCGAGGAGGAGCTGGCGGAGGAGAAGAGCCGGATCCTGGCGTCGGGATGACGCGGACCGGCCTCCCTCAATCGGCCGCCCGGTCGTCGTAGGCTTCGTGACCCAGGTCTGAGAGCCACCGCCGCATCCGTCGGTGGACCTTCTCGGCGCCGACCATCGGCCCTCCCGGGAGCGCCCAGTCGCTTGGCGCCAGGATGAACGGGTAGGACTGCTCGCCGCCCATGCCGCCGTGCGAACCGACGAGCTCCTCGAAGGCTGCGACCTCGTCCGTCTCATCCCAGTAGGTGCTGTTGAGGACGATGTCGGGGCAATGCTCGAAGCCGTCGGTGCGGCGGAGATGCTGGGCGGCGTTCGGGCCAAACGACGCGAGGGGGTCCTCCCCATCGATCGCCCCGTCGGAGAGCCGCTGTGAGCCTCGCAGCCCCAGCGCCATAGGCCCGTCGCGCTCCGAGCGAACGAGGATGAAGCCGATCCCTGGGTGGCTCCGAAGGGCGGGCAGGAGCTCCGGGTAGAGCTCGTCGATGCGTTCCCTCGAGAGCCGGCCCGGCTCGCGCGGAAAGGAGACCAGCCCCAGGCATCCGGAGGCCATCACCGAGAGCTCCGGTGGAGGCTCATCGACCCTCGCCGTGGAGCGGCCGGCTCGCGCGGGATCCTCACCGAGCACGACCTCGCCGTTCACCCGGCGTGAGCGGGTGGCGGCGCGGACGCTGCCTCCGACCGCCCCGCCGGCGCCGCTTGCCTCGGTAAGCGACGCCCCCAGGTACGAGAGGGCCTCGTCGCTATGCGCCTCCTGGGCCTCGATCTGGTCGGTGGCGCACGCTTCGGCGACTACGTCCTCGAGCGTCTCGCCGTAGCGGTCGAGGAACGTGGCCCCCTGTGACTGACCGTGGTCGGAGAGGACGACGAGGCGATAGGGGCGCTCGGCGTCCTCGGCCGCCGCTGCGATCCGCGCAAGCTGGCGATCCACCCGGCCCAAGACGCTGAGCGTGTCAACCCGCTCGACGCCTGAATGGTGCGCGACCTCGTCGTAGGCGAGAAACGTGGTGTAGCCGACGGGCCGACCGGCGTAGAGGTCGCCGATCACCGCGGCGACCTGAAGGTCGCGCTGGATCACGGTCCCCCAGGCGCGGACGAACGCATAGGAGAAGCTGCGCTTGATGCGGGGACGGATGTCGCGACGGCGCTGCTGGGCTGCGAAGTAGAGCTCCTGGGCGATATCCGCGATCATGAGCGCGATTGTCCGCGTGACGCTGTAGGGGTTTGAGAAGTACGCGTAGTAGTCGCGTCCGAGACGCCCCGGCCGGTCGCGGTCGAGCACGGTGCTCATGGTCAGCAGCGTGTGCGGCGCGTCGCCCGAGAGGATGTTGGCCCGGCTCGCGCCATCTTCGTGCAGGAGCCCATGCCCGTCTGAGTGTCGCCGCTCGATCTCCGCCGCATCTCGCGGGTGGTTCGTGACGATCGCTCGCTCGTGCTCCTTCTCCCACCAGCGGAAGGCGGGCATGTCCTCGTTCGAGCCGTGCAGCAGGCCCGCCTGGCAGGCGCCCGTCTGCGAGGACCAGTCGGTTTCCCAGCGCAGCAGGCGATGCGAGCCCTCGCGAATCCAGCCGGCGAGGGTTGGCAGATGGCCGTCACGGAGCGCTCGCTGGACGACACCGTGCGCGAGGCCGTCGATCTCCAGGAAGTAGACGCCGGGCACATCCGAGGCAGAAGCCGCGCCGTGCCGACGAGCTTGCCGCTTGAGCACGTTGCGGTAGTAGAAGTCGTCGTCGTCGATCGCAAGCAGCGAGGTGGTGAGCGTGTTCACCACGGTGATGCCGATCGCGATCAGCACCCCCGTCCCGAGGTCGGCGACGTGCATCCCCTGATCGATCTGCGCGACCGCGACCACCACGGCCCCGTTCAGGGCGAGAACCCCAAGGCCGAGCGTGAGGACCGTGAATGGGAGCGCCACCCGGATCAAGAGGGGCCAGACGAGCGCGTTCGCCAACCCGATCAGCGCGGCGGCGAGCAGGGCGGATCCCTCCCACTCGATCACAAAGCCCGGCAGCAGGGCGCTCAGGAGATGCAGCGCGCCAGCGGTCAGTACCAGCACGATGATGACCCTGATCACCGTGCGCCGGCCCTCGAATCGCCGTTGGCCTTTGGTCTCCCCGTTCACCATCGAGGCATCCTAGTTCGCAGGAAATCACCCTCTTGGGGCGATGCCCGCCGATGTAGGCGCGCCTAGCGTCCGCCTCCAGGCGCCGGGGACCCGGTGGCCGTCCAAGAAAAGGAGGAGCACACGTGGGCACGCATGAGCCTGACGCGAGCACCGGTACCGGCTGGGTCGCCTTCGCGGGCGTCATGGTCGGGCTGGTCGGCGTCCTCAACCTGATCTACGGGATCGCTGCGATCGACAACTCGGCGTTCTTCACCGAGAACGAGCGGTTCGTTCTCTTCAGCGACCTCAATACGTGGGGCTGGATCCACACCCTGCTGGGCATCGTGCAGCTGATCGCAGCGTTCTCGATCTTCAACCGGCACCCCTTCGGTCGGGTGATCGGGGTTCTCACGGCCGGTTTCAACCTGGTCGTGGTCCTGTTCTGGATCACCGCCTTCCCGTTCAGCGGGTTCGCGATCTTCCTGATCGACCTGCTGGTGATCTACGGGCTGGTGGCCCACGGCGGACAGCCGCGCCGCGCCTAGCAGGTGCCCGAGCAGAGCTGGAGCCCTTTCGCTCATGGGCGACCGGCGCATCACCCATGCGGGTGAAACGAGCACGCCACGCCAAGCGAGCCTAGGCCGTCGCCATTCGGCGCCGGTGGGAGCCGAATGCGAAGAGCCCCACCGGCAGCGGCAGCCAGTAGTTGAAGAGGCGGTATGCAAGCGTCGCCAGCACGGCGTTGGCGGCGCCGACGCCGGCGAGCGCGAGGGTGGCGGTGAGACCTGCCTCCACGAAGCCGAGGCCCCCCGGGGTGGCCGGGATCTGTGCCAGCACCTGCGCCGCGCAAAACGCGAGTAACACGAGCGCGGGGGCCGGCGTCGACCCGACCGCCGCCAGCGCCGCGACGAGGGTGGCGTAGTCGAACGCCCAGCGTCCGACGGTCGCGGCGAGCGCGAGCTTCCAGCGGGGGCCGAGGGTGGCGAGGAGGCGATCGCGCTCGCGTCGCATCCGGTCCGGGAGATGGGAGATCGGCTTTGAGCTGCGGCGAAGGCGATTTCGGACCCGTTGGATCGTCCGGCCCAGCCAGCACAGCGGCCCATCGAAAGCCAAGAGCGCGATCCCGGACGCGAGCAGCACCGCGAAGACGCCGACGCCGATCAGCGTGGCCTCGATCAGGTTTCGGTCGACCGCTCCGCGCACGAACGAGGGCAGCGCCAGCACGGGCAGGGCCAGTACCACGGCGAAGATCAGCAGGTTCGAGGCGGTCACCCCCGAGGCGGCTCGCGCCCTGTCCACTCCCGCCTCGACCAGCATGCGGTACTGAAGCGCGCCGCCGACCGCACCACCGGCCGGGGCCACTTTGGAGAGGGCGTTGCCCGCGAGCTGCGACTCGACGACCGGGCGCCACGGCGGGTCGGCCAAGGCGATGCGCTGAACCCCCCAGAGGCAGAAGAGCGAGAGTCCCTGCAGGACCGCCATCGCCACGAACCACACCGGCTGCACCTCGCCGAGATTGTCGGCAGAACCGAGTACCTCGACCAAGCTGGGCGCCACCAGGTACAGGGAGACACCGGTGACGGCGAGCCAGAAGACCGTCTTGCGGATGCTCCGCCCCGAGCTCTCGTCGGTCTCGATCTCCGCCTCGGCGCGAGCGAGCTCCTCCTCGCGGTCGGGATCGAAACGTTCCTCGAGCTCTCGCTCGACGTAGTCGCCGATCCTCCCGGGCCGGGATTCGTGCGTCTCGGTAGCCACCCCTTCCGCAGCCTACCCGCGGCTACGGCCGCGGCCGTTGCCTAGACCGTGCGTCGCGGCTCGTCGTCGCGGTGTTCCTCGTCGGTGGTCGTCGGCCGGTCCTCGTACGTCTCGGGGGCCGGCTCGGTCGTCGGCTCTGCGCTTGCCGGCGCGGGCCTATCGGCGACCGGGGCGCCGCCCGTTTGCTCCTCGGTCTCGTGGACCGGCTCGGCGCCTGCGGGGCGTTCATCGCGGGTCTCTCCCACGGGCTCGGCATCGGCCGCTCGCTCGTCGCGGTCGCGAGCGTCGGGGTCGACGCTTGCCGCGTGCTCCTCATGGGCCTCGGCGGTCTCGCGCTGGCGCTCCGCGGCGCGGGCGCGCTCCTCGGCCTCGGCTGCCTCCCTGCGAGCGCGGGCGGACTGCTCGTCCGCAGCCGCTGCCTCCTTATCGGCCTCGAGCCGCCGGCTGGCAGCCTCCTCCCGATGCTCCCCGGCGACCGCCCGACGGCCCTCGAGCTCACGTTGGCGAGCCTTACTCCGGGCGGCGACAGCGAGTGCGATCAGGACGAGGACGACGATCACGATTACGACGATGACGGCAGTGCTCATGCTCGATTCCTTTCGGTTGGCGAGGCGATCGCCAGGGGTGTACCCGTTCTCCAGTCGCCCAAAGCCGCTACCTTGATGGGATCGCCGCGCAGCCAGTCGTGATCGCACGAAGCTCGTCGCAGCCCGCATCACGACTCGGGCTCGCGCGCGCCTGGGTGCGCGCCCACCCCACAGCGGTCACCGTGCTGGGCAGCACGATCGTCGCGTTGGCGCTCGTCATCGGGCTCTGGGACAAGCGCCAGGATTTCGTCTCCGCCTTCGGCGACGCCTCACCGCTTGTGCTCGGCGCCGCCGTAGGACTGCAGGTGATCTGGCTCCTCGGGCGCAGCGAAGCCTGGTTCGTCTGCGTCGGCGCGGCCGGAGGGCGCGTGAGCCGGCGCCGGCTCTACAGGGCGGCAAGCGTCGGGTACCTCGGAAACGTCTTCAACCCCAACTTCGGGCTCGCGGTGCGAATCGCCGCGCTGCGCCGGTCGGCCCCGGCGAACAGCCCCAAGGCCTCGGTACTCGTTGCCGCGGAGCTGCCGATCGTCGTGGTGGAGATCGCACTTGCGGCGCTGCTCTCGTTCACCCTGATCGGCCCGCTCGGCGTCCCCTGGTGGGTACCGGTCATCTCCCTCGCGGTCGCCGGCGTGGCGATCGCCGGCGGCGCGAGGTTCGTGCGCGACCGCCGGGAGGGCTTCTGGAAGGGCCTCGAGGTGATGCGGGGGCTGCAAGGACGCAACCGGATCATCGCCCTGGTCATCTTCGCCGTGACGATGCAGGCCCTCCGCAACTGGCTCGTGCTCGAGGGTCTCGGGGTCGAGATCTCCTTCCTCGACGCGATCGCGCTGCTCATCACCACCGCGGCGATGGGGCTGCTGCCCGTCGGCCCGACGCTGATGCCGGCCGCCGCCGTCTTGATCCTGGGCTCCAACGGCGTGGCCATCGTCGCGGCGGCAGGTGCCCTGCTCACGGCCACCGGCGCAATCGGCGCACTGCTTTTCGCCGCCTGGGCGCTGATCGATCGTCTGCGTCCATCGCGCACCCCCACTCCCATCCTGCCGCCCGCCCCGCCCGCACCCGCTGCGCGCACCTCCACAGCCCTCCCGGCTGCGCCCGCCACGGCCGAACCGGCCGTGAGCTCAGCGGTCCTCATGAGGGGCCTTCGCTAGCAGGAAGCCCTGGCGGGCATACTCAACGGGTGAGTCAGGCACCCGAGCCCGCGCTTCGCATCACGGGCCTCAACAAGCGCTACGACGACGGGACGCCCGCCCTGCGCGACCTGGATCTCCAGGTCCCGGCGGGCGAGTTCTTCGCGCTGCTCGGTCCCAATGGAGCGGGCAAGACCACGCTGATCAACGCGGTCTGCAATCTGATCCGCGTCAGCTCCGGCGAGATCCGCGTCTTCGGCGAGCCGGCTGCGGGGCTGGGCGCGCGCAGGCTGGTGGGGCTCGCCGAGCAGGATCCGAACCTCGATCGCTTCCTCACGGTCCGCGAGGCCCTCA
Organism: uncultured Solirubrobacterales bacterium; assembly: GCA_963799815.1. Taxonomy (GTDB): domain Bacteria; phylum Actinomycetota; class Thermoleophilia; order Solirubrobacterales; family 70-9; genus JBDTSW01. The sequence continues at coordinate 1,037,566 of CAWCYG010000004.1, forward strand.
TCTACCACGGCGGCTACTACGGGCTCACACGACAGCGCTCAATCGACCGCGCCAACGAGATGATCGACGTCTTCGATCTGCGCGCCAAGGCGGACGTCCGGGCCCCGAAGCTATCCGGCGGCATGCGCCGGCGGCTGCTGCTGGCGCGCGCGCTGCTGCACGAGCCCCAGCTCGTGATCCTCGATGAGCCGACGGCGGGCGTGGACATCGAGCTGCGCCATGAGCTCTGGCGCTACATCCGCCGCCTCCACAGCGAGGGCACCACGATCCTGCTGACCACGCACTACCTCGAGGAGGCCGAGGCGCTGTGCGAGGACGTGGCGCTGATCACCGACGGGCGCATCGTCGCCCGCTCGGATCCCGACGGCCTCAAGCGGGAGTTCGGCGCAGCCTCGCTGGAGGACGTCTACCTCAAGGCTGTTGGTCGCGAGGCGGAGGCGCCGGCATGAGGGCGGAGCCGTGGCGCGGCCTGTTGTGGCTCTCGGCCCGCGAGTGCCTGCGGGTGGGGAAGCTCTGGACGCAGACGGTGCTGGCGCCGGTGATCTCGTCCATCCTCTTCATCTCCGTCTTCGGCCTCTCGCTGGGCAGCCGCATCAAGGAGGTGGCGGGCGTTCCGTATGAGGTCTTCATCGTGCCCGGGCTGATCGCGATGGCGATGGCGCAGGCGGCCTACGCCAACAACTCGAGCTCGATCTTCCAGGCGCGCTCGGACCGCTACATCAACGATGTCCTCGCGGCGCCGATGCGCCCCTGGATGATGAACCTGGGGCTGGGGTTGGGCGGCGCCTTCCGGGCGCTTCTGATCGGAGGCGGCCTGATGGCGATAGCGATCCCTCTCACCGGGGCGCCCGTCGAGCGCCCGTTCGCCCTGCTGGTCGCGATCGCCCTGCTGGTGACGCTCTTCGGCGCTCTCGGAGTGGTTGTGGGCATCTACGCCGAGACCTTCGACCACCACACCTTCGTCAACAACATCGTGATCCTGCCGCTGACGTTCGTCGGCGGCGTCTTCTACTCGATCGACATGCTGGCGAGCCCCTGGGAGCAGATCTCCCACGCGAACCCGATCTTCTACATGGTGAACGCCGTGCGCTACGGGTTCCTGGGAACTAGCGACGTGAGCGTGGCGCTTTGCTTCGGCGTCACCGCGGCGATCACCCTCGGCGTGGTCGCGTGGTCGCAGTACCTATTTACGACGGGACGGCGGCTGAAGCCGTAGGGCTCCAGCCGCCGCCCGCCGAATCTCCGTTACGGAACGCCGAGGAAGCCCAGGCTGCGGTTCATCACGTCGTTGCGATCGGCCGCCGTCGCGATCCCCTCGAACCCGAATCCGAAGTACAGGGTGTCTTCGGTCGAGGCGATTGCACCCTCCTCGAATCCCAGCGATTCCGTGCGCTCCCAGTCGTTCGGGTTTGGTCCGCTCGATCCCGGTGCGCCCGGCACGGTCCATCCGTCCATCGGGTCGGCGTCATCCTCGAACGACGTCGTTCCGTCGCCGGTCGAAACGGTGACGTCATCGACGAACGAGCCGATTCCCTGGATCCCGGCATCGCTCACATACGTGATCGAGAGCTCGATCTCGTCGCCGGCGTAGCCGGACAGGTCGATCTCCCACTCCTCCCAGCCGTCCGAACGGCCCGTCGCGCCGTTCCACTTGCCGGTTGTGCCCTTGTTCGTGCAGCTCCCATTCGCCTCCTGCGTGATGTAGTGGCGCAGGAACGGGTGGTCGTCGAGCAGGCCGGCGAACTGGCACGAGAGCCCGACGTTACGCGACGTGTTTCCGTTCTGGTCCTTCAGCGTGGTCCAGTCGTTCTCGCCCGGGTGGTGCGCCTCGATGATCACGAAATCCCAGCCCGGTTCCGTGTCGTAGGAGGTCTGGAACGACAGGCTCGCGTCGTCGCCGGGGGTGAGCCCGGTCAGGTCGATCGTGCGCTGGAGGCGCTTGATCGTGTCGTTCGCGCGCTGGGAGTACATGTAGTTCGTCCCGTCGAACGGCTCGAACGGAGCCGCGCCCTCGCGCACGTACTCGGCGGGGCCATCGCTCGCGAACTGCGGATACGTGCCCTCGGGCAGCAGGCTCGACGTGGTCAGGAACGAGGCGGTGTGATCCTGGTTGTCGGCCCCATCGCCACCGGTGAGCTCCAATTCCGCGCCGGTGTAGGGGGCCTCGACCCCTTCCACGTCGAGGGGCAAATCATCCTCGGTCCCGGCGCCGTCGTTGTAGGTGTAGGCGCCCAGGTAGTACTGCAGGAAATCGTCCGAGAGCAGCAGACAGCGGGCGTCGACACGAGCGTTGCCGGCGCCGCATGGCTTGTTCGCGATCGGGTCGTAGGCGTAGGCGAACGCGTACTGGTTGCCGGCGTACTTACCGCTGTAGAGCAGCTTGCCACCCTCGTTGAGGTAGGCGCGCAGCTCGAGCACCTCGTCGTTCGCCAGCCGCGATGCGTTCCCTGGCACCCCGTCCGCCTCACGGGTGATCACGTCGTCGCCCGTGTACTGGATGACGGCGTCGTAGTGGGCCAAGACGCCCAGCGCGTCCGGTGCCGTCCGGCCCTCGGCGTCGACGTCGTAGTAGTCCCAGCTGTAGCCGCCGGCGTCGAGGGCATCGGTGTAGTAGGAGAGGTAGATCAGCTCGTTCGGATCCGTGGACGCCTCCGGCTCGGGAGAGCGGCCCGTGTAGTCCTCGGCCGCGACGACGAGCACGTCGGCGCCGGTCTCGGAGACGGCGTCGTAGGTGAAGTGCTCGGACTCCTCTCCGCCGCCCTCGAACCAGACCTCGACTGAGTCCCCTGGGTCGGTGCCGGTGACGTTGCCGCGCATCTCGCGGTAGAGCGTGTCGTACTCATCGCCGTAGCGCTCGCCGCCGTCCCACTCGCTCGTGGAGGCCGTCTGTTCGGCGCCTCCATTGATCGAGTAGTGCAGGGTCACAGCTCCGACGTCGCGGGCGGCGATGACCTGCACCGTTTGCGGATCGCCATAGGACTTCGCAAAGCGGAAGTCCGAGCTCGGGTTGTGGCGCTTGCTCGGATCGATCTGCGCCACGTTCAGGTAGAAGGGCTCGACCTCCGTGCCCAGGTGCGAGTCCGGTTCCGACGGATCGTCGGCCGAGCGGGCGAGGTCGAGGGCGAAGGGGAGGTTCTTCTTGAACTCGCGCTGCACCTTCTCCTCGTTGTCCGGGAAGACGAAGCCGCACGCGGGGCAGCCGCCGGCAAGCTCGGTGGTCCATGCGAGCGCCTCGTGGTTGGCGGCTGCCCAGTCGGTGAACTCACCGTTGGTGGTGTAGAGCTCAGCGCTCAGGTCCGGGTCATAGGTCTCGATCGCGGGCTCCCTGTCGGTGCCCGAGTAGGCGACGTACGCGGGGTCGTCCGCGCTGGGCGTCTGCACTTGCCACCCGACCGGATAGAGCAGCAGCTTCGCGTAGGAGTGGTACGAGTTTGTGAACGCGAAGTCCACCTCGTCGAACAGGCTCATGTCCGCCTGCGTCTCGGGCTCGGACGCCGCCGAGGGCCCGCGGTAGGTTTCAGACGAGGTGAGCGTCTCGGAACCCTCGTCGTCGTAGTTCCAGTTCTCGGGGTAGTTGCGGTTGAGGTCGACGCCGTCGAAGATCGAGATGCCCGGCTCGCCATCGTTGTCGCGCAGGTTCTTGCGCCACAGGCGCTCCTCGTCGAACGTGAACTGGTAGCCGTCCGGGTTCAGGACCGGCACGAACCAGAGCTCGCGAGTCGCCACGAAGTCCTCGATCTCGCCGCCGTTGTCGGCCTTGTCGAGGACGCGCTCGAGCAGGCGCTTCGTGACCTCAGTCGAGATCCACTCGCGGGCGTGGGTGGTTCCCTGGTAAAGCACGGAGGGGCGCGAGTTGACCGGGGTCGACGCGACGTCGGCCGTGACCCGCATCGCGATGATCTCGCGGCCATCGGTGCTGGTGCCGATCACCTGGAGATCCACGATGTCGGGGTACTGCTCCTCAAGGTCATAGAGCTGCGCCCTGATCCCGTCCTCGGGGTCGTCGTAGTCGTTGTAGACCTTGAAGCCGCCGGCAGACTGGGCGGCGGCCCGCTCGGAGACGGTGCGGCCCTTGGCGTCGCGAACGAGCTCCAGCTCAATGCCTTCGGCGGCGAGGCGAGCGCGCTCGGCCTCCGTCAGGACGAGGTCGACCGCGGCCCCGCTGCGGGTGGGCTTCGCGGCGGCGACGTCGTAGCCCTCGGTCGCGAGGTCGCCGACCTGGGCTCTCGGCACCGTCGCCCGGTAGGCGTCCAGGCCGAGATCGGACTGGGCGGATGCACCCGGTGGTGCGATCAGGGTCAGGGACGCGAGCGCCGTCCCGATCGTCACCTTCACGAGCCGCTTCATCAAGTCTTGACCTCCTGGCCCAGCAGGTCGCCGGGCGCATCGCATCCCCCCTTAGGCGGCACTATTACATTCTTCAGGGCTCTATGGGTTCACGATGTGGTAGCCGGCGGCGCGCAGCACCTCCACCACGCGCTCCCCGTGCTGCCCACCGCGAATCGAGACGCTCAGCTCGATCCCCGTCTGCCCGACGGCGAGGTCGATGCCGTCGCGCACGTGCATCACGTCAATCACGTCCGCTTCCGCCTCCGCCACCAGGTCGAGCAGGCCGGCGAGGCCACCGGGGCGATCAGGTACGTAGGTCATGAAGCGGATCCTGCGGCCGGCTCTGGTCTCCTCCCGCGCCGCCACAGCTGCGAGGGTGCCGGGATCGACGTTGCCACCGGAGACCACGATCGCCGTCGTGCCTTCACCCGCCACATCCGCTGCGCCGTTGAGCACGGCCGCGAGGCCAACGGCGCCGGCTCCTTCGACCACGAGCTTGGAGCGGTTGATCAGCAGGACCATGGCTGCGGCGATCTCGGCCTCGCTCACCGTCACCACATCGTCGAGCCACCCTGCGACCAGCGGCATGGTGATCTCACCCGGGCCCTTGATCGCAATCCCGTCCGCGAGGGTGTTGGCGCTGGCCGGAGGCAACGACTCCTCCTCCCGCAGCGCGGCCGCAAACGGGGCGCACGCCTCGGCCTGAACCCCAACCACGCGCACCTCCGGGCGGGCCTGTTTCAGGGCGAGCGCGACGCCGCTCGCGAGCCCCCCTCCTCCAACCGGAACGACCGCCACGGCGAGGTCGGCGACCTGAAGCGCGAGCTCGATTCCCACTCCCGCCTGGCCCGCGATGATGTCGAGGTCGTCGAAGGGATGGATGAACGCCAGCCCTCGCTCCTCCCCGTGGGCCCGCGCAGCCTCGACGCAGTCGTCCACCGCCGTGCCGCCGAGGTGGACCGTGGCACCGAAGTCCTCCACCGCCGCCACCTTCGACACCGCCGCCCCGGTAGGCATGAACACCTCACAGGGCAGCCCGCGGTCGCGGGCCGCATAGGCGAGGGATTGCGCGTGGTTGCCGGCGCTTCCGGCAACGACTCCGCGCGCATCACCGATGGCCCGCAGCTTGTTGAGCGCTCCGCGGACCTTGAAGGATCCCGTGCGCTGCAGGCTCTCCGCCTTGAGCACGATCTTGCCGCCGCACTGCTCGGAGATCGAGCGCGCGCTCAGGATCGGCGTCTGGCGCGCCACCTCCGCCGACTCGCGGTGCGCCTGCTCGAGGCGATCGAGCTCAAGCTCCGCTGGCGGTGAGCCCGGCACTACTCGATCGCGACGACCGCGTCGATCTCGACCCGCGCGCCCTTTGGCAGCGCGACCACGCCCACGGCGGCGCGCGCCGGGGGGGTCGACTCGAAGAACTCGGCGTAGGCGTCGTTGATCTCGGCGAAGCCTTCGAGGTTCGTCGTGTAGACCGTGAGGCGCAGGGCGTTGGCGAGCTCGGTCCCAGCGGCGGCACAGACGGCTTCGAGGTTGGCGAGGGCGCGTCGCGTCTCGCTGGCGAGGCTATCCGCGTCGAGCTCACCCGTCGCCGCGTCGAGCGGGAGCTGACCCGAGCAAAAGAGCAGGCCGCCATGGCGCACCGCCTGGCTGTAGGGACCGATCGCCTCCGGGGCCTCGTCCGTCTCGACCTGCGTTCGCTGCGTACTCATCTGCCTCCTCCGTCGAGTGGGCGACACAGTCTCGCAGGGAGCCTGGTGTGAGCGCCTGCGGCGAGGGGCGAAGGATGCCCAGCTACCCTTTGTGTGCCCGCTGGGATCCCTCGCCCCCAACCCCGTCGAGCGAATACACCCGCTGGAGGGGCCGAAGGAGCACAATGACTGAGACCATCACCCCAGACCGGGTCGTAAGCGCCGCGAAGGACCTCGACAAGACCGAGTTCACGCGCGCGGACCTGGCCACCGAGCTGGACGTCAAGAGGCCCGATCTCAAGGACGGCCTCAAGCAGGCTCGTAAGTCAGGACGCGTGGAGAAGGTCGGCGAGGACGCCGAGGGAACGGGCCTCTTCCGCCTGACCGGTGAGTAGCTAGGCCTCAGAGAGCGCGGGCTCGCCGGTTTCGGTGACCTGCGTGGCCTCCGGCCCCCCTGACTCGGCCGGGACCGTGCGCACGACCACAAGCGCGACAACAGCCGCGACCGCGATCAGCCCAGCGCCGATCAGATAGGCGAGGTGATAACCGCCGTTGAGCGCCTCGGACTGGCCTGCGCCTTCCGCCAGGAGGGTGTTCGTCCGCTCGCTCGCCAGGGTGGCGAGGACGGCCAGCCCGATGGCGCCACCAACCTGCGTCGTCGTGTTGACGAGCCCTGAGGCGAGCCCGGCGTCGCTCGGAGTGGCGCCCGACATCGCGAGCGTCATGAGCGCCGGAAAGCACGTTCCGGCGCCGGCGCCGAGGAGGACCATCACCGGCAGGATGTCGCGGGCCCAGACACCGTCGACTGGCGCCCTCGCGAAGAGGGCGAGCCCGGCGCCCGCCAGCACGAGGCCGGTGATCGTGGCGGCCTTCGGGCCGATCCCCATGATCAGCTTCTCGGCGTAGCCGAGGGAGAGAACGCCCATGAGGAGACAGGACGGCAGGAACGCGAGGCCCACCTCCAAGGAGGTGTAGCCCAGAATCCCTTGCATGTAGAGCGCGCCGAGGAAGAACATCCCGAAGAAGCCCACCACCAAGAGGCCCATCACCACGTTGGCGGCGGCGACGTTGCGCGAGCGGAAGAGCCGCAACGGCATCAGGGGGTTCTCAACCCTCGCCTGGCGCAGCACGAACGCGGCGAGCAGCAAGAGCGCGAGCGACCCCAGGCCCAGCGTGTGCGCCGACGCCCACCCACGCTCGCCGGCCTCGAGCAGCGTGTAGACGCCGAGCATGAGGCTCGCCGTGATCAAGATGGCGCCGATCCCGTCCGCCCCCGCCTTCATGCCGAGGCCCTCGCGGCCCTCGATCAGCCGAACGGTCAGGATCGCGATCGCGACGCCAATCGGCGCGTTGATCACGAAGATCCAGTGCCAGTTGATCGCCTCGGTGAGGATGCCGCCGGCCAAAAGGCCGATCGAGGCGCCCGCCGAGGCGACGAAGCTGAAGACCCCGATGGCCTTTGCCTGTTCCCGCGGCTCGGGGAACATCGTCACGATCATGCCGAGGATCACGGCCGAGGCGACCGCCCCGCCGGCACCCTGCACGAAGCGAGCGGCGATCAGCACGCCCTGGCTCTGGGCGGCCGCGCAGACCAGCGAGGCGGCCGTGAACACGGCCAGCCCCGTCAGGAAGACCCGGCGCTGCCCGATCAGGTCACCGAGGCGCCCGGCCAAGAGGAGCAGGCCGCCGAACGCGATCAGATAGGCGTTTACGACCCAGGCGAGGCTTGACTGCGAGAAGCCCAGATCCTCCTGGATCGTGGGCAGCGCCACGTTCACGATCGTCGCGTCAAGCACGATCATGAGCAGCCCGCCGCAGAGGACGTAGAGGGCCAGCCAGCGCTTGCGATCGGCTCTCGTATCAGCGGACACTTTTATTCAGCTCCTTTGGGGTTGCTTCGTCTTGGCCGTCACCGCTACGACGGGCGCCGGCGACCGAACTGATCGCTCTCAGTCGCCCGGCACCTGCATCACCGAGAGGATGTTGCCCGCTGGGTCCGTGAACCAGGCGATGTTTGGACCCTGATTCTGATCGATGCCGCGAAAGATCCCCTTGTCGTCCTGGTCGAAACCCTCGTAGCGCTCGAAGGAGACCCCGCGCTCGGTGAGGCCGTCGACCGCCCAATCGATGTCATCGACGACGAAGTTCAGGATCGTGTAGACGGCCGGCTCATGGTCGTCCTTCGGATAGATGAAGGTGGTCCTGCCCCCGGCGGTCCGCAGGGCGATGCCGCCTCCACCCTCGTCGGTTACCTCGATGCCGAGGGTGTCGGCGTAGAACTCCTTCGCCGCGTCGATGTCGGGTACGGAGAAGCCGCTGACGGCCTCGGTTTCCTTGAACATGGTTCCTCCTCGTTGTCTTGTCTACGGTTGACATTCTCAGTTCTTGCGCTGCCACAGCGCGATCTCGCCCCCGGCAGGGTCGCCCAGCACGCTGCGCCAGCCCGCCGGGCCCTCGCGTGGATCGACGGCGATGTGGGCGCCGAGGAGCCTCGCGCGGTCGGTGGCCTCGGTGATGTCGCCGACCTCCACGTAGGGAAGCCAGAGGGCACCGTCGGCCTCCCGCTCAACCACTCCACCCTCGACATCCCCACCTGTCTCGATCGAGGTGTACGCGCCGCACGGCGAGCGGTAGCGCTGCGGCCGCCACTCGAACAGCCGCGTGTAGAACGCGAGCGCTCGCGGCAGGTTGCCGGTGTGAAGCTCGAGGTGGACGATTGGATTCGCGGGCCCAGGCATTGCGCGTCATCCCTAGGACGGTGTCTGTAGCGGAAACTCATCGGCCGACGATGAGAAACGCGAGCGCGAGCGGTCTAACCTGAGACCGGATGGAGCTTGCATCCACAAGCCCGCAGCTACCCGAGCCTCGATTGCTGGAGGCCGCCCGTGACGGGGACGAGGATGCTTTTCGGCTCCTCGTCGAGCCCCGCCGCGGCGAGCTTCAAGCCCATTGCTACCGCATGCTCGGCTCGCTTCATGACGCCGAGGATGCGCTTCAAGATGCCCTCTTGCGCGCATGGCGGGGCATCGGGGGCCTTAAGGACCCAGCCTCGCTGAGGGCCTGGCTCTACCGCATCGCCACCAACACCTGCCTCGACCTGATCGGCCGGCGCCCGAAGCGAGTGCTCCCTGTCGACTATTGCCCGCCCACTGATCCGCAGGAGGGGCCGGGCAAGCCCGTGACGGAGTCGGTGTGGATCGAGCCCTACCCCGACGAGACGTTGAATGTCGAGGACGGCTACGCATCGCCCGAGGCTCGGTTCGAGCAGCGGGAGGCAGTCGAGCTCGCCTTCATCGCAGCCCTGCAGAACCTGCCCCCCAACCAGCGCGCGGTGCTCATCCTGCGCGAGGTCCTGGGCTTCTCGGCGAAGGAGGTGGCGTCCTCGCTCGAGACCACTGTCGCCTCGGTGAACAGCGCGCTGCAACGTGCCCGAAAGGCCGTCGACGAGCGGCTGCCGGAGCAAAGCCAGCAGGCCACCAGGCGCTCGCTCGGCGACGATCACCTCGGCGAGCTCGTCGACTCGTATGTGGACGCCTGGCAGCGCAACGACGTCGAAGCGGTGGTCGCCATGCTCGCCGACGACGCCTCATTTACCATGCCGCCGCTCGCGAGCTGGTTCGGCGGCAGCCCGCAGGCCCTCGCCGAGTTCCTGCGGCTGGGTCCGCTCACGGGCGAATGGCGCTGGCGGCCCCTGCGGAGCCGGGCGAGCGGGCAAGAGGCGCTCGCCTTTTACTGCTGGGATCCCGAGGCTGAGGCCTACCTGCCGTTCGCCCTGAACGTGCTTACATTCCGCCGCGAGCGGATCAGCGACGTCACGGCGTTCGTGACTCGCTCGATCGAGATCAAGGGCTCGGACACCTTCGCCCGCTGGCCCGAGCAGCCGTCCGAGGCCTCGAGGCTCGAGGCGTACTTCGAGCGCTTCGATCTGCCCCCTCGGCTCGACTGAGCACGAGCGACGTGGGCGACAACCACAGAGTGCGGCTCGCGACCGCGGCTGACGCACCGGAGGCGGCGCGCCTCCTGGACGATTTCAACACGGAGTTCGACGATCCCACGCCGGGCGTCCCGTTCCTCACCAAGCGCCTCGCGGCTCTCCTCGACGATGGCGAGCTCACGGTCTTGCTCGGAGGTGGCACCCCGCCGACCGGCTTCGCGAGCCTGCGCTTTCGCCAGGCCACCACGGCGGAGGGCCTCGACGCCTATTTGGAGGAGCTCTATGTCGCGCCGGATCGTCGCGGACAGGGACTGGGTCGCGCCCTACTCGAGGCTGCGATGGAGACGGCGAGGGGCGCGGGGGCGGTCTGGATCGAGCTCGCGACCGCTGAGGAGGACACGGCTGCGAGACGCCTCTATGAGAGCGTTGGGTTCACCAACTTCGAGCACCCGCCGGACCGCGAGCAGATGCTCTTCTACGAGCGGGCCCTCTAGCCGCAGAAGATGACCGAGGCCGACTCGACACCCCTCTCGCGCGAGGATCTGACGATCCTCGATCTGGAGTGCGAGACGATCGCGGGCCACACGTGCAAGGTGATCGTTCTCGGGGAGGGAGCCCCCTCGGTCGATGCGGTCCGCGACCGCGTCGCTGCGCGGATCGACGCCACCCCGCAGCTCACGTGGCGGCTCGGCGGAGAGTCCCAAGCCCCGGCCTGGGTGGCCGACCCGACGTTCGATCTGACTGCCCACGTGGTGGCGCCGCTGGCCGGCCCGATTGACGAAAGCGAGTTGGCCGCCACCGTCTCCGAGCTGTTCGCCCAGCACCTCGAGCGGGAGCGGCCCCTGTGGCGGCTCGATGTCGTCTCGCTGCGGGCCGGCGGCGTCGCCCTCGTCTGGCGCATCCACCACGCGCTCGCCGACGGGACGACGGCGATGCGCCTGGCACGGCAAGTCCTCTTCGATCCTGTCGGCGAGCAGACCGCCGCCGCTTCGCGCCATGCCAGCAGTGCGGGCAGGGCGGCCGACGACGCCCGCAGGCGGGCCCACCTCGGAGGCTTCCTCGGCCGCGAGTTCTCGCGGAGCCGCGGACGCTCTCCCTTCGACGGGCGCGTGGGTACGGAGCGGCGGGTGGCGTTCGCGACCACCCCCCTCGCGCCGCTTCACGATGCGGCCAAATCGCTCTGCGCGGCGACCGTGAACGATGCGGTGCTGGCGTCGGTGGCGGGCGGCCTTCGGAGCTGGATCGAGGCCCACCACGGGACGCTTCAGGATCTGCGTGTGAGGGTCCCCGTGAGCCTCCACCACGAGGGTGACGACGCCGGAAACCGCGACTCGTTCTTCGCGGTGGCGCTGCCGCTGTCGGAGCCTGATCCGGTCGAGCGGTTGCGCGCAGTCCATGCGGAGACCAGCGCTCGCAAGTCCGACCACGACGCCGAGACCCTCGATCAACTCCATCGCGACCTCACGCGCGCGTCACCTCACCTCGAGACGCTGTGGTCGCGGGTCGAAGCCAGCCCGAGGCGCTTCGCTCTCAACGTTTCAAACGTGCCGGGGCCGCGGACCGCTGTCAGCGTGGACGCCGCGCCGGTGCGGGAGCTGCATTCGATCGCGGAGATTGGCGAGCGACACGCGCTGCGGGTGGCGGTCGTCTCCTACGCGGGCGATCTCTGCTTCGGCCTCTGCGCCGATCCAGCCATCGTCGATGGCCTCGACGCCCTCGCCGAGGGGATCGAGACCGAAGCCGCCACCCTCGTCGAGGTGGCGCCGTAGGCCGGTATCGATCGGGTCCCGTTGCCGATTGACCCGACGCATCTGGGCGGATCTGGTTCGCCGGTCATGCTCCTGCACGCCGGCGTCGCCGACAGCCGCTGCTGGCACGAGGTCGCACCGCTCATCGACGGCGCCACCTACGCCTACGACCGTCCGGGCTTCGGCGCCACGCCGCCATCGACCGAGCCGTTCACGCACGTCGAGGATCTGTTCGCGGTGCTCGAACGGGTCGGCCCTGAACCTGCGTGGCTCGTCGGCAACCCCCAGGGCGGACGCATCGCGCTCGACGCCGCGCTGACTCAGCCGCAGCGCGTCGCGGGATTGGTCCTGATCTCGCCATTACGTCAGCTCTCCCTTAGCCCGGTGAGTAAGCGCGCGTGGCGCGACGCTTCGCGAGCGCCATTCGCAGCAGGTAGAGGGGGGTCGGTGGCGCCCACCCCAGCTGCATCGCCATGCCCATGTCGTCCCGGTTCGCCCAATGCTCGATCAGCTGCCCGTCGGCGACGCGCAGCCAATGCGTCTGGGTGACGGCGAACCGCTTCTTCGTCGGCGGGAACGCGGCATCGACATTGGCATCGGGGTCATAGGCGACGAAGTCGCGAGTGTGACGACCGGACATCGTCACATGAACGGCGACGAGGTCACCCTCGACCACTGAATCGTGCACGTCCCAGCGCAGCTCCGAGAAGGCCCCGTGTAGCCACTCCGCGACCGAATGCCAAGCCCGCGGGCCCTTGCCTCGAGCGGCGGGTGGCTCGTCCACCTGTTCGCGGTTGTATGCATCGGGATGAACGAGGTGCTCGAAATCGGCCAGGCGAGCCGACGTCATCGCGTCGAAGCTGCGGAGCGCGATCGCACGGATCTCCTCCTCGTTCCCAACCTTGTCGGTGGGGGTTGCGGTATCCGGCTCAACCGTCGTGGGGGCGGCGGTGCTCATTGGTCCTCCTGCGTGTATCAGCGTTCTGAGTGCGAGACGCACAGCTTGGCGGGGCCAGAGCTGCTCGAGAGTGATGTTGAGCACGCAGCGCTGGCTGTCTGGTTCCAGCGCCCCTCTCACTCACCTCCGTACGGCCAACCAGCGCCTCGAGCGGGTGCCCCGTAGGCGAGGACCTTGCCAGTGTGCGGACTCTTGCCGATGTTCTCGGGACCGTTCCAGTCGGCCGCCATGATGAACAGCGTCTTGCCGTCCTCCCCGCCCAGTGTGCAGGCGAAGCCAAAGCGATCGAGCTCAATCCGCTCGAGCACCTCGCCGCCCTCGGCCACCCGCAGGCACGATTTCGCGGCCGGTGTCCAGACCGCGCCGTCCGTATCGAGGACGATGCCGTCGCCCCCCTCGCCCAACTCGGCCCAGACGCGCCTGTTGGAGAGCCCGCCATCCGCATCGATATCGAACGCCGAGAGCCTGCCCGCGAAGGACTCCGCGATGATCAGAGTGGAATTGTCGGGCGTCACCGCCATCCCGTTGGGAAACTGCAGTCCATCGGCCACCCGGCGGACTGACCCGCCTGGCGTGATCAGGGCGATGATCCCGGGGGCGAACTCGGCGCCGGCCATGAAGTCGAAGCAGATGTTGTCGACGTAGGTGTTGCCGCGGCCATCGACGACGATCTCATTCCAGCCGTACTCCGAGAGGCCGCTGAGATCGACATGCGTGACGAGGGAGCCGTCAGGCTCAAGGCGAAGCACCTGCGTGCCGCTGGTGACCAGCAGGGTGCCGTCCGGGAGCCAGTCGATCGAGAACGGGAGCGATCGCACGTTGGCCATGACCTCGCTCTCTCCCCCGGGCTCCAGGGCGATCAGCTCTTGCGCGACCCAATCGGCGAACCAGAGCCGGCCCTCGTGCCAGCGGGGGGACTCCCCAAGGCCGAGCCCGGTCATCAGTGTCTTCAGTTCGGACATTCTCGCTCCTCGATAGAACTAGACGGTATAGTTTTTCATACTGAACAGTCTAGTACCCTCTTTCCACATGGCAACACCCCCAACTTCAGCCCGGGAGCCGCTCTCGGTCCGCAAGCGCCACGCCATCGTCGACGCTGCCACGACGCTGTTTCTACGGCAGGGCTACGCGGGCACGAGCATGGACGCGATCGCCAAGCTCGCGGCCGTCTCCAAGCAGACCGTCTACAAGCACTTCGCCGACAAGCAGCGACTCTTCTCCGAGGTCGTCAGCGCGACGGTCGACGAGGTCGCCGACCCGGTTCACGACGAGGTGCTCGGGCTCGAAGCGACCGACAACCTCGAGGCCGGGCTGCGCGAGCTCGCGCGCCGGCAGCTCGAGAGCGTGATGCAACCGCAGGTACTCCAGCTGCGGCGGCTCGTGATCTCGGAGGCCGGTCGCTTTCCGGAGCTCGGCCGCAGCTTCTATGAGCACGGTGCCGGTCGGACGATCGCCGCACTCGCTCGGGCCTTCGAGCGCCTGACCGAGCGCCGCCTGCTCGAGACCGACGACCCGGAGCTCGCCGCCGCTCACTTCAATTGGCTGGTCATGTCAGCGCCGGTCAATCAGGCGATGTTGTTGGGCACTGACGGGCCGCTGGCGCCGGAAGAGATCGATCGCCATGCAAGCGGCGGCGTGCGCGCCTTCCTCGCCGCATACGGGAGGCACTGACCACACACCCGAATCACCCTCTCTGGGGGATGCATGCCCAGCACGGCAGTCCTAAGGTCGACTCTTGCAGCCCCGAATCAGGGGTCCTCCTCCGCTCGAAAGGAAGTGAGCATGTCCGACAGGCCAGTGTTCCTATACGCCGCCATCTACGACGAGATCGCCGATGCCGAGGCCGACTACGAGGCCGTCTTTGACCTTCACGCCGCGGGAGCGATCGGGACCTTCGACTCGGCGGTGATCCGTAAGGAAGAGGATGGAAAGGTCCGGGTGACGAAGACCGAGAAGCCGACTCAGCACGGCGCCTGGACCGGTGCCGGCGTCGGCGCCCTGGTTGGGCTCTTGTTCCCGCCCGCCCTGATCGGGAGCGCGATCGTCGGCGCCAGCGCGGGCGGTTTGGTCGGTCACCTCTCGGGTGGGATTTCCCGCGGCGACCTCAAGGACCTCGGGGAGGAGCTCGAGGCCGGAAACGCCGCCGTGATCGTGATCGGCGAATCGAAGATCGAGGAGCAGCTCGAGAAGGCGGTAAAACGCGCCAACAAGCTGATCGAGAAACAGATCGACGCCGACGCCGACGAGCTGAAGCGCGAGATAGAGGCCGCAAGCCGGGCGGACGCCGGCTAGCTACCGACCCCCTATGTGTGGCAGTAGCGCTCGAGTGCGGGTGACCTCAACCGGAGAGCCCTCCATTGGCGGTACGGCGCCTTCGGGGTGGCGCTCGAACCAGTTCGCGTAGCGATTTGCGAGGGGGGCCGCTGTGAGGCCGTGGGCGAACACCGACAGTCCCACGGTGAGGTAGATCGCCAGGACGATCAAGTGCTCGTGGGGAAGCTGGGATTCCTCGATCACGATCAGGGCGAAGACGATGGAAGCCAGCCCGCGTGGCCCAAACCAGCCAAGAAAACCGACCGTCGGCGGCCGAGCGCGCGAACCGAGCATCCCGATCGCGACGGGCACGATGCGCAGGACCGTCAGGCTGAGGGCAGCGTAGAGGACGAGCTGCCAGCTCAGCTCACCGAGGGCAGGACCCAGCAGGATGGCCCCGAAGAGGACGAACGTGAGGCCGTTGAGCACGCCTCCAACCTCCTCGGTTAGCCGGTTCATGTCCGCTGGATCGCGCTTGATCGCAGCCCGGAAGGTCATGCCGGCAACGAACGCCGCGATGAACCCAGATCCGCCGAGCCCACTCGCGGTGCCGTAGGCGAGGGCCGCACCGGCGGCAGGGATCACCTGCCGCCAGGTGCCTTCGATCAGGCTTCTGCGGCCGGCGAAGACCACGACCGCTCCAATCAGGAGCCCGGCGGCGACCCCTCCGACTGCCCCGAAGCCGATCTCCTCGAGCAAAAGAGTGGCCGCGCTTCGGCCTTCTGAGATGTGCGATTCGACGTCCGCAGCGGCGACGGCGGCGAACAGCAGCGGTACGCAGATCCCGTCGTTGAGCCCACTCTCGACATTGAGTCCTTGGCGGATCCGACCCGGGACGCGCGGGTCCGTGACCACAGCCTGGCCAAGCGCGGCATCGGTGGGTGCCAAAACCACCGCGAGGATCAGAGCCTCGCCGAACGTGATCTGGTCGAAGATCAGCCCAGCTGCCAGGGCGCCGAAGCCAATCGTCAGCGGCAAACCGATCCCGAGCAGGCGCAGGGGTACCGAGATCTCCCGCCGCAGCGCTCCGAAGTTGATGCGCGAGGCATCGGAGAAGAGGACCAGCGCCAGGGTTGCCTCGGCCAGTGCCCGTACGGTCGAGCTGGTGCTCGCGATATCGATTTCGTCGAGGACCCTGGGACCCACGAGCAATCCGATCGAGACGAACAGGATCGCGGGCGTGATGGGAGTGCCGGCCACGCGATTTGAGACGGCAGCGACTGCGATCAGAGTGAGCGCGATGATTGCCACTGACCACTCCATCTCAGATCCGTTCGATCGTGGTTACCTCTGTGGGGCGCGGCGCCGCATCTCCCCCATGTCGCCGGATGGGGAGCGCAGCGTGATCGGCGTCAGCTTAGGTGTCGAGCTGGAACGAAGCGTCCCATCGGGTGAAAGGCAGCTCTCGCGGAGCGGCGTCCCGGCATCGGATGGAAACGCTGTCTAGGCTCTTGCTCCCGATGGCCGTCGCGGAAGTTCCCTTTGATCTCGCGGAGGTCAAGCTCGCCACGCCGCTCGCCCGGCACGGCACCGTGGCGAAAGCGGATGTGATTGCAGAGCTCCGCGGGTCAAGCGCCCGTCTGGTGACGGTGATCGCGCCCGCTGGGTATGGCAAGACGACCCTGCTCGCAAAGTGGGCCGAGGCTGAGCCACGTCCATTCGCTTGGGTCGCGCTCGATGGCCGAAACGATGACGACGCTGTCGTGTTCCTGCGATACATCGCCGGCGCAGTCCACGGTGTTGAACCGCTGCCCCCCGAGGTCTTCGACGCACTGTCGGGGCCGGGGGGATCGACCTGGTCCAAGCGGGTTCCGCGCCTCGGGAGCGCGATGCGTGCTCTGGGCCGGCCGTTTGTCCTCGTGCTCGACGATCTGCACGCCGTACGAAACTCGAGATGTCTCGACGTTCTGGCGGAGCTGGTGGAGTACGTTCCCGCCGGCGCCCAGATCGCGATAGCGAGCCGGGAAGAGCCGGTGCTGCCGCTCGGCCGCTGGCGGGCGCGGGGCTTGGTGGACGAAGTCGGCGTACCCGACCTCCAGCTGAACGAGGATGAGGCCCGGTTGTTGCTGGCAGCTGCGGGGGTCGAACTGGACCCCGGTGAGCTATCCGAGTTGACGCAACGAACCGAAGGCTGGCCCGCCGGGCTGTATCTCGCGGCGCTCTCGTTGCAGGTCGGCGCACCAAGTTCGGCGACCCCGGCGGGTTTTGCGGGTGATGACCGATTCATCTCCGACTACTTTCGCCACGAGCTCCTGTCGCGGCTACCGGCGGCGGACGCGCGGTTCCTCAAGCACACCTCTGCGCTGGATCGGATGTGTGCCAGCCTCTGTGACTCCGTTCTCGGGACAACCGGATCCGCGAACAAGCTCGAGAGTCTCGAGCGTAGGAACTGCTTCGTGGTTCCCTTGGACCGGCGCGGAGAGTGGTATCGCTACCACCACCTGTTCGCCGAGCTGCTGCGCGACGAGCTCGAGCGCAGCGAACCGAACGTGGTGGAAGAGCTCAACCGTCGGGCGATGGCCTGGTGCATCGCCAATGAGGAAACGGAGGCAGCCGTCGTCTACGGGCACGCGGCGGGTGAGACGGACACGGTCGCCGGCCTGGTCGACGCCATCGCCCTCGCGGTGTACTACGACGGGCGAGTCGAGACGCTGGAGGAGTGGCTGGGCTGGTTCAGCGACGACGAGTTGGTGCAATACCCGGCACTCGCCGTCTATGGAGCCTGGGTCCGAGCGCTGACGGGCCGGCCCGCGGAGGCCGAGCGGTGGCTGGATCTCGCCGACGGGGCGACCTCGAACATCCCGCTCTCCGATGGCTGCGAAATGGTCCAGCCGTGGGTGGCCAACCTGCGGGCCTGCATGATGGCCGACGGCGTCGAGCAGGCGCTCGACGACGCCAACCTTGCCCTGGAACATCTTCCGCCGGGCAGCGATTGGAGGCCGTCCGCGCTGGTCACGCGGGGCACCGTGCATGCGCTCCTGGGCGCCACCGAGGGCGCGAACGAGGACTTCACGGCGGCGGTGAGTGAAGGAGGCACGACCGGCGCCTACGAAGTCGTCTACGTCGCGGAGGCGCAGATGGCGCTCCTCGCGGCGGGGCAGGGAGACTGGGGCGACGCGCGGGAGCACGCGCAGGCAGCCCAGACGCTGCTCGAGGATTCGGGCCTCGGCGACTACTCGTCGAGCGCGATCGCGCACGTGGCGACGGCACGTGTCGCTCTGCATGAGGCGCGACACGAGGATGCCCGCGTAGCGCTTGCCTGCGCGCACCGCCTGCGACCGATGCTCGACCACGGTATTCCCTGGCTGACCGTTCAGGTCGGCCTCGAGCTCACCCGTGCGCACCTCACACTGGCCGAGCCCGGTGCGGCTCGCACGATCCTCACCGAAACCGAACGGGTGCTCGCGCTGCGTCCGCGTTTGGGCTCCCTCGCCGACGAGGCCCGGAAGCTGCACGACCTTGTCACAGCGACCTCCGGGGCCGATGGTGCCTGGGCGATGAGTCTGACCGCGGCAGAGCTCCGCCTGCTTCCCTACCTCGCCACGCACCTGACGTTTCCGGAAATCGGGAGCAGGCTGTTCATTTCGCGCAACACGGTCAAGAGCGAAGCGGTCTCGATCTACCGCAAGCTGGGCGTCTCGTCACGCAGTGGGGCGATCGAACGGGCTGTCGAGGTCGGGCTCTTGGAGAGCTCCGTCTACCCGCCGCCCGCAAATCTCACCCCGGAGGGATGAGGCGGCAGCCGGCCGTGGCAGGTTGGATATGGGCTGGCGCGAATGGATGACTACAAGCAGCACTTGCGGCGGCTCGCTGTGCACGATGATGCGCTCCTCGAAACGAGCGGAGTGGGCGATACCTCGGTCAGGGGTTCGATCATCGACCAAAGGACCGGGGCGCTCCTGCGCCTCGCCGCGAGCGTCGCCGTCGACGCTGCCCCCTCTTCCTTCCAGCACGCGGTCGCGCATGCGCTTGCAGCGGGGGCGACGGCGGACGAGATCGTGGCGAGCCTCGAGGCGGTGAGCCCGGTGACGGGAGCTGCGCGGGTGGTCCGGTGCACCCCCAAAATCGCCCTCGCCCTCGGCTACGACGTCGAGGCCTCGCTCGAGCGGCTCGACCCGTGAGCTGACTTCCTCCGCCTCAGATCCGGATCTCTGGAGCCGAGCGAGCCGGACTCACCACTTCAGCTCGATCTCCAGTTCGCGCTCGTCGGTTTCAACCTCGAGCTCGAGCTTCAGCTCGACCTCGTCTGCAACATGCACTTTGAAGCGCACGCCTCCGCGCTCGAACTCGAGCGCGTTCGATCGCGCCAACATGTCGGCGAGTGTGTGCAGCCTCGCGGCGGCCTCCTCCCGACCCACGCGTTCCTTCTGCTCGATCTCGATGATGTCCATCAGGCCTCCTTCATTGGTTGGTGGTCATGGTGCTTTGGGACCTGTCTGTGTGCTGGGGCCGGCTTCGGGGCCCGC
Source organism: uncultured Solirubrobacterales bacterium (assembly GCA_963799815.1). Taxonomy (GTDB): domain Bacteria; phylum Actinomycetota; class Thermoleophilia; order Solirubrobacterales; family 70-9; genus JBDTSW01. Next base: position 1,057,002 of record CAWCYG010000004.1, read on the forward strand.
GGCCGGCCGCGATGCGCGCGAGCAGGCGGACGCTGTCGATGGTCCCTTCGGGCAGCAGCGCCGACGGTGAGACGCCGGGGTGTCCCGGGGCGATACGCACCCGCAGCACCCCCGGCTGGATGCGGAATCGCAGGGGTGGGTCGAGGTGCGCCGCCTCACCGTCGATTCCGGCGGGCACGATGCGGTCAGCGTCGACGTCGAAGGTCGGAGCGCTCCACTCGCGGACCGGTCGTTGCGGCAGGCGCCCGCGCTGGCCGCGGCCCGCGGGTGCCCCGGCGATGGCGATGCCGAGGAGCCCATCATCGATCGCGGGCCGGGTTCCGGATCCGACCGCCCGCCCCAGCCGGTAGCGATTGTTTGAGACCAGGATCGCGGCGCCGGAGCGATGCTCGTGTCCTCCCGGCCCCCTCCAGCGCAAATCGAGCCCCGCGCCTTCGGAGCCGAGGGTGTCGGGCATCGTGTCGATGAGGGTGCGGAGCTTCGCGCCCCGGTAGCCCTCCCGCTGAACCGCCTCGGCGTAGAGACCCAGCGAGACGTTGTTGACGAACACGCGCCCATTCACCTCCGCGAGGTCCACCCGGCGCTCGCGGCCGTCAACGAAAGCGTCGAGGGCGCCGACTACGTCGTCGCGGTCGACACCGAGGTCGAGGGCAAAGTGATTTCGCGTTCCCGCCGGCACGCATGCGTATGGAAGGTCGAGTTCCGCGGCGATGGCGGCGACGATCGCCTGCGAGCCATCGCCGCCGGCCATCGCGACAGCGTCGGCGTCGCGGGCGATCGCATCCCGCACGATCGCCTCCAGGTCCTCGCCGGGAACGAGCTCGATCGGCTCGATGCCACGCGCCCGGGCCTCAGCGGCGAGCGAGAACTGCTCCGCTTTGCCACCCCCGGATCGCGGATTGAAGATCAGGACGGGGTGCTGCGGGCGCGATACGGACCGAAGATCCGGGCTCCCGCTCACGGCCCTTCGCGCGCAGGCGCCGGCGGCCACGAGCCCGCCAGCGACCAGCGCGATCTCAACCACGCGCTCGTCCAGAAGCAACAGGATCGCCACCGCGAGCGCGATCGCCGCCACGGAGAGACCTGCGACGCGGACGACGCCGCGCCGCAGCAATCCATGCCAGCCCGAAAGTCCCGCGATGCACACCAGGCCGAGGACGATCAAGCCCTGCGGGAATTCCTGCACCGCAACGACAACGGCGAGTACAAGGGCCGCCACGCCGAGCACGAGGGCGCTGAGTGCAGCAATCCGCCTATGCATCTGCGACTCCTAACGTAAGCCTGCCCGAAGCACATACATCGTCCAGAGAGGGTGAATCGGGTAAGCGATGAGAACCGCGCGGCGCCGCAGTCTATTCAGACAAAGCGCGAATATGAGGGGAATCGAGATGAGCAAGCTGATCGTGTCCGAGTTCGTGAGCCTGAACGGCATCATGGAAGCGCCAGGCGGGGAGCCGACGCACCCCCACACGGGATGGACCTTCGAGTCGACCTACGGCGAGGACCACTTCGCCTACAAGAGCGAGGAGATCCAGGAGGCAGAGTCGCTGCTCCTGGGGCGCAACACCTACGAGGGGTTCGCGGCCGCCTGGCCCGAGCGCGGGGGGCCATTCGCCGACAAGATGAACTCGATGCCGAAGTACGTTGTCTCCTCAACGCTGACCGACCCCGAATGGGACAACACGACCGTGCTTTCGGGCGACGCCGTCGAGGAGGTCTCGAAGCTGAAGGAGGCGAACGATGGCCCGATCCTCATCAACGGCAGCGCCCAGCTGGTCCATGCTCTGGCCGAGGCGGATCTGGTGGACGAGTACCGCGCGATGGTCCACCCCGTCCTCGTCGCCGACGGCCTGCGGATGTTCCCGGACCCCGGCGACATGAAGAAGCTCAGGCTTGCCGACGTAAAGTCCTACGACTCTGGCGTCGCCCTCATGATCTACAAGCCGGCCACCAGCTGACAGAAAGCCCGGAAACCACAGAGCGGAACGCTCCGCCACCGGGCCGGAGTGACGATCGAGAGCGCCAAGCGATCCCGATTCTCTGCCCTCGGCCGGGCCACGTGGCCGAGCGATTCGCCGAGCGATTCGACGGTCGGCACCCCGCCATCGTCTTTGCCGCGGCACTGGTCTTCGGCTTCGTGGTGGTCGCCACGCTCTCGATCGGGCTCGGGCTGCTGGTTACGGACGTGCTGATTCGAAACGGCGCGATCGTCTCTGCCGACGAGGGCTTCGTGACCTCGGTGGTGGCCGAGAGGACCGGCTTGCTGACCGATGCTTCCGAGGTCGGCTCGACTGTGGGGTCGATCGTCCTCAGCGTCCTGGCCGCCCTGGTCGCGATCGTCTTCGCCTTTCGCCGGCAGTGGCTCATCGCCGCGTTCGCGGCGTTCGTGCCACTCGTGGAATCCGGCCTCTACCGGGTCACGAGCCTCGCCCAACCCAGGCTGCGCCCCGACGTCCATCGGCTCGAGGACCTCCCGGTTGACGCCAGCTATCCGTCGGGTCATACGGCCGCCTCAGTAGCGGTATATGCCGGGCTCGTCCTCCTGCTGACGTCCAGGATCACCGACCGGCGCGTGCGTTGGCTCGCGTGGACGGTGGCGGTCCTGGTTCCCGCCTTTGTCGCGATGTCGCGTATCTATCGCGGCATGCATCATCCGCTCGACACCGCCGGCGGAGTGCTGGTGGGCCTCGGGGCCATCACTATTGTGCTGTTCGCCTGCCGCGCCGCCGGTGCGGCCGAGGTGATCCGGAGCAAGTACTGATCTTGTGCCACAGGACGACATGAGCGAAGCGCCGCAACCAGTGCGCAGGGCGCAGGAGCAGGGTGAGGCGGTCTCGCAAACACGTGGGTTCGAATGGTTCGCGCGCTCCGGTCTCGTCGCGCGCGGCTTCATCTACGGGCTGATCGGGGTCCTTGCGCTACAGGTGGCGCTCGGCGCCGGTGGCAGCACCACGAGCCAAGAGGGGGCGCTGTCCGAGATCGCCCAACAGCCATTTGGCATGTGGCTCTTGATCGCGACCGCGATCGGGCTCGCCGGCTATTCGACTTGGCGGCTTGTACGCGCCGCCGTCGGCCACGGCCCTGAGAGCGACGACAGCACCTTCGATCGCATCGGTGGCGTCGTCAGCGGCATCGGCTACGCGTTGCTCTGTATAGCCGCCGTCGAGATCCTGGTCGGCTCGGGCAGCGGCTCGGATGGCGCCTCGCAACCCACGAGCGATGTGCTCAGTTGGACCGCGGGAGTCTGGATCGTCGGAATCGCGGGGGCGCTCGTCATCGGTGAGGGCCTCGACCAGGGCTACAAGGGCTTGAGCAAGAAGTTCCTCGAGAAGTCCAAGACCGAGGAGATGAGCCCACAGGTCGAAAAGACCTTCACCAGACTCGGAATCTTTGGCCACCTGGCACGAATGGTGGTCTTCGTGCTGATCGGCTACTTCCTGGTGAAGGCCGCGATCGACTACAACCCCGACGCAGCGATCACGCTCGACGGCGCGCTCTCAAAGCTCGCCCAAGCCTCCTACGGTCAGATCCTGCTCGGAGTCGTGGCAGCAGGCCTGATCGGCTTCGGCCTCTACTCGTTCGCCGACGCCCGCTATCGCAAGATCTGAGCTGCAAAGCCGGATCCGTCTCACCCTCAGCCTCCGAGCGAGAGCGGGCTCGGATGTCGCGGCTCGTAGAGGGCGAGCTCGCTGCCGCCCGGCAGCCGAAGCGCGGTCACGAGCCCGAAGCCCTCGTCGCTGATCTCTCTTGTGAGTTCGATCCCGTTACGCCTCAGCTCGGCGACCGTCGCATGAACGTCCTCGCACATCAGGTAGAGCTGATGGCCTCCGTCCTCGTCGGTCGGATGGACCGCGAGTTCGGCGGGTGGCAGGGCGAAGATCAGCCAGCCGTCGCCCGCATCGACCGAGCGGAGATCGAGCACGTCGCGGACGAATGCTCGGTCCGCATCCGCGTCCCGGCTGAAAATGATCGCGTGGACGCCGCTGATCACCGCGTGCCTCCGATCGCTGCGACATAGATCGCGGCGGGATTTCCGGCTTCCCAGCCCGGCAGCGGGTCAATGGTGTCGATCTGGACGAAACCACTGCGCTCCCAGAAAGCTCGAGTGGCGACGTAGGGCTCATAGTCCGCGCTGCGGTCGAGCGACTTGGCCTCGATGACCCGGACCCCGTCGTCGGCGAGCTCCCCGATCAGCCGGTCGACGAGAAGGGTCCCGATCCCCTCACCCCGTCGGTCCGCCTCGACGGCGATCCAGAGGATCTCAGCGGCGCGGTCCGATCGGCGCTCTGCGACAGCGAAGGCGACGACGGCGTCCGCCTCGGTGACGACCCAGCCGTCGTGGTCTCGGAGATGGGCTTCCACCTTCCTCGGAACGTCAGGGGTGAAGTGATCGGGGAGTCCGCTCACGATCTCCATGCAGGCCGACACGTCCCTGGACGTCGAGGCTCGCACCTTCCTCATGACGCGATCCTCGCAGCTTCCGCCCATCCACTGAAATCGGCTCCGCCCAGCTCGTGAAGGGCAGTCGCTCGCAGCTAGCGCACGCCGTGATCGAACACGGCGGGCGCTGGGCGCTGGCGTTCACGCTGCGCACCTGCGACACGGCCTGGCGGGTCCTCCGGTGCCGAAGGCTGAATCCGGGCAGCTTCCTGGCGCGCCCGCCTGATGATCGCCGCAGCCTCCTGCTCCGCTTCCGCGCGCACACGCTCCGCCGCGGCCTCGGCCTCGGCGAGGATCGCCGCCGTCCGGCGGCCCACCCGCATGAGCTGCTGCCTCACCAGGTCGGCCCGCGCCGGATCGCCCTGTCCGGTCTCGAGCCACTGCGCAAGCCGATCGTGGAACTGATCGACTGCCCGTTTGCTGTAGCCACGCCGGACGACCGGGAAGCTCACCCTGCGAATTCGATCCACAGTGAGCCGGTCCACGGGCTCGCGAGTCCTCAGGCCCCGACCTGCTGCGGCTTGGCCGGCTTCTCGGAGGTGGGACGGCGGGTTGGCGCAGCGGCCTCATCGTTCGGTTCCCCTTCGCCGCGTTCCACCGGGTCGAGCTCGCTTGGTTGGGCGAGCGGGTCGGAGCCGTCCTCGGGAGTGTGGGCTGCGGCCGCCGCCTGCAGCCCCTCGGAGAGGCTGTTCGCGTCGCTGATCACGGCGTTCCGGCGAGCGACGAGGTCCGCGATCACCGCTTCGATCTCTCGGCGACGCCTCACCCCGTCGTTGACGATCCGCTTCGCCTTCGCCTCGGCCGCTTCGATCAGCTCTGCCGCGCGAGTCTCCGCGACGGTCTGCTTGCGCTCCGCGTCCGCGTCGGCTGCCGACCGCGTGGTCTTGGCGTATGTGTCGGTGGCGCCCCGCGTCTCCGCAGCGTAGGTGTCTGCGTCCCCCACCGACTTCTCCGCGTAAGCGTCCGCATCTCCGCGGACCTTCTCCGCGTAGGCGTCTGCTTCATCACGGGTCCGGCTCGCAACGGTTTGGGCTTCCCCTACCGTCTCATCGGCCTCCCGCTCAGCATCACCGCGCAGCTGCTGGGCGGTGTCCTCGGCCATTGCGAGAACCGCCGCCGTCCGCTCGCCGACTCGCTCGATCTCCCGCTTGACGACGTCCGCGCGGGCCTGGTCGCCACCTCCCGTCTCAAGCCAGTCCGCGAGCCGCGTGAGAAATCTCTCGACCTCGGCCGGGTCATAGCCCTTGCGAACAAGCGGGAAGGTCGCGCTTCGGATCTTTTCGGCGCTGTTTTGGTCCAACTCCGGCCTCCTCAAGCCCATGCGGTCATGTCCGCCCCCGCGCCGGCCAGGACCAGGTTGCCAGGCGCGGCATCATACCTCCGACCGGACGCGGGGCAGGTTCACGGTAAACCGTCGCCAGGGAATCGAGCCCCGAGGAGGATGCCCAGGTTCGCACCTAGGAAGTTGTCGGTTCGGCCGCGAACCGCGCCCGGAAGGGGGTCTGCCCTCACCTTTCCACTTCCAATTTATAGCGCGCCGGAGGCCTTCATGAACCCCTGGCTCGTGCCGTATAAAGGCCGGCCCAAGCGCCAAAACCGGTGAAATGGAAGGAGCTAGGAAGGAGCTAGATGCCTGTGATGGCCGAACATGCGGTGGTGATCGCCGGAGGAGGCCCGACGGGGCTGATGCTGGCGGGCGAGTTGGCGTTGGCGGACGTGGACGTCGCGATTGTCGAGCGGCGCTCCAGCCAGGACCTTCCCGGCTCGCGCGCAGGTGGCCTGCACTCACGCACCATCGAGATCCTCGATCAGCGCGGAATCGCCGATCGGTTCCTCTCAGAGGGACAGGTGGTCCAGGTCGGGCAGTTCGCCGGGACCCCCCTGGAGATCAGCGACTTTCCCACCCGGCATCCCTACTCGCTCGGGCTCTGGCAGAAACACATCGAGCGCATCCTGGCCGGCTGGGTCGGGGAGCTGCCAGTGACGTTCTATCGCGGACGTGAGGTGACGGGTTTCGCGCAGGACGAAACCGGCGTCGACGTCGAGCTATCCGACGGCCAGTCGCTGCGGGCGGAATACCTCGCCGGCTGCGACGGAGGACGCAGCCTGGTCCGTAAAGCAGCCGGGATCGATTTCCCGGGGTGGGATCCGACGACGAGCAGCCTGATCGCCGAGGTCGAGCTGGCCGAAGAGCCGCCCGAATGGGGCATCCGCCAGGACGCCCTCGGCATGCACGCCCTCGGCAGGGTGGATTACGAGATCGTCGACGGCGAGGTCGTCTACGCGGATGAGGGGCCGGTGGGCGTCATGCTGACCGAAGAGCACGTCGGAGCGACGAGCGAACCCACCCTGCGCGATCTCAGTGAGGCGCTGATCGCCGTCTACGGGACCGACTACGGGATCCACAGTCCCACCTCGATCTCCAGGTTCACGGACATGACCCGGCAGGCCGCGGCATACCGCGACAGACGGGTCCTTTTGGCCGGCGACGCCGCGCACGTGCATTCGCCGGATGGTGCGCAGGGCCTCCAGGTCGGAGTGCAGGATGCGGTGAACCTGGGATGGAAGCTGGCCCAGGTGGTCAACCGAACGTCCCCGGAAGGCCTCCTGGATAGCTACCACGCCGAGCGCCACCCGGTCGCTGCCCGCGTGCTGCGCACGACGATGGCGCACGTCGCGCTCCGCCGCCCAGACGAACGCACGGAGGCCTTGCGCGACACCATTGCCGAGCTCCTGATGACGGACGAGTCCCGCAGGCGATTCGCGGCGATGATGTTCGGCCTGGACATTCACTACGACCTCGGCGAGGGACATCCGCTGCTCGGACGCCGCACGCCCGATCTCGACCTGGTCACAGCCGACGGCCCGCTCCGGGTCTTCACCCTGCTGCACGATGCCCGACCGGTGCTCCTCAACCTTGGCGAGCCCGGTGGCTTCGACATCACTCCATGGGCCGACCGCGTTCAGCTGGTCGACGCCGAATACGCCGGTCCGTGGGAGCTTCCGGTCCTCGGGGTGGTCACCGCTCCCGCCGCCGTCTTGGTTCGACCCGACGGGTATGTGGCCTGGGTCGGTGACCTGACCCACCTGGGGCTCGCTGAGGCGCTAACCACCTGGTTCGGACCGCCGAGTGCGGGGTAGCTTTCTGTGACGGGGCTGACGATGCCGTCCTGAGGCGGTCCTAGCCTAGGCTGCGATGGTCGAGATCATCGCCGGCCTCGGCCCAAGCGAGCGCCGCCGCGTCGCCGAGCTGCGCAAGGCAGGACGGTTCTTCTGGATCGACGCTACCGCAGGGTCGATCGAGCGCCAAGCGCTGCGCGAGGTCCTGTTGCTCGATGAGGCTGCCCTGACGAGTCTGCTCGACTCCGACCCTGATGCGCCGCCTTCGCGCAGGATTCATATTGATGGGAAGCAGGTTGTCTTTGCGATGACCTGCTTCGGCGAGGAGGGCGACCATGAGTTGATCGACGTGCGGGTCCTTGTCCATGGTGACTTCCTGCTGACAATCCATGAGGGAAAAGCTTCGCTGGCCGAGCGGCTCGGCGTAAAGGTGGCGGAGGGCCGCAGCGAGCAGTACGCGGTCTACGCGGTGCTCGACGGCTTAGTCGCCACCGCGTATGACCGGCTCAACGAGCTTGAGCTGGAGCTGCAGGAGTTGTCGTTGGCCGCGGCGACGATGCGCGACGTGCGCGTGCGTACTGCCACCCTGCGGCGGATCAGCGCGGGGCTGACGGAGATGCGTCGTCGGCTCGGTCCCCAGCGCGGCATCTTCGAGCGGATCAGCGAGGAGATTGGCCGAATCGAGGGGCTCGAGTCTGACAGCGAGAACTACTTCGAGCGCATTCGTGGCCAGATCGGGGGCCTCGTCGACGCGATCGACGCCGCCGGGGACGCGTTGGCAAAGCTGATCGACCTGCGGCAGAACGAGATCATCTACCGGCTGACGGTCGTGGCGACCGTCTTCCTGCCACTGACCTTCATTGTCGGGTTCTTCGGGATGAACTTCGGCTGGATGGTGCGCTCCATCAACACCTTGCCTGCTTTCGTCCTGCTTGGAGTCGTATTGCCGGTGCTGCTCGTGGGGGGAGGCTGGGTCGTGGTGCACCTGCGTGCCGGCTTTGGCGAGGGCGGGGCCGATCAGCCCGTCAGTGATTAGCTAGCCCGCGCGACCGCGTTGCCTCCGGCCGGCGGCTTGTACTGCGCCCAGGGGTCTAGGGTTGGGATTGAGACCGATGGCAAGCACGGGGCAAGCGCCGACGGATCGGCCGCAGCGGCTTTGGCGGCGGGCCGTCATTCGTCCGCAGCCGGTGCCGACCAACTTGCCAAGGTGGCTGGTGGGCGACTGGAACCCGGTTGTCCGGGACCCACTCGACCTGCTCCGCCTGGTCCCCCTCGTCGGCGCGATCGTCTCGATCGTGATCGGGGAGACGACCCATACCGTCGAGATGTTCGGCGGCTTTCTCGTCATGCTGGTGCCGCGGATCCTCAACGTGCAGAGGCCGTTCGACCTGGTCTTTCAACTCGGCATGAACCTCGCCATCTGGGGCAACGTCTTCGGCCTCTTCGACGCGATCTACGGCTACGACAAGGTGGTTCACTTCCTGCTTCCGTGCGGCTCGGCGATGATGGCCTACATCGCGCTCTGTCACCTGAGGCTGGTCCCGGACTTAAGCGACGACGCGGGGCTGCATGACCGAGTCGGGATGGTCGTCGTCACGCTCGCCTTCGGGCTCACGATCGGCGGCCTGTTCGAGATCTGGGAATGGTTTTCGAACGCCGTGCTCGGCACCGAGATGTTCGTCACCTACGGCGACTCGATCGGCGACCTCATCGACGATGCGTTGGGCGCGCTCGCCGGCGGCCTGATCTTGCTGATCTGGACGGGCCGCGGCTGGCGGACCTGGCGCGCTCCCGGCGCCGCCTTACGTGGCGAGGAGCCGATGCCGCCAGCCCCTTCGAAGCGCGACTCGGACGCGCTAACCCGCCTCGGCGACGCGCTCGCCCGCTGGCGCCCGCCCCGCGGCCACGAGGGTGAGGAGATGCGCCCGTATCCGACCCTACCCCGCTGGCTCGTCGGCGACTGGGGACGGGTGATCCGGGACTCCATCGACGTGGTCCGGCTCAGCCTCGTTGCCGGCGCCCTGATCGCGCTCGCGAGCGGCGACGTCGATCACGCCGTCCGCTTCGTCGTCGGGCTTGCCGGCTCCCTCATCATTCGCTGGGCCGAGGCCCCCCGGCCGTTCGACGCCGCATTCGCACTCGCGATGGCGTTCCAGGCCTGGGGCGCTTTCGCGGGGGCGTTCGACTCGGTCGAGGGCTACGAAACGGCCGCGCGCATCCTCTCCTCCGCGGCGTTCGCCGCCGGCTTCTACCTCGTCCTCGTCCGCCTCCGCGTGGTCCCCGACCTGCAGGGCAAGACCGACCTCCACGAGCGCACCGGCATGCTCCTCACCGCCACGAGCCTCGGCTTCGGCGTCGCCATGCTCTACGAGGTGGGCGGATGGGTCGCCCACGGCCTCTTCGACGCTGAGCCGCTCACCTTCGACCAGCTGATCGCGAACATTTCGATCTCCTTCTTCGCGTCACTCGCCGGCGCGGTCTTCCTGGTCATCTGGGATCGCCGCGGCTGGCGGACCAGGCGCGTCCCCGCCTCGATGCTCGTCAAGCCGAAGGCGGCCTAGCCGGCGCGCAGGTAAATCGGGTTGCTAGCGAGCCACAGCCGCTCGCGCCCGGGTTCGTCCAGCCATGCCTCGAGTCGGTAGCTGCCGGCGTCGGTCACCTCCAGCTCGAGCCGATCGCCCTCGTCGTCGGCGACCGGCTTCCCGTCCTTCAGCAGCCGCAACCGCGCACGCCGTGGCACGATCGCTCGCAGTGCCCAGTCCCCCGGCTCCGCCTGCGCACCCATCGCCACCGGGCCCCCGTCCCCCTCCGCCCAGAAGCGGAATCCCCTTCCCGGCGCGAGCGCCTCGAACGACAGATAGCAGCGGCCGTCGGAGAGCGCGTCATAGATCGCACGGCGATCCCTCGCAAGCTTCCCGCTCGGCGCCGCGGGCAGCAGCACGTGGGTCTGCAGCAGCGCGAAGTACCGCGCGTTTGGCATCGGCGAGCGCACCCTCCCGCGCAGCCTGAACCCCTTCTGATGCGCGTCGAGCCCACCGATCGCCGGCACCCGGCGCCGTTGGCACAGGCGGTCCCAGGTCTCGAGGTGGCGCGCCGGCGGACCGTTCAGAAACCGCATCGGATCGCGCAGGAACGCCGTCGCCTCCCGCGGCGATCGCCACGCCTCGGCGGAGTCCGTTTCCAGGCTCCACAGCTCGATCCCGGGTGATGCCTCGTCGTCGAGCAGGTTCCAGCCATGCGGCGGTGCGATCACCTTCGACATCCGCGAGCCCTCCGAGAAGGGATGAGCGGCGAACGAGATCCCGCCTGCCTCCCGCACCGCTTCGAGGATCTCTCGCTCGCTCCGTCCAGCGTGACCGATCTCCTCGTCGACGCCGAAGACGAGGAGGTGGCCGCCCTTCGGCGAGACCTCGTGGCCGACGAGGATCAGGACCCGGCCATGCCACCCTTCCTCGCCCCGCCGCCGCGCCTCCAGCGTGTCGTGGTCGGTCAAAAGCACGCAGTCGGCGCCCGCCTCGCCCGCCGCCTCCGCCAGCTCGGCGACCGTCGCGGTCCCGTCTGAGTAGGTCGAGTGAACGTGGGCCACGCAGGCGAGCCCGTGCAACCCGAGCGGGTCCTCCACGACAGGCGCTCAGGCGGTCGCAGCGCGCGGAGCGACGGCGCGGCGGCGGCGGGCGACGATCGCCCCACCGGCGCCCAGCAGGGCGAGCGCGCCCCCGATCGCAATCGCCGGTGCGAGCGCGCCATCGGCGATGACTCCGCCCAGCGCGGTATAGGCGAGGATCCGCGGCGCGCCGCCCAGCGCGCTGCCGGTGAGGAAGTCGCGCAGCCGGATCCGCGTCAGACCGGCGGCGTAGTTGAGAATCGTCGCCGGCGCGGCAGGGGCGATCCGGATCAGCGCGATCGACAGCACGGGGCGCTTCTCGACCTTGCCCTTCAGCCGCTCGAGCCGCGGCCCGCACAGCGCCTCGGCGGGGCCCCTTCCCAGCCGACGCGCGATCAAGAACGCGATGACCGACCCAAGCAGCGCGCCGCCCAGCGCGACGGGCATTCCAGCCGGACCGAGCAGGAGGCCGGTCGCCGCGGCCAGCAGTGTGCCCGAGACGAGCGCCGGTGTCAGCAGCACCCATGCGCCGAACGCGCCGGCGGCGAGAACCGCCACCGGCAATGCGGCGAGCTCCGCCACCGCGGCTGGGTCGTGCGGGAGGAGCGCGAAGGCGGCGCCGAAGGTTGCGGCGATGGCGAGCGCGAGCAGCAGCAGGCGCCATCTGGCGCGGCGACGGATGTCGTCCCGACTATCCATGCGGATCCACACTAGCGCCGCTCTTTAATGAAACCCTTAGCGCCGACATGTCCCCGCCCTCGACCGTCGCTCGCGCAGGATGCCGGTGAGCCGGGCGAGCCCCACGCCGATCAGCGAGCCCGCGATGACGTCCGCGGGAAAGTGGACGCCGGTGTGCACGCGCGAATAGGCGACGGCGGCGGCGAGGCTGTGGAGCGGCGTGCCGGCGCGCGGCTCGACTCTCGTCACGCCGGTCGCGAACGCGAACGCCGACGCCGCGTGCCCGGAGGGGAACGAGAGCGACATAGGCATCCGCACGTGTCGGGCGCTGAGCTCTTCTCGCTCCGGGCGCGGCCGCCGGGAGATTGGTTTCATCGCCGTGTTCACGATCGCCGACGTGACCCCGATCGCGACGAACCCCTCCTTCGCCGCCCGCCTACCCCGGCTGCCGCCGAACAAGCTGAGCAGGGCGGCCGCCGCGAACCACAGACGGGAGTAATCGGCCGCCCCCGAGAGCCGCGACATCGCCTGATCCAAGGGCGGGATGTCGATCCGGGCGACCGCCGCGTAGACGGCGGCATCGATGCGCTCCGCGTCAGCGAGCCAGTCACGTGAGCTCACGGGGGATAGATCGTAGGCGCCGCCGGCGGTTCTACGCGATCGCCGCGTTGGTGCTGACCCCGCTCGCCGTCTTAAACGCGGTGGGCTACGCCGCCGACGATCCGCAGCAGGCCTTCGGCATCCTCCTCACCCTCTCGCTGGCCGTCGCGCTCGCCGCCTTCGCTCTCGTCCGGCGCGGCATCGTGCGGGTCCTGGGGCTGATCCTCGCCGGGATGTTCGCTCTCGGGGTGGTGGAGGAGCTGTTCGACAGCCGCGTGATCAACCGCCTGATCGTGATCGCCCTGCTCTGGGCCGCTGTCTCGGCCGCCTGCGCTGCGTTCACGATCCACGTCCCGCTGCCCAGCGCACCCCGTCCGCGGCGGTCGTTCCTCTTCGTCAACCCCCGATCGGGAGGCGGGAAGGCCGAGCGCTTGAACCTCGCGGATGAGGCGCGCGAAAGGGAGATCCAGCCCGTTGTGCTTGGCCCGGACGATGATCTCGCGGAGCTCGTCGAAGCGGCGGTCGCAGACGGCGCGGACGCGCTCGCGATGGCAGGCGGCGACGGCTCCCAGGCCATCGTCGCCGAGGCGGCGGCGCGGCACGATCTGCCCTTCGCATGCATCCCGTCGGGCACCCGCAACCACTTCGCGCTCGATCTCGGAGTCGATCGCGACGACCCGGTCGGCGCACTCGATGCGTTCGTCGACGGCGGCGAGCGCGTCGTCGACCTGGCGGCGGTGAACGGGCGCGTCTTCGTCAACAACGTGTCGCTCGGTTTCTATGCCTCAGCGGTGCAGCGCGATAGCTATCGCGGCGCGAAGATCCGGACCCTGCTCAGCACCGCCCCGGAAGTGATCGGCCCCGCGGGAACCCCTCCCGACCTACGCTGGACCGGGCCCTATGGCGACACCCACGCCTCGGGACGCGCCATCCTGATCTCCAACAATCGCTACCGGCTCGGCTCGGTGATGGGGTCCGGAACCCGCCCCCGGATCGACGATGGCCGGCTCGGGATCGTCATCGTCGGCTCACCCCCGCGGGGGCTGCGAAGGCTCGTCCCCCGCCGCCTCTGGTCTGAATGGTCGCCACACCACTTCGAGGTCGACTCGGCGGAGCCGGTGCCCGCCGGAATCGATGGCGAAGCGGCGCTGCTTGACCCGCCGCTGCGCTTCCGCAGCATCCCGGGGCTCCTCCGAGTTCGCATCTCCGCTCACCACCCGGGAGACTCGCCCTCGGCGAGCCAGCCCGACTCGATCCGCGAGGGCCTCGGCAAGCTCGTCGCGATCGCTCGGGGCGGTGCGATCGACCAGCCAATGCCCCGCGCAGCCGACCGCCGCGTTCGGGCTTGAGGACGATGGACCCTAGGCGGACAGGGGATCGCCGTCTTCTGTGCAGGGATGAGTCACCTCTGCGCCCTCAGGGTGTGACTCCTCCTCGATGACTCTGAGCACCTCCTCCATCTCGGTCGGCCTGATGCTTCCGCTCTGATCCGTGAAGGGGTGGTCCAGGAACCACACCAGCAGCAGCGTCGCCGTCGCCATTGCGGCGACGGAAGCCACTGCGCTCGCCTGAACGATGAAGCTACCTCGCCGATTGGCGCCCAGCACGATCCATCCGATCGTGAGCAGCGCCCCCAGGATCAGCACGAACCACATGGGAGGCGGCGTCACGCGGATGGCTTCGGCAAGCCTGATGCGCCGACCCTCGATGCGTGTGTCCTGTTCCATCAGGAGCTGCCGGAACGCGGCGTCCTCGACCAGCGAGCGAATATGGACTTGGAACGCCGCGTCCCTGAAGCGGCTCCCCCATTCGTTCACGACCGGGCTTCCCTCGCCGCCATCGCGCATCGCCGGCCATCCCTGCTCGATCACGGCCCGCCCGTAACAGACCAGCGTCCCCTCCAGGAGCTCGTGCTCCTCCGGCGTGAACGCATCCGCGGTGCGGCTGAGCTCCAGCAGCGCTTGGGCCTCCTGCTCGGCGCCTCTCTTCGCGTCGTTGTAGCTGTCGTAGGCCTGGAGCACCACGAATCCGAGCAGGATTGCGAACGCGATGCCGAGGAAGTCGAACGCCCTGCTGTGCTCGCCGAGCTCCGACGAGAAGCGTTCGTTCATCGGGTTGCGCCGGGCCAGCCACAGCATGCCGCAAGAGGCTGCGGCCACCGCGATGATGATCCCGGTGAGCGCGAAGAGGTTCATCTACGGCGTAAGGCTCGCGTGTCCGGCCGGCGGCGTCAAGGCCACGCACCTGCGGAAATGAGCGCGAACTACCGTTTTCTCGTTTTCAGCGGCTATCCGGCTTGCACGTTGGCAGCTTCCAGCCGGGGCTGCGGGAACTGGGAGCTGTCCGGATAGCGCTGGAAGTAGTCCTGATCTTCGGCCTCGGCCCCCAAAAAGGGGCCGGCCTCGCTGATCTCGGTCGCGACCTTGGGCCAGAAGCCTGCGGCCTCGACGTCGGCGATCGTGTCCTCGGCGACCTGGCGCTGCTCGTCAGTCGTACAGAAGATCTCCGAGCGATACATGGAGCTCACGAGACGTTCGCCAAGGTCGGGTCGGTGGATCTGGAAGAAGAGCTCGAGGACGTCCCGGAAGGAGACCCTGTCGGTGTCGAAGACGAGCTCGACCGCCTCGGCGTGCCCACCCGGCTCGTCCTCAGTCGGGTTGTCGCTGTCGCCACCGGTCCACCCGGCCCGGATCGAGATGACTCCCTCGCAGTTGCGCATCAGCTCCTGCGTGATCCAGCAGCAACCTCCCGCGAGGATCGCGGTCTCGGTGTTCTCGCTCATGGCCTTGTCCTTCCTCCGAAGTTCTGTCGACACTATCCTCGGAAGGCCCGCCGGTCAAACGTACCTTCCGCCCGACGTCCCGACCGCTGCTTAATCGAGTCGTCACGTCACCTCGGCGAGGACCTCTTCGAACAGTTCGACGTAGCGGTCGACGTCCTCGGCGCTGTGGGCGACCGAGACCGTCGGCCCCAGCCACCATCCGGACTCCCAGACGCCGCGGTTGGCCATGAACACGCGGATCAGCGCCCGCAGCGCCGGGTCGTCGGCGGCCCGTGAGGCGGCGCCGTCTGCGGGCGGCTCGGGGACGAAGAAATAGGAGGCATGAGCCCCATACTGCGCCACACTCCACGGCACGCCGGCCCGCTCGATCGCCCGCCGCAGCCCGGCGGCCATCCGCTCGCCGAGCGAGGCGGTGCGCTCGAAGGCCTCTCGGTGAGGACGTCGAGGAGGGCTGCGCGTCCGGCCGCAAGCGAGAGCGCCCTTCGAGCCCGCCGCCTGACGATCATCGGGGCCCACAGCGCTGTGAGCGCGGCGATCGCAGGGGAACGAAGTCCTCGCACGGAAACGGCTAAGTCAGGAGATCGAGCGCGCCTCTGGATGTGAAGTAGGCGCCGACAACGCTGAAGACGAGGATCAGGATGGCGCGCTCATGGCTCAGCATCCAATCTGATACTCGCCCGATCGCGGCGCGGACCGCCTCCGGGCGGCGGATGCTTGCGACGAGCGCGCAGAATGGGATCGTCAGCCAGATCGCATCGAAGACGAGCACCGCGAGGAGTCCTTCGACCAAAGGCGGGTCGCCGCGTGCAATCTCGTTCAACCCGAGTAGGTAGAGCAGCCCGGGGAGATGGGTGGCAACGCCAGCCGCGGCGGCTACGCGCAGCGTCGGGTTGCGCAGCTCTTCTACTACGCGCGAGGCGCCCTTCGGATGTTCGCTTCGGGTACCACCTCGTATCCGGCCGGTGGCGATACCTGCTGCGAAGCCCAGCGCCGCGCCTCCGCCCGTAAGCTCGATCACCGCATTCGCCGTCGAGGACCCGGTCTCCAGTCGGACCCCGTGCAAGATCAGCACCACGATCGCGCCGGCGATCGCACTGGAGGCAAGACCGGCGATCGTGTAAGCCGCCAGCGGCCGCGGGGGCGTCGACGACGAGAGCAGGGCATAGACCGAAGCCAGAGCGGTGGGGCGGATGGCGCAAATCACCGCCAGAGCAAGCGCAGCCAGACTCACGACTAGCGAGCCTATCTCCGCCCGCAGCGTCGGCCGCTCCTCCTGGCCAGGTCTCCGGCTGCCGGAGGCCGAAGGCGCCTGAGGCATCCGCTTTCGACGAGAAGCGCCAGCCGCTAAGCGTCCGCACGTCCCATCGTCCCCGCGCCAGCACGATCTGGACGGATCGGACATAGCAGTCGGTACCGAGCGGCACCAGGGCGCTCTAGGTGCAGATCGGGTGCGCCGGCGCGACTAAATCACTCCGTCGACGCCGACCGCAGCCCGCCTCGGCAGGGATCCGCCCCGCGCCGGATAGCATCGCCGTATGAGCATCCACAGTGAGCGGCGGCGAGCGACGGTCGCGGTCGCGGACGAGCCGGTCTTCGACCCGACCATGTCCCGCCTGCGCGACGTCGCGCCGGCGGCCGCTTGATGACCATGACCGAGGTGCGATCGGCGGCGCGTCCGACGGCCGCCGACGCGTCCCTCGTCGCTTGCCTGAGGCGGCCGCGCTACGAGATCCTCCCCCTGAACGGGATCGAGGAGGCGGTTGCGCGGCATATTCCCGACGAGGTCAAGGTCACGATCACCGCCTCACCGAGCCGGGGGTTGGAGCCGACGCTCGAGCTCGCGGAGCGCCTCAGGCAGCGCGGCTATCAGGTCGTCCCGCACCTGTCGGCGCGACTGATTCGGGATCGAGGACAGCTCGAGGACCTGCTCACGCGGCTGGAGGCGGCGGACGTACGAGAGGTCTTCGTGATCGCCGGGGACCCGCGGGAGCCCGCGGGCGAGTTCGCGGACGCGGCCGGCCTGCTCTCGGCGATGGGTGAGCTGCGTGGGCGATTCGCCGAGATCGGCATCTCCGGCTACCCCGAGAGCCATCACCTGATCAGCGACGAGACCACGATCGAGGCGATGTTCGATAAGGAGCCGATGGCGACATACATCGTCAGTCAGATCTGCTTCGACACCGACGTGATCGCGACCTGGGTGCGCCGCGTGCGCGACCGCGGCACACATCTGCCGATCTGGATCGGGATCCCTGGTGTGATCGACAACCGCAGACTGCTTCGGATCTCGCTGAAGATCGGGCTCGGCGAGTCGGCCCGCTTCCTGCGGGCTCAGCGCGGCTGGCTCGCGCGCCTTGTGCGGCCGCGCGTCTACGCGCCCACCAGGCTGCTGCAGCGACTGGCCCCGACGATCGCCGACCCGGCCGCCAGGATCGGCGGCCTTCACGTCTACACCTTCAATCAGCTCGAACGCACCGAGAGCTGGCGCCGCCAGCTCATCGAGCGGCTAACCCGAGAGAACGACAGGTAGAGGAGGAACGACCCCTTGGCACAGGTGAACGAGCATCCAGAAATCCTGCTGTACACCCGGATTCGGAAGTCCCCGTACTTCTACGCGTCGCGCCGCCACGGCGTGCAGATGTACAGCGTCTATAACCACACGTACCACCCCCGGCACTACGGGGATCCGATCGCGGAGTACTGGCACCTGCTGAACGGCGTCACGTTGTGGGACGTCGGGGTCGAGCGGCAGATCGAGATCAGCGGGCCCGATGCATTCGACTTCACCAACCTGCTCGTCGCCCGCGACCTGAACAAGTGCGCCGTGGAGCAGGGCAAGTACGTCTTCCTCTGCCTGCCGGACGGGGGCATCATCAACGACCCCGTGCTGATGCGCGTGGAGGAGAACCGTTTCTGGCTTTCGCTGGCCGACAGCGACGTGGAGCTGTGGGCGAGGGGCGTGGCCCACAACTCCGACTATGACGTGACGATCAAGGAGATCGACATCGGGCCGGTGCAGGTCCAGGGGCCGAAGTCGAAGGACGTGATGGTCGACCTGTTCGGCGACAGCATCCTCGAGATCCCCTACTACTACCTGCGGCCCTACGAGCTCGAGGACATGAAGGTCCTCGTCTCGCGGACCGGCTACACGGGGGAGCTCGGCTACGAGATCTACCTCTACGAGGCAAGCCGGAACGGCGTCAAGCTGTGGGACGCCGTGCTCGAGGCGGGCAAGCCGCACGACCTCGCCGTCATCGGTCCGTGCCACATCCGCCGGATCGAGGGCGGCATCCTCGCCCTCGGGGCCGACATGTGGTACGACACGAACCCCTACGAGGTCGGGATGGGCTATGACTGGATGGTCGACCTCGAGCAGGGCTCGGACTTCATCGGCAAGGAGGCGCTCGCCCGGATCAAGCGGGAGGGCGCGAAGCGCAAGCTGGTGGGCGTCGAGATCGGCGGCGAGCCGCTCGGCGCATACAGCGATGGCTCAATGATCGACCTGTTCCCGGTCCACAAGGACGGGGGGCGAATAGGACAGGTGACCTCGGCCTGCTTCTCACCGCGACTCGAGAAGAACATCGGCTACGCGATGGTCCCCACCGAGCACGCCGACCTGGGCACCGAGCTCGAGGTCGATGGGCCCGGTGGGAGGACTACGGCGGTGGTCGTTGAGAAGCCGTTCATCGACCCGAAGAAGGAGACCCCGAAGCAGGAGCTCGCAGGCACGGCGGGCGGCCAGGACTGACCCGCCTCGCCAGGCACTACAGCTAGATCTCCCAGGCCGACCCCTCGGGGTAGGCCTCGACCCGGTCCCCACGAGCGTCGAGCTGCAGCTCGGACGGCGGTGCGTGCATGCGGCCGAGGTGAAGCTCGAACAGCTCGAACGGCACGCGATCGAATTCCACCTCGTCCGGCTGATGCTCGGACGCGCGCAGGAACGCCATCCCCTCGCAGCCGGGAGTGCGGGGTGTGCGCCACACGTACAGGCGACCGCCCCGCTCCTGGACGAGCTCGACCGCGCGGTCCGAAGCCACGACGCGCATGATCCAACTGTACGCGGGCAGGGATGCGCTCAGCCAAAGCTGAAGCCGCGCTTGGCCCCGATCCCGCGCTGGACCTTCGCCACGGCGCGGAAGGCCTCCTTGAGCGAGGTCCTGGTCAGCGGCGTAAGGCGCTTCGGATCGATCAGGTTGTCCGGCGGCTCGGAGGCGCGCAGCTGTTCGACCTGGTGCTCCATCCGCAGCGCGCAGGTGAGCTCGAACGCGTCTCGTAGCACGGCGGCGTCCGCCGGCTCCAGCGTTCCCGCCGCCTCGGCGGCCCGGAGGCGGGCCGTCGTCGACGCGGCGCCCACGCCCGCCGCCAGGCCCGGCCCAGCGGGCGAGGGCCTCGATCGGCAGCAGGCCGCCCCGCTTGATGTCGAGCAGGCCTTTGCGCTCCCCGCTGTCCTCGAGCACGAAGTCGCGAAAGAAGCCGGTGGGCGGGCGCTCGGCCAGCGCCGCGGCGACGAGGCGGTTCAGCGCGTACTCGCGGTTCGGGGCCCGGGCGAATGCCGCCGCCAGACGCTCGGCCACGGTCGTTACGCCCCAGACCGGATCGCTCTCGACCACCACCGAGAGCAGCATCAGGCCCCGGTCGCGATCGGGGTCCTCGAGCCACGACCGGGCGGCGCTCTCCCACTCGCCGATCGAGCGTGCGAACAGCGGGCTCGACGCGACCGCGCCCTGCGGGTCCGAGCGCAGACCGCACGCCGACACCCCCTCCAGAACCCGCCGGGCGAGGCCGGTCATCGTCTCCCGCAGCTGCGGATCGTCCGCGTCGTCCCAGGCCAGCGCGCAGTCGACGTCGGAGCTCGGGAACGGTTCGCGGCGGCCGAAGCTGCCCATCGCCAACCACGTGTACGGGCCGGCGGTCGCCCGAGCTCCTCCTCCGCGATCTCGATCATCCGGCGGGTGATCGTGTCGTGGATGCTCGCGATCGTGCGGCTGATCGCCGCGGACGGCACGTCGGAGTCGTAGAGCGCGATCACCGTTCGGGAAGCTCAGCGGCCGCCTCGGCCACGGCCGCCGCGTCGGGACTGCGGGCAATCTGCGACCGAAGGCGAAACGGCGCGCGCCGCTCGCTCGCGATCAGGTCGACGTCGTCGAGTACGCCGACCAAGCGCCGGCCCGCCTCGAGCACCGGCAGGTGGCGGATGCCGTGGTCGAGCATCTCGAACAGCGCCTCGGTCTCCGAGCGGTCCGCGGCCACGGTCCGAGCTGGTGCGGTCATCGCCGCCGCGAGCGGCGTGTCCGGCCCGGCGGCCGCGCTGGCGACCAGGGTGCGGATGTCGCGGTCGGTGACGATCCCGAGCCCGTCGCCCAGATCCACCACCACACAGGTGGCGCCGGCCTCGACCATTCGCTGGGCCGCTCGCTGCACCGGCGTATCGGGCGCGCAGACCAGCGCCGGGGCGCGAATCAGCTCGCGGACCGGCCGTCCGGCGGCCGGCTGCGGGTCGCGCTCGTGGCCCGACAGCAGGCGAACGCTCTTTGACAGCGACCCTACGACGAAGCGCACGGCGGCAGGGCGCTCGAGCACCGGTCGGATCGCTTGCTCGGGGATCCTGAGCACGAGCGCGTCCTCGGCGGCCCGCGCGACGAACCCCATCGGCTGCTCCTCGAGCAGTGAGGCGAACCCGAACATCTCGCCCTCGCCGAGCAGATCCAGAAGGCGACCCTCCATCATCAGCTCGACGGAGCCGCGCCGGACGACGTACGCCGACTCGGAGGTGGCGGCGGCGCTGTCCAGGATCGTCGCTCGTCCGGGGTAGCTCTCAACCTCGGCGCTCGACGCGACGGCGGCCAGCGCCTTCTCGTCCAGGGTGTCGAAGGGTGGGTGGTGCCGGAGGAACTCGGCGGCGTCGTTCTCAGCGGTCTCGGCCATGGCCCGGCGAGGGCGCAGGTCTATCACTCTTGACAGGCCCGCGGCGCTGTGCGCGATCTCGACCTTCTCGGCCACGTTGAGCGAGATCTGAAAGACTGCCGCCGCCGCACACAATTGATCGTCCGCTTCGCCACCGAGGCGGAGGAGCCCA
>CAWCYG010000005.1:0-255270 GCA_963799815.1 uncultured Solirubrobacterales bacterium
CTCCTCGGCGGCGCTGCGCGCGCGGGTGGTCCAGCAGAGAGATAGCCGCCCATGCGCGCAAGGTCCTGGTCGTGTTCATCGAGCAGGATCCGCAGCATCCGGTGCGGCGGAATCAGTTCCGAGGAACTCCCGTCGGCGTCAACCACGGCGAGGCTGCATTCGTGGCGCTCGACCATCCCCCGGGCGGCGCGCTCCTGGTCGGTATCCGGCGCCACGCTCGGCGGGTCTGGGTCCATCAAACCCTCGACGGTGGCGTTCGAGTCGGCGGCCAGCAGGTGCTCGATTGAGACCATGCCGACGAGGTCCTCGACCTACGAGGACAACGACGTCCTCGGCGGAGTGAAGAGAACAGACGACCGGCCAGCTCAGCCCTCAGCTCCCCAGCGAGCTGGCGGCGGCTCGCGATCGGTACGCGCATGGTCGCGTGCTCCACCGCCACGCCAAGCAGAGCATCGGGCGCGGACGAGGTGGTGGATGGCTCCAAGACGGCGGTTCTGCCTTCTTCGCGATCAGCGAAGGCTACGCAGGCGGGCCCCTGCGGGCAGCGATTGACGGGTCGGGCGTTGCTGGTGAAGCGGCCGGGAACCCGGTCGGCGTCCGCCGGAGCGCTCCCAGCAGGCGCCCGGCTAAGGCGATCGAGATACCGACCAGCGCCGAGAGTGCGAGCAGGTCCGCCGTCCCATTGCTGCGAACGAGGGCGATGGGGGAGTGAGGGCAGCGAGGAGGACGAGGACAACGCAGACTCCCCGGTGGAACCGTCCGGCCTCCGAGTGCGGCCATGGGTCGAGCGACTGAGCAATCTCGCGACCGCGGTCTGAGTCGGTGCGCTCCACCTTCACCGGGCAGGCGTTGCATATCTGCGGGTTCCCGCGGTAGCGCGCCAGCCGCTGGCGATGGTCGGTCTCGACCCTGTGCAGATGCTGTCCCTCCGGGCACTCCCATAGATCCAGATCCGAGCGGAAGCTGAACCCAGCCGTCCGGTAGCGCGTGCTGCGATTGTGCGAGTGGCGGGCGAGCAGGTCGAGGCCGATTGCAGCGGCGATTAGGAAGGCCGCATAGCCGACGGCGAGCAGAGCTTCTGCGGTCACCGTGGCCCTTCGTCTGACCGCAGCGATGAGATCGCCGCCGACGCCTCCGGGGCAGGAGCCGTGATCTCGGTGAAGAGGATCTCGTCGGGCTCCTCGGTCGTCGTTCGCTTGACTCGGTAGCGGACTCCGAGGTAACAGACGTAGAGCAGGGGCAGGACGCCGCCGGCGATGAACAGGATGTCGCCGGGCAGGCGGATCCACTCGATGACGTCGTTGGTTCATCGGTGAGGAACTCCATGAGCGCGCCTCGTAGTAGCCGGCATTCACCGACTCATAGAGCTGGATCAGGCCGAGCGGGAACAGGGTCGCGAACGTCATCCAGGCGAGGCCGATGTTGAGCGACCAGAAGCTCCACTTGGCGGCTCGCTTCGGCCATCGCTCGGCCGGGATCAGGTAGCGGAGGCAGAACAGCGCCAGCCCAACCGCCAGCATCCCGTAGACCCCCATCATCGCGGCGTGCCCGTGGTTGGCGGTGAGGGCCGTCCCGATCTCGTAGTAGGAGACGATCGGCAGGTTACCCAGGAAGCCGAAGAGCCGGCGCCGAGGAAGTTCCAGAAACCGACGGCGACCAGGAACATCACCGCCCAGCGGTGCGGGAACGGGGTCGCAGATTGCGACTCCTGGCGGGCCCCGAGCTGGAGGAAGCTCCAGGCCTCGACCGTGAGGAAGGTGAGCGGGATCACTTCCAGGGCGGAGAAGACCGCGCCCAACGCCATGTGCTCAGCGGGCTCGCCGGAGAAGTAGAGGTGGTGCATGGTTCCGATCACCCCGCCCACCGAGTACAGGAGGATGTCCAGGAAGACCACGATGAGCGCGACCCGCTCGCGCACCACGCCGAGCAGAACGAACACGTAGGCGACCATCACCGTCGTGAACAGCTCGAGGAAATCCTCGACCCAGAGGTGGACGACCCAGAAGCGCCAGAAGTCGGTGACGGTGAAGCTGTCGCCCTGGCGGGTGATCAGCCCGACGGCGTAGAAGGCCGGGATCGCGAGCGCGGCGAAGAAGAAGAGCCAGGGCAAGTTGCCCTTGTCCTCGCGCTGGAGGCGACCGCGCAAGCCGCGGAAGATCAGGGCCGCCCAGAAGAAGAGCCCGATCACGAGCAGGACCTGCCAGAAGCGTCCGAGGTCGAGGTACTCGAAGCCTTGCAGGCCGAAGATCGAGCCGTCCTCGCCGAACCAGCCGTGGATGCCGCCGAACTCGCCGATCAGGCTGCCGAAGACGACACCACGAGCGCGGCAAGGAGCCCGTAGGCGAGCCAATGCTGGCGACGGGGCTCGCGCCCGGCGATCATCGGCGCCAGGAAGATCCCGGCGGCTAGGAAGGAGGTCGAGACGAAGAAGATCGCGAGCTGGACATGGAAGGTCCGCGCGAGGTTGAAGGGCAGCAGCTGGGCGAGGTCGATTCCGAAGAAGTCTCCGAGCTCGGCCCGGTAGTGCTGTGAGGCGGCGCCGACCATCGTCTGGATCAGAAACAGCGCCGCCATCACCAGGAAGAACCAGGCGCAGGCGCGCTGCGCGGGCGTCAGCGCCACATCTCCAGGCTTACGGAAAGCCAGCGACGCCTGTTCGCGTCCCTGCCAGCCGAGGAAGTCCCAGCGCCCGAATGCCGCGAACAAAAGCCCGATGCCCCCCAGCAGGGCGATCAGCGAGACGACGCTCCAAACCACGACGTTTGCGGTCGGCCCGTTGTCGACGAGCTCCTCGGGCGGCCAGTTGTTGGTATAGGAGTAGTTGTGCCCGGGCCGGCGGGCCGAAGCGGCCCACGCCGACCAGCTGAAGAACGCGGTCAGCTCGCGAGCCTGGGCCGGGTTGTCGATCGCATCCGGGAGCAGTCCCTGCTCGGTCGTCGCGTTGGAGAAGTAGTCGCGGTAGTGGCGCTCGAGCTCGGAGAACGCTCTCGCCTGGGCGGCGGTGTACTCGAGCGTGCCCGTCTCGGAGTCGTAGCGATTCGCCTGGAAGTCGGCGATCGTCCGCTCTCGTGCGCGGTCGGAGCCGGTGCCGCCGTATTGGTCCTCGACCGAAAGCGCCGCGCGGTGGAGGTAGTCGGCGGTGTAGTCGGGGCCTAGGTAGGCGCCGTGGCCGAAGATCGAGCCGTACTCCATCAGGCCGTTGTTGAGGAAGACCCGCTGGCCGTTGCTGATGTCCTCGCCGGTGAACACCGTCCGGCCGGCTGGATCGACAACGCGATCGGGGATCGGCGGATCGGCGGTGTAGGTGCGGTAAGCGAGAAGACCGAGGACGAAGAACCCGAGGAGGAACACGACGATGGAGGCCTGAACCCAGACCTTCGAGATCAGCAGCTTCCTGCGCTCTGTCTCCTCCGGCATGTAGATGGCGATCCTAAGCCAAGCGGCTCGGCCGCCGGAGGACGGCACCACTTGTTGGCCCGCACCGTCGAGCTAGCGGAACACGACCGTCTCTGCAGCGGCCGTAGCGGCCTGGTGTGCTAAGCGCTCGCCAAGGTGCGCGGCGGGGGCGCCCAAGGGCCCTGTCGGAATCGCTTCTCGGCGAGGGCGGGCGGCGCGCCTCGTGAGAGCGACGGCTCCAGGTGAAATACCTCGGTGGCCACGTCGGTGTCTCGATCATGGCTGCTCATGAACGAGGCCACGCGCTGGTGTGTCAGCCTCACGACCGCTGCGACAGCCTCGCGCTTATAGGCAGCCAGGGTGAGCGCTCCAATACCGCGGACGGTGTCGTGAGCCTGTGGAGCCATCAGATTTCGATCGAAGTCGCCGACGGCGTCGACGAGCACGCAGGTGACGACGTTGCCGCAGACGTCAGTGCGAACGTCGGTCGGTCGCTTGCCCGCGTACTGCGTCCACAGCGAGGCAAGTGCGGTCGTGAGCTCGCCCGGCAATCCGGCGGGCAGCCGCCCTTTGGCCGTGTCAGTCATCGCCGATCTCCCCGGGCTCCGCCCGGCGGCTTACGCCCCGTCGTTGCGCTCAGCGGCTGGTCGCTCAGCGGCTGGTATCGGGGCGCGGCGCTGGCCGGCTGGGCGGCCCGAAGGCGATGGTGAACGCGGATGACCTCCTCCAAAACGGCGCTGCGGTTGGCGAACTTACGCTCATAGCTACCGATCCTTTTGACCGTGGACAGGTCGGCCTCCGCGAGCGCCTCGAAGGTCTCCTCGACACCGAGAGCGTCATAGCCCGGGAGCGGCTCAGACCCACGCATGTAGCGCAGCTTGTCCAAGACGCGGTCGCGGCTTTGGTGAGAGCGCTCATACGCCTCAACCGCCTTGAGCTCGACCTGTGAGTGATCGGAGAGCACACGGATCACCTGTTTCCCGTCTAAGCGGTCGAAGCCTGGAAATGGGAGCCGAGCTTCTGCGGGTGCATCGCCCTGATCTCCGGCCGATATCGAGTGATCGGCCTCGTGGTTAGAAAGTCGTTGCCGGAGGGCACTGAAAACCGTCATTTGATGCATCCCTTCCCAACGAGTCCGCCGGGACAGGTGCCGGCGGCGAGACTCGCTGACTAGATATATAGTGTACCATTGATTCATGAATATGCTTTCCAGTAATGGCGAGCGACTTTCAGGAGATCCCGAGCAAATTCCACGCTCGGCCCCCACCGCTGGCTGGGACTTTCTGACGAACCACGCTCATGTCCTCATGTGCGTTGCTCATGACCAAGGCATCCGCCTGCGCGACATCGCTGTGGCGGTTGGCATCACCGAGCGCGCCGCTCACCGAATCCTCTCCGAGCTGGTCGAAGACGGCTACGTGCTGCGCGAGCGACAGGGTCGACGAAACCGCTACGAGGTCGTCGCGGAACTTCCCCTGCGCCACCCCCTCGTCCAGGGGCGCGAGGTGGGCGATCTGCTCGACGTCCTGATCGGCTCGCCCCAGGCACGGGCCGGAACTAGTGGCGATGATGGCTAGACGCGCTTCCCGTGGCCGAACACGATCAAGGAGGAGTTCATGTTCAAGGTAATCGTCGTCGGCTTGGATGGGTCAGATCACGCCAAACACGCGCTGACGTTCGCGGTCGGGTTGGCCAGGCAAGAGGATGCGCGGCTGATTCTTGCCCACGCTGAGGAGTACACCGTCGGCAAGGGCATTTGGCCGAAACACGTTGACGAGGACGAGATTCAGGCGGAGATCGACCGCCAGGCCGAGGAACTCTCATCGGAGGGGATCGAGACCAGCGTCAAGAAGACCTCGGTCATGCTCGGAGGCCCCGCGCCGGCGATCGCAAAGCTCGCCGATGAAGCGGGCGCCGACCTCATCGTCGCCGGAAGTCGCGGCCATTCGGCCCTCGCCGGCGTCCTGCTCGGAAGCGTCGCCCAACGGCTGCTGCACCTCGCGCACAGCCCTGTGATGGTCGTCCCCTCCGAGGCCGCCTAGAAGGGCGATCCCACGAGCGCGAGCTCTGCCGAGCCGGGCTCAGAGCGCGGCGGCGTTAGCTGTCGCTTCGCTGCCCGCCCGAGCACGCGCAGTTCGACGCCGAGGAGCCCCTGCGTCAGACCGGCGAGATCCAGGCTGCCTCGCGCACTCACCCGCGTCGCTGGCGTGCGTCGGTTGGTGCGAAGTCTCGCGGTGCTGACCAGCTCCTGAAGGAACGACATGACCGATCGACCGACAAAGGTCTTCATCGCCGGCGGCGGCATGGCAGGACTCGAGGCGCTTCTGGCTCTTCGGGATCTCGCGGACGACCGTGTCCAGGTAGTGCAAATCCCCGCCAGCCGAGCTCCTCGGTCCGCCGTTGACCAGCAGGCAGAAGATGAGGATTGGGACAAACGACGCCGCCCGCTCCTTGGCGAGATCGAAGTCAAGGCTCTCACCGGCGAGCGCGAAGATGGCGCTCGCAACCACGGCGAGGGCGCCCGGCGGTGGGCGCTGGCACGCAGCCTCGGTCGGCCGCGCACTCGAGTTCGGGCCGTCTGAAAGCCAGCTGTTGCTTCGCCGCCTCGGACGAGCCCTCGCTGAGATTCAAGAACGAGGCGAAGTCAACCTTGACGGGCTTCAGGAGATCGGACGCGAAAGCCTCGTCCACTGGAGACGGTTGGTCGAGCCCACCTCATCCGGCAACGACTCAGACTATGCCCCTGCCGTGGACCTCCGCCGGCAACGGGCGCAGCTGGCGCCCGGTGGGTGGAAGGTTCTGGGTTTCGCGGAGGGTGACCTCCCCCGGGTGTGCGCGGATGATGCGCGCGAGCTCTCGCCCGATTCGCACATCTACCTCGGTGAAGGTAATCGGGGCGACTGGATTTGAACCAGCGACCTTTCGGCCCCCAGCCGAACGTCAAAGTGGGGGGCCCTCAACCCGGCGCCACAGCAAATAGCGCTACTCGATCAAACCGCCCGGGTCGGTGCGGGCGCTAGGGTGCTTGTGATGGATGATTCGACGCTTCGCGGCGAGATCGAACGGCTGGTTGCCGAAGAGCGTCAGCTGGCGAGCGAGGCCACCGGCCACGGGCCCGATGACGCCCGGCACGCGCGCCTCGCCGAGCTCAAGGTCGAACTCGATCGCTGCTGGGATTTGCTGCGCCAGCGCGAGGCGCACGAGGAGTTCCAGCTCGATCCCGACCAGACCTCGATTCGCGACGCTGACACCGTCGAAGGCTACGAGCAGTAGCCCGTTCGCTCGGCTTCCCGGCAACTTGCCTCGCAGGGTCGGGCGAAACTCCTGAACGGAAGCCGCTCAGTAGCTCTCGCAGCTGGGAGAGAGGCAGGTCATCCGGAAAGAGGCCCCTCCCCCCGCAGCTGCGGCATTTTCTTCGACTTCTCGCCCGCGGGCGAAACGAGCTCGTCGGGTGCCGTCATCTCGGCCCCGACGAGCTCAAATCCATCGACGCTCAACGATCGATGTCGTCGCACTCCTCCGGGTTGACCACGGTGTCTTCACGGTCGATCCGGATCTTGTCGCCGTCCTCGCAGGTGACGGTGTCGGCCGTCGTACCAGCGGGCTGACCGCCGCTGTCGCGCGCGTCGACCGCGTCCGCGTCGGCTCCGCCCGTGAACGCATCGCGGCCGGTGTCGTCGGCGAGCTCGTCCATCCCGGAGTCACCGTTGAGCGTGTCGTTGCCCAGGTCGCCGTCGAGTCGGTCGTCGCCGCTACCGCCATTGAGGACGTCGTCCTGCGTCCCGCCGCGGAGGTCGTCGCGGCCGTCGCCGCCGTTGATGAGGTCCGCGCCGCGCTCGCCCTCGAGTCTGTCGTTGCCAGCGCCCCCATCGATCGTGTCGTCGCCCGACCTGGCTTTGACCTCGTCGCTGCCCGCGAGTGCTGAGATCTGGTCGGCCTGGTTGGTCCCCTGGATCTGGTCACGGCCGTTGGTGCCCGTGATCACGGCCGCGATCGCCGCCCCGGCGACGACCAGGGACACGGCGACGGCCACCAGCGTGGTCGCTTTGGTGATCAGCTTCATCGCTGCTCCTCCGTTTGGTGTTTCCCTTCCCTGCTGAGACCCGGGGGAGAAACAGAGATCACGCGAGCCAGTCGCCGCATTGCCGACTTCTTTGCCTACCTGCGCGAAGCTCCCGCGTAGTCGCCGGCCACGGCAGGCCTGGTCGAAGTGGTCTAACGGACCGATTTGGTGGGGGATCTCGCCGACTGGCAGTCGGCAACGTCAGGGACGACCTCGTCCGCCACCGTTGAGTAGTACTTGCCCCGTCTCGCGTGCTTGGCGAGCTTGTACCTGCCGCTTGCCTTTGTCGTTGCGTCGCCGACGTGCTTGTCCGGGCCCTTGACCTTGCGCCAGATCGACACCGCTCGGTGGTCCACGCATTTCTGCGGGCCCAACGTAGTGAGCCTGCCCCTGAAGACCTCGCGCTTCGCCGAATACCTAAAGGTCAGCGCGCGAGCAGCATCGGGACAGCCGTTCTGGGTCGGAGCGAGCACGGTTGGGCACTGGTCCGTCCCTTCCGGGACACCGTCGGCGTCGTCGTCCTGGGCTTCGAGCGCTCCGATGTCGGACCCGTCGCCGCCTGGGGCGTTTGCCACCGCAGCCAGATCTAGAGGCCGAGCCCTGCCGCGCTGGTCAGTTGTGTCGCTGCCGCTGTCGCCGCGGTCGTAGGCCGCGCTGCCGGCACCCAGCTCGTGCGTCGGGCTCGGCCCGCCGTTCTCGACCAGGGTTCCAAGGTTCGGGTCGCCGACGAGGGCCGTCAGTCCCGCGCACGTGCTCGGAAACGTGAGGTTGAAGCCTCCGTCCGTGTCGACGCTGTTGCCATTCGAGTCGTCGCAGTTCGGCCCGTCGACCGGATTGGAGAGGATCGTGTTAGTGACCGACTCGGTCGCCTGTGCAGCGAGGTTCGCCCCGTCGGTCGCGGTGTTGAAGGCGACCGTGTCGCTGTCCAGCGCCAGCGTGCCGAAGAAGTTGTAGATACCGCCGCCGCGACGAGTGGCGAACGATCCTGCGGGGGCGTCGGCGAGGGTCGTGTTCCCGCTGATCGTGCTGCGGCGCACGGTCAGGCTCCCGGGCCCCGGAGTCACCCAGTTGCGGATTCCGGCACCCGCGGCGAACGCGCTCGCGCCGTCCGGGCTCGTCACGCTGGCGTTGGCGTGGTTGTTGGCGATCGTCGAGCGCTCGATCGTCATCGCCCCAAAGTTCATGACCCCGCCGCCGCTGGCGTCGGCCGAGGCGTTGCCCGTGCCGGTGTTTGTGGCGCTGACGGTGTTCGACTCGACGCGGCTGTCGAGCAGCGTCATCGTGCCGAGATTGGCGATGCCGCCGCCGGTCGGAGCCGGACCGCCCCCGCTCTGACTGGCCGTGTTGACGAGGACATTGCCGGCGACGAGGACGTGGTCGAGGGTGAGCGTGCCGAAGTTCGCCACGCCGGCTCCGGCTACGTTGGTTTCGAGGCGACCGTTCGAAATCGTCAGGTCGGAGATCGTCGCCGTTTTGCCGATGTTCACGCTGAAGATCCGGAATGCGGGAGCGGCAGACTGACGGCGGACGTTGAGCTGGAACTCGTCGGGCCCATCGATCGTCATGTCGGAGTTGATCGTGGGCAAAGCGCTGGTGAGGTCAATCACCCCGGTGGTGGTGATCGTGATCGCGTCAGTCCCACTGCCGGCGGAGCAATGTCCCTCGAGGCTGTCGAAGTTCGCCGCCGCGATTGCATCCGGAAGAGTGCAGTCCGTCGCCGAGGTTTCGTCGGTGGTGGTTACCGTGATCGGGGCGGCGGAGGCGAAAGAGGGCGCTAATGCGATCAGCGCGGTGAGCGCGACGACGACGCCCAGTGCCCCCTGTGAGATGCGGCTTCTACAAGCTCGGATTCCGAGCCGAGCGTACGTCATCGCCGAGCAGAGGTCAACGGCGTCCGTCGCTGGGTAAATCCGATAGGCGGCGGGATTTGAATCCGCGACCTCCGGGTTTATGGGCTGAACCGGGGTGATCCCCGTCGGAAATCGCTTTTCAAGCGGTTTCGCACCCGACGGGAGCCGTTCAGCCTTTCACGACTAATTCATCGCCGCCACCTAGCGTCGCCCGCGAAGCATTCAAGACCCGAATGGAGGCTCGCGATGAAGCTAATAGGCCGAATTTCCATGATCGTCTTCGCGGTGGCATGCGTGTACGCCGGAGCGCAGTCGTCCGGCGGGTCGGCGGCGCGGGCCGCGGGCGGGCAGAAGCCGGTGCCCCTGAAGGAGGCGAAGCTCAATATCGAGCACAACGCGACTGACCGCGACACCGGCTTTCAGGGGTTCGTCGACAGCGAGGGCTGGCGGCGCCTCGACGCGCGCGGACCGGATGGACGGGTGCTCAGGTTCCAGGGCCTTGGATCGCTCGGTGAGCTTGGCCTGACCGAGCTCTTCTTCGAGACGGTCGAGCCCGAGAACGCGGACGTGCCGATCCGGCGCATGCTCGCGAAGCTGCCGGAAGGGCGCTACACCTTCTACGGGCCCGGACGGGAGAACGGCGAGGCCACCGGGCCGACCGTCGGCAAGGCGTTGCTCACCCACGACATCCCGAGGGGGCCGCAATTGGTCTCGCCCGCCGAGGGCGCAACCGTCCCGACCCACGGCGTCGTCGCCGACTGGGAACCGGTGTCGAAGACGATCACCGGCGATCCGACGAAGATCATCTCGTACCAGCTGATCATCGAGCAGGACGTCGAGCCCCACCGCCACATGATCGGGCAGCTCGGCAGTC
The DNA here is from genome assembly GCA_963799815.1 of uncultured Solirubrobacterales bacterium. Classification (GTDB taxonomy): domain Bacteria; phylum Actinomycetota; class Thermoleophilia; order Solirubrobacterales; family 70-9; genus JBDTSW01. The sequence continues at coordinate 10,184 of CAWCYG010000005.1, forward strand.
TCAGTATGTACCTGCCGCGCTCGGTCACGGAGAGCGACGTGCCCGACGGCTTCCTCGAGCCGGGCACCGACTATGACTGGGAGGTCCTGGCAATCGAGCGGAGCGGCAACCAGACGCTGTCGTCCGGCTCGTTCACGACCGAAGGATAGGTCGGGGCAAACGCTCGGTCGAGCGCGTACGCCTGATGCGTGACCGGGGATGACCGTTCTAGGAGACCGCCTCTCGGCAGAACTCGCGCAGCGCTTCGGCGAAGGTGGGGCTTACCGTCGGCTTCTCTTTGCAGGTCACCTGCATCGAGTCGGGGAAGGCCGAGACGGCGGCCTCGTATCCCGCCCTGGTGAAGAGAAGGCACGGATCGTGCTCGGCTAGGAGCAACGGCTTCCCTAGATCCCGCAACACATCCTCGATCCAGTCCCCCGGGTCGGCCATGTTCTCGCGCACGTACGCCTGCGCCACCCCGGTGGGTATTCGCTCGAGCATGCGATCCGCGAGCTCCTCGCCGTAGAACCCTTGCGTGATCTGGGTCAGGTGGCGCATGAACGTGCGGTCGTCAAGCTCGGCCACCTGGCGGAACGCCGAGCCGACCTCAGCGTTGATCGCGGGTGGGTCCGCGTCCGGACTGAAGCTGAGACAGGCATGCCCGAGCGCAAGCCCCTGGACCGCGTCCGGCTGCCGAGCCGCGAACCTCAGGGCCGCTGCGATCGCGAACTCGTCGGCGGCGAGGACGCAGCCTTGCCATCCAAGCCCTTCGACCTCTGCTGCCGCGCGCTCGGCGAGGGCGGCGCTGTCATACGCGTCCGGCGGGCGCTCGTCGCCGACCCCGGGGGCATCGAACACGGCGACCTCGGCCCACTCCTCGAGCTGTGGCCGGATCACCCACTCCAGCCCGGAGTAGCCAGGGAAAAGGAGCAGCCGGGATCTGGCAGCGCCGTGACCCGGGCCTCTTGTGTTTGGCGACATGTGGTCGTCCAGTATCTCGCCCCGCACGATGGGAGATCAAACGGGCCACGCCTTCCTTTGGGCGAGAAGAGACGCAAGGCGCCAGGGGATGTCTCCTCAGGCTCCCGGCCTGGCGGGCACCAACCTCGATTTATGACTCCTCACCGCCAGCGTTTACCTACTACGCTGCTGACGGTGAACCGGGGAGTGGGAACACCGAGGATGCTGCTGCGGATTGCCGTCGTCGCAGCGCTGCTTGCCTGCCTGCATTCCGTGCCTGCGCTGGCCGCGCCCACGGTCACGATCGACAGCGGCCCGGACGGACCCACCAACAATTCGTCCCCGACGTTCACGTTCACGCACACCACGGCCGTCGAGTGCTCGGTCGACCAAGGGACCGAGGACTTTGGCCCCTGCACCACCGGAAGCAGCCATACGGACGGCCCGCTGGCGGACGGTGATTGGACGTTCCGCGTCCGCGCGACCGGCGATAAGCCCGCAAACACGACGGAGACCCGCGACTTCAGCGTCGACACGGTCGGCCCTGTGGCCGAGGTGACGGGCCCCCAGAGGACCGGCGACCGCACGCCCAGCTTCCAGGTGTCCTCGCCGGAGCCGGGGGCCAGCCTCAGATGCAAGCTTGACGGCAGGCCGGCAGTCGGGTGCGGGCCGCGCTTCACGCCGGAGCGGAAGCTCACCTTCGGCTGGCACAGGTTGCGCGTAACCGCGCACGACACCCTCGGGAACCCGGGACCGCGAGAGACGTTCCGGTTCAAGGTCCTGAGACCGCCGCTGGAGGCAGGCCGCGCGGAACGAACCGTGGCCACTGCGCTCCGCCGCCACCAGTTCGCGAAGCGGGTGATCGCCAACCTCGAGCGGAGCTGTACCCGACTCGGCCGGTTCAAGTTCTCATGCCGGTTCTCCTCGGCCTTCCCCGGATACAGCCTGAAGGGACACGGACCGGTCGAGCTCCGAGGGGGGCGCATCTCCTATCGGTTCGTGGTGTGGGCGCAGGGCCAGAGGGTCGTCCTCACCGACGAGAACGAAGGAAGGTTCCCGGGCTAGCTCAGCACGGGAAGCCCGCGGGGTCGATGCAGGGTTCTGGGGGTGGAGGCGGCGCAACGGGCGCGGGCGCGGGCGCGGGAGTCGGAATCGGAGTCGGGGTCGCGGCGGGCTCGGGCGTCGCGGCGGGCTCGGGTGTCGCGGCCGCGGCAGCGCGCGCTGCCCGCCTCTCCGCCTTCGCCGCTGCGGCGGCCGCTGCCGCCTCGGCCGCCGCGATCGCCGCCTGCCTCCGCTCGACCGCCGCGGCGCCTCGCCGCGCCCCGGCCTCCGCACCGGCCTTCTCTGACGCCGCTATGGCCGCCCACCCTCCGGCCGTCCTGCCGCGCACAAAGGCGGCCTGCCGCGCGGTCTCGAATGCCTCCTGGAACGAGGACTGCTGGATCTCGGTCGCTCGTTCCGTACCGCCCGTGCTCTCTGTCCCTACTAGGTAGCCGAGGAACGCAAGCTCGATCGCCGCCACGGAGACCACGACAACGACGGAGACGGTCGGTCGTGCCACCCAGATCCTGGCGCGCCATCCGGGCGCGACGTGCTCGGGGCGCTCCAGTGAGGGCCACCCCTGCGTCGCTCGGAAGTGGAAACTCATCGCGGCTCCGGCACCTGAATCGGCTGCCGCGGGTCGAGGTCGGCGCGATCGAACTCGCTCGCGTATGCCGCTCTGTACGCAGCAGCGTACGCAGGGGCGTAGACGCGGTCGCGCGCCGACTCATAGCCTTGCTCGTACCCCTCTTTTGCACCCTTCTGGGCGCCCGCTTCGCGCCCCTCGGCGATCGCGGCAGCACGGAGCGCCTCAGGATTCACGTCAGGCCTGCCGAGGAGGTATCCGCCGTAGCCTGCCCCGGCCAGCAGGAAAGCAATCAAGAGCGCGCAAGCGACTCGTGCCCACGAGAACGCGCTGGCGACTCGTGCCCACGAGAACTCCGCCACGACAGCTTGCCATGACTGCCGGCGGCTGCGCGGCCGCCTCCAAGACCATCCGAACCTCCGAATGCCGGGAAGGCTACTCGCTGCCGACCGGACGGGTAAGAGCAACGCGGAAGGAGCGGGGGCAGATGAACAGCGGGTATAGCGCTACCTAAGGGGCGGAGCCTTGCTGCGCTTCCAGCGTCGATAGGAAGTGGCGCAGGTGATCGGCAACCGTCCGTCTGGCTAGCCCGAGCGGGAAGAAGGGCCAAAGCATGCTCCCTTTGATGCCCCGTAGGTGTCGACTCGCATCTATCTCGACGCGGCTGCCACCGTTCAGCGGCTTCGCTCTCAGCTCCCAGGTGCTCCCCGGTTTGAAGATGTTCGACTCAGTGACAGTGCCCCGGAGCGCGCCGGGCTCGGACCAGTCGTAGCGCAGGCGCTCCCAGACATGTCCGATCGGCCACGGGTTGCCCTCGGTCACCTCCGCGAACGTCGGGCCCTGCTGGTGCACCTCGAGATGTTCCGCATGTACGTCGGGCCACAGCTCGGCGCGGCGCTCGGAAAAGTCACGGGCCGCCTCGAGAACCCGCTCGGGGCCGACGGTGGTCTCCTCGACGACGTGCACACGCGGCATCGTGGCGATGCTATCCGTGGAGTGGCTGCTTTCCATTCGAAGCGGACGTCTCGCACACGCCTGAGTCATGCGTCGCAGCGGCAGGCGAATACCCGGCGGCTTCGACTGCCTCCGCTTGGTCGTCTGCAGGTCGTCGACGTCGCCCTCTCAGTTGGTCGGGGTCGCCAGGCAGACCGTTTCCGGGAGGTGGCGTCCGGCTTGGTCGCATCTCAGCCCGAGCGGTGATAGTTTGAACGGCCGTTCAGCGTTCGGGCAGGAGGGACCGGTGTGAGCCCGCGTCGGCAGATCGACCATATCCGTAGACCGCAGCTGCTCGGAGCAGCAGCAGACGTGATCGTCGAACGCGGCCTTGCGTCGACGCGGATCGCGGACGTCGCCGAACGAGCGGGCACCAGCCCACCGGCGGTGCTCTATTGGTTTCGGTCGAAGGACGCGTTGCTCGCCGAGGCGCTGACGGTCGGCGAGGAGCGCTTCTACGTCGAGATGCGCGAGCGCATTCACCTGTTGGAGCGCCCGCGCGACCAGCTGCGGTTCATGATCGAGGCTTCGGCCGAGGAGTACGACTGGACCCTGTGGATCGAGCTTTGGGTCCGCGCTCTTCGTGATCCCGCCTCGCGACAAGCTCGTCAGCGACTGGACAACCGCTGGCGCGAGGAGATCGCGGCCGTGATCCGTGCCGGGCAGGGGGCGGGTGAGTTCGGTGACGCCGATGCCGACGAAGTGGCTCTGCTGCTCGGCTCGCTCCTCGACGGACTCGCCGTCCAGGCGACGCTGCGTGACCCCGATGTATCTCGCGAGCGGATGCTTCGCTGTGCGCTCGAGGTGGCCGAATCGCTCCTCGACTGTGAGTTGGGGGCGGCGGCCTACGAGACCGCGGCGGGGGATGAATCGGGGGGAGCAAAATCCGCTGTCCGTGAGACCGTGCCCCACCTCGCGGACACTGAACTCACGAAAGGACTCGAATGACGCACCACCCGAAGGAACGGCCGAACTCCCTGAGCAGGCGCGGTTTCCTGCTACGAAGCGCAGGTGCCGCCGGGGCCTTCTACGGTGCTGGCGGCCTGCTCGCCGCCTGCGGCAACACGACGAGCAGCACCGGCACCGACAGCGAACTCGGGCCGGGAGGCCTGCCGCTCGCGAGGCCCGACAAGCGCGTGACCCTGCCGCGTTGGGAGGATCCGATCGAGTCGGGGCTCGAGCCGGAGACAGGCGGGACGTTCACCGTCTACAACTACCCCGCCTACCTCTACAAGAAGATCCTCACGGAGTTCGGGGCCAAGTACGACGTCGAAGTCCAGTACACGCCGTTCGACAACATCAACTCCGGACTCCAGCGGCTTGGCTCCGGAGCGGTCACGCCCGACGTGATGGAGATCACGCCGGACACGCTCGATATCGGCGTTGCCGGCAAGCTGATCAAGCCGCTCAACCTCGACTACATCCCGAACCTCCAGAAGAACATCTGGCCGCAGCTCGTCGACCCGTTCTACGACGGCGAGTCGCGCTACACGGTTCCCTACACCGCCTACGCCACCGGTATCGCATGGCGGACGGACGAGATCAAAGAGGACATCGCTGGCATGAGCCAGCCGTGGGACATCTTCTGGGAGTCTCAGGCGTACGAGGGCAAGGTGGCGCTCCTCTCCGAGAACCGGGAGACGATCGGCATGGCGCTCCTGCGCAACGGGATCACGGACATCAACACCGAGGATCCCGAGCTCGTGAACCAGGCAGTGTCCGACCTCAAGGAGCTCTACGGCGTCTGCAACATCAAGGTGGACAACCTCCAGTACCAGACGGTCCCGGAGGGGTCGAGTTGGCTCCACCAGGCGTGGTCGGGGGACATGATCGCGGGCTACATCTACTACCTCCCGAAGGGAACGCCAGCGAGCGCCCTCGCCTACTGGAAGGCACCCCCCGGTAAGGTGCCGGTCCAGACCGACTGCTTCGCGATTTGCTCGACCACGGAGAAGCCGGTGCTCTCGCATCTCTTCCTCAACTACCTCCTCGACAACGGCGTCGCCTATGAGAACTTCGTCGACTTCAACGGGTATCAGCCTCCGCTGAACGAGATCGACCCGAGCACCCTGGTGCAGAAGGGAGTCGTGCCCGAGAACCTGGAGAACAGCGTTCTGACGAACGATGATCTCGGGCCCGACTCGCTGCAGTACGGGACGCTCACGTCTCAGGGACAGCGGCTGTGGGAGGACGGCTACGCGAACTTCCTCGCCGGAGGAGAAAGTTGACGGGTCCGGGGCGCGAGCGTTAGGGCGTCATGTACCGGCGCTGGTTGTGGCCCGCTAGTGCGCTCCCGGGCGTTCTCTGGCTAGTTCTCCTCTTCGTCGTTCCGTTCTATGCGGTCCTTGGGGTCGCGCTGGGAACGGTCGACCCGATCCTCTTCCAACCGGTTCCCATCTGGAACCCGCTCGACTGGAACGTGGGTTGGCTCACCGAGGTCCTCAGTCGGCTCGCGCCGGGAGGAATCTGGTTCGACGTCGGGGTCAGGACGATCGTTTACGTCCTCATCGCCCTGGCCCTCTGCCTGCTGATCGGGTATCCGGTCGCCTACTACACGGCCCGGCACGCGGGGCGATGGAAGGGCGTCATTCTCGTCCTGATCATCCTGCCCCTGTGGATCAGCTACATGATGCGAATGCTCGCCTGGGTGAATCTCCTGCAGACGGACGGCTACGTGAACGACTTCCTGATGTTCACCCACGTGCTCAGCCAGCCGCGGGACTGGCTCGGCGGGAGCGCCTCGACCGTCATCCTCGCCCTCGTCTACGGCTACATCCCATACCTGATCCTGCCGCTCTTCGCCGCGCTCGATCGCATCGACCGCAGCCACCTAGAAGCGGCACGTGACCTCGGTGCGAGCCCCTGGTCCGCGTTTCGCACGGTCACCCTCCCGCTCTCGAAAATCGGCATCCTGGGGGGCGCCGTCCTGATCACGCTACCGATGTTCGGCGACTACTACACGCCGAACATCGTCTCCGGCTCGCCGAAGACGTCGATGATCGGCAACCAGATCGACCTCTACTTCCACGGCGGCCCGCAGCCGACGATCGGCGCAGCGCTCACGATCGTGCTTGCCGCCTTCCTGACGATCCTGATGCTCTACTACATGCGGAGCATCCATCGCGCCCAACGCGAGGCCGGGACGGTGGGGGCGCTGTGACGGGCGCTGGCGAGCCGCGAGCGAGGCAGCAGCCCTCGACCTTGACCCGCTTGCGCGGCTGGTTTCGCAACCCATGGGGAAAGCCGCGCTTCCTGCGCGTATTCACCTGGGCCTACATCCTGTGGTCGATCGTACCGGTGCTGATCGCGGTGCAGTTCTCCTTCAATGCGACCCGCTCGCGCACGGTCTGGGACTCCTTCTCGACACGCTGGTACTGGGGGGATCCAGTGGACTCGGTCTGGCACGACCCGAGCCTTCGGCATGCTCTCGGTCAGAGCTTCAAGCTGGCGCTAGCGGACGTTCTCATCGCAGTCCCGATCGGGGTTTTGCTCGCCCTCGGTCTCGCCCGCTGGCGCGGACGCGGCTCCGGCACCTCCAACTTCCTCATGCTCTTTCCGTTGGTCACGCCCGAGATCGTCATGGGCGTGTCGCTCCTCCTCGTCTTCTCGCACGTCTTCACATTCGTTGAAACGGGAACGGTCGCCCAGCTCCTCGGCCACGTGACCTTCTCGATCTCCTTTGTGGTCGTGATTGTGCGCGGGCGGCTGTTCTCGATCGGCAGGCAGTACGAGGAGGCCGCCGCCGACCTCGGGGCCTCGCCGTTCGTCGCGTTGACGCGCGTCCTCCTGCCCTTGCTCACCCCGGCGATCATCGCTTCAGCCGCCGTCGTGTTCGCCATCTCGGCCGACGACTTCGTGATCAGCCAGTGGCTGTCAAGCGGCGGACCCACGGACACCGTCCCGATCCAGATCTACGCAGCGACGCGCGCCGCGCCGTTACCGTCTGTGAACGCGATCGCAACGATCATGATGGTGTCAACCCTCCTCATTGTCGCGGCTGGCTTCCTCACCTGGCGCTTCTTCACCCGCGGAGAACGTCGGGCGGGGAAAGCGGCGGAGGACTTCGGCGCCTTCAACCTCAACTAGTTTCGGGAGACCAATGGCACGCGGCGAAATCGAATTGAGCAAGCTGACCAAGCAGTTCGCCGAGCTGACCGCGGTGGACGGCATCGATCTCCACATCCCGGGTGGTGAGTTCTTCTCGCTCCTCGGGCCTTCCGGCTGCGGGAAGACGACCACTCTGCGAATGATCGCCGGCTTCGAGCAACCGACTTCCGGTGAGATTTTCCTGGACGGCACAGACGTTGCCTACACACCGGCTCACGAGCGCAACGTCAACACCGTGTTCCAGAACTACGCGCTCTTCCCGCACCTGAACGTCTACGACAACATCGCCTTCGGGCTGAAGCGGGCGAAGCGGCCGAAAGCCGAGATCCGCGAGCGCGTCGGCAAGGCGCTTGAGCTCGTCCAGCTTCCGGGCTACGAGAGGCGCAAGTCGTCCGAGCTCTCGGGCGGGCAGCAGCAGCGCGTTGCCTTAGCGCGCGCTCTCGTCCTCAACCCGACCGTGCTCCTTCTGGACGAGCCGCTCGGCGCCCTCGATGCGAAGCTCCGCAAGGCCCTCCAGATCGAGCTCAAGTCGCTCCAGCAGGAGGTCGGCATCACGTTCCTCTACGTCACCCACGACCAGGAGGAGGCGCTCACGATGAGCGACCGCCTCGCGGTCATGAACGGCGGGCAGATCGAGCAGGTCGGGGGGCCTCAGGACGTCTACGAGGATCCCGAGACGCTCTTCGTCGCCGACTTCCTCGGCGTGTCGAACCTCATGCAGGCCAACATCGTCAGTGCCGACACGAACGCCTGCCGCGTCGCGCTGAACGGCTACGAGCTCGAGACGCGCGGAGCGGCCCGCGACGTCACGGGGGAGGCGAAGATCGTCATCCGACCGGAGCGCATCGAGCTCGAAGAGCACGGGTCTCCGTCGGGGCCGAACCGCATCCCGGCCATGGTGGAGCGCGTCCTCTACGTGGGCTCGGCGATCCAGGTGATCGTCCGGGTCGCCACCGGGGAAGCGCTCCAGGCGCTCGTTCAGAACACCGGCGGCGGAATCCCCTACGAGCAGGGCATCCCGGTGCAGCTCCACCTACCCGTGGACGCGCTGCGCGTCCTCCCTTCGGGCACAGACGATGCGCCTTCCCGCAAGGGCGAGGAGCGGGATCCGGAGACTCTCGCCACCGGCTGAGCTCAGCGCGGCGGCCTCCCCCGAGCGCGGGCATGTCGGACTCCTGCTCGAGGTCGCGCGCCGGCGCTCGATCGGCGAGCTCGACGGCAAGATCAAGGCCCAGGCGGGTTACCAACCGCTTGCTATGCGGCGAGAGCCCTCAACGCGTCCTCGCGAGTGTCGAAGGTTGGCAGGTACTCGGGTATCCCAACCAAGTCCAGGGCACGATGGACCTGTGGCTCCGACGCCGCCAACGCAAAGCCACGATCGGCGGCAAGCTGAAAGGAGCGCACGACTTGCGCGATACCGGTGGAATCGATCAAACGGCAATGCTCGAGGTCCACGATCAGTGGACTCTCAAGAACGAGGGCCTTATCGAGTTGCTCTTGGAACTCATCCTTCCCCGCGAGATCGAACTCCCCCTCAACCGCAAGGATCGCCACTTCACCTTCCCGCTCCAGGCGCACCAAGAACGGAACCGGCATGGTGCGCTCCCCGAGTGCGTTTAGCGCCGCATCGACGCTGACGTAGGTCAGAAGCTCATCGCCAGTCAGCCGACCAAGGCGTCCTGCAAGCTCGGAGCCGGGCCACATCACGAGGACTGCGCCTGAGCCGCCGCGAGCTTTCATCGTTGCTGAAGCGGCGAGTAGAGCGTCAAGGCAGTCCGCGTCGATGTCGCGACAACCGCGCAGGTCGACCGCCATCCCCTCGGCACGCTGCTGAACGATGCCGCGCAGCAAGCCCGTCCAGCGTTGGGTGGACGGACCTTGCAGCTCGCCCTCGACTTCGACGAACATGATGTGATCGGCACGGTCTAACGAGTGCAGGCGAAGGGCGGCCTCGGGGGCTGAAGGGTCGTTCCCGATGGGGAGCCTTCCGTGGCGCTTCGCTGGTCAGGGAGCCCAGATGGCGAGAAGCGTCATGGAAGCCGTCAAGTGGACCGCTGGTACCCAAGTGTACGCGCTATGCGAAAGGAGCTCTTGCGAGGCGCCGCGCTCTCGGCTCGCTCGGGGAAGTCTCGGTGACGCATGCGACTCCCGAAGGACCCAAGCCCGAGGTCATGGCCGGCGCAAGCTCGGGCCGAGGCGATGACCGCTAGTCAGCTCGAACCCGTGAGATAGCTGCTTTGGACGAGAAGCGGTACTCCGCTGACGGTCATGCGTGGGACCCGCACCAGCGCGAACGTGACGGTGCTAGCTAGGGGAGAAGGCGATATGGCCCAGACGATGCCCCTGCTCACCCACTACTTGCCACCTAAACGGGGGACGAGCGCGACTAGGATGGCGCTGCGCTTTCACGCCGGAAGCGGGACAACGCAGAGGAGGTCTCACGCCATGTACGTCGCCGAATTCACCTTGCACGCCAAGCCCGGCCATTTCGAGCAGGTCGCGGAGATTTACTCCGAGTTCGCCGCCGGGTTCCTCAGCGAGCATCCCGCACTCGAGACGGTGCTGATCCTCGGTGACGAGGCGGGCGGTGTGGTGCGCGGCGTGGGGGTGTGGACGGATCGGGAGGCCGCAGACGACGTCAACAGCGACCCCGAGTTCGCTTCCTTCAATGACACGGTCGGGCCGCTGCTCTCGAGTCCATCAGAGCGGGTGGAGCTGCAGCTCCTGCACTACTACTCGCGGTAGCGCACTTCGGGTCGCGCGGAGCCGTTCGCCTAAGAACGCGTGGTCGGTCGGGCCGTAAGGACGGTCGAACCCCATCAACGGCGGTAGGCGATGCGGATCCTCCGCCACGCGCAGGTCATCAGGACCCCGGTGCGGCAAGTAGTCGAGCCGTACTGGCTGAGGACATGGGCCGTGAGCAAACCCTTCGCAGTACGCCTCCGTGCGAAGCTGAAGTGCCGGACTAGACCGCTGACGTCGCCGAGTTAGCGGACGCGCCAGCCCGGGCGTCTGCGGCCACCTGCTTCCGTGCAGCCTTCTTGGCCTGCTTTTCTTGCCGACGCTCGAGGAGCTTGCGTTCACGGTTGAGCTTCGCCATCGTGGTCTTGCGCTTGCTGCCTGAGGCCATGTGCCGCTCTCCTTAGAGGGCCTGGACGTTCGCGGCCGCCGGGCCCTTATCGCCCTGCTCGGCGTCGTAGCTCACCTTCGCGCCCTCAACCAGTGTGCTGAAGCCGCCGCCCTGTATCGCGCTGTGATGCACGAACAGGTCCTTGCCGGAATCGTCCGGCTTGATGAATCCAAAGCCCTTGTCGTCGTTGAACCACTTGACTGTTCCTGTGGCCATCTCTCGGTTCCCTCCGTTGGGTGCACTGCGCATGCGGAGGGTGCCGGAGGCAACGACTGCGAAAACGCTGGACACTACTTCGGTCGAACGAACGCCCGACCCGAAGGCTCAGTCTAGCCCCTGCGTTGCGAGCGGATGCGCAGCTCAAGCGTTTCTGCTCCGCGCGAAGAGCGGAAGTCACACGCCTGAGTCGTGCGTCGCAGCGGCAGATGTATACGCGGCCCGATTCGTTTCTCACTACGACCCACGGATAGTCGAGCGAGTACGCGTGGGGGCGTGACGCGGACTACCCGCTTCTCGTCCAAAGCGGTTACTTCTGGGCTACTCCGACAGCCCGGCGGCTTTCGAGGCGCTGGGCCGATCCGGGCCGTCTCTGGAGCGGTCGGACTCGTTCAGCGCGGCCAGCAGAACACTTCGACTCGAATCCCATCGGGGTCGAATACGAAGAACGCGTAGTAGCCGGGCAGGTCGCGGTCCTCCTCGGGCGGGTGGTGAACGCTTGCGCCGCATGCGAGGCAGCGTTCGTGCGCCTCGTCAACCTCCCCTCGCCCGTCGACTTCGAACGCGAAATGCTCGATGCCGACGTCGTAATAGTGGTGCGTGCCACCGTCGGCTGGACGCAGGCCGAGACCGCCGAAGTACTCCAGCTCGCCGTCGGCGCGTCCGCGCACGAGGTAGACGATCTCCTCGGTGCCCCGGTAGGACGGAAATCTGACCTCCTCGGTCCATCCCAGCGGCCCGAGGAGCTCGCGGTAAAACACGAGGGATCGCTCGACGTCGGCGACGGTCAAATCGATGTGATGTATCCCTCGTCCTGGCACCCTACTCCGACGGCCCGGCGGCTTCGAGGGCTTCGGCTCGATTCATGTAGCCCTGGATGCGGACTACGTGCCGGTCACGCACCTCAAAGACCATGGCAGTGTCAGTCTCAATCTCAACCCCGCTCCCCTTCCCGCGACGAAACTCGTGCAAGAGGACGACGACGCAGTCACCCGCGTCGATGAACTCCTCCGCGTCCAGTCGGCGCTCATCCCAAGCGTCGGAGTCCTCCTCGAAGAACTTCCTGACCTGTTCGGACCCACGCCAGACGCTGCCTTCGGTCAGCCCCCCGAGGGTGCCATGCAGCTCGGTGTCCGGCCCGAGGTGCGGCGCCGACTCTGCCCAACTACCTTGCACGGCGTCCTCAACGATGCGTCGGACGATCTCCACGTTCTCCTGCGACATCGCCTACTCCGACAGCCCGGCGGCTTCGAGGGCGTCGGCCCGATGTTCGTACTCATCTATGCGCAGAACCTTGCCGTCGCGCAGCGTGTAGACCTCGTAGAGGCGGGTGTCGATTTCGATCCCGCTCGCTCGACCACGGCCTTGGAATCGAACCGTCAGGAACACTCGGTCTCCGCGCCCGATCACCTCCTCTAGGGTTGTCTCGGCCCCCTCCCAGGCTTCGTTCCAGCGTTTGTAGTTCGCCAGCACGGCGTCGTTGCCGTACACGGCACCGTCCTCCAAGGTGATCACCACTATGTGGGGGTCGTGGAACCCTGCGACGCGATCGTAGTCGCCACGCGAGTAGGCATCCCAGGCCTCGCGCACGATCTCCACGTTCTCCTCCGACATCGCCCCGGAGTATCTCGCGAACACCCGCTTTCCATGCAAAGCGCACATCTCGGACGCGCCTGAGTCGTGCGTCGCAGCGGCAGACGTATGCCCGGCCCGAGTCGTTTCTCGGTACCACCCGCGGATCGTCGAGCAAGGTACGCCTACGGGCTTGAAACGTGACTCCCGCTTCTCGCCCAAGGCGCTACTCCGACGGCCGGGCAGCTTCGAGGGCCTCGTCAGGATCGAGGTACTCGCGAATTCGAACCACCTTGCCGTCCTCGAAATCCGCCAGCCACACGATCGGCGACTCGGTCTCAACACCGCTCTCCTTGCCCTGTCCATGCAGGTGGCCGATCGCGAGGACCCGCTCGCCAAGGTCCCGGAACTCCGAGGGCTCGGCCCGGAGCTCGGTGAAAGCCTCCTCCAGCTCTCGGATCCCCTGGCGGGCGCTCTCGTGACCCCTGTAGACAACGGCTTCCCCGCCGAGCAGCACCGGCAGCAAGGGACGCCACTCGACGTTCGGGTGGAGTTCCTCCAGCAGCGCTTCGACGTCTCGGCGGTTGTAGGCGTCAACCCCGCGCTTGAACGCCTCGACGTTCTCGTCCGACATCGCCCACGCAGTATCTCGCGAACAGCAAGGACTACCGCTTCCATGCAGGGCGAGATAGCCGCTTCTCGTCCAAAGCCGTACCCGAGACCATTCACGGAGGAAGCGGTCCACGTGCTCGTAGAGCGCCGCGGCGTGGCAGAAGCGGCAGCCGAAGTCCCCATACTCGACAAGTGTGAGCGCCGGTGAGGCGGCCCCAAGGACGTGGTCCTTGTCGCTGACCTCAGCAAGCAACTGCGGGGACGACGTCGTCACGCACTCGCTAGAGGCGCCGGTCACTTCGATGCGGCGGGGGTAACCGCCTGCTGCCCGCGGATGTGGCCGTGAACGAGCTGCACGACCATCGCTCCCTCGCCAACGGCGGCGGCACATCGCTTTGTCGACCCCGCGCGAACGTCCCCGGCCGCGTAGACGCCGGGCACGCTCGTTTCGAGCAGGTCGTCGCTGTCGACGGCGGCGCCGGTGAGGATGAAGCCGTCCTCGTCGCGCCGGACCGCGGTGTCGAGCCACTCCGTGCATGGCCGCGCACCGAGAAAGAGGAACAGGAACGAGAACGGCAGGCGCTCTCCGGTCGTCAGCGTCACCGCGTCAATTTGGCCCCCGTCCCCATGCAGCTCCGCGATCTCGCTGCGATCACGCACCGCCACGCCGTAGCGCGCGAGCTCGCGCACGAGATAGTCCGACATCGTCTCGTGAAGATCCTCGCGCCGGTGCAGCAGGGTTACGAGTGCGCCTCCGCGTGCAAGCCAGACCGCGGCCTGGCCGGCCGAGTTTCCCCCGCCCACCACGGCGACGCGCGATGCCCCACAGAGCTCCTGCTCTGGCGGGCCCGCGGCATAGAAGACGCTGAGGCCTTCGTAATCAGAAAGCCCATCGACCGGCAGCCGCCGATACTCGGCGCCGGTCGCCAGCAGGACCGCCCGAGCTGCGATCTCCTGCCCCTCTTCGAGACGGACGAGATGTCGTCCGACTCCCGGCTCGAGCGCGACAGCCTGGTACGGGGTCGCCGGCCGAGCGCCGAACTTGCGCGCCTGCACCACCGCGCGGCCGGTCAGCTCGGTGCCGCTGATCCCAGCCGGAAAGCCGAGGTAGTTCTCAATCCGGCGTGACTCACCCGCCTGCCCGCCGAGCGCCTTGCTGTCAACGACCAGCGTGTCAAGGCCCTCCGAGGCGCCGTAGACGGCGGCACCGAGGCCCGCCGGCCCGGCGCCGACGACAAGCAGGTCGACCTCTTCGCGGGGCGCAAGCTCGCGGCCGATACCGAGCGCACGAGACAGCTCTCCCGAAGATGGCCCCCGCATCTCCTGGCCGCCCGGCAGTCGCACGAGCGGCAGGCTCGAGGCATCGAGCCCGGCGACCAGCGCCGCGGCTTCCGGGTCATCTCCTCGCTCCGAGTCGCGCCAGGTCAACGGGAGCCGGTTGTTGCGAGCGAAGTCCACCAGCCGCCTGGACGCCGCTGACGAATGGGGCCCGACGATCTCCAGTCCAAGCCCTGCCACCTGCTGCAGCGCCTCCCGCCGGGCGATGAACGTCCCGAGCAACAGCTCGCTGAGCGGCCCGTCGTCGAACAGCAGCTCCCGCAGCGCGTCCCTGTCGACGGCGATGTAGCGCAGAGGCTGCATGACCTCTGCGGTCAAAAAGGCGCTCTGCCCCGACAGTAGGTTCAGCTCGCCGAGGAAGTTCGAGCGTCCCTGGCGCACGATCTCGTTGCCGGCGCCGTCGAGCAACGCGACCTCGCCCTCGAGAATCGCGACGAACGGGTAGCTCTCATCGCCGACCTGGAAGAGGACATCGCCTGGGTCGGCGCTGCACTCTTCCCCGCGCTCGCCGATCTTTGCGAGCTGCGTGGGCGACAGCGCCGGGCTTTCAGGGACCCTCGGTGGGCTTGATTCATTCATCGGGCGGAGAGGCTGGATTGGCTGCGGTCTGCGTCAGTGACGTGATGAAGAAGCTCTGCACCTTGTCGAGTGGCTGGGTGCTTCGGTTTGCGCGGCTGAGGATAAGGGCGCCCTCGAGAGCCGCGAGGAGTACGGAGGCATCGTCCTCTGCGGTTGACCTCGGGATGCCGAATCTGACCAAGGCGGCGCGCACCGAGTCACGCCACTGACCGAATAGAGCGCGGGCCTCTTGCCGTAGCCGGTCGTCTCCGCCGGCATCAATGACGGTCGCGGCGATGGGACATCCCATCGTGAAGTTGCTCTTGACGAGCACTTGGTGCCAAGGGGCGAAGATTGCCCCGATTGCATCGCCCAGCGTGGCCGCTTCGACGAGCCCCGACTCGGTGGCTGCCAGCACCTCGGCGCCGGCCAGGTTGAGGGCCTCGGTGATGAGCTGCGTCTTCCCGCCCGGGAAGTAGCGCTGGAGGGACCCGCGGGGGCCATCGGCATGGGCAACGATCTGGCGCAGGCCGACACCGTGAACACCGCGCTCGCGAACCAGCGTGGCCGCGCTGCGCACGATGCGGTCACGGGCGGGCTGCTGCTTGCCGCTTCCCCTTGTCCGCGAGCTCTCTTGCCGAGCGTCCATGAGAACAGTCTATCCGGGCGCGATGACGGTCGTCATCGGACCTTGCTATCGTCCGCCGAGCTGCCGATGACAGTCGTCATCGGTTGCTCCGCTCTACCGATCGACCACTCCAAAGGAACCCACATTGAGCTACTCGCCCATCTCCCCGCTCTTTCGAGTGTGCGACGGGGTGCGGATTCGGTTTGCTGACAACCAGGCGGACTCGTCGGCGGTGACCGTGTTGATGTTGAGCCCGTGGCCGGAAAGCCTCTGGGCGTTCCGAAGGATCTGGGACCGAGTGTCGGAGGCGGCGCGCGTCGTCGCGATCGACCTACCGGGCTTTGGCCACTCTGACGGTCGCCCGGAGCTGATCGGACCGGATGCGATGGGCACGTTCCTTGAGCGCCTCATCGAGGAATGGGGCCTGGGCGCCCCGCACGTGGTCGGTCCGGACGTGGGCACCGCCGCCGCGTTGTTCTTGGCGGCCAACGCTCGAGACCGCGTCACGAGCTTGACCATCGGTGGAGGCGCGGTGCGTGACCCCATCGAGGCCGGCGGCGCCCTCAAGGATGTCATCGAGGCCCCGAGCCTCGACGACGTCCGGCAGCTGGACGCCCGAACCAACATCGGGTTCGCCGTCGAGCCCGCGGCCGGTGCCGATAGCGAGCCCGACGTCCATGAGGACTACGTAAGCGCGTATGACCTCGGGCGCTTTGCCGAGTCCGCTCGCTTTGTACGCCACTACCCCGAGCAGAATCCGGTGCTGCGCGGCCTGTTGCCTTCGATCACCACGCCGGCTCAGGTCATCGCCGGACGCGAGGACGACCTCGTGCCTTGGTCCAACAACGAGTACCTCGCCGACCTGCTGCCCAACAGCGAGATCCACCCGCTGGATGCCGGCCACTTCGCGTGGGAGGAGGCGTCCGATGAGTACGGCCGCCTCATCGTGGAGTGGGTCACCGGCGGCTTCCAGCGCCCCTAACCCAAGCTCCGGAACGAAGGGAGTCCGATGACCGAATGTGCCTACGAGTCAACTGGTGACGTCGCCGTCGTGACGGCTCTCCAATCCGCCGGCGAACCTGTTCACGGTCGAGGTGGGCGAGGACATTCGATCCGGCATCG
The DNA here is from genome assembly GCA_963799815.1 of uncultured Solirubrobacterales bacterium. GTDB lineage: Bacteria > Actinomycetota > Thermoleophilia > Solirubrobacterales > 70-9 > JBDTSW01. The sequence goes on from CAWCYG010000005.1 coordinate 27,026, forward strand.
AGTGGGCCCCGCGGGGAGGGAGCCGTGCGATGGTCATCCAGGCCGACGGTGCGGTCTTCTCCGGCGGAGTGGAGCGAACGGGTCTCCTTCGCTCTCACGCCGGCCTCTCCAGTCGACTATGCGTCCAGCAGGGCGGACGGCCGGAGGCAGCTAGGCGGTGGATCTCGCTTCACGAAGGGCGTCGTCACTGCGTTTCAGCATGGTGCTCAGGGAATCGTCGGTCTGCAGGGCCGCCAGACCGAAGCTCATCGAGCCCCCACCACCCCTGGCCGCGAAGGTGTTCTGGATCCCCGACACGATGCCACGCGCCTGGCTCATGTCCGCTCCGGGAAGGGCGCACACAAACTCGTCTCCACCGACGCGCACCACCGCATCGTAGGAGCGAAGCCGCAACTTGATCGCCCCCGCGAGCGCCTGTAAGAGCGCATCGCCTGCGGCATGGCCGGACTCATCATTGACCCGCTTCAGTCCGTCGACGTCACAGTAGGCGAAGACCAGACCCTGGCCTGAGCGCCTGCTGCGGTCGATCTCGCGCTGCAACATGGCCTTTCCGAGGCCTAGCCGGTAGAAACCCGTCAGGTCGTCGAGCTGCGCCTTCTCGAGCGCGATTCTCGCCTGCTCACGGTCGGCCGCCGCATGCCGGCGGTCCTCCGCGGCGCGATCGCGGTCTGCCGCCGCCCGCGCACGATCAGCCGCTGCGATGGCGCGCGGCCCGGAGGTGTGCGTGCTCTCGCGTCCCAGGGCGCGACCATGCGCCTCGGCAGCCTGGTCGCGCAGTTCGGCGGTTCGGTCGCGAACCTTGGCCTGCAGGTCTCGGAGCTCGGCCTGCTTGTCGCGCTCGCGTGCGCTTTCGGTGCGCTCGAACATCGTGCCTGCACGCTCCGCGCTCGCCATCTCACGCTCGGCCGTGCCACGCGCACGCTCGGCTAGAGAAATTCCATAGTAGTTCTCCGAGACATTGGTGCTCGGTGAGTCGTGCGCGGAACGGTCGCGGTCGGCGGCGGCTTGGTCTCGGTCGGAAGCCCTCTGATCCGCGTCGGACTGCTCCTGATCGTGTTCGGCCGCGGACTGGTCAGCGTCCGACATCGTCTGATCCATGTCGGAGAGCGTTTGATCGCCATCCGCCGCCGTCTGATCGGCAGCTGCGACATCGCGGTGCGGCGCCTGAGCGTCGACTTGATCGCCGTTTATGGAGCCGCCTGGGGGTTGGCCGGCAGGCTCGGGTGCATCGGGCATCTGTGGGCCTCTCCAGGAAAGGCACGTTCGCGGCTGCGCCTGCGCCCTCCCGTTATGCGATGAGATAACACTAGCGCCCTGACGGCGGTGAACCGCGAGCAACCCTCGTCGGTTCCGGTTTTTGCGGGGAGCGGGGTATGAGGGCTCACTTCGGTGGGCGCCTCCCCGAAGCGCGGCGTTTCCCGTCGGGGTCTCGCCTCCTTGGCGGTAGCCAGCCGTACACTGAGTTGCAGCGGTCCACCTGACGGCTTCTCTGACGCTTCTCGCCATCTGGGCTCCTGACCAGCGAAGCGCCACGGAAGGAACCACATGGGGAAGGCCCTCGGAATGCGTGAGGCGGGTCTGCGGCTGTACCCGATGGACCGCTTCGAGCACTTGAGGTTCATCGAGGTTGAGGGCGAGGTGCAGGAGGCCACTGGCGCGCGCTGGTCTGCGCTCTTGCGCGGCGCCGTCCAGGAACATGCGGAAGGCATCGCCGTCGATCTCAGGGGTTGTCGTGGTATCGACGCCCACTCCCTCCAACAACTCCTGGCTGCGGCAACGACCTTGAAGGTTCGCGGCGGCGTTGGCGTTGTCCTGGTGGTAGTGCCTGGATCAGCGCTCGCCCTGCGCCTTCGTCTGCTCGCCGGCGACGAGTTGCAGATGTGTGACAGCACCCGGACGGCCCTGACAGCGCTTGGCGAGCGCAGCCTGGCCCGACCCCCCTTTGCGAGGGTCGAGCAAGAGGCTGGGGTGGCGATCATTGCCGTCAACGGGGCGTTCGACCACGCGGGAGGAGGCGACTTCGGCGCGGCATTGGACGAGGCGCTCGCACTCGAAGTGCCGCTGGTCGTGGACCTCGAGCACTGTGGATTCATCGACTTGACCGGCATCGCGATACTCGTGCGCTCCTTTCGCCTCGCGAGCGATCGCGGCTTCGCGCTGGCGGCGTCGGGACCCCAGGAACATCGGGTGTCGGATTTGATCGGGATACCGGAGCAGCTGCCCGCCTTCGAGAGCCGCCGCGACGCGATCGGCGCTCTTTCGTCCTAGGCGAGACCCCTTCCCGCTCGGCCCGCGAGATACTGCGCGGGCGATGTCGGAGAAGCCCGCTTCCGAGCGGGCTTTGCAATAGCGGGGGCCCGATTCGTTTCTCGCTACCACCCGCGGATAGTCGAGCGGGTACGCGTCAGGACCTAGCCGCTTTGCATGGAACGCAGGAGCCCCTCGATGCTCCGCGGGATACTGGTCGGGTATGTCAAAGGGTTCGAAAGCCGCCATCGACTATCGGCATGTCGATGTGTTCACCGATCGCGCCTACTCAGGAAATGGTCTCGTCGTCTTCTTCGGGGGCATCGAGCGCGCGTGTGAGGAGCTACAGGCGATCACAACGGAGATGCGGCAGTTCGAGTCAATCTTCCTGGGCGAGCACGAAGTCGACGGCAAAGTGTCGGCGCGCATATTTACGGTTCAGGAAGAACTCGACTTTGCGGGTCACCCGGTAATTGGCGCTGCCGCAGCAGCCCACGAGAGGTGGTCCAGCGACGAGAACGAACGGAGTTGGATCTTCCTCGTGGGGAAGAGAGAGATCGAAGTCAGGAGTCGCCGGGAACGTCTCTTCTACCGCGCGTTGATGAACCAGGGACGCGCGACCCTGGAGGATCCGCTCGACGAATCCTCGGCTGCAGACTTCTTGTCCATGGTTGGACTCCGCTCTGCGGAGCGACACGAGTTGCCCTTCCAGGTTGTCTCCACGGGCCTGCCCTATCTCATCGTTCCGGTTACTCCCGCCGGGCTCGAGAAAGCCTGCATCAGCATCGACGACTTCGAGTCACGTCTCCTCGCAGTGGGAGCGAAGTTCGTCTACGTGTTCGATCCAGAGGGTCATGAAGGACGGACATGGGACAACGCCGGGGAAGTCGAGGATGTCGCAACCGGGAGTGCCGCGGGCCCCGCGGCTGCATACCTCCTGGAGCATGGCCTCATCGCCGATTCGTCTTTCGCTCTCAGGCAAGGGCGCTTCGCCGGTAGGCCAAGCTCTATGTCTGTCGAGGTCGCCGAGAACTCGGACATCTGGATCGGGGGCCCGGTTGTCGCAGTCGCGTCGGGGGTGCTGGATGCCGGCACTCGGACCGAGATCGTCTCGGAACGACCGTCAACGTGAAGTCGCACAGATCAAGGCCAAGGAGCTGATGCGGGGCCGGGGAGCTCTATCCGGGAGCTGAACAGCGAGCTCGACGAGCGCCAGGCCATGGTCAGCGCTTCTCGTCCGAAGCGCCTACTCCCGCAGCCTGGCCGCTTCGAGGGCCTCGTCGGGGTCCGTGTGGACCTCGCTGCGGCTGACCTTGCCGTCGCGCACCCTCATGATCACCCAGAAGCGCTGTTCGACCGGAACGCCCCCGCCCGATCCCCGTGCCTTCATCCAGCCGATCACCATGACGCGTTCGTCATCGATGGCCTCGGCCTCTTCGACGCTGGCTTCCCAGTCCTCGCCGAACATTTCGCCCCAGCTGGCCAGCCACTCACGAAAGCCCTCCGCTCCCCGGTACCCAGAACCGCCTTCAACCAGGGATTGAACCGTGAACATCTCGTGGTCGCCGTGAGCGAGTGCATTGAGCACGTCGAAGTCCGGGCTCGGCCTGCGCCACGCCGCTGCGCAGGCTCGTCTCGCGATCTTCACGTTCTCCTGCGACATCGCCCCCCGCAGTATCCCGCCGGAGGTATGCGCTTTCCATGCAAAGCGCACATCGCGCCACGCCTGAGTCGTGCGTCGCAGCGGCAGACGAATACGTGGCCCGATTCGTTTCTCGCTACCACGCACGGGTCGTCGAGCGAGTACGCCTGACGGCGTGACCGAGAACTACCGCTTCTGGTCAAAGCGACTAATCGGAGGCTGCCGGCTGAACATCCCGCGGACCGGTCATGGAACTATCGTGATGGCAATGGCTGCCCGGCTCTCCCTGATCGAGTTCCCCGCCGACGACACGGATCGTGCTCGGCGCTTCTGGAGTGAACTGCTGGATGAGACGCTCGGCGATCGACAGGACGGCGAGGGTGAGGGCTGGGCGACCCGTACCGAAGCTCCGGCCATCGGCGTCCACGCTCGCGGCCGCGGGCCGGGCGACTCGTTCTCGCTTCCCTACTTCGAGGTCGGCGACATGAAGGAGGCGCTCGAGCGCGTCGCCGCACTCAGCGGCGACGTCATCCACCCCGGGGAGCAATGGGCAATCTGCAGGGACTCCGAAGGCAACCCATTCGGGCTCGCTCAGTCAAGCTAGCCGGAAGGCGACATGCCGCTTTGCATGGAAAGCGCCTATCTCTCGGTGGCACGATATGGGCGATGTCGCAGTGCTAAGCCAGATTCACGAGGGGTGAGTGACGGAACTTGAACCCGCGACCACCTGGACCACGACTGTGGCGCTGCGGTGCGGTCGAGTCGGCGCGGGGCTTGTTCAGGCGGTCTGAGTTGGTTCGAGTTGGCCTGAGTTGTGCGCAGAATGATGCCCGAATTGATGCCCGCTCTCAAAGGCCCGCTCGACCAGTCGGCCTCGTGCTCGGAGGGGGCGTAGTCGGCTAGCCCCGTCTTTGGTATCCCGGCCTCGGTTTCGCAGTCCGTCGCGGTGTCGGCGTTGCCGGCACCGCCCTCGCAGATGTCGCGCGCCGGACCACCATCGAGGTCGTCGTTGCCGCGACCGCCCTCGCAGATGTCGCGCGCCGGACCACCATCGAGGTCGTCGTTGCCTTCCTCCCCTCGCAGCTCGTCGTCGCCCCCGTCGGCCTCCAGTCCGAGGGCGCTGAAGTTGTCGCCGATGAGGAAGTCCGGGCCGATGCCACCCTTGATCTCGTCGGCTCCGTCGCCCGCAACGTCCCCAGAGGGCGAGAAGTTGTCGCCGAAGACGACGTCCCGGCCCTTCCCGGCCGAGAGGACGTCGCCCGCTGCATCGTCGGCGGTGCCGCCCGACGAGCCGTCCCCGATCATGGTGTCGTCGCCGCGGCGGCCGCTGAGCGTGTCTCTGCCGGCACCGATGGTCGCCCCGGTCCCCGAGTCGCCGTCCCCGATCATGAGGTCGGGCGAGTCGCCGCCATCGAGCGTGTCCGCGGCCTCCGCGTCGGCCTCACCCTCAAGGGCAACGTTGTCGCCGATCATGCTGTCGGCCGCGTCCCCGCCCAGAAGCGTGTCCTCGCCGCCGCCGCCGGCGTCTCCGCTGGACGAGAAGTTATCGCCAACCATGCCCGCCCCACGTAACCCGTTCTCCTGCTCCCCGGTGGCGTCGAGGGTGTCCTCTCCGCCCCCGCTCACCTCACCGGATAAGGAGCTGTTGTCGCCGATGAGAATATCGCCGGACTGGCGGAACTCGCCGCCGCGGAGCACGTCGTCGCCGCCGCCATCGAGGTCGCCGTCGTTCGAGCTGTTGTCGCCGACGAGGCTGTCGTCGCCCTGGTCACCGTCCAGCTCGTCGTCGTCGCCCCCGTTGATGCTCTCGGAGGTCACCTGCCGATCCCCGACCAGCTCGTCGTCGCCCCGCTCGCCCGCGATGTCGTCCTCGCCCTCGCCGCCGGCGATCCGGTCGACGCCAGCCTCGCCCGAGATCGTGTCGCGCCCGTCGCGACCGCAGATCAGATCGTCGTCGCCCAGCCCGTCGACGACATCGCGCCCGCCTCCGGCGACGATCACGTCCGGGCCCGACGTCCCCTCGATCTCGTCGTCGCCGTCTCCCTCGACGATCGTCGCGTCCACCCCGAAGCACTGCGGAAGCGGACCTCCGGGCGAGCTGGATGGCGCCACGACCAGGGCCAGCAACGCTACCGTCACCGATATCGAGCCGAGGCTGATGCGCTTCCGTGCCATTCGAGGAGCCCACGCAAGCTACCGGCGGGCGGGTGTTGCGTCAACCAGGCGGGACCGCCGCCGCGGCGCCGAAATGGAGAGAGCCCATCGCGGGGCTCTCTCATTAGCAGGCCTGTAAGCCGGATTCTGTCGTGTACGGCCATCTGTCTCGCCGGGACCTAAGGCCTCAAGCCGGGAGAGCATCCGGATCGACGCCCAGCGCGCCCAGGATCGCGTCTATGCGGCGGGTGCTGTAGAGGGCGCCGCTCTCGACCCGGCTGAGTCGGGTTGCTGCAGGTTCCCGCCGACGGCGTCGGCGAGTTCGGCCTGCGTGGGCCCGCGCTCTCGGCGGCGGTCGCGGATGTAGACACCGATTCCCATGCCCTCTGAGCATCTCAGTCGCCGTGCCAGCGGCCGCCTTTCACAACCCTCGATCCCAGCATGGTCGCTTCTCGTCCAAAGCGCTACTCCGACACCCCGGCGGCTTCGAGGGTTTGGATGGGGTCGTTGAAGACGTCGGCGAGCTCGACCGCAAGATCAAGGCCCAGGTCCAAGCCCTCGAGAAGGGAATCGAGCCGGAGCTGGTCTCCGAGCGGATCGCGGAGCTTCGCGGCGAGAAGGAAGCGCTGGAGGAGGCGTTGGCCGGCATCGGCGCGGGGCGCCAGGACGCCGAGGATGAGGAGCTGACGGCCCAGCTCGAGCGCCTACCCGACCTGGGCGTCGCGCTACGCGAGGCGGCACCCGAGATCAAGCGTCAGGTGTTCGCGTCATTCGACCTACAGATCGCCTACGACAAGACCGAGCACCGTGTCGAATTGACGGCGACGGTGTCGGAGGCCGTCGCAGACGCCTTCGAGAACGCAGAAGCCCTCCTGGCGGAGGGCTCGAGCGTGGTAGTGAGAGACATAGCGGGGGCCCGATTCGTTTCTCGCTACGACGCACGGATCATCGAGTGCATACCCCTGGGGGCGTAGCGAGATAGCCGCTTTTCGTCCTAAGCCGCTACTCCGTCAGCCCGGCGGCTTCGAGGGCTGGACCCTCGTCAGCGAATGTCTCGCAACGCCACGGCCTTCCGTCGCGGAACGTCCACAAGTGAAAGACGGTGTGTTCCATTTCGATGCCGCTGGCCTTAGCGCGGCCCGAAAAGTGAACCCGCATGAAGACTCGTTCGCCGAGATCGACCACCTCCTCAGGGATGAAACGGTAGTTCTCCCACGCTTCGAGGAAGCGGCGGGTGCCGCGCACGAGCTCCTCACGTCCGTAGTAGTGATCGGTATCCGGAAGGGCGGAGATCTGATGCATCTCAGCCTCCGGGTGCATCAAAGACGCCGCATCCTCAAGCGTGCGCCGACCGTACAACTCGCGCAAGGCTCCCACGTTCTCCTGGGACATCGCCCGCGCAGTATCTCGCGATTCGTTGCGCTTTCCATGCGAAGCGGCCCAGACGGCTTCCTGTCCGAAGCGATACTCCGAGCTGCTCCCGCAGCCCGGCAGCTTGGTCTGGGTCCCGGTTTGCGTCGGTTCCGATCCGGCGCTGAGCGTCCAGGTGGGCTGTTAGCTGCTGAGGGAGAAGGATGGCTGAACCCAGCCCGGGCCCTGCGGCGAGTGGAGCGATACGGTGGACGCACAGCGACCGAAAGGGACGTGATGATGAAGCGAGTTGCGGCCAAGCTGAGCTACGCGAACGTGATGGCGACGGTGGCGGTGTTCCTCGTGCTCGGCGGCGGGATCACAATGGCGGCCATCTCCGGCGACGGCAGCGTGCGGTTCGGGGCGAAGAACGGCTTGACGGCTTCGGAGTGGGAGACGGTGCTCAACCTGCCCGGGATCGGGAGGGTCCAGGCCCGCTGTTCGAAGCGCACCGAAATCCGGTTCAAGAACACTTCTGGCCGGGCGCTACAAGGGAGCCTCCTGCGGGAGACGGACTCCGACTTCGCGGCAACGGTGCTTCCGGATGGCGGCACCCTCGACACCGTCGCCCAAGCCGTCGAGGAGGAGGAAGGCATCGAAACGATGAGGTTCCACGTGTTCAAGACGAGCGCGAGCGGAAAGCCGATGGCTGACATCACCGTCGGTCACCAGTACGGTGACTTCGACTGCGAGGACCGGACCGCGACTGCCCAGGCGGTGGCCAGCGAGTAGCGAGCGGTGACCGCGACCGTAGCCGCGCGTCATCGCGGCCGCGCGGGCCGTGAGGTATGCGCTTCCCATGCAAAGCGGACGTCTCGAACACGCCTGACTCGTGCGTCGCAGCGGCAGACGAATACGTGGCCGGATTCGTTTCTCGCTACCACCCACGGATAGTCGAACGGGTACGCCTGGGGGGCTGATCAACGCCTGATTCCCACGAGCCCGAGGTACCACCGGCCCGGTGGGCGCGCAAACGATCGGGGGGTCAGTCGAAATCCTCGGGGAGGATCGTCGGCTTCTCCTCCCCGTACAGCCACTGCTGGAAGAACTCGTCGAGCAGGTCGAGCTTGGCGCCGCCGAAGCCGCTGGCGTCCTTCGCCTCCTCGATGAACTCCTCGGTGCTGACGTTGTCGTAGGCGAACTCCTGGAGTAGGCCCTTGGCGAACGCGAAGAACGTCGCGTCGCCCACGATCTCCCGGTAGCCCTGGACCGTCATCGCCCCGCGGTCGTATGTCGGGAAGGACAGGAACATGTTCGCGGGATCGCCGTCGAGGATGGCGGGGGCGATCTCCCAGTCCGAGGTCGGGTATCCGCGTAGAGGTCGTCGAAGATCGCCGCGGGGTCCTCTCCCCCGTTGACGACGAAGTCCCAGTACCACTCCGACCAGTTGGCCCAACCCTCGTTGAACCAGATGTCGGACCACGGCTGCGAGCGTCGCGCTGTTACCCCACCACTGGTGCGCGAGCTCGTGCAGATGCGTGCCGACGTTGATTGACGGGTTGCCGCTGGTAAAGCCGCCGGAGTAGAGCGGCTTGGTCTGGACCTCCAGCGCGTACCCGACGCCGGCGGCGCGGTCGGCTACCGCGCCGGCCGAGTCGAACGGGTAGGGCCCGTAGGCGTTGCTCAGGAAGTTGATCTGCCCGGGCGCCTGCGCCAGCGTGTTGTTGATCGCGGTCGACCTGGGCCGCGGTCGCGCTGCTGTCGATGGCGTTGTAGAGCGGCAGCGTCCTCCCCGTCGAGGTCTCGGTCATCGAGTCGACGCGTGTAGTTGAAGTCGCCCACCGTGGCCGTTGTCAGGTACGTGGCCGTCGGGTCGTCCTCGGTCCAATGCCACGTGGTGGTCCCGTCACGGGTGATGCGTCTGGGCGGCCAGCTCACCGACGCCAAGCGCCGTCTTCGCCTGCGGCGCCCTGATCAGGGTGTCGAAGGTGGCCTTGTCGGTCGGGTAGTTGTTCGACGGGAACCAGCCCTGCGACCCCATCGGCTCGCCGACCACGAACGCGCCGTCGCAGGTCCGCGGGGGGTTCAGCGGGTAGCACGCCGGGATCCAGCCCTTCGATCGAGGTGTCCGGGTCGGTGATCACGTGGGGCTCCCCCGAGTAGCGGACCTGCACCGTGAAGTCACGGCCGGGCTTTGGCCAGGTCGACGGCTGCGGCTCTACCACGAGCTTCATCGGCTGGGTGACGTCCGGATCGCTGCTCAGGTCGGGGGTCGCCTCGACCTGGCTGAAGTCGGCCTCGCGCCCGTCGACGCGCACGCTCGAGATGTCCATCTCCTGGAAGTCGAGGCTGAATTCCTTCAGCTTCGCGTCTGCGGTGGCGCGGATCGTCGTCGTCGCCGAGTTGAAGACATTCGCCGCCGGGTCATAGTCAAGCGCGACCCGGTAGTGGTCGACGTCGTACCCGCCGTTCCCGAGCTGCGGAAGTAGCGGATCCCCGAGGGTCCTGGCGCCGGCTGTGGGCTGGGTGGCCTGGGCCGGGCCGGCGGCAACGAGGCCGAGCAGGAGGGCCCCCGTCATGATCGTCAGCCATCGCATCCGGTCCACCATCACTCCCTCCTTCCGTGGGGCGCCACCCTCGGCCTCAGCATAGACACGGAAAGCGCCTCCAGCGCTCAGTGCGGCATTACCCGCCTCGGGGGCGGCTCACACCACAACCGCGCCGGAGCTTCCCTCTCTGGGTTGCATGAAAGGAGAGTCGAGCGCGTTCGGCTCCGGGCGTAGCTTCCGCTTGTCGCGCAAGCGGGCAGCGCGGTCGCGGTCCTCATCACCGGCCCTAGCGGTCAGGCGCGCACTCGTCGAGTTGGCTGCCGCGGGCGGCTATGCGGCGATCCGGCACGGGGCGGACTTGCGCGGAACGATTGTCTCGGCGGCGATCGCCCTGGTGCTCGGGATCGCGCTCGTGCTCCTCAAGGCCCTCCTGCACTGATGGCGTGCCCTTCTTTCGCAGCCGGGCACGGCGAGCCCGGCGGAACACACCGTAGTTTGCGGGCTGCCGCGAATCATCCAGTTTGGCTGACGACCGCTCACCCAGCCGGCACGGAGGGTCGCTTCCGTACCCAAACCGGAAGAGAGTTCATGATGGAACAAGCAGCAACACCCCGCTTCGGCCTGCTCCGCGCGCATCAGGACCTCTAAAAGTCACGCGATGGTTCAGCCGTCATGACCTCGCCCTCCGAACCGGCAGCTGAGACGGAGCCTGCAGGTTGGTGGGGCGAGGTCAACCGGCTCGACCTCGCGGTCTATGCGGCGATCGCAGCGACATCGACACCTACGCTGGACCGCGCGTTTCGCCGGCTCTCGCACGCGGCTGACTACTCGAAGCTGTGGCTGGCCAGCGCCGCGCTGCTCGCCGCAACCGGCGGAGCGCCCGGCCGGCGAGCCGCCGTCAACGGCCTGGCCTCGACCGGGCTGACGTCGGCGGTCGTCAACCTGGTCCTGAAGCCGCTCGGCGGCCGCCGCCGCCCCGACCGGGACACGCACCACGTGCCGGTGGCGCGTCAGGTCGAGATGCCGAGGTCGACCTCGTTTCCATCGGGTCACTCGGCGTCCGCGTCTGCGTTCGCCACCGGCGCCGCCACGGCGTCACCCGCCGCCGGCATTCCGCTCAGCGCGCTCGCGGCACTCGTGGCCTACTCGCGCGTCCACACCGGGGTGCACTACCCGCTGGATGCGATTGCCGGGTCGGTCAGCGGTGTCGCCCTGGCGCCGCTGGCCGTCGCCGCGCTCGAGCGTTGCCGCCGGCGGAACGGACCGCGCGAGGCACTCTGACCCGCAGCGCCACCGGGCGAATCGCGAACTCGAGCGGCGGCGCCAGCTCCACCGCCTCGCCATCGATCCCGGCATGGATCGTGTCGGGCCCGTCAATCCGCAGCGTCGCGGAACTCCATGCGCGGCCGGAAGGCCGGTGGGCCGCAGCCGGTCTGTCGATGACGATGATGCCGAGCCGGCCGCCGCTCAGCGTCGGACGGGCGCCGCGCGCGAGCGGCCCTCCGAGCGCGTAAGGGTTGTTGGACACGAGCACGACTGCCGGCGCGAGGTGCTTGGCGCCAAGGTCGTCGACGAGCTCGACGGCGAGCTCGGAGGGCCCGTCGCCCTCCCCGACGGCGGCGCGCACCGTCTCGGCCAGCGTGCGCGCCTTCGCATCGCGATATCCGGATCGACGGACAGCTTGCGCGTAGATGCCGAGCGAGACGTTGTTGAGAAAGACGCGGGCATTCACCTCTCCGACATCGATCCGGCCCTCCACGCCGTCGCTGAGGGCGTCAAGGGCGGCGGTTGGATCGGCCGGATCCAGCCCCAGATCGCGGGCGAAATGGTTGCGGGTCCCGGCTGGCACGCAGACGAACGGCAGGTCGTGCGCAACCGCGGCCGCGGCGACGGTCGCCAGCGACCCATCGCCGCCGGCCACCACGAGCGCGTCGGCGCCGCCGGCAAGGGCCTCGTCGACCTGTATCGCGAGGTCCCGTCCCGGGCCGAACTCCACGACGCTGATCCTCAGTTCTCCGGCCTGTGCGGCAATCCGAGGCCCGGCGCCGCGGCCGGACCTCGGGTTGACGAACAGCACGGGTCGGCGCGGCGGATCGACCCGCTTCCAGCCGATCCGCCGCGAGGGCGTCATCGCGCCTGGCGCGCGCGCGCCGCCGCGGTTCATCGTCCGCCGGGCATGGCGCCCAGCAGGCGCTAGCGCCTCGTCGGCGACGCTGTCGTCGACCTGGGACGTCGTAGCGGGTGGCGACGATGCTCGTATCGGAGACGAAGTCGCGTTCCCGTCGCTCACGACAAGTGCGCCAGCACGCCCGAACAGCGTGCCGAAGCAGCCCGCCGGTGACGATGCTGTAGAGCGAGCAGGCCGCCGAACGTCGGGGCTGGTGAAGAAGATCGCCGAACAGAAACGCGAAGAGCATCCCGATCAGCGATCCCTCAGCCGAGCGCCGACGAGCGCCGGGCGACCGGCCGACATGCGCCCCTCAACCTGCTGTACGGACCGCAGGTCCTTGCCGACGATCGCGGTGCGCTCGACCGCGAAGCCCTGGTCAGAGAGGTAGTCGACCGCGCGCTCTGCGGTCGGACGCCCGCTCTGCGGTCAATAGTCGCGGATAGGTCGCGATCGTGCGCCGCATCGCGGCCGCGTGCTGCGGTGCCCGCGCTGTTGGCCTTCTCATCGATTGTCTGTGACGTGGCCATTGTGTCTCCTCTCATCGCCGGGTCATTTCCTTGTACGCCGCAGTCTCAAGGAGGGTCTGGGTGATCGGTCATCACCCAAAGTGCAGGATTTGGCTCGCCATCCGGTGGTCGAGCACGAATCACCTGAATCGCGTGATGACCGCTCACCCATGTCGCGCGCAGAGCTGCTCGCTCATGAACGAGTCGAAGCACGGAAAACGGCGAGCGGCTCTCACGCCAGCAGGCCGCGGAGCAGCTGACCGATGTTGCGTACGCGCTGATGACGGGCGGCGTTGGTGAAGCTCGACGGCGAGTCGCCGGCTCAAGGTGCCCGTGGCCGAAGAGGTGATGCTGAAGCGGAACGACGAGGACAGACGACGAGCGCGTCGAGCTCGAGCTCGAGCTGAGCTGGTCGACCACGCCGGCCGCCGACTAGCCAATCCGCGAGGGGGCGAGCAGGCCGAGCTCGCGGGCGCGCTCGACCGCCTCGGCGCGGCTGTGCGCGTCGAGCTTGGAGTAGATGTGGCGCAGGTGCGTTCGCACGGTGTTCGGAGAGACGAAGAGCTCGGCCGCGATCTCCGGCGCCTTCAGATTGCTGGGCAGGAACCTGACCACCCGCAGCTCGGCCTCGCTCAGCTCGTCGAGCAGAGGCGCCGCCATGCCGCGCGGCCGCTGCGGGATGCGCCGGTGAGCACGTCGAGGATCTCCGGAGAGCAGCGCGGCGTGGGAGGTGCGGTGCCGTGGATGACGCTTCAAGCAGCTCAGTGACCGGCGCGACCGCAAACGGGACGATGATCCCTTCGGGCTCGGCGAGCGCAAGCGCCCGCTCTATCGCTTCCTCGGTCGCGCGGGCGTCACCAAGCTGGTCCCGGGCCAGGGCGACGAACAGCAGCGCGTCGATCAGCGACGTCGTCGGGTGCGCCGACCGAGCGGAGCCCTCGATCACCGGCGCCAGCACTCGAGCGCCGCTTCGGGATCGTCCTGCGCCAGGTGGATCTCGGCGGCGGCGATCCGGATGAGGGCGCGGTCGCGCTCGTCTTCGTCGAGCTCTGCGAGGGCCGCGCTGGCGGCGTCCGTCTCGCCCATGCGCACCTGGGTCTGGAGCATCACTCCCTTGCGGCTCGATCGCCCGAACCTCCTCGCCCATCGGCGAGCTTGAGTCGCTGCGCCTCGGTCAACCGGGCCAGCGCCTCCTCGAAGCCGGCCCTGAATCAGCCGCAGCAGTCCGGTCGCCCAGCGCACGACGAGCGTCGTCATCGGGTCTGCCTCGGGCCGCAGTGCACGGTCGGCACGCTCCAACCGCCGCTCGGCCTCGTCAAAGCGGCCCAGCCACATGAGCCCGACCCCGTCGATCGCCAGCGCGGGGGTGATGACCGAGTCGTCGGCCCAGCCGAGTGCCTCGGCCCTCGCGATCGCCTGCTCGGCGTAGTGAACCCCGTCGAGGACGGAGCCTCCGCCCGTCCGGCGCGGCGATGCCGAGATGGGCGAGGCAGCCGATCTCCAGATAAGGACGCTCCGCCTGCTGTGCCAGGGAAAGGGCGTCCTCGAGATGCCGGCGGGCCTCATCGGTCCGCAGCGACCAGAGCTCGGCGATGCCGATGTTCATCACGGCCGCGGCGCGGTGGTCGGCGGCGCGGGCGATGTCGCTTGCCGACTGGGCCGCCAGCGCCGCCTCCACCGCGCGCCTCGCCTCGAGCGCGGCAGCGAGATCGACGCGGCGCCGGGCGAGCCACAGATTGGTGCTGGCGACGCGCAGGTCGAAGCGCCGGCGCCGCTCCTCGGGAACCGTCTCGGCGAGCCGGTCGGCCACCTCGATGTAGGCCTCGGTCTCGTCGGGCCGCCCCTCGAACAACCGCGCGGCGGCGAGCGCGATCGCAAGCTCGGCGTCCTCGGCCGCCGCTTCCGGGGGAAACGTCGCCAGCAGCCCGCGGACCGTGCTCGAGCCGTCCGTCGAGGATCAGGCTGATGTAGCTGTCGGCAAGCAGGCGCGCCGCGTACGTCCAGTCGGATGCCGCCTGCGCGTGCCGGATCGCCTCGGCCGGATAGCCCGTGCTCCTCATACCAGCGAGCTGCCGAGCGGTGAAGGGAGTCGATGCTGGCGGGGTCGGTGCGGCGCAGCTCGAGCCGAGGAAGTCGGCGAAGAGGTGGTGGTAGCGAAACCACGTGCGGTCGGCGTCGAGCGAGGTGACGAACGCATTTGCCTGCTCGAGGTCGAGCAGGATCCGCTCCGAGCCGCGAGCGGCCGGTGAGCGCGTCGGCCAAGCGCCCGGTGACCCGGTCGAGGATCGAGGTCCGCAGCAGGAGCTCGCGCACCTCCGGCGGCTGGCGCTCCAGCACCTCGGCCATCAGGTACCGGCGACGTTTCGCTCGCTGCCGGAGAACTCGCGCACGAATCGCTCCGGGTCGGGATGCCCGTCGAGCGAGATGCGCCGCCAGCCGCAGGCCCGCGACCCAGCCCTCCGTCCGCTCGTGAAGCAAGCCCACCGCCTCGTCTGAGAGCTCGATGTCGCTCGCCCGCAGCAGCTCGCCCGCCTCCTCGCGGGAGAAGCGCAGGTCCGATCGCTCGAATCTCGGTCAACTCGCCGCGAGGCGCAGACGATGCAGGTTGAGCTGCAGGCTCGGCGCGGCTCGTCAGCACCAACCGCAGGTTCGCAGGGCGACGGGCGATGAACAGCTCCAGCCACCTCAGCGCCTCCGGCGACTGGAGCTCGTGCAGATCGTCGATCACGAGCACGAGCGGCTCTTCAACCGAGCGAAGGCTCCCAAGCAGCCGCTCGACCACGGCCTCGCCGCGAAATCCCGGCGTCGGGCCGATCCGCTCGACGGAGCCGTCGACCGCGCCGGCGAACGCATCGATGACGGACAGCCAGAAGTGCTGCGCGTCTCGTTCGCCGCGGCTCGACCGCAACCCACGCGGTCTGCTCGAGGAGCTCGGCGGCCTCGAGCCATGAGCGCACGAGCATCGTCTTGCCGCTGCCCGCGGGAGCGCAGACCAGAACGACGCAGTTGGCCGGGGCCGCCGATAGCTGCTCGAAAAGCGCCTCGCGACGCACCAGTCGGCTCTGGATCGACGGCTCTCGCTCGGGTGTGAGCGGCTCCGGACCGGCGAGCGCGGTGTCGCGATGCCCAGTGCGGTACCGACACGCTCGCGATCCCGGTTGCGATTCATAGGTAACAAGTATCTACGCGCGCCGGCGCCTACGGCGCAACGGTAGGCACGCACGGGATCAGGGTCAGCGCGGAGGAGCACGCGGAGCTGAGGTCCTCCGCGCCGGTAGAGCGTGCGCCGACCTAGGCGGCCGGACGCCGCGTCCTTGGACAGGTCGGCGGCCTCCACCCGCGCCAGAGCGGCATCGAGCACGGCGTACTCAGCCTCCACAACTGCCGAGTAGGCAAAGGCGATCGCATACTCGCGCCTCGTCCTCCGCCCGGTCGGCCCGGCGCTCGGCCTTGTGCAGATCGTGCTCTGCCTTACGGGACTCGATGTCGGCGCGGATCTGCGGCGACGCGCTCGTCCCAGCTTCTCTGCACATCGGCCCAGCCGATCTGAGATCTGATCGCGTCCCTCTTCGGCCTTCTCGCGCAATGCCTGGGCCTGCTGCTCGCCCACCGCGCGAGCGTCCTCGCGGTCGGCCTCGATGTCTGCCTTGGCCTTGTCTCGGGCAGCTGCTGCGTGGTCCTCGGCTTCCTTGGCGCGAGCCGAGAGCTTGCGCAGGTCATCCGAGAGCTTGCTCATGCCATCCGATACAGCCATTTCAACCTCCTGTTTGTTGGTTGCGTCGAAGATCAGCGATGGCCGGGTGAGCGGGCGTCATCCATTCTTGGTGATCTTGGGAGCACCGCGGGAGCTTGCCTCACGCGCCAGCCGGAGACGGCATCTGGCTGTCGCGGACCTGGCTTAGTTGGCCGCCCTGGGGCGCGGAGCTCGACTCGCAAGATCAAGCGCCAGGTATTCACGTCATTCGACCTGCAGATCGCATACGACAAGGCCGAGCACCGTGTCGAATTGACGGCGACCGTGTCGGAGGCCGTCGCAGATGCCTTCGAGAACGCAAAAGCCCTCCAGGCGGAGGGCTCGAGCGTGGTAGTGACAGACATAGCGGGGGCAGGATTTGAACCTGCGACCTCCGGGTTATGAGCCCGGCGAGCTACCTGACTGCTCCACCCCGCGGCGTTGGTCAAATGTAGCAACGGCGCGGGGATCCGGTGGGCGCAGGGCTCGCAGGGGCACCGCTACCCTGCCGCCGTGCCATCGGGGAATGCAGAGGTGCATCGCGCATGCGCGTAGCCGTGATCGACATGGGGACGAACTCGACGCGGTTGCTGGTCGGGGATGTTCGAGACGGGACGCTCGCCGAGCTCGAGCGGCGCTCGACCGTGACCAGGCTCGGGCGTGGCGTCGACACGTCTGGGGCACTTGCGGTCGAGGCAATCGAGGACGTCTGCACGACCGTCGCCGACTACATCTCCCTGTATGAGGAGCTCGAGCCGGAGCGGGTCGTGGCGATCGCCACCTCGGCCGTGCGCGACGCCTCTAATGGGGCTGCTTTCAAGGCCGAGCTACGGGAGCGTTTTGCGCTCGACGCCGCGATCCTCGATGGCGCGGAGGAGGCGAGGCTCACCTACCTCGGCGCCTGCGCGGGGCGGCCGAACGGCACCGACCGCACCCTCGTGATCGACATCGGCGGCGGCAGCACGGAGCTGATCCTCGGCTCGGGCTCGCAGATCGCCTGGCGCACATCGCTTCAGGCTGGCACCGTCCGCCACACCGAGCGCCACCTGCCCGATGACCCGCCCACGGCGCAGGAGCTCGAGACCCTCGCCGCCGACGTGCACGCTCTGATCGACGCGGAGCTCAAGGGTGAAGCGATCGCGCGGGCCCGCGACGGGATCGCCGTGGCCGGGACCCCGACCTCGCTCGCCGCCATCGATCTCGCCCTCGATCCCTATGACCCCGAGGCCGTGCAAGGCCATCGCCTCGATCTGACAACGATCCAGCGGATGCTCTCGCGGCTGGCCGCGATGCCGCTCGGCGAGCGGCTCGAGGTGGCCGGCCTGCATCCCGACCGTGCGCCGACGATCGTGGCGGGCGTCGTCATCCTGATCCAAGCGATGCGAGCCTTCGGGCTCTCGGAGATCGAGGTCTCCGAGCACGACATCCTCTGGGGCGCGGCGCTCGAGGCCTCGAGCGCCGTGGCACCCTAGCGCTCCGCTCTCGGCGGGACTACGGGATCGGCGGGACTTCCGGATCGGCGGGACTACGGGATCGACTTGGGGCGCTCGCAGCTGCCGGTTGCCCGATCGCGCCCAGGCCCGCCGACGCAGCCCCGCAGCTGCCGTGTCACGTAGCGGACCTCGAAGCTCAGCAGCGGGCGAGGTCAGGCGGCTGGCGCCGGAGCCGGCGGGGGTGTCGCCGAAGCCGGAGCCGCGCCGCCGCCGCCGAGCTCGAAGAAAAGCACGCTCGCGACCAAGGAGACGATTGGCGCAACGAGGACGTTGAAGATCACGGCGAATACCGCAGCGAGCGCGACGCCCTGGATCGCGAAGCCGATGGCGGCCGCCGCAATCCCGAGCACGAGCAGGATCAGAAAGACGGTCACGATCGCTCCGAAGACCGTCCAGCCGTTGCCCTTGACGAGCTCGTGGGAGCGCCCGAAGGCCTCGAAGACGCCCGTTCGCTCGACGACGATCGCCGGCGCGCCCACCGACCAGATCGTCAGCAGGTAGAGGCCGGGAATGATCAGCAGGATGAACCCGATCCCGATCCCGATCCCGGCCAGGATCCCGAACGCGATCAGCGGCAGGATGGCGTGGGAGGCGTTGGAGAAGAGCTCCCCTACGGTGAAGTTGCGCTTGCCGTCGCGGACGTCGGCGACCAGGGTGACGACGAACCCGGTGAAGAGCGCGCTCGCGACCAGCGAGACGATCGAGCCGAGGGCGCTGAGGAGCACGCTATCGGTGTCACGAAGCAATCCTTGGATCACCCCGGCGACCACGAAGACCACGGCCGCGGCAGGAATCAAAGTCCCAGCGTGCGCCCGGTAGAGCGCGAAGGCATCCTCGATCACCCCGCCAACGGTCAGCTGTCTTGCGGCGGGCGGTGGCGGACTGGGAGGGGGTGTGGCTTCCATTAGCGCCCACCGTACACGCACGGCCGTACGGAACCGAGGTGTCGCCTGAAATTGCGTCAGTACTTGCCGGAGATCACGTCCCAGGCGCGGCGCAGCTTGTCGCCGAGGTCGTCTGGCACGGTGTCCTCAGGGCCCGCGTCCATCGTTGCGGGGTTCTCACCTGGCTCGGGAAGGCCCTCCGCCGCGGCCCTATCCACGCGGAGCACGACGCCGCGCTCGTAGATCTCGTCGACCTGCTCTGCATCCGCGAACCGATGCCCGCCCGGCAGCACGCTCGTGTCCAGGACGAGCCCGTCGAAGATGTCCGCGTCGGGATCGGCCAGGACGTGCTCGACCGCACCGAGCCGCTCGCCATCGCTCGAGACCACGGCGGTGCCCTCCTGAAGCGCGAGGTATGAGGAAGGAGCGCCGAGGTCGTCCATAGCGGGCAAATCTAGCTGGCGCCGGACCTTGGCCGCCCGATCGCCGCGACAAGCATCTCCTCCGCCATGCCGGGCTCGGGCACGCCCGCGACGGAGCCCCATTGCGCCACGACGCCGGCGGCCGTGCGCATCCCGACCGTGAGCACGGATTCGAGATCTTCCGAGGGGGCTCCCGCGGCGAGGGCGGCGGCGAGAACACCCGTCACAGAGTCGCCCGCTCCCGTCGCATCGACGATCTCGGTCGCCGCGCCAGCGGGAACGGCGGCGAGCCCGGCCTCGCTGGCGACCAGCGCGCCCCGCGCACCCAGGGTTACGACCACCGCTCGGGGGCCGCGCACGAGCAGCTCGCGCGCGGCCTCGCCCTCATCGTCGCTGCCCGTGAGCCTGTGCGCTTCGGCGCCGTTGCACTTGAGCACGTGGGCGCGAGCGATGAGTTGGCCCACGGCGTCCTCCATCACCCCCGGGTCGGTCCATCGCGCGAGCCGCAGGTTCGGATCGGCGAGCACCGTCCATCCGCGATCGCGGGCGCGGTCCGCCGCCTTCAAGGTCACCTCCCGCTCCTCGGGATCGAAGAGGGTGTCGCTGCCGAAGACGAACACCCCGGCCTCCTTGCCCAGTGCAGCTTCAATGGCTGTCCAGGCGTGAGAGCCCGCCCGCTGACTTGCCTCATAGAACGCGAACGAGGGCTCGCCCTCAGCCGAGACCGCGACGAACGCGAGCGAGCTCGTCCCCGGCGCCAACACGAACCCGGCTACATCGACCCCCTGATCCTCGAGGCGGTCCCGCAGCCATCGGCCCCAATCGTCGTCCCCGGCACCACCCGTGAACGCGACGTCGGCTCCGAAGCGCGCCGCGACGACCGCCACGTTGGCCAGCGAGCCACCGAGCATCGGCACGAACTCGGTGGCGTCCGCGAGGCTCGCCACGGGCTCTGGACAGACGAAATCCACCAGCGCCTCGCCCAGGCAGAGAACCCGCGCGGGACCGGTGCCGTCGCTCACGGCGGCGGCTCGAATCGGCGGATTCGGGTAGCTCTAGGCTGCATGGCGATGGACACAGGCTTCCCCGATTCGGACGCTCAGACCGACTTCTCCCGCGCTCGCCGCCGACAGGTGACGGCGGACCTCGCCCGCCGGCTGCGGCGCGAGCCCGACGACGTCAACCAGATCCTGCCGTTCGACGAAGTGGTCGCCGCACTCGGACGCCGGGGCGAGCGCAGGCTCGGCCTGAAGACGATCGAGCTCGACTCGATCGTAGGCACCGTCGACCGCACGCGCGAGTTCGATCGCTACTTCCGTCCCACGTCCCGAAGCGCAAGGCAACGCTGGCAGCGGATCGCGAAGGCCATGCGGCGCGGTGAGGCGATGCCGCCGATCGACGTCTACCGCATCGGCTCGCTTCATTTCGTGCGGGACGGCCACCACCGTGTTTCGGTCGCGCGCGCGCAGAAACTCGAGGTGATCGAGGCTCACGTGACCGGGATCATCACCGAGGTGGGCGCCGACGCGGACGTTCGTCTCCACGACCTCGCCCTGAAGAGCCATGAGCGACTCTTCTTCGAGCGCGTTCCCCTGCGTGGCGAATACCGCTCGCGGATCGCGCTTTCGCAGGGGTCGTGGTACGCGGGACTCGCCGAGGGTGTGGAGGCGTGGGGCTATCGCGCTATGCAGGCGCGGGGGGAGTTCATGAGCCGCGAGCAGATTGGGCGTGAGTGGTTCACCGAGGAATTCGAGCCCGTCGTCGCGATGCTTCGCGACGCCGATCTGATCGGCAACCAGACCGAGGCCGAGGCGTACGCTCGGATCGTGAGCCTTCGCTACCTCTTGCTGCGCACCCACGACTGGGACCCCGACGTGCTCGAGCGGCTGCGCGAGGAGCTCCGAGGCCCAGGGCCGCGCGACGAGGACACCCTCACGCACCTGATGCGCGGGGACCTGCGCGCCTAGCCCCCGGGAGGCTCCGCTCAGGACTGTCTGTTGGTCAGGCTCTCGCCCGAGTCCGGATCGAAGAAGTGGAGCTTCGTGGAGTCGACCCAGAGCTCGGTTTCCTTGCCTCGCTCGACGCCGCTGCCCGCATCGAGCCGCGCGATCACCTGATCCTTGCCGCCGCCCGGGACCTCCTCCATCCCGGCGTCGGCCGCGAGGTCCTCGAGGTCCTTGGACTCGATCTCCTCCTCGCTCGAGATCGAGAAGTAGGCGTACTTCTCCGACCCCATCGACTCGACCAGCTCGATGGTCGCCTTGAAGGTGATGCCCTTGTCGAGCGCATCCCCGACCAGTGAGGCATCCTCGAACGCCTCCGGCCTGATGCCGACGAGCACCTTGCGACCCTGACCGTCGCCAACGGCACCCCGCATGGAGTCCGGCAGTTTCACCTCGCCGAACGGCAGGCTCACGGTGTCGCCGGAGAGCCCGCCCACCATGAAGTTCATCGCGGGCGAGCCGATGAACCCGGCGACGAAGAGGTTGGTTGGGGTGTCGTAGAGGTCCGCGGGTGAGCCAACCTGCTGCAGGACGCCGGCGCGCATCACGGCGACCCGGTCGCCGAGCGTCATGGCCTCGGTCTGATCGTGGGTCACGTAAACGGTTGTCGTGCCCAGCTCCTGCTGGAGGCGCGAGACCTCGGTGCGCATCTGGACGCGCAGCTTCGCGTCCAGGTTCGAGAGCGGCTCGTCCATCAGGAACGCCTTGGGGTCGCGAACGATCGCCCGGCCCATCGCGACACGCTGGCGCTGACCGCCCGAGAGGTTGGCCGGCTTGCGGTCGAGGTGCTGCTCGAGGTCGAGCACCTTCGCCACGTCGTCGATCTTGGAGTCGATCGTCGCCTGTTCGACGCCGGCCAGCTTCAGCGGGAAGGCCATATTCTGGCGCACGCTCATGTGCGGGTAGAGCGCGTAGTTCTGGAACACCATCGCGATGTCGCGCTCCTTCGGCGCCATCTGATTGACGACGTCGTCGCCGATACGCAGCTCACCGTCCGTGATGTCCTCGAGCCCGGCGATCATCCGAAGCGCGGTCGACTTGCCGCAGCCGGAGGGCCCGACCAGGATCATGAACTCGCCATCCTGGATATCCAGGTTGAGGTCCGTGACCGCCTCGAAGCCGTCGTCGAACCGCTTCGAGATGTTGTTCAGCGTGATCTCAGCCATGGGTTGCGCTCCTTGGTTTCTGGGTTAGCCCTTCACGGCGCCTGCAGTCAGTCCGGAGACGATCCGGCGCTGGAAGAAGAGGACGAAGATGATGATCGGGATTGTCACGATCGAAGCCGCTGCGGCGATGTTGCCGGTGGGCGCCGTGAACTGCGACTCCCCAGTGAAGAACGCGAGCGCGGCCGGCACGGTGCGCGAGGCGTCCGACGAGGTCAGCGAGATCGCGAAGAGGAAGTCGTTCCAGCAGAAGATGAAGACGAGGATCGCCGCCGTGAATACACCCGGTGCGGCAAGCGGAATGATCACCTTCGTGAACGCCTGATACGGAGTCGCCCCGTCGACCTGCGCTGCCTGCTCCAGATCCCAGGGGATCTCGCGGAAGAACGCCACCAGGGTGTAGATCGCGAGCGGAAGCGAGAACGTCAGGTAGGGGATGATCAGCCCGATCCAGGTGTCGTAGAGGCCGAGGGCCCGCCACATATCGAACAGCGGCCCGACCGTCGAGATCGCTGGGAACATCGCGATCGCCAGAGCCCCCGCCAGGATCGCCGTCTTCCCGGGAAAGTTGAGCCGGGCGATCGCGTAGGCGCAGAAGGCCGCGAGGACGATCGCGATCACCGTGGCGATGATCGCGATGCCGATGGAGTTGATCAGGGGCGCGATGAAGGGGCTCTCGTCGATGCCGCCCTCGAACAGCGAGGTGTAGTTGTCGAAGGTCCAGTCCTGCGGGATGAAGCGGCTGAAGAAGGTGTCGCCCGCCGTGATCGCCGCCGGGTCCTTGAACGAGAGCGAGACGATCCAGAGCACCGGAACCAGGGCAAAGAGGAGGATCACGATGATCCCAAGCGACCAGACGGCGTATTCGCGCGTGCCTCGCTCCATCGCTCAGCTCCCCGGCCGGCCTTCGGCCATCTTCACGCCGAACCCCTTGACGAAGATGAACGCGATGATCAGCACCGCGAAGAAGATCAGCACCGAGACGGCTGATCCCAGCCCAAGGTTGAGGCGCTCGATCAGCTGGTTGTAGCCGAGGATCGAGACCGATTCCGTGTCCTGGGCGCCTCCGGTCATGATGAAAATGGTGTCGAAGACCCGGAACGCGTCGAGCGTGCGGAACAGCAATGCCACCAGGATCGCCGGCTTCATCAGCGGCAGCGTGATCTTCCAGAAGCGTTGCCATGCGCTGGCCCCATCGACTTTGGCAGCCTCGTAGAGGCCATCGTCGATCGTCACCAGTCCGGCGAGCAGCAACAGCGCCATGAAGGGTGTTGTTTTCCAGACTTCAGCCATGATCACGACAGCGAGCGACGAGAACCGCTCACCGAAGAAGGCGTAGTCGTCAGCGACGAACGGAAGCTCGTTGATCAGGCCGGTCAGCGGGCTGAAGGCGAAGAACCACGAGAAGGCAGCGACGACCGTGACGATGCCGTAGGGGATCAGCACGGCCGTGCGCACAAGCCCACGCCCGAAGATCGCCCGGTACATGACCAGGGCGATGATCATGCCCAGGGTGAGCTCGATCGCGACGGATACGATCGTCACGAACAAGGTGTTGGCGACGTCCGTCCACCAGAGCTGAGACGTGAGCACGGCCTCGTAGTTCGAAAGACCGACGAAGCCACCCTCCTCCGGAAACCGCAGATCAAGGTCTTGGAGCGAGAGGACGATGGCGTATCCGATCGGATACGCCGTCACCAGCAACATCGCGATCACCGCTGGGGCGCAGAGCATCCATCCGAGCTTTCGCTCCGCCTTGGTGCGGTCGGTGGTGCGCTTCCGAGGAGCGGGCGCAGCTGGGGTGGGTGCCGTCGTGGCCTCCATCAGAGCAGACCCTCCCTCTTGACCGCCTGCTCAACACTGTCGAAGAGCTCTTCGTAGGTGGACCCCACGTCGGCTGGGTCGATGTCGCCAACCGGATGCAGCGAACGCTGAATCGCCAGCGAGAGGTCGGTGTACGCAGGAGTGATGGGGCGCGGCGCAGCAGTGTCGATCGACTCCTTGATCAGATCGGAGAAGCCTGGATACGCCTTCTCGATCTCCTTGGTCCCGTACACCGACTCGTTCGTGGGGGGAAGCCCGCCAAGGGTCGCCGCCGTGATCTGGTTCTCGGGCTGAACGAGGCACTTGATCGCCTCGAACGCCAGATCCTGATTGTCGGAGTAGGCGCTCACGCCCAGGTTGATCCCGCCGAGCGGCGGCGCGCTCGGAGTCCCCTCGTCGACGGCCGGGTAGATGGTCGCCTCGAGCTGCTTGAAGACGTCGGGCGCGTTCTCCTCGGCGCTCGGGTAGACGAACGGGTAATTCAGCATGAAGGAGGAGGCGCCCGCCTCGAACGAGAGCCGGGCGGTGTCCTCTGTGGAGGTGTCGATGTCCGGCGGGGCGACGTCGGAGCGGGCGAACTTCCCCATCACCTCGAGGGCGCGCTCGGTGGGAGCCTGCTCGAGCCCGACCTCCGTGGGCCCGTCGAGGATCTGGGTCCCGGCCGAGGAGATCATCGCCGTGGCCCAGACCGTGAAGCCCTCGTAGAAGTTCGCCTGGACCTGGATCTGCCCCTCCTCGGGGCCGATCTTCTCGGCCTGGGCGATCATCTCGTCCCACGTCTTCGGCGGGTTCGGGACACGGTCCTTGCGGTACCAGAGGAGCTGGGTGTTCGAGGTGAACGGCGCGGCGTAGAGCTCTTCCTCGAAGGATGCCGACTCGACCACGCTGTCGAATACGTCCTGCGTGACGGCATCAGCGTCGGCGCCCTCCCACGGCGCGACGAAGCCCGCGTTGGCGAACTCGGCGGTCCAGATCACGTCCATGCCGATGATGTCGATCGAGTCGTCCTCGGCTCCGAGCCTCCGCACGAGCTGCTCGCGCTGCGCGTCCGCCTGGGCCGGGAGGAACTCGAAGACGATGCTGTACTCGCCGTTGGAATCCTCAGAGCACTTCGTGGCGGCCTCCGAGAAGGCACCCGAGGGCTCGTTGAAGATGAAGAAGGAGAGCTCAGTGCCCGCACCAGCCTCCGGGTCGCTCGTACAGCCGGCGAAGCCCACAACGCCCAAAAGGACAGCGCATATGGCTGCCTTCAACCGTCGCGTTGCAGGGGTCGCGCCTCGATCCATCCTCTCCTCAGTGCGCATGTATCCAATGACACGGAGGCGCAAACACCGTGCGCCGATTCGGCCCTAGCGCGCGCGGACGATGAGTCCCTCGCCCGCCCCCAGCCGGCCGGGCCGGTGCGTGGCCGTTGAGAGCACAACCTCGCCGTGATCCTCGAAGGGCGCCTCGCTGTCGCCGAGGTTGAGCGCGACGGTGTCGCTACCGCGGCCAAACCTCAATACAGACCCCTGTGCCTCGATGCTCGAGATCTCCGGATCGAGCTCGCGGCGAAGGGCGATCAGCGTGCGATAGAGCTCCAGCATCGAGTTCGGATCGCCGGTCTGGTCGGCCACGTTCCTCGTGGCCGGATCGACGCTGGCGAGCCACGGCGTGCCCGTGGTAAATCCCCCTGCCCCGCTGCCTTCCCATTGCATCGGATGCCGGAAGGCATCACGTCCCCACGGGTCGAGCGGAGGGTCCACGCCGGGACCATCGCCCATTCCCAGCTCGTCGCCCTGGTAGACGAAGGCAGTGCCGGGCAGGCTGAGCAACAGCATGGCCGCCAACCGGGCGTGGCGCGCGCCGAACCGACTCGCGAGCCGCATGAAGTCGTGGTTGGAGAGGACCCAGGCCGCGCCATCGAGTGACGCTGCTTCGCGGATCACCTCGGCCAGCTGCTCCGCATCGCGGGGGGCGTGGAGGAACTCGAACGCGAACACGAGATCCAGGTGGTCGAGGTAGCGGCCCAGGCGCCCGCTCGGAAGGTAGACCTCGCCGACCAGCAGGGCGTCACCGGCGCCCTCGCGCAGGGCGGCCAGCGCCTCCCCGGTGCCGGGGCCGTCCATCGAGTGCACGTGTTGGAGCAGGGCGAACTCCTCGGGCAATGGAAGGCCGAACGGCTCGCCGGCGGGAGGGTCGTCGCGGAGCTCGGGGTCCTTGCTGATCACGTGCAGCGCGTCGACCCGAAAGCCATCGACCCCACGATCAAGCCAAAATCGCATCGCCTCCGCGAATGCCGCTCGAACGTCTGCTCGCGACCAATCCAGGTCGGGCTGCTCGGGGTAATGGGAGTGCAGATACCACCGCCCGGAACGCTCGTCGCGCGTCCAGGCGGAGCCGCCGAAGGCGGAAACCCAGTTGTTGGGAGGCCCGTCGTCGGCCCAGACGTAGCGCTCGGGCTGCTCGCGAAACCAGGGATGCTCGATCGACGTATGGCTCGGCACGAGGTCGAGCAGCAAGCGAAGCCCCCGCTCGTGGCTTGCGGCGATCAGCTCATCGACGTCGGACAAGGTTCCGAAGGCTGGGTCCACGCCGGTGAGGTCGGTGACGTCGTAGCCCATGTCAGCGCCCCCTGATGGGTAGAAGGGCGAGAGCCACAGCGCGTCGACACCGAGGTATGCGAGGTGGTCGAGTCGCGAGGTGACGCCGCGAAGATCCCCCAAACCGTCGCCATCGGTGTCCTGGAAGGACCGGGGGTAGACCTGATAGACGACGGCGTCGCGCCACCAGGGCACGGCCGCGGCCGGACCTCGGGGATCGCTAGGCAAGGACCGCCTTGCGCGGATAGACGACCTCGGGATCGGTGAGGACGTTTACCAGCGCCGGCTTGCCCGCGGCGAAAGCCCGCTCCAGGGCCGGGCGCAGCTCGGTCGGCTCCGAGACCAGCTCAGCGTGGCAACCGAGCGCCTCGGCGATCTGGTCGTAGCGCGTCCCCTGGCGAAGCTCCGCGGCAACGGAATAGCCGTAGAGGAACTTCATCGGGTGATGCTCGAGCGCCCAGATCCCGTTGTTGCCAATCACGCCGACCACAGGCAGCCCGTGACGGGCGAGTGTGTCGAACTCCATGCCGGCGAAGCCGAAGGCGCCATCGCCCAGCAGGAGGCAGACCTGCCGCTCGGGCCGCGCGAGCTTGGCGCCGATCGCTGCGCCAGGACCGGCACCCAGGCAGCCGAACGGCCCGGGGTCCATCCAGCAACCCGGCTCGTGCGTTTCGATCACACGGCCCGCGTAGGAGACGAAGTCGCCGCCGTCGCCGATCACGATCGCATCGCGGTCGAGGATCTCATTCAGGTCGCGGTAGATCCGCATCGGGTGGAGGGGAGCGCGGTCGTCGTCGAGCTCCCCGCGCTCGGCCTCGCGCTTTTCGGCCTCGGTCGCCTGGAGAGCCTCCACCCACGAAGCCGTGCGACCGGGGTCGGCTGCGGTGCAGTCGCGGATCGCACGCAACGTGGGCGTGAGCGGCCCAACGAGCTCGATCTCCGGGGTGCGGTTGGCGCTGAGCGTGTTCGGGCCGGCGTCGAGCCAGACGATCTTCGTCTCCTCGCCAAACGAGCCCCCGAAGCCGAGGCGGAAGTCGAGCGGGACCCCCACGACGAGGGCGACGTCGGCCTCCTTGAGCCCGTGGCCGCGCGCCCGGGAGAAGCAGAGCTCGTGATCAGCGTCGAGGCAGCCGCGGCCCATGCCGTTCAGGAAGGTGGGCGCTCCGAGCGCCTCCGCGAGGGCCCGGAGCTCATCCTCGCCATGGCCCCAGTAGAGCCCGGTGCCGGCCATGATCACGGGGCGCTCGGCGGCGGCGAGGAGCTCGGCGGCGCGATCTGCCCCGGCAGCGGGCTCGTCGGGCTGCGGTTGCGGGGGCGGCGCGGCGTCGGCCTCCGCCTCGCTGAAGACGACGTCGAGCGGATAGTCGAGGAAAGTCGGACCGCTCGGCTGCGCCATGGCGGCGTCGATGGCCGCGGCGGTTGCGGCCGGAATGTCGGCGGTCGCCTTCACCGTCTCGGCGGCCTTGACCAGCGGCGCGACGAAGGGGAGGTGATCGATCTCCTGGAGCGATCCCGAGCCCCAGCGGCCCTCCGCGGCGCGGCCGCCCAAGACCACGAGCGGCGAGCGGTTCGACTGCGCGGCGGCGATCGCGCTGATCCCGTTCGTGACCCCCGGGCCGGCGGTGAGCGCGCAGACACCGGCCTCGCGGGTGGCCTTCGCCCAGCCCTCGGCAGCGAAGGCCGCCGCCTGCTCGTGGCGGACGTCGACGATCTCGATGCCCTCCTGCAGGCAGCCGTCATAGAGGGAGAAGAGATGCCCGCCCGAAAGGGTGAAGAGGTGTGAGACCCCGCGTGCCTTCAGCGCTTTGGCGGCCAGCCGGCCTCCGTGCAGCGGACCTCCGCTGGCGGCGCTGGTCGCGCTCTGCTCCTCGGTCGTGGCCAACGCGCGCAGCCTAGCCCCTCGCCCGCTCAGCCGCGCATCGTCGCGCGGCGGGCAGCCCGGCGCGCGGTTTCGGCCGCGGCGCGGAGAGGCGAGTGCGAGCGGCCATCGCCGTCGGCGCTCATCGCCGCGGCCGGCTCGGCGCCCCGCCTGCGCGGCACCAGGCTTGGCGAGTGAAGGGCGATCGGGTCGCCTACACCGCGGAGCCGGTGCCGACCAAGGTCCTCTAGCTCGTACTCATCCGAGAGCGCCTTGCGGGTGTGCTCGGTGATGAGGATGTCCACGTCGAATTGGCGCGTGGCGGATTCGACCCGAGAGGCGACGTTCACGGGGTCACCGATGACCGAGAAGTTGAGACGCCCGGCCCCACCGATCGAGCCGGCCACCACCATGCCGGTATTGATTCCGACGCCGATGCGCATTCCCTCTCCGGCCGCCTCCTCGCCGTTCACCGCCGTGACCATCTCGCATGCCGCACGCACGGCGCGATCGGCATGGTCGGGGTAGTTCTCGGGCGCGCCGAACACTGCCAGCAGGCCGTCTCCCTCAAACTTGTCGACGTGACCGCCGTGACGGGCGACGATCGGCACGACGACCTCGAACAGGCCGTTGAGCGCGCCGACGATCTCCTTCGCGCCCATCCCGGAGACGAGGCTCGTGAAGTCCTGGACATCGCAGAAGAGGACCGAGACGTCGAGCTCCACTCCCTCCTCGGAGAAGGCCTCGCTGAGGATGTACTCCGCCACCTCCTCGTCGACGTAGGTGCCGAAAGCCTCACGGATGCGCTCGCGCTCGGCGAGACCCTCGATCATCTGGTTGAACGACGCTGCCAGGTCCCCCAGCTCGTCGCCCGTCGTCACCGGCACCGAGACGTCAAAGCGCCCCTCGCGCACGGCCTCCGTGGCCCGGCGCAGGTCGGCGATCGGCCGTAGGATCGACTTCGAGAGCAGGAGGGAGAGCTCGAGCGAGATCGTGGTCGCGACGGCGAGCGCGATCAGGACGTCGACCGTTAGGTTGGCCCCTCCCCCGCCCTCCGACGTGAGCGCGGCGACGACCAGACCCGCGACCAGGTTGATCAGCGGCAGGGCGCCCATCAGCCGCACGCGAAGCGGAAAGGCCGAGACCTCGCGCTGGAGCCCCGGCGTGACCGCCTGGTTGATCTCGATCAGCACGGGCCGCAGCCCGACCTCCAGCGCCAGGTAGTGCAGCAGGCCGCCGTAGGCGACCGCTGCCGCCGAGCCCAAGAAGAAGGGAATGAACGTGTACCACGCAAGACCCAAGATCGCGACGGCGGCAGCGGTCGCGGGCACTACGACGATCACGAAGGGGAGAACGAGATCCCGCTTGATGAAGCCCATCGGGAGGTTCACGGCGGCAGCCCAGGCGCTCGCGGTCCGCTCCTCGGTCCTCGGCCCGGAGATCCAGTCGCGAATCGGGCGCAGCAGCGGATACGTGCGCGCCAGGTTGAGCGCCACCGCGACCGCCGTAAGGCTCATCGCGATCGCGAAAATGATCAGGAATTCCTCGCTCGACATCTCCCAGTAGAAGGTGAAGAGGACGAGCGTGCCGGCGGTGATCAGAAAGGCTGTCTGCAGCTCAAGCGCGAGAAAGAACGCGGGATAGCGGGCTCCGAGCTTGCGATAGAGCCATGTCAGTGCCCCCAGCGCCATTGATCGATTGTGGCAGCCACGAGGTGGCCGATGTGTGACGTAGCCTGCGAACTGGCTTGCGCAAGCGGTTCAACAAGGGTTCGGTGTTCAAGGGACGCGCCAAAGGCTCCGATGAGATCTAGGTGGAGACAGTGACCTCTGAGACGCGTGCGGCCCAAAACCCCCCCGCTTCCGTCGCGGCTGCCTCCGCGCCGGTCAACGGAGGCTTCCCGGAGCCTCCCGATGGGGACCCGGTGCGCGTCGTCCGAACCTCGCATCGCGCCTGTGGACGCGAGACGCGGGTACGCCTGCCGGCCGAGCTGCCCACCGACGTGGTTCGCCGCGTGGTCTGCCAGGGCTGTGCGCAACCGTTCGAAGTGCCCGCCGTGGCCGAGGCAGAGGCATCGGCGGAGGCCGCGGCTCCCCCGCCCCCACCGGCGAGCGCCCCCACCTCGCCCGGTGACCGGGCGGGTTGGTTGCGCGATCCACGCAGCCGCGCGTGGCGATATCTGAGCGTCCCGATCGCAGCGATCGCAGTGGTTGCGATCCTGCTCCTGATCCAAGGCGATGACGAGCCCGAGGTGGCTTTCGAGTCAACGATCCCGCCCGCCGAGGAGCCGACGACGCCCGCCGCACCCGCCGACGAGGGAGCCCCGAGGCAGGCCCAGGGCGCCGGCTCGTCCGAGCTCATCACCGAGTCCAGCTTCTCGCTGGCCCTGCCCGCCGGATGGGAGGAGACCGAGCCGCCCAGCGGCGCCACGTTCGCCGCAGCG
The DNA here is from genome assembly GCA_963799815.1 of uncultured Solirubrobacterales bacterium. GTDB lineage: Bacteria > Actinomycetota > Thermoleophilia > Solirubrobacterales > 70-9 > JBDTSW01. Next base: position 58,049 of record CAWCYG010000005.1, read on the forward strand.
TCGTCGGTGGGCGACGCCGATGCCACGCTCTGGGTGGAGGAGAACCCGAAGCTCGCCTTCTCGGAGTTCGAAGTCCAGTCGCTTGAGGAGCTCGAGGCACTCGCGGGCTCGGCGAGCGTGGTCGAGCGCATCGCGGCACCAACCGCCGACGCCACCATCGTCAAGCTGGCCGCCGATGAGCCGGAGGGCTCGCCGGCCTACGAGGTGACCCTGCGCTCGTCTGGGCCCTACCGGTACTACCTGTCAACCACCGCCCAGCCGGATGCGGCGCCCGAGACCCTCGAGGCGATTCAACTGCTTCACGGCTCCTTCCTGCCCACGGGTGCCCTCCCGGAAGGAGACGGCTGAGCCATGCCTCGCAAGGTGATCCTCTGCGTCCTGCTCGCCCTCGCGGTGCCACTGCCCGCGCTCGCCCTCACGGGCGGTGACGCCCCCGCGGAGCCAACGAGCATCCAGGTCTCCGCATCGCTCGGCGGATGCGGGACCGCCGGGGCCAACGTGGTGTGCGAGATCAGCGCAAGCTGGAGCGAGGTCCCGGGCGCGACGGGCTATACAGCGAGCGTTACGAGCGCCGACGGCTCCGTCGTTGACCTCGGCGAGGTCGGCGGCGGCTCGGGCACCTTCTCGGTTCCGTACGTGGGCAACGGGACCTACACCGTGACCGTTCTGGCCTACGGGACCCCGCCGGGCGCCGATCAGCCCGAGGTGATCGCGAAGGGCAGCTCCGATGGGGGAGGCCACCGCAAGAAGACGCGATCCGAGTCCTTCAGCGCCGGGGACTCTCGCGGGACGTCCACCGGAACGCAGCCGGATGGCGAGCAGCAAGTGCCGGATGGCGACGAGCCTCCGAGCACTGAGCCAGAGGAACCGGACTGTGAGGAGCCAATTGAACCGCCGGTCACCGAGGAGGCGCCAGAGGATCCGGGGACGGGGGGCGACTCCGGTCCCACGAGCGGCGCCGAAGCGGCGTCGAGCCAGAGCCCGGCGACGCAGGCCGACGACTGCCCCGAGTCCGCACCCGCGCCCTAGCCGTCAGCGCTAGCTTTCAGGAGATGACCGAGACCCTCGTCGAGGCTCTCTCCGAGCAGACCATGGACTTCCTGCGGCGCTCCCCGCAGCCGCTCTTGATCGGGGGCGAACGGCCCCTGGCGACGGATGGCCGAGTCTTCGAGACGCTCGATCCGGCGACCGGAAACACAATCTGCGAGGTCGCTCAGGCCGGGCCCGCCGATGTCGCGGCGGCCGTGGAGGCCGCCGGCAAGGCGCTCGAGGGCCCGCTCCGAAAGCTGAGCTCCGCGAAGCGCGGCGCCCTCATCTATGCGCTCGCCGAGCTGATCAAGACAAACGGCGAGGAGCTGGCGCAACTCGACGCGCTCGACAACGGCAAGCCGATGGCGGCGGCGAAGAGCGATATCGCGTCGTCGGTCAACCACCTTCGCTACTACGCGGGCTGGCCAACCAAGATCGAGGGCGAGACGCTCCCGGTCTCCGCTCGTGACGTCCTCTGCTACACGCTGCGCGAGCCGGTCGGGGTATGCGCGCAGATCGTGCCGTGGAACTTCCCCCTGCTGATGGCGATCTGGAAGGTGGCCCCGGCGCTTGCGGCCGGCTGCTCGATCGTCCTGAAGCCGGCCGAGCAGACGCCGCTCAGCGCGCTCCGGCTCGGCGAGCTGGCGCTCGAGGCGGGCTTCCCCGAGGGGACCCTGAACGTGCTTACGGGCGACGGCGAGACCGGCGCCGCTCTGGTTGACCACCCGGGCGTCGCCAAGGTGGCCTTCACTGGCTCGACCGCAGTCGGGCGCGAGATCGGCCGCAAATGCGGTCAGGCGCTGAAGCGCGTGACGCTTGAGTTGGGAGGCAAGAGCCCCAACATCATCCTTCCCGACGCCGACCTGAGCGCGGCGATCGAAGGCTCGTTCCAGGGCATCTACTACAACTCGGGCCAGGCCTGCAACGCGGGCTCGCGCCTTTACGTCCAGGCGGATCTGTTCGACGAGGTCGTGGAGGGTCTCGCGGAGTTCGCGCGCAACGCCAAGGTCGGGCCGGGTCTCGATCCCAACTCTCAGTTCGGGCCGCTCGTCTCGGCGGAGCAGTTCGACCGGGTGACGGGCTACATCGACTCGGGCCTCGATGACGGCGCCGAGGCGGTGGTGGGCGGCCGGCCAAGCGGAAACGGCGATGGCTACTTCGTCGACCCGACGCTCTTTGTAGGCGTCTCCGACGAGATGACGATTGCACGGGAGGAGATCTTTGGCCCCGTCCTCGTGGCGATGCCGTTCGACGACCTCGAGGAGGTCGCCCGCCGCGCCAACGACACGGAGTACGGCCTCGCCGCCGGCCTCTGGACGCGAGACATCTCAAAGGCGCACAGGCTCGCCGGCATGCTGAAGGCGGGCAGCGTCTACATCAACACCTGGGGCGGCGGCGATCCCGCGGCCCCGTTCGGTGGCTACAAGGCGTCGGGCATCGGCCGCGAGAAGGGCCACGCCAACCTCGAGGCCTACCTCGAGACCAAGATGGTCTGGACGCAGCTCTAGGGCTGGCGCCGGGCGGACGCGGGCGGCGCCGAGGCGCCGGCGCTCAGGGCCCGCGACGGCGGCGCGGGCGGGGACGGGGTGCATGCGTCCAGAAGCAAGACACTGAAGGGGGCGATGTCGTTGGGCCTTTCCTGGCGCCCATGGGCATCGGCGCTGGCGCGTTTTGGTCGGTATACGTCCGGAAGGCGCCTCGAGGGCAGTTGGGTGGGGCGGATCGGCCCACCGTGGCGCTTCATGGACGGTATGCGTCCAAAGCGCGCCTCGGGCCCGCTTGACCTTGCCGTCTCGGAGTTCGCCGCGGAGCACTGGGCCGTCGTTGACCTCGATCAGCTCCGTGGGCTGGGTCTGAGCGCGAGGAGCGTTTCGCGCCGTGTGGCCGCGGGGCGCCTGTTTCGCATGCACCGGGGCGTCTACTCGGTCGTACCGCCGAGGCTCTTGCGGGCCGAGGGATGGTGGCTCGCAGCGGTCTTGGCGTGTGGGCCTGGCGCCGTGCTCTCCCACGCCGCCGCCGCGGCCCTGTGGGATCTTCGATCGGCGCCGTCAGGCTGGGTCCACGTGAGCGTGCCCACCACCAATGGCCGGGGCAAGCCCAAGGGCATCGTTATCCACCGCGCTTCCACCCTCCTACCCAGCCAAACCACGGTTCGCAGCTCGATTCCGGTCACGAAACCGGCCCGCACGCTTGCGGATCTCCGCCGCATCGTTCCTCGTAACCAGTTCGAAGCCGCCGTCCACCGCGCCGAGAAGCTCCATCTCGATACGGCCGGCGTCGGTGTCGTGGCCGAGGCCGAACCTGACGCGAACGTGATCGAGGCCCGGCTTCTCCACCTGTGCCGGCGCCACTCGGTGCCCCGCCCACGGACGCAGCAGGTGATCGGTGCCCACACGGTCGACTTCCTTTGGCCCGACGTCGGGCTGGTTGTCGAAACCGACGGCTTCGAAGACCACGGAACGCGCTCGCGTTTTGAGGCCGACCGCGCCCGTGACGCCTGGCTCACCGCCCGGGGCTACCGGGTTGCTCGCTTTACCTGGCGCCAGCTTTACCACGAGCCGAAGGTAGTGGTGAAGACATTGCGAGCGCTGCTCGCGAAGCCGCCATGACCGCAACTTCCGGTGCGCGGGCCGTGTTCCCGCGATGGAAGGGCAATCGAGATCCATTCTGGAGGTGTGTGGAATGCAGGGACTGAAACGAGGCTTCGCGAGAACGAGCGCGGCGACGCTCACCGTCTCGCTTGTGGTCGCCTCGAGCGCGGCTGCGCTCACGATCATCGGCACGGACGGGGACGACAGGATCGTCGGCTCGCGTGGCAACGATCGGATCAGCGCCAAAGCCGGGGACGACGGCGTCGCGGCCTTGGCTGGCAACGACGGCGTTCGCGCCGGCGAGGGCGACGACAGGGTCAACGCGGGCCACGGCCGCGACATCGTCAAGGCCGGCGAGGGCAACGACAGCGTCCAGGGCAGCGACTCGCACGACTACATCGCCGGGGCCGATGGAGACGACAAGCTCCGCGGCGGCGATGATGGCGATGCCGTGCGCGCCGGGCCCGGTAACGACGGCCTCGGCGGCGGCGGCGGCAACGATCGCATGGCTGCGGGAGCTGGGGATGACGGTGCCCGCGGCGGCCCCGGTGGCGACACGATCTTCGCCCAGGAGGGCGTCGATCGGATCGCGGGTCACGCCGGCGACGACAACCTCTGGGCGCTGATCCAAACGGACGTCCCGCTTGCGGGCGTCGACACGCTCTGGGGAGGCATCGGTGACGACAAGTTCCATGCCCGCGACGGTGAAGCCGACGAGATCACCTGCGGAAGGGGCGACGATCGGGCCCGCCTCGATGAGCTCGACGTGATCACCGACGCAAACCCGGCGCATCCGACCGGATCATGCGAGCACGTGGTCCGGGGCGCTCCCGACCCCGCGGATGACGACGAGGAGCACGACCCGGTCGTCAACGGATAGCACCGAGAGCCCACAGGCAGGGCATGCGGCGAGCCGGGGGTGGCGTGCCCCCGGCTCGCGCTGGTTCCGCGACCAACCGGCGCCGGAATCAGCGGCTTCCGCGGGCCGCACCGAAACTTCGAATCAATTCTCGTGTTGGCAGAAAGGGAGGACCGCGACCTTGGGCAGCATCTCGCACGCCACAGCACTTGGTAGCGCTCGCGACGGCATGAGCCGCCCACGAGCACTGCTTCGCGCCCACCGCGACGAACGCCTCGTCTCCCAGCTGCGGGGTGGCAACGAACGCGCCTTCGAGGCGCTCTTCGATCGCTACCGCCCCCGGCTCCTTGCTTTCTGCCGAGGCATGCTGCATTCGAGCGAGGACGCCGAAGACGTGCTCCAGGAGGTCTTCGCGGCGGCTCACTCGGCCATCCTCGCCGACGATCGAAAGCTCGACGTGCGGCCATGGCTCTACCGGATCGCCCGCAATCGCTGCCTCAACCACATGCGCCGCCCGCAGCCGGAGGCGCAGGAAGGGCTCGACGAGCATCCTCACTCGAGCGGCGCCACGACCGAAGATCGCGCCGAAGGCAGAGAGGACCTTCGCCTGCTGGTACGGAACATCCGTGAGCTGCCCGAGGCGCAGCGCAGCGCCCTGCTCCTGCGCGAGCTCGAAGCGCTTTCGTACCGCGAGATCGCGGCCACGCTCGAGACGAGCGTGCCCGCCGTCAAGTCGCTGCTCGTGAGAGCGCGCGTCAGCCTTGCGGAGGCGAGCCAGGCCAACGACCTGAGCTGCTCTCAGGTCCGCTTCGAGCTTGCTGCCGCAGCCGAGGGCATCGGAAAGACCTCAGGCGCCGTTCGCCATCACGTCCGCCGCTGCAGCGACTGCCGGGACTACCGCACTCACCTTCGCTCGACCACGCGCGGCCTTGCGGCCCTCGCCCCGATCGGGCCGGTCCTGCTCTTGAAGCGGGTGCTGGAGGTGAAGCTGGGCGGGTCCGGCGGCGGCGCGAGCGTCGCCGGAGGCGCGAGTTCTGGAGGTACGGGGCTGGCCGGTGGCGCAGGGGCCGCCGGAGCCGGGATGGGCGGCGCCGCCGCGGTTGGCGGTGCCGGCCTCCTCGGCACGAAGGCCGCCACCGGCGCGGCGGTGGCGGTGCTCTTCGGAGCCGGGGGCGCGACGGTCGCGGTGACCGAGCCAGAGCTCCCCTCCCCCGCCAGCATCGTCGCTGCCGTGAGCGGAACCCAGCCGGTGAGCACGCCCGGCCCCGGTGCTGAGGGCAGCACCTCGACGCATGGACCCGGCCACCCCGGGCCGAGTGGCACCCCCGGGTCCAGCGATGACACGAAGGACGAGGACGACGAGTCAAAGCCCCGCGAACCGGAGGAGGAGCCGGCGGGGGAGGAGCCGACAGCGACGCCACCGGACCCCGGCACCGACTATTCCGATCCCGATGCGGGAGGCGAAACCGACGGCCAAGACCCGCTCGCCGCCCGCCGCGAGCGCCTGCGCGAGCTGCTCGCACAGGATCGGCTCGCAGCAAGGCTGTGGTGGCAGCACCACGGCCAAAACGGGCACGACTACGTCGGGACCGGTCCCAATCCCGATCCGCCGCAGCCGCCCACGGATCCGCAGCCTCCGGCCAACCCACCACCACCACCCTCAGACCCTCCGGCGCCCGAGCCGCCGCCCGCGGAGGAGCCCGAGCCCGAGACCGCCAAGGCCGCTCCACCGGGAGACGAGTAGCGGCACCGCGCCCGGCGGATCGCTCCGCGCGATGCCGGGCCTAAGAACGACTGGCGTTGAGGCACCCGCAACTACGATCTCTGGGCCCGGGTGGCGGAACTGGTAGACGCAGTGGCCTTAAAAGCCGCGGCCCGAAAGGGCGTTGCGGGTTCGAGCCCCGCCCCGGGCACTCGGGCGACGGAACCGTTGACGCGAAATGTGCGCATAGCACGAGAGTCGTCAACGGATCGGGGGGTGGCGCTAGCGCGGGATGTGCGCTGTCGCCTTGGTCCCGCCTCCCGGTGGGGACTCCAGCTCGAGGGTGCCGCCGATGGCGTCGAGACGCTGGTGGATCGAGGCGAGGCCGACGTGCCCCTCGTCGAGCGCCTCGTCGCGGCGACCCTCCGGGATCCCTTGACCGTCGTCGCTTACCTCGAGCACGATCGCTTGCGGGGTCGCTTCGACCGTGACGCCCAGGTGCTCTGCGTTCGCGTGTCTCATTGCGTTCGTCACCAGCTCCCTCGCCACGGAGAAGACCAGGCCGTCGCTCGAGCCCACCGCCGCAGGGTCGACGCGCAACTCGGACGCAAGCCCCGCCGATCCCTCGGCCTGAGCGCAAACCGCCGCCAGCGCCGGCTCAAGCCCTCGTTGCTCGAGGATCACCGGGTGCAGCGCCGAGACGGCATCGCGCACCCGATCGATGGCGACACCGACGACCTCGTGCGCCCGTGTCACCTGTGCCCGGCCAGGCGCCGCCTCGATCAGGTCCTGGTGCGCCGCCAGCAGGCTCTGAAGCGCGTCGTCGTGGAGCGCTTGGGCAACGCGGCTGCGCTCGCGCTCCTCGGCGTCGAGGATCTGCGACACCAGCGTCACGCGCTCAGCGCGCAGCCGCTCGACCTCCTCCGTGAGCCTGCGAATATCCCGCCGGGTGGCGAGCAAGGCGACGCCCGCCCCGACGGCGGCGGCGATCAGCGCGACGAAAACTACGCTCACTCGAGCATGCCGCGGCGCATCGCCTCGGCGACCGCCGCCGCCCTGTCGGAGACACCGAGCTTCTCGTAGAGCTTGTGGAGGTGCGATTTCACCGTCGTCGGGCTGAGGTGGATCTGCTTGCCGATGTCCGGGGCGGAGAGCCCCTCGGAGATGAGCTGGAGCACCTCGCGCTCGCGCGGCGTCAGCTGCGGCTGGCGATCGGTCCGCTCGCGCTCCTGCACCTGGGCGGCGAGCCCGGCCTGGGCCTCGGGGGCGAGAGCGGTGCCGCCGCGAGCAACGGAGGCGATCGCATCGCAGATCTCCTCCCGGGCCGACTCCTTCGAGAGGTAGCCACGGGCGCCGGCCGCGACGGTCTCGTAGGCGAGCTCTCCCTCCATGAACGCCGAGAGGAAGATGACGCGGGTCTTGATGCCGTCGCGCTGGAGCGCGTTTAGGACCTGGGGCCCCTCGAGGTTGGGCATCCGGATGTCGAGCAGGGCCACGTCGGGCCCGGCGCGCTTGATCTCCTCGAGCGCGCCCCTCCCCTCCTCGGCCTCCCCGACCAGCTCAAGGTCGGGTCGCTCCTTGATCGCTCGCACGATGCCCTCGCGATAGATCGGATGATCGTCCGCCACCACCACTCGGACCCTCGCCTGCTTCGCGCTCACGCTCACGGGGCGAGTCTACGACGGAAGGAAGAGGCGCTCCCGCCGGGCGGCCCGCCCGGTAGAAACCGCTCAGATCTCAGATCCTGCTGGCCGCAGCGACCCGATTGCTCAGCCCGAGATCCTCCTTGACCTCGGGCTGAGACAGCCGGGTACGGGACAGGGCGCCGCTACGGCTCTTTCGGGCCGCCGGCGTCCAGCTCACCGCGGCCGGGCTCGAGAACGTCCCCGAGTGTTCTCCGAACGTCTTGCTCGGATTCGTGCTCGGGGATTAGACGCGGAGATGGATCTGCGATCGGTTCCACGTTCAGTTCCCGTCCCAACGCGGTGGCGTTGATGGGGGGATAGCCATGCTGACCCTCATCCAACACAGGCTCATCATCCGCTCGGTCATATGCTCGGGTGATTCCGAGACCTCCGATCGGATGTCCTTGGAGGGGCTCGGTCGGACGACCTCAGGCAAGCCCGATCACCTTGAGGCGACGCGTGAGGCACTGGGCTGCGAACCCGTGCGTCTCGGCCTTGGTCGCCCCGAAGATCTCCCAATCCTCCTCGTTCTCCACCCAAGGAGGCTCGAGCACCCCGTCGGCGATCGGAAGAGTCTCGGCGAGCGTCCGCTGGATGGCCTCGCGGTAGCGCTCGTCCTCCTGCGCCATCTCGGTCAGGAATCGCACGCCGAAGGCGATATGGCGATGCTCGTCTCGCGCAACCTTGCTGAAGCCCTCGACGAAGGCCGGCAAGGTGCCGACCTCGGTGTTGTAGTCGATGATGAAGTGCTGACCGGTGAGGGCCAGGACCCCCTCGATCACCAGGTGGTAAAGGGTGATCGCCTCGACCAGGGTCTCGGTGTCACCAGGATCCGCCGCGAGGACGTCTACCCGGCGGCGGAGCTGATCATCGAAGAGCTCGTGGAATGCATCGTTTAAGTGCTTGCGGGTCTCGACGAGTCGCGCGGGTAGGTCATTGGCCCCCTCGAGCACACCCACCTCGCTGTAGAAGCGGTCGAAGAAGCGCACGTGGCGCGCCTCGTCGGCGATCTGGGTGCAGAGGAAGATCCGCTGCTCCTCCGTCGGGGCAGCCCGCATGATCGGGCCCAGCTCGTCGGCGACCTTCTGCTCGCCGATGAAGAACGCGGAGAGGCCGTACATGCGCGCGAAGCGTTCCTCGGCGTCGATGCGCTGATGCCAGTCGTGCCGGTCCTGGGTGAAGTCGAGCTCCTGTGTCGACCACTGCTGGCGCTCCCACAGCAGGTAGAGCTGGCGATAGTCGAGGAGCTGCGCCTCGCCGCGGTCGGCGGCGGGCTGAAGCGCAGGGTCCGAGGTTGCCTTCAGGTCCTCCCGCGTCGCGATCGAACTCAGCGTCCGGACCGGATCCTCCTTGGCCTTCGCCTCCACGGTTTGGCTCTGAGCCTACCGGCGGCTCGCTAGGCGCTGTGTGTGTCCCCGGCTGACATCACGACGCAGCTTGCGGGCGTATCGGACTCGACATCAGCCTTGAACGCCTGCGCGTCCGTCTCGATCGGCGGGAATGTGTCGTAGTGCATCGGGATCACCGTGCTCGCGCCGGTGAACCCCGCGGCGACGACCGCGTCGTGGCGGTCCATCGTGTAGTGGCCGCCGATCGGAAGCAGCGCGATGTCGATCGGGGTTCGGCGCGCGATCAGCTCAATATCGCCGAACAGGCACGTGTCGCCCGCGTGATACACGGTCGTGCCTCCCAGGTTGACGACCCACCCCGCGGCCTGGCCGACCGGTGTGCCCTTCTCGGCCGAGAACGGCGTTTCGTCGGAGCCGGGCAGCGTGTTCGAGTGAAAGGCCTGCACGAGCTTGGCCCAGCCGCCGTCGAACTCGACCGTTCCGCCGAGGTTGGGATCCGAGACGTTCTCGAGGTCGCGCGCCTGCATCCAGTTGGCGACCTCCACGTGCGCAGCGAGGGGCGCGCCGGTGCGCGAGGCGACGCCGACCGCGTCCGCCATGTGGTCCACGTGGCCGTGCGTGATCAGGATCTGCGTGGGCTCGACCTCGTCTGCCGTGATCACGGCAGCCGGATTGTTTGGCTTCAGGAACGGGTCAATGAGCACACGGGTGTCGCCCTCCTCCAGCTCGAAGCAGCTATGCCCGTGGTAATGGATCTCCATCAGTCTCGGTCCTCCTCATCGTCGTCTCGTTTCAGCTCGTCGGCCAGTGCCCAACCGACCGCAACTCCAACCATCATCCCCATCCGGGCCTCCTCGGCCAGCAGGGTGCGCAGCGCGGTGAGCCGGTCCTCCTGGCCAGACGCGCTCGCGGCCTTACGGACCTCGGCATCGTGCGACTCGCCGAACCACCCACCAGCCTCGAGCGCCTGCGCCAGCACCTGCTGGAGCCTTGGCGCGGCGGAGGCGACGAGGCTCTCCGCGGCGCGAAACCGCTCTGGGTCGCTGAGCGCCTCGATCGCGGACTCGAGCTCGTCCTCGGTGTACCGGGGGTTCACTGCGCGGACCCTACCCACCGGCTCTCAGACGCGGCGCTCGTAGAGCCCGAGCTGAAAGACGAGCTCGTACCCCAGACGTTCATAGACGCCCCGGCCGAGCATGCTCGACTGCAGGCTGGAGCTTCGAACGCCGCGAGACCGCGCCTCGATCAACGCGGCGGAGAGGAGCCGGGACGCCAGCCTTTGGCCGCGGTACTCGGGCAATGTGGCAACCCACATGATCAGGCAATCGGAGCCGATGTCGAGCGTCTGGAGCACGCACGCAAGCTCGCCGCCGACGCGGGCGCGATAGGAGCGAATCCCCATGCCGGGTGGGCCGGCGCCGATCCCGCTTCCGAGGCCTTCGCCCTCCGGGTAGCCGTACGCGAGGTCGTTGACCAGGGCAACCTCCTTGGGCGCCGCCCCATCGTCCCAGTCGAGGCCCTCAAGATCCGGCTCGGTCAGGTCGGTGAGCTCCAGGTGCATGGCGGCGGGCTCGCCGTCGAGCACGTAGGCGTTCTCCTCGAGCACCGCGACAGCCTCTGGATTGCGCTCGACGATCCAGATCGTCGAAGCGCGCACGCCGGCCCGATCGTACGCGTCCGCCAGAACCGGCAGCGCCGTGCGAAGCCCGCGCACGTCCTCGTATGTGCCCCCGTTCAAGAGGGAGCGCTGCGGCGCTTCGGGTAGGACGGCGGCAACGACGCCATCGAGGGCCAGCATCTCCGCTCCGCGTGAGGCGTGCACGAGCGTGGGGATCCAACCCTGGATGCAGCGATGCTGGCGCTCGAGGGCTTGTGCGCGATCCACGCCCGGCTCAGCGCTTACACGCGATCGTCAACCCATCAGCGATGCCGACCATGGCAATGTCGACGCGATCGTCATCACGGACACGGTCGTTCAGCTCACTGATTGCGGCCACGGAGCCGGCCGACTCCTCGTCCAGATCGTCGGGGTGCAGCACGCGGCCAGCGCCGAGCACGTTGTCGACGAGGATCAGCCCACCGGAACGGATTCGCACCAGGCACTCCTCGTAATAGGCGGGATAGTTCGTCTTGTCGGCGTCGATGAAGGCGAGGTCGAAGGCCTCGCGCTCCGGCAAAGCGCGCACCGTCTCGAGGGCGGGACCGATCCGGATCTCGATCCGATCGGCGACGCCCGCGGCCCCGAAGTTGGCGGCCGCCGTGTCGGCGTACTCCTCGCTCAGCTCGCAGCAGATGAGGCGCCCGCCGGGCGCCAGACCCCGCGCGATGCAGACGGCCGAGTAGCCGGTGAAGGTTCCTAGCTCGAGGGCTTCACGAGCGCCGATCGCGCGGGTGATCAGCGTCATGAACGCACCCTGGTCGGGGGCGATCTGCATGACCGCGATGTCGCCCATCGCCTCGGTCTCTTCCTGAATGCGGCGTAGCGCCTCGTCCTGGCGGGAGCCTCGAGCGACCATGTAGGCGTGGAGATCGTCATTCATGACGGTGAACTTGCTCATCCCGCCGCGCTCCTTCCCCGTCCGAGGGCGGCGCCAAGACCGCACCCAAGACCCACCAGTCCGCCAGCGAGCCCGGCCCACGGTGAGGCGAGGTCCTCGACGAGCGGCAGCAACAGGAGCGCCGCCGCCGCGATGCCCACAGCGATCCGGTCGTACTCGTCCGTCGGATCGGCCCGGTGGTCAGCGTCGCGCAGCACGAGCCACGTGGCGAGGACGCCGAGCGCGATCCCGTTGCCGCCGGCGGTCAGGGGAAAGCCATCGCCGAGAGCGGACTCGAGGCCGGATGCCGCCAGGGCGCCGAGCGTGCCACTCGCGACGACCAGCAGGGCCGCCGGGATCATGCCCAGCCGCCGCTCGACGGGCGGCAGGAAGATGGCGAACGCGAGGCAGCAGGCGAACAGGTAGCCGGTGTCGTCGTAGACGAAGGGCGCCGCGAAGTAGCGCCACGCCTCGTTGCCGACCGGATCAACGATCGCGCCGAGATCGACCACGGTGAGGTTCGATGCGCGTTCGACGATGAGGACGATCGCCGGTGCCAGGATCGCCACGATCGTGACCCACGGTCGCCGCTCATCGTAGAAATAGTCCTCTGGCGCGCGGCGCTCGCGCTTTTCCGCGGCCTTGCGGCGACGGCGGTCCCGCAGGGTCTCGCGAGCCGTGAGCTCGTCCCCATGGCGCTCGAGCTTCGGCGCCCGCTTGCGAAGCCGCGTGCCACAGTAGGGGCACTCCGTCACGTACGGGCTTACTTCCGAGCCGCAGTTCTTGCAGACGACGCTCAGCTCAGGCGGTGAGTCCACGAGATCAGCTTACGGGAGGGGTCTGGCGCTCGAAGATGGCGCTTTCCTCCACATATGGTGGAGTAACGCGCCAGATAGGGGGTGCCTAGACCTTCGTCTGCTCCACGATGTCTCGCGTCACCGGGGTCAAGTCCTCGCCGCCGTCCCAGAGGTCGAGCTGGCGTCTCGCTCCGGTGCCGTTGGCGAGCAGATCCTCGATGCCCTCGAGCTCGCGATCGCAGCCCAGCTCCTCGGCGTCCTCGCGGACCTCGTCCACGACGCGGTGGACCATCTCGGGTGCTGGCACCCGGCGACCCGCCCGGAAGTCCACCAGCTCGCCCTCCATGCCGCGCAGGGCGGCACGGACCTTGTTGTCGTCGATCAGCTCGGTGGGCAGCTCGACCAATGGCTCCTCCTCGTCGTACTGGCGGCAGAGGCGGTGCGCCAACGCCAACGTCAGGGCCGACATGGCGATCGTGTGCTCGAGCCGGGTTGGCTGGTCGAAGATGCGGGTCTCGACGGTGCCGAGCTTGGGATGCGGACGAACGTCCCACCACATGTACGTGTAGTCCTCGATCGCGCCCGCACGCATCATCATCTCGACGCGGTGGGAGTAGATGTCCCACGTGCCGTAGTGGGGAGGGATGCCGATCCGAGGGAAGGCGCGGAAGATCGGGGTGCGCGCCGACATCATGTGCGTCTCGTGCCCTCGCCAGAAGGGCGAGTTCACGGAGATCGCGAGGAACATCGGCAGGTAGCGGCGAATCCCGTCGGCGACGTAGATCGCCCGGTCGGGCCCCTCGATCGCCACGTGCACATGGGTGCCGAAGATGATCTCCTGGCGAGCGATGAAGCCGAGCTCCTCGGCCAGCGCCTTGTAGCGGGGGCGATCGGTGATGAGCTGGTCCTCCGGCTGCGCGAACGGGTGCGTGCCCGCGGCACCGATCTCCATCCCGTTCGCCTCGGCGAGGCTGACCACGCAGCGCCGCAGATTCGTGAGCTCCGTGATCGCGCAGGAGAGGTCGTCGCACGGTGTCGTGGCGATCTCGAGCACGGACTGCATCAGCTCCGGCTTGACCCAGCCCGTGAGGTCATCGGGCACGGCGTCGAGGATCGTGTCGATGCCCTGCGCGAGGTCGTGGGTCTCGCCGTCGAGGATCATGAGCTCCTCCTCCACGCCGATCGTGAAGGGGGGGCCTGTGAAATTGTGCTCGATCACGGCGTGGCCTCAGGAGGGTGCCGTCGGGCCTCCGGGCCAACGGCGAACGCGGATGCTATAGGCGCTTGCGGGCGGGTACCCTCCGGCCATGGAGATCAAGGCAGCCACAGAACAGAAGTCACTTCTCGACACCCTCGCCCCCGGCAAGCGCACCCGCCTGCGCCGGCTCCTGTTCGAGTTCGGGCCAGGGAACGGAACCCTGCTGCTCCTCCCGATCGACCAGGGCATCGAGCACGGTCCGCGGGACTTCTTCCCGAACCCCGACTCGAAGGATCCCGAATATCAATTCCGGCTCGCAGCCGAGGCGGGTTACTCGGCGATCGCCTGTCAGATCGGCCTCGCAACCAAGTACTACCCCGACTACGCCGGCCAGGTCCCGCTGCTCCTCAAGGTCAACGGCAAGACGGACATCCCGCCATCCGGCGATGCCCTCTCGACCTGCAATGCCTCGGTCGAAGACGCTGTGCGCCTCGGCGCGGACGCCGTCGGTTACACGCTCTACGTCGGCTCGCCGCGCCAGGACACAGACCTCGAACAGCTACGCCAGGTGCGCCAGGACTGTGACCGCTACGGGATGCCGCTCGTCGTCTGGGCCTACCCACGCGGGTCCGCGCTCGACGAGAAGGGCGGCCAGCACACCCTCTACGCGATCGACTACGCGGCGAGGATGGCGATGGAGATGGGTGCCGACGTGGTCAAGCTGAACATGCCGAAGATCGACCCGGACAAGGACCAGCTAACTCCCGACCCGTACAACGAGATGGATGTTTCCCAAGAGGACGCGATCCGCAGCGTGGTCGAGTCCGCCGGACGCTCGCTGGTCGTGCTCTCGGGCGGCTCGAGGATCGACGACGAGCAACTGCTCGAGCAGACTCGGTTCATCATGGCGGCCGGCGGCTCGGGCGTCATCTACGGACGCAACGTCTGGCAGCGGGAATGGAGCGAGGCCGTTGAGATGATCGACCAGATCAAGGAGATCATGCTCTCGAACGTCTCGCGCATTCCGTAAGCGCAAGCCGCTTCTGTTGTCCCTTCGTTAACGCCTGTTTGCCCGCCCCGTCGCGGGGGCAACCGCCACCCCGACGGGGAACCCCGAAGGGAGAACAGATGGCTGTCATGGACAGGCTTCGCGGCCGCGGGACGAGCGAGCGGGATGACTACGACCGAGGCGACGATGACGTCGCTCACGGGGCGACGCCGGTGGAGCGCCAGCGCGAGCACTACGGGGGATTGAACTGGGGCGCCGCCTTCTTCGGCTGGCTGGTGGCGGTGGGCATGGCCGTGCTGCTGACGGCGCTGCTCAGCGCCGCGGGTGCCGCGGTCGCCATCTCCGAGCTGGACAGCGCCGGGGAGGCGATCAGTAGCGCCGACACGATCGGGTTGGCCAGCGGCATCGCCCTGCTGGTGATCGCGCTCGTCGCGTATTTCACAGGCGGGTACGTTGCCGGGCGCATGTCGCGGTTCGACGGCGCTCGCCAGGGCTTCGGGGTGTGGGTGTGGGCGATCATCGTCACCGTCGTGCTCGCCCTGATCGGGCTGATCGCCGGCGATGAGTGGAACGTCTTCGCGGGGCTCGACCTCCCACGCATCCCGATCGACGAGGACACGACGACGGGCGGGATCATCCTGCTCATCGCCGTCGTGCTGGCCACGCTTTTGGCCGCGGTCGCCGGCGGCAAGGCCGGCGAGCAGTATCACCGTCGCGTCGATCGGGCGGGTGATCGCCGCGTTCGTCGGGAGCACATCGCGCGCGACGATGACCCAGCCGAACGTCCCGCCTGAGCCCCGCGCCCCGCGGCGGAGCGCGTCGCGGGGCGAGACGGCCGTCGCAGTGAGCTCTCCGGGGCATGTGGAAGCCTCGGCGAGTGCTGACTGGAAGAGGCAGTCCCCGTCCGATCGCGATCCTGGTGCTCGCCGTCGGCATCGCCTTGCTCCTGACGGACGGCTGCGATGGCGGGGAGAGCGGCGAGGGAGGCGAGGGCGGAAGCGGCAAACCCGGCCGTACTCCTGCGACGGTCACGCGGGTCGTCGACGGCGACACAGTTGAGGTGGCCCTGCCCGGCGGCGAGCAGGACGTGCGCTACATCGGCATCGACACGCCGGAGTCGGTCGCGCCCGACCAGCCGGTGGAGTGCTTCGGGAAGCGTGCCAGCGCGCTCAACCGGCGATTGGTCGAGGGAAAGGGCGTGGTGCTCGTGTTCGATCAGGAGCGGCGCGACCAGTACGGACGCCTGCTTGCGTACGTGTACGTCGGCGATCTGTTCGTCAATGCCGAGCTGGTTCGCGATGGCTTCGCCCGCACGCTCGCGATCTCGCCCAACACGGAGCACGCCGAGCTCTTCGACCGGCTCGAACAGCAGGCCGGCAATGCCGGTCGCGGGCTCTGGGGCTCGTGTGAGCCCTGAGGGGCTCGTAACCAGCGCCACTTTATGAGCGAGGGCTGATTCCCATATGAGCGTCTGCTAGCTTTCCCGAACCCGCCCATGAGGATGCAGCAAACCTTCAATCAGTTCGAGCTCGCCTTCGAGCAAGAGGCAGCCCTCGAGCGCCGGCGTCGCGTGCAGCTCCGGCAGCGAGCGGTCAACCGCTCCCGCGCGCGTCGCATCGCTCGCACCGAACAGCGAGGCAAGGTCGCGTTCGGAACCCTTCTGATGGCGCTCACGCTCACGGTCGTCACGGTGACCGTGGTGATGTTCGAGACGCTCGCCTGGTTGATGTCCTAGCGCCTCGGCGCACCGACATCACCGACGCTACTCAGCCTTCTCGATCTCCTCGATGGCGGCGACGGCTGCTCTCCGCTGATCGCCCTCACCGTGCAGCGCCCCATCTTCGTCTTGGATCGAGAGCCAGACCTCCTTGCGGAAGACCGGAACGTCCCGAGGTGCGGTGATCCCAACGCGGATCTTGTCGCGGGCGACCGCGAGCACGGTTATCTCGACGTCGTCCCCGATCATGATGCTCTGATTGGTCTTTCTGGTGAGGACCAGCATCGCGTTCCGTTCGAGTTTGCCGCCGGATGCCCCCATCACGGCGTGATGAAATCAGGGTAGCCGCTGAATCCCGCCACCGCCACCGACAACCGACGCCACCGTGGCCTCGGAGCTCATCCTGTCCTGCACTAGTATCTCCGCGCTCATGGCCCGCAAGCCGATGCGCTCACAGCTGAACCAGATCCGCGCCTGGGTCCGCCAGGGCAGGACCGACGCCTGGATCGCTCATCAGCTCGAGGTCTCCGCCTCCGAGTTGCGCGACTTCATCCGCCGCAACAACCTCTCCGCCGAAGAAGGCGAGCCCGACGACAGCGATCTTCGCGACGAGATCGAGGCCGAGATCGAGGCCGCCATGGAGGAAGAAGAGGAAGAAGAGGAAGAGGAGGAAGAGGAAGAGGAAGAGGAAGAGCAAGAAGCGGAGGAAGGCGAAACCGACGGGCGGGAAGAGACGGCCGCCAAGTCCGACCGGGAGGGCCCGGCGCGCGAGGGTGGCCGGAAGCGCCGTCGTCGCCGCCGGCGCGGCCCGAAGCGGCCCGGCGCAGGGCTCGAGGCGACCTTCGATCACGGCAAGGACGAGGGCTTCGGCCTCTGGCTCGACCCGGCGGTTGAGCGCGACCCCGTCTACGCCGAAAACTGGAAGGGCCACCGCCGCATCACGGTGACGATCGAGCCCGAGCAGATCATCATCCGCCGCGCCGACGGCGACGAGTAGCCGCGGCACGCTCCGGGAACGCCCCCTAGATTCGCTTGCCGATCGACTTGGCCGTCTTCGCCAGGGTCTGGCGGGCGCGGCGTCCCGCCCGTAGCCGGCGTGTGCGGGGTGGGCTCTCCGAGAGCGCGGCGCCCTCCCAGGCCTCCGGGGGAACCTTTGCCAGGTGCTCGACCAGATCCTCGAGGCCTCGGAGGTCGTCGGCGCTCGCTCCCTGGTCGAGCAGCGCCCGCATCGATGCGTTGCGGACGGCGATGGGCTCGTCGGCGAACAGGAACTCCGCGACCCCACCGTCGAGGCGGGAGCGCTTCCTCACAGGAGCGCCACCGTTGCGGCCCGCGAGCCGCAGCACCCGAACCAGGCGCGCCCCCTCGGTGCGCTCCGACTCCGTGGCCTCGTCGCGAGGCGGCGGGTCCGCTCGCGTCGCGGGTGCAGCGAGCGCCTCGGACCGCAGTCGCTCGGTGATGGCCAACCGCAGCTCGGCGCGATCCGCGGCATCGATCGAGCGCAGCCCGAGCCTGGGATTCACCCGATCGCCGCGCCCCGAGATGACCGACCCGGCCATCTGTGTGATCGCCGGCCAATGGCTCTCGGGGACGACGCGGAACACGAACAGGAGCAACACGTAGAGGGCGAGCAGGACGATGATCGCCAACGCCTCCAGAACCGGGTTGAAGCTTGGGAGCGCGAAGAATCCTCCACCGATGACGACTGCGATCAAGACCGCGCGCAGGATCTCGCCGTAGGGGAAATCGATCGGCGTGGGCCCCAGCTGGCAGCGGATGAAGAAGTATGAGATCGGCGGGACGAAGGCGACCAGCATCGCCACCGGCGCGGCGTAGATCCCGATCTCGGGTGCGAGGGCCAGGCAGAGGCCGATGAAGGCCAGCGCCGCTCCGACGGTGCCGACGACGAACGTCGCGCGGGACTTGCTGGGCCAGTTCGTCTGGCCGTTCATCGTGCGCCAGAGCGGAGGCATGATCAGGGCGGTTGCCGTCAGCGGGACCAGCGGCGCGGCATCGGCGAACTCCGGAGGGGCCAGGCCCACGATCAGCTCGCCGGCGAGCACCATGATCAGGATCGACGAGATGCACACGAGCACGAAGTAACCGAGCAGCTGGCCCTTCGCGGTGGCTCGCCCGTACTCGCTCTGAACCGCCTTGAAGACCGGGCTCTTTCGCAGCGGACGCATCGCCACGCGGAAGCCCTGAGGCAGGAACGAGACCACGAGCCCGAGCCTCGCCGCGAGCGTATAGATGCCCAGGTCGGTGGCGTCCACCGCTCGCGAGAGCAGAAAGACATCAGCGTTTTGAACCGTCCATAGCGACCCTACGATCGGCACCCTGCGTCCCGCCGCCTTCACGATCGGCACCACTTCGCTCGGCCACAGGTTCGGCACGAAGCTGCCGCGCAACAGGATCACACTGAGCAGCGCGGCCACCCCCGTTCCGATCGCGACCCCCGCCACGGCATCCGCGAGACCACCCCCGGCGACGAGCAATGCCGTCATCAGCGCCAGCCCCACCAATGGCCGCGCCACCTCGGCGATCAGGTAGGCGCTCGGGCGGCGCTCGAACCAAAGACAGATCGAGCCGACCCGAAACAGAACCCCCGTGCCGCCGAGAAGCCCGGCCCAGAGCACGAGCGCCGTGTCCGCATCCCCTCCGAACAAGAGATCGGAGATGGGGTCGCGCAACGCGACGACGAGTGCCGTCGCGGCCAGCCCAAGCACGATCGCCCACATGAGCCCAGCGCCGAGGCTGCGCTTCGGCGCGCCCGAGACCTCCTCCTTATCATCGTCATCGTCGTCCTCGTCATCTTCGTCCCCGCCTCCGAAGGTGCGGCGGATCGTGCCGGGCTTCACCGCGAGGCCGAAGGCCATCGTCACCAGCGCGCCCAAGAACAGGAGCAGGCTGTAGCGCCCGAGATCGGCCGCCCCGAGGAAGCCGGCGACGACGCCGATGGTCGCGAGCTGCAGCATGTTGCTGATCACCAGGGCGACCCCCTGAACGCCCGAATACCGGATCACCCGAAATCCGAGGACCGCGCCCGCTCCGCCGGGAGCTCCCCCCTTGGCGCTCGGATCGGCGCCGCCGCCTGACGCGGGGCTCATGCGTCCCAGATCGACCAGCTCGGGAAGTCCCGCCCGACCAGGTCGCGAAAGCGCTCCGCGTCCTCCCGAAGGACGCGCAGCGTCTCATCGGAGAGGGCGCCCCGGACGTCCGGGCGCTCGATGGACTTGCGAAGCGGAAGGTATTCGTCGAGGGCGAACCACACCTTCGGCGGAAGCACGCGGCCGCCGCGTCCCTTGCTCATGTTCTCGAGCCAGGCAGCGAGGCGTGTCGCTCGCGTCTTGCGAGCCGTGGCGTGGCGCTCGCGCTCGAAGCTCGGGTGGGTGAAGTCGGCATCGACTCCCACGAACTCGAACACCTGCCGAAGGGTCTGCAAACGATCTTTGCGGAACTCGCTCTGCTGGAGCACCAGCACCTGCTCCCGGTCGTAGTACTTGAGGAACTGCTGGAGCTGCATGAAGTACTGGCTGCGCACGACGTAGGAGGTGTTCGGGTGAGCCAGCGTTTTTGCGAGATCCCCTTTCTCTCGCCTTTTCGCGTAGTTGTGGACCCAGTGGGACGCCATCCGAAGCAGCGGATCTCGGACGACGTAGATGAGACGCGCATCCGGGATCACGGAGTGCATGCGCTCGGGGACGCCGCGGTGATGGGGAAAGGCCGTGTAGTTCGGCGACGACTCGCCCCGAACCCGGGCGTGTGGGTCGAAGTGGCCGCGATACCACTCGACGCCGCGCGGCCATGCGCGCTCGGAGATGAAGAAGTTGAGCTCCTTGGGCTTCGACATCATGATCTCGGGGTGCAGCCCGAGGTGATAGTGAAGCCCGCTCGTCCCGCACTTCTGGGCACCGATGACGACGAGGTTCGGCAACGCGCCCCGCGCGATCGGGCTGGTGGCGTCGGCGTCCGCGCTCTCTGGGACGGTCCGCCCGCTGGACTCGATGGTGCGGGTTGAGGCCTCCATGGGGGTGATGCGAGCAGTGGCGTTGCGACGCCGCATGACTGCTGCTCAGCCGCTCAGGGTACCGGAGGCAACCACCGCCTCGGCGGTCTCACCGATCGCGATGAAACGCTGCGGACGCCTGCGCTCGGCCAGGATCAGGCGCAGGCGCGCAGCCACGAAGTCCTCGTATGAGCCCGCGGCGAGCCGTGCCTGTGGCTCGTCGCGTGCGGGAACGTGCTCGAACCCGACGCCCGCGTGCCGCAGGGTCGCTAGTTCAAGCGAGTCCGTGGCGACGAGCACCCGCTCAGGAGGGTCGCTCGTCCGCGCGAGCGCGTCGCCCAGGATCGCTTCGATGCCGCCAGCCGGGACGTCCACCGCCAGGACGACCGTTCTCGCCGCTGGTCGCTCGATCGTTTGCTTCGCGATCGCCGCGAGCTCGCGCGGCATGCGCGCCAGCGAGCCCGGGTCGCTCTGTGCGGTCGAAATGAGATTGCGGGCGTGCGCGCGCCAGCCGCCGGTCCTCTCCCGCGGCTTGGGCCTCTCGGAGACGACGAGGTCCTGAAGCCAGCGGGCCGCATCGTCGGCCCCGTTGCCCGGACGCAGCTCCGCCAGCTTGGCGCGCATGCGATCCAGGGCCGCCGGATCCAGCAGCTGGTCGAGCCGTGCTCCCGCCGTCGCACCCTCGAGCGAGAGGCCGACCCCCACCTCCTGGGCGTACCGAGCCCGCCCGCTCTGGTCGTCGGTCTCCCTGCGCATCGGCGCATACAGCGCCGGCACGCCGCACCGAATCAGCTCGTGGTACGCGTTGTAGCCGCAGGCCGCGACGGCGGCGTCGATCGCCCGGTAGTAACGAGAGATCGGATACGTCGCCCGCAGATGGACGACGCCCTCCGGCGGCTCCAATCCCGCTGCAATCGCCGAGGAGAGGACGGCCACCTGGACCCCTTCCCTCCCCGCGAGGTGCGCGACGCACCGCTCAGCCAGCGCCCGGACCTCTTCGCCCTGTCCAAGGTTGATCAAGACACAGGTCGCTTTCGGGTCAAGGCCGAGCTCCCGGGCGGCCTCCGCACGAGGCAGGAGGTCCTGGTCGGCGCAGAACACGATCGGGTCCACGACGTGCGCATGGGGGCGTCGCGCGACTGTTGGCCCTCGATCCTGGCTCGCCGCGAACTCTCCCGGCTCGAGGACGTGGTCGAAGGATCGCTCGCGACCGAGGGCGCCGGGGTTTGAGCCCGGCTTCCACATCGCTCGCCGGCACCACACGCGCGTGGCACCCCGGGCTGCCGGCAGCGCGTCGACGAGTCCCTGGTATGGGTGAGCGCCGTCGAAGACGACCAGCTCCGGGGCCAACTCGGCGAGAACGGCGCGCAGCCTCCCACGCAGCCGGCGCGACCATCGCCAGTTGCTTCCCGCCCCCGGCGTGGAGTAGGAAGCGACGTATTCGACGGGGAAGCCCTGCCCCCGGACCACCGGCGCCGCCCCCGAGAGGGTGAGAAAGAACGGATCGATCCCACCGAGGCGGCGTGCGATCGCCATCGACCGCGTCAGGTGACCCAGCCCCGTGCCGTTGGAGGAGAGGAAGAGGACGCGGCTCATCCGAGCGCCGGAGCGGTTCGCTCGAACGAGCGCCGCAGGAGCCCGGCACAGTGAAAGCCGTCGGCCTCGATGCGCTCGAGCGCCTGTTCGTAGGCGGCAACGATGGCGTCCTGCTCGGCCTTCGTATGACCCTCCCGCCAGCGCTCACGGTGGGCCGCGCCGGCGTTCATCTCCTCGTCGAAGACACGGCGCATGGCTGCCTCGTCCTCGATCCCAAGGAACTCGAGCAGGCCGCCGTAGCTCGCCTCGCGGTCCCCCCAGACCAGGTCGTCGAGCGAGACCGCATGCAGACGCCCAGCAGGATCCGAGAGTCCGCGTACACCCTCTTCGGCGAGGGTCAACCGGCCCTCCCACCACTCGATGCCAGAGGTCGCGTCGGTGGGATGATGGTCCTTCTGGCGCTTCGAGACCTTCGATGAGCCGGAGTCGCGACCGTCGCGCACCGAGTGAACGAAGCGAGCATCGGGGAAGATCCGCTCCAGGCCGGGTGCTGAGGCGATCGTAAAACAGCTCATCTCAACCAGGGCGGGTTTGCCCTCCTCGGCGGCGAGGGGACCGAGCAGGTGGAAGAAGAGCTCGCGCGAGGCGGCGGCGACGTCGTCATGGGCCTCGGCCTCGAAGGCGGCGATGCCCTCCTCGAGGCGCTCCCGCGGCATGATCTGGTGCAGTCCGCGCACCTTCGTCTCGCCGAAGTCTCCGCTCTCGCGACTCACGAACCTGCGCAGGCGGACGGTCGCTTTGCCACCGCGCCGGACCCGGTGCCACCAGAACCGGCGCAGCTTCGACACGAACTCCTGGGGCGTGGCCTCGCCCATCACGACCTCGGCCAGGCCGCGCGGATTGCAGTGGAAGCGGCATTCGATCGGGACGGCGGCGAAACGCGAGTGCTCGCCCAGCAGACGGGCGGTGATGTGGGTGCCGCTGCGGCCCGTACCGCCGACGAATACGAGCTGGGCCGGCTCGCGATCGCTCACGCGGCCACCCTTGCGCGCCGCTCGTACGTCTGCCGCAAGAGCGGCACCGTGCGCACACCGTCGGCCTCGAGGCGGTCAAGCGCCTCGAGGTAAAGGCGATCCAGCCGTTCACGCTTTCCCGCCGAGACGCCCCGCCGCCATCGTTCGGCGTTGGCGCCACGCGTGCTCATCTGGTTGCGCAGGAACTTGCGCACCATGCGGGCGGGCTGAAGGCGCACGACGTCCATGATCTCCGCGAGGATCTCGTTGTCCTCGTCCTCGAGGAGCTCATCGAGGCTGATCTCGCGCAGGCGCTCGGCAGGGACGGTGCGCGCGCCCGCATCCATCGAGCGGATCCGCGCCTCCCACCACTCGAGCCCCTGGGCGCGGGTGCGGGGGTAGATGATGCCGCGGGTCTGTGAAACCCGAGAGGCCGAAGCGTCGCGCCCGTCACGGACCACGTGAACGAAGCTGGCCTCCGGAAAGAGTCGCTGCAGCGTTTCGGCCTGAGCGATCGAATCGCAGCTCTGCTCAACGATGCCGCTCACCTCCCCCTCGGCCTCGTACGGCCATAGCAGTGACCAGAACAGATCCCGGCAGGCATCTTCGGCATCGTCGTCGAAGCGCTGATCGAAAGCCATCACGGCGTCGTCGAACCGCTCGCGGGGAACGAAGCGATAAAGGCCCCGGAAACGCGACGTCTGAAAGCCCTTCCACCAAAACCCGCGCAGGCGACGCAGGAAGGCCTGCTTCGTCGTCGTCCCCGCCAGCAGCCCCGGGAAGCCGCGTTCCTCCACGTGAAACCGGCACTCGACCGGAATCAGGTAGAGCTTTCCGTGACGACCAAGGAGCTTGGCGACGATGTGGGTGCCGCTGCGACCGGTCCCGCCGACGAAGGTCACCGGCGGCACCCGCCGCATGCCCCGGAGCGGGGCTCCTCCCGGAGTCTTCTTCCCAGGCCTGCGCTGACGCGCCCTGCGGGGTGGGTTTAGGCGCCTCATCGGCGCGGGAGGTTAGCCAACGTTTGTGCTGCCTCCGCTCGGCCCGACATGGTCGACGTAGGCGCCGCAGGCATCGCTGAGCGGTACCTCGTCGGGGTCCCCGGCGAGCGGATCGACACGCATGGCTGCGACTTCGCCGAGCCAGACGCGCCGCTCGGCCCCGATGGCCCGTTCGAGCCCGCCGGGCTCCTCGGCACTCACCGATACGTCGAGTGAGCCACCTCGCTCGACATCGACCTCGCCGACCGGCCAGAACGCGCTCTGGCCTTGGTGGGTCAGGTACATGCCCACCAACGATGCGGGCAGCTCCGCCTCGAGGTCCGCCACTCGCACGCTCAGGTCGACCTGGCTGTGGTACTGGAGGGAGAGCAGCCAGTTCCCTGGCTCAAGCTCGAGCGTCTGGGTGCTCGTGGCTGGTGCCGCGAATGGATTCGGCAGGCTCCATCCACTCCGCTTTCCGACGACCGGCTCGGGCAGCACGACGGCCTCGCCGGCGCGGCGGCATGCCCCGGATCCGAGCCGTGCGCCGGGCCTCCCGGACCGCTCGAAGACCGCGGTCCTTGGCGTCTCCCCTTCCCGCCTCCAGAGCACGTAGGAGTCTGTGCGATCGACCTCGGACCAGTTGGCCGGCGGCGTGCTCTGAAACGGCGCCGTCGTCGTGATCGCGTAATCGAAGCGATCAAGGCGCCCGGACGCCAGCGTGTCGAAGTCCATCGCCAGGCCCTGTTGCCAAACCTTCTGCGGGCGGGCGCGGACCTCGGGCGGGACGTAGCCCCCGGGGCTCTCGATCAGCGTGCCGCGCAGCCAGTAGGCGGCGAAGCGGTCGACGCCCAAAAACGCGACTCGCTCGCCCTCGATCTGCTCGGCGAGCGTCTCGAGCTCCGAGCCCCGGTCCGAGAAGCCCACGGGCGCCTCGCGCAAGGCGAGGAACGTGGATGCCGCCCCGGCCACCAGCGCGGCGATCCCGAGGGCGCGGAGCGCTCGCCCCCATTTGCCCGCACCGGCCGCGAGGAGCCCTCCGATCCCGACCACGATCACCAGGGGCGCCATGATCGCCAGGGCCTTCGCCTCCACGTAGATGCTCGCGAAGAGGCGGGCGCCGATGTAGATGACGGCGGCTGCGCCCAGCGCAGCGAGCAGCGCATAAGCGCGTCGGCGCCAGATGACCGCGGCGCCGGCGAGCGTGACGATTACCCCGATCGCCGTTGCGACCAACGAGCCGCTGACCTCGCCGCGAACGACGCGGAAGTCGCCCTCGGGCCAGATCCCGAGCGCCTCGCCCGGCCACACCGGCGACGAGAGCCTCCCCGCCGAGGCCTGCACCTCGCCAATCCGGTCGGCGAAGTCGCTGATGCGCCCGACCGTGAGGGCGGCGACGCCGATCACGGCCAAGAGCACAACGGCCAGCAGCACCCGCCGGCGCCGGATCGTCGCCCGGGCCGCTGCCCAGTCGACTCTGCGGTCGCCAACTGCTGCGAGCACGACCAGCCAACCCAAAAGCGTGAGCGCGAACCAGACCAAGCCGGGGACGCTGTAGGCGAAAAGCGCCGCCAGGGCAAGAAGCACCCCCGCCCCGGCGGCGGGGGTCCGCCCGAGCCGTGGCGCGCCCACGACCTCGTGCTCGCTGGCCAGCGCCAGGGTGGCGGCGAAGGCGATCACCAGCAGGGCCATCGTCGTTTCCTTAAACGCGCTCTGGGCCAGGAATGAGGCTCCGAGGAAGGGCAGCCCGGCGAGCACCGCGACGGCGATCCGGGGCAGAGGCCGAAGGGCTCCGAGGACCGCGAGAGCCGCAAGTGCGGTGAGCGCGGGGATCGCCATCAGCAACCCGTTGAACGCGTCGATGAGCGAGGCGCCCGTGCCCTTTGCGATCACCGCAACCAGCGACTGCGGGCCGACGGGATATCCCCAAGCGACCGCGCTCGGCTCGGGCCCGAAGCCCTCCTTGAGCCAGTCGGTCCAGTAGAGCTGGGCGGCGTGGTCGTTGGTGTAGATGCCCTCTCCAAGGACGCCGGCTCGGCCCTCCAGCACGAACGGGATCGCCGCCGCCACGAGCGCGATGGCGATCACCGCGACGCCGGCGGCCGGGGCGCCCGCCGGCTCGTCCGTGGAGGCGACCGGGCGCCGTGCCGCGATGCGCACCAGGAGCAGGCCGGCAACGAGCGCGAGGACGATCACGACGGCCGCTGTCGCCGCCCGGCCAGGCAGCCGGATGCAGAGGCCCGCGATGACCGTGAGCGCCGCGAATCCCACCGGGCCCGCGAGCCAGGTTCGATGCCGAGCGCCCAGCAGCGCGAGCGTGATCCAGCCCGCCCCGAGCGACGCCAGGACGACCAGAAGCGCAAGCAGGATCGAGATCAGCACGTGGCTGCCCTCAGGGCTGGTTGGCGAGTGGTTCGGCGTTCACTGAACGGCCGTTCAGCTCGGCCTTGCTCAGCGAGGGCAGGCCCTCGCATCCCGCCGGGTCGAGGTCGCCAGTGATCTCGAACACGCTCACCGGCCCCTTCCGAAGCAACGTCTCGGAGGCCGGGTCCTTGCGGGTCCAAAGGGCCTCCTTGGTGTCGCTGAGGAGGTCGGGGTTATAGGGATCGTACGCCGTGAAGACGTGCGTGTAGTCACCGGCGTTGAGTGCCTCCCGCCATTGCTCGCAGGTCGGGATCCGAAGCCAGGCCTTGTGCTCGCCCTCGATGCCAAGCCATTGCACGTCGTTGGAGAGATCGGTCCCGTAGAGCGGATACTGGTTGAAGACGCCACGGATCCCGGCAACGGCCACGCGTCCGTCGCGCAGGTCGCGGCCGAACCTGAGGGCATCCGCCAGGCCCAGGCGGGGGCTCGTGTTCTCGAACCGGTGCTTTAAGTAGTGGCGCTGCTCGAACCAGCCGGCCAAGGCGACCACAAAGACGGCGCTCGCCACGGCGATCAGAACCGAGCGCCGCCGGGCGGCAGGGCCGATGTAGCCGCGGGAGCGCAGCCAATTGAAAACCGCGGTGCCCGCGATCACCAGAATCGCCGCGGCCACCGCCCCACGCACGTGACCCTGTTTCCACGCCACCAGTGAGCCGATCGTCACCGCCAGGATCGCGAACAGAACCAGCAGCGAGACCAGCCGTCGTCGTGCCGTGGATCGCGCTATCGGCAGACACGGCAGCATCGCCATGCCCACCGCCACCGAGGCGGCGAGGTACCGCAGGTTCCACTCGAAGGCGATCGGCTTCCCCTCCTGGCCCGCCGCGGTCAGCGGAGTGAACAGGTAGGCGACGGTGGTGACGAGGACGACGACGCCGAGCAGCCGCAGGATCGGATCGTTGCGGCGCGCGAGCGCGAGCATCGCGCCTCCGAGCATGACCACCAGGGTCACCGGCCAGAGGATCCCGAAGGACTCGATCAGCCCGGGGACGAAGAAGTCGCTCCAGACACCGATGTCGTTCCAGTAGTAGGCGACGGCGTGGCCCGGGCGCAGCTCGAAGTCCCGCGCCGGTGACGGCAGGTTGATCGGCCCGATCGAGCTCGCAAAAGGGATCGGGTTCCCCGTCGCGATCGCGTTGCGCGCGTACCAGTAGATGCCGGCGGCGATCGCGGGCAGGCTCCAGACCCTTGCGGCCCAGAGGCGGCGCCCCTTCGGAGCGATCACGATCACGCCGATCGTGAGCGCGGCGGCGGGTGCCAGGAACGACAGCTTGACCCCCGCCGCGAGCCCTGTCGCGAGCCCCGCGATCGCCAATGCTCCTGCCGGGATCCAATGCCCGTCGCTCTGTCCCGGGGCCCGCGCGGCGTAGCCGTTCACGAGCAGCGCGACGGCGACGAGGATGAAGACGACGCCGACGATGTCGTTGAGGGCCTCGCCGGCCTGGAACTCGACCAGCATCTGGGCGCCGAGGGCAATCGACCCTCCGATCAGCGCCTGGGGGCCGACGCCATAGGGGCGGCCGATGCACCAGCTGGCCACGAGTCCCATCCCGAGGAACGCCATGTTGAGCAGCGGCGAGACGATGTCGCGATCCCAGACCAGCATCGGGATCGCGTGCAGGACCTCCGAGTTGGCCGGGTAGAACGACGCGAAGAAAATCGGGTCGAAGTAGAAGATGTCCCCGAGCGATCCGGTCTGCACGAACGACGCCGAGAGCGGCATGTGGTACCAGAGGGAGTCGGCCCGGTCCATGCCGGCGGCGAGGGTGCCCAGCGTGGGGACCATCCACGCGGCGACGACGCCCGCGACGCCGATCATCGCGACGATCGTCGGGAAGGTGCCGTGTGGCGGCTGCGGGGGCACCGGCGCCGCCGCGGGCGCGCGTCCATCCCCGACCCGATCGCAGACGACGGCCGCGCCGGCCGCAAACAGGATCACCGCCACGATCAGCTCCCACTCGCCGAAGATCCCGACGGTGCCGAGCAGCTCGGAGATGAGCACGGCGGCGGAGGTGCCGAGGACCAGATCGACGAGCAGGCCCAGCGCCCCGCCCCATCCCGGCAGCAGCAGGCGGCGAATCCGAACCGCGCCATACCCGAGCGCCGCCAAGATCAGGCTGAGCTCGGCGAAGCCGACGAGGTAGTCGAAGACCCCCAGCATGCGCTCGTCCGCGCCGCCGATCGAGAAGTCAGACACGGAGAGCTCCCAGCCCGGGCTCGGCGGGCCCCACGAGCCCTGGCGAAGCGCTCAGCGCTTGATCGTGTAGGGAGCTTCGTCGGTGGCGACCATGCCCAGCGCTCGCGCAGCGCCTTCGGCCGCGGCCGCTCCCTCCAGGCTTCCCGCCTTCGCGCGGAGAGCTTGGTTTTGACGCTTGAGCTCCCGCAGCTCCAGCCGCTCCGCCCCCGCATCGCGCCACGCGTCGACGAAGTTGACGACGGGGTTCACGTAGGAGACGAGGATCGCGAACAGCACGAACACGAGCACGACCCGGCCGAGCTTGTCCCAGTGAATGCGGCTGCCCCGGCTGCCGCCGTGGCGGCGGACCGGCTTTAAGCGATAGCCGCCGCGGGCGGCCTGGGAGCGTGCGCTCATGGCCGGGGGTTCGACGCCTGGTTGAGTCGTCCTTCTCCCGGGAGGCATTCTGCCCGCCGTCATCGGGCTCGGTACGCGCAAGTGGGGACATCAGGACTGCCGCAGCGCGTCGAGGCCGGGGAAGGTGGCCGCGGCACCGAGCTCTTCGGAGATCCTCAGGAGCTGGTTGTACTTGGCCACGCGATCGGAGCGCGACGGTGCGCCCGTCTTGATCTGACCGACCCCGGTCGCCACCGCGAGATCAGCGATCGTCGTGTCCTCGGTCTCGCCGGAACGGTGTGACATGACCGCTCCATAGCCGGCGTCCCTCGCGATCCGGATGGCCTCGAGCGTCTCGGTCAGCGTCCCAATCTGATTGACCTTGATCAGGATCGAATTTCCGACCGCCGAAGAGATCCCTCGGCGGAGGCGCTCCGGGTTGGTGACAAACAGGTCGTCGCCCACGAGCTGACACTTGTGTCCCAGCCGCTCGGTGAGCAGAGCCCAGCCATCCCAGTCCTCTTCGTCCATGCCGTCCTCGAGGGAGACGACCGGGTAGCGGTCATGAATGTCCTCCCAGTAGTCCGTCAGCTCCTCGGCCGACAGCGATCGGCCCTCGTGCTCGAGGACGTAAGCACCGTCGGAGTAGATCTCGCTGGTTGCGGGGTCGAGCGCTATGTAGGCGTCCTCCCCAGGCCGATATCCAGATGCCTCGATTCCGTCCACGAGCGCCCCGAGCGCTGCTTCGTTGGAATCGAGATCCGGAGCGAAACCCCCCTCGTCCCCCACCGCCGTTCCCAGACCTCGCTCTTTCAGGATCGCCTTCAGCGCGTGAAAGACCGCCGTGCCCATCTCGAGCGCCTGCTCGAATGACGAGGCGCCAGCGGGCATCACCATGAACTCCTGGAAGTCGACCTTGTTGTCGGCGTGCGCACCACCGTTCAGCACGTTCATCATCGGGACGGGCAGGACGTTCGCCTCGGGCCCGCCGAGGAAGCGGTAGAGCGGCTCCTCGGCCTCCTCAGCCGCCGCCCGCGCCACGGCGAGCGAGACGCCCAGAATCGCGTTCGCGCCCAGGCGAGACTTGTTCGGTGTGCCATCGAGGTCGATCAGCGTGCGGTCAACGGCCGCCTGCTCGCCCGCGCGTGCACCCAAGAGCGCGGCCGCGATCTCCTCGTTGACGTTTGCCACGGCCTTGGTCACACCTTTGCCCTGCCAGGCGTCCCCACCGTCGCGCAACTCCGTAGCCTCGGACTCTCCAGTGGAGGCGCCGGAGGGCACGGCCGCTCGGCCGGTCGCTCCGGAGTCAAGCCCCACCTCCACCTCGATGGTCGGGTTCCCGCGCGAGTCGAGGATCTGGCGGGCGTGTATGCGGTCGATGGCACCCATGTGAACGAAAAGCGCGAGCACGCCCAGCGGGCACCCGCGCAAGCTCACAATTCTGGCAGGGACGCTTAAGAAGTGGCTGAACGGCCGGCTGGGCCCTTGCCGGGCGGGTTCCAGAACTCAAACCAGGCGGCGCCCGGGTGGCGGCGGTCGAGCCCCCAGGCATCGATGAACTCAAGCGCCACCGGTGCCACCAGGCTCTCCCATTCGGCCTCGGTCAGCTGCTTGCGTTCGGCAAAGGCAGTCAACCGAATCGCCTCCCCCAGCAGCTCCAAGCTCAGCACCAAAGGCCCTCCGTTGGCGACTCTGTGCCAGTGCCCGATGAGCTCCGTGAACGTGAGCCCGACGCGGCGGCGAAGGCCCGAGTCCGTCCCGCTCATCAGTCCCTCGAGACGGCTGAGGCTCCGGCGCAGCTCGCGCGGATCCGGGCTGAACTCGCCGCGATGGAGCACAACTCTTCGCTTGTTCTCCAGCAACATGTGCCGAGCTCAGTATCCCGCACCGGCCTCGAAAAGGCGCCGGCACCCCGGCACGACGCTGGGCCGGCGCGTGCCTTTGGCAGCTAGTCGTCCGAGCCGTGCAGCGAGCGGAACCGCTCGGCCTCCGCGCGCAGCGCCAGCTCGGGGTCGACGCCCAAGCGGCGCGACTCGTCCACGATCTCGAAGAGTGCTGCGCCCAGGCGGCGCTCGGCCTTGTCGCGTTCGGCGGCGTCGGTGAGACGGTCAGGGTCCGAGCCGTCGCCGATTCCGGCCGAGACCGCTCGGCGTTGAAGCTTGCGGGCGTAGAGCAACGCCGGCAGGTTCTCGGGCACGTCTCCGAACGGCCCCTCGGCGCCCCGGCCCTCCACCTCCCGTTTGATGCGGTCCCAGTTGGCGAGCACCTCGCCAGCGTTCTCGGCGCTCGGGTCGCCCAGCATCTCTCGCGCCTCGCTCTCCGCGAAGACGTGCGGATGGCGACGGATGAGCTTCGCGATCATGCCCTCGGCCACGTCTGCGAGGTCGCCGGCGCCACGCTCCTCCAAGAGCAAGGCGAGGAACAGGACCTGAAAGAGCACGTCGCCGAGCTCGTCAACGAGCTTCTCGTCGTCGCCGCGCGCGGCCGCGTCGGCCAACTCGTAGGCCTCCTCAACGGTATGCGGGACGATCGACCGCTCGTCCTGTTCGCGATCCCAGGGGCATTCCCGCCGCAGGCGGCGGGTGATCTCGTCGAGACGAGCGAGAGCGTGCTGCGTGGCTTCGCGCGAGCGCTCGGCCATGCCGCTCCGCGCTACGGAGTGCCGGTCGGCGGGGCCGTGCCCGTCGGCGGGGCCGTTCCGCCCGGCGGCACCGGTGCGCCGTCGGGGCCGATCGGCAGGGTGCCGCCCGGCAGGGCGCCCGCCGGCGCCTCGGGCACCTTCTGAATCGGCCACGGCGTGCACGCCGGGCCGGCGCTCGGGTCAGCTGGGTCAAGCCATCCGCAGGGAATCTGAGGAAGGGCAGGGGTTTGCTCGCCGGGGAAGATCTGCCCGGTACCCGGGTTGACGACGTTGCGCGGAAGCGCCGGAGCGGGACAACCGGCCTCGATGTCCTCCGGCGCCGCCTGCTCGCGCTCCGACTCATCGTCGAACGTGCATGGCTCCTCAGGCGGATCGGCGTTGGCGCAGAGCTCGATCAGTAGGTCGTCGCTGCAGAAGGTGCGCGACGTCCACTTCTGGACGAACTCGTTGCGAAAGGCATCGATCTGCTGCTGCTGGAGGCCCTGCTGGAGCGTCGTCTCGATATCCGCGCGAACGTCCTCGAGCGGTGTCGTCTCGGCCGGGGTTATCTCCTCGACCTGGATCACGTAGGTGCCGCTGTCACCCTCGATCGGGCCGACCACCTCGCCCTCCTCCGCCGAGAAGATGGCTTCGTCGAGCGCCGGCTCGTTCTGGCCCGCTGCGACGGCACGCCGCAGCCCACCCTGGGCCGCAGTCGCCTCGTCGGTCGAGTACTTCTTCGCCGCCGCCTCCCATGCCTCGGGGGAGTTGTCCTCCTCGAGATCGGCGATCGCCTGCTCGATCTTCGCGGAGTCCGTGTTGAGGATCACGCGGACGTCACGTGTCTCGGCCACCTCAAACTGCTCGGAGTTCGCCTCGTAGAAGAGCTCCACATCCCGCTCCGAGACTGCGGGGGGATCGCTCGGGATCGCCTGCTCCTGCAGGCGATTGCTGATCGCCGTGAGCTCTGCGACCTCACGCACGTCGTCCTCGGTGAACGCCGGTTCGCCGTCGACCTCGGACTGCTCGAGGAAACGCTCGTAGCCCTTCTGGCCCTGAAGCTGTTCGTTGATGATCGTGTCGAGCTCCTGATCGATGTCGCGCTCGTCGACCTCTATGTCGCGCTCAGCCGCCTCGGCACGCACCCACCGGGATTGGATCGCGGTGGCGAGCGCCTGTTGTGAGATCTGCTCGAACTGAGGATCATCCTCCGGCGGGAGCTCGCGTAGCTGCAGGTTGAACGCCGCCTGGCGCAGGGCGGAGTCGAACTCCTCTTGAGTGATCGTCTCCTCGGGCGCGCCTTCGACGAGCGCGACGCCGTCGTCCGGGATCGACGGGTCACCGACTGCCCCGGTCACGACGAAGA
The DNA here is from genome assembly GCA_963799815.1 of uncultured Solirubrobacterales bacterium. Classification (GTDB taxonomy): domain Bacteria; phylum Actinomycetota; class Thermoleophilia; order Solirubrobacterales; family 70-9; genus JBDTSW01. The sequence goes on from CAWCYG010000005.1 coordinate 91,039, forward strand.
GGCCGAAGACGATGACCAGCGCCACACCGAGTATCAACGCGATGAGGCGCTTTCTCTGCGGCTTTGGTCCCTGCACGAGCGCGGAAGCCTAGCGGGAAGCTATCGCGGTCTCGCCGGCCCCTTCGGCCACGGCGTCAGCGAGCGCTGCGGTCAGCGCCCGCACCGCCTCCAGGCGCGAGCTGGGGTCGTCGTCGACGCGAAGTCCCAAGGTCTTGGTGCGGGTCTCATAGATCGCCTCTGGGATCCGTTCGCGTACACGGCCGACCGCCGGCGCTTCCAGCTCGATCGGGACGATCGAGAGGCGGCCGCCGCGAAACTCGACCGTCCTGGCGCCGAGCCGCCCCAGCTCCACTCTGGCCCGGGCCAGCTCCAGCAGGTTCTCCACCGGGCCCGGCGGCGGGCCAAAGCGATCGCGCAGCTCGTCTCGCAGGGCACGGAGCTCGGCTGGCTCGCTCGCGCCGGCGACGCGACGGTGCACGTCGATCTTCGCCGCCTCGAATGGGATGTAGTCGGCCGGCAGGTAGGCGTCGACGTCGACGTCCAGGCGCACGCGCGCCTCGGCCCGAACGCCGTCGCCCTCCGCCCGCATCGCCTCGACTGCATCGTCGAGCAGTGCGACGTAGAGCTCGAAGCCCACGGCGGCGACATGTCCGGACTGCTCGTCGCCGAGCAGATCCCCGGCGCCACGGAGCTCGAGATCCCGCATCGCGATCGCGAAGCCGGAGCCCAGCTCGGTGTAGTCGGAGAGCGTCGCCAGGCGAGCCGCAGCGTCGGGATGAAGACCCGCCTCTGAGGGATAGAGCAGATAGGCGAACGCCCGCTCCTTGGCCCGACCCACCCGCCCGCGAATCTGGTAGGCCTGCGCGAGGCCGAGCTGATCGGAGCGCTCGACGATCAGGGTGTTGGCCTGCGGGATGTCCAGCCCGGACTCGATGATCGTCGTCGCCACAAGGCAGTCGTCCTCGCCGCGCAGGAAGGCCAGCATCGCCGCTTCGAGGTCGCGCTCGTCCATCTGGCCGTGCGCCTCGCCGAACCTGACGCCGGGGCACAGGGCCCGCAGGCGCTCGGCGGTTTCGTGCAGCGTGTCGATGCGGTTGTGAAGGAAGAACGCCTGGCCCGAGCGGGCGGCCTCCCGCCTGATCGCCTTCCCAACCAGCTCCTCTTCGAACGGGCCCACGTAGGTGCGAATCGGCCGCCGGCCCTCCGGCGGGGTCTCGATTACCGAGATGTCACGCAGCCCTGCGAGACTCATCTGAAGCGTGCGCGGGATCGGGGTGGCCGAGAGCGAGAGCACGTCGACCCTCAGCTTCAGCTGCCGCAAGAGCTCCTTCTGGCGAACGCCGAACCGCTGCTCCTCGTCGACGATCAGGAGCCCCAGCTCATCCGCTTGGACATCGCGCGAGAGCAGTCTGTGCGTCCCGATCAGGATGTCGACCTTGCCTTCCCCGAACCTGGCGAGCGTGTCGCGGACCTCCGCCGGCTTGCGCAGCCGGGAGACCAGCTCGACCTCCACCGGAAACTCCCGCAATCGCTCCCGGAAGGTGCCGAGGTGCTGCTGCGCAAGGATCGTCGTGGGCACCAGCATCATCACTTGCTTGCCGCCCGCTACGGCTTTCATGGCGGCGCGCAGCGCCACCTCGGTCTTCCCGTAGCCGACATCGCCGCAGATGAGGCGATCCATCGGCCTCGCCGCCTCCATGTCCGCCGAGACGGCCTCGATCGCCTCGATCTGATCGGCGGTTTCGCGGTAGGGAAACGAGCGCTCGAGCTCGAGCTCCCACTCCGAGTCGGCGCCGAACGCGTGGCCGCTGCGAGCCTTACGCTCCGCGTAGAGGTTGAGGAGCTCGCCAGCCAGCTCGCGCGCCGCCCGGCGGGCGCGCGCCTTGACGGCCTCCCAGCGCTTCGATCCAAGCGCCGAGAGCTGCGGCGCATCGCCGCCGGCACCGACGTAGCGGGTGATCTTCGCGAGCTGGTCCGTGGGCGCGAAGACCTTGTCCTCGCCCCGGTATTCGAGCTCGAGGTAGTCGCGCGTGACCCCGCCCACCGTCTTCGTCTCGAAGCCCGCGAAGCGCGCGATGCCATGGTCCTCGTGGACCACGAAGTCGCCCACCCGCAGGTCGACGGCGGCGGCGAAGCGCCCGCGCACAGCCGGTGCAGCGGCGGCTCGCCGGCGGTGAACGAGGCGCCGGTACGGGATCACCGCGAGCTTCAGCTCTGGCGAGAGGAATCCGTCCGCGAGGCGGGCCGCCACGAAGAACAGCCCACCCCGTCCCTCGCTTGACCCGGCGGGGGAAGCGGGCACGAGCTCCTCGGCGTCGAGTCGCTCGAGGTTGTAGCGGGCACGCTCGGCCTCGCCCTTGTGCTCGAACGCGACCACGACTCGGTAGCCCGAGCGCAGCTCGCGCTCGAGCTGCGACTCGGCCTCACGGATCGTGCGCGCGGGAGACGCCGGGGGCTGGGCGCGCATTTGGATCTTCTGCCCGGAGTCGGTGCCCGAGAGCGTCAGCGCGGAGCGCTCTGCGAGCGCAGCTGCGACGTCGACGTAGAGGCGCCGCGCGTCGGCGTCCTCCATCGCGGTTGTGACGTCGTCCCAGTGGTCGCGCAGCGCTGGCTCGATCTCCTCGGAGCCGGCGATCAGCACGGCGGTGCCCTCAGGCAGCAGGTCGAGGGGGGCACGAAGGGATTCGAGGGGAAGGAGCTCCGCGAGGTCCGGCCGCGCGGTCTCGTCATCGTTGTCCAGCGCAACCTCCGCGAGCTCGCGATGCTCCAGTGCCAGCTCGGCCGCCGGCGAGAGCTCGAGGGCCTCCGACTCTCCGAGCGAGCGCTGGGTGAAGGTGGAGAACCACCTGATCGACTCGATCTCGTCCCCGAAGAGCTCGAGGCGCGCCGCCCGCTCGGAGGTGGCGGGGAAGACATCCAGGATGCCGCCTCGAAGCGCGAACTGGCCACGGTCCTCAACCTGGTCGACTCGCTCATATCCCGCCTCCACGAGCAACTCGGTAACCAGATCCAGGTCGACCTCCTCTCCTCGTCGAAGCGAGAATCCACTCGGGCGCAGCGACGCATCCGGCACCGCTTCGGCGAGCGCGACGGCGCCGGCGACCACCACGGGCGGCTCCGCCGGAGCGCCGTTCGAGCCGTCCCAGCCCGTGAGCGCATCCAAGGCGGCGATGCGCAGGCCGACGAGATGTGGGGGTGGCGTGAGATGTGACTCATACCCTGTGCCTCGCGACGGGTAGAAACGAACCCGCCGCGGCGCCAGGTACGCGGCCAGCTCCCTGCTGAGATCGCGCGCGCCGATGTCGTCGGCCGCGACGATCAGCGCCGGCCGTCCCCCGAGCGCCCCGGAATCGTCGAGCAGCGCCGCGAGCACGAAGGGCCGGATCGCCGGCGAGACGAGCACCGTGCTCGCCACCCCATCGTCCGCGCCTGCCCTGGCAGCCTCGGCGAGCGCTGTGAAGCGCTCGTCTTCGGCGGCGATCTCGAGGAGAGGTCTGAGGCTCATGGCACGCGGAAGGACCGGACGCGCGGTCCGGCCCCGATGGCAATTTTACGACGGCCCGGTGAGCGTTCGGCCCTGCCACCATCTGGCCATGGACCTCCCCGCCCTCTCCACCTTCCTCGCATCGCGCGAGGAGCCCCGATACCGCGCCGCGCAGGTGTGGGAGTGGGCTGCCCGCGGGACCGCGGATTACGGCGAGATGACGAACCTACCCCAGACGCTCCGGGATGCCCTCACGGAGGCCGTTCCCTTCTCGACCCTGTCGCTTAAGGACGAGGCTCGCTCGACCGACGGCACGGTCAAGGCGCTTTTTGAGACCGGGGACGGGCGCCCGCTGGAGGCGGTGCTCATGACCTACCGCGACGGGCGCCGGTCGGTGTGCCTCTCCTCGCAGTCGGGCTGCCCGCTCACCTGCACCTTCTGCGCGACAGGGTCGATGCGCTTCGGCCGCAACCTGACGGCATCAGAGATCCTCGACCAGGCGCTTCACTTCCGGCGGATAGGGCCGGTCGATCACGGCGTCTTCATGGGCATGGGCGAGCCGATGATGAACCTGGACGCCGTCCTTGCCGCCTGCGAACGATTGCCAGACATCGGGATCACCCCCCGGCGCACGGCGATCTCAACGGTCGGCTGGGTGCCCGGAATCGATCGCCTCGCCGAGGTCGAGATGCCCATCCGCCTCGCGCTCAGCCTGCACGCACCCGACGACGCGCTGCGCTCGCAGATCATGCCGGTAAACGACCGCTACCCGATCGCCGAGGTGCTGGCGGCGTGCGAGCACCACCACGCCCGCAAGCGGCGGCGGATCTTCGTGGAGTACGTGATGCTCGGCGGCGTCAACGATCGCTACGAGCAGGCGGTGGCGCTGGCCGACCTCCTCGATCCGCGCATCTACAAGGTGAACCTGATCCCCTTCAACCCCACCGGCTCCGTCTACGAGGGCTCCTCACGGCGCGCGACCGATGCGTTCCGCGCGACCTTGGAGGAGCGTGGCCTGCGGGCGACAGTGCGACTCACGCGCGGCCGCGACATCGACGCGGCTTGCGGTCAGCTCGCGGCAAAGGCAGCCTAGGGTCGATAGGGCAGGCCCGGCCCCGACCGCTCCCACTCGACCTGACCCTCTCCCTCGACGCGGGCGCGCTCAACGACGCCGTCCCACTCGTGCAGCATCGCCTTCAGCCGCGCCACCGCCTCCGGCGGGTTTGCGGCTACCTGCTCGCCGAGCACGAGAGCGGCCGACTCCGCAGCCGCTGCCGGCGCAACCTTGTGCACGAGGCCCCAGCGGTAGGCGACATCGGCGTCGATCTCCTTCGCGGTTAGGAGCAGGTACTTGGCAACGGACAGGCCGCAGAGCGTGGCGAGACGCGCGGGCCCCACCGGCACCCCCAGGGCACCGCCTGGAAAGCGCAGGCGCAGGTTTGAGCCGCCCACCCGCAGGTCGCAGGCGACTGCTATCTCGGCGCCCGCACCCACGCAGGCCCCGTGGCAGACGGCGATCGTCGGCTTGGGGAAATCCGTGAGTGAGTCGTATAGGCCGGCGAAGAGCTGCATGCGGCGGACCTTCGCCTCCTCGTCGAGTTCCTCCCGGACGTCGGCTCCGGCAGACAGCCCCATGTGGTCGGAGGAGGAAACGACCAGTACCCGCACGCTCTCGTCGCCTTTGGCCTGACCCACGTGCTCCAGTAGCTCGACCAACATGCCGGTGTTGACCGCGTTTCGCGCCTGGGGACGGTTGAGGCGAAGCAGGGCCACCCCTGCGGGAGCGACCTCCGCGCCCTCCCCGCCCACCTCGTAGGTCGTGAGCTCACCCATCGGCCGCGGTTCTTTCGATCAGGCTTTCGGCTTCACGGGCCGCCTGCGCGATCAGTCCGCGCACCTCCTCGTCGGATTCGGCGAAGCGGCCGAGGACGTGCGCCGAGACGATTTCCGGGTCGGTCGAGTCGGGCCGCCCGACCCCTGCCCGCACGCGCCAGAAGTCCGCGCTCCCCAGGCCCTGCTTGAGGCTCTTCAAGCCGTTGTGGCCGGCGACACCGCCTCCAAGCTTCGATCGCACCTCCCCAAACGGCAGGTCGATCTCATCGTGGACGACGACCACGTGGTCGAGCGGAGCCTTGAGACTGCCGCGGGCGGGACCAACGGCGGTGCCAGACTCGTTCATGAACGTCTGAGGGCGCAACACCGCGACCCGCGGGCCGCCGGGCCGAATGCGCCCTTCGGAGTACAGCCCGCGGAACTTTCGCTTCGCGCGGGGCAAATCCCATCGACGCTCGAGCTCGGCTGCCACCTCGAAGCCCACGTTGTGCCGGGTCTTCGCGTACCGCGAGCCCGGGTTTCCCAGGCCCACGACCAGGAAGCGGTCGCCTCCCTCGCCAGCGTCTTCTGAGCGACGCCGGCCAAACAGTCGCAAGGGCTAACCCTCGTCGCCCGAGTCGTCGCCCTCGGCGTCCGAATCGCGCTCGCCCTCGGCGGGGACCTCGCCCTCCTCGCCTTCCTCGCGCTCGATCGGCTCGCCGTCCTCGCCGATGAGCTCAGCCTCCTCCTCGAGTTCGGGCTCGGGCTCCTCTTCGATGCGCGGCGGCGAGAGCGTGGCGATCGTGATCTCCTCGGGATCCTCGTCCTCTCCGAGCGCGTACTCAACGCCCTCGGGCGCGGGCACCATCGCGAGCTGAAGGGTGTCGCCGATCTCCATGCCCGAGACGTCGGCGGCGATGCTCTCCGGGATGTCGGTCGGGAGCGCCGAGATCGTGACCTGATGTGTCACGTGCTCGAGGACACCCCCCTCCTTGACGCCGGGGGAATCCTCGGCGCCGAGCAGCTCGACCTCGACGTCGGCCTCAATGGCCTCGTCGAGCTTGACCTCGAGCAGATCGAGGTGCATGACCTGGCCGCGCACGGGATGGCGCTGCTCGTCCTTGATCACGACCGGCGTCGCCTTGCCATCGAACTGGAGGTCGATGAGGGCGCCGCCATGCACCAGCACGCTCCGCAGCTCGCCCACGCCCACCTGGAAGTGACGGGTCTCGGAATCGCCTCCGTAGACGATGCCGGGCACGAGCCCGGAACGGCGCAAGCGCCGCGTCGAGCGCGAGCCGAACTCGGTGCGCTCGTCGACCTTGAGAGTGGCGCGATCTGAAGCCATGGCGACGGCTGAGGATAGAGGGTGCCGGCTTGATCTCGAACTGGCGGAACAGGGGCGGGCGCTCATCTAGATTCCTGTGGATGGGTGAGGGTCCCGAAATCCCAAAGGGGCGGATCCGCCGGTCCGCCAAGCTCGGCACCGCTCTCGGCGGCCAGGCCACCAGGTACGCGGGAACCCGAGCTGCATCGCTCACCCGCTCCGACGAGGAGGCGCAAACAAAGCTTGAGGCCCGCCACCTCGAGACCGCGATGAAGATGCTGGACGTTCTCGGCGAGATGAAGGGCGCGGCCATGAAGCTGGGGCAGCTCGCCTCGTTCATCGATACGGACTTCCTTCCGCCCGAGTACGCCGAGATCTACCACGAGCAGCTGGCCAAGCTGCGGACCGACGCTCCGCCGATGCCGTGGGAGCAGGTCCGGACGGTGCTCGACGAGGAGTACCGCGACGAGAGCTTCGACGACACCTTTGCGGAGTTCGAGCACGCAGCGTTCGCCGCCGCGTCGATCGGCCAGGTCCACCGTGCCAAGCTGCTCGATGGTCGCGACGTCGCGGTGAAGATCCAGTACCCGGGGGTGGCCGAGGCGCTCGAGGCCGACCTCGCGAACGCGGGCATGCTCGTGCGCCTTGCGAAGGCGCTCGCGCCCGGGCTCGACGCGAAGGCGGTGGCCGGCGAGCTGCGCGAGCGCGTCCTCGAAGAGCTCGACTACGAGTACGAGGCGCAGAACCAGCGGGCCTTCGCCCGCGCCTATCGCGGGCACCCCTTCATTCAGGTGCCCGACGTCGTCACTCGCCTCTCGCGCCGGCGCGTGCTCGTCACCGAGTTCGTCGAGGGCAAGGGGTTCGAGGAGGTCAAGGAGCTCGGCGAGGCAGAGCGGAGCCGCTTCGGCGAAATCGTCTTCCGGTTCTGCTTCGGCTCGATCTACCACCTGCAGCACTTCAACGCCGATGCCCATCCCGGCAACTACATCCTGACGAAGGACGGCAGGGTGGCCTTCCTCGACTTCGGGATGACGAAGAAGCTCGACCTCGAGCAGATCGAGCTCGAGCAGGCGGCCATCGATGCCGCGTCGCGCAAGGACCCCGAGGCGCTCCGCCAAGCGCTCCACGACCTCGGCTTCGTCAAGAACCCGTCGAAGCTCGACGCCGAGCGGCTGATGGAGCACGTCATGCTCGTCGGCGGTTGGTATCTCGAGGACAGCGAGTACACCGTCTCGAAACGGCGGGTGATGAAGGTGATCGAGGCGACATCGGACCCGCGCTCGGAGTACTACGACCTGATGCGGCGCGAGAGCGTGCCCGCAGAGGAGCTGATGGGCCGGCGGATGGAGACGGGGGTTCTGGCCGTGCTCGCCCAGCTGGGCGCTCGGCGCAACTGGCATCGGATCATGCGCGAGTGGGTGTACGCCGACGACCCGGCGACCGAGCTGGGGCAAGCCGAGTGGGATTACTTCGAGTCCCGCGGGCAAAGGCGCGTGCCGGGTTATGCCGGCCGGCCGGTGTAGCCGGGAGGTCGCTCAGAGGCTTTGGAACACGCGGGGGTCGTTGGTGACGATGCCATCGACCCCGAGGTCTCTCAGCCTCCTCACCTCGGCTTCGTTGTCGACCGTCCAGGTGATGACGGCGACGCCCGCCCGCTCGGCCGCGGCGATCAGCCGTGGCGTGACGAGCGCGTGAAAGATCCAGACGGCCCACGCGCCCAGCGCCGGTGCCTCGCGCTCCACGCGGATCGGCAGCCGCCACCGCGACCAGGCCAGCCAGATCGCCACGAGCGGCTTGGCCCAGCGCTCCCTGCGCCAGTCGCGAGTGATCCTGGGGACCGTCCAGCCGAGGCGGACGTCCGGAGCGTTTGCCGCGACCCAGCGCAGGCCTTGAAGCTCCATTCCGGACACCATCGCCCTGTCGAGGAGCCCACGCTCGCGCAGCGCCGCGACCACCTCGTCCTCGCGGCCGGCGATCTTCAGGTCGAGGTCGATGTCCACGTTTTGGAGAGGGGGCCGGGTGAAGGCGTCGAGCGCCGCTGCGAGCGTGGGCGGGTCGCCCCGCCGTGCGGCCGCCCAGTCGTGCGCGATCAAGAGGGGACCGGTGCCGGGGGCGGGCCCGCCCTGGGCAGCGCGCCAATCGTCGGTCTCGGCGAAGTCGCCGCGGGGTCGCAGCACGTCGAACTCGATCACGTCCACACCGGCCGCAACCGCTGCCTCGAAGCTCGCGAGGGTGTTGCCGGGCACGATCCCGTCGGCTCCCTTGTGCCCGATCCGAAGCAGCTTGCGATCCACGGGCGAACCGTAGGGATGTGGGGTTCACCCCTGCGGCTGCGCGGTACCGTCACCGCGCCTTGGGATACCTGGACGAGCACACCCGGCGGCGCGTCGCCGCGGTCCTGCTGGTGATCGTCATCGCCGTCGCGGCGCTCGCGCTCTTGGATGTCGGGCCCTTCTCCGATCCGCCAACCCAGGAGGAGCTCGCCCAGGACACGGTCGAACGATTCTTCGCGGCCGGCGCCGACGGCGACTTCGAGACGTTCTGCGGCCTGCTCACGCAGCCCGCGCGAAACGCGATCGAGGTCCGCGCCGGGGCGCTGGCCGCCGAGCAGAACCTCGACGGCTGTGTCGAGGTCCTGGACGCGCTGGTCGGCGATCAGCTCAAGGGGAGCCGACTGCGAGTGACGCTTTCGAGCGTGAGCGGCGACCGCGCCCGGGTGGAGACCGAGCTGATCGTGAAGGGCGGACGCGGACCGCAGCAGCGCACGGTGCTGCTGGAGATCGACGACGGAGAGTGGGCGATCTACGACCCGGGTTTCGGGTGATTCGAGCGGATGAGTAGCCCGTGAATCACCTGCGGCGGCTTCGCCGCCTTACATGCTGCTCGCGGTGCTAAAGCACCGCGCCAGACCGAATCAGCTCTAGAAGAGCTGGTTCTCGCCTGCGAAAATTTCCGACACCGAGTCGTCCGCGAAGATGCGGCGGATCGAGTCGGCGAGCGTCTGCGCCGTCGAGAGCACGGTGATGTTCTCGGGGGCGCCGGGGCGCAGGGGGATCGTGTCGGTGACGACGATGCGCTCGATCCCCGACTGCTCGTAGCCGAGCCGCTCGTAGGCGGGCCCGGAGAAGACCCCGTGGGTGGCGCAGGCGATCACGCGCGCGGCGCCCTCCTCACGCACGGTGTTCGCCGCGGCGCAGAGGGTCCCGGCGGTGTCGATCATGTCGTCGACGAGGACGGCGGTCTTTCCCTTGACGTCGCCGACCACGTAGCCGATCTCGGCGACCTGCTGGGCCGGGCGCTCCTTCTCCATCACGGCCCAGTGGACGCCCAGCTTGCGGGCGAAGTTGCGGGCGACCTTGACCCGCCCCGCGTCGGGCGAGACGATCACGAGGTCGTCCCCCCAGGCCTGATCGAGGAAGTACTGGGTCAGGTTCGGCATCGCGGTCATGTGATCGACCGGCACCTCGAAGAAGCCCTGCACCTGGCCGGAGTGAAGGTCCATGGTGAGGACGCGATCGACTCCGACGGCCTCGAGGCACTTGGCGACCACGCGGGCGGTGATCGGCTCACGAGGCTGGGACTTCTTGTCCTGTCGGCCGTAGCCGTACCAGGGCATGACGGCGATGATCCGGTGGGCGGAGGCGCCCTGGGCTGCGTCGATCATCGTCAGCAGCTCCATCAGCGCGTCGTTCGGGGTCATCCCGTTCGCCTCGTTGGCGGCGGTGGACTGCACCAGGAAGACGTCTGCGCCGCGGATCGACTCCTCGTAGCGGGCGTAGACCTCCCCGTCCGCGAAGGTGCGGAGGTCGGCTGTGCCGAGGTCGACCTCGAGGTGGCCCGCGATCCTCGCGGCCAGCTCCATCGAGGCGCGGCCGCCGAAGACCATCAGACGCTTGTTGTACTCGTGCTCGAGCGAGCTCCTGACCTGCGGCTCCTCCTCCACGACGCTCACGTGCTCTCCCCCGTGTCCTTCGGCTCTGTCTTTGGCTCTGGGTCTTTTTTCGCTGCCTGCTCGGCGGCCTTGCGCTCCGCGAAGCCCTCGATGTTGCGCTGCTCGGCCTTGGAGACCCCGAGGGCGCCGTCCGGGACGTCCTCGCGGATCACCGCTCCGGCGCCAGTGTATGCGTCGTCGCCGATCTCGACAGGCGCAACCAGCGAGGTGTGGACGCTGATCCGCGCACGTTCCCCGATCTTCGTGCGGTTCTTGGTGAATCCGTCGTAGTTGGCGGTGATCGTTCCGGCCCCGATGTTCGATTCCGAGCCGACGTCGGTGTCGCCGACATACGAGAGGTGCGGGACCTTGGCGCCCTCGCCGATGCGCGAGTTCTTGACCTCGACGAAGGTGCCCGCCTTCGCGCCCTCGGCGAGGTGGGCGCCCGGGCGCAGATAGGCGAAGGGGCCGACCGAGCAGCCGGAGGCCACCTCGCACTCGATGAGATAGGAGTGTGGAACACGAACGTTCTCCCCGAGTACGGCATCGATCAGGGTGGTGTGTGGGCCGATCGCCGATCCGGCGCCGACGCGCGTTGCGCCGTGGAGCACCGAGCCGGGCTCGAGGGTGACGTCGGCGGCGATCTCGACGTCCGCGTCGACCCAGGTTGAGCTGGGGTCGGTAACGGTCACCCCGCCGACCATGTGGTCGTCGAGGATGCGCCGGCGGGTCTCCTGCGCGACGATGGCGAGGTCGGCGCGGTTGTTCACCCCCAGGTTCGCGGCCGGATCGGGGGCGGGAAAGGCGATCACCCGCTTGCCCGCCGCCTTGAAGATGGGCAGCACGTCGCCGAGGTAGTACTCCCCCGCCTCGTTGTCGGTCGTGATGCGCTCGAGGGCGTCGACGAGGCCGCGAGCCTCGAAGGCGAACGTGCTCGTCGAGATCTCGCGGATCGCGAGGATCGCGTCCGAGACGCGGTCGGGGTGCTTGGTCTCGACAATGCAGTCGACCTCACCGGCGTCGTCGCGGACGAGGCGGCCGTAGGCGCCGGGATCGTCGAGCTCGACCGACATGACCGAGGCGGCCGCCCCCGCGTTCTTGTGGGCGTCGAGCATGTCGCTGAGCAGGGCGCCGGAGATGAGTGGATGGTCGCCGGGCACGACCAGCACGGTCTCGGCATCGTGGATCAGGTGGAGGGCCGAGCGCACGGCGCCGCCGGTGCCGTCGGCGACCTCCTGGACCACGGTCTCCGTGCCCTTCGGGAGGGCTGCCGAGAGGTCGCGTTGGGGGGGGACGATCACGGCGACCCGCTCGGCGCCGGCCTCGAGGGCGGCGAGAACAGGCCAAGCGACCATCGGCCGCCCGCAAACGGGGTGCAGCATCTTGGGCAGCGAGGAGCGCATCCTGGTTCCCTCGCCCGCCGCCATGATCAGGACGGTGGGGCCGGCCACGGCTCAGATCGTAAAGCGCGCGCTCCGAGTGTGATGAGAGCGGGCTTTCGCCTTAGTGGGGTGCCGTTCGGTGGCTGAGATCGAACCGCGGCAACTATCTGCCGAGGGGTGATCAGAAGTTGCCTCGGTTCGAGCTGGGGAGCCCGGATTTGAACCGGGATTGCGCGGACCAAAACCGCGAGTCCTGCCATTGGACGACTCCCCAGAGCACCGTCAGTGTACGTTCGGGAACGGCCTGTTCAGGCGTACTCCGCCCGCAGGCGCTCCAGCGTCACGCGCAGGCGGCGCTCCATCCAGACGCGGCCGCCGAGCGTCCAGATCGCCCGGTCGAGCCGTCCGGCCTGGACCAGCTCCCCACGCAGGGTCACGAGTGTCTCGGCCCGATCCGGCACCAACGTCCAGCTCACAGCGCCCCGGGTCTTCGGTCCCACCCGCGCCGTCCCCGAGATCCGCTCCGGCGCCTCCACTCGGTCGACAGTCGTCAGCGCCGTGCGGCTGAACCCCAGCGGGCCATTCAGCCTCACCACTCCCCCATCCGCCGGCGAGCCATCCGCCCCGTTCAGGCTCACGACCTCCACCCAGCGGTCGGCGAGGTCCCAGTGGTTCTCGAGCCGCGCCAGCCGCTCGAACAGCTCCTCCCGCGGAGCCTGAACCCGCACGCTCGCCTCAACCGCCCCCGCCACGAGCTGGCCTAATCCTCCTTCGGCCGGCGGACCTTGCCCGCCTCGGCCCCCGGCTCCATCGCGGGGCCGCGCGGCGGCGGGATCCCCAGCACCCGCATCGCCTTGAGACCGAGTCCCAGCTTCTCCCGCCCGTCGGTCGAGGTGATGTCGTGGCCACACAGCTCCTTCACCCGCTCGAGCCGATACCGCACCGTGTGCCGATGCGTGAAGAGCTGCTCGGCCGTCGGCGTCACGTTCCCGTCCTGCTCCAGATACGCCTCGATCGTGTTCACGAGCTCCGTCTCATACTGCTCGTCGTAAGCGGACAGGGGAGCAACCGTCTCCTCGTAGAACCGCTCCAACTCCCCCGGGTCCTCGCTCATCGCCGGCAGCAACAGCCTGTACGACCCCGTCGCCTCGAACGCCAGCGTCGGGTGCCCCTCCGCCTCCGCCACATTGGCCGCGAGCAACGCCTCCTTGCCCGCTCGATAGAGATCGACCGGGTCGCCCGTCACGCGGCTACACGCCACGGTGGCGGTAAATCCCTGCAGCCCGCTCACGAGCTCGCGCTCGACCCCCGCCGTCGCCCGCTCAAGATCCTTCGCCTCCGGCGTCGGCACGATCGCGACCACCTCAGCGGGCTCGCCGTCCTCACCCAGGGCCGCCAGCGATCCTGCGCTCACCCCGCGCAGGGCACGCAGAGTCACCGTCATCACCCGCGCCCGCCAATCCCCCGACTGCGCCACATGTGGAGTCGCTCGCGCGATCAGGACCCCGGCCCCCGCCTCGACGTCAGCGCCCAGCTCGGCCGCCCGCGCCACGATGTCGCCACGGTCCGTGACCCGGCGCGCCAGCACCGCGCGCACGAACTCGCCCGCCGCCTCATCGGACGCCCAGTCGGGCGCCCGCGATCGCTCCAGCTCGAGCGCCACCAGGGTCGAGACCATCCGTAGGAGCGTCGGCGCCGGCTCCGGCCCACGCGGGCGGTAGCGCAACTCGCCGACGACCGAGTCCGCCACTCGCAGCTCCCCCGAGGTCACCGAGCTCTCGCCCGCGAGCAGCTTCGACTCCTCCGCCGAAGACGTCGCGGCGACCGCCAGCACCGCGCTCGATCGGTCGATCAGAGCAACGCTCGCCCCCAGCGCCCTGGCAGCGGCACGCGCGACCGTGGGCAGCCCGGCTCCCGACTCGATCGCCTCGGAGAGCTCCTCGAGCGTCCCCTCTTGCGCCTGACTCGCAGCGACTGGCTTCTCCGCCGGCTTCGGTGGCACCGGCAAAGTCTAGGCAGGCCGCCAGCCGGGCAAACCTGGTCGCCCGGCTAGGTGAAGAGCCCGTTGATCTCGTCCCAGTAGTAGACGATCAGGACGCCGACCCCGACCCCGATCAAGAGCAGCGCCGCCAGCACGAAGATCGAGAGCAGCGCCGCCGTCGCCTTCTCCCACGTACGCGAGTAGGAGCCGATCGCGGGTGCCAGGATCAGCGCCGCGAACGCGAGCACGCTGAGCAGAGCGGCGCCGCCGAACAGGTAGATCTCGGTTCCGATCTTCGCGAAGCTCATGGCGGGTCATTGTTCCGCAAGTCGCCCACATGACTCGCGACGAGCGCGATCATCGCGCACCCGGAGAACGCCGCCACGCCCAAGCCCCAGCCACCGGCCACGTCGCTCATGTAGTGGACCCGAAGGTAAACGCGCGAGAGGCCGATCGCCGCCGCCAGGGCGATCCCCACCACCAGGATCGCCGTTCCACCCGCCTTGCCCGGTCGCAAACGCACGGTCACGATCAGCGCCAGCCACACGTAGATCACCGCGTAGGTCGCATGACCGCTTGGGTAGGCATCGCCTTCGACCGCAACCAGAGCCCCATCGGGGCGGGGGCGATCGAGGACCTCCTTCAGGTTCGGGACCACCGTGAAGCAGATCGCCAAGGCGACGATGAGCGCAGCCACGTCGAACCATCTCCGGTGGATCGCCAGCACCACCGCGGAGATGGCTCCCACGATCACCACCGCCGTCACGCTGCCCAGGGCGGTCACCACCTTGGCGATGTCGGTGAGCCAAGCCGCCTGCAGATTTGCGGCCACGTCGAGCGCCGCCTGATCGCCGGGCGTGGGACCCGGCTCGGCGTCGACGACCGAGGCGAATGTGATGAGTACGAACAGGCCGACGGCGACGAAGGCGAGCATCGCCGTCAGCTCCAACCCCAGGTCGCCAGGTGTGAGCCGCTTCCACAAGAACTTCGCCTGCGGCCGCACCGTCCGTCCAGCTGCGACGAGTGGGCGCAGGAGCGCCCTCCGCTCCATCCAGGCAACCGTCTTGCGGCGGTTCTCCGCCTCGCGGAAGAAGCGCACCGCCGCGACGATCGCCACGATCACCCCCACCGTGATCCCGAACAGCAGGACCCCCTGCCCGGCCACGTTCGCGATCTCCTCGATCGACTGCGATCCGAAGTAGCCGAGGAAGGTGAACACGCCGGCCCAAAGGCCGGTCCCGAGCACGCTGTAGGGGACGAAGCGCCCGTATTCCATCCCCGAGCTCCCGGCGACGAACGGCGCCAGCGCCCGTACCAGGCCGATGAACCGCCCGACCAGGATCGTCTTCCCACCATGCCGGTCGAAGTAGCCCTCGACCTGCTTGAAACGCTCCTCGGTGATTCTCAGCCTCGGGCCGTGCTTGAGGATGAACCCGCGCCCCAGCTTGCGCCCGATGAAGAAGCTCGTGGTGTCGCCCGCCCAGGCGCAGAACCACACGATCGCCACGGTCACGAAGACGTCGGTCGCGCCCTGCCCGGCAACCGCCCCGGCCAGGATCACGAACGTCTCGCCGGGCACCACGAGCCCGATGAAGGCCCCCGTCTCCAAGAATGCGAGCACCCCGGCGATCGCGTACGTCCACGCCCCAAGCGTCTCCGAGACGTCCTTCAGCAGCTCCTCGAGGTCGAGCGACTCGAACTGGTGCGAGATGAACCAGCCGCCGACCCCGATCACCAGGGCGATGACGATGAAGCGGATCCGCTCGGTCTTCGTCTTCGGCAGCTGCATCAGGGAAGCCTCCTACAGGAAGGCCTGCGGCGCGCTCACGATCGCATCGGCGTACCGCGGGGACAGGGCCGCGGCAGCCGCATCAGCACTCGCCAGATCGGGGAAGAAGCCAGCCGCGGTCGGCCCCGACCCGCTCACCAGGGCCACCGGCGCCCCAACCTCCTCGAGCGCCGCCAGCGCCTCGGCGATCTCAGGACGCAGCGAGAGCGCTGCACCCTGGAGGTCGTTTACGAGCAGATCCGGATAATCGAGCGGCGACGCGCCCGCGGACGCTGCCGTGCGCATGAGCGCCTCGACCTCTCCCAGCTCGCCTGATCCGCGGCCGATCCCGAGCCGATCGGCCTCCGCGTAGACGTCGCTGACGCTCAACCCCTGCTCAGCCGCAATCAGCACCACCCCGAACTCCGCCGGCGTCGGCAGCGGCGCGAGGCGCTCCCCCGCGCCGCCCACCAGCTTCAGCCCGGGCTCGAGCTGCGACGGCACATCGGCGCCCAGCCCCATCGCGATCTCGGCCAGATCGTCACGCCCGCCCCCCAGATGCCGGAGCACCGCCGCTGCATCCGCGCTGCCGCCACCGAGGCCCGCCGCAACCGGAATCCGCTTCTCGATCTCCACCCGCAGCGGCGGCGAGCTCCACCCTCGCGCGCGCAGCGCTTCGAGTGCGACGGCGACGAGGTTTGGGCCCTCAACGCCAGGGCAGACGACCTCATCCTCCTCGCCCTCCCCCTCGCAGATGACCAGCCGGTCCGCCAGCGCCAGTGGACAGAAGAGCGAGCGCAGCTCGTGCAGGCCGTCGTCGCGAGCGCCCCCCAGATAGAGGCAGAGGTTGAGCTTGGCGGGCGCGCGGAGCATCACGTCGTTCCCAGATCCAACCGCTCGCACAGGCGGACGAAGTCATCCGGCCCCAGCGACTCCGCGCGAGCGGCCGGGGAGAGCTCCACTTCCTCGAGCGCGGCCCGCACCTCCGGCCGCTGCGGCCCTCCCGCCAGCTCCACCGAGCCGGCGAGCGTCTTGCGCCGGTGGGCAAACGCCCCCCGCACCAGGGCCACAAGCTGCGGAGAGGCGGCCGGCCCGGTGCGCCGCAGCGCCAACAGAGCCGAGTCCACCCGCGGCCGTGGTGTGAACACCGCCCGGTCGACCGCCCGCAGCATTCCGACCTCGCACGCGTGCTGCACGAGGACGCTGGGAGCGCCGTAGGTCTTCGAGCCGGGTGCCGCCCGCAGCCGGTCGGCGATCTCGCGCTGGACCATCACCGTCCAGGCCCCGACGCTCGGCAGCTCGGCGATCGTCCTCAGGATCACCGGGGTCGCGATCGAGTAGGGCAAGTTCGAGACGACCTTGGTCGGCGCCGGGTCAAGGCGGGCGAGGTCCATCCGCATCGCATCGCCCCAGACCACCTCGACGTTCGGGTGTTCGGTTGCCACCGCGCCGAGCGCGGCCTCGAGCCGGCGGTCGAGCTCGACCACCCATACGCGTGCGGCCGCCGGCGCAACCCGCCGTGTCAATACCCCCTCGCCACCACCGATCTCCAAAACCACGTCCTCGGCCGAGAGCTCCGCCGAGCGAGCGATGGCGTCGAGCAGGTTTGTGTCGGCGAGGAAGTTCTGGCCGAGCCGGGCAGCCATCACCACCCGAACACCCGCGCGGAATTCACCTCGACCGAGGTCTCCAGCTCGCCATACGAGACGCCCCGCTCGCCGGCCACGACCTCAGCGGTCTCAACGACGTTCGCCGGCTCGTTGGGCTTCCCGCGCACCGGCTGCGGCGCGAGGAACGGTGAATCCGTCTCCACCAGCAGGAGCTCCTCGGGCACGAGCCGAGCAGCCTCGCGGAGCTCCTGGGCCTTCGGGTAGGTGACGTTGCCGGCGAACGAGCAATACCACCCCCGCTCGGCGGCCTCGGCCACGCGCCTCGCCGGGGCCGAGAAGCAGTGGAGGATCACCGTCACGCCCGCGGCCTCGCCCGCGAGGATCGCGAGCGCCTCGTCCACCGCATCGTTTTCGGGACCGTCGCCTGAGCGCATATGGATCACGAGCGGCTTCTCGATGCGACGCGCGATCTCGATCTGCGCCCTGAACGCCCGCCGTTGGTCATCGCGCGGAGAGCGGTCGCGGAAGTAGTCGAGCCCGGTCTCACCCACCGCAGCCGCGGCTGGATCTCGCGCGAGCTCCTCGATCAGCTGCGCAGCGCCATCGTCGAAGCCCGCGGCCGAGTTGGGATGGCGCCCGACGCACGCGAAGACCTCTTCGAATCGCTCCGCCGCGGCCACCGCCTGCGGGTTCGAGTCCTCACCGAGGCCCACGGTGAGGATGCGACGCACCCCTGCCGCGCGCGCCGCAGCGACCAGCTCGGCGTCGTCGCCCTCGCAGAGGCCCAGATGGGCATGGGTATCGACCACGCGGTGAGTCTAGGAGCGCCTCTGGACCTCGGATCCGAGCCTGGGCTAGAGGTCGCGCCGCGAGAACGACCAGATCGCGAGAGCGACCACGCCCGCCACATAGACGGCTGCCCATACGACGAGGCCCGGCCCGCTCTGCTCCGAGCCCCCGAAGGGACCCAGCTCGACCGCCGCGCGCGCGAGGCCACTCGTGTCCGAGAAGAGCAGGTGAAGCCCGGCCTGGTAGAGCGCCTCGAACGGCAGCGCCAGAGCGGTCGCGTTCGCGATCGACTCCAGCTTCTCCGAGCCCACAGCCTTGCCGATCTGGCCCAAGAGACCCGCGGTCAGGCCGGCGCCGAAGATCATGAAGACCGTGATCCCCTGGGCCGTCGAGGTCATGACCGTCGATGCGAGCACGGAGATCGCAGCGATGATCGTGACCCCCAGCGCCAGCGCCAAACCGGGCAGGAGAAGGTGATCCGGCGTCCACTCACCTGCGAGCCACGTGATCACGATCGCGATCGCGTAGACGGCCAGCACGTAGATCGAGGCCGCGAGTGCGGCGCCCGCGAATCGCGCTATGAGCATCACGCCCCGCCCGAGCGGGCGCACGACGAGCGGCTGCAGGAGGCCGGTCTCCGCGTCCCCGCGGACGACGCCAATCGTCAGGAACACGGCAAGCACGGCGCCCAGAAAGAGCGTCGCGAACATGGCGAGGCCGAAGATGGTGGCGCCGACGAATGCTCGCGGGTCGAGGATGGTGGGATCGAAGCCGGCGAAACCTCGGATGTCGCGAAAAGCGAAATGCGCACCGAGCGAGTAGAGGACGAGGAAGGCCACCGTCAGCGCGAAGACGACCAGGAACACCCGCCGGCGCAGGCTCTCGGCGAGCTGATGGCGCATGACGGCGAGCGCGGCCTTCACGTCGAGACCTCCTCACCCACCGCCTCGAGGTAGGCATCCTCGAGCGTGCTCGCCAGCAGGCGTACTCCATAGACCTGCTCGCCCTCGCCAACCAGGCGAGCCACCAGGGCGGGCACGTCCTCGCGCCCCACCCCCTCGAACAACCTCGCTCCCGCCGCCGTCTCGATCTCGACACCTCGCGGCTGGGCGAGCTGCCCCGGCGAGCCCTCCTCGACGATTTCGCCGGCCAGCAGAATCGCAACCCGGTCGCAGACCCGCTCGACCTCGCTCAGCAGGTGCGAGGAGAGGAGCACCGCGATCCCGCGCTCGCGCAACTCGGTGAGCAGGCGACGGACCACGCGCCGCCCGGCGGGGTCGAGCGCGCTCGTTGGCTCGTCCAAGAGCAGCAGGCGTGGACTGCCGATCATGGCCTGGGCGATCCCCAGCCGTTGCTGCATCCCCTTCGACATGTCTCCGACGCGCGTCGCGGCAGCCTGCTCGAGGCCCACGAGGGCCAACAGCTCGCGCCGCTCATTCGCGCCGCCCGCAGAGCCCGCCAGCTCCTGATGCAGGCGCAAGAGCTCATCGGCGGTCGACCACGCCGGGAACCGAAAGAGCTCCGCGAGGTAGCCGATCGCGCGTCGGGCCGGCAGCGACCCCGCCGGGCTTCCGGTGACCCACGCCTCGCCGTCGGTGGGCCGCACAAGGCCGCACGCGATCTTCGCCAACGTCGACTTACCGGCGCCGTTGGGCCCCAGCAGCCCGACGACCTCGCCCTGCCCGACCTCAAGCGAAACGCCGCGAAGCGCCTCGGTGGCCCCGTATCGCTTGCGGAGGCCGCTGGCCTGGAAAGCCTGCGCCACGCCCTAGTCGGCCGGGATCTGCTGGCGGTGCTCCCCCGGCCTTCAGCGCACATACCACTGGGGCCTGCCGCGCGGCGCATCACTTCGCGGGAACAGTGGCGGGATCCGCTCGGTCGACTGGCCGCCGGCGCGCGCCCCGAAGGTGTCCAGTTCGCGGCGATCCTCGCCGAGAGCGTCCAGCAGCCGGGAAGATGATTCGGGGAGATAGGGCAGCAGCATCAGGGCGAGAATCCGCAGCCCCTCGGACAGGTTGTAGAGGACCGAATCCAGGCGCCCCGCCTCGGCCTCGTCCTTGGCGAGATCCCAGGGGCGGCTCTCCTCGACATATCGATTGAGGCGCCTGACCCGCGACCAGATCTCCTCGAGGGCGGCGGTCAGCTCGACCTCGTCGAGCAGCTCGCGGACCCTCGCGTCGAGTCCCGCCGAGGGCATCCTGGCCCTGCGAGAGGGCTGGGTCGAGCTCGCCCTCAGGCACGACACCATCGCGGTAGCGCTCGACCATCGCCAGCGTGCGGCTGGCGAGGTTGCCCCAGTCGTTCGCCAACTCCGTCTCGTAGCGCTGCTCGAAGCCTTCCGCCGACACCGCCCCGTCCTGGCCGAAGGAGACCTCGCGAAAGCAGTAAAAGCGCAGTGCGTCCGCCCCGAAGCGCTCGACCACCTCAAACGGGTCGAGCACGTTTCCGAGCGACTTCGACATCTTGTGTCCCTCCATCAGGAGGTAGCCATGGATCAGCTCCCGCTGCGGCACCTCGATCTCGGCCGCCATCAAGAAGGCCGGCCAGTAGACGGCGTGGAACTTGAGGATGTCCTTGGCGATGAAGTGCCAGTTGACCGGCCAGAAACGCTCGGTCAGATCCTCGCCCTCGCGCGCGAACGACAACGCGGTGTAGTAGTTGAGGAGCGCGTCGAACCACACGTACATGACCTGCTCGGGATCCCACGGCAGCGGCACACCCCACTTCAGCTTCGGCCGCGAGAGCGAGACGTCGCGGAGCCCGCCCCGGATGAACGAGAGCGCCTCGTTCGCCCGAAAGTCGGGGATCACCCACTCGGGCCGCTCGGCGTAGAGCCGCTCCAGCGGCTCCTGGAATGTGGAGAGCCGGAAGAACCAGTTGTCCTCCCGCTCCCGCTCGAGCGTGATCTTGTGGATGGGGCAGGTGTTATCGGGGCCCAGCTCGGACTCGGTCTTGAAGTCGGCGCAGCGGGGGCAGTACCACCCTTCATAGGTGCCCTCGTAGACGTGGCCGTTGTCGTAGACGCGCTGGATGACTTCCTGGACGCGCTTCATGTGCCGCGGGTCCGTGGTCCGGATGAAGAAGTCGTTGGTGGCCCCAACCAGCGCCCCCATCTCCTGGAACCGGGGGGCATTGCGGTCGCCGAGCTCGCGAGGCGTGAGCCCGGCCTTCTCGGCGGCTTGGACGACCGGCTCGCCGTGCTCGTCCGTGCCGGTGAGGAAGAAGACGTCCTCCCCGCGCTGGCGCATGTGGCGGGCGACGATGTCCGCGGCGATCGTCGTGTACGCGTGCCCGAGATGGGGCTCGGCGTTCACGTAGTAGATGGGTGTCGTGATGTAGAAGCTCATCAGCCAGCGACGCGGTGCGCCAAGCCGCGCAGCATAGACTCGCGCCGATGCACGACTGGCAGTGGACCGCCTTCAACCAGCTCACCAAGGTCCACGTCGCCGCCTACCGGCTTGGTGGCGGCCGGCTCCTGCCCGGTCCGCTCGGAGGCTCGAGGACCGTGCTCGTCGATCAGGTCGGCCGGCGCAGCGGAACGAGGCGAACGACGCCCCTCCTCTACCTCGCCGACGGCGACGACATCGTGGTCGTGGGCTCCAAGGGCGGCTCGCACAAGCACCCCGCCTGGTGGCTCAACCTCCGCGAGATGGACCAGACGACGATCCAGATCCGCGGCGAGCGCCGGCGCGTCAAGGTGCGCGAGGCCACGGACTCCGAGCGCGAACGCCTCTGGCCGAAGCTGGTCGAGATCTGGCCGGACTACGCCGAACTACCAGCAGCGCACGGAGCGCAAGATCCCGCTGGGCATCCTCAGCCCGGCTACCTAGAGCAGCGAGTCCTGGCCCTTCGGGGTGCGCCGGCGGCGCGGGACGCCGGCGGCCTCGGCGAGGGCGGCCTCGACGTCGGCGAGGATCGCCCGCTCCGAGCGCGAAGCGACGAGCGGCTCGGCCAGCCCCTCGACGTGCACGTAGGTGCGGCGGCCGTCGCCACGCTCGGCCGCCGCGAGTGGCACCAGAGCGAAGACACGATCGGCGCGGACGAAGCGCCCGTAGCCGAGCGAGACGAGACGAGGGTCGCGCTTGGTGGCCATCGCCACAAATCTAGCGGCGTTGGCCGCCGGCCGGGCGGCTACTCCTCCTTCGGCTTCGGGTCGAGCTTGGAGAGGCCCTTGACGACGATCGCCTCGCAGTCGTTGGGGAAGGGCGGCACCACGGCGACGCCGACGTTGCCGCCCTTGCTGGTGATGATCACGGCGTCCTGGCGCTTGGCCTTCCTGATCTCGTCCGCGTCGTTCAGGATCTGATCGACCGCGCAGAACGGGTCGCCCTTGACCTTGCTGTTCTGCACCTTCGCGGCGTCGGTGATCTTCGCGTCGGCGAAGCGCTCGCCCTCCTCGCCGCAGCCGGAGAACCCCACGAGCAGAGCGCTCAGCACGATCAGGGTCCCTCCCCGGCTACGCATGTGGCGGAAACCTATCCGCCGCAGCGGTCGCGCATCCGTTCGGCAAAGAAAGGGGCGGCCCGCAGGCCGCCCCTTTCAGCTCTCATGCATTCGACCCGGTTACGGAGCGGGACTTCGGCGCAGTCCTGGCTGTAGGTATCCGTATCGGTGTCGACATCGCGTCGCGGCGTCGTCAGTACACCAGCTGGCTGCGAAGTCGAAGTCCAGTCGCCAGCGCCGCCGCAGTTGGCGTGATGAGGTTGTACTTCTTCTTCTTGTTGCCGGTCTTGCCGTTGTTCCAGGTCTTCTGGAACCTGGGCGTTGAACAGCACCAGCGCGCCGGCGTCGCCGGCGACGTCGGGCGCGTCCGGCACGTTCAGCTGCCTGCCGAAGTGCATCGCCATCCGGCGAGTCACGGACCTCGCCGAGGACGGGTCGGTCGGCAAGCGCCGCGTTGTCGGCGTGCAGCAGGATCGTCGGGTTCACCGAACCGGGTCGCACGTCGTGCCGCCTCGCCCCGACCGACCGTTGAACGCGACGACCGTCAGCTCGGTCTGCTGATCTCGCTCGGAGCCCCGGGATCCGCGCGAACGCGTTTCCGGACCCGATCGAGCGACGTCCCGACACGCCTCAGCGCCCCGTCGGTCGTGACGAGCGCCGTCGACGTCGCCGCGCGCGCACTCGTCCAGCTTGCCGTTGGCCTTGTATCTTCATCTCCTCCGGGAAGTCGATCCTGACGATCTCCGCGGGCCTGCCGGAATGGCCGGTGCGTTGTCCGTGTCGAGGGTCGTCACCTGCGTGAACAGGCTCGCCCTTCCCGCGTCGTTGTTGTCCTGCAGCTGGGGATTGATTCGCCGATGCGTTCTCGGACGTCTGGTTGGTGTTCCCCTGCCCGAAGGCCGTGGCGCTGACGCCCATGGCCACAACCGCGGTGATCGCGGCCAAAGCGCTCTTGCGCGGAATGTGTCTCACATTCTCCTCCTGATGGGTTTAGCGCGAACAGCCTCATGCCGCCTGCGCTCGTTATTTAGGTCTCCGCCCATGTGGGACGTCGCGCGCTCCACGCGCTCACGACGCCGCACAAGGGTACGACACCTCTGTCCTCCGCGGGTCTTCCCCGCGAAAGCTGCGGAAAACTACGGATCACGGCGGCCCCTGGGCTCGCGTGTGCAGATACTGCGTCTGCTCGCCGGGGGACCGATCGAGTCGAAGTCGGGCTGCTGCACGCAGGGGGTCGGGGTCGGGAGGTCGTCAGCGTGGAAGTTGCCGTCGCCTGGGCGGGGACATCGGCGTAGGCGAACTCGACGATGCGGTCGAACAGGCCTGCCGGGGAAGGCGCCCGCGTCCGCGGGATTGAGCTCGGCGTCGATGCCAGTGGCGCAGTGCCGTAGTCTCGAAGGAGTCGAGCCCGCCTGGGAGCTCAGGTCGATCCCGTCCGGCGCCAGGTAGGGGTTGGTGCGGTTCATCTGGAGCCTGTTGGGGAAAGCCGCCAGCACGTCCGGGTTCAGGACTGCCTCGGTGCGCAGCGATCTGTCCAGCAGCCAACGAGGCGTTCGACGCGGCGGCGAGGTTCGCGAACGTGGCGGTGACCTCGCGACGGTAGCGGCGCAGGCCCTCGAAGAGCGAGTTGAACTCGGCGAAGTAGGGGTCGACGCGCCTGAGCAGCGGACGCAGGTCGTCGTCGAGGAGGCGCCGTGTCGCCGGCAGGCCCGGCCGCGCGGCCGAGATCGTGCCGCGCAGCCCAACGAAGAACGCCTCGAGCTCGGGCGCGAGCTCGCCGAGCGCGATCAGGGTCGGGCTCAGCTCGCGTGCAGCCGGCCGGAGCTGCTGAACGAGCGGGTCGGTGTCGGCGGCGAACTCGTCGAGACGGATGAGCGTCGCCCGCGACTCCCGCAGGAACGTCGGGAAGATCGTGAAGATCTCTTCGAGCTCGGCGTTGCGCTGGGCCGTCGTCTGGAAGACCTCGTTCGAGTTCTCGATCAGGCCGCGGAGCTGGCCGCGGCGCTCGGAGAGCGCCTCGAAGACCTCGCCGCCGTCGCGCACCAGGCGCTGGACCGCGACGCGCTGCGTGTCGAGCACGCGGAGCGTGTCGTCGGCCTGCTCCGCGAACGGGTCGAGGCTGGCGATCGCCAGCGAGAGGTCGTCACCGCGGCCGCGCAGGGCGGCCGCCTGGCCCTGCATCCAGACCTGGAACGACTCCCGCGTGGGCTCGTCGAAAGCCTGGAAGATCTCGTCGAGCTGAACGGCGTCGGAGACCTGGGCCGCGTCGAGCTCACCGCCCTCGGGGATCGTTTCCGATGAGCCCTCGCTCGGCGTCAGCTCGACGTAGGTCTCGCCCAAGAGCGTCTTCTGCCTCAGCGTGGCCTGAGTTTCCACCGGCAGCGGGGCGTATGCCTCCTGGAGCTCGAGCTCCGCCACGGCCAGCCCCTCGTCGCCGAGCTCGATCGACTTCACCTTGCCGACGGACACTCCGGAGATGCGCACGTCGGATTCGGTAGCAAGCGTCGTCGCCTCGTCGAACGGGACCGAGATCCGGTAGCTCTCGGGCTTCAGCGGCACCGGCCCGCCGAAGGCGATCCACAGGAACAGGGCCAGGCCGAAGCACGAGATCGCGAAGCCGAGGGCGATCAGGATGCGGGTGACTGTCGGGCCCTGTTTCTGCATCAGCCCGTCGGGTCGAGCGTGCAGAGCTCGCGGTTGGGGTCGGGGTCCTGATCGATGATTGCCCGAGGCCGGCACGCGGGTCAGCTGCTGCAGCGTCCGCAGCAGGCTGTTCTGGGGCGCGCTGAGCACGCCCTCCGCCAGTCCTGGCGGTGTTGCACGACTGCAGGATCAGCCCGCGGCGCAGCGGCCCATGGGCGTCCTGGAACGCGAACATCGAGTTCTGGTTGTGGTTGAGCCAGGCCAGCTAGAAGAGGTAGCCCTCCTGCTCCGCCGGGCGGGTTGAAGGCGAGGGAGTTGAAGAGCCTGTTGATCTCCGCGAGGGAGCTCGTCAGTGGCGGGGTCGCTTCGCTGAGGCCGTTCGCGGTGTCGACCAGGGTTCGGATCGGCGCGCCGAACCTGCGCGGGTGAACGGGCGGATCTGGTCGCGGATCGGCGCCACGGTCTGGCGGAAGAAGGGGCGCGTCTCCCGCAGTGCCGGGCCCAGCGCCTTCGCGGAGGGGATCAGGCGCGCGGGAGGACGGCCCGAGTACCTCGGCGAACCGGTCGCCGCTCTCGAGCGCGCCTCGCGTGGCTGAAAGCGCCGGGGGCAGCTCCTGGAAGGTCTCGCGCAGCGAGGCCTCCTGATCAGCGAACGCCGCCGAGCGCCTCGTTCGAGCTGCTCACGAACTCGGCGAGCTGTGTGTCGCGGGCGCCGAGCTCCTCGCTCACCTTCTTGAAGTTGCTGATCGAGCGAGCGATGTTGGCCCGGCGCTTCGCGAGCCCCTTGGTGATCTTGGCGAGATCCCGTGCCGTCGGCTCGAAGCGGCGCAGCACCGCCGAGAGCTCCTCGCCATTGGGGCCGATGCCGGTCGCACCGCCTTCGAGCAGAAGAACGAGGTAATCCCGGGTGTCACGGTCGAGCGACTCGAGCAGCTGCTCGACCTGGGTGTTGCCCTCGGTGCCTGCCAGCGGCACCGTGTCGCCATCCCCGAGGAGCTCGCCCTCGCTGCCGGGGTCGAGCTCGACGCTCATGTCCTGCAGGCCGGTGCGGGGGCGCAGCAGCATCGTGGCGTCGGAATGGACGAGCTCCTCGTATTCGTCCTCGATCTCCATCGTCACGACCGCGTTGCCGTCCTCGAGCTCGACCTCCGTGATGTCGCCGACCTTGATCCCGGCGATGTTCACCGTCTGACCCTGGCCCGGGGTGACCGCCTGGGCAGACTCGAACTCGCCCCGGAGCTCGAACGTGTCATCGCCCAGGATCGGCAGCCAGGACGGATACGGCTGCTGCTGCTGGGAGAGGATGTAGATGGTGATCGCGAGCCCGAAGATGGTCAGCGCAACGATCGCGACCACGTCCGGGAACCTGTCTTTGATCGCCTTCGTCATGGGCGTGGTGAGGTCGGGGGGCGCGACGGCGCCGGCGGGGCCGTTGACGTTGGGGACCGGCGTTCGTATGGCAGGGGACGTCAGTCCGGAACGGGGGCTGCTCACCGGGGACGACGGCGGGCTGGACGCCGTCCGGCGCCTCGATCGCATTGCCCCAGACTTCGGGTGTTGCCGGGGGCGTGTCGTGGCCGTGTTGTCGGCGCTGCACCAAGACGGGACCGCCGCCGGTCTGCAGGCGCTGGAACGGGCCATTGCCGTCGAAGCCCTGGATCTCGCCGGCGAGGCTGACGAGGCCGAAGAGGAACTCGTTGAAGTTGGGCTGGCCGCTGGCAAAGGCGTCCGTGACCACGATGCTGCCGGTCGGCTCGAGGACCTCCGAGCGCGCACCGGCCGAGCTTGGTGAGCTCGGGGAAGAGGTCAAGCGAGTGTTGGCGGTCCGGGCCAGCGGTGCGGCCGAGTCGCCGAGCAGTCGAGCCAGCCCTCCTAGCTCCTCGTCGCGCAGGAGCAGGTTGGCCTGATCGAGCCATGGGCCGGACGCCTTGATCGTCCCTGGCAGCTCGCGGACGCTGGGCTCGAGCTCACGCGCCAGCGCGCGCAGCGGCGGCAGCGAGTCGCTCAGCTTGCGAAGCGTCGGCTCGCCCTGCTCGAGCGTCGGAGCCAGCTCCCTGAAGGTCGCGGAGACATTGGCCTGCTCGGTCGCGAGCGCCCCCATGGTCGTGTTGAAGTTGCGAGATCAGGCCTTGGAGGTCGGCCTCACGACCCTGGAGCTTTGCGAGCGTGTCGCGTTGTGCCCTGATCAGCTTGGAGAGGTCGTGTGGCTTCTCGCCGAGCAGCGCCTCGTTCACGATGGCGGTGTCGCGTCCGGCGGGGCCGCCGTAGGCAAAGGTGTCGTTCAGCGACTCGCTCGCCGACTCGCCCTTGACGTCCTCGTCCTGGTCGCGATCGTCCTCGGGAGTGGGCTGATAGGTGAGCGCGGTGCCGTAGCCCGTAAGGAGCAGCTGAAGGTCCTCACGTGAGTCGGACTGCAGCGCGGTCAGGACCTCGTCGAGCTGGACGGCGGTGGTGGTCTGGGCGATGGTGATGTCGCCGCCGTCGGGGAGCTCGGGAGCGCTGGGACTGCCGGGCTTCAGGTCGAGGAAGAAGTTGCCCTCGAGGAAGAGGCGCGGCCGGATCTCCAGCTGGGCATCCTCGTGAATCGGCTGCCCGTCCTCATCGACCGTGAAGGTCACATCGACCGCGTCGCCGTTCGCCTCGACCTCGGTGACCTCACCGACGTTGACGCCCGCGATCCGCACCGGCGAGCTTGAGCGCAGCGGTCGCCACATTCTCGAAGCGTGGCGTGGAGCTCGTAGCCGTCGCCGCCGAACGGGAGCTCCTTCGTGTAGGCGAGGTAGCTGCCCGACGGCGAGGACGAACACCAGCACTGCGCCCCAGACCCAGTTGGAGACGCGCGGCTCGTGTCGGACAGCGCGGCTCATCCCTGGTCCTCCGTGCCGGTTCCCTGGTTGCCGGGCACGTTGCCGATCACCTGCTCTTCCTGGATGTAGCCCTCGTTGCCGGCCTCGCACTCGAACTCCTGGCCGGGGGCTGCAGTGTTCGGGTAGGGGTTGTAGTGAAGGAAGTTGCGCTCAGGCGGACTTATGGCCGGTCCGTTGGCAGGGCTCGAGGAGGGATGCTCTCGTTATTGGGCCCGTCGGGGGTCCCTGCTTGATAAAGAAGCGAGCCCAGGTCCCGCTCCCGTCTGCCCGCCGAGAGAGCCTGTTGACCATTGCGCAGGAGCAACGCCGGGTAGTTGCAGACGGTCTGCGACGGCGTGAAGAAGTTGAGCGTGGGCCGAAGTGTGGTGACGGTCTCGCGGAGGCGGTCGATGCCGTCGCGCGCGCCGGCGTCATCGTTCAGTCGCCGCAGCGCGGCGGCGGTCGGTGCAAGCTGGTTGTTCAGCTCGGGAGAGTCCCGTAGGACCGGGGCTCCGACCTCGAGCGCGGACGCGATCGTCGGCGCGTTGGCCCGCAGGGAGGCGATACCCGGGCGCAGGTCGGCAAAGAGCGCTGCGCTGTGATCGAGGAACGGACGGATGCGCGGCAGCACCTCGGTGCCGGTGTCCGAGCGTCGGCACGCTCTCGGAGATCGTGTCCTGGATGAAGGGCCGCGCCACGTTCGACAGTGACGTGAAAGTGGTGTCGAGAGCGACGAACATGTCGCCCTGCTGCGCCGCCACGGGGGCGACCTCGGCGGCCGTGTCGCTGAGCGCGGAGAAGAACCGGCCGAGCTTGGTGTCGCGGTCCGCGAGGTTGGTCATGACCCGCTCGAGCCGCGGGAGCAGCGGTCTCAGGCGACCGATCGCAGAGTTGAGCGTCGGCCCGCGGCCGGCGAGCGCGTTGCCGAACTCCACGAGGTTGGCCTGGATCGCAACTCGCGTCGGCTCGTCGAAGGTGTTCAGGACCTGATCGATGTCCACCGGCTCGGTCTCGGCCGCGCTGAGCGGCATGATCGGCTCCAGCCGGGTAGCCCTCCGAGGAGGTGCCACGTGAGATCTCGAGGTACTTCAGGCCCAATGCCGAGCGTGCGCGAACGAGGATCGTCGAGTCCGTCGGAAGCGGCTCCACCTCGGAGTCGAGCGAGAGGTCGAGCTTCGCCGAGACGCTGCCGTCCTCGTGTGAGATCGGCTCGACGTCCTCGACGACGCCCACCCGCACGCCCCCGATTCGCACCTCGTTGCCGGGGAGCAGCGTGTTCGCGTCCGACACCTGCGCCGAGATTCGGTATGTGGGAACGAACGGCAGACCGTTGTTGGCGTTGTAGGCGAGGAAAACCGCCAGGATCGCGATCAGCACCGTGACGGCGCCGACCATGACCGGGCTGGCAGCAAGCCTGGAGACGGCGCCGCCCCTCATCGGCTCGTCCCCTCACCGCTCTGCGGGGACTTGCGGGCTCCGGCCCGAGCAGATAGTCCAGCAGGAACTCGACTGTCCTGAAGTGGCCTCGGTCTCTTGATCCGGCCGGCGCAGGATCTTCGGGCACCCCGATCGCATCGCGCGCATCGTCCTTGCCTTCGGCGCCTCTCGACTTGCGCCGGTGTCCTGCCGTTTCATCCGGCGGTCGGTTGTCCCGCTGCACCTGTGTGAGGACTTCGGATCGCCGCTGCACTCGAGCTCGACGTCGGTGTTCCACCTGGCCGCGCAGGTCGAGCCCGCCACCTCCAGCTAACGCGACCTCGTAGTTGAAGCAGTTGTTGAATGGGAGCGTCCCGCGCAGGAAGTGGCCGAGGCTGTCGAACGGCGTTGACCGCGCCCGAGAGGTTGTAGATCAGGCGCGTCGAGGTACTCGATAGCCGTCGTGCTGACGAAGGTTGGTGAGCAGGGTGTTGAGCGTCCGCGCGACAGGCCGCGTTTCGTCTGCGAGGTCCGCGATCTGGCGCAGTACCGGCTGAGAGGCGACGAGGTCGGGGCCCGGCTGCATCGGCGGCACGGCCGAGCGATCTGAGCGAGACGGTAGCGCCCCGGGAGAACGGGCCGAGCGCGGTGTTGATCCGGGTCAGGTCGGGACCGGCGGCGCCCAGGTCCGCGAGGACCGGCGTCGACTGCTCGTTGAACTCGTCGAGCTCGAGCATCGTCAGCCGCAGCTCGCGGAGGAAGCCCGGGAGCTTTTGAATCTGGGCCTCGAGGTCCTCGCGGCGCTCCGCCGTCGCCGCGGCCGTGACGGCGGCCTCGTTGATGAAGTTCCCGATGTTGTCGCGCTTCGATGCGAGCGGCTGCAGCACCTGGTCGCCGTCGCGGGCAAGGGACGCGAGCTTCTTGTTCTGCTTGGCGAGGATCGCCAGGACCTCGTCGGTCTGCTCCAGGGCCGGATTGGCGCGCCGGATCACCGCGTCGAGGTCTTCGCCCCGAGCCGCGAAGGCGGCGCCAAGGTCGTTCAGGATCAGGCGGAGGCGGTCCGGATAGGGCTCGCGCATGATGTTGTTGACGAGGTCGATGTCGACGGCCTTGCCGTTCGACTCGATCGGCAGCAGGTACTGGCCCTCGCCGGTCTCACCCTCCTCGATCGGCTCGATCGCCGGCGGCGGCTCGGTGCCGGCTGCGCGCGGCTGCGTGACCCGGCACTCGACGAACTTCTCGCCGAGCAGCGACTGCGGCCGGATGAAGCACTCGGCGTCGTCGCGGAAGTTCTGGAAGGCGGGATCGTCGATTCGCATCACGACGACGGCCTTGCCGGGCTCCGGGCTGCCGTCGGCGTGGGCCGCCTCGTCGACGCCCGTTACCTCGACCTCGGTGATCTCGCCCACCTTGGCGCCGGCGATGCGAACCTCCTCGCCGGGCACCAGGAAACCGCCGTTGTCGAAGATCGCGCGAACCTCGTATTCGCCCTCGTCGCCCCCCGCGGCGGAGCCGAAGACGACCAGCACCACGGCGGTGATGAGGATGGCGGCTATCGCCGCGATGCGCCTCATGGGGCCGTCACCGGGAGCACCATGTCGGCCGGATCGCAGGCTCGCGGCGTCGGCGCCACCCGCGATTGGTGGGTCCACGAACGGGGTCGAGTCGTCCTCGGCCACCTGCGAGGCGGCGCCGGGACAGCGCAGGAAGCCGGTGTCGTCGAAGGCGTCCCCGGGTCCCGCGTAGGTCTCGAACGCCGGATCGGAGTCGACGAAGAAGTCGAACATGTCCTCGGGCTGGTCGAACATCGGCTCGAGCTCGTCGGTCGCGCTCGTGTAGGAGAACGCCCCCGTTGCAGTCGGAACAGACCCGCAGCGTAGTGGCCCTGACCGTCGTAGTAGGCCGCTATCTGCCCGAGCTTTCCTACGGCGGAGAAGATGTCCGGCGAGTAGGCGCGAGCCAGCTCAACCTCGTCCTGGGTCCGTTCATGGCCTGGATCTGCTCTCGAGAGGCATCCTCGGCCTTCGCCTGAACGCGCGGGGCGAGGCGCAGGACATCCGTCAGGTCGTTGTTGGGCCCGGGCGTCGCGATGGCGATGCGCAGGTCGGTTACCACCGGCACCGCGCGCTGGGCGAACGGACGGAGATCCCGCAGGAACGCGGGCAGGTCGCGCGTGGCCTTCTTCGAGGTCTCGACCAGCGGGTCGAGGTCGTCGAGCGCGGCGCGCAGGTTCACGAACGTCGTGTTGCCCTGGCGCATGAAGGGCGGCAGGGCCGCGAGCGAGCGATCGAGCGCCTCGTTCTCGGCCGCGATCGCGCCCAGCGCCGTGTTCGCGTTCTCGGTCAGCGCGGATAGCTCGGTGCGCTTTTGCGCAACGGCGCCGAGGATGTCTGCGCCGGAGGTCGAGGAACTCCGTGAAGACGCGCTGGTCGCGGTTTACCTCCGCCAGCAGCCGCTCCGTGGACTGCAGCGAGGGCGCGAAGTACTTATACGAGGCGCGGGCCCCCTCCGTGTTGCCGGAGTAGACGGTCGCCGAGCCCTGGATCACCTCCTGGAGCCCTGCGCGCGTCTCCTCGTCGAGTGTGGCGAAGAGCTGGTCGAGGTCGACCGGCGCCGTGGTCTCGCCGCGCGTGAGCGTGGCTCCGTCGGCCAGCTCGGGGGCGCTGTTCGGCCCTGGTGAGAGTGAGACGTAGCGGTTGGCGATCCCCGAAAGCGACGTGGAGCGGATGACGGCGGTGGTCCCCTCGTGGAGCGGCTCGTCGACGCTGATCTCGACCTCGGCGAGCCCGTCGTCGGTGAGGGTCAGATCGTCGACCTTGCCGACCGACTGACCCCCCACGAGGACCTCGTTGCCCTTGACGAGCTGGCCGCCCGTCTCGAACTGGACCCTGTAGCTATGGCCGCTGTCGCCGGCGGTGAGCAGGACGTAGCCGACGAGGACGACGCCCACGACCAAGGCGACCACCGCGACGGCGCGGGTAGCCCTCACCCGATTCCCTCTCTCAACGATGCTCTCCTGGCCGGCTTCAACCGGAGTACCCGCGACCTTCTCCTATTCGTGTCCGCGGCTGGGCCTCTTGCCCGATGGGGGGAGAGGTCCATCCCCTGACCGGCCGAGAAGAGCTCCTCGGCGACTCACACATATCTCCGAAGCGATGCTATCCGCTCCCAGAGCGGACTGGCCGTCCGCCGATTAGGCGCGGATTAAGGCTAAATCCGGGGTTCACGGCCCGTCAGGCCCTTGTACAGATCGTTGGCCCGCGTGCCCGTGAGCGCGGCCACGACTCCGGCGGCCGCGCGCGGTCGCGCGCCCGCCTGCACGAGCCGCCGCAGAGCGTCGACCGCGAACGCGGTATCGGGGCTTGTCGCGGGCGAGGCGGCGGCCGCGATCACGACCACGATCTCGCCCTTCACGTCGCCGCGGAACTGGCGGGCGAGATCGGAGAGCGAGCCGCGCGCGATCTCCTCGTGGAGCTTCGTGAGCTCGCGGCAAACGGCGGCGGGACGGTCGGGCGCGAGCGCGGCGAGCGCGGCCAGCGAGTCGGGAAGGCGCCTCGGTGACTCGAAGGCCACGACCGTCTCGGCCGAAGCGAGGACGCGCTCGAGCTCACCCGCGCGCCTGGGCAGGAAACCCTCGAAGCGCCACCTGCTTGGCGGCAGCCCGGAAGCCACGAGGGCCGTGGTGACGGCCGAGGGACCTGGAAGGACCTCAACGTCCAGGGCGCGCTCGAGGCAGGTGTTGATCAGGCGGTAGCCAGGATCCGAGATCACGGGCGTGCCGGCGTCGGTCACAAGGGCGACGCGCGCCCCACGTTCGATCTGCTGGGCGATCTGCACCGCGCGCTCGGCCTCGTTGCCCTCGTGATTCGAGACGAGGCGCGGGCGCGGGAGCTCGAGCCGCTCGTAGAGCAGGCCGGCCCGGCGGGTGTCCTCGCAGGCGACGAGATCCGCGTCGGCGAGCGCCTGCCGCACCCGTGGGCTGAGGTCCGACATGTTCCCGATCGGCGTCGGGCAGACGGTGAGGCGGCCCGCCATCAGCCCGCCTCTGTCGGTTCGGCGATGGGCTCGTCGCGGGGCTCGTCGAGCGCCATGGTCGCGGCGCCGATCATGCCTGCATCGGGGCCGAGCTCCGCTGCTACGACCTCGATTGCATTCATCGGCGGCAGCGCCCGCGCCTCGAGCTCGGCTCGCGCGGGACCGAGCAGCAACTCTCCCGCGGCCATGACGCCGCCGCCGATCACGATCACCCCGGGCTCGAACGCGTTCGCCAGGGTCGCCAGGGCCACCCCGAGGTAGCGCCCGCAGTTCTCGACCACTGACTTCGCCACCCCGTCTCCCTCGAGGGCTGCGTCGACCACGGCACGACCGTCCAGGGTCTCGCCGGCCTCGAGCAGGCGTCCGAGCTGGGAGTCCGGCTCCCGCTCAGCGGCGGCCTTGCCGTCGCGGGCGAGCGCCGTGCCCGAGGCCATCGCTTCGACGCAGCCGTGGTTGGGACAGTTGCCCTGGCAGCGGGGGCCATCGGCCTGCACGACCACGTGTCCCAGCTCGCCCGCGGCGCCGGTGGCGCCGCGGTAGACGTCACCGCCCAGCACCAGGCCGCCGCCGATCCCGGTTCCGATCGTGAGCATGACGACGTCGTCGACGTGCCGCGCCGCGCCGAAGCGGTGCTCGGCGAGGGCGGCGAGGTTGGCGTCGTTGTCGATGAACACGGGCAGATCGACGCGACGCTCCATCTCGTCGCGGACGGGTACATCGATGATCGGCAGGTTCACGGCGGTGATCGCCAGGCCGCGTTCACGGTCGATCGTGCAGGGAATTCCCAGTCCGACCGCCTCGGCGTCGGGCTCTGCCTCGAGCGCTTCGCGCACCCCCTCCTCGAGGTCATCCAGTACGTCGTCGGAGGTCTTCGCGGGAGCCGTCACCACGGCGCGGTGGAGGACCCGCGCGCCTTCCTCGACTACTCCCACGAGCATCTTGGTGCCGCCGAGGTCGATGCCGATCGCGCTGCTCATGCGACAGTATTGAACTCCATGCCTGCTGACGAGGGGGGCCCGCCGGAGCGGCCCGACTACAAGGTCTACCGCTCGCGACCGGGAATCCTGAGCCGGTTTCGCAAGCCCGACCTCGAATCGCTGCGCAAGAAGCCCAGCAGCAAAGGCCCCCAGAAGCCCGGCAAGCCGAAGGAACCGAGGGAGCGGAAGCCCAAGGCTGCGCCAGGAGAGACCTCGACCGGCCGCAAGGTCCTCAAGTGGGTGGCGATCGGAGCCGGGGTCTGGATCCTGATCAGCTTTCTGGCCTTCGCCATCTCGTCGCAGATCCAGAGCTCGAAGCTGGCGGACGGCATCGACGACGAGCTCTCAGGCGATCCGCTGCTCCTGTTCAGCGGCCAGACGATCCTCATCCTCGGCACGGATGCGCGGCCCGCCGGGCTCGCGACCGAGGGCGAGGCCGCGGCCGACAAATGCCTGGAGGCGGCGGGACGCGGGGAGACGGCGCCAGCCGGCTGCACGGCTTCGCGCGCCGACACGATCCTGCTCGTCCGCGCCGGCGGCACGAGCTTTCGAAAGCTCTCCATCCCCCGGGACACCCTGGCGGCGATCCCCGGTCAGGCCAACCAGAAGATCAACGGCGCCTACGCGCTCGGCGGAGGGAAGCTCATGGTGCAGACCGTCGAGGACTTCTTGGGGATCGAGGTCGACCACGTGGCGATCGTCGACTTCGTCGGCTTTCGCGACTTCATCGATGCCATCGGCGGCATCGAGGTGGACCTCGATACCCCGGTGTGCGTGGACATCTCGGGCGGGGAGGAGGCCGGCGGCTTCAGCCTCGACCTGCCGGAGGGAGAGAGCGAGCTGAACGGCGACGAAGCCCTCACCCTCGCGCGAACGCGCAGCAACACCTGCAGCGAAACGGAGTTCGGCGGCGGCAGCGACATCGAGCGCGCGAAGTTCCAGCAGGTCGTGCTCTCGGGCATCAAGGGCCGCCTCACCAGCCTGACGCGGCTGCCCTACAACTTCATCAAGGGACCGGTCATCGGCTGGAATGCGCCGAAGGCCTTCGTCAGCGACATGGGGGCCCTGATCATGCCGCAGCTCATCTTCTCGGCCGCGCTGGGCGGAGACGCGGACACAGAGATCCTCAGGCCCACCGGCCTCACTGACCCGCTGATCGTTCCCCAGGAGGAGTGCATTCGGGCCGTGACGAAGTTCCTGGGCGCGCCGCCGGAGAAAACGCCGGCCTGCTCGCCAGCGGCCTAGTCGCTCTTCGACTTGCTGGAGCTCTTCTCGGTGGACTTCGAGGACGAGTCCGACTTCGAGCCAGAATCGGTCTTGGACTCCGACTTCGATCGAATCACCGCCGTCGGACTTCGAGGAGTCCTCGCCCGCCCCGGCCTTGCTTCCCTTGCGGGCGTAGTCGGTCGTATAGAAGCCAGACCCCTTGAAGTGGACGGCGACCGGATGGAAGACGCGCTCGACCGGGGCCCCGCATTCCTCGCACGCGGTGATGGGATCATCGGACATCGACTGGATGGCCTCGAACGTGTGGCCGTTGCGGCAGCGGTATTCGTAGATGGGCATGCGGGGCGGAGGATTATGGCAGCGGAAAGATCGGCGAAAACCAGGGTCGATACCCGGAAGTCCCCTGCTACGTTCGGCGGATGAGGCGGCTTGGAACCATCGCGATGGCGACATTGGCGATCGCTCTCGTGGGCTGCGGCGGGGACGATGGTGACGGAGATTCCGAGGCTTCCGCGACGGAGGAGGAGGCCCGCACGCTCGTGATGGACGCGATCGCTGCCTGGCAGGAAGAGGACTTCGCCACCCTTTGCGAGCTCTCGAGCGAGGAGATCAAACCGCGATCCCGAAAGCAATGGGTACGGACACGTGCGAGCAGGGATACGTGGAGGCGTTTCGCCGCCAGGACAAGATCGAGGACAGGCCCTTGGACGCCTATGTCGAGATGCTTGGAAAGACCGAGGTTGGCGAAGCCGCCCTGACGGACGACCGGCGCTACCGTGATGCTCGGGAGCCCTCGACGGGTCCGGCGCGGAGCTATCTGATCGATGAGGGCGGCGAGCTGAAG
Source organism: uncultured Solirubrobacterales bacterium (assembly GCA_963799815.1). Lineage (GTDB taxonomy): Bacteria > Actinomycetota > Thermoleophilia > Solirubrobacterales > 70-9 > JBDTSW01. The sequence goes on from CAWCYG010000005.1 coordinate 127,554, forward strand.
GTCCAGGAGCTCTTTCCTCCTCGAGAACGCCCCCGCCTCTCAGGCGGGCGGCAGCACGGTCACGCCCGGCGGATGAGCCCGGCCGCTGACCGCGCCCCGACCGACGCGCCCGCTCCCGACGTCACCCTCGACGAGATCGTCTCCCTGTGCAAGCGGCGGGGATTCATCTTCCCCTCGTCCGAGATCTACGGCGGCCTCGGCTCTACCTACGACTACGGGCACTACGGCGTCCTGCTGAAGAACAACGTCAAGGCGGAGTGGTGGCGCTCGATGCTCTCCGAGCGCGACGACATCGTCGCTCTGGATTCGGCAATCCTGCAGCACCCACGGGTGTGGGAGGCGAGTGGGCACCTTGCCGGGTTCACCGACCCGATGGTCGACTGCCGCACCTGCAAGCAGCGCTTTCGCGCCGACAAGCTCGAGGATGCGCGCTGCCCGCAGAAGCCCTCGAAGCTCCCGGGCGACGGCCCCGACTGCGACCTCACCGACGCGCGTGAGTTCAACCTGATGTTCGAGACGAACGTCGGCCCGGTGCGCGATACCGCCTCGACCGCGTACCTGCGACCGGAGACGGCGCAGGGGATCTTCATCAACTTCAAGAACGTCCTTCAGTTCGCGCGCAAGAAGCCGCCCTTCGGGATCGCGCAGGTCGGCAAGTCGTTTCGCAACGAGATCACGCCGGGGAACTTCGTCTTCCGCACGCGCGAGTTCGAGCAGATGGAGATGGAGTTCTTCGTGCCGCCCGCCGAGGCGCAGCAGTGGTTCGACTTCTGGGTGCAGACGCGGTTCGAGTGGTATTCGCGCTTCGGCATCAGGCCCCAGATGCTGCGCCTGCGCCCCCACGGCGACGACGAGCTGTCGCACTACTCCTCGGGCACCTCCGACGTGGAGTACCTCTTCCCAATCGGATGGGACGAGCTCGAAGGGATCGCGAATCGCGGCGACTTCGACCTGCGCCAGCACGCCGAGTTCTCGGGCGAGAAGCTCGAGTACTTCGACCAGTCAAGCGGCGAGCGCTACGTGCCGCATGTGATCGAGCCGGCGGCGGGAGCCGACCGTGCCACCCTGGCATTCCTCGTCGACGCGTACGACACCGAGGAGGTGGAGGGCCGTCAGCGCACCGTGCTGCGACTGCACCCGCGCCTCGCGCCGGTCAAGGTCGCGGTCTTGCCACTCGTCTCGAAGGAGGGCATGCCCGAGCGCGCCCGCGAGGTCTTCGCCGAGATCCGCCGGTTCGTGCCGGCGGAGTTCGACGAGGGCGGCTCGATCGGCAAGCGCTACCGCCGCCAGGACGAGATCGGCACCCCATGGGGCGTCACGGTCGACGGCCAGACGCTGGAGGACGACACCGTCACGCTCCGCGACCGCGACACCCTCGAGCAGACGCGCGAGCCGATCGACGGGCTCGCCGAACGGCTCGCGGCAAGTCTCGACGATGACTGGACGAGCCCGAAGCTGAGCCCGACCTAACCGCTACAGGCCCGCCGAGGCCAGCAGCACCACATCGGTTGACGAGATCAGGGCCGGATGCGCGCTTCTCGTCAACGGATGGGTGACCAGCGTTCGCCGCGGCCGAGCCGCTCGAGGCCGAGCCACGCGAAGTCCATCGCCATCTCGAGTACCCGCTCTCGCTGCACGTCGCGGTGGTCGTCCCACCAGTTCGCGAGCGACTGGACGGCGCCCGTCAGCTGATGGGCCGTCATCTCGGTTGCCTGCTCGAAGTCGGGCTGATTCGTCCGGAACTCCGCCGGGGCGTTGGCGACCATCAGCGCCGCGATCGTCCGGCTGACCTCGCCTTGAAGCTGCGCGAACCCCTCGGCGATATCAGGGTCGCCGACGTTGCGGAAGAGCAGACGCCAGCCGACGGGCCTCTCCTCGACGAACCGCAGAAAGGCGTCGATGCCCGCGCGCAGCCGTTCCTCCTCTGAGTCGGCGGAGGTGATCGCCGCCGTAACTCGGCCCAACAGCTCGTGGACGTGGGTCTCCAGCAGCGCCAGCTCGAGCTCGCGCTTGGAGTCGAAGTGCTCGTAGATGAGAGCCTTCGAGATGCCGTCGCGCGCCGCCACGTCCTCCAGCGACGCCCCATGAAAGCCGCGCTCGGAGAAGACCTCGAGTGCGGCGGCCAGGATGGCTGTGCGGCGGTCCGCGGCCGAGAGCCGCCGGCGCGTCGTATCTCCGGTCTGTGTGACGTCCGTCACAGTTTCTCCCTCGAAACTGACTCGATGGTCAGTTAGTCTACGGTGAAGTGCCGGGCCGAGCGAGAAGGGAGAGCCGGTGAGCGTTGCGCAGAAGGATGGGATCGAGCGGTCCTACGCGGATCAGATCAGCTACGACGACCTCTACCGGCGCTGGGAGGAGGGCAACTGGCGGTCCAGCGAGATCGACTTCACCGCCGATCGCGAAGGCTGGGAAGCCCTCTCGGAGATCCAGCAGCGCTCGGCGCTCTGGGTGTACTCGATGTTCTTCTTCGGCGAGGATTCGGTCACCGACAACCTCTCGCCCTACATCGACGCGGCCCCGAAGGAAGAGCAGAAGTACTTCCTCGCAAGCCAGCAGGTCGATGAGGCACGTCACGCCATCTTCTTTCACCGCTTCTTCAAGGAGGTGCTCGACGCTGGCGACTCCATCGCCTCGACGCTGGCCTACACCGAGCCTCAGCTCGGCTGGGGCTACCGCCACGTCTTCGATCGCCTGGATCGGATGGCCGACGAGCTCCGCCGCGACCGCTCGCTGCCGAAGTTCGCTCAGGCCATCACCCTTTACCACCTGGTCGTCGAGGCGAGCCTCGCTCAGCCGGGTCAGCACTACATCGAGGACTACTTCGCGAAGTCCGGCACGCTGCCCGGGTTCAGCGCCGGCATGGCGAACGTCTCACGCGACGAGCAGCGCCACATCGGCTTCGGCGTCAAGGTGCTCTCCGAGCTGATCAAGGAATCCGACGAGTGCAAGGCCGCGATCGACGAGACCCTGGCCGAGGTCATGCCCTACTCGCTCGCGGTGTTCGTCCCGCCCGGCTTCGACCGCGAGTACACCCGCTGCTACGGCTTCGAGCTGGAGGACATCTTCGCCTTCGGCCTGCGCTCGGTGCGCGCGAAGTGGCGAGCGATCGGGTACCCGCTCGAGGAGATGGGCCCGGGCGTCTTCCCGGTGGATCTCTCACTGGACCCGATGGAGATCGCGAGCCGGCAGATCAGGCTGCTCGAGTCGGGCGTGATGGGGGAGCCCAATGGCCACCCCGACTCCTCGCCGGAGATCCAGCAGATCTACTTCGACGTGATCGCGAACTCCGCCGACGCCTCGGCGCCCGGGGGAAGGCCACTCACCGTCCAGTGGCGCTTCGAGGACGCCGACCCGTGGCATGTGATCGTTGCCAACGGACACACCCATGCCGAGGCGGGTGAGGCCACGGATCCCGACGTGACCCTCGAGACGAGTTGGGCCGAGTGGATCAACATCTCGAAGGGTGCGATCGATCCGCGCCGGGCGCTGCTTGGGCGTCGCCTGCGGCTGAGTGGCGGGCCGCGGAACCTCTACGCGTTCGCGCGGACGTTCCCGCGGCACCGGCCCCAGACGCCGGCTTGAGGCCCTTCGCGCTCAACTGAGGAACAACGGCTGCGCTGAGGGGCGTGAGGCGTTGGCGCGGGTCGGCACGGCTTCGCCATGTCGCGGAGGTCCCGTCATACGGGACCCGTGCGCCAGCTTGGCCCGAGGTCACGCCGCCTTGTCGCGGCGGTCCCGTTATGCGGGACCGGCGCGCCAACCGCGGACGACGCGGTGGGGCACCTCTCAATGACCGCGTGGCCGGGCCCAGGAGTCCGCTGCCCTAGGCGCCCGCGGGCTCCGGATCCGCTTCGGGCTGTGGTGGCGGCTCGCGGCGGCCCTCGAAGCCGAGGTCGGGGAGGAGGCGATCGAGCCAGCCCGGGAGCCACCAGTTCCACCCACCCATGAGCTGCATCGCAGCGGGGACGAGGATGAGGCGAACCAGGGTCGCGTCGAGCGCGATTGCAACGGCGTTGCCGAGGCCGAGCTCCTTGATCGAGGGCACACCGGTGAGCACGAAGACCGCGAAGACCGAGGTCATGATCAGCGCCGCCGAGGAGATCGTCCGGGCGCTCGAGGCGAGGCCCTCGGCGACCGCCAGCGTGTTGTCGCCGTGCACCTCGTAGCGCTCCCGGATGCGCGAGAGCAGGAACACCTCGTAGTCCATCGAGAGGCCGAAGACCACCGCAAGGATGAGCGGGGGCGTGAGCGTGTCGATCGCGCCGGTCGACTCGAAGCCGAGGAACCCATCGAGCCAGCCCCACTGGAAGACCACCACGAGCACGCCGTAGGCAGCGCCAATCGAGAGCAGGTTCATGAGGATGGCCTTGAGCGGCAGGATGATCGAGCGCAGCATCACCATCAAGACCAAGAACGAGAAGCCGAGGATGAAGGCGATGATTCGCCACATCGAGCTGCTGATCTGATCGCGGATGTCAACGATGCGAGCCGCCTCGCCGCCCACGGATACCTCGGCGCGCTCGGCCAGCGCCGAGCCTGGCACGACCTCCTCGCGCAGACGCTCGACCAGGGTTGCGGCGCCCTCTGAGTCGCTGGCCTCCTTGGAGGTGGCCGCGATCAGGGTCGTGCTCTCGCCGGGCTGCGGCCTTGCGACCGAGCTCACCCCCGGATCGGCGGCGATCTCGTCGGCGAGGGCTGCGGCGGCGCGAACGTTGGCGGGCTCTTCCGGAGCGCTCGTCGTGAACTCGGCGGTGACGTTGACGGGGTTGGTGCCGCCGCCCGTGGCCTCGGTCGCAAGCTCGGTGCCAACGACCACGTCGTGGTCGCTCGGGAACTGATCGAGCGCGCCGGTGCCGGTCTGCATGTCGAGCACGGGAATCGCCAGAACCAGCAGGACCGCCGCGGAGGCGAAGACGGAGACCCAAGGTCGCGCCATCACACGTCGCGTCCATCGCTCCCAGAAGCTCGGGCCGATGCCCGAGGTCGAACCGGGGCGGCGACGGCGGTTGCCGACGGCGCGCCGAAACAGGAGGATCACCGACCAGACGACGCCCCCGGCCTCGACGCGGTGTCCCAGCAACCGGATCAGCGCCGGCAAGAGCACGATCGCGGTCAGGATGGAGATCGCCACCACGACCATCGCCCCCAGGGCCATCGAGCGGAGGGTCTGGTTGTCGATCATCCACAGGCCGGCGAGCGAGATGATCACTGCGACGCCCGAGAAGGTCACTGCCAGCCCTGAGGTCGCGAGCGCCTCTGAGTGGGCCTTCGCCGCGCCCGCGCCGGCGCGAACCTCCTCGCGGAATCGAGCGAGGATGAAGAGGGAGTAGTCAACCGCCACTCCGATGCCGATCATCGACGCCATGTTCGTGACGAAAACCGACATCTCCATCTGCTGGGAGAGCAGGAAGATGACCGCGCCGGTCACGATCACCGAGACGAAGCCGAGCGCCAGAGGCAGCGATGCGGCAGCCAGCGATCCAAACACGGCCAGCAGGATCAGAGCGACGATCGGGAAGCCGATCGTCTCGGCCTTCTCGAGGTCCTCCTTCGAGAGCTCCTGCAGGCCCGCCCACGCCGCCGGCTGACCCGTCATGTACGGGGTGACGCCGTCGGAGGCCTCGCCGGGCGCGAGCTCGGCTCGCAGGTCGGAGGCGGCGTCGGTCTGGGCATCGGTCTCGAGCTCGGTCTCTAGCGGGATGACGGCGATCTCGCCCGCTGCAATCTGAGCTTCCGCCTCCGCCGCGGCCTCTTCGGGCAGCGCCAGGTCCGGCACGGTCGCCACCGCATCGGAGACCCGTTCGAGCGCCGCCGAGGCGTTCGCGTCATCGGAGCGGCTCGGTTCGAGCACGAGGGTGATGGCTCCGTTCCGAGCACCCGGGTAGTCGGCGTTCAGCACCTCTTCGACCTCCTCGGACTGACTTCCGGGCACTGAGAAGCCGCCGCCGGTGAGGTTCTCGGTCTGCCTCGCGGCCAGGGGCAGCGCAGCCACCAACACCAGCAGCCAGGCGGCCACGATGAACCACCGGCGCCGGGTCAGGAACGCGGAGAGTCTTTCCATGCCGGCCCTCACGGGGCCAGCAAACCTAAGGCCGCTCAGGCCTCAGTTATGTGAGATGCGTCACCCAGCTAAGAAGAGGCGGCAGTGGTCGAGCTCGTCGCCGACGAGCTGTACTCGAACTCCTCCTCGGCCCCGAAGAGCCGATCGAGCACCGTCTTTCGCAGGTCCTCCGAGAGCACGAGCGCCAGGATGCCGCCGAGGATCATCAGCACCAGCAGATTGCGGAACTTGTGGCTGTCGGACTTACCGCGCAGCTGGTCGGTGGCCTCGCGCAGGGAATCGGCGGCGCTCTTCAGCTCCCGGTGGACCTTCTTGTCGTCCAGGAGCTTCTTGGCCGGCTTGCCGTTGTTGACGCGGCGGTAGGCCTTCCTCGCCGACTGGTAGGCGTCCTGGAGGTTCTCGCGCAGCTCATCGTCCTCGACGAGCCGTCGCACGTACTCGTTGTCCGCCATCTCGCGGCTGGCCTCCCAGGCCTTCTTCGTCTTTTCCTTCGCCATCGCCATCGCCTAAGTCTCCTCCGAAATCATCGCTCTAGCTCCTGCAGGGGTCGTGAGCATATACCCGCCTTGCCGGCTCGCCACGCCAACTCAGCCACGTGGCGGCGCCAGCCCCGCCCCGAGCGCCTGCTCGATGCTCTCGACGTAGATGAACTGGAGCTCGCCGAGCTCGTGCTCGGGGATCTCGGCGATCTCTCCCTCGTTTCGCTCGGGCGCGATCACGCGCTTGATCCCGGCCCGCTGCGCGGCCAGGGACTTCTCCTTGAGGCCTCCGACCGGCAGCACCTGACCGGTGAGGGTGATCTCGCCGGTCATCGCGACCTCGTCGGAGACCGGCCGGCCGGAGAGGAGCGAAGCGAGGGCCATCGCCATCGCGACCCCTGCCGACGGGCCATCCTTGGGCACCGCTCCGGCGGGGACGTGCACGTGCACGTCGTTCGTCGAGAACCAGTCGTCGGTGAGTCCCGGCGCAAGCTCCGCCTGATGACCTCGCACGTATGAGAGCGCGGCCTGGGCGGACTCCCGCATGACCTCGCCGAGCTGGCCTGTGATCGTGAGCTTGCCGGTGCCGGGCATCGCGGTCGCCTCAACGAAAAGCACCTCGCCGCCGACAGGCGTCCACGCGAGCCCGGTCGCGACGCCGGGGTGCTTGGTGCGGCGGCGCTGCTCGGCGAAGACCCGGCGGCGCCCCAGGAGCGACCGCGCGCGCTTGCCCGAGACGCTCACCTTGCCGGTGGTCTTGCCCTCGGCCACCTCGCGGGCGATCTTGCGGCAGACCGTGCCGATCTCGCGCTCGAGGTTGCGTACGCCCGCCTCGCGCGTGTACTCCTCGATGATCGCCCGCAGCGCGGCGTCGGTGAACGAGATCTGCGATTTGCGCAGCCCGTTCTCGGTGACCTGCCGGGGGACGAGGTAGCGCTTGGCGATGTGAAGCTTCTCGTCGGTCGTGTAACCCGAGAGCTGAATCACCTCCATCCGATCCCGGAGGGCAGCCGGAACGGTGTCGAGCGTGTTCGCCGTGGCGATGAACATCACCTCGGAAAGATCGAACGGGAGGTCCAGGTAGTGATCGCGAAAGGCTCCGTTCTGCGCCGGATCGAGCACCTCGAGCATCGCCGAGGAGGGATCGCCCCGGAAGTCGGCCCCCATCTTGTCGATCTCGTCGATCATGAACACGGGGTTGCGGGTGCCGGCATCGCGCAGGGCACGGATGATCGTGCCGGGCATCGCGCCGATGTAGGTCCGCCGGTGTCCCCGGATCTCGGCCTCGTCGCGCACCCCGCCGACCGAGATGCGTTCGAACTCGCGCCCGAGCGCGCGCGAGATCGACTGCCCGAGGCTCGTCTTGCCGACCCCCGGAGGCCCGACGAAGCAGAGGATCGGACCGTGTGAATCCGGATTGAGGGATCGCACCGCGAGGTACTCGAGGATCCGGTCCTTCACCTTCTCGAGGTCGTAGTGGTCGGCGTCGAGGACCTCGTGCGCGTGGGCGATGTCGAGGTCGTCCTCGGTCTCGGCCTTCCAGGGCAGCTCGGTGAGCCACTCCAGATAGGTGCGGATCACCCCGTACTCGGCTGCGGCGGGAGGCAGCTTCTCGAGCCGACCGAGCTCGCGGTCGGCCTGCTTGCGCGCGTCCTCGGGGAGGCCCGCGGCCTCGATTCGCTCCCGGAGCTCGTTGATCTCCGCCTGCTGTTCGTCACCCTCCCCCAGCTCCTGCTGGATCGCCTTCAACTGCTCGCGCAGGTAGTACTCGCGTTGCCCCTTGTCCATCTCCGACTGAACCTGAGACTGGATCTTGGTGCCGAGCTGAATCACCTCCAGCTCGCGCGCGAGAATCTCCGAGAGATGCCGCAGGCGGCGGTCCACGTGCACCTCCTCCAAGAGCTCCTGCTTCTCGGAGGTGGATATCCGCAGCGCGCCGGCGATCAGGTGGGCGAGGGCGGACGGGTCATCGATGTTCGTGACGGCCAGCTGGAGCTCCTCGGGCAGATATGGGATCTGCTCGATGATCTCCGAGAACGTCCCCTGCACATTGCGCGTGAGCGCCTGCAACTCGGGGGACGGCTCGACCTCGTCCGGGAGCTCGGAGATGCGGGCGATGAGATACGGGGACTCGGCCACGAAATCGCCCAGACGGATCCGCTCGGTCCCTTGGACGAGGATTCGAATCGTCCCGTCGGGGACCTTCAGCATGCGGGCGACGATCCCGGCCACCCCAACCCCGTAGACATCATCAGGTCCCGGCTCGTCCAGCTCGGGGTCACGCGAGGCCACCATCGCGACCATGCGCTCGCCCGAGAGCACGTCGTTTACGAGCCTGATCGACCGGGGTGTGCCGATCGCGAGGGGCGTAAGCGTGTCCGGAAACGTGACCATGTCCTTGAGCGGCAGCACCGGCAGGGCGCCCGGAAGCTCCTTGCCCTCGGCGTCGCGCAGCGCGGCCTCCAGGTCTGGGGTCTCGACGATCTCGATGGCGGGCCCGCCCTCGGCCTCGTCAGTCAGCCTGCCGCTCTCGGCCACGTCAGTCTCCCTGCTCGATCGGCACTCGGCGGCCACCCGCGGCGGGAACCCGCAGCGGCAGCTCGATCCGCAGGATGCCGTCCTCGAAGGTGGCACTGGCCTCGTCGGCAATCACGTCCGCGTTCAGCTCCACGACGCGGCGAAAGGAGCCGGCCTCGATCTCGACCTGCTGGTAGATGCGTCCCTCGGTCTCCTGGACCGGGCGCGCACCCGAGATGACGAGCTCCCGGCCCGAGATCTCGAGGTGGATCTCCTCGAGCGTCACGCCCGCCAGCTCAGCCTTCACGATCGCCTTCGGCGTGGGCTCGCTGGAGTAGTAGACGTCGACGCGCGGTGAGAACTGCGCCGCGCTGCGGCCGGGCCACCAGCTCTCCCCCCAAACATCCCCGAAGAGCTCGTCCATCTCGCGCCGCATGCGCTCGAAGTTGACGAGCAGATCCCGCTGTCTGGCCATCCGTGGAGCGTAGAAGCTAGAGGTCGTAGATCGCGCCTTCGCGCGCGACCTCGACCGGGCCACCGAATGCCTCGGCTGCCTGCTTGCGAGCCCACACCTGGTCGAGCTCGTCGGATATGTGGGTAAGCACGACGCGTTTGGCGCCGGCGCTGCGCGCGTGCTCACCGGCCTCCTCCGGAGTCAGGTGCCCGCGGACGCCGGTTCTCTCCGGGCGCGGAAGGGTGGCTTCGACAAGGAGCAAATCGGTCTCGCGAGCGAACTCGACGAGCTCGGGGCCAGGCCGGCAATCCGCTCCAAAGGTAAGGCGGGCGCCCGTCGCGGTGTCGGAGACCTCGACCGCGAATGTCTCGACGAAGTGAACGACGTGACCGAAGCGCAACCGCAGAGTCCCCACCTCAGGCGTCGAGTCGGCCTCGTAGTGCTCGATCTGGAAGGCGTTCTCGATCAGGTCCTCGTTGCCCCAGGCCCCGACGATCCGCCGGAAGGTCTCAGCCGCGCCCGGCGGGGCGATCAGGCGTGGCCGAGCGGGATCCTCGGTGCCGGGCCAGGGGGGGACCGGAACCGGCTGTTGGCGTGGCGCGAAGGTGAGCGCGTACGAGTAGGGCACGAGGTCGAGGAAGTGGTCCGCGTGCAGGTGCGAGATCACGACCGCATCGATCTCCGTGTAGTCGTGGTGCTGGCGGAGCTTTCCGAAGACGCCGTTGCCGCAATCGAGGAGCAGCGCCGTATCGTCGTTCTCGACGAGATAGCCGCTGCAAGCCCCGCCCGCGTCCTGCCAGGAAGGCGACTTGCCCAGAACCGTGACCCGCATAGTGCGGATCCACTCTAATCAGCGAACGTAGGCCTCTGGGCTTCTCGAGGCAGAAGCGAGGGTTGGCGCGGCGGCACGAGGCCGTCGACGGCGTCAGGGCGAAACGTGGAGCAGGGCTCGTCGAGCGCGAGCGCGCACAACATCTGACGATGAAAGAAGCAGTCCTCGCAGCTGCGGCCGTTCTTGCGGCGGCGCTTGCCGGGCGGGCGGCTGTAGCCCATCGCCGCCGCGACCTCGGGGGGTGGCTGCTGGAGTTCGATCACGCCGCCGATACTTGCACCGGATCAGCGATCCCGCAGACCCTGTTCGCGCAAATGCCTACCTTTTCTGATCGGGGCGTTCAGCTCGATTCCCGCGGTTTGCGGAAAGCCTGAATGCGCTCTTTCGAGCCGGACCGCTTCCTTGCCCCGCGCTAGAATCGCGAGTGCTGTGGCCCATGAGAGAACCGCCCGCCTGAGTGCCTCGCCGCCCCTCTTCGAGAACCGCTTTCTCGACTTCTTCTCGCGCATCCATCCAGTCGTGCCCGCGATCATCTTCGTGCCGGTGATCGTTGCGGGGATCGTCTTGGGGGCAAGCGAGGGGCAGGGTGCCGGCGAGATCGTGCTGCTCGCCCTCGCGGGGATCGCGTTTTGGACCCTGACCGAGTACTGGCTTCACCGCAAGTTCTTTCACTGGGAGCCCGACAACGACCTTGGCCGCAAGATGCACTTCATCATCCACGGCGTCCATCACGACCATCCCAACGACAAGCTGCGACTGGTGATGCCACCCGCCGCCAGCATCCCGCTCGCCTCGCTCTTCTTCGGCCTGTTCTGGCTCGTGCTCGGCGCCCCCACGGTCTTCCCGTTCTTCGCTGGCTTCATCGTCGGGTACCTGATCTACGACTACACGCACTACTACGTGCACCATTTCGTCCCCCGCAGCGAGTTCGGCAAGCGCCTGCGCGAACAGCACATGCGTCACCACTTCCAGGATCATCGCTACGGCTTCGGGGTCTCCACCCCGCTCTGGGACGCCGTCTTCCAAACGCTCCCGCGCCGCCGGCCTGAAGCGCGCGACGGCGCGCAGCGGGCATAGAGCGACCGGCGGCCTCGAGCCTCCGACCGGACATGGCGCAGCGGTCCCGAATAGCGGGACTCGTGCGCCACACGGGCGCGACCACGTGGGCACTTGGCGCGTGAGTCTCGTCTAGCGGGACTCGTGCGCCATCTCGCCGGCTGAGAGCCGGTCCCGCGCGCCCCGCTCTTCCTCACTGCCGGGTGTGCCACTGGCGCTGTCGGAGCCCTGTCCCTTCGGGCCGGGCCTACAGCTCCCGCCGGAACCGCACTTCGACGAGCTGGTCCCGCTCCGGGAAGTACTGGCTGGGTCGCCGGCCGCCGTCATCGCGCCATCCCTCCCGCTCGTAGAACCGCGCCGCCCGGTCGTTGCCTCCCAACATCCAGAGCATCGCTGAGCGGCATCCCGTTGCGCGCAACTCGCCCAGTGCCGCCTCCATCAGCGCCTGGCCCATCCCGGCGCCCCACCGGGCGGGAGCTGTGTACAGGGCCGGAATCTCGCCGACGTCTTCCGGCTCATCCGGATCGCGCGCGGGGATCCGGAGCGTCACGAAGCCGCTCAACCGCTCGTCCGCCATCACGACCAGTGTGTGACTGCGCTCGCCGCCTGGCTCCAGACCGCGTCGCCACTGCTCCGCGCGCCTCGCCACGGTGAGGCCGTCGAGGATCTCCTTCGGCAGCAGGCCGTCGTAGGCAGCGCGCCACGCGTCAACATGAACACGCGCAATGTCATTCGCGTCTTTAGGGGTCGCGGCACGGACCCACACCTTCACACTGTTACTCTCCGCGTTCACACTGTTCTAACCGTGTGTGACAATCGTCCCATTCACACTTCGTGTAGCAAAGGAACACATTTTCATGGCTTCAAAAACAGTAGACGAGGCTGCAGGCCTCATCCGCGAGCGACTCAAGGAGCTCGAGGCCGAGTCGGCCCAGCTCGAGCGCGCTCTATCGAGTCTCACCGGTGGCCGCGAGGGCCGACGCGGGCCGGGCAGGCCGAAGGGTGGGACCTCTGGCTCCCGCGGCCGAGGTGGCAGGCGGAGGCGTGGACGTCGTGGCGGCACCCGCTCCGAGCACGCGATGAACCTGATCAAGGAGAACCCGGGGATCAGCGCATCAGAGATCGCCAAGCGCCTCAAGATCAAGCCGAATTACATGTACCGGGTGCTCGGCGACCTGCAGAAGGAGGGGCGCGTCGTAAAGGACGGCCGCTCCTACTCCGCGGCTTGAGCCGCGCCGCCTAGACCAGGCCCGAAACCGCCTCGCGCTCCTCGCGGAGCTCGGCGGCCGATGCGTCGATTCGCTCGCGCGAGAAGTCGGTGATCTCGAGGCCCTCCACGATCGTCCATACGCCATCGGCGCAGGTGCACGGGTAACCGGAGATGATCCCCTCGGAGACGTCGTAGGAGCCGTCGGCGGGAACGCCCATGGAGACCCAATCGCCGTCTGGCGTGCCCAGCACCCAGTCGCGCATGTGGTCGATCGCGGCGTTCGCCGCCGACGCGGCGCTCGAGGCGCCCCTCGCGTCGATGATCGCCGCGCCGCGCTTGGCCACGGTCGGGATGAACTCGTCGGCGATCCATGACTCGTCGCCAACGGCGTCCCACGCCGACTCACCCTTCACCTTGGCGTTGACGAGGTCGGGATATTGAGTGGTGGAGTGGTTGCCCCACACCGTCATGTTGGTGATGTCCGCGACGTCCGCGTCCAAACGCTGCGCCAGCTGTGCGATCGCGCGGTTGTGGTCGAGGCGCACCATCGCGGTGAACCGATCGTTCGGAACGTCCGGCGCGTTCGACATGGCGATCAGCGCGTTCGTGTTGGCCGGGTTGCCCACGACCAGCACCTTCACGTCCTCCGCCGCCCCGGCGTTGATCGCCTCGCCCTGTGGCTTGAAGATGCCGCCGTTGGCCTCGAGAAGGTCGGAGCGCTCCATGCCCTTGCCACGCGGCTTGGCGCCCACGAGCAGGCCCACGTTGCAACCGTCGAAGGCCGCCTTCGGATCGTCGTGGATGTCGATTCCCGCGAGGAGTGGAAAGGCGCTGTCGTGAAGCTCCATCGCGGTGCCCTCCGCGGCCTTCACAGCATCGGGGATCTCGAGCAGGTTGAGATGGACGGAAGTGTCGTCGCCCAGCATCTCACCGACGGCGACGCGGAAAAGCAGGGCGTATCCGATCTGGCCGGCAGCGCCGGTGACGGTGACCTTGACGGGATCGTTCACTTGCTCATCTCCTTCTCGAGACCCTCGTCGATCGACGCGAGGAACTCCTGCGTGGTCTGGAAGTCCTGATCGCCCCCCACGAGCAGAGCCAGGTCCTTGGTCATCTTCCCGCTCTCGACCGTCTCCACACACACCCGCTCCAGGGTTTCGGCGAACCGAGTGACCTCTGGCGTCCCGTCCATCCGCCCGCGCGCGCCAAGCGCTCGCGTCCACGCGAAGATCGAGGCGATCGGGTTGGTGGAGGTGGGCTCGCCCTTCTCATGGAGGCGGAAGTGACGCGTGACCGTCCCGTGCGCCGCCTCGGCCTCGACGGTCTTGCCATCGGGAGTCATGAGCACGCTGGTCATCAGCCCCAGCGAGCCGAAGCCCTGCGCGACCGTGTCGGACTGCACATCGCCGTCGTAGTTCTTGCAGGCCCACACGTATCCCCCCTCCCACTTGAGCGCGGCGGCGACCATGTCATCGATCAGCCGGTGCTCGTAGGTGAGGTCCTTCGCCTCGAAATCGCCCTTGAACTCCTCGTCGTAGATCTCCTGAAAGAGGTCCTTGAAGCGACCGTCGTACGTCTTCAGGATGGTGTTCTTGGTGGACATGTAGACCGGGAACCCGCGCTCGAGGCCGTAGCGAAATGAGGCGCGAGCGAAGTCGCGAATCGACTCGTCGAGGTTGTACATCGCCAACGCCACGCCGCTCGAAGGAAAATCGAATACGTCGATCTCGATGGGGTCGCCCTCGCCCTGGGGAGTGAAGGTGAGGGTCAGCTTTCCCTCCCCCGGAATCAGTGTGTCCTCGGCGCGGTACTGGTCTCCGAACGCGTGACGGCCGATGATGATCGGCTTGGTCCACCCCGGCACAAGCCGCGGGATGTTGGAGATCACGATCGGCTCGCGGAAGATGACCCCGCCGAGGATGTTGCGGATGGTCCCGTTCGGTGAGCGGTACATCTCCTTCAGCCCGAACTCCTCGACCCGAGCCTCGTCGGGCGTGATCGTCGCGCACTTGACGCCCACCCCATGCTCCTTGATCGCGTTGGCGGCGTCGACCGTGATCTGGTCGGACGTCTCGTCACGGCTCTCGATACCGAGGTCGAAATAGATGAGCTCGACATCGACATAAGGGAGGATCAACTGCTCCTTGATGAAGGCCCAGATGACGCGCGTCATCTCGTCCCCGTCGAGCTCGACGATAGGGTCGCGCACCTCGATTTTTGCCACCTGCGGCTCCCTTCGCTGGTCGGAGGCGGCACCCTACGCGATCGGACCTTCGTGCTGAGGGTGCTGCGAGCGGCGTATTGACTCTCAGCGATGCGCGGTGGGTATAGGTTGGTGCCTGCGGGCGACTGGATCCTCTGCCGCCCGTCACACACACAGGAGGTGCACATGAACCTGTACATGATCCGCCGCCGCAGCGGCTGGACCACAGCCGAGGAACTCGAGGCAGCGGGCCAGCGTTCGGCCGAGGTCGCCGACAGCGAGTTCCCGGATGACATCCGCTGGATCCGCAGCTACGTGATCAACGAGGAGGGCGGCGAGCTCGGGACGGTCTGCATCTACCAGGGGACGAGCGAGGATGCCGTGCGCGAGCACGCCGAGGCCGTCGGCATGCCGGCCGACGAGATCCGGCCGATCGCCGACACCGTGATCGTCCGCCCCGATCCGGAGCCCGCCGCCAGCGCCTGAGCATCCCGTGCGCGTCGGGGCCGCGGGTACCATCCCGCTGTGGCAACCGTTGAGCCCCGGCACGCGCAGGCCACCCACACGGTCACCAACCAGTCCTCGCCACTAGAGGGCCACAACGCGTTCGGAGCCGACGCGGTCCTGACAGAGGCCGTTCGCCGCGAGGGCGCCGACTGGGCTGAAGCCGGACTGACCGAGCTTGGCGCCGTCTGTGGGCGCCCCGACGTGCTCGAGCTGGGCCGCCTCGCCAACCAGAATCCGCCGAAGCTGCGGACCCATGACCGCTTCGGCAATCGCGTGGACGAGGTGGAGTTCCATCCCGCCTGGCACGAGCTGATGCGAATCGGCGTCTGGAATGGCATTCACGCGGCGCCGTGGCGCGATCCGCAGGCCGGCGCGCATGTGGCACGTGGAGCGGCGTCGATGCTCCTCGGCCAAGTCGAGTCGGGAGTGATGTGCCCGATCTCGATGACTTACTCGGCGATCCCGGCGCTGCGGGCGCAGCCCGAGCTGGCCTCCGAGTGGGAGCCCCGCCTGCTCTCGCTCAGCTACGACGGCGAGCGCCTCGTCCCTGCGCCGGACAAGAAGGGTGCCCTGTGCGGGATGGGGATGACCGAGAAGCAGGGCGGCTCGGACGTCCGCGCCAACACCACCCTCGCCCGTCCCCGGAACGGCGGCGGCCCGGGCGCCGACTACGAGATCACGGGCCACAAGTGGTTCCTCTCGGCGCCCATGTGCGACGCGTTTCTCGTGCTCGCTCAGGCGGACGGCGGCCTCTCCTGCTTTCTCCTGCCGCGCTTTACCCCAGACGGCGAGCGCAACCGCATTCACCTGCAGCGTCTCAAGGACAAGCTCGGCAATCGCTCGAACGCCTCCTCGGAGGTGGAGTTTGAGGGAGCCTGGGCGCGGCTCGTCGGCGAGGAGGGGCACGGGGTGCGCACGATCATCGAGATGGTCAATCACACCCGGCTCGACTGCGCCCTGGGTTCCGCCGCCGGGATGCGCCTCGGGACCGCCGCAGCGATTCACCACTGCTCCGAGCGAGCCGTGTTCGGCAAGCCGCTCGTCGATCAGCCCCTGATGCAAAACGTGCTGGCGGACCTGGCCGTCGAGTCGGAGGCGGCGACGGTCTCCTCCCTGCGTCTCGCCCGCGCCTACGACGAGTCGATTTCGGGCGACGAGGGCGCGACGCAGCTGAAGCGCGTCGCCAACGCGGTCCTCAAGTACTGGATCTGCAAGCGCGGTACCCAGCACGCTGGCGAGGCGCTCGAGTGCTTCGGCGGCAACGGCTACGTGGAGGAATCCGGAATGCCCCGCCTCTACAGGGAGATGCCGCTGGCCTCGATCTGGGAGGGGTCGGGGAACGTGCAGGCACTCGACGTGCTTCGGGCGCTGTCACGAAGCCCCCATGCTCGTGAGGTCTTTCTGGCCGAGGTCGGCGAGGCGGCTGGCGCCGACGCCCGGCTGGACGGGTTCGTCGCGCGGCTGCGTGAGGGTCTGAATGACCCTGAGGCGATCGAATCACGCGCCCGCAGGGTCGTGGAGATGATGGCCCTGGCGCTACAGGGCTCGCTGCTCGTGCGCTTCGGCGACGACGCCGTAGCCGATGCGTTCTGCGCCTCGCGCTTAGGCGGCGATGGTGGTCACGCCTTCGGCACCCTGCCGCCGGGGGTCGATTTCGAGCGCATCATCGCCAGGCACGCTCCGCGCGCCTGATGTGGTCCGGCCGGGGGTCGTCAGCCGGTCAGCATCAGGATCAGAACGATCGCGACGAGGATCCCGAGCAGGAGACCGGCCGCATTGGCCAGGCCGACCCGGCTTCCGCCGAGGCGAGAGGCCTGTGCCTGATCCGGCTGCAGTATGAGCAGACGTTCATACATCGCGCGGCAGATTACACATAAACCCGCGGACGGAGCCGGCCCCCACGCCTGGGCCACGCACGGGCTCAGATCCAGCGCTCGTCCAGTCGCCGCACGACAGCCTCGGAGAGGCGAATCCCGTCCCGCAACGTCTCGAAGTTGACGTTCCCCGGGACATCGGTGTGCCAGTGGTAGTTCGAGATCTGTTTCAGGTGCGTGCAGGACGAGAGCGAGGCACACTGATACCCCGCCGCCAGGGGCACGCAGCCATCGGTCGCGTTGCGCGTTCGCAGGTTCGGCACGAGCTCGATGCCGAGCTCGTCAGCCAGCCCATCGAGCAGCTCGAGCGAGCGCGCGGGATACTCGTGCATGCGCAGCACCCCCTCGCCGCGGAGCACGAGCAGCTGCGGCGAGCCGAGGCTGTCGAGCGAGAGAAAGAAGGTGCGCTCGCGTGGGAGCTCGGGGAAGTGGTGACGGGCGAACTCCGCCATGCCGTCGCAGGTCGCCTCCTCCGAGGTCGACACCAGCAGAACGCGGACCGTCTTCGTTGGCATCTCGGCGAACGCCCGCGCCAGTGCCACCAGCGCAGCAACGCCGGTCGCGTTGTCGTTGGCGCCCTGGACGGTCTCGTGGGCAGCGACGTCTGCGAGGGTGATCGCGGTCCCCGCCGCCACCGCCGTCCCCAGGCGGACGACTGCGCGGCTCCCCAGCCCCGAGCCGACGGCGACGGCGAGCTGGCCACCAACGACGGGCCACATGAGCGGCGGGCTGGTGTCGAAGCTGTCGATCGCACCTCGCGGCAGGATGCGCTCGAAGAGCACCTCGGGGATCGCCGGGCTGTAGAGCGTTCCGGACCGGGGCGCGTCGTGGTGTGCATGCACGACGGCGGTCCGCTCGGCGTCTCCAGGCCCAAGCTCGGCCACCACTTGCGCTCGCTCTCCCTGTGGCAGCGCCCGGCGCAGGATCCGGTTTCCCGACGGCGGCATGTCGTCGATCGCCGCGGCGGTCGCGAGCCCGGCGAGTAGCCCTCCGAGCCCCCTGCGACCACGCAGCGAGAGCAGGCCCGCAGCGATCCCGGTCGCGGCAGCGATGCCAAGCGGCCACCAATACGTGCCATGGGCAGGGCTAGCTTCGATGCCGCCGTGCGCCCCGTGCTCTGAGAGCCTCGCGAGCAGCCATTCAGCGGCCTCGCGCTCTCCCGCAGACGCGCTCGGGCGCTCGATCGCGGCGAGCTCGGCCACGAGCTCACCGAGCCATTCGGGGTCGAGGTGCGGCGCGACCGCAGTTTCGGTCTCGGTCTCAGACACGCGAGCGCGGACCCTACCTTTCGAGCGCTACCCGCTCGCGGCCTACCATTCCTCCCATGCCTGCGCGCGGGGCGATCAAGCTGTTCACCTTCCGAGGGATCCGGGTCGGGGTGGACTACTCGTGGTTCCTCGTCCTCTTCCTCGTGATCCTGTCGCTCTCGGGCCACTACGAGAGCGTGCTTGGGACGACGGGCGACGACCTTGCGCCGTACGTCCTCGCGGTCCTCAGCGCCTTTGCCTTCTTCGGCTCGATCCTGCTGCACGAGATGGGCCACGCCGTGGTTGCCCTGCGCGAGGGCATCGGCATCACCGACATCACCCTGTGGCTGTTCGGGGGGGTCGCGCGAATGAGCCGGGACACCGACTCTCCGGGGGCCGAGTTCAAGATCGCCGTCGCAGGACCCGTCGTCACGCTCGTGATCGCCGGCGCCACCGTCGCTGTGGGCTTTGCGGTCGGGGGCTCCGACTTCTGCGACGCGCTGCTGTTCGAGGCCTCGGCCGGCGTCTCCGGCGGCCTCGCGATGCTCGCCTGGGTCGCCGCAATCAACGTCCTCGTCCTCGGCTTCAACCTGATCCCCGCCTTCCCCCTCGACGGCGGTCGGATCGCGCGCGCGATCGCGTGGCGGATTACCGGCGACCGCGCGAAGGCGACGCGGTTCGCCGCCAACGTCGGACAGGGCTTCTCGTGCATCTTCATCGGCCTCGGCCTCTTCCTCATGCTGATGGGCGACATCATCAGCGGCATCTGGCTGGCGCTGGTCGGCTTCGTCTTGGGCTCGGCCGCCCGCGGCGCCATCGCCCAGACCGAGCTCACGAGCCGGATGGAGGGCATCACGGTCGCCGACGTGATGGACGCGGAGCCCGTCGCGATCCCGGAGGACACGAGCGTCGAGCGGGCGCTCGACGAGTTCTTCCTGCGCTACCGCTGGCCCTGGTTTCCCGTGGTTGATGCGACGCAGGGGTTTCTTGGGCTGCTCCAGCGCGGCGCGGCCGACGCCGTACCCGAGGGCCGGCGGGAGACTGCGGTGGTCACCGAGTTCCTCACCGCCGACAACGACGGCGCGCTGCGGGTTCGCCTCGATGCGCCGATCGAATCGCTGCTCGCCAACGAGAACCTGCGGCGACTGGGTGGGCTCGCCGCTGTCGATGCCGACGGCCGCCTGCGCGGCGTGATCACCTCCGAGCAGGTCGGCCGCGCACTGCGCAACGCTCTCGCCGACGGCTGAGCCCGGCTCGTAACCGGCCCGGGTTCCGTGAGACATAGAATCGATCGATGAGCGCCCCGGCGACGATGCCCGCCGATCCCGGCAGCGCGCCGAGCCGCGGCGCCTGGCTGCGCGAGGTGTGGCGCTCCTCGATCGGCAAGAAGGTCCTGGTCGCGATCACCGGGGCGATCATGGTCGCGTACGTCGTCCTGCACGTGCTCGGCAACCTGAAGGCCTTCCAGGGGGTTGGCGGCGAGCGGAGCCGCGATCGACACCTACGCGGAGTGGCTGCGCACGGTCGGCGAGCCGGCGGTCCCGCGCTCGGGGGTGCTCTGGGTCGTGCGGATCGTGCTGCTTGCGGCCCTCGTGATCCACGTGACCGCAATCATCCAGCTGCACGCTCGCAACCGCGCGGCTCGCCCGGCGGGCCACCGGGCGCCGCGAATCCAGCGATCCCTCTCCTCGCGGACGATGCTGGTCGGCGGCCTCTTCCTGCTCGCCTTCATCGTCTTCCACATCCTCCAGTTCACGACCGGGACGATCGAGCCGAGTGAGTTCGCCGAAGGCGCGGTCTACCGCAACCTCTACGAGGCCTTCCAGAACCCGCTCTTCGTCTCGATCTACGTGGGCGCCGCGATCGGCGCTCGGCTTTCACCTCCATCACGCGATCTGGAGCACGACCCAGACCGCCGGCTGGGACAAGCCGAACCGCAACCCCACGTTCCGGCGCAGTTCGACCTTCATCGCGTCGCTGTGGCGGTCGGCTTCGCCTCGGTGCCGATCGCGTTTTGGACGGGCATCCTGGAGGCGCCGCCGTGAGCGTGACGCTCGACGCACGAATCCCGGAGGGCCCGATCGAGGACAAGTGGCAGGGCTGGCTCGACCACCACCGGCTCGTCGGCCCGCGCCAGCGCGGCGACCACACCGTGATCGTCGTCGGCACCGGCCTCGCCGGGGCGAGCGCCGCGGCGACGCTGGCGGGCCAGGGCTACCGGGTCGAGAGCTTCTGCTTCCAGGACTCGGCCCGCCGCGCGCACTCGATCGCTGCGCAGGGCGGGATCAACGCGACCAAGGACTACGCCAACGAGGGCGACTCGGTCCGCCGCCTGTTCGTCGACACGATGAAGGGCGGCGACTTCCGCGCCCGCGAGGCAAACGTCTGGCGGCTCGCCGAGACCTCGACCAACATCATCGACCAGGCGGTCGCCCAGGGGGTTCCGTTCAACCGCGAGTACGGCGGCATGCTCGCCACGCGCTCGTTCGGCGGCGTGCTGGTCGAGCGCACCTTCTACTGCCGCGGCCAGACCGGCCAGCAGCTTCTGCTCGGCGCCTACTCGGCGCTCCAGCGCCAGGTGGCCGAGGGCCGCGCCCACGTCCACACCCGCCACGAGATGCTCGACGTCGTGCTCGTCGACGGCCAGGCGCGCGGGATCATCGCCCGCGACCTCGTCACCGGCGAGATCGAGCGCCACGCCGCCGACGCCGTCGTGCTCGCCACCGGCGGCTACTGCAACGTCTACTTCCTCTCGACCAACGCGATGGGCTGCAACGTCACCGCGGCCTGGCGCGCCCACCGCCGCGGCGCCGCGATGGCGAATCCGTGCTTCACGCAGATCCACCCGACCTCGATCCCGGCGTCGGGCGAGTACCAGTCGAAGCTCACCCTGATGAGCGAGTCGCTTCGAAACGACGGCCGCGTGTGGGTGCCTCGCGAGCCTGAGGAGTCCCGGGAGCCGAGCGACATCCCCGAGGCGGACCGCTACTACTTCCTCGAGGAGCGCTACCCGCGCTTCGGCAACCTCGTCCCCCGCGACGTCGCCTCGCGCGCGGCGAAGATCGTCTGCGACGAGGGCCTCGGCGTCGGCGCCGACCGGCCGCGCCGTCTACCTCGACTTCCGCGACGCGATCTCCGAGCGGGGCGCGCACGTGATCGAGGAGCGCTACGGGAACCTGTTCGAGCTCTACGAGCGGATCACCGGCGAGTCGCCGTGGCGGACGCCGATGATGATCTACCCGGCGCCCCACTACTCGATGGGCGGGCTCTGGGTCGACTACGAGCTGCAGACGACGATCCCGGGTCTGTTCGCGATCGGCGAGGCGAACTTCTCCGACCACGGGGCGAACCGGCTCGGCGCCAGCGCGATGATGCAGTGCCTCGCCGACGGCTACTTCATCGCCCCGCACACGGTCACCAACTGGCTCTCGAAGGTCCGTGGCGATGTCCCCGCCGACCACCCGGCCTTCGACGCGGCCGAGCGCGACGTCCGCGAGCGGATCGAGCGCCTGCTGGCGATCGGCGGGACCACGCCGCAGACCGTCTTCCATCGGCGAGCTCGGCGAGGTGATGCTCGACCGCTGCGGGATCACGCGCGAGGGCGAGGGGCTGCGAGAGGCGCATCGGCCAGGGTGCGCGAGCTGCGGGAGGCGTTCTGGTCGGACCTGAAGATCGAGCCCGGGGCCGAGGGGATCAACCAGACGCTCGAGTACGCGGGCCGGGTCGCCGACTTCCTCGAGCTCGCCGGAGCTGATGTGCCGCGACGCGCTCGAGCGCGACGAGTCCTGCGGCTGCCACCTGCGCGAGGAGCACCAGACCGAGGAGGGCGAGGCGATCCGCGACGACGAGCGCTTCGCCAACGTCGCAGGTCTGGGAGTGGAAGGGCGAGGACGCCGAGCCCGAGCTCCACTCGAGGACCTCGAGTTCGAGGCGGTGACGCCGGTCCACGAGGAGCTACAAGTGATGAGGTCACGCTGCAACGTCTGGCGCCAGGACGAACGCCGAGGCCGAGGGGGCCCTTCGAGCGCTACGAGGTCGCCGAGATCGACGCCGACGCCTCGTTCCTGGAGATGCTCGACGTCCTCAACGACCGGCTCGTCACCGAGGGGAGGCGCCCGATCGCCTTCGATCACGACTGCCGCGAGGGGATCTGCGGCTCCTGCTCGCTGCAGATCGACGGCATCCCGCACGGCCCGCGGCAGGTGACGAGCTGCCAGGTCTACATGCGCGACTTCGCCGACGGCGCCGAGATCACGGTCGAGCCGTTCCGCAGCTCCGCCTTCCCGGTGCTGCGCGACCTCATCGTCGACCGCTCCGCGCTCGACCGCGTGATCGAGGCGGGCGGCTACATCTCCGTCAACGCCGGCCCGAAGCCGGAGCCGAACGCGAACCCGATCCACCCCGAGACCCAGGAGGCCTCGATGGACGCGGCGATCTGCATCGGCTGCGGCGCCTGCGTCGCCGCCTGCCCCAACGGCTCGGCGATGCTCTTCACCGGCGCCAAGGTCACCCACCTGAACCTCCTGCCCCAGGGCGAGCCGGAGCGCTCCCACCGCTCCCGCGCCATGGTCCGCCAGCACGACGACGAGGGGTTCGGCGGCTGCACCAACACCGGCGAGTGCCAGGCGGTCTGCCCGCAGGAGATCTCGATCAAGGTGATCGGCGAGCTCAACCGCGAGTACCGCGCAGGCGATGATCCAGAAGCTGCGCGAGCGCGAAGGCCCACAGCGGGCGCAGTAGCGCGCCCTGAATGGCGCGTCGGTCTCGCTATGCGGGACCGGCGCGACATCCGGAACCCTTCGCGTCTTCGATGCAGCGACCCGGCCGCGCCTCCCTAGCCGACCGGCCCGCCCCGCCATAGCCGAACCCCCGCCCGCCACAACCATCGCCGGCGGACCGCTGCGAAGTCGGACGGCACCTCTCAATAGACTCGCGGCCGATGCCCCGTCACGACGTCCTTGTGATCGGCGCCGGCCTCGCCGGCCAGCGCGCAGCCCTGGCCGCGGCGGAGGCGGGCGTGTCGGTCGGGATCGTCTCCAAGGTCCACCCGGTGCGCTCGCACTCGAACGCCGCCCAGGGCGGGATCAACGCGGCGCTCGATCCCGGCGACTCGTGGGAGTCCCACGCCTTCGACACCGTCAAGGGCTCCGACTACCTCGGCGACCAGGACGCGATCGAGATCATGTGCCGCGAGGCGCCCGAGGAGGTCCTCCACCTCGAGCACCTCGGCGTCCCCTTCCACCGCAACGAGGACGGGCAAGCTCGGCACGCGGGCCTTCGGCGGCGCCTCGCAGGCGCGCACCTTCTACGTCGCCGACATCACCGGCCAGGCGATCATGCACGTGCTCTACGAGCAGCTGATGAGCTACTCCGACGCGCGTCGACCGCTACGAGGAGTGGTTCACGACCGCGCTGGCGCTCGACGACGACGGGCGACTGCGTCGGCGCCGTTCTGCGCAACATCCGCGACGGCTCGATGGAGCTGTTCGAGGCGAAGAGCGTGATCCTCGCGACCGGGCGGCAACGGCCAGATCTGGCGGCCGACCACCAACGCGCTGATCTGCACCGGCGACGGGATCGCGATGGCCTACCGGGCCGGCGCGACGCTGATGGACATGGAGATGGTCCAGTACCACCCGACGACGCTGGCCCGCAAGGGCTTCCTGATCACCGAGGGCGCCCGCGGCGAGGGCGCGCACCTGCTGAACGCGAAGGGCGAGCGCTTCATGGAGCGCTACGCGCCGAACAAGATGGAGCTCGCCTCGCGCGACGTCGTCTCGCGCGCCGAGCAGACCGAGATCGAGGAGGGCCGCGGCTTCCCCGACGGCACCGTCGCGCTCGACATCACCGTCGTGCCCCGCAAGCGCATCCACGAGGCGCTGCGCGAGATCGTGCTCGTCGGCCGCGACTTCGCCGGCGTCGACATCACCCGCGAGCCGATCCACATCAAGCCCGGCAACCACTACATGATGGGCGGCGTCAAGACCGACGTCCACGGGCCGACCTCCATCCCGGGCCTCTACGCGGCCGGCGAGGTCGCCTGCGTCTCGGTCCACGGCGGCAACCGGCTCGGCGCCAACTCGCTGCTCGACACGCTGATCTTCGGCCGCCGCTCCGGCGAGCACGCCGCCGCGCGCGCCAAGCGCATCGAGCCGCCACGCGGCGCCCGCGCCGTCGCTCGCCGACGAGAACGCGCGAATCGACGCGATCCTCGGGCGCGCGGCGACGACGGGGGCCGGCGGGTCGCCGAGATCCGCCACGAGATGAGCGTGGAGATGGACCGCAACGTCGGCGTCTTCCGCGACGAGGAGGGCATCCAGGCGGCGCTCGAGACGGTGCAGCGGCTGAAGGAGGACGTCAAGTCCGTCTACGTCGACGACCACTCGCGCGGTCTTCAACCAGGACGTGCTGGGCGCGCTCGAGCTCGAGTTCATGCTCGACAACGCCGAGTGCACCTGCGTCGCCGCCCTGCACCGCACCGAGAGCCGCGGCGCCCAGACCCGCACCGACTTCCCGGACCGAAACGACGAGGAGTGGCTCAAGCACATCAATCTCTCCCTGGACGGCGACGAGCCCGAGATCTCCTACTCGGACGTCACGATCACCCAGTGGCAGCCGGCGGAGCGGACCTACTAGGTGTCGAAGCCAATGGCGGACTACACGCTCAGGGTTCGCCGGTACCAGCCCGAGGCGTCACCGACGAGGGTGAGCCCGAGGGCCCGTTCTGGGAGGACTTCGAGGTCGACCTCGAGGAGACCCTCTCGGTCCTCGACGGCCTCCTCCACGCCCGTTCGAACGACGACGGCTCGCTGGCGGTGCGCTGCTCGTGCCGCGCGGCGATCTGCGGCTCCTGCGGCGTCAAGGTCAACGGCCAGTCGGCGCTCGCCTGCAAGACCCAGCTCAGCACGCGCACGACGAGGCGAACCGGACCGCGGGCGAGAACGGGAGCGGCAGCGGCAGCGGCGAGCCCGAGCCGATCGTGGTCGAGCCGATGGGCAACATGCCGGTGATCAAGGACCTGGTCACCGACATGGAGTCGACCCACTGGACCAAGATCCGCCGCGTCACCCCGTGGCTCCTGCCCGACGAAGACGATCAGCCCGAGCGCGAGCACGTCGTCGACCCCGAGTCGATGATCGACATCACCCAGTCGATGGCCTGCATCCAGTGCGGCGCCTGCGTCTCGGCCTGCCTCTCGATGGAGGCCGACCCCGAGTTCATCGGCCCCGCCGCGCTCGCCAAGGCCTACCGCTTCGTCGGCGATCCGCGCGACGCGCAGACGGCGCGAGCGCCTCTGGGACCTCGCCCAGGATCCGCACGGGATCTACGACTGCACCCACTGCTTCGCCTGCATCGACGCCTGCCCCAAGGGCGTCGCGCCGATGGACCAGATCATGCGCCTGCGCCGCGCGGCGGCCGACGAGCGAGGGCATCGACGACCACAACAACGGGCATCGCCACGAGGCGCGCCTTCGTGAAGATCATCGAGAAGAAGGGGACGCTCGACGAGTCGCTGCTGCTGCAGGAGTCTTATGCGCCGGGCGTCAAGGGGAAGCTGATCCGAGGCCCGCGGCGATCAAGGGGCTGCTCACCTCGATCCCGACCGCCGTCCGCGGCATCCGCACCGGCAAGATGCGCTCGCCTCAAGAAGCTGATCCCGGGCGTCCACCCGAAGCTGCCCGGCGACGCGCAGGATCACGTCAAGCGGATCTACGCGCCACGCCGAGGAGCACGGCGCCGAGCTCAACCTCTACATCACGGGCGAGGAGGGCGACGACGAGGCCGCCAGATCTCCCGAGCGAACCGAAGAAGGCTGAAAGCGGAGCAGGAGGGAGCGAATTGAAGCTCGCGTACTGGCCCGGCTGCGTCTCGCGCGGGTTCACGCCCGAGCTGCACGGCTCGATGGCGCTCGTCGCCGAGCGGCTCGGGATCGAGCTGGTCACGCTCGACCGCGCCAACTGCTGCGGCGCCGGCGTGATCGCCGAGCACAACCAGGAGCTGGCCGACACCCTCAACGCGCGCACCTTCGCGCTCGCCCAGTCGACCGGCCTGGCGATGATGAACATCTGCTCGACCTGCCAGGGCGCGCAGTCGGAGTGCCAGCAGCGCCTCGACGCCGACAGGCCTACCGCGCGCACATCAACGAGGTGCTCTCCGCCGAGGGGCTCGAGTACGAGAAGGACAAGGACGGGTTCACGAACAAGAACTTCCTCTGGGTCCTGGTCGAGGACATCGGCCTCGAGACGCTGAAGGCGAAGGTCAAGCGGCCGCTCACCGGCCTGCGCGTGGGCCCGTTCTACGGCTGCTACATCCTGCGGCCCGAAGCATCGCCTCGGCTACGAGGAGCACCCCGACCGCGACCTCTACCTGGAGCGGGTGATCGAGGCCCTCGGCGGCGAGGTCGTCGAGTACGACGGCGCGCGCAAGTGCTGCGGCTTCCCGATCATCACGATGAACCGCGAGACCTCGCTGCGCCAGGCCGGCACCCACCTCGGCGACGCGCTCGACGCCGGCGCCGACTGCCTGGTCACGCCGTGCCCGCTCTGCCACCTGAACCTCGACATGCAGCAGCCCGAGGCGGCCAAGGTCGTCGGCCGCGACCTCGGGATCGCCGTCCTGCATCTGCCGCAGCTCGTCGGCCTCGCCCTCGGCTTCGAGCCCAAGGAGCTGGGGATGCCGAAGCACATCGCCTCGACCGAGTGGGTCGGCGAGCGGCTCTGCGCTGGCGCGTGCCCGCGTCATGAGCGACGAGCCCATCGACATGACCGAGGTCCCCCCGTCCCACCCGAGGTCGAGCAGGCGGCGATGCTGGGGAACACCAAGGACGCGGTGAACCTCTACGTCAAGCACACGACATCGACGAGGAGACGGCCCGCGCCGTCGTCGCCCACCTCGCTGATTAGCTACCGCTAGCAGCTCATCCGCCGCTCGATCCACCTCGCGCCGACCGTGTCGGTGAGCCCGTGGGCGAGGATCGAGGCGAGGATCACGAAGGCGGCGACGTCGAAGACCAGCGTGCGCTCGCCGACGGTGCCGTCGAGCACGAGCAGGGCGAACAGCATCGAGGCCACCCCCTTGGGGCCGAACCAGGCGATGAAGAGCTTGTGCGGGCGGGGCAGGCCGGTGCCGGCGAGGGCCCGATGACCGCCACCGGCCGCGCGACCAGCAGCGCGAAGACGATGAACGCGAGCAGGGCGCCAGACCGAGCCGTCGTAGCCGGTCGCCACGATGATCGCGCCGAAGACGAAGAAGGTGAGCACCTGGAAGATCGTCGAGACGTTCTCGGAGAAGTCGGCGAAGCGATCGGTGATCTCGTGCTCGGCGGCCCCGAGCGCGATGCCGCCGACGAACGCCGCGATCAAGCCCGTTGCCGAAGGTGACGTCGGCGAGGCCGATAGGCCGCGAGGCCGACGCCGATCGCGTAGATGCCCTCGTAGCGGCGCGTGATCCCCCCGGGCACGCGGTGGTGAAGGCGCCCGCCGGCGATCCCGAGCGCAACGCCGATCAGCGCGCCGACAGCGGCCTCGCCCGCCAGCTCCAGCGGCCTCTGAGCCGGCGTCGCCGCCGGCGCCCGGCCAGGACCAGGAAGAAGAGGACGAACGGCAGCGCCAGGCCGTCGTTCAGCCCCGATTCGAGGTTGAGCGTGTGCCGGATCACCGTCAGGGACCCTCTGCGCCGTGACGACGGTGGAGGTGACGACCGGATCGGTGGGCGTGAGCACGGCGCCCAGCAGGAAGGCCTCGGCCCAGCTCAGCGCCGCTGAACAGCAGCTTGGCGCCGACCGCGAGCAGGCGCGAGGGTGACAGGCATCGCGATCACGAGCGCCCGGGCCGGCGGGCCCCAGTGGCGGCCCAGGAGCTCGCGCTCGACGACGAGCCCGTCGGAGATCAGGGTCAGGATCAGCGCAAGCTCGATCAGCTCGAGCACCCCGGCGTCGTTGACGTCGATCGAGACGCCTCGGTGAGCGCCAGGATGATACCCAGCCCCAGCGCGAGGACCGAGCTCGAGAGCACCGTCCCCTGCATCAGCCCCGAGAGCGCCGCGACGATCGCCAGCAGCGCGCCGACGATGAGGAGCGCCTCGCCGAAGCCGAGGTCCATCCGCGGCGCGCGTTCGTGGGTCGGCCGGCCGCGCTCATGGTTCGATCCAGTCGACCTGCTGTCCGCAGGCCAACCTCCCGGCGTCGCTCAGCAGGCGGGTGCCGATCCCAGGATGCGGACCCGCCTGCGCCCCGCGGACCGCGGGAGCACTTGGGCTCGCGGCGAGCTCCCCGAGGTGTGCGACCGAACTGGCGCCGAGCAACCGCCCGACAGGCGAAGGTGGCTCGACCGAGGCCGTGATCTCGATCGGTGAGCCCGTCGGACTCAATCTCCCCGGCAGGCCAAAACGGTGCCACCCCGCGATAGTCGAGGTTTGCGGGCAGCCGCGCGTCGAGACCTCCGCGACGCTCGGAGCCGCAGGGCCGGGTGGAGTCGTAGCGCAGGGAGAGCAGCCAGTGCCCGGAGGGCAGGCGGAGCGAGAGGGTCGTCGGCGCGCCGTCCTCGACCGTCGTTGCGTGACCAGTCGCCTGCGGCCGCCAGGATTCCAGGCTCAGCGGCAAAGGCGACACGTGCGAGCGTCGCACGCTTCTCATTCATACAGTCGAGCTTGCCCGTGGGCTCGGGACCCGTCTCCCCAGGTTCGCGCGAAACCGCGCCACCGCCGCGTGCCCAGAGGATGTAGGAGGGGGTCGTTCGCACCGCCTCGTACCCCGGCGGGCGGCCCGCTTGCGTAGGCGGCACGCGTGGTCAACACATAGGGAAAACGATCCAGCTTGCGCGCCTCGACCGAATCGAAGTCGAATTTGGATCCCACGTCCCGCAACTCGAAGTTCGGCTTCACGAAGTAGGGGTCATAGAAGTTGCGCACGTGGGTGAACGGCTTCGACCCGCGCAGCTCATAGAGCACGAAGTTGTCGCGGCCGAGGAAGAGCAGCTTCTCGCCCTCCACCAGCGGGCGGATCTCGGCCAGCTCCTCGCTGTGATCCGAGGGGCCCACGGGCGCCTGGCGCAGCACCAGGAAGCTCGACAGGGCCGCGCCGGTGCAGGAACGCGCGCCGCCAGACGCCGTCCGCCAGCCCGAGCGCACCGCGAGCAATCCGCCGAGCGCGACGATGGCAACCAGGGGCGCCGCGATCGCGAGCGCCTTCGCCGACGTGTAGACGGTGCCAAGCCCGCGAGCGGCAATGAAGACCGGCGACGGCGCCGACCAGGGCGGCCGGCACGCCAACGCCGTACCTGCGGACCCATCCGGGCAGGCCCATCGCGAGAGCCAAGAGCCGCCAGCGCGGCGCCGGCGTAGAAAGCCGACCGCCGGGAGGCTGCCGGCTCCGGCCGCTCAGGCGGAATTCGCTCGTCGGCCAGATCCCGAGCGCCTCAAGCGGCGAGATGTGCCCGCGCAGGTTGCCGAGGCCACCCTCGTTCGCGCGGTCGGGATCCAGCGCGCGGAAGTCAGCGAAATCGAGAATCCGGCCAAGGTCGGGTGCGACGAGGACGACCGCGATCCCGGCCGCCAGCGCTGCCGGGACGACCGCCGCCCGCGCGCAACGACCAGGCGTCGGCACGTCGCTCAGGGCGTTCGAACCAGCTCGATGGCTCCCCAGACAATCGCCGCAGCCGACGAGCCACACCAGGCCCGGGAAGCTGTAGACGTAGATCGCCCCGGCGGCGAGCACGCCCGAGGGGGATCGCGTCGCGCGCGCGCCGGATCGTCGGCAGCGCAAGGGCGAACGCGAGCAGGAAGAGAGCCATGATCGGCTCCTTGAACGCCTCCTGCGCGAGGTAGGCGGCGACCAGGTAGGGCAGCGCAATCGCCGCCGCGGCGAGCGTGCGCGCGATCGAGGCCCAGCCGCCGAGCGCGCCGAACGCGAGCAGCGCCGTGAGGGCAGGGATCGCGAGGATGAGCCCGGCGAACAGCGTCGATCTCATCCGACCCGAGCAGCCGCTCCGATCCGGCGACGAGCGCGTGCGGCCCGAGCGGATACCCCTGGTCGATCAGGACTGGCTCGGGGCTGAAGCCCTCGATCGAGCCAGGCCGCGATCAGCAGGTGCGAGGCCATGTCGTCGTTGACCAGCCCGACGCCGAGGATGCCGACACGGCCGGCCGCGATGAACGGGAGCGAGGCGAACAGGACCGCGAGCGCCGCCGCGGGGATCCCGCCGGCAGGAGCCGCCGAGCCCATCGGCCGGACCACGCCAACGAGCGTCGCGAGGGCGACGATGAGGAGGAGGACGCCAGGTAATGGCAACCGCGGTGGCACTGTCGGAGGCCGCGTTAACGGCGATCCCGCTTGCTGCGAGCAGCGTGGCGAGACCGGCGGCGCCCGCGAGCCAGCCGAGATCGCGCCGCCCGCAAGCGACAGCACCGCCTGGCCGATGACAGACCGACGCGGCGACGACGACCGCGAGCGATGCGTACGCGCCGATCAGGCGCGGTCTAGGCGGCGCGGTGCGCGGGCGGGCACGCGCACGAGATCGCGCTCGTGCAGGAGCTCGGCGACCTGAACCGCGTTGGTGGCGGCGCCCTTGCGCAGGTTGTCGCCGACGATCCAGAGGTTGAGGCAGCGCTCGTGCGAGGGATCGCGGCGGATGCGCCCGACCAGCACCTCGTCGCGGCCCGCGGCATCGATCGCCAGCGGGTAGACACCGTCGCCGGGGGAGTCGACGACGACGACGCCCGGGCGCGCCGGCGAGGAGCTCGCGGCACTCCTCCGGGCTGAGCTCGGAGTCGCGGGTCTGCACGTTCACCGACTCCGAGTGGCCGGTGATCACGGGGACGCGGAGCGCAGGTTGCCGAGATCGGCAGCTCCTCCTCGGAGACGCCGAAGATCTTGCGCGTCTCGGCGCATGACCTTGCGCTCCTCGGTCGTGTAGTCGTCGCCGTCGTCGAAGGTCTCGACCTGGGGCAGGACGTTGAACGCCACCTGGTGGGGGAAGACCTCGGCGCTCGCGGTCTTCGCCGTCGAGGATCGGCGCGCGACTGCGATTGCAGCTCCTCGATCGCGTTGCGCCCGGTGCCCGAGACGGACTGGTAGGTGGAGACGACGAGGCGCTCGATTCCCGCCTCGCGCTGGATCGGCGCGAGCGCGACGACCATCTGCATCGTCGTGCAGTTCGGGTTCGCGACAGGCCGCGGTGGTCGCCGGCGGCATCGGGGTTGACCTCGGGGATGACCAGCGGCACGTCGTCGTGCATGCGGAAGAAGGAGGTGTTGTCGACCACGACGGCGCCGGCCTCGACGATCCGAGGCGCCCACTCGGAGGAGACGGAGCCGCCCGCCGAGGAGAGCACCAGGTCGAGCCCTTCGATCGAGCTCTCGATCGAGCACCCGGACCTCGACCTCGCCGCCAGCGAAAGCCGACTCGCTTGCCGGCCGACCGCTGCGATGCGAGCGGCACGAGCTCGGCGACGGGGAAGTCGCGCTCGCCCAGCACCTCGAGCAGCGTCGATCCGACGGCGCCGGTGGCGCCCAGGATTCCGACCCGATAAGGCCCGCTCACGGCGCCACCTTCGGCCGGTGCTCCGCGCCGGTCGGCTCTTCCTTGCGAACGGCGTCCGCGCCCAGCTCGAACGCCTCGTGGAGGGCGCTGCACTGCGTCCGGGCACGCGATCGGCGGAGATCACGCAGGAGATCTTGATCGGCGAGGTGGAGATCATCTCGATGTTGATCTCCTCCTCGCCCAGGACCTGGAAGACCTTCGCCGCGACTCCCGGGTGGCTGCGCATGCCGGCGCCGACGATCGAGACCTTGCCGATCGCCTCGTCGGTGGAGATGTCCTCGCCAACCTCGAGCTTCCCGATCACCGTAGAGCGCGGTCTGCAGGTCCTCGCGGGCGACCGTGAAGGAGAGATCGGCACCGTGGTCTGTCGAGATCGGCTCGTTCTGGATGATCATGTCGACGTTCACGTTCGCGTCGGCGAGCGCGCCGAAGACACGTCCGGCAACGCCCGGCTCATCGAGCAGGCCGGTGATGGTCACGCGGGACTCCTCGGTGGAGTGGGCGACGGCTGTTACCAGGGGGCGTTCCAAGGTCTCGTCCTCTGCGACGACGAGGGTACCGGCGCCGTCCTCGAACGAGCTGCGGCAGTGGATGCGGACTCGTGGTTGCGCGCGTACTCGACCGACCGCAGCTGCAGCACCTTCGCTCCCGACGCCGCCATCTCGAGCATCTCCTCGAACGAGACCACCGAGAGCTTGCGGGCCTCGGGGACGATGCGCGGGATCGGCCGAGAAGACGCCGGAGACGTCCGTGTAGATCTCGCAGACCGAGGCGCCGAGCGCGGCGGCGATCGCGACGGCGGTCGTATCGGAGCCCCCGCGGCCGAGCGTCGTCACGTCGAGCGAGTCCCCTGAGACCCCTTGGAAGCCGGCCACGAGGACGATCCGGTCCTCCTCGAGCGCAGCGCGAATGCGATCTGCGCGCACGTCGAGGATCCGTGCCTTGGTGTGGGAGGAGTCGGTGACGATGCCGGCTTGAGAACCCGTCAGCGAGAGGGCGCGATGGCCGAGGTCTTGGATCGCCATGGCGCAGAGCGCGCACGAGATCCGCTCCCCCACCGATAGCAGCATGTCCATCTCCCGCGGCTCGGGGGTCCCCGAGACCTCGGTCGCCATCGAGAGGAGCTCGTCGGTCATCTTGCCGCGCGCGGACAGCACCGCGACGACGCGCATCCCGCCCTCGCGAGCGGCGACGATCCGCCCCGCCGCGCGCTTGATGTCGCCGGCCTCGGCGACCGACGTGCCACCGAACTTCATCACCACCGTCTCGGCTGCCATTGAGGCTTGAGGATACGGAGAGCGCTGGCGGCCCCTCCGGCGACCTGCCCACGAGGCGTGTGATGCACCTCACACAATCCATATATATCGATCTGATATATCTAGCGGCGATATGAAGCTCTCTCCCACCGCCTACGTGATCCTCGGCTTTCTCTCCTGGAGGCCGATGTCGGGCTATGACATCAAGGCGCTCGCCGACGGCTCGACCCGCTTCTTCTGGGCCGCGAGCTACGGGCAGATCTATCCCGAGCTGCGCCGGCTTGCGGACGCTGGGCTGATTGCGGGCGAGGACAGCCCTCGCGGCGAGCGCAAGCGCAAGGTCTACACGCTGACCGACGCGGGCCGGGCCGAGCTTCGCGAGTGGCTCGCGGGCGATCCCGAGGTCTTCGAGCTTCGTGACGAGGGCCTGCTGCGGCTCTTCTTCGCCTCAGCCTCACCAACGACGGCAGCCTCGACGCTCGAGGCGAAGCGCCGCCAGCACGCGGAGACGCTGAAGCAGTTCCGCGACCTCGAGGCCTCGGGCAAGCCGCAGGGGTTCGCGCTCGTGGTCCTGCGATACGGAATCGAGCTGCAGGAATGGGCTTTGGACTGGTGCGACCGTGCCGCTCAGGAGCTCGAGGACACGACCGGGGACAGCAAGGAGCTCCAGGATGCTTGACGCGCTCGCCCGTCTGGCGCAGAATCGCGGCCGCCTCGTTGCGATCGCCGCCGCCGTCTTCTTTCTCGCGGCCGGGGCGATCGGCGGCTCGGTGGCCGACCGCCTCGATCCCTACGGGGCGGACGATCCCGACACGGAGACCTCGATCGCCACCGAGCGGCTCGAGGAAGCCGGCTACCGCTCCACCGGTGTTGTCGTGCTGGTCGAGGGTGTCGACGTCGAGTCGCCCGCAGGCCGCCAGCGGGTCGAAGAGCTCACACAGACGATCGGCGAAGACCCCGGCGTCGAGGCGGTGTCGAGCTTCTTCAACACGAGCTCGCGCGCCTTCGTCTCTCGCGAGGGCGACGCCACCTACCTTGCCGTGAGCCTCTCCCCCACGGACGACGATGAGATCCAAGACGCGGGTGAGCGGATCGCCGACGAGTTGGCGGGTGAGCCGGGCGTCTCGGTCGGCGGCGGCGCCGTCGCGCAGGCGCAGATAAACGCGCAGGTCGAGGAGGACCTCCGCACGGCCGAGCTGCTGGCTTTCCCGCTGCTCTTCTTGCTCTCGCTCCTGTTCTTCCGCAGCCTCGTGGCGGCGGCGCTGCCACTTCTGGTGGGCGGCCTCGCGATCGTTGGGACCTTCCTCATGTTGCGCCTCGCGAGCGAGGTGACGTCGGTCTCGATCTTCGCGCTCAACCTGGTCACGGGCCTCGGACTCGGCCTCGCGATCGACTACTCGCTCTTCATGGTCTCCCGGTACCGCGAGGAGATCGCGCGGTCCGGGCCGGGGCTCGAGGCGATGCGGCGCACGATGTCGACCGCGGGCCGCACGGTCTTCTTCTCCTCCCTCACGGTCGCGGGAGCGATGGCGGCTCTGCTCGTCTTCCCCCAGCGCTTCCTCTACTCGATGGGCCTGGGGGGCTCGATGGTCGCGCTGATCGCGGCGGCGATCGCCCTGATCGTGTTGCCCGCGATCCTCGCCCTGCTGGGCACACGCGTCAACTCGCTCTCGCCCAGGTTCCTGCAGCGCCGCGCCGACGACGACTCGCGCCCGATGACCACCGGCTTTTGGTACCGGCTCTCGCGCCTCGTGATGCGCGCGCCCGCTCGCATCGCCGTTGCGAGCGCCGCGTTTCTGATCGCGCTCGGGATCCCGTTCTTTCAGATCAACTTCACGTCGGTGGACGCGCAGGTCCTGCCGGAGGAGGCGAGCGCCCACGAGGTCGACGACGTCCTGCGCGCCGAGTTCCCGCCCTACCGCGACAGCCCGGTCCAGCTCGCGGTGTCCGGCGGCCCCGATGAGGCCCAGCGTGTCGCTCAGGCGGCCGCCGAGGTCGAGGGTGCCGCGGCGGTTAATCCGCCGGTCGCGCTGCGGGGCGGCGAGAGCGTCGTCGAGGTGATCTCATCCCAGCCGCCCCTGACCGACGCGAGCCAGGATCTGGTGGCGGACCTGCGAGCGCTTCCCGGCGACGTGCTCGTCACAGGATTTACCGCCGACTACGTCGACCTGCAGTCGAGCCTGGTTGAGCACCTTCCGATCGTGCTCGGGCTCGTCGCCCTCGTCACCTTCGTTGTGCTCTTCCTCTTCACGGGCTCCGTGGTCCTACCGCTGAAGCAGATCTTGATGAACTTCCTGGGGCTCTCCGCCGTATTCGGGTTGCTCGTGCTGATCTTCCAGGACGGTCGCTTCGAGGGACTGCTCGGCTATGAGAGCCAAGGCGGCCTTGAGGCAACCCAGCCGCTCTTGCTGTTCGCGGTGGCGTTCGGCCTCTCGACCGACTACGGGGTGTTCTTGCTCTCGCGCATCAAGGAGGCCCGCGATGGCGGTGCGTCCGACGCGGACTCGGTCGCGATCGGGCTGGAGCGAACCGGGCGCATCGTCACCGCCGCCGCCCTCTTGTTCTCGATCGCGATCGGCGCCTTCGTCACCTCGGAAGTCATCTTCATCAAGGAGGTGGGGTTGGGAACCGCCCTCGCCGTGCTCATCGACGCAACGATCGTGCGCGCCCTCCTGGTTCCCTCGCTCATGGCGCTGCTGGGCAAGTGGAACTGGTGGGCCCCGGCCCCGCTGCGGCGCTTGCACGAGCGCTTCGGGGTGAGCGAGGTGCAGGGCAGCTCGGCTACCGGCTAGTCGACGAGGGAACGACGCCCGGAGAGCGCTCTGCCCAGAGTCACCTCGTCCGCGTGCTCCAGGTCGGCTCCCACCGGCAGCCCGCTCGCGAGCCGGGTGATCTCGACCTGGCCGCGAAGCAGCTCCGCGATGTGAATCGCGGTGGCCTCGCCGGTGGTCGTCGGGTTCGTCGCGAGCACGACCTCTCGAACATCATTCGAGGCCACACGGTCGCGCAGCTCCGCGATCTTCAGGTCCTCGGGGTCGATCCCGTCGATCGGGGAGAGGGCGCCGCCGAGGACGTGGTAGAGGCCGCGGAACTCGTGGGTGCGCTCGATCGGGATCACGTCGGCCGGCTCCTCGACGACGCAGATCACGGCCCCGTCACGACGGTCGTCCTCGCAGATGCGGCAGCGCGGTCCCTCCGCGAGGTTGAAGCAGACCTCGCAGAGGCCCACCTTCTCCTTCACCTCGCGGATCGCGTCCGCCAGCGCCGTGGCGTCCGAGTCGGAAGCGCGCAGGATGTGAAACGCAAGCCGCTGGGCTGTGCGCTGGCCGATCCCCGGGAGCTTTGAGAGCTCCGCGATCAACCGCTGGATTGGGCCCGCGTACACAGCCTCGGCTAAGCCTGACTAGAGCCCGGGAAGTCCCAAGCCGCCGAGACCGCCGCCGCCGCCGAGCGCGCCCCCGAGCCCGCCGCTGGCCTCCTCGATCCGCTTCGAGGCGAGCTCCTGCGCCGAACGGATCCCCTCGTTCACCGCGGCGGTTACGAGGTCGGTGAGCATGTCAGCGTCCTCAGGGTCAATCGCCTCCGGGTCGATGACGAGCTCCAGCAAACGCAGATCACCGCTCATCTTCACCGTCACGACGCCGCCGCCGGAGCTGGCCTCGACCGTTTCGCTCTTCAGGTTCTCCTGGGCCTGCTCCATGTTCGCCTGCATCTCCTGGACCTGCTTGAGCATGGCCTGCATGTTGGGCATGCCGCCGCCCTGTGGCATCCGCGTCATCCCGTGGCCTCCCGTGCATCCGCGGCGTTCTTGCCGCTCCCGCTCTCGGCCTCCGTCTCCTCCTCGGCGTCGAACTCCGCCTTGAAGCGCTCTATCAACTCGTCCGGGGAGAGCTGCTGGCGCGGTCTCGTCATCGACCACGTCGCCATCGAGGAGCACGAAGCCAAGACGCAGCCGCACCCCGAGGATCCTCTCGACCGCCCGCGCGACGAGCTCGCGAGCATCCTTCGCCTCGGCCTTGCGCTTGTTGAACGCGGCGCTCTCGGGGAAGCCCACCTCGAGCAACCCCTCCTCGGCGTCGACGGCCACCGGCCGCGCCGCCTCGAGCACGGTCGAGAGCAGCTCCTGCCCGGAATCCCGCAGCGAATCAAGCACCCCGGGCCAAAGCTCCCGCACCCTCTCCAAATCAACCGTTGGGGCGGCCCGATCCGCTGGGCGACCCGGGGGCTGTCCTTCCTCCTGGCTCGGGGAGGGCGAGACACTCGTCGGCTCGTTGGGAGGGGGCCGGCGTTCCTCCTGACGAAGCCTGTCAGCCGCCACATCCTTCTGCGGAGAACTCTGCCGCGGAGCGGCTGACGCAGAGGAAGGCGGAATGCCGGCCCCATCCTGAAGCAACGCTTCAAGCTTCTCGACGCGCTGCAGCAGGGCCTCGCGGGAGGGATCAAGATTCGGCCGAGCCGCACGCAGGAGGGCCAGCTCAACCGTCATCCGCGGCTCATCCCCCTCGCGGATCGCGGTGATAGCCGCAGCGATCACATCGATCGCGCGAGCCAGGCCAAGATCGGTAAAGGCGCCGGCCTGGGCGCGCAAGCGCTCTGGATCTGCCGCGGTCACGGTGAAGATGTCCACCGCGTCCTCGGCAGTGCGGATCACCAGCAGTTGGCGCAGGTGCGCGAGCAGATCGCGAGCGAACTGGCTGACGTCGCCGCCCGAGCGCGACAGGCGCTCGGAAGCCTCGAGCGCCCCGCGCCCGTCGCTCGCCGCGATCGCGTCGGCGGCGGCGAGGATCAACTCGCCTTCGGCGACGCCGAGCACCGCGAGCACGTCGTCGGTCTGTACCGACTTGCCCCCGTAGGCCACCAGCTGGTCAAGGGTGCCGAGAGCGTCACGGAAGCTGCCGGTTGCCGCCCGCGAGATCGCCGAGACCGCGCCGTCAGCGACCTCGATCTCCTCCGCCTCGGCCACACGACGCACGACCTCGGCGAGCTGCTCGAGGGTGGGACGCTGAAAGTCGAAGCGCTGACAGCGGTCGACGATCGTGCCCATCACCTTGTGTGGCTCCGTCGTAGCCAGCACGAAGACGGTGTTGGGAGGCGGCTCCTCGAGCGTTTTAAGGAAGGCGTTCCACGCTTCACGGGTGAGCATGTGCGCCTCGTCGAGGATGTAGACCTTCCAGCGCCCGGCCGCTGGCGCGTATCCGACGCGATCGCGCAGGTCGCGAATGTCCTCGACAGAGCGATTGGAGGCTGCGTCCATCTCGATCACATCGAGTGAGCTGCCGCGGGCGATGGCCACGCACGATTCGCACTCGCCACAGGGAGTCGCGGTGGGGCCGTTTACGCAGTTGAGCGAGCGAGCGAGGATCTTCGCGAGCGATGTCTTGCCCGTGCCGCGGGACCCTACGAACAAGTACGCGTGGTGGACCCGGTCGCGCTCGACCGCGTTGCGAAGCGTGCGCACGACGTGCTCTTGGCCGACGACCTGATCGAAGGCCTGGGGGCGATGACGGCGGTAGAGCGAGGTCTCGGCGCTCACCTGGCTGAGTCTAGCCACGCTCAGGGCGTCACCCACTCGGCTGCCCGACGGGCGGCTTGCAAAGCGTGTCCGCCCGTCCGGGCGACTTCAAGCGACGTGCGATCCTGCCGATGTAGGAAACGGAGGATGTCGCGCACCTGGCGAAATATCGCGGGCATGGTCGGGGTCGCCGTCGCGCTCGCCGGCGTGACGGCTGCGCCGGCTGCCGCCGACATGCACACCGAGCAGCTCAGCGATCACCTTTGCAAGACCACGCGCGGCGGCAAGTTCGTCCGCATCCCTGGCTTCCCAGGCGAGAGAATCGACCGGCGCCTGCTCCCGGATATCCGGTGGATGAAGCGCAAGTTCGACATCTGGATCACCGACGGCTACGCGACCAGCGGTCACGCGATCAACGGCGAGCATCCAATCGGCCTCGCCCTTGACATCGTGCCCAACCGATCCACGGGCGGAAACTGGCACAAGCTTGGCAATCTGGCCCGGCGGTTCGAACCCCACCAAAATCAGGTGCGGCTGCCATTCCGCTGGATCGGCTGGAACGGCGACGCCGGCCACGGCCGCGGCGATCACCTGCACCTCTCCTACGCTCACTCCCCCACGCGGCCCCGCCACCCGGCGCGGGTCGTCTACACGCGTAACTGCCCCGGCCAGAGGCGCAACCATGGCTCAGGCGGGGCGGCGGAGGCGGAGGCGGCGGAGGCAACGGCTCAGGCGGGATCGGCGGGCGAGCGAAGGAGCTCGGCGGTGGCCTTACCCCGCACGAGCTCGCCCAGCTCGCTCCGGTGGTCCCCGAGGGCCCGGAGCCAGGCGCCCACGGACGCTAGGTGAAGACGCTCCTGACGAGACGGCGGCGGAGCGGATAGCGACTTTAGGCATGGACCGTGCGCCCGCCGTCGAGAGCGGTCTTCGGGCGTGCCCGCCGTGGCCGGCTCAGGTCAGGCTTACCGCGGCACTTGCTCGCTACCGCTTAAGGCTGCTTCCTTCCGGATCTGACCTGATTCACGGGCGCGCATTGCGCGGGACCTGGCCATCAACACCGCCTGCGGCGTACTGGCCCCGAGGGCCGCTGCCCTCAAACGGGCATCAGCCCCGCTAGAGCGGATTGCGGGTACAGGGCACCGCTAACGCCCCGCCTAGCACGGTCCAGAGGGGATGCTACGCGATCGACTCCGGTCCCAAGCGCCCGCATCCGGCTATGGTCGCCGCCGAGAGAGGATGCGCCACTTCGACCACATCGTGATCGGCGCCGGCTCGGCCGGCTGCGCCGTCGCCGCCCGCCTCAGCGAGGACCCCGATCGCCAGGTGCTGTTGGTCGAGGCGGGCGGGTCGCCCGCGAACCTGAATGTCCTGGCGCCGCTCGCGTTCTCCAAGCAGTTCCACGGCAAAGGCGACTGGGACTACTACACGGAGCCGGAGCCGGGCCTCGATGATCGCCGCATCTTCGAGCCTCGCGGCAAGGTGCTGGGCGGCTGCAGCGCCATGAACGCGATGCTGTGGGTCCGTGGTCATCCGCTCGACTACGACGGCTGGGGAATCGACGGCTGGTCGTGGGAGGAGTGCCTGCCGTACTTCGAGCGGATCGAGCACGCCCACCATCTCCCCGACCGGGCGCACGGGGAGGCCGGGCCGGTCCATATCACCAACCTCGACAGCCCCGATCCGCTCGTCGCGAGCTTCATCGACGCGGCCGCCGCGGCCGGGGTGCCGCGCAACTCGGACCTCTCCGGGCCGGAGCTCGAGGGCACCGGCCACTCCCCCGTGACGATCTGGAAGGGCCGGCGCTGGCACGCCGCTCGCGCTTATCTGCGGGAGGCGCGCAAGCGACCGAACCTCACGATCGAGACCAAGGCGCAGGTTCATCGCGTGGTCGTTCACGGTGGTCAAGCGCTGGGGATCGAGTACGAGCGTCACGGCCGCCGTCGCGCCGCCGGCTCGCGTGGCGACGTGGTCCTGTCGGCCGGCGCCTTCAACACGCCGCACCTGCTGCAGCTCTCGGGCGTCGGGTCGGCCGATCACCTGCGCGAGCTCGGCATCGACACGCTCGTCGACAGCCCGGCCGTCGGGGCCAACCTTTCCGAGCACCCCGCGACGCTCATCAACTGGGAGCTCGCCGCGGGCCAGCCCGGGCTCTCCGACGCGACTCATCCCAAGTGGCTTCTCCGCTGGCTCATCGGCGGGAAGGGCAAGCTCGCGAGCAACATCGCCGAGGCGCTCGCGCACGTCCGCACGCGCGAGGAGCTCGAGGCACCGGACTTCCAGCTGCTATTCGGGCCCGCGTTTTTCTGGGAGCACGGCGCGGTCGAGCACCCAAAGCCGGCGATGGTGATCGCGCAGTCGTATTGGACGCCGGCAAGCCGGGGCACGGTTCGTGCGCGCTCGCGGGATCCGCGCGAGCTGCCCGAGGTCCGGCTCAACATGCTCAGCAGAGCGCGAGGACCTCGAGGCGATGATCGGCGCAATCCGGCTCTCCCGCAAGATCGCGGCCACGGCGCCGCTCGCGGAGTTTGTGGGCGAGGAGATCCATCCGGGCGCAGCCGTGCAGAGCGACGACGAGCTCGAGGCGTGGATCCGCGCCACCGCCGAGCACACCTACCACCCGGCCTGCACAGCGCGGATGGGCGAGCCGGGCGAAGGCGCCGTCGACGCCGAGCTGCGTGTGCATGGCGTGGCGGGTCTGCGGGTGGCCGACACCTCGGTGCTGCCGAGGATCACCCGCGCGAACACCAACGCGCCGGCGATGATGGTGGGCGAGCGTTGCGCGGAGTTCATCCGAGCGGGCGCGCGGACGAGCGGCGCCACGGCTGCCCGAGCGGCCGTCGGTTAGCTCGCCGGCCTAGGGCCGGCGGTCGTAGCGCGGATCGCCGGGTGGCGGCGCGTCACGACTGCTGGTGAAGCGGCCGGTCATCCAGAGCCCGATCACGAGCCCGATCGCACCGACGATCATCAGGATCAGCCCGACGGTTGTGAGGTCGACCTGTTCGATCGAGTCGTTTACCGCGAACCGCAGGATGGCGCCGAGCGCGAGCAGAAAGAGAGAAGTGCCAATGGCCATGGCGGCAAGGTACCGCAACCATCAGCGCCCAAACCGCGCAGGGGTGTACCGTGGTCCGATGGTTGCGCGACGGGCACGGATGTCCGGAGTGAGCCTCGCGGCTGCCACGCTCGTGGCTTTGCTCGTCGCGCTGACCCCGGCTGCGGAGGCCAAGCCTCG
The DNA here is from genome assembly GCA_963799815.1 of uncultured Solirubrobacterales bacterium. Classification (GTDB taxonomy): domain Bacteria; phylum Actinomycetota; class Thermoleophilia; order Solirubrobacterales; family 70-9; genus JBDTSW01. The sequence goes on from CAWCYG010000005.1 coordinate 169,531, forward strand.
GACCGGCGAGCGGCTTCGCGACGCGCTCGACGAGGTGGTGCGCCCGCCCGATGGTCCGCCAGGGCTGTCGGTTCTTCTACAGCGCGGCAAGGACGTCCAGTTCATGCAGCGAGGCGTCTCCGACCTGGCGACCGAAGCGCCGTTCACGCGCAACCAGCACTACCGGATCGCCAGCATGGCGAAGGCTTTCAACGGAGCGGTGGTGCTGGCGCTCGTCTCGAAGGGAAGGCTCGAGCTCGACGACACGATCGGCGAGGTTCTGCCCGGCGTGCTGCCGCTTGCCGAGAACGTAACCGTGGGCCAGGCCATCCACCACACCGGCTCGCTCCCCGACTACATCCTCGATCCCGAGTTCCGCGCGGACTTCGCCGCCGACCCGACCCAGTACCTGACGCCGCTCGAGCTCGTCGAGTACGTCGAGGACACCGAGCCGGAGTTCCCGCCCGGCGAGCGGTACGAGTACTCCGACACCGACAACGTGATCGCCGGCCTGATGGCCGAAGCGGCCACGGGCAAGACCTACGACGAGCTCTTGGAGCAGCACGTCTACTCCAAGGCGGCTCTGACCAACACGACGTTGCCGATCACGATCGAGATGCCGGAGCCCTACGTCCACGGCTACGACGTGGAGGGCTCGCCGCCGGAGGATCTCAGCGAACTGATCAATCCCGCCCTCGCCTGGGCTTCGGGCGGAATCGTCTCGACGCCGAACGACGTCAATCGCTTCATCCGCGCCTACGTCGGCGGTGACCTCTTCAACGCTCCGACGCAGGAGGCGCAGAGCAACTTCATCTCAGGGCTCTCGTCTCCCCCCGGCCCAGGGCGCAACCGCGCCGGGCTCGGGCTCTTCAGATACGAGACCCAGTGCGGAACCGTGTATGGCCACACGGGCTCCTTCCCCGGCTACCGCCTCTTCATGGCCGCATCCAGGGACGGTCGCCGCTCAGTGGTCTTCACGGTGAACGCTCAGATCACGCCGGGCGACGCGCACACCCCCGGCTCCGGAAACCAAGAGGTCGCCGACCTGATCCGCTTCGCGCAGGTCGACGCCGTCTGCCACGTCCTGCGCTGAGGGTCCAATCTCCCACTCCTACAATGCGCGTCCTCGGGCGCGTAGCTCAGTGGGAGAGCGCTCGCTTCACACGCGAGAGGTCGCTGGTTCGAAACCAGCCGCGCCCATCGTCAGCGCGGGACTAACGCAACTGCAATGTGGGCGAGTGTGGCCGAGCCGCAGGCGGCCACGTCAGCGACGACTCGCTCCTCGACGGTCGAGTAGTACTTGCCGGGGCGCCCTCGCTTGGACACCACGTACTTGCCCCGGACGTTCACCTCGTCCGCGCCGATCTCCATGTCATCGCCGCTGACCTTCTTCCACACCGTCACCAAGTCATCGCTGACGCAGGAGGGCTCGGAAGCGGCGAGCGCGCCCTTGAACTTCTGCTTCGACTTCGAGTAGGACAGCGTCAGCGAGCGGGTGACGGCGGGGCACCCGCTGGGCGCGTTTGCAGCGAGGGTGCGGCAGTTGTCGGAGCCGTCGGCGACGGTGTCGTTGTCGTCGTCGGTGTCCTCGCCGGCGTCGCGGCAGCCGTCGGAATCGTTGTCGGTGGTGGCGTTCGAGGTCCAGCCGAGCTCGCCGGCGGCGCAACTGTCGGAGCCGTCGGCCTTGCTGTCGTTGTCGTCGTCGGTGTCCTCGGTCGAGTCGCGGCAGCCGTCGGTGTCGCGGTCGGTGGTGGCGTTGGAGGTCCAGCCGGTATCGCCGGTCGGGCAGTCGTCCGCGGAGTCGCGCGCCCCGTCGTCATCGGAGTCCGCCTGAGAGAAGAACGCCGTGGCGGAGCCTCGATCGAAGTTGCCGCCGATGTCGTCGCCAGGGGCGCCGGCGACGATCGTGTCGCCGTCGATCGCGACCGAGAGCCCAAGCTGGTCGCCGGGGGTGTCGTCTGGGGCGATCAGCTTCGCGCTCTCCGTTCGCGCCGCTGCGCCCGTGCGGGCGAAGGTGTAGACCCCGCCGTGAATCCGATGCCGCCGGCGACGATCCTGTCGCCGTGGATGGCGACCGAGAAGCCGAGCTTGTGATGGCAGCACCGTCGCTGGCGGTCAACTTTGCCGTCTCATTGCGCGCGGCCGCGCCGGTGCTCGCGAAGGTATAGACCGAGCCTTGGTCCGATCTGTCACCGACGTCATCGGAGATCGCGCCGGCGACGATCGTGTCGCCGTCGATCGCGACTGGATACAGCTGGTCGCCCTGAACCTACCGTCTGAGGTGGTCAGCTTCGCGGTTTCGGTGCGCGCGGCAGCGCCGGTGCGGGCGAAGGTGTAGACGGAGCCCTGTCCGGGGTTCTCGCCGACTTGATCGTTGACGGCGCTGGCGACGATCGTGTCGCCGTCGATCGCCACCCGAGCGCCGAAGCTGTCGCTCGCGGCGCCGTCTGAGGAGGTCAGCTTCGCCGTCTCGGTGCGTGCCGCCGCGCCGGTGCGGGCGAAGGTGTAGGCGGAGCCCTGGTTGACGTTATCGCCGACGTCGTCCGAAGGGCGCCGGCGACGATCGTGTCTCCGTCGATCGCGACCGAGAAGCCGAGCCGGTCGTTCGCGCCGTCTGAGGCCGTCAGCTTCGCAGTCTCCGTCCGCGCCGCGGCGCCCGTGCGGGTGAAGGCGTAGACGGCGCCTACCGCCTCGCCCCCCAACCCATCGACGCCGTAGGCGCCGGCGACGATCGTGTCGCCGTCGATCGCGACCGACGGAGCCGAGCCGGTCGCCCGCGGCGCCGTCGGAGGCGGTCAGCTTGGCGGACTGTTTGTCCAGCTGTCTCCCGACGCGTTGATAGACGTAGACGGCACCCCTCTGGAAGTCGTCCGCGGGCGCTCCGACGACGATTGTGTCGCCGTCGACCGCGACCGAGACGCCGAACTGGTCGCTTTGGGCGCCGTCTGAGGCGGTCAGCTTCTGCTCGAGCGCGGCGTTGTTCGAGTCACAGGCGTCGCCCTGGGGGTCGCCGTCGGTGTTGGTCTGGTCGGTGTTGGCGACCAGCTGGCAGTTGTCGGAGCCGTCGGCGACGGTGTCGTTGTCGTCGTCGAAGTCCTCGGTCGAGTCGCGGCACCCGTCGGAGTCGTTGTCGGTTGTGGCGTTGGGGATCCAGCCGGTGTCCCCGGCGGGGCAGGCATCAGAACCATCGGCCCTGCCGTCACCGTCGTCGTCGGAGTCCTCGCCGGCGTCGCGGCAGCCGTCGGAGTCGCGGTCGGTGCTGGCGGTTGAGGTCCAGCCTGAGTCGCCAGTCGGGCAATTGTCCAGCGGGGTAGAACACCCCGTCGCCATCGGTATCCGCCGAGCACGCCGCCCCCTCGCAATGCCCAAGCTGGAACGCGCCCGACCTGGAGCCGTACCCGCCGACGCGGATGGAGTACGTGGTCCCGGGGACCGCGGCGAAGTCGACGCGACTGCCAAGGCCACAGGCCCCATCGTCCTCAGCGATGACCTCGAGCGTCGCCAAACTGTTGCCGGTGAAGACCTGCAGCGTGGTATCCCACGGGGCAGGGCAGGTGTCAAAGCTCACCTGGGTCGTCGTTGCGGCCGCAATCTCCCACGTGTACCAGACGCTCGGGCCGCAGCCCCATACCTCGATTTCGCAGGGCTCGCCAGGTTCGCTGGTCGCGCCGATCGTGGTACCCGTCACGGGTCCGTCTCGTCCGGCGAGCGCCACTGCGTCCGCGAAGTTGTCGTTGGCCGGTGCCGCCGCAGCCGCGGGGGCCGTCAAGAACAAAGCGCCAACGGCAACAGCAAGGACCCCGAGCAACCGATGCGAGCCTGAGAAGAGTGATGGCTTCCTACCTGCGCAACCGCAATGTCGGCGAGGTGGCAACTGGCACACGCGGCTACGTCGGCGACGACTCGTTCATCAACGGTCGCGTAGTACTTGCCGGGGCGACCTCGCTTGGAGACGGCGTACTTGCCCTGGGCGTTTAGTTCGTCCGTACCGACCTCGAGGTCATCGCCGCTGCGCTGCTTCCAGAGGGTCACCAGGTCACCGCTGATGCAGGACGGCTGGGAGGCAGTGAGCAGACCCTTGAACTCCTGCTTCGACTTCGAGTAGGAGAGCGTCAGCGGGCGGTTGACAACCGGGCACCCGCTGGGCGTGTTCGCAGGGAGGGCGCGGCAGCTGTCGGAGACATCGACGACGGTGTCGTTGTCATCGTCGCCATCTTCGACTTCGTCCTTGCAGCCGTCGCCGTCGGTGTCGAAGCCCGTTGCCGCGCCGAGAGGGCAATCATCAGCGTCGTCGGGCACCCCGTCGCCATCGGAATCGAGCAAACACCGAGGCGGAGCCTTGGTTCACGCCCTCGCCAACGTCGTCGAGGTGGGCGCCGGCGACGATGGTGTCGCCGTCGATCGCGACCGAGTGGCCGAGGTTGTCGGATTCGGCGCCGTCGGAGGCGGTCAGCTTCGCGGTCTCGGTGCGCGCGGCGGCGCCGGTGCGGGCGAAGGTGTAGACGGAGCCCTGGTCGAGGTTCGCGCCGGTGTCGTCTGCAGGGCGCTCCGGCGAGGATCGTGTCGCCGTCGATCGCGACCGAGTGGCCGAGCTGGCTGCCGCCGCTGCCGATGGAGGCGGTCAGCTTCGCGGTCTCGGTGCGGGCGGCGGCGCCGGTGCGGGCGAAGGTGTAGACGGAGCCTTGACCCGGGGCGCGTGGCGTCGGGCGCCCCGGCAACGATCGTGTCGCCCTCGATCGCGACCGAGGCGCCGAGCCAGTCGGCTCGGCGCCGTCGGAGGCGGTCAGCGTCGCGGTCTCGGTGCGCGCCGCGGCGCCGGTGCGGGCGAAGGTGTAGGCGGAGCCCTGCGCGAAGTTGGCGCGACGACGTACGGGCGCCCCGGCGACGATCGTGTCGCCGTCGATCGCGACGGAGATGCCGAGCCGTCTCCTGGGCGCACTGTCGGAGGCGGTCAGCTTCGCTGTCTCGGTGCGCGCGGCGGCGCCGGTGCGGGCGAAGGTGTAGGCGGCGCCCGCACAGAGTCGGGGCCGACGTTGTCCTCGGGCGTCCCGGCGACGATCGTGTCGCCGTCGATCGCGACCGAGAGGCCGAGCTGCTCGCTCGTGGCGCCGTCGGAGGCGGTCAGCTTCGCGGTCTCGGTGCGGGCGGCGGCGCCGGTGCGGGCGAAGGTATAGACGGAGCCCTGGTTGCTGGGTTCGCGCCGAGTGTCGATGGCGCTCCGGCAACGATCGTGTCGCCGTCGATCCGCGACCGAGTAGCCGAGGTACTCGTCCCGACGCCGTCGGAGGCGGTCAGCTTCGCGGTCTGCGTCCAACTGTTGCCGGCGCGCTGATAGACGTAAACGGCCCCCGTGCGGTTGTTCTTCCCAGGCGCGCCGACCACGAGCGCGTCACCATCGACCGCAACCGAGAAGCCGAAGAGGTCGACGTAGTCGCCGGCTGAGGCGGCGAGCTTCTGCTCAGGGCGTCGGCACGCCATGGCGGGCGACCCAAAGGCCAAGGCGGAGAGCAGTGCGAGTGAGGCGGCCAGCGCCAGGCTCAACGGGACGTTGCGCGAACGACGCAACAAGCGCGTCGCTCGGACACCCGATCCGATCCTGGTCGACAATGGGCGGACTCCGAGCGTCCCACCGGCCCCGACTTAGAATCCCTCCCAGTCGTACATCGGCGAGCGGTCCGCCTTGCAGCTTCACTGCTGCGAACCTTCGCGTAGTAGTCGCCGGGGGGCGGAATGCCGTCACTTCGTTGTGAGCCCAGTAATAGCCCGGCTGGGCGCTGCCCTTGTACGAGACGCGTCGACCCACGCTCTTCGTCCGGCCCGTCAAGGACGCGATACACGATCAACCCGTCGCTTGTTCTTGCACGCCTTCTCGGACGAGAAGATGTCGCCGGTTAGGTGCGTGCTGCCTGCGATGGGGAATGATCTGGATGTAGTCCAGCGTCAACCGCGTGTTGCCTTGCCGGCCGCGGACGCTGCGGGAACGCACATCATGGTAAGCAGCCACCGCACATAGAACCACTCGCCTCATCTGAGACTTCCCCTGCTTTCCCCCCGAGTGACAGCGCCCTGGCGCGCCGTCTAGTGGGGTGAGGGTAGCGGACGCCCAGGTCCCGGGCGCCATAGGGGTGGCACGCGCCGGCCGAGCCGTGGGTGCAGCTCTAGAAGCGTCACTCCATATCCCCGGCCTCGAATAGCAGCTGGGCCTCATTGGGCACCAGCTTCGTTCTGGTGCCCATATCCGCAGGCATCCCCGCCACATCCACAGGCATTTCGGCGTCCGAATGACGCCGATCCGTGCCTGAGGGGCCACCGCTTCACACGCGAGAGGTCGCAGGTTCGAAACCCGCCGCGCCCATTCCGGAGGCCTGCTCTATGAGTGGGTTTGTGGGGGCGATGAAGGTCTCGACTTGGAAGCGCTTTGGAAGCGTTGCGGAGGGCGCGGAGGTGGCGCGAGCGGGCGCGCAGCGGTCACGCTGGGATGAAGGCTCCAGAATCACCCTAAGGTGCGACGGCGTCACGGCGCAGCTGAATTCGAGTCACGCTGCCTGTAATGCCTCCGGGCCCGCTTCAGCATCATCGTGAGCTCCGCAAGCAGCGGCAGCGGGTCGTCGCGGTTCCAGACGGCGTTGCCTGGTCCGAGCCAGGCTCGGACCGGTAGCCCGGGATCGCCGCCCCTGCCGCGCGACCGCCACCACGCGCGCGCGTCGGGAACCGGGTGGACCCAGCGCACCCCGACCCGGTAGCGCTCGGAGGGTGGCGGTTCGCCCCCTGCGGCGTCGCGGTACGCGAGGAGCGCGAGGTCTAGGCCGGCCGCGGCTGCGATGCCGAGCTGCCACCACGGCCGCGCGTTCACCTCGAGGATCTTCGCGACCCCGTCGCGCTCGTCGCGCTTGAACTCCGCGTCGAAGAGGCCGGTGAAGCCGATCCCGGCGAAAAGCCGCTCGACCGCGGCGAGCGCATCGGCGGCGTCTTCGAGCATGATCGTCTCCGAGAGGGTGCTGTTGCCGAGCCCCGGCGGGAACATCCGCAGACGCCGACGCGCGAGGCAGGCGCGCAGGGTGCCGGCGCGATCGACGTAGCCGTCGAGGAAGACGTGCGCGTCCGGCGGGCCGGGGACGAACTCCTGCACGACCACCTCGAGCCCCTCGGCGGCGAGCGCGGCGAGCAGCGCGGCGGCCTCGGCCCGGTCGGCAGGGCGAAGCCCCTTCGACGCCGTGCCGCGCCGAGAACGCCTGTGAGTCGACGGGCTTCAGGAACGAGCCGCTGAGCTCCTCGTCGGAGAGCGCGGCGAGGTCCGCCGCCGTTCGCGCTCGCACGGTCCGCGGGGCCGGGACGCCGAGCTCCGCGACGGCGTCGGCGAAGCGCGCCTTGTCGACGAGGCGCTCGAGCGCGGCGTTCCGCGGCGCGACCGGGACGTGGGCGGCGGTGACCGCGGCCGGCAGGGCGGCCATCGTCGTCGCCCAGCGATCGGAGCACGGGAACAGGACGCTGCGTCCGTAGGGGAGCCCGCCAAGCCAGGCCGCGAGCTCGCCGCCGGCGCTGCCCTCGGGCGGTGCGCCGTGGAGCGGTCGATGCCAGCGCGACCCGCGGACTAGCGGATGGGCGGGCTGCGGCACGAGCACCGTCACGCCGGCGCGCCCGAGCGCCCGCACGACCGCGAGGCCCGTGACGTCGCCGCCGAACACGATGGCGGGAATCGGTGGGCGGTCGCTGGTCACGGGCATTTCCTCTCAGGGGACACACTCCCACACTTGGTCCGGGGCCACTTCGGGTGCGGTACGGTGCGCCGGTGACAACCCGCCCCGAGGAGGCGGCGGCGACACTCGTGTTCTTGCACGGTCGCGGCGAGAGGCCCGAGGCGCCCGAGCGACTCGCGGCACGCCTGGGATTGCCCGGCCTCGCGCTCGTCGCGCCGGCTGCCGCGAGACCGCTCGTGGTACCCCCAGCGATACTTCGACCCGCGGTCGGTCGAACGAGCCGGAGCTTGGCCGCGCGCACGACCAGATCGGCTCCGCGCTCGACGACCTCGCCGCCCGCGGCGTGCCGCCCGAGCGGATCATCCTCGGCGGCTTCTCGCAGGGCGCGTGCATCGCCCTCGACCTCCTCGCGACAGCGCCGCGCCCGCTCGGCGCCGTGGTCTCGCTCTGCGGCTGCCTGATCGGCGCCGACGACGTGCGGTTTCCCTCCGGCGGCTCGCTCGCCGGTGTCCGCGCGCTCCTGACCGGCGCCGAGGCGGATAGCTGGGTCGACCCCGAGGACGTCCGCGTGGCCGCCGAGGCGCTGCGGGCGGCGGGCGCGGAGGTCGACCTCCTGATTGTGGGGCCCGGTGAGCACCGCGTTCGCGACGAAGAGGTCGAAGCGGTCCGCACTCTCGTCGAGTCCGTGATGGGTGGGTGACGCTCTCCGGCTCAGCGATTGTGGTTGACGACCTCGACGTTGTGCCCGTCGGGGTCGAGGACGAACGCGCCGTAGTAGCCCGGGTGGTAGACGGGGCGCTCGCCGGGGCCGCCGTGGTCCTCGTATCCGGCGGCGAGCGCGGCGGCGTGGAAGGACCGCACCGTCGCGTCGTCCCCGGCGGGGAAGGCGAGGTGGACGTGCTCCGTGAGCGGCCGCTCGTCGTCGATCAGCGAGAAGCTGTAGTCGCCGCCGGCGAACTGCACGCGCCCGGGCTCGTCGTCGCCCAGGCGGATCCCCGCGTGCGGCGCGATCGTCGCGTAGAAGCGCTTGGACGCCTCGAGGTCGGCGACGCGGATCCACAGGTGGTCGATGCGGCCGGGAGGCACCGGACTCGACCGCTCGCCGTGCACGGCCTCGGCGCTGTTGCCGTCCGGGTCGAGCAGGAAGCCGCTGTAGTAGTCGGGTCCGTAGATCGCGCGCGGCCCGGGCGCGCCGTCGTCGCGGTAGCCGGCGTCGATCCCCACCTGCCAGAAGGCGTCCACGGCCTCACGGGTCGGCGCCCCGAAGCCGACGTGCAGGCCGCGGGTCACCGGGTGCTCGCGGTCCGTGGGCCCGATGTCCCAGTCCTCCCACTCGACGAGCTCGGCGTCCGCGTGGCTGGGCTCGACGCCCAGCACGGAGAGCACGGTGCGGTAGAAGCGCTCGGACGCGGCCAGCTCGGAGACGGCGATGCCGACGTGGTCGAACACCCCGCCGAAGGCTACTACCGGCCTCGGGGGGCCGGCTCCCACCCGCACGCGAGCGGCCTGGCTCAGATTCATTGGGCACCAGCGGGTCCTGGTGTCCATATTCAACGGTATCCGCGGGCATCCGATGGCCCCGATCGACACCCATCCGTGCCTGAGGCTCCACCGCTTCACACGCGAGAGGTCGCTGGTTCGAAACCAGCCGCGCCCATGTCGTTGTGCGGCTTCCGGTCCCGGTCGTGGCGCTGGCCTCTTCCCCCTCCTCTGGATCATCTGCGCGCTGATTGCGCCTACGGCAGCGGGGATGGACTCGGCCCCGTCGACGGGCACGCTGTAGGTTCGGTCGGATACCGATTCACTCGGAAGGAGAGCGATGAGCACACAGGCAGTGGAAGAGATGGGCCCGATCGACTACCTGTTGGTCGAGTGGCCGGGCCGCCAGCCGAACGGAAAGACAGCGCCGATCCTCGCCGACCTGGCCGAGCGCGGGATCATCCGCGTCCTCGACCTGGCCTTCATCACCAAGGCCGAGGACGGCACGGTCGCCGGCCTCGATATCCAGGGTCTCGGCGAGCAGGTGGAGGAGCTGAAGGTGTTCGAGGGCGCATCCTCGGGACTGCTCGGAGACGACGACCTCGAGGAGGCCGCAACGGCGCTCGAGCCCGGCACCTCGGCCGCCCTGCTGGTCTACGAGAACAGCTGGGCCGCACCGTTCGCCAGTGCCGTTCGCCGCTCAGGCGGCCAGCTCGTCGCCAGCGGGCGGATCCCAGTCCAGGCACTCCTCGCTGCCGTTGAGGCGGCCGAGGAAGCTGAAGCAGCCACCACGTCCTGAAGTCTGAAAGGAGCAACTCATGCCAGGTCTAATCCGAGGTGTCGCCCGCACAGCCGTTGTGGCCGGAACGGCGACCCGCGTCAGCAACAACGTCTCGCGGCGCCAACAGCGCCGCTGGGCCGAGCAGGAACCGCGGGAGCAGTACGAGGAGGCACCGCCGCAGGAGGCCGCGCCACCCCCGCAGGCAGCTGACCCGGTCGCACAGCTCAAGGGTCTTGCGGAGCTGCGCGACAGCGGCGTGCTCACGGAGGAGGAGTTTGCGGACCAGAAGGCGAAGATCCTGGGTTCCTGAGCTTGGGCACCAGCGCCGTTCTGGTGCCCACAGCCGAAGGCATCAGCAGGCATCGACGGGCATCCGCTGCGGTCAATCCACGCCTGTTGGTGCCTGAGGCGCCACCGCTTCACACGCGAGCCTTAGTAAGCCAGTTTGGGTGGCCTGTCACGCAGGGCGGCGTTCACGCTCCGGGGAACGGCAACGTCCACGTGTTCGGCGACCGGGGAACGGTGCGACTCGAACCCGACGACGTTAAGCGGTTCGACTCAGGTTCTGCTGCTCACCTACCGCGCGGCATCCTGACCGCCACGTTTCGCCTTTGTCGCCGAGGTCCTCGGATTCAGCGCTCACGTTGGTTGTCATCTGATTCGTTTCCTCCTGGGGCCCCGCACGGGACGCAGACCGTGATCGCGCCGGCTTCGATCTCGACCTTGAATGACTTGACCTTCTTGCGATCGCCACCGTCGAGCTCATAGCGGACCTTGCGGTCGAGCTTCACTTTCAGCGAGCGCCCTTGGGTGACGCGGACGTATGGCGACTTCTCGGCGCGTCCCAAGGCCGTGCGGGAGACCGCGCGCAGCGACTGCACCGGACCGTCGGATGTGAGCACGCCGACGTCGAGCATGCCGTCGTCGGGGTGCGCGTCGGCGAAGACCTCGATCCCGCCGAACAGGTCGCCCATGTTCCCGACCAGGATGCAGCTCGCGGCTCCCTTGTACCAGCGCCTCCCGTCAACCTTGACCCTTGCCTTGAAGCTCGGGGCGTTCAGGTTCGCGGCCCCCGCGAGCACGTAGGCCGCGCGGCCGAGACGGTCTTTGAGATCGTCGGCGCCCTTGATCATCGCCGCGTCGAGTCCGGCTCCGGCCATCACGGCGAAGCGCTCGCCGTTGAAGCGGCCGACGTCGAGCCGTCGGCGATCGCCGTGGAGCGCCGTCTCGACGGCTTTTCCGATGTCGCGCTCGATGCCGAGGTTCGTCGCGAACAGGTTCGACGTCCCGGCGGGGCAGACCGCAAGCGGGATCTGTGTGTTCCCGAGCGCGTTGACGCAACGCCGGACGAGCCCGTCGCCGCCCCACGCGACTATCAGCTCGGCGCCCTCCTCGAGGGCCCGCTCGACCGCCCCCGGCGCCCGCTTGCTCTTCGGTACCTCGAACCACAGCGGCGACGAGATGCCCGCGTTGGCGAGCGTGCGCCGAAGCTCGGGGAGCCCGCCCCCGAAGGTCTTGCCGGAGTGTGCGACGACCGCCAGCTTCATGAGCGCGAGCGCCTCTCGGCGGCCGCGCTGGCGGCGCGACAGGCGAACAGCAGCAGCAGGATCGCTCCGATGCCGACGAGCACACCGCCGGCCACGTCGAGCGGATGGGGCATGCCGCGGTACACGCGCGACAACGCGACGAACGTGGTCAGCAGGATCGCGCAGGTCCACGCCAGCGCCGTCTTGACGCTGTCGGTGATGCTGGCCGTGAGCAGCAGCACAAGGCCGGAGTAGACGGCAACCGAGGCGGCGGTGTGGCCCGAGGGGTAGCTGGAGTCGACCGGCAGATTCTCGAGGCGGTTGACCGACGGGCGGTCACGTGGGACGACGATCGAAGTGAAGTGGTAGGCAGCCGTTTCGGCAGGCAGGACGAAGACCGCGAACGCCGCCAGGAGCCAGCGGCGGGTGAGGGCGCAGTAGCCGCCGATGATGCCGACGATGATCGGCAAGACCGGGGCTCCGCCGGCCTGCGAGGCGACCTCGGAAACCGTGGTCAGCGTGCCGCTGCGCGCGTCGACGAGCTCCTCAATAAAGCTCTGATCCTCGCCGGCCAGGCCGAGGCCGCTTCCGCTGGCCAGGACGTGCACGATCAGCAGGCCGAGCAGGATCGAGGCGACCAGCAGCAAGAGGAAGCCGCCGACCAGCGCGACGAAGAAGACGAGCGCGGGATGGCGCGAACCCAGCGCGTCGGCGAACCGCTGTGCGGCTGCGCCGGGGCGGGCAGCGAACACCGGGAGCTTGCCTCGGGTCGCCGTTTCGCTCGCGGCGCTGAAGTTGCATCCAACGGCGGATCGACGAACATGCCGTTAACACTCCCCCGCTCGGGGGCACATTAAGCAAAGGATGCCGCTTCTTCTGCTTTTGCTGATCGCCACGCTGGCGGGACTCGCCGCCGCCGCGCTGACGCGGCTCTATCCACATCGCGCGGTCGCAGCGCCGGTCGTCGAGGCGGCGTTCGAGGCCGGGCGGCGCGCGCCCGGCTCCGCGGGACACCGTGCCGCGCGGGCGGCCCGCCTCGAGCCCAAGACGGCCACGGGGCTCGTGCTCACGTTGGCGCTCCTGACGGTCGTAGTGGGCGGCATGGCGCTCGCCCTGCTGGCCGTCGTCGTCCGCAGCACGGACGTGCTGGTCGGCATCGATACCAGCGCGGCCGAGTGGGGCAACCGCCACGTGAATCCCTGGACGCACGACGGCCTGACGCTCGTCACGTATCTGGGCGAGACGGTCACCGTGATCGTGATGGCGGTGATCGTCGCGATCGTGGACTTCATGCGGACACGTAACCGCTGGGTCGTGCCGTTCCTAGTGGCCGTGATCCTGGGAGACAAGATCCTCACGGAGACGATCAAGCAGCTCGTGGATCGCGCCCGTCCGGCGCTCGAGCCCGTTGCCGCAACGCTCGGACCATCCTTTCCCAGCGGCCACACCTCGACCGCGGCCGCTTCCCTCGCAGCTTTCGCGCTCGTCGCCGGACGTTGGTGGGGCCCCCGGGCCTGGCCCGCGCTCGCCGGCCTCGCCGTCGGCATCGCGGTCGGGGTGGCACTAAGTCGCGTCTTGCTCGACGTCCACTGGCTGACCGACGTTTTCGGCGGGCTTGCGCTCGGGTGGGCCTGGTTCGCCGCCTGCGCGATCGCCTTCGGCGGCCGCGTCCTGCGCTTCGGCGCCGCCGCGGAGGCTGCCGGACGCGGTGAAGTGGAGGCGGCCTCCGGCGACCCTCCCGCGAGGCCTCCGCCTCAGGAAATCCAGGCTTCTTGAGCCCGCGCGGTCCCCGGTAGACGGAACGATGCGTGGGTCCTTCCCCTCCCCGCGTGCCCCGTGGCGTGTTCGGGCCCAAAAGTGGGTACCCGCTTCGCGAGGAGGGGATACCCGTGGACGACAGGGCGGGTGGTGATTCAGTGCTTGCGGAGAGCCATATCGAGGCCACGTCGGGCCTGCTGAGAAACGTGCTGGCCGAACTAGAGCGGGGGCTGGAAGAAGCGGACGACCAGACGCGTCGCAAGGTCTCCTGGTTGGTTGCGGGTCTGGTTGACCACTGGTCGCGACACACGGCACCGAACGAGGGGATGAGCCTCAACGTCGAGCGCTCTCCCAACTGAGTGCGCATTGCGCCAATCGGGTTTTCTCGTTGAGGGTCCGCGTACCAGCGGCTAGGTCTCGTCTTTCACAAGGTGCTCCTGCGCCCAGAGGGAAATCTGCCCAAGCGCCGGGAGCAGCGCCTTGCCGCGATCAGTGAGGGCGTAGGAAACGGCCAGCGGCGGGCCCTCGTCGACGGTCCGGGCGATGAGCCCCGCCTCGGCGAGGTCGGAGAGCCGGTCAGAGAGGACCGAGTCGGAGATCCCATCTACCACACGCGAGAGCTCGCGGAAACCGGCTGGCCCCTCGCTGAGATTGCCAAGGACAACCCCGTTCCAACGTTTGCCGAGGAATTCGAACGCGCGCGCAAGGGCGGCATCGCCGCGCGAGCAGGCGTCGGCGCCAGCAGCAGTGTCTCGGCTCGGAGTGCGAGTCGTTGCCACGGCCTCTATGCTAGCATCGCAGAGGTCACTAGTATTTTCATAGTCTCTACTATTAGTATGGCCGATAGTCGATTCAAAGCACTCTCAAAGGAGCACCTCCAATGGCAGATCCTTCTCCTTCGACCAGACGCCCCACCGTCGTCGTCGTCGGCGGCGGCTACGGCGGCATCAACGCCGCCAAGGCTCTCGACGACGTCGCCGACGTCACCCTCGTGGACGCCACCGAAGCGTTCGTTCACAACGTCGCGGCGTGGCGCACGCTCGTCGAGCCCGAGTGGCTGGACCAGATCTTCCTCCCCTACACACACCTGCTGGCGAATGGACGCTTTGTCCGCGATCGCGCCGTCGAGGTCGACGGCCGCCACGTCAGGCTGGCCTCGGGTGACGTGCTCGAGCCCGATTACCTCGTGCTCGCCACCGGCTCCGCCTATCCGTTTCCGGCCAAGACCGAGGAGCCCGACATCGCCTCCGCCAAAACCCACCTCCGCGCGGCTCACGAGGCGCTGCTTGCCGCCAACCGCGCATTGATCGTCGGCGCTGGCCCGGCCGGGTTGGAGCTCTCCGGTGAGATCAAGGCCTTCTACCCCGACAAGCAGGTGACGATCGCCGACGTCTCGGAGGACATCCTCGCGGGGCCCTACGACCAGGCGCTGCGCGACGAGCTGCGCCGCCAACTCGGCGATCTCGGCATCGAGCTGCGGCTGGGTGCCGCGCTGAGCGAGCTGCCCACCGCTCCGCCCGCGACCCTCGCCCCGATCGCCATCGCAACCGAGGACGGCGGCGAGCTCGTCGCCGACATCTGGTTTCGCGCATTCGGTGTACGGCCACACAGCGATTACCTCGAGGGGGGGTCGCTGGACGAACGCCGTGACGAGGGAGGCTACGTCCGCGTCGACGAGCATCTGCGCGTAGTCGGCGAGGACCGCGTCTTTGCGCTCGGCGACCTCGCCGACGCCGACCGCGACATGGCGGGCGTCGCCACCGCACAGGCCGAGGTCGTCGCCGCCAACGTTCGCGCGCTGATCGCCGGCACGGGCGAGCTCACGAGTTGGGCCACCTACCCACCCATGATCGCGATCCCGCTCGGCCCGGAAGGCGGATCCGGCTTCATCGGCGACGGCGTCGCCGACAGCGCGACGATCGCTGAGCTCAAGGGGCGCCACATGCTCATCGACACCTATGCGTCGCTCTTCGATGCCGCCCCGAGACTGGCCGCCTGAGCCGATGCCCGACTATGGACACCAGGGCGAGTTCGGGTACTTCTTGGTCCCCGACGCCGGCGACCCTCAGGGCGTTCTCGAGACGGCGCGCCTCGCCGACCGGCTCGGCTTCAGCACCTTGCTCCTCACCACGCCTCCCGATCCCGACATGCTGCGGACCTACATCAAGGACGTCGCCCCGCATGTCCGCGAGCGTGTCGCCGCGGCGCGCGCCCAGGTCACCTCGGGCGCCACCCTTCGCCAAAGATGACCAGCGTCGACGCGAAACCGGAGACGGCCCGTGGGCGGGCGATGTTCGAGGAGCTGGTCTGGATCCATTCGGCTATCCGTCGCGACCTGAAGATCGTTGAACAGCTCGCCGCCGATGTGAATGAAGGACTCCCGGGGAAGGCTGTCGAGGACGCTTTGGGGGAGCTCAAGACCAGCGGCCCGCTGTGGCAGCTGAAGGTGAACTGCCTGCGCTACTGCCGCCACGTCCACGCCCATCACGGAGCCGAGGACGGGCTTTTGTTTCCCGCGCTACGCGCAGCCGACTCATCGATCGGCCCGGTCGTGGACCGCCTGGAAGCCGACCATGCCCGTGTCTCGGACCTCCTCGATGTCGTCGAGGCGGCGGCCCGCACGCTCACCGAGACCGACCACGCCGATGCGCGGCAGCGCGTGTTTGACGGGCTACACGACCTCCACGTCCACCTGCTTGAACACCTCGACTACGAGGAGCTGCACGCGGGCCCGACGATACGCCGCCTCGAGGGCCTCACGGTTCCAGGGTATTAATGGGCTTTGCCGACTTTGCGATGCTGGGCACCAGACGCGGACCGAATCGCGGAACGCGACCGCTCAGAGAAAGAGAGGACGTCTGATGGCGACCTGCACGCACCTCGACCAGGTTGAGATGACTGAGCTGCCCGAGTCGGTAGACGGCTGCGAGGAGTGCCTGAAGACTGGCGATCCATGGCTTCACCTGCGGATCTGCCTCGAGTGCGGCAAGGTCGGCTGCTGTGACAGCTCCCCGAACCGGCACGCGTCCAGGCACGCCGAGCAAGCGGGGCATCCGCTGATCCGCTCCTTGCAGCCGGGGGAGGAGTGGTCGTTCTGCTTCGTGGATGACGTCGGCATGGTGATCCCACAAATCGTCGGAGAGACGCGGATCCCGCCCTCGCCGATGGGTGGCTGAGGGTGTCCGGAGCGAGCGAATCAGAGGAGCAGCGTCCCACCATGCCCACTCAGTGGCAACCGCTCGCCTACGGCGCGTGGCGCGCCACCTGCGACACGCTCCACGCGCACACGCAGGTGCTCGGAAAGCTCGCAGTGGAGCTGGCGCCGCCCGAACCGCAGCTACAGCACGCCGCCCTGCGGCTGAGTGCCCGCGGCTGGGAGACGCTCCCGCTGCCGGCGCCCGACGGCTCCGGCGGAATCGTCGCAGCGCTTGACCTGCACACGCACGAGGCGGTGGTCGAGCACAGCGGCGGCCACGAGACCCGGATCGCGCTCACGCCCAACCGGCCCGTGGCGGAGGTGACGCGGGAGGTGCTGGAGGCCGTGGGGCGGCTGGCGGGCGCCGTCGAGGTCAATCCCACCCCCCAGGAGACTCCCTGGCAGGTGCCGCTGGACGAGGACCACGAGCATGCGACCTATGACACCGACGAGGTGGCGACCTACTTCGACGCCGCCACCCGCGCGGCGCTCGTCCTGGCGGAATTTCGGGCGCCGTTTCGTGGACGCTCGACGCCGGTCAACGCCTGGTGGGGGACCTTCGACCTCGCGGTCAACCTCTTCTCGGGGCGGCCGGTCGATCCACCGTCTGATGACTTCCTCATGCGCAACGGAGGCGATGCCCAGCAGGTCGCAATCGGGTGGTGGCCGGGGGATTCGAACCACGAGGGGGCAGCCTTTTTCGCCTACGCGTACCCCGCGCCCGATGGTTTCGCGGACGCGGACATCGGGCCCGCCGCGGCGCGTTGGGACGGGCAGCTCGGCGAGTACGTGCTCGAATGGGAGGACATCCGCGAGAGCCCCGATCCGCACGCCCTGGCGTTGGAGTTCGCCCGCTCGGCTTTCCGCCACGCCTGCGCGGTGTGCGAGTGGGACCCGGTCCTGGCGGCGACTGCAGAGGGTGTTCCACCTCCGATCAGGTGACGCTGAGGTTCCACCCTCGAAGCCGCCGGGCTGAACGAGTAGCGCCGGGCCTCTGTCGCTGGTTCGAAACCAGCCGCACCCATCCCTTAGACCAGGCGTTGCCGCTCTCCTGACCGGAACGGGCCCGGCCCGAGATTCGTTGTGTCTGCCCGTGTCTGCCCGTGTCTGCCCGTTCGCCCCAGCGGGCACGGCGTGCCGCCCGGGAGGCGAAGATACATTCGCGGCCGGCGTCACTCATTCTTCAAGGTATGACCTACACCGCCGTCGAAGATCGCTACGACTCGATGCTCTACCGGCGTTGTGGGCGGAGCGGCCTCGACCTGCCCGCCATCTCGCTCGGGCTCTGGCACAACTTCGGCGACGACCGCCCGATCGACACCTCGCGGGCGATCCTGCGCCGGGCGTTCGACCTCGGCATCACCCACTTCGACCTCGCCAACAACTACGGCCCGCCCTACGGCTCGGCCGAGATCAACTTCGGCCGAGTGGTGAAGGAGGACCTGCGGCTCTATCGCGACGAACTGATCATCTCGACCAAGGCGGGGTGGGACATGTGGTCCGGGCCCTACGGAGACCGGGGCTCGCGCAAGTACCTGCTGGCGAGCCTCGACCAGAGCCTGCAGCGCATGGGCCTCGACTACGTGGACATCTTCTACTCGCACCGAGCCGATCCCGACACTCCGCTCGAGGAGACGATGGGCGCGCTCGACACCGCTGTCCGGCAGGGCAAGGCGCTCTACGCCGGGGTCTCCTCGTATTCACCAGAGCGAACTGAGCGTGCGGCGGAGATCCTCCGCGGGCTGGGCACTCCGCTGACCATCCACCAGCCCTCCTACTCGATGCTCAACCGCTGGATCGAGGACGAGCTCCTCGACATGCTCGGAGACCACGGCATCGGGTGCATCGTCTTCACCCCGCTCGCCCAGGGGATGCTCACGGACCGCTACCTCGACGGCATTCCCGAGGACTCGCGAGCCGCCCGCGACGATTCGCTCGACCCGGGCTGGCTGAGCGAGGAGAACCTCGAGCGGATCCGCGCGCTGAACGCGATCGCATCGAATCGCGGCCAGAGCCTGGCCCAGCTGGCGCTGGCGTGGACGCTTCGCGACGCGCGCGTGACCTCGACACTGGTCGGCGCCTCGAGCGTCCGCCAGCTCGAGCAGAACGTGGCGGCCCTCGATTCGCTTGAGCTCTCGACGGACGAACTCGCAGCAATCGACCGCCACGCGGGCGAGGGCGGCGTCAACCTCTGGGCGGAGTCCGGCGAGGCCGAGTAGGACTGGCCTGCTCCCGGAACCTTGACCAAGCGTTACTCCATATCCCCGGCCCCGAATAGCAGATGAACCTCTTGGGGCACCAGCTTTGTTCTGGTGCCCATATCCGCAAGCATCCCCGCACATCCACGGGCATTTCGGCGTCCGAATGACGCCGACCCGTCCTGAGGGGCCCACCGCTTCACACGCGAGAGGGCGCAGGGTCGAAACCCGGCCGCGCCCATCGCCTGCGCCGCGGCGCAGCGTCGTCGTCTCCGGCTCAGCGATTGTGGTTGACGACCTCGACGTTGTGCCCGTCGGGGTCGAGGACGAACGCGCCGTAGTAGCCCCGGTGGTAGACGGGGCGCTCGCCGGGGCCGCCGTGGTCCTCGTATCCGGCGGCGAGCGCGGCGGCGTGGAAGGACCGCACCGTCGCGTCGTCCCCGGCGGGGAAGGCGAGGTGGACGTGCTCCGTGAGCGGCCGCTCGTCGTCGATCAGCGAGAAGCTGTAGTCGCCGCCGGCGAACTGCACGCGCCCGGGCTCGTCGTCGCCCAGGCGGATCCCCGCGTGCGGCGCGATCGTCGCGTAAAAGCGCTTGGACGCCTCGAGGTCGGCGACGCGGATCCACAGGTGGTCGATGCGGCCGGGAGGCACCGGGCTCGACCGCTCGCCGTGCACGGCCTCGGCGCTGTTGCCGTCCGGGTCGAGCAGGAAGCCGCTGTAGTAGTCGGGTCCGTAGATCGCGCGCGGCCCGGGCGCGCCGTCGTCGCGGTAGCCGGCGTCGATCCCCACCTGCCAGAAGGCGTCCACGGCCTCACGGGTCGGCGCCCCGAAGCCGACGTGCAGGCCGCGGGTCACCGGGTGCTCGCGGTCCGTGGGCCCGATGTCCCAGTCCTCCCACTCGACGAGCTCGGCGTCCGCGTGGCTGGGCTCGACGCCCAGCACGGAGAGCACGGTGCGGTAGAAGCGCTCGGACGCGGCCAGCTCGGAGACGGCGATGCCGACGTGGTCGAACACCCCGCCGAAGGCTACTACCGGCCTCGGGGTCCGTGCCTGAGCGACCACCGCTTCACAGGCGAGAGGGCGCAGGCTCAAACCCGCAGCGCCCATCGTCACCCGTGACTACGCAACTGCCATGTGGGTTAGGTGGCGGAGCGGCGTCGCCCGTGCAGTTCGTCCGTGTCGAAACAGTGCTCGCTGGCACCTGCCCTGCACGTCGGGCAACTGAACGCGAGAGCGCGCTCGTCTGACCTGCTCATAGCACTCCCGTTGCTGCCGCGGTACTCCTTGCAACGACGCGCGATCTCGGCGTCCGCTGCCTTCGCCTGTTCGCTAGTCCCGAGGAGGATCATCGCGAACAACTCAGCGTTCAGGAGTTCACCCATGGGCGTGTTCTTCCAATGAGTGATCCGGTTGCTGTGCCGAATCACGGGACCTCGCTCGACGACGCTGCTCATGAGAGCGTCTCCCTGGATGCGTGCTTCGTTACCGCTCTCACGTGGTAGGTTGTATCATACTGGTTGGAAGTTGTCAAGACAATGCATATAACCAGGACGATGATACGATGCGCATATGACGGCCGAGGGCGGCGCGATCGGGCTTGCGGAGCCCCGCGAGACAGGTTCGTCCAAACGCCCGCGCGAAGCGCGCAGCTCATGATTCGTGCCAACTCGTGAGCCCGTTCGCCTTCGTCTGGCGTGGCATGCTTGCGTCATGTCCGAGCCGCCCGGCTTGGAGGCCTGGCGAAGCGTGAACGTCCCGACTACGGCCCTCGGCCGACCTGGCTGTTCGTTGCCGCCTTTTCACTCACCATCGCGTGGGTCGCGCTCGCGGTCTACGTGTCGGATGCATGGCGGTCGGATCTCGAGGACGCAATTGGCCCGATCGCCGCGTGGCTGATTCCAATCCTGCTCGCCTACATCCCCGCGATGATCGTCGGCTTCCTCGCCTTCACCCTGATCCTGGGTACCTATCGCTTCCCGGTGTTGGCGCCGCCCAAGGGCGACTGGCCGGGCGGCGAGTGGCCACCGGTCACGATCGTCATCGCAGCGTGGAACGAAGAGGCTTCGATCGCCGCGACGCTGGAGCGGATCGGAGACCTCTCCTACCCCGGCGCGATCGAGGTCGTGCTGGCGGACAACAACTCGACCGATCGGACGGCGGAGCTTGCAGAGCAGGAGGCGCACCGGCGCGGTCTTCGCTACCGCCGCGTTTTCGAGGCCAAGCAGGGCAAGTACCAGGCGCTGAACGCCGCCCTGGCCACGATCAGCACGCCTCTCGTCGTCAGCGTCGACGCCGACACGCATCCGCACCGTGATTCGCTCATGTACCTGATCGCTCGCGTGGCGGGCCGCCCGCAGGATCAGCACATGTCCGCCTGCGCGGGCGCTCTGGTGGTAGGGAACCCGACCTCAAACCTGCTGACGAGAATGCAGGGCTGGGACTACCGACTCGGCATCAACGGGATCAAGCGGATGCAGTCGGCGTACAACAGCGCGCTCGTGGCTCAGGGTGCGTTCTCGGCGTATTGGACCGAGGACCTTCGCGCCGTCGGCGGATGGCCGGATGCGATCGGCGAGGACATCGTTCTCACATGGAGCCTGATGGACGAGCGCGGGATCGTCGGGTACGAGCCGATCGCTTTGGCCTTCACCTTGGTGCCGGAGCGGTTTCGCCAGTTCATGAACCAGCGCTCGCGCTGGGCCCGTGGCATGGTCGAGGGAATCCGGATCAATCCACCTCAGAAGCAGCCGCGGGTCTTGACGAAGTTCGTCGCCGGGGTCGACTACCTCGTGCCGCTGCTCGACATTGGCTACATCTTCTTCTGGGTGCCCGGTGCGGTCCTGTTCGCCTTCGGTTACCCGCTGATCGTCTCGTGGTGGTCGATGCTGGTGATTCCGATGACGCTTTTCGTCTACGGCTTGCTGAGGCGGTGGCAGGAGCGGTGGGTCTTCAGGCGCTTGGGGATCGTCGTTGACCCGGACACGCCGGGCTTCCTCAGCTACCTGTTCGCCTATCAGTCGCTGAGTTCGGTGGCCGCGCTCCGCGGATATGTCCAGGCCATCTTCGGAGCCACCCGGCGCTGGCGCTGAACGCATTGGTGGACCTAGTCGCTTCTGTTTCACCTACCTGGCGCTAGTCAGCCCACCAGTCGCGCTGGCCCTCGACGTCTTCGCGTCGAGCCTCACCGAGACTGGGCGCGCCGATGACGAGGATCTCTAGACCCTCCGGCCCGGCCTCGTAGCCTCGCCAGGTACCGGGAGGGACGCGCACCGCGTCCCACTCCCTGAGCTCGACGACCTCGTCGTCGAGCTTCATTCGCCCGCTCCCGCGCAGGACCACGTACACCTCCTCCTGCTTCCTGTGCGTGTGGCCGTACGGAAAGCGATAGCCGGGAGGGACGCGCTGGTATCCCAGGCCGGATTGCTCGAGCTCGAGCGCGTCGGTCGCCAAGCGGAACTCCAGGTCCGGCGCACCGTCGAACCTGGAGCCGACGTCCTCCAGGTCCTTCTTGAGGTTCCTGAGCGTGAACGGCACGGCCGCAATCCTATGGTGCCCTGGCTGGGTCGCCGATCTGATCTATCAGGCGCCGCGGTGCCAGGTGCCTTCCCGGCGGCGCTCCGGGATCAGACAGCAGGTATAGAACGCTTGCGGAGAGCACGGTCACGTACAGTGGAGTGGGTGACGATGAGCGCCGGTCTGCGCCAGCTTCAGACCTCACTGAGCTCACTGACGGCGGTCTTCAGAAATCCGTCCCTCGCGCGGCTCAGCTTCGGCTGGGCGGGGATGACGTTCACCACCTGGGCGTTCGCGATCGCTCTCGGCGTCTACGCCTTCGGGGAGGGGGGTGCCACGGCCGTCGGCATCGCCGCCCTCGTCCGTCTGCTCCCCGGCGCGATGGCTTCGCCGTTCGCGGGCCTGATCGGGGACCGGTGGTCGCGGCGCCTGGTCCTGATGCTGAGCGCGCTGCTGAGCGGTCTCGCTATCGCGATCGCGGCAGTCGCGGCGGCCGTGGACGCCCCAGCCTGGGTCGTCTACGGGCTCGCCGGCCTCTTCACCGTCGCCTCTACCCCCTACGTGCCCGCCGAGGGAGCGCTGCTGCCGCTGGCGGCCCGCACCCCCCAGGAACTCTCGGCGGCCAACGTTACCCACAACCAGATGGACAGCCTGGGCTTTCTCGTCGCCTCGCTCGTCGCGGGAGCGCTCCTGGCCGTAGCCAGCCCAGAGGCTGCATTCGCCGCCGCCGCGGCGGCCGGCCTCGTCACGGCGGTGGTCCTCTCTACCCTGGCCACGGACGAGCGGCCCTCCTATCACGAGGAGGCGGGTGCGCCGGGGGTACTTCGCCAGACGGCCGTCGGCTTCATCGTGCTCGTGGCCGAGCCCAAGCTGCGCCTGGTCGGCATCGCGCTCAGCCTTTTGGTCTTCGTCGAGGGTGCGGCTGACGTGATGATCGTGATCGTCACCCTCGACCTGCTCGGAATCAGCGAGGGCAACGTCGGCTGGATCAACGCCGCCTGGGGCATCGGGGCATTGATCGCCGGGGCAGGGTTGGCGGTACTCCTGGATCGCGGCAACCTCGCGGCCGGGCTTTCGGTCGGCTGCCTGATCACCGGGGTCGGCCTCGCGCTCCCCGGCGCCTGGCCGGTGGCACTTGCCGCCTACCTCTCCTTCTTGCTGATGGGGTTCGGCTACAGCTTCGTCGAGGTGGCCGCGAGAACGCTGCTCCAGCGTCTCGGCTCGGACGAAACGCTCGCTCGCGTGATCGGCTTTCTGGAGACGAGCCGTTTGGCCGCGATGGCCCTGGGCGCGATCGTCGCACCGGCGATGGTGGCCGCGTTCGGCGTGCGCGGCGCGCTGCTGGCGATCGGGGCGCTGCTGCCCGCGCTCGCGCTGATGCGCTGGCGAGCGCTGCGCGATTTCGAGATTGGCGCTCCGGTCTCCGAGCGCGACTACAACCTTCTTCGTGGCACCTCGATCTTCGCCCCCCTGCCCGTTGACGCCCTTGAGGGCGTGTGCCGCTCCCTGGTCGCGGTCGATGTGAAGCCGGGGCAGGAGGTGATCACCCAAGGACAGCACGGGGATCGCTTCTATCTGATCGACCACGGAGAGGTCGAGGTGAGCAAGAACGACGTCCTCGAGCGCAACCAGAGTGAAGGCGAGTGCTTTGGCGAGATCGCTCTGCTTCGGGACGTGCCCCGCACGGCCACCGTCCGCGCCACTCGCGAGACGCGGTTGCTGGCGCTCGACCGCGACCATTTCATCGCGGCCGTCGGCGGGCACCGGCGTAGCCATCAGAACGCCGAGGCCGTCGCCGATCGTTGGCTCCAGCCCTAGGTCGAGGCGGCTCAAGCGCCGCCGGGTCGAAACCGGCCGCCCATCCGGTGCCCGCCGTCGGCCCGCGATTCGTGCGCGAGTCAGCTGCCCGGAGCGCGGGCGTGGACGGCGGTAAACGCGATCGTCTGCGTCCACCACCGCGGATCGTCGCAGTGGGCGAGGAACCGATCGATGAGCGGGTCGTCGAGCCTCCCCGAGTCCACCAGCCGGTCGCGTAGCTCGACGACCGTCTGGGTCCAGTACGCCGCCCACTCAGAGCCCCCGTTGTAGACGGCGGTCTCGGCCGTCCCGGCGACCTGCTCGAGTCCCAACGCCGCGAGCCGCGGGGCCAGCGTGCGACCGACGTGGTAGTCGATCCCCTGGTCACGCGACCACCCCAGCCACCCGCTCCAGAAGGCTCGCACCTCGGGCGGCTGGGCGACGCTGACGGGCAAGAAGTCCGGTTCGATCAGCAGGATCGCGCCCCCGGGCGCCAAGCTGGCGGCGAGGTTCTGAACCGCCGCCTCGAGGTCCGTGACGTGATGCAGCACCGCCCGCGCGGTCACGAGATCGAAGCCGCCGGGATCGACCGGGCCGGCAACGATGTCGCCCTGCCGCAGTTCGAGTCTCGGCGCCCGCACGTCGACCAGTGACAGGTCGAGATCGAAGGCGACCGCCTCGCCGCTCGGGCCGACGCGCTCGGCGAGCCAGGCGGAGATCGAGCCGTTGCCGCAGCCCACCTCGAGCGTCCGAGCGCCCTCACCGACTCCGAGCGACTCGATGTTCCGGCGGTGCATCGGGTCCAGCAGTCGAGACATCAGCGCCAGCCGCGAGCGCTCACCTTCTAGGTGATGGTCCAAGACGTACTCGGCCACGCAGCCGATCCTACGAGCCCTCGCGCCGGTCTGCAAGCGTTCCCGGGGCCGGATGGTCCGCGGGATCGAAGGCTCCGGCGAAGCTAATCCAGGTCGTCGACCTCGCCCTGGTACTGGCCCATGCCGCGAGCGATGCCGTCGCCAATCAAGGCATCGACGACGCCTTGCGAATCGACGATCAGGTCGGCCCGTGTGACGCGTCGCTGGAACTCCTCATCGGCGCGCAGCGCGCTGACCTGATCTTCGCTGCCACGCAACAGCGCGAAGCCCTGCAGGTCTCCGCCGTGAGGCGTGAGCAGGACAACCTCGAAGTCCTCGATCTTGTCGTCGCCCTGAAGCCCTCCCCAGTATTCGACGCTCTCGTTGAATACCTGGAGAGCGCGCTTCTCGCGCCCGCGCGCTACCTGGCCCCATCCGATGAACAGTGCGGCATCGGCCATTCGCCATCTCCTCCTTGCTCGACCACTCGGCTTGGTCCAACCCTACGCGCGGGCGGGAGTCGTGGCAAGTGATCCCCGCACATCCGCAGGTATCCGATGCCTTCGATCCGCGTATCCGTGCCTGAGGCGCCCCCCTTCACACGCGAGAGGTCGCTGGTTCGAACCCAGCCGCGCCCATTCCGGGCTGAGTTGTCTCGCTCACGGCGAGACGGAAGAGTGTGAGCGCGCCGAGGAGGAGCCCGAGGTCACGTAGCGCGATGTCACCGTAGCCGCCGGCAAGCAGCAGGCCGACGATGATCCCGCCGAGCCAGGCAGCGACGAGCAAGGCGCCGAAGCGGGGAACGATCAGCACGGTGAAGCCGGCCAGAACCTCGATCGCACCGACTGCGTACATCGCGTCCTGGGCGCTGCCGGGGAGGATGTCGTTGAACTCGGTAGCCAGATAGGCGGGCCAGTTCTCGTTCATCACCTCGGCGAACTTGTCGAGGCCCATCAGGACCGGGAGGACGAAGAACCCGATCCGCAGCAGCGTGAAGGCCTGGGCGACGGGATCCTCGCGCAGGCGCGTCAGGCTGGGAAACGGGATCGGCCGCACGGCCAGGGTGAGTGCGTTCATGGGATGCGTCTCCTTTCGGGAGGGTCGCATCGTTAGCGCCGGATCGAGCCCGGGTCTTACTTTCGAGGCTCGCCTCGGAGCAGTGCCAGCAGGCTCTGGTGATCCTCGCCGCAGGCTGGACATCCAGCCAGGTGCGCGCGCATGCCGGGAACGGCGGCGTCGGCGTCGGCTCCGCCCAGCTCCAGTTCGACATACCGGTCGAGTTGCTCGAAGCATTCCTCGCAGGTCAGCTCAGGGCCGTCGGCGCCGAGCAGGAGGCGGAGGCGGTCGACCTCGCCCGTCTCTTCTGGCTCGCTCGGCATCGTCATCTCGTCTCGGTGGGCTCGAGCTCTTCCGCGAATCGAAGTCCGCGCCGCCCGAGGTGGGTGCGAAGCTTCCTGCGCGCGTCGTGAATCGTCTTGTAGAGGGCCCCCCGGGTCGTGCCGAGGCGCTCCGCCAGGACGTCGATCGGGACTCCGTTCAGCGCCACCGCCACGAGCACCTCACGCTGATGAGCCGAGAGCTCGGTCTCGATCGCATCCCCGATCGAGCCCAGGAGCTCACTCTGCTCGGCGCTCTCAGCCGGGGAGCCTCCCTGGTCTGCGAAGGTCGACCACAGTTCGGCCTCAAGCGGGATCTCGCGTCCCTGCCAGGCTCGGCGGCGCAGCTTCACGGCCGCCTCCAACAAGGCGAACTTGTATGCCCAGGTGGTGAACCTGCTCTCGCCGCGATAGGTGTCGAGCTTGCCGAGGATCGCAAGCAGGGCGTCGTTGGCGCTCTGGTGGGCGAGGTCGTCGAGGTCACCTCCGCGCAGGTATGGGAGCCTCGCTCGCCGGCGGCCGATCTCGAACCGCGCGGCCTTCAGCAGCAGCTCACGCAGCCGAACGCGGGCCTCCTCCCCACGCGCGCCTGTCTCCGCCAGGGCCTCGACCCAGGCCCGCGACGCGGCGTCGGGGCCGACTGTCGACGGGGCTTGGCCTGGCGGGGTCATGAGTAGCGTCGGCGGAGCAAGGACCGCAGTCGCGCCGACGCTACCAGCCGGCTTGGCCGGTGCGCTCAACACGACCGACCCTCACGCGCGTCTTTGGCGTCAGGGCGCATGTCTCGTTTGCGACGTCGCGTGCGCGGTTCTTACGCGCGGCGTTCCCCTTCCGGGGTACCGGCCACGCCATCGGTCGCGGGGCTGGGGCGGCGTAAGAACGGCGTGCCTCAAGACGCACACAAAGCAAGGGCAGAAGGCCCGCGCACAGGCACTGAGAGAGGGAAGCGATGAACGCACAAACCGAGACTTACATCATCATCGGAGCGGGATTGGCCGGCGCAAAGGCCGCCGAGACCCTGCGCGAGGAGGGCTTCGACGGCGACGTGATCATCATCGGAGACGAGCCCGAGCGACCGTACGAGCGGCCACCGCTCTCCAAGGACTACCTGCGCGGGGAGGTCACGGACAGGCCCTACGTCCACCCCAGCGGGTTTTACGCGGACCACGAGATCGAGCTCATGACCTCGACGCCGGTAACCAGCGTCGATCTCGGACTGCGGGAGCTCTCACTCGAAGGCGGTCGACGGCTCTCATACGACAAGCTCCTGCTGGCCACCGGCGCCGCACCCCGACGTCTCGACGTTCCCGGAAGCGAGCTCGATGGCATTCACTACCTGCGGACGGTCGGTGATTCCGAGCTGATCGGAGGGCTGATCGACCGGAAGCGGCGGCTCGTGGTCGTCGGCTCCGGCTGGATCGGCGCCGAGATCGCCGCCTCGGCGCGCGAGCAGGGGTGCGAGGTGACGATGATCGAGATGGCCTCACTCCCACTCGAGAGGGTGCTCGGCCCTGAGGTCGGCCGGATCTATCTCGACCTTCACCGAGACCACGGGGTGGAGTTCCTGCCGGAGACCACCGTGGAGCGGTTTGAGGGCACGGGGGCGGTCGAACGCGTCCTCACGCGGGATGGCGCGGTGATCGAGACGGACTTCGTCGTCGTCGGCATCGGGGTTGCGCCTCGCAGCGGCCTCGTCGAGGCGGCGGGCCTGCGGGTCGAAAACGGCGTGATCGTCAACGAACGCCTCGAGGCGCGCGCCCCGAGTCTCTTCGCAGCGGGCGACGTCGCGCAACGCCCGTCACCCCTTCTACGGTCGGCACATCCGGGTCGAGCACTGGGCGAACGCGCTCAACCAGGGACCCGCTGCCGCCAAGGCGATGCTCGGCCGGGACGTGAGCTACGACGAGATCCCCTACTTCTTCTCCGATCAGTACGACGCCGGCATGGAGTACAGCGGCCTTGCGATGGAATGGGACGAGGTCGTCTTCCGCGGCGACGTGGCCGCCCGCGAGTTCATCGCCTTCTGGCTCAAGGACGAGCGGCTCGTCGCCGGGCTGAACATGAACGTCTGGGACGTGAGCGACCCGATCCGGGATCTGATCCGCAGCCGCCGGCCCGTCAGCAGCCGCGATCTGGCGGATGGGGATGTTCCCCTGTCGCAGCTCACCGCGGATCCCAAGCTCGACCCGCCCCCGCGCCGAGAGCCGATCGAGGTGCTGGGTGCGTCGGACTCCGAGGGTGGATCATGCTGAACGGGTCCCGTAACGGGGCTGGCCCGCAGCTCCAGGCCGCTGAACCCGACGGCGGTGTGGACCTCGCGGCGGCAGAGCGTGCGGCGCACAATCTCCTTGTGGCACTCGGCGCCGACCTGGAGTCGGACCATCTCCGCGAGACGCCGAGGCGTGTCGCCAAGGCGTACGCGGAGCTGTTGACTCCGCGGCCGGTCAACCCCACCACGTTCGCGAACGACGAGGGCTACGACGAGCTGGTGATTGTCGGCGAGATCCCGTTCCAGTCGCTGTGCGCCCATCACCTGTTGCCGTTCCAGGGCAAGGCACATGTCGCCTACCTGCCGGCCGAGCGATTGGTCGGCCTCTCGAAGCTTGCCCGCGTCGTCGAGTTTTACTCGCGCCGTCTACAGCTGCAGGAGCGGCTGACTACCCAGGTTGCGGACTGGTTGGAAGAGCACCTCCACCCGCGCGGGGTTGGCGTCGTGCTCGAAGCCGAGCATCTGTGCATGTCGCTCCGCGGCGTCCAGACAGCCGGCTCGAACACGGTCACCTCCGCCCTGCGCGGCGCCGTCAAGGACGACGTGCGGACGAGACAGGAGTTCTTGAGCCTCATTAGTTCGGGCTAGTTCGAAACCAGCCGTGCTCATAGCTTGAATAGGGCGCTCGAACGCAAGCGAGCGGTCGAGGTCCACGAGAGGAAATTTCATGGGTGATGGAGCCGGCGCGTACGTCCACCAGCCCGGACAGGCTGAGCTGCGGTGGATGGGTGAGACGTCCACGTACTTTCTCGCCACCGGGGAGGAGACGGAAGGCGCCTTCTGCCTAGTCGACGAGCAGGCCAGTCGTGGGGAGAGCGTCCCCCTCCACCGGCATCCCGAGGACATGGAGTCCTTCTACGTCTTGGAGGGCGAGCTAACGCTCTACATCGGTGATCGGCCGGGCGTGCGGGCGCCGGCAGGTTCGTTCGCGCACTTACCCGGTGGAGCCGTTCACGGTTTCCGGATCGAGTCGGAAAAGGCCCGCTACCTGATCCTCACGACGCCGCGCCACGGGCAGTTCTACCGCGCGATCACCCTCGCGTCGCGAGAGGGCGGTCTGCCGCCACTCGACTCGATCCAAGGAGCACAGATCAAGCAGGCCAGCGAGGACTACGGCGTGGAGTTCGTCGGACCACTGCCAGATTGAACCAACGCACACCGAGAGCCACACCGACGTGCTCCCGTCGCTCGTGGCCGATCGCGGCTCGATCGGGGAGAATGAGGTCCATGGCCGCGGAGATCTCGCAGGAGCGAAAGGGCGTCGCGTTTCGAACGCTGCACGAGGGACCACCGTTCGTGATCCCGAACCCATGGGACGCCGGCTCGGCGAAGGTGTTTGCGGCAATGGGGTTCCAGGCGCTGGCCACGACGAGCGCCGGCTTCGCCTTCACGCTGGGACGAGAGGACGGCGACGTCAGCCTCGACGAGGTCATCGAGCACACTCGTGCCCTCGACGCGGCCACGGGCCTTCCCCTTTCCGTCGACCTGGAGAACGGCTATGGCCCAGACCCGGAGGACGCCGCGCGGGCGATCTCCGGCGCGGCGGAGGCGGGAGCGGTGGGCGGCTCGATCGAGGATTACGACCCCGAAACCGGCATCTATGAGATGGAGCACGCGGTTGAGCGGGTGGCCGCGGCCGTCGAGGCGGCCGGCGGCCTCGGCTTTCCGTTCACGTTGACTGCGCGCGCCGAGAACTTCGTCCGAGATAACCCCGACCTCGACGACACGATCGCCCGGCTGCAGGCCTACGAGCAGGCCGGGGCGGACGTGCTCTACGCGCCACGGCTTCCAAGCGCCGCCGAGATCCGGGCGATCCGCGACGCGACCTCGAAGCCGCTCAATGTCCTTGCCGGACCGGGCCTCTCGATGGAGGAGATCATCGCGAGCGGCGGCCAGCGCGTCAGCGTCGGCGGCCGGCTCACCTGGGTCGCGATCAATGCGATGGCCGCCGCCGCCGAGGAGCTGCGCGAAGGGGGCGACCTCCCAACACAGGCCGACCCGGCACGGATCATCGACTGGCTCTCGGCCTGACGGCTCGCGAGGGCCTTGCTCAGCGCGACGGGTCGCCGGCTTGCCGGTGATCGCCGTCGGCGCTGCACCTGAGCTATGGTCGGATGAAACCGACCGTGGGGAGATGCAATGCACGTACGAGTCGTCCGCTTCACCGATGTCGACCCAGAGCGGATCGAGGATCTCAAGGCTCGCCTTGACGAGCGAGAGGGCCCACCGGAGGGCGTTGTTGCCCTCGGGGTTCAGTTCCTCCACGACGCCGATCAGCGCACGGCCGTCGTGATCCAGCGCTTTGCCTCCGAGGAGGACATGCGAACGAGCGAGGAGGCGCTTGAGGCGATGGACTCCGGAGAGACCCCCGGCACGCGAGCGTCCATCGATCGCTGCACGGTCGCCGCGGAGATCGACGCCTAGGGTCGAGACCAGCACCAGATCCCCCGGGCTGTCACGGCAGGTTCGGGATGATGCCGAGATGGCGTACGACGAGGATCTCGCGAACCGCATCCGTGAGCTGATCGCAGCCGAGGCCGACCTCGAAGAGGTGAGGATGTTCGGAGGCCTCGCGTTCCTGATCGCCGGCAACATGTCGGTTGCGGCGAGCGGTCAGGGCGGCCTCATGGTGCGCGTCGAACGGGACGGTACGGAGGAGCTGCTCGCGAAGCCATACGCACGGCCCTTTGAGATGCGCGGGCGCGCGATGCGGGGCTGGGTGCGAGTCGATGCCGAAGGTCTCAAGACCAAGCGCAAGCTCGAACCGTGGGTTAAGCGCGGCGTCGCCTACGCCCGGTCGCTACCACCGAGGCGGTAACGCACCGCGCCGAGAGACGTCAGGCGTTTGCGTTTCGCGCTTGGTAGAGCTGTGCTCTCTCAAGGGCCGCGGACGCCATCTGGGCGAGAAAGACGACGGTGGCCTCGTCATCGCCGGTGAAGGCTCCCCCTTGTTTGTTGAAGAGCTGGATGGCACCGAGCTCGCCGCCGTCGAGGGCCGTCAGCGAGGCGGCCAGCCATCCCCTGAGCGGGGTATCGGCGGCCGAGGTCCTAAATGCGGGCACCTGGTCGAGCTGCTCGCCATCGATCCTCACTGAACCGCCACGCAAGCGAATGAGTCGATAGGTCGCTGAGAGGTCAAGCCACCGCACGAGCGCGCTCCACCGCGTGCCCGCCCTCGAACAGGAAGCCCCTTGAGCGCTCCGAGGCTGGCCTTCGGCCGCGACTGTCGCGACGCAACACTCGGCCCCGACGAGCTCGCGTGTCTGTTCGGCCACGAGCCGCAGCATCTCTTCGAGCGAGCCGGAGGCGTCGAGAGCTAGCGAGACGTCGGCGAGGAAGCCCGACAGCTGACGCACCATCTCAGCTCGCCGTCGCTCGAGCCAGGCGGCCTCGCGGGTCTCGCCCAACCCCCGCTGGACCATCTCGAATGCGGAGAGGCTCTCTAAAAAGAAGTCACCGGCCGCACGCGTCACATGCTGTGTCTCCGCCGAGCCTGACGCCTCGCCCAGCGTCAGCAGCAGGGCCTCTTGGTGGGCGACCGCCAGGTCGAGGACGCTCAGCTGTCGGCTCAACGCCTCACGTCCGAGCTCGTACGCGGGCCGAAGCGAGCGCTCGCTTGGGTCACTGAGGTAAGACTGAAGAGCGGGCCCGTAGAGCGCCCGGAAAGACCCGCCCTCAGGGCCCTCACGCGCCCTCACGACCGCATCCCGAGGTAGCGCACCGCCACCACCAGAGCATCGTCGGTGGGCTTCCCATGAGCGTCGAGGATCCGGTCGCTGATCGCCTGAGATGAACCTGAGATGTCGATTGCGTCGGCGAATGACACCTCGATCCCATCGGTGGCCAGGACGAGGATGTCGCCGGGTCGAATCGGGAGCGTCGCGGTTATGAGACGGGGCAGCTCGTGGCCGGGCACACCGTTTCTCAGCGCGAGGGAGCCCTTCGGCCTCGTCTCCGCCGGGTCACCGCTCAGCAGGCGCCCCTGCACGCTGCCGATGCCCAGCCATGTCACCGTGCTCTTGGGGGCCGAGACGAACGCGAGGCTGATCGCCGCTCCGCGCGTGCGCCGCAGGGCGCCATGGCAGCGCTCCGCCAGCCGGACGAGATCTTGGCTTGGCCGTTCACACACGATCTCGCCTGCTTTCCGCGCGGCGTGAGCGGCCTCGCGCCCGTGCCCCAGGCCGTCAATTGCCGCAATCAGCGCACCCTCAGGGAGAAGCAGGATGACCGCGAGGTCGCCGCTCGTAGCCTCGCCGCGCCGAGACCTGGTCGCGAACCCCCACTCGACCGGATCCCGCACCGCCGCCTCAGGCACGGGAGCGGCGCTCCTCTCGTAAACGCGAGAGTTCATCCCGAAATCTCCACTTCTCCATGGTCACGGTCGTGCCGGTTTCAGCATCCGACGAGATGTCGAACTCATCCATCAGACGTCGCGCGCCGGGCAGCCCAAGGCCGAGGCCGGCCCTGCCGCTGTACTCATCGTGTAGCGCCGCCTCGACGTCACGGATGCCTGGCCCTTGGTCGCGAGCGATGACCACGAGGCCGAACCGGTGAGGCTCCTCGACCGGCTTGAGAATGATCTCGCCGGTGCCGACGTGCGCGACGATGTTCCGCGCGACCTCCGAGATCGCGGTTGCGATCAAGGTGGGGTCGGGTCGTGGGAAGCCGAGCCGGTCGGCCATCGCCCGCCCTTCTGCGCGCGCGGCCACCAGATCTTCGTCCGCCTCGATGGGCACGCAAACCTCATCGGCCATCCACAGCTTCTCCCTCGGTCAGGCGATCGAGCAGCACCTTCGCCGCGTCTAGATCGAGTGCCACTCGAAGCGGCGCAAGGTTCAGCCGAAACTGCACCATTGCGATGGCCACATCGGGTTGGATACCGACGATCACAGTCTCGGCGCCCCGCAGCTTGGCGGTGATGACGATCGAGCGAAGCGATCGAGCCACGAAGGAGTCGATCACGTCGAGGGCGGACACGTCGATGACGATCCCGCGCGCACGACACTCTCCAACCAGCTCGGAGAGGTCGTGTCGGAGCGTCAGGACCTGGCTGTCGGACAGGTCCGACTGAATCGAGGCGATGAGATAATCGCCCTGCCTGAGGATCGCTACCGACATCCGGCAGCTATCACTAGCCCTCGATGTCGGCGGACGGGTCGCTCATCTCCGTGCCTCGATATCCGGCGATGCGCTCAGCCTCCTCAAGCCCCCCCTGCAGATCGCCAACCGTCTTCATCATGCTGAGGTCGACCTCGAGGTCGACGATCGTCTGAGAGATCTCCGACGAGAGGCCGGTGAGGATCACGCTCGCGCCCATGAGGCGCGAGGCCTCGACGGTCTGGACGAGGTGGTTGGCAACCGTTCGGTCGATTGTCGCCACCCCCGTGATGTCGATAACCACGACCTGGGCGCGATTCTCCTGAATCGACGCCAGCAGCTGCTCGGTGAGCTGGCGGGCGCGGGAGGAGTCGAGGACGCCGATGATCGGCAGGATGAGAAGGCGTTCGCGCAGCTGCAGGACGGGAGTGGACAGCTCCCGCAGTGACTCCTGCTGGTCTTGGATGACCCGTTCGCGCTCCTCAACAAAGCTCACGCCAACGGTCACCGCGATCCGGTTCGCGGCCGGCTCGTACGCGTCCAGAATACGATTTAGGAGTTCGAGATCGTCCTGATACTTCGCGAACAGCGAGCGCGCCAGGACGTCGCGCAGCAGGAGCACGATCCCGAGCACCTCGTGCGTTTCGACGCCGCGGGGGATGATTCTCTCCGAGAGCTCGCGGGCATAGGTTTGGAGGTATTCGATGCTCCCGGTTTCGAGGGCGTCCACGTAGTTGTCGTAGACCTCGGTCGCCTCGGAGAAGATCTCCTCATCGGACATCACATCGAGGAGCTCCGCTTGGCTGATGCGCCTGGCCCACTCCTCGCGAAGCTCCGTGCGGTTGTCGCGGAGGTACGCGACCAGCTCCTCCAATCGAGCACTCTCGTCCTCGGACCGTGGCGGGGGGCGTCGTACGCTGGCCGATCCGATTCCTCATGGTGGTCCGTCTGCTCGGGCTCCTGGTCCATCTCGTTCTCCTCGGGTCTGGGGTTGGCCGTTTCGTGCCGCGGGGGCGTCCTGACGACGGCCTCATGCTCGCTCATGTGCGTCGCGGACCGCGCGCGCGGGCTCCGTCGAGGTAGAGACCGCTGATCGTGGCGATTGTGTCCTCCCTGCCGAGGGGCGGCGTGGATGAGAGGACGCCGACGATCAACCCGATCAAGGACTCGGTCAGGCGAGCGCTTGCGATGTCGTCCCGAAAGTCCCCACTGGCCTGACCGCGCTCGAGAAGATCTTGCAGCGGCTGGGTCAACGCGCGCTCGAAGCGCTCGGGGTCGGACTGGGCTCGCTGGCGCACCAGGAGGATGAGGGAGTCCCCGAGCTCGACGAGCGCCCGCACTGCGCGCGCAATCCCTTCCTCTGGGGCGACCTCGGCGAGCCTGGCCGCCCCCAGGCGTGCGTCCACGTCGCTGATCGCCACCTGTGCGAGCTCGTCGAAGAGAGCTTGCCGGTTCGGGAAGTAGCGGTAGACCGTGGCTCGAGCGACTCCGGCTGCTACGGCCACGTCGTTCATGCTCGCCTGCTCCCCCTGGTCCGCGAACACCCCTGCCGCGCCATCCAGGATCGCCGCTACGACGCGCTGCTGCAGTGCTTGTCGGGGCGCGGGATCGGACATGATCGTCTTCTGACTAGTCTACGCAGTCGCTTGGCGGGATGTCACAGTTGCTCAACGGGATGCTATTGTCTTATTTCGAGTCGTTACTGTCGTAAGTCCGGAAAGGTCGAAGAAGAATGTCATTGTCCGAGCGAGCACGCGCGAGTCTCCAAGAAATGCCGTCCAATGCTGCTTGGCTGGTGAACCGAGCGCTGGAGCCAGCCGAGGGGGCGGGAACCAAGACGGAGTCCGCGACCGCGCGCGCCCGTGACCGAGGTCGCAAGGTCCGCGCAGCCCTAATGGACGTGGCCCCGGTCGGCGACTCCGTCGAGGTCCGGATGCAGCGGGCGCGCGATGCTGCGGAGCAGGCCCGCGAGGCTGAGGAGAAGGCCGTGGAGGCCGGCGAGGAGGCGCAGGACCGCTCCGACCACGCTCAAGAGGTGAGTGAGCGGGGTGACGCTCGCATCGCTGACGTAGACAAGCAGACGACCCGCTGGGTCAAAGAGCGAGTCGCCGATGCTCAAAAGGCCGCCGACGAGGCGGTGAAACGCGAACGCCAAGAGGCCGAGGCAGACGCCGACGAGCAGCAGGAGCAGGTCCGGTCCGAGGTCGATGAGGAGATCGAAGCAGCCGAGAATGAAGCCACGGCAGCCCAACAGAATGCCGAGGAGCTCGTCGAGGACGCAACGGAGAAGCTGGATGAGGCGAGGCAGCTAGCCGAGGAGGCCGCGGACGCCGCGCGCGCCGCGGCTGAGGAGGCCAGCCGCCAGGCACAGCAGCTCGCCGATGAGGCCGAGGAACAGGCCAGCCACGCCGAGGCGCGGGTCGCTGAGGCCAAGCAGATTCGCAAGCACTCTCAGGCGATCGCAAAGGACGGGGCCAGCAAGCTCAAGGGAGCCACGACGAACGGCGGACTGAAGTCCTACAACAAGCCAGAGCTGATCAAGCTCGCGGCCGGCATCGGGATTGAGGGGCGCGCGACGATGACCAAACGCGAACTGGTCGACGCGATCGCGAAGGCGTCGCCGGCCGCCAAGTAAATGGAGGTACGGAACATGGGACCCTTCACCAAGAAGAGCAAGCCGCGGAAGCTTCTCGACAAGGTCAGCCCGCTTGACCTGTCGAGCGGGCTCAGGTCCGGCCTGCCCAGCGAGATCAAACCCGGGCTCCCGGCCTCAGGCGCGGGCAAGGCACTGACGGCCGGGGTGATAGCCGTCGGCGGCCTGGCCGGCCTCACCGCAGCCAGCGCCGGCATCTCTTCGCTCAGGCGCCGCGAGGAGGCTGGAGGCGATTAGTGAAGGCCGAGCGGGTGGCGGTCTTCGCGGAGGGCAAGTGGTGGGCGGTGGTTCGAAACCGGCCACCGTCAAGGAGTGAGGCCGGCGACCAGGCTCGCGATGCCAGTCGCGGCGATCAACGCGAACCCGATCCGCCGAAACCACTCGGCATCGAGGCGGACGAAGACCGCGCGGCCGAGGATCTGACCCGCCAGGGTCACGGCCAGGAGAAGCGCTGTGGTCCCTCCATCGAGCTCGAGGCGCGCTCCGTTTGGCAAGAGCAGCGCAACCACGGCGAGGGCATCGAGCGCCAAGAACGCGGCGGCGAGCGAATCGCGCATCTCCGTCGGGGAGGCGCCGATCCGGGAGAGCCAGAGGACCAGCGGCGGCCCGCTCGTGCCGGTTGAGGTCGTCAGCAGCCCCGCGGTAAGGCCAGCGCCGGCCCGCCCGAGCGCCGGCGGTCCGTCGGCCGCTGGCCGAGCCAACGCGCGCGGCGGCTGGCCGACCCCGCCCAGGACGGCTGCGAGAACCACCACCCCCACCGCGATCTGAAGCGCCTCAAGCGAAGCGATCGCGAGCAGGATCACGCCTGCGCCCAGGCCGGGAACCGCCCAGGCCGTGAGCATCGAAACTTCGTGGCCCAAGATCGACGGATCCCGGCCCTCCGCAAGCAGGATCAGCACCCCGAGAAAGGCGCTGAGCACGATCAGGGAGCTCACAGCTTCGTCGGGCCCCAGCACCGCGATGGCGACTGGCGCGAGGACGAGCGCGAAGCCGAACCCCGCGGCGGACTGCAGGATGGCGCCGATCAGCGTCGCGAGAGCGAGAGCGAGCATGCTCAGCAAGCCTGGCACGGAGGGCAACCCAAGCCGCCGGCCGTGACGCAGTCACCGGCGCCCTTCGAGCAGCTCCTCCAGCACCTCCAGCAGGAGGTCGACGTCGGCCTCCGTCGTCTGCCAGTTGACGATCGCGGGGCGGAAGGCGACGCGGCCGTCGTAGACGGTCGTGCCCGCGAACACGCGACCGTCCTCGAGCAGGGCGGTCCCCAGCTCGGTGTTTAGGCGGTCGAGCCGGTCCTCCCCCACCCCCTCCGGCCGCGCGCGAAAGCAGACGATGTTGAGCTGTACCTCCGCGAGGCGCTCGAAGTTCGCGGAGGCGTCGACGCGCTCGCCGAGGCGGCGGGCGAGGCGCAGGTGTCGCTCCACCATCGCGCGGTGCCCCTCGCGCCCGTACGCTCGGAGCGTCGCCCAAACGGCGAGTCCGCGGGCCCGGCGGGAGTTCTCTGGCGTCAGGAATCCCCGGTTCGGACGAGGATCGTCTGCGGTAGGCAGATAGGGCGCCCCGATGTTGAAGGCGCCCGCCAGAAGCTTCGGGTCGCGGACGAAGGCAAAGCCACAGTCGTAGGGAACGTTCAGCCACTTGTGCGCGTCAGCGGCGATCGAGTCCGCCTGCTCGACGCCGTCGGTGAGATGCCGGCTCTCCGGGGCGATGCGCGCGAAGAGCCCGAAGGCGCCATCAACGTGAAGCCACGAGTCATGCGCGGCAGCGAGCTCGGCCATCTCGGCGATCGGGTCGAACAGGCCCGCGTTGACCTCACCGGCGTTGGCGATCACGATCGCTCCGTTCGAGGCGGAGTCCAACTCGCGCTCGAGCGCGTCGAGATCGATGCTGCCGATGGCGTCTGTGGCGAGCCTTCGAACCTGCCCGCGCCCGATCCCGAGCATGCCCAGAGCCTGCACGGCACTTGGATGGACGATCCCGCTCGTGAGGACGGCCGGCGCAGGCACCGTCGACATCCCGGTCTCGTCGACGTCCACGCCGTGCCGCTCGCCATGGCGGCGCCTGGCCGCCGCGAGCCCGACGAAGTTCGCCATCGTCGCGCCCGTGACGAGGACGCCGGTCATCTCCTCGGGAAGCTCGAACAGCTCCCGGAGCCACGCCGTCGAGACCACCTCCAGATGCGTGGCGAGCGGCGAAGCCGCCCATGCGAAGCCGGACTGGTCGTAGGCAGAGGTGAGCCAGTCGGCCGCCAGCGCCGCGGGAGTACCTCCGCCGGTGACGAAGTGAAAGAAATGCGGCCCGCCGGAGCGCGTGGCGCTCTCTGAGCCGTGCTGCGCCAGCTCGGAGATCGCGGCGAGCGCGCCATCACCTCGCTCCGGCAACGGACCGTGCCAGCCCGCGAGCGAGTCCGTAGCGCCGCGCCGCAGGACGGGATCGTCGGGAAGCGTCTCCACATAGGAGATCGCCTCGCGCGCGGCGAGGTCGAGAGCTTCCGCCAGCTGACCTCGGAGCTCGAGCGGGTCCGTCATCAGCAGGGCGGGTCCCGCTACGAAGCGCCCACCGCTTCGCGGATCTCCGCGATCGCGGCCCGCTCGGCATCGCTGACGGCATCAGCGTCACCCTCGGCCTTGGCCTCACCGACGTGCTCGGCGACGGTCACAACAAACCCGCGGTAATCGTCGACCTCGTCGCGGGCGGCTCGTTCCTCGAGCAGCGAGATCGCCTCGCGGAGCTTCCCGAGGCTATGCGCCTTCAGCTCCTCGGCCGAACCGTGGCGGCTGCGATCGACCTCCGGCTTGGCGGCGACGATCTCGTCGAGCAGCTCGCTGTCGCCGTGCTGCTTGCGCGCTTCGGTATAGGTCTTCGCGATCGAGAAGGCCTCCCGGAACGTCCCTCCGCGCTGCGCCGTCGAGACCACGAGCCCGGCGCCCGGGGGGCCTTCCAGGATCAGGTCCCACTCCTCTTCCGTGAAGTCCGCCTTGCCCGTCATCCTGCTCTCCTTCATCTAGGGGACATCCCCAATTGCATCGCAGCTCGGGGACCGGCACGATGGCAGACCATGAGCACGAAGGAGAGCCAGGTGAGTGTTTCAACCCCGATCGTCGCAGCCACCGACATCACCCGCGTCTTCGGCGAGGGTGACGCCGAGGTCCACGCCCTCGACGGCATTTCGGTGGAGTTCCCGAAGGGTCGCTTCGCGGCGATCATGGGCCCCTCGGGCTCAGGGAAGTCAACCCTCATGCACGTCCTCGCCGGACTCGACCGACCCACCTCAGGGACGGTGACGGTGGACGGCGTCGACCTGGGTGCCCTCGACGATGCGAAGCTCACTGAGCTCCGCCGCGACAAGCTTGGCTTCGTCTTTCAGTTCTTCAACCTGCTGCCCGTGCTCACCGCCGAGGAGAACATCCTCCTGCCGCTGAAGCTGGCCGGCCGCAGCGCGGACCCAGAGCGCGAGCGGGTCCTGGTTGATGCCGTTGGCCTTGGTGATCGGCTTTCCCATCGGCCCTCGGAGCTATCGGGAGGCCAGCAGCAGCGCGTCGCCATCGCCCGGGCGCTGATGTCAAAGCCCGCGATCGTGTTCGCCGACGAGCCCACCGGCAACCTGGATTCGAAGTCGAGTGAGGAGGTGCTGGCCCTCCTGCGCCGTGCGGTCGACGAGTTCGGGCAGACGGTCGCGATGGTGACTCACGACGCGCAAGCGGCTGCCACCGCCGACCGGGTGCTGATGCTCGTGGATGGCAAGATCGTCCGCGACGAGGCCGCGGTCAGTCCCGAGCAGGTCCACGACCTGATGCGGCAGCCGGCCGAACTCGCCTGATGGGCGCGGTCGCGCTGCGAAACCTGGGCGCGCGCAAGCTGCGCACCTTCTTCACCTCGCTGGCGATCGTGCTCGGCGTGATGATGGTCGCGGGGACCTACATCCTCACCGACACGATCGATCGGTCGTTTGAGCAGATCTTCACCGAGTCGACCGTGGGCGTCGACGCGGTGATCACAACGCGTGAGATCGTCGAGACGGACGACGGCACGCTCCCGCCCTTCGACGCGGCGGTCCTGAAGGACGTCCGCGCTACCGACGGCGTCGAGGCGGCAGAGGGCGGGATCGCCGATCCTCAGGTGTCGATAGTCGGATCCGACGGCAAACCCCGTGGGGGTGGCGGAGCGCCGTCCTTTGGTTTCTCCACGACAGAAGACGAGCGCTTTGACCCGCTCGAGTACGTGGAGGGCGGCCCCCCGCAGGCCGACGACGAGGTCGTCATCGACAAGGCGTCGGCCGACGACGAGGGGTTCGCGGTGGGCGACCAGGTCGAGATCGCCGGCAAGGAGGAGGCGAGCTCCTACGAGCTCGTCGGCGTCGCCACGCTCGGTGAGGTCGATTCGTTCGGCGGGGCAACCCTGGCATTGCTCACCCTTCCAGAGGCCCAGCGGATCACAGGCAAGCAGGGCCGGTTTGATGCGATCAATGTCGCCGCCGGCCCCGGCACGACGTCGGAGGTCCTCGCTCGCAACCTCGAAGCATCGGTGCCCGGCTCGGTTCAGGTCGAGACCGGGGCCGAAAACGTCGAGTCTCAGCAGCAGGATGTCGGCGAGTTCATCGGCTTCCTCAACACCGCCCTTCTCATCTTCGCGGGGGTGGCGCTGTTCGTCGCCGCGTTCCTCATCTTCAACACCTTCTCGATCACGGTGGCCCAGCGCACTCGCGAGTTCGCGATGCTTCGGACGCTCGGTGCGAACCGGCGTCAGATCATCGGCTCCGTCGTCGCCGAGGCCGTCGTGATCGGATTGCTGGCATCGGGGCTCGGACTGCTGGCCGGGATCGGTTTCGCGCCGGCGATCCGGGCGCTCTTCGATGCGCTCGGGATCGATCTCCCGTCCACCGGGACTGTGGTCGAAGCGCGCACCGTGATCGTCTCGTTCGTGATCGGCACCGGGATCGCGGTGCTCGCGTCGCTTCTCCCCGCTCTGCGCGCAACGCGCGTCCCGCCCGTGCAGGGACTCCGAGAAGGAGCAGTCGCTGGAAACCCCAACCGAGCGCACTCGCAAGCAAGTGGCGGGCGTGGTGCTCGCGGTGATCGGGCTTGCCGCGATGCTCCTCGGCGTTTTCGAGGTGCTCACGCCGGCGGGCGCCTGGCTTGGCGTCGGCACCGCGGGGGTCTTCATCGGAGTGGCCCTCCTCAGCCCACGGCTCGTCGCGCCGATGGCCTCGGTGGTCGGGAGGCCGCTCGAGCGGGTTCGAGGCATCCCCGGGCGCATCGCCCGCGAGAACACGGTCCGCAACCCGGGCCGGACTGCCGTCACTGCGGCGGCGCTCATGATCGGCGTCGCTCTTGTCTCGTTCGTAACCGTCTTCGCGGCCGGCTTGCGCGGGTCGATCAACGACGCGATCGACCAGATCATCCGCGGCGACCTCATCGTCGCCCACAGCGACGGCTTCACCGATGTCCCCGTACGAATCGCCGACGACCTCGCGCAGATCGAGGGAGTCGAGGATGCCTCGGCCCTGCGCTACACGCAGAGCGAGGTCGAGGGTGCTGGCGGCGACTACGTGACCCTGGTTGACCCCGACTCGGCCGCGAACGTCCTCGAACTCGATTGGGAGGACGGCTCGCAGGAGACGCTTTCCGGGTTGGGGCCCGCCGACGCCGTGATCGATGACAAGTGGGGGGCGGATAACGGGATCGCGGTCGGCGATCAGTTCAAGGCGAGGACGGCATCGGGTGAAGAGATCGAGTACAGCGCGATCGGGTCCATCAACGACCAGACGGACTTCATCGGCGCCTACGCCGCATCGGATGCGAACGCGGAGGCCTACGGAGAGGGTCGCAACGCGACCAACATCCTCGTCAACTTCACCGATGACGCCGACACCGACGCCGTGCGCGACGAGATCGACGAACTGATCGCAGCGCGCTATCCAACGGCGGAATCGCAGAACCAGGAGGAGCTCAAGGAGGCGATCGCCGCCGATCTGAACGTCCTCCTCGGGGTTGTCTACGCCCTTCTCCTCCTGGCGGTCATCGTCTCGCTGTTCGGGATCGTCAACACGCTCGCGCTCTCGATTCACGAGCGCACCCGCGAGCTGGGCCTGTTGAGAGCGGTCGGCACCTCACGACGTCAGGTCCGCAGGATCGTCCGCTATGAGGCCGTGATCACGGCGTTGATCGGGGCGGTGCTGGGGATTGTGCTCGGGGTGGTCTTCGCGGTGGTCGTCAGCCGTCCCCTCGCCGACGAAGGGTTCACGCTCTCGATCCCGGTGGCAGCCCTGCTCGCGATGCTGGTGCTGGCGCTGATCGCAGGCGTCGTCGCGGCGATCGGCCCCGCGCGGCGTGCATCCCGCCTCGACGTCCTCGAGGCACTGGCCTACGAGTAGGGGTCCAAAGGCGGGAATCGGGTAACCGGTCGGTGAGCGATCGCCACCGCGCGGTGGCACGGGAGGAACCATGACCGACCACCACGAGTCAGACGAAGAGCACACGGAGCACCACGGCGAGGACGCCGCCGACAAGCCCGGGGGCGGCGCAAAGCATGCCGACAACCCGGAGCCCGGTCAGGGAACGGGTGAGGGCGAGGGCGGGCTCGGCACGCAGACCGGCGGCGCCGGTGGCGAGCAGCCCGTCGAGCCCGAGGAGACGGAGTCCTCGCGCAACCTCTCGCGCTAGTCACCAGTCCATAGGCCGGAGCGGTCGCCCAGGCTCCTCGCGTACGAGGTCATCCGCTTCTCGGGCGCACGCGACCGCATGCGTCACGAGCTCGCCGAAGCTCCAGCCGGCTAGGCGAGACCGGCGGCTTCCCTAGCCGCTTGAGAGCTTCGCCAGGCTTCCCACCGTTTGCGGGCTTCCGCGGTCGAGCCTGGCCGCGAGCACCAGGAACAGCTGGGCCGTGGTGAGAGCGTCGCCGGCCGCCTCGTGTGGCGCATGGACGGGCAGCCCCAACTCGCGCGCGGCTTCGGCGAGGGGCATGTCGCGCCCGGGTGAGCGCTCGCGCGCATCGAGAACATGG
Source organism: uncultured Solirubrobacterales bacterium (assembly GCA_963799815.1). GTDB lineage: Bacteria > Actinomycetota > Thermoleophilia > Solirubrobacterales > 70-9 > JBDTSW01. The sequence goes on from CAWCYG010000005.1 coordinate 212,704, forward strand.
GCGGACAGCGTCGCGGTGCAAAGGATCGGTTCCTGGAGCTTCACACCCACCCGGCGCAGGGCTGGGACCAAGAACGCGCGCTCGACCCAGGCTGGGTGCGCGACCAGGATCCGCCCGGTGAGAGCGTCCAGGATCTCGTCCAGCGCCCGTTCTAGCGGCGGCGCGGATGCGAGATCGGCGGGCCGGAGGCCGTGGATTCGGATCGTGGTGGCGGTCGGCATGCGCTCCGGCTTCACGATCGCGGTCCGCGTCTCGCCGACGGCGATCCGGCCATCGTCGACCGGCACGGAGGCGAACGAGATGATCTCGTCGCTGTCGGGATCGAGCCCCGTCATCTCCAGGTCCACGACCGCGTAGCGGGCCTCACGCCACGGCGTGTTGGATCCGGGCCGATCGCCTCGGGCGTAGGCCGCTGCCGCCGGGGTCTGAGCTCGGCGAAGACGCAGCCAGCTCATTCGAAGCGCAGTTTGTTGGCGAGGTGGCGCTGAACTCCGCTGACCGCGTGAAAGGCGTCGCGCAGGTAGCTGCGGGTAAGTTGGTTGAGCGACTCGGGGTCCAGGTAATCGTCTGGCCGCTCGCCGCGATGCAGCTGCTCGACCTGATGCTCGAAGCGCAATCGCCAGAAGAGATCGAGAGCCTCGGAAAGGGTCCGTGCCTCGCCGGTGTTGAGAATTCCGGCGGTGGCGGCGATCCGCAGACGCTCGTGGGTCGAGGTTGCTCTCGCTCCGGCGGCCAGGCTCGCGTAGCGCGCGAGATCGACGATGGGCAAGAGCCCGCCCCGCTTTAGATCGAGCTCGCCGTGATGCTCGCCGGAATGTTCGACGATGAACCCGCGCAGGAAGCCGGTCGGTGGCTTGCTTGCGAGCGCCAGTCGCAGCATCAGCTTCCGCAGGGCCGGCCGGTGGCGAAGCTGGCGGAGCTCGTCGAGGACGTCCGGCGTATCGCCGACCCGGTGAACGACGCGCCCGTCGAGGAGGAGCGAGACCAGGATCAGCGCCTGATGCTGCCGGGGATTGTCGATGGCATCGCGAATGCCCTCGCGCCAGCCCTGCAGCGTGCGGGCGAACGAGGCGTCTGCGCCGGTGGCTCCGTGAGTGTCGGGCTCGAAGCCACACGACGCGAGGCCCTTAACGACGGTCTCCGCCAAGGCCGACATGTAGGCCTGCCCCTCATCGTCACCCGGCTCGCCGTCCCAGACCAGGGCCGAGTCGATGTCCGACGAGGGCACCAGCTCGCGCCGTCCGAGGCTGCCGAGAGCGATCCAGCGAAACGGCGCAGGAGGCGCGCCGCGGGCTGCGATCTCGAGGTCGATCATTCGATCGGTGAGCGCGTCGGCAACGACCGCGAGGATGGCGCCGACCTGAGCCGGGGGCACACCCGACTCGTGCAGCGCGATCACGGTTGGAGCAACGCGCGACGCCACGCGCTTTAGGTCCTCGAGGCCGCTCGCGTCGTCGATCGACCGGCGCAGAGCAAACGGGGTGCCGGCCTCGGCGGCAAGGAGGTCGACGTCACGGATCACGCCCAGGGGCTCGCCGAACGGCGAGACCACGGGCATGTGGCGGATCCCCCGCTCGAGCATCTCGAGCATCGCCTCCGCCCCGAGACGGTCGGGCCCGATCGTGACCGCGGGCGCGCTCATAACCTCGCTCACCGGCGCGTCAGGCGGCAGCCCCGCCGCCACGACGTCGCGCAGATCGTGATCGGTGAGGATCCCCAGCTCCCCATCGTCGATCAGGCGCACGAGGGCGGAGCTGGTGCCCTCGTCGCCCATGCGCCGGGCGACCTCGCGCACGGATGTCGACGGGTCGCACACGACCGGCTTTCCTCGCAGAATGGTGATGACCGGCTGGCGCGCGAGATCGAGGCCGTACGGCAACTCGGCGGGATCGGCCTTCGGTCGCTCGAGCAGGCTCCGGGCCACGTAGCGCAGGCCCGCCGGGCGAGCGAGATACGTGACCATCACCTCCGCCGGGAGGCGGTAACAGAGCGTGTCCTCGCGAGCCCGCGCCTCGAGGCCGGTCGGCAGTCCAGAGAGCATCGATGGGTGCCCGAAGAGCTCCCCTTCGCCCAGCAGGTCGAGCGTGTGGCCACGGTCAACGAGCTCGACGCCGCCGCGACGGACCACCCATACGTGGCGCATCGGCTCCTCGGCCTGCCGGAAGATGACGGTCCCAGCCGTGAAGTACTCGACCTCGACGGTCGAGGCGATCTGCTCCAGCTCCTCGGGCTGGAGGTCCTCAAAGGGCGGGTGCCGCTGGAGGAACTCCGCGATGTCGTGCAAGTCTCAACCTCCGTCGTTGCGGGTTAGGTTCCCACCATCGACGCATGAACGAACCCGCGCGCACACGATCCTGTCCGTCCGCGGGGTTCCCCATCCTTTCCGGCGTGTTCGAGGTTCACATCGAATGCTCGGGCCAGGACTGCGCCGAGGAGCTCGAGATCGTGGTCGACGAGCTCGACGAGCTCGACGGCCTCTCCTGCGACTGCGGGCATGGCTTCGTCCTGCTCTCCCTCGGCGAGGTCGAGCTGATCTCGCCCGCCACGGCCGATGTCATCGTCCTGCGGGACGACGACCTTCGTCTCGCCGCCTGACGCTGAATCGCAGCTCTCAAGGGCCAGGCCACCTGGCCGATATAAGGGAGGCATGGAGATGCGCATTGAACGCGTCGTGCTCGAAACCGAGCAGCACTGGATCGCCGGCGACCTCCACCTCCCGAAGGAGGGCTACCGCAGCCGGCTCTCCGACTATTTGAATCGAAGCGACGACCAGTTCGTTCCTCTGTCGAACGTCCAGCTCCGCTCGCTGAATGGCGGCGAACGCTCAGAGACGCGTGACTTTCTCGCCGTCGCGCGCAGCCACGTGACGCTCGCCTATCCGGCCGACGAGGACTCGGGCGCCTAGAGGCGCCTACCTTTTCCGTCTAGTCCATCACGAGGCCGTGGCGCATCGTGTCCTCGGTCACGACCCGCGGCTCCGTGAACTGAAGGAGATAGTCGGGCCCGCCGGCCTTCGAGCCGACGCCCGAGAGCCGATTGCCGCCGAACGGCTGGCGGCCCACCATCGCCCCCGTGATGTGCCGGTTGACATAGAGGTTGCCCACGGGCAGCCGCCTGGCGGCGTTCGCCACCGTCTTGGGATCGCGTGAGAACAGGCCGGCGGTTAGCGCGACGGGAAGCGCCTCGACGATCGCAAGGGCGGCCTCGGCATCGGGCACCCGCTCGATCGAGAGCACGGGCCCGAAGATCTCATCGGCGAGGACCGGGGAGTCCTCCGGCAGGTCCGAGACGACTACGGGAGGACAGAACCAGCCGTCATCCGGCACGGTGGCCCCGCCCGCCACCACGGTTCCCTGCGAGGCGCCGAGCGACGCATACCGGTCGACGCGCTCCTTCGCCTCGCGCTCGATAACCGGCGGCACATCGACCCCGAAGCGCTCGGCCTGTCCCACCTCGAGCGCCTCCACCGCCCCCGCGACCCGCTCGAGGAGCGAATCGGCCACCTCCTCGTGGGCGAGCACGCGGGCACACGCGGAGCACTTCTGGCCCGCGTATGCGAAGGCCGAGCGGACGATCGCGGGGACCGCGTCGTCGAGGTCGGCGTCGCCGTCGACGATGATGCAGTTCTTGCCGCCCATCTCGGCCACGACCCGCTTTACATGCCGTTGCCCCGATTGGAGCTCGGCGGCACTTTTTACGATCTCGAGGCCAACGGCGGCTGAGCCGGTGAAGGCGATCACCTGCACGGCGGGATGGCGAACCAGCGTCGCGCCGGTCTCTCCCAGCCCCGGCAGCAGGGCAAGTGCGTCCTTTGGAACGCCGGCCTCGTGCATGGCGTCGACGAGGGCGAGCGCGCATCCCGGCGACTGCTCGGCGGGCTTAAGGACCACCGCGTTTCCGGCAGCGAGGGCAGCGGAGGTCATCCCTGTGGGGATCGCCAGGGGGAAGTTCCAGGGAGCGATCACCGCGACGACTCCGCGCGCGACGTAGCCCATCCGATTGCGCTCGCCCGGCACCTGGAGGAGCTCGGGCCCGGCCGCCAGACGGACGGCCTCCCGCCTGTAGTACTCGACGAAGTCGATCGCCTCACAGACGTCGGCGTCGGCCTCCTCCCAGGGCTTGGCGCACTCCCGCACCTCCAGAGCGGCAAGCTCCAAGCGCCGGTCGCGGAGGATGGCGGCGGCTCGGCCCAGAACCTCCGCCCTTAGGTCTGCCTCAATCGATTCCCACTCCCTCGCGCCATCGACGGCTACCTCGACCGCCTTGGCCACGTCCTCAGGCGCCGCGATCCCCGCGGTGGCGACAAGCCGGTCCGGAGCGCCGGGGTCGGTCGAGTCGATTCCCTCCGTCGCGCCGTCGCGCCCGCCCACCCGAACCGGTACCTCGATCGGGAGCTTTCCGTCGACCTCGCTGAGGGCAGCTTCCAGGGCTGCGCGGTTGGGCTCGCGGCGCAGCTCCAGGGTCGGCTCGTTTGAGAACGACGGGATGCTGGGCGCTTCGCTCACGGCGCCGCGAGAAGCTCCGACAGCGGAGCGCCTTCGGACTGCGCCAGGAGGAACGACTCGTTCGACGTGTTCTCCAGGAGGCGGCGGACCAGGTAGGCCATCCCTTCGACCAGGTCCCCCACCGGGCAGTAGACGCGCACCCGCAGGTCGCGCTCCGCCAGCGTCGCGGCGAGCTCGTCGCCCAGTCCACGCAGAGTTTGGATCTCGATCCCGGTCTTCCCCAAGCCGGTCAGGCGCGCGTACGCGATCGCGTGCGAGACGGAGCGGAGGTTGTGCGAGCCGATCGCGACGCGCACAGCATCCGCGTTCTCGATCAGGCGGCGCGTCAGCTCTTCGAAGTTGCGGTCGCATTCGGCCTTGTCGGTGAAGACGGGCGCAGACCAGCCGTGCTGAGAGGCCTCCACCACCTCGCGATCCCAGTAGGCGCCCTTCACGAGCCGGATCGTCGGCGGGACCTCGTGACTGGAGTCGCGTGCCCACTCGAGGATGCGGTCGAGCTGCTGTGGGGACTCCCGCAGGTAGGCCTGCAGCACGAGCCCGGCCGAGGGGCCATGCTCGAACTCTGACTCGGCGAGCAGCTCGAGCACCAGTCCGAGTGTCGTTTCGAGGCTGTCCAGATCCTCCATGTCGATATGCAGGTGGGCGCCGAGCTCGCCCGCGCGCACCAGGAGCGGTCGCACCCGGCGAGCGGCATCCTCGAGGCCCACCCTGGGCGCCTCCGGGTGCACGCGCGGGGTCAGGGCCGAGACCTTGATCGACAGGTTGGCCCGCGGCACTGCGCCGTGTGCGTCTCGCTCCAGGTGCCCATGCGCTGGCCAGTCGCGGGATTGCTCCGCGAGCGCGTCAAGGGCTTCCGCGCACCTGGTTGCGTACCGGTCGGCCTCCGCCGCAGTCACGGTGGCCTCCCCCAAGAGGTCGAGCGACGACGCCATGCCCGCGTCCCACATCCGGCGCAGCTCGCGACGGGCCTCGTCGGGGCTCTCCCCGACGATGAAGCGCTTCGCCATGTGGCGGACGCCCGCCGCACTCGCCGCGCCCAGCGCAACCCGGCCGGGCTTGGTGTGCGCGGCGCGCATGGCCGCCTCGAGCGAGGGCGGCGCATCGGGCACCTCATCGAGAAAGCTCGCGAGGTGCGCACCGAGGTCGTCGAGCGAGTTGCACGCCGGGGTCACGTCCACGAGCCGAAACAGGGCAGATCGCAGCTCACGATCGCTCGCGGCCAACTCCATCGCCTTGCGGTCCACGACATCGAGAGGCCTGCCGGAACGGGGGTGCGTCGCCGGCTCCAGGTCGCTCCCAACCTTGAGGATCTCCTCCTCCAAGCGGTCGCGACTTATGCCCGGTTGCGAGCCGACGGTCACGCCAGAAAGCTACTCGGGAGAGCGCCGACGCAGCCGCGAGCCGAGGCGAACCAACAACTAAGCCAGTTGTTGGTTGTCGTCTGGCGAGCGCGCTACGGCCTGAGCACGATCTTGAGCGCCTCCCGGCGGTCGTAGATCTCGTACGCCTCGGGCGCCTCGGCGAGGCTCATCCGGTGCGTGACGAGCGGTGCCGGATCGAGCGTTCCGTCAGCCAGCGCCGCAAGGACCGGATCGAGGTGCTTGATCACGTTGGCGTGGCCGGTCTTGAGGGTGAGGGCCTTGACCCAGACGATCCCCATATGGAGCTCGATCGGCTCGACGTAGACGCCCGTCACCGAGACAATCCCCGCCTTGCGGGCGAGCCGGCAGGCCAGGCCCAGCGCGTCGGGATGGCCGACCGCCTCGACGGAGGCGTCAACGCCTCGGCCGGCGGTTGCCTCCTTAACCGCCGCACGGGGATCCTCCTCGGTCAGGTGCACCGCAGTGGCGCCAAAGGACTCCGCCATGCGCAGGCGCTCGTCGACCGAGTCGATCGCGAACACCTGCGCGGCGCCGGCGGCCTTCGCCGCCTGCACGGCGCAGAGCCCCACGGGTCCCAGGCCGACCACCGCCATGGAGCCGCCGTCCTCAAGCTCCGTCTCCACCACCGCATGAAAGCCCGTGCCCATCACGTCGCCGGCGAAGAGCGCGACCTCGTCCGGGACGTTTTCGGGCACGCGGCGCAGGGTCAGATCGGCGCTCGGCACCAATAGCAGCTCGGCCTGGGCACCCTGGAGCGCCCCGAGCGTCGCGCCGTGGCCGAAGACGCGTCCGTGATCGCACTTGTGAAAGTCACCGCGCCGGCAGAAGAAGCACTCTCCGCACGCCGTGCAGTACGTGCCCAGCACGCGGTCACCAACGGCTACCGACCTCACCCCCTCGCCGGTCGCGACCACCTCGCCGACGAACTCGTGACCGATCACGAATCCCGGTTCGATCGCGACCCGGCCGTGGTAGATGTGGAGGTCCGAGCCGCAGATGCCGGTCGCCGCGACCCGGATGATCGCGTCGCGGTCGTCGACCAGCTCGGGGTCGGGTCGCTCGTCAACCCGCACCTCTCCCGGCGCCTGGAAAGTGACCGCGCGCATGCGCGGGCCACTCTAGATGCCATCCCAAGGCTCTCGCCGGGGAGGCCCACCTGACCGCCTCTGTAGCTCGAAGTGATGAGCCAGGTCTGCACGCACCTGGACCAGATCAAGATCACCCGCCCGAGGAGGTGGAGGGCTGCGAGGAGTGGCTGCGCAAGGTGGGGCTGGAGTCGGCTGTATACGCTCCGGACGCGTGAGCGAGCCGTCCAAGACCGTCCTCATCACCGGCTGCTCGTCCGGGATCGGGCATGCGACGGCCCTGCGTCTCGCCGGGAATGGCTTCAGCGTCTATGCCACCGCCCGCCGGCCTGAGACGCTCGGGGAGCTCGAGGCTGCGGGCTGCAGGACGCTCGCCCTGGATGTCATCGATGAGGCCTCGATGCAGGCGGCGGTGGCGGTCGTCGAAGACGCTGAGGGCTACGTGGGTTCGCTGGTCAACAACGCGGGCTACAGCCAGTCGGGGGCGATCGAGTCGGTTGATCTCGACTCCGTCCGCCGACAGTTCGAGACGAACGTGTTCGGCCTCATCCGCATGAGCCAGCTCGTCCTTCCCGGTATGCGGAAGGCCGGCTGGGGGCGGATCGTGAACATCTCGTCGATGGGCGGGCGGCTCACCTTCCCGGGAGGCGGCATCTACCACGCGACCAAGCACGCGGTCGAGGCGATCTCCGATGCCCTGCGGTTCGAGGTGCGCGGTTTCGGCGTCGCTGTGGTGTGCATCGAGCCGGGCCTGATCAAGACGGGCTTCGGCGACACCGCCGTCGGCACGATCGCTGAGGGAACGGACTCGGAGGGGCCGTACGCGGAGTTCAATGCCGAGGTCGCGAAGATGACCGCCGGCGCCTACGAGGAGGGTGGCCTGGCCAGGCTGGGCGGCGGACCTGAGGCGGTCGCGGAGAAGATCGAGCGGGCAATTGCGGCCAGGCGCCCGCGCGCTCGCTACCGCGTGACGCCCTCCGCCACGGTCGCGATCACGCAGCGCCGGCTGGCCCCGGACCGCGTCTGGGACGCGATCATGCGCACGCAGTTCCGCACGCCTGGGGCGTGATGCGCACGCCACCGGCGGCCTCTTTTTAGTTAGATAGCGCCCCAACCTGGGGTAGGGAGAGAGTTGAGCGCACCACCCTCGTTCAAACCGATCGCCATGACTGCGGTCGGTCGGCGGGCGTGAGCCTCGTAGAAGGAGCGGACCACGTCCACATCAGGATTCCGGGAGGACCATCCAGAACCAGTCGGCGGCTCAGCGGAGCTCGCGGACTTCGAGGTCCCCGCGATAGCTCGCTCGCCGTGGCAGCTGTTCTGGCTGCGCTTTCGAGACGACAGGCTCGCGCTGGCGTCGCTGGTGTTCCTCGTCCTCCTCATCTTGATGGCGATCTTCGCGCCATTCGTCACGGACCTCCTCGGCGCGCCGGCGCCAGACGAGCGCGATACCGGCGCTCTCGATCCCGTTTTCGCCACCCCGACCGGGCCCAGCGCCGACCACCCCTTCGGCATCGACCAGCTCGGGCAGGACGTTCTCTCGCAGACCATCTATGGCGCGCGCGTGTCGCTGATCGTCGCCTTCGCCTCCACCGCGCTCGCGACCATCGCCGGGATCGTCGCCGGCCTCCTGGCCGGATTCTTCGGGGGCTGGACCGACAGCCTCATCTCTCGCTCGATCGACGTGCTGCTCGCGATTCCCTACCTGCTCCTCGCCACGGGCCTTGCGGCCGCCTGCACCCTCGGTCAGACCTCGGGCGGCGGTGGTGGCGGCTGCCTCGGCGGCCTGATCCAGCCTGGCATCGGGGTCGTGATCTTCGTGATCTCGGTGACGAGCTGGACCTATATGGCGCGCATCGTCCGCGGACAGACGCTCTCGCTGCGCGAGAAGGAATTCGTCGAGGCCTCCCGGTCTTTGGGCGCCTCCAATACGCGGATCGTCTTCCGCGAGATCCTGCCGAACCTGACCGCACCGATCATCGTCTACGCCTCGATCCTGATCCCTCAGGTGATCCTCTACGAGGCGGCCCTGTCGTTCCTGGGCGTCGGCGTCACCGATCAGCCGAGCTGGGGTCAGATGATCTCGGACGCCACCCCTAACTTCAGCACCGCCTGGTGGTACATGCTCTTCCCCGGGCTCGCGCTGCTCTTTACCGTGCTGGCCTTCAACATCATCGGGGACGCCCTCCAGGACGCGCTCAACCCGCGCATCAAGGCCACGCAGAAGAAGAAGAAGAAGAAGAAGAAGCACCCCGAAGAGCGCCAGGAGACGGGGGAGCTCCACGAAGGAGGCACGGCGATTCCCATGCTTAAGCGATCTGCACTGTCAACAACAGAATCGAAAGGAAGGACCATGCGGTTCAAGCTCTGGCTCGCGCTCGCGGCGGTCCTCGCCCTCGCGGCCACGATGGCTGCGTGCGGCGACGACTCAAGCGATAGCGACAACGGGGGAACGACGTCGGAGGAGTTCGCGGCGCCGACGGAGGCGCCCGACGGCGCCCAGGATGGTGGCGAGCTCTCCATGCTCGCGTCGGGCGACGTCGACTACATCGACCCCGGCGCCATGTACTACCAGTTCTCGTTCACGGTGGCCTACGCGACTCAGCGCCCGTTGACGTCGTATGCCCCGGCGGACATCGAGCAGCCGACCCCGGACCTCGCGGTAGAGGCGCCGGAGGTATCCGAGGACGGCCTCACGATCACGTACAAGATCCATGACAACGTCATGTACTCGCCTCCCGTGGACCGCGAGGTCGTCGCCGCCGACGTCGAGTACGCGCTCGAGCGCTCGCTGCTGCCGGGCGTGCCGAACGGATTCGTCCAGACGTACCTCTCGGACGTCGTGGGCCTGGCCGACGCCGTCAAGGAGGCGCAGGCCAACCCCACGGGCGGCGCCCCCGACGTCAAGGGGATCACGGCCGTCGATGACACGACGCTCGAGATCAAGCTCGAGGAGTCGAGCTCGATCGGCGTGATCGGCGCGCTTTCGCTGCCGGTCTCGGCGCCGGTGCCTCCGGAGTACGCGGAGGAGTTCGACGCGGAGAACCCATCGACCTACGGTGAGAACCAGGTCGCGACGGGCCCGTACATGATCGAGAACGACCCGGCGACGGGCGAGCTCACGGGCTACAGCCCCGGCAAGGAGATCCATCTCATTCGCAACCCCAACTGGGACGGGGACGCGACCGGCGACTACCGGCCCGCGTACCTCGACGAGGTGACGATCCAGGAGGGCTTCGCCGACACCGTGTCGGCCTCGAAGAAGATCCTCGCTGGTGACGCCCAGGTGAACGGCGACTTCACGACTCCGCCGTCGGCCATCAAGCAGGCCGTGGAGGAAGGCGAGGAGGGCCAGCTCACGGTCACGCCCGGCGGCGGTAACCGCTACGTGGCGCTCAACACGCAGGTGCCACCGTTCGACGACATCGATGTCCGCAAGGCGGTCGTCGCGAACTCGAACCGCACCGACCTTCGGAACACGCGCGGAGGTGAGCTCACCGGACCGGTGGCCACGCACTTCATCCCGCCGGAGTTCCCGGGGTTCGAGGAGGCAGGCGGGCTCGAGGGCACAGGCCTCGACTTCGTCGCCAACCCCGAGGGCGATCCGGAGCTCGCGGCCGAGTACATGAAGGCCGCCGGGTACGACTCGGGCAAGTGCGAGGGGCCCGAATGCGAGATCACGATGATCGGCGAGGACGCGCCTCCGGATTCGGACACCGCCGAGGTGGCCGCTGACCAGCTCGAGGAGCTGGGCTTCGACGTCACCCTCCAGAAGGTCGCGGCCGACATCGCGTACACGAGGTTCTGCAGCGTTCCGGAGAACTCTCCGGAGGTCTGCCCCAACGTGGGGTGGCTGAAGGACTTCAACGACGGGCAGTCGATTCTCGATCCGACGTTCAACGGCGAGAGCATTCTGCCGGAGAACAACGTCAACTGGCCGCAGCTCGACGTGCCGGAGATCAACGACGCCATCAACGAGGCGACGCTGACCGTCGACCTCGAGGAGCGCAACCAGGCCTGGGGCGACGTCGACACCCAGATCATGGAGCAGGCACCTGCGATTCCCTACATCTGGGACGACCAGGCGAACATCCAGTCGGCGGACGTCGCCGGCGTCATCAACAAGGCGAACGCGCAATGGGATCTCTCGTTCACGTCGCTGAAGTAACCAGGGAGTCAGAAGGCACCTGAGGGAATAAGCGAGAGTGGGCCCGCCGCCGCGGCGGCGGGCCCACCACCTCGCCCGGGAGATCAATGCTTCGCTACATCACCCGCCGCGTCCTTTGGGCGATCGCGCTGCTCTTCATCGTCACCGCCGTCGTCTTCGTGATCTTCTACGTCTTCCCGACGGCCGATCCGGCACAGCTGCGCGCCGGGCGGCAGGCCAACGAGGACCAGATCAACGCGATCAGGGAGTCGCTTGGGCTCGACAAGTCGGTCATCGAGCAGTTCTGGATCTACGTCAAGGCCGTCGTCACGGACTTCGACCTCGGGCGCTCGTATCAGTCGAACGCCGAAGTCCGCGACCTCATCTTCGACCGCCTCCCCGCCACAGCGCTCTTGGTCTTCGGAGCAGTGGTGATATGGATGGCGGTCGCCATTCCCGTCGGGATCATCTCGGCCGTCCGCCGCCGCTCGCTGCTCGACCGCTCGACGATGATCACGACGCTCGCGTTCATCTCGGCCCCCGTTTTCTGGCTGGGACTGGTAGCCCTTTACCTGTTCGCCTCGGACGTCGGGATCATCCCCATCTTCCCCGGGATCGGGTCCTACTCGACCGCCGAGAGCTTCGCCGGGAAGATCGGCTCGATGATCCTGCCCTGGTGCGTGCTCGCCGCCGCCACGGCGGCGATCTACGCCCGTTACCTGCGCTCGCAGATGATCGACGTCATGAACGAGGACTACATCCGAACAGCCCGTGCAAAGGGCCTCTCGGAGCGGCGGGTGATCCTGCGACACGCACTGCGGAGCGCGATCACGCCGCTTGTCACGTTGCTGGGCCTGGATGTCGCCGTCCTTCTGGCCGGCAACGCCATCCTCACCGAGACGGTCTTCAACATCCCGGGCGTGGGAGCGGAGATCTACAGCGCGATCAATCGCTCGGATCTGCCGTTGATCCAGGGCATCACCCTGTTCGGCGCTTTCTTCATCGTCGTCTTCAACCTGATCGTCGACATCGCCTATGCCTATCTCGACCCAAGGGTGCGTTACCAATGAGCGAGCAGACGGCCACAGCGACCCCGGGCAAGTCGGGCAGCCGCGGCGCGCTGCTGTCGGTGCGCGACCTGCGCGTTCGATTTCACACCGAGGAGGGCACCGTGCAAGCAGTCGACGGCGTCTCCTTCGACGTCGAGGCGGGCAAGACTCTCGGCATCGTGGGAGAGTCGGGCTGCGGCAAGAGCGTCGCCAACATGAGCATCCTCGGGCTGACCCGTGCCGAGAACGCTGAGATCACCGGCGAGGCGATCTTCGAGGACACCGACCTCGTGGCGATGGAGAACGAGGGGCTGATGGACGTCCGCGGCAACGAGATCGCAATGATTTTCCAGGATCCGCTCTCCTCGCTTCACCCCTTCTTCAAGGTGGGCAACCAGCTCGTCGAGGCGATCCAGGCTCATGGTGACGTCTCCGAGGGGGACGCCAAGACGCGCTCGCTCGAGTTGCTGGAGATGGTTGGCATTCCCGCTCCCGAGCAACGCTTCGGCGAGTATCCGCACGAGTTCTCGGGCGGCATGCGCCAGCGGGCGATGATCGCAATGGCACTCACGAACGAGCCGAGGCTCCTGATCGCGGACGAGCCCACGACGGCGCTCGACGTCACGATCCAAGCGCAGATCCTGCGCCTGTTGGCCGAGCTTCAGCGCGATCTGGGGATGGCGGTGATCCTCATCACCCACGATCTGGGGGTCGTCGCCGAGATCGCCGACGACGTGATGGTCATGTACGCCGGGCGGGTCGTCGAGTCGGGAACGCTCGATCAGATCTTCTACGACCCCCAGCATCCGTACACGTGGGGCCTCCTGGGCTCGGTCACCCGCATGGACCGGGTTCGCACGGCCCGCCTGGCGCAAATCAAGGGGCAGCCGCCGTCGCTGGTAACGCCGCCCGCGGGCTGTCACTTCCGCCCGCGGTGCCCGCATGAGTTCGCGAAGTGCAAGCAGGTACCCCCACTCGACGAGCGCTCCGGTGACGCTGGACACACCGACCGCTGCTGGCTCGAGCCGGCGAAGAAGCGGGAGCTTCGCGTCGTCGCCCCAGGGGAGATCGGCCTTCAGGACAAGGAGGGTTGATGGAGGCGTCCGAGGCCACGCAGGAGGCGATCATCGACAGCGCGCCGGCCTCGGGCGAGGCGTTGCTCGAGGTCCGCGACCTCGTCAAGCACTTCCCGATCAAGTCCGGGGTGCTGATCGATAGGCAGGTCGGCGCGGTGCAGGCGGTCGACGGCGTTTCGTTCTCGGTCGCCGCCGGCGAGACCCTGGGCCTCGTGGGCGAGTCCGGCTGCGGTAAATCCACCCTCTGCCGCACGCTGCTACGGCTGATCGAGCCCACCTCTGGCTCGGTGCGCTTCGAGGGCAAAGAGGTCGCTCATGCGGGCAGAAAGCAACTGCGCGAGCTGCGCCGCGAGATGCAGATGATCTTCCAGGACCCCTACGCCTCGCTCAACCCGCGCAAGCGGATCTCGCAGATCGTCGGTGAGCCCCTGAAGCTGCACGGCGTCTCCTCCGGCGACGAGCTCCGCAGCACGGTGGAGGAGCTGCTGGAGAGGGTGGGCCTTGCGCCGGAGCACATCAACCGCTTCCCGCACGAGTTCTCAGGAGGCCAGCGCCAGCGCATCGGGATCGCCCGGGCCCTGGCGCTGCGACCGAAGCTGATCATCGCCGACGAACCGGTGTCCGCCCTCGACGTCTCGATTCAGGCACAGATCCTGAATCTGCTCAAGGACCTTCAGGGCGAGATGAACCTGGCGTACCTCTTCGTGGCACACGACCTCGGCGTCGTCCGCCATGTCTCCGACCGCATCGCGGTCATGTACCTGGGAAAGATCGTCGAGATCGGCCCGTCCGAGGAGGTCTACAGCAACCCGATCCACCCCTACACGCTCTCGTTGCTCTCCGCGGTGCCGGTCCCCGATCCCCGCGAGAACCGCTCCCGCGACCCGATGGTGCTCGAGGGCGATGTGCCGAGCCCGGCCAACCCGCCCGACGCATGCCGCTTCCACACGCGCTGTCCATTCGCGACCGACATCTGCGCGGAGGTCGAACCCAGAGCTGATCGACCACGGCCGTGACCACTGGGCGGCATGCCACCACCCGCTCGATCGTGAGCATCCCGACGCGGTGCGGAAGGCGGTGGCGGGGGTTGCGCAGAGCTCGGGCGGCGCCGAGCTCAGGCGAATAGGGCCCAGACGGCCGCTCACTCCCTCACTGAAAATCGGCCCTTCGCCGGCTCGGCCGCCTCGTTCTCGAGCATGCGGTGGAGCTGCTCGACGACTACCGATCCCTCGCCAACGCCCGAGGCCACCCGCTTGGTGGAGCCGGCACGGACATCGCCGACCGCGAAAACGCGCGGCATGCCGGTCTCGAGGATGAGTGGAGGACGATCGAGCGGCCAGGTATCGGGGAGCGCGCCGTCGCGCAGCAGATCGGATCCGGTGAGCACGAAGCCCCAGCGATCGCGCAGGATCTCGGCGGGCATCCAATCGGTGTGGGGATCGGCGCCGATCAGGACGAAGAGCCCGCCAGTGGTGAACGTTTCACGCTCGCCCGAGCGAGCGTCCGCCAGCACCACCGCGTCGAGCCATCCGTCCTCGTCGGGGATGGCATCGACGACCTCGGCTCCGTAACGAACCTGGATGTTCGGGGTCGCCTCGAGTGCCAGGCGAAGGTAACGGGACATACTCTCGGCGAGGCTGTCGCCGCGGACGACGAGCGTCACCTCGCTCGCGTAGCGAGAGAGGTGCATCGCAGCCTGGCCCGCGGAGTTGCCGCCGCCGACCACGAACGAGGGGTTCGCCTGCGAGGGCCTGCCCCTGCATGCTCGCGGAGTAGAAGACGCCTGAGTCAGTCATCTCGTCGAGTACCGGTAAGTCGAGCTTTCGGTACGTCGCGCCGGTCGCCAGCACGACCGCTCCGGCGCTCACGTCCTCACCGGCGACCTCCAGCAACAGGCGCTCTCCCTCGGCGCGAAGGGATCCGGCCTCCCTCATCAGCATGAAGCGCGCGCCGAACACCCACGCCTGCTGGTAGGCGCGCTGCGCGAGCTCGCCGCCGCTGATGCCCCGTGAGAAGCCGAGGTAGTTGCGGATCAGAGAGCTCGCGCCCGCCTGCCCGCCGATCGCCTCCCGTTCGATCACCAGGGTGCTCATCCCCTCCGAAGCCGCATAGACCGCCGTGGTCAGGCCCGCCGGCCCCGCTCCGACCACGACAACATCGAAGTCGCGCTCATCACCGAGCTCGGTATTGACACCGAACGCCTTCGCGATCTCCACGTTGGTCGGGTTGACGAGAGTGGGGCCGTCCCTGACGATCGCGATCGGGCCCTCGGCCGGGCTGCGCTCGAGCTTCTCGAGCAGAGCCTGGCCGCGCTCGCAGTCGTCGGTCACGAAGGCGTGCGGGACGCCGTTTCTCGCGAGCAGGCTCCGAAGCTCGTGCGTGCGAGGGGACCACTCGCCGCCCACGAGCGTGATCTCGCTTTCGGTGGGCGAGCGCCCCTGGGCCCACTCGTGCAGGAACTCGGAGACGATCCGATGGAACTGCTCCTCGCCCGGCCGAGTCGGCTTCAGCACGTAGTAGTCGAAATGCGACGAGGCGATGCCCTTCAGCATCCCCTCCGCTCTCTCCGGCCGCGCCCAGTCCCCCCAGTGCACCAATAGGCCTCGCTTGGAGTGTGGGTGCAGCCGACCAACTCGGGCCAAGAGCTCGGCTCCCGGCAGCGAGGACATCTCCTGGTCGGCGAGCACGAGGGCGACCTCACGCGAATTGGCGCGGGCTTCCTCGAGGATCTCGACGGCGCGCTCGGGCGAGCGCTGGCAGGTCACCTCGTAGTCAGCGGCGTAGCGCTGAGTCAGCTCACGGACCAGATTCCGCAGCGCCTCGACGTCATCGTCCACCGCCAGAATCAAAGGCGGAGGGCGCTCCTCGCCGGCCACGAGCGGACGGCCACTTTGATCAGGGACGTTCTGCCATCGCTAGCTGCTCGCTCAGGGTATTGCCTAGTCTCCGGCGTCGATGGCACCCGAGAAGCTGACCCCCCACGCCGCCAAGAACCGGGCCTACTGGGATTCCGACAGCGACTCGTACCAAAAGCGCCACGGCGCGCAGCTCGAAGGCGGCCTGGCGTGGGGCGTGTGGCACATCCCCGAGGCAGAGCTGCAGGTGCTGGGCGACGTGCGTGGCCTAGATGTCCTCGAGTTCGGCTGCGGCGCAGCGCAGTGGTCGATCGCACTCACCGAGCGAGGCGCACAGGTGACCGGCGTCGACATCTCCGCGAAGCAGCTGGAGCACGCGCAGCGAGCCGCCTCGGAGCGCGGGGTCGAGATCAAACTGATCGAGGCGAGCGCCGAAGCCGTGCCGCTCCCGGACGAGAGCTTCGACGTGGTCTTCTGCGACCACGGCGCCTTCAACTTCACCGACCCCAACCGCTCGGTGCCCGAGGCCGCGCGCCTCCTGCGACCTGGTGGCCTGCTCGCGTTCTCGGTGCCCTCGCCCCTGATCGACCTCTTCTATGACATCGAAAAGGACGAGGTCACCAAGAGCCTGCACAACACCTACTGGGATCTCGGCCGATTCGAGGACTCGGAGACCGTGGATTTCCAGCTTCCCTATGGCGAGTGGATCCGCCTCTTCCGTCAGAACAGCCTCGTGCTCGAGGACCTGATCGAGCTGCGCGCTCCCGAGGGCGGCACGACCACGTACGAGCTCACCACGTACGAATGGGCGCGCCGCTGGCCCGCCGAGAACATCTGGAAGGCACGGAAGGTTCCGCGGTAGGACGACCCAATTCTTAAAAGTGCGGTGATAGGGTCCCCGCCGCGACCGGGATGGTCGCCACAGAGAGAGGACGCTGAGGCGCTCTGCACTGCACGTACGAGCGTCCTGCGCATGAGGAGGTAGCTGAATTGAGGAGTACCCGGAAACTGGTGGCGGCCGGAGCCGCTGCGGCACTGGCGCTTGGGCTCGCGGCCTGCGGCGAGGACGAGGGAGGGAGCAGCTCCAGCGGCGAGGAAGGGACCCTGATCCACGGGACGACCGACCAGCCGGTCTCCTATGACCCCGCCGGGTCCTACGACCTGCCGTCGTACAACGTCATCTTCAACGTGTACCAGAACCTGATGCAGGTTCCGCCTGGCGGCAGCCAGCCCGAGCCCGAGGCGGCCGAGTCTTGCGAGTTCACCGACGACAAGGCGACGGTCTACGAGTGCACGCTGCAGAGCGGCCTCAAGTTCTCCGACGGCTCCGACCTCACATCAGAGGACGTGAAGGCGTCGTTCGACCGCAACCTGAAGATCGCCGATCCGCAGGGAGCCTCCTCGCTCTATCTGAACCTGAAGGACATCGAGACGCCCGATGACCAGACGGTGATCTTCAACCTGAAGGCATCAGACGCCACCTGGCCGTTCCTATTGACGACGGGCGGCGCGGCGATCGCTCCCGCCGAGTACCCGGCCGACAAGGTGCAGGACAGCGCCGAGGTCATCGGCTCCGGCCGGTACACGGTCGAGGAGTACGAGCCCGGCCAGCAGACCGTGCTGACGGCGAACCCCGAGTACACGGGCGACGATCCCGCCCAAGTCGACACGGTGATCATCCAGTACTACGACAAGTCGTCGACGCTGAAGCAGGCCGTCGAGCAGGGCGAGGTCCAGCTCGCCTACCGCTCGCTCAGCCCGACCGACATCGACGACCTCGAGGGCGCCGAGGGAATCACCGTTGAGGAAGGGGCCGGCGGCGAGATCCGCTACCTCAACTTCAACATCGACCTCCAGGAGGGCAGCGACGAGGAGAAGCTCGCGGTGCGCCAGGCGGTCGCCCAGGTGATCGATCGCGAGTCGATCGCAAGCAACGTCTACAACGACACCGCGGTGCCGCTTTATTCGATGGTTCCGTCCGGCCTCGATTTCCACACCGAGGCTTTCGCCGATGAGTACGGCGAGGCGCCCGACGTGGACGCCGCCACACAGACCCTCGAGGACGCCGGCGTCGACACTCCGGTGCCGCTGGAGATCTGGTGGACCCCAACGCACTACGGCCCCTCGTCCGGCGACGAGTACGCGGAGATCAAGCGCCAGCTCGACGAGAGCGGGCTCTTCGACGTGACGCTCGAGTCGACGGAGTGGAACCAGTACTCCGAGGCGGCGTTCACCGACAAGTACCCCGTCTACCAGCTGGGCTGGTTCCCGGACTATCCGGACGCGGACAACTACACGAGCTCCTTCTACTCGAAGGACAGCTTCCTCAACATCCACTACGAGAACCCGGAGATGGAGAAGCTGCTCGCGACCGAGAAGGCGGAGACCGACGAGGCGGCACGGGAGGACGCGTTCGCGCAGATCCAGCAGATCGGCGCCGAGGACGCTCCGACCATCCCGTACATCGAGCTCAACCAGGTGGCGGTTACGCAGGAAGGCGTCGAGGGCGCCGCGGAGACCCTCGATCCCTCCTACATCTTCCGCTACTGGCTGATCTCGACGAGCTAGACGGAATGACGCAGCATCGGCCGTGGGGGCCATCGCCCTCGCGGCCGATGCGACGTCGCCTGGGTGAGGGAGCTTGAGCCGGGGCGGAACATCGCTGCGGGCCTACGTGCTGACGCGGATTGCGCTGGCGATCCCGACGGTGCTGATCCTGCTCACGCTCGTGTTCCTTTTGATGCGGGTCGCACCTGGCGATCCGATCACCGCTGCCCTCGGCGGCCGGATCTCGGCCGAGGAGCTCGAGCAACGTCAGGCCGCCGCCGGACTCGACAAGCCCCTGTCCGAGCAGTACATCGAATACCTCGGCGACGCCTTCACGCTTGACCTGGGCACGACCATCAACGATGACCGCGAGGTGACCTCGATCATCGTCGAGAACGGGTCGGCCACGCTCGAGCTCACCCTCGCCGCGTTCGCGGTCGCGCTCGCGGTCGGGATCCCCATCGGCCTCCTGGCCGGGCGCTACCGCGACACGTGGATCGATATCAGCGGGCGCATGTTCGGGATCGTCGTCTACGCCGCGCCGGTCTTCTTCACCGGCTTTCTGGCGCAGCTTCTGTTCGCGGGCGAGCTCGGGTGGCTGCCGAGCTCGGGACGCGCGAGCCCGATCGTCGAGTTCGAGCTCGACAAGATCAGCTACTTCTACCTGATCGACACCATCATCGCCGGGGACCCCTCGGCCTTCTGGGACGTGCTCTCCCACCTCATCCTTCCGGCCGTCACCCTCGGCCTGTTGGTGAGCGGCGTGCTGATCCGCCTCGTGCGGGTGAACCTGCTCCAGACCATGAAGGGCGACTACGTGGAGTCCGCTCGTGCCCGCGGTGTGAGCGAGCGCCGCGTGGTCATGAACCACGCCTTTCGCAACGCCCTCGTCCCCGTGGTCACGGTCGCCGGCCTGCAGTTTGCGATCCTGCTGGGCGGGGCGATCCTGACGGAGCAGACCTTCAACTGGCCGGGGATCGGGGCCGAACTGGTCCGCTACCTGAACGAGCGCGACTACATCGCCGTGCAGGGAATCATCACCATTTTTGCGCTCGCGGTAGTGGTCATCTCCCTGATCATCGACCTCGTCAACGCCTTCGTCGACCCGAGGGTGCGCTACTGATGGCACGGGGACGCCACTGATGCGCGGGCCACGCTGGCTGCGACAGGCGCGCCAGGCACAGGGCATGCCGCGCTGGATCCTGCTGACCGGGGTCGGGCTCGTGCTCTTCTTCGTCATCCTGGCGATCTTCGCCCCCCTGATCGCGCCATACGGGTTCGACCAGGCGGCCGCCGACGGCGTGCGGTTTCCGAAGCAGCACGCGCCCGACGGCGCGCATCTGTTCGGGACCACGGTGCAGTCCACCGACGTGCTCTCCAGGGTGGTCTGGGGCTCGCGCACGGCGATCGAGGTCGTGGTCCTTGCGGTCACCTTCTCGCTCGTGATCGGGGTGCCGCTCGGCCTCATCTCCGGCTACCTCGGTGGGCGGCTCGACCGCGTCCTCGTGCTGATCACCGACGCCCTGTTCGCGTTTCCCTATCTCCTGCTCGCGATCGTGATCGCGTTCCTGCTCTCGGACACGTTCGGCCAGGGCGTGTTCACAGCCGCGATCGCGATCACCGCGGTCTACATCCCCCAGTACTTCCGTGTCGTCCGCAATCACGTGATCAGCGTCCGCGAGGAGTCCTATGTGGAGGCCGCGCGGGCGCTCGGGGCGCCACGGCGCACAATCATCCGCAAGTACGTGCTCTCGAACGTGATCCAGAACGTGCCGCCGATCGCCACCTTGAACGCCGCCGACGCAATCCTCACTCTGGCCGCTCTGGGCTTCCTCGGCTACGGCATTCAGCCGACCGAAGCTGCCGAGTGGGGGTACGACCTCCAGCGCGCGATCGACGACGCGGGCGCCGGCATCTGGTGGACCGGCCTTTTCCCGGGCATGGCGATTGTGCTGCTCGTGACGGGCTTCACGCTCGTCGGCGAGGGGCTCAACGACGTCCTCAACCCGCTGATACGCACGCGGCGCATCAAGCGCCCAGAGATCCCCGCAGCGGTAGCCGCGCCGCTCCCGCGCCCTGCCCCCGAAGGCACCGGCGGTGCCGGGTCGAGCTCGGAGGTTCGCCGTGAATGAGCCAATCCTCTCTGTGAGCGACCTGCGAGTCTGGTACGGGACCGAGGGTGTCCCGGTTCGAGCGGTGGATGGCGTCTCCTTCGAGCTCCGCGAAGGCGAGACGCTCGGGCTCGTGGGCGAGTCCGGCTGCGGCAAATCGACGCTCGGCCGCGGCGTCCTGGGGCTGCTGCCCGAGAGCGCCGCGACCACGGGCGAGGTTCGCTATCGCGATCACAACCTGCTCGACATCGACGCCAAGGAGATGCACGAGATGCGCGGGCCCGAGCTGGGGCTGATCTTCCAGGAGCCGATGACCCGCCTGGACCCGTTGCTCTCGATCCAAGACCACTTCTTCGAAACGCTGAAGGCCCACGAGCCCGAGCTCGACTCGGACGAGATGCGCCGGCGCTCACTCGAGGTCGCTATCGGGGATGGGCATCCCGCCCACCCGCTTCAAGCAGTACCCGCACGAGTTCTCGGGAGGCATGCGTCAGCGGATCATGATCGCCCTGGCGCTGGTGCTGCGCCCGAAGGTGGTAGTGGCCGACGAGCCGACAACGGCGCTCGACGTGATCGTCGAAGCGCAGATCCTCGGAATCCTGGCCGACCTGCGGCGCAATTTCGACACCGCCCTGCTGCTCATCACCCACAACCTCGGGATCGTGGCCGAGGCCTGCGACCGAGTGGCCGTGATGTACGCCGGCAGGATCGCCGAGGAGGGCAACGCCAAGCGGGTCTTCACCGATCCGGCCCACCCGTACACCCGGGAGCTGTTGCGCTCGACGATCTCGCTGCGCACCACAGGCCTCCACTACATCCCGGGAGCACCACCGGACCTCTCCGATCCGCCGCCCGCGTGCCGCTTTCACCCGCGCTGCCCGAACGCGATGAAGGTCTGCGCCGAGAAGCATCCGATCGAGGTCCGGCTCGAGAGCGGACAGCGGGTGGAGTGTTGGCTGCACGGGCCGGAGGACGAAATCCCCGACGGTGGCACCAAGCCGCTCGAACGCGAGGAGATCGCGCTCGCGGAGGAGGCGTGAGATGAGTACCACCGAGACTGCGGAACCCGCCGCGAAGACTGAGCCACTACTCGAGGTCGGCGGCCTCTATACGCACTACTCGCTGCGGGGGTCGTTCGTGGATCGGCTGCGCGGCCGCGAGGCCGGCTCTGTCAAAGCCGTCGACGGTGTCGACTTCAGCCTGGAGCGGGGCGAGGTGCTCGGCATCGTGGGCGAGTCAGGCTCGGGCAAGACCACTCTCGGGCGGACCCTGCTCGGCCTCGTACAGGCGAGCAAAGGCTCGATCCGGCTGGACGGGGACGAGCTCGTCGGCCTCAGCGAGACGGACTTTCGCGACCTGCGCAAACGTCTGCAGATCGTCTTCCAGGACCCCCACGCATCGCTCAACCCGGCGCTCACCATCGGTGCCTCCGTGGGCGATCCGCTGCGCTTTCACGGGCTTGCCGAGGACGAGGAGGAGATCCACCGCCGGGTTGTAGGTGCCCTCGAGCGGGTGGGTCTCGCGCCGGCCGAGCAGTTCATGGACAAGCAGCTTGGCGACCTCTCGGGCGGTCAGAAGCAGCGTGCCGTGCTGGCGCGGGCGATCATCCTCGGCCCCGAGCTCCTGATCGCCGATGAGCCTGTCTCGATGCTCGACATGAGCGTGCGGGCGAAGATCCTCGAGCTGATGCTCGAGCTGAAGGAGGAGCTCGGCCTCACCTACATCTACATCACCCACGACCTCGCGACCGCCAAGTTCTTCTGCGACCGCATCGCGATCATGTACCTGGGCAAGATCGTCGAGATCGGGCCCTCGGCCGAGATCTACGACGACCCGAAGCATCCCTACACGCAGGCGCTCCTGCGCGCCATTCCCGAGCCCGATCCGACCCGATCGATCCCACGCGACCTCCCCCGGGGTGAGGTGCCCGACGCGGTCGTGCCACCCCTCGGCTGCCCGTTTCACCCGCGGTGCGCCAAGGCCTTCGAGGTGTGCGGGTGGGAGATCACGGGACCTGCGCACGATGCTCGAGGCCCATTGGACGAAGCTCGAGGAGGACGAGTACGAGGCCGAGCAGGAGCTCTTCGGTGACCTCGACTCCCTCGACGACCCCGCCACCGAGGCCGTGATCACGCCGGCCGAGGGAGGCGCCGAGGAGGTGATGGCGGTGCTCGAGCGTATTCGCGACGAGGGTCCCGACGACCCGTTCTGGCGCGGCATCGCCGAGATCGGCAGCGACGGTAACACCGTGACCGTTCGCTTTCACGAGGGGCGGGTACCCCGCAATCTGCCCGCTGGCAACGCGCGCGTGCTCTGCCACCTCCACGACGAAGAGGCGCTCGAGGCCGCAGAGCGGCTGCGGACGAACGCGCCCGAGAACGGCTAGAACCCCGATCTCAGCCGTCGGGGATTTCCTCGAGATGTATTAGGCTGCCCTAATTAGGCACGCCTAAGTACATTTCACGAATATGGGAGGCCACCCTTGGCTCGAGGCGGAAGGATTGATGGAAAGGGCGCGCGCACCGGCGGCGCTGGACGGCGGCGGCTTGCGATGGCGCTGAGCGCGGTGGCGCTCGGCGTCGCCGGGTGCGGAGACGACAATGAGAGCAGCGAGAGCGAGTCGTCCGGCGAGGCCAGCGCCGACCTGACGGCCGTCGAGAGCTACCTGACCGACCACTCGGCGGATCTCGCCGCCCAGACGGAGAAGCTGAAGGCCCTCGGCGCGGAGTACTACGAGCTCGCGGAGTCGGTCGACTTCGACTACGAGGTGCTGCTCTCCGAGCACGGCGACGAGGTCGAGCGGATCATGACCGAGTCGAAGGCGGCGTTCGAGATCGCCAACCCGGCCTATGAGGAGATGGAGGGTGTGGTCGCCGGCGTTCCCAGGCTGGCCCAGTACGACGTCGACATCGACGCCGGGTCCGACGCGTCGGATCCCGAGAGCGCCGTGTCGTTCTCACTCGAGCTGCCAAACGGCGAGACGCTGGAGCAGCCGGGCAACGCCTTCTTCGTCACCGAAACCGCGATCTACGGGACAAACCCGGACTTCACCGCGGACGTAAAGCAGGACATCGACGGCGACGGCAAGGAGGAGTTCGGAGAGGGCGTGCCCGACGCCGACATCTTCGCGGCGATGACCGAGAAGTTCGACGAGCTGGCCGACGACCTCGACGCCGACGCGAACGAGTTCGAGGCGACGCCCTCCGACGCGCTGACGGCGGTCACCGTCATGACCCCAACGATGAGCGAGTACTTCGAGGCCTGGAAGAACTCCCGGTTCATCGCCGAGGAGGACGCGACCGAGCTCGGCTTCGTGGCTGCTTCAAGGCTCTCCGACATCGCCGACATCCTCGAGGGGATCCAGTTCACCTACGACGAGATCGAGCCGGTGATCGCCGAGGAGGATCCCGCTCAGGCAGAGCAGACCGGCAAGGCCCTGGATGACCTGCTGGCCTACGTCGAGGAGCTGCGGGATCGCGAGGAGGCCGGCAAGCAGTACACCGCCGAGCAGGCCGACACGCTTGGCTCCGAGGCCCAGCGCCAGGCCGAGGCGATCGCCGGACAGGTAACCCAATCCGCGCAGCGGCTCGGAATCGAGTTGCAGACCTAGGCCCATGGCGGGACTGCGGCGAAATCGAAAGCGCTGGGCCATCGGCCTGGCTACCGCTTTCGCCGCGCTCGTCGTTCCCATGCCCGCCGCGGCGGCCGAGCCGCCGCCGTGGAAGGCCGCCGAGCAGGTGCGCTCGGCGCTCTTCGATGCACAGACGGCTCTGCTGCTCGACGAATCGCCGGCTGAGTCGGTGGGGATGGCGCGCGAGGCGTTCGACTCCTCGCTCGCGTCTGAGATTGGGGCCGAGGATCCAGAGGCGATGCGCTCGGCCCGAGCGGCGCTCGCGACGGCCCGGCGAGCGTTAGTCGCGGGCGACGAGACGACTCTCGCCGCTGCGCGCGGCAAGCTGATCGCCGCCATCCGGCGCGGTGCGTACGCGGTCACGCTCGAGGCTGTGCGGCGCGGCGACGTCGAGACCGCCCGCCGATGGCTGCTCGTGCGCGACTTCCGCGAGGCGACGCGCTTTACCCGACCGGGCATCGACGCGACGGCGGCGCTCGACGCCCTGGAACAACAGGAGAGCTCTCCCAGCGAAGCCGCGATCCAGGTGAAGAAGGACCTCCTCGACGCCTACCAGGCACGGCTCGCCGATTACCTCGCCGAGGCCGAGCGCGAGGCGAGCGACGACTATGGTCCGGCGCTCGCGGAGTCGGCCGCGCTCGTGCGCGGCTACTGGCTGATCCTCGACGTGGAGTACGCGAAGCTGCGCGGCGCCGCGGAACGTCGTCAGGCCGATCGCGCCTTCGCCGAGCTCGAGCGCACCGCGACCGCCGGCGACGCACAGGGTTTTGCCGCGGCCACGCGTGAGGTGCGCGAGCGGCTCGACGGGTTCACGGCCGCCCCCTTCACGCCCGAGGAGCAGGCGCGCCGCGCGGCGCAGCTCACCCGGTTCCTCGAGCTCGTGCCGGTGGAATGGGACCACGGGACCGAGGACGGGCGCCTCACCGTGCCGTTCGAGATGCAGGAGATGCTCGCCTTCACCGACGGGGCGCAGGCGGCGCTCGACGACCTCGAGCCCGTGCTCGACGAGCGCGACCCCGCAGCGGTGACGAGCGTCGAGGAGGCCCTCAGCGAGCTGCGCGGGATCGCCACAGAGGCGAGCGAGGGCGGCGACGTGGTCTCTCAGGAGGAGGTCGACTCCATCGAGGCCGAGGCGTCGGCGACACTCGACGAGATCTTCCCGGCCGAGTGGAAGGAGTCGACCGACGAGGCTGATTTCGACCTCGTCGACATCTCCCTCGATCAGATGGAGGCTGCCGTCTCGGCCAGCGAGTACGACCAGGCCGAGCAGGCGCGGCTCTCGGCCTACGCGTTCTTCGAGTTCGGCCCCGAGCCGAAGCTGCGGGCCTTCGACCCGCAGCTCGTTGCCGAGGTGGAGGGGCTCGTCTGGTACGGCGCCCGGGGCCTCGACGGGCTGGGCGAGCTGATCGCCGACAACGCGCCGGCGAGCGAGCTCCGCGCCACGCGGCTCGAGCTCGACGAGGCCCTCGAGGACGCCCGTGCAAAACCGGCGACGGCGCCAGCGATACGACGGTGATCACCAACGCCGCGACGATCGTCTTTCGCGAGGGCCTCGAGGCCATCCTGATCATCGCCGCGATCACCGCGAGCATGGTCGGCGCCAACCGGCGGCTGCGCCGGCCCGTCTACAGGGGCGCTCTGCTGGCGCTGCCAGCGAGCGTCCTGCTCTTCATCGCTTCGTTGCTCCTCTTGGACTCGCTCTCGCAGTACGGGGAGAAGCTGGAAGCGGTCGTCGGGGTTGTCGCGATCGTGGTGCTGCTCCTCGTCATGAACTGGTTCTTCCACCGCGTGTACTGGACGGAGTGGATCTCCGGGCACCGCAAGCGCGGAATGAAGCTCGCCGGGGCCGCCGCGGCGGCTGGTGCCGGCGCGGTGACCGTCGCAGGGCTCTATCTGCTGGGCTTCTCGAGCGTTCTGCGCGAAGGCTTCGAGACCGTCCTGTTCCTGCAGGCGCTGCAGCTCAGCTCGGGCACGGGCGTGGTGATCGCGGGCGTCGGCCTCGGGCTGGTCGCGACGGCGGCCGTTGGCGCGGTCACGTTCAAGCTGGAGCAGAAGCTCCCCTACAAGCGGATGCTCGTCGTCACGGGACTCTTGATCGCGCTCGTCCTGGTGGTCTTGGTCGGCAACACCGTACGCACGCTGCAGGGCGTGGGGTGGCTCTCGATCACCCCGATCGACGTCGAGTTCCCGCTCTGGATGGGCACCTGGCTCGGCGTCTTTCCCACGGTCGAGACGCTCGTGGCTCAGGCTCTCGCCTTCGCCTTCGTGGTCGGCAGCTACTTCGCCGCCGAGTGGTGGCGAAAGCGCCGGGTGCGGGTGACCCTCGCGGAGTACGAGGCGGAGCGCCAGGAGGCGGCACGGGAGCCGACCGCACCGCAGCAGGCACCCCGCCTCCAGCGCGTGCCGTTGAACGGGACCGGCAACGGGGCCGGGCCTCGCCCTGGCAACGGCCGGCCGCGCCAGCCCACGGCGTCCCCGGAAACTGATCCGACACCCCGCTGACCAGGAGATGGGGCCGACCGCCCCGTGGCGACCGGCCCCATTTGAGGAGTGGTGGGTACTGGTACGGGTGCTAGCTCTTGACGAAGGGCATGACCGCCTTTAGAACCTCGTCCTCGGAGAGGTCCGGGTCGAACGCCTGCGGCGAGGGTGATTGCCCGCGCTGGAGTGCGATCGCGGCCGCATGCCTGGCCTCGACCTGCACGATGGTGCCGGCCGCCGCGAGCACATCCTTCGCTTCGATCATCGGCGCCGCGCCGTTGTAGGCACTGACCCCGGTGTCTTCGAAGGTCTGTGCGAGCTCGAGGAACGCATCCTCGCTCGCGAACGCCTTGCCGAAGTCGACCTTCGGGGCAGCGACGGGCTTGCCGCCGAGATCCTCGACCGTTGCCTCGAGGGCGGCGACGTGCTCCGCCTCGTTGCCTTGAATCTCGGTCGCGAGATCCTTGAGCTCGCCACTGAGCCCGGGGACCTCTGCGAGCGCCTGCTCATAAAACGCGGCCTCGAGGTACTCGAGCGTGAGCGCGAAGTTGAGAATGTCAACGTCGCCGCTCGCACCCTGGCCGAAGGCGCGCTTCACGATCGGGCCCGCGGCCGTCGCGCCATAGAGCGCACCGGCTGCCAGGACCCCCTTCATGATCATCGATCCGCGGCTCATCTCCTCGATCTCGATCGCGGCGAGCTGCGGGTTCTTCATGGTTTCACCAGCCATCTCTGACTCCTTTCTCTCTCTACCGCTCGCCTACGAGGCGATGAACGGCTGCACCCCTGCCAGAACCGTCTCCATGTCGGCCGGCTTGGCGAAGGCGCCGTCGGGCACGATCGACTGCCCCGTCAGCGTGTTGAGCGCTGCCGCGTGACGGCCCTCGACCGAGTGGATGGAGAGAGCAGCTCCCAGGATGGCCGGATCCTCAATTGCCGCGGCCTGGCCGAGGTAGGCGGCCGCTCCTAGGTTCTCCACCGTCGCCGCCAGCTCGAGCACGGACATTGCGTCGTCGAGTGGAAAGCTGGTCTCAGGAGCCTTCGCCGGCTCCCCGAGGTCCTTGGCCGTCGCCTCGAGCGCCGCGACGTGCTCCTGCTCGTTCTGACCGATGGCTTCGATCAACGCAAGGTCGTCTCCCTTGAACAGTCCGCTCTTCGCGACCTGGTCATAGAAGTCGGCCTCGAGATACTCGAGCGTCAACGCGTAGTTGACGATCCCGAGATCGCCCTCACCGAACTGGGCGGTCATGTCCTCGGTGGTGGTCGAGCTTTCGCTCGCCATCTCTTCGTCGTCGTCGCCGCAGGCCGCGAGGACCGCGGCTGCGGTGGTACCGCCGCTGACCGCGAAGAAACGGCGCCGCGAAACCGGATCGGCCGCAATGCGCGCAATGGCGCTCCGCGGCTCGGAGGTTCTGGAACTCATCTGCCTGACTCCAATGCCTGATTTGGTGTTGCCCCGCTGGGGTGTCCTACGCCAGCCATCGGGCCGCGGATCAGCGCGCCGGTCGATGAGCGTTCGCTCACGCTTTGCATAACTTCTTGCAAAATTCTGCTAGGGTGCCGCGACTTCACCGCTGAGTTCTCGCCACATATCGCGAGAAGCGGGGGACCCACTTGTCGGGGCGAATCTGCGGCATCTGCCGCGTAGCGCCAGCTCTTTCGGCGCGAGCCCGTCAGCTAACCCCGTAAGCCGTCGAGAGAGATTGATGAACGAAGGCAGCGCCCCGCGGGGCAACCAAACCGAAGCGAAGACCGGCCGGAGCAAGTGGTTCGGCGGTCGCTCCGATCGCATGGCGATGCTCGTTCTCGGCGCCGTGCTGGCGATTACCCCCGTGCTCGGCACGACCGCCCTCGCCGGCTCCGGCGGGATCGGCGGTGGTGGCGGCGGTGGCGGCGGTGGCGGCGGTGGCGGTGGCGACGGCACGCCTGACCGTTATCAGCGCATGTGGAACAAGATGTCGCACAAGCAGCACCGCTGGGCCCACCGCACCAGCAACTGCGAGTCGGGGGGCAACCCCAGGATTCACGGTGGCGGCGGCGCCTACCACGGCGCTTTTCAGTTCTTGAAGTCCACCTGGCGGAGCTCACCCAAGTCGCCGGGCGGCGACCCGCATCGGCACACCTGGAAGACCCAGGCCGTCGTCGCGATCAAGCTGAAGCAGCGCCAGGGCTCGAGCCCTTGGCCCAATTGCGGCTGACGGCGAGCTGAGCTCCGCCGGGCGGTCGTACTAACGTGGCGGCGTGGCTGATTGGCGCGTCGATCTGCTGGAACGCTCGTACGTCGCCTTCGAGGGCCTTGATCCCGACGTCATCCTGCCGCTCTATGCCCCCGATTGTGAATGGATTCTGGGCGAGCTGGGGCTGGCCTTCGGCACCACCCATTACGAGGGCCACGACGGTTTGCGCTCGCTCATTGCCTCGCTGCGTGAGGTCTTCCCGGACTGGTCCCCGCGGATCGAAGAGATCCGCGAGCGCGAGGATGGAGCGCTCCTGGTCATCTTCCGTGCGGTGGGCACAGCGCAGCGCGGCGGTGTGCCCCTGGACGTCCAGGCGGGGCAGATCGTCGAGTTTGCCGACGGCCTGATCGCGCGGATCACGCAGACAACGACCGCGCCCCCCGGCTGGGAAGAGGCCAAGCCGATCCCCACCTAGGGCCCGCGCTCGGCGTCGCCCCGGCGGGTGTCGGAGGAGTGGAACGAGGGGCCGCGTGACAACGAGGAGGCTGAACTGGAAGGATGCCGCACTCAAGGCCGGGCCGAGTGGTTCGCAGCAAATCAACGGAGGGACAGATGCCAGAGGGAACAGTCAAGTGGTTCAGCGACCAGAAGGGCTTCGGCTTCATTACGCCCGACGACGGCTCTAACGACCTCTTCGTCCACCAGAGTGCGATCGACGCCGAGGGCTTCCGGACCCTCGAGGAGGGCGCGAAGGTCTCCTATGAGACGGAGGAGAGCGACAAGGGCCCTCGCGCGGCGAACGTGCGCGCGCTTTAGCGCCGCGCACGCCGCGGCTTAGGGCCCGGCGTCGATCGCTTCTTGTACCTCGGCAACGGTCGGTTGTGGTCCGAAGCCGGTCATACACCAGGTGGCGCCCGCTTCGATCCACGGGCCCGGGTCGGTGCCGGCCGGGTTCGTGACCACGAGGTCGAAGGGCTCGGTTGAATCGTCCGGCCGTAGCTCTTTGACCTCCGTGGCCAGCTCCGCCAGCGCTTCCGGCCCGGGCAGCTCGATCGGGAACAACCCGTCCCAGCGAGCAGCTCGGCTCAGGGGTCGGCGGCTCGGCCAGCGGGCAGCCACCCACACCGGGATGCGCGGGCGCTGGACGGGGGGCGGTTCGAACTCTCCCGCCCAATAGGCAGACAGACGGTCCAGGCCCTGATCGAGAAGGCGCGCGCGGGCTCGCGGATCGCCCTCCTCCCCAAACCGGGCGGGATCGAACTCGCCGCTGCGCTCGCTGCCGAGGCCGACGCCCAGGACAAGCCGGCCGTGGCTCAAGCGGTCGAGCGTGACGGTCTCGCGCGCCAGCTGATGGGGGCGCCGGCGTGCCAAGGGCGTCACCATCGGGCCGATGCGCAGCTTTTCCGTCGCGAGCGCCACGGCCGCAAGCGTGATCCAGGGGTCGGCGAGCGCCCGCACCGGCTCCCGGTAGCGGACGTGATCCCAGACGAAGAAGCCGTCCCACCCGCGTTCCTCGGCACGCGCCGCAAGGCGAGCTACGAGCGCTGGCTCTGAGAGCTCGTCGAAGGGGGCTACGAAAACGCCGCGGCTCATCCGCCAGTAGAGATATCAACGAGCTGCACCACCTGGCATCTAGACGTTTCGAACAACGCCCGCCCGGGGACCAAACTTCCGAAAGGAGGAGCGAGCTTTGTACGAGCAGGTCTTCGACCCGGTCAGCAATTCTCTCGGCGCCAGCGCGATCTTCGCGGCGCTTCCGCTGATCGCCCTTTTCGTGCTCCTCGGCGGCTTCCGAGTGACCGCGTGGCTCGCGGGCATCGCAGCGCTCGGCGTCGCGATCGTGGTCGCCCTCACCGTTTACGACGTTCCCGTGGGCCAGTCGCTCAACATGGGACTCGAGGGTGCTGCCTTCGGCCTGTTTCCGATCATGTGGATCGTGATCAACGCGGTCTGGATCTACAACATGACCGAGAGGACGGGGCACTTCGCCGTGCTTCGCCGTTCCTTCGCCACGATCTCGAACGACCAGCGCATCCAGGCGATCATCATCGCGTTCGCGTTCGGCGCGCTGATCGAGGGGCTGGCTGGGTTCGGCACCCCGGTGGCGATCACTTCCGTGATGCTGCTGGCGCTCGGCTTTACGCCGCTCAAGGCGGTGGCGCTGTCGCTGATCGGAAACACCGCTCCGGTGGCCTTCGGCTCCATCGCCACTCCGATCGTGACGCTCTCGGCTCAGACCGGCCTGTCGATCGAGGATCTGGGCGCCATGGTCGGGCGCCAGACTCCCTTCCTGGCCCTGATCGTGCCGCTCGTGCTGGTCGGCGTGGTGGACGGTGCCAGGGGTATCCGGCAGACCTGGCCGGCAGCCCTCACGGCCGGAATCAGCTTCGCGATCGCGCAGTTCGTCTGCTCCAACTACATCTCGGTGGAGCTCACGGACATCATCGCCGCGCTCGTTTCCACGGTCTTCCTCGTCGGCCTCCTGCGCTTCTGGAAGCCCTCCGAACCCCTGATCGGCGAATCCGACGAGTCCAACGGTGGCGCCCAGCCCGCGATGGCCGGCGCCGAGGGTCACGACTCGGCGCTCGAGCGCAACGTGCGCCTGCGCGACCAGAAGGAGGACTCGACCCGCGAGAAGCTCGAGGCGTACGCCCCGTACATCATCATCGTCGTGGTCTTCGCGATCGTGAAGCTCGTCGAGCCGGTCAAGCAGGCCCTGTTCGAGTTCTCGGGCGGCACCGGGTACGACACCAACGCCGAGACCGTGAACGGCTTCCAATGGCCCGGGCTCGACGTCGTCACCCCTGAGGGCGAGCCGGCGTCGGCGGTGACGTTCGCCTTCTCCTTCTGGGATACCCCCGGCACGGTCGTCTTGTTCTGCGGCCTTTTGACCATGGCCGCGCTGCGAATCAACTTCGGCGACGCATTCCGCTCCTATGGCGCGACCCTCAATCAGCTGAAGGCAGCGATCGTCACGGTGATGGCGGTCCTGGGCCTGGCCTACGTCATGAACCTCACGGGCATGACCACCACGCTTGGACAATGGATCGCCGGCGCGGGCGGCGTCCTGGCCTTCCTCTCGTCCATCATCGGCTGGCTGGGGGTGGCCGTGACGGGCTCGGACACCTCATCGAACGCGCTCTTCGGAGCCCTGCAAGTCGAAGCCGCCCAGAAGGCTGGGCTCTCCGAGGTGCTGCTCGCGTCCGCCAACAGCTCCGGTGGCGTGCTCGGCAAGATGATCTCGCCTCAGAACCTGGCGATCGGCGCGGCGGCCGTGGCGCTGGCCGGCAAGGAGGGCGACATCTTCCGCCGGGTGCTGTTCTGGAGCGTGGTCCTGACGCTCATCATGTGCGTGATCGTTTACCTCCAATCGACTGACGTACTCTCCTGGATGGTTGTCTGACAACGGCCAAAGCCTGATCGGGGAGCTCGAGTCGATCTGCGGCCCTGAGCACGTCTACACGCATCCGCATCAGCTCAAGACCTACGAGTCGGACGGGCTCCTCCAGTACGCACAGATCCCCCGCGCCGCGGTCCTGCCGGACTCGGCCGACGAGGTTCAACGGGTGGTGCGCGCATGTTTTGACGCCCAGGTGCCCTGGGTCGCGCGCGGCGCGGGCTCTGGGCTCTCCGGCGGGGCGATGCCCCTGGAGGAGGGCGTCCTGATCGTGCTCTCGCGGATGAATCGCGTGCTCGACGTCGACCTTCCCAACCAGCGGGTGGTGGTGGAGCCAGGCGTGACTAACCTCGACGTCTCCACGGCCGTCGGGCCGGATCACTTCTATCCCCCCGACCCCTCCAGCCAAATCGTCTGCTCGATCGGCGGGAACGTCGCTGAGAACTCGGGGGGCGCGCATTGCTTCAAATACGGCTTCACCACGAACTACGTGACGGGGCTCGAGCTGGTGCTCGCGGACGGCGAACGAGTGCAGGTCGGCGGCAAGGAGCTCGACCGATCGGGCTACGACCTCCTTGGCGCCTTCGTGGGATCCGAGGGCACGCTCGGTGTCGCGACGAAGATCTGGCTGCGGGTGATCCCGAACCCGGAGAGCGTCCGCACGCTGGTGGCCTTCTTTCCCTCCACCGCAGAGGCCGGTGAGGCAGTGTCGGCGATCGTTTCGAGAGGGATGGTCCCCGGCGCCATGGAGATGATGGACAAGCTCTCGATCAAGGCGGCGGAGGGGGCCACTCACGCTGGCTATCCCACCGACGCCGGCGCTGCGCTCGTGGTCGAGCTCGATGGCTCCGAGCACGAATGCGACGCCGGCTTCGAGGAGGTCAAGGAGGTCTGCGAGGCGAGCGGTGCGACGTCGATTCGGGTGGCCGAGGACGAGGCCGAGCGACAGCTGATCTGGAAGGCGCGAAAGGCAGCGTTTGCGGCGATGGGACGGATCGCGCCGAACTACTACGTGCAGGACAGCGTGATTCCGCGGACGAAGCTCCCAGAGGTACTTCGCCAAATCGAGGAGCTGGCGGCAGAGCACGACCTCCGGGTGGCCAACGTGTTCCACGCCGGCGACGGGAACCTGCATCCGCTGGTCCTCTATGACGGCACCAAGGAGGGGGAGCCTGAGCGGGCGGAGGAGCTCGCGGGGCTGATCGTGGAGGCCTGCGTCGATGCCGGTGGATCGATCACGGGCGAGCATGGGGTCGGCGTGGACAAGAAGCGCTACATGCCAAGCATGTTCTCCGAGCCGAGCATGCGGTCGGACGGCTGGTCGCCGATATTGGCGATGATCGTGTAGCCCTGCTGCTCGATCTGGGCGCGCTGCGGCGCCTTGAAGTCGGCTGCCGAAACATAATGGGTGCCATGCGGTTCCATGACCAACTGCGTGTATCCGGTATAGCCGCCGGCCTGCAGGTTGCGTTCGGTCGCCGCGCGCTGGGTCTCGCCGCGTCCGGTGATGAAGAAGATCGCCGCGCCGCGGTCCTTGGCGGCGGTGAAGATGTCCATCGTCGGCTGGATCACCGTCGACTGCGCGCTCAGATCCCAGGCGCGCAAACCGCACGGCCCGTGCGGCAGCTATCGCACGGGCCGCCGATCACGCGGCCAAAGTCGTTTGCCTTGATGGCTTCCCAGTTCGACAGCGCGGTCTCGTCGATATCGAACACCACCGCAGGCCGGTCCACCCGCGGTGCCTCCTCGGTGATCCAGCCGATCGCCGGCGCGGCGGCCAGCTGTAGATCGGTCAGATACGCGCCGCTGTCGTAATAGTGCGTCGCTTCGAATTTCAGATCGCCGATATTGGCGGGCTGCACCGGCGGCGGGATGATCGGCGCCGGTGGTGCGGGCGGCTCCGCGAGTGCGCCGGGCGCGAACCCGATCAGTGCGCCGGTGACGGCGGGCGACCAGCGCCATTGGAGTACCATGCATGGACCTTAACGGCGTGCTGGCACACTCGCTGGCGTGACAACGAAACGAGCGTTGGTGCTGGCCGGTGGAGGGCTCGCGGGAATCGGGTGGGAAACCGGCATTCTGCGGGGCATCGCCGACGAGGCGCCCGAGACAGCCAAAACCCTGCTGGATCTCGACGTAGTGGTCGGCACATCGGCAGGCTCGACGGTCGCCGCTCAACTGGGCAGCGGCCTGGGGCTCGACGTCCTGTTCGATCGGCAGACCGCCCTGTCGTCGACCGAGCTCAACCCGGACGTCGGCATCGACGAGATCACCGAGCTGTTCGTCACCGCGATGCTGACACCCGACACGTCGACAGCCGAGAAGCTACAGAAGATCGGCGCGGTCGCGCTGTCGACGCAGACGGTCACCGAAGCGGTGCGGCGCAACGTGATCGCGCAGCGGCTGCCGTCGCACGAGTGGCCGGACCGGGTGCTGCGGATCTCCGCGATCGACACCGCCACCGGCGAGCTGGTCATGTTCGACCGGAACTCCGGCGTCGGTCTGGTCGACGCGGTGGCCGCCAGTTGCGCGGTGCCTGGGGTGTGGCCGCCGGTGACGATCGGCGAGCGCCGCTACATGGACGGCGGCGTCGGCAGCAGTGTCAACATGGCTCTGGCCGACGACTGCGCCGTCGTCGTCGCGCTGGTCCCGTCAGGGCCGATCGACACCGTCGCCGTTCGGCGGCGGCGCCGCCGAGGAGGTCGACGCGTTCGGCGGGGCGGCGTTCGGGGTGTTCGCCGACGACGAGTCGATCGCGGCGTTCGGCGCCAACCCGCTCGATCCCGCGTGCCGCAGACCGTCCGCGCTGGCCGGTCGGGAGCAAGGCCGGCGGATGGCCGCCGAGGTCGCCGAGTTCCTCGGAGCCTGAATCAGCTTTCCGGGCGTTTGGCTTTTCGAGTTCGTCCAGCACGGCAGCGGCCAACTCGCGGCCGATGTCGATGACCTCGGCGGCGCGGTGGAACTCCAGGCTGCGGCAGGCGGTGCGCGGTACCTCGATCAGCAGATCGGGCGGATAGGCGGCCAGGGTGTGGCGGGCCAGCGCGGCCTGTGCGATGTCGATGGTGCGGTTCATCACCTCGAAGCTGCCCAACCTGGGCACCGCCTCCTCCTTGGACGGCGTCGACGAGCTCCTCGTCGCTGGCAGTCTCATCAGGCTCGGACGGCGCGGCTGGACTCGAACAGCGCCGTGGTGCTGCGCCACATCCGGCTCAACCATTCGGTCGTCGCCCTGCGGCTCGGTGTCGGTCGGCTCATACGGCCGCCGGCCTCGCTGCCGCGACAGGCTGACCGCGATGGTCAGGTCGGCGTTGACCGCGGCGATCGGCGCCATCGGCAACGGGTCGAGGATGCCGCCGTCGGCGAGCAGGCGGCCGTCGAGCACATGCGGGGTGATCACGCCGGGGATCGCGATGGACGCCCGGATCGCGGCGTCGACCGGCCCGCGTTGCAGCCACACGGATTTCCCGGAGATCAGGTCGGTGGCCACCGCGGTGTACGGGATCGGCAGATCCTCGATCGTGACCTCGCCGAGGATGTCGCGGACCGCGTCCAGGATCTTCTCCGCGCGCAGCACCCCGGCCGCGGTGATGGACGGGTCGAGCAGGCGCAGCACCGCGCGCTGCGTCAACGACTTGGCCCACTCGGCGAATTCGTCGAGCTTGCCCGCGGCCTGCAAGCCGCCGACGAGCGCGCCCATCGACGATCCCGCGATCCCGACGATGTCGTAGCCGCGGTCACGCAGTTCGTCGATCACGCCGATGTGGGCGTATCCGCGCGCGCCTCCGCTGCCGAGAGCCAGCGCGACACGTTGCCTGCCATGCCGCCATTTTGCGCGCGGCTCGCGGTCCGCGTTACTCGCACTCGCCGTCGGCCGCGGCCTTGACCGCCACGATGACGGCGGCCTGCTGGGCCGGCGTCAGGTGGGACCACGGCGTGTTGAAATTGCCCGGGCCGGTCGAAGTCGGGGGCCTGCATCATCTTGAGGTACGGCTCGACCAGGGTCTTCGGATCGCCGTCTGCTGGCTGTCCATCCACACCTTGGCGGCATGGCAGGCCTGGCAGTACTCCGTTCGGTGGCGTCGGCGGGCGCGTCGACATCGGTGGTGACACCACCGGGGGAGACGCCGACGGCGCCGGGCTGCGCGGGTTCAGCGGGCAGTGGCGGCAGCTCGCTGGTGGACGTCGCGGCGGCGGGGTCGGACGTCGAGGGCTTTTGCTCGTTCGACGAACAGCCCGCGACAGGAGCGTCAGTAGCGCACTGCACAGCGCGACGCGTGGGGGTACCTGCGCATGCCGCTCAATCTATGCAACACGTCGGCCCCGTCAGGGCCTGCCCCGACTGGCCGAAGTAGTTCTGCTCATCGTGAATCTAGGCCTTGCCCCCAATCGGACGCTGAGCAGGTCCGTTGAGGCAGGACCTGGATAGCGGGCGCGGCCGGCCCGATGGCGACCTGGTGCGACACTGGTGACCGTGAGGACCCCGGAGTGTTGTCAGGCCTAGTGCCGACCCCTGATCTGTCCGTCATTCTGGAGCTCACATGGTTTCCGCAAGCCTGCTGTGTTGCCGTCTGCCGTCCCCGCCGTCTCCGCGCCGACCCGGCTGCGGCTGCCCGATCTGCTGCACGCCACCGACCGCTGCGCCGACGACGTGCTCTCGCGGCCGCTACGACCACCTGCTGCCGGCCGGCGGGCTGCCGACGCGACGAGCGCTGGTTCACCCGGCTGCACGGCGACGACGAACTCGACGTCTGGTTGATCAGCTGGGTGCCGGACCGCTCGACCGAACTGCACGACCACGGCGGCTCGCTGGGCGCGCTGACCGTGGTGTCCGGTGCGCTGCGCGAAACCCGTTGGGACGGGGAGGCGTTGCGACGCCGCCGACTCGGGCAGGCGATCAGGCCGCGTTTCCCGCTGGGCTGGGTGCACGACGTGGTGTGGGCGCCCGACGGCGTCGGCTGTCAGGCTCCGGTCGCCCGACGCTGAGCGTGCACGCCTACTCGCCGCCGCTGACCGCGATGTCGTACTACGAGGTGACCGAGCGAAACACGCTGCGCCGCAAGCGCACCGAACTCACCGACGCACCGGAGGGATGACTGATGGCCAGCCGTATCGACGCAGTGCTCGACGACGCCCGCGCACGTCTGCGCCGGCTTGCGCGCCGACGAAGTGCCCGCCGCGCTGGACCGCGGCGCGGTGCTGGTCGACATCCGCCCGCAGGCGCAGCGCGCGCGCGAGGGCGACGTGCCCGCCGCGCTGGTCATCGAGCGCAACGTGCTGGAGTGGCGGTGCGACCCGACCAGCGACGCCCGGCTGCCGCAGGCCGTCGACGACGACGTCGAATGGGTGGTGCTGTGCTCGGAGGGCTACACCTCCAGCCTGGCCGCCGCCGCGCTGCAGGACCTCGGACTGCACCGCGCCACCGACGTCGTCGGCGGCTACCACGCGTTGAAGGCCGAAGGCGTGCTGGCGTCTAGGCGTTTTCGTCGTTGCGCAGCAGCGGCCGCAGCCGCTCGGTCTTCTCCGGCGTCCAGCCCGGCGGCTGCAGGATCGCCGCCCACGCGTTGGCGACGTCGTTGACGTAGACGTGGCCGTGCCCGTCGGGCACGTCGACGGCGACCGCCATGTCGGCGGACACCTGCAGGAACGTCACCACCGGGATCCACTCCATGCGCCGGGACACGTCGTAGCCGCGGGGTTCCTGCAGCCAATCCGGTTCGGCGAACAGCAGATCCGGGTTCCACCAGGCGATCGGGTCGGATGCGTGCTGCAGGTAGACCACCCGCGGCTGGCCCCACGGGTCGTCGGGCCGGTCGAGGTTGTCGGGCCGCGCCGCGAAGCGGACGTTCTCGCCCTTGTCGTAGATCGGCAGCCACTCCGGCGAGCCCTCGTCGCGGTTGCGGGTGAGCTCGGTCCAGATGGTGTTGTTGAACGTCGGCCCGGAGAACAGCGCGCCGTCGGTGCGGGCGACGAGGTTGTTCAGCGCCAGGAACGGCGCCTCGCCGCCGAACGAGCCGAGGCTCTCGCCGAACACCACCAGCTTGCGGGCGCTGCGCCTCGGGCATCTCGCGGATCAGCGCGTCGACCGCCTCGAACAGCGCCTGGCCGGCCTGCCGCGCGTTCTCCTTGTCCACCAGGAACGACAGCCAGCTGGGCAGGAACGAGTACTGCATGCGACACGATCGCGGTGTCGCCGTTGTACATGTACTCCAGCGCCGAGGCTTCGGCCTCGTTGATCCAGCCGGTGCCGGTGGTGGTGGCGACGGCGACCACCTCGCGGTCCAGCCCGCCGGTGCGCTGCAGTTCCTCGTGCGGCCAGCGCGGCGGTCGCCTTGATGCCGTCGGCGGAGTGCAGTCCGGCATAGGCGCGGATCGGCTCGATGGCGGGCCTGCCGTTGAACTCGGTGAGCTCGTCGACCGTCGGGCCCGCCGGCGATGAAGACGCGGCCCTGGTGTCCCAGCGACTCCCAGGTGACCAGCGACTCCGGCCCGCCCGAGCGCAGCGGCGATGTCGGCGCGGCGAATTCGGGGTCGGTCTCGTCGTTGACCGCCGCGAACGTGTTGTTGATCGTGTCCATCGCGAACCGCACCACGACGCCGTTGAGCAGCGCGATGGTCAGCGCCAGCAGCAGGCCGACCACCACCACGCCGAAACCCGCGGCGGCGCAACGCGATCGAGCTGCCGAACCAGGAAGCGCACCAATCTGCCGACCAGCTGGCCGATCTCGACGAACACGAACAGGAACGACGATCGACAGCACCGCGGTCAGCGGGTGGTCCCAGAACCCCAGCCGCGGCACGCCCATGAGGTCGCGGACGTCGTCCTGCCAGACGTGGAAGTAGATGATCATCAGGATCTGGCCGATGACGCCGACGACCACCAGCGCGATCCACGCCCACCGCGGCGCGGGCGGGCTGGTGTCCTTCGACCGCATGTAGCGCACCAGCCAGACCCGAAAACCCCGAGGCCGTAGCCGATCGCGCCCGCCGCGCCGCTGACCAGGCCCTGGAACAGCGGTCCGCGCGGCAGCAGCGACGGCGTCAGCGAAAGCCAGATGAACACCAGGCCGACGCGCGGTTCCGATGAACGTGTAGTGGCGAACCCACCACGGCCGGCTTGGCGGGTGCTCCGTCCTGCGGCGGTGCTTCTGTCGCGTGGTCTCCGCCGGTGTCGGTCACGAACGAAGATTAGCGGTGAGTGAAGTTCGCCGGGCGCTTCTCGGTGAACGCGGCCATGCCCTCGGTCTGGTCGTCGGTGGCGAACGCCGAGTGGAACAGCCGGCGCTCGTAGAGCAGTCCTTCGGCCAGGGTGGACTCGAACGCGCGGTTGACGGCCTCCTTGGCCATCCGCGACGCCGACAGCGACATGCCGGCGATGGTCGTCGGCGACGGCGTTGGCCTCGTCGAGCAGTGTGTCGGCGGGCACGACCCGCGAGACCAGGCCGGCGCGTTCGGCCTCCTCGGCGTCCATGTTGCGGCCGGTCAGGATCAGGTCCATGGCCTTGGCCTTGCCGATGGCGCGGGTCAGCCGCTGCGAGCCGCCCATGCCGGGCAGCACGCCGAGCTTGATCTCGGGCTGGCCGAACTTCGCGGTGTCGGCGGCGATCAGCAGGTCGCACATCATCGCCAGCTCGCAGCCACCGCCGAGCGCGTAGCCGGCGACGGCGGCGATGGTCGGGGTGCGCGTGGCGGCGAACTTGCCCCACGGCGGCGAAGAAGTCGGACGAGAACACGTCGGCGAACGACAGGTCGGCCATCTCCTTGATGTCCGCGCCGGCGGCGAACGCCTTCTCGTTGCCGGTGATGATGATCGCGCCGATGCCGGGGTCGTCGTCGAATTCTGCTGCGGCCGCGGTGACTTCGTTCATCACCTGGCTGTTGAGCGCGTTGAGCGCCTTCGGCCGGTTCAGCGTGATGGTGCCGACCCGGTCGTCGCGGGTGACCAGAATGGTCTCGTAGCTGGTCTCGTAGCTCATCGAGAAGTCCAGTTCAGGATCGGCGGGGGCGAAGTACGCCTCGACGTCGGCGGTGGTGACCGCCGCCAGCGACGCCGGCGACCACTTCGGATTGCGGTCCTTGTCGATGAGCTGGGCGCGGATGCCCTCGACGAGGTCGTGCGAGCGCGAGCGATCCGCACGACGTCCGAAACTCCTGGCGCAGCACGTCTTCCAGAGTCTCGAGTTTGGCGGCCCGGCGCACGGCCTCCAGCGTGACCGACACCGAGATGGGGGAGCGGGTGGCGATCAGGTTGGCCGCGTCGTTGGCCGGGCCGGCGTCATGGCCGCGCAGCGCGGCGACGATATCGGCGACCGTCTCGCCGGCAAAGCAGTGGTCGATCCAACTCCGTTGGGCCAGAAGCGGACTCGGCGGTGGTTCGACGGCGTGTGCTGCCAGCGCGGCGTCGATGCCGTCGGCGATGACGGCGTCGCGTGAAGTCGCCGAGCGCGTCGTGAGGCACGAAGTGGTCGGCGAAGCCCATGGCGATGGCGTCGGCGCCGGCGAAAGGAGCGCCCGTCAGCGCGGCGTGCAGACCGAGTAGCCCCGGCGCACGCGACAGTATGAGAGTGCCGCCGACGTCGGGGATGAAC
The DNA here is from genome assembly GCA_963799815.1 of uncultured Solirubrobacterales bacterium. GTDB lineage: Bacteria > Actinomycetota > Thermoleophilia > Solirubrobacterales > 70-9 > JBDTSW01. The sequence goes on from CAWCYG010000005.1 coordinate 253,732, forward strand.
CCGATGCCCACCTCGGGCATCGCCATCTTCGTGGTGTCGGTGACGACGCGGACGCTGCCGTGCGCGCTGACCCCGACGCCGCCGCCCATCACGATGCCGTCCATCAGCGCGACATACGGCTTGCGGATAGCGGCCGATCTGCGCGTTGAGGAGGTACTCGTCGTACCAGAACTGTCGCGCCTCGGCCCCGTCGGCGCGTGCGCTGTGATAGATCGCGACGACGTCGCCGCCCGCGCACAGGCCGCGCTCACCGGCGCCGGTCGACCAGGACGGCATGGATGCGTCGTCGCGCTCCCAGTCGTCAGCGCCGGCGAGATCGTGTCGACCATCGGGATGGGTCAGCGAATTGATGGCCTTGGGCCGGTTGAGGGTGATCAGGCCGACGCCCCGGTCCACATTTACTAGGACATCCTCGTTTTCGCCCACGGTATGCAATCTAGATCGTCACCCGGTCGGAGGCGGCCCCGGGTAAGGTTTCCTGTGAAGGTCCTGGGAGGTTCCTTCGGGAACCGACTGGGGCCGTCGAACGTTGAGCTGTGTTCGTCAATCGGTCGAACCAAAGCACATGAGAGGAACCGACGGTGCGGGAGACCAGCAACCCGGTATTTCGTTCCTTGCCCAAGGGGCAGGGCGGATACGCGCAATTCGGTACCGGAGCCGCCGGCTACGGTGCGCAGGCGGTACACGCCGATCCGTACGTGACGCAGTACCCCGATCAGCAGCAGACAGGTGTGTCGCGGCCGCTGACCATCGATGACGTCGTCATGAAGACCGGCATCACGCTCGGCGTGCTGACCCGTCGCCGTCGTCTCCTACTTCCTGGTCGCGATGAACGTCGCGCTGGCGATGCCGCTCCTCATGGTCGGCATGATCGGCGGCCTAGTCCTGGTGCTGGTCGCGATCTTCGGCCGCAAGCAGGACAACCCGGCGATCGTGCTGAGCTACGCCGTGCTCGAGGGCCTGGTGGTCGGCGCGTTCTCGTTCGTGGTCGCCAACCTGATGGTGTCGGGTATCAGCGCCGGTGCGCTGATCAGCCAGGCGGTCGTCGGTACCCTCGGCGTGTTCTTCGGCATGCTCGTCGTCTACAAGACCGGCGCCATCCGCGTGACGCCGAAGTTCACCCGCTTCCTCGCCGCCGCCGGTATCGGTGCGGTCGTCCTGATGATCGTCAACCTGGTGATCGGAATGTTCACCGACGGCGCCGGACCGCTGCGCGACGGCGGCCCGCTGGCGATCCTGTTCTCGCTTCTGATGATCGGCCTGGCGGCGTTCTTCTTCTTGAACGACTTCGATCAGGCCGACCAGGCGATCCGCGCCGGCGCACCGGAGAAGGCCGCATGGGGCATTGCCCTCGGCCTGACCGTCACGCTGGTCTGGCTGTACCTGGAGATCCTGCGGCTGCTCAGCTACTTCAACAGCGACTAGGCAGCCCTCAAGAAAGCCCGGCACGAAATGTGCCGGGCTTTTTCGTTGCGCTCATGCGCCGAGTGTGCGGTTTCATACGCGAAACGCCGTGCGAGGCGTACAAATTCGCACACT
>CAWCYG010000006.1:0-517975 GCA_963799815.1 uncultured Solirubrobacterales bacterium
TGTCCCAACTCATGACGTCCCGTATCGCCTCGTGTCGGGCTTGTTCGTAAGAGCAGGGATTTAGCGCCCAGGCCATCCTTCTCGTGACGTCCCGTATCGGCCCGTTATGCGCCGTTGGGTTGCAGTTTGGGTTGCAGAGGCGCCCTTCTGTATTCGCTGCCGCGGCTCGGGAGCGGCCCCGCCCTCCGCCGGGGACGGCCCCTCAATATGCGTCCAGGCTCGCCGGTGTCATGCTGGTGTAATGACGAACCGACACGCCAGCAACTCGCTTACTCAAGCGAAATCTGGCTCTACAGCGAAGGGGTGGGATTCGAACCCACGTCAGAGGAGTAATCCCATGAAGCGGTTTTCGAGACCATGAGATTCGGTTGAAACCGCCTGCTAATCGGAGTCTTTTCATCGCCATGGGTACGGCCGTGGGTGCCGGGACTTAGCATCACTTCTCGCACGGATCCGGCGCTTCGGTGGGTGCAGCGCGCACACATGTGCAAGCCCGAGCCTCAAACGTTAGGGCCATATCAAGATTTACCTTCCCGGGCGTTAGAAGCACGTCAAGGATTCGCGCCGGCTTGCTTCTCCACGCTAGAAGGAAGTCATGTCCTCTGCCGTGCGCGCGATTCCACGTGTGTTCCTCGGCGAGCCCCTCCGCAGCGACCGGCTTCAGGAGACCCTGCTTCCGAAGCGCCTGGCAATGCCTGTCTTCTGTTCCGACCCGCTCTCCTCGGTCGCCTACGCCACAGAGCAGATCCTGCTGGTGCTCGGACTCGGCGGCCTCGCCCTCCTGCACCTGACCCCGTGGGTCGCTGTCGCGGTCGTGGCCCTGCTGGTCATCGTCGTCGCCTCCTACCGGCAGACCTGCCACGCCTACCCGAACGGAGGCGGCGCGTATGCCGTCAGTCGTGCCAACCTCGGGGAGAACGCGTCGCTGACGGCGGCCTCGGCCCTGCTGATCGACTACGTGCTGACGGTGGCGGTGTCGGTGGTCGCCGGCGTGGCCGCGATCACTAGTGCCGTGCCGGAGCTCTCCCCCTACGCGGTCGAGCTCTCGCTCGGCTTCGTGGCGATGCTGACGGCTGTCAACCTTCGCGGGGTCAAGGAGTCAGGTCGCGCCTTCGCCCTCCCGACCTACGGCTTCATCCTCTGCGTGATGGTCCTGCTCGCTGCGGGCTTCGCCCGGATCGCATTCGGCGACGGGCTCACAGCCGAGAGCGCCGACTACCAGTTGCGGCAGGTCGCGGATACGGGCGGGCTCTTGGCCGTGTTTCTGGTGCTTCGCGCCTTCGCCTCGGGTTGCACGGCGCTCACCGGGGTCGAGGCGGTCTCGAACGGGGTCCCGGCGTTCAAGCAGCCCAAGAGCCATAACGCCGCCTCGACCCTGGTGATTATGGGCGTCCTCTCGATCACCATGTTCGCCGGGATCACGGCCCTCGCCCTCGCCGCCGACGTCCACATGGCCGAGGACGCCGCGAACCTGATCGGACTCCCGGCAGGCGCCGAGCAGAAGACCGCCATCGCCCAGGTGGGTCTGGCCGCGTTCGGCGACAGCGTCCCGTTCTACCTGCTCCAGGGGTTCACGGCCGCGATCCTGATCCTGGCCGCCAACACCGCCTTCAACGGCTTCCCGGTCCTGTCCTCCCTACTCGGGCGCGACAACTACCTCCCGCACCAGCTGGCGAATCGCGGGGACCGGCTCGTCTTCTCGAACGGGATCGTCCTCCTCGCCTTGGTCGCCGGGCTCCTGATCGCCGCCTTCGACGCCAACGTCACCCGGCTGATCCAGCTCTACATCCTCGGCGTATTCCTCTCCTTCACGCTAAGCCAGGCCGGCATGGTCCGGCACTGGTCAAGCGAGCTCGCGACCGCCCCAGAGGACGAGCGGCGGCGGCTGCGGCGCAAGCGGGTGGTCAACGCGCTCGGCGCCGCCGCCACCGCGCTGGTGTTCGTGATCGTGCTCGTGACCAAGTTCGCCCAGGGCGCCTGGATCGTGGTAGTCGCGGCTCCGATCCTCTTCCTCGCGATGAAGGCGGTTTCGCGCCACTACCGGGCCTCGCCGAGCAGCTGGCCCCCGAGCCCTCGGGGGTGGCGCTACCGGGCCGCATCCACAGCCTCGTGCTCGTCTCGAATCTGCTGGCGCCCACGCTGCGCGCGCTTGCCTTCGCCGAGGCGATGAGCCCGGCAACCCTTCGCGCCGTGAAGGTCGCCGCCGAGGAGGCCGACGACCCGCTTGCCGAGCAGTGGAAGGCGCGCGGGGTCCCCATCCCGCTGGTGGTGATCGAGTCGCCGTACCGTGAGACGGTGCGCCCCATCCTCAGATACGTCCGTCAGCTGCGAAGGGAGCATCCTGGTGATGTGATCTCGATCGTGATCCCCGAATACGTGGTCGCTCACTGGTGGCAGCACCTGCTGCACAACCAGACCGCACTACGGCTCAAAGGTCGGCTCCTGTTCGAGCCGTCGGTGGCGGTCACCAGCGTCCCCTGGGTGCTCGGGGCGGAGCGGGAGCCGCGATGAGCACCCCGGCCGAGGACGGTGAGGTCACCTACCTGCGCAGCGAGGACCTGCTCGACGAGTCGGTGCCGGAACGGCTCGCTCGCCGCTTCCGCCTCAGCCGCCGCCGCCAGATCACCGGGCTGGTCCTTGCGGTGCTCCTCCTTCCGCTTCTGACGTGGCATTGCACGCCTTCCAGGACGAGCTCGACCTCGACGCCCAGGCGCTGCTCTACCTGCTCGCCGTCGTCGTTGATCGCAATCGTTGGCGGCCTGTTGGTGGCGATCGGTTCCGCGGTCGCCTCCGCCCTTCTCATCAACTACTTCTTCGTCGAGCCGACTCACACGTTCACGATCGGCGACCCCGACCAGGTCGTCGCCCTGGTCGTGTTCGTCGCGGTGGCAGGCATAGTCAGCGGTGCGATCGAGCTCGCGGTCCGGCGCGCCCACGCCGCCGAGCGGGCCCAGGAGGAGGCGGAGACGATGTCGGCCCTGGCCGGCGCCGACCTCGAGGGCGAGGACTCGCTGCGGAATGTGCTCCGGCGCGCACGCGAGGTCTTTCACATGGAGTCTGTGACCCTGATGGCACGGAAGCGCGGGACCGGCGAGTGGCTCGACGCCGGACATTCGGGGTGGGCGCCGCCGGGCGAGGAGGCCCCGCTTCGCTTCGACATCGCGGCGGGGGCCCACGTGCGACTGGTCGGCCGCGGGCCGGCCCTGTTCGCCGAGGACCAGCGCGTCCTCGAGGCCTTCGCGGCCGCTGCTCGCACCGCCTATGAAGGCGGGGTGTTGAGCGGCGAGGCGGAGCAGGCTCGCACCCTGGCCACCGTCGATCAACAGCGCACCTCGCTCCTGGCGGCCGTCGGGCACGACCTTCGTACCCCGCTCGCCGGGATCAAGGCAGCGGTCAGCGGGCTGCGCCAGCCAGACGTCGAGTGGTCCGACGAGGAGCGGGACGAGCTCCTGGCGACGATCGAGGAGTCCAGCGACCGGCTCGAGGCCGTGGTCGGCAATCTGCTCGATGCGAGTCGGCTCGAGGCGGGGGCGCTCAGCATCCGGCTCGAGGCCGTGGCGCTCGACGAGGTCGTCGCCAGCGCCCTCCTGGGGCTGCCCGAGGGGACCGACCGGGTGGCGCTTGAGGTCTCCGAGGATCTGCCTCTGGTCCACGCCGATCGGGGGCTGTTGCAACGGGTGCTGGTCAACGTCCTCGACAACTCGCTTCGCCATGGTGGCGGCGACGGCCCCGTTGAGGTCGTCGCTCAAACCGGGGGTGATAGCGCCCGGCTCGAGGTGATCGACCACGGCGTCGGGGTCAGCGAGCAGCAACGGGCGCGCCTGTTCGAGCCCTTCCAGCGACTTGGTGATCAAGGTGACGAGGGGGTGGGCCTTGGGCTTTCGATTGCCCGTGGATTCGTCGAGGCCATGGGTGGCGCGATCGTGGCCGACGCAACCCCGGGCGGCGGGCTAACCATGCGGATCCGCCTTCCCCTCGCCGAGGCCGCCGGAAGCGAGCGAGCCCCGGCGTGACCCGTGTCCTGATCGTCGAGGATGAGCGCGGGCTGCGGCAGGCCCTCGGCATCAACCTGCGCGCACGCGAGTACGAGGTAACCCTCGCCGAGGACGGCCAGACCGCGCTCAGGGCGGCCGCGAGCGAACGTCCCGACGCGGTCGTTCTGGATCTGGGGCTGCCAGACATGGACGGCGTCGAGGTCATCGAGGGCCTGCGGGGATGGAGCGAGGTCCCGATCATCGTCCTCTCCGCCCGCAGCGGCGAGCCGGACAAGGTGGTCGCCCTCGACGCGGGTGCCGACGACTTCGTCACCAAGCCATTCGGCATGGACGAGCTCCTGGCGCGGTTGCGGGCGGCGCTGCGTCGCACCTCGCAGGCCGAAGATCTGCCCAGGGTCGAGACGAAGGACTTCACGATCGACCTCGCCGCCCACGAGGTGCTGGACCGTGCCGGCTCCGCCGTCCGCCTCACCCCAACCGAGTGGCACGTGCTCGAGGTCCTGGTTCGCAACGAGGGCAAGCTCGTCGGGCAGCGCCAATTGCTGCAGGAGGTCTGGGGTCCCAGCTACGAGACCGAGACCAACTACCTGCGCGTCTACCTGGCTCAGCTGCGGCGCAAGCTCGAGCCCGATCCCGCCCACCCCGTGTATCTGATAACCGAGCCGGGGATCGGCTACCGGTTCGTGGCGTGATGCGGACGCCAGCGACTCGTTCTAGGCGGCTGTGGGCGTCTACACATGGGCGCCGCTGCAGGAATCAGTGGGGCGCGAGTCGGGCGTAGCTTCTCGTCCGAAGCGGTTGGTCGGGACCCGCAAAGACGCCCCCATGTGTGCCTCCCGACCGCGGCGGATTCTGCGGAAACCACTGATGTTGCGGACCTGACCTCGTCTAAACATGCGGCTTCGCGGGCATCAACCCCGAGTGACCTACCTGTCTACGCGCTGGACCCGCCGGTAAACGCAAGAGCAAGGCCGGATTCGGCTCTACAGCGGAGGGGGAGGGGATTCGAACCCTCGATGGACGAGAAAACGCCGATAACGGTTTTCGAGACCGCCATGGCATCGGGCCGCTCCCCCTCGGCCAAGGGCAATTTCAGCCCCATCGCCGGTCCGCGCGACAGTCTCAGCAGGAGATAGCGATTCCTGCGCGGCGGCGGTGAGGAGGCAAGCACAGCCGTGACGGGGGCGCCGCGATGCCGTATGGTCGATTCGACCCGCCGCCAAGGGAGGCCTACCCGATGTCCGAGTTTGATCCCGGGCCCCCGGCCCGGTTCGCCCAGCTCTTCGATCGCGTGCCCGATCCGCCGGACGAGCGCGACTTCTGGTTTGACTGGGGACCGATCTTCTATCGCGGTCGGCTGGACGGCTCGGCGCGCGTCATGTGCATCGCCTCCGACCCCGGACCGACGGAGCGGATCGCCGGGCGCTCCCTGGTCGGCAACGCCGGCCAGCGCGTGCAGGGCCTTCTCGCCAAGCTCGGGCTGACCCGCTCCTACGTCTGCCTAAACGCCTGGGCCTACGCCGTGCATCCGAGCCGCGCCTTTGCTGAGCGCGATCGGCTCGACGATCAGGCCCAGCTCGAGTGGCGAAACCAGCTCTACGACGCCGCCGCGGGGCCCGATCTTGAGGCCGTGATCGCCTTCGGCTTCATGGCCGAGACGGCGGTGGCGCTTTGGTCGGGGCGCCCGGACGTCGAGCTGAAGGAGATCCCCCACCCCTCAAGTCACGATGAGGATGAGCTCCTCGACCAGTGGCGCTCGGCGGTCAGCGAGCTGCGCCAGGTCGTCACCCCCGATGACGACGGCGACAACACGGGGCCCAACTATGGCTCAAGCGTTCGCGAGGCCGACTACGCCGCGATCCCGCGGCGCGATCTGCCGTTCGGCGCCCCCGCGTTCTTGGGCGATGACGCCTGGGTTCGGGCGAAGCCGCGGGGCGCCCAGAACTCGGTCGAGCGCCCCTCGCCCGATGACGGCCACACGCTGATCTGGCACGCCCGCGAGACCGCCTGAGGAGACCGATGGCCGCCGAGACCGAGCACAGCGGACCGCTTCGAGGCCGCCTACCGGGCCGGGGTGATCGAGGAGCAGCCACCACCACCCGCGGCGGCGCTCGGCGACCGAGGCGGCTCCCGAGCTCTCGCGCTCGCGGAGGCGCTGGCGCTGCGGGGCGCCGTCTTGGCGCCCGAGGCGGCGATCGACGATGGCTACGTCGTGATCGAGGCCGGCGAGATCAAGGCGGTGCGAAAGACGCGCCCGGAGGGCGTGCGCATCCACGAGACCGAGGGCGTGATCGCCCCCGGGCTGATCGACCTCCACGGCCACCCCGAGTTCAACATCTTCGCCGCCTGGGAGCCGCCGAAGCAGTTCATCAACCGCTACGCCTGGCGCGGAAGCGATCTCTACCAGCTGCTGGTCCGCGACCCCCAGAACCATCTGCTCGACGTCCTGCCCCCGAAGACGCAGCTTCGCTACGCGGAGATCCGCGCCCTGGTCGGCGGGGTGACCGCGATCCAGGGAACCGGCGGCCTGGCGACGCAGCTTCCAGGACGAGGCCCTGGTCCGAAACGTCGATAAGTGGATCTTCGGCTCCCAGGTCGGACGGGCGCTGATCGACCTCCCGACCCCGGGCAGCGACTTCGGCATGGATTCGCTTCTGAGCATCCTCGCCGGGATCGAGAGCGGACGCGGTCAAGGCCTTCTACGTCCATCTCGCCGAGGGACGCTCGGACAACGAGCTCTCGCGCAACGAGTTCGCAGACCTCGTCGAGCTCAAGGCGCTGACCCCCGCCACCGTGGTGATCCACGGCACCGCGCTCGCCCGCGATCGAGCTCGCCGAGCTGAGGGACGCGGGCGCGAAGCTCGTCTGGTCGCCGCAGTCGAACCTTCGCCTCTATGGCGAGACGACCAAAGCGGCCGACGCCCTCGAGCTCGGTCTTCCGGTGGGCCTCGGCGCCGACTGGCTTCCGAGCGGCAGCACGAGCCTGCTGGCCGAGCTCAAGGTCGCCCGGCGCTGCCTCGCAGAGCAGGGGCACGAACCCGAGGCCGAGGAGCTGGTCCGGATGGTCACCTCCGACGCGGCGAGGATCGCCGGGCTCGAGGAGAAGCTCGGGCGCCTCGAGGAGGGTCGGCCCGCCGACCTCGTGGTCTTCGAGCGCCGCGAGGAGGATCCCTACGAGAACGTCGTCGAGGCGGACCCCTCCTGGGTCGAGCTGGTGATGATCGGCGGCAATCTCGTCTACGGGCGCGCCGACTGGCTTTCTGGCGCTCAGCGCCGACGCGAGCAGGAGCGGGTTGAGCCGCTTCTCGCGTGGGGTAAGCCGATGCTCCTCGACACCAGCTACACGGCGGCCGAGGGTGCGGATGAGCAGCCGCGACTGTCAGAGCTTCGGTCTGCGCTGATCGCCGAGTATCCGCAGGTTGGTCCGATCTTCGCCTGAGAGTCAGTTCATACCGACTCATTCTTCGTGTGCTTAATTCTTGCGGGCCCCCGCGCGGCTGGCAGCCGACTTGCCGGCCGACTTCGCCGCACCACCGGCCGACTTCGCCGCCTTCTTCACGCCGCCCACAGCCGAGCCGGCCGCGCGCTTGGCCTGGCCGGCAGCCGCGCGGCCCTGCCGCGTCGAAGCCGCCTTCTTGCCCCTCGATTGCGACTGAGCCTTGACCTTGTTGCGCTGCCGCGTGGCGGCGCCCTTCTTCGCCGCCGCCTGGCGGTCGGCCTTCGTCCGTGCCATGGGGTCGATCCTTTCCGGTTGCCTACGCGGGCGAAGGGCTCGCCCGCACCCCTGGACCCTTCCCCGCGGCCCCGGGGGCTAATCCGAACCTGACCCGCGACGCGGCGTCACCATCACTCGACGGCTCGGTGGCGATCCACACCGTCGTCGTGGTCGCCGTGAACCCTGCGCCGCTTGTACCGGCCATCCTGAAGGTCGACTTCGAGCGCGGAGTGATCGCTAAGCCCCTGGTCACGCCATGCATGGTGGTAGGTGGCTGCTGTGGGCCGAAGCTCCGCGGACGCGAACACGTGATCCAGACGCCAACCGCCGCTGTGACCGGCGATATGCTGCCACGTCCAGCTCGGCTCGCGTTTCGCGTAGCCGTGCAGCACTCGGAACGCATCAGCGTAACCAAGCTCCCGCAACCCTGGAACGACGCCGAGCTCGGCCTCGTCCCACTCGGATCCGCGTTCGGGTCTCCGCCGGCCTCGGGAGTCGCGCGCGAACGAGATGACCTCGCCATCGGAAAGCTCGCGGCGTGGGGTGTTGAGGTCGCCGCAAAGCACACGCGGCATCGGCGCCGTGGCCGCCAGACCCTCGCGGATCGCCTCCAGCGTTCGAACCTTCACCCAGCCATTGGCGGCGTTTGGAACATGGACGCAGTGCAGCTCAACCGGACCTGTTGCCACGGACGATGCTCCCGCTGCGATAGCGGTCTCCGGCCATGGCACAGGCAGGGCAGAGGCCTCCGCGAGCGAAGCGCGCGAACTCAGGAGCACCCCAGTCCGGCGCCGGGCCGCGGGCTCGCGCGCGGGGTCGGCCCGATCAAGGGACGCCAATACGTGAGGGAGACCGATCGTCTTCAAGACCGCCCTCCACAGTGGCAGTGTGCGGTAGGTGACCTCTTGAAGTGCGACCACATCTGGCTCGCGCCTGGCAAGCGCAGCCGCCTGCTCGACCAGACGCGAGCTGCGTCGAGCCACGTTCCAGCTCACGATGCGCATCCGCTCCAGCCTACGCCTGGCCTCCGCCCTGTCGCCCGGTCGCCCTGGGCCGCCGCGAGAAGCGTGGCCGTTCGAGGCGTGGCCTGGGCTGTCCAGTGCCAGTCCCTTCCGTGGCCGTTTCGTCAACCCTCTCACCGAGGTGGGGGAGAGTCAAGGCTGCATCGCTTCCCATGCAAAGCACACACCTAGGACGCGCCTGAGTCGTGCGTCGCAGCGGGAAACCGATGCCCGGCCCGATTCGTTTCCCGCCACCACCCACGGATAGTCGAGCGAGTACGCCTGGCGGCATGATTCAAGAACTACCGATTTCATCCAAAGCGGGTAGCCGCCGAGGGTCACTGGCCCCACATCGGGTAGATCAAAGGGGACTCGCCCGCCGCGGTCCGGGCTTGGCGGCAGGAGCGAGCAAGTCTGAGCCACTCCGGAGGGAGACTGAAGTGAAAGCGAAGGACGTAGGAAGAGCTGGCCTAGTCGGATGGCGAGAGACGGTCGCCGACAAGGCCGCGCCCCCGGTGGCGCAGAGAACCCCTGTCGACGAGGACGCGGTGCGGGCGGCTATCGGCGCACTGTTCTTGGCGCTCTCGGTGATCTACGTGTTCGGCACAGTGAAACGGGTGCTTCAGGCCTGAGTCGGGGTCACGATCCCGGCGGGATCTCGACGCCCGCGTATCGCCCTCCATCGCTTCCGCTCTCGATCCGGTCGGCCTGTTCTCGAGGGTGTCCTGCGACTAGCGGCGGCATGGAGTCCCGCCCGCCAAAGCGGCGGGTTGTGGGCGGTGGTCATTCGGGCTCTCCCTTTTGGGAGTGCTGTCACCTCGCGCCCATAAGAATTTGACCGCTCCCCGCTCCGCAACGAGTGGTGGCGCGCGGGGTCTCGGACTTGCGACGTGATTAATGCCACCGACTGGGTAGCTATGTCGCGAGGCGAAGGAATCGCCTGACGACGCGCAAGGAGGCAACGAAGGATGCAGAGCGGAGACGGGCAGGATGCAGGGGCCACAGCCACGGACAACGCGCCGACCTGGGACGATGCGCGCCGTCTTTCGCCAAACGAGGAGGCGAAGCAAGCCCTCGTTCGGTGGTGCGACGACCACGGGCTGCCGCTGCCTTCGCACGCATCGGACAACACGCCGTTGCGGCGATAGGACTCAGGGCGACCCCTCCAAAGGGCTCAGCGGGACCCTCCAAAGCGTTCAGCGAAGGCCTTCGGGGGTCCGATGCCACGCGCCCTGTAGTCCCGGCTGCGGTCAATCCGCAGGCAGACGGGCAAGCAGTAGACCTGCTTGCGCCCGGTCGTCAGGGTCCGCACAAAGGGGTTGCCGCCATCGGCGGCAGGAGGCCAGCTCGGTGTGGCGCTCGGGGTAGCGGCGGCGTTCAGCGATCACCGGCGGCCCTGATTTGTTTTTTGCACCGAGCCACCTCGGCGTTCCCTGCGACACGGGCGAGAGGTTGACCCCCAGGGGGTAGCGGGTTAGGGTCGACTGCCCGAAGGCGCGCAAGAGGGAGCGCCAGCTTCAAGCCTGTGACCGACCCCTTCCAACCACCCTTCGCCTCCCGGGAGGAGCGCATCGCGCACAACGAGTCCTGGTCGCGAAGCCTCAACGAGCGCCGGGCCGAGTGGGTGAGCGGCCGTCAGGAGATGACCCGCTTTCGATGTGAGTGCTGGCTAGACGACTGCGCGGAGCGCATCCCGCTCTCCGCCGAGGACTGGACGATGGTTCGTGCCGAGCCGAATCGGTTCGCGGTCGCGCCCCATCACGTCGCAAACGACGTCGAGGCTGTGGTCGAAAAGTTCTCCCGCTTCTGGTTGGTTGCGAAGCTCGGCGAGGCAGGCGAGGTCGCTGAGGAGCTGGACCCCTCATCGTGACCAGGGCGCACGGGGCACCGTCCGCCGCTAGATCACGTGCCAGCTGTTCGCGTAGGCCCGCGGGTCGTCGGGCTTGCGGTTCCGTTGCAGAGCCTTGACGCGAGCAGGTGGAGGTGACAAAGTGGGTTGGCTCTCGCGACGCGAGTGGGGGGCCACGAATCTGCGGAAGGAGGCGCCTGTGTCACCCCCGGCCAGCCGCTCAGCTCGCCTACGTCTACTGGAGTTACGGGAACTTCGGCCCGAGCACGATTGGCCGCGCCAACCTCAACGGAACGGGCGGCGACGACAGCTTCATCACCGGAGTCAGCATGCCGGCGTTTTGACGTCGAGGTTGATGCGAGCCACGTCTACTGGACGAGCTGGGACACCGGTACGATCGGCCGCACCGACCTCGACGGCTCGAACGTCGTTGCCGACTCGACGACGAAAGCTACGAGGACTCAGTGCGCCGAAGGCCTACCCCCATCTGGCCAGGGCTGGCACACCTTCAAGGTCAAGGCGAGAAACGCGCAGAACGCCGACGATCCCTCGCCAACGAAGAAGAGCTTCAAGATCTAGGGGCGTTACGAGGCGATCACGCCGAGCGGCCCTCGTCCGAGGAGGCGAAGCTTTGGCACGGCGGCTGCATGCTGCGGGTGGCCGGGCTTCGTTCGTTGCTGCGCTGATCGCGTTCGCGCACAGAGCGCTTTCGACGAGACGCAGCTATGAAACGAGAGCCTCTCCCGGCGCGGGTTGCAAGCGGGTTGCAATCGACGTTTTTGCTGCGACAAGGAGCCGCGAAAAGCGCTTGCGCAAGCCGCTTAGTACCCCAGCGCGAACTTGGCGTCCTCGGACATCATCTCCGGGGACCAGGGTGGGTCGAAGACCATCTTTGGGTGGACTTTCTCGACCCCGTCGAGGTCGCCGACGAAGTCCTTCATCTGCTGGGAGACCTCGGGGCCGATCGGGCACGCGGGGGTTGTGAGGGAGAAGGTGACGTAAACCTCGGAGTCTTCGACGTCGACGTCGTAGACGAGCCCGAGGGCCACGAAGTCGAGCCCGAGCTCGGGATCGATTACCTCTTCGAGCGCCTCGTAGACCTGTTCTTCAGTGGGCATGCATCAATCGTAGCCCCTGCCTGTGCCTGGCTAGGCTTGGCTCATGGCCCTGATCTTGCTGCTCTTCATCCTCGTCCCGATCGCGGAGCTCTACGTGATCATCCAGGTGGGCGGGGCGATCGGCGTCCTGCCGACGATCGCGATCCTGATCGCCGACTCGTTTCTGGGTGCCTTGCTCCTGCGCTCGCAGGGCAGGGCGGCGTGGGAGCGGTTCAACCTTCGCCTCGCGGAGGGCCGCGTGCCCGGCCGCGAGGTCTTCGATGGGGCGATGATCATCCTCGGCGGCGCCTTGCTGCTGACGCCGGGGTTCATCACCGATGTGGTCGGCCTCGGCCTCTTGATCCCACCCACGAGGGCGCTGTTTCGGGGATTCGTCACCCGTATCGCTCTCCGACGAGTGTCCGTGGGGTGGGTCTTCGGCGGCCCGGGCTTCCCGGGGCGCGCCCAAGGGCCGCGGCCGGGGCCTGGAGCTCGGCCCCCCGACGGCGGAGGCTCTCGCCGGTACGACTACGAGGGGAGCGCAACCGAGGTGAGCGACGATCGCGAGTTGACCCCAGGGGAGGACGACGACCGTGTCTGAGGCCGTCCTGCTCGAGCTAGGCCCGAAGCTGCGGATCGAGTGGCGACTCGATGAGCTGATGCGCTCGGCCGATGCGAGCGACCCCTCCGCCCCGCCCGTATGGTCGGGCGAGCTGGACCTGACGGAGCTCGAATCGCTGCGCCTGATCTCGGGCGCCGCCGGCGATGAGGCGATAGCGATCGTCGTGGCGCGGCCACACGGATCGGCCAACCACGACGAGGATCTGATCGCTGGGGTGAGCGCCGGGCCCGCCGGAGCCGAGGGCGCCGATGAGGTGATGCTCTCCACGGAGTACGACCCCGATGGCCACATTCGTCGTCTAGGCGCCGAGCTGTGGCTGGCGGACGGCACCGGAGCACGCATCGCCGCCGATCGCTCCGGCGACGACGCGGCCGCGCCATTCGACGGACTCAGCCGCACCTCCACACCGCTCAGCTTCCGCCTCGGAGGCGCCGCCGGCAGCGGCCTCCACGAGCTGCTGCGGCCGAACGAGAGCTAGCCCAAGGCGGGCAGGGCCCGCAGGGTGATCAGCACCCCGGCGGCGACGATCACGGCGGCGGAGATTGCAGGCAGGGCGCCGATCACGCGGCGTCCGAACAGCGCGCGCTCGGGTCGCAGCCGCTTGACCATGCGGCCGCCGTAGATGACGGCGAGGCCAAGGGCCGTCAGCGTGGCGGCGAGTCCGAGGCTGAAGGCGAGGATCAGGAGCATGCCGAGGCCGACCCGGTGCTGGGAGATCGCGGCGATCAGAACAACGAGCGCAGACGGGCAGGGCACCAGACCGCCAGAGACACCCAGCGCGATCAGGCTGCGCATTGTGACCTTCTCGCCGGGTGGCGGGTGATGATGGTGATGGCCGTGCGCGTGGCTATCGCCATGGGCGTGGCCGTGCGCATGTTCGTGATGCCCGTGCGGATGCGTGTGATGGTGACCGTGGTCGTGGCCGTGCGCGTGGTCGTCGTCATGCGAGTGTCCGTGACCGACCGCGACCCGGGCCGCTCGCCAGCGCCTGAACCGCGAGCGCATCACGGTGAAGCCGATGACGACCACCATCAACCCCGAAACCACGCCCAACCACGGATAGAGCTCATCGGGCAAGAGGTACTCCGAGAGCGCGAGCGTCACGAGCCCGAGCGCGAAGACGGCGGCGGTGTGGGTGATGGTCACGGTCCCGCCGAGGATGGCGGCGTGCTTCGGGGTGCCGTTGGTGCCGACGAGGTACGCGGCCACCATCGCCTTGCCGTGCCCCGGCGAGAGCGCGTGCAGGGCACCCCAGCCGAAGGCCGCGCCGAGCAATCCGAGGATCAAGAGACCGGCGGTGTCGCCCCCCGCGAGCGCGTTGGCGAAGCCGTCGAGAGCACGATCGCCGGACGCTCCGCCTGCGCTTACGTCCCCGTCGGGCGCGCTTACGGACCCGTCGCCCGGGGCAACCTCGAACGACGCCTCCCGCTCGTCAGGCGGGGTCTCCAGCAGGTTTTCGGGATAGACGCGTAGCCCGTCGGTCGGGTCATTGGCGGGGGCGCTTGAGGTCACGTCCGTGCCCTCGCCGGGCACGATCTGGATCGCGTTCCAACCCTGGCGACCGTCGAAGGCCGAGTTCGAGAGCTCGACGCGCGCGGTCCCATCGCCGAGCGTCGCCGCGAAGGTCGCGTCCAGCCGCGTCAGGTCGAGGCCACCCTGCCCGGACGGGAACGCGAGCTCCGCCTCGCCGATGCGCTCAAGCGGTAGGGAGTCACCGTCGGCACGCAGCTCGAGCCCGCCGGAGACCTCCGCCAACAGCTCCTCCTCGACCGCGGCCGCCTCCGTGCCGGTGAGTGCCTCGTCACCGTCCTCGTCGTATCGTTGGACGAGCTGAAACGACGGAATCTCTGCCAGATCCAGCGTGTAGGCGACCTCCGCCGCGCCCTTCGAGATCTTCACCTGCGCGAGCTGGTTGGTCGTGAAATTTCCCAATGGGTGGGCGCCGGCGGGCGCCGGGCCCAGGGAGCCGATGACCATGGCGGCGGCCAGAGTCGCGACCGTTGTGCGTCCCCGCCTCACGTTAGGCCTCGCAGCGCACGCTCGGCTTGCGGCCCGTGGAGCGGATGGAAGCCCGGCACGCGAGCGACGACTTCGCCCAGCCAGCGACGAGCATCATCGGTGCGTCCGGCCTCGAGCGCGATCATCCCGGCGTGGAAGAGAAAGAGCGGCGAGGCCGAGTCGAGCTTCATCGCCTCCGCTGAGAAACGCTCGGCCTCGGCAAGCCGCCCGGCCTTGAACAGGCTCCACGACAGCGCGTCGGCGGAAACGACGCTGGGGGCGCTTCTCCAAGCCCCACGAGCCAAACCCACCGCCCGTGCGGCGCTCCCGTGGTCGGCCTCGAACCGGGCGAGCTCGGCATCGGTGTTGACGCCGCTCGCCTCGAGCAGCCCGGCCTGGGCGTCGACGAGGGCGAGGTCGCGCCTCGCAGCCCCCCTGTGCCCCGCCGCGAGCTCGATCTCGCCCAGGGCGAGCGCGTATTCGGGAAGCGGCAGGCGTTCCACGACATCACGCAACGTTCGGATGGCGGGCTCATACCGGCCCGTCGCCGCGTCCAGCCGGGCCAAGCCGGCCAGCGCGGGTGCGTAGGCCGGATCGAGGGCCAGCGCCCGGCCGAAGGCCCGGCGGGCGGCCTCGGGACGCCCGCGGTCGATCTCGAGGTTGCCCAAGAGGCCCTCCACGTAGGCGGAGGCCTCGACGCTGCCGCCGCCCGCCGCGGCGGCCAGACGCATTGCCTGAACGGCGCCGTCGAGATCGCCGTGCAGCTCGCGGAAGTAAGAAACGCGCGCATAGGCGGCAAGCGTCGGCTTCAGGCTGACCATGCGATCGAGCGTGGCGGCGGCAGCTTCGTAGCGGCCCAGCTCGATCTGGGCGTCGGCGATGATCGAATAGGGACGAACGAGCTGCGGCTCGATTGCGAGCGCGCGGCGGCCGAGCTCGAGCCCGGCCCTGAAGTCGTGGCGAGCCAGGGCGAGCGTGCCCTGGCCGACGGAGGCGGTGAGCTCGTCAGGATCACGGTCGAGCGCCGCCGCGAACGCGTTCTCGGCTCGGTCGTAGTAGGACGGGTCAGCGGTCTCGCGGGCCCGCTGCAGGAACGCCTCGCCGAGCTGCGAGTAGCTGGCGGGCGCGTCGGGATCGGCGCGGATCGCGTCCTGGAGCGCGACGATCTGCTCCTCGGTTGGGCCGGCGATGCCGTCGCGCGTCACCTCGGCGGCGCCGATGCCGGCGAGCGGGTTCGCCTCCGGCTCCCGGTTCACGACGGCGAGGACCGCGAGGACGGCGACGAAGGCCGCCAACGGAGCGCCCCAGCGCATGACCGGAGCGGGTCGCATGATCGCCATCGCCTTGCTCATCCGGGTTTTCCTCTCGGCGGTCGCCAGCTCCGAGACCGGGACGGGTGGAGCGCCCCTGCGGCGCTCCACCCTCCTGGTCGGTTGCCTTCGGCTAGTTACCGCCCGGCGGCACCGGCGGATGGCTCGGCTGGATCCGCTGCGATGGATCCGAGTCAAAGCCGGAATCCGGCGTCGCCAGGTACGGGAACATGGCCAGGAACCCCTCGTCGTCCCGGTCCACGCCGTCGCCCAAGGCGACCGGGTTGGGCGGATCGGCGAGGATCCCGGCGACGACCTGGAGGTCGATGTCGACCACGTCGTCGATGGGACGCCTGCCATTCGGATATCCCGCGGTATCGCCGCTCAAGACGCCGAACCGGTTCGGCGTGCCCGCCGGCGCGACACCAAGGTTCAACTTGATGGTGTCGACCGGCGTGCCGGCGTTCTGACCCGAGTGCTGGTTCAGGCCGGGTAGCCCCTGCAGAACGGCCTGGACGATGTCGGTCCGCCCGGACTCGGGCGCGCCCACGCCGAACAGCGCGTTCAGAATCGCCGCCAGCTCCGGATCGGTGACGTACTGGCCGTAGAGCGCAGCGTCGCGATCGGGAGTGGTGCGGTTGAACTTGTCCTTCATCCCCAGCGGGATGATGACCTCGTTCACCAGCGGGTTGCCGAGCCTCGAGACCTGGACCCACTTGTTGTCCTTGCCGTTGACCTCGCTTGGGGAGCCCGAGTTGTAGTCCGCGTTTTGGACCTCGAGCCTGCGGCGCTCGGTGGTGGACCAGACGCCCACGACAGCGTTCGCGGCATCAGCGCCCGCGACCGATTGACCATTGCGGGTCACGGCGGCCTCGGGGACCTGCATCACGATCGACGAGGTTGCATAGCCGGAGAAGTCGTCCTTCCCCTTACCCTCGTTGCCCGTGCCCTCACGGACGTTGATCGCGTCGAACGTGGCGCCGAGATCGACGAAGAACGGTTCGTCGCGCTGCCCGGCGAACACCGTGCCGCCGTCCGGCAGATCCTCGATCGCGCCAGGCACGAAGTCGTTCTCGTAATCGGGGAACGTCTTCGGGCCGATGTTCGGCGGAGCCACGTCGAGATCCGATGCGACGACGCTCGTGTCCGTGAGCTTGCCGTTCCTGTAGTCCTCACGGACGATGTCGTAGGTCTGCCGGACGTTGAGCTCCTCGTAGCTGTCCGTGCCCGGGCCGGCATAAAGGAACGACTCGGGGTTGGCGATCGCCGTGTCAAACACGTACCTGTACGCGATGTCGACAACGCCGTCGCCGGTGTTGTCGAAGTTGATGTAGTACCGCGCGCGATCGTCGAACCTGAAGAAGTTCGGCCCGTTCGCGGGCACCTGACCCGGAATCCAGTTCGATGCCACGGTGATCGCGTTCGGCGCGTCCGCCGCGGTCCACGCGTACACGTCGGTGTTATCGGCCGCGGGATCCAACATGATGTTGGGCGCCTCGCGGTGACTCGAAGAGAACCCGATCGGCACTGCGATGGCCGAAGCGGCAACAGCCGCCAGCACCACCCAGGACCTTCGGGAGAGGTTTGGTTTGCGCATCCCGCCTCCTAGCGAGTTGGTTCGGCTGGCACGCGCGAATCGACCGGGAAAGGGCGTTCGTCGCCTGCTATGCCCGTTTCACCCGAAGGAACGTGGCCATGAAAGGATCGGATCACCGCCGCGCTGCGTAGGAACCCCCTGATGAAGACGACCTCGCTTCTTGCCCTCTGCCTGGCCACGCTTGCCTTCACCGCGTGTGGAGGCGAGGACGATTCGGAGCCCGCTGCGTCGGCTGCGCTGGCCCCGAAGGTGGCGGGCTCCGCGGAGCTCGGAGGCGCACCGGTCGCCGCTGCCGTTGACTCGGATGGTGTTTGGATGGCCGACAACGCCGGCTCCCAAGTCATCCATCTGGACGCATCAAGCCGGAAGCCCGTCGGTGCTCCGATCCCCGTGCGCGGCGGCCCGCTTTCGATCGCTGCCGGCGATGGCGCGGTCTGGGTCGCGAGCGGCGACGGCACGATCACGCGGATCGGGTCGTCGGGTGAGGACGTGACTCAGGCGCCGGAAACGGTTCTGCAGCCCGGAGGGATCGCGGTCGCAGAGGGATCCGTTTGGGTGACGAGCTCGCCGGAGGGAAGGCTCTACCGCTTGGACGCGGAATCCGGCGAGGTGACCGACACCTACGAGATCGGGGAGTTCCCGGCCGACGTCGCTGTCACGGACGGCTCGGCCTGGGTGGCCAACACGAATGACGGCACTGTGAGCCAGGTGGAAATCGAGTCCGGCGAGGTCTCAGACCCAGTCGAGGTCGCGGCCGAGCAGGTCTTAGCCCTCGCCGCCGATGAGGATGGAGTTTGGGTGGCCGGCAGCGATGACGAGCGTGTCGAGAGCATCGACATCAGCCGGATCGACCCCTCGAGCGGCGAGGTCGGCGACGACGCAGCCTCGCTAGAAACCGGAATCCCCATCCGCCTCGCGGTCGGCGAGGGCGGCGTCTGGGCCACCGTCGTTGGGCCGCTGTCCGCCACGGCCTCGAAGAAGCCGGGCTCGGTAGCGCTGATCGACCCCGCGACCGGTGAGGCCTCGGGCGAGCCGGTCGAGGTGGGCTCTCGCCCAAGCGGCATCGCCACCGGCGAGGGATCCGTTTGGGTTGCGAACGCGGGCGACGGGACCGTCTCGCAGATCGACCCGGGCGGCTGAGCCCGACCGCCCATGGCGATCCGCGCCGTCATCTCCGACTTCGGCGGTGTTCTGACGACGCCGCTCATGCACTCGTTCGCGGCGTTCCAGGACGAGACCGGGATCAACCTCGGCGCGCTCGGCAGAGCGATGCAGCGGATCGCCGAGGCCGATGGCGCCCATCCTCTGTTCGAGCTCGAGAAGGGACGGATGACGGAGGCCGACTTTCTCGACCGGGTGCGCGCTGAGCTCGCCCCAGAAATGGGCCGCGAACCGGACATGGTCGGATTTGCGGAGATGCATTTCACCGCGCTCGCACCCAACGAGCCGATGATCGCGCTGATGCGCTCCCTGCGCGACCTGGGGCTGGGGATGGCGCTCCTCACCAACAACGTGCGCGAATGGGAGTCCAGGTGGCGCGCGATGCTTCCCGTGGACGAGATCTTCGAGGTGATCGTCGACTCCGCCTTCGTCGGGATGCGAAAGCCGGAGCCGGAGATCTACGAGCTCGCGCTTGAACGCATGCGCGAGACGATGGGGCTCCCCGACCTTCGCTTCGAGGATTGCGTATTTGTCGATGACGTCGAGGTCAACATCGCAGCGGCGCGCGAGCTCGGCCTGCACCCGATCCACTTCGTCTCGAACGAACAGGCCATCCCGGAGATCGAAGCGGCGGTCGGCGCTGAGCGCTGAGCTAGTTAGTTATCGGAGCCGGCGCGGTCCCAGACATAGAGCTCGACGGCCTCAACGGCCAGCTCCATCAGGCGGGGGGGCGAGAGCCACTCGAGCACGGTGTCGAGGGCTCGCTCCTCGGTGACGCCGCGGTCGACCGCCTCCTCGCCGCGGAAGCCCGCCGCGAGCTTCAGTGCCTCGCGGCGGTGCTCGCCCAGTGAGCCGAAGGCGCCCATCAGGAACTCGCGGTTGGGGAGGGGGTGGCCGACGTCGAGTGAGGCGTGCCAGGCGGCGAGCATCGAGATGTCGTGCTCATCGAGCTCGGAGATCGCCCGGGCGTAGTGAGAGTCGAGCTCGTCATCGGGGATCTCGTCGACCCAGGCGCGAACGGCCTCTCCGAGGAGCTGCCGGCGAGCCTCGCGGCCCACAGAGTCGGCAATGGCGCGGATCGCATCCGCAGGGTCGATGAAACAGAGGGCCATCGCCGCTGAAGATAGACCTGCCGTGGGACGTAATTTCGGCCCGGACGCCTGCGCAAACTGCGACGTTCGGGTCAGAGATGCGCCTGGGACGCGACCTATGCTGAGAGCATGGGCCTCTCGCTGATCGTCGGACCACCGAACTCGGGGCGTGCGGGAGAGATTCGTCGTCGGCTGCTGGGGAATCTCGACCGCGACCCCGTGCTCGTCGTGCCCACGGCCGACGATGCCACCCGCTTCGAAGCGGACCTTTGCGGAGGGGCCGAGGGGCGCTCGGTCCTCGGGGCTTCGATCCTTACTTTTCGGCGCCTGTTCGAGCAGCTGGCCGCCGCTGCCGGCATCGACTCCTCCTCCCCTCTCTCTGCCCCCCAACGCCTGGCGCTGGCCCGCGCGGCCGCACGCTCCACGCCACTTCGGGTACTCGCGCGATCGGCGCGTCGTCCGGGATTCGGCGCTGCCCTCGAGCTCCTCATCACCGAGCTTCAGGCTGCCCTGGTCGAGCCGGACGGGCTCAGGGCTGCCGCGGAGGATCTGGAGGCGAGCGAGCTTGAGCTCGAGCTCGCCGCGCTCTACCACGGCTACCTGGACCTCCGCGACGGCGCCGGGCGCCCCGACGACGGTCAGATCGCGAGCGCGCTGCTCGCAGAGCTGCGCTCCGGCCTGCCGCAGGGCTGGGAGGGCCGGCCGGTCTTCGTCTATGGCTTTGATGATCTGACCGAGGCGCAAAAGGAGCTGATCGATCGGCTTGCCGGCTCCTGCGAGGTGACCATCGCGGTCAACTTCGAGGATCGCCGGGCGCTCCAGGCCCGCGCGGGCCTGCTCGCCGATCTCGTCGAGGATCTCGGCGCTACTCGCGGACCGGATCTTCCGCATGAATCTGACTACACGAACAGCGCGCTGCTTCGCCATCTGGACCGTCATCTGTTCGAGCCCGGGGTCCCTGCCAAGTCTCGGGATCCGGGGTTGCGCCTGTTCGAATGCGCGGGCGAGCTCGGTGAGGCCGAGGCGATCGGCGCCGAGATCGCACGCCTCCTGGCCGCGGGAACGGGCCCCGGCGACATCGCGGTCGTCCTGCGCCACCCCGCCGCCGGCGGCCCACTGCTGGGCAGGGTGCTGGAGCGCCTTGGCGTGCCCGTGGCCGTCGAGGCTGACGTGCCGCTGGCCCAGACGGGGACGGGGCGCGCGGTGGCGAGCCTCTGTCGCGCGGCGCTTGCCGAGGGAACCGCGGAGGACCTCCTTTCGTACCTGAGAGCGGACCCATCCGTGCCGGCCAACGCGACCGACTGGGTTGAGCGCAGGATTCGCCGTGGTCAGGCCCGCAGCGCCTCCGAGGCGGTCGCGACGTGGAGCAGCCCGCCGCGCCACTGGCAACTCCTACGTGCCGAGGGTGATGCGGGCGAACGGCTGCGGGCCCTTGGCCGCATCGCCGTGGCGATCGCCGAGTCGCCCCACCAAGGCCTAGCCCCCGTCGGCGGTCACACCGAGCCCCAGACCAGGACGCCCTTCGAGGCGCTCGAGCTGCGGGCAGCGCGCGTGGTGGCCGAGCTCTCCGCCGAGCTCGCGGAGGTCGGAGACCTGCCGGGATGTGAGCAGCCGGACCTGCTCGAGGCCGCGGAGGCGATCGAGGCAGCCTCCGTTCCGCTCTGGGCAGGTAGCACCGAGGGCAGGGTGCGTGTGCTCAGCCCCTACCGGATCAGGGCGGGGCGAGCCCGGTATCTCTTCTGCGCCTCCCTGCAGGAGGGCGAGTTTCCACGGTCGGCGGCGATCAGCCCCCTGCTCTCGGAGGAGCGGCGGAAGGCCCTGGGCTTAAAGGCGCTGCGCCGGCGCCCCCAGGCCGACGAGGAGCGTTACCTGTTTCACACCTGCATCTCGCGTCCGACCGATCGGCTTTACCTGAGTTGGCGCTCCTCGGCAGAGGATGGGTCTCCCCTCTCCCGCTCCCCATTCGTGGACGATGTGCTCGACCTCGTTGCTCCCGACGGTGCGACCGGCGACGATCCGCTGGTCGCCACCCGGGGGCTCGAGGACACCACCTTCAGCCCGGACACGGCCCCGACCCCTCGCGAGCTGGCGCGCTCCCTGGCCGTACGGGGTGGCGACGATCATGCCGCCACCCTCGACGCACTCGGAGTCAAGGGGGTTGACCGCGACCTCATCCTGGGCCTGCTCGAGAGGGTTCCGGACCCAAGCCACCGTCCGGGACCCCTGCGCAACCCGGCGGTATTGGCCGATCTCGGCGAGCGCAGGCTGCTGTCCGCGAAGTCGCTGGAGGGCTGGCTCGAGTGCTCTTACCGCTGGTTCGTAAACCACGAGCTCGATCCCCAGCGGCTCGAGCCTGAGGCCGATCCGCTTTGGCTTGGTGGCTTGGTCCACGACGCCCTCGAGCGCCTCTACCGCGAGGCGCCCGGCTCGGACTCGATTCCGCGTCCCGCCGACGTCGAGCGGTGGCGGAAGCGACTCTCGGAGCTGCTCGCCGAGGGCGCTCGCGATGAGGACGGAAACCCGCCGCGGGGCGACCGGGCTCTGGCCCTCGCCCGCGCGCGGGCCCAGGCCGAGCGGTTCTTGGAGGACGAGGCCGCGTCCGAGACCACGCTGAGGCCTGACCGTGAGCTGCTGGAGGCCGAGTTCGGCTTCGAGGGCGAGAACGACCCAGGGCCGCTCGAGCTGGGCCCCGTCGCCCTGCGCGGGCGGATAGATCGGATCGACAGGGCGCCCGACGGAAGCGGAGCGGTCGTCCGCGACTACAAGACCGGCAAGAGCGTGACCGGGGCGAAGGCTTGGAGAGACGACGGCAAGCTGCAGCTGCAGCTGTACATGCGCGTCGCCCGCGAGAAGCTCGGCCTCGACGTGATCGGCGGGCTCTATCAGCCGCTCGGCGCCCGCGGAGACAGGCGCAGGCCGCGCGGGATCGTGAGCAAGGACGACGAGCGCCTGGATGGGCTCGACCTCGTGGGGACGGATCGCTTCGAGCCCGAGGACCTCGATGCCGAGCTCGACCGCGCGGTGGCCGCGGCGATCGACAAGGCCGGGGCGATGCGCGGCGGACGGATCGCCCGCGATCCGATCGGCGGAACCTGCCCGGCCTATTGCCGATATCACCCGATCTGCAGGATCGAGCGTGCCCTCGGGACAGCGGGCGAGGACGCCAACGGGAGCGATAGCCGTGATTGACCCGGGCCCCGCCCAGGCCACACTGCCCCTGTTCGAGGACGGGTCAGGGGGGACGGCGGCGCCCGGCTCAGAGAGCCGGCTCACGGCGGAGCAGCAGCGGGCCGTCGCGGCTCGCGACCGCGATGTCCTCCTCCAGGCCGGGGCCGGCACCGGAAAGACGCGGGTGCTGGTCGAGCGCTACTGCGACGCGATCACCGAGGACGGGCTTGCGAGCGACGTCATCCTCGCGTTCACCTTCACGGAGCGCTCGGCAGCGGAACTTCGCAACCGCATTCGGGCGGAGCTGACCGAGCGCGCGAGCTCCCTGCGCGAAGCGGGGGACGCCGAAGGCGCCGCGACGCTCTTCGACACCGCCCGTGCCAGCGAGTCCGCCTGGGTGACCACCATCCACGGGTTCTGCCGGCGCCTTTTGGCATCCCACCCCGCCGCCGCCGGGCTTGATCCCCGGTTCAGGGTGCTCGATGAGTCGGAGGCGACTCGCCTCAGGGAGGCCTGCTGGCGCGACGCGATCACCGCTGTGGTCGAGCGCGATCCCGATGGCCATGGCCATGCGGTCGCCGCCTATGGCGCCTGGCGAGTCGGGCAGATCACGATCGGCGCATACGAGCGGTTGCGCAGTCAGGGGATGATCGAGCCGCGCCTTCCGGAGGTGAGCGAGCCCGTTCGCTCGCGCAAGCGCGATGAGCCTGAACCAGAGCCGCTCTCAGATGCCGAGCTCGAAGCCGCACGGACGGCGCGGCGCACCCTCGAGGCGGTGCTCGAGGCGTATGGCTCTCGCTACGAGGAGGCGAAGGCGGCCCGTTCCGGACTCGACTTCGCGGATCTGGAGCTGCGGGCGGTGGCCCTGCTTCGGGAGTCCGAGCACGTTGGGGCGGGCTGGCGCGGGCGCTTCGCGCACATCATGGTCGATGAGTTCCAGGACACGAGCAGAGTGCAGCTGGAGCTCGTTGAGCTCCTGCGCGGCCCGGAGACATGCGTCTTCGAGGTCGGGGACGAGTTCCAATCGATCTATCGCTTCCGCAACGCGGACCTCGAGGTCTTCCGGGCGGAGCGACGCGCCGTCGAGGAGGATCCGACGCGCGAGCTACTGCCGCTGACCGGCAACTTCCGCTCGCTCCCACCCGTTCTCGGCGCCGTGAACGCCCTCGGCGACTCGCTCTTTCAGTCATTCGTCCCGCTCAGCGCAGGGCGCCGCGGCGAGACCGTTCCAGGTGTCGACCTGCTCCTGACCCCCTCCCGCAGGGCGGCAGAGGACCCCGAGAGCTGGTGGGCCCACGCCGCAGCACTCGAGATGCCGCCGTCAGAGCGGAGCCCGGCGATTGTGGCCGAGGCACGCTTTCTGGCGCAGCACCTTCGAAGGCTCGTAGATGCCGGCGAGGCCCGGCGCGGCGACATCGTCGTCCTGCTGCGCGCCTTCACTCACGTCGACGCTTTCGAGGAGGCGCTCGCCCGGGCCGGCCTGGATCCCTACGTCCTGGGCGGGCGCGGCTATTGGTCCTCGCAGCAAGTGGAGGACATCCTCCGCATCCTCGGGACCGTCTCGAACCCGCTGGACGACGAGGCGCTCTTCGGGACGCTCTCCTCGCCGGCCTGCGGCGTCAGCCCCGACGCGCTCTGGTTGCTGCGCCGGGCCACCGACGCCAAGAGCCACGTCTGGCCCCTGGTCGAGTGGCGATACGGTGGCAACGAGCGCGAGCCCGATCGGCTCGCAGAGGGCTGGGAGGACTGGCTCGACGCCATCGAAACGCTCGACGCCGATCGGATTGAGCGCTTCTGCGAGACGCTCAACCATCTTCGGGCCGAGGCGCCGCTGCGCCCGCTGGACTCGCTCGTCGAGCGGGCCATGGACGCGTTTGGATACGACCTCGCCCTCCTCGCTCGTCCCGGCGGAGCGGGCCGGATGGCCAACGCCCGGAAGCTGATGCGGCTCGCTCGCTCGTTCGAGCAAAACGAGGGCCGCAACCTCGCAGGATTCCTCGCGGCCGCCGAGGAGAGCACGAGGCGAGATGAGCGGGAGGGCATGGCCCCCGTCCAAGCGGAGGGCTACGACGGTGTGCGGATCATGACCGTGCACGCCGCCAAGGGCCTCGAGTTCCCGGTCGTCGCCATGGCGGAGATGGGGCGCGCACTGAACGCCGGGCATCGCTGGGAGGACCTGTTCATCGGCCGCCCCGAGCCTGGAGTCGAACCCCGGTTCGGCATGCGGCTCGCGTTCCCCGCTACCGAGCCGATCGGGCTCTGGGAGCTCCACGAGCTTGGGGACGAGGAGAGCCTCGAGGCATCCGAGGAGGGCGCGAGGCTCGTACACGTCGCTGCCACCCGCGCGGAGGATCGCCTGATCGTCTCAGGCGCCTACCGCGATGCCCACCTGGAGCCATGCGAGGAGCACGGCGCTACCGACACCCCGCTGCGGCGCTTTTTGCCGGTGCTGTGCAAGGCCGGCTGGGATGGAGGTGACGGCCGCGTCGAGCTTCCCCCGCCCCCAGCCGCCGCCGGCACGGCCCCCCTGTCCCGGCCGACGATGCTGACCATCGACATCAACCGTGCGAGCGCCGAGCAGGCGGCCACGCTCTCGAGGCCACGGCACCATCTGGTCGCTGCGCCGGAGCTGCCGACCTCGCGACCGCCGCTTCGCGATCACGGCCACACGCCCGTCCCTCTCGGGCATCTGTCGTACTCGGCGCTTGCGGGGTACGAGCGTTGCGGCTATCGCTTCTACGCCGAGCGCGTCCTGCGCCTGGCGGCGCCAGCCACCCGGCCGGCCTCCGAGGATGGCGATGCACCGCCCGAAGACCCATCCGACGACGCCCCAAGCGAGCTCGTGGAGCCGCCGCCAGATCCGGCCGACGCCGACGGCGTCGCGGGCGCTCCCGGCTCCGGCCTCGAGCGCGGACTCGCGCTCGGCAACGCGGTCCACGCCGCGCTGGAGCGCAGCGCGCTCACGGGCTGGTCGCGCCCGCAGGACACCGATCTCGCGGCGCTGCTTGAGGCGGAAGGGCTGGAGGAGGATGTCGAGGCGGGAGCCCGGGCGCGCGCGCTGATCGACGCGTGGCTTGACTCGGAGCTGCGCGAGCGACTCGATGGGATGCGCCTGCGACCTGAGGTTCCTTTCGTTGTCGGCATCGCCGGCACGGTGGTTCGCGGCAAGATCGACCTGCTGGCGAGCGGGGAGGATCGCGAGCCGGTCGTGGTCGACTTCAAGACCGACGCGCTGCGCGGCCGCGACCCAGACGCGGTCGCGATGCGCTACGCCGCACAGCAGGAGGTCTACGCCCTGGCGGCTGGCACTTCCCTCGGCGACGAGGTCCAAGCCGTGAAGACCGTGCACTGCTTCCTCGAGGCGGCGGAGCGACCCGTGGAGCGGTCGTTCGGACCGACGGAGCTCAATACCGCCCGCGCGCGCCTCGAGACGGTGATCGCTCGGATGCGTGCCGGCGAGTTCGTCCCCACCGCCACCCCCGACGGCGCCACCTGCTTCGGATGCCCCGCCGCCGCCCGGCTTTGCCCGCATCCGGCCTGGAGACCGCCCGCGGGCGGGTAGGCCATGGGACGGCTTGCGGTATTCGGCTACGGCTCGCTCGTCTCTCCCACGAGCGCGTCCGGGAGCCTGGGTCGGCCCGTCGAGCTGGCGGCGCTCGTGCGACTCGAGGGCTGGCGCCGGCGCTGGAGCGTCTACCGCGACAACACCGCAGTCGAGAAGACCTTCGCCCGGCCGGATGGCACGATCCCACCGTACGTCGTTGGCCTCAACATCGAGCGCGACGGCACCATCCCGGGCGCCAACGGGGCCTTGATCGAGATTTCGGCGGCGGAGGCCGATCGCCTCGACCTGCGAGAGATGCGCTATGACCGTGTCGAGGTCACCGCCGACGTCCGAGCGCTGGGCGAGGAGACGGAGCCTGCCTTCGACGCGGTCTACGCCTATACCGCCAAGCGCGCGCACTTCGCGGCGAAGCCGCCCCCGGGCGCGATCGTCATCGCTCCCTATGTCCGCACGGTCGAAGCCGCCTTCTCAGAGCTCGGATCGGATCAGCTCGACCGCTACCACGAGAGCACGGACCCCCCGCCCGTGGAAGCCGTGGAGGCCACGCTGGTCCACGACGAGATCCCCGCGGGGAACCCGCGGGACTGGTGAGGCGAGCCTAGGGCGCCGCCAGCGCTTCTTCGATCGGCATCTCGCCCGAGACGACGTCAAAGGTCCGGCCGACGGTTGCCTCGGTGCCAAGCACCGCAGCGAGCACCGCAGCGACGTCCGCGCGCGGGATCTCGCCTCGCTCGAGCCGCTCGGCGATCTGCACCCGTCCCGTCGGCTCGGCGTCCGTGAGGGCGCCGGGGCGCACGATCGTGTACGCGAGCCCGCTGGACGCGAGGGCGCGGTCGGCTTCGGCCTTGGCGCGCAGGTACTCGCCAAACACATCTCCCCCCTCGGCCGGGGGATCCGCGGCCCCCATCGCGCTGACCATCACATACCGCTCGATACCGCTCGCCTTGGCCGCGTCGATCAGTTTGAGCGCGCCGCCCAGGTCCATCGTGCGCTTGCGCTCGGCGCCCGATCCGGCGCCCGCGCCCGCCGCGAACACGACCGCATCAGCGCCCTCCACCGCTCCGCTGACGTCCTCCTCAGACTCGAGATCGCAGAAAACGGGCTCGGCGCCGGCCGCCTTCACATCCTCCGACTGGTCCGGGTTTCGGATCAGCGCCTTGACGTCGTCGCCACGGGCAGCGAGCAGCGGGTGCAGGAGCAGGGCGATCTTCCCGTGGCCCCCGGCGACGACGACCTCCATCTCAGGCGTCCTTGCCCGCGCGCGCCCAGTCGCGAAGCTCACGCAGGGCTGGCTGCAGTGCGCGACCGCGATCCGTGAGCGTGTAGGAGACGCGGGCCGGCGCGCCGGAGTGAACGGCCCGGGTCACCAGTCCTTCGGCCTCCAGCTCGCGCAGCCGGGTGGAGAGGAGCCGGTCGGAGATGCCCGGGACGGCGTCGCACAGATCGGCGAAGTAGAGAGGTCCCTGCTCCAGGCACCAGAGGATCGCGCCCGTCCAGCGCCGGCCGACCAGCTCGATCGCTGCGTGAAAGTCGGGGCACACGCGTGCGGGATTGCCGCCCTCGCGCGGCCCACGCGTGATCTCCGGCACCCGGCTCTCCACCGTCACTGAGACTAACGAAGGAGCCTGGTGCGCCTGGTGACCCGCCTAGACGGCGCAGGGGCCGGTACCCCGAGGCGCCAGATCTCCGCGCATTGCATCCGCAGCGATTCGATTTGGAACGCCGAGCCCGCCCGGTGGCCCCCCACTCTGTTCGGAGCCGAAGACCGTCGTCAGCACACCGCCTTCGCCATCGACGAATGGCCCACCGGAGTTCCCGCCCTCCACGTCGCCTCGAAAGGCCGACATGTCGCGGCGCAGCGGTCCCCGGCCGTATGAGTCCTGGCTCGTGACCTCCGCCGTCGTACCCAGCCGCGCAGGGGCAACCTGGAAGGCCTCGTTGCCGGGATATCCGAGAACGGCGCCGGTAGTCCCCTCGCGAGCGTCCTCCACCAAGGGAAGCGGCGGCAGGCCCAGTCCCTCGACCTCGAGGATCGCGAAGTCGTTTGTCGCGTCGTAGTGGACGGCCGTCGCCTCGAGCTCCGGCTCTCCGGCGCGTGGTGTCACGGTCGTGTCCTGCTGGCCAGCAACGACGTGAGCGTTGGTGGCAACGAGGTCGGGCCCGATCACCCAGCCCGACCCCTGGACGCCGAGCCCGCATGCGGTCCCCAGGATCTTGACGACGCTGTCGCCGGCACGATCGACCTCGGGGTCGGAAGCGATTTGGGGGTCGGGAGCGTCCACCTGTGCCTCCGGGCCCTGCAGGCTCGGAGTGGGGTTTATGCGCCGCAGCACGTTCAAGAGCGGTCCCGACGGGGGGAGCAGATCGTTCAGGGCTCCGAGGATCGCCGACCGCTGAACGACCTCCCGTAACCGGACGGTTTCGGCGCCAGGGGTGTGGAGAGCCACGGCGCCGACTCCCCACGTCACGAGGAGCGCCAACGCTCCGAGCAGCACGGCTCCACCGAGCCCATCGATGAGCCCCGCGGTCGAGCCCATCCGCGCCCGCTCGTGAAGCATGGAGCCGATTCCCTCAAGGGCGATCGCGAGCACCGCCCCGGCGAGAAGACCGGTCATGACGGTGATCAGGGGCGCGTAGGCGGACTCCGAGCCGCCGGCGAGCAGCGTCGGCCCCAGGCGTCCCCCGATCGCCGCCCCGATCAAGAAACCGGCGAGCGGAAGCGCGCTGCGAATCAGCCCGCGCTCGTAGCCGACGGCGCAGAGGGCCAGCACGAACACGGCGATGACGATGTCGATAGCGGTCATGAGGGTTCGGTTAAGGGCAGGCGGCGAGCGCACGAATGCTGCATGGCCGAGCAGCCCGAAGTTCTAGATTCTGCCCATGACGAAGGAGGAAGCTGAGCGACGTCGCCGCTTGATGACGCGGGCGCTGCCGATCTCGATCCTCGCCGTGGCGGCATTCGTCGCCGGAATTCTGATCGGCTCGGTCAACGAGACCGCTTCCGCCGAGCGCTTCGCGGCCGCCTGGTCGCGCGGCGATTACGACGCGATGTATGCCGAGCTCGCGCCCGACGCGGCCGCCAACGCGAGCGAGGACGAGTTCGCTCAGGTCTACGCCGACACCAACGTGATGGCCACCACGGATGCCGTTGAGACCGGTGAGGTAAGCGGCGGCAGAGATGCCGCGACCGTGCCGGTCGCGCTCACCACACACGCTTGGGGGGACGTGAAGGGAGAGGTCATCCTGCCCATGGACGACGGCCTCGTCTCCTGGCAGCCGCACCACGCCTTCCCCGGGCTGAAGGAAGGGGAGCAGCTCGACCGGCGTACACGGGCTCCGGCGCGCGGACCGATCCTCGCTGCCGACGGCACCCCTCTCGCGGCGGGGCCGAGCTCCGCGAGGAGCTCACCGCTGGGCCTCTCGGCCACCGCGGTCGCGGGCGGCATGGACACACCACGTAAGGCCCAGCGTGAGGCGCTCGAGGCAGAGGGCTTTCCGCCGAACACCCTGACCGGCTCGAGCGGGCTCGAGCTTGCGTTCAACGAGCGGCTCGACGGACAGCCCAGCGGGCAGCTGCTCGCGGTGACGAGCGAATCCGCGGGCGGGGGCGAACGCGTCCTCGTGACCGGGCAGCCCCAGCCCGGGAGGGCGGTGCGCACCACGATCGACCCGGAGCTGCAGGAGGCGGCCGTCGTCGCGCTCGGCGATCGCTTCGGCGGCGTCGCGGTGCTTGACGCTCGCGACGGCTCGGTCCTGGGCCTGGCCGGCATCGCCTTCTCGGCTCCACAGCCGCCGGGCTCGACCTTCAAGGTCGTGACCACCGTCGCCGGGCTGGACACCGGGGCGGTGAAGCTGAGTGACTCGTTCCCAGTCCAGACCGCCGCGGTCATCGAGGGCCGAGAGGTCGCGAACGCGCACGATGAGCCGTGCGGGGGCACGTTCACCCAGTCGTTCGCGAATTCGTGTAACAGCGTCTTCGCCCCGCTTGGAGTGGACGTCGGCGAGGAGAAACTCGTCCAGTACTCGGAGCGGTTCGGCTTCAACGAGCCGCCCGAGCTCTACGACGCAGAGGCGACCGCTCTGATCGACCCGCCGGCTAGCACGATCCCCGAGGACATCGGCGGCGACTTGGACGTCGGGGTGAGCGCGATCGGCCAGGGCGAGGTGCTGGCGACGCCGCTGCAGCTCGCCTCGATCTCTCAGACGATCGCGGCGGGAGGCGAACGCAGCCCTACCCCGATCACCAAGGACCCGGATTTCGCGCCAGCCGCCAAGCCCGTGCGAGTCACGTCGAAGGAGACCGCGCAGACACTGCGCCAGCTGATGATCCGCGTAGTGACCGAGGGCACCGGCACAGCCGCCGCGCTGCCGAACGTCCAGGTCGCCGGCAAGACGGGAACGGCCGAGCTCGGTCCCGCGGCCCTGGCGAAGACCCCTGGGCCGGGTGAGGAGCCGGAGCTCGAGGTCGACGCGTGGTTCACGGCCTTCGCGCCGGCGTCGGAACCCCGCCTCGCGGTGGCGGCGATGGTGGTCAACGCCGAGGGCGACGGCGGGACGATCGCAGCACCCATCGTCCAAGACGTGCTCGAGGCCGGCCTCTAGCTCGAGCCGTCCGGCCAGAGATGGGGCCTTCTCACTCGTACTCCCTGAGCGGAAACCCGATCGTGGCCCCAACCACGACGAGGACGCCGCCGATGACTGCGATCAGGCCACCGAGCGTCTCCGCGACGAGCGCGAGCGCTGCTCCCGCGATCGAGGCTGCGGCGCCGATCGCGAGTAGGCTCCACCATCCGCCGCCCGCCGTCTTGCGGACCGGCGCCGTCAGCAGGCTGGCGAGGGCGATGACGGCAAGGCAGCCGATCAGCACGGGCTCGCTGAAGAGGTTCACGAGGATCGCCACCGCGGCGAGGCCCGCCATCAGGAGCACGGCTTGAAGCGTCCGATCGCTCAGGCCCGCCACGCGCACGGCGTTCAAATATCGAGCTCGATGATCCCGCTCTCAGACTCAGACAGCGGCAGCTCGAGCTCGAGTGGGCGATTCTCGGTCGAGGACTCCTCGAGCAAGAACAGCACAAGTGAGCCCTGCGTCGGGCCGTCCGCTGCGATCGAGTTGGGCACGGGCACCACTCCCCCCGCCGGCACCTCGGCACCGAGCTCAAGCGCGTAAGGGCTCTCCGTCTCGGTGGGCGCGTATGTGGTGTCGAGCGTGTCGATCACCTCCATCTCGTCGGGCAGGGTGATCGCCTCCTCGCTCTCGTTCTCGACCTGCATGAAAACGCCGAAGTACTGCTGCCCGGGGGGCGGGGTCGGCTGGCCCTCCAGGTAGGCGGAATCCTCCTCGTCATCGGGGTTCAGAAAGCGCGAGATGACGACGTTGTAGGAGACGTCCTCGAACTCGATCGGCTCGCCCTCCACAACGTCCAGCTCCTCCTCTGAAGCGCCGCAGGCGACGAGCGCAAGCGCGACCAGGACGAGCGCTGGCAGGGCGATTGCTGAGCGCCGGGGCATAGGCGCGGCAGTCTAGTAGGGCGCCCTACTGCACCTATCCGGCGCCCGGGACCCGGTCGCCACCCCCGATGGCGACTCGGTCGGCCGGGGTTTCGTCCTCCAAGAGCAGCCTGAGCTGCGCCAGCGCGCCGGTAAGCGCGCGCCCGTACCAGCGGCTCATTCCCGGGGCGAGCTCGGCTATACGATCGAGGAGATGGGAGGGCTCGGTCCAGTGGAGGACCTTGACCATGCATGACGTGGGTCCCGCCTCAGTCGTCTCCCAGGCTGTGCCGACGGGCAGGCGTCCAAGGCGGGAGCCCGTGCCGGACTCGAGGATCCTGAAGGGCGGCTCGAGCTCCGTGATCACGGTTTCCATCCAGAGCCCACGTTTGACGACGCGAAACCGCGCCGCAGCCCCGGTCCCGGTGGAATCGAGGCGTTGAAGGTGAAAGTCGGAGAGGAAGCGGCCCATGAACGCTGGGCGGTTCGCGAGGTCGGCCAGGAAGGAGTAGGCCCGCTCACGCGGGACGTCGATCGGCATCTCGGCGGAGATCGGGCCCACGGCCGCGAGTCTATTCGTCGGGCCGTCCCCAAATTCCGGTGATTTCCGGTCGCGTCAGCTTTATGACGAGCTCTGACTTCGTTAAGATCAGCACAAGTTCAGCAACCGTCATGAACGCGCTGACCGACAGCTCTCCCGAGCTTCATAGGACAGGCGAGAACGTTCATAGCTTCGCGACCGTCGGGTCGCTCACGTGCACCGAATGTGGCTATGCGCTCGCCGCGGCCGCGATGGAGGATGAGCTGCCCCGGTGCCCGGCCTGCGGCGGCTCGAGCTTCCGCCGCACATCGATCTTCGAGCATCCAACCGTCGATGCCGAAGCGGTCGAGCCGGCGCTCTCGAACCCAGCGTGGCTCACGGAGCTACGCCTCGACGCGACCGCCGAGCCACGCCTCGCCTTCGAGGGGCCCGACGGCGAGGCGAGCTTCTCGCTCGGCGAGGGCTGGACGCGGATCGGGCGCTCCGCCGTCGCCGACATCCAGCTCGACGATCCCTCCGTGTCACGTCGCCACGCGCTCGTGGTGCGCACGGACGATGGCCTGCGGGCCCTGGACGACCGCAGCCTGAACGGCCTGTTCGTAAACGGGGAACGCGTGGAGTGGGCGCCGCTCGTAGACGGCGACGAGCTAGAGATCGGCCGTTACCGCCTGTACGTGATCGCTGAGCGCTAGCCGGGGGCTCGGCGAGTGATGGCACACGCGGCGCGGCGGCTGGGCTAGCGCGTCCAGTAGTACCTGGGGCCCTCCGCCTCCTCGACGA
Organism: uncultured Solirubrobacterales bacterium; assembly: GCA_963799815.1. Classification (GTDB taxonomy): domain Bacteria; phylum Actinomycetota; class Thermoleophilia; order Solirubrobacterales; family 70-9; genus JBDTSW01. Next base: position 32,978 of record CAWCYG010000006.1, read on the forward strand.
CCGCGAAGCCGAACTCATCCCCCGTCACCTCCGGGCGCTTGCCGAGCTGGCGAACCGTGCCCTGGACGTCGGCGGGGAGGCGGCGGGCGACCCACTCGAAGAGGACACGGGGGTCAAGCCCCATGCGCCGCGCGCAGTCGTGGTAGGGGGCGAGGTCCATGACCAAATCTCGCCAATCACGAACCTCGTCTTCGCCCTGGCGGCCGAGCAGGCGCACCAATCCATCGCGAAGCGCCTCCGGGGAGCGCTCGCGAAGGGCGAGCTGAAGCTTCTCGTCGCGGATCGGCTGCGCGAGCCGCGCTTCGGGCACGGGGGGTGTCTGGGCTTCCTCGGTCATGCGCGCGGTCGCTACTCGGTCGAGATGTTCGGATCGGCCTGGACCTTCTCGGGGATGATCATGAGGAAGTTGTCGGGCGCTGAGATCGCGAGCTCGAGCATACGGTCGGCCTCCTCATCCTGGTCGGTCGCCCTCAGCTCGTCGCCGTAATGCCCGAGCAGATCCTGAACGTCGAGCATGCCCTCGGCGTCGAGGTCCTCGAGGCTCACCTTCGCTCCCTCGCCGAGGCGTCGCTCGATCGCGTCGGGGTCGAGGTCCCAATCCGGGTTGCAACGGACGTAGACACGCCCTCCGGTCATGCCGGCACACGCCCACGGCCCGATGTCGCCCAGTACGACAGCGCGGCCCGACGTCATGTACTCGAAGGCGAAGCCCTTGGCGTTGGCGCGGTCTGAGATACAGCCGCGCGCATCGTCGAGCGGTTCGGCAGGCTCGCCCGCCAGCACCACGTCAGCGCCCGACAGCCGAATGCAAAAGCGCGAGTCGGCCGAGCCCTGGACGAACAGACGGCCTCGCTGCGCGCCATAGGCAAACGACTTGCCAACCGAGCCGTTGACCCGCACGCCCGCCTGGTTGCGGCCCTTCATGATCGAGACCGTGCCACCCAGCATCCCCTTGCCGACGCCGTCTTGCGCCCCGCCCTCGACTCGAACCGCGAGACCCCAGGCGTTGAAGGCGCCGAAGCCCTGCCCGGCCACGGAGCCGCCGTTGAAGTCGAGCTGCGCGAGGATGTCCTCGGTGCCCTCCGGCGCCTCGCCGTAGAGCCGCTCACGCGAGATCGCCCCGGCGAGCTCGGTGCCGAGCACGCGGTCGCTGGCGTCGGTGGAACGCGGGAACTCTTCGTGCACCACCCTGCCGCCACAGACATCACCGGCGAGCCCGGCGATCCGCACCGAGGCATCGGAGCGCTCCATACGTATCGGCCTGGCTCGGACGAGGCCTGCCTCGGCTCGCGTCTCGGCTGCGACGAGCTCGTCTGAGGCGACCGGGATATCGACGGGCTCGAGATCCAGGTATTCCTCGAGCGGGGTGATGAGCTCGGCGAGATCGATGGCCTCGGCGTGCGAGTGCTGCTCGAGGAGGTCGTAGCGGCCGACTAGGTCCTGGGCGCGGTCATAGCCGAGCGACGCCACCACCGCTTTCAATTCCTCGCCCATCGCGGTGAAGAACCGGGCGCAATTCTCGGCGGCCACGTCGACCGCCTGCGGCGTGAACTTCTTCAGGCCGTGCTCCTGGGCCTCCTCCGTCGTCTCGATCTGCGTGGCGATCCCGACGTGGCAGGTGTCGAGCTGACAGCCGCGGCAGATCGTGCAGCCGAGGGACACCATCGCGAGGGTGCCGAACCCGACTCGGTTCGCCCCCATGCAGTGCAGCTTCACGATGTCGTGGGCGTGGCGGTACCCACCGTCGGCCCAGATCTCCACACGGTTGCGGATCCCCGCCTCCATCAGCGCTCGGTGGACCAGCCTCGTCCCGATGTCCGAGGGCAGCCCCACATGTCGCAGAGCGTGCTGGCGCGCGGCGCCCGTACCCCCTTCGAAGCCGGAGAGGGTGATGATGTCGGCTCCCGCCTTCGCGATCCCGAGACCGATGGTGCCGATGTTCGGCACCACTGGGACCTTCACGGAGACCCTGAGGTCGGGGTTCACGGTCTTGAGCTCGTCGATCAGCTCCGCGAGATCCTCGATCGAGTAGAGGTCGTGGTTGTTCGACGGCGAGATCAGGTCCGTTCCCGGGGCGGCATTGCGAGCCGCCGCCACCTTCTCGGAGACTTTCTTGCCCGGAAGATGCCCACCCTCGCCCGGCTTGGCTCCCTGACCGATCTTGATCTCGGCCACGTACGAGGCGTTCAACATCTCCGCCGAGACGCCGAATCGGCCGGACGCGACCTGCTGGCCGCGCCACTTGCGGTAGCGGCCGTACATGTCGCGGATCTCGCCCCCCTCACCGTTCACGCACAGCACGTTGCTCGCCTTTGCCGCCTCGGCGTAGGCGCGGAACGCGGGCTCGGATTGCGAGCCGAAGCTCATCGACGAGATCACGATCGGATAGTCGTGGTGACCGATCCCCGCCTCGACCGAGCCAGCGTCTACGGGCTCGCGGTCGGATCGCAGGCGCATGATGTGCCGCATCGAGATCGGGCTCTGCGCCTCGAGCTCGCGGACCTTTTGGGAGTAGTCGGCGTACGGCGCGCCGCCGTTCGCTGCGGCCACCGCCGCCTTGTAGACCTTCGGGTAGAAGCGGGAGGTCTTAGCCGGCTTCGCCTCCTCCTCGCCGGCGAGGATCCGGTGGCGAGCGTCAGTGTCTGCGTCGAGGTGCTCCCATCCGACGCCGCCGGTCTGCGAGGCGGCGAACGCCTCAGTCCCGAAGATCTCCGCGAGCTCCGGCCGCAGGCCAATCGAAGAGAACTGCCGGGCATAGCCGCGGACCTCGTGGATGCCGATCGTCGAGATCACCTTCTCGATCCCCTTGCGCAGAGCGGCACAGAGGTTGGAGACGTCGACTGCGTAGTCGTCGACGCAGGTCACCTCGACCATCACGTATGGAGTCACCCCGTTGGCGCCCAAGCCCAGGGCAAGGACCACGTCGTGCACGTTGCGAATCGCCGCGGAGCGCAGGACGATTGAGCACCGCCGCCTCAGGTTCTCCTCGCCCGGATCGAGGCGGAACTGCTTCAGCGCCTGATCGACCGCCGAGACCGCGAGGTGCGGATCAAGGTAGCGGCGATCCCCCTCATAGACGACGCGATCGGTGAGGACTACTAGCTCGGCGCCTCCCGCGACGCGCTTGACGGCCTCCTGACGGATCCGATCGATGGCGCCCCGCGTGGTCTCGGACTCGAGCAGGGCTGTATCGATCGCCGCCGTGCGGCCGCGGAATTCCTCCCAGAGGTCCTCGAGCACATATGTCTGGTGCTCGCGGGCGATCCGCCGATAGGTCGAGTCGGACAGCGGCGCAAGGCCATCGTGGCCCCCCAGGATGACGGGAAAGGAGGTCTCGACGGTCCGCGTATCCGTCGCGAGATCGTGGATCGAAGGACGACGGCCGAAGACCGACCGGACCGAGAAGTGCTCCATCTCGCGCTCTCGGTCGATCGCGGGGTTCGTGACCACGGCGACGGTCTCCTTGAAGTAGTCCGCGAGGTTCTGACGCTCGGGCGAGAGCGCCGCCAACGGCCCGTCGTAGCCGAGCGAGCCGATCGGCTCGGCGCCGTTCGACGCCATCTGCTGGCACAGCTTCACGTCGTCGCGCTGCCACCCGAAGCCCGCGAGGACCCGGTCGGAGACCTTGACCGGCTCCGAGGGCCCGGCCGAGGTGTAGCCGGGGATCTCGGGGCCCTCGAGCGGACCGCCCGTGACGAGGGCCCGGTCATACGGTGCGGGCTCTCCCCCCGCCCGGGCCATCCATCGCTCCGCGACGATGCGCTGCATCTCGGCGTGCTGGTGGAGCCTCGCCTTGCGGGCCTGCGTCTCGATCGTGATCAGGAGCTTCTCGCCCGGGCCAAGCGGCAGCGGCTCGGAGACCATGTCATGCACGCTCACCACGCCTGGCTCCGAGGAGAAGATGTAGTCGTCCGGGGTCTCGAGCTTCCATAACGGGCGCAGCCCGAGGGCGTCCGCTGAGAAGACGCACTCCTCGCGGTGGCGAGCGATGAGCGCGACGGGCCCCTGGGCGAACGGCCCGATCGCCTCCCGCAGATACATGTAGAAGGCGTGCAGCTCCCCCGGCAGCGAGCGGATCTCGTTAGCGACCGGTGGCACGACCGCCTCCATCGCCTCGGCGAGCGAGAGGCCCTCACGCCGGATCAGTGTGTCGACCACTCGGTTTAGGTCCTGCGAGTCGGAGGCGCCGGGGTCGATCGGCGCGCCCAGCATCTTGGCCTCCTGGCGCAGCTGCGAGATCGTGTTGATCTCGCCGTTGTGACCGAGCACGGAGAAGGGCTGCACCCGGCGGAACGAGGGCCAGGTATTGGTCGAGTACCGGTTGTGGCCAAAGCACCCGACCGTCTCGAAGCGGTCGTCGCGCAGGTCCGGGTAATAGGCGCCGAGCACCTTCGGCGCCCCCATCACCTTGTACACGCACGTGGACGAGGAGAAGGAGGGGACGTGGACCCCAAGCTCCCGCTCGAGCTCGATCATGAGGTCGAACACCCGCTCCGAGCGCTGCGAGTCGGCCACCAGCCCGCCGATCTGCCAGAAGTGGGGCTCCTCCTCGCGAGCGGCAGCGCCGAGCGCGTGCGAGTCCACCTGTCCGCTGCGCTCCGCGAGAATCCGGAAGCCGCCCGCGCCGAGGATCTCGCGCGCGTCGTGCTGGGCCGCTTGCAGGTCCTGCGAACGGTCCACGAAGACGTGGGCCACGCAGAAGGCGTCGTCCAAGACCAGCGCCGGATTGTGCCCTCCGGCTCGCACCTCCTCGGCCCAGATGCGCCTGGGGATGTCGACGAGCACGCCACAGCCGTCGCCCTCGCCGTCGACGTTGCCGGCACGATGGAGCATCTTCTGGAGGTTTTGGAGAGCCAGCGCCACCGGCTCATGCGACGGGGTCGCGTTCTTGCGAACCGAGGCGTAGATCGCGCAGGCGTCGCGGTCTTCGACAGACGGCGGCGGGATGCGGGGGCGCCAGGGAAGCTCCGGCGAATAGCGCATCGGCTCCGGCCTTGGGCCGCTTTCGCGCACGCTGGTCGGGCGGGACGAGGGGGTCTGCACTGCTTACCTCCGGTTCCGCGCCTTCTTCGAGCGGGCGCGCGACGGGGACCTCAAGGGGACGGCCATTATAGGCGCGGCCTCGGCGCGTCGTACATATAGTGCGAAGCGATGTCGGTGACGATCGCAGTGCTCTCCCAGAAGGGGGGCACGGGCAAGACGACGATGGTCCGCTCCCTGGCCGACGTCTTCGAGCGCCTCGACATGGATGTGCTGGCGATCGATGCCGACCCGCAGGGAAACCTCTCCGACTATTTCGATACGGCCCGGGACGCGACGCCGACCCTGGGCGATGTCCTCCAGGGCCAAGCGCGCGCCGCCGATGCGGTGCACGGGCCCGTGATCCCTGCCAACCTGGCTCTCTCCGAGGCCGAGCTGGCATTGGCCGGGAAGATCGGGCGCGAGGTGACGCTGCGCCGCGCGCTCATGGACCTAAAGCGCTCGACGGAGCTGATCCTGATCGACTGCCCGCCGACGCTGGGCCTCCTCACCGTCAACGCGCTGGTCGGCGCTTCGCACGCGATCCTCACCACCGAGGCGCAGTACTTCTCGCTGCAGGGCATGGAGCAGGCGATGGAGGTCGTGGAGCTGGCCCGGGAGTCGCTCAACCCCGACCTCGAGCTGCTCGGCGTCTGCCTCAACATCGCGAACATGCGCACGAGGCACGCCCGCCACACCCTCGAGGCCCTCGACGCGCGATTCGGCGAGAAGATGTTTCGCACCGTGATCCGGCAGTCCATCGCCTACGCCGAGTCGGCCGAGCGGGCCGTGCCGATTCTCGACTACCGGCCGGATCGCGGCTCCGACTACCTGTCTTTGGCCGGCGAGATCCTCCGGCGCCTGGGCCGGCCGGAGATGCTGGAGCCCCTCGATCAGCTCTCGGCGGAGCTGGTGCCGGCCGGGGCGCGAGCCTGAGCGAAGACGCAACCGACCACGGAGGGAAGATGGGCGAGAACGACTCACCGGAGGCGCTGGAGCGGGCGATCGTGCGCTACAACAACGCCTGGAACGCTCACGACCTCGACGCGATCATGGCCATGCACGCGCCCGACATGGTCTTCGAGAACCACACAGCAGGGGAGGCCGCCGAGGGCGAGGAGGTGCGCGAGCACATCGGGGCGATCTTCTCCAGCTGGCCCGACATCCGCTTCGAGGGCCGGCGGACCTACTGCCGCGACGGGCTCGTGGTGCAGGAGTGGACAGCGACCGCTACCCACACCAACGAGATGCGCCGAGGCGACATCGTCGCCGAGCCCAGCGGCAAGGAGATCTCATGGAAGGGGCTCGACGTCATCCCCTTCGAGGACGGCCTCGTCAAGCGCAAGGACGTCTACTCGGACTCCGTCTCGATCCTGCGTCAAGTCGGACTGCTCGACTGAAACGGCAGCAGGGCTAAAGCTCAGGAACGTCCGCGCCGGTGGGGGAAAACGGAGCCCGGCGCACTTCGGCCCAGCCCTCGGCCGCGCGCTCGAGGGCGCCGATCACCACGCCCGAGTCCTGCCAGAAGCACCAGACGAGGACCGTCGGGCCCGCACCCGAGATCGAGGCGCCGATCGCGCCCAGCCCGGCCGCTCGCTCGGCGAGCTCGAGCGAGCGTGGATAAAGCGACGCGCGGTAGGGCTGGTGGAGCCTGTCGGCCAGGCCGCGGCCGATCAGCGTCAGGTCCGAGCGCTCGATGCCCAGGACGAGCTGGGCGGCCGCGGAGACGTTCGCGACCGCGTCGGCGAAAGGCAACTTGGGAGGGAGCGCGGCCCTCGCCTCTGCGGTCATGACCTCGTCGTAGGGGATCACGAGGATCGGCTCGACGCCCTCAGGCGGAGCCAGCCGCACCGGCGCGGGCAGCTCGCCCTCCTGCGCGAGCGGGCACAGCACCATCCCTCCGTAGACGGCCGCTGCGACGTTGTCCGGGTGGCCCTCCAGCTCAACTGCGTGACGGTAGATCTCGTCCATCCCCTGCGCCAGCTCGAAGAGGTGGTCCGCGGCAACGAGGCCGGCGACGATCGCCGCGGCGCTTGAGCCGAGGCCACGGCCAACCGGGATCTCCGAGCGCAGCTCGAAACGGATGCGGTCGGCGGGATGCAGATGCTCGAACGCGCGCACGACCAGGTTGGAGCGATCCTCCGGGAGCTCGGAGCCGCCCACGTCGATCGAGAACTGCTCCGCCTCGAAGACCTCGAGCTCGAGGCCGATCGAAAGCGCCGCCGCGAACACGTCGAACCCTGGGCCGAGGTTGGCCGACGATGCCGGGACGGTGACGACGCGCCTGCGCAGCGTCACCTGACCATCAGCTCCTCCACTTGACCGAGCAGCCCACCGGCTTCGTTTCGGCGGGCTCGGGCATGCCGCCCTCCAGCAGCGCGTCGAGCGCCGCGCGAAGCCATGCTGCTTCCTCGGACGGCTCCCTGTGATCGGAGTCGGGGGCACCGCGGTAGCGCAGCCGAAGATCGCTGTCGAGCACGAAGACGTCGGGCGTCGTGAGCGGTCCCCATGCCATCGCCGTTTCCTGGCTTTCGTCGTGCAGGTACGGCGCGGCCCACCGCTCGGCGCTGGCGCGCTCGCGCATCGCCTCCAGCGAGTCGGCTGGATGGCGCTCTGCGTCGTTGGAGTTCACCTGCAGGAAGCGCACCCCGCTTGACGCGTAGTCGTGAGCGACGGCCATCAGGCGGTCGTGCCAGGCCAGGGCGTAGGGGCAGTGGTTGCAGGTCCACACGACCACGGTGGCCGGCACCTCGCCCGGTGAGGGCAGCGTTTGGAGAGCGCCTTCGGTGTCGGGCAGCTCCAACGCCGGCGCCAGATCTCCGATCTCGAGGCTCGCGGGTTCGCTCATCGTGTCGTCTCCTCCGATCCGGCCACCAGCGCGGCGCGTACCGCTTCCCGCTCGGGCAGCGGGCTCGGTCGCCCCTGGCCCGTGCGATAGACGCGGCAGGTTAGACCGCTGCCCCCTTGATCCGGCGCTGTCACGATGTCGCGGCCGTCGACCAGGATCGTGGGCGAGCCCCGAAAGCCGCGGCGCTCAGCGTCGGCCTCCCCGAAGACTTCCGATACGAGCAGGTCCTTCGGGTCGATGCCAACGGCCGCCATCTCCTCGCGCACGAGGTCGATTGCCTCGGGCCACGACGGGCAGCCACGCCACCACAGCAGCTCAACTCGCGGTGGCGAGGGCAACTTCGCTCAGGATTCCGCAAGCGCGCCGCGACGGCCCGCGACCGCACCCACCAGCATTGAGGAGGCCGGCACCTCGGCCTCGGGAAGGAGCACCGACCCCTTGACGATCGCCTCGGGGCCCACGCTGGAGCCGGGCCCGATCACGCAAGGTCCGTCGATGCGAGCGCCGGCGGCGATCGTGGCGCCGTCCCCCACGAGGACCTTCCCGCTCAGCTCCCAGCCGCCCTGCTGCTCTGCCGGAGAGTCCTCGTCGCCGCCCTCGACCACCTTGCCCGCGAGATCGATCTGCACGCGCCCCTCCAGAGCGTCGAGGTTTCCCTGCAGGTACTCGGGAATCGAGCCGACGTCGTTCCAGTACTCATCGATGCGGTGAACGTGGAATGGCACGTCGTGGTCGAGCAGTGCCGGGAAGACCTGCTTGGCGAAGTCGAGGACCTCGTCGGAGGGGAAGTGCTCGAAGACCTCGGGCTCGAACGCGTAGATCATGCAGCTCGCCAGATCGGAGAGTGCCTCGGAGGGGTCCGGCTTCTCCTGAAAGCCCTGGACACGACCCGCCGAGTCGGTGACGACGACTCCGAATTCGCTCACATTGGGCACCGAGGTGACCGCCAGGGTCGCGATGCCGTCGTTACTTCGGTGTGCCTCCATCAGCGCGGAGTAGTCGATGTCGGTGAGGGCGTCGCCCGCCATTACGAGGAAGGGCTCTCCGTCCTGCGTGAGCCAATCGGAGACGTTGCGCACGCCGCCTGCGGTGCCCAAAAGCTCCTCCTCCTGCTCGTAGGTGATCTCAAGGCCGAGCTGCGACCCGTCGCCGAGCGGCCCCCTGATCGTCTCCGGGAACCAGTAGAGGTTGGAGATCACCTGATCCGTCCCGTGGTTCGCTAGGCCGCGCAGGATGTGCTCGATGACCGGGCGGTTGCCCACCGGCACCACCGGCTTTGGGATCTCCCAACTCAGGGGGCGCAAGCGCGTCCCGAGCCCGGCGGCCATGACCATCGCCTTCATCGCGCGCCCGAGGCTACACACGAGCACGTGAAGGGGCCGGGCTCACGCCCGGCCCCTTCCTTCATCGCACGGCTCAGCCCGCTTATGGGGTCAGGCAGTGTGCGACAGCGACCAGAGTGCGACCGGGGCCGATGTCGTTGCCCCCACGCACGGTCACGGTCCCCGAGCCGTGGTTGAGCATGACCTCGGAGAGGAAGAGCTCCTCATCCGCCCCATCGCCCGTCCAGTGCCCCGACCCGCTGATGAGCTGCTCTCCGGCACCACAGCTGGCGTCAACGGACTCCGTGTTGTACCCGGCGTTCTCGTTGGCTCCGCCCGGAACGATCACGCTGTTCTCGTGCGTGTGCATCGAGGCGAGCTCGGTCGAGCGAACCGCCACTGCAGCGATATCGGACGAGCCAACCTCGCCGTCCTTCAGGTCGGCCGACTTCAACGCCTCGTTGATGATGTCGTTCGACTGGACGGTGTTCATGCCCGGCAGGGCCACGGCCGCCCCGGAGAGAGCCGCGAACAGCGCGACCACGCTGAGGACGAGAGCCGGTGAGATCCGGCGCCGCACGGATCCGCGGGCCTTGATCTGGGTCTGTTGGTCCTTGGTCATGGGGTCTCCTTTCGTTCGTTTATCCCCACATCCCAAGGCTCGGGCCAATCGCCCGTGATAACCAGGGGCCCGAGGTGTTCGCAGTCGGCGACCCAGGGCTTGCCCGGGCCACACCTTGGTGCTGTAGCCCTGCCGTGGTGGCCGCGCGCCGCCACTACCATGGCCCTGAGAGACGATCGGGAGTGAAATGAGCAGCGTCGCCACCTCCACACAGGACTTCAAGGTCGCCGACATCGGCCTCGCCGAGTTCGGCCGCAAGGAGATCTCCCTCGCCGAGCACGAGATGCCCGGCCTCATGCGGACCCGCGAGGAGTTCGCGGCCGCGCAACCCCTCGCCGGTGCGCGTGTGACGGGCTCGCTTCACATGACCGTGCAGACGGCGGTCCTGATCGAGACCCTCGTGGCGCTTGGGGCGGAGGTCCGCTGGGCCTCGTGCAACATCTTCTCGACGCAGGATCACGCCGCCGCCGCGATCGCCGCGGCTGGCATCCCGGTCTTCGCCTGGAAGGGCGAGACGCTCGAGGAGTACTGGTGGTGCACGGAGCAGGCCCTCTCGTGGCCCGACGGCGGGGGGCCGAACATGCTCCTCGATGACGGCGGCGACGCCACGCTGCTGGTCCACAAGGCGGTCGAGTACGAGGCCGCGGGCTCGGTGCCGGACCCGGACGCTTCCGACTCCAAGGAGTTCCGGGTCGTGCTGGAGCTGCTCCGCCGCTCTTTGGAGGCCGATGATCAGCGCTGGACCCGGCTCGCCCAGACCATCAAGGGCGTTACGGAAGAGACGACCACCGGCGTTCTGCGGCTCTACCAGCTCGCCGAGACCGGCGATCTGCTGTTCCCGGCGATCAACGTCAACGACTCGGTGACCAAGTCGAAGTTCGACAACCTCTACGGCTGCCGGCACTCGCTGATCGACGGCATCAACCGGGCAACCGACGTGATGATCGGCGGCAAGGCAGCCGTGATCTGCGGTTTCGGGGACGTCGGCAAGGGCTGCGCCGAGTCACTTCGCGGCCAGGGAGCGCGGGTGATCATCACCGAGATCGACCCGATCTGCGCGCTTCAGGCGGCGATGGAGGGCTATGAGGTCCGCACGCTAGACGAGATCGTCTCCAGCGCCGACATCTTCATCACGGCGACCGGCAACAGGGACGTGATCACCGCTGAGCACATGGCGCGCATGAAGCACCAGGCGATCGTCGGCAACATCGGCCACTTCGACAACGAGATCGACCTGGCCGGTCTCGAGCGAACGACCGGCATCCAGCGGATCACGGTGAAGCCCCAGGTCGATGAGTGGACCTTCCCCGACGGCCATTCCGTGATCGTGCTCTCCGAGGGCCGTCTCCTCAATCTCGGAAACGCGACCGGCCATCCCTCCTTCGTCATGTCGAACTCGTTCACGAACCAGACGATCGCCCAGATCGAGCTCTTCTCCCGTAACGACGAGTACGAGAAGCAGGTCTACGTGCTGCCGAAGCACCTCGACGAGAAGGTCGCGCGGCTTCATCTCGATGCGCTCGGGGTGAGCCTCACAGAGCTCACCGCGGAGCAGGCCGCCTATATCGGGGTTCCGGTCGAGGGGCCGTACAAGTCGGATCAGTACCGCTACTAGCCGGGCACGGGCCGCGCAAATTAGGCGCAGTTTGAGCGGGGGTAGACCTTGGCGTCAGGACCCGACATTAAGGTGCACACCCATGGCAGAGGCAGCGAAGCTGGGCCCCCTCACCGACCGCGAGCTCGAGGCAATCACGAGCGCGGCGGCGGGGTACGCGAAGTACCACGCGGGCACGATCGCCGAGCGCGCGCGGGACCGCTCGCCTCACGCCGAGGCTCAGCGCCTGCGCTACGCCTCGCTCCTCTCGGGCCTCGAGAAGCTCGGGGTGCGGCTCCCGGATCCGCTCTCTGAGCCCCAGGCGAAGCCTGATCTCGCCGCGATCGTCCGCCGGGCTGCATAGAGCGCGCGATCCATGCTGCACGCCTCCGCGGCCTGATCGGCTCACGCTCTATCTTTTCCGCGATGGCTTCTCTGCCGCTGCCGCCCGAGGCCGTCGGGCTGACGCGCCTGCCGCTCGAGCGGGCGACCCAGCTTCCCGGCGCGGCCTTTCTCGACGCAGACGTATTCGCCTGGGAGGGAGAGCACGTCTTCGGCGGCGAGTGGGTGTGCGCGGGCCACGTCGACCGGCTGCGTGGGCGAGGCGCCTTCTTCACCGTCGAGGTCGCGGGTGAGAGCGTGATCGTGATCGCCGATGGTGACGCGCTGCCCCGCGCGTTCGCCAACGTATGCCGGCACCGAGGGGCTCGGATCATCGTGGCGGCGGAGGGGCAGGCAGAGCGCCTGCGCTGCCCGTATCACTCATGGACCTACGACCTCGACGGCTCGCTTCGAAGCGCGGCCTTCACCGACGGCCTCGAGGGCTTCGAGGCGTGCGACTACGGGCTGCACCCGGTCCGGTTGGCCTTGATCGAGGGGCTCATCATGCTCGATCTCTCGGGTGTGGCGCCGCCGCCGGAGTCCCACATCGGCGACCTTGGTGCCCTGCTCACCAGATACCGGGTACCCGGGTTGCGCCGCGCCGCCCGCCACGAGTACGACGTCGCGGCGAACTGGAAGGTAATCGCCGAGAACTACAACGAGTGCCTGCACTGCCCCGGCATCCATCCGGAGTTGAGCCAGCTCTCCAATTTTCGCTCTGGCGTGCAGATGGAGGGCGCCGGCGCTTGGTGCGGTGGCTCGCTGGAGCTCAGTGCGGGCGCGGACACCATGGCAAGGGAGGGCGGAGCGCACCGGCCGCCGATCAGCGGCCTCACCGAGGAGCAAAAGCGCCAGATCCTGTACTTCTCGCTCTTCCCCAACCTGCTCGTCTCGATGCATCCCGACTACGTGATGCTGCATACCCTCTGGCCACGGGCGGTGGACCGCACGGAGATCGTCTGCGAGTGGTTCTTCGAGCCGGAAACGGTCGAGGCCACGGGCTTCGATCCCAGCGACGCGGTGGGCTTTTGGGATCAGGTCAACCGCGAGGACTGGGCGATCTGCGAGCGCACCCAGCTGGGGATGGCGAGTCGCTCCTACGTGCCCGGGCGCTACACGACTCTCGAGACCGACGTGCACCGGTTCGATTCGATGGTCGCGGACCGGTATCTGCAGGCGCTGGTCCCAGACGACAGCTCGGCCTAGTTCGCGCTACTCGTAGGAGATCGCGCGGATCACGTCGAGCCGGGCAGCACGGCGGGCGGGCAGGATCGATGCCGCGAGGCCGAGGACGATCCCTGCCACGCCGACCCAAACCATCGTCGTGACCGGCGGGCGGTAGCTCACGCCTGGCACACCTGACGAGAGCCCCTGCAACAGCGCCGCGCCAAGCCCCGCTCCGACGGCGATTCCAAGGAGTGCCCCCAGGAGGCCGATCACGAGGCTTTCGCTGGCGATCGAGCCGCGGATGCGCCAGCGCGTGGCGCCCAAGGCGCGCAGGACGCCGATCTCTCGGGTCCGCTCGATCACCGACATGGTGAGCGTGTTGACGATCCCGAACAGACTCGCGAAGATCGCCACGCCCACGATCGCGTAGAAGATCCCGAACTGCTCATTGACCTGGTCCTCGACGTTCCCCTTCAGCTCCTCGTTGTCGAGGACTGAGAGGTTGGGGTAGTCCTCGGCGACGATGCGACTCACCTTGCGGCGGAGGACCGGCCGAGCCCCCTCCGAGGTGGCCTTGAGCGCCAGCTCGGAGTCGGCCGTTACGCCGTAGACGCGATCCATCGTCCGCAGGGACATGCCGACGGTCTGTCCTCCGAAGATCACCGTCTCGACGATGCCCGCGATCCGTGCCCGGCGTGATCCCGATGGCCCCTGGAGCTTCAGCATGTCGCCCACCGCCAGGCCCTTCTCGTCCGCGTAGGCCTTGCCGACCGTCACGTCGCCCTCCGTCATCCGCTCGAAGACCTCTTCGCGGGGCGCCCCTTCGATGTCGGTCGTATCCACCTGCTCGTAGGGTCTCGGCTCAAACGCGATCAGCAACCCGTCCTCGCTCGTCTTGCCCTTCGGTCCCGGGAGGTCCGGGGTGAAGATGAAGCGCTCACGAGCCACCACGGCTGCCTCCGGGATCTTCGCCAGCCGGTCGCGCAGCCCCTTCGCGATCGTCTGTTGGGGGCCCTGTCCCGGAGCGAGGCCAGTGGGCTGGACCGTCAGGTCGCGGGCGAACGAGCGGTCGAACTCGTCGGAGATCGTCTTCAGGAAGCTCGCGCCGAGGCTGTTGACGGCGACTACGAGGGCGAGGCCGATCATCACGGCCGTGCAGGTGGCCGCTGTTCGGCCGGGGTCCGAGCGGGCGGCGTCGGCGGCGAGCCGGCCAACGACGGGAAAGCTGCGGCGCAGGGGCCAGGAGAGAACGGTGACCAGCGGTCTCACCACGAACGGCGCCACCAACGCGATCCCGAAGAAGATCGAGATCGTGCCGGTCATGCCCGCGGCAGCGACCACGGTGGTGACCCGCTCCGCCGCACCAAGCCAGAAGGCTCCGGCGAGTCCGAGCCCCATCAAGACCAGGCCAATGACCGCTCGCCGGGCGCGCAGGCGGGGCCGCAGACCCTCGGTCCCGAGGACGGCGCGCATCGGGGAGGTGCGCCCGGCCCGGCGAGCGGGATGGAAGGCGCCGAGGATCGCCGTGAGCAGGCCGGTGACGACCGCCGCGATGGGCGCCAGGGCCGTCAGGACGAGCTCGCCGACCGGGAAGCCGATCGTCTGCATCAGCTCGATCAGCGCGAGTGCCAAGCCGACTCCGAGCACCAGGCCGAAAACCGATCCGATCACCCCGAGCAGCGCCGCCTCGGCGAGCACGGAGGATGCGATCCGCCCCCGAGACGCGCCAAGCGTCCGCAGCATCCCGATCTCACGGGTGCGCTGGAAGACGCTCATGTTGAACGCGTTGAAGATGAGAAAGCCCCCGACGAAGAGGGCCATTGCGGCGAAGAAGTAGAGGATCGCGTTGAACGCCTGCAGCTGCGACTCGATCTCGTCACTCTTGCCCTGCGGCGTGTCGACCTCGACGCCCTTTGGCAGCGCGCGCTCAAGCCGGCGATCGGCCGCCACGATCGCCGGATCGCCCCCTTCGACGAGCACGTTCACCTCGTCGAGGCGGTCGCGCTTGTCCATCACATCGCGCGCGGAGCGCAGCGGCATCAGGCCGAATCCCTCGCCCCCGAACTCGAGCCCGGTGGAGAACTGGAACAGCCCCACGACCTCGAACCGCTTCGACCCATCGGGGGTCGCCAGCCGGACGCGGTCGTGGACGTCGATCCTCTGGGCCTCGGCCCAGCTCTCCTGGAGCGAGATCTCGAGGCCGCGCCGGGGAACGCGGCCCTCGAGGGTCTGCGAGTCGGTCAGGTCCTCCGCACCGGGGTCCTGGCCGGAGACGTTCAGCTGCTTCTCGGGATCGGGAGAGGCGCGGCCGTTCTCGTCGACCAGGGTGAACGTGCTGAGGACGGAGCCGACCGCGTCGCTCACTCCACGAGTTCGCTGGACCCGCTCCAGGGTGGATGCGCGCAGCGAGTCCTCTCCGCTCCCCGACACCACCAGGTCCGTCTTGCCGTAAACGGAGTCGAACAGGTCTGAGAAGGTGCGGTTGATCGTCGCCGCCAACAGCAGGACGCCCAGGATCATGCCGACGCCGAGGACGATGCCCGCGGCCGTGAGCAGAGCCCGTGCCCGGCGGGCGCGAACGCGCCGCAACGCCAGCGATGAGAAGGACCGCATCAGGCGGTGGGCTCGGCTGGCACCGCCTCGTCCCATTCCGGGACGTCGAGAGCCACGAAGGCCTCCGCCACCGCCTGCCGGTCACCGCCGCTGATCTCGTCGGCGATGCGCCCGTCGCTCAGGAAGACCACTCGATCCGCGATCGCGGCAGCCCCCGGATCGTGCGTGACGATGACCAGAGTCTGGCGCTCGTCGCGGTTCACGCTTCGCAAGAGCTCGAGCACCTGCGCGCTCGAGCGCGAGTCGAGATTGCCGGTGGGCTCGTCGGCGAGGACCAGCTCGGGCTCGGTCAAAAGCGCTCGAGCGATCGAGACTCGCTGCTGCTCGCCGCCCGAGAGCTCTGAGGGGAGGTGAGTGATGCGATCGGAGAGGCCGACCCGGTCCAGCAGGGCGCGGGCCCGGTTGCGCGTGGCCTCGTCGCGGCGGCCGCTGATCAGTCCCGGAAGCAGCACGTTCTCCTCGGCGCTCAGCGCGGGCAGCAGGTTGAAGAACTGAAAGACGAACCCGATCCGCTCGCGGCGCAGGCGAGTCAGGCCGGCGTCTCCCAGATTGTCGTATCGCTGGCCGCCCAGCGAGATCTCGCCGGCGGACGGCGTTTCGAGCGCGCCGAGCAGGTGGAGCATCGTCGACTTTCCCGAGCCGGACGGACCCATGATCGCGACCATCTCCCCCTCCCCCACGTCGAGCGAGACGCCGTCGAGCGCACGCACGGCAGTCTCCCCCTCGCCAAAGATCTTGGCGAGGTCGCGAGTCTCCAGCATGGGCGTGGATGCCGCCACCGGGCCATTCTGACGAGGCGGGTGCCCGGGCCGACCCGTATCCGGCACCTATGATCGGCCCGTGGACGAATCAAAGTGGTCGCTTTGGTCTGAGGACTCGATTCTCTCGATCGCTTCGAAGGGCTCGTTCCTTTCGATCGGCTCGGTGGGATCGGCCGCATCGATCGGCTCGATCGGGTCCGTCGCGTCGGCTGTCTCCGTTGGCTCCGCGGCGTCGTTCGGTTCCGCCCTCTCGGCAGCCTCGTCGGGCTCGGTGCTCTCCGCCGCGAGCTCGGGAGCGATGCTCGGGGCGGATGCGCCCGAGGCGGCCATGCGCGCGACGGGCGCGATCCTCATTGCCACGGGCGCGGCGATCGCCATCGGGGCAGCACGGCGGAGGCGCTAGAGGTTTCACGCGCCACTCCGGCCACCTCGAGGGTCGAAGCGGATCGGATTCGCAGTGAGCGGCGCCGGATCTGGCGTGCGGAGGGGGCTGTGGCTGTTGCGGAGGGCCAAATGGCGCGCGAGTCCCAGCCAGCGGGACCGAGGCGCCATTCATGCCCGGTGACGAGCTCGCTCACGCACGGGAAGACCGCGCCAGAGGGGCTGGCCCTCCGCCGACGCTCCCTTCAATGCCAGTTGTTGTTCCTGGATTTCCTACAGCTTGCGGCCGAGAAAAAGCGCCCGGGTCGGCCCCTTCGGATGCACCGTGAACCCGCACGCCTCGTACAGCGCCAACGCCGGTGCGTTGTCCTCGTTCACGTCGAGCTCGATCCGCTTGCATCCGCGCTCGCGGGCCCGCTCGGCCGAGGCCTCGACGAGGGCGCGGCCGAGCCCTTTGCCGCGCGCTGACTCGCGCACGTAGAGGTCCTCGAGCCAACAGTCCTCGGCTGAGGTCCACACGCTCCAGCGATACCGAAGCTGGCTCAGCCCCGCCGGCTCGCCGTCTTCGCCCGCCCCGAGCAGGTACTCGCCCTCCGCCGACGTGTGGATGCGCTCCACGCTCGCCCGCATCCCGTCCGCGGCAGGCTGATCCTTGCCGAACCAGTCGCGAAACTCCGCGATCAGCGCCGTGACGGTGTCGAGCTCGTCGGCGGAGGCGCGCCAGACTCGGGGGCCGGCACTCACTCCGGGCGTCCGAGCTCGTCCTTCAGCCGCTCGATGACCTCCACGGATGAGGGCTCGACGCCACGCTTCGCCGCGAGCTGCAGGGAGACGAGATCGCCCAGCATCACCGACCACAGGACGCGTGCGGTTCGTGTCTCGCCCTCGGTCTCGATCCGCAGGACCGCCTCGGCCCCCGGCTCGATCAGCTTCGCGGTCTCCTCCGCGCGCTCGCGCAGGCGAGGGTGCTGGTCGGAGTCCTGGAGGAAGACCGCGGCGAATGGGCCTCCGGCGCCGCGCTCATCCCAACCGACGATCTCGTTGTGGTCGAGCTCGGGGAGCTCGTTGGTGAAGGCATGCTGCTTTGCGTTCTCGTTGATCTGCGTCTTCCACCGGTAGGCGACGGGCACGGTGAGATCGCACCCGTAGATCACCGGCACCTGCCCCTCGAGCTCCTCGGCGACCGCCGCCGAGCGCGCGATGAGCGCGTCTCGCTCGCCGGCGAGCCAGGCGGCCGCGGCGTCGATCTCCGTGCGGATCGGAGCAGCGGCCTCGATCACGCCCGCGGTCTCGGCCGCGATCGCGAACATGTAGCCAACCGCTGCTCGCGGCTGAAGGCCAGAAGGGATGCCGATGACCGGCACGTCGGCCGCGCGAGCCGCCTCGGCGAGCGCGCCTCCCGTCGTCGCAACGAGCCGCTGCGCGCCGAGCGCCTCCGCCCCCTCGAAGCACGCGAGCGTCTCCTCCGTGTTGCCGGAGTAGCTCATGCACAGGATCAGGTTCTCGGGGCTCGCCCACGGCGCCAGCTCGTAGTCGCGCACCATCCGCAGCGGACGGGAGAGGCGATCGCCAAGCGCTGCTCGGGCGAGCCCGCCTCCAATCCCCGACCCGCCCATCCCGCAGACGGCGAGGCCGTTGGCTTTCAGATGGCCGATGTTCGCCGATTCGACCCGCCACAGGGCATCACCGAGCTGATCGGGCAGCCCGAGGACGTCATCCAGTTGGCCCTCCTGGTCGACCGCGCGAATCCCCTCGAGGAAGTCGCTCACGAGCTCACCTCCTCGCCGGGAGGAACGCGGGCATCCGGGTCGAGGCGCGCTCCGGGGGCGATCCGCGCCGCTTCCCCGATGACTACCCCGGCGGGGACGACGGCGCCGGCCCCGACGACGACGCTCTCGGCCAGGATCGATCCGGAAACCTGAGCTTCTCCCTCGACGTGGCAGCCGCCATCGAGCACCGACCCGACGACGCTCGCGCCGGACGCGACCCGGCAGCCGGCGCCGAGGACAGCCCGAGGGCCCACCCGCGCTCCCGACGCCACCGTGCAGCCAGCTTCGATCAGTGCCGGGGGCGCCACCTCAGCCGCCGCGTCGACGGTGGCGTCGGTATCCAGCAACAGCCCCGACTTGCCGAGCCGCGGGCCGAGCTCCGTCTCGAGCTCGCACTCGAGGATGTCCCAGCTCGCCTGCAGGTAGCGCTCAGGTGTTCCGATGTCCATCCAGTAGCCCTCCAAGCGCTGACCGTATAGGCCGCGGCCCACCAGGCGCGGGAAGACCTCGCGCTCGATCGAGACGGCGCGACCGGCTGGAATCAGCTCGAGCACCTCGCGCTCGAGCACGTAGACCCCGGCGTTCACCTCATCGGTGTCGATGGCGTCCGGGTCGGGCTTCTCGAGGAACTCCGTCACGGCACCTCCCTGGGTTTCGGGCGCCGCCCCTGGCTGGGTCGGCCCGCCCTCGCGGTCCACCAGGCCGTAACCGCCGGGATCCGCGACAGGGTGAAGCGCGATCGTCGCGGTTGCCCCGAAGGTCTCGTGAGCATCCATCAGTGAGCCCAGGTCGAGGTCGTTGAGGACGTCGCCGTTCAGCACCATGAAGCGGTCGCCAAGGAGCCCACGCTCCTCAGCAAGCCTGATCGGCCCGGCCGTCCCCAGCGGCTCATCCTCCTCGAGGTATTCGATGCGAGGGGAGCCCCCGGCGTCGCCGAGCGCCCGCCGCAGGAGCTCTGGGCGAAATCCGCACGCCAGGATCACCTCGTCGATCCCGTAGCGGGCGAGCCAGTCCATCATGAAGCGGACGAAGGGCCGATCGACCAGCCGCAGGGCGGGCTTCGGCTGCGTCAGCGTAAGCGGGCGCAGCCGGGTCCCCTCTCCCCCGACCAGGACGACGGCCTGCATCCGACTCAGGTCTCAGGCCGGCGCGGGCCGGCCGATCCCCTCGTAGGTGATCCCCGCCTCGCGCAGCGCCACGGGGTCGAAGAAGTTGCGGCCGTCCACGACCAGGGGGGTGGCCATGCGGCTGGCGAGAGAGGCCCAGTCGAGCTCCCTGAACTCGGGCCAGTCCGTCACGAGGATCGCCGCGTCGGCACCATCGAGGATGTCCTCGGCCGAGCCGCCGAACTCCACATTGGGCAGCAGCTCCCGCGCTCGTGGCTCGGCCACCGGGTCGAAGGCGCGGACGACGGCACCCTCGCCCTGCAGCCGTGCAGCAAGGACCAGGCTTGAGGCCTCGCGCATGTCATCCGTGTTCGGCTTGAACGCCAGCCCCAGCAGCGCCACGTTCTTGCCGACCAGTGATCCCAGGTGCTTCTCGAGCTTCTTCATCACCCGGCGCTTCTGGAGCTCGTTGACCTCGATCACCGACGTCAGGAGCTGAAAGTGATAGCCGGAGTTGCCGGCCAGTTGCTTCAAAGCCGAGACATCTTTTGGAAAACAGGAGCCGCCGTAACCGATTCCCGCCTGCAGGAAGGACGAGCCGATCCGCTTGTCCAGCCCCATCCCCCGCGCGACCTCGGTCACGTCGGCGCCCACCTCCTCGGAGACGTTTGCGATCTCGTTGATGAAGGAGATCTTGGTGGCGAGGAAGGCGTTCGCGGCGAGCTTGATCATCTCGGCCGAGGCGACGTCGGTGCGCACGAGCTCGCCGCCGAGCGGGCGATAGAGGTCCTCGACGGCGTCCGCGGCCCATTCGTCGCCGGGGTCGGCGCCCACCACCACGCGGTCGGGGTGCAGGAAGTCATCTACGGCGGTGCCCTCCTTCAGGAACTCGGGGCAGGACACGTACGCGAGCGTGGGCTTCTCGCGGCGGATGGCGACGCCTGTGCCGGCCGGCACGGTCGACTTCATCACCAGCGCGTGGTCCCCGTCGTCGCCGAGCTTGGAGACGACCGCCTGCACGCTCGAGAGGTCCGCATCGCCGGAGTACGTCGGCGGCGTATCGACGCAGCAGAAGAGGAGGCGGGCCCGCTCGAGGGCCTCGCCCATGTCCGTGGTGAAGGTGAGCCGCTGGCGGTTGCGCTCGAGCAGCTCGGCGATGCCGGGCTCGTGCATCGTTACCTTGCCCTCGCGGAGCGAGGCGACCTTCGCGTCATCCACGTCCATCGCGACCACCTCGTGGCCGAGCTCCGCGAAGCACGCGGCCGTGACCAGGCCAACCCAGCCGACACCGATGACTCCGATCGCCTCGCTGTGTTCGCTCATCGCGGACTCCGGATCGACGCTGTGGCTACTCGCCCGTGGTGAGGCTGAGAGCGATCGCCATCATCTCGTCGTTCGAAAGCAGGTTCTCGAGCGTGTTGGTCACCCAGTACATGATCCCGCTGCGCTCGAAGGCGACCATGCGGATCTCACCGGCGTTGGTGTAGATCTTGAAGGTGCGCCCGTTGATGGTTCGCTCCTCGCTCGGGTTATCGAAGAGCGGCGCATCCTTCCAGTCCATTCCCGAGACGCCGTAGTAGCTGGTCGGATGGGTGACGCCAGGGACTTCGACCACGAACTTGTACCCACGGTAGATCTCGTCGCCGGGCCCATCCACACGGAAGAACCGTGAATCGTCGGTGATGATCGAGTTGGGCACGAGCTTGGTCGGATAGAGGAGGGGGAACTTGAGCTCGCCCTCGCTGCCGTCGCGGATGACCGCGGCCTGCGCCTGGGCAGCCCCAGTAGCGTCGATCATCGGAGGCGCCGGAGGCGGTTCGTCGGCATCGGGCTTCTTGTCGTCGCCCTTCTTGTTACCCCCCTCGTTGCCGCCGCCGTCATCCCCCTCGTCGGTTTCGCTTTCATCGATGCCCACGCCCATGAAGGTGTCGACCGCTACCCTCAAGGGCTCGGCGCTGGCGGTCACGTAGCCCTCATCGTTGAGACTGGTGAAAGGAAATGGAATCTGGCGGATCTGGGCGTTGCGCGCCTCGATCATCAACTTTGCGAGCGTCACCAGCGTCGGGGCATTGTCGATATCGGACGTCGTGTAGTCGGTGAAGATGTCGATCAGCTCGTCGCGCTGGCCGTAGAGCGTGCGCACGGGGACCCGGGCCCGTGCCTCGCGCACGAAGGCCTGCTGGCGGGCAGCGCGCACGATGTCGTCGTCCGTATGGCGATAGCGCACGTACTGGAGAGCCTTCAGGCCGCAGAGTCGCTGATAGCCGGCCTCGATGTCGATCACCGCGTACTGCTCGCCGAAGGAGGAGTTGTCGTTGAAGTAGTGCCGGTCGACGTCAACGTAGACGCAGTCGATCGCGTCCACGGCGTCGGCGAAGCCGGTGAACCCGACATTGACAACGTGGTGGATCGGCACATCCGGGCCGAGGATGCTCTTCCTCAGCACCTCCAGCGTCAGCTTCGAGCCGCCGTAGGAGTAGGCGGCGTTGAACTTGTCGGGGCCGTGACCGGGGATGTTCACCTGTAGGTCACGTGGAATCGAGAGCTGCGTGATCACATTCTTGTCGGGATCGACCCGGACGAGCATCGTGGTATCCGAAAGGCCCCGGGTATCGGCTCCGATGTTGTCTCCGATGCGGACGTCTGAGCCGATAATCGCGAAGGTCTGGGCGTTCCCCCCCTCGATCTCATCGAGCTGGCTCGATAGTCCCTCGAGCCCACCCAATCCCTTGGCGATGTCGGTCAGGTAGACGAGGATCGAGACGGCCGTGGCCGTGGCCATCGACGCGATGATCAGGAAAGAGGCGGCGACAAAGCGTGCCCACAGGCCCGCCCTCGGCGCCTTCTGCTCCTCGGCGCTGGGCTCGCCTTCAGCCGCCACAGCGGCGGCGGGCGCCGTCTCGGATGAGATCGTCTTCGGCCCTTCGTCCCCCTCCCCATCAGCGTCGGCCTCGGCATCTTCGGGGCCCGGCGTCGCCTCTTCCGGACCGGTGATCCCCCGCTTCGCAGCGTGCTCGGCCGCCCGGGCCCGCAGGCCGGCGAGCGCTGCCTCTCGCGCCTCCTCGCTGTCACCGAGCGAGAGCGTGTCCGCCTCGATCGTGTGCTCGGCCGCCAGGGCCTCCGCGTCGGCCGCCTGCGCGGGATCCTCCACAGGGGCCTCGGCCTCGCCCTCGGCACCAACATCTTCGTCTTCGGCTACGTCAGCGTCGTCTTCACCTTCGCCGTCCGATCCGTCCTCCTCGTCGAACTCGAACTCGTCGGCCGGCTCCGGCCCCTCGTCGGCCAAGGCGTCCTCCTCGGTCGGGAGGACCGCATGCTCACCGGCGGGCTGCTCCTCCTGCACGTCCGGGTCGTCGGCATCCTCGGCGTCAGCTCCAGAGTCATCGCCGTCGGGATCGTCCGGAAGCCCCTCCCATTGCTGGCGCCCCGCCCAGGTCGCGGGCTCCACGGCTTCCTCTCCCTCGTCGCCGTCGTCACCCTCATCCTCGGGGAGGTCCTCCTGATCTCGTGGATCCCAGCTCAAGACGCGACCTCATCGTCGTTCAGCAGCTCGGGCAGGGACCCGACGAAGTCGACGATCGCGCGCCGATAGGAGGCGAGCGAGGAGATCGAGACCCACTCCTCGGGGCCATGGTGGCCGGCGCCGAGCGGCCCGAACTCCACCGCCGGGATACCGACCCGGAGGAAGGAGACTGCGTCAGAGGCGCCGTCGCGGCCCACGCTCGTGACCCCCTCCGCATGGTGGCGGGCCGCCGCCGAACACAAGGCCCTCACGTACACCGAATCGGGGTCGACTGTGGCGGGCGGTCGCGAGAAGGTGGAGATCACCTTCGCGTCAGGCAACGTGCCCACCTGGGCGAGGATCTCGCGCGGGTCCTGCTCCGGCAGGTAGCGGACATCGACGTCTATGAAACACGTGTCGGGCACCTTGTTGAGGGCGTCGCCCCCGAGAATCCGGCCGAGGTTGATGGAGGGGCGGTCGAAGAGCTCCGAGCTTCGAGACGCGAACGGTAGCGACTCGATCCCGCGGAAGACCTCGATCGCACGCAGGATCGCGTTCTCGCCCAGCCACGGAGTGGCACCGTGGGCGGAGCGGCCCGAGATCTCGACCCGCATCGCAAGCACCCCCTTGGCGGCGACGCCCACGTGCATGTCGGTGGGCTCGCCGGTGATCGCGAAGTCGCCCACGAAGCCACCGTTTACGAGCAGATCACCGCCGCGGTCGATCTCCTCCTCAGACTCCTCGTCGGGGACGATCCCGAGGCGCACGCGGACCTCGTCCTGCTCGCGCAGATCAGCGAGAGCCAAGAGCAGGGACGCCAGCGCCCCCTTCATGTCGTATGAGCCACGTCCGAAGAGCCGGTCGCCCTCAACGCGCGGCTGGAACTGCTCGGGCCGGCCCGGCACGACGTCCAGGTGACCGTGCAGAAGGATCGTCGGCTTGTCATTAGCCCGGCCGACCGAGGCGGAGGTCACCGGGAGCCCCCGGATCCCCACCTGGTCGGAGTCGACCTCGCGCGAGTCCAGCCAGCCCTTCACGAAGCCGGCGCAGTTGCGTATCCCCTCCTCGGTGGAGGTGTCGTAGGCGATCAGCCTCTCGGCAAGCGCTTGTTCCTCGGTGCGTGAGATCGCCGAATTATCGGTTCTCAGCGATTTCGAGGAAGGCTTCGCACCGTGCCTTCTCGCGTTCTGCGGTCTCCTCCGCGGCCGAGCCGTCCTCGGCCTCCTCGGCGCGCTGCTCCGCCTCCTCGAGGCGCGAACGGAGCTCCGACACATCGAGATCCTCATGCTTGTGGACCTCCGAGACCAGCACGCGCACGCGGTTGGCGAAGACCTCCATCCAGCCCTCGCCCTGAACCCAGCGCTCGGGGTCGCCGGAATCGGACTCGTGCAGCCGCAGCTCACAGGGAACGAGACGGGCGATCATCGGCGCGTGGCGCGCCCGGATGCCGACGTCGCCGACCGCGGTGCGGGTCGAGAGCATGAAGAGATCGCCCTCGTACACGGGGCCCTCGGGAGTGAGGACCTGCGCCTCGAGCTTGTGCTCGTCAGCCACCCGCGCCTACTCCTCGGAGTCCGAATCCCCGTCGCTGTTGCTCTCGTCGTTACCCGCTTCGTCGCCGTTCTCGTCGCCCTCGCCCTCCTCGGCCTCGCGCTCGGAGCTCTGCTTGCGCTCCTCGGACTCGTCGCGCTCCCGCTCGACGCCTTCGTCCTTCTCGCCCTTCTCCTCGCCGGAACGGACCTGCTCGATCGAGCCCTTCATGTAGAAGGCGCTCTCCGGCAGGTCGTCGTGCTTGCCGTCGAGGATCTCGCGGAACGAGCTCACCGTGTCGGACACGGGCACGTACTCGCCCGAGCGGCCCGTGAACGCCTCTGCCACGAAGAACGGCTGCGAGAGGAAGCGCTCGATCTTGCGCGCCCGGTTCACGGTCTGCTTGTCCTCGTCGGAGAGCTCGTCGATCCCGAGGATGGCGATGATGTCCTGGAGCTCCTTGTAGCGCTGGAGGTTCTCCTGGACCTCCGTCGCCGTGTTGTAGTGCTCCGCACCCAGGATGTCGGCCTTGAGGATGGTGGAGGTCGAGTCGAGCGGGTCGACGGCGGGGTAGATGCCCTTCTCCGAGATCCCGCGCGACAGCGTGGTGGTCGCGTTCAGGTGCGCGAACACCGAGGCCGGGGCGGGGTCGGTGAGGTCGTCTGCGGGGACGTACACCGCCTGGATCGAGGTCACCGAGCCCTGCTGGGTCGAGGTGATCCGCTCCTGCAGGCCCCCCATCTCCGTCTCGAGCGTGGGCTGGTAGCCCACCGCTGAGGGCATGCGGCCGAGCAGCGCCGAGACCTCAGAGCCCGCCTGGACAAAGCGGAAGATGTTGTCGATGAACAGCAGCACGTCCTGGCCGCCTGACTCGCGGAAGTACTCCGCCATCGTGAGCCCGGTGAGGGCAACACGCAGGCGTGCGCCAGGCGGCTCGTTCATCTGGCCGAAGACCAGCATCGTCTTCTCGAGGACGCCCGACTCCTTCATCTCTAGCCAGAGGTCGTTGCCCTCGCGCGAGCGCTCGCCGACGCCGCAGAAGGCCGAGAGGCCCTCGTGCTCCTCGGCGAGGTTGCGAATCAGCTCCTGGATCAGGACCGTCTTGCCGACGCCGGCGCCGCCGAACAGGCCGACCTTGCCGCCCTTGGCATAGGGCGCGAGCAGGTCGACGACCTTGATCCCCGTCTCCAGGATCTCCTGGGTTGGCTTCAGCTCCTCGACGGTGGGCGCCGCCCGGTGGATCGGCCATCGCTCCTCGCCCTCCACCTCGTCGCCCTCGTCGATCGTCTCGCCGAGCAGGTTGAAGATGCGCCCGAGGGTGTCCTTGCCAACTGGAACCGTGATCGGGCCGCCTGTGTCCACCACCTCGTCACCGCGCTGAAGCCCATCGGTGGCCTCCATCGCAACGGTGCGGACCCGGTCGTCCCCGAGGTGCTGCTGCACCTCACAGACGAGATTCATCGCTGGCCGGCTCTCGGTTCCCTCGATGTTGATCGTGAGCGCCGAGTAGATCTCGGGCAGCTCGTCGGGGAAGAGCGCATCGACGACGACACCGGTGACCTGCTCGACCCTGCCGACGTTGCCGTTCGAGCTCGCGCCGTTCGACTCCTCGCCAGACGCCTCCGCCTCGTCACTCTTCGTCTCCTCGTTGCTGCCGTTGTCTTCAGCCATCTCTCTCCTTAACCGAGCGCCTCGGCGCCCGCGACTACTTCAAGAATCTCCTGCGTGATCTCCGATTGACGCACCCGGTTCATCTCCAGGGTGAGGTCGCGGATCATGTCCTGCGCGTTCTCCGAGGCGCTCCGCATCGCCGTCATCCGCGCGCCGAGCTCCGAGGCGGCTGACTCCAAGAGAGCGCGGTAGATCGAGAGGTCCACGTACTCCTCGAACAGCTTGGGCAAGAGGACCTCGGGATCGGGCTCGTGCACCCACGCCGCCTTCCTGTGAGCCTCGGCGAGGTCGGGGTCGGCGGGCTCCTCTGGGTCCGGGATCCCCTCGCCGAAGACGTCCGCCTGCTGGAGGGGCAGCAGCGTCTGCCGCCGCACGTACTGGGTGAGCGGCGAGACGTAGCGGTTGTAGACGATGTCGACCTTGTCGAGGTCGCCATCGATGTAGGCGGAGGTGAGCTCGCGTGAGATCTCGCGCGCGTTCGTGAATGCTGGACGGTCAGTGAAGCCGATGTAGGAGCTCTCCACGTTCTCCCCGCGGAACGTGAGCGTGGAGTTGCCTCGGCGCCCGACCACGGAGAAGACGACCTGGCTGTCGTCGGCGCGGTACTCGCGCTTTAGGCGAACTCCCTCTCGGATGATCTGAGTGTTAAAGGCACCTGCGAGGCCACGATCTCCAGTCACGAGCAGGAGGCCGACGTTCTCCACGTTCTCGCGTTCCTGGAGCAGCTCGACGCGAGCGATCTGCCCCTCGTCGGCCTCGGCGACCTGCTGGGTCATCTTGCGGATGGCCTGGGCGTAGGGACGCATCGCGTCGATCCGCTGCTCCGCCCGGCGCAGCCGAGCGGCCGCGACCATCTCCATCGCCCGCGTGATCTTGTGGACGTTCTTGACCGCGGAGATGCGGCTTAAGACTTCCTTCTGGGTCGCCATCGGCTAGATCAGGCTCCGACCTTCTCGGTCTCCTCAATGGTCTCCTCGGCCTTCTCGGCCTCCTCCTCTGCCTCGTCCTCCTTGGCGTCCTCCCCGTCGGTGCGCCCTGGGCGTGAGCGCTCCTCCTCCGCCTTCACGCGATCGGACTCGCCCTCCTCGAGTGGCTGTCCCTCCTTGTCGAAGTCGGGCCCGAAGTCGTCCACCATCTCGGCGATCGCGTCGCTCAGGGCCTGCTCGTCCTCATCGGAGAGCTCACCGTCGTTGATCGAGCTCATCAGGTCCTTGTTCTCGGACTTGAGCCGCGAGAGCATCGCGTCCAGGAACTCCTGAACCCGCTCCGTCTTGATGCGATCGAGGTAGCCCGCTGTGCCGGAGTAGATCGAGGCGACCTGGTCGGAGACCGAGAGCGCGTTGCGCTCGTCCTGCTTCAAGAGCTCGACGAGGCGCTCGCCGCGAGCGAGCTGTCGCTGGGTCTCGGGGTCGAGCTCCGAGCCGAACTGAGCGAAGGCCTCGAGGTCGCGGTACTGCGACAGGTCGAGCTTGAGCTTGCCCGCGACCTTCTTCATCGCCTTGGTCTGGGCGTTGCCGCCGACGCGCGACACCGAGATGCCGACGTTGATGGCCGGCCGCACCCCGGAGTAGAAGAGATCCGACTCGAGGAATATCTGACCGTCGGTGATCGAGATGACGTTGGTCGGGATGTAGGCCGAAACGTCATTCGCCTGCGTCTCGATCAGCGGCAGGGCGGTCAGCGACCCGCCACCGTGGTCGTCATTGAGGCGCACCGCCCGCTCGAGCAGGCGCGAGTGCAGGTAGAAGACGTCGCCCGGATACGCCTCGCGGCCTGGTGGGCGCCGCAGGAGCAGCGACATCTGCCGATACGCGTACGCGTGCTTGGTGAGGTCGTCGTAGACGCAGAGCGCGTCCTTGCCGTCATACAGGAAGTGCTCGGCCATCGCGCACCCCGCGTACGGGGCGATGAACTTGATCGGCGCCGCCTCGTCGGCTGGCGCCGCCACGATGATCGTGTTGTCGAGCGCGCCATGCTCGTCGAGGGTCTGTGCCACCTGGACGACCGTCGACTTCTTCTGCCCGATCGCGACGTAGACACAGATCAGGTCCTTGTCCTTCGAGTTGATGATCGTGTCGATCGTGATCGCGGTCTTGCCGGTCTGCCGATCGCCGATGATGAGCTCGCGCTGGCCGCGGCCGATCGGGATCATCCCGTCGATCGCCTTGATCCCGGTCTGCACCGGTGTGTTCACCGGCTGGCGCTCGACCACGCCGGGCGCCTTGAACTCGGCGGGCCGCGTCTCGGAGGTCGAGATCTCCCCCTTGTCGTCGAGCGGGCGGCCGAGGGGGTCGACGATGCGGCCGAGGAGCTCCTCGCCGACCGGGATCTCGAGCAGCTTCTTGGTGCGCTTCACGGTGTCGCCCTCGACGATCTGGTCCCAGGCGCCGAAGAGCACGACGCCGACGTTGTCCTGCTCGAGGTTCAACGCGAGACCGGTGACATCGTGGGGCAGATCCAGCATCTCGAGCGACATGCAGTTGTCGAGGCCGTGGACGCGTGCGATCCCGTCGGCGACGGACAGGACGGTTCCAACCTCGGAGAGGTCGGCCTCTCCGGAGTCCAGCCCCTTGATTCGCTCGCGCAGGATGCTCGAGATCTCGTCTGGCTTGATTTCCACCGTTCCTCCTATGCCGCTCGCGCGACTTCCTTTCTGAGTTTCTCCAGCTTGGTGCGAATGCTCGCGTCGAGCACCATGTTGCCCACACGGAGCACGAGGCCCCCGAGCACCTCGGGATCGACGTCAGTCACCATGTCGAGCTTGCGGTCCGTCTGACGCTCGATCTCGTCTTGCACGCGCTTGACGACGCCCTTGTCGAGCTCAACCGCGCTCGTAAGGGTGACATCAAGGCGGCGATGCTCATGCGAATAGAGCTCGTCGAAGTGGTCGCGGATGCGAAAGATCGCCGGCATCCGGTGCTTTTCGGCCAAGAGCGCCAGGAAGTTAAGGAACTCCTCGTCGCCACCCGATAGCGCCTTGCCGAGGCCCTCGCGCTTCTCGGCCGAGGAGAAGTAAGGGCTGAAGAGGAAGACACGGAGGTCGTGACTTGAGTTCAGGGCCTCCGTGAACTGGGCGAGCTGCTCGCGGATCTCGTCGAGCTTGCCCTCCTCTTTGGCGACCTCGAACAGGGAGTCGCCGTAAACGCGCGCGATGGCTTCCATGGGACTAGCCGCGCTCCTCGGAGTCGCCGCTCGCATCGGCTCCCGCGAGCGCTGAGAAATCGACCTCGGAGAGGGCGTCCTCGATCAGGCGCTTGTGATCCTCGTCGTCGAGCGCCCGGCGGGTGACCTTCTCGGTCGCGAGGACCGTGAGGTCGGCGATCTCCCTGCGGATCTGCTCGAGCGAGCGCCGCGTCTCGGTTTCGATGTCGCGCCGAGCGGCGGCTACAAGCTCCTCCCGCTTCGCCTTGCCGTCCGCGGTCGCCTCGGCGACGGCCGCCTCGGCGGCCTTGCGGGCGCGCGCGGCGATGTCCTCGGCCTGCTCGCGGGCCTCGGTGAGTCGGTGGCGATACTCCTCCAGGAGCTTGTCCGCTTCTTCGCGCTGCTTCTCGGATGCCTCGATGTTCTCCCGGATCGCGTTCGCGCGCTTCTCGAGGAACTCGCCGATGCGCGGCAGCGCGAAGCGCTTGAGGATGTACATCGTCGCGCCGAAGGCGATCAGCGTCCAGATCATGAGCCCGAGACCCGGTGAGACCAGGAAGCTGCCGCCGCTGTCCTCCTCGCTCGACGAGCCGCCCTCGCTTGAGGATCCGCTCTCGCTGGATCCACCCTCGGCCGAAGAGCTCGACTCGCTTCCGGACGACGACTCCTCCTGCGCCATCGCTGCAGGCGCAAAGGCGAGCAGCGCGAGGAGGACCAGGCCGAGGCCGGCGAGCGATCGCATCATCCGGGTTGCCCCGGTGCTTTTTGCTGCGGTCCGCACGCCCTAGAGGAAGAAGGCGATGAGGCCGAAGATGAACGTGTAGAAGGCGACAGCCTCGGTCAGCGCGAACCCGAGCCAGCGAATCGACTGGAGCTCGTCCTTCATCTCGGGCTGGCGGGCAACCGACTCGATCTCCTTGCCGAAGATGATGCCGATGCCGATGCCGGCGCCGATCGAGCCCAGGCCGGCGCCCACGCCGAGCGCAATCGACTTGCCGGCGTCGGTGATGCCGGTGTCAGTGATCTGCGCGAGCGGGACGAAGATGTCGGCGAGTTCAACCATTTTCTGGTGCTCCTTTTCTAATGTGACTCGGCGGTCGCCCCGCCGAGGTAGATCGCGGTCAAGATCGAGAAGATGAAGGCCTGCAGGGTGGCGATCAGCCCAACCTCCAGCAGGAAGAAGAACAGCACGAGCGGGAAGAAGATGACGCCGAGGGCCGCCAGCCCCAGGAGGACGGCGAGGCCACCGGCCATGAACAGGATCAGAAGGTGCCCGGCGAGGATGTTCGCAAACAGTCGAACGGATAGAGAGATCAGCCGGGCGAACTGCGAGATCGCCTCGATTGCGAAGATCGCCCCCTTCGCAAAAGGATTCATGTCCTCCAGGCCAGGCGGCAGCCAGCTGGCGAAGTAAGGGATGAATCCTTTGGCTCGGATGCCCTCGACGTTGTAGCCAATCCAGACGATGAGCGTGAGCATGAGCGGGATCGAGAGGTTGGCCGTTGCGGCGTAGAGCGCCAGCGCGGGAACCTCGACGCCGAAGATGTTGATTGGGTGCTCCGTGTTCGTCGGCAGCGGCAGATAGCCGATCATGTTCGAGAACCAGATGAAGAAGAAGAGCGCTGCGAGGGCCGGAAACCAGCGGCGCGCCAGGCGGTCGTCGCTG
This sequence comes from uncultured Solirubrobacterales bacterium, assembly GCA_963799815.1. GTDB lineage: Bacteria > Actinomycetota > Thermoleophilia > Solirubrobacterales > 70-9 > JBDTSW01. Next base: position 64,071 of record CAWCYG010000006.1, read on the forward strand.
ATGTTCTCGCGGGCGATCGTGTTGCGGGTGAGGTCGTAGGCCAGCTCCACCGCCATCTGAATCTTGTTGGGCTCGCGCTGCATGCGGTTCGCGACGTACGTCATGGCCCCGATGGTCGCCGCGCTCGCCAGCAGGAGATAGAGCACGGCCTTGTTGATCGAGAGATCAATCCCGGCGATCTCGATCGGGATCCACGGCTCGAGAAAGAACTCGTTCTGCGGCTGGAATTCCTCGTTCTCGCCCTCCGAACCGAGGACGACCAGCAGGAGAATTACGATCACCAGGTACAGGCCGACGGCGATCAGGCCCTTCATGCGAAGGCTCATGCGGGCTCCTCCGGATAGAGCAGCCGCTCGAAGCCGAGCGCCCCAAAGTGGACCGAAACCAGCACCAGGCTCAGAACCGCGGCGGCGAGGCCATCCTCACGCTCGCCCAACAGCCCGACGAGCAGGATCGCCAAGGTCACGAGCCACACGCGCCCGAGCGTGGCGGCCGCGATCGAGCCGAGGGCTCGGCGGCGGTCGCCTCGGCTGATGGCCTTGGCGGCACTCCGCTGGGCGACGGCGAGGATCGCGTGCTGGGCGAGCCACGCGGCGGCCGCGACTGCGTAGCCCAACATCGGCAGGTCGGCGATCAGGAACACCGGCAGCGCCAGCACGAGAAGGCCGATGTCCGCGTAGCGCAGGGCCAGCGGAGCGCGGGTGCCGGTACCGGTCACCTCAGAGCCGCTTAAAGCGAGCGAAGACAAGGGCCAGCCCCGCGACGAGGCCTCCGAACAGCCCGATCAGACCCAGCGGCACGGCAAGGTCCAGCAGCGAGCCGAGCCCGTATCCGGCGACCGCGAAGACGACCATTGCGCCGACGAGCGTCATCCCGGCCAGGGCCGCATCGGCCCTCGGACCGCGAGGGGTCTCGGTCATCTGACGTGTCGAAGTCGGGGCGGATAGAAGAGCTCCGGAAACGGGGCCTAAGGAACGGATTGCCGCGGCCAGTCCGGCGAGTGGCCGGCACTGTCGCGGCACGCCCGAATATATCCGAAACCCGCTTGAACACGGGGCTCAGCGCCCGTTACTTTGTGGCTTCCGGATCGAGCGCCTCGAACTCGCCCGTCTCGGGATTCACGATCTCGAAGCTGCCCGTCTCGAGCTCGCGGATAACACCCTGGTCGACCGCCTCCGGGCTCAGATCCGCCGTCGCGGGTGCCTCGGCCCTCGTGCGCCTGAGCTTCAGGATCTCTAGGGTCACCACGAGGTAGAAGCTCGCCGCCAAAACAGCGGCGAAGCACAGCAGGATCACGGTGGTCCAGAAGGCGTCGAAGTTGCCGCGGTCGTCCGAGTAGGGGATGAACCGGAGCGCGAGAGCCATGGCGGCCATCACGGCGGTCCAGCCGTACAGATACGCAAGCGTCCGCCGCTGCGAGAAGCCGATGTTGGCCATGCGGTGATGAAAATGCCAGCGGTCGGCGCGATAGATCGGTGTGCGGTGCTTGACGCGCTTGGCCACCACGAAACCGGTGTCCAGGATCGGGACCGCGAGGATGATGAGCGGGAAGAACAGGGCGACCACCGCGTTTGTCTTCAGCGCCCCCTGGAGGGCCACCATGGCAAGCAGATAGCCGAGGAGGTTCGAGCCCGTGTCGCCCATGAAGCTCGATGCGGGCGGGAAGCCGTGGCGCAGGAACCCCAGCGCGCCGCCCGCCGTCAGCGCGGCGAGGACTCCGGCACTCGTGCGCTCGAGCGAGATCGCGATGATCGCCAGGGTCGCCGCCGAGATCACGCAAACGCCCGCAGCGAGGCCATCGACACCGTCGATGAAGTTGATGACGTTGATCACGGCGACGATGCCGACCAGGGTCAGGACGTGGCCGAGGTCGACCTCCGCGACTCCGGGCAAGGTGAAGAGATCGACCTGGCTGGGGTCGACGCTGCCAACGAACGGCAGCGTGAACCCGCCGAGGCGCACGCCACTGAAGACGGGAATCGCTGCGGCTGCGAACTGCCCCAGCAGCTTGGGAAGGACGCTCAGCTCGAAGACGTCGTCGAGCATGCCCAGGGCCGCGATCGCCGCAGCGCCGAACAGGATGGCTCGTGTCTGCTCGACCGTGGGCAGAAAGAGCGCGCCGGAGATGAGGACGGCGCAGAGGATGGCGAGGCCGCCGAGCTTCGGGGTTGGCACGGAATGAAGGCTGTAGCTGCGCTGGTTCGGGCGATCAACGGCCCCGATTCGCCAGGCGACCCGCTCCGCGACCGGGACCAGGATCCAAGCGATGACCGCGGCCACGACGAACGCGTAGAGGGCGAAGATGGGTTCGGGCCTGCCGTCTACGAGCATTGCCGCACCGTCGCCAAGCTATACCGACTCGGGTGCCGCGAGCACCGCGTCGACGAGGACCTGAGGGTCACGCGGGTTCCGGACGCCGGCTGGCTCCTCGCGTCTTATGAGCTGAAGTGTCGCGGGGTCGTGAAGCCTTCGTAGCAGGCCCTCGGCCAAAAGACACTCGTCCACCGCTCCCATCGCGCCGCTGAAAATCGTGTAGACCGGGGTGCCGAGCGCCACCGCCTCGCGGTTCATCGTTCCTCCCGCGCTCACGACGAGGTCGGCGTACGCGATCAGGCTCTGTGCATCGATCGCCTGCGTGGGCACGATCAGGGAAGACTCGCCACGGGCCCGGACGGCCTCACCCTGCCTCTCGGTTCGTGGGATCACCACCGCTGTCGCCTCCGCGTCGGCGCTGATGCGGTCGAGAACTTCTCCGTACAGGGGGTTATCAGCGTGGTAGGCGGAGGTCTCGGGGGGTGGGCGAATCACCGCCAGCACCCGGCCACGATCGACTTCGAGCTCGTCCAGGACCGCGGGGTCGGGCTCGAAGCCCGCCAGGTAGTAGTCCTCCTTCAGGCCCGGATAGCGGTACAGCTTTTGCTCGGCCGCGCCGGCGCGGCGCATTGCCTCGACCGGGATCGCATCGGGCACAAGGACACGTCGCGCAGCGTGGAAGGCGAGCTTGCGCTGCAGGCCGGCGTGCTCGTAGTCCTGCATCTGCACCGAGGGGATCCGCAACAGCGTGGAGACGACGGCGAGATCGACCGAGCCGTGGCCCAGCGCCAGGTCGAACCGTCGCGGGCGCGCCCAGCGTACGAGCGAGCCGCTGCGACGAGCGAGGGCTGCGCCCTTCCCGGCAGTGGATGCGCCCCCGTGACGGCCGATGACCGTGTGCTCGATGCCGAGGCGCTCCAGCAGGCCCACGAGCTGCCCGTACTCGCGCGCGGTCACCTCGACCTCGTGGCCCGAGGCCTCCAAGCCCTCGATGATCGGCCGCAGCACCAGCGGATGGGCCGCGGCCGTGCAGTCGACCCAGACGCGCATGCGCGCGAGATGTTCGCTGATCAGACGGTCGCCGCGGAGAGTTGGGGGTAAAGCGGGTACCGCTCCATGAGCGCCCCGGTGCGTTCACGCAAGCCGTCGCGCTGCTCGTCGAAGTCGTCCGTGAGCGCGGTCGATATCACCGCGGCGATCTCGCGCATGTCGTCCTCGACCAGGCCACGCGTGGTCAGTGCCGGCGTGCCGATACGCAGGCCGGACGGATTCATCGGAGGGCGAACGTCGAAGGGGATGGCGTTGCGATTTACCGTGATGCCGACCTCCTCCAGGCGCTGCTCGGCCGTCTTGCCGTCGAGCTCGGTGGCAGTCAGGTCGACGAGGACCAGGTGCGTATCGGTGCCTCCCGTGAGCACGTCGACCCCTCCCTCCATGAGCCCTTCGGCGAAGGCGCGCGCGTTCGCGACGGTCTGCCGCTGCCGCGCGCGGAAGGGGTCCGAGTCGGCGATCCTAAGAGCCACGGCCTTGGCCGCGATGATGTGCATGAGGGGACCGCCCTGCTGCCCGGGGAAGACCGAGCGGTCGATGTCCTTGGCGAGCTCCTCGCGGCAGAGGATGAGACCACTGCGAGGGCCGCACAGCGTCTTGTGAATCGTGGTGGTGACCACGTCGGCGTGCGGGACGGGGCTCGGGTGCTCGCCGGCGGCGACGAGGCCCGCGAAATGCGCCATGTCGACCATGAGGCGGGCGTCCACCGAATCGGCGATCTCACGGAAGGTTGGGAAATCGAGGTGGCGCGGATAAGCCGACCAGCCGGCCACGATGACCTTCGGCTTATGCTCCTTCGCCAGGCTCGCGACCTCGTCCATGTCCACCCGCAGGTCCTCGCGGCGGCAGTGATAGGGGTGGACCTCGTAGAGCTTGCCGGAGACGTTCAGCTTCATCCCGTGCGTGAGATGGCCACCGTGGTCGAGCGCGAGGCCGAGGATCGAGTCGCCCGGCTCGAGCATTGCCATGTAGGCCGCGTTGTTGGCCTGCGCTCCGGCGTGGGGCTGCACGTTCGCGTGCTCGGCGCCGAAGAGCGCCAAGGCACGATCGATCGCGAGCTGCTCGGCGACGTCCACTTCCTCGCAACCGCCGTAGTAGCGCCGCCCCGGATAACCCTCGGCGTACTTGTTGGTGAGCACGGACCCGGCCGCGTCAAGCACGGCCTGCGGCACGAAGTTCTCAGAGGCGATCATCTCCAGGGTCGCCTGCTGACGCTGAAGCTCACGCTCGAGGACGCGCGCGACATCGGGATCGACCTCGTCCAGGGGAGCCGTCTGGAAGTTGTCTGGCAAATCGCTCAAAGGCATCGCTTGGGGCTGGCGACAGGTGATCTAGATTGACAGACGCCGCCGACGCAGGCAGTAGCGTCGCGGCGCGCTTAGAAAGGATTCGCTCAGGGAAGCTCGCCGCGCTCGATCGCGCCAAGCTGATCAACGCGGCGCTGGTGGCGGCCACCGTCGAACTCGGTCTTAAGCCATACGCGCACGATCTCTTCGGCGAGCCCGGTACCCACGACGCGAGCTCCGAGCGAGAGCACGTTGGCGTCGTTGTGCGAGCGCGAGAACTGCGCCGTATAGAGGTCGTTGCAGAGAGCCGCTCGAGCCCCCGAGACCTTGTTCGCCGCGATCTGCTCACCCTGGCCGCTGCCGCCGAGAACGATGCCCCGCTCGGCGCGGCCCTCAACGACTTCCTTGGCCACCCTCGCGCAGATCGCGGGGTAGTCCACCGACTCGGTCGAGTCGGTTCCGCGGTCGTCGACCTCGTGGCCCTCGGCGCGCAGCATCTCGAGCAGGTGCTGTTTCAGGTCGAACCCGGCGTGGTCGGAGCCCACTGCGATCCGCATCGCGGGCGAGCATACTGGCGGTCGTGGCCACGCCTACGACAGAGCTGGCACGGGCCGGGTTCGACGCCCTCGCGGAGGGAGGGGTAGCGGCAATGCTCGAGTACATCCATCCCGACTTCGAGATGGAGACGCTTCCCGGGATCGCGGCCGAACCACAGGTCTACCGTGGGCATGCCGGGGTGCGGCGCTGGTTCGACTCCTTCTACGAGGTGATGGATGAGGTCACGCTCGAGCCCGGTCGGATCACCGAGCTCGAGCCGAACCGCGCGCTGGTTGAGTTCCGCATGAGCGCGCGGGGGCACGCCAGCGGCCTCGAGGTGCAGCAGCAGGGCAAGGCCATCGCGATCCTGGCGGACGACCTCCTCCTACGCCTGGAGTTCCTGCAGCCTGGCGACGAATCACCTACATGACCGAGTCAAGGGCCGCCGCAACTTCGTCGGTGGACCTCGCTCCCTCCCGTAACACCGACCACGAGCCCGACTCGATGCTCGTCACGTCGAGGACGGTAGACGGGCGGCCGTCCACCGCTCCACCGTCGATGGCGAGATCAGCCCCCGCGCGGATAGCCGGATCGACATCCTCAATTCGATGTGGCGGTTTTGAGCCCGCACGGTTGGCACTGGTCTGAAAGAGCGCGAGGTGCGCGCCGGCCAGCGGCCCCTCGATGACGCGGATCCCCAAGCGCTCGGGATGCTCCGCGCAAGCGAGCGGGTAGAGGCGTGCGGGATTCGCGATCACGAGCGTCACCGGGCCCGGCAGGAGCGCGCCGATCGCATCGCGCGTGCGCGGGCCGGCCGAGGTCAGGATCTCGCGCATCCGAAGCGGCGCCAGGAACAGCACGGCCGACGGCTTTCCCTCGTCGCGCCCCTTGAGCGCGTGGATGCGCGCAATGGCCGCCTCGTCAGTCGGGTCGCAGGCAAGCCCGTAGAGCGTGTCGGCGGGAAAGATCGCAATCCCCCCGCGGCCGATGCACCGCTCGAGGGCGTCCCTCGCTGCTGCCCCTCCGTCGTCGGCCGTGGAGACGACCTCGCCTCCGCTCATCATCATCGGCCGACTACGACGCGGTCCGTCCCGGCGAGGTCGCGGCGGGCCTCCACCTGCTCGTAGCCGGTCCTGCGAACGAGCTCACTCACCGCTTCGGCCTGCCCCGCCCCCACCTCCAGGGCGATCGCGGCCGGTCGCTCCGCCCGGATAGCCAAGGCGGCGAGAAGCGCGTCGATCGCCTCCAGCCCAGTCGGCCCGGAGACAAGCGCCTCGCGAGGCTCCCAGCGCGTGAGCTCGGGCTCGAGGCTCGCCCATTCGCGCTCCGAGACGTACGGGAGGTTCGCCACCAACAGGTCCACTCGAAGCCCCGCCGGAAGCGACCCTGCCTCGAAGCGCACACGCTCGGTCAATCCCAGCGCCGCCGCGTTCTCACGCGCCAGCTCAAGTGCGGCCGGCGAGGTGTCGGTGGCCGTGACCTCCGTCGCAGAGAGCTCGTGTGCAACCGAGAGCGCCACCGCGCCCGAGCCGGTCCCGATATCGACAGCCGACGCGGGCGCGAGCTCCAAGGCCAGCTCCACCAAGAGCTCGGTCTCGGGACGGGGGATGAGGGCGCGGCCGTCAACTCGCAGCACCAGGTGCCGAAAGCCCTTGCGAGCGAGGATGTAGGCGACGGGCTCGCGGGCGATTCGGCGGCGCATCATCTCACCAAAACGGCGGGCGTCCGGAGCGGGCACGCCGCGCTCAGGACCGGCCGCGAGGCTCGCACGGTCCACGCCTGTCGCCGCGGCGAGCAGGATCTCAGCGTCCAGTCGGGGGCTCTCGACTCCGGCCGCGGCGAGCGCGTCTGAGGCCGCCGCGAGCGCATCGCCGACGATTCCGGCAGTCGCGGCGCTCACGGAGACGCGGTGGTCTGCGACTCGAGCCGCGCCCGCTTCTCCTCCGCGGCCAGCGCGTCGCTCACCTCGCGGAGGTTGCCGGCGAGCACCTCGTCGAGGTTGTGGACCGTGAGCTTGATGCGGTGATCGGTGATGCGGCCCTGCGGGAAGTTGTAGGTACGGATCTTCTCGGAGCGCTCCCCCGTGCCCACCTGGGCGCGCCGGTCGGCGGAGATCTCCGCCCGCTGTTCCTCGAGCGCACGCTCGTACAGGCGGGCCCGCAGCACCTTCATCGCCTTCTCGCGGTTTTGCAGCTGCGACTTCTCGTCCTGCATCGAGACGACGATGTTCGTGGGCCTGTGCGTGATCCGGACGGCCGAATCGGTCGTGTTAACGGACTGGCCGCCCGGCCCGGAAGAGCGGTAGACGTCGATCTGCAGGTCGGCGTCGGCGATCTCGACCTCGACGTCTTCGGCCTCCGGCAACACCGCCACCGTGGCCGTCGAGGTGTGGATGCGCCCCTGCGACTCGGTCTTGGGCACTCGCTGGACACGATGGGTGCCGCCCTCGTACTTGAAGACCGAGTAGGCACCCTCGCCGGTGATCTCGAATGTGATCTCCTTGAAGCCGCCGTGCTCGGCCGGCGACTGGGAGAGCACCTCCGTGTGCCATCCCAGGTCCTCCGCATAGCGGGTCAGCATCTTGTAGAGATCGCCTGCAAAGAGCCCCGCCTCGTCGCCGCCCGCGCCCGCGCGAATTTCGATGATCACGTTCTTCGAGTCGTTCGGATCGCGCTCGACCATGGCGAGGCGGATCTCCTCCTCGAGCGCGGCGATCTGGTCCGGCGCATCCGCCGCGAGCTTGCGCAGCTCCGGATCGTCGCCATCCTCGGCCAGCAGCTCGCGCGCCCCCTCCAGGTCATCGCGCAACGTCCGCCACTCGCGCGCCAGCTCGCGCGCCGGCTCGAGCTCGCGATACTCACGCCCCACCTCCGCGTAGAGCTCCCGGTCACCGATCACCTCGGGATCGGACATCTGCCGCTCCAGCTCGCCGAAGCGCTCCTCGATCTGCTCCACCAGCCGCTCGATCACACGACTTAGTGTGACGCGCGGGGGAGCGGCCTGGGCGGGGCGGCAGGACGAGGCGTGGAGCGGGCTGACACCGCGAGGTTGAGGGTTCCGTTGGCGGTTCGGTGGCGCGCGGGTCCCGCATGCCGGGACTGCCGCGCCGTTTGCGTAGCTGTCCGAAGACGACCCCCGGAGTCTGGCGCGCTGGTCCCGCTTACCGGGACTGCCGCGCCAACCGAGCGAGATATGGATGAGCCGCCCAGGCTTGGGCGGCCCCTTCAATGCTGCCGTTGTTCGTCCTGCCGGACCGCTTCTTCGTCCTGGCGAACCTTCCGGGCCGCCGGCCTCAGGCCACGATCTCGATCGGCTCGTCCTCCGCTTCGCGGGTCGGGCTCTCGACGAACAGAACCGCCTCCAGCGCCGCGATCGCAACGGCGAGCTGCTCGCGGTCGGGCTCGCGGGTGGTCAGCTTCTGCAGCATGAGGCCTGGCCACATCAACGCCCGGACCCAGGCCTTGCGCCGGCTCCGCCCCGCCCACTTGATGACCTCATAGGACAGCCCGGCGAGAAGCGGGATCCCGAGGACGCGCGAGAGCACCAGCCAATACCACTCCGGCAGCCCGATCGGGGCGAAGACGAAGATCGCCAGCACCATCACGACAAGCAGAAAGCTCGTGCCGCAGCGAGGATGGAGCCGCGAGTAGCGCTCCGCCCGGGCCGGCACGAGGCGGTCGCCGGCCTCGAAGCAGGAGATGGTCTTGTGCTCGGCGCCGTGGTATTCGAACACCCGGCGCAGGTCGGGCAGGCGGCTGATGGCAACGATGTAGCCGATGAAGATGGCGGTGCGCAGCAGGCCCTCCACGAGCCAGAACAGAAACGCGGAGCCGAGCTGATCCTTGATCAGGCTCGTGACGGACACGGGCACAACGAAGAAGAGGCCGATCGCCAAGAGCAACGAAGCGGTGACCGTGAGCGCCCAGGTGAGCCGGCCGATCTGCGGCGCCTCCTCCTCTCCCTCGGGGGCCTCCACCTGGGCGTTGGCCGCGATCGCCAGGGCGCGGAACCCGATCTTGAGCGATTCGACCAGAGCGACGACCCCGCGGATCACCGGCAGGCGCAGGATCCGATGGCGCTTGGCCCACGAAACCAGGGGTTCGGAGGTAACCGCGATCTCTCCCGGCGGCCCGGCCGGCCCATCGTCCCCGGGCAACCGGACCGCGACCGCCCAGGTCGAAACCCCGCGCATCATCACGCCCTCGAGGACGGCCTGGCCGCCCACCGGGGCGTCGCGGCTCGCGAACGGGAGCCCGTCGGGCATGCGCGTGTCGGCGAGCTTGAGGGCGCCGTCTACCGCGGGCCCTGTATCTCGCATCTACCCGGTTAGCCCTTGCGGCTGCGCGCCTGGCGGCGCTTGAAACGTTCGACCCGGCCACCGGTGTCGACCAGCTTCTGCTTGCCGGTGTAAAACGGATGGCACTGAGAGCAAATCTCGACGTGCATCTCGGCCTGGGTCGAGCGCGTATAGAACTCGTTGCCGCACGAGCAGCGCACGTGGGAGAGCACGTATTCGGGGTGGATCTCGGTCTTCATCTCACCAAGGAGTCTAGCGGCGGCGGGTGCCTGCTCAGGCACGGCCCGGCGCCTGAGAGGCGAGCCGTCGAGCAAGTGGCTGAGCGTTCGCATGGGCTCCGAGCTGGTGCTCGCAGTCGCGTCCTGGCCGGCGTGGGCTAGGCCTCGTGAGAACGCTTCGGCAGGGCCGCCTGCTCAGCTGCGGCGACGCGCAGGACCTCGGTCATCGGCTCTCCGATTCCGGCCGGCGGCAGCTCAAGGCTCACCTCGACGGTCGGACCATCCCGCGAGACCACCCGGACCGGGCCGAGGCTCTCGAGCACGGCCAGCATCGCCTTGTTCGAGACCAGGAGGCTCGCCACGAACCTCTTGATGCCGACTTCGCGCGCTCGCTCGGCGAGCAGTCGGCAGAGCTCCGTCCCCAGTCCGTCACCTTGCCAGGCGTCGATCACGAGGACGGCCGCCTCGGCGGCATCGGGCTCGTGAGGCAGGCGTACGTAGCGCGCCACCCCGACCGCTCCGCCCGTTTCCTCGTCGACTGCCAGCAGTCCCTCGTGGTCGAGGTGGTCGATCTCCAGCAGATAGCGAAGCTGCGACTCGCTGAGACGGGTCACGGGTGACATGAATCGCGAATAGAGCGACTCCGCGCTCGCGTGCTCGAGGCCGGCGAGGTAGCGGTTGCGATCGTCGGGGTGAATCGGTGCGACGAGCGCGACCCGGCCGGTGCGCAGCTCCAATCGGGAGGTCGCCGGCGCGCCGCCGGTCAGCTCAGACCTCCTGGTAGAGGGGACCGTCGCCGCCCTCGGGGGGCGTCAGGCGCCCGCCCTTGGCGGTGATCGCGCCGCACTGGATGCAGTTGGAAGCCGTGATGTTCACGTCAACCTCGGCGGTCCCGTTCGCCAGCTGGTCCTCGGGGATCTCGTACACCTGGGCCGGGCACATCGACACCCACGTCTGGGCGACCTCGCGGGGAACGTGGGTCTGAATGCGAACGTGGTTGGGCGCGTCGTCGCGCGTGGCGTTGCCCGACGCGAATACGGACGACAGCTTGTCGAACGTGTACTTACCGTCTGGCTTCGGATAGTGCTTGTCCGCTCCGCCGTAGGCCATCTCCTCCTCGGCGTCGGGCTCCTGCTTCCACTTCCCGCCCGGAAGGTTGCCCATCGTGATCGTCATCGCGCTCGCGACGGCGCCACCGACGAAGAAACCCTTCGAGAACGGCTGGCGCATGTTGCGCGAGCGATAGAGGTCCTTGCCGATGACGCTCGTGCGCACGCGCTCGTCGTAGGCGGAGAAGTCGACCTCGTCGCGCTTGAGCGCCGCCACGATCTCCTCTGCCGCGTACATACCCGCGTGCATCGCGTAGTGAATGCCCTTGAGCTCAGGGACGTTCACCATCGTCGCCGCATCGCCCGCGACCACCATGCCCGGCACAGCCAGCTTGCGCGGCATCGACCAGTAGCCGCCGGACGGGATCGTCTTCGCTCCCCACGCCTCGCGCTCGCCCCCCTCGAGGATGTCGCGGACGAAGGGGTGGGTCTTCAAGAGCTGCAGGCCGTCGTGGACGGAGAAGGTCGCATCGGTGTAGTCGAGCCCGCAAACGAGGCCGATCGTCACCTTGTCCTCTCCCATCGGATAGATGAAGGAGCCGCCGAACTCGTTCCACTTGGCGCCCTTGCGAAGGGGCCAGCCCATCGTGTGGATCACGCGGTCGAGCGGCTTTTCGACCTTCCATACCTCTTTCACGCCGAGCTCCCAGCGCTGAGGCAGGTGGCCGTGGAGGCCGAAGTAGTCGAGGGCGGCTCCGGTCAGGTGGCCGGCGGTGCCCTCGGCGAGCACCGTGGCCCTGGCGACGAGATCCGATCCGGGCTCGAAGTTGCCGAGCTCCTTGCCCTCGCGGTCGCGGCCCTTATCGCCCGAGCGGACGCCGCGCACGACGCGGTCTTCAACGAGGAGCTTGGTCGCGGCGGTCTCCGTGAGGAGGTAGGCGCCTGCCTCCTCGGCCCGCTCTCCCAGAAAGCGGCAGAGCTTCGCGATCGAAGTCACGTGGTTGCCGTGGTTTCGGAAGTTGGGCGGCATCGGCTTGAGCGGCAGCGCCGCTTTCTTGGTGAGCAGGTAGACCGCGTCCTTCGTGACCTCCTGGTAGACGGGCCAAGCTGAAGGGTCGAGGTCGGGGAAGAGCTCCCGCATCGCCGACGGGCGCATGTTGGCTCCCGAGAGCGTGTGCGCTCCCGTCGCCTTACCCTTCTCCACCACGGCCACCGGGACCTCGCCGAGGGCCTCGGCGAGCTCGGGCTCGTCCTCCAGGAGCTGCGTCAGCCGGATCGCGCAGGCGAGCCCGGCCGGGCCGCCGCCCACGATCGCCACCCCCACCTCGATCCGCTCCTCCTCCGGATCCGTGATCGGGCCGACGAACTCCTTCGTCGGATCGACCGGCGGCGGGAACTGGGCTGGGGCTACTCCCGGCATACCTGGGGCCTGGCCACCCTCAGTCGCCTCAGCCGCCCCGCTTGGCGGCGACAGCCTCCGTCAGCTTCGGCAGGATCTTGTGGAGGTCGCCGACGACGCCAAGGTCGCAGAACTCGAAGATCGGGGCGTTCGGATCCTTGTTGACCGCGAGGATGTGGTCGGAGTTCTGCATCCCCACCTTGTGCTGGATCGCCCCGGAGATGCCGGCCGCCAAATACAGCTTCGGCGCGACCGTCTTGCCGGTCTGGCCGATCTGTGCCGCGTAGGGATACCAGCCCGCGTCGACGACCGCGCGCGTGGCCGCGACCGCGCCGCCCATGGCCTCGGCGAGGTCCTCGGCCAGCTTGAAGTTGTCCTTCTCGCCCAAGCCGCGGCCGCCGCCGATGAGGATGTCTGCGTCCTCGATGTTCACGTCGGCGCCCCGCTGCTCGCCCCGCGTCTTCATGCGGGCCTTGGTCGACCACTCGGATAGCTCGACCTCGACGTCCACCAGCTCGGCAGCACCGCTCCCGTTCTGGGAGACGTCGAACGCGTTCAGGCGGCCAATGACTATTCCCGGCTCGCCCACGTAGCCGACGTCGACGATCGCCGAGTCCTGGAGGACCGGGCGCTCGGCGACGAGCTTGCCGTCTTTGGCCTTCACCGCCGTGACCTCCATCGTCACACCGGCGTTCAGGCGGGCGGTGAGCCCGGCACCGATCTCGAAGCCGAGCAGGCCACCGCCGAAGAGCGCGTAGGAGATGCCGTTCTCGGAGATCACCCTCGCCATCGCGTCGACGATCGGCTGCGCGAGGCCTTCCTCGACGGACTTGGCGCGGTAGACCGTCGCTGCGCCGTAGGAGCCGAGCTCGGCGGCGGCGTCGTCGGAGATGTCGCCCACCACAAGCGCGGCCGCCTCGGAGCCCAGCTCGCCGGCAAGCTTCGCGGCCTCGGAGATCGCCCCCAACGAGTTCTGGTTGAAGTTGCCCTCGTCGTCGTGGAGGGCGTAGACCAGGATCCCACCCATCTAGATCAGCTTCCTTTCATCGAGCCAAGCGACGATCTTCTCGACCGTCTCGGTGGTGTCCTCGTCCTCGATGATCTCCCCCGGCTCCTTCTCGGGCGGCGGACTGATCTCGAGGACCTGCGTCTTGGAGCCGTCCGCGCCCACCTGGGCGGCCTCGATCCCAACGTCGCCGGTGGCCTTGATGTCAAGCGGCTTCTTCTTCGCGCCCATGATCGCCTTGAGGCTCGGGTAGCGCGGCTCGTTGATGGCGTCGCCGACCGAGATCACGGCCGGGAGGTCGACCTCGACCGTGTCGTAGCCGTACTCGGCCTGGCGCTCGCAGGTGAGCGTGCCGTCGGCGACGTCGATCTTGATCACCTGGGTGAGGGAGGGCATCTTCAGGTGGTCGGCGACAACCGCGCCGATCGTGTAGCACTCACCGTCGTCCGACTGCTGGCCCAGCAGCACGAGGTCGGGACTCTCGGACTCGAGCACCTTGGCGAGCGCGTAACCCGTGGCGCAGACGTCGGATCCCTGGAGCGCCGCATCGGTCAGGTGCACCGAGCGGTCCGCGCCGAGCGCGACCGCCTTGTGCAGAGCCCTGACGGCCCCCTCAGGGCCCATGGTCACGGCCACGATCTCCTCCACGTCGGCGTTGCCGCCCTCGCGGATCTGCATCGCGGCCTCGATGCCATGTGTGTCGAACGGGTTCAGATTGGACTCGCCGGAGCGGTCGAGCCGCTTCGTGGCTTCGTCGAGACGCTTCTGTACGGCGGCGTCTGGAACCTGTTTGACCAGGCAACAGATCTTCAAGTCTTGCCTCCTTGGGGCGCCCGCAAGCTAGGGGATTCGCAGGGTTCTTGGGGTGCCGGCGCCAGGTGCTGGGGTGCCGGCGGAGCCGCATCTTATCGGCTGCACGCGATTGACTGACCAGTCAATCACCGCGCATCGTGACGCACGTCCCCGACGACGGCTGGCAGGTGCGGGCACGAAACCAGGAGGACCTGTTGCGTGCTGACCTTGAGGCGATCGCGGTCTGCAAGCGCGGTCTCGTACCCACGCCTGAGCGGAGCTAGGCCCGGGTCGAAACCGCCTCGCGGATGAACTCGACGATCTCGTCGGTGGGAGCGCCGGGGGTGAAGATCTCATCGACGCCGAGTTCCTTCAGCTCGCCGATGTCGTCGTTGGGAATAGTCCCCCCGACCGTCAGCACGACGTCCTCAGCATCCTGCTCCTTGAGCAGCTCGACGACGCGGGGCACGAGCGTCATGTGCGCGCCGGAGAGGATCGAGAGCCCGACCGCGTCGGCGTCCTCCTGGACCACGGTGGCCGCGATCTGCTCTGGCGTTTGATGGAGCCCGGTGTAGATCACCTCCATCCCAGCGTCACGCAGCGCGCGGGCGATGATCTTGGCGCCGCGGTCGTGCCCATCCAGCCCGGGCTTGGCGACGACCACGCGGATCTTGCGATCGTTTTGCTCCTCGCTCATCGGCGCGAAGCGTAACCCTCGGCGGGGGGCTCAGCCGCCGAAGTCGGTGAAAGCGACGATCAGCGCCACGACGATGGCAATGATCGCGACCGCGGCCAGCAGGCCGCCGATCGAGAGGAAGGCGAACTTCATGCCCCCCTCGGTGGAGTCGATCCCATGGGTCTCGTCTGGGGCGACGATCACGTCACCGCGGCCCTCCTCCGAGACGGAATCCTCCTCCGAGCGCATCTCCGCCGCCTTCTCGGCCGCCTCACGGGTTGGATGGTTCGAGATGGCAACGCCCTCGTCGGCGCGAACAACGTCCCAGCCATCGACCTCGTTGCGCACAACCTTGAGATCAGCCATGCGCTGTTCCTACCCGCCCTCTTTCTCATCACTCAGGGCGCTCGTCGCGAAGAACGGCTGCAACCGCTCGCTGGGCGACATTCGCGCCTGCTCGGCGATCTCGGCACCTGACATCCCATGATCTGCCAACGCCACCACTCCTAGAAGACCGGCTGCTCCGTGTAGGTGCCGAAGACCTCTTGGAGCGCCGCCACCATCTCCCCCTCCGAGGCGCGGGCGCGGGCGGCGTCCAGGAAGTGCGGCATCAGGTTCTCGCCCTCGGCCGCGGCGCGCTTGAGGGCGTTGAGCGACGCCTCGACTTCTGAGGAGTCTCGCCGCGAGCGGGTCCGCTGGAGCCGGCCGCCCTGCTTGCGCTCCATCTCGGGATCGATCTTCAGGGTGGGGATCGGTTCTTCATCGGCGAGCTTGTAGTCGTTGACGCCGACCACGATCCGCTGGCGCTGATCGACCTCGTGCTGATAGCGGAAGGCGGCGTCGGCGATCTCCCTCTGGGGGAAGCCACGCTTGACGGCTTCGACCATGCCGCCGAGCTCGTCGATACGCGCGAAGTACTCGTATGCGGCGCGCTCCATCTCGTCGGTGAGCTTCTCGACGAAGTAAGCGCCGCCGAGTGGGTCGATCGTGTTGGTCACGCCGGACTCGTGCGCGATCACCTGCTGCGTTCGCAACGCGATCCGCACCGCCTCCTCCGTTGGCAGGGCGAGCGCCTCGTCGTAGGAGTTCGTGTGCAGCGACTGGGTGCCGCCGAGGACACCGGCGAGGGCCTCGATCGTGGTGCGGACGATGTTGACGAGGGGCTGCTGAGCCGTAAGCGAGACGCCGGCCGTCTGCGTGTGGAAGCGCATCCGCATCGCCTCGGGGCGGGTGGCCCCGTAGGTGTCGCGCAGCTCGCGGGCCCAGATCCGTCGAGCGGCTCGGTACTTCGCGATCTCCTCGAAGAAGTCGATGTGCGCGTTGAAGAAGAAGGAGAGCCGGGGGGCGAAGTCGTCGACGGAGAGCCCCCGCTCGATCGCCCGCTCGACGTAGGTGAAGCCGTCCTTCAGCGTGAACGCCAGTTCCTGTTGGGCGGTCGATCCGGCCTCGCGGATGTGGTAGCCCGAGATCGAGATCGGATGCCAGCGCGGCATCTCCGCCGAGCACCACTCGATCATGTCGGTGACCAGGCGCATCGCCGGGTCGATCGGGAAGCACCACTCCTTCTGTGCGATGTACTCCTTGAGGATGTCCGTCTGGATCGTGCCGCCGAGCCGCTCGGGCCCGATTCCCTTCTCCTCAGCGGCGACGACGTAGAAGGCGAGCAGGATCGCTGCCGGGGCGTTGATCGTCATCGAGACGGTGACCTCGTCCAGCGGAATGCCGTCGAAGAGGGTCTCCACGTCGTCGACCGTGTCCACGGCCACCCCCTCCACCCCAACCTCGCCCAGGGAGCGGGCATGGTCGGAGTCGAGGCCCATCAGCGTCGGCATGTCGAAGGCGGTCGAGAGGCCGGTCTGGCCGTGGTCGAGCAGGTAGCGGAAGCGGGCGTTGGTCTCCTCAACGGTGCCGTAGCCCGCGAACTGGCGCATCGTCCACAGCCGGCCCCGGTACATGGAGGGATACGGGCCCCGCGTGTAAGGGAACTCGCCGGGATGACCGAGGCTCTCGGAGGGATCGAACTCCGAGAGGTCCTCCTCCGTATAGAGCGGCTCTACCGGATGCCCTGAGATCGTCTCGAAGAGCGCCTCACGCCCGGGCTTCGAGCCATAGGCGTCGGAGCGCCACTGATGCGCTCGCTTGCGGGCATCGGGCTCGATCGCCATGGGGGGAAGTGTAGGTCGCGTGGCAGCGCCGGACGGGCTGCACCAGGCGTGGCGCACGGGTCCCGCCAGGCGGGCCTGACGCGCCAGGCGACAGCTTGGAGGGGAGAAGCGCCAACCCTGTCGCCTTGGTCTCGATATGCGGGACCAATGCGCCAGCCAGGACAGAGACCTCGCCATGAGCCAACTCGCCGGCGGCCAGTTCGGCATCGTCGACATCGCGGAGCTTGCGTCCGTTGGCATTGACAAGCGCGGCGCGTGGCGGCGCCACCGGTCAGGTCGCCTTTTTCGGCTCCACAACGGCGTGTACTCCGTCGTTCCCCCTCGACTCCTGCGAGCCGAGGGACATTGGCTGGCAGCGGTGAAGGCGGCCGGTCCCGGAGCGGTGCTGAGTCACGGTGACGCTGCGGCGCTTTGGGACTTGACCAACCCCCCTTCCGGTCGGGTCCACGTGTCGGTGCCGAGCACGGCCGGGCGACGGCGCCGGCGAGACCTCGTCGTGCACCGCTGCCAGTCGCTCAGTGCAAAAGACGTCACGCGTCGAAATGGGATCCCAGTGACGACCGTTGCCCGAACCCTCCGCGATGCGAAGCGAACCATGTCGCGGGCGCGCTTGGAGGCGATGCTGGAACGCGCCGAGCGACTTCGTCTGGATACCGGGTGGTTTTTCGACGGCGCCGACGTCGAGTCGACCAAGCTCGAACGCCGACTCCTCGCGCTCTGTCGCCGCCATCGAGTGCCGGCGCCGCGAACGCAGCAGGTGATCGGCCCGTACACGGTCGATTTCCTGTGGCCGGAGGCCGGACTCATCGTCGAGACGGACGGATGGACGACGCACGGGACGCGGTCCAAGTTCGAAGCGGACCGCAACCGCGATGCCTGGCTTGCGACTCGGGGTTACCGAGTGATTCGGTTCACCTGGCGTCAGCTCCGCGACGACCGGGCGACGGTGATCGCAACGTTGACGGCGCTTCTTAACATTGAGAGATGATCTGCTTCGTGGCGCGCTGGTCGCGCCCAGCGGGACTCCTGCGCCACGCTCGCAGCATCATCGCCTGCCGGGCGCTACCCGCGAACGCGAGAGGCGAGTCCATACCGCGGGCGGACCCTACCCGCCCGCCGGCGAGAGACGACAATGCTGCCGATCCCACCCAGCGCCGCCGTGGTGAGTGTGGCTCCCGCGATCGCCAAGCGTCGGCCAAGCTTCTCGAAGCGCATCACCCGCCAGCCCTCACTGCGGGCGACGGCCAGGAGCTCCTGGTCAGGGTTCACCACAACGGCGTTGCCGACCGCCCGCAGCATCGGCAGATCCGATGCCGAGTCCGAAAACGCATACGACTCCTCCAGATCGATGCCGTGCTCGTCCGCGTAGCGATGAAGCGCCTCCACCTTCCCTGTGCCGAACATGAACGGGCCCTCGAGCTCGCCCGTGAAGCGGCCGTCGGACCCGATGCCATACCGCGTGCCGATGCCCCCGTCCATGCCCAGCACGCGTGCCAGCATCTCCACCAGCTCCACCCCGGCGGCCGAGATGATGAAGGTGGCGCGGCCCGCGTCCTGGTGGGCATAGACCTCTTCGAGCATCTGCGGGTAGATCCGGGGCAGAACGCCGGCGAGGACCATCGGACCGAGGCGCTCGAGGTCCCGAGCGCGTACCCCGCGCAACATCTCGCGCACCTCGGACATCACCTGCTGCGAGGCGTCCTCCGAGGCTCCGCGCAGGCGGTAGCGCAGATGGTCGACGGCCCAACGAGCCAGCAGCCGCCTTGAGATCTGGCCGGCGTCATAGGACACCCGAGCCCAAACCATTCCCGACGAGCCCGCCATCAGGGTCTTGTCCAGGTCAAAGAAAGCCGCGGACCCGGAGGCGGCGCGCTCGTTTGCGTCAGCCACCGTTCACTTCGAGGACGATCGCGTCTCCTTGGCCGCCACCCGAGCAGATCGCCGCGCAACCCAGGCCGCCCCCGCGGCGGCGCAGCTCGTGAACGAGCGCGCCCACGATGCGGGCGCCCGAGGCGCCGATCGGATGCCCCAGCGCGATCGCTCCCCCGTTTACGTTCACCTTCTCGTCGTCGACCCCGAGCATGCGCACCGAGTTGATGGCCACCGACGCGAACGCCTCGTTGATCTCCCAGAGCTCCACGTCCTCGGGGGCCTTGTCGATCCTCTCGAGCGCCGCGATCGCCGCCTTCGCGGGCGTGCGAGCGAGATAGGGAAAATCGTCCGCGACCGTGCCGTAGGAGAGCACTCGGGCGAGCACCTCGCGCCCCTCGCGCTCGGCCCAGGCCTCGGAGGCCACGATGACCGCAGCCGCACCGTCATTCACACCCGGGGCGTTGCCAGCCGTGTGCGTGGCGTTCTCATCGCCGACGGCTGGCAGCTTCGCCAGCGCCTCGACCGTAGAATCGGGGCGAATCGCCTCGTCGGCCTCGACGACGGTCTCGGCCTTGCGCGACTTCACGGTTACGGAGACGATCTCGTCAGCGAGCCGCCCCTCCTCCGTCGCCTTCGCGGCGAGGTGGTGGGAGCGGACCGCCCAGCGGTCCATGTCGGGTCGTGTGAGCTCAAGCTCGTTTGACACCTCAGAGGCCTCGTTGATCATCTGCTTGCCCGTGAACGGGTTCGTGAGGCCGTCATGAGTCATCGCATCGATCGCCTTCGCATCACCCATCCGGAACCCGAATCGAGCCTTGGGGAGCATGTATGGCGCCCCGCTCATCGACTCCATCCCGCCCGTCGCCACCACCTCGGTGTCGCCGACACGGATCGCCTGATCGGCGAGGCCGATCGTGCGCATCCCCGACGCGCAGACCTTGTTCACGGTCTCCGAGGGGACCTCCTTGGGGATGCCGGCGTCGATCTGTACCTGCCGCGAGGGGATCTGGCCTTGGCCGCCCTGGAGCACCTGCCCGAAGGAGACCTGCTGTACCCGCTCAGGCGCGACGCCGGCGCGATCGAGTGCGGCCTCGAGCGCCGTCGCTCCCAGCTCCACCGCGCTCTGCGGCGCCAGCGCTCCGCCCATCTTCCCGAAGGGCGTCCGGGCGGTTCCGAGGATCACGGTCTGGGGCATCTGGGAACTCCTTCAGGGACGGCGGGTAGACCTTGGGGGGCTGGGGCCGCGAGGCGGTGAATGCTAGAACACCCCCTCGTGCAGGTAGACGTGGTCACATCGGGCGAGGGCGAGCAGGCGGATGTCGCGGTGGTGGGCCTCCTCGACGGCGAGGAGCTCGAGGGCGAGCTCGCCGAGGTGGCGGGCGCCAGAGACGCACGATCCTCGTTTAAGAAGACGACCCTCCTGCGCCCAGGGGACGACCGGCGCGTCCTCGTGATGGGCCTCGGCAAGGCGGAAGACCTCTATGCGGAGCGGCTTCGCGTCGTCGCCGCCGTTGCCGTAAAGCAGGCCGCCGCCTTCGAGGCGACGTCGCTCTCATGGACGCTTCCCGACGTCCCCGACGCGCCCGACGGGGTCGCCGGGGCGATCGTCGACGGCACGATCCTGGCGAGCTACCGCTTCGACCGCTTCCTTCACAACGAGGACGATGAGGACGACTCACCCCGGTTGCAGCGCCTACAGCTCGAGGCCGATGACGGCGACACCGCAGCGCTCGAGGCCGAGGTGCGCTTCGCGCGAATCGCAGCGGAGGGCGCGAACCGAGCCCGCGAGCTTCAGCACCTCCCCGCCAACATCGTCACGCCCAGCTACCTCGCCGAGCGTGCGAGCGAGATCGCCGATGCGCACGAGCCCGTAAGCCTGGAGGTGCTCGGCCGCGAGCGGATGTCCGAGCTTGGGATGGGCGGGCTCGAGGCCGTCTCGAAGGGAACCGCCGAGGAGCCGGCCCTGATCGCCCTGCGCTACGAGGGCGGCGGGGACTCCGAGGCCATCGGGTTCGTCGGCAAGGCGGTCACGTTCGACACCGGCGGCATCTCCATCAAGCCCTCGGCCAAGATGGAGGAGATGAAGATGGACATGTCGGGGGGCGCCGCCGTGCTCGAGGCGGTCGCCACCATCGCCGAGCTCGGCCTCCCCCTGAATCTCGTCGCGGCGATCCCTGCGACCGAGAACATGCCGAGCGGCACCGCCACGAGGCCCGGCGACATCATCACCCAGCTGAACGGCAAGACCGTAGAGGTAAACAACACCGACGCCGAGGGCCGGTTGATCCTCGCCGACGCACTGACCTATTGCGCGCGCGAGCTGGGTGCAACCCGCCTGGTGGACCTCGCGACGCTGACGGGCGCTGTGCTGATTGCGCTCGGGTCGACCTATGCCGCCCTCATCTCCAACGACGACGCCTTGGCCGACGAGGTGCGGGCGGCGGGCGAGCGCACCGGCGAGCTTGCGTGGAGGCTGCCGTTGCACGAGGAGTACAAGGAGCTCACGAAAGGCAAGGTCGCCGACCTCACGAACGCCTCCGCCAAGCGCAAGGCCGGGACGATCTACGCGGCCTCTTTCCTCGAGGAGTTCGTTGACGAGAAGCCCTGGGTCCACCTCGACATCGCAGGTACCGCCTGGGACACGGGCCGCGAGTACGTGGGCAATGGGCCCACGGGCTTCGGGGTGCGCCTGCTGGCGTCACTCGCACGCGCGCTGGCCGGCGAGTGAGCCGTACACCCAGCCATCGAATAGACGTCCAGGCGAGGCGCTGATCACTAAAGGTTCGGGCCGGGCCAGCCGAACTAAAGGCTCCTCGCTCGGGCACCGATAGGAATAGAGATGAGCCTCGCCCGTCCGTTTTCCGCTGCGCGCCGAACCGTGGACGCGCCCCTGGAGGCCACCGAGCCGAAGCGGTCACAGGGCGCGAGCTGGGCCGCTCTCAAGCTGACCGACTTCGCCGTCGCCGCTGCTTCGTTTGGCGACGAGGAAAGCGCCATCCGCGGCGCCAACGAGCGCATCGCGCAGACCCTGGGGGCCAACGCCGCGGCCATCATCGACAACCGCGGGATCGCGGCGGCGCTGGGCTTCGGGCCCGGCGAGATCCCTCACCGGACGCTCTGTGAGCTGGTCGATACGCGTGGCTCTGAGCTCCACGTGGCCGGAGTGGGCCCCTGCCACGCGCTGGTCGAGCCGATCGACGGAGCCAAGCGGGAGGCGCTCGTCCTGGCCCGCAGAGACCGAGACTTCTCCCGGGACGAGCGGGACCTCGCCCACGGGCTCGCTGGTGTGCTGGGCCTCACGGTCAGGCTGCTTCGCTCGGCTGAGAAGGAGCGGCGGCTCCGCAAGGCGAGCGAGCTCCAGCACGAGGAGAACAACCGCCTCTTGGGCTCGCTCAAGGAGCGCAAGCAGCTGCTGGAGCGCCTGTCGAGGATCCAAGGCTCGATCGTCCGCCGCCGGGCCCTCGACGAGGTCCTCGAAGCCATCGTCGCCGGGGCGCACGAGCTGCTGGGCGACGAGACCGTGGGTCTGCGGCTCGTCGATCCCGAGGATCCTCGGACCCTGATCCTGGTCGCCTCGGCCGGGATCTCACCCGAGCTGGCGAAAAAGGAACGCCGCAGCCAGACGGGCGTGGGCGCGGGCGGCCGCGCCGCGGCGGAAAAGAAGCTCGTGGTCCTCGAGGACTACTCGGTACGCCACCGGGGGCTGCCCGCGTTCGCGGCCGACGGCATCAGGTCCGCGATGGCGGCCCCGGTGCGAGAGCGAGGCGAGGTGGTGGGCAGCCTGGTCGTCGCCACCCACGAGGACGGACGCCGCTACTCCCAGGTCGAGCGCGAGATGCTGGTCGCGTTCGCTGAGCACGCGAGCCTGGCCCTCACCGACGCGAAGCTCGTCAACGACACGCTCGAGCAGGCGCTGCACGACTCGCTGACCGGGCTCCCCAACCGCCTTCTGCTGCGCGATCGCCTCGATCAGGCCTTGGAGCGGTCCGCGCGGCAGGCCGGCAGCGTCGCGGCGCTCTTCGTCGACCTCGACGCGTTCAAGACGGTCAACGATTCACTCGGCCACGCGGCGGGTGATGAGGTCCTCGTGGAAGCGGCGAAGCGGATCCTCACCTGCGTGCGGGCCGGCGATACGGCCGCGCGCTTCGGTGGCGACGAGTTCGTGGTGCTCTTGGAGAACGTGGATGGAGCGCAGGTGGCCGATGTTGCCGCGCGCGTCCTGGACGAGCTCGAGCGGCCCTTCGAGGTCCGCGACCGAGAGCTCATCATCGGCGCCAGCATCGGCATCGCCATGAGCGGGGCCGATGACGACGACCTGCTTCGAAACGCGGACCTGGCCCTCTACCGCGCGAAGGAGACCGGCAAGGGCCGCTCGCAGGTCTACGAGCCCAAGATGCACACGGCCGTCGTCGACCGCATGGAGCTCGAGAGCGGGCTTACCAAGGCACTGCGCACCGACGAGCTCGCGCTTCACTTTCAACCGATCGTCGAGCTCGCCACCGGGTCCCTCGCTGGGCTCGAGGCGCTCGTGCGCTGGCGCCACCCGGAGCGCGGGCTGCTCCTTCCCAACGACTTTGTGCCAATCGCGGAGGACGGCCGGCTCATGGTGCCCCTCGGCCGCTGGGTGCTGCGAAAGGCCTGCGAAGAGATGACCAGGTGGGGCGGTCCGCCCACCGCGGGCCTGAGCGTGAACGTCTCGACAGCACAGCTCCACGACACCAACCTGCGTGACGATGTCGCCGCCGCGCTCGACCAAAGTGGCCTGGATCCGCAACGGCTCGTGCTGGAGCTGACCGAGACCGCCTTCATGACCGACATCGCCGCGGCTGGCGATCGCCTCACGCAGCTGAAGGAGCTCGGCATCCGCATCGCGATCGACGACTTCGGCACGGGCAACGCATCGCTTCAGCACCTGGCGCAGTTTCCGATCGACATCCTCAAGATCGACCGCTCCTTCGTCGCCCAGGTCGGGGCCCAGGGCACGGGCGAGGCGATCGCCCGGTCGATCATCGATCTCGGCGAGAACCTCGATCTCGTCGTCGTGGCCGAAGGCATCGAGACGGCCGATCAGCAGCGGAGCCTGACCGAGATGGGCTGTGTCTTCGGCCAGGGCTTTCACCTGGCCCGCCCGGTCCGGATCGACGATCTGGACCGGGACATCGCCAACTCAGGGGCGTAGTACGACCATCTAGATTCCCTCGCCGTGAACCTCGAGCTGAGCGATGAACAGCGCCTCCTGCGCGACACCGTGCGCGACTTCGCTCGCGACGAGGTGGCGCCCGTCGCCGCAGAGCTCGATCGCACCAAGGCCTTCCCCTATGAGATCGTCGGCAAGCTCGCGGAGCTCGGGCTCATGGGAATTCCATTCCCCGAGGAATACGGTGGCGGCGGGGCCGACACGCTCTCCTACACGGTCGCCGTCGAGGAGCTCGCGCGGGTCGATTCATCGGTCGCGATCACGCTGGCCGCGCACACCTCGCTCGGCACGATGCCCATCTACCTGTGGGGGAGCGACGAGCAGAAATCGCAGTGGCTGCCCGAGCTCTGCTCCGGACGCCGGCTCGCCGCCTTCGGGCTGACCGAGCCCGAGGCGGGCTCTGACGCCGGCGCCACCCGCACGACGGCAGAGCTCTCCGACGGGGAGTGGGTGATCAACGGGGCCAAGCAGTTCATCACCAACGCGGGAACGGACATCACCGCCTGCGTCACGATCACGGCGGTCACCGATCGCGCCGGCGACCAGACGGAGATCTCGAACCTGATCGTCCCGAACGGCACCCCGGGCTACTCGCAGGGGGAGCCCTACCGGAAGATGGGCTGGAACGCATCGGATACGCGGCCGCTCTCCTTCGAGGACTGCCGTGTCCCAGAGAGCGCCCTGCTCGGACGCCGTGGCGAGGGCTTGAAGCAGTTCCTCCACATCCTCGACGGCGGGCGCATCGGTGTCTCGGCGATGGGAGTGGGCCTGGCGCAGGGTGCGCTCGATGAGGCGCTCGCCTACGCGAAGGAACGTCGCGCCTTCGGCCAGCCGATCTCGAGCTTCCAAACGATCCAGGCGAAGATCGCGGACATCTCTGCGCAGATCGAGGCCGCGCGCCTGCTCACCTACCGCGCGGCGCTGCTGAAGGACGGGGGGGAATCATTCACCTTGACCGCGGCGCAGGCCAAGCTGATCACCGGACGGCTCGCGGTTCGCGCCGCGGAGGAGGCGGTGCAGATCCACGGCGGCTATGGATACATCGAGGAGTACCCCGTCTGCCGCTTCTATCGAGACGCCAAGGTCCTCACGATCGGGGAGGGCACCGACGAGGTTCAGGAGATGGTCATCGCGCGTCAGCTCGGCGCCTGAACTTCGCCTAGTTTGCGGCTTTGCCATGCGGTTAGGAAGACTGTGACGATGGTGACGTCCTACGCCGCGCTTAGAGTGGATTTCGTCACTGCCTCCCCGTATGAGAAGGGATCTCGCATGGCATCTCCGGAGGAGTTTGGGTTGGGTCGCAGGCGCAGGCCGTCACGCTTGGCGCTGCAGCTAACCGACGCTTTCGCGGTGTTCGACGAGTGGACTGAGGTCAAGGTGGTTCGCAACGAGTTCGGGGGTCGCGACAAGGTGATCGCGCACATCCGCCCCCGCGGCTCCGGGCCCGAGCCCTACGATTGGTCCCAGGCCGCTTAGCGCTCCCCCAGCCGCTCGAGCAGCCTCCGCGCCGCCGTTGCCGGATCGGTTTCGCGTCGCACGACGCTGTCGAGGAGGTTCGCCCACTCCGGGTCGGCCTGCGCCGTGCGCTCGAGATCCGCGCGCATCCGCCACGCCGCGATCCCGATCACCTCGGCCCGCAGGTTCCGCGCTCGCCGCTCGGAAAGGGTGCCCTCCTCCTCGATGTGGGCGCGATGAGCGTCGATCGTTTCGCGCAGCTTCGTGATCCCCTCGCCCGTGGTCGCCTCCGTCTTCACGACCGGCACCCGCCAAGAGCGCTCGGGCCCGAGCGCGAGTACCGCCCGTACCTCCCTCACCATCGTGTCAGCGAGCGGGTGGTCGCACTTGTTGACCACGATCACGTCTGGGATCTCCATCACCCCGGCTTTCAGCGCCTGGATCGAGTCTCCGGAGCCGGGCATCAACGCGAGCACGATCGTGTCCGCGTGGTCGACCACGTCGATCTCGCCCTGCCCCACCCCCACCGTCTCGAGCAGAACGTAGTCCTTGCCCGATGCGTCCATCAGCAGGGCGGTCTGCAACGCGGCCTCTGCGAGCCCGCCGAGCGAGCCCCGCGTCGCCATCGAGCGGATGAAGACGCCCGGGTCGAGGAAGTGGTCGGCAAGCCTGATGCGATCGCCCAGGACCGCCCCGCGGGTAAAGGGGCTCGAGGGATCGATCGAGAGCACGCCGATCTCGTGCTCAGCCTCGCGGAGCTGCTTGGTGAGCGCCCCGATCAGCGTGCTCTTGCCCACCCCCGGAGGGCCGGTGAGACCCACGATCCGCGCCTTGCCGGTTCTTGGAAAGAGCTCGGCCACGAGCTCGTCGCCAGCGGCTTCGCGGTTCTCGACCAGAGTGATGGCGCGTGCCAATGCTCTGTTCTCGCCCGCCGCGAGGCGCTCGGCGAGCGGCGCTTCGTCGCCCTTCGTCTCATCGGCCATGCGGCGCGTGAGTCTAGGGGGGCGCTCGGGCACGACCGCCCTCTAGAGTCCGCCCGCCGGTGATCCGCTCGCTTCGCTTCTTCGCCGCCAACGGCATGCTGAACCCGCGCTACGCGCGCCTCCTGTGGCGCTATGCGTGGCGCCGCTTCCTGACCCCGGCCGGCTGGCGCTGGCAGACCGACGGCCCGGTGTTCTTCGGCAAGGGCCTACAGATCCAGATCGGCAAGACGGGAAGCCTTCGCTTCGGCCGCTTCTCCTGGATCGGCGACGGCACCAAGATCCGCTGTCACGAGGGCGAGGTCGAGATCGGACCCAAGACCGTGCTCGGCCAGGAGTGCACGATCTCCGCTTTCAAGCACGTCCGGATCGGGGAGCAATGCGTCGTCGCCGACCGCGCCATGTTCATCGACTTCGACCACGGCGTCACAGAGGTCGAGCGCCCGATCCGCCTTCAGGGCATCTACAAGGAACCGGTCCGCGTGGGAGCCAACTGCTGGATCGGCTACGGCGCCTGCGTGTTGCGCGGGGTCAACGTGGGCGACAACTCGATCCTGGGCACCTACGCCGTGGTGACGAAGGACGTCCCGGCGAACGCCGTGGCGGTCGGAGTGCCGGCGAAGGTGATCAGGACGCGCGAGGAGCCGAAGGAGCTTCGCTGGGCTGATCCGGTTGAGCCGGCGGAGGGGGAGTGATCACGACCGCGCCGCCGGCCGCCGGCGTTTCGGTCGCTGCTGGCGTCACCGCTCCTCCCGCGGCCACCTGCACGCCTTTGTCTTCCTCCATCGGCTGCACGTAGATCTCGTCGACCAGGATCACCATCATCGAGAGAATCGGGACCGCGACGAAGAGGCCGATGAAGCCGAAGAGCTGACCGATCACCACGACGCCGATCGCCACCAGCGCCGGGTGTAGGCGTACGCGGTTTGCCATTACGAGCGGAATGGTGAGGTTGCCCTCGATCTGCTGGATCAGGATGTAGATGCCGAGCGTGAGCAGCGCCTTCTCCGGCGAGTCTGCGAGCGCGAAGAGCACCGGGGGGATGGCGCCGAGGATGGCCCCGAAGTATGGGATGACGACGAGAATCGCCGAGACGAGAGCGAAGAAGATCGCGAGGTCGACACCGATCAGCTCCAGCCCGAGGTAGAGCAGGACGAAGGTGATGAGCATGTCGATGAGGACGCCCTCCATCCAGCCCACCCACGACTGGCGCAGACGCTTCATCACGTCCCGTGCCCACTCGCGACGGGTGGGCGGGAATAGAGCGGTGACTCCATCGAGCAGGGGTTGTGGCCTCACGGCCATGAAGAAGGCCGTGATGAGAATCAGGGCGATGCCGGCGAGGACTCCGGCGACGCCGATCCCGATCGAGGCCAGCGGGCCGATGAACTGGCTCGGGTCGCTCGTGTACTGCTCGAGGAAGTTCTGCGCGTCCTGGCCCCAGTTCGAGTCGGAGGCGTCGTCGAGCTCCGCGCGCAGATCGTCGATCGTTCCAGGGACCTGTTCCACGAACTCGTCGGCCTGATCAACGAACGGCGGGATCACGATCGCGAGCGTTCCGGCGATGACGCCGAACCCGATCATCAGAGCGACGAAGGCGCCCAGCGCGCGCGGCACGCGGTAGCGCTCCAGGCGATCAGCCGTCGCCGCAAGCGGGATCGCGACCAGCACGGTCATCAGCACGGCGATCATCAGCGTTGCCAGCTGCCGGAAGACAAGGCCGAAGACGATCAGCGCGGCCGCGAGCAGCACCGCACGGGTAAGCGGATTTAGGTGTTTGGCCTCAGGCATCCGGCTGCCGAGTCTCCCTTACCGGTTCAAGCTACCCGGCGGCGAGGCGGCGAACCTCGCGGGTGCCGCCTGGCCTAGGTGCTGCGAACGGGCGCGAGCTCGCCGTAGAGCTCGACGGTTGACTCGGCGACATCGGCCCAGTCGAATGAGCGGATGTGCTGCAGGCCCTCGGCAACCAGTCGCTCTCCCAGCTCACGATCCCCAAGTACCCTCGTCGCGACCTCCGCCAGGCCCTCCGGGTCCCGTGCGGGGAAGCGCAATCCGGCGCGCTCGGCGGGAACCACCTCGCGCAGGCCGCCCGTATCGGCCACGATGCAGGGGCAACCCGACGCCATGGCCTCGAGCGCGACGAGCCCGAACGGCTCGTAGATCGAGGGCACCACGCACACGTCGGCAATCCGGTAGAGCGAATGGAGGACGTCGTCGCCGATCCAGCCGAGGAACGTGCCGTGATCCGTGAGGCCCAGCTCGGCGGCCTGGTGGCGAAGCTCCGCCTCGTGGGTGCCCGAGCCCGCGACCAGAAAGCGCGTCCCCGGAAGGCGCTCGAGCACGCGGGGCATCGCCTCAAGGGCGAGTTGGAAGCCCTTCTCGTAGACGAGCCGGCCGATCAGCAGGACGAGCCGCTCGTTCGGTTGCGCGAACTCGCTTCGTAGGCGCTGGAGCTCGGCGCCCGTCTGCGGCTGTAGGTCGTCGGGGTCGATGCCGTTGGGAATCACCGAGATCCGGTCCTCTGGCACCCCGAAGACATCCGCGATCTGCTCGCGCATGTAGAAGGAGCACGCGATCACCCGGTCGGCCCGATTCGTGATCCACCGCTCGACGCCGTGGATGTGGCTCTGCGGGTGCTTGTCGACCCAGCCCTGGTGGCGCCCGTGCTCGGTGGCGTGGATCGTCGCCACGAGCGGTGCGTCGAAGCGGCGCGCGAGGTGGTCGCACGCCGGGGCCACCAGCCAGTCGTGTCCGTGGACGAGATCGAAGTCGAAGCTGTCGCCAAGCTCGACCCCCGCGGCGAGCATGTCGGCGTTCATCCGCTCGACCCAGGCGACGAATTCGCCCAGGTCGGTCGGGCGCTTGGGCTCGATCACGCGGTGGACGTAGACGCCTCCCACCAGCTCGTCCAAGGGTGACTCCTCTCCCCCCGCGTCAACACATGCACCTGCACGTCGCGTTCGGAGAGCGCCTCGGAGAGCTTTCCCACGTGACGTGCCAGCCCGCCCTCGATCAGAGGCGGATACTCCCAGGAGAGGATCAGGACTCGGCTCATCGTTGGGGCTACGGCTCTACGAGTGGCGCGACGCTCAGATCGGGCGCAAGGTTTCGCAGCCGTGGCTCGGTGGCTTCGCGAGAGTCTATGACCTCGAGCAGGGTCCGAGCGTGGGCGGTGGCGCGCTGGAAGGGATAGTCGCCGGCCTGCCGCCGGGAGTCCAGAAAAGCCCAGTCGCTCGCCTGGACCGCGAGCAGCTCACGCGCGGCGCGTTCGGCTTGGTCGGCGCGTAGGCGGCGGCGGCTGAGCTCGCCCACGAGCCGCAGCTCCAGCCGGCGCGCGGCCCAGGTGAGATCGGCCACCGACGGCGAGTCCCAGGTCCGCAGGTCCTTTTCCGCGCCCCAGCTGGAGCTCGCGAGCGGCCGGACCTGCGGCTCGTGGCGCTCCCTTGCCTGGCTCAAGGTCAAAAGCTCGATCCCGGCCCCGGGTGCGGTACGGATGACCTCCTCGAGCCACGTGGGTCCCTCCCACCACCAATGGCCGAGCAGCTCGGTGTCGATCGCAAAGACCAGGAGCCCCGAGTTCCCGTGCGCAGCGCGAAAGCGCCGCAACCGATCAGCGACGCCGCGGGTGAACTCCCCGGCCTGGGCGCGAGCTCGCTCGGTGGCCTTGTGGGCGCCGTAGGCGTCGCCGCCGATCGACCATGGCCGCATACCGCGCCATGTCTTGCGATGGAAGTCGGCGTGGGACGGATCCGAGGGATAGCCGTCGAGCGACCAAAGCCAGCTGATCGCCTCCCAGTCGAGGGTGAAGGCGGTGGGCCCCGAAGCGGTCGCTACCGGGGCGAGGGCCGCCAGGTTCTCCTCGTGGGCGCTCTGGTCGGCGCAGAAGTATGAGATGGAACGCTCGGCGAGCACGCGCTCGATACCCGGGGCGTACGCGCACTCCGGCAGCCAAAAGCCGGCCGGCTCGCCAAAGCGGCGCCGGTGAGAGCGAAGCCCGGCATCGATCTGCAGTCGCCTGCCCGGGGTGGTGGCCACCAGGGGCAGGACCGCGTGCGTGGCGGCCGACGCCATGAGCTCGACCCTGCCCATGCGCGCGGGTTCGCGAAAGAGGCCGAGCAGATCGCCGTCGAGCGCCTTGAGGCGCTCGAGCGCGTGCGCGTAGCGCTCGGCTTCGGCAAGGCAAGCAGCGCGCAGCTCCGGGTCCGAGTCCTGGGCGTCGGCCTCCGCAGAGCCCACCCTGAATTCACCGACGAAGCGCTCCAGGCGTTCCGCGACTCCCGCAGCTTCGAGCTGATCAGCCAGTACGGGCGTGACCGCCACTGTCACGTTCTCGGCGAGATCCAGAACCGGCAGGTAGGAGCGGCAGACGGCATCGAAGAGCCACTCCTCCCCGAAGGGATAGGTGCCGAAGCCCTCCACGTAGGGCATGTGGCTGTGGAGGACGATCGCGAGGGAGCCGGCCTCGCCGGGCTTGCTCACGTCCGGCATACGGCGACGAAATCGAGTGCCATGTCGAGATCGGCCTCGGCGTCGCTCTGGAGCTTGAAATCGGATGCCTTGATCGCCGGCACGAAGCGGTCGTAGAACGGCTTCGTCACCCCGATCGCCTTGTGGACACGGTCCCAGCCGGCGCGCAGAGCGAGCTCGTGGGCGCGGAGCTTGCGAGCGTGAAAGAGGCCGTGGATCTCGACCCGGCCGAAGCGCGGCTCGAGTAGCGCGCGGTATTCGGCGAGGGTGTACTCGCGCAGATGCCAGGGGTTGTCGGACTTCTCGGCGTCCGGGGGGGCCAGCGTGAGGCGGTTGGGCGTGGAGACGTAGGCGATCCGGGCGGCGGCGGCGAAGGTGCGCAGGAGCGCGGCCGGATCCTGGACGTGCTCGATCGTCTGAAGAAGGACGATCGCATCGCACGGACCGGTGAACTCCTCGACGAGGGCCCGCTCGAAGCGGAGGTTCGGGCGCGAGTAGCGCAGGCGGGCGTGCTCGTGGGCCTCTGGGTTCGCGTCGACTCCCACGACCTCCCTGGCGGTCGTGGCGAGCACATCGGAGCCGTAGCCCTCTCCGCACGCGAGGTCGGCGACGGACAGCCCCCCCACCCGGCGCGAGAGCCACTCGTAGACGGTGAGATGGCGCTGAAACCAGTAGTTCTCCTCCGGCACGTCGGGCAGCGTGCGCTCGCCTGTGAGCTCGAGCGGGGGCACCCCGTTCGGCTGGTCTCGCTGCATGTGGGGCATTGGCGCGTGAGCGTAGTGGCCGACAGCGGGCGATCCCGCTTTACCATGGCGCCCTCTGGCCTCCGCTGAGCACATCAAAGACGTCAACACCCGTTACCACGACGCCGCCGCGCCCGAGTACGACGCCAAGTGGGGGATCGACTTCGGGGACGTCGGCCAGCAGCAGGTGCTGAGGAAGCTGACGAAGGCGCTTGGCAGCCGCCCGGGTCACTACGCGGACGCGCTCGAGATCGGGGCCGGCACCGGCTACTTCGGGCTCAACCTGCTGCAGCTCGGCGTCTGCGGGCGGGTGACCGAAACGGACATCTCTCCCGGGATGCTGCGTTCCCTTGAGGGATCCGCCGAGCTGCTGGGGGTGGATGCCGACACGGTGGAGACGGACGCAGAGAGCCTGCCCTTCGACGGGGAGAGCTTCGACCTCGTCTTCGGCCACGCCGTACTGCACCACATGCCCGACCTGCCACGGACGCTTAGCGAGTTCAGCAGAGTCTTGAGGCCCGGCGGCACCCTCGCCTTCTGCGGCGAGCCGTCCCGCTACGGCGACCGCATCGCCGCGCTGCCGAAGCAACTGGGGCACGTGACCGCGCCGATCTGGCGCCGGGCGCTGGGCGCTTCGGAGGCGAACGGGGCTCACGCCGACTGCCGGTCGGGCGGGCATGAGCTCGAACCCGAGGTCGACGTACATGCCTTCGACCCGAGCGAGTTGGAGGAGCTGCTCATCGATGCTGGATTCGAACGCCCCCGCATCCGCGGCGAGGAGCTCCTGGCAAACGCCTGGGGCTGGACCCTCCGCACGCTCGAGGCGAGCGCCGTCCCCGAGGAGGTGCCATTCGCGTGGCGCGAGTTCGCGTTCCGGTCGTATCTCGCTCTGCAGAGCGTCGATACCGCGGTCCTGGAACCCCGCCTGCCCCCTGAGCTCTTCTACAACCTGGTCCTGAGCGCGCGCAAGCCGGCATAGAATCGGCGGGCTGCCGGGATCAACAACTGGGCTGGGTAGGGAGGGGGTAGCCCGGGAACGTGGCGCGTGGGTCCCGCCTAGCGGGACTGCTGCGACAGGTGCCACGCAGCCGCCGAGCGCGTGGCGCGTAGGTCCCGGCAGGCGGGACCGAGGCGCCAGTTCCGGCAGGTGAGCGTTGCGACCGGTGAGCTCCCCACGCACCGAGGAAACCGAGCCAGTGGCGGCATCTCCACCGCTCGCCGCCTTCCATGCCAGTTGTTAGTTGTTGCCTAGCCGAACGTGAACGCGTACCCCGTCACGCCCGGGTCCAGCCGCAGCTCGAGCTCGTGCGCGCCTGACTCGGGCAGCTCGACCAGGCGGTAGAGGCGCTGGTTGGTCACTGCGACGCGACCACCCCGGATGTCCTCGCCCGCCAACTCGGCCGGAACGGGCTCGCCGTCCAACAGAACCTCGACGTCACCAGGGCCGTCGTCCGCTCCCAGCACGAGGAACACCCGCCGGGCCTCGAAGCCGAGGCGGATGGAGGCGTCGCTCAGCGCCGTGGCCGACTCGGCGTCGACCTCCCAGCGGCCGTCGAGGGCAAAGGCGTTCGTCGGCGGCGCGGCCGCGGGCGCGACGTAGTCGCTGATGCCGGGGCTTGGCGGCGTGGCGAATCCCTGGGCGCGCTCGAAGCCCAGATAGGTCTCAGGCGTGCCGACGCCGGGATCCGCGGTCTCGGCGTCCTTGGAGCCAACGCCGTCGCCGAGCTCCTTCTCTCCGGCCTCGGCCAGGAGCGAGCGGATCGCGGCCTCAGTCTCCGCGTAGTTGCCCTCGCCGAAGTGCGTGTAGCGCACATGGCCGTCGGCGTCGATCAGGTACTTGGCGGGCCAGTACTGGTTGCCGAACGCATCCCACGTTCCGCGCTCGTTGTCCTGCACGACCGCGTATTCGATCCCGTACTCATCGATCGCGTCCTCGACGTTGCCGGTCTCCTTCTCGAAGGCGAACTCGGGCGTGTGGACGCCAACGATCTCGAGTCCGTGGTTGCGGTACTCCGAATCCCAGGCCTTGATGTAGGGGAGGCTGCGAATGCAGTTGATGCATGTGTAGGTCCAGAAGTCGAGCAGCACGACTTGGTTCTTCGTGTCGAGCTCGGCCAGCGAGAGCGGGTCGCCGCCCGGCGTATTGAGCCAGTTACCGGCGGCGAACTCCGGCGCCAGCCCGAGGTCGGGCAGGTCGACGCCAGCCGCCGCTTCCTCCACGCCGCCCTCCTCGGCCGCGTGCGGATTGCCCTGGACCAAGGCCAGATCGTCGGACACGGCCTCGCTTCCCTCCAGCTCCGAGGTGGGGTTGACAAGCACGGCCGGGAGGTCGTCGGCGATCGCGTTTTGGAACTTCAAGTCGAGGTCGGCGGTCATCGCCAGAGCGACGGCGACCATCACGGCCCCCATCGCGATCTGAATCTGCCCGCGATAGGCGGAAAGTCGATCGGCGAGACGGCGACCTCCCACCATCAGGAGGTAGAGGACCGCCACCGACCCCACGGCGTAGGCCAAGGCCACCGCCAGCTTTCCGGCGGTGAACTCCTGCGCCGCGGAAACCGTGATCACGCCGGCGAGGATCGGGCCTGCGCACGGTGCATAGACGAGGCCGAGGCTGGCCCCGAGGAGGATGCCGGAGCCAAACCCGTCACCCGTACCGC
Organism: uncultured Solirubrobacterales bacterium; assembly: GCA_963799815.1. Taxonomy (GTDB): domain Bacteria; phylum Actinomycetota; class Thermoleophilia; order Solirubrobacterales; family 70-9; genus JBDTSW01. The sequence goes on from CAWCYG010000006.1 coordinate 98,233, forward strand.
GGGCGGGACCCGGCACGAGGCGGGACACCCATGCCTCGAGGCGGGCAGCGAGAGGGGGAATCAACAGCAGGATCCCGAAGACGCCGAGGGTCACGATCGCGAGCGTGCGCAGGAGGTCGTCGGGCAGCCCGAGGGCGTCGATCACGTAGACGAGCGCGACCGTCGCGAACGTGAACGAGGCAGCCAGGCCGATGACGATGCCAAGCGGCCGACGCCGGCCACCGGTGACGCCCGCCGAAAGCACAGCGGGCAGAACGGGCAGCACGCAGGGAGAGAGGGCGGTGCCTGCCCCTGCCACCAGCGCGAACAGCATCAGCAGGATCACGCCTACACAGTCTCATCAGGCGCTAAATCGCTACTAAGCCCGTGCGATCGATAGCGTCGGCGCCCGTGGCGCGCAAGCTCGAAGCCGATGTTGTGGTCGTCGGCGCCGGCCTGGCCGGCCTTGCGGCGGCGCGCGAGCTGACCAGGGCGGGGATCGAGACCGTCGTCCTCGAGGCACGCAATCGCGTCGGGGGCCGGACTCTGAACGCCGACCTCGGCGACGGCAACGTGGTCGAGATCGGCGGCCAGTGGGTCGGCCCGTCTCAGGACCGCCTGTACGAGCTTGCGAGTGAGCTCGGGATCGAGACCTTCCCCACTTACGTCGAGGGAGAGAACTTGCTGGAGCTGGACGGCAAGCTCACTCGCTACTCGGGCACGATCCCGCGGGTAAACCCAGTCTCGCTCCTCGAGATCGAGGTGATGAGGCGGCGCATCGACGTGCTCGCCGGGCGGGTGCCCCTGGACGCGCCGTGGACCGCTCCCGGCGCCGAGAGGCTCGATCGTCTGACGCTCGCCACCTGGCTCGGGCGGATGCTGCACACCGGACTCGCCCGACGCCTGGTCGAGATCGCCGTCAACACGGTGTGGGGCGCCGCCTCGACCGACATCTCGTTGCTCTACGGCCTCTGGTACATGCGATCCGGCGGCGGCTTCGACTCGCTGCTCGATACAGAGGGAGGCGCCCAACAGGATCGATTCCATGGCGGCTCGCAGCTGATCTCGCTGCGCATGGCGGAGGAGCTCGGCAAGCGGGTGGTGCTAGAGGTGCCCGTCTCCAAGGTCGAGCACCGTGACGCTGGCGTGAAGCTCCTCGCGGCTGGCCGTGAGGTCAACGCCCGCCGGGCGATCGTGGCGATGGCGCCACCTCTGTGTGACCGGATTGAATGGGAGCCGGCCCTGCCGCCGGCACGCACGCAGCTGGGCCAGCGCATGCCGTGGGGCTCCTACGTCAAGTGCATCGCGATCTACGGCGAGCCGTTCTGGCGCGCCGACGGGCTCTCGGGCGCGGCTGTCTCGGTGGAGGGCCCCGCGACCACCACGTTCGACAACTCGCCGCCTGAGGGCTCGGCCGGAATCCTCTTGGGTTTCCTGAGCGGCCCCGAGGCGCGCGCTGTGCAGCGGCTGGAGCAGGCGGAGCGACGAGAGGCGGTGTTGCGTGGGCTCGCGCGCGTCTACGGCCCGCGCGCCGCGAAGCCTGAGCGCTATATCGAGCAGGACTGGGCGCGGGAGCGCTACACCGGAGGTGGGCCGGTCTGCTTCATGCCGCCAGGCGTGTGGACCGGCTTCGGCCCCGCGATGCGTGCTCCGATCGGGCCGCTGCACTGGGCCGGGACCGAGAGCTCGGACCATTGGTCCGGCTACATGGATGGGGCAGTGCGCTCCGGCGAACGCGCGGCGCGCGAGGTCCTCGGGACCCTCTAGTCCCGGTGCTCCTCGCCCCTGCGAAGGCGAAACAGCTTCACGCCGCCTTCAATGCCCTTCAGGCGACGCTCGCCCGCGAACGAGAAGGCGAAGGAGTCGGGGAGCGACTCACGTGTCGTCTCGTCGACCAGGACGCTCCCGGGGCGGGCCACGGCAGTGATCCGGCTGGCGAGGTTCACCGGCCGGCCGTACCAGTCCCCGCCGCGCGAGATCGCGGACCCGCTCGCGAGTCCCGCCCGGAGGACCGGGAAGCCCTCGCCCTCGCCCTCCGCCGCGTCGATCAGATCAACGGCCCCGGCAGCGGCGGGCTCGGCCTCGTTGGAGATCAGCATGGCGGCGTCGCCGATCATCTTCACCAGACGCACGGGCGAGGTCGCCACCTCCCGGGCCAGCGAGGCGAGCCGACCGGTGACCCGGCCGAGCTCCTCGGGAGGCAGCTCCTCACCGAGGCGCGTGAACCCCACCAGGTCGGCGAAGCAGACCGTGATCTCCTGCGAGTTGGGCAGGCGTCCTGATTCGAGCTCGGCGCGGCCAACGGCCACATGGCGGAGCGCCTCGGTGATGTGGAGGGTGAGTGCATAGTCCAGGGTCTCGCTCAGCATCGGGCGCAGGGCCTCGGCTCCCGCGACGTAGCGCCCGGCGGCCTGGAGCTCGGTGTCGCCCGCGCTTAGGAAAGCCTCCCCGATCAGCGAGTTGACCGTGACGGCGACCTGGGAAATCGCGAGGCCGATCACACGGCCTGCCTCGACCGTCCCGTCCTCGGGCAGGCCGGCGTCGAGAGCAAGCTTGAGACGCTTCGCAGCCTCGAGGTCCCCCTCGCCGAAGGCCTTCGCGTCGTCGGGCGGAGTCGGAAGCCCCAGCGCGCCACGCTGCCGCTTTAGGAGCTCGACGTCGATCCCCGCCTGCTCCGCCACCTCCGCCGAGGTGTAGCGCTGGCCAGTGCCGGCCAGCAGGCGTTCGACAGGCACGAGCGCCAGCCGATCCTCCTCGACGGCCGCCCGGAGCTCGTCTGCCGAGACGCCGTCGGCCTCGAGCTCGCGAAGCAGCTCGAGGCGATCCTCGCGCGCCTTGCCCTCGAGCCCCTCCAGGAGCCCCTCAGCTTCGAAGTCGATGGCCACCCGGGCATTTTCGCCTCAACGGCGAGCGCATGCGGCGTACAATCGACGCATGGCGGGCTCAGCCGGAGTGGAGCTGCCGATCTTCGAGCTACCGGCGGTGATCCTGCCGGGCGAGTTGATGCCGCTCCACATCTTCGAGGAGCGCTACAAGCGCATGATCGGGGACTGCCTGGAGTCCGAAGAGCCGTTCGGAATCGTCTTCCGCGACGACGAGGGCGGCGCGCGGCGGATCGGCTGCATGGCGCGCGTCACGGAGGTGATCGAGCGCTTCGACGACGGTCGGCTCAACGTGATCGTCACCGGCGAGCTGCCGTTCCGCGTGCTCGACCGTTTCGAGGCGAAGGACTATCCGACTGGGGAGGTCGAGCCCATCGACCCGGCTCCCGAGAGCGCTGAGAGCGATGAGAGCGCCGCCGGCGTCACTCGGGAGGCGTTCGCGGAGCTGGTCGAGCGGGTCTCGGGCGAACCGCCGGACGGCGAGGAGCTCGCTGACGACGACGCTTACGCGATCGCGGCAAGGGTCGAGCTTCCTGCCGAGACCAAGCAGCGCCTGCTCGAGCTCCGATCAGAGCCCGAACGCATGCGGATCCTCGGCAGTGCCCTAAAAGCCCTCGTCGACGCCGTCGACCGGTCTCAGGAGATCGCTGACCGCGCCCGCATGAACGGCAAGGTCATCGTCGGGTAGAGCCGCCCCGCGCTGTGACTGCGGCCCGCGGATGAGCAGGGGCGAGCTTGTGGCCCTGGAGGCGACGGCTCAGGCAGTCGCGGACGACTGGAAGATCGAGCTCCGAAAGCCGTTCGAGCTCTCGCGGCACTCCTTCGTGGCCGCCGCCGGCGCGGGCGCGGTCTTGAAGGTGACGGCGTCCAACGACCACGAGTCCGACCAGGAGCCAGAGGCGCTCCAGCTGTGGGGAGGGGACGGATGCCCGCGCCTGCTGCGCCACGACCCGGGCCGCCGCGCGATTCTGATCGAGCGGGCGCTTCCGGGCGATGACATCTCGAGCCTGTCTGCAGCGGACGCCACCGCAATCGCAGTCCACCTGGGGCTGCGGCTCTGGCGCCCGGCGGGAGCGCCGTTTCGATGGATCGGCGACTTCGTGCCCGACTGGCTCGAAGAGGCCGACCCGCAGGCCGGCCCAAGGCGAGAGCTGGTCGCCCTCGCTCGTGAGCTCTACGGATCGCTGAGCGTCGAGCGGGGCACCCTCATCCATGGAGACCTGCACCACCACAACATCCTGCGTGCCCGGGAGGGCCACGTTGCGATCGATCCGAAGCCGATGCTGGGGGAGCCCGAGTTCGATGTGCCCTCTTTCCTCTGGAACCCCATCGCCTACCGCATTACGGTCGACGAAACCGAGCGGCGGATCTCCGCCTTCGCCGCAGCTGGCCTACGCGAGGAACGGATCCGGGCGTGGGCCGTCATCCGCGGGGCTTACCTCGCGAGTGATGAGGACCTGGGCGTGTTGCGGCGGCTCGTGTGAGCGCGTGAAGACGCTGCCTACCCGTACGCCACCGCCCCTCCGCGCCTGAGGTCACCCCCGCCCTGGAGCGCACCGGTCTCGAGGTCTCGTGAGACCGCGTGCACACCGCCGAAGAAGACGTTCAGGCGCGGCCAGCGCACGACCTCATAGCCACGAGCCTCGAGATGGCTGAGCACCTCGGGATCGACTCCCGGCTCGGCCTGTACGACGCCCTCCTCGACGTGCACACGGGGAGCGACGACCGCCTCGTCGACCGGGTTGCCCTGCCCGACCAGCCTGATGATCGTCTGCAGGATCGCCGAGCGGATGCGATTGGAGCCGCCGCTGCCAAGCCCGAGCTCGAGCTCGCCGTCGCGCAGGACGACGGTCGGGGACATCATGGAGGGCAGCCGCGTTCCGGGGGCATGCCGATGGAAGCCATGCGGGTTTAGATCCTGCTCGCCGAGCATGCTGTTGAGGTGAACGCCGGTACCGGGCACGACGAGGCCACAGCCGACCCCGTTGGAGCAGGTGACGCTCGCGCACATGCCCTCTGCGTCGACAGCGGTGATGTGGGTGGTCGAGCCGAGCCGCTCATCCGCCGCGAGCGGACCGAGCCCGAGCCGGCGGCGCTCGGCCACCGCCTTCGCTGTGGCGTCGAGCACCTCCGGGGCGAGGAAGCGGTCGGCGAACCCGGGCGCGAGCAGTCCCGTGAGGAAGTCCTCGGTGCGCATCGACTGCGCCGCCTCCATCGCCGCCACGACCGACTCCCAGCTCTTCTCGCGGAGCCGGTCGAGCAGGTCGAGGGCGAACACGATCAGGATTCCGCCGGACGAGGGCGGTGGGTTGGTGAGGATGCGCCGCCCCTCGAACTCGGCCACGACGGGTTCGCGCCAGATCGGCTCGTAGGCGCTCAGATCGTCGCGCCCCAGGGTCCCGCCGCGTTCGACGATCCAATCGGAGAGCCGGTCCGCCACCTCGCCGCGGTAGAAGGGCTCGGCCCCGTCGGCGCCAAGCCTCTCGATCGCGTCGCCCAGCTCGGGGAAACGAAAGAGGTCGTCCTCGCCGAGGATGCGCCCCTGCGGCGAGTAGATCGCCGCCCCCTCCTCGGAGAACGTCAAGACGTCGGCCAGGATCTCGAGGAAGAACGCCTGCTCGGCGTTGACGCGGACGCCCTCGCGCGCGAGGCGGATCGCGAAGGCGCCGAGCTCCGAGAGCGGCATGCTGCCGAACCGGCGCGAAACCTCGGCCAGGCCCACCGGTGTTCCCGGCACCCCTGCGGAGGCGGCGCCGATGTGGAAGACCTGGGTGGTCTCCTCCGTGAAGTGGATCGGGATGGCGACCAACTCCTCGCTGCGTTCGAGCCCGCCGCGGCCAGGCGCCTCGACGAAGAAGTCGAGCAGCGCGTTCTCGTCGCCCGAGTGGACAAGCACGTATCCGCCCGCCCCCAGCCCAGTGAGCGGGCTCTCGGTGACGCATGAGGTCAGCACGGCCGCGATCGCCGCGTCGACCGCGTTTCCGCCCGCGCGAAGTGCGGCGGCACCCGCCTCGGCAGTGAGGGGATGGCCCGCGGCTACCGCACCCCGGGTGGCGGTCATTGCCGCAGGGTAGACGGCGTCAGCGGCTCGGCAGGAACTCGGGCACGTCGATCCCCATGTCGCTCGGACGGGTCTCGAAGCTCTTCGCGGTGCCCGCGCGCCGGTCGTCCGGCCGGCGGATGGACGCCGCGGTGCCGACGGCCCGCCGCTCCTGGGTCGTGGATCCGTCCTTGCGGCGGCCGCGCCCATCGAAGCGCGTGGCGATCACCGTTACCCAGATCTGGTCGGCGAGGCTCTCGTCCACGTTCGCGCCGAAGATGATGTTGGCATCGGGATGGGCCGCCTCCTGGACGACCTGGGCGGCCTCGCTGACCTCGAGCAGAGTCAGGTCCTGGCCGCCCGTGACGGAAAGCAGGATCGAGCGGGCGCCGTCGACCGAGGTCTCGAGCAGGGGCGAGGAGACCGCGCGCTCCGCGGCCCCCTGGGCTCGGTTGTCGCCCGAGCCCATGCCGATACCCAGGAGCGCGTGCCCGGCATCCCGCATGGTCGTGCGGACGTCGGCGAAGTCGAGGTTGATGAGCCCTGGAAGCGTGATCAGCTCGGAGATCCCCTGCACGCCCTGGCGCAGGACGTCGTCGGCGACCTGGAAGGCGGCGACCATGGTCGTGTTGCGCGCGAGCACGCTCAGCAGGCGCTCGTTGGGCACGACGATCAATGTGTCGACCTCGGCGCCCAACGCCTCAATTCCCTCCTCGGCCTGCTTTGACCGACGGGTTCCCTCGAAGCGGAAGGGGCGCGTGACGATGCCGACGGCGAGGGCGCCCACGTCGCGAGCCAGACGAGCGACGACCGGAGCGGCACCGGTACCGGTACCCCCGCCCGCGCCGGCGGTGACGAAGACCAGATCCGAGCCCTTCAGCAGGCGCTTGATCTTGTCCTGCTCTTCGAACGCGGCCTTGTAGCCGAGCTCGGGGTCCGAGCCGGCACCCAGCCCCCGAGCCATGCCGGAGCCGAGGTGGACGGTGACGTCAGCCGTGGACTGCTGCAGGGACTGAAGGTCGGTGTTGATGGCCATGAACTCCACGCCGGGCAGCTGCGCCTCCACCATCCGGTTGACGGCGTTGACACCGGCGCCGCCAACGCCAACGACGCGGATCACGGGCGCATGCGGGCGCGGGGGCCCAGTGGGCGCCTCGTGCTGGTGGCCCTCGCGGCCGTAGTACGGCGCCTCGGGCTCGGAGCGGTCGTCGAAGATCCTCGAGAGCCGCTGCTTCGCCTCCGGCGGCGCCTCGCTCTCCTCCACCCGGTAGGCGCGAACGCGCTCGGGATCCGGCGTATCGGAGACCTCTGGGACGGGCCGCTCCGGATGCTCTGGGGGCTCGTAAGACGTCTGTGGCTCGGGCGGCCCGGTTGGCTCAGGCGCGCTGTCGGAGGCCTCGGGCTCCTCGCGCATGACGCGTGTTTGGTCCTCAGAGCGACCGAGCCTCTCCGGCGGTGCCGGCGGCTCCTCAGGCTCAACTGTCGAGCGGAACAGGTCCGCGAGGGGACCTTCCCTCATGCTCGCCCGCTTACGCCGTGACATGAGTCAAAACCTCCCTCGCCAGCTCACGGTAGTACTCAGCGGCGTTGCCCTTGGGATCGTACTTGAGGACGCTCGAGCCCCTCACGGGTGCCTCCGCGAACTTGATCGCCTTCTTGATCCGCGACTTGAAGACCAGATCGCCGAAGTTCTCCTCGAGGATCTCGACGGCCTCCTTCGCGTGCACCGTCCGGGAGTCCAACATCGTCGGCAGGATGCCCTCGATTTCGACCCCCGGGTTGAGGTTCTCCTTGATCATCTCGAGTGTGTTCTGGAGCTGGACCAGGCCGCGCATCGAGAGGTACTCGCACTGCACCGGCACGATGACCTTGTCGGCCGCGGTCAGCGCGTTGATCGTGAGCAGCCCGAGGCTTGGCGGCGTGTCGATGCAGATGAAGTCATAGTCGTCGCCCACCTCGGCGAGCGCCTTCTCGAGCGAGCGCTCGCGGCCGATCTGAGTGCTCATCGCGATCTCGGCACCGGCCAGATCGATCGAGGAAACCGCGATGTCGACCTCGCGCTTCTGAATGATCTCCGAGATGGGCATGCGGTGAACCAGGACGTCGAACATCGACTTCTCGACCTTGTCGGGGTCGATCCCCTGGCTCATCGTGAGGTTCCCCTGCGGGTCGAGGTCCACGACCAGGACGCGATGCCCTGACTCGGCGAAGGCGACCGCGAGGTTCAGGGTGGTCGTCGTCTTGGCGACGCCGCCCTTCTGGTTGGCGAAGACGTAGACCTTGGCCTGCCGGCCGTCGCCTCCGGCCTGCTCGGAATGAATAGTGCCCGGCGTGCGCTTCGGCGCGATCACCTGCCCGGCCTCCAGACGCCCGGCGTCGGGGTCGGCCACGATCGTGTCCGGATCGAGGGCGGGCTCGACGCGCTCCACCTTGATCTCCGCGTCCGGCTCAGGGACGTCTGTCTCAGCTGCGGGCTCGGGATCGCCGTCAGGGCCAGGCGGCTCCTCGACGGGCTCGGGCTGGGAGGGGGTCTCGGGCTCCTCGACGGGCGGGGGCGCCGAGGGAGTCTCGGGCGTCTCGGCGCCGGGACCTGCCACCGTCACCTTCTCGAAGGCCACGGGCTCGTCGTCCGGCGCTGCGCCGTTCGTGTGCACGTCATGTTCTTGATCTCGCGATCGGCGGTTGAAAAGACCCATTTGAACGCGGTTATTCGCATGTGGATGGGGCTTTCCTTCACGTGCCAGGAAAAGATCGGCCCGGTCGCCCATTGCGCGAGAGCTGGCAAGATCGGTTGCCTGCGCGATCTCCTGGACAAGCGGTTGGTCATCGTCACCGGCAAGGGCGGCGTAGGCAAGTCGACGGTCGCGCTCGCGCTGGGCGTCGCTGCGGCGGAGCGCGGCAAGCGCACGATCGTCGCTGAGGTGTCGGCTCAAGAGCAGCTCTCGCGCGTTTTTCACCGCGCGCAGGTCGGTTTTCACGAGGTCGAGATGGCGGAGAACCTGTGGGGGATCTCGATCGATCCCGACGAGGCCATGCGTGAATACGTGCTCCTCCAGCTCAAGGTGAAAGCGATGCGCGACATGCTCTTTCGCTCCAAGGTCTTCACCTACCTGGCCGCCGCGACCCCCGGCCTGCGCGAGCTCGTGACGATCGGGAAGATCTGGGAGCTCGCTTTGCCGCAGCGCAAGCTGAAGGGTGGTCGGCCGTACGACCTCGTCATCGTCGACGCGCCCGCCACCGGGCACGGAGTCGGGTTTCTGCAGACTCCGCGCACGTTCGCCTCGATTGCGCGCGTGGGGCCGATCCGCAGCCAGGCGGAGACGCTCGATGCCTTCCTCACCAACCAGCGCAAGACGGGCGTCGCGATCGTGGCGCTGCCGGAGGAGATGCCGGTGAACGAGACGGCCTGGCTGGAGGCCGCCCTCACCGATGAGGTTGGGGCATCCGTGGACCGGGTCTACCTGAACGGGCTCTACCCGCAGCGCTTCGACCGGCAGGAGGAGGAGCTCCTCGCGCGGAGCGCGGAGAGCGCGGGCGGTTCGGTGCGGGCGGCGTGCCGGGCCGCGGTCAGCCAGGGCAGCCGGGCAGCGGAGCAAAGAGAGCAGCTCGCTCGCCTCTCGGAGCTCGTGACGGCGCCCTTGACGACGCTTCCCTTCATCTTCGCCGCCCGCTTGCGTCTGGAGCAGATCCAGACACTCGCCGCGGAGGTGGTCTGATGCCCGGCGTCGCCGAGCTGCTCGAGGGCAAACGGGTCTGCATCTGCGCCGGCTCAGGCGGGGTCGGCAAGACGACCACCTCGGCTGCGATCGCAGCCGGCATGGCGGCGCGCGGCAAGAAGGTGGCCGTGCTCACGATCGACCCCGCGCTCCGACTCGCCGACTCGCTGGGGCTGCCAGAACTCGGGAACACGGAGCGTCAGGTGGACCGCAGGCTGTTCAGCGAGGCCGGCGTCGAGCTTCAGGGCGGCGAGCTCTGGGCGATGATGCTGGACGCCAAAGCCACCTTCGACGAGGTGGTCCGCCGCCATGCGCCAGACGAGGAGACGCGCGAGCGGATCCTCTCCAACCGCATCTATCAGCAGCTCTCGAGCGCCCTGGCGGGCTCGCAGGAGTACATGGCCATGGAGAAGCTGTTCGAGATCTGGGCCGAGGATCGCTACGACCTGTTGGTCCTCGATACGCCTCCCTCCCGCAACGCACTCGACTTCCTGGAGGCCCCACGCAGGCTCACCCAGTTCATCGAGGGCCGTGCCCTACAGGTGTTCCTGAAGCCAACCGGGTTCGCCACCAAGATCATCGGCGGCGGCACGTCAGTCGCGTTCTCGGTCCTGGGCCGCATCACCGGGGCGGACCTACTCCAGGATCTCTCCGAGTTCTTTCAGGCGATGAGCGGGATGGTCGGGGGCTTTCGTGAACGAGCCAAGCGGGTCAATGAGCTTCTCGCCGACCCCCAGACGACCTTTCTTGTGGTCTGCGGGCCACAGGGTGAGCCGATCTCGGAGGCCGTTTACTTTCATCGCAAGCTCGTCGAGGCGCAGCTGCCCTTTGGCGGCGTGATCGTCAACCGCATTCATCACGACGAGGAGCTCCAGGAGGATCCCGGCTCTCTGACCGATGCCCTGGTCGGCGAGCTGGGCGATGCCGATCTGGTCGCGCGCGTCGTGGCCAACTTCGCGGATTACCAGACCATGGCCTCGCGCGACCGGCGAAACGTTCGTCATCTCGCGAAGGAGATGCGGACGCGAGCTGTGATCGAGGTCCCGAATCTCGACCACGATGTCCACGACCTCGCCGGGCTTGCCGAGCTCAACCGCTATCTGTTCGCCACCGGCGCCTCCGAGCGCGAGGCGCTTGTGAGCGGTGGGCGCTGACGACGCCGGGCGCTAGGAAGCGCCGTCGGTGGTGTTGGGCGCGCGCCGGGTGCGGTCGTAGGCGACCTCGCGGATCTCCCAGTCCGTGGTCTCGGGAGCGGGGAACAGGTTGGCGACGCGAGCCTGAGTCGCCTCGCGCTCGGCGGAATGAAGCTCGAGCAGGCGCAGCACCGGGCTCTCGCCCTCGGCGAGCGGACGGTCTCTTCTCGCGCCGTCGTCGACGGAGGGCCCGCTCGTGCGCCCCTGATCGGGTGCCGTCCGTGCGATCCGGACGCGATCCGGCTGGCGAATCACGTCCACGCGCGGCTCGAAGTTCATGTCATCGTCGTCGAGCCAGATCTCACGCGGGACAACTGGAGCGTCGCGGCCGTATCGCGGTCCGTCGGAATCCGGCGCGGCCGCCCCCTCCAGGGGAGATTCGTCGAAGGACGGCTGGATGAAATCGGGGCGCTGGCTCACTGGCTCCTCCTCGGTTTGAGTCTCGGTGGTGAGAGGCTCGGTGGCGAGGACTTGGGTTTCCTCGCCGGTCTCCGCCTCATCGATCTCGGGGTCGTCGACGGGGTCCCACTCGGCCGTCTCGCCGCGCTGAGAGGCGGCACCATCGCCGACGGCGAGGCCGTCGGCGAGCAGGATCTCGTCGGCCGTGGCCCGCAGGTCGTTGCCGAGGTGCCCGCAGGCAGCGTCCTTCAGGATCGCTCTCGCCAAGTCCTCGACCGCGATCGCGGTCTCGGTCGGCGCCGGCGCATCGCGCCCCGCCGCCGGTTCGCCACTCCAAAGCTCGCGCTCGAGGGCGAGGGCGCGATCGATCACGGACTTGACCTCCGTGCGGCCCTCGGGCTCCGCGCAGAGGGAGGCCACGCGCATCGAGAGGCCGAGCTGGGCGGGGCCGCCCCCCTCGAGGAGGAATCGCAAAGACAGCAGGTAGTCGTTGAGCGCGTCCATGGCGGCGTTGCGCTCGAGGCCGGCCTCGAAGCGGGCGATCGAGCGATCGAGCCCGCTGGCTCCTCGCGTGTGGGTGTGGGCGCCCGCGAGGCGAGGTGCGATCGCGCGCGAGAACGCTGCGAGGGTGGGCAACTCGGCCTCGGTGAGGCGATATCCGCCGGGACGCGGCCTTCCGGCACCGGTGGAGATGCGTCGCCAGCGCCCGCCGCCTGCGCGTGTCCACGCATGGGGGCCGAGGGCAACGCCGCCCTGCTTGAAGAGTCGAAGCGCGGTGATCAGGCTGCGGAACGCCTCGACGGAGCGTGTGCCCGCATCAGGCAGCTCCTCGCCCACGGCCTCCGGTTCTGTGTCCGCGTGAACTCGGGTGACGGCGAGGAACGTCGGCTCCCACCCGGCGCCGCCGCCAGCGTCGGGCGTGCGCGCTTCCCCGGGAACGTCGACCGTGTCGCCGCGAACGATCGTTGCCGTGGCCAGCTCCACCCGCGTGCCCTGCATTCGCAGGCCTCGCAGGGGAACGACGACCTCGATTTCGCCCTCGGTCGCATCATTGCCCGCCTGAAGCTCGGAGATCGCGTCGCGCAGACGCACCTTGTCGAGCGAGAAGTCCGTCGAGTCGCGCCAGAGGCGGGCCAGAAACACCACCCCGGCGAGCTCGGCTCGCTTGCCGGCGTCGCCAGGCGCCTGTACGCCGTTCTCGGCCAGGTACGGCCCGGCGAGCTTCGCCGACTCAATCGCAGCGCAACCAGCTCCGAAGGAGTCGAGCTCGCGCAGTGCCGGGGCGTACTCGCGGACGAACCTCGCCGTCAGGGGCACGTACCGCGGAAGTGGCGAGCCGGCGCCCGGCTCCTCTACGTCGTAGGGGATCTCCTCGCCCGAGGCGACGAGCTCGCGAAGCATCTTGGCCGCGTCGCGAGCCATGGCCTCCAGGGCCTCTCGAACCACGAGATCACGCATGAGGCGAGCTTCGCCTGAGCGCGAGTCGCTCCTGCGTCAACGGGCCCTGCAAGCGAGATTGCAGCCGCGGCTGGGGGTGGAGGGCTCGACAGCTGGCATTGAGGGGAATGCCGGGAGGTTGGGCCTCGGCCGGCGCGGTCTTGCGTGGGCGGCGCGGTCCTCGGCTTCGGTCGGGTGGCGCATGGGTCCCACATAGGGGGACTGGCGCGCCATGGCGGCGCGTGCTCGGTCCCCGTGGCGCACGAGTCCCGGATAACGGGACCGCGCCGCCCTTGCGAGGCGCATGGACCCGCGCCCACGCCCGTCGCCCCTCAATGCCCTCACTGCAGTCGTTGTTCGTCCCGGCACCCGGCCGGGACGGAGGCCGGGAGGGACGAGTCGCCTAATCCGCCTACGCCGCTGCCGCCGTGCGCTCGGCGCGCGTGGGCCGTGGCGTCTCGACCAGCCAGCGGCGGCCGTAGTCGCGCATGTCCTCGATCAAGGGAACGAGCGCTGCGCCCTTCGGCGTCAGCCCGTACTCAACGCGGGGGGGCACCTCGGGGTAGGTGTGCCGCTCGACGATCCCGTGTTCCTCGAGCGCGCGCAGACGCAGTGAGAGGGTGCGCGGGCTAATGCCCTGCAGCGATCGCTCCAACTCGCAGAAGCGGCGGGTGCCATCGGCGAGGTCGCGGATCATGAGGAGGGTCCATTTGCCGGAGATGATCTCGGCGCAACAACCCACTGGGCAGGGAGACTCGGGCATAGAAAACCGTCCGTTTGCGGGAAGCCTCGACTACGGTGCCTCCCTCGAACCGCGACCGAGTATAGCTAATGCTTTACGAAGTGAAGTGACTCCGCGGCTCGACGGGAGACCCCTCACCGTCAGCCGACGCGCCGTTGGAGAGCACTTGCTCGATGCCGCTTGCGCGCTGGCCTTGCGCCTGCAGCATGAGCTTGAAGTCGTGCGGCGAGGAGGCGGCTTCGAGCGCGGTCTCCTCGGTGATGTTGCCCGCCATCACGTGCTTCAGCAGCGCCTGATCGAAGGTCTGCATCCCGTAGTACTCACCCTCCGAGATCACCTCGGTGATCCGGCCTGTCTCGTTCGGATTGAGGATCAGGTCCTGAACGCGCCCGGTGACCACGAGAACCTCGCAGATGGCCACCCGCCCGTGCCCTCCCGTCCGCTGAACCAGCCGCTGACCGACGACGCCGCGCAGGGTCGAGGCCAGCATCACACGGGCCTGCTGCTGGAGGTGAGGCGGGAAGAAGTCGATGATCCGGTTCACCGTCTCCGTCGCGTCAAGGGTGTGCAGCGTCGATAGCACGAGGTGCCCTGTCTCGGCCGCCGAGAGCGCGGTGCGGACGGTCTCCTCGTCGCGCATCTCGCCGACCAGGATGACGTCCGGGTCCTGGCGCAGGACCCGGCGCATCGCGCGGCCGAAGCTCTCGGTGTCCTGCCCGACCTCGCGCTGGTTGATGATCGACATCTTGTCGCGCTGGAGGTACTCGATCGGGTCCTCCAGGGTGATGATGTGCCGCGCCCACTGCGAGTTGATCTCGTCGATCATCGCCGCGAGCGTGGTCGACTTGCCGGAGCCGGTCGTCCCCGTCAAGAGCACGATCCCGCGCTGCTCGGAGGCGAGCTTGCGGATCACCTCCGGCAGGCCCAGATCGTCGATCGTGCGCACCTGGTAGGGGATCACGCGCAGCGCGATCGAGACGTTGCCGCGCTGGCGGAAGGCGTTGACGCGAAAGCGCGAGAGCCCGGGGACCTCGTAGGAGAAGTCGGCCTCGCCCACATCGGCGAACTCCGCGAGGAGGGCGCTGTCGGTGAGGATGTGCCCGAGCGCGGCGTCGGTGTCCTCAGGGGTTAGAGCATCGGCACCCTCGATGGGGCGCAACTCGCCATGGATGCGCGCCATCGGGGGTGCTGGGACCTTCACATGGAGGTCTGAGCCCTCGTGCTCTACGACGTGGCGCAGCGTTGCGTCGATGTCGAACGCCATCACCTACCTATCGGGCAGGCGGCGTGCGTGCTTTAGGCGAGCGCTGCCGCCGCCGGGCTCGCCGGGCCGTTAGCGCAGGCGCTTGCGGGCGTTACGCACGGCGCCGATCGACGTGCGTGCCGCACGCGCGATCTCGCCCTCGGTCCGCTCGGGGTCGCGGACGATCTCGAACTCGACCACGGCGGAACGACGCACCTTCGCGCGTGCCTCGATGCCGACGTCCCCAACGTCCTCGAGCGCGGCCTCAACCGCGCGCTCGCGACGGCAGGCCAGGCAGTAGTGCTTGCCGTTGGGCTCGGTCTCCCAGTTCGGAGGCGTGGTGCCCTCGTCCAGGCCGTTGGCCCAGGTGCTGGTCATCTCACAGCGCGCACAGGTCCACTGGGTCTTGCCGGTCTTGGTGGCGGGCATTTGCCTACGCCACCTCCCGCAGCTTCTGTGCCTCCGCGAGCGACTGCAGCTTCTTAAGCGACTGGTTCTCGATCTGGCGGATGCGCTCGCGGGTGACGTTGAAGGTGCGTCCGACCTCGTCCAACGTGCGCGGGTGCTCGCCACCCAGCCCGTAGCGAAGCTCGAGCACACGGCGCTCACGGTAGGAGAGGTTCTCGAGCGCTTCGCGCAGCGCCTCCTTGGTGAGGAGGTCGGCCGCGCGCTCGAACGGCGACTCGGCCTTCTCGTCGGCGATGAACTGCCCGAACTCGGATTCCTCCTCGTCGCCGACCGGCTTCTCGAGCGAGACCGGGGCCTGTGCGGAGCGCTTGATCTGGTCGACCTCCTCGGGATCGATCCCGGTGACCTCGGCGATCTCCTCGGGCGTCGGCTCCCGGCCCAGTTCGGTCACGAGCTTGCGCTCGGCGCGACCGATCTTGTTGAGCTTCTCCACGACGTGGACCGGAATCCGGATCGTGCGTGCCTTGTCGGCCAGGGCGCGGGCGATCGCCTGGCGGATCCACCACGTGGCGTAGGTCGAGAACTTGAAACCCTTGCGGTAGTCGAACTTCTCGGCCGCTCGCACGAGACCGAGGGTGCCCTCCTGAATCAAATCGAGGAACGGCAGCCCCTGATTGCGGTAGTTCTTGGCGATCGAGACGACGAGCCGGAGGTTGGACTCGACCATCTTCTGCTTCGCGTCGAGGTCGCCGCGCTCGATGCGCTTCGCCAGGTCGACCTCTTCTTGGGCGGTGAGCAGGCGAACCTTCCCGATGTCCTTGAGGAAGAGCTGCAGGGAGTCGGTCGTCATGTCGGGCTTCAGGTCGAGCGCCGCCTGCTTGCGCTTGCGACCGCGCTTGCCGTCTGCCGGCTCGACCGCCTGGGCGGCGGCCTGGGCCGGATCGGGGTCGTCGACCATCTCGACGCCCTGGCTCTCGAGGTAGCCGTAGAGCTCCTCGATGTCCCCCTCGTCGACCTCCACCTCGGAGAGCGCCTTTGCGACCTCGCCGAAGGCCACAACCCCCACCTGCTGGCCCTTCGCGACGAGGCTCTTGACCTCTTCCAACTCCTGCAGTTCCGCGACTAGCATCCCGTTTGGTCTCTCTTTGCCTGTTTGAGTTCTCTAGTGGCCGCCGACCGCCCGATAAATCGGGCCGTCCTCCCGGTGTGCTCGTGGGTCCGAGCCCTTCGCGTCTGCCGACAAAAAGCGGACCCTCTGCGATCCGCATGCCCTCGTGGGGAAGATCCAGCGCTCAAGTGCTCAAACGAGTGCTCTCATCGTAGTAGCTATACATTCTGAAGTCAATGGGTAGAGCCTGAAATCCGCTTGAAATCGCGCTTTCTGCATGGGTTCGTGCGGGTGCCATTCCACCCGTGGCGCATTCGGAGCCGCGGTGCGGTGAAATGCGACCGATGAGCTTCGAGGACCCCACCGGCGCATCGGATCCCGCGGAGGACGCGCCGGAAGACGATTCCCCTCAGGGGGTCTTCGGGAACCTTCCCCGTACGCGGCCCGGGGCTCGCAGCCCGCGTCGGGACGCGACCGGAGCGCGTGCAGGCGAGCGTGGCGCCGCCGCCGCGCGAGCCGCGCCCGAGCAGAAGGCGCCACCAACGCCTGAGGCCCAGCAGGCAGATCCAGTCTCCGATGCGACGCGCGCCCTGCGAGATTCGGAGCCCCAGCGCGAGAAAGCGGGGCCGGATGCTCCCGAGTCGGACATGCATGAAGGCGGCGGCTTGGAGGACGTCGCCTGGGCTGGCGTGGCAGCGGCCGCTGAGGCCGCGACGATCGGCGTCCGTCTTGCGACCCGCGCCCTCGAGGCCATGCGGGACGCGGTGGATCGGCGTTGACGGACTCGCCGGGGTCGTTCGCGCATAAAGCCCGGCGCTCGCTCCGCGCGTTCTGGGAACGCGCGTATGCGGAGAACATCACCGGGCTCGCCGGGATGGTCGCCTACAACCTGGTGCTCGCCCTGTTTCCGTTCGCGCTTCTGCTCCTGTTCATCTTCGGACAGGTGCTCCAGTCGGGGGAGGTGCAGGAGAGCATCCTGCTCGACCTCCAGCGGCTGTTTCCCGCGGTCGAGCAGGAGAGCCTCGAGAACACCCTCGATCGGATCCGCGAGAGCTCGACGACTATCGGCATCGTGGCGGCGATCGGCGCTCTGTGGATCGGGACGTCGTTTTGGGGCGCGATGGATACGGCCTTCTGCAACATCTACCACGTCGAGTGCCGGAGCTGGCTCGCTCAGAAGCGCTTCGCGCTGGTGATGCTGCTCGGTCTCACCGTGCTGCTCACCGCCAGCGTCGCGATCCCCGCCCTGGAGGGGCTCGTCGTCTCGGGCGCGAACGATCTCCCGTTCGGGCTCGGGAACATCGCCGGGCTCGAGAGCGCCGCCTTGCTCCTCGTGGCGCTCCTGGTGACGTTCCTGGTCTGTTGCACGATCTACTACTTCGTGCCGAAGGGTCACGTTCCGTGGCGGGGCGTTTGGCCGGGTTCCCTGTTCTTCACCCTCACCATCGGCCTCGCCAACGCGATCTTCCCGTTCTACCTCACCGAGGTCGCGGACCTGGACCGCGTCGGTGGGGCAATCGGTTTCGCGCTCGTGGCCATGATCTGGTTCTACGCGGTCAGCCTCGCGCTGATGGCCGGCGCCGTGATCAACGCGTTGCGCTATGAGCTTCACGACACAGGGGCGCTTGAGGTGTCGAGCTGGGCCGAGCGCGAAGCGCCGCGCAGCCGGGAGGAGGGCCAGCGTTGAGCGCGCAAAACGGGATGGGCCTCGCAGGCTGCGCACTCCTGCTGGCATTGGGGGTGTCCGGCTGCGGCGGCGGCGATGAGGGTGAGGAATCCGGTGGATCAACGGTCCCAAACGCAACGCGCGCGGTCGCCAGCCTCCAGAAGGTCGCAAAGCTCGCCGAGCCGATCCATCTGGCCGAGGCCCCTGGGGGCGGTCTCTACGTGGCCGAGCGGGGAGGCACCATCAGGGCGCTGTCCGAGGACGGCGTGCCCTCCCGAATGGCGCTTTTGGATCTCTCCGAGGACGTCTACGCCGAGGGCGAAGGAGGTCTTTTCTCGCTCGCCTTCTCGCCGAGCTTCGAGCGCGACGGCCTCCTGTACGTGGCCTACGCCAGCAAGCGCAGGGTGCTCGCAGTCGAGGAGTTCCGGCTCGACCCGGGAAGCGGCGAGCTCGTCGAGGGCTCTCGCAGAGAGGTCTTGCGGGTTCCCCACCCGGAGGTCGTGCACTGGGGCGGCCTTTTGGCCTTCGGCCCCGACCGCGAGCTCTACCTCGGCACCGGCGACGGGGGGCCGCCCTACCCGATCCCGGCCACAGCCCAGGATCCGGACAGCCTCCTCGGCAAGCTGCTTCGGATCGACCCGCGGTCGGGCAGTGCCGAGGTGATGGCGCTTGGCCTGCGGAACCCATGGCGCTACTCGTTCGACAGCGCCACGGGCGACCTCTGGATCGGCGACGTGGGTGACTTCACGCAGGAGGAGGTGGACTTCCTTCCGGCGCGCCGCGTCGGGGACGGCACGAACTTCGGCTGGCCGGACCTCGAGGGGACCGAGCAGACGACGAGCGACGCGAAGGCACCCGGCTCCGAGCCTCCGTTCCTGACTTACGACCGCACGGGAAAGGACGACGATCCGCTCTGTGCCATCACGGGCGGCCTCGTCGTCCGTGATCCCGAGCTGCCCGTACTCGAGGGTCGCTACATCTACGGTGACTTCTGCGAGGGACGGATCCTGAGCGTCGATCCGCGGGCGACGGGCGAGCCGGAGAGCGAGGACACCGGCCTCGAGGTGCCGCGTCTGGTCTCCTTCGCCGAGGATGCCTCGGGCGGCATCTACGCGCTCTCCCTGGAGGGATGGGTCTATCGGCTCGCCGCGCGCTGAGCGTGTGAAGGCGGAGGCGATTGGGAAGTGAGGTCATCGTGAGCCTGCTGCGACGCGAAGCGCGACGCCAGGCGCGAGCGCGTGTGCGGCTCCTTCCGGAACGCCGCGAGCCCGTTCCCTCCCAGGGCGCCGCGCGGTCGCTGCAGGCAGCCGAGGTGGAGATACCTCGCGAGCTCTTGGAGGAGATCTGGCATCCGGAATACCTCGAGCGTCTCGCGCACGCGTACTGGCGGTACCTTCGGCGGGTCTCGCTGGGCCTGATCCGGGTGAGCTACGAGCCGCACGCGCGCTCGATCGTCCTCATCGCCAAACCCCTCGTCCTGCTGCGATTTCGCCGGCCCGAGTACGTGATGCCACCGGGAATCGGCCAGGTCACGTGGCCCATCGAACGGGGCGTCCTCGTCGCCAAAGAGGGGCGCGGGCAGGGCTACCTGCGGATACGGGTGCGGCTTCTCGACTCCGAGCGCGACGGACTTGCGGTGGTGCACGTCGCCTCAGAGGTTGCGAACTTCTATCCACTGCTTCGCTTCGGCGGTCCGCTCGCGCGGCTCGGCGCCCGGTTCTACAGCGCCACCCAGCTTCGAATCCACGTCCTCGTTACCCGTGGCTACCTGCGCTCGCTGGCTCAGCTCGACCTTCCACCTTCCCCGGTCGGCGCCCTACGCGGCCGATAGGCCCAACTAGCCGTCGTCGATCTCGGCCTCGAGAACGGCCGCGAGCATCGCCTCGGGAAGGGTCACGGGGCTCACCTCGAACAGTCGCATCCCCGAGGGATCCCGGACGATCGTCTCACTTTCAGCGCCCTCGATCAGCGGGCGCGCGACGCCAACGTCGACGTCGGTGACGAGCCCCACCCAAAGCGAGGAGAGCCAGGGCGTGAGCACCGGGACCGGAATCCGGGGACGAGGGCTGATCCCCATGGCCTCGGCGCAGGCGTCCATCATGCCCGCGTAGGTCGTCACGTCTGGGCCACCGATCTCGATCTCCTTGCCGTGCGCTTCCGCGGTGGTCGGCGTTTCCATGAGATACCGGAGGACGTCCGCGATCGCGATCGGCTGCGTCTTCGTGGCGGTCCAGCTCGGCGTGATCATGACCGGCAGGCGGCGGACGAGGTGAAGGCAGAGCCGGAACGACTCGCTGCCCGAACCGATCACCGCGGCGGCGCGGAAGTAGGTGACCGGCACGCCGGCCCCGCGCAACGCCTCCGCGCTCTCGTGCCGGCTCGCGAGGTGCGCAGACCCCCCTTCGGTGAGGCCGCCGAGGTAGACGATCAGCTCCACGCCGGCCTCCCTCGCCGCCTCGGCGAAGTTCTCGGCCGCTCTGCGATCGCGAGCCGCGAAGTCGCTGTCGGCGGCACCGCGGCCCATCGAATGAATCAGGTAGTACGCGACCGAGACGCCCTCCATCGCCGGCGCCAGCGTGTTCGGCCGAAGCGCGTCGCCGCGCACGACCTCGCATCCGGCGGCCGCGAGGTCGCGGGCCTTGCCCGAATCCCGCGCCAGGGCGCGCACGTCTCGCCCGGCCGCCGCGAGCTCAAACGCGAGCAGGCGACCGATATAGCCGGTCGCGCCGGCCACCAAGAGCTTCTCGTTGTCGCTCACGCGTCGCTCTTACCCAGACCGGGCCGGCGCTCACCCATAGCGCCCCCCGGTGACCTCGCGCAGCTTCGCCTGGTCGTGGCGGGCGCTGACACGGCGCGTCGTGCCGGAGCGTGACCGCATCACGAGCGACTCAGTCGACGCCTTGCCGCCCCGGTAGCGGACGCCCTCCAGCAGCTCCCCGTCGGTGACGCCGGTCGCGGCGAAGAAGACATCGTCGCCCGAGACCAGACGGTCGGCGTCGAGGATCTCGTCGAGGTCATAGCCCGCGTCTGTCGCAGACTTGCGCTCGTCCTCGTCGCGTGGCCAGAGGCGTCCAAGCAGCTGGCCTCCGAGGCACTTGATGGCCGCCGCGGAAATCACGCCCTCCGGAGTCCCGCCGATCCCCCACAGCAGATCCACTCCGCCCTCGCCGGAGACGGCGAAGAGCGCGGCGGAGACGTCGCCGTCGGCGATCAGGCGAACGCGGGCGCCGGCTGCGCGGATGGCCTCGATCTGCTCCTCGTGTCGCGGGCGATCAAGCACGATCACGGTGACCCCGCCGGGATCGGTCTCCTTGCGCTCGGCCACCTTGCCGATCACCTCGGGAAGGGGCTCATCGAGCGAGAGCAGGTCGACGATCTCGGGACCCCCGGCGAGCTTCTCCATATAGACGCAGGGGCCCGGATCGAACATCGTCCCGCGTTCGGAGAGCGCGATGACCGCGAGTGCCGAGGGCATGCCGAGCGCGCACAGCCGGGTGCCCTCCAACGGGTCCACGGCGATGTCGACCTCGGGCGGGCTGCCGTCGCCGATCTGCTCGCCGTTGAACAGCATCGGCGCCTCGTCCTTCTCGCCCTCGCCGATGACGACGATGCCGTCCATCGGCACCGTCTCCAAAAGCAGGCGCATGGCGTCGACCGCGGCGCCATCGGCGGACTCCTTCTCGCCCTTGCCGACCCAGCGTGCGGCGGCGAGCGCCGCGGCCTCGGTGACGCGGACCAGCTCGAGGGCAAGGTTGCGGTCGGGCTTCCTACCGGAGCGCACGTCGTGGGAGATGACGGACACGGCTCCGGAGGCTACCCGTGCGGAGAGCTCGACTAGACGGTGCCCGGCGCTTTTCGCTGGCGGCGCTGCCCCGCCTGTGATCGCAGGAAGCCGGTGGCGGCGATGCCAACCGCACAGAGAAGCCCAATGAAGTAGCCGTAGGCGAGGGTGGTGCCGAACTCGAGGCCCTGGTCCGGCGCCGGGATGTCGAGCAGGCCGTTGTAGGCGATCAGGACGAACGCGGCGAAGCCTGCGACCATCGTCATCTCGCCGGGAGCCCAGGAGAGCTTGTGCCCGCGGACGATGATGTAGCCGAGGATGAGCGGCGAGAGCGCGGCCAGCAGGAGCAACCAGCGCAGGATCGGGAAGGTCTCGAACGCCGTGCAGGTGAAGTCGCCCTCGCCGCAGAGCCACGCACCCTGCTCGGTGCGCTCATCCGTGTCGGTGAGCTCGTACCAGGGCAAAAAGAGGCTGAGCGCCAGGCACCCGCCGGAGACCGCCCCGAGAATGAGTCGATTGCGGTCGAGGCGAGAGAAGTCCATGCGGCGCGAGCCTATCCCACCCCCAAAGGCGCGCCCGGTGCTGCCTAAAGAGGGTGGGTTTGAGTAGGGTCGGCGCGATGCCGCAGAGCCGCTGGGGACTCACGCTGCCGCTCGTCGGCCACGCGCTGCGCGACCACAAGGAGCTGATCCGCCGAGCCGAAGCGGCGGGTTACACCGACCTCTGGACCGGCGAGACCCAGGGCCCTGACGGGTTCACCCCGCTGGCCTTCGCCGCCGAGTGGACGTCGTCGATGCGCCTTGGCACAGGTGTCGTCGGGGTGTTCACCCGCGGCCCGGCGCTCCTGGCCCAGCAGGCCGCTGCGATGGCCGACGCGAGCGGCGGCCGCTTCGCGCTCGGGATCGGTGCCTCATCCGACCGCATCGTCGCGGGCTGGAACGACATGCCCTTCGAGCGCCCCCTCTCGAAGGTCTCGGCAACGGTCGACTTCCTTGAGGCCGCCTTCGCCGGCGAGCGCACGAACACCGGCTTCAAGCTCGAGCAGCGACCCGCCGAGCCGATCCCGATCGTGCTGGCGGCGCTTCGGGGCAGGATGCTGCGCCTGGCGGTCGAAAAGGCGGATGGCGCCTTCGCCAACTTCCTTCCGCTTTCGGGCGTCGGACAGGTAACGGCCGAGCTCGAGGGCGCGCCCGATGGCTTCGAGCTCGCCTGCCGCTTCTTCTGCCTACCCGGACGCCGCGAGGAGGTCGAGCCCCTCGCTCGGTTCATGTTTGCCTCCTACGCGACCGTTCCCGTCTACGAGGCCTTCTTCCGCTGGCTCGGGCACGATGACGCGATCGACGAGATGTCGCGACTGTGGGCTGCTAAGGACCGCCAAGCGGCCGCCGCTGCAGCTCCGTGGGAGCTGATCGAAGAGACCTTCGTCTTCGGCGAGCCTGCGCAGATGCACGAGCGCCTGGAGGCTTACGTCGATGGCGGGATCACGCTTCCTGTGCTCACACCGATCACCGCGCCCGAGGATCAGGGTGAGCTGATCGAGGAGCTCGGGCGCTCCGCGACCTAGACGGCGCGGGCCAGAGAGAGGCCGAAGAGCTCTTCGGGGTCGGTCCACCACTCGGCCAGCTCCAGGCCGGCCTCGCGGTAGATGCCGTCGAGCCCCTCGCGGGCGTACTTGGTTGAGATCTCCGTGCGCATCTCCTCGCCGCGGTCGAAGGGGACCTGCATCTCGAGTGCCTCGATCTCGATCACCTGGCGCGCCAGCGAGCGCAGCCGGATGTCGACCCAAAGGTTCTCCGCGTCCCAGAACGCGATGTGCTCGAACGCGCTCAGGTCGAAGCTCGCCCCAAGCTCACGGTTCAAGACGGCGAGCACGTTCTTGTTGAAGGCCGCAGTGACCCCCGCTGAGTCGTTGTACGCCGCCTCGAGCGTGGCGCGGTCCTTGACCAGGTCGGTGCCCAGAAGGAAGCGGTCGTCGGGCCCGAGCAGGTTGGCGATGCGACGCAAGAAGCTCGCGCGCTGCGCGGGGGCGAAGTTGCCGATGGTCCCACCGAGCAGCGCGACGACGCGGGGGGCCCCGAGTGGGACCCGCTCCAGATCGAGCTCGAAGTCGCAGACGAGGCCATGCACGGTGATGTTGTACTCGGCGGCGATGGCCGCAGCGGTCTTGCGGGTGATCTCCTCCGAGATGTCGACGGGGGCATACGCGTCCAGTGAACCGGCGTCGCGCATCGCATCGAGCAGCACCCGCGTCTTCTCCGCTGAGCCCGAGCCCAGCTCGATCAGCGTGTGCGGGCCTCCGGCCGCGGCAACGATCTCGTTCGAATGGGCGTCGAGGATCGCGCGCTCGGCACGCGTGGGGTAGTACTCGGGCAGGGTGGTGATCTGCTCGAAGAGCTCCGATCCGCGCTCGTCGTAGAAGTACCGCGGCGAGAGCTCCTTGAAGGGCCTCGTGAGCCCAGCGCGCACGTCCGCAGCCATTCCGGAAAGAGGGCCGCCCGGGGGCAGCCTCATCTCGATCGTCACCTGCGCTGTCGTCGTGGTGTCCACGTCCTAGAAGACCAGCCTCGCGTTCGCCCGTTTCATCTACCGATCCCGAGCACACCGGAGCCCGCTGAAGATCTGGGAACGCTGGGGGAGGTCCCAGTTACGGAAGCTCGTGCGGATCACGTCGCGGCGAGTCGCCCACGACCCGCCGCGCAGGACCTTGTGGTCCGGGCCGAAGAAAACCTCGGAGTACTCGGGATACGGGAAGGCCTCGAAGCCGGGGTACGCGGTGAAGTCAGAGGCCGTCCACTCCCATATGTCGCCGAGCATCTGCACGGCGCCGATCTCGGAGGGAGCGTCGCCGTAGGCGCCGGCCCGAGTGCAGCCGAAGGCGAGCGTGTCCAGGTTGGCGCGGGCGGGCTCGGCGCCCGTCGCGGCCACCTCCCACTCCAGCTCGCTCGGCAGGCGCTTGCCGGCCCAGCGAGCGAAGGCGTCCGCTGCGTGCCAATCAACGTGCACCACCGGCTCCGCAGGGTCCACAGCGCTCGTGGTTCCCATCACCGTCCGAGCCCAGCCGCCTTCGCCGTCAGGCTCCCAGTACCTCGGTGCCTCGGCGCCGGTTTCAGCGATGAACTGGGCGAAGGCCGCGTTCGTGACCGGGGTGCGATCGATCAAGAAGGGCTCGAGCTCGACCGCCCGGCGCGGCCGCTCGTTGTCGTAGGCAAATGCTTGTGACGAGTCTCCGACCTCGGCCTCGCCACCCGGGAATGACACCATCTCGGGGCCGTCAGAGATGGGTTCGGATGCCGGCTGCGGGTCGCGGACCGCCGGCTCGTAGCTCTCGACCATCTGCAACAGCTGCAGCATGGTCTCGTTGTGCTGGTGCTCGTGGGCGAGCAGCATCTCGTAGAGGTAGCCGTCGCGCATGATGGGGTCGTCGGTGTCCTCGAGCTCGACCTCCTCGAGCACCTCCAGCGTCCGCTCCCGCACGTCGGCCATGTACGAGCGGAGCTCGTCCCCACGGAGGATCGCGAGCTCGTTGCGGGTCGAGCGCGGGTTCTCGATCGCGTCGTAGAGCCGTCCGAGCTCCCCGCGCATGGGCTCGCGCCCGCCGGCGCGTTGGACCAGCCACAGCTCCTCAAAATTCGCGATGTGGCCGAGGTCCCAGGAGAGTGGGCTGAGGATCGGGGTGTAGACCCGGTTCAGCTGCGCGTCGGAGAGCGGCTCGATCAGAAGCAGCGTGCGTTCGCGTGCCTCCGCGAGCCGGTCGGCGATCTGCTCCTTTGTTCCAGCCTGCGCAGGGGCAGCGATTCGCGAACCGTAGACGAATAGGATCGCCGGCCGTGAAGATCGAGGGAACCCGCGCGCTCGTCGCCGGCGGTGCGTCGGGACTGGGCGAGTCGACCGCCCGGCTGCTGCACGCGCGTGGCGCCAGCGTCGTCATCGCCGACGTGAATGCCGAGAAGGGAGAGGCGCTTGCGGCCGAGCTCGGGGAGCGCGCCACCTTCGTCGAGGCGAACGTGATGGAGCCCGAGCCCGTGAGGGCGGCGGTCGAGGCCGCGATCGAGGGCGAGCAGGGGCTGCGGATCTCGATCTGCTGCGCGGGCATCGGCTGGGCCCAGCGGACGGCCGGCAGGCAGGGTCCGCACGACCTGGAGACCTTCCACAACGTGATCAAGGTGAACCTGATCGGCACCTTCAACGTCCTGCGTCTGGCCGCTGCGGCGATGTCGGAGAACGAGCCCGACTCGGGCGGGGAGCGTGGCGTCTGCGTGAACACGGCATCGATCGCCGCCTTCGACGGGCAGATCGGTCAGGTCGCCTATGCCGCATCGAAGGGCGGCATCGTGGGCCTGACGCTGCCAGCCGCCCGCGACCTGGCCAGCCGCGGGGTGCGCGTCGTCACCATCGCTCCGGGCACGTTCGACACTCCCCTCCTCGCGGCGCTTCCCGAGAAGGCGCGGGAGGAGCTTGGCGCCGCGATCCCGTTTCCGAGCCGCCTCGGCGACCCGGACGAGTTCGCGGAGCTGGCCGCGCACATCGTCGCCAACCCGATGCTGAACGGCGAAACGATCCGGCTCGACGGCGCCCTGCGGATGCCGCCACGCTAGCGGCAGCGGTCCCCGCCCGCGGGCGTACCCTTCCCGGCATGTCCGACGCTGCCACGGGCCCACGGGCGAAGACAGCTCCCGAGCTGAAGGCCCAGATCGAGGCAGAGCGCGCCGGCAGGCCGTTCTTCGTATATCGCGACGGCGCCGACGAGCAGCGGATCGTGTCGGCCGGGGCGGATGGTCAGGAGCTCTGGGTCGGCCGCAGGGAGGCCGCCGATCTGCGGCTCGACTTCGACGCGGAGGTGTCCGGGCTGCACGCCCAGCTCGAGTTCGTCGGCGACGAGGCGACTCTGGTCGACGACGGGCTCTCGCGAAACGGGTCGTACGTGAACGGCGAGCGGGTCCGCGGCCGCCGGGTCCTGCGCGACGGCGACGTGCTGCGCTTCGGCCGTTCGCTCGTCCTCTACCGGGCACCCGCCGCCGAGGGAGGGGAATCGACCGTGCTCTCGGCCGACCTCCTGGAGGCCGGCGGGGTCTCCCCCGCGCAAAAGCGCGTGCTCGTGGCCCTCTGCCGCCCCTACAAGGACGGCGCCGCCTTCACCTCGCCGGCCACAAACGGCCAGATCGGCGAGGAGCTCCACCTCTCGGTCGACGCCGTCAAGACCCACCTCCGAGCGTTGTTCGAGAAGTTCGGCGTCGGCGACATCCCGCAGAACCGAAAGCGCGTCGCGCTCGTGGAGCGGGCGCTTCAGAGCGGGATGGTCTCCGAGCGGGATCTTTAAGGGGCGGCGGACGAGACGCAACAACAACTGGCATTGAGGGAGGAGCACAGGCGGCTTGTGCGCCCACGCGCTTGTGCAGCCCTTGTCGCGGCGGTCCCGGTATGCGGGACTGACGCGCCGGTTGGATCCGAGATCGCGCCTGCGTGGCGCGGCGGTCCCGGTATGCGGGACCCGCGCGCCAGGTCCGGTCGGCCGGCAGCCCGCTCACGCCGCCTTCAGTGCTCGTCGTTCGTTGTTCGTCTGATCATCGCCGCTACCCCGTGCCCTCGTTCTCCGGGTCGGTGTAGACCTCTTTCCGCCAGGGCGGGGTTACGGCGAAGGCAGCCTCGCCCCAGCGGCTACGTGCGACCTCCTCGATCGGCACGAGGCGGATGCGAGCACCCGGCGTCCACCGGTGCTGGGGCCCGGCTTCCTCCCAGACGTGGCCCGCGTGACTGCCGCTCGAGATGTAGTAGCGACCGCTGGAGAGCCCCCACGCCGAGCGGTGGGTGATGCCGGCGTCGTTCAGCCAGTTGCCGGCGCCGCCGCGGAGGTTGTAGCCGTGGTGCGAGCTGGCGCGCGCCTCGGCCTCGTCCGTCCCAAGCCGCATCTGAAACGACTCCCAGTCGTCGTCGTGATAGCCCACCTCCCGGGGCAGGCCCCGGAGGCTGTGGGAGGACGGGTAGTAGGCCCAGAACTGGAGGTAGAGGAAGCCCGCGCGGGAGCCCGAGCAGTCGTAGCCGGCCTCCGTCGAGTCAGCCATTCCCTCGGCACGGCAGTCGACGGCGTGGACGAACAGGGTCACGGCTTCACCGGACTGCGAGGCATCGACCTCGCCCTCCGGCGCCCCCACCGAGCATCCGTTTCGCCGACACGTCCTGAAGTCCACAGGCAGGACGCGCATGCCCTCCTCGTAGGCGAGGAGCGGCGCCTCCTCGCGAACCAGCGCCCCAAGTTCCGCCCCGTATTCGGCAACGAGCTCAGGATCGGGCACCCCCGCGCAGCCGGTCTCGCCGAGCCCAGCCGCGCAGGCGATGCGCTCCGCGACCGTCCGCGCCAGCGCCGTTCCCGGCAGCCGAGCGCCCACCGCTGCGGCCACGCCCGCCGTGAGCAGAGCGACGACGAAGACGAGGGCGACCCACTCCACGGCGGACTGCCCACGCTCCTCGGAAACCGGCCTCGAGATTCCCACGCGGCGACGCTGTCAGCGCAGGGCGCGAACGTGGGTGCCGGACGTGTCCCATCTGGGTAGCTTCTGTACCGATGGAGTCGCACCAACCGCAAAGATCGAAGCGAGAGGGCACCAACTGGAAGCATTGGGTTGCCGGTATCGCATTCGTTCTGCTGGCGATCCTGATCGCTCAGAACTCCCAGAAGGTCGCCGTCAACTTCTTCTTCGCCGAGACCGAGACGCCACTCGTCTTCGCGCTGCTGATCGCGGGCCTGCTAGGCGCCCTGGTCGGGTTCCTCGCCCCACGCGTGTGGCGAGGCGGACGGTCCCGCGACTAGCTCCGAGGTCTAGAGGTCCTCGACCGCGGCGGCGATCTCGCCGGCCGCCTGCTTGGCGTCGCCGAAGAGCATCGACGTGTTGGGCTCGTAGAAGAGGTCGTTGTCGATGCCCGCGAACCCCGGCGAGAGCGAGCGCTTGATCACGATCACCTGATGCGCCTCGTTCACCTCAATGATCGGCATGCCTGCGATCGGTGAGTTGGGATCGTTCTTGGCGGCCGGGTTGGTGACGTCGTTGGCGCCGATCACAACTGCGACGTCCATGCGGGGCATCTCCGGGTTGATGTCCTCCATCTCCCGCAGCTTCTCGTAGGGCACATCGGCCTCGGCGAGGAGCACGTTCATGTGGCCCGGCATCCGCCCGGCGACCGGGTGGATGGCGTAGGAGACATCAACTCCTTTGCTCTCGAGCTCGTTCGCGAGCTCTTTCACCGCGTGCTGAGCCTGAGCGACGGCGAGCCCGTAGCCGGGGACGATCACGACGGAGTCCGCGTACGCCAGCTTGATCGCGGCGTCCTGGGCACCGATCGAGGTGTGCGGCCGCTCCTCCCCATCGCCCGCATCGCCCCCCACGGGGGCCCCGCCGAAGCCGGCGAAGAGGATGTTCGCCACGGAACGATTCATGGCGGTCGCCATCTCAAGCGTAAGGATCGTTCCCGAAGAGCCGACGAGCGTGCCCGCCACGATCAGCGCCACATTGTCGAGCGAGAAGCCGGCCGCCGCGGCCGAGAGCCCGGTGAACGCGTTCAGCAGCGAGATCACCACGGGCATGTCGGCTCCACCGATGGGCAGGACGACCAGGTTGCCGAGCACGGCGGCCGCCACGAGCACGCCGACGAAAAGGCCCTCAGGTGGATCGTCGGACGAGGCGAGGACCACGCATGCCGCCAGGATCCCGATCAAGAGCAGCGCGTTTATGACTTGCTGGCCGGGGACCGCCAGCGGCTTCGTGGGGATCAGGTCCTGGAGCTTTGCGAAGGCGATGTTCGAGCCCCAGAAGGAGACCGAGCCGATCACGGCGGCAAACAGAACCGGCACGAACTCGTCGAGCGGGTAGTCAAGCGGCGCGTTGCGGAACTCCGACCACGCGATCAGCGCCACAGCCCCGCCGCCGACGCCGTTGTACAGGGCAACCATCTGCGGCATCTGGGTCATCTGGACGCGGATCGAGGCGATGACACCGACAGCGGCCCCGACCACGAGCCCGCCGACGATCACCCCCCAGTTGCCGATCCCGTCCAGGAGCAGGGTGGTGACGACGGCGATCGCCATGCCGCCCGCCGCGATCAGGTTGCCACGCTTGGCCGTGGTCGGATGCGTGCCCTGCATCAGCCCGAAGATGAACATCGAGAAGGAGGCGATGTAGAGCAGCGTCGAGACGTCGCCGCCGAACTCAAAGAGCCCGGTCGTCATGGCTTCGGGGCGTTCGCGTCAGCTCTTGGCTTCCGAACGAACATGCCGAGCATGCGGTCGGTGACCATGAAGCCGCCGACGATGTTGATGGTCCCGAACGCGATCGCGATGAACGCGATCGCCAGCTCCAGCGCCCCGTCGGCGAACCCGGCCACGATCAGCCCGCCGAGCATGACGATGCCGTGGATCGCATTCGTCTGCGACATCAGCGGCGTGTGCAGCGTCGTTGGCACCTTCGAGATGACCACGAACCCGACGAAGGCGGAGAGCACGAAGATCGTGAGCTCGGTGACGAGATCCACTAGCCGCCGTCCTTTCCCGCGCCGGCCACTTCGCGGGCGCGTTCGTTGCGGATCTCGCCCTCGTGCGTGATGCATGCCCCGGCGATCACGTCGTCGTCGAAGTCCAGGTTGAGGGCGCCATCGTCGGAGACCAGCAGGCTCAGTAGGTTCTCGATGTTCTTGGCGTAGAGCTGCGAGGCGTGAGCAGGCATGTCGCTGGGAAGGTTCGCCGGGCCAATGACCTTGACGCCGTTGTCCGAGGTGACCGTCTGGCCCGCCTCGGTGAGCTCGCAGTTGCCACCTGATTCGGAGGCGAGGTCGACGATGACCGAGCCCGGGGCCATGTTCGCCACGGCCTGGCTCGTGATCAGAATCGGGGCTTTGCGCCCGGGGATCTGTGCTGTGGTGATGATCACGTCCTGGCGCGATGCGTTCTCGGCGATCGCCTCACGCACCTGCCCGTTTTCGTCTTCGGTCAGCGCTCGCGCGTAGCCTCCCTCGTCCTCGGCGTCGGGGATGAAGTCGAGCTCGAGCGGGCGACCGCCCAGCGAGGCGATCTGCTCCCAGGCCGCCCGCCGGATGTCGAAACCAGTGACGATCGCGCCGAGCCGCTTCGCCGTGGCGATCGCCTGGAGGCCCGCCACCCCCGCTCCGAGCACCAGCACTTTGGCGGGGGCGACCGTCCCCGCCGCCGTGGTCATCATCGGGAAGAACCGGCCCGCCTCGCGGGCGGCGAGCAGGGCGGCGGCGTAGCCCGCGACGTTCGCCTGCGAGGAGAGCGCGTCCATCGCCTGCGCTCGCGTGATGCGCGGGATCGCCTCCATCGCGAAGCTGGTGACTCCGGCGTCCGCGAGTGCCCTGGTGGTCTCGCCCGCGGTGAGCGGCTGCAGATGGCCGATCAGGATCTGGCCCGAGCGCAGCCTGGAGATCTCATCCGCGCTGGGAGGAGCGACCTTGGTCACGATCTCGGACCCCCAAGCGTCATCGCCACTGCCAACGGCGGCGCCGGCCTCCGCGTACTGGTCGTCGGGGTATCCGGATCCCGCTCCCGCTGCGGACTCGACGGCCACCTCGTTTCCCTTGTCCTCGAGTGAGGAAACCACGTCCGGGATGAGCGCAACCCGGCGCTCGCCCTCAGCCGTCTCTTTCGGAACTCCGATCTTCATCTGCCCCAGGGAAAGGCGGCGAAGACGCTCCGCCGCGAAGCCGCGTGAGCCTACTCAAAGGACGGTGCGCAGCAGATCACGGTTCGATGAACGAGACGGTGCGGTCGTCGGCGCTCGTGACCCAGACGCCCTGCTGGTCGACGGCAATGCCCTCGAGGTCGGGCTTGGACGTGATCTGCGTCTCATCGCCGGTTTCCTCATCGATCCGGCTCACACTCTCGCCGAGGCCGTTCGTTGTCCAAACGGAGCCGAAACCGACGGCGAGCGACCTGGGGTCATCGCCCACATCGATCGTCTCGGCAACCGTCATTGAGTCTGGGTCGATCCGGACTACCTGGTCGGCGTTCTGGTTGGCCACCCAGACCGAGTCATCGCCAACGGCCACGCCCCGAGGATTAGCGCCAACGGCCTCGATGTATTCGACCGTGGTTCCTTCGTCGGTGATCCGGGCGACGCTGTCGGTGGCGCTGTTCGTCACCCAAATACCCCGCGCGTTATCGGGTTGACCCACTGCTACGCGGGCGGGGTCGCTGCCGGAAGTCAGGGAGATGGGCGTGACCTCCCCCGTGTCACGGTCGATCCGCGAAACGCTGTCATCCCCCAGGTTGGCCACCCAAGCCGCCTCCTCACCCACCCCGATTCCCCGTGGCTCCGCCCCGACCGTGAACCGCGCGTCCTCGCTGCCATCCGGGTTGAACCGAATGACCTGACCCGCCTCGACCTCGCTGGGGCCGCCCACGGCAAGCCAGACCTTCCCGTCCGAGTCGATCGCCACCTGCTCGCCCTCTCCGGGCAGCTTGATGTCCTCGGGCTTCTCGGACCC
Source organism: uncultured Solirubrobacterales bacterium (assembly GCA_963799815.1). Taxonomy (GTDB): domain Bacteria; phylum Actinomycetota; class Thermoleophilia; order Solirubrobacterales; family 70-9; genus JBDTSW01. The sequence continues at coordinate 130,315 of CAWCYG010000006.1, forward strand.
GTCGACCGGGAGGTGAGCCAAGGACTCACCGGCACGGGAGGAAACCCAGACCTCTCCCCCTCCGACCGCGATCCCGACCGGCTCCTCTCCGGGCACGGTGGCGACGACGCCCTCCGTCGGTCCCGCCGCCTCCTCTCCACCGCCACCGTCGCCCGCTCCTCGGCCGCCGCTCCCCTCGTCATCGCCTCCCAAGAGCACGAACGCGCCCACCACGAGCGCCACCGCCACAACCCCCATGGCGAGCAGCCGCCCCCTCCCCGCGGCTCTCGACGTGGGACGCACGGCGCCGCGATCGGCGGACGGCTCCGGAGCCGGCGGCACCGTCACGGGCTCCTGGATCGTGGTCTCGCCAGCCTGGGCCTCGACGGTTGGCGGCTCCTCGGCCAGCAGGTCGTAGGCCTGGGTCGGGGCCGCCGCGCCAACGCCGACGCTGCGCTCGGGCTCAGAGGGAGAGCGTCCCTCAAGGGCCGCGCCGGCCGCCCGCGCGAAATCGCCAGCGGAGGGCTGGCGAGCGTCAGGATCTTTCGCCATGGCTCGCCAGACGACGTCGCTCAACGCCGGTGGGACCTCCGGTGCCGCGTCGACCAGCTCGGGTGGCTCCTCCTGGAGATGCGCGTAGATCTTCGCGACCTTCTCCTCCTGCTCGAACGGCACCTGGCCGGAGAGGAGCTCGAACACCACGCAGCCGAGGGCGTAGACGTCCGTGCGGGCGTCGAGGCGGTCGCCGCGGATCTGCTCCGGAGCGACGTAGTCGAGGGTCCCGACGAACGCACCGGACGCGGTCACGCCGCTGGTCGCGTCCATCTGCTTGGACAGCCCGAAGTCGGTCAGGTAGACGTGCTCCTCGCCGTCCCGCTGCTCGATCAGCACGTTGCCTGGCTTGATGTCACGGTGCACGAGACCCCGCTCGTGCGCGGCGTCGAGCGCCGCCGCGACCCGGCCCGTGATCGCCACCGCACGATCGGGCTCGAGCCGGCCCTCGCGGTTCAGCAGGCCGCGCAGATCGGTGCCGTCGATGAAGTCCATCGTCACGAAGAGCAGGCCTTCCTCCTCGCCGGCGTTGTGGACCGCAACCACGTTCGGGTGACGGATCGAGACCGCGATCCGGGACTCGGACTTGAAGCGGTCGCGGAAGGTCTCGTCGCTCGCGCGGCCGGTGGAAATCAGCTTCAGGGCCACGACGTGGTCGAGCGCCAGATGCGTCGCGCGGTAGACGACGCCGAAGCCGCCGCGCCCGGCGACTCCCTCGATCCGGTGGCCGGCGAACACCGCACCACGCTCGAGCTCAGCCATAGGGGGCGATTATCCCCCGAACCGCCGGCGCCTAGCCGCGCCCGGCCACCCTCTCTGCGGCTGCCGCTCCGGCCGCCGTGTCCGTGCGCATCTCGGCATCAACGCCACGCTCGCGAACCTCGGCGAGCGTCACCTCGTCGACGAACGGGGCCATCTGCAGGTGATCGCGCTCGACTGGCCTCCCGATCAGACCGCGCAGCCGGTAGACCGCCCGCAGCAGGCGCGGCGCCATCACTCGCCGGCTTCGCTCGTCGATGCCGGCGACGATGACGTCAACGGCATCGCTCAGCGGCATCGTCTTCGCGAACGGGCCGCGCATCTTCGAGCGCAGCTCGGCGAACGACTCCAGCTTGCGCTCGGAGCCGGTGACCATGTCCGTATCGACCCAGAGGAGATAGAGCACGCCGACGTCGACCCCGAGGTGGTCGACCTCGCGGCGCAGCGTGTCGCCCATGCTCTCGATGCCCGCCTTCGAGGCCCCGTAGGCACCGAGCCCCGGCGGCGCCAAGAGCGCCGAAGCGGAGGCGTTCAGCAGTACATACCCCCTGGATTCGATCACGCGCGGGAGGCAGGCGTGGACCGTGCGGAAGGTCCCGGTGAGATTGACCTCGACGTTGACGGCGAAGACCTCGGGATCGATGTGGCGCATGGCTCCGCCGGTGGCGATCCCGGCGTTCGCAAAGCAGAGATCGAGACGCCCGAATCGCCCTGTTGCGGAATCGACTGCGGCCCGCAGCGACTGCGAGTCGGTGATGTCGGCCTCGAACGCGTCCGCCCGCTCGCCGAGGCGCGCCGCCACAGCCTCGACGGCTTCGCGGTCGAGATCAACCAGGGCCATCGACCACCCACGCCGGGCCAAGGCCTCGGCCGTGCCGGCTCCGATGCCATGCGCAGCACCGGTGATGAACGCGACGCGAGGCTCCGCCGCCCCACTCCACTCACCCACCTTCAGGCCGGAACGCCGACGCCGACGATCTCGGCGGCCCGTTTCATCGTGTGCGCACGCTCGGCGGGGTCCGGCTGGATCGGCGAGAGGATGATGCGGTCGACGCCGATGGCCGCGTAGGCCTCGATCCGTTCGCGCACCTGCTCTTCGGTCCCGACCAGAGAGGTCGCGTCGGCGAGCTCGTCGGGGATCGCCGCGTAGGCCTCCTCCCGCTTGCCATCGAGAAAGAGGGCCTGGACCTCGTCGGCCACCTCGCCGTAGCCGAAGCGATGGGTGAGGTCGACGTAGAAGTTCACCTCGCGGCTGCCCATGCCACCGAGGTAGAGCAGCAGACCGGCCTTGACCATCCCGCGCGCGGCCTCGAGGTCGCCGTCGATCGCGATCTGGAGCGTCGGCGAGATCTCGAGGTCCGAACGACTCCGCCCTCCCTTCTCGAACCCGGCCTCCAGGTGCTCGCCCCAGGTGGAGTCGAACGCGTCCGGCGACGAGAAGATCGGGATCCAGCCGTCGCAGATCTCGGCCGCCATCTCGACCGACTTGCGGCCGATCGCCCCGACGAAGATCGGGATGTAGTTGCGCTCTGGGTGGAAATTCAGCTTCAGCGCCTTGCCCTGACCCGTCCCGCCTTGGCTTGGCAACTGGTAATGCTGGCCCTCGTAGGTGAGCGGGCCCTCCCGCGCCACGATCTGGCGAACGATCTCGATGTACTCGCGGGTGCGGCCCCACGGCTTCGGGTAGGGCACGCCGTACCAGCCCTCCGAGACCTGCGGGCCCGATGGCCCGAAGCCGAAGACGAAGCGACCGCCACAGAGGGCATCGATCGTGACGCCTGCCATTGCGGCCGCCGCCGGCGCTCGCGCCGGGATCTGCATGATCGCGCCGCCGAGCTTGATCGTCTCTGTTTGGGGCGCCAGCCAGGCGAGCACGCTCACCACATCGGAGCCGTAGGACTCGGCCACCCATACCGAGTCGAATCCAAGGCTCTCAGCCGTGCGCACGATCTCGAGGGCGTCGTCGCCGCGTGGACCGATCCCCCAATAGCCGAGGTTGAGTCCCAACTTCATGTCCATGCCCGGCGGAGCCTATCGCCGGTCCGCGCCAAAGCTCGCAACGCGCGATGATGCACGCGTGAGCCACGAGACGCAGAAGCTCCCCCGCAAGGTCTACGAGAAGGAGCTCCTGCGACTGCAGACCGAGCTGGTCGCGATGACCGACTGGGTCAAGCGCGAGGGCGCGCGCGTCGCGCTTGTCTTCGAGGGACGCGACGCCGCAGGCAAGGGCGGCGTCATCAAGCGCATCACCGAGTTCCTGAGCCCGCGGATCGCGCGCGTGGCCGCGCTGCCGGCGCCGACCGAGCGCGAGCAGTCCCAGTGGTACTTCCAGCGGTACGTCGACAACCTTCCGGCCGGCGGCGAGATGGTCCTCTTCGACCGCTCCTGGTACAACCGGGCCGGCGTCGAGCGGGTGATGGGCTTCTGCACGAGGGACGAGCTCGAGCGCTTCTTCCGTCAGTGTCCGGAGTTCGAGCGGATGCTGGTCGACGACGGGATCATCCTCCTCAAGTACTGGTTCTCGGTCTCCGATGAGGAGCAGGAGAAGCGCTTTCGCGCCCGGATCGACGATCCACTCAAGAACTGGAAGCTCTCGCCGATGGACGTCGAGTCTCAAAAGCGCTGGGTCGAGTACTCCAAGGCCAAGGACGAGATGTTCGAGTACACCGATCTCCCGCCTGCCCCCTGGAACGTGGTCGAGTCGGACGTGAAGCGCAATGCGCGGATCAACTGCATCTCGCACCTGCTCTCGCAGGTTCCCTACGAAAAGCGTCAGGTGGAGCACATCAAGCTGCCCAAGCGTCAGAGCGACCCGGGCTACAGGCGCCCGCCGCGCGACGTCAACAACTACGTGCCGGACGCCGCGGCGAAGCTGTTGGCGGAGGCGGAGAAGAAGGAGAAAAAGAAGGCGACGGCCAAGGCGGGCTGAGGCCGGATCCCGCCTTCGCCCCGCGCTCGAACGCCCGCGCGAGCACCGAGGGTGCCGCACGCCGCTCCTGTATAGATGGACCGATGGAAGCGGGATCGCATCCTCGGGGCCTTGAGAGCAACGAGGCGTACGCGCGACTCGAGCGGCTGGGACCGCCGGAGGAGGGCTCGTCTCGCTCGGTTCGCTCGATCGTGCTGGGCAACGTCCTCACCCTCTTCAACGCGATCATCGGCGTCTTCTTCATCCTCATCCTCGCGCTCGGGCTGTTCGCCGACGCGATCTTCGGCCTGATCGCGATCCTCAACTCCTACATCGGCATCCGCCAAGAGCTGAAAGCGAAGGAGACGCTCGATGCGCTCGCTTTGCTGGTCGCACCACGTGCGAAGGCCGTGCGCGACGGGCACCTCTCCGAGCTCGGCGCCGATGAGGTCGTTCCGGGTGACATCGTGCGGGTCGAGCCCGGCGATCAGCTCGTCGCCGACGGCGAGGTCATCTCTTCGCGCGGACTCACCCTTGACGAGTCGATGCTGACGGGCGAGTCCGAGGGGATCCGCAAGGGAGCCGGCGACCGCCTGCTCTCGGGCGCCTTCTGCCTCTCGGGCTCCGGGTACTACGAGCTCGACGCGGTGCGCGACCAGAGCCACGCCGCCAAGATCGCCGGCGAGGCGCGCGAGTTTCGCCATCCGCCCTCGCCGCTTCAGGTCGAGGTAAATCAGGTGCTCCAGGCGACGACGATCGCGATGGTGCCGCTGGCAATCGTGCTGCTCTTGGCCCTGGCGGTTCGCAGCGTCGGCTTCACTGAGGCCGCGCAGACCTCGACCGCCGGCCTGATTACGCTCATCCCTGAGGGCCTGGTGCTCTTGATGAGCGTCACGCTCGCCGTGGCGGCGGTGCGCCTGGCGAGGATGAACACGCTGGTGCAGCAGATGAGCGCCACCGAGGCCCTCGCCGCGGTCGACACGATCTGCGTCGACAAGACCGGCACGCTCACGGACGGGACGCTCGACCTCGTCTCGGTTGAGGTCGCCGACCCCCAGCACCCAGGCGCAGCGCACGAAGCGCTTGGCCGCTTCGCAGCCTCGGCGGGCGAGCGGAACCGCACGCTCCAGGTGATCGCCGATCGCTACCCGGGCCGCCCCGCCCAGGTCATCGCCGAGGTTCCCTTCTCCTCGGCCTGGAAGTGGAGCGGGGTCACGCTGAACGGGGCGGGAGAAACTCGCAGCTACGTGATGGGGGCTCCCGACGTGCTCACCGCCGCGGGCGCGCTCCAGCTCACGCCCGCGCTTGAGCACACCCTGGACACCCACACTCGCGCAGGCCGGCGGGTGGTCGCGTTCGGCGAAGCTGCCGGCAGCCTGCCGCAGGATCCCGCTGCCGCTCCGCCCCCGAAGCTCGAGGCGCGCGCGTTGGTCGTCCTCGAGGAACGCCTGCGGCCGGACGCAGCCGAGACGATCGAGTTCATGCGCTCGCAAGAGGTGGACCTGAAGCTGATCTCCGGCGACGCGCGATCCACCGTCACGGCGGTGGCGCACGCGGTCGGTGTGCCCCAGGACGCGGGCGTGATCGAGGGCCCCGAGCTGCCGGACGACCGGCCTGGCCTCGCTCACGCCGCCGAGCGGAACACGATCTTCTGCCGGATCACACCCGAGCAGAAGAGGGGCCTGGTGGGTGCGCTCGGCGACCGAGGGCGCTTTGTGGCGATGATCGGCGACGGGGTCAACGACGTGCCGGCGTTAAAGCAGGCCCAGATCGCTGTAGCGATGGGCTCAGGCAGCCAGATCACCAAGGGAGTGGGCGACATCGTCCTGTTGGAGGACCAGTTCTCGATGCTCCCGCGGGCGGTCGCCGAGGGCCGGCGCATCGCGCGCAACATCCATCGTCTGGGCCGTCTTTATCTGACCAAGTCCGTCTACGCGGCGTTCCTGATCACGGTCACGGCGATCTTCGGCTTCGCCTTCCCGTTTCTGCCTCGCCATCTCACCATCGCCGCGCTGCTCACGATCGGGATTCCCTCGTTCGTGCTCGCCCTGGCCCCCAGCGAGGGCCCGCTCTACCGCGGCCGGCTGCTGCGGGCGCTGGCCGCGTTCGCGGTCCCCGCCGGGCTCTCGATAGGCGTCGCGTCCCTGCTCTCCTTCTTCCTCGTCAACAACCTGTTCGGGGGGACGCTGGAGGAGGGTCGCACCGCCGCGACGACCACGCTGGTCGTCCTCGGCCTCTGCTTCATCCTCTTACTCGAGCGTGGTCCCGGTCGCGAGCACATCACCATCCAGAGCTACATGCTCGCGATGATCGCCGGGCTCGGGGCGATCTTCGCGGGCATCCTCGCGATCCCACCGGTGAGGGAGTTCTTCGATCTCGAGCTGCTCACATCCGGGCAATGGTTCCTGGCGTTGGCCTCGGTGGCGACCGGGCTCCTGCTCGCAGCGGTCATCTGGCGGCTGCCTTACATCCAGAGGCTCGAAGTGGATGGCGCCTCGACGCCGGCCGACGGAGCCCCGGCGCCGACCCACACGCCGAGGACCGGGGAGCATGCCACCCTCCCCACGACCAAACTGCCTGAGACATGATGGAAGCCCCAATCCCCCCACACCGGCGCACGAAGATCGTCGCCACCATCGGCCCAGCGAGCCGATCCGTCGAGCGCATGCGCGAGCTGATCGCCGCGGGCGCCGACGTCTTTCGGCTCAACTTCTCGCACGGCACTCGCGACGAGCACACCGAGAACATCGAGCGCGCCCGCGAGGCGGCGGCCCAGGTGGGCCGCGAGATCGGTCTGCTCGGCGACCTCCCGGGGCCCAAGCTACGGCTGGGCGACATCCCCGGCGGCACCGTCGATCTGGCCCAAGACAGCGAGATGACGCTCTGCACCGGGCCTGGCGACGGCACCGCGGTTCCCGTTGCATGGGAGGGCCTCCCAGAGGCGGTCTCGGAGGGCGACTTGGTCTACCTGGCCGATGGCCGTATCCGGCTGCGGGTGCTTGAGGCGACGGACAGCGAGGTCCGCTGTGCGGTCGAGGCCGGCGGCCGCGTGGGCTCGCACCAGGGGCTCAACCTGCCCGGGTCGGACGTGGCACTGCCCTCGGCGGGCAGCGAAGACCTGCAGTGGGTCGACTTCGCCGTCGCGAACGGGATCGACCTGCTTGCGATCTCGTTCATCCGCCGCGCCGAGGACGTGGCGCCCGTGGAGCGACGCATTCGCACGTCGGGATCCGACGTGCCAGTGATCGCCAAGATCGAAAAGCCGCAGGCGGCCGAGAACGCGGAGGAGATCGTGAAGGCGGTGAAGGCCGGGATCATGGTCGCGCGCGGCGACTTGGGCATCGAGTTGCCGATCGAGCGTGTGCCCGGCGTTCAACGCCACCTGTTGCGTCTCGCCGGCCATTGGGCGGTCCCGTCGATCACCGCGACACAGATGCTCGCCTCGATGGTGAGCTCGCCGCGGCCCACGCGCGCCGAGGTGAGCGACGTCGCCGCGGCAATCCTGCAGGGCACCGACGCCGTGATGCTCTCCGAGGAGACCGCCGTGGGCGACTACCCGGTCGAGGCGGTAGCCACTATGGACCGGCTCGCGCGCGAGACCGAGCCCGACCTGCGCTACGACGATTGGCTCTTGGAGCGGGTCGCCGACGACCCCACCGACGTCGCTGCGTCGGTGGCACGGGCGGCCGTCGGCGCCACCTACACGCTTGGCCTGTCCGCCCTCGTCGTGCCCACACGGAGCGGGCGGACCGCTCGCATGGTCTCGGCCCACCGCCCGCGGAGCCCCATTCTCGCCGTCTCGCCGCGGATCGAGACCGTACGCCGCCTCCAGCTGCTCTTCGGCGTGCGCTGCGAGCTCGCGGAGGAGTGGGAAGAGCTCACGCAGCTCCTCGACGACTGCGCGCGGCTCGCCAAGGAGTCCGGAGTGGCTCGCTCAGGGGAGCTGATCGGGGTCACGGCCGGCCTGCCCGACCAGGAGCTGGGCACGAACCTCTTCGAGATTCACCGCGTCCCTTGAGTTGCGATGCGGCGGTCAGGCTCGCAGCTCGGCGAGTAGCTTCGAGTCCGCGTCCGGCATGCCGGGAATCGGCTCCCCGTCCCAGCTGATGTCGCCGGCCATGGCGACGAAGAGCTCGGCGTGCTCGCTGTGACGAAGGCGCTCGGAGCGCACGAGTGAGAGAAATGAGTAGAGGTTCGGCAGCTGGTCGTGCCAGCCGCGGTCGGACCCGCGGATGTGCATCAGGTCGCGAAGGGTCCCTGGCGTGCCCTTCATGCCCTCACTGAACATCCCGCCGAAGACGGCGAGATCGAGCTGGATGCTCTGCCCGGTTGGGACGCTCTCGCAGTCGCCACCGGCCTCCAGCAGACCCTTGGCGATCTGAGGCGAGGTCATGAGCAGTGCCCCGTCGGTGGCCCGCGGGTTGCACTCGACGAGGTAGGGGCCCTCCGGCGAATCGATGAAGTCGAATGAGATCTGACCGGTGTAGGACGTCTCGCTCGCGATCTGCTTGACCACCTCGAGCGTCGCGGCTCCATCGATCGATGTGAACTGGATGCCCGTCGAGTGCTGCCACTGGCGCGGGATGCCATAGGCGCAATGCGCAGTGACGTGCCCGTCGTGGACGGTCGAGTACGTGCAGAACGTCTCGCCCTCGACGAACTCCTGGACCAGCCATGGGTTGGCCTCGGTGGGATGGCAGGCGTCGATTGGGATCTTTCCGGCCAGCGGGCCGGCGTTGGTCAAGAGCGACACCCCACCGCGCGAGAACGCCGCACGTGCGAAGTAGCGGGGGAAACGCTCAAGCGCTGCCGCGAGCCCTGCGTCCGAGTGCGCGATCTCGGTCTTGGCCATCGCAAGTCCGTGACTCGTCGCGAACTGCTCGAAGCTCTCCTTGTCGTGCAGCGGAAGCAAGGTGCGAAACGGGGAGAAGAAGCACCTCGCGACCTGCGTGAGGCGCTCGTGCTGCGTGGCGAGGTAGAAGACCTCCTCGAAGGCGGGGACGATCACGTCGATCGCCTGCTTCGTCGCGATGCGCTCGACGTCGGCGATGAACTGATCGGTCGCGTCGCGCGGCGAGCCGGTCACGAAGTGCCGCGTTACGTACTTGGAGTGGCTGCCCGGCGCGAATTCGTAGGCGTCGGCGGCGTAGACCTCGTGGCCTTCCTCGGCGAGCTTGCGGATGATCGCCAAGGCGAAGGGCATCCGCGACGAGGTGACGAGGACCTTCACTGGCTGCTCCTGCCCGGAAGGCCGAAGTCGCCGAACGGCTCGTCGCGTTCGCGGATCGCCTGCTTGAAGCCGGCCTCGGCGGCCCGGCGCTGGAACTCAAATCCCTCCGGTGTGTGGCGCGCGACGCCGTCCATGAACGTCGAGAGGACCTGAGTCTGGAGCAATCCGGCGGAGAGCATCGTGCCGTTGAGCTGGAGCTTGTGCATGACCAGCTGGTTCACGGGCACCTGCGCGACCCGGTGGAGGAGGTGTTCGAAGGCAGGGTCAAGCTCCTCGGCCGGGGCCGCCTCGGTCGCGAGGCCCCATTGGACCGCCTCGGCGCCGCTGATCGAGTCGCCGGTCAAAAGCAGGCGCTTGGCGCGGGCCGGACCCACACGATGCGCCCACAGGGAGGTGGTGGGCACCCCCCACACGCGTGCAGGCGGGTAGCCGATCCTTGCGTCGTCTGCGACCACCAGCAGATCTGAGCAAAGCGCCATGTCGGTCCCCCCGGCGACGCAATAGCCGTGCACCTTGCAGACCACCGGCTTCTCTGACCAGAACAGGCTCATGAACCCGCGTACGTTTCGCCACATCATCTGAAAGTCGACGACCGGGTCCCAGGTGCCAGCCGGGTCGTGGTTCGCCGCCTGCACCGTGGGATCGAGCGGCGAGCCCTCGGGAGCGCCTCCGCCGAAGGCCTCCACATCCCGGCCCTCGGCCGAGCCGATGAGGTCGTAGCCGCCGCAGAATCCCGAGCCGTTACCGGCGAGGGCGATCACGTGAATCTCCGGGTCTAGGTTGGCCCGCTCGACCGCGGCAGCGAGCTCGCGCGGCATCTCGAGCGTGATCCCGTTACCACGCTCGGGACGATTGAGGGTGACGCGCGCGATTCGCTCATCGCGCTCGTAGGTGATGGTCTCGAACTCTGCCGCTTGCACTCCCGACGTGAAGCTACACCGGCTCAGCCCGCGCCGTTTACCCGGGAGATGAGCTCGTTCAGAGCCCGCAGCTCATCCGCAAGGGCCTTGCGGCCCGAGCGTGTCGCCGAGACCCACGTCCGCGGCCGCCTACCCTCGAATCCCTTCTCGACCCTGACGAGCCCCGCCTCCTCGAGCACCTGGATGTGCCGGGAGAGGTTGCCGTCGGAGAGGTCCAGAGCATCTCGGAGGTAGGAGAAGTCGGCGCGCTTTGCCTCCTCGAGCACGACCAAGATCCCCAGTCGCACCCGCTGGTGGACGGTGTCGTCGAGCTGTAGCGAGGGGTGTGTCATCGCCATCGGGCGCGCACCGCCGCCGCGGCCGCGAGGAGAACGGCGCCCGTCAAGACCGCCGCCCACACGGCGGGCTCGGAGGGCTCCAGCGCCACCAGCAGGCCGCCTAGTACCAGCAGCGCGATCCCTACCCAGCCGTCCAGCGGACTCTCCGCGTACACGCCGACGGCCAGCAGCCCCGCCCCGATGGGGAAGATCCATCCCGCCTCCGAGAACTCGTCGGGACCCACCCAGCCGATCACGATCGCGCCTACGAACATCGCCGCCACGATTCCGGCGAGCACGTACTCCTGGCGATCGAGCAGGCCGATCTCGAGCTCGTGCTTGCGGTAGTAGCGCCAGGTCACGATCAGTCCAATCGGCCCGGCGACCAGCCAGTAAACGCCCTCCCGCCCACCGTCACCGATCTGCGTGAACACCGCACTGAGCATGGTGAGAACCCCGAAGAGGAGATAGGGCAGCCAACCCGGGTCGAGCTTCTCGCGGGTCTCGCCCTGCACCCGCTCGACCTCATCCAGCATGGTCGCCGCCGTTGCGCCGTCGGTCATGGTCTCCTCCTCGCCGGGATAGCTTTGCATCGCAAAGTCACTGTAGCACAGACTACTTTGCCTTGCAAAGCGAGGCGCCCTCCCCCTGGGCGGCAGGCGCCCTGTCGGCTACGCCTCGAGCTGATCGAAGCGGCAGTCTCTCGGGTCCTTGTCATCGCGCCAGCGCAGGATCTTCGATCCGTGGCGGATGCGGCCGGCCGCGACGTGGTCGAAGGTGATCTCGACGACCAACTCCGGGCGCAGCGAGATCCATTCGAGCTCGCGATCTGCGGCCCAGCGGCTGGGGTCAGCCGACCCTCGCTCCCCGGTCTCATACGGCGCCAGCTCGCCCACGAGCTCTCGCTTTCGCTTCGCGCTCAGGCCTGAGGTGTGGCCAACGACCCGCAGCTCGCCGTCGTCGTAGAGACCGAGGATCAGGGATCCCACGGTGCTCTCCTCCTTACCGGGCCGCCAGCCAACCACGACGGCGTCGGCCGTGCGCAGCCGCTTCACCTTGACCATGCCTTTGCGCTCGCCGGGCAGGTATGGCGCGTCGACCTTCTTTGCGATGACGCCCTCCCCCGATTGGAGCCAACCCTCGGCGCCCTTCCTCTCCTCGCTCAGCGGTGTCAGCTCCACCGAACCGGCGTCAGCCGCGGCGGCGACCAGCCGTTCCAAGCGATCTCGGCGCTCGCTGAACGGGTGGTCGAGGAGCTTTTCGTCTTCGCTGGAGAGCAGATCGAAGGCGCGGAAGACGACCGGTGTTTCCTCGGCGAGCATGTTGATCCGCGACTCCGCCGGGTGAATCCGGTTCTGGAGCGCGTCGAAGATCTCGCTCCCGTCGTCGCCCAGGATCACCAACTCGCCGTCGAGCACGAACCGGCCCTCGGGGAACCGCAGCTCGGGGAAGTAGCGCGCGAGCGGCTTGCCGTTTCGCGACTGGACGAAAACTTCGTCCCCGTCGACGAATGCGAGCGCCCGGAACCCGTCGTACTTCGGCTCATACGCCCACTCCTCGCCCTCCGGGAGCTCCTTGCGCGAGAGCGCGAGCTGTGGCTTGACGGGAGGCTTCAGCGGGAGGGCCATGGGCCGATCCTAGCCGTGGACGCGGGGGCGTTAGGGCCGAGCTCTACGGCAGCCGCCCGGGCTCAGGCGCCGCCGGCTCCCGCCCAACGACCCCCACCGTGCGTTCGTAGGAGGCGGCGAGCGCCGCCGGATCCGCCTCCCCCGCCTCGAGCGCCGGGCCCACCGGGAGAACCCGGTAGTCGAGGTGATCGACCCAAGTCGGCACGTAGCGAACCCCGGTGACGCGGGCGCCGTCGCCATCGACGACGAGGTCGAGCAGCGCCACATAGCCGTCCTGGCTGGCAGCGGCCAGACCCATGTCCGCGCCCTGGTTGGAGATCAGGTTGCCCTCGGAGAAGACCGTCGTCTTGCCCTCCACCTCGCGAATGGGCTGCACCACGTGTGGCCCCTGGCCAACGATCGCCGTAACGGCCGGCTCGTTGGCAACGGCGCGGGCGAGCGCGACTTGGGCTTCGTTTGGCTCGCTCACGTATTCGGGGGTGATCTCGGAGGCCCAGTGGAGGTTCACGATCACGGCGTCCGCGCCTGCCTTGCGGGCACGCCGTGCATCAGCCGCGATCCGCTCGGGGTCGAAGAGGTTGATCGAGTAGGGCTGCGGCACCGGCAGGCCGTTGGTGTCGCTCGCGTAGGCGAGGAAGGCGACCCGGGCGCCTCCCGACTTGAGGATTAGGGGCTTGCGCGCGGCACGCTCGCTCGTGGCCGAGCCGGTGTGTCGCACGCCGGCGCGGTCGAGTGCGGCGAGCGTCTCACCGATGCCTTCCTCGCCTTGATCGAGGGTGTGGTTCGAGGCTGTGGAGCAGGCGTCCCAACCCGTCGCCGCTATCCCCTCGGCCAGTGACGGCGGAGTGTTGAAGATCGGGTAGCTCGTCGGCGGCGCGGGGGTCATCGGCACCTCGACGTGACAGAACGCGAGGTCGGCCTCGGCGATGTAGGGCTTCACCTGCTCGAACAGGGGAGCGAACTCGTAGCGCTCGCCGCCGCCGACCTCGAGCGCCCGCGCGAAGACCGGGGTGTGCATGAGGAGATCGCCGGAGAACGAGAGCGTGAGCCTGACCGGGTCGGCTGCGAGCCGCTCCTCGCGGGTGGGCTCCGAGACGAGGGGCAGTCCGCCATCGCACGAGCGGAAGCCGAGGATCGCCAGCAGGATCGCGATGCCGATCACGGCCAAGCCGGCCGCGCGGCGGCGCCGGTAGACCGCCGGGGTCGCTCGCGAGCGTGACCGATGTGGCTCTAAGACCCCGGACATACCGCGGATTCAAGCACTGAGCACGGGGTAGGCTGGGGCGCGTGGAGGCCGCGACCAAGCCGGAGCTCGAGGGCAAGCCAGAGCGGTCCGCATCGTCGTTCGCAAAGTCCCTCTTCATGGGCGAGATCCACGAGGAGCTTGTGTTCCCTTGGCCGCAGCCGGACCCAGGCGAGCAGGAACGGATTCGCGCCCTGAACGTCGCCGCCCGCGAGATCGGCTCGCGCATGGACCACCGCAAGATCGAGGAGAAGCGCTGGATCGGCGACGACGTCGTCCGCGACCTCGGTGCGGCCGGGCTGTGCGGCCTCTACGTGGATGAGCGCTACGGTGGCCAGGGTCTCTCGCAGACCGGCTACGCCCGGGTCTTCGAGACCTTCGCGCAGATCGACGCCACGCTCTCGATCGTCATGGGCGTCCACCAGTCGATCGGGTTCAAGGGCATCCACATGTTCGGCAACGACGAACAGAAGGAGCGCTACCTACCCGACCTCGCCGCAGGGCGGAAGCTGGCCGGGTTCGCGCTCACCGAGCCGGAGGCGGGCTCGGACGCCTACGGGATCCAGTCGCGCGCGGTGCGCCAGCCCGACGGTTCCTGGGTGCTGAACGGCGAGAAGCGGTACATCGGCAACGGCTCCAAGGGAGATGTCTTCACGGCTTTCGCCCGCTGCGAGGTGGACGGTAAGGACCGGCACATCGCGTTGATCCTCGAGCGGGGCATGAAGGGCTTTGAGGTGGGCGAGCGTTTCGACACCATGGGCCTGCGCGGCAACGACCTCCGCCGCCTGCACTTCGCCGACGTGAAGGTGCCGGCGGAGAACGTGCTCGGCGAGCCCGGCGACGGCTTCAAGATCGCGATGCAGGTCTTGAACAACGGCCGCATCGGACTTGGAACCGGCTCGGTCGGCGCGACCAAACACCTGCTCGACCTGGCGATCGACCACGTAAAAGAGCGCCGGCAGTTCGGCCAGCCGCTCGCCGACTTCGAGCTCGTACAGGACAAGATCGGCTGGATGGTCTCCTACCTGTTCGGCCTGGAGTCCATGTGCTATCTGACCTGCGGGCTCGTCGACTCCGGCATCGAGGACTACTCGCTCGAGTCGGCGATCTGCAAGGTCGCCGGCACAGAGTTCCTCTGGTACGCGGCGAACCGGGCGATGCAACTCGCCGGCGGCTCCGGCTACATGAAGACGGAGCCCTACGAGAAGACCCTCCGCGACATCCGGATCTTCCCGATCTTCGAGGGCGCCAACGACGTGATGCGCGCATTCGTCGCCCTCTCGGGAATGAAGCCTGTGGGCGAGAAGCTGGCGGAGGTCGGGGAGATCGGCCTCTCGGATCCAATCGGCTCGATCGGCGTGCTGGCCGACTACGTCGGCTCGCGGATTCAGCGCCAGGTGCGACCCGACAAGATCACGCAGGCCCACCCTGAGCTGTCCGAGCACGCAGAAGCCGTGACCGGACAGGTGCACCAGCTTCGCGACCTGAGCGAGAAGCTCCTGCGCGAGCACCGGGCCGAGGTCGTCCAGCGCCAGTTCCAGCAAAAGCGGATCTACGCCGCGGTCACGGACATTCTCGCCCAGATCGCGGTGCTCTCGCGCGTCACCAGCATCTACGAGGAGCACGGTGTGGAACCCTCGGGGCAGGAGCGCTACATCGCCGACACCTTCTGCGCGCGCGCAGGCGACCGCGTCGCGGCGGAGTTCAGCAAGGTCGAGTCGAACGATGACGAGCGCATGTCGGCGATCGCGAAGCTCGCCTACAAGCGTGGCGAGTACGGCTACGCGCTGTTCGAGGACTGACCGCGCCCGCTCGCGCGGTGCGCGGGGCGGCTCCTTGGGCCGTAGGGCTGGACACGAGACGGCGTTGGGGGGTAGGTTGTCGAGGCGGGATCGAGTCGATCGCATCGGCCCGGAGCGCCCACAAACGGAGGAGGCCAGATGGCCACACGCACGACCGGGGCAGCACGCCGGAAGCTGCCGAGGACGATCTATGCGCAGGCGTCGCCGATCTCAGTGGGAGGCACGTCATTGTTCGCGGTGGACCGGGCGGTGAGCGGGAAGACGGTCGCGCGGTTCCGCTCCGACCGCCGCGTGGTCAGACGAGCGGCCGACCGCCTCCGGCGTGCCGGCTTCAAGGTCCTGCAGGTCTCGGACATAACGATCAACATCGCGGGATCCGCCTCGCTCTACGAGCGGACCTTCAAGACCAAGCTCGTCACGGAGGAGCGCACCGTCCTCAAGGCGCAGCGCCGGCGCGAGAAGGCGACGTTCATCGACGCCGCCGACACGGATGTGCGTGGGTTGATCGACACGTCCCAGAGCTCACTCGCCGATGTGGTCGAAGGAGTTGCGATCGAGGAGCCCGCCTACTACCACGCGGACCCTCTGCCGTTGCCGCCCGCCAAGAAGTACTGGCACCTCGACGTGCCCGGCGACGTGTCGCTGGGCGTCAACGCGGATCGTGTACACCGCGAGGGCCACAGCGGGCTCGGCGTGAAGCTGGTCATGGTCGACAGCGGCTGGTATCGGCACCCCTACTTCCAGCGGCGCGGATATCGCGCAGCCCCGGTCGAGCTCGGGCCGGGAGCCACAAAGCCAGACAAGGATGAATCGGGGCACGGCACGGGCGAATCGGCCAACGCCTTCGCCGCCGCGCCCGACATCGACTTCACGATGGTGAAGATGGGCAATGTGAACACGACCGGGGCCTTCAACCACGCGGTTTCGCTTGGGCCCGAGGTGATCAGCTGCAGCTGGGGCTTCAGCATCCTGGAGGGACCTCTTCCGGCGGCGCTGCAGGCGCTGGCGGCGGCCGTCGCGCAGGCGGTCGCGTCGGGAATCGTCGTCGTGTTCTCGGCCGGGAACGGCCACTACGGGTTCCCCGGGCAACACCCCGACGTGATCTCGGCAGGCGGCGTCTACCTGGAGCCCGACGGCAAGCTCCGGGCATCGAATTACGCCAGTGGGTTCGAGAGTCAGATCTACGCGAACCGCAAGGTGCCCGACGTATCCGGCCTGGTCGGCATGCGCCCCGCGGCGGCCTACATCATGCTCCCGGTCGAGCCCGGAGACGAGATCGATGTGGGCCTGGGTGGCGGCAAGCACCCGCAGGCCGACGAGACGAAAACCAGCGACGGCTGGGCCGCGTTCAGCGGAACCTCCGCGGCCGCGCCGCAGCTGGCAGGGGTGTGCGCGCTGATCAAGGAGGCCTGCCCAACCCTCTCGCCGGCCGATGTTCGCAAGGCGCTGAAGCAGTCGGCACGTGACGTCAAGGCGGGCAAGAACACCCACAACGAGCAGGCCGGGCCGGGATACGACCTGGCGACCGGCGCCGGGCTGGTGGACGCACACGGCGCGGTCGAGCGCGCGCAGCAGCTCTGCGGGCCGTGAGCCCACTTGCCGGCGCCTGAGGACCCTGCGCTCGTGAGCCCAGCTGGCGAGGTCTTCGCCTCGGCGGTTGTGCTGTTGCGCACGGCCGGCGGGGGCCTTAGCGGAGAGGAGCTGGTCGCGGCGAACGTGGAGCGGATGCGCCCCGCAGAGGGCGTTGCCGAGACGGCGCGCGAGCACTTCGCCACGGCTGGCTTCGCGCTCGGGGACACGGTGGGCTCGGCCTTTTCGATCACCGCGGCGCCCGAGCTCTTCGAACGGCACTTCGGCGTCGTCCTCGAGCGCAATCTCCGCGGGTGGGCCGTGAAGGACGGCGCCGACGCGTTGCCGGTCTCGGGGCTACCCCAGGATGTGGCAGCGGCGGTGGCCGCCGTGGGGCTCGAGGGGCCGCCCGACTTCGGCCCGAACAGTCCCTAGGGCGGCCGGGAGGCGGTGCGGCGCTCGCGCACGCGAGCGACTCCACGGCGAACGCGGCTGCCGAGCAAGAAAACCAGGCCCATGCCGGTGATCAGCAGGACCCCCGCGATCACAGCGGCCAGCACGGGCTCCTCGAGCGCGAACACGACCACGACGGCGACGACGCCATCCTCGGCGAGGCTGGTGGCGATGTTGGAGACGGGCTCTGGCGACGTGTTGATTCCCAGCCGGATGCCAGCCTTGACCCCGTGGCTCGCGAGAGCAGTGACGCCGGTGCCACCGGCAGCCGCGACTTCCTCGAACCCCGAGAGGTCGGCCTCGGTGCCGAAGAGGGCGCCGATGGCGCTCCCCACCGCCGGCCGCACCGCGGTGTGGACCACGTCCCAGGTGCTGTCGAGCAGGGGCACCTTGTCGGTGACGAACTCGATCGCGAACATGACCAGCGAGAGCACGATCACGGGGTCGCTCTGCAGCGGCTCCGGCACCTCCCCCACGCCCGCGCGGCCGAGGATCCCCAGCATCGCCATCGTGGCGTAGGCGTTTACGCCTGACGCCCAGCCCGTCGAAAAGAGGGTCGGGAAAAGGTCCACCGTGCGACCGCCGGGGCGCGAGTCTCAGACGCGCGGTGGCCGGCGCGCGGTGGTGAAGGGCATCAGCGCACCCGTTCGACGACCATCGCCTCGCCCTGGCCCCCGGCGACGCACATCGTCTCGAGGCCGACGTCGTGGTCGTCCGTCTCCATCACATTCAAGAGCGTGGTCATGATCCGCGCCCCGGTCATCCCGAAGGGGTGTCCGAGGGCGATCGCGCCTCCGTGCGTGTTGAGCTTCTCCAGCGGGATCTGGCACTCCTTCATGACCGGGATCACCTGAGCCGCGAACGCCTCGTTCAGCTCGACCGTGCCGATGTCCTCCATGGACATGCCGGTGCGCTCGAGCACCTTCCTGATCGCGCCGATCGGCGCCACGCCCATGTACTCGGGCTCGTTCGCCGAAGTCGCGGCGCTCACGATTCGCGCTCGGGGCTCGAGCCCGAGCTCTCGCGCCTTCGTATCGGACATCACGAGCACCGCGGCGGCGCCGTCGTTCAGCGGGCACGAGTTGCCCGCCGTCACGCCACCACCGCCGAAGGCCTCGTCGAGCTCGGCGAGCTTCTCGAGTGTCGATGAGCGACGCGGCCCATCGTCCTTGGCGACCTCGTTGCCCTCGTGGTCGGCTACCGGGACTATCTCGCGGTCGAAGAAGCCCGACTCCTGCGAGGCCACGGCCAACTCCTGCGAGCGCTGCGCGTACTTGTCCATGTCCGAGCGGCTCACCTCGTAGCGCTTGGCGACGTTGACGGCCGTGTGGCCCATGTCGATGTAGGCGTTCGGCTGGCCGTCCTTGCCCTCGAGCTTCGGGTTTCGGTCGGCCGCCCCCGCCGCCTCGGTGCGCTCGTTGTAGCGGCTCACCCACTCGACCCCCGCCGCGACGTAGACGTCGCCCTCGCCGGCCTTGACGGCATTTGCCGCGTGCCGGATGGCATCGAGGGAGGAAGCGCAATAGCGCGAGAACGTCACGCCGTTTGTCTCCTGTGGGAGCTTCTCGGAGAGCAGGACGATGATGCGCGCGATGTTGAACGCCTGCAGGCCCTGCGGCGCCCCGCAGCCGCAAAAGAGATCCTCGACGAGCTTCGGATCCACATCCGGGTTGCGTTCGAGCAGCTGATCGACGACGTAGGCGGCGGTCTCGTCGGGTCGCAATTGGGCGAGCGTGCCCTTGAACGCGCGGCCGATGGGGCTGCGAACGGCGTCGACGATCACGGCTTCGGGCATCTCAGCGAGTTCTCCTTGGCGTCGGGTAAGGGCCGGGCGAGACGTTAGCCGAGGCCCGCCGCCCGCGGGCTCATATCCTGGGCGGATGAGGGATGAGGACGGGATCGCAAAGGTGGAGCTCGCCCCGCAGCGAGTCGCCGAGCTCGTCGCAGCCGGAGAGGCCGAGCTGATCGACGTCCGCATGGACTACGAGTGGGACGCCGGGCGGCTCGCCGATGCTCGGCACGTCGAGATCAACCGCCTCACCGCTGAGGCGGAGTCGATCCCGAAGGACCGAACCGTTGTCTTCTACTGCCGCAGCGGCAACCGGTCAGGGATGGCCGCGCAGGCGTTTCGCGAGGCCGGCTGGGACTCGCACAACCTGGACGGCGGGATCATCGCGTGGGAGCGGGAAGGCCTGCCGCTGGACCCCGCTGATGGCGAGATCGCCGGCTCGCGGCCGCCCAGCGCCTGACGAACCGGCGCCCGCGCAAACCACGCTACCCTCGGCCGCCTTGGAATCCTCGGACCCGAAAGCTCGCGACACCCAGGCTCCGGCCGGTTCGGAGGCCGGCGAGCAGGCGAAGCCGACCCCGGGCGACCCGGCGAAGCCGGCCGCCGGAGAGCAGCCGCAGCCGACGACCGGCGAACACGCGACGGCGGCCGCCGCGCACAGCGCTGACCCGCATGAGCGCATCGATGGCCTCCGGGCATGGCTTGCTCAGGTGGATCGCAAGCTCGGCATCCGTACCTACGCCTTCGCCGCCGCCTGCGTGCTGGCGCTTGCCGCAGCGGCGGTGGCGATCGTGTTCGCGCTGCAGCTGCAGGAGGACTCCGCCACCAAAAGCGATCTGAGCGATCTCCGCAGCGAGCTCGGAGCGGTCGAGGAGTCGGCGTCCGAGGCCGCGCAGGAAGACGTGGAGTCCGTGAGTGAGCGTCTCGACGCGCTCGAGGGCGAGGTCTCATCGCTCAGCGACGAGCAGAACACCACCAGCGAGGAGGTCGAGGTCGTCCAGGACGACATCGAGGACCTGCGCACCGACATCGCCGACCTCGAGACTCAGGCCGACTCGAACTCCGACCGAAGCTCGGGCTCCGGCGGCACGAACCCGTAGCCCAGGCGCACGCAGGCGCGAGCTGGCAAGTGCTGATTCGCACCAGCACCCCTTGCGTGCGTCCGCCCCAGGCACTACCGTCGGCTACAGGTCATCCGTGATCCCAGCACGAGAGGAGTGCGCACCATGCCCGAGGGCTACTGCGTGAAGGAACGCAAGAAGGTTGAGATCCAGGACCCGCAGCAGGTGACGATGAAGAACGGTCGCCCGGCGATTCAGGGCACGTGCCCTGACTGCGGCACCAAGATCTTCAAGATCGGCAAGCTGGACTAACGCTCGGCAAGGCCGCCGGCCAATCCGGGTCGGCGGCACTCGGTCCCACCCAGATCAGCCGCCCGCTCAGCGCGTGCCTCGTCAGACGGTCGCCAGGCCCGACTGGCGGCGCCCGAAGAGGTAACCGACCAACGCCTCGACGACGTCGGGGTCGAACTGGGTGCCCGCATTGAGCGTCAGCTCGGCCATCGCCTCGCTGTGATCCATCGCCTTGCGGTAGGGGCGATCGGAGGTCATCGCGTGGTAGGCATCGCACGCCAGGATGATTCGAGACCCGATCGGGATCTCGACACCCGCCAACCCGTCCGGATACCCGGCCCCGTCCCAGCGCTCGTGCTCGTGGCGAACGACTCGGGCGACGTTGCCCAGGCCCGGCATCGCCCGCAGGATGCGCTCGCCGATCACTGGATGCTGGCGCATGATCTCCCACTCGCCGTCGTCCAGGGGACCGGGCTTGTGGAGGATCTCGTCGGGGACGCCGATCTTGCCGATGTCGTGCAGTAGGGCGGCCATCCGCACCTGCGCGACCTCCTCGGGCGACAGCCCCAGAGCGTCGGCCACCCGCGCCGTCAGATCAACCACCGACTCCGAGTGCTCCCCCGTGTATTGGTCGCGCTCATCGAGCGCTGCGGCAAGCGCCGCGGCCACATCGGCGCCTCCGGCCTCGAGCGGCTCGAGGTCCGAGTCCTGCCCGTTGAAGAGGCAAGCGCGGCTTCCGCCCGCCTCGACGGGCCCGCTCCAGCGCGGCCCCCGCAGCGGCGAAAAGGGCCTCTGGGCTGCGCCCGGGGGTCATCTCGGCAACCCCGACCGACGCGCTCACGCCTAGGACGGCGTCCGTCCGAAGCTCTTCGAGGCCAACGAGTGCAACTTCCAGGCGGTCCTGCGCGACGAGCCCGGCGGTGTCGGCGAGGCGAATCGCGAACTGATCGGCCCCAAGCCTGCAGACCAGCCCACCCGTGCGCTCGGTGAGCAGCGCGGCGGCGGCCCGCAGGACGTCATCGCCGGCCGCGTAGCCGTGACGGAGGTTGAGCCGCGCGAAGTTATCGAGGTCGATGAGGGCCAGCGAGAGGGGCCGTCGCCCCCGCTCAGCTCCCTGAAGATCCATCTCGAGCTGAGCCCTGAACGCCGGCAGCGTCAGCGCAGGGGCCGCGACGGGGTCGCGCAGCGACCGTTCCTTAAGCTCGGACTCGAGCTCCGCGACCCGCTGCTGCGCAGCAGCCAACTGGTCGGCAGTAGCCCCGCCTTCTCGGAAACCAAGCACTTCGGTTTCCGATATCGGCGCATTTTCCGGGGTTCTTGAGCGGGGACCTCGTTACTTCGCGTCGGCCTCGGCCGTCTCCTCCGACGCCTCGGGCTCCTCCACCGTGGCGCCGTTCGGCGACATCGTCGGGCCGACGGCGTGGACACCGCCGTCGACGTGGAGGATCTCGCCGCTGATGGCACGTGAGTGGTCCGAGAAGAGGAAGCTTGCGGCGCCTGCGACTGGGCTTGCGTCGCTCGCGTCCCAGCCGAGCGGGGCGTTCTCCGACCAGACCCGGCTCAGGTCCTTGAAGCCCGGGATGCCGGAGGCGGCGGCGGTGCCGATCGGCCCAGCGGAGATCAGGTTCACGCGGACGCCACGGGGTCCGAGGTCGCGAGCGAGATAGCGGGTCGTCGACTCGAGTGCCGCCTTCGCCACCCCCATCCAGTCGTAGGACGGCCAGGCGACGGAGGCGTCGAAGTCCATGCCGACGATGCTGCCCGGGCCACCGCGCTCGAGCAGCGGTACCAGATGGCGAGCCAGCGCTTGCAACGAGTAGGCGCTCGTCCGAAACGCCTCCACCGCGCTCGAGCTGGGCGTCTCCAGGAAATTGCCGCCGAGGGCGTCCTCGGGCGCGAAGGCGATCGCGTGCAGGGCGCCGTCGAGCTCGCCCCAGCGGGACTCGAGGTCGGAGGCGACCGCCTCGAGGTCCTCCTCTCGATTCACATCGAGCTCGAGAACATCCGCCGGCTCCGGCAGACGCTTGGCCGCGCGCTCGGTGAGGCGCTTCGCGCGGCCGAATCCGGTCAGGACGACCTCCGCGCCGGCCTCCTGTGCCTCTCGGGCCACCGCGTAGGCGATGCTCTTGTTCGTGATCACGCCCGTGATCAGCAGGCGCTTGCCCTCGAGCAGCCCCACTAGACCAGCACCCTGCCCTCGTGGACGGGCACGGTCTCGACCTCTCCATCATCGCTCCCCACCGCGGGATTGGCAGCACGGCGCCAAATCACCTTGAGCGTGAGCCGTGTCAGCAGCTCGCCATCGCCGTTGCGCACCTGGGCGGCGAGCTCGACCAGCCCGGTCTCGTCGTCGAGTGGACGAAGCGAGGCGATCTTCCCGGTGACGTGAATCGTGTCCCCGATCCGAGCCGCCCGCTTGAAGACGACGTCGTCGATCCCGCGCAGCGCGACCACGCGCTTCGGATCGATCGGGAGCAGGCCGATCACGTAGGAAACGACGAGCATCCCGTGCGCGATCCGCTCACCGAAGACGCTCGAGGCAGCCCAGCTCGCATCGGAGTGCTGAGGGTGCCAGTCGCCTGTGAGAGCGGCGAACGAAACGAGGTCCGTCTCGGTGATCGTGCGCCCACGCGTCTCGATCCGCGCACCCTCA
This sequence comes from uncultured Solirubrobacterales bacterium, assembly GCA_963799815.1. Lineage (GTDB taxonomy): Bacteria > Actinomycetota > Thermoleophilia > Solirubrobacterales > 70-9 > JBDTSW01. Next base: position 153,469 of record CAWCYG010000006.1, read on the forward strand.
TCGAGGTCGTCGAAGTCGAGCCCGAACGGATCAGTCATGGCCGTTCTCCCTGCGATCGGCGGTGTTCTGGATCAGCTCCATGAAGCAGTCCGCGGCCTCGGCGTGCCCCTGGGGAGACGGGTGGAGCCCGTCGTCGCCGAAGTTCTCCGGCTCGGCGAGGCCGGGGTTATCGACTACTTCCAAGCAGGGGATCTCGTGGTCGGCCGCGATCCGGCGCGTTGCCGCGTTGATCTGCTCGATGCCCCGCGTGACCCGGCGCTTGGTCCTCGGCCCAAGCTCGAGGAACGACCAGTGCTCCGGGGACGTGGAGGTCACGATCGTCGCCGCGGGCGCGGCTGCCTGGAGCCGGCGGAAGATCTGCGTGAGGTTCCGCCCGTAGGTCTCCGGATCAGGCCGCACCGAGAGCAGCGCGTCGTTCGCGCCGCACACGACGGTCACGAGGTCGGGCTCGAGCTGTATGGCGTGCGAGACCTGGTCGACAACGTCGCCGCTGCGGGCACCGTGCTCGGCCAGGTTGCGATAGGCGAGGTCGGGGGCGCGCCGGCGCAGCTTCGCCACGAGGCGATCGGGCCAGGCACTCCCGGGCGGGCACCCGGTGCCGGCCGAGAACGAATCGCCCAGGGCCACGTAGCACGCGTACGTACGCGGCCCGCCGGCTATGCCTCTACCGCTCAAGGTCCTGGCGATGACGGCGTCTGGATCGACCGGATTCATGAGCGACCCAGGGATCGGAGGGCCCAGGCCAACCGGTCTCGCGTCTCGTCCGGCTCGATGACCTCGTCGACGAAGCCAGAGGCCGCCGCGGCGTCGGCGGTGAGGTGCTCGCCCGCGTAGGCATCGGTGAGCTCCTCGAGCAGGGCGTCGGGGTCGCCCGCATCGTTGAGGCGGCGACGGGCCGTGATCCCGACCGCCTGGCGGGCGGCCATGATCCCGATCTCGGCCTGCGACCAGGCGAAGACCATGTCGGCGCCGAGGTCGCGCGAGTTCATCGTGATCGCTGCCCCGCCGTACGCCTTGCGCAGAACGAGGGTGATCTTGGGCACCTTCGCGCCGGCGAATGCGCTCAAAAGCGCCGCGCCGTAACGGATCACGCCCTGGCCCTCCTGCTTGGTCCCGGGCATGAACCCCGGGGTGTCGACGAGGACGACCAGCGGGAGGCCGAAGCGGGCGCATGCGTTGACGAAACGCGCGCCCTTCTCAGCGCCCGGGGCGTCGATGACGCCTCCGAGCCGTCGAGGCTGGTTCGCGATCACAGCGACGCTGCGTCCATCGATCCGTGCGAAGGCGGTGACCATGTTCCGGGCCCACCGCGGCCAGATCTCGAGCAGCGTGCCGTCGTCGACCACCGCGCCGGCGACGTCGCGCACGTCGTAGACGCGCCGAGCCTCCTCGGGCACGGACGCGTCGGGGGCAGGCCCCCGTGGCTCCGTCGGCACCACGCGAGGTGCATCCTCGCCGTGCGGCGAGGGCAGGTAGGAGAGGAGATCGCGGGCGAGGACCGCAGCGCGCTGGTCGTCAGGGGCCACGAGATGGCAGACACCGTTTCGCTCGTGGACGCCGGGGCCGCCCAGGCCGTCCATCGACACCTCCTCGCCGAGCGCCGCGTTCACGATCTGCGGCCCTGTGAGGAACGTGCGGGCACGATCGGTCATCACGATGAAATCGGCGAGTGCGGGCGAGTAAGCACCGCCGCCGGCCGAGACCCCGGTGATGACGGCGATCTGCGGCACCTTGCCCGAGAGGCGAACGCTCTCGCGGAAGATGCGCCCGTAGCCGGACAGCGCGTCGTGGCCCTCCTGCAGGCGAGCGCCACCCGACTCGACGAAGCCGACCACGGGGGAGCCCGTCTCGCCGGCCAGCCGCATCACGTTGACGATCGTGTCGGCGTGAGCCGACCCCAGCGAGCCGCCCATGAAGCTCGGGTCCTGCGCGTAGCAGTAGACCGTGCGGCCCCCGACCTCGCCGGCTCCGGCGATGACGCCGTCACCGGGACGCTTCTTGTCGTCGCTGCCGGGGTGCCGGCCGACGACGCCGGTGCGGATGGCGCGGAAGGTGCCGGGGTCGCAGAGCGCCTCGAGACGCTCGGCGGGGCTCAGCAGCCCCTCTTCACGTGCCTTGATCTCGGTTGCAACGCTCATGAGGGGGCCTCCATTGCCAGTACGACGTTGTGGCCGCCGAAGCCGAACGAGTTTGAGATGGCCGTAAGCGGGCGGCCGTTGCGCTCCATCTCGCGGGCGTCAACCGGGACGTAGTCCAGGTCGAGGTCGGGATCAGGCTCGGTGAGGTTCAGGGTCGGCGGCGCCGTCGCGGCGTTCAGAGCGCCGACGGTCGCAACCGCCTCCACCGCCCCGGCCGCGCCGAGGAGATGCCCGATCGAGGACTTGAGCGACGACACCGGGATCTCGCTCGCGCGCTCGCCGAGGGCCTTTTTTAGCGCCTCGGTCTCGGAGCGGTCGTTGAGCGGGGTCGAGGTGCCGTGCGCGTTCACGTAGTCGACGCCCCCCGGCTCGAGCTCGGCGTCGGCGAGAGCGGCGGTGATCGCACGGGCAGCGCCGTCGCCCTCTGGCTGCGGGGCAGTCATGTGATGGGCGTCCGCGGTTGCGCCATAGCCGGTCAGGTAGCCGAGCGCCTCGGCGCCGCGCGCCTCGGCGACCTCGGCGTTCTCCAGCACCAAGATCCCGGCGCCCTCTCCCATCACGAAGCCGTCACGACGAAGATCGAATGGCCGGGAGATGCCGCTCTCGGAGGTCGCGCCCATCTTTCCGAAGGCAGCGACCGCCAGGTCCGTGATCGCGGACTCGGTGCCACCGACCACGCACGCGTCGGCGTCTCCCGCCGTCATCAGGCGCAGGCCGACACCGATCGCCTGGGCACCGGCCGCGCAGGCGGAGACCGTGCCGAAACACTGACCCCGGAGGTCGTGCCGGATGGCGATCGCACCGGGCGCCGCGTTGGCCATCATCATCGGCACGCACAGCGAGGAGATCGCTCGCTCGCCCTTCTCGCGCAGAGTGTCGTGTTCGGACTCGATCGTGGGCAGCCCACCGATGCCGGTGCCGATCACGCAGCCGAGCCGGTCCGGGTCCGCCGGAGGGTCTTCAGCGGTCCATCCGGCCTGCTCGAGTGCCTCGCCCGCGGCCACCATCGCCATTTGGGTGAAGCGCGCAGAGCGGCGCGCCTCACGGCGGGTGAGGTGGTCGGCGGGGTCGAAGTCCTCGCAGCGCGCGAGGCCGTCGGAGATCCCCGACTCGCCGGCGATCCAGCCGTCGATGAGCCTCTCGGCGCCAACCCCAAGCGGGGTGACGGCGCCGAGGCCCGTTATCGCGATGCGATCGGTCACTCGGCTTTCTCCGCAACGAGGTCGACCACGTCGCCGACGGTGCGCAGCTTCTCCATCTCTGAGTCCTGCACCTCGACCGAGTACTCGTCCTCGAGGACCTGAGCGAGCTCGACGAGGTCGAGCGAATCGACATCGAGGTCCTCGAAGCGCGCGTCACGGGTGATGTTCTCGCGCTCCTCGCCGAACTCGACGAGGGCGTCGGTCACCCGGGTCTCGATCTGATCCTTGGTCTGGGTTGGCATCTTGTCTCTCCTTTTCTCTCTTAGCTCTTGCTAGGCGGTCATGCCGCCGTCTACGGTGAGCACCGTTCCGGTCACGTAGGCGGCCTCGTCGGAGGCCAGGAAGCGCACACATGCGGCGACGTCTTCGGGGGTCCCGGCGCGCCGGGCTGGGATCGCGTCACGCAGGCTCTCGGCCACCGAGTCCTCGGTCATCTCGGTCTCGATCAGCCCGGGCGCGACGGCGTTCACGGTCACGCCCCGGCGGGCGACCTCAACCGCGGCCGACTTCGTGAAAGCGATCAGGCCTCCCTTGGAAGCGGCGTAGTTCGCCTGGCCCGCGTTCGCGCGTACCCCGACCACCGATGCGATGTTGATGATGCGGCCGTAGCGGGCACGCACCATCGCGCTCAGCGCCCGGCGCGTGAGCCGGAATGCACCTGTGAGGTTGGTCTCGATGACGCTGTCCCAGTCGTCGTCGCCGATGCGCATCGAAAGCGCGTCGGCGGTGAGGCCGGCGTTGTTCACCAGCACGCTCACGGGCCCGAGCTCGCCCTCGACCTCCTCGAAGAGCGCTTTCGGCGTCTCCGGGTCGCGCACATCTCCGCGCACCACGAGGGCCGTGCCGCCCTCGTCGCGGATGCTCTCGGCGACCGACTCGGCCCCGTCGCGGTCGGCGCGATAGTTCACGGCCACGGCAAGCCCATCGGCCGCGAGCGCGGCGGCGACCGCCGCTCCGATGCCGCGGGAGGCGCCGGTGACCACAGCGCATCCGCGCTCGTCCTGCGAGCGCGACGCGTCCGTTTGCGAATGCGTTCGCTCGGCCACGCTCATGACTGCTCCTCCCACTCCACGAGCGCGGTCGACCAGACGAAGCCGGCGGCGAAGGCGGCGAGAAGCACGCGCGAGCCGGGGCGCACGAGCCCGTCGGCGTAGGCGCGCTCCAGAGCGAGCGGCACGCTCGCGGCGGAGGTGTTGCCCATCTCGGCGATGCAGTCGATGACGCGCTCGGAATCGAGCCCGAGGCGCTCGCCCACCGCCGCGGTGATTCGAGTATTGGCCTGGTGATAGACGAAGACGTCGATGTCGCCCAGCTCGAGCCCGGCCGCGGCGACGGTGTCCCTGGTGGCAGCGGTGAGGCCTGCAACCGCGTAGCGGAAAGTCGTGCGGCCGTCCATGCGCACGAGCCGCTCGCTGTGCGTCGCGGTGATGCACTCGAGACCGTCCGTGTCCGAGCCTCCCAGGGTCACGCCGATGCGTCCGGGCCCGCCCGCTGAGACGACCGCCGCACCGGCGCCGTCGCCAAAGAGGCCCGCAGTCGAGCGGTCGGAGTAGTCGAGGACGCGGCTCATCGCCTCGGCGCCAACCACGAGGACGTGCTCCGCGCGGCCGGTCTCGATCATGCCCGTCGCGAGCGAAAGGGCTGAGACGAAGCCGCAGCAGGCGGCGCCCACGTCGACGGGGGCGACGTCGGTGGCCTCGAGCCGCGCCGCCAACTCGGGCGCGGCGTGAGGTTGCAGGCGGTCGGGGGTGGTCGTCGCAAAGAGAATCCAGTCCAGCTCGTCCGCCTCCATGCCGGCATCAGCGAGGGCCGCGCGAGAGGCCTCTGCCGCGAGATCCGTGACGGTGCCGTGCTCGGCGAGGACGCGGCGCTCACGCACGCCGGTGCGGGTGAGGATCCAGCTCTCGTCGATCCCCAGCGGGGCGGCGATCTCGGCGCTGGTGAGCCGGCGCTCGGGCATGGCCGCGCCGATGCCGGCGATGCCGGCGCTGCGAAGCTGCGGCTGCGTTGCGCCATCGCGACGCGGGGCTGTGAGCGTCTCAGGCACCGACTGCCTCCCTCTCGGCCGTTTCGATCTCAACATCGGTCAAGGTCTTGCGCGCAAGCCCGGCCAGGACTCGCCCGGGCCCGACGTCGACGAAGCGCTTGGCCCCTCGCGTCTCCAGCTCTCGCAGCACGCTGACCCAGCGCACGGGCCGGGTCAGGGCGGAGGCGAGGTCCTCGCGCACGGCGGGCCCGAAGGGCTGCACCGTGACGCAGGAGAGGACGGGAACGCTCGGGCGCTGGAAGTCGATCGAGTCGAGGACCTCCTGGAACTCCGGCACCACCGGGGCCATGATCTCGGAGTGAAACGCTCCGGCGACGGGGAGGCGCTTGCCGCGGACGCCCAGCTCGGACGTCGACGCGAGCAGCTTCTCGACACCGCTTGCGGCCCCGGAGAGGACCACCTGCTCGGGTGAATTCTCGTTGGCGACATTGAGGCCGAAGCGCTCGGCGATCTCGGCGCCACGGGCGCGATCGCAGCGCACCGCGACCATCGCACCCTCCTCGTCGCCTCGGGCGTCCATCAGGCGGCCGCGCTCGACGACCACACGGAGGCCGTCGGCATCATCGAGGGCCTCGGCCGCCGCGAGCGCGGTGATCTCGCCCATCGAGTGGCCGGACATGAACGCCACGGAGTCGTCGCCCAAGACGCTCGAGGCTCCTGCGAGCGAGGCGCAGAAGGTGGCGGGCTGCGCGTAGCGAGTCCCCTCCTCCAGCATGGCGAAGGGGTCGTCGCCGAGCAGCTCCTCGGCAAGCTCGAGCAGGTCGGGGCGGCGCGTTTGCACGAGGTCACGATCGGCCTCGGTGACGCTGCCCTGACCTCCGAACATCAGCGCGGTGGCGTGGGGGTGTAGTGGCATCGCCTATTGGATACCCACCAGTAGGCACGCGGGTACCACTCTGGAGGCGAGGACCCCCCATTCGGGGGGATTGGCTCAGAACTACCGGGGGAGCTTGCCCGCCAGACCGAGACGCTCGGCCCTTTTCACCGCCTCAGCGCGGTTGCGGGCTCCCAGCTTGCGGTAGAGCGCGCTCGCGTATTCCTTGATCGTGTGCGGAGAGAGGTAAAGGCGCTCGGCGATCTCGCGATTGGTCATGCCGGACGCCATCAGGTCGAGAACCTCGCGCTCGCGGACCGACAGGGGCGCTTGCGGGCCCTCGTCGCGTGGCGCGAACACTGTCATGCCCTTGCCGACCATCTGCACGGCCCCGGCGACCTCGTCGGCACCCCAGTCCTTGGGTACGAAGCCCCGCGCTCCGGCGGCCTGTGCTGCCTCGGGTGAGATCCAGCCGACGCCGGAGATCAGCAGCACCTGCGTGCGGGGGCTGGCAGCCCGAAGCGCCTGGCAGAGCTCGGCGCCGGACCGCTCGCCCAAGAATAGGTCCACGAGCGCCACATCCGGGCGCATGCGCCTGGCGATCGCAAGCGCGTCGTCGTGGTTGTCGGCGGTCAGGCAGCGTTCGACCCACGGCTGCTTCGAGAGCATCACATCGAAGCCCCAGCGCACGACCTCGTGGTCGTCCACGATCAGGATGCGCATTCCGCTCACGCGCCGGCCGCCTCTGCCTCAGAGAAGGCCTCGCTGCCGGTGGGCAGGATGAGGCGGACCCGCCACTCCTCGCCCTCGCGGCCGAACTCGAGCACTCCGCCGCGCTGCATCGTCTCGAACGACGCAAGCCGCAGACCGATCCCGCTCTGGGTTCGCAGCACGGACTCGCGAGGTTGCTCGGGGTGCAGGCCCGCGTTTCGCACCTCGAGGATGAACGCGCCGTCGCCGGCGCTGATGATCACGCTTGCCTCGACGGCCTCCGAGTGCTTCTCCACGTTTCGAAGGCTCTCACCCAGCACGGAGACGGCGAGCGGCTCGAGGCCCTCGGGAACCTCGGCGCCGGGCGCCCATTCGACATGGAGCGGCAGGTCCTTGTACCGGCGGTCGAGGCGCTCGAGCTCTTCCTGAAGGGTGCCGCGGGCCGGCTCGCCGATCGGATCGAGCGATCGCGTGAGCGCATCGCGAAGCTCGGCAAGCGCGAGCTCGACCTCTCTGGCGCAACGAATCCGCTCGTCCGAGGGCAGCTGCTCGGCGCCGGACCCAAGCGCGAGGGAGACACCGAAGAGTCGCTGTATCACCTCCTCGTGCACGTCGCGAGCGAGCGCGACTCGATCCAGGAGCAGCCGGCTCCGCTCGCGCTGAGTGGTCGCTTCGCGCACGTGCGCGGCGAGCGCGGCGGTACGGCCCAGGGCGAGGAGCGTCGCGCGGCTGCGGTCGCTGAGCTCATATCGCCCGCCCCCCAGGTCGGCGAACAGCACCCCGAGCCACCGCCCGCCGGCTGCCACCGGCGCACAGGTCAGCTTCTCGACGCCGGGCAGGGCCGCGTAGCGGAGCGGGATGTCGGCGGCGATGTCGCCGGTGTCCACGACCTCCCCCGCCGCGAGCGCGCGCTGGGCGACGGGCGTTTCCTCGAGGCTCCCGTAGGCGTGCGCCAGGAGGTCAGGGTCGACGCCGTGGGAGCCCACGGGCAAGACGAGCTGGCGATCGGCGTCGTAGAGAAAGAGCAGAGCACGTTTGAGCTCCGTGAGGCGGCATGCCGCCTCGCAGATGCGGTCGTAGAACGGATGGTCGTCGGTCGAGTCCTCGACCTCGAACAGGAGCTGCACAACCGCGTCGAGGGTGTCCGCCCCGAGGGGGTCTTGGCGGGTCGCCATGCCTACACGCTAGCCCTCCGCCTCCATCACCGCTCGTACAAGCGGCGGCGCGAAAGTTCTTCCACATGGCCAAAGACCCAGGGGCCGCCGGCGCCTACCTTGACCCGCGATCCTGGAACTGCGACCGCCGACGGGCCGGCGGGCAAGGAGTGTGCATTCGATGAGACACAGGTACCTGGCCGCATTGCCGCTGGCGGGCTTGGCGTTGCTGGCTGCTCCTGGCGTCGCCCTGGCAGACAGCCTCGAGGCGGCCGGCAACGGCGTTCTTCCAGATTCTGTGGCGATCAACTCGATCTGGGTGATCGTCGCCGCGATGCTCGTCTTCTTCATGCAGGCGGGGTTCGCCTTTCTGGAGATCGGGTTCTCGCGCGGGAAGAACGCCGGGACGATCGTCGCGAAGATCCTCACGAACCTCTCGATCGCGGCGCTCGCTTGGTACGCGTGCGGCTTCGCGTTCGCGTTCGGCACGGGCGAGGTCATCGGAGACACAGGGTTCTTTCTGCAGGGGTTCGGCGATCCACTCACCGCGTTCCCGGTGATGGGCCTCTCCGACGCGACAATCGAGTCGAAGTTCTTCTTCCAGTTCACCTTCGCGGCCGTCTCGCTCGCGATCGTCTGGGGCACGACGCTCGAGCGCATCAAGTTCGGTGTCTACGTCGCCTACTCGCTGATCTTCGCCGCGCTGATCTACCCGATCGGCGCCCACTGGGTGTTCGGCGGCGGCTGGCTGCAGACCAACATCGGCATGCAGGACTTCGCCGGCTCGACGGCGGTGCACCTGATCGGCGCCACGGGCGGCCTCGCGGTCCTGCTCCTGCTGGGGGCGCGCCGCGGCAAGTACGGCGACGACGGCAAGCCACGTGCGATCCCGGGCCACTCGATGCCCCTTTTCGGGCTCGGCATCTTCGTCTTGTGGCTCGGCTGGTTCGGGTTTAACCCCGGTTCGACCCTGAGCGCGCTCGATGGCCGCTTTCCCGAGATCGTTCTGGTCACGAACGTGGCCTGCGCGGCCAGTGTCCTCACGGCGGCGATCACCTCGCGGCTGATGCAGAAGACGCTGGATATCGGGATGATCGGCAACGGAGCGATTGCCGGCCTGGTCGCGGTCACAGCTCCTTCCGGCTACGTCGAGCTGTGGGCGGCTCCGTTCATCGGCGCGGTCGCGGGCGTGCTGGTCGTCGTGGCGATCCTCGCGATCGACAAGCTGCTCGACGACCCCGTCGGGGCGCTCTCGGCGCACGGCCTTGCCGGCGTTTGGGGAACCCTGTCCTGCGGACTGTTCACGTCGCCCCGTCTCGCGCAGTACAACGGCTTCGGGGATCCCGAGGGTGGCCTCTTCTACTCGGGCTCGTTCGAGCAGCTCGGGGACCAGGCGCTTGGGATCATCGTCGTGTTCTCGTTCGTGCTGCTCTCGAGCCTCGCCGTCCTCTACGCGATCAAGGTCACCTACGGCCTGCGGGTCACGGCCGAAGAGGAGGACGCCGGACTCGACATCTCCGAGCACGGCATGTACGGCTATCCCGAGCAGTTCATCCCGAACCCGGAGTATCCGGGCGGGCGCGCCGCTGCGGGTGGCCTTCCCGGCTCGCGCCATCCGGCCCCGGCGGCGGTGACGCCGATGACCAGAGACAATCCCTCGCAGGCATAGGGAGGGGGTGAGCCGAATGAAGAAGATCGAGGCATACATCCGCCACGAGGCGTTCGAGCCGATCCGGGCCGAGCTGCTCGACAAGGGCTTTCCATCCCTGTCGATCGGTGAGGTCAAGGGGTCGGGACGCCAGAAGGGCGTGGTGGAGCACTACCGCGGGTCCACCCTCACCGTGAACGTCCGGCCGAAGCTGAAGCTGGAGGTCGTGGTCGAGGACAAGGACAAGTCCATGGTGGTCGAGACAATCCTCAAACACGCCCGCACGGGCGACGTGGGCGACGGCAAGATCTTCGTCGTCCCCGTCGAGGAGGCGATCCGGATCCGCACGGGCGAGGAGGGCCACGAGGTCCTGCAGGCCCACACCGAAGCGGAGATCGCGGCGTAGCGGGTCGGAGCCCCTGCGGCTCTGGCCTGCTGTGACACGGCCACGTGCGCGGGCGGTGTTGGCTGAGCCAGCTACCCCTCGGGCGCCTCCGCCCCCGTGGCCTGCGCCGCCCCCTCCCAATCGAGGAAGGTGCGCACGCGGACTACGGCGAGGTCGGTGAACTCCCACACGTGCCCCACCCGCTGGGTCACCTCGGCCCCGCTCGAGCGCCCACGTCCGACCAGACGGCAGAACACCACGATGCCGTCGTCGGTCTGCTGCATCCGGACGGGCTCGAAGCGGATCTCCTCCCAGAGCTGCCCGAAGCTCTCGAGGAACCGGCGAACGCCCTCGCGCCCGCGATAGGTCTGTGCGCCGGGAATCTCCGGTGCGTCCTCCCAGACGACGCGGGGATCGCACTGCTCCAGAAGCCACTCGACCTCGCCGGCGTTGAATCGCGTGTAGCCCTCGTGCAGGACCGCCTCGGGGTTCGCCCCCTCGCTGCTCATTCGATCCCAAGATACGCCCCGAACCCACGCGCGATGTGACCGCCCTGCGTCGCGTGGGAGGATGCGACCATGGCGGACAAGGCCACCGACATCGCCAAGGCGCTGGACCGCGCCTACGAGGAGGCCGAAGCGCTCGATGTCGATCTCGACTCGGCGCGCCTGGTGATCTTCTCGGATCATCACCGGGGGGCTCGTGATCCGGCCGACGACTTTCGCCGCTGCGAGCGCGCCTACAGCGCTGCGCTCGGGCACTACCTGGAGGCCGGGTACGTCCTGTTCGCCCTGGGGGACGTGGAGGAGCTCTGGGAATGCACGCCCGAGGAGGCGCTGCGCGCTTACCCCGAGGTCCTGGCGCTCGAGTCCGAGTTCCATGCGGCAGGGCGCCTTCACCGCTTCTTCGGCAACCACGACGACCACTGGCGCGATGCGAAGCAGGTGGCGAAGCACCTCCATCCTCAGTTCCCCGGCCTCGAGGTTCGCGAGTCGCTGCGGCTCAACCTGGAGCGCGCGGGCGAGCCGCTCGGCGAGATCCTCTGCGCCCATGGCCACCAGGGCACGGCGGGAAGCGACCGGTTCGCCTGGCTCTCGCGACTCGTCCTGCGCTACATCTGGCGTCCGCTGCAGCGGCGCATCGACTTCGGGACAGTGACCCCGGCGAGCGACTGGGAGCTGCGCCGCGAGCACGACTCCGCGATGTTCGCGTGGGCACGAGGCCACGCCGCCCGGCCGATCTTGATCACAGGCCACACCCATCGCCCGGTCTTCGCGACCAGCCGTCCACCCGCGCCGCGCCACAGGGCCGAGGGAACGGTGACCGACGACCTCGCCGAAGCCCGCCGTCTCGGGCAAGAGCGAGCGATCCCTGAGCTGCGCGCTGAGCTCGAGCTGATCCGAGCCGAGGGCCGCAAGGGAGACCCGCCGCCGGTACCGATCACCCCTCCCTGCTACTTCAACACCGGCGCCTGCTCCTTCGCCGACGGGGACGTCACCGGCCTCGAGATCACCGAGGGGAAGATCCGCCTCGTTCGCTGGCTCGACGACGACGCCGAGCCGCGGGCGAAGCTGCTCGTGGAGGACGACCTCGCCGAGATCCTGGGGCAGGTGCGGGCGGCGCAGGTAGACGCGGCCTTGCCGCCTTGAGTGCGAGTTTTGGTTGTTCGCCCGGGCCTAAAGCCGCTCGGCGATCGCCGGCGCCGCACGATGCGCCAGCGCCATCACCGTGAGCTGCGGGTTCACGCCGATCGTCGTTGGGAACACCGAGGCATCGCATAGGTGGAGGTTCTCGGTCCCGTGGACCAGGAACGAGCGCGGGTCGACGACCGAGTCCGCCGCATCAAGCCCGAGTGAGTTGCCGCCCTGCGGATGACCTGTGCCGAGCTGGATGTCACTCGAATCGGTGACGATCTCGTCGAGCTCGTCGAGCTGGTCTGCGCTGGTGAACGAGTGGTATGTGAAGGTCGCGGGCATCACGCGGATGGCGCCGGCCTTGAGGTAGATGCGACCGGCGAGCTTCAACCCGGCCAGCAATCGGGCGAGGTCCGCGGGGTCGGGGGTGTAGACGACGTCGGCGCCCCCGAACGTGGCCTTCTCCACCCGGGCGTTCGAGCGGGAGCCAACGATCACGCCGGTCGCGGCCATGTGCGCGTAGCGCAGCATGTTGCGACGGTGGTCCTCGAACCATCCCGGCATCGCCAGCGCCTGCGACAGCACCGGGTTGAACCAGGTCTCCATCACGTAGTCGGGCACCCCGCGCGGGCGGTAGACGTGCGTGATCTGAAGCCCGGCGTAGTTATCGAGCCGCTCCTCGAAGTCAGCCGTCATCGCGGAGCCGACGTTGAAGCCGAGGCCCTTGCCAACGGCGCTGCCGCCGATCCCGCTGCGACCGAGGAGGTAGCTCGAGCTGACAGCGCCACCGGCGACGACGAAGCGATCGGCACGCAAGTGAATCTTGCGACCGTCCGCGCGGCAGGAGATCGATTCGACTCGTCCGTTCGAGCTCTCGATGCCCTCGGCGGCGCACTCGGAGATGATCCGCAGCTCCCCTCGCCCACCCGCGGCCTGCGCCTGTGGCAGCAGCGTGTCCAGCATCGAGAGCTTGCGGCCGTAGGCACAGCCGATGTTGCAGTACCCGCACCCCAGGCAGTCGTGGATGTTGGCCGCGATCGGCCCGAACACCCTTGCCGAGTCCTTCAGCTCGAGCTTCTCGATCCCCTCCAGGAACTTGCCGACGCCTGCGGGGAACACGTCGTCGGGTTGGGTGCGGATTCCGAGCAGCTCGATGACGTCGTCGATGTCGCCCTGGAATCCCTCGAGGGCGCCATCGCACCGCCTATTCCAGTCGTCCACCACCTCAGCCGGCGTGGGGATCGAGACAGCGTTGTTGATCACCGTGGTGCCGCCGACGCACATTCCCTGCAACACCTGAAGCCGGAAGTCGCGGGCGAGCTGCACGGCCCCATCGCGATAGAGGCGAGCGAGCATCTCGGCCTCGTCCTCCGTGAAATCGGCGGGATCCTCATGCCGCCCGCGTTCGACCATCACGACGCGCTTGCCCTCGCCGACCAGGCGATGGGCGATGACGCTGGCGGCGGCGCCTGAGCCCACGATCGCCACCTCGCTCTCGACGACCTCGTCGCGCAGAGCCGGTCCCCGCTCGACCTCGAGCCCGCCCGGGCGCTTGCGCAGCTTCGGGTCGAAGCCGGGGCGCCTCGAGAACGGCACATAGCCCACCTCCTCCCAACTGGCCTCGTCCCCGTAGTAGCCGAGATAGACCATCTGCTGGGACAGGCGCACCATCGCCTGGACGAGCCAGCGCCGCAGCGAGCCGATCCGCCGCCGGGCGACGTCCCCGTGAAAGCGCTTCTCGAGGAACTCCCGGCGTTCGTCGCGCGCCATCAGCGTCAGCGGGAGGTGCAGATAGAGGAGCGGGTAGAAGGCGATCCCCACGAGCGCCGCCTTGATCAACCACTTGCGTCTGGCATCGAACCGCCGCAGGTAGTGGTCCACGTTCACCGCAACCTGCTCGGCCGAGAGGGTCGTCGCCTCGGCGGTGAGCAGGCACTCGGCCAGGGCCTCGAGCGTGCGGAACTGACCAGGAGCCAAGTACCGCAGGTCATGCCGCGCCTTCACGGCCGCGCGGTGCAGGACCGCGAAGCCGACGGCGAGCCCGCCCTGCAGGCCGATACCCATCCACATGATCGCCGTCATCGAGAGCTCGAGTCCGAAGATGTCGAAGACCTGACCCGTCTCCCCCCAGATCAGGATCGCGATCGCGGCGATGACCCAGGCGACGAGCCCGACGACGATGAGGCTGATGGCGCGGGAGAAGCGGCGGATATCCGAGGCCGCGAGCGCGCACAGCCCCGCGAAGAACATCGACTTGACGAACGAGTTCGCCACGAACGGGAGCTGCACCCAGCTTTTCGTGGTTCCCCAGGCGACCGCCGGCAGCAGGTAGAGGAGCGTCTCCAGGAAGAAGCTCGTGCCGGCGATCCGAACCCACCGGCGCAACCGAAGCTCCTGCGGCTCAAGCGCCTGCACGAATCGGAATCTTCCCACCGTGGCGCCGCCCGCGCGGTTCGGTCGGCCCGCTGCTGCCTCCTAGGCGAAGAGGTGGCGAGCGACCTCGTCCAGCTTGGGGGTCTCGCCGGAGCCGTTGGCCAGCAAGAAGAGCAGCACCGCCGTCACGATCAGCGTGATCCCCAGCGTCACGGCCAGCGGAGAGCGGGCCGACTGCCCCCACGCCCCGACGAGGAAACCCAGCACGAGCAAGGCGAGATAGGGCATGAGGTCGCTGAGCGACGTCGCCGCTTGGGAGAGTGGTACGAGCAGGGGGAAGTCGGGCATCCCGGCATTATCATCGGCCCGGTGCCGGGATCCATCGACTCAGTCGCCGACGTGCGCAGCGGCCTCGCCGAGGTGGGGTACCTCGCGGACGAATCCGCCGCGCTCGTCGCCTACCTCGCCCAGCGCCTCGGCAAGCCCGTCCTGGTCGAGGGCCCGGCCGGGGTGGGCAAGACCGAGCTCGCCAAGGCCATCTCCCGGGTCTCCGGGCGCGAGCTGATCCGCCTGCAGTGTTACGAGGGCCTCGACGAGGCCAAAGCCCTCTATGAGTGGAACTATCGGCGTCAGCTCCTGCGGATCCAGGCCTCCGCGGATGAGTCGAGCGATGCCTTCGACCAGATCTTCTCGGAGGATTTCCTGCTCACCCGGCCGCTCTTGCAGGCGATCGCATCGGCAGAGCCCGTCGTGCTGCTGATCGACGAGATCGACAAGACCGACCAAGAGTTCGAGGCGATGCTGCTCGAGGTTCTCTCCGACTTCCAGATCTCGATCCCCGAGCTCGGCGTGATCGAGGCGCGCACGCATCCCGTCGTCGTCCTCACCTCGAACAACTCACGCGAGCTAACCGAGGCCCTAAAGCGCCGCTGCCTGTATCTCTGGCTCGACTACCCAGAGGTCGAGCGAGAGCTCGAGATCATCCGCCTGCACGCGCCGGAGCTCGACGAGCACCTGGCTCGGCGGCTGGTTGAGGTCGTCCACATGGTTCGCTCCCTGGACCTGAAGAAGCCCCCCTCGATCGCGGAGTCGATCGACTGGGCGCGGGCTCTGCTGCTGCTCGGCGCCGACGACATCGACCGTGCCGTGTTCGAGCAGACGATGAGCATCATCGTCAAGCACCGCACCGATATCGATTTGGTCGCAGAGCGGGTCGGGGTGAAGCTCGCCTCCGAGGGCAAGCTCGACCTCGGAGCGACCGGCTAGGACCCGGGTGACCCGCCCCCCGGCCTCGGAGTCAGACCTCCCCCCCGGCCTCGTGCCCAGGGTCATCGGCTTCTGCGAGCAGCTGCGGGCGGAGGGCCTCGCCGTGGGCACGTCGGAGATCCTCGACGCCTTCGAGGCCCTCGGCCAGATCTCGTGGGCCAAGCGCGAGGACTTCCGCGAGGCGCTGGCGGCGACGGTCGCGAAGTCCCAGGAGGATCGCCGCGTCTTCGAGCTGCTCTTCGAGCGCTTCTTCTTTCGTGCTCCCGAGGCCGAGGCCATCACGAAGGGGCTCGGCGAGGGCGAACGCTACGGCGGCTCCGATCGCCTGGACCTGGCGCAGCTGCGCGAAGCGGTCCGCCAGGCGATCGTTGCCGGCAACGACGGCGAGATGCGCGATCTGGCGCGGCTCGCGATCGCGGCGTTCGGGCGCCAGGGCGAGGGTTCGGGCGTCGTCGGTGTGGATGTCCAGCGGATCAGGCGCACGCTCGGGCTGCAGACACAGACGCGCACGGCGGAGCGTGATCCGAGCGAGCCGCCGCTCGATCGCGAGGCGATCAACCGTTTCGAGCGCCACCTGCGAAGCGAGCTCGAGCGGGCACTGATCGAACGGACGCAGAAGCTGCCACCTTCGCGACCCCTGGCCGAGCTCGATCGCACGCTGCCGACGAGCCCGGCGCAGGACCTGGCCGCGGTGCATCGGGCGGTCGCTCAGCTCAAGCGCCGCCTCGCGACGCTCGGTCACGAGCAGCGCGGGCGCCGCCGCGGAGCCGTCGTGGACATGCGCCGGACGATGCGCGCCTCGCTCGAGACGGGTGGGGTGCCGCTGCGACTCCGCTACCGGCCGAAGCGGCCCCGCCGCCCCGAGATCTACGTGCTCTGCGACGTCTCCACCTCGGTGACCTCGGCGAGCGTGTTCTTCCTCTCGGTCCTTCACGCGCTCCACGATTCGTTTCGGCGCCTGCGCAGCTATGTCTTCATTGAGCGGATCTCCGAGGTCACCGAGGTCTTCGAGCGAGAGCGGGATTTCCGCGAGATCTCCAAGGCGATCTCAAGCGAGGGCGGCGTCGCCGACGTCTCCGGGTACACGGACTACGGCCGAGTCTGGCTGGAGTTCGGCGAGCTGATCGCCTCCGAGCTGGACCCTCGCTCGACGATCATCGTCCTCGGGGACGCGCGAACGAACGGCCGGGAGCCGCACGCCGACGTGTTCGCCCGGGTGGCGGAACGCGCCGGGCGTACCTTCTGGCTCAACCCCGAGCCGCGCCTCTACTGGAACTACGGCGACTCGGTCATGTCCGCATACGAGCGCCACTGCACCGCCGCCTTCGAGTGCTGGACCACGAGCCATCTCGAGAACTTCGTCAACGTGGTCGCGGGCGGCCAGCCTGTCGCCGACTAGCGCCTCCGATCCGCTCATCTAGACTCCGCGCGTCAAGTCAGGGGTGCTCGCGGGCAAGCGGGCTGAGATTGCGCCCATGGAGACCTTCACCCGGCGCCGACCCTCGGAACCTGTCGCGGTAATGCGCGCGGAGGGAGTGATGGAAAATCGCAAAGCCGAAGCTGTGGCCGTGGAGCTGAGCGGCGCTCGGTTCTCCTTCGGCGAGCTCGACGTGCTCGCGGGCATCGATTGTCGCGCCGACGCCGGCGAGGTCGTAGCGCTCGTGGGTCCCTCGGGGTGCGGCAAGTCGACCCTCTTGGAGCTGATCTGCGGCTTGCGCGAGCCCGGGGCGGGGACCGTCGAGGTCGCAGGAGCGCAGGACGGCCGCCTCGCCCAGGTCGTGCTCATGCCGCAGCGCGACTCGCTCCTGGCTTGGCTCAGCGCCGAGGACAACGCGGGGATCGGGCTGCGAAACCGCGGCGTCTCCCGATCCGAGGCGCGCAGCGAAGCAGCTCCCATGCTGCGCAGGTTCGGGCTCGCCGGCTTCGAGCAGACGCCACCCTTCGAGCTCTCCGGCGGCATGCGCCAACGCGTGGCGTTCGCGAGGACGCTGCTCGTCGGCAAACCGGTGCTGGCGCTCGACGAGCCCTTCGCATCGCTCGACGCCTTCACGCGTGCGGGGATGCAGGAGTGGCTCGCGGAGGCGCTCGCGATGGCGAAGCGCACCACCGTGCTCGTAAGCCACGACACCGAGGAGGCGCTCTACCTCGCCGACCGTGTGGTGGTGCTCTCGGCGCGCCCGGCTCGGGTGACGAGCGAGATCGCCTCGCCGGTCCCGCGGCTGCGTCCCCGCACCCAGGCGGTCACCGACCCAGAGTTCATCCGCGCCCGGGCTGAGGCGATGGAGGCCCTCGAGGAGGCCGCCCATGCGAGCTAGGACTCGTGCCCAAAACGCGCTGGCGCCCGTGCTGCTCGTGGTCGTCTTGCTCGGCCTCTGGGAGCTCGTCGCCCGCTGGGAGGTGCTCGCCGAGGCGCTCGACATCAAGCCGTTCCTGATCCCGGCGCCGAGCGACATCGCCGAGTCGCTGTGGGAGGACCGCGCACTGCTCGCCGAGAACGCGTGGGTCACCGCGCTCGAGGTGGTGGGCGGGTTGGTGATCGCGATTGCCGCGGGCTGGGCGCTCGCCGTCGCCATGTACCACTCCCCCACGATCCGGCGCGCGCTTTACCCCGTGCTGATCGCCACGCAGACGGTTCCGATCATCGCAATCGCACCGATCCTCATCGTCTGGTTCGGCTTTGGGATCGGGCCGAAGCTGGCCATCATCGCGCTCGTGTGCTTCTTCCCGGTGACCGTCAACACATTCGACGGTCTGCGGAGCGTCGATACGGGGCTCGTGCGCATGATGCGAACGCTCGATGCTGATCGCTGGCAGATCCTGCGCCACCTCGAAGCTCCCGCATCGCTCCCCTACTTCTTCAGCGGCGCCAAGGTGGCCGCCGCCGTCGCCGTGATCGCTGCGGTCTTCGGCGAGTGGTCCGGCGCTTCTGCGGAGCGCGGTGGGCTCGGACACCTGATCCTGATCTCCCAAGGTCAGCTTCAAACCGCCCGGGTCTTCGCGGCGATCGTCGTCCTCTCGGCGATCGCGCTGGCGCTGGTGGGAATGCTCAGCCTCGCCCAGCGGCACTTCGCCGGCTGGGCACAAGCGGGGAGCTCGGCATGATGCGCCTGGGGGCCGCGTGTGCGATCGCCATGGTCACCGCCACCCTGGCGGCCTGCGGCGAGAAGGACGAGGACGCCAAGGTACCGCCGTCGGAGCCGTTCACCCTCGCTCTCGACTTCTACGTCAACCCGGATCACGCCGGGATCTTTCGCGCGCTCGAGCGCGGCGACTTCGACGAGGCGGGGCTGGAGGTCCAGGCCCGCGTCCCGGCTGACCCCTCCGCCCCGATCCGCCAGGTGGCGGCCGGAGAAGCGGACCTCGCGATCTCCTATGAGCCCGAGGTCCTGATCGCGCACGATCAAGGATTGCCGGTGAAGGCGGTCGCGGCCATCGTCGCGGAGCCGCTCACATCGCTCATCTCGCTGCCCGCGGCGGGTATCGACAATCCCGCTGATCTCGACGGGAAGACGATCGCGACCGCGGGCATCGCGTACCAGACGGCCTTCCTCGAGGCGATCCTCGCCACCGAAGGCCTCGATCCCGAGGACGTCCAGCAGGTCGAAGTCGGCCTCGGCCTCCTGCCAGCCGTGCTCTCCGGGCGGGCGGACGCGATGCTCGGAGGCTTTCGCAACGTCGAGGGAGTGGACCTGGAGCTGCGGGGGGAGGATCCACTCGTCGTGCCCGTCGACGAGCTCGGGATCCCCACCTACGACGAGCTTGTCCTGGTGGCGAGCACCGAGACGATCGAGCAGGACCCGCAGACGATCCGCGCCTTCCTCACCGCGCTCGAGCGTGGTACGCGCGACGCGGTGGCCAATCCGAAGGATGCCACCGAGGCGATCCTCGCAGCCGGCGACGGGCTCGAGCCGGAGCTGACGGCGGCCGAGGTCGACGCCACCCTGCCCGTTCTGCTGCCAGAGGGATCAAGCCCGTTCGGCCACATGGAGCCGGCCGAGTGGGAGCGCTTCGCTCGGTTCATGGCCGATCAGGGCCTGACCGACCGAAGCCCTGCCGCCGACGAGGTCCTGACGAACGAGCTCTTGCCCTGACGGAGCTGGCTAGGCCGCCAAGCGCAGGGGTGGTCCCGTTTGCACCGCGAGGTGGTAATGCGTGATCGCGAAGACACCGGCAAGGCCCCGGTACGGCGCGTAGGGTTTGAAGTACTCCTCGACCTCGGCGACCGTGGCCCGGCGCCGGAGGTCCGTAAGCCGCCCGACGAGCTTCACGTACGCGAGGTCACCCGCGGGGAGCGAGTCGGGCTCGCCGCGTCCATGCAGCCCGAGGCACTGCATCGTCCACGGGCCGATCTCACGAATCGCGAGCAGGCGCCGATCGGCGGCCGGCTGGCTCGGATCGGCACGCCCGGCGGCGACCTCGCGCCCGCAACGGATCATCGCGATCGCGCGTCCGTTCGAGAGGTCCATGCCCGCCAGCTCGGCAGGCGCGCGGCCAGCGATCACGTCGGGACCGGGCACGTCTCGCAGCCAGCCGCTGGTGAGCGGCATGGGGGCCTCGACGCGGCGGCCCCAGCGCCTCACGATCCTGCGCTCGATCCGCCGCGCGCGCGACGCCTCGATCAGCTGTCCGGCGATCGCCTGCACCAGCGCCTCCCACGGCCAGGGCTTGCGGCGCGGGCGCAGCCACGGCCTGCGACGTAGCGCGGGACCGATGACCGGGTCGCGTTTGAATTGGGCGAAGAAGTCGCTCAGGTCGTCATCGACGCCGAGCGCGAAGCGCATCCGCTCGATCGCAACCTCCAAGTGATCCTGCTCGGCGCGGGTCTCATCACAGCGCTCTACCGGCCGGCCAGGGCGCGAGGCTCGAAAGGACACGGCGCCGGAGCGACGCTGCCAGACATGAACGACGACCGGTCGCCCATCCACGCAGAGCAGGCGGGTTAGAACGCCGTCGCGAGCCCGGGTGGTGCCGTCACCTGAGCCGCGGCTGGGCAGCCGGTACGGCCACGGTGGATCGACCTCGAGCTCGAGGGTCAGCGGACGGCTCACGGCGAGAGGTCTACCGCACGGCCCGGCGGGCCGCAGCCGGACGAGCTAGCGGCCGAGGACGTGGACGTCGACCAGGAACGAGCGGCTGGCGACGATGTTTGGGGCCTTGCTTCTGACGCGCCGGCGCACCGCTTTGCGCGAGGAGCTCGAGACGGCTCCGACGGCGCGGACCGCGGCGACCGTGGCAGCGCCGGCGACGATGCCGCCGGCTGCGGCGATGGCGGCGGTCCTGACCTCGCCACGCCAGACGTCCACCTCGCCGCCCGCCGAAGCGGTGATCGGAAGCGGCCGGGCCTGCTCGGCCTCCACGTCGACGCCCGCCACGGGCTCCTCGACCGCCTGCGCCTCCAGTGCGTCCTCTCCCACGACGCCGATACTAGTACCGATCTAGCTCGTGAGCGACCGCTCGTAGATCCGGTAGCGCTGAACGACCTTTCCGCCCATGCCCTCCATCGCGCGGTTCATGGGGTCGTTCGTCTCAAGAATCCAGCCCATGTGACCGCCGCGCGGCCCCACCGTGGCCGCCATCTCAATGTGACGCTCGTACAGAGCTGCCGCCACCCCCAGGTGCTGGTAGTCGTCCTTCACCCCCAGGGCGAACACCCGCAGGCGGTCGATGTAGCGCTTCCGGCGCAGGAAGTGAATCCAGCCGAACGGCAGGACGCGTCCGTTCATCCTCGCGATCGCTTGGTCCACGTCGGGCAGGGTGACGGCCGCGCCGATCACCTTCCCGTCCTTCTCCGCGATCATCGCCCAGTTCTCGTCGAGCACGGGCTTCAGGTTCTTCGCCTGGAAGCGCACCTCATCGTCGGTGACCGGCACGAAGCCCCAGTTCGACCCCCAGGCCTCGTTGTAGACGTCCGTGAAGGCCGCGACCTCCGACTCGAGGTCGCGGCGACGCATGTTCCGGATCACGACTCCCGCCTCGCGCGACTTGTCCGCCGCCGCGTGGATCATGGGGTGCATCTCGGTCCCCTCCTTGAGCTCACCGAACCAAAGCGCCCACATCAGCAGGTCCATGGCCTTGGTCATTCCCTGCCCCTCGATCAGGCCCTGATAGTGGGGCGGGTGCCATGGCTCGAGGATCATCGAGGGCTCGTCGAAGCCGTCGATCAGAAGGCCGACCTCGTCGTTGGTCGTGAAATCCATTGGACCCAGGATCCGCTCGCGACCGCGCTCGCGAAGCCACCCGTTCGCGGCGTCTAGAAGCGCCCCCGCGACCTCGGGGGCGTTCTCGCTCTCAAAGAACCCGAACATCCCGTCGTTTCCGCCCTGGAACTGATCCCAGCGCCGGTCGACCTGAACCGAGATCCGGCCAACCGGCTCGCCCTCACGCTCGGCGAGCAGCAGCGCCACCTCGGCGTGGTCGAAATAGGGGTTCTTCTTCGGGTCGAGGAACTGCCGGCGCTCGAAGCGAAGCGGCGGAACCCACTGCGGGTCGTGCCGGCGCAGGCGGAAGGGAACCTCGATGAACTCGTTCAAGTCGCGACGCGAGGCGACGGGGCGGACCATGACCGGCATCCTTTGACGCTACCGGGGATGCCACACTCCCCGCATGCACGAGGCGATCAGCTCCCCGGTGGACCTGTTCGAGAAGGCGCGAACGCACGATCGCCGCGAGCAGCTCGAGATGGCGCGAGCGGCAGGCCTGCTCCCCTATTTCCGCGTGATCGAGTCCGAGGCGGGCCCCTTGATGGAGGTCGAGGGCGGCGAGAAGGTGATGCTCGGCTCGAACAACTACCTTGGCCTGACCGGCGATCCGCGCGTGAAGGCCGCGGCGCGCGAGGCGCTGGAGCGCTACGGCACCGGGCTCACCGGCTCGCGCTTTCTGAACGGCACGACCCCGCTCCACCTGCAGCTCGAGTCCGAGCTGGCGGAGTGGATGCAAACCGAGGACGTCCTCGTCTTCACCACCGGCCACCAGGCCAACGTCGGCTGCCTCGGCACGATCCTGGCGCCGGGCGACACCGTGATCTGCGATTCGGCCGACCACGCCTCGATCCTGGACGGCGTCCGCCTCTCGGGCGCGAAGCTGCGCCCATTCCGCCACAACCAGATGTCGAAGCTCGAGCGGATGCTCGAACGAGCCGCGACCGATGGCGGCGGCGTCCTCGTGGTGGTGGACGGCGTCTTCTCGATGGAGGGCGACGTCTGTGATCTCCCGGGGATCGTCGAGCTCTGCGAACGCTACGGAGCGCGCCTCATGGTCGATGAGGCCCATGCCGTCGGAGTGCTCGGCGCACGTGGTGCGGGCACATGCGAGCTGTTCGGGCTGGAGGAACGCGTCGACCTGCGGATGGGCACGTTCTCCAAGAGCCTCGCGTCCTGCGGCGGCTTCATCGCCGGCTCCGACGAGGTGATCGACTACCTGCGGGTCACGTCTCGCCCGTTCATCTTCACGGCTTCGGCCGTGCCGGCCGCCGTCGGCGCCGCGCTCGGTGCCCTCGGGGTGATTCGGGAGGAGGGGCCCGAGCTCATGGCACGGCTGCTCGAGAACGCCGCCTACCTGCGCCAGGGCTACCGCGACCTCGGCCTCCGCGTCGTCGAGCCGGGCACGCTGCCAGATGGAAGCGAGGCCAACACCCCGGTTGTGCCGGTGGTCGTCGGCGAGGACTGGCAGGCCGTCAACCTCTGGAAGGCGCTCTTCGACGCGGGCGTCTACACCAACGTCGCGCTTCATCCGGCGGTCCCCCCCGGAGGCGCGCTCCTGCGCACCTCGCTGATGGCGACCCACAAGCGCGAGCACCTCGATCGCGCCCTCGCGGTCTTCGACCAGGTGCTCGCGGACTTCCCTGACGTCCCCCGGACCTAGCGCGAAGTCCGATTCGCTTCCCCCTGCGTGGGTAGTTTCGGCTTGTCCGATCTCGGACAAGCGCGCTAATCGAAGAAAAAGTGTGCTCTTAGCGAACGAGTGAGCCGTGTGGGAGGGGCACTCGGTTGCCAATCCGGACCGCGCTCGCTTAGGTTGATTCGGACGCCGGACGCACCCGGGGCGGGGAGCGGTTGAGGCGGAGACGGTCTCCATCTCACCACCCTCGAGCGATCAGCACAAGGTCGTTGAGTAGGTGCGGTGACGTCGGACTAAGCCACTGAACCTCGATTCGCTTCAGAGAAGGAGTGACAAATGGAAGCTGCCTCGACCGTAGCCCCTGCTCAGATGCCGCAGCACATGCGCGCGCTTGAAGAGGCCAACCGTGTACGCCTCGCCCGGGCCGCGCTCAAGCGCGACATCTCGAGCGGGAAGCTCGAGGCCGCGGAGGTCGCAAGTCGTTGCCCCTGGGAGGTCACGACTATGACCGTGGGGGAACTGCTAAGAAGCCAACGCCGATGGGGGCGCGCACGCACGCGCAAGTTCCTCCTCGGCCTCGCCCTCAACGAGAACCGTGAGCTGGGCCGTCTGACCGAGCGTCAGCGCATCGTCCTGGCACTCGCGCTCGAAGCGAAGACTCAGGGCACCTCCTAGCGGCAGTCTGTCTCAGGAAACGGGGCGGGCGCTCGAAGCGCCCGCCCCGTTTGCGTCTGCGTACGGGCTTCAGCGCAGTTTGTAGGCGACGCCGGCGCGCCGCTCGAAGAGACGGCTCAACGTCCACGCGCCGCCGGCGAAGAGCAGGCCGCCGATCACCAGGCGGATGGCGATCGGAACCGAAGGCGCGAGGTAGAAGAGCGCTGCCAAGACGACGGCTGCGGCAAACCCGGCCAAGAGCAGCGAATGCGAGCGGTATCCGGCGAAGTGCTCGCGGACCGACAGCTCGAGGCCGGCGAGCGAGGCCAGAGCAACGCCGACGCCGATCATCACCCCGCCCCGGGTGCCCTTGACCACGAAGAAGCCAAGCACCAGCAGCACGATCCCGATCAGCACGCAGACCTCGACGAGCGGGAACGAGCCCCACGGCGCTGGCGGGCGCTGATCGGATCCGGCGGCCCGGCGAGCATCGGCGGCACGCCCAGCGGCCGGCTGCGACCGGGACGCGGCGCGCTGCGGCGGCGGTGGGCGTCGTTGCCCGCGCCTACGCCGTTTCTGCTTGCTCAACGGAGGAGGGGCCGCTGCCCCGGGCTAACGGACAGCCCGACGAGAGCTTTACTCGCCACCACCCGAGCAGTATCCCGAGGATCCCCCAGCGGGGCCGCGAGTGCCAATGGCGGCAGCCGGTCTCGCCGACATCCTCATTCGAGACGCGGATCCAGCGGTGGCGCTCGGGCTCGGCGATCATCGACTCGAGCAGGCCACGGTTCGCTTCCTGCACCTCGCCACGCCGGTGAAGCTCCTCCTGCGCCTCCCGAAGGCGCACGACCATCGCGTCTCGCACCCGCTCCAGCTCGGCGGTGCCGAGGATTCGGGGCCCCCCGAGCGCGCCCACCTTCCACTCAATCCCCTGTAGCGGGAAGGCGGAGACGAAGAGTTCGGCGAGCTTTCGCTCGAGGGAGGCGATCTGGCGGCGCAGGTCCTCGCGAACCAGCCGTTCGGCCTCGGGGCGAACGCCGCCCGCGACACCGGCCGGCGCCGGGAAGCTGAACGGCCCCTGCCCGTCGGGCTCGACGTCTGTACGAAGTTCGGGCATCACCAAGTACCGAGAAGATTAACCCCGCAGGATGCCGGCGGCAAGCCAGATCGCCTCCGAGATCGCGATATCCGGCACGCCGGCGACCCCGACCGCGCAGAGGACGGTGCGCTTCGTCTTTGGGTGAACGCCGCGCCCCAGAGCGGTCGCGCCGAAGAGCAGCCCAAGCGGGCGAACCTGATCGGCGATCACGAGCGTGCCGGCCGGCAGCGCGCCGGGACGCCCCTCCAGACCCTCTCCCTCAACCGTCGGCCTGATCCCCAGGCGCCCCTCCAGCCGGTCGGCGTCGAATGCTCGCAGAGCCACCCGTGATTCGATGATCGCGATCGTGAGCGCGTCATCCAAGAGGTTCTGCGAGGGGAAGCCCCCCCGTCGCATCCTGTCGAGCGCGAGCGCCTCGACCGGGGTGCGCTGCTGATCGGGATCCAGGCCGATCTGCCGGAAGAAGACGCGATAAGCCCACGGGATGCCCTGATGGCGCAGGTTGACGGCCTGAGCCCCGGCCATGCGGTCGCCGAGCTCTCGCAGACGCTCCTTGACCGCCTTCGGGCTTCGCCCGGAGCCCCGGCCAATGACGACGTACGAGAGCCGCAGGCCCATGAATTCATCCCGCACCTGCGGGGCGAGGTAGCCGGCCTCGAGCTCGTCCCCGGTCATCGGGAGGCGCTGCGGCTACGCGAGGCGGAGAGCAGAGCGTCGACCTCCTCCGCCAGGTCGGAGGGGGCGAGGCCACTGTTCACAACCTCGGCCGAGCGGAGGATCCCCCCGGGGTAGGCGAAGGCGATCGTCGGGCACACCCCGATCCTCAAGATGTTCGAGACCGCGCCGTCGCGATCCCAGCCCACGGGCACCGTCCAGCCGCGCTCCGAGACGATGCGCTCCACCTCCTGGCGGTCGTCGCGGATGTTGAGCGAGAGGAAGTTGACGCGGCCCCGATACGTGCTCGAAACCTCGTCGACGACGTCTTGGACCCCAACACAGTCGGCTCCACGCGTAAACCAAAACGAGAGCACGAGGGGGCGATCGAAGAGGTCGCAGACCCGAATCGCACCATCCGGGTCGATCTCGCACGCGGGCGTGCGCTGCTCGGAGGGCGGGCACGGGTTGCGCGAGGTCTCGCAGTCGTCTTGGGCGATGTTGGCGTCCCCGGAGAGCGGCCCCCGGATGTCCGGGACCGCGAACTCCGGGATCGGCTCGCCCTCGACCACACCTGTTCCCAGGAGCGTCCCCTCATCGGTCTGGGCGGCGTTATAGGCGGCGATCGCGATCAGGCCGATGAAGGCGAGGCCGACGATGGCGGAGTACCGAGCGCCGGGACGAAAGCTGCTGGGCGTGCCGGACGGGCGCTCCGGGAGCTCCCCTTTAGACCGCCCCTCGCTCAAGCTCGCGACCCCGCCGGCGAGCTGCGGCGGCGGCGTAGCCGCTCTCGCACCGGTTCGAGCCCAGTCTCCGCCCAGACGAGCGCCGCGGGCAGGACCAGCATCACGCCTGCGAGCGCCACGCCGAGGTCGAAGACGGTGACGAGCCCGAAGTCCTGAAGCATGCGTGCTTGAGCGAAGATCAGCACAGCGAAGCCGGCGATCGCCGTGGCCCCGGAAGCGGCGACGGCCGCGCCGGTGCGGGCATAGGTGCGCCGCAGGGCCTCGCCGACCGACATCCCCGCCTCACGCTCCTCGTAGAAGCGCGCCGCAAGGATCACGCTGAACTCGGTCGCGATCGCGATCACGAGCGCTCCGAGCGCAGCCGACATCGGATTCAGGGGCACCCCGGCGGCCTCGACGACCAGCGATGACCAGCCGGTCGCGAGGACGATCGGGATCAGCGGGATCAGGGCGCGCGCGAGCGAGCGGTAGACGAGAAGGAGCGTCAACGCGACGGCCAGGAGCCCGGCGCCCGTGAGCAGATAGCGGTTGCCCTCGAGCGAGGCGTTCGCGTCCGCAATCAGCACCGGCAGGCCCACCACGTTCGCCTCGACACCCTCGGGCGGACCGGCCGCGGAGCCCGGCGGGTCGAGCTGCGAGCGGATATCGTCGATCAGCTCTTTTTGCTCGTCGAATGGCTGGACCTTGATCCCGAAGCCGATCAAGGCCACTCCGGCGTTGCTGTCCGCGTCGCGGCTCAAGACCGCGCGTGAGAAGTACTCCGGAATGATCTCGAGGACGTTCGCGACCTGCTCCTGGGTCGGCGGCCCAGAGCCGCTGAAGAGCGTGGCCAGCGTGGTTCCGGGGCAGAGCTCGGTTTCGTCCGACTGGCAATCCGTGACCTCGGGCGTGTAGCCGTGGCGCTCGAGGACGCGGCGCTCGAATTCGGCCATCCATGAGATCAGCGCCGGGTCGGTGAGGTCGGGCGCATCCACGGCCACGTAGACGTCCCCCGACTGACCGGTGACATCCTCGAGCTCGTCGACGTCTTTCAGCTCGGGCAGATCGGCGGGCAGGAGCTGGCGGATGTCGGAGACGAGCTCGGTGCGTGTGCCCGCGATCCACCCCGCGACGGCCAGCACGAGCGCCGCCCCGAGGACCTTACCCGGCGAGGCGATCGAAGCGGCGAGGGCGCCCCGTCCCCAGCGCCCCAGGCGCTCCCGCGAGCCTGCACGGGCTCGGCGAAGCCGGGCGAGTGCCGCGCTCGACGGCGCCGCTCTTCGCTCGGAACCGCTCCGGGGGCTGCCGCTCATCGAGAGGGTCGCGAGCCCGGCGGTGAGGGCGAAGCCGAACGCAAGCACGATGCCGCCGACCAAAAGCGCTCCGAAGCCACGCACCATCGGGATCGGCGAGAGCCCCAGCACCGCGAACCCCGCGGCGGTCGCGAGCACGGCGGTGGCGATCATCGGGCCACCCCTGGCCGCAGCCTCAACCGCCGCCCGGGCCGCGGAGGACCCACCCTCGAGCGCCTCCGCGAAGCGCGCCTGAAACTGAATCGCGTAGTCGACGGCGAGCCCGATCAGCACGGGCAGCACGGCGATCGATGCCAGCGTGAGCGACCCTCCGACCACGGCCAGGAAGCCGAAGGTGGCGCCGATGGATGCGAGCGCGACCGCCAGGGGCAAGAGCCGCAGGGGAGGGCCGAAGACCAGCGTGAGCGTGACGGCCATGACGGCCAGCGCGATCGCGAGCAGCACGAAGATGTCCTGCGAGAGATCGAGTGCCAGTCCGTCGAAGATCACCGGCACCCCGCTCACGACATATGAGCCCGAACGAAGCTCGAATGCCGGGTCGGAGACCGCGTCGCGGACGAGGGAGATCGTGCGCTCGCGCTCGGCCTGGCTCAGCCCCGGCTCGAGGCGAACCGTGATCATGGCCGCCTCCGAACTCGGGAACAGGTAGTTGAAACGTGCCTTGGGAGTCCCGGCCGGCTCGTTGGGATCGAAAACGACTGTGGAGACGTAGGTGGGATCGTCGATCGTCGGGATCCCTCGCAACCCGTAGCGCGACGCGGCCTGGAGCACTTGGTCTTGGAACTCGGACAGGACCTCCTCGCGAGCGGCGGCGGCGACCGTGAGCTGCTCGGCCCGGCTGGCCCCCGCCTGTCTCGCATCGCGAGCGGCCGCACGGGCGGCATCGGCAGCCCGCTGCTCGGCAGCGGTCGTCTGATCCTGCAGGATGCTTTCCGCGGTTATCGCCGTCTGGTTCAGGAAGGTCCCCGGCCCGAACACGACCTCGGCATGACCCTCCTCAGCGAGCCGCTCGCACACGGGCGGCGGCGCCTGGTCGGGTCCGAACACCCTGCCGCCGGGCACGTTGCCGGACAGGCAGCTCTCGAGCGCGAGAAGCTGGCCCAGATCCTCGGTCAGCACGAGGCGCTGCAGGTCCCCCTTGACGAGAATGCGAACGGGCTCGTCGCCGAAGCGCTCGTAGAACTCCTCTGTGTTCGCGAACGTCTCCGAGCTCGAGTCGACGAAGGAGTTGGGATCACGGTCCGCCTCCAGCGAGAGCGCTCCCACGGCCCCGATCAAGGCCACCAAGACGGCCAGTGCCACGACCGGCTGCGGGCGCTCCACAACCCAGGCCGCGATTCGGGTGAGCGCGATCCTCATGCGATCAGATTACGGCTGATCTAGCCGCAAACCACCGGTTTTCACTCCAAAAGAAGGCGGGATGCGCCGCCTCAATCCATGGCGAGGGGCCCCTCGGTCTCCGCATTCAGGAATTGCGAAACGAACTCGTTGTCGGACTCGAAGAGCTCGTCGGAGGGGCCCGACTCGACGATCTTGCCCTTCCACAGCACCGCGATGAAGTCGGCGATGCGCCGGGCGGTCCCAAGGTCGTGGCTGATCACCATGTAGCAGCCGCCGTTCTCCTCGTGGATCTCGCGAATCAGCTCGCACAAGAGGGCGGTGCGAACCGGGTCGAGGCCCGAGTCCGGCTCGTCGAACATGACGATCGCGGGGTCGAGGACCAGCGCCCGGGCGAAGCCCGCTCGCTTGCGCATGCCGCCCGAGAGCTCGTTCGGCATCTTGCTGGTCGCTTCAGCCAGCCCGACCTCGCGCAGACGCCGGTTCACGATCTCCCCGATCTCCTCCTCGCCCTTGTCGGTGTGCTGGCGCAGGGGGAAGGCGACGTTGTCGTAGATGTCCATGGAGCCGAACAGCGCTCCGTCCTGAAACAGCAGGCCGAACTTCTTGCGCATCTCGAAGAGCTCGTCATCCGACATCGAGGGAACGGACTCGCCATGCACGAGCAGGTCGCCCGAGTCCGGGTAAAGCAGCCCGACGATGTGCTTGATGAGCACGCTCTTACCGGTCCCCGATGGGCCCAGGACCATCGAGATCTGATCGTCCGGGAGGCCGACGTTGAGGCCGTTCAGGATCCGCATGCGGCCGAACTGCTTGACGACGTCGATCACCTCGATCGCGTCCTCGCCGCCGTGGTCACGCTTCTCCCCGGTGTGCCACCGGTACGGGTTTGACTCGTCCGAAGGAACGCCTGGAAGCACGTAATCCTGGTGCAGCGAACCAAGCTCCGGTGCCGGCTCCACGTATTCGTCCTCGCCGCCGCGATCCGAGCCGTACGGCTCGCTCGCGCGTGAGTCCGGGTAGTCGTCGTGACCCGGGTCCGCATAGTCGTCGCGGTCGTACGGCGTCCCCCCCGGCTCTTGCCCGGGGTCAGGCTGCGTCTCCGCCTCGTGCGGCTCGCGCTCGGTTCGGTTCTCGTCTGCCACTTCCATTCCTCGTTTCCGTGAGGTGCCCCGACCGGGGCACGGTCAGCCTCCGATGGGCGCCCTCGGGTTGGCGCCCCAGAAGACCAGCGTTCCCATCATCCCGATGATGTGGACCAAGACGATGTTCAGCACCATCGACTTCGCCGTGGCCGTACCCACGCCGACGGGCCCGCCAGACGCGTTGTAACCGTAGTAGCACCCCACCAGCACGATCGCCGTCGCCATCACCATCCCCTTGATCAGGCTGAATATGAGATCGGGTGGGTTCTGAAACATCCAGAAGATCAGGAAGTAGCCGCCCGAGGAGACCTCGCCCACCTGCTCGACGACCGCGAGGTAGGAAGCGAAGTAGCCGACGCCGATGCCGGCCAGGTAGATGAACGGGAGCGTGAGCCAGGCGCCAAGAAGGCGCGTTGCGCAGAGGTAGATCATCGGCTGCACGCCCATCACCTCGAGCGCGTCGATCTCGTCTGAGATGCGCATCGAGCCGAGCTCGGCGACGATCCCGGTGCCCACCTTCGCGGCCATCATGTAGCCGAAGGCGTACGGGATCACCTCGCGCAGGTCACACCAAGCAGCGAAGACGCCCGCGTTGGAGGGCGCGCCGACGGACCTCGAGAAGTAGGCGCCCTCGATCCCGCACTGCAGCCCGAGGATGAAGGTGAGGCCCCAGATCACGATCGCCGAGCCGAGGATCAGGATCCCAGCCTGCCGCAGCGCCTCGCCGAAGAAGTGGAAGACGCGCCCGTTGAAGACAAGAATCATCGTGCGCCCGGAAAAGCGCGCGATCAGACCGAGCGAATCGAGCCAATCCCGAGGCACGGCCAGCCAACCCATTACTTGCACCCCTCGCGGACGCCTACGGCGTCCTTGCATGCTGCTTGCGGAACGAAGTTCCTCATTTAATGACCGATATTTCAGGGTGCGTCGCCAAAAGGGTTTGGGTGAACACGTAGTTGAAGGCGAACACGCCCAGGAAGGCGATCACGACGGCTTCGTTTACGGCACGGCCCACCCCCTCAGCGCCTCCGGACGCATTCATCCCCTTGTATGAGCAGACGACGGCGATGATCGCCCCGAACATCGTGCATTTGAGGATCGAGCCCCAGAGGTCGGTCACGGAGGCGTTGTTGAACAGCGTTGCGAAGAAGCCTCCGAGGGGCTGGCCGTAGGCGATCTCGGCGAAGAGGCCGCCGGAGATGCCGAACAGCAGCGCGTAGATGTCCATCAAGCCGGTGATCAGCATCAGGGAGAGAAAGCGCGGCACGACGAGGTTCTTGATCGGGTCGACGCCCAGGACCTGGAGGGCGTCGAGCTCCTCGCGGATCTTTCGCGCGCCGAGATCCGCCGTGATCGCCGTGCCGGCGACGCCGGCGACCACCACGGCGGTCACGAAGGGCGCGAACTCGCGCACCGACGCCAGAATGAAGAAGCCGCCGAGACGATCAAGCGCACCGAACAGGGAGAGGAAGTTGGCCGCCTGCAGGCCGGGCGCGCCGAAGCCGAAGGCGATCGTCGAGATCATCATCGGAAACCAGCAGAGCTGGAGGGCGAAGAGGAACTGGCTGATGAACTCGCCGCCGTATGGGTATGGCGGCCGCACTGTGGCCGTAATCGTCTTGCCGGTCAGGATCATCATGTTCCCGACCTCCTCGAACATCGATTTGGCCGGCAGGAACGCCCTGTCCGCGACTGATCTGACCATTTCTCTCCCGCCCACGAGGCTCCGAGCCACGGGGACTGGGCACAGCGTATTCCATGGGATAGGCCGCCGCCACCGACAACTGTTGTGCTCGTGTTGAGGCCAAAAACCGCCGCTAGGCCGCGATAAAACCGGCCTCGG
This sequence comes from uncultured Solirubrobacterales bacterium, assembly GCA_963799815.1. Lineage (GTDB taxonomy): Bacteria > Actinomycetota > Thermoleophilia > Solirubrobacterales > 70-9 > JBDTSW01. The sequence goes on from CAWCYG010000006.1 coordinate 185,448, forward strand.
GACCCGGCGGATCGTGCGCGCGGCGATGGTATGTTCCCCCCCGCCTTGGGGCAAAGAGGCAAAAGCGCCCACCCGTCGCAACCGCGGGGCGCCCGAGCGACATTCGCAATCGCCCTGGCCCTGAGCGGCGTCGTGGCGCTGTCAGCATGCGGCGGGTCGAGCGGCGAACGCCAAGACGCGGACGAGCCCGAGGGCGACTTCCCCGTGGAGGTGGCGGCGGCCCGGTTCCCGACTCGCCAGCGACTGGCGCAGACAAGTGATCTCGAGATCGCGATCGAGAACATCGGCCCCGAGCAGATCCCCGATCTCGCGGTGACCATCTGCGTCGATTCCTGCGATGCCGATGGTCCCTTCTCGCTGCGCTCCGATCAGCCCGGACTCGCGAACCCGAACCGTCCCGTCTGGATCCTCGAGCAGGACTACCCGAAGCTGACAACGCCCGCCACCGATCGCAACGAGATCGACGATGCCCCGACGGCGGGTGCCGAGGCCGCCCAGACCAACACCTTCTCGTTCGGATCGGTTGCGCCTAACGGCAGCGTCCAGGCCGTCTGGCGGGTGACGCCGGTACAGGCGGGCACCTACACCCTTCACTACGAGATCGCCGCGGGGCTCACCGGCAACGCCAAGGCCGTCACCGCCGACGGCAGCACCCCAGAGGGATCGTTCGTGGTCACGATCACCGACAAGCCGCCGCAGGCCAGGGTGAAGCCGAACGGCGACGTCGTGATCGAGGAGTGACCGCGCCCGCCCTGTTTAGGCTCCGCTGAGCGGCGGGCACTAGCCTTCGAGCGATGGCAGGCCCGCTCTCCTCAAGGACCCCTGCGCGCGCCCGCGCCCTGGGCGCGACGTCCCTGGGTGCGCTCGCCCTCGCTGGGTGCGGGGGTGATGACACGAGCTCTGGTCCCGTCAAGGTTGAGAAGGAGGGGGCCGCGCCCTCGGGCGAGGGCGGTGTCGAGCTCACCGAGATCGGCACCTTCGAGCAGCCGCTGTATGTGACCCAGCCACCCGCCGGCGACGACGCGCTCTACGTCGTCGAGCAGACCGGAAGGGTCATGCGGGTGCCCGGTGACGGCGGCGAGCCCGAGGTTTTCCTTGACCTCTCGGACGAGGTCACGGTGGACGCTGAGCAGGGGCTCCTATCGATCGCCTTCGCACCCGACTACGAGCAATCCGGGGTCGTCTACGCCTCATACACGGACAGCGCCGGTGACTCCCGCGTGACCGAGTATCGAGCCGACGACGGCACCGTCGATCCCGCGAGCGCCCGGGATTTCTTCTTCATCGACGATCGCTACGCGAACCACAACGGGGGCCTGCTCCTGTTCGGTCCTGATGGCAATCTCTACCTCGGGATGGGCGACGGCGGGGCCAAGGAGGACCCGGACCGAAACGGACAGGACCTCTCCACGCCGCTCGGCAAGATGCTGCGCTTCGCGCCCACGCCCGACGCCGACGAGCCCTACGAGATCCCCGCCGACAACCCGTTCGCCGACGATCCGAACGCGGTGCCCGAGATCTACTCCTACGGCCTCCGAAACCCGTGGCGCTTCTCCTTCGATCGCGACAACGGCGACGTTTGGATCGGCGACGTGGGGCAGTACGAGGTGGAGGAGGTCGACGGCGTCACCGGCGACGAGCTGTCCGGTGCGAACTTCGGCTGGTCCGCCTACGAGGGCAGCGTCCGCTTCAACGAAGATCAGGATGCCCCCCGCCACATCCCGCCCGTGCTCGAGTACACCCAGGACGAAGGCGGGTGCTCTGTGACGGGCGGCTACGTGGTCCGCGACCGCGCCCTGGAGAGCCTCTACGGCCGCTATCTCTACGGCGACTTCTGCGCCGGGGAGCTGCGCAGCTTCACCGCGCGGCCCGGCCGTCCGGCGACCGACGACACCGCGGTCGGCCTCAATGTCTCGGAGCTCAGCTCGTTCGGCGAAGACCGGGAGGGACACCTCTACGCGACCTCGCTCTCAGGCCCCGTCTACAGGCTGGATCCAGCGTCCGAATGAGCAACCCGGCCGATCGAGGCGAGATGGCGGGTACGCGGGATGCGTTGGCATCGGCGGCGGCTCTCGCAGCGCTTGTGGCGGTCGTTCTGATGGCAACGGCCGGGAGCACCACCGCGGCAGCCCGGGGGCCGGCCTTCGAGCTCGACGACATCGGCAACTTCAACTCGCCGGTCTACATCGACAATGCGCCCGGCGCCGAAGGGCTGCTCTTCGTTGTCGAGCGCCAGGGAAAGATCCGGGTGCTGAAGAACGGCGTCAAAAAGGCCAAGCCCTTCCTCAACATCAAGGATCTCGTTCGCTCGGGCGGCGAAGAGGGCCTGCTCTCGCTCGCCTTCCACCCCGATTACGACACGAACCGTCGCTTCTACGTCTACTACGTGAACAACAACGGCGACATCCGCATCGATCAGTTCAAGCGCAAGCAGACGACGGCGAACAAGGCATCGCTCGACTCGCGCAAGAAGGTGATCACGATCGAACACGACCAGGCCGACAACCACAATGGCGGTCAGCTCCAGTTCGGGCCCGGCGGGTTCCTCTATGCCGGCATCGGAGACGGCGGGCCGGCAGGCGACCCCGAAAACGACTCACAAGACTCAAGCACCCTGCTCGGCAAGCTCCTGCGCATCGACCCCCAGGCTGGCGGCGGCTACGAGGTGCCGCCGACCAACCCGTTCGTTGACGTGGCCGGCGATGACGAGATCTTCGCTCTCGGGCTGCGCAACCCGTGGCGCTTCTCGTTCGACTCGGGCGCCGAAGCGCTGACGATCGCCGACGTCGGCGGCAGCGACTGGGAGGAGATCGACTACCTCGCGGGCGCCAATCCCGGCCTCGGCGCCAACTTCGGCTGGAACGACTTCGAGGGCACGTCCGAGACGTCGTTCGGGATCGCCCCGAACGCGAGCCCGCATACCGCTCCCATCTCGGAGTTCTCACACGGCGCGCCTGATCGGTTCTGCTCGATTACGGGCGGCTACATCGTCCGCGATCCGGACCTGGCCTCGCTTACGGGCGACTACCTGTTCACCGATCTCTGCGTCGGCGACCTGCGCACGGTGGACATCCCGACCGGCGCGGATGGCACCGATCTGGGGCTCCATGTGTCGAGCCCGAGCTCCTTCGGCGAGGGCGAAGACGGCCAGCTCTACGTGGCGTCGATCGAAGGGGACGTCTTCGCGATCGAGCCCGGCCCGTGAGAGCGAGGATTGCCGGGGCGACAGTCGCCCTTCTGGGCGCGGCGCTGGTCGCGACCGCCGGCGCCACGCCGGGCACCAAGCCCTCGGCGAAGGGGGGCTCCCTGGGCAAGGAGGCCGTCGCAGACGACCTCGATCAGCCGATCTACTCGGCCGCAGCGCCGGGCGTAGGCGATCTCCTCTACGTGGTCGAGCGCGGCGGAACCGTGCGCGCGCTCGATCCCGGCGACGGCAGCTCGCAGGAGTTCCTGGACGTCCCCGCCGTGTCGGTCGCCGGCGAGGGCGGGCTGCTCTCGATCGCCTTCGATCCCGACTATCAGGCCAACGGCCTCTTCTACGTCTACTACACGACGAACGGCAGCCACACGATTCGCATCGACGAGTTCGAGGCCACGGCCGACACGAATGCCAACGAGGCCTCCCAGCGGCGCGTGATGTCGATTCCGCATCCCGGGTCCGAAAATCACCAGGGCGGCACGATCGCCTTCGGTCCCGACGGCCGGCTCTACGCCGCCACCGGCGACGGCGGCGACGGCGGCGATCCCGACGAGAGCGCGCAGGACAAGGGCGAGCTCACCGGCAAGCTCCTGCGGATCGACCCGCACGGCGCCGGCGCCGGCGACTACGCCGTCCCGGGCTCGAACCCCTTCGTCGGTAAGCCGGGCCGCGACGAGGTCTACGCGCTGGGCCTGCGCAATCCCTTTCGCTTCTCCTTCGATCCCGTCACGGGCAAGATCGGGATCGGGGATGTGGGTCAGGGCGCTTGGGAGGAAGTGGACGTTGAAAACGAGAAGACCCTGCGGAAGGCGAACTTCGGCTGGGATCACTTCGAGGGCGAGCATCGCTTCAACTACCCGGGCGACAACGAGGCCCCCCGTCCCTCCCGGCGCCGCTACGAGCCGCCCGTCCATGAGTACCGCCATGGCGACGGGCAGGTGATCACGGGCGGGGTGTTCGTGCGCGACGCAAACATCCCGTCGGAGCTCGGTCGTTATCTCTACGCCGACTTCGTTGCCGGCCGCCTGCGCAGCTTCGAGCCGCGTCTGCGAGGCGCCGCCGGCAAGCGCCTGGCCGGCGTCAAGGTGCAGAACCCAAGCTCGTTCGCCGCCGGGCCCGACGGCGCGATCTACGTGACCTCGCTCACCACAAACACGCTCTTCCGGCTCGTTCAGGACTGACGGGCCCGGCCCGCCGGCCGCTACAGTCCACCCCCGCCGCGATGGAGCGCACCGCCGCAACCGAAGCCACGCCCAAGGACGCGAACGCGGCTGGAAACGGCGCCACCCCGACTGCCGACGCGTTCGAGGTACGCAGGCCGGCCGACGGCACCCTGATCGAGACGCTCGAAGCCGCGAGCCCCGGCCAGGTTGCGGAGACGGTCGCGCGCGTGCGCGCCAATCAGCCCGAGTGGGAGGCGCTCGGTGTCAAGGGCCGAACGATGTGGCTCGAGCGCTGGCGCGACTGGCTGCTCGATAACCGCGAGCGGATCGCGGACATCGTCCAGGAGGAGACCGGAAAGGTCCGCGGCGACTCCGGGCTCGAGTCGATCTACCTAGAGATGGCCGTGAATTTCTGGGGTGAGAACGCTTCGTCCTACCTGGCCGACGAAACCCCGACCCCGGGGCCACTGCCGGCCAAGGTGCGCCGCCTGCGCGTGCGCTACTGCCCGTATCCGGTTGTCGGCGTGATCAGCCCCTGGAACTTCCCACTCATCCTCTCCGCCGGGGACGGCATCCCCGCCCTCGTGGCTGGCGCCGCCGTCGTCATCAAGCCCAGCGAGTTCACCCCGCTGGAGCTGATGGAGGTCATCCGCGGCTGGAAGGAGGAGATCGGCGGCCCCGATGTCTTCGACTTCGTAAACGGAGGCGGCGAGACCGGGGGTGCCCTGATCGACGAGGTCGACTGCGTGCACTTCACGGGGTCGGACCGCACCGGGCGCATCGTCATGAAGCGCGCTGCCGACACGCTCACTCCCATCTCCCTGGAGCTCGGCGGCAAGGACCCGGCGATCGTGCTGGCCGACGCCGATATCGACCGGGCCGCGAACGCGACGACCTACGGTGGGTTCGTCAACACGGGCCAGGTCTGCATGTCGATCGAGCGGGTCTATGTGGAGGAGCCCATCTACGACGAGTTCGTCGACAAGCTCGCGGCGAACGTCCAGGCACTGCGCCAGCGGCCAGACGGCCGGGAGTACGGCGCCGACCAGGGTGCGATGACCTCGCCAGCCCAGCTCGAGATCGTCTCCGAACACGTCGAGGACGCGCGCTCGAAGGGCGCACGCATTCTCACCGGCGGCAGGCGCAAGGATGGGCCGGGCGATTGGTACGAGCCCACCGTCATCGCCGACGCCGACCACTCGATGAAGGTAATGATTGACGAGACCTTCGGTCCCGTTGTCGGCGTGATGAAGGTGAGCGATGCTGAAGAGGCGATCCGGATGGCCAACGACAGCCGCTATGGGCTCTCCGCTTCGGTCTTCTCGAACGACACGGAGCGCGCCGAGCGAGTGGCCGAGCAGCTCGAGGTCGGAGCGGCCAACGTCAACGACGCGCTCTCCAACTACCTTCACCTCGAGGTCCCGATGGGCGGGTGGAAGGACTCGGGCATCGGCTGGCGCCACGGCCCGGCCGGAATTCGGAAGTACTGTCGCTCGGAGTCGATCGTCACGCCGCGCTTGCCGACCGCCAAGTCAGAGCCCCTCTGGTACCCCTACACGCCGAGGCGCCGCAAGCTCCTCAATCGCCTCTTCCGGGCGGTCAACGCCCGCGGTCTCCGCAACCGCCTGGGTCTGTGAGGAGCGGGCCCCGCCAGATCGCGCTCGCCGCCGCCGGGAGCCTGGCCGCCGGCCTCGCGCTCGCCTTCGCGGCCAGCTCGCCGGGCGATGAGGAGCGAGCCCGGGCCGGAGTCGGCGATGGGCGCGGGAACTTCCACCTCACTCGCGTTGCCAGCTACGACAAGCCCGTCTACGTGCACGGGCCACCGGGCGCCGGCAACCTGGTGTTCGTGGTCGAACGGGAGGGCCGCATCGCGAAGCTCGAGGACGGCCGCAAGGCCGGGACCTTCCTGAACATCAAGAACATCGTGTCCTGTTGCGGCGGCGAGCGTGGCCTCTTCTCGGTCGCCTTCCCCAACTGGAACAACGATCGACACTTCTACGTCTACTACACGGACCGCCAAGGGGATATCCGCATCGACGGGTTCCTGCGCAAGAAGCGAAAGCCGGGGCAGGCCGTTCGCTCCTCGCGACGGAGGGTGCTTGAAATTCGTCACCGCGCCAACGACAACCACTACGGGGGGCAGCTCCAGTTCGGGCCCGGAGGCAACCTCTACGTCGGAACCGGCGACGGCGGCGGCGGCGGCGACCCCTCGGAAAACGCCCAGTCAAGGGGCAGCCTTCTCGGCAAGCTGCTGCGAATCGACCCGAGCCGGAAGCACGGGAGGCGCTACTCCGTCCCCTCCGGCAATCCCTACAAGGGCAAGCAGGGGCGTGACGAGATCTTCGCCCGCGGCCTCCGAAACCCCTGGCGCTTCTCGTTCGACGGCAGTCAGCTCTTCATCGCCGATGTCGGCCAGGAGCGCCGGGAAGAGGTAAACGTGCGGACGGTAAAGCGGGCGCGCGGGGCCAACTTCGGCTGGGACGTCTACGAGGGCACGCTTCGGTTCGAGGGTGGCTCGATCGACCACCATGCCGAGCCAGGTCATCAGTATTCGCACTCGGGTGGGCGGTGCTCGATCACGGGCGGCTACGTCTCGCGCGATCCCAACATCCCCGCGCTTCGCGGTCGCTACATCTTCGGCGACCTCTGCGACGGCGTCTTGAAGAGCTTCATCCCGAGGGGAGGCGAGTCTCGCGACACGAAGAACCTCGGGGTCGACAACAAGCCCGGGCTCACCACTTTCGGCCGCGACGCTCGCAAGCGCACTTACCTGGCGCAGCAGTCAGGCGGCGTCTTCCGGATCGCGGGCAACTGACCCGGCCGGCGAGGGAAGCTCTCCTCCTCGCTCGGTGCCGGCGATCAGCTCATCCCCGGCCTTCTCCGCCGGGATGAACCCGGACTTCATACCGAAGTAGACGGCCTGGGGGTGGTGGGCGATGATCGCGACGGTCGACTGCTCAGGCTCAACGGCGTGGCCGTCCGAGAGGGTCATGCCCAGCTCGTCTAACCCGAGCAGCTCCCAGACCTTCTCGTGCTCCGACTGGTCGGGGCAGGCGGGATAACCCCAGGAGTAGCGCCGGCCCTGATCCAGGTCGATGCCGAGTCCTTGGCGGGCCTCGGCGTGGAGCCACTCGGCCAGTCCCTCCGCAGCTTGGACCCCCAGGCCGTGCACGAACAGCTGCTCAGCGAACTCGCCTTCGCGCTCGAGCCGTGCGGTCAGCTCGGTGACCTCAGGGCCGACGGTCACCGCCTGGAGAGCGACCACGTCGTGCTCGCCGGAATCGAGGGGACGGTAGAAGTCGGCGAGGCAGATGCGGTCGTGCCGGGGCTGGCGCGGGAACACGAGCCGCTCGACCTCGAGATCGCGATCCCCGGGGTCGAAGATGACCAGCTCGTTGCCCTCGGAGTTGCAGGGGAAATAGCCGATGCGAGCCTGCGGGCGCAGGTAATCCTGCTGGCGCCACATGCGCTCGAGCTTCGGGGCGAAGCCCTCGTCGCCGTCGTGGCCCTCCACGATCCGCCTCCAGTCCTCACCCTTGCGCCCTCTGCCCCCCCAGTGGAGCTTGAACAGAACGTGGCGATCCAGATACGGGTAGACCTCGTCGAGGTCCACCCCGATGTCGCGCACACCCCAGAACGGTGGCTCCGGGATCGGGTTATCGGTGGCGGCGCCCGAGCGGGTGGAGTCGTCCGTGGTAGGCGGGCCCGACTCCTGCGCCACCGGTCGCTCGCGCAACTCCGTGGCCTCCTCGCGGATCTTCGCCACAAGGGCGCCCCGCGCCTCGGAGTCGACCAGCGAATCGACCGTGTCGAGGCCCACGAAGGCATCCTTGCAGTAGAAGACGCCAGGCTCGTAGACCTCGTCTGAGTCCTTGCCGAGCGGGTAAAGGGCGCGCCGGCCAAAGTCGCGATTGATCGCGGCCCCTCCGATCAGCACGGGAAAAGGGAGCTCGCGTCGGTGGAGCTCCTGAATGCACGCCGGCATCTGCTTCGAGGTGGACACGAGGAGCGCGGAGAGGCCGATCGCGTCGGCGTCGTGCTCGACCGCAGCGTCGATGATCGCGTCGATCGGCACCTGCTTGCCGAGGTCGACGACCGTGTAGCCGTTGTTGGTGAGGATCGTGTTGACGAGCGACTTGCCGATGTCGTGGACGTCGCCGAACACCGTCGCGATCACGACCTTGCCCTTCGTGTGTCCCTCGATCCGCTCGAGGTAGTTCTCGAGCCGAGCGACAGCTCGCTTCATCACCTCGGCCGACTGCAGCACGAACGGCAGGATCAGCTCCCCAGCGCCGAACTTGTCGCCCACCTCCTTCATGGCGGGCAGCAACACCTCGTTCAGGGTCGGCACCGCCCCGATCTTCTCGACTGAGCGATCGATCCAGTCCTCCACCCCATCCTTGCGACGGCGCAGGATGTGCCAGTGAAGGGCCTCCTCGGGCTCCATGCCCTCGGTTGGGTCACCGGCCTCCTCGGCGTCCTCGGGACCCTTCGCCTCGAAGTGCTCGATGAAGCGCTCGAGCGCGTCGGGACGGCGATTGAAGACGAGGTCGTCGGCCAGCTCCCGCTCGGAGGCGGGGATCTCCCCGTATGGCGAGATGTGGTTCGGGTTCACCATCGCGAGGTCGAGGCCGGCCTCTACGCAGTGGTGCAGGAAGACCGAGTTGAGCACGGCACGGGCAGGCGGGGAGACGCCGAAGGAGACGTTCGAGACGCCGAGCGACGTCTGCACGCCGGGGATCCCCGCCTTGATCTCGCGGATGCCCTCGATCGTCGCCACGGCTGATGGGCGCCACTCCTCGTCACCTGTGGTGAGCGTGAAGGTGAGGGCGTCGAAGATAAGCGAGTCGGGCGGGAGCCCGTGGTCGTCGCAGGCGATCTGCGTGATTCGCTTCGCGATCTCCAGCTTGCGCTCGCCCGTTTTCGCCATTCCCTCTTCATCGATCGTGAGCGCGATCACGGCCGCGCCATGAGCCTTCGCCAGGGGAAGGACCCTGTCGGCTTTCTCACGGCCCGCCTCGAGGTTGATCGAGTTCACGATCGCGCGGCCGGGAATGGCCTCGAGCGCTGCCTCGATCACCTCGGGCTCGGTCGAGTCGATTTGGATCGGCGCCGGCTGGGTCAGCGAGATCCGCTGCACCAGCTCCCGCATCTGGGCGTCCTCGTCTTGGCGCTCGGTCAAGGCCACGCAGACATCCAGTACGTGCGCGCCGCCCGAGACCTGATCCTCGGCGATCTGGACCAGGCCGTCGTAGTCGTCGGCGAGCAGCAGCTCCTTCGCCCGGCGCGAACCCTGCGAGTTGACGCGCTCGCCGACGAGGGTCGGGCGGGGCTCCTGCACGAGGTCTGTGGCGGTCATCATCGAGCTCACCACGGGGGGCATCGAGCCCGGCCGTTCGCCGGGCCTGCGGCCGCCCACGCGCTCGGCAATCGCCTCGATGTGCTCAGGCGTGGTGCCGCAGCACCCTCCGACGATGCCCACGTTGTGGCGCTCGACGAACTCGCCAAGGACCTTGGCGATCTGCTCGGGCGTCTCGGGGAAGATCGTCTCGCCATCCGGCCCCTGAAGCGGCAGCCCGGCGTTCGGGATGCAGTGCACCGGGAGCGGGCTGTGCTCGCCCAGGTAGCGGATCGCATCGCGCATGTCCTCGGGACCGGTCGAGCAGTTGAGGCCAATGATCTCGACCTCGAGGGCATGCAGCGTCGCAAGCACGGCCTGGATGTCGGTGCCGAGCAGCATCTTCCCGCCTTGGGGCAACAGCGAAACGGAGGCCTGGATGGGCAGGGTGCGTCCCGCTGTCGCGAAGGCCTCGCGGGCCCCGAAAATGGCCGCTTTCACTTCCAGCATGTCCTGGGCCGTCTCGATCGTGATCAGGTCCGCCCCGCCTTCGGCGAGCGCTCGTGCCTGCTCCGCGAACACATCGACCAGCGCCCGGAAGGAGATGTCGCCCAGGGTTGGGTCGTCCGACGCGGGCAGGAAACCCGTCGGGCCGATCGATCCGGCAACGAAGCGGTCGGGGCCCACGGCCGCGCGCGCGATCTCGGCCGCCCTGCGGTTGATCTCGGGCGTTTGCTCGCCCAGTCCCCACTCGTCGAGCTTGAGTCGCGAGCCCTGAAAGGTGTCGGTCTCGACCACCTCCGCCCCCGCCTCCACCATCGAGGCGTGGACCCCCTCGATCACGTCCGGGCGGTGCAGGACGAGAGCCTCGTGGCACTTTCCCGCCAAGCCGCCGTAGTCGGCCGGCTCAAGCTCGAATTGCTCCAGGGTCGCCCCCATGCCGCCGTCGAAGACGACGACTCGCTCGCGCACCGTGGCCAGAAAATCGCGCTCAGCCATGGGCCCTCGGATGGTAGGGACGAAGACGCGGGCGCCGTGCAGGCTGCCGGCCTAGACGACCGGCGCGCGCAGCGCCCGCCCGGGCATGTCCGAGGACATCAGGTGCCCTCCGGATGTGGCGAGTGAGCAGGTCGCGCGGCGCTTGGTCATCGCAGTGAGAATAGCGGTGCGGATGGGGCACAATCTGCATGATGGCCTCCTATTCGGTGAACGAAGCCGGCGTCGCCCACGCCCGCAAGCTGATCGAGGCGCGCCAGTACGTGCTCGACAGCGACTGGGGCGACGATCAGCCAAGCGCCGATGACGAGAACGACTTCCTGGATTCACACTCGTGGGGCGAGTACGCCGAATGGCACCTCGGGCTCACCGACGACGCCACGGACGAGACGAAGGCTCGGTACGCATTCGTCTTCGGTGATTTCCGGCGAGTCCACCGCACCGGCCTGATCGCCTGCCACTACCGCGCGGCTGAATGGCGCCACAAGGAGATCGAGCTCGCGGCCCACGAGCTGCTCCAAGTATTGGACAAGAAGGTCGGCTAGGCCCGCGTCCCTTCTGCGCCGATGCCGACCCTCCCCAGGCCAATGTCGCCGTGGCGCTATCCGGCGGCGGCCGAGAACGCGTATCGCAGGTATCTACGCGGCGGCGTCGCCGACCTGACGCCGTGGCCATCGAAGGTCGTGGGCGAAGCACCGCATTGCACCGTGCGGCGCTACGAGATGCCCGGCGGGATCGAGGCGTCGCAGCGCACCCCGGTGCTGCTCGTCCCACCGCTTGCCGCCCCCACGCAATGCTTCGACCTGCGGCGGGGGTGCAGCCTCGCCGAGCATCTCACCGCGCTCGGCTACCCGGCGTACGTCCTCGACTACGGGTGCATCGGGTTCGACGACCGCGAGCTCCGGCTCGAGCACTGGGTGGACGAGGTGATTCCCACGGCCGCTGGTTTCGTCGACGCGGACGCGAATGCCAGCCAAACGCAGCTCGTGGGGTGGTGCCTCGGCGGGATCATCAGCCTGCTCGCGGTCGCCGCCGGGCGCATTGAGGCGGCGTCGGTGGCGATGATCGCGAGCCCGTTCGACTTCGCCCAGGTGCGGCTGATGGCACCGGTTCGCCGCCTGGCCGACCTCACCGGTGACGCCTTTGGCATGGCGCTCTACCGCGCCCTGGGCGGGGCGCGCGCGACGCCCGCGGGCGCCGGCTTCCGCCTCACATCACTCGACCGCTATCTGGCACGGCCGCTGGTGCTCGCGTCGCGGATGGACGATGCGGAGTTCCTGGCCCAAGACGAGGCGATCGAGAGCTTCATGAGGGCGATGGTGGCCTACCCCGGCCGCGGCTTCGGGCAGCTCTACCACCGCTTCTTCCGCGTCAACGAGCTCGCGGGGGGGCGCCTCGACCTCGACGGTCACACCGTAGACCTTCGAGAGGTCCGGATTCCTGTGCTGGGGATCGCCGGCGACGCCGACGTGCTCGCTCCCCGCGGCTGCGTCCACCACGTGGGATCACTGCTTCCCAATGCCGCCGACGTCCGCTTGGCCACGGCGCCGGGCGGGCATCTGGGCGTGCTCACAGGCCGCTCGGCTGAACGCACGACTTGGCGCCGGCTCGACGACTTCCTGTTGGGAACCGACTAACAGGGAGCCACCTTCGCCAGAATGAGGGACATGAGCGACCGCACCTACGCGAAGTTCACGTTCTTCAAGGTCGAGCCCCGGTGGCACCGGCGCTCTCCCACTGAGCGAGCGCAGGACAAGCACGAGTTCCTCGCCGCCTGCGAGGACTTCGCTCAGGATCGTTCGCTGCGTGCCTACTCGACCGTGGGCACCCGCGGTGACACCGACCTTTTGCTGCTCTCGCAAAGCCCCGTCCTCGCGGACCTTCACACCTTCCATGTGGTCCTGGCCCAGAGCGGTCTGGCCCGCTGGGCGACGGTGCCCCACTCCTACCTGGCGCTCACGAAACGATCGCCGTATTCGGAGTCGGAAGCTCGTCCGGAGATCTGCACCTCCGACCGCAGGTATCTGATCGTCTATCCCATGGACAAGAAACGGGAGTGGTACGCCCTCTCGGACTCCGAGCGGCAGCGAATCATGGCCGATCACATCCGGGTCGGACGGACGTATCCGGAGATCACCATCAACACGGCGTACTCGTTCGGCATCGACGACCAGGAGTTCGTCGTCTCCTTCGAGGCCGACGAGCCCGCCATGTTCCTCGATCTCGTCCAGGAGTTGCGGGGCACCGAATCGAGCGCCTACACGCTCCGCGACACACCCATCTTCACCTGCATGGCGATGTCGATCGGCCGCGCCCTCGACGCTCTCGACGGCGCCGCCACATCCCGCGCCGAGCCAGCCCCCGCCTAATACCCTTTCCGGCTCGCATGAGCCAGCTCGGAAGCTCCGAATACCCCCTGCGCGCGGCCATCATCGGCTCCGGCCCGGCCGGCTTCTATGCGGCCGAATCGGTGCTCGGCAGCCCCGAAGTAACGGTCGAGGTGGACATGTTCGACCGCCTGCCCACCCCGTTCGGGCTCGTGCGGGCCGGAGTCGCCCCCGATCACCCCAAGATCAAGAACGTGATCCGCCGCTACGAGAAGACCGCGGCCACCGAGGGATTTCGCTTCTTCGGCAACGTCGAGATCGGGCGTGAGCTGCATCCCGCCGAGCTCGCCGAGCGCTACCACGCCGTGATCTATGCGTACGGGTCCTCCACCGATCGCAAGCTCGGCATCCCCGGGGAGGAATTGCCCGGGAGCTACGCGGCCACTGAGTTCGTCGCCTGGTACAACGCCCACCCGGACTTCGCCGATCACGAGTTTGACCTCTCCTGCGAGCGGGTGGTCGTGATCGGCAACGGCAACGTCGCGGCGGACGTGGCGCGCATGCTCGCCCTCACCCGCGCCGAGCTGGAGGAGACCGATACCGCGGATCACGCCATCGAGCCGATGGCCGAAAGCGGCGTGCGCGAGATCGTGGTGCTCGGACGTCGAGGCCCGGCCCAGGCGGCGTTTACGAACCCCGAGGTCCGCGAGCTCGGTGAGATGATCGACGCCGACGTCGTGATCGACCCCGCCGAGGTCGAGCTCGACCCGCTGAGTCGCGCGTACATCGAGTCCGACGAGGCCGATATGACCTCCCGCAAGAACGTGGACATCTTCACCGACTTCTCGACGCGGCAGCCGCAGGGCAAACGCCGCCGGATCGTCCTGCGGTTCCTCTGCTCGCCGGTGGAGATCAAGGGTGACGGCAGGGTCGAGGGCATCGTGATCGGGCGCAACGAGCTGGTGGAGGGCAAGGGGGGGCGGCTGAGCGCCCGCGACACCGGCAAGCGCGAGGAGCTCGAGTGCGGCCTCGTCTTTCGTTCGATCGGCTACCTGGGCGTCGGCCTCGCGGGAATCCCCTTCGATTACGACCGCGGCGTGATCCGCAACCAGGCCGGGCGGGTGCTCGACGACGACGGAGCTCAGATCGAGGGGCAGTACGTCGTCGGTTGGATCAAGCGCGGACCCAGCGGTGTCATCGGCACCAACAAGAAGGACGCCCAGGATACGATCGACAACCTCTTCGAGGATCTCGAAGCGGGCCGGATTCCTGAACCTTCGGGTGGCTCGCCAATCGAGGAGCTCCTGGCCGAGCGCAGCCCGGACACGGTCGTGAGCTTTCAGGACTGGGAGGCGATCGATAGCGCCGAGAAGAGCAAGGGCGAGCCGCTGGGCCGCCCGCGCGTCAAGTTCTGCCGCATCGACGAGATGGTCGATGCGGCCCGCTCGCGCCAGCCGGTCCGGGCCGAGTAGGCGCGGTGTCCGAATGGCAGACCTCGGGCAGATAAGGGCACTGATCGCGGAAGCCCTGCCGGGGGCCGAGGTCGAGATCCTCGACGAGGGCGGTGGCGATCACCTGCGCGCCGTGGTGACGGCGCCCCAGTTCGAGGGGCAAAGCCGGGTGGACCAACACCGGATGGTGAAGCGGCCGCTCCAGCACCTGATGGACGACGGCACGATCCACGCTCTGTCCGTGAGCTCAGCCCCGCCAGACCCGTAGCCGCCACGCGCTATCTTGGGCCTATGAGCGATCCAGAGCTTAAGGCCAAGGTCGAGGAGATCATCCGCGACAACGAGGTGCTCCTCTTCATGAAGGGAGTTCCCGAGGCGCCGCGCTGTGGCTTCTCGATGCGAGTCGTCGGGATGCTCGAGCAGCTGGGCGTCGAGTATGGAGCGGTCGACGTCCTGCCCGCCCTCGACCCTCTGCGTGAGGCGACGGGCGAGATCTCCGACTGGCGCACGTTCCCGCAGCTCTACGTCAAGGGCGACCTGGTGGGCGGCTGCGACATCGTCGAGGAGATGTTCGACTCAGGCGAGCTCGCGGACCTGCTGGGCGTCTCCCAGCCCGAGAGCGCCGAGGCCCCTGCGCCCGAGAAGCTCGTCCCCGGCGGCCCGCAGCAGAGCCCGCCGATGCAGCTGGGCTGACGGCCACCAGGGCGACCGATGGACATCGTCGTCGCCGGCGTCGCGGTGATCGCCTTCGCGGCGACCATCTACGTGCTCGTGGGCGTCGGAGGCCATACCCGCCCCCAGCAGGTGCGAACGGTCCTGCTCCCCGACCCGGAGGACGGTCGCTGGCTCACGGTCCAGCAGGTCGCGACCCTGCTCGA
Source organism: uncultured Solirubrobacterales bacterium (assembly GCA_963799815.1). Lineage (GTDB taxonomy): Bacteria > Actinomycetota > Thermoleophilia > Solirubrobacterales > 70-9 > JBDTSW01. The sequence continues at coordinate 200,800 of CAWCYG010000006.1, forward strand.
GCTGCCGCCACCGGAGATCGTCGAACTGGTCGAACGCGACGCGATCCCGTTCTGGCTCATCCGAGGCGGCCGCCTCTCAGAGCCGGAGCACCTGCGGTTCAAGCGCGACGAAATCGAGTCGTGGACGATCGGGTGAGGGCAGCCTCCCCAATCGGTGGTTCGAACTCACTGTCGGGTTGCGGGCTCGCCGCGGATTCGTAGATCGGCGGCGCGGTGGGATCGGCCACGACTACTCCTCCGCGGCTTTCTCCCACGCCGCATACGCCTCCGCCGCCGCCCGTTTCGCCCGCTCGTGGCGGCGCGTCGATTTGGCCGCTCGCCGGGGGTCGGCCCAAGCGGCCGGGTCCGCCAGCTCCTCCTCGAGCGCTCGCAGCGCCGCATCGGCGGCGTCTGCCTCGCGCTCGAGAAGCTTCGCCTCGGCGATGCGGTTCTTGCTGGGTCCCTTGGGCCCGGCCCGTCGGGGTTTCTCCGAGGGTCTCTTTGGGGCTTCTCGGCGCTCGTCCTCGTCCGCGCGGTACTCCGCCCAGCCGCCTGGATGACTGTGAAGGTGACCGTCGGCGAGCACGAGCGTGCGACTGCCCACCGCCTCGAGCAGGGCGCGATCGTGCGAGATCAAAAGCAGGGAGCCGCCGAAGCGCACCAGTGCGTCCTCGAGCGCCTCGCGGCTCTCGAGATCGAGGTGATTGGTGGGCTCATCGAGGACGAGCAGGTTCGCGTCGGAGCTCGTCAGGATCGCCAGCGACAGGCGCCGAGTTTCACCGCCGGAGATCGAGTCGAGGGTCTTCATCACGTCCTCGCCGGAGAAGAGGAACCCGCCAAGCAGCCCCCGCGTCTTCGCCTCCGAGAGGCCGGTGGCGCGCTGGGCGTGAGCGAGGACCGTCACCTCGGGGTCGTGGGGGAGGTCCGAGTGCTGCGACAGGTAGCCGAGATTGACCTTGTGACCCACCTTCACGCGGCCGGCATCGGGTTCCCGCCGCCCCGCGAGCGTCTCCACCAAGGTGGTCTTGCCGGCGCCATTGGCGCCCACGAGGCAGACGTGCTCCCCGCGCTCGAGCCACATCTCAGCGTCGTCCAGCAGCGTCTTTCGGCCGGCCACGATGCGACCGCCCTCCAGCTCCAAGACGACGCGTCCCGACCGTTGGGCATCCCCGAACGAGAAGGCAAGCGAGCGCTCCGAGCGGGCTCCGTCTGCCTTCCTCCCCTGCTCGCGCAGGCGCTCGATCGTCTTCACCCGCGATTGCGCCTGCCGCGCCTTGGTCGCCTTGTAGCGGAACCGCTCGACGAAACGCTCCATGCGCGCAATGTCGGCCCTTCGCTTCTCGGCATCGCGGCCGGCCGCAAGCTCGCGGGCGGCTCGCTCCGCTCGCCAGGCGTGCCATGGCCCGGCGAAGAACCGGGCCCGCCCCGCCTCGAGCTCCAGGACCGATGTGCCCACCGATTCGAGGAACCAGCGGTCGTGCGCCACCACAATCACCGCAGCGTCGAGCTCGGTGAGATAGCGCTCGAGCCACTCCATCGACTCGATGTCGAGGTGGTTGGTCGGCTCGTCCAGCAACAGCAGGTCGGGCCGCGCCGCGAGTGCCCGGGCCAGCGACGCCCGGGTCAGCTCGCCGCCGGAGAAGGTGTCGAGGGGACGGTCGAGCTCATCTCCGGTAAAGCCGAGCCCGCGGACGGTCGCTGTGGCCACGTCGCGCCAGCGGTATCCGCCGGCGTGGTCGAAGCGCGTCTGCGCGTCCGCGTAGGCACGCAGTGTCGCCGGCGCAGCGTCGCCGTCGGCCATCCGGGCCTCGAGCGAGGCGAGCTCCGCCTCGATCTCGAGGATCCAGTCGAGGCCCGAGAGAACGTAGTCGCGCAGCGTGGTTGAGTCAGAGCGCGGTGGCCGCTGGTCGTGGAGCACGACTCGCGCGCCTCCGTGCAGCGCAACGGTCCCCGCGTCGAGCGACTGCTCGCCGGTGAGCGTCCGCAGCAGGGTCGTCTTGCCGCTGCCGTTGCGGCCGGAGAGCGCCATGCGATCGCCGGGCTCGAGCCTGAACGAGACCCCCTGGAAGAGCGTCCTGGCGCCTATGTTCTTGGTAAGGGAGGTGGCCGTGATCGTGGCCATGTCGCTCCTTGGACGATCGGGCTCGGGAGTCGGCCGTAACGGTCACCACGACCGTCACGGTTCCGCGGAACCGCGCAATGCGGGATTCGGGCTGCGCGGAGGCTAGGCGGTCGCTGCGGCCTGCTCGGCAGCGTCTTCCTTGACCTGGAAGGACGAGCCGCAGCCACAGGCGGCGACGACGTTGGGGTTGTTGACCGTGAACCCAGCGCCCTGAAGGCCGTCGACGTAGTCGACCTCGGAGCCGAACACGAACTGCATCGAGACCTTGTCGACGACGACTGAAACCCCGGCGTGATCGAACACGTGGTCGTCGTCCTTGGGCTGGTCGAGCGCCAGCGCATACTGGAACCCTGAGCAGCCACCGCCGCGGACGGCGACGCGCAGCGCCTGATCGGAGGCATCCTCGGCACCGAGGAGCTCCTTGATCTTCACCGCTGCCGTGTCGCTCAGCGTCACCGCTGATTGTGGGGTATCCATGGCTTCAGATTGTATAGCCCCGGCGGGCGTAGCTGCGGATCAATCTCCGTACTTCCAATCGAGGTACTGGAGGATGCGCTTCGAGTCGTGAACGACCTCGTCGCCGTCGACCAGCGCCGGCACGCGGCGCTGACGCGTGAGCTCCTCGATCTCCGGGCGGTGCCGTCGGTCATATGGCACGCGCTCGGTCCGGTGCTCGAGCCCGAGCTTGCGCAGGCGCCGCTCGACCGCGCCGCACGGGCAGAGCACGTTCGTTCGAGTTGGACAGCGCCAGAAGACGAGCGCGTCGGCCCCGGGCGCGTCTGGGCGCTTGGGCTCGTCCGGGGCCTTGCGGGAGGGCTTCCTTCGCGTACGTCGCACGCCGGTAAGCGTAGGTGCTTTGTGACTGATAGAACGACCGCGGTGAGCCCAGACGCCCGGACCGCAGTCGTCACGGACTCCACCTCCTACCTGCCCGAGGAGCTGGTGGCCGAGCGCGACATCCACCGCGTCAGCCTGTACGTGACCCTGGATGGCGAGCAAACGGCCGAGCGCGAGATCTCTGCCGACCGCTACGACGATTTCTACGAGCGTCTGAGCCGCTCCGAGCATGGCGCGACGACCTCGCAGCCCTCCGTGGGCGACTTTGAGACCGTCTACGAGCCGCTCCTCGCCGCCGGTTCGGAGATCGTCTCGATCCACCTCTCCGCCGGTATCTCCGGCACCTACGAATCAGCGCTCCAGGCGCGCCAGCACCTGATCGACGAGGGCAAGGGCGGCGAGCGGGTCCACGTTGAGGACAGCCGCACCGCCTGCGGGGGCACCGGGCTCATGTGCCTCGCGGCGGCCAAGGCGTCAGCCGAGGGGGCGAGCGGCACCGACGCGCTCGAGGCCGCCCAGGCGGCGCGCCGATCCTTGAAGCTGTGGTTCGCGGTCGACACGCTCGAGTACCTGCGAAAGGGCGGGCGCATCGGCGCGGCCCAGGCGCTGCTCGGCTCCGCGCTTCAGATCAAGCCGATCCTGACGCTCGGGGAGGAGATCACGCCGGTGGAGCGCGTGCGAACGCGCCGCCGGGCGATCGAGCGATTGGTTGATTTCGCGCACGAACGCCACGGTGCTGGGGCCGACGCATGGGTCGTTCAACACATTCACGACCCCGAGACCGCGCGCGAGCTCGTCGAGCGCTGCCGCGACGTCTTCGGTGGAGAACCGGTGTTCGTGTCCGAGATCGGACCCGTGATCGGCGCTCACGTGGGACCGGGCCTGCTCGGCTTCGGCGGCGTCAAGAGCGAGTTCCTGGACTAGCGGCTCCGCAGACGGGAAGTTGGGGCGGGACCCGACGAGAAGGAGACGCGATGGAGCAGCCCGACCACAATCCCGGCGAGCCCGAGTTCGGTGATCACGACGAGGACGCCGAGCACAACCCCGGCGAGCCCGAGTTCGGCGACGCAGAGGAGACCGGAAACGACGAGTCCGATGAGGGCTCAGGCGAGTCCGCCTGAGCGCGGGTAGGCGCCGTCGCCCTAGCGGCGGCGGCGCAGCGCCAAGAGGCCGCCAACGGCGAAGCCGACCACGGCGGCGCCCACGATCAGCTCCTGCCGGTGCTCCTGCAGCTGGCGACGCCAGTCCGTGAGCTCACCGACCCTCGTGCGCAGGGCGTCGACCGACGTGCCGAGCTGCTCTCGCTGAGCCTCGATGTCGGCGCGGATCTCGGCCGAGCTGCGCCCGGGTGCACCCGCGGTACGACGGGCCACCGGCTCGCCCGCGCCACTCACATAGACGTCGCCACCGTTGCTCATGGCTGCTTCGCGTACGGGGTCGTCTCCCCTTGGAGCGTCTGGCGCACGCGCTTTGCCTCCTCGATCGCGAGGTCGGGCTTGGGGGGCGACCCCTTCTGGAGCGACCTGTAGGCGACGTAGCCCACGATCCCCGCGACGATGAACCAGAACAGCGCCTCGACCATGAAGCCGATCCAGACGTTGGGCTCGAAGAAGAGCTCGTTGAGCAGCCAGGCGAGCCCGTGCATGAGCATCGCGAGCCCCATGAGCGCGAAGACGCCAGCCGCGATGCCGACCGCTCCACCCTTGGCCAGGAACGAGACCTTCTCGGAGACCTCGGCCTTCGCGAGCTCGACCTCCTCGCGGATCAGGATCGAAACGCGCTCGCTTACGTCGAAGACCATCTCGCCGACGGAGCGGTCTTGCGGAGGCACCTCTGAGTGAGGGGGGTCGGGTGGGATTCGCTCGGGGCTCATTCGGGGGGATCCTCGTCGAAGACGCGGTGCCAGATGAGAGTTGACGTCCTGTGCGCGAGGACGCTGGCGAGCGCCCCGGTCGCGGCCAAGAGACCAGCCCACATCAGCTTTCTCACCACTTCGTTGTCCATCTCGCAAGCCTCTCGGAAGTTGCAGGGCGGCTACCCGGCTCAGGCGGGGGAGTAAACCACGCAGGCCAGCCTAGGCGGTCCGCTGGTCGTTCTCGAGGCCCCCGCAGATCATCTCGACGACCATCTCACGGGAGCGGTCGAAATCGCCCTCGCCAGCCGGGATCAGCTCGAACACCCAGCCCGAGAGCAGCTGTTCGATCGCCCCGTAGAACCACATCGAGGCGACCTGGGGGTCGATGTCCGAGCGGAACTCCCCCGTTTGCTGCGCCCCCGCGACGATCTTGGCGATCGAGTCGTAGGCGCGGCTGATGTCGGGAAGGTGGGTGCGACCGAAGGAATTCGCCGCGCGCGTCACCTCGACGATGATCACCTTCATCAGCTCCGGGTCGTGGCGGTAGGAGTCGATGATGAACCGCGCCACCTCGTCGAGCTTCTCGCGGCCAGAGGCGTTGGTGGCATCGACCTCGTCGATCGCGGTCAAGAGCAGGGACCAGCGCTCGGTGAACAGCTCGTTCATCACCTCGTCCTTGGACTTGAAGTAGTGATAGACGAGCCCGTAGGCGACACCGGCCTCGTCGGCGATGTCCGAGACCCGGCATGAATGGAATCCCTGGCGGGCAAAGACGCGGATGCCTGCGTCGAGAATCTGCCGCCGGCGGTCGGCGGGCGGGGCCTTGGCCATCTAGAACGGCGCCTCCACCAGCTCCGGCCAAAGGTATGACCGGGGGCGGCGGTTGGCCAACGAGGGCAGCGTCTCGCGCACGCGCTCCAGCTCAGCGAAGTCCAGATCGGCGGCGACATAGCCGACCTCCGCGCCCGCCTGCGCGAGCACACGGCCCCAGGGATCGACGATCGCCGAATGGCCCCATGACTCGTAGTGGGGCGGCGCCTCGCCCGTCTGGCCAGAGGCGATCACGAACGCCTGGTTCTCGATCGCGCGGGCGCGAACGAGGATGTCCCAGTGCGCGCGGCCCGTGGGCATCGTGAAGGCGGAGGGCGCGACGATCACGCGTGCGCCGCGAAGGGTGAGGATCCGGTACAGCTCGGGGAAACGCAGGTCGTAACAGACGCTCATGCCGATCGGCAGGGGCTCACCACCCTCGTCGAGCTCCCCGAGCACGATCTCCTCCCCCGGTGCCTCGGTCTCAGACTCCCGGTAGCGGACGCCACCCACGTCGACGTCGAACATGTGGATCTTCCGGTACGCCGCCACGCGCCGACCCTCGCGGTCGAAGAGCACAGATGTATTGGCGAGGCGCTCCGCTCCCTCAACCCGCTCGGTGATCGAGCCCGCCACGAGAGCGACGCCAAGCTCGCGGGCCCAGACGGATGCCGCCGAGAGCGTGGGTCCGTCGAGCGGCTCGGCGCCGGCGCGGAGGTCTTCGGCAGAACCCAGCAGGTTCCATTTCTCGGGCAGCACGATCAGCTCGGCGCCGTCGCCTGCTGCCTCGCGCACCAGGCGCTCGGCGGCCTCCAGGTTGCGGTCGACCTCCGCCTGTGAGTTGAGCTGTACGGCTGCTGCGCGCATAGTTGAGGGGGCGGCCGTCACCAAGAGCATCTCTCCGCTCCCGCGACCGGCCTGGTTGACTGACCAGTCAATCTAGGAGGATAGAGGGGGCCTGGCGGAGATGGCGCGCGCGCCTAACCCGAGACCAGCCAGAAGATCATCGTCACGATCACGAGCGCCGCCTCGATCGTCACGAGCAGCCCGGCGGTGCCGGCCAGCGAGCTTCCCGACCATTCGCCGGCCACTCCGAACAGAACCCCGGCGAGCAGGACCCCGATCGCCATGGCACCCCAGGCCAGAAGGGCCCGTTCCCAGCGGCGGTCACGATCCTCGATCCGTTGCCTCATGCGGCGCTCCACGGAGAACGGGATCGCGTAGAGCGCCGCCAGCGCGCCGGCAGCGAACACGATCACCCAAGGGTTGACGGCCTCCGAGGTCAGGTAGGGAGCGCCCGTCGCCCCCGCGAGGAGCAATCCCGCCACCGCGAGGCCTGTACCGGCGGCCATTGCAAGAAATGGGGCGCGCTCCTCGTTCACGGGGCCATCATCGCTAACGTCAAAGACATGCTCTTCCGCCGGAAGAATCGCGTGCCTGCGGCCGATCGGCTGCGCTCTTTGAGCGCGTTCGAGAGCCGCACGGAGCAATGGCGCCAGGTTGGCCTTGGCGCCGAGGTCGACCGTGCCAAGGCCCAGCGGGCCAAGGGCGGCGCACTCATCTTCGCCGCGTTGATCGCCCTGGTGCTCTTCCTCTTCAGCCAGCGCGACACGCTGTCATCCGACCTCCAGACCCCTATCCGAATCGTGACCGTGGTCCTACTGGTGGTGCTGGGGTGGGGATTCGCGCGCTCGCTCGGCCGCGGCCTCGCACCCATGCTGTTCCGGCGCTTGGAGCCCAGCACCGCCGGCACGGTGGGCTTCCTGATCCGGCTGGTGACGATCGTGGCGATGGCGATCGTGGCCGCCAAGATCGCCGGCCTCGACCCCCGGGCGCTGGCTGTGGGAGGCGTCTTCACCGCGGTCGTGGTCGGCCTCGCGGCGCAGCAGACGCTCGGCAACATCTTCGCCGGGCTGGTCCTGCTCACGACCCACCCGTTTCGGGTGGGCGAACGCGTGCGGCTGACCGGCGCGATGATGGCCGGCAGCGTCGAGGGGATCGTCTCGTCGCTGGGTCTCTTCTACGTGACTCTCGTCTCCGGCGCCAACCGCACGATGATCCCCAACAGCGCGGTGCTGCAGCTCGCCGTCGTCCCTCTCCGCGAGCCGGAGCAAGTTGAGCTGAGAGCGCGGTTCGACGCCACCACCGAGCCCGCTGACGTCCAGCGGATGATCCACGAGGGGGTGACGGTCCCCCTGCGCTACCCGCCGGACATCTCCCTGGAGGAGCTCGATCGCGATGAGGTCGTCGTCCAGATCGCAGCGACTCCGCAGAACCCCGCCGACGGCGCCAAGCTCGCCGGCGAAATCCTCGCCTCGGTGCGAGAGGATTCCACCGATGAGCGTGACGAGGTGCCCTCAGCCGCGTAGTAGGGGGCTAAGAGGCGCCCTTTGCATGACCATCCTTGCGCTGCTTCTCCCTGCGGGGTGTGGCGACGAGGAGACCGAGGATTCCGCCTCGAGCGGAGTCATCACCTACTCCCGTAGCGGCGGCATCGCCGGCATCGGCGAGTTTCTCGAGATCGGCGCAGACGGCGACGCCGAGCTGACCCTGGGCTATGGCGCCGACGCCGCGGTCGAGCGCTTCGAGGTGCCGGCCGACGAGCTCGAGACGATCCAGCGGGGTCTCGGGGAGGTCAACTTCGACGAGATCGACGAAGGCCAGGAGTCAACCTGCGCCGACTGCTTTGTCTACGAGATCAGCTACGGAGGGCAGAAGGCCACCTCCGACGACATCTCGCTCTCGGAGGACTTCCGGGCCGCGGCGGCAACTCTCGTGCGCCTGGCGGAGGAGCACGGGGCCGGCGCCGATAAGGGCTGAGCGCGGCGGTACTCTGCGCCCATGAGCTGTCGGGTGGTCTTCAAGTGCGAGACCTGTGGCGCCGAGCCCGATCCGCTCACCCGTGTGAGCCTCGAGCGTCAGCTCCTCCATTTCCGCTTCGCGCAGTACGTCGACGCGGGAGATTGGCTCGTCTGGCACGGCCGCGGCCCCTACGGACGCACGCTCTACGCGTGCCAGGAGCACCGGCTCGACCTGCGTGGCTACGTGCGCAAGCACTACGCCGGGGCGCTGACGGTCGCGAACCCCGGTGCCCACCCCAGCCTGCCCCCGGACGACTTCGCCGTCGCCCGCCGCCGAGCCCGCTATCAGGGCTGGGCGAGCCCGATCCGCTGACGCGGGAGCCGCGGCTACGCCGGCTCGCGCGCCAGCTCCGCGACCATCAGCTTCGTATGGAGCGCCGCGATCAGATCGTTCAGGGGGCCCAGGCCGGCCTCGATGATCTCGATCGCGCGGTCCGGCTCGACCTCGCCGGCGAGGCGGTCGCGCAGGACCTTGATCTCCTCGGCGACGAGGGGCTCGAGCGCGCGCTTGTAGCGCAGCGTGTCGTAGACCGTGAAGCCCAGGCTCTCGTCGTAGCCGCCGGCACGAAAGCGCGAGATCGCCTCGATCACCTGCACGTCGGAGGGCGAGTAGCCGTCCGCGTCAGGGCTCAGGACCTCGAGCTCGGCGAGCCGGTCGAGCACGTCCTTCGGGACCTCATAACGGGCGAGCACCTCGGGCGCCGGCACGCGCTCGCGCTCGCCAACCAGAGCCCGCTCGAGGATGCGGTCCTCGAGCTCGATCATCGCCCGCAGTCGATCGGGATCGGCGTCGTCGCTCTCCAGCAGGTCGCGGATCACCCGCAGCGGCATGAACCGCTCCTCCTGAAGCTGCTTTATGAGGCGGATCCGGTCGACGAACTCGGGTGGGTAGTACGCCATGTTCCGCGAGGTCTTGACGGGCTCGGGCAGGAGGCCCTCGCGCAGGTAGTGCCTGATCGTGGCGACGGGCACCCCCGAGCGCTCGGAGAGCTCCGAGATCCGCAGGAGCTCGGCGGCCGGAGCGCTCACGAGCGGAACGGCTCCTGCTCGGGCTCTGCGTTCAGGCCGGCCGCGGCGCCGCTTTGGAGGAGCGCCTCCAACTCGCTTTCGCCAAGCCCGGCCTCAGCCAGCACCTCCTGGGTGTGCTCACCGAGCGCGGGCGCTGGGCGGGTGGCGTCGCCCGGGGCGCCCCGAAACTTCACCGGCATCCCCAGCAGGCGCACGGGCCCGAGCCGGGGCTGGTCGACCTCGACCACCATCCCCCGCTCGCGGATGAGCCCGGAGGCGAGCGCCTCGTCGAGATCGAGCACGGGCTCGACGCAGCAGTCGTGCTCATCGTTGAACGCGCCCCACTCGGCCTTCGTCTTGGAACGAAAGATCTCCGCGACCTGCGCGTGGCCGTCCGATCCCGGCGCGGCGAACTGGTGCTCGAGCAGTTCGGGACGGCCGACGCCCTCGCAGAGCGCCTTCCAGAACTTCGGCTCGAGCGCGCCGCAGCTCACCCATCCGTCGACGCATTCGTAGGGGAGGTAACAGGCGATGCCCCCATTCAGAAATCCGGCGCCTCGGCGGGGCACCTCGCCGTCGCACAGGAACTGACCGGCGACCATCGCGAGCCAGCTCAACGAGCCGTCGGTCATCGAGACGTCGACGAACTCGCCCTCGCCCGTGCGCTCGCGGCGCCACAACGCCGCGAGGATGCCGAAGGCGGCCATCATGGCGCCGCCGCCGAGGTCCGCGATCTGGCCGGCCGCCTGGACCGGGGGGCCGTTGGCCTGGCCCGTCAGCCCGAGCAGCCCGTTCAGCGCCAGGTAGTTCGTGTCGTGCCCCGCCCGGCCTGTGTTCGGGCCGCTGGCGCCGTAGCCGGAGATCGCGCAGACCACGATGCCCGGGTTGACATCGCGCAGCACGTCGTAACCGACGCCGAGGCGATCCAGGACTCCGGGGCGAAAGCTCTCCAAGACCACGTCGGCGTCGCGGGCGAGACGAAGAAACGCCTCCCGCCCCGCGTTTGACTTGAGGTCGAGCCGAGCCGATCGCTTGCCGCGATTGAGCGCGAGGTAGAGCGCCGAGCGAGTACCGAGCGCCTGAGCGTCCTCGTCGCCGTGATAGGGCGGCGACCAGCGCAGGTAGTCACCCATGCCCGTGTCCTCGACCTTGATCACGTCGGCCCCGGCATCGGCGAAGAGCAGCGAGCAGAACCCGCCCGGAAGCAGTCTCGAGAGATCCAGGACGCGAACGCCTTCGAGTGCACCGCTCATGCCGGGGTGGCCGCCTCGAGCGCTTGCGACTTCTCGCCGAGGCCCAGCATCTCCCGGGCCTCGGGCACGGTTGCGGTGCGCCGGCCGATGTCCTCGGCCATGCTGCGGGCCTTCGCGATCAGCTCGCCGTTGGAGCGAGCCATCTCGCCGTCGGGCAGGTACAGGTTGTCCTCCAGGCCGGCCCGGACGTTGCCCCCCAGGGCGAGCGCGGCATCCAGGAGTCGCCATTGGTCGCGGGAGACGCCGATCAGCTGCCAGTTCGCCCCGGACTCGGGGCCGCCGGGGATCTGCTCCGCCATCACCTCGACATTGCGCAAGGTGGGACGGATGCCGCCGCCTACCCCCATCACCAGCGAGATCTGGTGGGGCTCTGAGACGAGGCCCATGTCGATCAGGGGATCGAGGTTGGCCACGTGCCCCGCGTCGAAGCACTCGTGCTCGGGCTTGATCCCGAGCTCCCGCATCGCTGTGAGGAACTCGATGATCGTCTCGAAGGAGTTCTCGAACACGGCCGAAAAGACGAAGTCCTTGCGCCGCCGCGAGTACTTCGCGTAGTTCATCGAGCTCATGTTGAGGGCGGCGACGTCGGGGGTGAGCTCGCGCAGGTAGGCGATGCGCTTCTCGATCGGGACCCCGATCGCGCCGGTCGAGTAGTTCACGATCACGTCGCCGACCTCGTCGAGGATCGCCCGCGTGATCGCGCGGAAATCCTCGATCTCATACGACGGGACGCCCTCCGGGGTGCGCCCGTGGATGTGAATCTGCGAGGCGCCCTCGTCGACAGCCCGCCGGGCTTCGGCGGCGTACTCATCCGGGGTATACGGGATCGCAGGGCATTGCTCGCGATTGGCGATCGCGCCCGAGATCGAGCACGAGAGGATGACTGGATCCTCGAGCCGGCTCATCACGCCCTCAGGTTGGGCGCCGCCGCGCGCACGGCCGTGATGAACTCCTCGACCGCGGGCCGGCGCGATCCCTCCAGCCGCTTCATGTTGAGGCCCCAGACGATCGGGCCGCGCGCCTTCATCCGCAGGACGCCGCCCGCCAGGCGCCCCTCGGTGAGCTCGACCGACTCGATCAGTTTCACGTGCACCCGCAGCACGTGGTGCTGTTCGATGCCGAACGCCTCGACCACCCGGCCGTCGAAGCTGAGCATGCCGTTCTCGAGCTCCACCTCAATCAACTCGTCGCTCATACCGGCATCACCCCGTGCTTTCTCCACGGACGCTCGACTCGCTTGGTCCGTGCCATCCGCAGGCCCCGGATGATCGTCGGCCTCGTCTCGCGCGGGTCGATGACATCGTCGATCATCGCGTTGCCCGCCGCGATGAAGGGGTCGATGATCTTGCGGACATTCGCGAGCATCTCCTCTCGGGTCTTGTCGGGATCGTCGGAGGCCTCGATCGCCGAGCGGCCGATGATGTTGACCGCGCCCTCCGCCCCCATCACCGAGATCTCGGCGGACGGCCACGCCACGATCAGGTCCGGCTCGTAGGCCTTGCCGTTCATCACGTAGTACCCGGCGCCGTAGGCCTTGCGGATCACGACCGTGACCTTCGGCACCGTCGCGCGCGAGACGGCATAGAGCATCTTCGCCCCGTGGCGGATGATCCCGGCCTGCTCGGTCTTCGAGCCGACCATGAAGCCGGGCACGTCTTGAAGGAAGACGAGCGGGATCTCGAAGGCGTCGCAGAGGTTGACGAAGCGCGCCGCCTTGTCGGCCGAGTCGTTCTCGAGGATGCCGCCGAGCTGCTTCGGCTGGCTCGCGACGATGCCGGTCGGCTGCCCACCGAAGCGCGCAAGGCAGGTGATGATCGTTTTCCCGAACCGCGGCTTTACATCGAAGTAGAAGCCGTCGTCCACGATCTCGCGGATCACGTCATACATGTCGTAGGGCTGACGGTTCGACTCGGGAACGATGTCGAGCAAGGCCTCCGATATCCGGTCGTCGGGATCGGCGGTCTCGTGGACCGGGGGCTTCTGCTCGCAGTTGGAGGGGAAGAACGAGAGGTAGGTCTTGATCGCCTCGATGCACTCGGCGTCGTCCTCACACTCGAGGTCGCCGACGCCCGACTTGCGGCAGTGGACGCGCGCGCCGCCGAGGTCCTCCATCGAGATCTCCTCACCGGTGACGGCCTTGGTCAGATGCGGCCCGGCGAGCGCCATCGCCCCCTGGCCGACCACCATGGGCACGAAGTCGGAGAGGGCCGGGATGTAGGCGGTGCCCGCGGCGCACGGGCCGAGCATCCCGGCCACGAGCGGGACGACGCCCGACATCTCGACCTCCTCGCGGAAGAGGTGGCCCGAGCCGGCGAAGAGGCTTCCGGCTGCCTCCTGGATCCGGGCCCCCGCTGAGTCCAGCAGCCAGATCAGGGGAATGCGCTTTCCGAGCGCGAGCTCGCGCAAGCGCGTGACCTTGAGCTCGCCGGTCATTCCCATCGATCCCGCCATCACCGTGAAGTCGTAGGCGGCGATCGCGCAAGGACGCCCGTCGATGTCGCCCCAGCCGGTGATGACCCCGTCGGCTGGCGCCTCCTTTCCCTCCATGGAACGCTGCGAGAAGTGCGGTCCAGCGTGAATGCCGAGCTCGACGAACGTCCCCGCGTCGACGAGCAGGTCGATGCGCTCCCTGGCCGTCAGCTTCCCGCGCTCGTGCTGCTTCGCGATCCTCTCCGGTCCGCCCCCGAGCTTCGCCTTCTCGCGGCGAACATGCAGATCGTCGACGGTCGCCCTGTCCACTTACCGGCCCTTCCAATCCGGGTCGCGCTTTTCGAAGAACGCCGTCACGCCCTCGATCGCATCCTCGGTCGAGAGCTCGATCGTGAGCTGCGAGCGCAGATAGTCGAGGGCCTGCATCAGCGGCATGTCCAGCTGGCGCCAGATCGCGTCCTTGCCGAGCTTCATCACGAGCGGTGACTTCGATCCGAGCTTCGCCGCCCATTCGTCCACCGCGGCATCGAACTCGTCGGCGGGAACGATCCGGTTCACGATTCCCGCATCGCGGGCCTCCTCGGTCGTGAGCCGCTCCCCCAGAAGCATCATCTCGGTGGCCTTCTTGCGTGGGACGTTTCTGTAGATCAGCGCCATGATCATGAACGGGAAGAGACCGACGTTGATCTCCGGCGTGCCGAACCCGACGCCCTGCTTGGCAACGATGAGATCGCAGGCCAAAGCGATCCCGAGCGACCCGGCGAGGACGTGACCGCCGGCGGCGACGAGGGTGGGCTTTCCGAGCGTGCCCAGGGCCTCGAAGACGTCGATGAAGCGGCCCGTGGCCTCCCATTTGGCCGCGGGGCGTGCATCCGATCCGAACCCCGCGAGGTTGGCGCCCGCGGAGAAGACCGTCTCGTGCGTCGAGCCCAACACCAGCACACGGACGGCATCGTCGTCGCGCGCCGCGTGAAGGGCATGAAGCATCTCGTCGAACAGCTCGTCGGAGAGCGCATTGCGAGTCTCGGGATCGTCGAGCGAGAGGCGCGCGATGCCGTCGGCAACCTCGTAGGTGATCTTCGCGTACGTCATAAGTAGAAAGTATTACTCTACACTTCTTACAGGCGCCGCGCCGGCGGCGCTGCCCGCTAGCAAGGAGCCCAGATTTGAGCACCGCCACCGCCGCGAACGGCGCCAAGGTCCTAAAGCCAAAGCACGACGGCTCCCGGAAGCACTTGCTCTTCAACGACGAGCACGAGGACCTGCGCGAGTCGATGCAGGCGTGGGTGCGCAAGGAGCTCTACCCCCACCGCAATGAGTGGGAGGAGACGCTCTGGCCAGACGAGGTGCTGAAGCGCGCCGGCGATTTGGGCTACCTCGGCCTCTGCTTCCCGCAGGAGTACGGTGGGCAGGGCGGGGACTACTACTTCTCCCTCGTGCGGGCCGAGTGCATGAGCTACTCGGGCTCAGGCGGGACCAACATGGGCTTCGCCGTCCAAACCGACATGGTGCTGCCGCCGATCCAGTTGCTGGGAACGGAGGATCAAAAGCAGCGCTACCTGGTCCCCGGAATCAAGGGGGAGAAGATCGGCTGCCTCGGGATCACCGAGCCCGGCGCCGGCTCGGACGTCGCCGGCATCCGCATGAAGGCGATCCGTGACGGCGACGACTACCTGCTCTCGGGGTCGAAGACCTTCATCACCAACGGCGCCCGCGCGGACTTCATCGTCCTGGTCGCGAAGACGAACCCGGAGGCGCGCCACGAGGGGATCAGCCTCTTCATCGTCGACCTGCGCGACTCGGACGGCGAGCACGTCGACGGCTTCGAGGTCTCGCGCGAGCTCGAGAAGATGGGCATGCACGCCTCCGACACCGGGGAGCTCTCGTTCGACGAGGTCCGCGTGCCGGCCGAGAACCTGCTCGGCGAGGAGGGCAAGGGCTTCTACCACATCTCCTGGGAGCTCCAGTCGGAGCGAATGGTGGCCGCGGCGGGCTGCGTCGCCGGCGCGGAGCGGATGTTCGAGCGCACTCTGGGGTACGCGAAGGAGCGCGAGGCCTTCGGCCGCCCGATCGGCAAGTTCCAGGCGATCCGGCACAAGTTCGCCGAGATGGCGACCAAGATCGAGGCCGCCAAGCAGTTCAACTACGTCACGGCCTGGCGCTACGCGAACGGGGAGTACCCGGTGCGCGAGATCTCGATGGTGAAGCTCTACACCTCACGCATGTGCTGCGAGGTGGCCGACGAGTGCGTGCAGATCCTCGGCGGGTACGGCTACATGAAGGAGTACGAGATCGAGCGCTCCTACCGCGACGTCCGCCTCAACCGCATCGGGGCCGGCACCGACGAGATCATGCTCGAGGTGATCGGCCGCTCGTACGGGCTGTAGGCGCGGTCACTCCGCAGGCAGCCGTAAGACCGTCTAGGGCTTATTGGCCCAGGCACCGCCCGCTGTGACCCTCAACGCCAGTGTCACGATGCTGCTTGTGGATCCAGCTCCGCGATCCTGCGCTCGAGGAAGGAGCGGGCGACCGGATTCTCGGCGAGCGCCAGGGCTCTCCTGTACGCCTCGGCAGCCTCCCTGCGGCGCCCGGCACGATCCAGCAGGTCGGCACGGGCGGAGTGGAAGTGCAGATAACCCTCCAAGCCCTCGATCCGGTCGATCGTCTCGAGCCCCGCTTCGGGACCCTCGGACATCGCGATCGCGACGCCGCGGTTGAGCTCGACCACGGGGGACGGGGTCGCGAGAAGCAGCCAGTCGTAGAGGTGGCGGATCCGGGCCCAGTCGGTGGCGGCGGCCGACTCCGCGGTGGCGTGCTCGGCGGCGATCGCAGCCTGGAGGGCGTATGGGCCCGGCGGTCTGGCAGCGGGCGAGCGAACGGGACCAATCGCCTCACGCAGAAGCTCGAGGCCCTGGTCGATCTCGGCGCGATCCCACCGCGATCGATCCTGGTCATCGAGCAGAACCATCTCACCCGCTGAATCCACACGCGCGTCGCGTCGGGAATCCTGGAACAGCATCAGGGCGAGCAGGCCTCGAGCCTCGCGCTCGCCCGGCATGATCGAAACGAGGATTCGTGTGAGCCGAATCGCCTCGGCGCAGAGCTCCCAGCGAATAAGGATGTCCGCCGAGGTGGCGACGTAGCCCTCGTTGAAGATCAGGTAGAGCGCCGCAAGGACCGAGGCGACGCGCTCCGGCCGCCGCTTCGCATCGGGGACCTCGTACGGGATTCCGGCATCGCGGATCTTGCGCTTGGCGCGAACCAGGCGCTGTGCCATCGTGGCCTCGGTAACGAGGAAGGCGCGCGCGATCTCGGGCGTGGTGAGGCCCCCTAGGGTGCGGAGGGTGAGCGCGACCTGCGCGGGCTGGGCGAGCGCCGGATGGCAGGTGGTGAAGATGAGTCGCAGTCGATCGTCGGGAAAGGGGTCGCCATGCAGGCTGGGCGCCACCGCCTCCACCGACGGCTCCACATCGGAGCCCAAACGCTCCAGCTCGGCGATCTTTCCCTCCAGCGTTCGCTCGCGACGCAGCCGGTCGATCGCCTTGTTGCGAGCGACCCGGGTGATCCAGGCACCAGGATTGCGAGGAGTGCCCTCCCGGGGCCAGCGCTCGAGCGCGACAACCCACGCCTCTTGGACGGCCTCCTCCGCGAGATCGAAGTCGCGAAGAACTCCGATCAGCGTCGCGACCGCCCGTCCCGACTCGTGCCGGAACAGGCGGTCGACGTCCGCTTCAGGCCCTATCGCGCCCCGCTCGTGACGCGCGTCGGCCGCTCCCATCCGAACTGCGTGAAGTCCATGATCGGCCTGACCTCGACCGACTGGCCGTCGCTCACGGGAACCTTCTTGGCCCACTCGAGCGCCTCGTCGAGGTTCTCCGCCTCGATCAGATAGAAGCCACCAAGCTGCTCCTTCGTCTCCACAAAGGGACCGTCGGTAATGGTGTGCTCGTCGCCCTCGCGCCTCGCTGTGGTAGCCGTGGCGCTGGGCTGCAGCGCCTCGCCGGCGATGAGGGAATCAGCCCCGACGAGCTCGCGCTCGAAGTTCCCCCAGAGCTCCAATCCCTCCTCCATCTGCTCTGGGCTGAAGTCGTCCCAGCCGCCCTCTTCCCCATAAATGGCCAGCATGTACTGCATGCGGATTCCTCCTTCTTTGCGCGGCGCCGTTCGCCGCTCTCACAGTAACGACGAACGACCACCTCCGAGATCGACACGATGGAGCTGATCCCCTACACGGCCGACGACATCGAGCTCACGAGGGCTCTGGAGAGCGACCCTGCCGTGATGCTGGAGCTAGGGGGTCCGCACGATGCCGACGAGATCGAGGCGGCGCACAGGCGCAGGCTGGACGCGGTCGCGGGAGGGAACTGGTGGCTCAAGATCATCCCGGAGCCCGGCGGCGAGGCGGTGGGCACGATCGGAATCTGGGAGAGCGAGGCGGGCGGAAAGAATGTGCACGAGGTCGGCTGGATGGTGCTGCCGGCGCATCAGGGCAAGGGCATCGCGAGCCGCGCCCTGGAACTGTTGATCGCCCGCGCTCGCGAAGACGGGCGTTACACCCAGCTACACGCCTACCCCGGCGAGACGAACGCCCGCTCGAACGCCCTTTGCCGGCGGTTCGGGTTCACCATGGTCGAGCAGCTCGAGGTGGATTACGCAGGGCGCGACCTCAAGGTCAATCACTGGCAGCTCGAGCTTTAGCGCCGGGACCCCGTCTGAGCTGCTCCTGCATCCGCTCGAGATCGAACTCGTAGGGCTCGGTGGTCTCGATGAAGTCGATCAGGGTCTCGGCGAAGCGCTCGGGGTCGTCGAGCTGCGGCCAGTGGCCGGACCCCTCGAACTCCACGTAGCGGCTGCCGGGGATGAGGCTGTGCGCGTCGCGGCCGTGGGCCGCCGGGATGATCGGGTCGTTCTTGCCCCAGATCAGGAGCACGGGCATCCCCTCAGCGAGATAAAGGCGATCGAGGGCGCTCACCCGCTGGCCACCGGGGTCGACGACCGCGCCCAGCGTGTGACGGAAGGCGTCGCGCGCCTCGGCGTCGTTGAGCGAGGCGTAGCCGCGAGCCATCTCGGTCACGTCGGAGCGCACGTGCACGCCCAATCGGCCCAGCGCCCTGCCGACGGCCTCCCCCGCCCGGATCGCCCAGTTGGGCGCGATCACCGGCAGCACAAGCTCGGACCCCGGAAGCGTCGCGGCACGCAGCAAGGGATGGACCTCACGGCCCAACCCGCCGCTCGAGACGAGCACCATCCGCTCCGTGTACTCGGGGTACTGGTAGGCGAACTGCATCGCGATGCCACCGCCCAGGGAGCGACCCACCACCGTCCCGCTCTCGAACCCGAGCGCGCCCATCAGGTCGCGCATCCCGCTCGCGTAGGCGCCGAGGGAATAGTCCCCGCGGGGCTTCGCGGAACGGCCGTGGCCGAGCAGGTCGCCCGCGATGACGGTGTAATGGCGGGCCAGCCGCGGCATCACCTCACGCCAGACCTCGTTGCTCTCGGTGATGCCGTGGATCAGCCCTAAGGCCGGGCCGTCCCCGGCGATCTGATAGCAGACCGTGTGGCCGTGGAGGGTGATCTCCTCGGTCCGGACCTGAGGCTGCTTGGGCGTGCTCGCTGGGCTTGGCCGCGTGGCCGCTGCGGTGCTCATCGTGGTCCTCCTAGGAGATGTGGACGCCGGAGATGGCTCGGGAGATGACGAGGCGCTGGATCTCCGAGGTGCCCTCGAAGATCGTGTAGATCTTGGCGTCGCGGTGCATGCGCTCGACGGGGTACTCGCGCGTGTAGCCGTTGCCGCCGAGGATCTGCATGGCGCGCTCGGTGGCCCAGACCGCGACCTCTCCCGCCTTGAGCTTCGACATCGACCCCTGGGCCAGGTTGAAGTCCTTGCCCGCCCGCCCCATCCACGACGCGTGCCACACGAGCATGCGCGACGCCTCGATCTCGAGCGCCATGTCCGCAAGCGCGAAGGCGATCGCCTGGTTTTCGATGATCGCCTTGCCGAACTGGCGCCGCTCCTTCGCGTAGTCGAGGGCGTATTCGTAGGCCGCGCGAGCGATCCCGAGCGCCTGGGCGCCGACGGTGGGACGCGAGAGCTCGAACGTGCGCATCGCCGCCTGTCCTTTGGCGCTCCGGCCTTCTCGGACACGCGCCAGCCGCTCGTCGAGCTTCTCCTTGCCCCCAAGCAGGCAGGCGCCGGGAACGCGGCAGTCGTCCAGATGCACGTCGGCGGTGTGGGAAGCGCGAATGCCGTGCTTCTTTACCTTCGCTCCCTGCTCGCAGCCCTTCGTTCCGGGCGGGATCACGAACGCGGCATGACCGCGGGATCCGAGTTCGCGGTCGACCGAGGCGATCACGACGTGAACGTCGGCGATCCCCCCGTTCGTGGCCCAGGCCTTTTGGCCGTTTATGGCCCACTCGTCGCTCGCCTCGTCGTAGCGGGCGGACGTGCGAATCGCCGACACGTCGGAGCCCGCGTCGGGCTCCGACGAGCAGAAGGCGCCGACCTTTGGCTCTTCGGGCGTTCCGAAGCACTGCGGGACCCACTCGGCGAGCTGATCCGGCGTGCCGTTGCCGAAGATCGCGGCGACCGCCAGGGACGTGCCCATCAGCGACATGCCGATGCCGGCGTCGCCCCAGAAGAGCTCCTCGTTTACGACCGGGAGGGTGAGGCCGGAGGGGTCCGCCCAGAACTGGGCCAAGCCCTCGAAGCCGTACAGGCCGATCTTCGCGGCTTCCTGAATCACCGGCCAAGGCGTCTCCTCGCGCTCGTCCCACTCGGCGGCTGCGGGTCGCATGACTCCCTCGGCGAATCCGTGGGCCCACTCGCGCACATCCAGTTGGTCCTGGGTGAGCTCCATCGAGAAGCTCGACTCTCCGGCGCCCGCCACCGCCATCGCGGCTTGCTCGCTGGCTGTATCCGTGGCGGCCATCAGGAAGCCGCCTGCGGGATCCGGAAAAGGGTCGCGACCTGGCTCGCAAACATGAGGTCGCCCTCGATCCGAAGCTTGCCGGACATGAACAGGACTGGGCCCGCCTGCGCGCCGGAGACGAGGCGCAGGAAGGCTGCCGGGCCAGCGATGAACGTCACACGGGGGGCCGCGGTGGGGTCCGCAGTAACACTCGCGGAGCCGTCCTTGATCGTGACCTCGTAGGTGTCCTCGCCGCCCTCCGGCGCGTCGGTGATCCGCCACAGGAGGACGGCATCGATGCCCTTGGCCTTCTCGCGGTCGAGGTGGTCGCTCATGCGACGGAAGACCTCGTCGAGGATCGTCTGGCGCGTCGCCGGGTCCGACATGGCCTGGATCAGCTGCTCGTCGCTGGCGGCCGCTGCGACCGATGTGAGTCGGGCGGGATCCGCGCCGGCGAGATCCGCAAGCTCCGCCCCGGACCCGGCTGCTGGTGTCTTCGTGCTATCCGTCATCCGTCTTCCGTGCCTCCTAAAGCGTGACTGTAGGCGTTCCCTACTTGCGGTAGGAAAACGCTACCATAGGTAGGAAGCAGATGAGTGAGGTAGCTCAACCGGAGGCCGTGGTGCCCACCTCCGCACGCTCTCGCCCGGCGCGCGCTCCCCACCTGGGCCCGGAGCGCCGCCGCCCGATGGTCCTTGACGCGGCCTTCGAGCTCTTCCTGGAGCGGGGATACGACGGGACGTCGATGGACGCGATCGCGCGGGCGATCGGTGTCACGAAGCCCGTTGTCTACGCCTGCTACCCCTCGAAGGAGGAGCTTTTCAAGGCCCTGCTTCGTCGCGAGGAGGAGCGTGTGCTGGCGGAGATCACCGCGGCGCTCCCAGCGGCGGCCGAGGGTGACCTCGAGGCCACCCTGATCGAGGGCTTCACCGGCTTTTTGCGCGCGGTGGCTTCCTCGCCGCGGGCGTACCGAGTCATCTTCTTGGGCGAGGGCGCCAACGCCGCCGTGGCGAGCCGCATTCAGCACGGGCGCGAGCGCCAAGTGGAGGCCGTGGCGATGCTGGCGCGTCCGCTTCTGGGGGATGCTGACGATGCCGATCTTGATCGCTCCGCTCGCCTCCTGGGTCACCTCGTGGTCGGGCTCGCCGAGGCCGGGGCGCGGGCGCTCTTGAGCGAGGAGGGCTGGACGCCGGAGACGCTCGGCGAGACCCTCGGCCGCCTGGCGGCGGCGGGGCGACCGGTGCTGGACTGACCGCGCCGAAACCGGTCCCCTCCTCGGGCACGCTACCCCAACCCTTCCACTACCGTTCTGCCGCCTCAACGACGAAAGGGAGCTCTTTCATGGGAATGCTCGACGGCAAGAGCGCGATCATCACCGGCTCGGCGCGGGGAATCGGCCGGGCGACCGCCGAGCTCTTCGCGAGCGAGGGCGCGCGGGTCCTGATCAACGACATCGACGGCGACGTCGCTGAGGGGGCGGCATCGGAGATCGATGGTGAGACAGCGGTCTTCGCCGGCGATCTGACCAAGCCGGACGTCCCCGACGAGATGGTGAAGAAGGCCCTCGACGAGTTCGGTCAGATCGATGCGATCGTCAACAATGCCGGCTACACCTGGGACGGCGTCGTCCACCGGATGACCGACGAGCAGTTCCAGGGCATGCTCGACATCCATACGATCGTCCCCTTCCGGGTCATCCGCGCGATCGCGCCGAGCTGGCGGGAGGCGGCGAAGGCCGAGGGCGCGCAGGGCCGGGAGGTCTTCCGCAAGATCGTCAACGTCTCCTCGGTCTCGGGGACGATGGGAAACGCGGGCCAGGCGAACTACTCAGCCGCGAAGGCCGGCGTCGTCGGTCTGACGAAGACCGTGGCCAAGGAGTGGGGCCAGTTCAAGATCAACTGCAACGCGGTCGCGTTTGGGTTCGTCGAGACGAGGCTCACCCAGGCCAAGGAGAAGGGTGAGACGATCGAGCGCGCCGGGGGCGAGCAGGTCGAGCTGGGGATCCCCGAGCAGATGCGGGCGATGGCGCCGATGATGATCCCGCTCGGCCGCCCGGCGCAGCCGCAGGAGGCCGCGAAGCCGGTCCTCTTCCTCTGCTCCGCGCTCTCCAACTACGTCCACGGCCAGGTGCTGAACGTGACCGGCGGGCAATTCGGAGGCATGACGACCTGAGGCGCTTGCGCGCCTAACGCTCCTCCGCCGGCGGCTCGTCGAACGCCCCCGGCGGCCATCGACCGAACCAGTTGTCGCGCGCGCCGTCCATGGTGATCACGGAGCCCGAGTGGAAGTCGCCGGCCGGTGAGGCGAGATAGGCGACCAGCCACGCCCACTCCTCCTCGGTGCCCATGCGGCCGAGGGGGACCGTGCCCGGCACGCCCGCAACCACCTCGGCCGGGTACTTGGTGCGCAGCGTCTCGGTGCCGAACTGGCCGGCGGCGAGGGCGCAGGTGCGGATCCCGAAGCGCGACCACTCCACAGAGAGCGTGCGCATCATGTTCTCGACGGCGGCGCGGGCGGCACCGGAGTGCACCATTCCCGGCATGCCGTGATGCGGAGAGAGCGTCACGCTCAGGACCTTGCCGCTGCCCTGCGGGATGAACGCCTTGGTCGCGGCCGCGTGGGTCATGAGCCAGGTCCCCACGACGTTCAGCTCGATCACCGTTCGAAATCCCTTCGGCGTGATCGCCTCCGCGGGACTCAGGAACTGGCCGCCGGCGTTGTTGACCAGCGTGTCGAGACGTCCATGGCGCTCGAGGATCTCATCGAAGAAGGCGTTCACGGCATGCTCGTCGCGGATGTCGAGCGTCGCCGCGGAAGCGGTGCCGCCAGCCTCCTCGATGGCGCCCACGACGTCGTCCAGCGGCTCCCGCCGCCGGCCGCAGATCGCGACCGCGGCGCCGAGTCGCGCCAGCTCCATCGCCGACCCCTTGCCCAGTCCCGTCCCACCTCCTGAGACGGCACAGACCTGCCCTTGGAGCAGGCCGGGCGCGAAGATGCGGGAGCCCTCCGCCATGGGCGCGCCAGCTTAGCCGCGGCTACGCTGAGCCGCGATGAAGGTCCACGCCGAAGCGAAGCCACTGGACGCACCCCTGCGTGGGGGCAGCGACGGCGCAACCGTGGTCGTCGAGCCGCTGCGGGTGGGGGAGGTACAGCACCCGCCCGGCCTGCTCGAGCGCACCGGTGGCCACTTCGAGAAGCTGAGAACGTTCGGGATCGGGTCGCCGCGCTCGCGCTGGCCCCATCTTCCCTGCCCTGTCTTTCTGATCCGGCATCCGTCCGCGGGCCCCTTCCTGGTCGACACCGGCCTGCATGGCTCCGTCTCGGCGAAGCCGGTGGCGAACATGGGTCGCGCGCTCTCGTGGTTCATGAGGCCACGCCTCGCAGACGGCGAGGACTTGCCGGCCCAGCTGCGCGCGCGGGACGTCGACCCGCGCCAGATCCGCATTGTGGTCATGACCCACCTGCACGCCGACCACGCCTCGGGGATGTCGGAGTTCGGGAGCGCGACCTTCGTTCTCTCAGACGCTGAATGGAACGAGGCGACCACGGTCACCCGGCCGCTGTTTCAGGGTTACCGGCCCGAGCACTACGACTACGTCTTCGACTACCGAACGCTGGACTTCGAGCGCGGCATCGAGTCTTACTCGACCTTCGGCCGCACCTTCGACCTCTTCGGCGACGGCAGCGTCCGCCTCGCGTTCACCCCGGGTCACTCGGCCGGCCATCAGTCGGTGATCTGCCGGCTGCGCGACCGGGATCTGGTCATCGCAGGCGACGCCATCTACAAGCTCGCCCAGCTCGAGAGCGCGCCGGGGCCACCGCGGCCGTTTGACGCCCATACCTTCAACCGCTCGCTCCAAGAGCTGCGCCTGTTCAAGCGCCAGTTCCCGCAGGCGGTGATCATCCCCGGGCACGACCCGGAAGTCTGGCCCACCCTCAAAGCGCGCTACGAGTAGGCAGGCCCGCGGCGGCCACCTGAGAGACTGCCCGCGTGCCCGAGGCCAAGATCGACCAAGCTCCGTGGGCGGTCGCCTGGACGCTGGCAGAGCCGATGGAGCGCTCCTCCCTGGCGCTCGCCTCCGAGGGTCGCGTGTGGCTCATCGACCCGGTCGCCGACGAGAAGGCCCTGGCCGCAGCCGAGGCGCTGGGCGAGGTAGCCGCGGTCGTGCAGCTTCTCGATCGCCACGATCGTGACTGCGAGGCTCTCGCCCAGCGCTACGGTGTCCCCCATCTGCGCCTCCCCGCCAAGGTGCCCGATTCCCCCTTCGAGCTGGAGCACATCGTCTGGATGCCCGGCTGGCGCGAGCTTGGCCTCTGGTTCGAGGGCCAGGAGGCGCTGATGGTGCCCGAGGCGGTCGGTTCGGCCCCCTACTTCACCGTCTCGGACCAGCGGCTCGGGATGCATCCGTTTCTGCGAGCCTGGCCTCCGAGTGCCCTGCGGAACCGCAGGCCCGCTCACATCTTCTGTGGGCACGGAACGCCAATCCATTCGCGCGCGCCCGAAGCGCTGCGCGAGGCGCTTGCCCGTAGCCGGCGCGATATCCCGCGCGCGGGCATTGAGATGATCCGGGCGTTCGGGCGCGGGGTCCGGGGCTAGCCCGCGGCCGAGCTCGGCTCCGGTCCGGCAGAGCGCTCTCGCCGGTCGCGGAGGACGGCTCCCCGGCCCCTCTCCTCCAGCGCGCCGTACATCTCCTGCACCCGCTCGAAGACCTCGCGCGAAGCCTCCAGGGCCTGCTCCTTGGTCGGGTCGATCACCCGCGGGAATGTCATCGCCTCCCCGAACTGCACGGTGACCTTCGGGAACCGGAGCTTGCGCCACTTGCGAACGCCGAGGGACCCGTGAATTGCGCACGGGATGACCGGGACGCCGCCGCTCTCGAGCGCGATCCGGCCCACGCCCGCCCTGGGCTCGCCGAGCCCCCCCGTCCGCGACCGCCCGCCCTCGCAGTACATGAGAACGCAGTTGCCGCGGTCGAGAATCGCGTGAGCGGTCCTGAACGCCTCCTCGTCGTGATGACCGCGACGCACGGGAAAGACTCCGCCCACTCTGAAGATGTAGTTCATGACCGGGTTGCCGAAGAGCTGGGACTTCGCCATGAACTGCATCTTCCGCCGCAGGTAAGCGCCGGCGAAGAAGTGATCCAGGTTCGAGAAGTGGTTGGGGGCGACGATCGCCGGCCCGGCGGCGGGCACGTTCTCGGTCCCGATCGCACGCGTGCGGTAGATGAAGATCGCGATCCAGGTGGTGATCAAGCGCACGGCCTCATAGATCCAGCCCGGCGGATGAGTGCGCACGTACTCGTGAAAGCGCGTGAAGTACTCCGCCGGGCGGTCGTCCTTATAGACCTGAGGCTTGATATCGGCCATGGCGAGAGGAGCCGGCGCCGCCTGCTCCACGCATGACTACCCACCCGGTGAGCGCCGGTTACTCCGCCTCCGACGCCTCGGCGCGAGACCAGCCGCGAGCGCGCCCGACGGCCTCGCGCCAGCGGCCGAGCAGCTCCTCGCGCTCCGCCGATTCCATGCGTGGCTCATACCTGGACTCCTCGCGCCACATCGCCTGGAGCTCGTCCGAGGCCCAAACGCCGGCCGCGATCCCGGCGAGGAAGGCAGCACCCACCGCGGTCGTCTCGGACACCTCGGGCACGATCACGGGGACGCCAAGGACATCCGCCTGGAACTGCATCAGCCAGCGGTTGGCCACGGCACCGCCATCGGCACGCAGCTCGGTGAGACTCTCAGACCCGGCGGCCTCCTGGGCGCGCACCGCGTCGACGGTCTGGTAGGCGATCGCCTCGAGCGCCGCCCGGGCGAGGTGAGCCCGCGAGGTGCCGCGGGTGAGTCCGATGATCGTCCCCCGCGCGTAGGGATCCCAGTGCGGCGAGCCCAGTCCGGTGAGTGCAGGCACGAGGTAGACGTCGTCGTTGGAGGTGAGCGACGCGGCGAGCTCCTCGGTCTCTGCCGCCGCGTCGATGATCCCGAGGCCGTCGCGCAGCCACTGGACGGCAGCGCCCGTCACGAACACGGCCGCCTCAAGCGCGTAGTCGGTGCGGTCCGGAAGACCCCAGGCGACGGTGGTGAGGAGGCCGTCGCCCGGAGCGGGCGCAACGGTCCCGGTGTTGAGCAGCACGAAGCTCCCCGTCCCGTAGGTGTTCTTCGCCATGCCGGCGGTGTGGCAGGCCTGACCGAAGAGAGCGGCCTGCTGGTCACCCGCGATGCCTGCGACGGGCACGTCGCCTCCGAACTCGCCGGTGGTGCCGTAGACCTCCGCCGAGCGCACGGGCTCGGGCAGCGCCTTCGGATCGACGTCAAGCAGCTCGCAGAGCTCGTCGTCCCAGCGCAATTCGCGAATGTCGAACAGCATCGTGCGCGAGGCGTTCGAGAAGTCGGTCACGTGCCGGCCGGTGAGCTTGAACACCAGCCAGGAGTCGATCGTGCCGAAGACCGCGTCGCGGGCAGCGTCCACGTTGCGACGAAGCCATTCGATCTTGGTGCCGGAGAAGTAGGGGTCGATCACGAGCCCCGTGCGCTCTCGCACAAGCTCGGTATGGCCTGCGGCGCGAAGCTCGTCGCAGCGGTCCGCCGTGCGGCGGTCCTGCCAGACGAGCGCGTTGTGGACCGGCTCCCCCGTCCGCGGATCCCATGCGACCACGGTCTCGCGCTGATTCGTGATCCCGATCGCCGCGAGCTCATCCGCGGACACGCCCGCGTCGTCGATCGCCTCCGCGGCCACGCGCCGCGTGGTCTGCCAGATCTCGCGGGCGTCGTGCTCGACCCAGCCCGCTCGGGGGAAGTGCTGCTCGAACTCGCTGTAGGCCCGACCAGCGATCCCGCCGGAGCGGTCGAAGACGAGACATTTGGAGCCGGTCGTGCCCTGATCGATGGCGAGGATCACGGTGCTCAGGCTATTCTGCCGCCCCAGATGGCGATCGAGATCGAGGCGCACATCACCGGCACGGTCTGGAAGATCGAGGTGGCCGTTGGCGACCGCGTGACAGATGGGGACGCGGTCGTCGTCCTCGAATCGATGAAGATGGAGATGCCGGTCGAGGTCGAGGACGACGGAGAGGTCTCGGAGATCCGCTGCCAGGAGGGCCAGTCCGTTCAGGAGGGCGACGTGCTCGTTGTCCTCGAAGACGACTAGCCGGTGGCTGACCTAGCGGCGGGCAAGCTCGTGCTGGATCGGCCCGCCGAGGCGGTCGCCCGCCTCACGCTCGCCAATCCCGACAAGCGCAACGCCCTCGACCACGACATCCTCGATGCGCTCGCGAGGGTGTTGCCGCGCCTCGACGACGGGATCGAGACCCGCTGCGTCCTCATCACCGGGTCCGGCTCGATGTTCTCCGCCGGCTACGACATCGGCGGCATCCCCGACGAGAGTTTCTCCGAGGATGCTGAGGCGCTCGTCGCCCACCCCTTCCACGCGGCGATGGAAGCCGTCAGCGCCCATCCCTTCCCGGTGGTGGCCGCGATCAACGGCCACTGCTTCGGCGGCGGCCTCGAGCTGGCGGTTCGATGCGACCTGCGGATCTGCGCGGAGGACGCACAGCTCGGGATGCCTCCCGCGCGCCTCGGGCTGATCTATGCCCACACCGGCCTCGAGCGCTTCATCGAGGTGATCGGCGTCGCGCACACCAAGGAGCTCTTCCTGGTTGGCCGCAAGGAGGATGCCTCCGGTGCCGAGAGGATGGGGCTGGTTCATCAGGTGGTGCCTGCTGACGAGCTCGAGCAGGCGGGCATCGCGCTCGCCAGCGAGATCGCCGCGGGAGCGCCGCTAGCCGCCCGCGGCAACAAGCGGACGATCGAAACGCTCGCACGCAACCCCGTCCTGAGCCCCGAGCAGGAGCGCGAGCTTGTGGACCTGCGGCGGTCGTGCTTTCGCTCGGAGGACTTCCGCGAGGGGATCAGCGCCTTCGCGGAGAAGCGCAAGCCGAAGTGGCGGGGGCGCTAGTGCCGCGGCCCACCGCCGCGCATCGCGCCCTCGCGACCAGCGACCCGGTGATCGGCGAGCTCATGGGACGCCTCGGGACGCTGGACATGGAGCATCGACGCCGAGGCCGGCCGAAGGGCGACGCCTACGCGACGCTGCTGCGAACCGTGATCGGGCAGCAGCTCTCGGCCAAGGCGGCCTTCACGATCCACGGACGCGTGCTCGACCTCTACGGCGGCCGTCATCCCACCCCGCAGGAGCTGCTTGACACCCCCGAGCAGGACCTCCGGGGAGTCGGCCTCTCAGGCCGCAAGGTCGAGTACATGCGCAGCCTCGCCGAGCACGTGCTCTCAGGCGAGCTCGAGCTCGAGCGGCTCGATCAGCTCTCCGACGACGAGGTGACGGCCGAGATCGTGGCCGTACGCGGCTTCGGCGAGTGGAGCGCTCAGATGTTCCTGATGTTCTTCCTCGAGCGCCCGGACGTCCTGCCGACGGGTGATCTCGGGATCCGCAAGGCAATCCAGGTCTGCTACGGGCTGGAAGAGCTCCCCGGCCCTGAGGAGATGACGCGAATCGCAATGCCCTGGCGCCCGCACCGGACGCTCGCCTGCATCTATCTGTGGGAGTCCCTCTCAAACGTCCCCGTGGAGTAGGCCCGCACGAAGGCGGCCTCCCATCCGACTGCCGGAACACAACCAGATCTCAAAAGTTGCGGTAGGGCCTAGTCGTCCGGTGCCACGCCTAGCCTGGCCAGCCGGGATGGGATCGTTGATCAGCTTCGAAGAGGCGCTCGCGCTGGGCGAGCTTGACGACCACGACGAGATCGGCGAGTTGGTCGAGCGTGCGTGGACGGTTCGCCGCGAGCGCTTCGGCGACTCGACCGACCTGTGCTCACTCGTGAACGCCAAGTCGGGGGGCTGCGCCGAGGACTGCGGCTTCTGCGCGCAGTCGCGCTACGCCGAGGCAGACACGCCCATGCACGCGATGATGAGCCCGGAGCAGATCCTCGAGCACGCGCGCGCGGCCGAGGCTGCCGGCGCCCATCGCTTCTGCATGGTCACCCAGGGGCAGGGGCTCTCCAAGCGCGACTTCGAGGCGATCGTCGAGGGCGCGAAGCTCGTCTCCGAGCACACGAACCTGAAGCGCTGCGTCTCGGTTGGGCACATCTCGCCGGCTCGCGCCCGCACCCTCGCGGACGCGGGCGTTCAGCGTGTCCACCACAACGTCGAAACGGCGCGCTCGCACTACGACGAGGTCTCCACGACCGTCCGCTATGAGGGCCGGATCCGCACGATCGACGCCGTCAAGGACGCGGGACTGGAGACCTGCGTAGGTGGCATCTTGAACCTGGGCGAAACGCCGCGCCAGCGGGTGGAGATGGCCTTCGAGCTCGCAACGATCGAACCGACATCGGTACCCATCAACCTTCTCAATCCGCGCCCGGGGACGAAGTTCGGAGACCGGCCGCTGATGGATCCCTGGGACGTGGTCAAGTGGGTCGCGATCTTCCGGCTCATCATTCCCGGTGCCCTCTTTCGCCTCTGTGGTGGCCGGGTCGAAAACCTCGACGAGCTGCAGCCACTCGCGATCAAGGCCGGGCTCAACGGGGTGATGATGGGGAACTTCCTTACCACGCTCGGAGTGGAGCCCGCTGACGACAGGCAGATGTTCGAGGACCTGGGGCTGAACGTCGGTCGGCAGACCGACAACGGGTCGAACCCGCGCCCGGACAACCGCTCGGGATGGCTCGAGGGCCAGGCCCCGGCGACGCCGATCGACGATTTGATCGACTCCCAGGCCGAGGCGAACTTCTGGGACCCCTCCACCCAGCTGCGCGTGATCAAGAAGCCCGGGAAGCCGCCCCCCTACCCGAGCCAGTCGTCGACCGGCGACCCTGGGGGCGCACGTACAGCGTGATCGACGTCGCGGCCAGGCTCGAGGAGCTTCGGCGCAGCGGCCTGCACCGCCGGCTTCGATTGATCGAGGGTCCGCAGGGCCCCCGGGTCCTGCTCGACGGCGGCGAGGTGCTGCTGCTGTGCTCGAACAACTACCTGGGACTGGCCGACCACCCCAAGGTGCGCGAAGCGGCCGCCGAAGCCGCCGATCGGTTCGGGGCAGGCGCCGGAGCATCGCGCCTCGTCTCGGGCACGATGACGCTTCACCGCCGGCTCGAACAGCAGCTCGCGGATTTCAAGGGCTCCGAGGCGGCGCTGCTCTTCGGCTCCGGCTACATGGCGAACTCCGGAACGGTCTCGGCGCTGGTCGGCAAGGGGGAGGTCGTCTTCTCGGACGAGCTCAACCACGCATCGATCATCGACGGCTGCCGGCTGAGTCGGGCGGAGACCTTCGTCTATCGGCACCGCGATACCGAGCACCTCGAGTGGGGGCTGCGGCGCGCCGGTCGCGGGGCTGGGCTCATCGTCTCGGACTCCGTCTTCTCGATGGACGGCGACGTCGCGCCCCTGGCAGAGCTCCACGACCTCGCCCTGAGGTACTCCTGCCTGCTGATGGTCGACGAGGCTCACGCGACCGGGGCGCTGGGCCCGGGTGGCCGCGGCGCGGTGGCGGCGGCAGGCCTTTCGGGCGCTGTCGATGTCGTGGTGGGCACCCTCGGCAAGGCGCTCGGGGGCTACGGCGCCTACGTCTGCTCGAGCGCACAGATCGCGGAGCTGCTCGTCAACACCGCGCGGCCCTTCATCTACTCAACCGCGCCTCCACCGCCGTCGGTCGGTGCCGCGCTCGCGGCCCTCGCGATCCTTCGCTCGCGCCCCGGGCTAGCCGAGCAGCTCCGGCGCAACGGGGCCGTTCTGCGCGAGGGGCTCGCCGCACAAGGCCTGGAGCTCGGCGCCTCGCGCACTCACATCGTGCCGGTGATGGTTGGCGACGCCAGGCGGGCGATGGCGCTCTGCGAGCGCTCGCTGGAGCAGGGGGTCTTCGCCCAGGCCATCCGCCCGCCAACGGTTCCCGAGGGGACCTCGCGGCTGCGGCTCGCGGTGATGGCGACCCACTCGGCCGACGAGTTGCGGCTCGCGGCGCGCGTGATCGGCCGCTCGGCCCGCGCGATCGGCGTGGCGGACGAGCGCCCCGGCGGTGCCCGGACCGGCTCGCACGCGCGCATCGAACGCGCCGCCTGAGGCCTAGGGTGGCGGGGGCGTGATCGGCCCAGCGGACCTCACCGAGATCGACGAGGACCTGTGGCGGTGGACCGTGCGGCACCCCCAGTGGGCGGCCGGAGCGAAGCCGGAGAGCCCGGCAGACTGGCCCCGTGAGGTCGGCAGCGTTGCCTTCGCCGCGCCCGACGCACTCGTCCTCGTTGACCCACTGATGCCGGCCAAGGGCGAGGCGCTGTGGGCCTGGCTCGACGCACGTGTGGCAGAGAGCGACGGGCGGGCGGTCGTGCTGACAACGGTCAGGTGGCATCGGCGCAGCCGCGAGGCGCTGGTGGGCCGCTACGGGGCGAGCACGTCGCGCGCGGCCAAGAACCTCCCGACGGGGGTCGAGACGATCCCGATCCGCCGTGCCGGGGAGACGATGGTGTGGATTCCTGCGCGCCGCACGCTCGTGCCCGGCGACCGCCTGCTTGGCGACGACCGCGGCGGCCTGCGGCTGCCGCCGGCGTCCTGGCTCGGCTACCTGGCGGGTGAGTTCGGCCTGGATGATCTGCGGCTGGCGCTGCGGCCCCTGCTCGACCTCGACGCCCAGCGGGTGCTCGTCTCCCATGGACAGCCGGTCCTTCGCGGGGGGCGCGATGCGATCGCGCGCGCGCTCGAGTCGGGATGAGGGGCCTCTTCGTCACCGGCACCGGGACCGAGGTCGGAAAGACGGTCGTTGCGGCGGTGATCGCGCGCACGCTGGTTGCCGACGGCGAGCGCGTGGCCGTCTTCAAGCCGGCGGTGAGCGGCTTGGACGACTACGAAGGGAGTGAGCGGCTTCCGGACCACGAGCTGCTGCGCATGGCCGCGGGCTCTAAGCAAGGCGACGACGAGGTGTCGCCCTATCGCTACGGCCCGCCGGCATCGCCCCATCTCGCCGCTGAGCTGGCGGGCGAGTGGATCGACCCGCAGCGCCTGGTCACGGCGGCGCGGGCGACTGTCGCCGACGCCAACGTGCTGGTCTGCGAGGGCGTCGGCGGGTTCCTCGTCCCTCTCACGCTCGGCTATCTGGTGCGTGATTTCGCCCGCGAGCTGGGGCTGCCCGTCGTGATCGCCGCCTCGCCCGCCCTCGGGACGATCAACCACACGCTGCTTACGGTGGAGGCGGTTCGTGCCGTGGGGCTGGAGGTGGTCGCCGTCGTGCTCACTCCGTGGCCGCAGCGGCCTGGCCAAGTTGAGGAGTCGAATCGCGAGGCGCTGGTCAGGCTGGGCGGGATCGCGGTGGAGGTGCTTCCCTGGGTTGAGGTCTCCGAGCCGGAGTCTTGGCCGCCTTTGCGCGTGCCGGGTCTCGCCGATGGCCGAGAAACCCGCGATAGTTCCGGCTAACTCGGCCATCGCGGGCCAACCTCTCTCGAATGCCCCGATTTGCCGCCGGGCCGGTTTCTAGTGTCGGCAGGCGATGAGTGATCGAATCGCGGAGCTGGACGCGCGCTACCTGTGGCACCCGTTCACGCAGCAGCGCGACTGGGAGGGCTCGGGGGCGCCGGTCATCGAGCGGGCCGAGGGGTCTCACCTGATCGACACCGAGGGGCGTCGCTACATCGATGGCGTTTCGTCGCTTTGGTGCAACATCCACGGCCATCGCCACGAGGGCATCGACGAGGCGATCCGCTCCCAGCTCGATCGCGTCGCCCATTCCACGATGCTCGGCCTGACCCATCCCACCGCGGCGCTGCTCGCCGCGAAGCTGGTCGAGCTCGCGCCGCCGGGTCTGCGTCGCGTCTTTTTCTCCGACTCTGGCTCGACGGCGACGGAGATCGCGCTGAAGATGGCGTTCCAGTACTTCGCTCAGCAGGCTGGCGCCGACCGGCGGCGGACATCCTTCGTCTCCCTGCGGGACGCCTACCATGGGGACACGCTCGGGGCCGTATCGGTGGGCGGCATCGATCTCTTCCACTCCGCCTACCGGCCGCTGCTCTTCGACGCCCATCAGGTGCCGGCCGGCGACGCGGAAGCTCTCGAGCGGACCCTGGCGCAACACGGCGAGCAGGTCGCGGCCGTGATCCTGGAGCCGCTCGTGCAGGGAGCGGCCGGGATCCGGGTGCAGCCTCCGGGCTATCTCAGTCGCGTTCGCGAGCTCTGCGACCGTCATGGCGTGCTCCTCATCGCCGACGAGGTGGCGACGGGCTTCGGGCGCACCGGGACGATGTTCGCTTGCGAGCAGGAGCGCGTCTCCCCCGACTTCCTCTGCCTTGGCAAGGGGCTCACAGGGGGCTACATGCCGCTGGCGGCGACGCTCGCGACCGAGCGCGTTTACGAGGGCTTTCTCGGCGCCCCCGAGGAGTACCGCACGTTCTTCCACGGCCACACCTTCACCGGGAACCCGCTGGCCTGCGCCGCCGGGCTCGCGAGCCTCGAGGCGTTCGAAGCCGAGAGCACGCTGCTGCGCCTGCAGCCCAAGATCCGGGTTCTCGGCGAGCTGCTCGCCGAGGTTGCAGCGATGCCGGAAGTCGCGGAGGTCCGTGGCCGCGGCTTCATGGTGGGTATCGACCTCGGCGAGGATCACCCGGTCGAGCTGCGGATGGGCCACAGGGTGACCGTCGAGGCGCGCGAGCGCGGCGCCATCATCCGGCCGCTGGGCGACACGATGGTGCTGATGCCGCCGCTGGCGATCTCCCACGCCGACCTCCGGCGCCTGGTCGAGATCACCGCGGAGTCGATCAGGTCGGCGCAGGCGTCCGCGTACGGGGGCTCGCACGACCTGGCAGCGGCGGCCTAGGTCGACCCAGGCTTAGCTGGTGCCGGGCCAGAGTCCCCCGTCCGGCCGACCCGCTTCCTCCGCCCGCGTGCGAGATGCGTCCTCGGCCGCGTGCTGGGAGTCGAGACCCGCCTGCTCGAAGCCGTCCTGCCATGTCTCGAACACGCAACAGCGGATCATTTGGCCAGCCTCGAGGACGCAGAGGACGGAGCTCTTTCGCATCCGGTCCTCGCCCGTCTCTCGATGGGTGCCACGTTCCGTCAGGAGGACCAGAACATGGCCCGGATCCGCGTCGATGTAGCGGTCGATCCGTGGTGCGTATCCGTCCCAGTCGCCGATCCAGCGAAGGATCCCGGCGCGAAATCCCTCGAGCCCGCGATAGGTCCTCCCCTCCGGAGCGATCGGATCGGGAAGCACGAACTCTCCCTGTGGATGCACCATGCCGAGCGCTCCCTCGATGTCACCGTCGACGTAAAGACGCCCGGCCTCGCGGACAATCGCAAGCTCCTCCGACTCTTCCATACGGCCCCCGCCCATAACCGCGGCAATCTACTCGGCTTGCAGCGGTTGCGACGCCTTGAAGAGGAGTAGCTACTCCTCGTAGGGCTCGAAGTCCGACTTGCGGGCGCCGCAGACCGGGCAGAACCACGAGTCGGGAATGTCATCGAAGGGGGTGCCCGGCGGGATTCCGCCGTCGGGGTCGCCCTCGTCCGGGTCGTAGATGAACCCGCACGACGTGCACATCCAGAGCTGCTTCGTTGCCGTTCCCGCCTCCACCGGCGCCAGCGTAGCGAAGTAGATTTGGGCTCGGATGAGCGCCGACGCCCCAACGCCACGCCCGGCCGCCACGATCATCCTCTTGCGTCGCGGCGGCCGGCATTCGGACCGTGGACTCGAGGTCTTGATGGCCCGCCGCACGGACGAGGCGAGCTTCATGCCAGGCGTCTGGGTCTTCCCGGGGGGTGCTCTGGACGCCGCCGAGCTGGAGGGCCGCGACCCGGAGAGGGCCCACCGCATCTGCGCCATCCGCGAGCTGGCCGAAGAGGCCGGTGTGGAGCTCGGCGAGGGGGCGGAGCTCTTGCCCTGGTCGCGCTGGGTCACGCCGGAACCCTCATCGGTGCGTTTCGACACCCGCTTCTACGTGGCGCTCGCACCGCCGCACTCCGCCCCTCAGCCCGACGCCGGCGAGATCACCGAGGTGGCGTGGATCTCCCCCGCCGACGCGCTGCGTCGCCATCAAGCCGGGGAGCTTCGGCTGGTGTTCCCGACCATCAAGAACCTGGAGGCGCTCCTCCCCCACCCCTCCGCCGACGAGGTGCTCGCGGCCGCGCGCGACCGGCGGGTCGATCTCATCCTTCCCAAGGTGCTGGGATCTCGCAAGAATTGGCGCGTGGCGCTGCCAGGCGACCCCGATTACCCGGCATGACCTCGAGTCTCCCGCGCGAGATCCGCAACGCCTTCGAGGGCTTCATCACGACGGAGTTCACGACGATCGACGCCGGCGGACAGCCGATCACGTGGCCGGTCACCCCCTACTACTCGCAGGGCGCCTCGACGATCGACGTCACCACCGGCATCGGCTACCCGAAGAAGGCGAACGACGCCAAGCGCAACCCGCGGGTCTCGCTGCTCTTCTCCGACCCCACCGGCTTTCCGAAGGCGGGGTCGAGTCGCGTGCTGGTGCAGGGCACGGCCGATGTCGACGACGAGAACCTCGACGCCAATCACGAGCGCTACAGGCGCGAGTCCGCTGTGAAGCTCCCGTCCACGAAGGACATGTATCCGCCGAAGCCGCTACTCGGGCTCTTTCACTGGTACTTCGCCCGCGTGTACGTCAAGGTCCGCCCCGAGCGCGTGTTCGTTTGGCCAGACGGCGACTTCACTGCGCCGCTCGTCGTCCACGATGCGCATCTCGAGGAGGTCCGCTCAGGGCACAGCGAGGAGCCGGCGGCGAACCTGGAACCGGCCGCAGGCGGCGCCACGGCCTGGGATGAGCGCATCGAGCAGCTCGGCAAGCGTCATACCCATGCCGTCATCTCGTGGGTGGCGCCTGACGGCTTCCCGCTCAGTGTCCGACTTCCCGTACGCGCCGAGCCCGCCTCGCACCGCATCGAGATCGAGAGCGAGCCGGCCGGCGTGGCCCTCGCGGAGGGAAGGGCATGCGTGGTCGCTCACCGCCACGATCCGGAGTTCACGTGGCAGGAGAACTTCCAGGTCCGCGGCGACCTCTTCCGAGACGGCGATTCCTGGGCCCTCGTCCCCCACAAGCTTGTCGGCGGCTTCGAGCTGCCCAAGTCGAAGCTGAAGCTGATCCGCGCGAACTTCCAGAAATCGCTTCGCTACGCGAAAACGGCGCGGGAGGAGATGAAGCGGCGGAGGGCTGCGGGGCGGTAGGCCGGGCAGGGGCGTCGCCGCGTCCCTCACCCCGGGAACGGCTCAAGCCCCGCGTGCCACGGGCCCGCCTCGTACGTGTGCACTCCGTGCTCGGCGACCTCGCGGTAGACCCGGGTGAAGAGGCCGGCGCCCGAGTCGAGGGCAAGCTCGTACTCCTCGCGTGAGCGCTCGCGCAGGCGCCAGTGGAAGTAGATCTGTTGCTCGGAGACGCCGAAGTCGATCTCGCGGTCGATGGTGGTCACCCAGTCGAGGAAGCCGGGGCCGAACATCTCGCGCAATGCGACGGGGTCGTACTCGCGCGGCACGGTGGCCAGGAAACGCTCGTTGAACTCGATCGACTCGAACTCGACCTTGTGGCGCGAGGCGCGCCGCTCGATCAGGTCCTCGGCGTTGGCCTCGAGCGACTCGACGTTGAACGGCGGCATTGCCTGAGCGAGGTCGGGTGCGTGCGACTTCTCAAGAACCGCTCGCGGCACCACAAATTTGGAGAACAACCCGCCCTCCTCTCGCTCGTCGGCATCACACGATGCGCCCCAGAAGCCGGGGGCGAGCTGCCCGGTCAGCCGGTTTGTGCCACCTGGGCACAGCGCCGCAGGCCCGCCGCGGGGGTTGAGGCCGCCCACCTCGTCGTAGCGCAGCTCCCGCCGCTTGGCCACGGCCTGGACGATCTCAGCCCAGGCGGCGGTGTCTTCCTTGGCGCCCACCGTCGCCGGGCTCAGACCTCGGTGAGATCCTCGCGGCCCTGCTCGATGAGCTGAGCCTTGTAGCGCGGGAAGACCGGCTTCGCCAGCGGCACCAGTCGAAGCACCTTCTGCACCGGCCCCTCGCCCTTGATCTCGCCCTGGGCCATCGCGCTCGTCACGTTCACCTGTCCGAGCCAGAAGCGATGCGCCGTGTCCGCGGCCATCGTCATCACGACCTCCGGCTCCATCTCCGACTCGCCGAAGTCGACGTCGCCCGGCTGCCCCTCCTGCAGGCGGACTGTGATCGCCGACTCAGGCTCGGAGTACTCGTAGCGAACGATCGTGTTGGCGCGCCGGAACTTCGGCGCGAGCTCGTCGTCGTTGACGATTTCCGCGAAGAGCTTGCCGAGCGTCTCGTAGACCTCGTCGGCGGTCTCGAAGTAGGCCATGCGGCCTGGACCTTATGGATCCGGGAAGACCTGCGGGAAGCGGGTGTCGTTGAAGTCGCGGCCGAAGGAGCTCTGCGGGTAGTCGCCGGCGACGAAGCAGGGAGCGAAGGCAACACCTGTCTCTTCGCCGTTGTTGACCCCGTCCTGCGACTCGCCCAGCGCGAGCTCCTCCTCGTCCTGGGCCTCCGGCGAGTCCTCCGTGGTGCTCGGGCTGTAGTCGAGGTTGCGGCAGTCGAAGTTGGGGAAGATGCCCCTCGCCGCTGCAGTCGGGCCGGTGAGCCCGTTCGGGCCCAGGTACGCATTGCCGCGGTTCGTGTCGAGGCGGGTGGGATGCGCGCCGATCGTCTCCAGGCCGAGATACCCGAGCTGACGCAGGTAGTGGCGGGCGGCCGGCTGTGTGGGGCTTGCCTCGACGGAGTTGGCGAGGGCGACGCCCGGGCCCGCCATGAAGTCCGTGAGCGTTGCCTTCTGCGCCTCGAGGAAATCGAGCACCGGGTTGAAGTTGGCGAGGAACGGATCGAGCGACTCCAGAACCGGCGCCAGACCGTTCAGGGAGCGCTCGAGCGCGGGCAGGCCCTCCCGCGAGACCTCGATCAGCACGTCGAGGTCCTCGAACAGGCTCTTCAAATTTGGCGAGAGCTGCCGCACGGAGCGCAGCGTCGGCGAGAGATCCTGCGCCACGGGAATCAGGTCCTGGATCAACGGACGCGTGTTGGCCTGGAACTCGTCCAGGCGCTCGAAGGTGAGCCGGGACTCGCGCTCGAACGTCGGCAGGATCTTGAACGACTGAGCCAGCGCCTCATCCTCGCTCGCGAGCGCCTCGAAGGTCTCATTCGAGCCGGTGATCGCACCAGCCAGCGCCTGGTCCTGCGCGGTCAACGCTTCGAAGGTCGTGCCGGTGTCGCGAACCAGCCCCTTCAGCGCCGTCTTCTGGCGATCCAGGATCGCCAGCACCTCCGAAGCGTCCGTGACGAACGGACCGAGGTTGCCGAAGGCATCGTTTAAGTCCAGCCCGCGGCCCTCGATCGCGGCCGAGGAGCCCTCGAGCCAGCGCTGGAAGGAGAGTCGCGTCTGCTCGTCGAGGGCGTTGAAGATCTCGTCGATCTGGGTCGCGTCCTGGGTTTGCCCGACGCCCAGGGTCCCTCCCTCCTCCAGGGTCTCGACATCCTCGGACTCGGCGTCGGAGACTCCGGCCGCAGCGCCGACCGACACCGGCGCGGCCTTCGCCCCCTCCTCGGTGCCGGGGCTGAGCTCGATGTAAGTCTCCCCGAGCAGCGTCTTCTGCCGCAAGATCGCGCGGGCGTCCTCGGCGATCGGCGCGAACTCAGGGCGGATCTCCATCACGGCCTCCGTGGTGTCGTTGCCGGACACTCGGAACTCCTGCGGCGCAAGCGTGATCTCCTTGACCTTGCCCACGGAGACTCCGCCGATTCGCACGTCTGACTCCTGGGCGAGCGTCGTCGTCTCGGGGAAGTACGCCGAGACCTTGTAGCTCTCGGGCTTCAGCGGGACCGGCCCACCGAAGGCGATCCACAGGAACAGGATCAGCCCGAAGCACGAAAGCGTGAAGCCCGCCGCGATCAGGATGCGCCCGATACTCGGCGCCTGCTTCTGCATCAGCCGCTCACCGCCTCGTCAAAAGACGCCGGCCTCATGAGCAGACCCCTCCGGCGTTCAGCAGCGGACCGAGACCGGTGACGATGCTCCGGACCTGCTGCTGGACGAACTCCTGGACCATCTGCGGATCGCCCACGGGGAAATCCGGGATCAGGGCCGTGTCCGGTCCGCCGGTGACGATGTTCCGCAGCTGGTCGCAGCCCGCGGTGAAGTAGATCCGACGGAACGGGCCGTTGCCATCGGCCGTGTTGAAGACCAGGTTGCCGTTGTGACCGAGCCAGCCGAGCCAGTACAGGTAGCCCTCGTCCCGCCCGTCCGCACAGACGTCCCCGGGGCAGTCCTCGGCGCCATCGGGGTTGTACGCAGCCATGTTGCCGAGCCTGTTGATCTTCTTCCCGATCGTGGTCAGGCGGGGCGCAGCGGTCGAGTAGCGGGCGGCAGCCCGACGCAGGTCGGGGATCGGCTCGCGAGCCGAGCGCACGAACGGCCGGATCTCATCCCGAACCACGGGCGTCGCAGCGGAGGCCAGGCTCTCCAGCGATGTGTTCGCCTCATCGAGGTTGCGGGCGAAGGGCCGCAGGTCGTTGAACGTTGGCCCGAGAACGCTCGCGAAGGAGGAAACCTCGTTGAGCGTGCTCTCGGCCTGCGCCAGTGTCGGGCCGAGGAGCTCGACCCCGCGACGGACGCTCGGATCCTGCTCTGCGATGGCGCCCAGCGCGGAGTTGGAGGTCGAGACCAACTCAACCAGGTCCTCATCGGCCTCGGCGACGCGGCCCGTCAACACCCGGAAGTTGTGCACGAGGTTGCGGAGGTTCTGCTGGCGCGAAGCCACTTCGCGAGAGAGCTCCTTCAGCGACCGGTTGATGGGCCCGATGCCGCCGAGCAGCTTGCCCAGCTCCTGATCGCGGCCATCGAGCCCCTTGCCGGCGCCCACGAGCAGCATCCGCAGGTACGCCTGCGTGTCCGAATCGAGCGCCTCGAGGATCTCGTCGAGCGACGTATCGGGCGCCGTGTTCGAGACCGGGACGACCTCCCCCTCCTCATACTCGCCCGCGGCCTTGGTGCCCGGGTCGAGCTCGAAGAACATGTCCTTGAGGCCGGTCGTCGGACGCATGAGCAGCGTTGCGTCGCGGTAGACCGGCAGGAACTCCCGGTCGATCGCGAAGGTGACGACGCCGACCCCGTTCTCGACCTCGACCGCCGAAACGTCGCCCACTCGCACTCCTGCGACCCGAATGGTCTGGCCCTGGCCGGGAACGACGGCCTGGGCCGTCTCGAACTCGGCCTTCAGCTCGAACGGCCTCTCCTCGAGGATCGGGATGCGAAGGCGCTGCTCCTGCAGGATGTAGAGCGAGACTCCCGCCGCCACCACGAACAGGACGGCGACGGCGATGAAATCGCGCAGGTGCTTGCGGATCACGGTGCCCATCAGCGCCCCACCTGCTTGCCGGCATCGCCGAGGCCCTCGTAGAACTGCTGAGACAGCTCGTCCGCCTGCTCCAGCTTCCCGGCCTCGAGCAGGCTCTGGAGCTCGCGCCCCCGCGCGCCCAGCGCCTCCAGGCCGTCGGCACCCTCGAACGCCTCGGCGAGCTGGTCGGCTGGGCTCACCGCGGCCGCCTGCGTCTGCTCCGGGCCGTTCGTGAGGCCCGCGGAGAGATCAGGCTGCGCCTGGCGCTCGCAGGGGCTGCCGGGCCTAAACGGCGTCTTCGCCGAGTCCTCGATCCCAGGCGTGGCGCCCATGATCGGGAAGTCGGTGAGCCCGAAGGCATCCTGGCTTGTCGTGTCGCCGGCCGCCTCGGGGGCCTGGGGGAAGGTCACGGTGTTGGTCCCGCCGCCCGCTTCGACGCGGATGTACTGGCCGTTCGCATCGCCGGAGCGGCTCTCTCCCGAGAGCCCGAGCAGGCCGAAGGCGGTCGTCTCGGAGACGGTGCCGTGGGTCTCATGCGGATAGCCGGCAGGGGGGTCAACCGTGTCGTTGGCCCAGGGGATCACGACCTCGTTGAAGCAACTCGAAAGGGCCCGCGACTCGTTCAGGAACGGGATCGTTCGCCGCGTCAGCAGGGCGAGGTCGGGCACGGTCGGGCGAAGGTCTCCCACCAGCCCGCGTAGCTCGTCCTCGGAGACGAGCTGGCGAACCTGGCTGATGAAGGGGGTGGCCGCCTGGAGCGTGGGAGCGGTGGACCGCACACCGGGCAGCGCCTCGCGCGAGAACGCGCGCAGCGGCGGGAAGGCATCGTTTAAGTTGGCGAACGCCGGGTCCGCGGCGTCCATCACGTCGGGCAGCTTGGCGATCGCCTGCTCGAGCGATGCCGACTCGGCGGCGAACGAACCTGTGACCGTTCGGAAGTTCGTGACCAGTCCCTGGAGCTCCGCCTCGTTGTGTCCGAGCGCGGCGACGACCCGGTCGAGGTTGCGGATCAGGCCCGAGAGGTCGTGCGCCTCCTTGCCGAGCAGAGCATCGTTTACCTGCGAGGTGTACTTCCCGGCTCCGCCCGCCGAGCGGTGAAGCTCCTGAAAGCCCTCGGCGCCTCCGTACTTGATGAACGCGTTGCCGAGCTGGTCGAGCAGCGTCTGCAGGTCCGCGCGGACGTCGGACTGAAGCGTGGTGAGAACCTGGTCGATCTGCACCGAGGTCGAGGTCTGGTTGATGGGGAAGACGTGGTCCTCGCTCACCTCCGGGGCGTTCGGGCTCCCGGGCCGAAGATCCACGAACAAATTCCCCTCGAGGAAGAGACGCGGGCGCAGCTGCATCTGCGCGTCCTCCTTCAAGGGAAGGGCGTCCTCTGAGAGGCTCATGGTCACGACCGCGGCCTGCTGGCCCGAGCTCGGATCGCTTGGAAGCGGGTTCTGCCCCGTCTTCGCCTGGGCCAGGAGCTCCTCGTTCTCCGAGGTCAGGCTCTCGACCGCCGTGATCTCGCCCACCTCCACCCCTGCGATGCGCACCGGTGCGTTCGTGCGCAGGTTCTGCGCCGTCTGGAACACGGCCTGGACCTCGTAGGGGTCGTCCCAGGGCAGCTTCTTCGTGTAGGCGACGAAGGCGCCCACGGCGATGACGACGATCAGGATCACGCCGATCGCCCAGTTCGGCAGGCGGCGCTTTTGACCCGACGACCTCATGGCGTGAAGCCCTCCTGTTGCCACGAGAGCGGCGTGCGGCTGGGGTTGACGGTGTATCGGGACTGGCGCTCTGAGTCCTGTGTCCAGAAGGACGTTGTGGGCCCTCGCGTGCCCGGCAGGTCGCCCACCAGGTGCGCCGGGTTCTCCACCTTCTGGCCGGGCAAAAGCTCCGCGCCCGTCACAGGCGCGTAGCCGTTCTGACCCGCCTGGCAGTCCTCCTGGCCCGCGGGCGCAGGCAGCTGCCCGCTCGGCGCGTAGAACTGGCCGTTCAGGATCGGAAGCTCGTACGGCTTGAAGACCCCTTCGGTGTCCTTGCCGTTCGCCTGAACCCCGGAGTAACCGGCAACCGGCGTCTGGACGTCACCGCCCACCTCGATCGTCCCCAGGTCGGGGATGGGCCCGCCGCCATCCGGGTCGCCGACGACGAACCGCTCTGGGCCCATCGGGAAATCAGTCAGCGCTTGGCGGAACGAGTAGCCGACCTGGTCGCGATCGGAAAGCGCGTTCGGCAGGTGGGTGAAGAAGTAGTTGAAGTAGTTGCAGGCGGTCTGGGCCGGCACCGCGTGGCGCGCCAGCGGATAGGCGATGTTGAACGTCTCCTCGAGCCGCATCAGCGAGGTCCGCGTGCTCGGCTGCTCGACCAGCTCTTCGAGCTCGACGAGCGCGTCCTCGAGGCGCATGTTCATCTCGACCGAGCGCTCCAGGACCGGGGTCCCGGTTTCGATCGCGTCGTTCAGCGTCGGCAGCGTGATGCGCAGGTCCGACACACCAGGGCTGAGCTCGCGCGAGAGGGTCGTGAAATCGCGCAGGAACGGCTGCTGCCGCGGCAGTGTCTCGATGCCCTTCTTAAGGGTCGGGACGCCCTCGGAGATCGTTGCCTTGAGGGCCTCGGGGTCGGAGGAGATCGCCCTGAACGTGGTCGCCATGAAGGTGAAGAGCTCGGCCTGCTCCTCCGCGACCGGCGCCACGATCTCGGCGGCGCGGCCTAGCGCCGGGAACAAGCGCCGGAACCGGGTGGAGGGCTCGATCAGCGCGTCGGAGACCGGCTTTAGGTGGACCAGGAGCGGCCGCAGGTTCTCGACCGCCTGGTTCAGCGAGTAGCCGCGGCCGGCGAAGGCGTTCCCGAAGCCCTCCAGGCTCGCGCGCGAGTTCGCGCGCGTCGGCCCGTCGAAGGTGTTGTTGATGTCGTCGAACTCGGTCTGTGGCTGGAAACAGCCGTTTCCCGCCGCGCCGGTGGCAGCTGGGTCGTCGGCGCTCGCGGGGAGCCCACAGACCGCGTCGTCGTCGGTCCCGTCGAAGGCATAGCCCTCCGGCGCACCGGCTCCGTTGCCCCGGACGACCTCCAGGTACTTGAGGCCGAATGCGGAGCGGTAGCGGACGCGGAAGATCGAGTCCTTGGGGAGCGGCTCCGCCGACTTGTCAAGCTTCAGGTTGACGCGCGCCACGACGCCGCCGGTGTCGTCCGATACGG
The DNA here is from genome assembly GCA_963799815.1 of uncultured Solirubrobacterales bacterium. Taxonomy (GTDB): domain Bacteria; phylum Actinomycetota; class Thermoleophilia; order Solirubrobacterales; family 70-9; genus JBDTSW01. Next base: position 244,374 of record CAWCYG010000006.1, read on the forward strand.
CCACCTCGCCGGTGTCCGCCGTCGTGTTCGCGCCCTGCTCCAGTACGGGCTCGATCGACTCGACGACACCCACTCGGTGACCGCCGATTCGGACCTCGTTGTTGGTGGTCAGCCGTGCCGCGTTCGGCACCTCGACGGAGACGCGATAGACGGGCACGAACGGCAGCCCGTTGTTCGCGTTATAGGCCAGGAACACGGCGACGATGGCGATCAGCACCGTGACCGCGCCGACCATCGTCGGCGAGGCTGCGAGCGTCTGGGCTGCGCTGCGCTTCCTCATGGCCCCAAGATGAAGTCGAGGACATCGTTGACGCCGCCGCCACCGCCGCCGCCGCTTCCGCCGCCGCCGCCACCGCCGCCGCCAGCGCCGCCGAGGTTGCCGAGCGGGCCACCGCCACCGCTTCCGCCGCCGCCGCCGCCGAGCTGGTTGCGAAGGTCACGGATGCGGTCTTGGAGCCTCGGTGGCAGGTTGTCGATGACGCCGGGGGGCAGGTCCAGCAGATCGTCGATGTCGACACCGTCGGGAAGCTGCCCGCCCGGGAGGTTCGGGAGGCCCGGCAGTCCCGGCGCGCCCGAGCCGGGAGCCCCGGAAGCGGTGGCGCCCTGAGAGCCCGTGCCGCCGCCGTCACCGCTGGCTCGCCGTTGCGGGCTGCGCTGGCCGGCGGGGTTGCAGAGGGCGAGAGCTTCGGCGGGCTCTGTGCCGCCCGGGCAGACCGACGGGTCGTAGGGCCCGAGATCGAGGTCCTGGTTTAGGCCTGGCTGATTGGGTCCGAGCCAGCCGATGCAGTCCTCGATCTCCTCGAACGCGGTGGTGAAGCCGCCGCCCTCGGCCGGAAGCCCCGGCGTACCGTCGATCTCGTTGCCCGGCCCGGCCGGCGTGCCGTTTGAGGTCACGAAGTCGCGGCCCGTGGTGAAGCGGCCGCACTCGCCGGAGAAGATGTAGTAGAGGCTGAAGTGCAGCAGGTGACCCACCTGGTCGAACTGGTTGACCGCCCCGGCCTGGTAGTAGCCGTAGTTGAGAAGCCCCTCGAGCCCGGTGTAGCCGGCGCGATCCGGATCGCCCGTGTCCTCCGCCGCGCGAGTGTCCTCCTCGACCGCGCGCGCGGGATCGTCGACGTCGCGTACGAAGTCAGCGAGGAACTCGCCGCTCGCCGTAGCGTTGCGGCCCGAATCGGCGAGTTGGTCGATCTCCTCGCGCCCCTGGCGCAACGCCCTCGTGCCGACCTGCGATGCCTCGCCGAGGCTCTCCAGCGAGTCCTCGGTTGCAGAGTTGAACGACGGCAGGTTCAGCACCAGCTGGTTGAGGCCGGGCGCCGAGGCACGAAGGTCGGTCAAGACGGGCGTCTGTACGCGGGCGAGGTTCTCGAGGTCGGCCAGGGTGGGCTGCAGCTCGACCAAGAAGTCGTCGAGCAGGGCGAAGTCCTGCGAGAGGTCCTCGCGGCGCTCCGCGGAGGCGGCGGCGGTGTCACGAGCCTCCTGGATGAAGGCGACCACGTCCTCGCGGCGCTGCGTGAGGCGGGCGATGATCCGGTCCGAGTCGACGTTCAGGTCGCGGATGATCCGGTTCTGGTCGCCCATGACGTCAAGGACCTTCCGGAGCTGAGTCAGGGCCGGAGCGCCAAGCCGGATCGCCTCGTTCAGGTTCTCTGGGTTGCCTGCAAGCGCGGTGCCGAACTCGTTGATCAGAAGCTGGAGCCGGCGCTTGTACGGCTCGCGCAGAGTGTTTTGGACCAAGTCCGGCTGGACGGTCTGACTCACCTGGCTCGCCGGGATATCCGGGTCCTCGGGGTCACCCGAGGGCTCGATCTCAGGGCCATCGGGGGTACAGTCGATGAAGTACTCGGCGATCAGCGACTGGGGCTCCGTCTCGCACGTGGACTCCTCTCCGAGCACGGAGAGCGGACCGGAGAGGCTGACTTCGACGACCGCGCGCTTGGCGGAGTTCACGTCGAGCGCCGTGACGGTGCCGGCGTTGACACCCGCCACCCGCACGTCGGATCCCTCGACGATGCCGAAGGCGTTGTACATCTCGATCAGGTAGGTGTGCTCGTCGTCGGAGCTCGCGGGCACAGCGAGGGCCGCCACGCCTGCGGCAACGACGGAGAGGATCAGCGCGATGCGCCTCACGGCTGCTCCAGCAGGTCCGAGGGATCGCACGCGACCCCGTCGTCGTAGGGAACCCCACCAGGGGGCTCCAAGCCACTGGGCACGACCCGCTCGTTCGTTCCGGGGCAGCGCTCGTCGAGGTTCGTCTGCACGATGCCGCCTGAGATCAGGTCCTCCGGCGAGACCGGGTCGGTGAGCACGGGGGCGGCGGGGGTGCTGTTCGAGACCGTGAACTGGTTTAAGGTCGTGGCGATCCGGCCGACGCCACCCATCGCGTCGATGTATCCCGGGTGCGAGAAGTCGTCGAACCAGCCGACCAGCTCGGGCGTGTATGGCCGGAAGTTTGAGAGGATCGGGTTGCCGTTGCGAAGCGCGCACGTCGACTCCCCGAAGGCGCCCTGGGAGTAGTCGTCGTCCTCGGCCGAGGCGAAGTCGCTCTGCGGGTCCGAGCCGCACCCTGGTGCCCCGGAGCCGACCCCCGCCTCGGCCAGGGGCACCTGGAGGCGAGTGAGCTCGATCAGGTCGTTGTCCCGCCCGGAGCGTCTGACGATGGCATCGAGATCGCGGATAGTGGGCACCGCGTCTGCGGTTGCGGCGCGCAGCTCGGGCAGGAAGCGCTGGAGCTCGATCGCCGCGGGCTTCGCGGCGTCGACAAGCGGGTCGACGTCGTCGAGCGCGGCCCGCAGGTTCACGAAGGTCGTGTTCGCCGAGCGCATGAAGTCGGGGAACTTCGAGATCGCCTCGGCCAGCGCACGCTTCTGCCTGCCGATCGCGCTCATCATCACGTCGAGGTTGCCCACGAGCGCCGTGATGTCGGGAGCCCGCTCGGCGAGCGCGCCGGAGAGCTTCGCGCCATCGACGATGAGGCGCTCGAGGGCTCGCTCGTCGTAGCTGAGCTCACCGAAGAGCCGGCGCGAGGTGGAGAGGAAGGGGTTCAGGTACTTGAACCCCTCGTTGGCCTGCTCGGAGACGCCGTCATAGGAGATCTCAAAGCCCTGGATGACGTGCTTGAAGTCCTCCACTGTCTTGGGATCGAGCGTGTTGAAGACCTCGTCGAGGTCGACCTCGGAGACGGTCTCGGACTGCGAGAGCGTGCCGCCGGCGTGAATCTCGGCGCCGCCGTCGCCCTCAGGCGGGATCGTGAGCTGCACCTGACGGTTGGCGACGCCGGAGAGCGAGTAGGAGCGGACCGTGGCGACCGTGCCTCGCTCGAGCGGGGCGTAGTCAGAGCCGACGCTGAACGTGACCAGCGCTTGGCCATCGTCGCCGAGAGTGATCTCGCTGACCGAGCCGACGGCAACGCCGCCGACGATCACCTCGTTGCCCGGCACCAGCTGGCTCGCGTTCTCGAACTCGGCGGTGACCTCGTACTCGGAGCCCCCGCCGCCCCGAACAAGCATGACCACGACCACCACGACGACGCCAAGCGCCACCAGCGCGGCGATCCTGCCAAGGGCGGTCGACCCTCTCAAACCTTCCCGTACCCCTTCATCTCGAGCGCCGAAGCGCGCGGCCCCATCGCCGCGCTTCGAAGCTACCACCGGCCTGTTCGGCCTGTCAAAGGACAACCGTGCGCAGAAGTGGCTTGCTCAAGCCGTTTTTCGGCCCTCAGGTTGAGTTGCCGTTAAGGGGCGCCAGCCCTCTGAGAAGGTGAAGGCAGCGGCGCGGTTTAAGACCTCATAGGCGGGAACCCGTGCGCGAGACGGCGCCAGCAGGCTGTCTCGAAGAGCTCGGGCGTGCCGGCCTGCCAGTCCTCGGCGGGTTGTATCCGGCTGGGGCTTAGCTCGCCTCGTCGTACCTGCTGGCGACCTCGTCCCAGTTGACGACGTTCCAGAACGCGTCCAGGTAGTCGGGGCGCTTGTTCTGGTACTTCAGGTAGTAGGCGTGCTCCCAGACATCGGCGCCGAGGAGCGGGGTCTGGTCGTCTGAGACCGGCGAGTCCTGGTTCGGTGTCGAGGTGACCGCGAGCCCAGAGCCGTCGTGCACGAGCCACGCCCAGCCGGAGCCGAACTGGCCGACGCCCGCGTTCTTGAACTCCTCCTTGAAGTCATCGAACGAGCCGAACTTCTCGTCGATCGAAGAGGCGAGGTCGCCGGAGGGCTCGCCGCCGCCATCGGGGCTCATCACCTGCCAGAAGAAGGTGTGGTTCGCGTGGCCTCCGGCGTTGTTGCGCACGGCGGTCTGCTTGTCGTCGGGCAGGCTGGAGAGGTTCTTTAAGACCTCATCGACGTCCTTGTCGGCCCACTCAGTGCCCTCGAGCGCGGCGTTGGCCTTATCCACGTAGGCCTGATGGTGCTTGTCGTGATGCACGCGCATCGTCTCCTCGTCGATGTGGGGCTCGAGCGCGTCGTAGTCGTAGGGAAGGTCAGGGACCTCGTAGGCCATGGCTGGTCTCCTTCAATCGGGGTCTTGAGGCTGGCTCGTAAATGTAGTTACCCGCCGACGGCGGAACGCACGCTCACGCCTGTCAGAGGCGAAATCCCTGTGCGCTCAGTCGACGCTTGGCGAATCCCCCTCCTGCTGGCGGTTGGCGAGCGCCTCCTCGTCGCTTGCGGGGTTGCCGTGCGGGCCCGGTGAGGAAACCGGATCGTGCTCCGGCTCCGAGCCCTCCTGCGGCGCCTTGTCGTGCCCCTCCTCGTCAGGGGGCTCCGAGCCGCGCTCGTCCTCCTGAGGTTGTTGGTCGTCGTCCTTCATGGCCAAAACATCGGGGCGCCCGGATTTGAACCGGGGACCTCACCGACCCGAACGGTGCGCGCTACCAGGCTGCGCCACGCCCCGAAGGTCAGACATCCTAGTGCCGCAACGGCCCGTCCCGACAAGTGTCGAGGCGCGGTCAACAGATCGCCATACTCAATGTGGTGCCCAGCCGTGAGGCACAAGCGCCGGGGCGTCGGCCGTGGATCGCGGTCGCGATCACCCTTGCCGGGGTCGCCGTGCTGGCCGTGATCGTGCTCGCGATCGAACCGCTTCGCACCGGACTCAGCGACGCCGTGCGCGGCGACACGGGCGAGTTGCGCCGCGACCTGCGTGGCCTCGGAGTCCCGGGGGCGCTGATCGTCATCGCCCTCGCTCTCGCCCACTGCTTCATCTGGTACCCGACCGAGATCCTGAACGCCGCGACCGGCTTCGTCTACGACTTCTGGGTAGCCCTGCCCCTGCTGATGGCGGGCTGGATCCTGAACGGAATCATCTGCTATCTGATCGGCGCGCACGCGGCCCGGCCCTTTCTCTCGCGCTGGCTCGGCGAGCGCTTCGATCGCTACGAGCGCATGGTCCACCGTGGCGGGGTCACCCTCCTCCTCGGGATGCGGCTGGTGCCCATCATCCCCTTCAGCCTCTTCTCCTACGCGGCGGGCTCCGCCCACGTCCCGTTTCCCCGCTACGTGTGGACCACGGCCGTCGGCTACCTGCCGCTGACCGCCGTCTTCGCCTACTTCGGGACCCAACTCGACTCGCTCTCGGCTGACGACCCCTTGCTGTGGGCGGGCGTGGCAGTCCTCCTCCTGTTGCTCCTCCTCACCCGCCGCCTCGCCAAGGCGATGGGCCTGGGTTCGAAGGCGGAGCCGACGCCGTAGGCCAGAACGCTCCGTCCACTCGCCGCGCTTCTCTCCGGCGGGGTCGAATCGCGTGCGTGGGCTGCTGGCACGGGCGAAAAGTGGCGCGGCGGTCCCGCCATGCGGGACTAGCGCGCCAACGTCCTCGCGGCGGCGGATCACTACGCGATTTTTGCCCTCGTGCCATCAAGCAGCGCTCGTGGCTCTCAACGGCCTGATCGGAACACCACCAACGCCTAGCGCACCCGCTCGATCGCCACCTCGATCTCCTCGCTCGTCGGCTCGCCCAGCTCCTCCTCGCCGCCGGGGCCCGCGACCACCACAGCCGGCTCGGGCGGCAGTCGCCGGTTCACTGCCGATTCCGCGTCTGCCTCGACGATCTCTCGGATCTCCTCAGAGGCGCGGTCGGACTCCCATTGCTGCAGATCGAGCTCGGGCACCGTCTTCGCGACGTCGCGCAGGAAATCGTCGTCGGCCTCGCCACCGGCGGCGTCGAGGTTCCGCATCACCAGGTCGATGTACTGCCATTGGCGGCCCTGCTCGCCCGCCGCGGTGGCCGCGAGGGCGGCGAGCGTGATCGCCTGCGGGCCGACGGAGAAGTGGCTGAACTCGAACTGCACCTCCCCGGTACGGGCGTAGCGCTCGACCACCGGGTTGATCTCCTCCCGCTGATACGGCCCGCAGGGGATGCAGATGAGGTCGTTGTAGACCGTGACCAGCACCGGGGCATCCGCGGCGCCTAAGAGCGCGCCCTCCTGCTCGACCCCCGCATAGAGCTGCTGGACCTCGTTGAAGCCCTCGTTCGGCGGAGCCGTGGGACCACCCTCCCCGACGGCGATCGTGATCACGGCAATCGCAACGGCGACCCCGGCTGCGGCCAGGAGGATGCGGGGGACCCAGGGCGAGCGGGGGGGCGCGGGCCCGTCCGCCCGGGGCGGCGTCAGCCTGCCACCGCCTTGTAGTAGCGCACCGCGAGTCCCGTCAGGAGGGTCTCGAAGGTTTCCTCGAGCCCGGTCCCCGCGCCCGTCGAGTAGGCATCGAGCCCGCTGCGTTCGATCTCCTCGCTGCGCTCGACGAGCTCGTCCACGAGATCGGGGTGTTCGTCGCAGAAGAACGCTCCGATCGAATAGAGCTCGGTCTCCATGAGCGACTCGAGGAACGCCGCACGCGACGGTGTCTGGCCCTCCGGCGGAGTGGGAGGCTCGGGGTTCATGACCGAGGACAAGATATTCGACGCCGCGCGGCCACATGGCTGCTCATCCGCAGGCCCGCAAATTGCGAAGAAAAACGTTGACCGCGTCCGCGAATCCCGATAGAACTCTCGTTAGACCCCTCGAGAGGAGATGCGTGGCCAATCATCTGACGCCAACCGAACTCGCCGACGAAGTCAACATGAAGCGGCGGGAGGTGATCTCCAAGTGCATGGAGATGGGCGTTCCGATATTCAACGGCCGTATCGACAAGACCCTCTTCGTCTCCTCGCTGCGCGAGTGGAGCGACCAGGCGACACAGCGCCCTCAAGCCGCGCACTAACTCCCCACAGATTCTCCACAGGTAGCCTTGCGGACGGCCGCCGAGCGGCCCAGAGTCCAGCGATTGCCCACGCCTGAGGAGGACCGAGAGAAGATGGAGACCGCGACGGTCGCAGCTCCCGCCGGGGGTGGCGTTCGCTCGACCACGATCGCCGATCTGCTGCCGATGGCGGCGCGCGACTATGGATCGGAGCGCGCGATCCTCTACAAGGACGAGAGTGGCGCCTGGATTGGCAAGAGCTACTCGGAGGTGGCCGAGGTCGTCCGCTCGCTGGCGCTGGGCCTGATCGACGTCGGCATCGTGAAGGGCGACAAGGTCTCGATCCTCGCCAACACGCGCCCGGAATGGACCTACTTCGACTTCGCCGCGCTGACGACAGGCGCGATCGTCGTGCCGATCTACCAGACCAACTCCCCCGAGGAGTGCCAGTACGTGCTGGAAAACTCCGACGCGAGGGTCGTGGTCGTCGAGGACGATGCGCAGCTCGAGAAGGTCCGCGCGGTTCGCGACCAGTGCCCCATGCTCGAGCACGTGATCCTGATGACCGGCTCGGCCGACGACGCGATCTCGCTGGAGGATCTGGCCGCCCGCGGCGCCGGTCGCTCTGCCAGCGAGTGGGAGGAGCGCTACGCCGCCGTCGAGCCCACGGATATCTGCACCTTCATCTACACGTCGGGGACGACCGGCCCGCCCAAGGGCTGCGTGATCTCCCACGGGAACTACCGCGCGATGCTCGACATGGTCATCTCAGTCGGCGCCATCGACGCCGAGGGCACGAGCTACCTCTACCTGCCCCTCGCACACTCCTTCGCGCTCCTGATCCAACTCGGCTCGTTCGCGCTTGGCGCGACCCTGGCCTACTGGGAACGCGACCCGCTCAAGATCATCCCCAATCTCTCCGAGGTGAAGCCCACCTACTTCCCCTCGGTCCCACGCATCTTCGAGAAGATCTACACCGCCGCGACCTCGAACGCGGAGAAGGCGGGCGGGCTGAAAAAGGCGATCTTCGACTGGGCGATCAAGACCGGGACGAAGGTCCGCGAGCTCGAGCGCCAGGGCAAGGAGCCCGGGGCGCTGCTTCGCCTCCAGCACAGCATCGCCGACAAGCAGGTGCTCTCCAAGATCCGCGCGATCTTCGGCGGGAACATCGAGCAGGCGGTCTCGGGCGCGGCCCCGATCAACCCGGACATCCTGCGCTTCTTCGACGCGGCGGGGGTGCTCGTGCTCGAGGGGTGGGGGATGACGGAGACCTCAACGGCTGCGACGATCGCAACACCCGAGATGTACAAGTTCGGGACGATCGGTAAGCCGTTCCCGGGCGTCGAGATCAAGATCGCCGCAGACGGCGAGATCCTCGTCAAGGGCCCCAACGTCTTCCAGGGCTACTACAAGAACGAGGAGGCCACGCGAGATGCGATCGTCGACGGCTGGCTCCACACGGGCGACGTCGGTGAGATCGACTCCGAGGGCTACGTGAAGATCACCGGCCGCAAGAAGGACATCATCATCACGGCGGGCGGCAAGAACATCACCCCCGCCAACCTCGAGGCCGAGATCAAGCAGCACCCGCTCGTCTCTCAATGTGTCGTGATCGGCGATCGCCGCCCGTTCCTCGTGGCGCTGCTCACCCTGGATCCGGAGGAGGCCGTCACCTACGCAAAGGAGCACGACCTGCCCGAGGACCCCGAGGCGCTCACCGCCGACGCCGGTGTGCGCGCCTCGATCCAAGCTCACCTGGATCAGGTAAACGCCAAGTTCGCCCGCGTCGAGCAGGTGAAGAGGTTCGAGATCCTGCCGCGTGATCTCTCCCAGGAGGGCGGCGAGCTCACCCCCACCCTGAAGGTAAAGCGCAACGTCGTCGCTGAGAAGTACGACGCCGAGGTGGAGAAGCTCTACGCGAGCTAGGCGCTAGGCGGAGTCGGAATCCGCCGCGTCGGCCGTTGCCTCGGGGGTCTCGTCGCGCACGCCGTTTCCCTGCCTCAGCAGCACGCTTGTGGTCTGCTCGAGCACTCGGCGCCAAGCCGAGAGCTTCGAGCGCTCGCGCTCGACCCCCGCGAGCACATGCCTGACGCGGCGGGCGGAGATCTCGATCCCGTGGCGCTCGGCGATCGTCTTGTAGTGGTCGTAGTCGCGGGCGAGCTTGAGCGTCACCGACTCGAAGCCGTGCTTGGCGATCTCCAGCCGGTTCGCGTAGTCGAGGATCGGCGTGCCGAACATGAGCTCGTCGTCCAGCTCGGGCTCGATCAGGATGATGTCGACGTCTGGGTACTCCTCCTGCCAGTCCCGCACGGCACGGTGCAGGCGGTCGTGGGAGAGCACACGGAACGACTGGTTCGCGATCGCCGCAACCCCCATATCCGAGACGCGGAGGGCGCGGTCGCCAGCGATGGTGGGGATGCGCTTGGCGAAGTCGTTGACGTAGGGGACCACCGGGTTGATCACCACGATGAACTTGGCGCCCCGCTCAACCGCCACGTCCACGTTCGTCGTCGACCGGATGCCGCCATCGATGAACTCGCGCTCCTTGATCGTGACCGGCTCGTAGACCATCGGCAGAGCGCCCGAGGCGGCGACGGCCTGCGAGATCGGCACGTCCGCCCACTCCCCCTCACCCAGGACCACGCGCTCGGTCGTGTCGAGGTCGGTGACGGTCAGGTAGAGCTCGCGCTCGAGCAGGCGAAAGTCATCGGTACGGTCGGGATCGGTGAGCGCCTCCTCAACGTAGCGCGCGATCCCCTCCCCGCTGTAGAACCCGTTCGGCAACCCACTCGCGAGCCCGGTGAGGAGATCGACCGCAGAGACCTGGCCCACGTTGCCGAAGAGCTGGCGGGCCATGCCGGCAACGCGGAGGGGGAAGGTCGCGCCGCGAGTGATGATGCCGCGGTAGTTGGGACGCAAGAGCATCTTCAGGTCGATATCGCGAAGCGGTGAGGCGAGATCGCGGTTTAAGACGCGCATCATCTCCTCGGGGGTCACCCCGTTGACGGTGAGCGCGGAGATGAAGGCGCCGGCCGAGGTCCCCACGTAGACGTCGAACTCGTTGACGGTCTGGTTTACCGCCAGGAGGTCGAGCGCGCGCAACGCGCCGATCTCATACACGCCCCCCGTAAAGCCGCCGCCGCCGAGCACCAGAGCCGTCTTCGAACGCCGCTTACGGCGCCTGGCCCTGCCCGCCCGCGATTCCGTGCCGGGAGCATCGAGCTCCACCACCTTGCCCATCGCGCCGCCCATTATGGCTGGATCATCGGGCGTTGGGGACACCTGGGAGCCTCTACCCTGCTCGCCGTGCGGTTTCGACGCGTTGCCGGCGGGGTGATCGTGGCCCTCTGCGCCGCGGGCCTGATCGTGCCGGCATGGGCTGACGGCGCAGTCGAGGCGAGCTCGAGGGGCTTCGAGGATGCCAGTCCCACGCCCGTTGCGAAGCGCGGCTCCGAGCTCGCCGCGAAGCGCAGCCTCTCCCGCGGGGAGCTTCGTAGGCGGCTGCGCTCAGCCATTCGGTCGGCCGGGGGTCGCGCCGGCGCCTACGTCTACGATGTGGACGCCGTCCGCGACCGCCTCCTCTACTCGTCGAATGGCCGCGATCGCTTCGTGCCGGCCTCGAATCAGAAGCTGTTCACGACGGCCGCGGTGCTGAACCGCTTCGGGGCCTCGGGTCGCCTCACGACTGTGATTCACGAGCGCGGCGATGTCGGCCCTGGCGGGCATGCGCTCGACGGCGATCTCGTTCTGGTTGGCGCCGGTGATCCGGCGTTTGCAACTCAGACCTTCGCCCACAGGCGCAATTTGCCGCTCACCCCGATCTCGGACCTGGCAAAGGACGTGCGCCGGACTGGGATCCGTCGCATCGGCGACGACATCCGCGTCGACGCGAGCGTCTTCGACCGCCGCCGCGGCACTCGTGCGACCGGGGGCGGGGCGAGCGCTGACCTGAGTCCGCTCTCGGGCCTGTCGTTTAACTCGGGGTTCGACGGCGGCCACTACGCGCGCCATCCCGAGCTGGAGGCCGGGCGGGCGCTCAAGGACGCGCTGCGCAGAAACGGCGTCAAGGTCGACGGTCGGGTGGGGCGCACCAATGCGTCTCGGTCCATGCTCGCTCGGGAGCCGCTGGCCCAGGTGCGCTCACCGAAGATGTCATCGCTCGCGGCCGAGACAAACAAGCCGTCGAACAACTTCTTCGCGGAGATGTTGCTGAAGCGTCTCGCAGCCAATCAAGCTCACACAGGCACAACGCGACGGGGTGCAAGGCGCGCGGAGTCCTTCGCTCGCTCGATCGCGGCCGGCGATGACGCCGTCGACGGGTCGGGGCTGGGTCGCGGCAACCACGCCTCCCCACGGCAGGTGGCAAAGCTCCTGGCGGCGATGCGAAAGCACTCGGCCGCATCGGCCTTTCGCAGCTCCCTGCCCTTGGCGGGCCGTGAGGGAACGCTCGCGGACCGCATGCGCGGCACCGCCGCCGAGGGTCGCTGCCGGGCGAAGACGGGGACGCTCTCCGACGTGAGCGCCCTCTCCGGCTACTGCCGTGCCGGCCGAGGCACGGTCGCGTTCTCGATCCTCATGAACAACGTCAACGTGTACTCGGCACGCCGCGCCCAGGACCGCATGGCGGCGGCGATCGCGCGGTATCGGTAGGGAACGGCCCGCGGGCGCGATCCGGCCCGTCCTCGGTGATTTCCGGCCTGGGAGTCGCTACCGGCGCAGGTTCGGCGTCGGCTCCTTGGCGACTCCGGATGCGGCATCCCCCAGTAGCTCGCGGAGCTCGGTCTCGTCGATCACCTCGACGCCCACCTCCTCCGCCTTGGCGAGCTTTGTGCCCGGATTGTCGCCCGCGACCACGTAGTCGGTCTTCTTCGAGACCGAGCCCGTCACCTTGCCGCCGGCTCGCCGGATCAGATTCGTCGCCTGGTCGCGTGAGAGCTCCGGCAGGGTGCCGGTGAGGACGAAGGTCTTGTCCTCGAGCGGCCCTCCCTCCGCGCGACGCTCCGACTCGCTCAGCTCGAAGTTGAGTCCACGTTCGCGCAGGCGATCGATCAACTCCAGCGTCGGCTCCTCGGCGAGCTCCTCGCGCAGCTGCTCGGCCATGATCGGGCCGACGCCGTCGACACGCTCGATCTCGCTGCTGTCGGCCTTCACCAGCGCACCGATCGTGCCGAAGTGGTCCGCCAGCGCCTGGGCGGTCACGTAACCCACTCCGGGCAGGCCGAGGGCGAAGAGGACGATCCCGAAAGGCTGTTCCTTTGAGAGCTCGATCGAGCGAATCAGGTTGGCCGCCGAGGTCTCGCCGAAGCCCTCGAGCTCCTGCAGCTGCTCGGCCGCGAGGTCGTAGATGCCGGCCTGGTCGGTGATGAGGCCCTCCTGGAGGAAGCGCATCGCGAGCTTCTCGCCGAGGCCCTCGATGTCCATCACTCCCACGAACTGCTTTACGTGCTGGAAGACCTGGCCGGGGCAGCCGCGGCGGTTGGGGCAGATCGTGAAGACGCCGTCCTGCGGCTTCACGGTCGGGGTCCCGCACGCTGGGCACTCCTTGGGTGGCTTCGGCTTTCGCAGCCGCTTGCCCTTGCGCCGCTGGATCAGCGGAGCGATCACCTGCGGGATCACGTCGCCGGCTCGGGTCACGACCACCTCGTCGCCCTCGCGCACGTCCTTGCGGGCGAGGTCCTCCTCGTTGTGGAGCGTGGCCGTCGAGACGGTGACGCCGCCGACCCCCACCGGCTCGAGCATCGCGAACGGCATCAGGTGCCCGGTGCGACCGACGTTCCAGACGATGCGGTTCAGCTTGGTGGTCGCGGTGATCGGCGGGAACTTCCAGGCGATCGCCCACCGCGGCTCGCGGCCCACTACGCCGAGCTCGCGCCAGAGCGCCCGCTCGTTCACCTTCACGACGACGCCGTCGATCTCGTAGTCGAGCGATTCCCGGCGGTTCTCCCACCACCGACAGCGCTCGACGACCTCGTCCTCGGCCTCGTGGACGCGGATCTCCTCCTCGACCCGAAAGCCGCGCTCGCGCATCCACTCGATCTCGTCGATGTGAGTGGGCAGGTCGAGGCCAGTGCCGATCCCGTAACTCCACATCGAGAGCGGCCGCTCGGCCGCGATCTGCGGATCGAGCTGGCGGATCGTGCCCGCCGCGGCGTTGCGGGGGTTGGCAAATGCCGGCTCGCCCGCCTCCGCTCGCCGCTCGTTCAGCTCCTCGAAGCCCTTGCGAGGAAAGTAGATCTCGCCGCGCACCTCCACCAGCGGCGGCGCGTCTTCGATCGAGAGCGGTATCGCCTTGATCGTCCGCAGGTTGTGGGTCACGTCCTCGCCGATGCGCCCGTCGCCGCGCGTGGCTCCGCGCACGAACTTCCCGTCCTCGTAGACGAGCGAGATCGCGAGCCCGTCGATCTTCGGCTCGGTCACGTAGCCGAACTCGTCTGCGGTGATGTCGAAGCGCTTGAGGAGATTGCGGATGCGACTCTCCCATCCCCGTAGCTCCTCCTCGTTGCGGACGTTCCCGAGCGAGAGCATCGGCTCGGGGTGACGCACCTGCTCGAACTTCTCGAGCGCCTTGCCGCCGACCCGCTGGGTGGGTGAGTCGGGCGTGCGAAGCTCGGGGTTGGCCTCCTCCAGGTCGCGTAGCTCGTTCAACAGCGCGTCGTAGACGTCGTCACCGATCCTGGGGTCGTCGAGCACGTAGTAGGCGTGGTCATGGCCAGCGATCTCGCGCCGCAGCTCCGCCGCGCGTTTCTCGCTCGAGGTTGTCTTCTGGGGCGGGCTCATGGGGCGTCGGACGCGTCGTCGGTGACGGCACGGAGAAGACCGTCGAGGTCCCACCCCCGCAGGGGCTCGATGCCCTCGAGGTGGTTCAGATCGAAGTGCAGCGGCGAGATCGAGATCTTGCTGCGGGCCTGGGCGGCGAGGTCGGTCCCCGGCTCGTCCTCGAAGGACGGCTCGAAGCCGTAGATGCGGTAGCGGCGCCGGCCTTCTGAGTCCTCCTCGACCAGCTTCATCTCGTCGTCGTACAGGCGCTTACCGAGCGTCGTGATCTCGATTCCCTGGATCTCGCCCGACGGCACGTTCACGTTCATCAGGGTCCCCTCGGGAAGCGGCTGGTCACGGATGGCGTCGACCAAGCACGCGCACAGGCGCGCGGCGACCCCGAAGTTGATCTCACCGTCGAAGTGCCAGCCCATCTCTCCACGCAGCGACTGCTGCGAGATCGCGATCGCCGGGATCCCGAGCACGATCCCCTCGAGCGCGGCCGCGACCGTGCCCGAGTAGGTCACGTCGTCGCCGAGGTTCGCTCCGTGGTTGATCCCCGAGACGATCAGGTCCGGCCGCTCGCCGATCAGGCCAAGCTCAGCGAAGCGCACGCAGTCGACCGGCGTTCCCTCCGTCGCGAAGCCCTTGGTGCCGTCGTCGAAGCGCACCTCCTCGACCCAAAGCGGCGAGCGGGTGGTGATCATGCGCGCCATCGCACTGCGATTGGAATCGGGGGCCACGACGTGGAGCTCGACCTCGTCGAGGTCCAGCAGCGCCCGGCGCATCGCCTGGAGGCCATCGGCATTGATGCCGTCGTCGTTGGTGAGCAGTACGCGCACGTGATTCGATTCTATGGCGGGCTGTCCGAGCGGCTTTGCGGGCGAAGCGAGCCCCGAGATCAGTAGGAAACCGCAGCCAGATAGAGCCCGTGGGCGGGGGCCGTCTCTCCCCCGCGCTTCCGCGGAGCGCCATCCAAAAGCGCGGTGAACTCCTCTGGGGAACGCCGGCCCGCCCCCACCTCGAGCATCGTCCCCACGAGTGCTCGCACCATGTTCCGCATGAACGCGTCGGCCTCGATCCAGAGCTCGAGGACGCCATCGGCGCCCAGCCCCGGACCCTCCCGCCACTCACAAACGGCAACGTCCCGATCGAAGCGAACGTGCTCGGTCTGAGTTGGGGTGAAGGCGGTGAAGTCGTGGGTGCCGACCACCGCGGCAGCGCACGAGGCGATCGCCTCGCGGTCGAGCGGGTAGGGCCACCAGAGGGCTCGCCCACGCTCGAATGGGCTGGCCACGGGCGCGGCGAGCACGCGGTAGCAATAGGTGCGCGAGCGCGCGTCGTGGCGCGCGTCGAAACCCTCAGCCGTGGGCCCGGCCGCCCGCACCGCGATCTCCACCGGAGTCACGGCGTCGAGGGCCCGCCGCAGATCGTCGACGCTGGGCGCCTCGGCGAGCTCGAAGCTCGCGACCTGGCCCCATGCGTGGACACCCGCATCGGTGCGACCGGCGACGGTCAGCGCCACCGGCTGCCCAAGGATGCGCTCCAGCCCGGCTTCGAGCTCGCCCTGCACTGACCGCAGCCCGGGCTGGGCCGCCCAGCCCGCGAACGGGCCGCCGTCATAGGCGATGTCGAGGCGGTAGGTGCTCATTGAGACGGCGAAAACCGAGCCGGGCTAGGACGCGGGGCGATCGCCGAAAGCGAGCGTACTTCGAACGTACGTGAGCGAGGCGATCGCCCGAGGACACCGCCCGGCGAAGGTTTGCAGGCGCCTCAGACCAGCTCGATGATGACCATCTCGGTGGAGTCGGACCGCCTTGGTCCGAGCTTCACGATCCGCGTGTAGCCGCCCGGCCGCTCCGCGTAACGCGGCGCGATCTCCTCGAAGAGCCGGTGCACGATGAACTTGTCCTGCCCCAGCTCCGAGAGCGCCTGCCGGCGAGCGTGCAGATCGCCGCGCTTGCCGAGTGTGATCAGCTTCTCCACCTTCGGCTTCACGGCCTTGGCCTTCGCCTGGCTGGTCTCGATCCGCTCGTGCGTGATCAGCTCGCGCGAGAGGTTGCGAAGGAGGCTCCGCCGATGGGCGGAGTCACGCGAGAGCTTGTGGCGCTGCTTTCCGTGTCGCATGATCCTTGCCTTCTCGCATCCGTGGAGCCGAGAACCTACTCGTCGCGAAGGGAGAGCCCGAGCGCGACCAGCGCCTCCTTTACCTCTTCGGTCGAGCGCTTGCCGAAGTTCGGGATCGCGTTCAGCTCCGACTCGGAGCGCTGCACGAGATCGCCGACCGTCTGGATGCCGGCGCGCTTCAGGCAGTTGTACGCGCGGACGCCGATCTCGAGCTCCTCGATCAGGCGATCGTCTCCCTCGACGGCGGGTGTCGCCGCGAGCCCCGCGGGATCTGGGACCCCGATGCCGTCGTGGGCGGTGAGCTCCTCGACCCGATCGGCGTCGGTGAAGATGGCCAGGCTCTTGATCAAGAGCTCAGCGGCTTCGCGCAACGCGCCCGCCGGCTCGATCGAGCCGTCGGTCTCGATCTCCAGCGAGAGCTTGTCGAAGTCGGTCCGCTGGCCCACGCGGGCGGAGTCGACCGCGTACGCGGTCCGGCGGATCGGCGAGAAGATCGAGTCGATCGGGATCACTCCGATCGCCTGGTCCTCCGTCTTGTTCGTCTCCGCCGGGGAATAGCCACGGCCGCGGCCGATCGTGAGGTAGACCTCGAGCTTGGTCTTCTTCTCGAGCGTCGCGATCGGAGCCTCGGGGTTCAGGATCTCAACGCCAGCGGGAAGGTCGATGTCCTTCGCCGTCACCTCGCCGGGACCGGTCGCGACCAGCGGTGCCTCCACCTCGTCGGCGTCGGTGTGCATGCGTACGACGATGTCCTTGAGGTTGAGGACGATGTCGGTCACGTCCTCCTTCACCCCGGGCACGGTCGAGAACTCGTGAGCCACGCCCTCGATGCGCACGCTCTTGATGGCGGCGCCGCCGAGCGAGGAGAGCAGCACACGGCGCAGGCTGTTGCCGAAGGTGTAGCCGAAGCCCTTATCGAGGGGCTCGATCGTGAACGTCCCCTTGTTGTCGGCGACGTCCTCCTTGCTGATCTTGGGGATCTGAAACTCGGGCAGCGTGGTCATGGATTCCTCTCGGTTTCGGGTACTGAAGCTTGGGCTCTGCTACTTGGAGTAGAGCTCGACGATGAGCTGCTCCTCGACCGGCGTGGCGATCTCCCCACGCTCGGGAAGGCGCAGCACCTTCGCCGTCAGGGCGTCGTGATCGGCTTGCAGCCAGGGCGGCACAGCAGCGGTCAACTCGGTCGCCTGGCGCACGGTGTCGGTCGCCGGGCTCTCGGGCTTGATCGTGATCACGTCGTCGGGTCGGACCTGGTAGCTCGGGATGTCGACTCTCCGCCCGTTGATCAGCCAATGTCCGTGGCCGATCAGCTGGCGGGCCTGGCGGCGCGAGGCCGCGAAGCCGAGGCGCACGAGCACGTTGTCGAAGCGCCGCTCGAGCAGCCGCAGCAGGTTCTCGCCGGTGATGCCCGGCTGGCGCGAGGCGCGCACGTAGTAGGAACGGAACTGCTTTTCAAGCAACTGGTAGAAGCGGCGGGCCTTCTGCTTCTCGCGAAGCTGGTTGCGGTACTCCGAGGCGCGCACGCGACCGCGGCCGTGCTCGCCCGGCGGGTAGGAGCGGCGCTCGACGCCGCACTTCTCGGTAAAGCAGCGCTCGCCCTTCAAGAAGAGCTTCTGGCCTTCGCGGCGACACTGCTTGCACTGGGGTCCCGTATCGCGAGCCATCGCTAGCCCCTCCGCCGCTTCTTCGGCCGGCAGCCGTTGTGGGCCTGCGGCGAGACGTCCTTCACAGTGGTGATCTGAAGGCCGGCGGCCTGCAGCGAGCGGATCGCCGTGTCGCGTCCGGAGCCGGCGCCCTTGGCGTGGACCTCGACCCGCTCGAGGCCGTGCTCCATGCCCTTGCGGGCGGCGGCATCGGCGGTCACCTGAGCCGCGAACGGAGTCGACTTGCGCGAGCCCTTGAAGCCGGCCGAGCCGGCGGACTCCCAGCAGACGACGTTGCCGTCCGTGTCGGTGATCGTCACGATCGTGTTGTTGAAGGAAGTCTTGATGTGCGCGACGCCATAGGGAATGTTCTTCTTGACGCGCCGGCGCGTCCCCTTGCCTCGGCCCCTTCTCGGTTGCGGCATCGCTCAGTCCCTCACTTGCCCGGCGTCGGCTTGCGCTTGCCGGCGATGCTCATGCGGCGAGGGCCCTTGCGACCGCGCGCGTTGGTCTTCGTGCGCTGACCACGCACGGGCAGGCCGCGCCGATGGCGCATCCCGCGGTACGCGCCGATCTCGGACAGGCGCTTGATGTTCTGCGAGCGCTCCCGGCGCAGATCGCCCTCGACCTCGCGTCCCTCGACCGCCTCACGAAGCTTCACGGCCTCGTCGTCGGTCAGGTCCTTGACGTAGGTGTCGGGGTCGATCTTCGTCTCGGCGAGGACCTTCTGAGCGGTCGAGCGGCCCACGCCGTGGACGTAGGTGAGCCCGATCTCGACCCGCTTGTTGAGCGGAAGGTTGATGCCTGCTACGCGTGCCAAAGCGCTCCTAACCCTGCCTCTGCTTGTGCCGCGGGTTCGAGCAGATCACCAGCACGCGGCCGCGCCTCCGGATCACCCGGCAACGCTCACACATCGGCTTTACGGACGCTCGAACCTTCATCGGCTCCCAAGAACTCCCCCTGGGGTCGTATCCAATCGCTTCATCGAGAAGGCCCCCAAGCCCCATGAATCGGGCGAGCGGGCACACACAAGCGGCCTTGCGGCCGATCGGAGAGGATAGCAAGGGCTCGAGTGTCGCCCAGGCACGGCCCCACGCCTACGGCCCGCCTACTCGATCCTGGTGTACGAGAGCTCGAAGTCGTGCTCCCAGGTGGTGCCGTCCATGCACTTCTCCCAGGCGCCGGTGATCGTGGAACCGTCATCGGACAACGTGCCCGCGAAGCGCTGCGAGAAGTCGTCCGGATCGTCGCGCCAGACCCTCCACTGGCGCTCGTCGAGCGTCATCTCGTAGAGCCGCGAGATCCCGCGCGAATCGAAGTAGTGCTGGTGGAAGCGGCCACGCTCCTCGCCGGAGCCGATGATCGCGAGCCCGGAGGGGAACGGGTCGGGAGACTCCCAGCGCTGGATCACGAAACGGCGCCCCTTCAGCCACTCGAAGCTCACGGTGCCCGCCTCACCGCTCGCCGGAGCGCCCGGGAACTGCGCCGAGATGCTCCAGCGCCCGACGAGCGGCTGCAGCTCTACCACCGTGCCTAGACCCCGACGCCGTCGGCCGCCCGCCGCAGCTCGTCGACGTCGAGCTTGCGCATCCCCAGCATCGCCTTCATCGCCCGTTCGGCGCGTTTGGGATCTGGATCGGAGAAGAGCTCGTCCATCCCGGTGGGCGTCACTTGCCATGAGAGCCCGTAGCGGTCCTTGAGCCAACCGCACATCGACTCCTCGCCGCCGTCGGTCAGGCGCTCCCAGTAGTAGTCGACCTCCTCCTGGCCCTCGCAGTTGATCTGCAGGGAGATGGCCTCGTCGAAGGTGAAGTCCGGTCCGCCGTTGATGCCGATGAAGCGCTGGCCGGCGAGCTCGAACTCGACGACCATCACGGTGCCGGGCTCCCCCGGTCCCGCCTCGGTGTAGTGGGAGACGTTCACGACTCTCGAGGTGCCGCCGAACAACGAGACGTAGAACTCCGCTGCCTCCTCGGCCTGCTTGTCGAACCAGAGGTTGGTCGTGATCTTCTGCTGCATGCGCGCTCCTTTCGGGGTCCCGTCAGGGATATCGCACATACGACCGCTGCGCGGCCAGATAGTCATCGCTGTGGCAGGAACTGGCCCCCGCGGGCCCGATCTAACCCTCGTGCCAGGGCGTCAGGATCCGGGGGCCGTCCTCGGTCACGGCGACCGTGAACTCGAAGTGGGCCGCGAGCGAGCCGTCGGTCGAGTAGACGGCCCAGTTGTCGCCGCCGACACGCACCTCGGGGCCGCCGGCGTTCACCATCGGCTCGATCGCGAGCACCATGCCCGGCTCGAGCTTCGGGCCACGGCCCGGCTCGCCGAAGTTGGGGATCTGCGGGTCCTCGTGCATGTCGCGACCGATGCCGTGCCCGACGAGCGACCGGATGATCGAGAGGCCCTCGATCTCGACGGTGCGCTGGATCGCATGAGAGACGTCGCCGAGGTGGTTGCCGGGCTTCGCCTCGGCGATTCCAGCGTGCAGGGCTGCCTCGGTGACCTCGAGGAGCTTTTGCGCATCCTCGGAGATGGGGCCGACCGGCACGGTCAGCGCGGCGTCGGCGACCCACCCGTCCTTGGTGACGCCGACATCGAGCGAGATCAGGTCGCCGCGGCCGAGCTCGTACGAGCCGGGAATCCCGTGCACGACCATCGAGTTCGGCGACGCGCAGATCGAGCCCGGGAAGCCGCGGTAGCCCTTGAAGCTGGCCGTGGCATCCTGAGAGGCGATGTAGCGCTCGGCGACCGAGTCGAGCTCGGCGGTGGTCACGCCCGGCCGGCACTTGGAGCGCAGCATCAACAGGCACCGGGCCTGAATGGTGCCGGCAGCCGCCATCCGCTCGACCTCGTCGGGTGACTTGACAATGATTCCGCCGCGGTACATGGCGATGAGGCTAGCGGGACGTCCCGCCCGCGGACCGGGCGCCGAATCGGCTGCGCGGCCTAGAGCTCTTCCTCCATCCGCAGCGTCGCGAGGAGCGCCCGGATCCGGTCCGAGACCTCGTCTTGAGACCGAGCGCCGTCCACCCGCTTCAGCAGCCCGCGCCCCTCGTAGAACGGCACGAGCGGGTCGGCGGTCTTCTCGTGATACTCGCGAAGGCGGTGCTCGATCACGTCGGGCTTGTCGTCATCGCGAACGATGAGCTGGGCACCGCAGACGTCGCAGATGCCCTCGTTTTTCGGGGGATCGAAGTCCACGTGAAAGACGTGACCGTTGGGACAGCTCCGGCGCCCGCCAAGCCTGCGCACCAGCTCGTCATCCTCCACCTCGATCAGCACCGCCGCCGAAAGCTTGCGTCCGATCTGATCCAGCTTCACCTCGAGCGCCTCCGCCTGCGGCAGAGTGCGAGGAAAGCCGTCGAGGATGAACCCGTCCTCGGCCTCCTTGCCCTCGATTCGCTCCGCGATCACGTCGACCATGAGCTCGTCTGGGGCGAAGTCGCCGCGGTCCATGTATTCCTTGACCTTCGCTCCGAGTTCGGTCTCCTCGCGGACCGCCGCACGCAGGATGTCGCCGGTGGCCCAGTAGGGAAGGTGGAAGTCCTCCTGCAGACGCTCACCCTGCGTGCCCTTGCCGGAGCCGGGCGGGCCTAGGAGAACGAGGTTCAGCTCAGACATGGGGCGGGGAGCCTAAAGAACCCCGGCAGGCCGTGCCTATTTCAAGAACCCTTCGTAGTTGCGCATCATGAGCTGCGCCTCGAGCTGCTTCACGGTGTCGAGGGCGACGCCCACCACGATCAGGATCGAGGTGCCTCCGAAGAAGAAGTTGGCGGAGGTCTGGTTGATCAGGATCGTCGGCAGCGCCGCGACAGCGCCGAGGTAGAGCGCTCCTGGGAACGTGAGCCTGGAGAGGATCCGGTCCAGGTATTCGGCGGTAGGTCGCCCGGGTCTTACGCCGGGGATGAAGCCCCCGTACTTCTTCAGGTTGTCGGCCTGGTCGACCGGGTTGAACGTGACCGCCGTGTAGAAGTAGGTGAAGATCACGATGAAGAAGACCTCGCCGACCACGTAGGCCCAGCCGTTGGGGCTGAAGAAGGCGGCGAAGTCGAGGGCAGCCGGGGTATTGATGAGCTGGCCGATCGTCGGCGGGAAGGCCATGATCGAGGCGGCGAAGATCACGGGGATGACGCCGGCCATGTTCACGCGCAGCGGCAGATAGGTCGAGCCCCCCGTGGTCATCCGACGCCCGACGACGCGCTTGGCGTACTGCACCGGGATGCGCCGCTGACCCTCCTGCACGAAGACGATTCCGACGATCACGGCGAGCGCGACGAAGGGCATCATCACGACGAAGACCTGATCCGGGTTGGTCCACCAGGAGGCGATGCCGCCGGGCAGCCCGGCGGCGATCGAGGCGAAGATCATCAGTGAGATGCCGTTGCCGATCCCGCGCTGGGTGATCAGCTCGCCAAGCCACATGAGGAGCGTGCAGCCCGCGGTGAGCGAGATCACAACCAAGAAGACGGTCCCGAAGGTTGCGTTGGCGCCGAGCGGGCTGACGCCGCCGGAAAACGAGGAGGACTGGAAGAGCGCGACGTACCCGGCCGACTGCGCGAACGCGAGCCCGACCGTCAGATAGCGCGTGTACTGAGTGATCTTCTGCTGACCGACCTCGCCCTCCTTCTGCAGGCGCTCCAGCGCCGGCACGACCACCGTCAAGAGCTGCAGGATGATCGAGGCGGTGATGTAGGGCATGATCCCGAGCGCGAACAGGCTCAGCCGGGAGAGGCTCCCGCCCGAGAAGAGGTTCAGGAAGCCGAGGATGTTGGACCCGGCGAACTGGTCGCCGAGCGACTCAACCGCTGCGACGTCGACGCCGGGTGCGGGGATGTAGGCGCCGAGGCGGTAGAGGGCCAGCATCGCCGCCGTGAACAGCAGCTTGCGGCGGATCTCCGGGATCGCGAAGGCGTTTGCGATCGTCTGGAGCAAGAGCTACTCCGGTTGCTCGCCGCGGCCCGCGGCCGGGCCCGCCGGAATCACCTCGGCGGTGCCGCCAGCGGCCTCGATCTTCTCGCGCGCGGAGGCGCTGAAGGCGTGAGCGCGAACTGTGAGCTTCTTCGAGACGTCGCCACGTCCGAGCACCTTGACCGGATGCCGGCGCTTTGCGAGGCCCGCCGCGCGCAGGGTCTCCGGGGTGACCTCCTCGCCCGACTTGAAGCGGTCATTCAGATCGCCGAGGTTCACCGGCTGGGTGTGTGTTCGGAAGGGCTCGAAGGGCATCGACATCTTCTTGTTCGGCCCGCGGAGCTTGCGCATCCGCATGTGGATCGGGTTCTGCCCGCCCTCGTAGTTGAGCTTGCGCTTTGAGCCAGAGCGCGCGCCATAGCCCTTGTGGCCACGGCCCGCCGTCTTGCCCTGGCCCGAGCCCTCGCCCCGGCCGATGCGCTTGCGCGGACGCCGCGAGCCGGGCTTCGGGCGCACGCTGTGAAGGTTGATCTCTTCCGGGTCGAGCCTCGCCATCAGCGCTTGCCGTCCTTCTCGACCGACACCAGGTGCGAGACCACGCGCAGCATGCCGTCGAGCTGGGGGGTCTCGGTCATCGTCGATTCGCGCCCGATCCGGCCGAGCTTGAGCGAGCGCAGCGTGTCGCGCTGCGCCGGCGAGGCGCCGTTGGACGAGCGGATCTGCCTGAGCTTTAGCTCGCTCATGACGCGGGCTCTTCGGCAGCCGGCTCGGTCGCCGCGCCCTCATCCTGTGATGGCTCGGCGGCGACCGCCTCAGGCGTGACCGCCTCGGCATCGCCCTCGCTCACCGTTTCCTTGGCCCCGTTCTCCTTGTGGATCCCGAGGACCTGGTTGACGGAGAGGCCACGCAGCTTCGCCACCTGCTCGGGACGGCGCAAGCCCGTGAGGCCCTCCATCGTCGCCTTCACGAGATTGATCGGGTTCTGCGTACCGATCGACTTCGAGAGCACGTCGCGGATGCCCGCGAGCTCCAGCACGGCCCGCACGCCCCCACCGGCGATCACGCCCGTACCCGGGCTCGCCGGGCGCAGCACCACGTGGCCGGCTCCGTAGCGTCCGATGGTCCGATGCGGAATGGTCTGCCCGTACTTGGGGATCCGCACGAGGCTCTTGCGGGCGTTCTCGACGGCCTTTTGGATCGCCAGCGGGACCTCGCGAGCCTTGCCGTAGCCGATCCCAACCACGGAATCCTCGTCGCCGACGGCGACGAGCGCGGTAAACGAAAAGCGCCGGCCGCCCTTGACGACCTTGGCCACGCGGTTGATCTCGATCACGCGCTCCTGCAGGTCCATGCCCTGCGGGCTAACGGATTCTGGCTCTACGTTGCGGGTCATCGGGCGATCAGGGTAGAGGGTCGGTTGTGCGTGCCTGCGGCGCGCACTAGAACTCCAGGCCGCCCTCGCGGGCGCCCTCGGCGAGCGCTTTGACGAGGCCGTGGTAGCGGTAGCCGCCGCGGTCGAAGATGCAGGTCTCGACCCCGGCCTGCTTGGCGCGGTCGGCGAGCAGCTCGCCCGCCTTCTTCGCCTGCTCGGCACGATCGAGGTCGCGCAGCTCCGGCTCGATCCATCCGACCGCGGCGACGGTGTGACCGCTCGCGTCGTCGATGAGCTGGGCGAACACGCCCCGGTTGGAGCGAAAGACCGACAGGCGCGGCCGCTCGGCCGAGCCACGCACCTTCGCGCGAACGCGGCGGCGGCGGCGCAAGCGCTTTTGTCCTTTGGTCTGAACGGCCATGCCTACGCTCTCTTCCCGACCTTGCGGCGGACCTGCTCGCCGGCATAGCGAATGCCCTTGCCCTTGTAGGGCTCCGGGGGCCGGACACGGCGGATCCGTGCCGCCGTCTCGCCCACGAGCTGCTTGTCGATTCCCTTGACGATGATCTGCGTGGGCTGCGGCACCTCGAACTCGATCCCGTCAGGAGCGGGCATCGAGATCGGGTGGGAGTAGCCGACGCTCAGCTCCAGCGACTTGCCCTGCAGGCGCGCGCGGTAGCCGACGCCCTGGATCTCAAGGGTCTTTACGAAGCCGTCAGTGACCCCTTCGACCATGTTCGCGATCAGGCTGCGGGTGAGCCCGTGCAAAGCTCGATGGGGGGCGCGGTCAGTGGGCCGGGCCACGGTCAGGGTGGAGTCCTCGACCTTCACGTCCATGTCCGAGCTGACGGCCTGAATCAGCTCGCCCTTGGGCCCGTTCACGGACACGCGGCCAGGCCCGACGTCGACGGTTACGCCCTCGGGGATCTGCACGGGCTGCTTGCCGATGCGACTCACAGACCACCTGCGGCGGCTTTGCCGCCTGACACGCTCGTTTCGAGGCTACGGCCTCTCATCAAACCCAGTCCTCACCACACGTAGGCGACGACCTCGCCGCCTACGCCCTGCTGTTTTGCCTCGTGGCCGGTCATGACGCCCGAGGAGGACGAGATGATCGCCGTGCCCATGCCGCCCTGCACGCGCGGGACCTCATCGCCGGAGACGTAGCGGCGGCGACCGGGCCGCGAGACGCGGCGCAGGCCGGCGATCACGGGGCGCCGCTCCTCGGTGTACTTGAGCTCGACCTTGATCACCTCGCCGACCGCGGTCGGCTCGACGCTGAATCCCTTGATGTAGCCCTGCTCGGCGAGGATCCGCGACATCTCGCGCTTCAGCTTCGAAGCGGGGATCTCGACCTCGGTGTGCTGGGCGGCGAGCCCGTTGCGCACGCGGGTCAGGTAGTCGGAAACTGGATCGGTGACGACGCTCATCGGAGTTCCTTGCTTACCAGGAGGACTTCGTCAGGCCGGGGATATGACCGTTGTGTGCGGCCTCGCGCAGACACAGACGGCAGAGGCCGAACTTGCGGTAATACGCGCGCGGGCGACCGCACCGCCGGCAGCGGTTGTGCGCCCTGGTCTTGTACTTGGGCTTGCGCCCCTGTTTCACGATCTTCGATGTCTTCGCCATCTCGGTCTCTACTCGTTTCCTTCGCTGCCTGATTCGCCGGCGCCTTCGGTGGGCTCGCCGCCGCCTTCGCCCTCCTCGCCCTCTTCTTCCTCTTCCCTGACGGGCTTGGCGTAGGCCTCTGGGTTCTCGGCCTTGAGCTGCTCGAGGGCGGCGGCCTCGGCCTCGGCCCGCAGACGGGCCTCTTCCTTGCGCCGCTCCTCCTCCTCCTCGGCGTCCGCCACGTCCTCGGTCCCCGGACGTCCCTCCTCAGAGAATGGCATGCCGAGCGCCAAAAGCAGCTCGAAGCCCTCCTCATCGGTCTTCGCGCTGGTCGCGATCGTGACGTCGAGCCCGCGCACCTCGTCGATCGAGTCGTAGTCGATCTCGGGGAAGATCAGCTGCTCGCGGACACCCATCGAGTAGTTGCCCCGTCCATCGAACGAACGTGGATTGAGCCCGCGGAAGTCGCGGATGCGCGGGATCGCGATCGTGATCAGCCTGTCGAGGAACTCAAACATGCGAGCGCCGCGGAGCGTCACGGCAACCCCGACGGGCATTCCCTCGCGGAGCTTGAAGTTCGCGATCGACTTGCGGGCGCGGCGCACGTTCGGGTGCTGACCCGCGATCGTGGCGAGCTGCTCGGTCGCGGCCTCGAGGACCGGCGTCGACTGCTTCGCGTCGCCGACGCCCATGTTGAGGCCGATCTTGACCAGGCGCGGGACCTCCATCGGATTGCCGTAGGAGAACTTCTTGGTGAGCGCGGGCACCACCTCGGACTCGTAGCGCTCGCGCAGACGCGGCGGCGGGGCCGCGCGCTGGGACTCTGGGACTGTCGCTGATTCCACTGGGGTGCCTTCGTCTAGTCGATCGATTTGTCGGTGCGCTTCGAGTAGCGCTGGCGCTTGCCGTCGTCGCCGCTGCGAATGCCGACGCGAGTGGGCTTGTTGTCGGACGGGTCGACGAGCATCACGTTCGAGACGTCGATCGGGCCCTCCTTCTCGATGATCCCGCCCGCCTCGCCGCCGCGCTGGGTGTCCTTAACCGAGCGCGGCCGCTGGTGGCGCTTCACGATATTGAGGCCCTCGACGTAGACGCGGCGGCGCCCCGGTTCCGTCCGGACCACTCGTCCCGTCTTTCCCTTGTCCTTGCCGGCGGTGATGAGCACGTGGTCATCGCGCCGGACTCGCATCGACTTACTCATCGTTCAGAGCACCTCCGGAGCGAGCGAGACGATGCGCATGAAGTTGCGGTCGCGGAGCTCGCGCGCGACGGGGCCGAAGATGCGAGTGCCGCGCGGCGCTCCCTGCGGGTCGATCAGCACGGCGGCGTTCTCGTCGAACGAGATGTATGTGCCGTCGGATCGGCCGAACTGCTTCCGCGTGCGCACAACCACGGCCTGAACGACCTCGCCCTTGCGCACGGCGCTGTGCGGCGTCGCCTGCTTCACGGTCGCCGTGATCACGTCGCCGACGCCCGCGTAGCGGCGGTGAGAGCCGCCCTTGACCCGGATGCACAGGATCTCTCGAGCGCCCGAGTTGTCGGCGACCTTGAGCTTTGTCTCCTGCTGGACCACGAACGGGCTCCTACCTCGCCTTCTCCACGATCTCGAGCAGGCGCCAGCGCTTTGTCTTCGAGAGGGGGCGCGTTTCGACGATGCGCACCGTGTCCCCCTCGCCCGCGGCGTTCTCGGCGTCGTGGGCGTGCAGCGTGGCGCTGCGGCGGACGACCTTTTCGTAGGTGGGGTGACGACGCGCGACCTCGATCTTCACCGTGATCGTCTTGTCCGCCTTCGTGGAGACGACCCGGCCCAAGCGGACCTTCTTCGGCCCCGGTGGGCGGTTGGCCGGAGGCGTCCCCTCGCGGGATTCCTCGGCGTGCTTCGCCCGCATGCGCTCGCGATAGCGCCGCCGGTTGGCGGCATTGTGGGCACGCGTCTCCACGCGCTCGCTGATGCGCTCTTCCACGCTGCGCTCAGGGAGCGGCTCGCCCGAGAAGGTGGAGCGCTCTCGCTTTCGCAGTTGCTTGGGAGCCAGCGTCTCTGCCGGCTCGACATCGTCGCTCGGGGCAGCAGCCGCTTCGGCGGCAGGCTCGGCCTCCTCGGCGGGACTCTCGTCCTCAGCCGGGGGCTCTTCGGCCGGGGCCTCCTCAGCAGGCGCCTCTTCCGCCGGGGCCTCTTCCGCAGATGCCTCTTCAGCAGGGGCCTCTTCAGCAGGGGCTTCCTCGGCAGGGGCCTCCGCGACCGCGTCGTCAGCGGCCTCGGGAGCGGCGTCGTCGGCCGTCTCTTCGCCTTCGTTCTCGGTCTTCTCTTCGTCTGCCATCAGGTCTTCAGTTCCTTGTTCACGTCGATCCCGCGCTCGCGTGCGATCGTCAGAAGGCGGGCTACGTCTCGCCGCGACCCAGCCAGCCCGGCCGTGTTCTCGAGCTCGCCGGTCGCGTGCCGGAAGCGGAGGCTGAACGTCGCCTCGCGCGCCTCCTTGAGCGCTTGGACGAGGTCCTGGTCGGACAGCGCATGTGCATCGCCTGACTTCATCCGCCCGTCTCCTCGCGGCTCACGACCTTGGTCTTGATTGGGAGTTTGCTCCCGCCGAGGGTCATCGCCTCCTTGGCGAGGTCCTCAGAGACGCCGGCGAGCTCGAACATGACGCGTCCCGGCTTCACCACCGCGACCCAGCCCTCCGGGTTGCCCTTGCCGGAGCCCATCCGGGTCTCAGCGGGCTTCTTGGTGATCGGCTTGTCGGGAAAGATGTTGATCCAGACCTTGCCGCCGCGCTTGATCTTGCGGGTCATCGCGACGCGGGCAGCCTCGATCTGGCGGTTCGTAACCCAACCGCGCTCGAGCGCCTTCAGCCCGTACTCGCCGAAGGCAACCGTGCTGCCTCCCTTGGTGTTACCGCGCCGGCGGCCGCGCATCTGCTTGCGGTACTTGACCCGCTTGGGCATCAGCATCAGCCGGAGTCCTCCTCATCCTTCGGCGCCTCGGTCTCGCCCGAGATCGCCTGGGGGTGGTCGGGGGTCGGCCGGGGCTTCTCCTCTGGAGTCGGTGCCGACTCGGCGACGGGGGCATCGGGCTCGGTCGGGGCGGGCTCGTCCTTGGCAGCGGGAGCCTTCGCGGCCTCCTTCGCCGCGGGCTTGGGCGCCTTGGGCGCCGGGGGCTTGGACTGACCCCGGCCCTGTGGTGGGCGTTGCGCTCCACCGGCTCCACCAGGGCGCTCGCTACGGCGCTTGCGGCCTGGGCGCGGGCCGAGGCCATCGTCCTCCTCGTGCTGGGCGCTGCGAAAGCCCTCGGGCATGACCTCGCCGTTGTTGATCCAGCACTTGACGCCGATGCGGCCGGTCGTCGTGCGCGCCTCGGTGAAGCCGTAGTCGATGTCGGCGCGAAGTGTGTGAAGGGGCACCCGTCCGTCCGAATAGCCCTCGGTCCGCGCCATCTCCGCACCGCCCAAGCGACCCGAGACCTGGACCTTCACGCCCTTGGCGCCTGAGCGCATCGCGGAGGTCAGCGCGCGCTTCATCGCGCGCCTGAAGGCGACGCGATTCTGGAGCTGCTCGGCGATCGACTGCGCGACCAGCTTCGCATCGAGCTCGGGGCGCTTGATCTCGCGGATGTTCACCTTCACCGGCTTGCCCGTGATCTTGTGCAGCTCCCGGCGCAGTGCGTCGACCTCGGAGCCCGACTTCCCGATCACGATGCCCGGACGGGCCGTGTGGATGTCGACCTCGATCTCGCCGCGCTGCTTGGTGATCTTGATCTCGGAGAGGCCGGCGTGAGCGAGCTTGTTCTCGATGTGGTCGCGGATCGCGAGGTCCTCGAGCAGGTAGTCGGCGAACTGCCGCTCGTTGAACCAGGTGGCCTTCCAGTCGTGGATGTAGCCGACGCGAAAGCCCTCGGGGTGGATCTTCTGTCCCATCTGGTGCGCTTCCTCTCGGCTACTCGTCGTCTGGCGTCAACACGACGCTCATATGGCAGGTCTTCTTCTCGATGCGGGTGGCCCGGCCGCGGGCGCGGGCGCGCCAACGCTTGAGCGTCGGCCCCTCGTCGACGCGAATCTCCGTGATCCGCATGTCCTCGGCGACGAGGTCATGATTGTTCTCGGCGTTCGCCGCGGCCGAGGCAATCAGCTTCGAGACATCGCGGGCAGCGCCCCGCGGGGAGAAGCGTAGGAGCGTCTGGGCGTCGATCACCGACAGCCCGCGCACCTGATCTGCGACCAGGCGCGCCTTGCGCGGAGCCACGCGCACGTAGCGCGCGGAGGCACGCACGGTCGGCGCCTGCGGCTCGGTCCTCTCGGTTGCCGTCGCCATCAGCCTTTAGCGCTCCCTCTTGTCGCCGGAGTGGGAGCGGAAGGTCCTCGTGGGGGCGAACTCTCCCAGCTTGTGGCCGACCATCGATTCGGAGACGAACACGGGCACGTGCTTGCGCCCGTCGTGGACCGCGATCGTGTGCCCGACCATCTCGGGGAAGACCGTGGAGGCGCGCGACCAGGTCTTGACCATCTGCTTCGAGCCGGATTCGTTCATCTGGTTGATGCGCCGCATGAGCCGCTCGTCGACCCACGGGCCCTTCTTCGTCGAGCGCCCCATCAGCGAGTGCCTCCCTTGCGCTTGCCGCGACGCCGGCCGCGGAGGATCATGGCGCTGGACGCCTTGCCCTTCTTGCGGGTGCGATAGCCGAGCGTGGGCTTGCCCCATGGGGTGCGCGGGTGCCCGCCGGGCGTCTTGTGGGCCTCGCCGCCGCCGTGGGGGTGATCGACCGGGTTCATCGCAACGCCCCGGGTCTGCGGCCGCACGCCCTTGTGGCGCTTGCGCCCGGCCTTCCCGATGGTCGTGTTCTGATGCTCGGCGTTCGAGAGCGAGCCGATCGTCGCACGGCATTCGCCGCGGACGAGGCGCATCTCCGAAGACGGCAGGCGCAGGGTGACCATCGGGCCCTCCTTCGCCACCACCTGGATGGCCGAGCCGGCGGCGCGGCCGAGGCGGCCGCCCTGGCCTCCCATCATCTCGACGTTGTGGACGATGGTTCCCGTTGGGATCGCCGCCAGCGGCAGCGCGTTGCCCGGGCGAATGTCGGCCTCATCGCCGGACTCGACCACGTCGCCGGGGCCGAGGCCCTGCGGCGCGAGGATGTAGCTCTTGTGCCCGTCGGCGTAATGCAGGAGCGCGATGTAGGTGGTGCGGTTCGGGTCGTACTCGATCGAGGCCACCTTGGCCGGCACGCCGTCCTTGCGGCGCTTGAAGTCGATCTCGCGGTAACGGCGCTTGGCCCCGCCGCCGCGGTGGCGTGAGGTGACGCGACCGTGCGAGTTGCGCCCGCCCGTCGAGGACTTGCCCTTGGTCAGCTTCTTGTTCGGCGACTTGGCCGTGAGCTCCTCACGCAGCTGATACGTGGCGAAGCGACGCCCCGGGCTCGTCGGCTTTGTCTTGCGATTGGCCATGGCTTACTCCGCCACCGCCGCGCCCTCGAACAGCTCGATCCTGTCGCCCGGGGCGAGCTCGACGATCGCCTTCTTCCAGCTTCGGGTGCGGCCGCCGTAAAGCCCGCGGCGCTTCGGTTTCGAGCGCACCTGCAGGGTCCTCACCCCAACCACCGTGACACCGAAGATCTCCTCGACGGCCTTTGAGACCTGGGTCTTGTGTGCCCGGTCGTCGACGCGGAAGGTGTACTTCCCGTCGGCCATGAGCGCGTAGCTCTTCTCGGAGACGACGGGCTCAATGATGATCTGGCGCGCCAGCATCAGCCGTCGTCCTTTCCGGCCTCGCCCTTGCGGGTGACATCGGCGGAGCGAGCCTCGAGCACTGAAAGCGCCGCCTCGGAAACGACGATGGAGCCGGCGGCCAGCACATCGGCGACGCCGACGGCGCTCGCCGGGAGCACCGACACGCGGGGGAGGTTGCGAAAGCTCTTGACGAGCGCGGTCTCGTCGGGGTCGACGATCAGGAGCGTCGGGCCCTTGGCGTCCCATTTCTCCAGGGCGGCAGCCGCCGTCTTCGTCGCCGGCTCGTCATAGGTGGAGGCGTCGATGACGGCGATGGAGCCGCGGGTGGCGTGTACCGAGAGCGCCGAGCGGAGCGCGCGCCGGCGGGCCTTGCGATTCACCTTCACGGTGTAGCCGCGCGGGGTCGGGCCGAAGGCGGGGCCGCCGCCTCGGCGGTGGGGAACGGAGAGGGCGCCGACGCGGGCGCGGCCCGTGCCCTTCTGGCGCCATGCCTTGGCGCCCGTCATCGAGACCTCGCCGCGTCCGAGCGTGGACGCCGTTCCGCGGCGACGGGCATTCAGGTCGGCGCGCGCGGTCTCGTGCACGAGCGACTCGTGGAACTCCTCGCCGAACACGGCGGCGGGCAGGTCCTTCTTCGACTGCTTGCCGAGGACGGGTGCCTTCATGGCCGCGGCGCTAGGCATCGGTGCGCACCTCCACCGTGCCGCCCTTGGGACCGGGGACCCCGCCGCGAACCAACAGCAGGTTGTTCTCGGCATCCACCTGGAAGACCTCCAAGCGGCGCTGGGTCGCGCGCTTGCCGCCCATCCGGCCGGGCATCTTCATGCCCTTCCAGACCCGGGCCGGATCGGCGCTCGCGCCCACGGAGCCGGGCGCGCGCACGTTGTGGGAGCCGTGCGAGACGGGACCGCGACTGAAGCCGTGGCGGCGGATGGTGCCCTGGAAGCCCTTGCCGACGGCGGTCCCTGAGACCTTTACGAGCTGGCCCTCCTCGAAGTCGGCCACGGTGACCGCATCGCCGACCTGGCGCTCGTCGCCCTCCTCGCGGAACTCCACGAGCGTGCGCGATGCGGGCGCGCCGGCCTTGCGCAGATGGCCGAGCTCGGCCTTGGTGAGCCTGCGCTCGGCCACCTCGTCGAAGGCGAGCTGGATCGCGGCGTAGCCGTCGCGCTCGGGCTCGCGAAGCGCCGTGATCGTGCAGGGGCCCGCTTGGATCACGGTCACCGGGACTCGCGTCCCGTCGTCCGTGAAGACCTGGGTCATCCCGACCTTCTTGCCGATGATCGCCGCCATCTCAAACCCGCCTCAGGCACCTAGGTCCGGATCTCGATGTCGACCCCGGCCGGGAGCGCGTCGAGCCGCTGGAGGGAGTCGACGGTCTTCGGG
The DNA here is from genome assembly GCA_963799815.1 of uncultured Solirubrobacterales bacterium. Taxonomy (GTDB): domain Bacteria; phylum Actinomycetota; class Thermoleophilia; order Solirubrobacterales; family 70-9; genus JBDTSW01. The sequence goes on from CAWCYG010000006.1 coordinate 277,060, forward strand.
GTCGGCTGGAGGATGTCGATGAGGCGCTTATGCGTGCGGATCTCGAAGTGCTCGCGCGAGTCCTTGTCCTTGAACGGCGAGCGGATCACGCAGTAGACGTTCTTCTCCGTGGGCAGGGGAACGGGGCCGGACACGGTGGCGCCGGTGCGCTGCGCCGTCTCGACGATCTCCCGCGCCGCGCGATCGATCGCGTCGTGGTCGTACGCCTTCAGGCGAATCCTGATTCTGGTTGCGGCCAGTGAGGCCATCTCTCTACTGCTCTTCTCTTTCCGTCTTCGTGCGCAATTGGGGCGCCGCCCCTACTGGCGGGGCCGCGCCCCAGTCGTATCCAACAAATTCACTGCGAAGGGGCCGGATCTGCCGGCCCCTTCGGTCCTGCTACTCGATGACTTCGGTCACCACCCCCGAGCCAACGGTGCGGCCACCCTCACGGATGGCGAAGCGGAGGCCCGGGTCCATGGCGATCGGCTGGATCAGCTCGATCGTCATCTCCACGTTGTCTCCCGGCATCACCATCTCCGTGCCCTCGGGGAGGTTCGACACCCCGGTGACGTCGGTGGTCCGGAAGTAGAACTGAGGCCGGTAGCCAGAGAAGAACGGCGTGTGGCGGCCACCCTCCTCCTTCTTCAGGCAGTAGACCTCGGACTTGAACTTCGTGTGCGGGGTGATCGATCCGGGCTTGCAAAGCACCTGCCCACGCTCGATCTCCTCGCGCTTGGTGCCGCGGAGGAGGCAACCGACGTTGTCGCCGGCGCGGCCCTCATCGAGGATCTTGCGGAACATCTCGACGCCCGTCACGGTCGTGTTCGTGGTGTCCTTGATGCCCACGATCTCGACCCCGTCGCCGGTGTTGACGATCCCCTGCTCGATCCGGCCCGTGGCGACGGTGCCGCGGCCCGTGATCGAGAAGATGTCCTCGATCGGCATCAGGAAGGGCTTGTCCAGGTCGCGCTCGGGCTCTGGGATGTAGGTGTCCAGCGCATCCGCGAGCTCGATGATCGCGGCCTTCGCGTCCTCGTCACCCTCGAGCGCCTTCAGTGCGGAGCCCTTGATGATCGGCACCTCGTCGCCCGGGAAGTCGTACTCGTTGAGCAGGTCCTTGACCTCCTCCTCGACGAGCTCCACGATTTCCTCGTCGTCGACCATGTCGGTCTTGTTGAGGAAGACGACCACATAGGGCACGTTCACCTGGCGGGCGAGCAGGATGTGCTCACGGGTCTGCGGCATCGGACCGTCGGCCGCCGAGACGACCAGGATCGCGCCGTCCATCTGCGCCGCGCCGGTGATCATGTTCTTCACGTAGTCGGCGTGGCCGGGGCAGTCGACGTGGGCGTAGTGGCGGTTGTCCGTCTGGTACTCGACGTGGGAGGTCGCGATGGTGATCCCGCGCTCCTTCTCCTCGGGAGCGTTGTCGATGGACTCGAACGACCGCTCCTCGGCGCCGCCCTTCTCGGAGAGCACCTTCGTGATCGCGGCCGTCAGCGTCGTCTTGCCGTGATCGATGTGACCGATCGTGCCGACGTTGACGTGCGGCTTATCGCGCTCGAACTTCTCCTTGGACATCTGCTCCTCTAGCTCCTTCTCGTTCTCTTAAGTTCCGTCTGGATCTCTGACTAGGTTTTCCGTACTGGTCGCTCGCGCGCTCACGCGAGCGTGTGCTCGTTTGCCGGGGACCCGGACGAACCCCCCGAATATAGGGAATCGACGCTCACGCGCTCGCTCCGACGGGCTCGGCCGCACCCTCGTCGACGATCTGCTCGGCGATGTTCTGCGGCACTTCCTCGTAGCGCTCGAACTGCATCGTGAAGCTGGCGCGCCCCTGCGTGGACGAGCGAACGTCTGTCGCGTAGCCGAACATCTCCCCCAGGGGGACGAATGCCTGCACCGCGAGCGCGTTGCCGCGCGGCTCCTGGCCCTGGACCTTCCCGCGCCGGCGCGAGAGGTCGCCGATCACCTCGCCCAGGAACTCCTCGGGGGTGACCACCTCGACGGCCATCACCGGCTCGAGCAGCACGGGCTTGGCGCGGCGGGCCGCCTCCTGGACCGCCATCGAGCCGGCGATCTTGAAGGCCATCTCCGAGGAGTCGACATCGTGGTAGGAGCCGTCGATCAGCTCCACGCGCGTGTCGACCATCGGGTAGCCCGCCTTGATGCCCGAGCCCAGCGCCTCCTCGATGCCCTGCTCGACGGCTGGGATGAACTCCGTCGGGATCGCGCCGCCCTTGATCTTGTTGATGAAGTCGAAGCCCTCCTCGGGTGCGGGCTCGAAGTTGATGACCACGTGGCCGAACTGGCCGCGGCCGCCGGTCTGGCGCACGAACCGGCCCTCGACCTTCTCGACGCGCTCCTTGATCGTCTCGCGATAGGCGACCTGCGGGCGACCGACGTTGGCGTCGACGTTGAATTCGCGCAGGAGACGGTCGACGATCACCTCGAGGTGGAGCTCGCCCATCCCGTGGATCAGGGTCTGGCCGGTCTCCTCGTCGGACTGGATGCGGAAGGTGGGATCCTCCTCGCCCAGGCGTGCGAGCGAGGCTGAGAGCTTCTCCTGGTCGGCCTTCGTCTTCGGCTCGATGGCGACGGCGATCACGGGCTCCGGGAACTCGATCGTCTCCAGCAGCACCGGGGCATCGGGAGCGCTCAGCGTGTCGCCGGTGGAGGTCTGCTTGAGGCCGACGCCGGCGACGATGTCGCCCGCGTAGACCTCCTCGATCTCCTCGCGGGAGTTCGCGTGCATCATCAGCAAGCGGCCGATGCGCTCGGTGCGCCCCGTGGTGGCGTTGAGAACGCGGCCGCCGGCCGTGACCTTGCCCGAATAGACGCGGAAGTACGTCAGCTTGCCGACGTAGGGGTCCGTCATCACCTTGAAGGCGAGCGCCGCGAACGGGGCGTCCTCGTCGGCCGGGCGGACGACCTCCTCGCCCGTGCCCGTGTCGGCTCCCTTGCCCGAGGTCTCGACGCCCGTGACGGGCGGCACCTCGAGCGGCGAGGGCAAAAGCTCGACGATCGCGTCGAGCAGAGGCTGAACGCCCTTGTTCTTGAAAGCTGAGCCGCAGAGGACCGGGGTGATCTTCAGGTCCAGCGTGGCGCGATGGAGCGACTTGGCGATGCGCTCGTGGGGGATCTCCTGCTCGTCGAGGTAGAGCTCCATGAGCTCGTCGTCGTAGTCGGCGCAGGCCTCGATCAGGTGGGTGCGGGCCTCGTGGGCCGCGTCGGCGAGCTCGCCGGGGATCTCGACGTACTCGAAATCGGTGCCGAGCTCGTCCTTCCAGATCAGCGCCTTGTTCTCGATCAGGTCGATGATGCCGGTGAACTGGTCCTCGGCGCCGATCGGCAGCTGGATCGGCAGCGGATGGGCGCCGAGCCGATCGCGCATCGTCCGCACGCCCTTGTCGAAGTCGGCGCCGACACGATCCATCTTGTTGATGAAGGCGATGCGGGGGACTCGGTACTTGTCGGCCTGGCGCCAGACGGTCTCGGACTGAGGCTCGACGCCGGCGACCGAGTCGAAGACGGCGATGGCGCCGTCGAGCACGCGCAGGGAACGCTCGACCTCGACGGTGAAGTCGACGTGGCCCGGCGTGTCGATGATGTTGATGCGGTGATCCTTCCACTCGCACGCGGTCGCAGCCGACGTGATCGTGATCCCGCGCTCCTGCTCCTGCTCCATCCAGTCCATGACGGCCGCGCCCTCGTGGACCTCGCCCATCTTGTGGGTGCGGCCGGTGTAGTAGAGGATGCGTTCGGTCGTCGTCGTCTTACCGGCGTCGATGTGCGCCATGATCCCGATGTTGCGGGTGCGTTCTAGGGGGAAGGTGCGTGCCATTTCGTAAGAATGTGGGAAAGTTGCCTGCGTCCTATCGGCGCCGCGCGCCGCTCAGTGAGAAGGAGAGGAAGAGGCCCGAGGAACCGGTCTCGCGCACAAAAAAGGCCCTCGACGGGCCATAGCGCTACCGCTTTTGAACCAGCCCGACTACGCCTATATGTTGCGGCTCTCCATGAAACGAATTCTCGCGCGCGACCTGGGCGCCTCCCAGGCGCGAGCGACGCGTGATGATAGCAGAGGGTCAGAGGCCCTCCGGGGGGCCGAATGGCCCTGAAGTTCCGTCGTTCCGGGCGCAAGAAAGCCGTCTCCGGCGACCCCGCCGGGCAGCAAGCGGAGGCCGCGGCGGAGACCGAGAAGCGGCGGGAGGAAGCGCGCGCCCAGGCCAAAAAGCGCCGTGCCACACGTACCCGCGAGCGGGGCGGAACGAATCCGCTCGTAACCGGCCTTGGCGAGATCCTCGCGATCGGGCGCGAGATGCTGCGGATCCCGGCCGGCATCGCCCTGCAGGTCGCCGAGCGGCTGGGGCTCTGGATCTTGGCGGTCTGGCGCTTCATCCGCCCCCTTCTGGTCGCGGGGCTGGCGCTCGCGGGGCGCGGGCTCGTGGCGGCCGAGCGCGCGGTCACGCCGGCACGCGGGATCGCCGTCGTGGCGCTGGCAGCGGCGGGGCTTCTGGCCGCGGCGCAGTTCGTCGACTATCGCGACGTGCAGGCCGGTGTCCCTGCGTATGAGGGCGTCGAGAACGTGGCGCCCGCGCCCGTCATCGACGGGACCGCCGAGACGGCCGGCTCGGCCCACGCTTACGTGCTCTTGATCGTTGCGGTGGCCGCCGCGGTGGTCGTTGTGCTCTCGATGCTGGGGCGGTGGCGGCTCGCGCGATCGCTCCTTTGCCTCGGGCTCCTCACGGTGGCGATCGCAGTCTTCATCGACCGCCCCGCGGGCCTCGACGAGGCTGACACGGCGATCTCGTTCGTTGGCGCCGAGGCCCGGCTGCTCGGCGCCTTCTGGGTTCAGATCTTCGCCGGAGTGGTGATCGCTGCGTGCGGGCCATTGCTCGCGCTCAACCTGCGTCCCGCCAGGGAGCGGGCACGAACGGCTGCGCCCAGCCGCGAGCGCAGGTTGCGAATACCTCGGCTCGGGCGATCGCGCGTTCAGGGAGCGCGCTCGTGAACGATGCCCCCCGCGGCTTTCGCCTCGAGCGCCTCCTCCCGTTCGCCTGCCTCCTGACCGCCGCCCTGCTGTTCGCCTCAGAGTTCACCACCGCGTTCGAGTTCATCCCTCCCGGCGCCGAGGCCCTCGGCGATCAGAGCAACAGCGACCGGCACTCGTGGGCACCGGCGGTGCTGGCGGCGTTCTCCGTCGTCGCCCTCCTCGTCGCGATCGGAACGGGCTCGAAGCCTGCGGCCTTCGCCGTGGCCGCCTGCGGCGTCATCTCGCTCCTAATCTTCCTGCTCTTGGACCTGCCCGACGCGGGGAACGTGGGCACCTTCGACGACGCCAACCAGACTTTCGCCACTGCCGAGGCGGTCCCACAGTCGGGCTTCTGGCTGCAGCTCCTGGGGGCTTTGGGACTCTCGATCAGCGGCGCGGCCCTGGCGACCATGAGCCCGGCGCAGCTGCGGGCCCTCGGCCCGGGAGGCGGGCGAACGCCGAGGGACCGCCGCCGAGCGGACGCTGACGAGAGCTCTGCGGTAAACGCGAGGCCGAGCGACAACGGGCCGGCCGAACCGGAACCGCGCCCTGCGCCCGCGAACCGCGCCAGCGCGCGCGACGGTTAGTCGGAGTCGACCCCGAACGGCGGCGAAAAGCGAGTAGGTCGGGGGAAGCAGGCCCCCGGGGCGAAGCGAGCGTAGCGGCAGCTACGTGAGCGAGAACCGGGGCCGATGACCCCGAGATACGAAGCTTTGCAGCCGCCGCGCTGGCGGCAGACCGACCACCCCTACCAGCGGTAGTGGGCGAAAGCCTTGTTCGCCTGTGCCATCCGGTAAACGTCGTCCTTGCGCTTCCAGGCGTTGCCCTGCTGCTGGGTGGCGTCGAGGATCTCGTTCGCGAGGCGGTCGGCCATCGACTTCTCGCGGCGGGCGCGGGCGTAGGAGACGAGCCAGCGGACGGCGAGGGTGCGAGCCCTGCGGGCGGGGACCTCGACCGGCACCTGGTAGGTGGCACCGCCGACGCGGCGTGACTTCACCTCGAGGACCGGGGTGAGCTCCTTGATCGCGTCGTCGAGCACCTCCACGGGCGTGCGGCCGCTGCGCTCGCCGACGATGGCGAGGGCGTCATAGGTGATTTGCTCGGCGCGCGACTTCTTGCCGCCCTCCATCACCTTGTTGACCACCTGCTGGACCAGACGGCTGCGGTAACGGGCATCCGGCTCGATCGGCCGCTGCGGTGCTCGGGCTCGACGGGGCATTCGTGCTTACTTCTTGACGCCGTAAAGCGAGCGGCCCTGCTTGCGGTCCGATACGCCGGAGGCGTCGAGGGCGCCGCGGACGACCTTGTAGCGGACACCCGGAAGGTCCTTGACGCGGCCGCCGCGGATGAGCACGACAGAGTGCTCCTGAAGGTTGTGGCCGACGCCGGGGATGTAGGTGGTGACCTCCATGCCGTTGGTGAGGCGAACGCGGGCGATCTTGCGCAGGGCGGAGTTCGGCTTCTTCGGCGTGACCGTCGCGACGCGGGTGCACACACCCCGCCGCTGCGGCGCGGCAACGCGGCGCTTGCGGCCCTGGCCGGACTTGAGCCCGGGGGTCGTCACCTTCTTCTTCTGCGGCGTTCGACCCTTGCGGATGAGTTGATTGGTGCTGGGCACGACGGCGCATGGTAGCGGCCGACCCATGCGAGGCCCGCGCTACGCTGAACCGATGGACACGTCCAAGCCGATTCTCGCCGTGGACGTCGATGGCACGATCAGCCTCTTCGGCTTCGATGGCCCCCTCGACGAGGTCCCGGGTCGCTTCCACCTGATCGATGGGATCGCTCACTGCATCCCCGACGAGGCCGGGCCTCGCCTCGCACGCCTGGCTGAGCGCTACGAGCTCGTCTGGGCGACCGGCTGGGAGGAGCGCGCCAACGACATGCTTCCGGGGATCCTCGGTCTCCCGGAGGCGCTGCCCGCCCTCACGTTCGGCGGACGGGCACGCTTCGGCACATCTCATTGGAAGCTCGACGCGCTCAAGGAATACGCCGAGGGCCGTCCACTCGCGTGGGTCGACGACTGCATCGACGAGGACTGTCGCCTCTGGGCCACCGAGCGTCCGGAGCCGACGCTGCTCGTGCCGTGCGAGCCCGCGATCGGGATCACCGACGCTCACGTTGAGACGATGCTGCAGTGGGCCGATGAGGTGAGCTCCCCTCAGTCGCACAGGTCCGGCGACCTTTAGACTCAAAGGCGCAGTGGAGGGCTTCGTTCCGATTGTGTTCTTGGCCGTGGTCTTGAAGATCCCGGTCGCGCTTCTGCTCTACCTCGTCTGGTGGGCTTTCCGGGCAACGCCGGAGACGGAGGAGATCCCACCCGGCGCGGACGACCACGAGTTCCGCCGCTTCCGGCGCGACCCGACCCGCCCGCGCGGTCCCCGCCGGGGCCCCCATGCGCCCGACGCGCAGCCCATCCCACCGTGCCCGCCGGGCGGTCGCAAGCGGATCGCCAAGCCGCCAGCGCCGGTGCGGGCAAGCGGCTCCTCGGTGCGTCGCGGGGTCGTCGAAGGCGCCTAGCACCCTGACCTACTCGATCATCGGACACGATCCGAAGAGCGGCGAGCTCGGCATCGCCGTACAGTCACGCTGGTTCGACGCCGGACAGGTGGCCTGGATCGCGAACGGGATTGGTGCCGTGTGCACGCAGGCCATCGCGGAACCGCGTTATGGCTCGGAGGGACTGGAGCTGCTTCGCCGCGGCCAGCGCCCAGCGGACGCGCTTGGGGAGCTCAAGGCGAGCGACGAGGGGCGGGAGCTGCGACAGGTCGCAATCGCCGACGCGTCGGGAATATTCGCGCAGCACACGGGCGCGGGCTGCGTCGCCGCGGCGGGGCACGCTCTTGGCGGCGACTGCTGCGCTCAGGGAAACATGCTCGCGAGCGACGGCTGCTGGGAGGCGATGGTGACGGCCTACGAGTCGGCGCCGGGAGCGATGCCGGACCGGCTGCTGGCAGCCCTCGAGGCCGCCGAGCGAACCGGAGGCGACGCGCGCGGTCGCCAGGCGGCGCGGCTCCTGGTTCGACCGGGCGACCCCGCCGGCGCGGAAACGGACCTCCGGGTCATCGACCACCCCCAGCCAGTTCTGGAGCTAAAACGCCTGCTGGAGCTAAAGCGCGCCTACGACCACCTCGACCGGGCCCTGGAGCTTGCCGCGGACGGCGAGCTTGACGCAGCCGCCGAGGAGGCGGACCTTGCCGGCCAGCTGGCCCCCACCGAAGATCAGGTCACGTTCTGGCGCGCCACCGTGCTGGCTGACGCCGATCGTCTCGTCGAGGCGCGGACGCTGCTGCGGGAGGCCGCCGCGACGCACCCTGGCTGGACCGAGTTCCTGCATCGCTGCATCGCCGCGGGGCTCCTACCCCCAGCGACACAGGCGCTCGTGGGCGCGTCGGACCCCGAGCGCAGCAGCTGACCAACGACTCGTCCTGCAATGGCGCGGCGGTCCCGTAGAGCGGGACTCGTGCGCCACTCAGTACTCGGGCCCTAGTTCGACTCGGCGGCCGAGCCCTCGCCCGTCTCGATCTCCTGCGCGAGCTCTTCCAGCTCTTCCGCGAAGGAGGGGCCGAAGCCCTCGAGATCGCTCGAGGAGTCCTCACCGTCGGTGGCGAGGCCCAGCTCGGCCGCGAGCTCCTCTTCGTCGAGGAGGTCCTCGTCCGGGCGCTGCGCGGGCTCCACCGGCTCGATCTCAAGCGAGCGGTAGTGGCGCAGACCCGTGGCCGCCGGGATCAGCTTGCCGATGATGACGTTCTCCTTCAGGCCCACCAGCTTGTCGCGCTTGCCCTCGAGAGCCGCGTCGGTCAGCACCTTGGTGGTCTCCTGGAAGGAGGCCGCCGAGAGGAACGACTCGGTCGCGAGCGACGCCTTGGTGATCCCGAGCAGGACCTCCGAGCCCTTTGCGGGCGTGCCGCCCTCCTCCTTGACCTTGCGGTTCAGCTCCTTGAGCTTGTGACGATCCTCGAGCTGGCCAGGCAGAAGCGTCGTCGAGCCCTTCGAGTCGATCGAGACCTTCTTCATCATCTGACGGACGATCAGCTCGATGTGCTTGTCGTTGATGTCGACGCCCTGCGCCTTGTAGACCCGCTGGACCTCGCTCACCAGGTACTTCTCGGTGTCCGCACGGCCGCGCACCTCGAGCGACTCCTTGGGATCGAGCGAGCCCTCGTTCAGCTGCTGGCCCTCCTCGATCCGATCGCCGTGGGCGACCATCAGGACGGAGCGGGGCGGGAAGGTGTACTTCTGATCCTCGCCCTTCGCGTCGGTGACGATCATCGTCGTGCCCTTATCGCCCTCCTCGACGGAAACCTTGCCCGCCGCCACGGCGATCTGCGCCAGGCCCTTGGGCTTGCGAGCCTCGAACAGCTCGACGACGCGCGGCAGACCCTGGGTGATGTCAAGGCCGGCGACGCCCCCGGTATGGAAGGTGCGCATGGTGAGCTGCGTCCCCGGCTCGCCGATCGACTGAGCGGCGATGATCCCCACCGCGTCGCCGATCTCGACCATCGACCCCGAGGCCATCGAGACCCCGTAACAGGCGCGGCAGACCCCGGAATCGGCCTCGCACTTGAGCGTGGAGCGCACCGGCACGGCGACCTCCTCGTTGCCGAAGGCCTCGACGATCTCCTCCAGCTCCGGGTCGTCGATCTCCTGCCCCTTCTTCAGCAGGTCACGCCCGCGCTTGGTCGTGAACTTCTTCGCGGAGATCCGGCCCAGCAGGTTCTGGTTGAGCTCGCCCTCCTCGGTTCGCAGGGGCAACTCGACGAAGTCCTTCGTCTTGCAGTCCTCGGAGCGGACGATCACGTCCTGCGCCACGTCGACCAGGCGCCGGGTGAGGTAGCCCGAGTCCGCTGTGCGCAGGGCCGTGTCGGCGAGCCCCTTGCGGGCGCCGTGGGTGGAGATGAAGTACTCGAGCACCGACAGGCCCTCCATGAAGTTGGCCTTGATCGGGCGCTCGATGATGTCGCCCTTCGGATTGGCCATGAGGCCACGCATCCCCGCGAGCTGGCGGATCTGCTTGAACGAACCGCGCGCGCCCGAGTTGGCCATCATGAAGATGGGGTTCAGCTCACTCAGGTTCCCCTCCATCGCGGAGGCCACCTCGTCGGTGGCGCGGTTCCACAGGTTCGTAACTGCGTCCTTGCGCTCCACCGCCGTGATGTAGCCCTCGTCGTACTGGCTGTGAATCTCGGCGGCCTCGCCCTCGTAGCGGTCGAGAATCGTCTCCTTGTCGGGGGGCGAGATCACGTCGTTCTTCGAGATCGTGATCCCGGCCTGGCTTGCATAGTGGAAGCCGAGCTCCTTGAAGGCGTCCAGAACCAGGGCCACGGCGGGAGCGCCGTACGCCTCGACCAGGTTGGTCACGATCTCGTTCACGTCGCGCTTTTTCAGCGAGCGATTTACGAACTCGTACTTCTCAGGGTCGTACTCGTCCTCAAGCGCGTCGGCCAGCGACCGCTCGACGCGGTCGTTGAAGATGATCCGCCCGACCGTGGTCAGGAAGTGCTCGTGGCCCGGCCGGCGGTACTCCGCCAGGTCGTGCAGCCCCACCAGCCCGTTCTCGTAGGCGAGCTCTGCCTCCTGGGCGGTGCGGAACCTCCGCGGCCGCGAGCCGGAGCCGTTGCCACCCTTACCCGTGCGCAGCTTCTCGTCGAGCTCCTGCAGCTCGTCGTGATCCTTCCCGTAGGTCAGGTAGTAGATGCCCAGCACCATGTCCTGGGTGGGCGTCGCGAGCGGCGCGCCGTGAGCAGGGCTCAGGATGTTGTTCGACGACAGCATCAGGATGCGTGCCTCGGCCTGCGCCTCCGCTGAGAGCGGCACGTGCACGGCCATCTGGTCGCCGTCGAAGTCCGCGTTGAATGCGTGGCAGACGAGCGGGTGGATCTGGATCGCCTTGCCCTCGACCAGCACCGGCTCGAACGCCTGGATGCCCAGCCTGTGCAGCGTCGGGGCACGGTTGAGCAGCACCGGATGCTCGTGGATGACCTCCTCGAGCACGTCCCAGACCTCGGGGATCATCGAGTCGACCATCTTCTTGGCCGCCTTGATGTTCTGCACGGCCTTGCGCTCGACAAGGCGAGCCATGATGAACGGCTTGAACAGCTCGAGCGCCATCAGCTTCGGCAGGCCGCACTGGTGCAGCCTCAGGCTGGGGCCGGAGACGATGACCGAGCGGCCGGAGTAGTCCACCCGCTTGCCGAGCAGGTTCTGGCGGAAGCGCCCCTGCTTGCCCTTCAGCATGTCCGAGAGCGACTTCAGGGCCCGGTTGCCGGGTCCCGTGACGGGGCGGCCGCGCCGGCCGTTGTCGAACAGCGCGTCGACGGCCTCCTGGAGCATCCGCTTCTCGTTGTTCACGATGATCTCGGGCGCGCCCAAGTCGAGCAGCCGCTTGAGGCGGTTGTTGCGGTTGATCACGCGGCGGTAGAGGTCGTTTAAGTCCGACGTGGCGAAGCGGCCACCGTCGAGCTGGACCATGGGCCGAAGCTCCGGCGGGATCACCGGCACGCAGTCGAGCACCATCCACTCGGGCCTGTTGGCCGAGTTCTTGAACGACGAGGCCACCTTGAGGCGCTTGACCGCGCGGGACTGCTTCTGTCCCTTCGAGGTGTTGATCGTCTGCTCGAGCTCCTCGCACTCGGCTTCGAGGTCGACCTGGTCGAGGAGGTCGCGCACGGACTCGGCGCCCATGCCACCACGGAAGTACTCGCCCCAGCCGTACGGGGAGCCGAACCGATCCTTGAGCTCACGGAAGACGGCCTCGTCGTTGACGACGTCCTTGACCTTCATCTCCTGGAAGATCTTCCAGACCTCCTCCATGCGCTCGATCGCGTCATCGAGGTAGGCCTCGGTGTCGGCGATCTCGGAGTCGAGCCCCTTCTTCGTCTCGCGCACGAGCTTTGTCCGCTCGGCGTCGTCGAGCTTCTCGGGCTTCACGCCGAGGCCCTCGGCCCAGAGCTCGTCCTCGGGGTCGAAGTCCTTCTGGGTGCCCTCGCCCTCGAGCCAGGCGACACGCCGATCCAGCGAAGCGCGCAATTCCTGAGTGCGCTGCTCGCGATCGCCCGCGTAGCCGTCGAGGACCTTCTTCACTTCCTTCTCCAGCTTCTTCAGGTCCTTGGCGCGGGCCTCCTCGTCGATCCAGGTGATGATCGAGGCGGCGAAGTAGAGGACCTTCTCGAGCTCCTTCGGCGCCATGTCGATCAGGTAGCCGATGCGGCTGGGCACGCCCTTGAAGAACCAGATGTGGGAGACGGGAGCGGCGAGATCGATGTGGCCCATGCGGTCGCGGCGCACCTTCGAGCGGGTGACCTCAACGCCACAGCGCTCGCAGACGATGCCCTTGTAGCGGACCCGCTTGTACTTACCGCAGTAGCACTCCCAGTCCTTGGTGGGGCCGAAGATTCGCTCGCAGAAGAGTCCGTCCTTCTCGGGCTTCAGCGTGCGGTAGTTGATCGTCTCGGGCTTCGTGACCTCGCCGTGGCTCCAGCCGCGGATCTTCTTGGAGGACGCGAGGCCGATCTCGATTGCGTCGAAGTTGTTGATGTCCATCTCTTTGGTCCTGCCTTCCTACTCGGCCTTGGCCTTGTCCTTGTTCGCTGCAGCGCCGTTGGAGCCGTCGGTCGAGCCGCCCTCTCCCTCGGCGACCACCTGCTCCTCGCGCTCGTCCGCCGCGCCCTTTCCGCCCTTGCCGTCCTCGCCATCCGCACGCACTCCGGAGAGGTCGATGCCGAGCTCCTCGGCTGCGCGCAGGAGCTCGTCGTCCTCCTCGCCGAACTCGACCGCGGTCTCGTCGGCGACCAGATTGACGTCGAGCCCAAGGCTCTGGATCTCCTTCAGGAGCACCTTGAACGACTCCGGGATGGAGGGCTCGGGGATGTTCTCGGACTTGACGATCGACTCGTAGGCCTTGACGCGGCCGACGGTGTCGTCGGACTTGACCGTGAGCATCTCCTGGAGCGTGTACGCGGCGCCGTAGGCCTCGAGCGCCCAGACCTCCATCTCGCCGAACCGCTGGCCACCGAACTGCGCCTTGCCGCCCAGCGGCTGCTGGGTGACGAGCGAGTAGGGGCCTGTCGAGCGGGCGTGGATCTTGTCGTCGACCAGGTGCAGCAGCTTCAGGATGTACATGAAGCCGACCGTCACGGTGGCCTCGTAGGGCTCACCGGTGCGGCCGTTGTAGAGCTGCGCCTTGCCGGCGGCGCGATTGCCCTCGACCGCGCGGCGGTCGATCCCGAGGTCGATCCCGCGATCCTCGTTTTCCTCCTGCCAGCGCACGAGGGCGGTGTCGACATCCTCGACGGTTGCTCCGTCGAAGACAGAGGTGGCGACCTTGACGCGCCCGTCGGTGCGCTGCGCCTTCTTGTAGGCGTCGGAGCCGTCGTCGTACCAGCCGTTGGCGGCGACCCAGCCCAGGTGCGTCTCGAGGATCTGGCCGATGTTCATGCGGCTCGGGACGCCGAGCGGGTTCAGGATAACGTCGACCGGCGTGCCGTCCTCCAGGAACGGCATGTCCTCCTCTGGCACGATCTTCGAGATCACGCCCTTGTTGCCGTGGCGGCCGGCGAGCTTGTCGCCCTCGGCGATCTTGCGCTTGGTGGCGACGTAGACCCGCACCAGGCTGTTGACGCCGGGCGGCAGATCATCACCGTCGTCACGGTCGAAGGTGATGACGTCGATCACGACGCCGCCCTCGCCGTGGGGCACCTTGAGCGAGGTGTCGCGAACCTCGCGCGCCTTCTCCTTGAAGATCGCGCGGATCAGCTTCTCCTCGGCGGTCAGCTCGGTCTCGCCCTTCGGTGTCACCTTGCCGACGAGCAGGTCGCCCGACTGGACCTCGGCGCCGACGCGGACGATGCCGCGCTCGTCGAGGTTGCGCAGGGACTCCTCGGAGCGGTTGGGGATATCCCTCGTGATCTCCTCGTCGCCCAGCTTCGTCGTGCGGGCGTCGACCTCGTACTCCTCGATGTGGATCGAGGTGAGCTCGTCGTCCTTGAACAGGCGCTCGGAGAGGATGATCGCGTCCTCGAAGTTGTAGCCCTCCCAGGACATGAAGGCGACCAGGCAGTTCTTGCCGAGCGCGATCTCGCCGCCGGCCGTCGATGAGCCGTCGCAGAGCACCTCGCCCTTCTTCACCTTGTCGCCGACGGCCACCGTCGGGACCTGGTGGATGATCGTGCCCTGGTTCGAGCGCATGAACTTGTCGAGCTCGTACTCGTGCTTGCGGGAGCCGTGGTTGACGACGATCTTCTCGGCGTCCACGTAGGCCACCTCGCCGTCGGCTTCGGCCAAGAGGACGTCGCCGGTGTCGATTGCCGCCCGGCGCTCCATTCCGGTGCCGATGAGCGGCGCCTCGGGCTTAAGCAGCGGCACGGCCTGGCGCTGCATGTTGGAGCCCATCAGGGCACGGTTGGCATCGTCGTGCTCGAGGAAGGGAATGAGCGCCGTGGCGACCGACCAGATCTGCGTCGGCGAGACGTCCATCAGCTCCACCTGCTTCGGCGAGACGAGCTCGATGTCGCCCTCGCCAATTCGGCACAGCACCTGCGGGCCCTTCAGCTTGCGGGACTTCTCGTCGACCTCGGCGTTGGCCTGGGCGATGATGCGGTCCTCTTCCTGCGTCGCGTCGAGGTGGACGATCTCGTTGGAGACCACGCCGTCCTTGACCACCCGGTAGGGGGTCGTGACGAAGCCGTGCTCGGAGACCTGCGCGTAGGAGGAGAGCGAGCCGATCAGGCCGATGTTCGGGCCCTCCGGGGTCTCGATCGGGCACATGCGGCCGTAGTGGGTGGGATGCACGTCGCGCACCTCGATCGGGGCGCGCTCGCGCGTGAGCCCGCCCGCGCCGAGCGCCGAGAGGCGGCGGCGGTGGGTGAGGCCGGCCAGCGAGTTCGTCTGGTCCATGAACTGCGAGAGCTGCGAGGAGCCGAAGAACTCCTTCTGCGCCGCGACGACGGGACGGATGTTGATGATCGTCTGCGGCGTGATCGCATCGGCGTCCTCGGTCGTGAGGCGCTCGCGGACCACCCGCTCCATCCGGTAGAGGCCGACGCGGAAAGCGTCCTGGATCAGCTCGCCGACCGTGCGCAGGCGCCGGTTTCCGAAGTGCTCGTACTCGTCGAGGTGGTCCTTGACCGCCTCGCGGGGAGCCATCGCGAGCTCGGCCGCGTAGTCCTTGATCGGGTTCTCCTCGTCGATCGTCTCGAGGTCCTCGTCGAGGAGCCGCGGCAGCCGCACGAGCTCCTTGATCAGGGCGACGATGTCGTCCTTCGTGAGGACACGGGTATCGAGATCGACGTCGAGATCGAGACGGGCATTCAGCTTGTAGCGGCCGACCCGCGTGAGGTCGTAGCGCTTGGGATCGAAGAAGAGCTGCTCCATCAGTGCCTTGGCCGCGTCGACCGAAGGCGGCTCGCCCGGGCGCTGCTTCTTGAAGAGCTCGATCAGGGCGCCCTCCTCCGTCTTCGTCGGCTCCGTGTCGGCCTCGATGGTGTGGCGCATGTAGACGGAGTTGTCGAAGAGCTTCAGGATCTCCTCGTCGGTGACGAAGCCCATGGCGCGCAGCAGTACGGTGACCGGCAGCTTGCGCTTGCGGTCGATGCGGGCGTAGACCCGCCCCTTCTTGTCGATCTCGAGCTCGAGCCAGGAGCCGCGCGCGGGCATCAGGTTGGCGATGAAGACCTGCTTCTCGCGGTCCTTGGGCTCCATCACGTAGGCGCCCGGCGAGCGGACGAGCTGAGTCACCACGACGCGCTCGGTGCCGTTGATGATGAAGGTGCCGCGGTCGGTCATCCACGGGAAGTCGCCCATGAAGACCGTCTGCTCGCGGATCTCACCCGTCTCGCGGTTCTGGAACGCCACCTTGACGTTGAGCGGGCGCGAATAGGTGATGTCCTTCTCGCGGCACTCGGCGACCGTGTGCGTCGGCTCATCGAACTTGAAGTCGCCGAAGACGATCGCAAGGTTCCCCGTGTAGTCCTCGATCGGGGAGATGTCGTTGATGGTCTCCCGCAGCATCCCCTTCTTCGGGTCCGTGAGGGCCTCGAAGGAGCGGCGCTGGATATCGATCAGGTGGGGGACTTCAACTGGGGTGGAGAGTCGGGAAAAGGACCTACGGATGACAGGGGCAGCGGGAACTCTGGCCAACTGGGCGACTCCTCAGGTGGTCGAAGAACAAGGACCCCGGATCGCGTGAAGGGATCCGGGCGCAAAAACGGCGAACGACGCGCGACCGTCTAAATTAGCACACCGGTGCGCGTTCCCGCAGGCACGGGCACGCACGGGGTCTTCTAAGACGAATCGGACCAAAGAGTTTACTTCAGTTCGACCTCGCCGCCGGCCTCCTCGAGCTCGGCCTTGAGCTTCTCGGCCTCCTCGCGCTCGAGCCCCTCCTTGACGGCGTTCGGGGCCCCGTCGACCACGGCCTTGGCCTCTTTCAGGCCCAGCCCGGTGGCGGCGCGAACGGCCTTGATCACCTGGATCTTCTTGTCGCCCGGGGCGGTGAGCACGACGTCGACGGTGCTCGACTCCTCGGCAGCGCCATCGCCGGCTCCGTCGCCTGCGGCGGCAGGGGCCGCAGCGGCGACCGCGGTCGCGGAGACGCCGAACTCCTCCTCCAGCGCCTTGATGCGCTCGGAGAGCTCGAGCACGGAGATGCCCTTGAGCTCCTCGATCCACTTGTCGGTCGTCATCTTGGTTGCAGCGGCCATCAGTCAGATTCCTCCTCATCGCCCTCAGAGGTCTCGGCTTCCGCGTCGCCCTCCTCGGGAGTGTTTTCAGCTTCGTTGTCGGCGTCAGCCGACTCAGTCTCAGATTCCTCAGCGTCGGCGCCCTCGTCGGCCGGCGCTTCCTCGGCGGGCTCCTCCTCCTCGGTCGGCGCCTCTTCTTCAGCCGGCGCTTCCTCCTCCGCGGCCGGCTCCTCGCCGGAGACGAGCCCCTGCTCGGCGATCTGCGCGAGCTGGCGGCCGAGGCCGGAGATCAAGTTGTTCATGCCGGCGACGAGCCCGGTCAGTGGGCTGGCGGTGAGGCCGACCAGTTGCCCGTGAAGGACGTCGAGGCCCGGCAGGCGGGCGATCGCCTGAAAGCCCTCGGGATCGAGCTCGGCGCCGTCCATGATCCCGCCCTTGTAGGTGAGGAGAGCGTGTTCGCGGCCAAAGGTCGAGATCGCCTTCGCGGCGGTGACCGGATCGCCCTTGATCAGGGTGAGGGCGGTCGGGCCGACGAGGTGCTCCTCGAGGGTCTCGGTGCCGGTCTGCTCCAGCGCGCGCTTCGCGAGTCGGTTTTTGACGACGCTGAAGACGGCGTCGGCCTCGGCCAGCTTCGTGCGCAGCTCGGCGGCCTGCGGCACGCTGATCCCGCGGTAGTCCACGGCGAAGATCGCCTCAGCACCGCTGAGACTCTCTGCGATCTCCTCGACCGCCGCCGCTTTCTGTTCCTTGTTCATCTCAAGCCCTCAGGAAATACGCACGAAAAAGCCCGCACGCAGGCGGGCTCGGAAGGCGTCCTCCGGCTCCACCTGCACCGGGCTTATGGCGAACGCCAGCCGGTGGTCTCGGGCGAATCCTCCAGTTCGAGGGCGCGATGGTAGCGGGTCAGGCCGTGACCGGCTCGGTCTCGGCGCCCTCGGCCTCCCCGTCGCCTTCGGAGCCGGCCAGGGCGGCCGCGCCCGCCATGATCTCCGACTCGCGTGTGCGCGCCGAGTCCACCCGGATCCCCGGGCCCATCGCCGTCGCAAGCGTGATCGAGTGGATGTAGCGACCCTTGGCGGCGGCGGGCTTGGCGCGGACGATCTCGTCGATCACCGCGGCGTAGTTCTGAAGCAGGTCGGCAGCCTCGAAGCTCGCCTTGCCGATCGTGAGGTGAACGTTGGCGTTGCGGTCGGTTCGGTACTCGACCTTGCCGGCCTTCGACTCGCCGACGGCCGTCGCCACGTCATCGGTGACGGTGCCGACCTTCGGGTTCGGCATCTTGCCCTGCGGGCCCAGCACGCGACCGAGCTTGGAGACGACGGGGCCCATCAGGGCCGGCGTCGCGATGGCGACGTCGAAATCGGTCCAGCCTTCCTCGATCTTCTCGGCGAGGTCCTGGGCGCCGACGTGATCCGCGCCGGCCTCGGTAGCGGCACGGGCGGCGTCGCCCTCGGCGAAGACCGCGACGGTGACGTCCTTGCCTAGCCCCTTGGGGAGGCCGAGGGTCCCGCGGAGCTGCTCCTCGGCGTGGCGCACGTTCAGGCCGAGCTTCATGTGCACCTCGACCGTCTCGTCGAACTTCGTCGAGGCGGTCTCCTTCAGCAGGGCGACGGCCTCGGCGGGCTCGTAGCGGCGGTCGCGGTCGACCTTCTCGTAGGCGGCGGCGTAGCGCTTGCCCCTTGCCATCTCTAGCTCTCCAGCCCTTCGACGTCGACACCCATCGAGCGGGCGGTGCCGGCGATGATCTTCGAGGCGGCGTCGAGATCGTTCGCGTTTAGGTCAGGCATCTTGCGCTCGGCGATCTGGCGCACCTGGGCGGCCGAGATGGTCCCCACCTTGTCTATGTGCGGCTCGCCTGAGCCCTTCTCGATCCCGATCGCCTCGCGGATCAGGACCGCGGCGGGCGGGGTCTTGGTGATGAAGGTGAAGGAGCGGTCCTCGAAGACCGTGATCTCCACCGGGATGATCGTGCCGGCGTCAGCCTGCGTCTGCGCGTTGAACGCCTTGCAGAACTCCATGATGTTGACGCCGTGCTGACCCAGCGCAGGACCTACCGGCGGCGCGGGGTTGGCCGCGGCGGCGGGGATCTGAAGCTTGATGAGTGTGAGGACCTTCTTCGCCATCAGCGGGTCTGAGGTTAGCCCTCCGTCTCAGATCTTCTTCACCTGGTCATAGCCAACCTCGACCGGCGTTTCGCGGCCGAAGATGGAGACCAGCACCTTGAGCTTGGCGGCGTCCTCGTTGATCTCGGCGATCTCGCCTGAGAAGTCCGAGAGCGGGCCTGCGATCACCTTCACCGTCTCCCCCATCTCGTACTGAGCGCGGGCGCGCGGGCGCTCGGCGGTCTCGCGGTGAAGCAGACGGTCGACCTCCGGCTGGGAGAGCGGGATCGGCTTGTTGCGGGAGCCGACAAAGCCGGTGACACCGGGGGTGTTCTTGACGAGGTTCCAGGCGTCGTCGGTCATCTCCATGTTCACGAGCACATAGCCGGGCATGGTGCGCTTCTCGACCTGCACGCGCTGGCCGTCTTTGAGTTCGGAGACCTGCTCCGTCGGGACGACCACCTGCCGCACGCGCTGGCGCTGGCCCATCGTCTCAATGCGGTGCTCGAGGTTGTGCTTGACCTTGTTCTCGTGCCCGGAATAGGTGTTGATCACATACCAGCGGAACATGGGTTCAGTTCAAAGCTTTCGGTTTCGGGGGTTGGCGGAAAGGGGCGGCCTAGAGGATGAGCTGGACGAGCTCGGAGAAGATGGCGTCGAGGACACCGAGGTAGGCCCCGGCGACGGCGATGAAGATGAGCGTCACGGCGGAGGCCTGGATCAGGGTCTCGCGGTCGGGCCACTGAACGCGCTTTAGCTCCGCCCAGCAGGAGACGATGAACCCGGCGACGCGTCCGCGCTGGCGCTCGACCGGAGCCTCCCGCGGCTTGCGACGCTCCTCCGAGGCCTTGGCACGCTCGCGGGCCTCGCGCTCTTGGCGCTTCCGCTCGCGGCGCGTGATCTTGTCTTCGGCGGGCACGTCCGCATCGGCGGGGCGCCCCACATCGGCGCGTGAAGGAGCCGGCGAGGGGGCCTGGCCCTCACCTTGCTCACGCAGCGCGTCGACATCGGCGCCGCGCTCTGCGAGCTCGGCCTCGATCACATCGGCCGACTCAGGGACCTGCGTCTCGTGCTGGGCGCGGGATTCCGTCGTGCGGGCCTGAGTTGCCTGGGCCGCCTCGCGCGCCTCCTTCTTGCGGCGCTCGGCCTTGCGCTGAGCTCGGGTCTTTGCCATTGGAGTAGTTGATTCTTCCTGAATGCCTTGCGGACGCCTTCGGCGTCCTTACATGCTGCTTTCGGAGCTAAAGCTCCTCACCGGATCACCTTGTTTCCTTGTGAGCGGTGTGGTGGCCGCACCAGCGGCAGTACTTGCGCAACTCGATGCGGTCCGGCGAGTTACGCCGAGACTTGTTGGACTGGTAGTTGCGCCGCTTGCACTCCTCGCAGGCGAGGGTTACGGCGATACGAACATCGGAGGCCACTCTTTCCTCTCATAGCTCCCGGGATTGGCCATCGGAGCCGCTCCCTTCAGAAAAAAGACCCCGGCGCGAGAGCGCGAGGGCCGCTTGAGAATAGCGCCTCGAGGACGGGCTTCGCAAAGGGGGTACCAGTGGTCGCGAAAAGGTCAGTGCCTGCCGTAGACGAGGTGCGCGTGCATTTCGCCCCGTCCCCTGTTACAAGAAGGTTGGGCGCGCCGCAGCCCAGCCTCGCGTTGAGGGAAACGGGCCCGCTACAGCCCCAACGTCTTGGCGATGATGTTGCGCTGGATCTCGCTCGTCCCGCCGTAGATCGTTGAGACGAGCGTCGAGCGGACCAGGCGCTCCATGTCGTATTCGGACGAGTAGCCGTAGCCGCCCATCATCTGCATGCCGCCGAGGGCCGCGCGCTGGGCCGCCTCGGTCACGAAGAGCTTCACCATCGAGGCCTCTCTGGGGAGCATGCGATCGGGATCCTCGTCGACCTTGGCGGCGCACCAATAGGTCATGAGGCGAGCGGCCTCGAGATCGGTGGCGATGTTGGCGAGCCGGTGCTGGAGAGCCTGAAAGGAGCCGATCGGGCGGCCGAATTGCTTTCGCTCCTTGACGTAGGCCAGGGCGTCCTCGCAGGCACGCTCGCCGACGCCGAGCATGATCGCGGCGAGAATCAGGCGCTCGACGTTCAGGCCCGCCATCAGCTGAATCCAGCCCTGGTCGACCTCGCCGAGGATGTTCTCCTGCGGCACCTCGCAGTCGGAGAGGTAGAGGTGGCTGGTTTCGCGGCCGCCGAGGGTGTCGATCGGCTTGATCTCCATCCGCTCGTCGTCGGTCGGGACGAAGATCATCGAGAGTCCGTCGTGCTTTGACTCGCTCTTGGAAGTGCGACAGACGACCAGTACGTGATCGGCGATGTGGGCGTTCGAGCAAAAGACCTTCTGCCCGTTCAGCACGAAGCTGCCATTCGATCGCTCGGCCGAGGTCGTGAGCGAGCCGACGTCGGAGCCTGCCTCCGGTTCGGTCATCGCGATCGCCTCGACGGAGCCGCGCGCGATGCTGCCGAGGATCTCCCCTTTCTGGGAGTCGGAACCGAATCGCTGCACGGCGCCGGCGACGATCAGCGTCGTTCCGTAGCCACCGATCGGAGCCATCCCACGGGACGTCTCCTCCATGAAGATGCAGGCATCCACCATCCCTCCGCCCGAGCCGCCAAGGTCCTCGTCGATCATCACGCCGAGCCAGCCGAGCTCGGCCATCTTCGAGTAGATCTCGCCCGAGTGGAGCTCGGTGTACCCCTTTGTGAGTTGCGCGCGCTGCTCCTGGGAGCCACACTCGCGCTGGCAGAAGTCGCGGATGGCGGCGACGAAGTCCTTCTGCTCGTCGGTGAACGAGAAGTCCATTGGGCGGCAGTCTATGGCGGGTATGGCGCGCTTCCGTGTGGGGTGAGCCGGCCCTAGAACCCCGTGTCCGGCGAGGACCCCGACTCCGTGCGGGGTGCTCGCAGTTGCGTTGCCTGCGCGCTCGTCGGCTGCGTGGAGGGGTCCAGGTCATCGTGCCCAGGGACCCCCTATTGAGGAATTCCTAAGCGCCGATCCCTACCCTGGCGCGCTCGTGTCCGCGCAACTCTCACGCATTCTCCTGGGGCTGGCCCTCGCGGCGGCGCTGCTCCTCTCGAGCGCCATCGTGGTCGCCCTGGCGAACAATCGCGCCTTCGGCGTCATGGGTGCGTTTTGTGCTGCCGGCCTCCTCCTCGCCGTCGGGCTGGGAGTTTCCCGGCGCCAACTGGTGATGCTCGCCGCCGGCTTCGCCGCGATCATCTGGGTCGTCGGGGTCTTCGGGGAGGTCGTTCCCCCGAGGGTCGCGAGCACGATCGCCCACCTCGCCGGGGGTGCGCTCGTGGGGTGGGCGCTCGCTCGCCTGATCACACGGCGGCGGCACGGCATCGCGCTTGCGCCGCTGCTGGGCGTCTCGCTGGGCCTACTACTGGTGGTCGGTGTGACCTGGGAGCTCGCTGAGGCGGTGGCGGACAGCGTTGTTCACACGAACCTTGATCCGGGTGGTGGCGAGGCGGTGTTCGATCTGGTTTCGAACCTGATCGGCGGCGTGGTCGGCGTGCTTTGCGCGTGGCAGCAGCGCCGTCACCGGCGGACGCCTCCCCGGAGCCGCGTCGCGGAACCCCGTGCCACCGGAGCCCGCTCCGCTCCCCCACCGACGACGCAGCCCGAGCTTCCCTAGGGCGACTCGATCTCCTGGCGGATCTCGTCGGCGAGCTCGCCGATGGATTCGGCGGAAACGTCGAGGATCTGGGTCACGATGATGACCGCGATCAGCACGACGCCCGCGAGGATCGTGCCGATGATGCCGAGGGTCCGGCCAGCCGACGCGAACGAGCGATAGCGCCAGCTCTCGCCGCGGTCGACCTTGTTGCGGCCGATGGTGCCGAGGGCGACGGCCGTGATCGCGACCGGCAGGGCGGCGTAGAAGCCCGATCCGGAGGAGAAGATCAAGAGCAGGATTGAGAGCGGGCCGAGCACGACTGCCGCGAGCGCGGGGAGGTTGAAGTCGTTGACCGCGTCTCGCTGCACGGGGGCCGCGGGCTCGGGCTGGAGGATGGGCTCTCGCCGCGGCGGCTCGGCGCTCGGGCGCGGGGGCGGTACCGGGATCGGCTCGCGTGGCGGTGGCGTGGCGGCGCGCGGCTCGGCGGCCCCAGGAGCGCCGGCGGCCGGGGGCGGGTGCGCCTCCGTGGCGTCAGGATCAACCTCGTCGCCCATGACCTGGGTCTCGCCGGAGCCGCCGACGAACTGAATGACCGCGCCGCCAAGCGTGATCTCGTCGCCGTCGCGCAGCGCCTGCGCGCCCTCGACCGACCGGCCGTTCACGAAGGTGCCGTTCGAGGAGCCGAGGTCCTCGATCATGGCGCCGTCAGCGCTTGAGGCAACACGGGCGTGGCTGCGCGAGACGCCCTGGTCGGCAAGCACGAGGTCGCACTCGTCCGCGCGGCCCAGCGTGATGGCGTCCTCGATCCGCATCTCCCGCCCGGCCTCTGCGCCCTCGCGGATGACGAGCAAAGGTTCCATGCGGCCGAGTCTAGATACGCGATAGAGCCCGGAGTCGGATTCGAACCGACGACCCCCTCCTTACCATGGAGGTGCTCTGGCCTGCTGAGCTATCCGGGCGGGCCGCCCACTGTAGCGAGGGGATCGAGGTGCTCAGGGACCGCTGAGGCCGGCGCGAATCGCGGCGGCGATTGGGGTGGTCGCCTCTCGGGCCCGGCCGCCGAGGCCGACGGCGTTGATGAACCCGTGGACGAGGTCGGCTTCCCTGCGCAGCGTCGTTGGCACGCCGGCCGCCCGCAGGCGCTCCGCGTACGCCTCGCCCTCGTCGCGGAGCGGATCGAAGCCGGCGGTGACGACGTGAGCAGGGGGCAGGCCTGAGAGGTCGGTGGCGAGGATGGGTGATGCGCGGGGGTCGGTGGGGTGCTTGGCGTGGGCGAAGTAGTTGTCGCGAAACCAGTCCATCTCCTCGCGTGTGAGGAAGAAGCCCTCGCCGAAGAGGTCATGGGAGACACGCCTCCGTGAGTAGTCCGTGACCGGGTAGACGAGGGCCTGGAAGGCGGGTGCGGGCCCACCGGCGGCGGTGGTGAGCTGGGCGACGACCGCGGCGAGGTTGCCACCCGCGCTATCGCCGGCGACCGCGATGCGGGTGGGGTCGATGCCGAGCTGCGCCGCCTCATCGTGAGCCCAGCGGAAGGCGGCGAGCGAGTCCTCGACCGCGGCCGGGAAGGGGTGCTCGGGGCCGAGCCGGTAGTCGACGGCCAGGACGCGAGCGGGGACCTCGCGGGCGAGGAAGCGGCAGGCCTGATCGTGGGTGTCCAGGTCGCCGATGACGTGACCGCCGCCGTGGTAGTAGACGACGAGCGGCGCCGGCTCGGATGCGGCGGCCGGGACGTAGAGCCGGGCTCGGATTGCACCGGCTGGGGCCGGGATCTCGAGGTCGCGCACGCCCTCGAGCGCGATCAGTGGGCCGCTGAAGACGCGGGCGTCGCGGCGGCGGCGTTCGCGGGCATCGGCGACCGGCAGGATGTCGGAACCGCCAACGCGCTCGGCGAGTGCGAGCGCGATCTTCACCTGGGGGTGGAGCTCCTGCCCGTCGATGCGGATGGGACGGCCCGCGAGCCGTCGCAGGACGGGCTGCGGCAGCGCCGCCACGGCGCGGGCGCTCAGGGCTTCGAGCCGCTCGCGGAGCGTGGTCAACTCAGGGCGGCCTGGACGGCTCCGGCGAAGTCGTCGACGTCGGACGGGGTCGTGTCCCACGAGCACATCCAGCGGACCACGTTGTCCTCCTCGTCCCAGATGTAGAAGGGGTGGTCGGCCTCGAGGTCGGCGAGCAGGGTGTCGATGGCGGGGCGCGGCAGGCGGGCGAACACTGCGTTGGCGTGGACGTGGTAGGCGATCTCCAGGCCGTCGATGCGACCGACGGCGGTGGCGAGCCGCCTGGCCATCTCGTTGGCGTGCCGGGCGTTTCGCAGCCAGAGCTCGCCGGGGCCGAGCAGGGCCTCGAACTGCGCGGCGGCAAAGCGCAGCTTCGAGGCGAGCTGGGCGAGCTGCTTGCGGGTGAACTCGAAGCCCTCGCCCAGCCCGGGACGCAGGAAGACGACGGCGTCGCCGAAGAGCAGCCCGTTCTTGGTGGCGCCGAAGGAGAGCAAGTCGACGCCGGCCTCGGTGGTGATCTCGCGAAGGGAGAGGCGAAGGGAGGCGGCGGCGTTGGCGATACGCGCGCCGTCGACGTGAAGGAGCATGTCGCGCTCGTGGGCGGCGTCGGCGATCGCGCGCACCTCGTCGGCCGTGTAGACGGTACCCAGCTCGGTGGCCTGCGTGATCGAGACTACCCGGGGTTGGACGTGGTGGATGTCGCCGCGCTTCGGGTCCCAGTGGCCCACGTCGGCGGGGGTGAGCTTGCCTTCGGCGGTTGAGACGGTGAGGAGCTTGGTTCCGGTGAGGCGCTCGGGTGCGCCGCATTCGTCGAGGTGCATGTGGGCGGTTTCGGTGCAGATGACCGCCTCGTGCGGCTCGGTTACGGCGTCGAGCGCGCTGACGTTGGCGCCGGTTCCGTTGAAGACGATGTGGCCCTCCGCCTCGCCGCCGAAGTGCTCGCGGAAGAGGTCGCGGGTGCGCCCGGTCCAGGGGTCGGCTCCGTAGCTCGCGGCGTGACCCTCGTTGGCCGCGGCGATCGCCTCCAGGACCTCGGGGTGTGCTCCCGCGTGGTTGTCGGATGCGAAGTCGTGTGGAGGTGCTCTCACGGATACAGGGCCAGGCGCTTGCCGTTCATCTTGGCGGCTGCGTCGGAGCAGAGGAAGGCGATCGCCTCGGCGATGTCCTCTACCGAGGTGAAGGTCCTATATGGCGTGTCCGGGTTCGCCTCGCGCATCTGCGGCGTGAGGATGGCGTTCACGACGACGATGTTCGCCGTCGCGGCCGAGTCGTCGGCCGCGAAGGAGTTCGCGAGGGCGAGGGTCCAGGTCTCGGCGGCTGCCTTGGTGGCGGCATAAGAGGCGTTGGTGCCGTCGGGGGCCTGGGCCTGGGCGGAGGAGACGATGACGAAGCGGCCGTGCTCTGAGGTGGTGAGGGTGTCGTAGAAGGCGCGGGTTGCGTGCTGGACGGTGTGGACGAGGAGGTCGTGGAGGAACTCGTAGTCCTCGAGTGGAGTGGTGGTGATGGGGTCTCCCCCCTTCCAGCCGCCGACGAGGTGGATGAGAGCGTCGACGCCGCCGAATCGCTCGGTCAGTGCGGAGGCCCAGCTGCGCGCCTCGTCGACGTCGAGGAGGTCGACGACGCGGTGGTCGAGGCGGCCGTCGGGGAGCGCGAGGCCGGTGGCCACCTCTCCGAGACGGTCTTCGACCACGTCGGTGAGCGCGAGGTTCGCGCCCGCGGCGGCGAGGCGGGAGGCGACGGTCGGGCCGAGGCCGCCGGCCGCGCCGGCGATGGCGATGGTGCGTCCTGCGAGGTCGGCGCCGTTCACGTCAGGGAAGCTACCGGCGCGGCGTCGCCGGCCTCGCTGCGGGCGGGACGGCGCAGGGCGTCTTCCAGCCGTGGCCGGAGCTGCGCGCAGAAGAGCGAGAGGGGGGACTAGACACATTCGGCGCGGCATGTGTAGAACCCGGCGGCCCGTCCACAGCTCGGCCGGCACCTCCATAGAATCGGTCGAGTCGCGGGGGGAGCGCCGTAGCTGGAGAGACGGGCTGGACTGTAAATCCAGTGCCTCAGGCTGAGTGGGTTCGAATCCCACCTCCCCCATTGCCCCTCTTCGAGCTCGACAGCGAGTGCTCTCCGGGTACAGACGTAGACCCCATCGCCGAGTAGGGTCCGCCCGATGGAGATGTCCCCCCACACCGCCGAGCGGCAGAGCCGCTTGCTCGCCACCATCCTCTTCGTCACCGGCCTCATCTTCATCGCCGCCGGCCTCGCCATCGGCTTCGCCGTCGACGCCCTCGGCTTCATCCTCGTGGCCATTGGCGCCGTCGACCTCCTCATGTCACGGCACTTCACCCCGGACCGCAGCGGCACTCTCCTTCCCCCCGACGGCGCCAACCACGCCGACGCCGACCTCCTCGCCGCCGACGCCGAGCCCGACGCAACCGCCAACCCCTACGCCCGCGAGGACTAACTCCGCACCCGCGGTAACCCTCCCGCCCCTAAGTCCGCTGCCGCAACCGCTGGGCCTCCGGCAACTGCTTCAACTTGCGCAGCGTGTTGTTCTCGATCTGGCGGATCCGCTCGCGTGTCACCCCGAAGGCGCGGCCCACTTCCTCGAGCGTCAGCGGCTCGTGGCCCCGCAGCCCGTAGCGCAGCTCGATCACCTGCCGCTCGCGCTCAGGCAGCGCATCGAGCGCCCGCTGGATGTCCTCGCGCTGAAGGTTCTCGATCGCCGTCTCGAACGGCTCCTCCACCCCGTCGTCGGGAAGGAAGTCACCGAGCTGCGCATCCTCCTCGGTCCCCACCGGCTTCTCGAGCGAGACAGGCATCTGCGCCATCCGGAGGATCTCGCGGACCTCCGGCGCCGTCCACTCCAGCTCCGCCGCGATCTCCCCGGGCTCCGGTTCCCTTCCCAGCCTCTGGACGAGCTGCCGCTCGACCTGCGTCACCCGGTTCAACTTCTCCACCATGTGGACTGGAATCCGAATCGTCCGCGCCTTGTCGGCAATCGCCCTCGTCACCGCCTGGCGAATCCACCAGGTCGCGTAGGTCGAGAACTTGAACCCCCTGCGGTAGTCGAACTTCTCCACCGCCCGGATCAACCCCAGCGACCCCTCCTGAATCAGGTCGAGGAAGCCGAGCCCCCGCCCCAGATACCCCTTCGCGATCGAGACCACCAGCCGCAGATTTGCCTCAACCATGTCCCGCTTCGCAACCATGTCGCCGCGCTCGATCCGCTGCGCCAGCTCAACCTCCTGCTCAGCCGTCAGCAGCTCCACCCGTCCAATCGACCGCAGGTACAACCGCAGCGAATCCAAGCTCGGCTCCACCGTGAGGTCCAATGCAGCCGCCTTCGGCTGGCCAGCCACCGGCTCGCCCTTCGCCTCCCGATAGGCCGTGACGCCGTCCTCCCCGATCACGTCTATCCCCTGCTCGATCAGGTGCGCATGGAGCCCCTGCACCTGCTCCTTCGTTACCTCGACCTCCTCCAGGGTCCCGGCGATCTCCTCGAACGTGAGGAAGCCCCGCTCCTGCCCCTGGGCCACGAGTGCGCGCAGCTCCTCGGAGTCCTGGACCGCCGGCCGGACTTCACCCTCTGCCGCGTCCCCGGCAGCGTGCTGATGCCCGCCCTCCTCGGCGAGCAGTACATCTCCCTTTTCTCCCACTCCCCCGCGCTCCTCCTCGGGCTGGTTGAGCGGCGGGGAGTATAAGTGCGAGCGGGCGGATGCCACGAAGCGGCGGGGTCGCCTCGCTACCTTTATCCGCAATGAGCGACCCTGGGCCATTGCTCACGCCGGCGTCCACGGACGTCCAGGCCTCCCGCCCCGCGACCGAGGTGAGCCTCACCCGTGTCGGCGTCCGCGACGTCGAGAAGGTCATCCGCGTCGAGTCGAACGGCAGCAGCTCCCTCTTCTTCGCCGAGCTCGAGTGCTTCGTCGATCTGAACCCGCAGCAGGCGGGCGTCCACATGTCCCGCTTCGAGGAGATCTTCGACGAGGCGATCGACGAGGTCGTGCTCGGCGAGACGCTCCGCGCCGAGGAGCTCGCCGCTCACATCGCCGAGCGGGTCCGCGAGCGACAGAATGGACAGCGCGCCGAGGTGACGGTGGCCGCCCGCTACCCCGAGACCGTGCGAGCCCCGGTCTCGAACCTCCCCACACAGGAGATCTACACCCTCTACGGAACGGCCGTGAGCTCGGAGCGCGGCACGCGGACCCTCACCGGCGTGGAGGCCCAGGGCATGACCGCCTGCCCCTGCGCGCAGGGTCTGCTCGCCGACCGCGCCCGCGAGCGCCTCGCCGCCGACGACTTCACCGACGACGAGATCGAGCGGGTCATGCGCCACGTCCCCGTCGCCACCCACAACCAGCGCGGCATCGGATCGCTCCACATCGGCCGCCCGGAGACCTCGGGCAGCGACCTCGACGCTCGCGATCTGCTCCATATCGTCGAGCAGTCCATGAGCTCCGAGATCTACGAGCTCATGAAGCGCTCCGACGAAGCCGCAGTCGTCGAGAAGGCCCACATGCAGCCCCGCTTCGTCGAGGACTGCGTGCGCGAGATGGTCCGGCAGGTCGGGGAGCGCTATCCCGGACTACGACAGGGCGGCTTCCTGCTCGCCCGCCAGGAGAATCTGGAGACCATCCACCGCCATTCCGTCGTGGCCGAGCGCTCGGGGTCGCTCGACGAGATCCTCTCCGAGCTCGAGTCGGGCGAGCACTCCAAGCACCACATGACGACGCGTGAGTGGCTCGAGGAACCCTGCGCCTGAGCTAACCGAGCGCCCGGCGGGCCGTCCGCCCGGCCTCACGACGATCAACGGACTCGGCGGCGGTCGGCACGCTCGGCTCGTCGGCGCCGTCGGCATCACGCAGGTGAGCACGAAGCTTGTAGAAGTAGTCGGCGCCGCTCCACACGGTCACGGCCACGGCGACGTAGACCAGAATGTCGACCGCCACTGGCGTCGGATCCCACACGATCAGCCCGATGATTGCCGCCACCTGAAGCCCGGTCTTCAACTTGCCGAGCCAGCTCGCAGAGAGCACAACGCCCTGCTCGATCGCCAGCGCGCGGAGGCCCGTCACCGCCAGCTCGCGGGCGATGATCACCATGGCCACCCACGCGGCCAGGCGGCCGAGCGACACGAGCGCGATCAGCGCTGCGATCACCAAGAGCTTGTCGGCTAACGGATCCATGAGCTTCCCGAAGGTCGTCACCTCCTGGCGGCGCCGGGCGATGTATCCATCGAGCCCATCCGTCAATGCAGCGAGCGCAAACAGGGCAGCCGCGATCACGTCGCCGTTCTTCGTCTCGTCCAAGAGCGCGACCACGATCACGGGCACCGCGACGATTCGAAGCATCGTCAGGGCATTCGGAACGTTCACCGGCATCGCGCGGCCAGTATGACCGCGTGCAGATGGAGACGCCGCTGCCGACGCATAGCACCTCGCGCCGGAGAGGTCTAGGTTGCCCGCATGCCAGTCGACTACGTCTACCGAATCGAGCAGCCCCACGTTGCCGGTCAACTGGCCAAGGTCTGCGGGGAGATCGCCCAGTCAGGCGGGCTGATCGGCGACATCGCCACGATCTCGATCGGCCGCGAGCGCTCGATCCGCGACATCTCGATCGAGGTCCGCGACCACGAACAGGCAAAGCGCGTCGCCGGTCTGCTCGAGGGCCTCGACCGGGTGCGCGTCATCTCCTACTTCGACCGCGCCCTCCATGCACACGAGGGCGGCAAGCTCGCCGTCGAGGCCACAGCTCGGATGGAGTCCGTGCAGGACATGCGCGACCTGTACACCCCCGGCGTCGCACGGGTCTGCACAGCCATCGCCGAGGACCCCGCCCTAGCGAGCCGCTTCACGATGATCGGGCGCACCGTCGCGATCTGCACCAACGGCACGCGCGTCCTCGGGCTGGGTGACATCGGCGCCCGCGCGTCGATGCCGGTGATGGAGGGCAAGGCGCTCTTCTATCGGCTCATGGCCAGCATCTCGGCGATCCCGATCCTGATCGACACCGAGGACGCCGATGAGTTCATCGAAACGGTGCTTCGCATCTCCCCGGGCTTCGGCGCGATCCACCTGGAGGACATCCGCGTGCCCGAGTGCTACGAGATCGAGGCTCGCCTGATCGACGCGCTCGACATCCCCGTGATGCACGACGACGTCCACGGGACCGCTGTGGCCACGCTCGCCGCGGTACAGGTCGCGAGCGCGGCAACAGGCATCGAGCTCTCCGATGCCGTCGTCGGCCAGGTCGGGCTTGGCGCCGCAGGCCTCGGCATCGCGACGCTCACGGTTCAGGCAGGGGCGAAGTCCGTGATCGCGTCCGACCCCAACGAGCTCGCTCATCCCAGGGCGCGGGAGCGAGGCATCGAGATCGCGAGCTTCGAGGACGTCTTGTCCCGCGCCAACATCGTCGTTCTCACGACGGGGGTCGCCGGGCTCGTCAAGCCCGAGATGGTGCAGAAGGGACAGGTCATCCTGGCCCTCAGCAACCCCGACGCCGAGATCACCCCCTCCGCCGCCCTCGAGGCGGGAGCGGCGTTCGCCGCCGACGGCTCGCTTGTGAACAACGTCCTCGGCTTCCCGGGCATCTTCCGCGGCGCCCTTGCCAGCGGGGCGCAAGAGATCTCGACCGGGATGAAGCTCGCCGCCGCCGACGCGATCGCAGGCCTCACGCGCGAGTCCGAGCTGATTCCCGACGCAATCGACCCGAAGGTCCACCGCGCGGTGGCTCGTGCGGTCGCCGAAGCGGCGGAGGAAGAGGGGCTCGCGAACCCGGCGCGAGTCCCGTCGGGCCTCTAGACGCCCGCCAGCTCCCTCGCCCTCGCGAAGACGGCGTCGAGCATCGGCTCGGTCAGCTTGCCGGTGAAGGTGTTCTGTTGCGAGACGTGGTAGCTGCCGAGCAGGTTCCACTCGCCGATCCGCGCCTCGGCGGCGTGGCCGAAGCGCGGCTTGGGGCGCGGCACCTCGGCGCCGAGCTCGCGCAGCGCGAGGAGCGCTCCCTCCCAGCCGTAGGACCCGAGCGCCACGAGAGTCCTCGCCCGCCGCAGCAGCCGGAGCTCCTCGACGAGGAAGGGAAGGCAGTTGTCGCGCTCCTCGGTCGTGGGCCTGTTGGCCGGGGGCGCGCAGCGGTTGACGGCACTCACCCAGGCCCCGCGCAGCCGCAGGCCGTCGTCGCGTGACACCGACTGCGGCTGGTTCGCGAGGCCCGCGCGATGGAGGGCGCCGAAGAGCCACTCCCCGGAGCGATCGCCGGTGAACACCCGCCCCGTCCGATTGCCGCCGTGCGCCGCCGGCGCGAGGCCGACCACGACGATCCGAGCCCGCGGGTCGCCGAAGCCGGGGACGGGCCGCGCCCAGTAGCGCTCGCCTTGGTAGCGGCGCGGTGGGTCGGCCGCCACCGCCTCGCGCCACTCGACGAGCCTGGGGCAACGGCGACAACGGGTCACCCTGCGCTCGAGCGCGTCCAGCTTTGCCAGCTCCTCGCCCTGCGGCATCAGCCCATACCATCGCCGAATGGAGGCCAAGCCCGCGTCTGAGTCGGCGTCGCTCGTCGTCCGCTGGATGGGCCTGGTCGATGCGAACCTGGCCGGGTTCGTGCATGGCGGCATGGTCATGAAGATCTGCGACGAGGCCGCGGGGCTCGCGGCGGTTCGTCACTCCGGCACCCGGGTCGTGACCGCGGGGATGGATCGGATGACCTTCCTCGAACCGGTGCACGTAGGCGAGCTCTTGAGCTGCTCGTCCACCGTGAACGCCGCCTGGCGCACCTCGATGGAGGTGGGCGTGCGCGTCGAGGCCGAGGACCCCCGCACGGGCTCAAAACGCCACACCTCGACCGCCTACCTGACGATGGTCGCGCTCGACGACGATGGCAGGCCGACGCCGGTGCCGCCACTCGTCGCCCAATCCGACGTCGAGCTGCGCCGTCAGCGCGAGGCCGAGGTGCGCCGCCGCAACCGCCTGGCGGAACGGGAAGAAATTCAGGGTCGCGAGGCCTGACCGCTCCCTCCCAACGCCGTTGCCCCTCCCCCTCTACCCTCGGTCGGCGATGACGGCCACGGAAAGCCTGCGCAAGCTCGCGATCGTCCCCGCCTACAACGAGGAGGGCATGGTCGGCCGTGTCGTGCGTGACATCCAGAGGCAGGCGAGCGGGTTCGACGTCCTCGTAGTCGACGACGGCTCCACCGACGCGACGGTGGCCGACGCGTTGGATGCGGGCGCGGATGTTCTCTCGCATCCGTTCAACCTCGGCATCGGCGGCACCGTCCAGTCGGGGTACAAGTACGCGCTCAAACACGGCTACGACGTGGCGGTTCAGGTCGACGGCGATGGCCAGCACAAGCCCGAGTACCTCGACGAGATGGTCGAGGCACTCAATACAGAGGGCCAGGCCGACATGGTCTACGGCAGCCGCTTCCGCGGCGATCCCGGCTACAAGGTGCCGTTCGGCCGGCGCGTCGGAAATCTAATCTTCTCCGTCGTCCTCACCGCGATCACGCGCCAGAAGATCACCGACCCGACCTCGGGCTTTCGGATGACAAACCGCAAGGGCATTGAGCTGTTCGCCCGCGACTACCCCCACGACTACCCGGAGGTGGAGGCGATCCTGATGCTCCACGCCCACCGCCTGCGCATCCACGAGGTGCCCGTGCGGATGAACGCCCGCGGCTTCGGGCGCAGCTCGATCGACTACCCGCGCAGTGCCTACTACATGGCGAAGGTCCTGCTGGCGCTCTTCGTGGGCCTGTTCCGCAAGCGCCCCGTGCCGGACACCGAGCATCCCGACCGACCCGAGGGCGAGCCGGTGGCTGCGGGGACCGGTGTGTCAGGAGCCGGGGAGGCCAGCGACGTGGGGACGACGTCGTGACCGCCGCTCTACTCCCGATCGCTCAAGACAACATCGATGGCCGTGTGCAGATCGTCGCCGTGATCGTGACGGCCCTCCTCTTTCTCGCTGTCCTCGACCTGGTGCGCCGCCGGCACCTCGCCGAGCGCTACGCGCTGCTTTGGATGCTGGTGGCCGGAGGCCTTCTCGTCCTCTCCATCTGGACCGACCTGCTCGTCTGGGGCACGAAACAGATCGGGATCGAAGTGCCCGCCAACGGCCTCTTCATCGCCGCCTTCGGCGTCGCCTTCCTGCTCCTCCTCAACTTCTCAGTCGCGACCTCCAGGCTCTCGGAGGAGACGAAGATCCTGGCGCAGGAGGTCGCGCGCCTCGACGCGGAGCTCCGCGGCAGCCGCGAGAACGGCTCAGGCCCGGCGCCCGCCCCTGAGGACCCGGACCACGACTCCCCAGTAGGCGTGGAGCAGCGCCCGGAGTAGGGCCGAGCGGCCGACGGCGCCGAGGTAGGGCGAGTCCAGCTCCGCCCGCAACCCGGCGGCGAACTCGCCGGCGCTCACCTGGGCCGCCGCGTGGATCTCACGGCGCTCGGAGCGCAGGCGTCCCAGCCACCGCAAGACGTCGAGCGTCGCGCGCACCTTCTGTCCGAACCAGCCGCCCGCGATCGAGATCGGGATGAGTGCTAGCTCGGTGGCCACCAGCGCGGGCGCGAGCAGGGCCAGGAGCGGGGACGGATATGTGCGGATCAGCGTCGCCCAGCGGTTGCGCTCGAGATATCGCCACTTGGCCGGGCCTTTGTCGAACTCGTACGCGTGGTCGACCCCAGCGTCCTCGGCGACGCCGAGACGGCCTCCGCGCAGCCGCAGCCGCAGCGAGAGGTCGACGTCCTCGTGATAGAGGAAGAACTCCGGTGGAAAGCCGCCGGCGTCGATGAAGTCGAGCCGGCGGACGGCGAGGCAGGCGCCGGAGACAAAGCCGGGCTCGCCCACCAGGAGGACCTCCCCGTCGTCCCCCTCGAGCTGCTCACCGGCCCCACCAGCCCAGGCGATCCCCGTGAAGTGCACCTCCCCGCCCCAGCTGTTGGTGACCCTCCCGCCCTGCGCGGTGACGAGTCCCTGCCATGCGACCAACCCCGAACCGTCGTCGAGGGGGGCGACGATGGCATCGCGCCAGCCGACAGCCGGCGAAGCATCCGGATTGAGAAAGCAGAGAAGCTCACCCGAGGCCGCGTGCGCTCCGCGGTTGCAGGCCTCGCCATAGCCCAGGTTGGCGCCGGTCTCGATCACGGTGGCCTTCGGCGCGAGCTCGCGGACAAGGTCCAGCGTACCGTCGCTCGAGGCGTTGTCGACCACGATCAGCTCGTCATCGGCCGCCAACTGCGTGACCAGCTCGGGCAGCGCCGAGCCGACGGCCTCGCGGCTCTGGTGGGTGACGACGACTGCGGAGAGGGAGCTCAGGACTTGTCCGTGGCGAGCGTCTTCAGCATCTGCGCCGAGTCGCCGTAGGCCTCGGCGCTGACGACCTGCCCGCCGCGCAGCTTGTAGACCCACACGGCACGGGTCTCGAACGCCGTCCCGCCCTTGGTGCGGCCCTTCAGGTTGGCGGTGACGATCACGTGGTCATCGTCGGCGCCGAGCACCTTCTCCGGAGTCGCCTTGAACTCCTTGAAATGCGAGAGCAAGCTGCGCAGGAAGTCGCGAAACCCCTCCGGGCCGAGGAACGTCCCTCCCCAAGGGAGGGTCGCTGGTGCCGTGATCTCGCCCTCCGGGGCGACGATGTTGGTCGCACCGTCCACATCACCACGCCCGAACGCGTCCCAGGCTCCCTGAACGACGTCGACGTTGTCCTGCGCCATCTCTACTCAACCTCCAACACGGGTCACGGCAGAATATGGATGCGCGGTCGCGCGGTCAATCCCAGAACGATCGATTCTCAAGCCGACCGGCCGGAATCGAGCCCGCCAACCCCTCCCGATCCGCGTCTTTGCTAGTAGGTGTGGGAGTTTC
The DNA here is from genome assembly GCA_963799815.1 of uncultured Solirubrobacterales bacterium. Classification (GTDB taxonomy): domain Bacteria; phylum Actinomycetota; class Thermoleophilia; order Solirubrobacterales; family 70-9; genus JBDTSW01. The sequence continues at coordinate 312,315 of CAWCYG010000006.1, forward strand.
GAGATGCCCGAGTGGACGAAGAAGAACTTTGACGATCTCCGGGATGTCAGCCCGCCGAACGTTCAAATCCAGTGGCGCTTCGCGCGGGAGGCCCTTGGCTCGCCGGACCTAGGCGTGAGCCGCTTCACCTACGAGCCGGGCGCGCGCATGCCGTGGGGTCACCGGCATCGTGCGCAGGAGGAGGCCTACGTCGTGGTCGCGGGATCCGGTCGCGCCAAGCTCGATGACGAGGTCGTCGAGCTCTCAGCGTGGGACGTGCTGCGCGTCGCTCCTGCGGTGGTCCGCTCGTTCGAGGCCGGCCCCGATGGCCTCGACATGATCTGCATCGGTGGTCGGAAGCCCAAGGGACCCGACGGCGAGCAGGTCGACGGCTTCTGGGACTGAAGAGCCGACGGCCGGATTCGAACCGGCGACCCCTTCATTACGAGTGAAGTGCTCTACCAGCTGAGCTACGTCGGCGCGCGCGTGAGTTTAGGACGACCGTGGAGGCTTCAAGCCGCCGGCTCGGCCAGCCGGTAGCCGATGCCCCGCACCGTGAGCACAAGCTCGGGGTCCTGCGGATCGCGCTCGATCTTTTGGCGCAGGTTGGAGATGTGGACGTCGCACGCCCGCACGTCACCGGAGAACTCCGACTGCCACAGCTCCTCCATGATCTCGAGCCGGCTGAAGACCTGGCCGGGGCGATCGGCCAAAAGGCGCAGGACCTGGAACTCCGAACGCGTGAGGTTCACCGGCTGGCCGTTGATCGCAACGAGGTGCCGCGCGAGGTCGATGCGAACGGGACCGGCGTGAATCGTCTTCTCCTGCGACGTCGAGTCCCGATCGAGCTCGCGCCGGCGGAGCTGCGCACGCACGCGGCCGATCAGCTCGCGCACCGAAAACGGCTTCGTCATGTAGTCATCGGCGCCGACCTCGAGGCCAACCACCTTGTCCACCTCCGCGTCCTTGGCGGTCAACAGGATGATCGGCACGGGACTGCGGGCCCGCACCTCGCGGCAGATGTCGAGCCCGGAGCGACCGGGCATCATGATGTCGAGGACCAGGAGGTCGTAGTCGGGCTCCTCGGTCCCCACCTTGGTGTCAGCGTCATCGCCGTCGACGGCAACCGTGACGTCGAAGCCCTCCTGCTCGAGCGCGTAGCTGACCGCGTCGCGGACCGAGGGTTCGTCGTCGGCTATCAGGATTCGGCCGCTGCTCATGCCACTGGCGTGGGGGCCGGCGTAGCCGTCTCCAACAGGATCCAGAACGTGCTGCCGACTCCCACCTCGGAGCGCACGCCCATCTCACCACCCATTACGTCCACCATCCGCTTCGCGATCGAGAGCCCCAGGCCGAAGCCCTCCTGCTCGAGAGAGCCCGATCCACGATAGAAGCGCTCGAAGATGCGATCTATCTCCTCGGACTCGATGCCCGTTCCCGTGTCTTCCAATTCGATCAAGATCTGCTCGTCCGATTCGTCGGCGTGGCGCGCGCGAAGGGTAACGGCGCCGGGCGGTGGCGTGTTCTTGAACGCGTTCGTGAGCAGGCCGATCAGCACCTGACGCAGCAGGATCGAGTCGCCGACGGCGATCAGCCCCGGCTCCGTCTCCACGACCACCTCGAGTCCCGCGGGCGACTCGACGGCGGCGGCGGCCTCCTTGATCGCGATGGCGATATCGAGGACCCCCGACCCGCCCTCACCGACCGCCTCCATTCGGGCAAGCGTGAGCAGGGACTCGGTCAACCGGGTGACGCGCTCGGTGTCAAAAAAGAGGCGCTCGAGGAAGTGCTCGCGTGCCTCCGGATCGTCCTTGGCGCCACCCCGGAGGACCTCGATCGCGCCCGAGATTCCCGCGATCGGATTGCGAAGCTCGTGGGCGGCGTTGGAGACGAACTCGCGCTCTGCGATCTCGCGACGAAGCTCCTCGGTTCGGTCCCGCACGACGGCGAGGACCGCTCCCTCGGTGGGGAGCTTGCGGGCTCGGAGCGCGTAAACCCGATCACCGATGCGCAGCGCGTCATGCTCGACAGCGCCCCGCGCGTCGGCCCGCCGCAGCCACGGCAAAAGGCCGGTCACGACGGAGCCGTCCGATTCCATCATGGCCTCGCCTGCGGCGTTCGCGAAGCGCGCCTCGCCCTCTGGCCCGACGACGATGACGGCGTCGGCGAGAGCATCGAAGATGGCCGAGAGGCGGTCTCGCTCTGAGGAGAGCGCGCCGAAGGTGTTGCGCAGGGCGCCCCGCATGGCCTCGAGGGCGGACCCCAAGGCGGTGATCTCATCACGGCCACCGGTGCCCTCGAGCGGCTCGTCGAGACGCCCCTCGGTGATCAGTGCGGCGCTGTCTGCAAGGCGCTTCACGCGGGAGGTGATGGCGCTCGCGATCATGAACCCGATCAGAGCGGCGATGCAGACGGCGATCAGGGCGGCGGTGAGCCGGTCGCCTCGAATCTCATCGACGGCCGACTGCAGCTCCTCCGGCCGCTCGGCGCGCGCGACGATCGCCCCGGCGGGCTGGCCCTCGCGGAAGACTGGCGCGATCACGAGCGTGACGCCTCCTGCCAGCTGCTCCTCCGTCCGCGAGCCTCGCTGAGCCTCCCTCACCGCCCGGCGATACCCGGGCACGTCGCTGACGGGAATTCCGCGGGCCACGTCCGGCGTGATCAGGTCCCCTTTTGCGTCGAACACCCAGGCGGCGTAGCCGGGATCCGTGATGTCGTTCAGCAGCATGGGCGCCGCGTTGGGTGCACGGTCGCCGACGCGATCGCCCAGGCTGATCGTGCGACCGAGGGTGAGCTCGGCGGCCCGGTCAGTGGCGATCTCCTCCGTGGAGCCGCTCACGAGCAACACGGTGAGGCCGGCCGTGATCAGAGCGACGGCCACAAAGGCGATCGCCAGGTAGAGCCGAACGCCGAAGGGGCGCCGCGGGCGTGGCTGCGGCTCGCCGATCGTCGCCATCTCGAGAGGTATGTTGGCAGCGCCCTAAGCGGGCGCTAACAGCGACTCCAGGCGGTAGAGCAATGCCTCCAGCGCCAGCTCCTCGCTGACGTTCACCTGCAGCCGCCGCCGGGTGTCCATCACCAGTTCCGCCGCGCGTCGCGCACGGCCCGGCTCGAGGCCCTCGGCGTCCTCGCCCAGCTCGGCCCTGCGATCGGCGGTCAGGACCAGCTCCGGCGCGCCATCGGCCACGGCAGCCAAGTCGCGCAGCCACGCGGTCAGCAGGTGGAGGCCGAGGTCGAGTGCCGCGGTTCGCGCTCGCCTCGCGGCACGCCGGGCCCCCTCCTCGCCCTCGCGGGCTCGGCGCCGGGCGAGCGGCCCCTCGGTCTCCCCGGCCTCCTCTGCGGCGCTCGCGGCCGCGGCCCGCGCATCCTCGCCGGCGAGGCGACCGGTTTCCTCCGCGGCGTCGAGGAGCCGCTCCCACGGGCGGCCTGCGAGCTCACCCGCGCGCGCGGCCCGGGCGCAGGCCTCCGCACCAGCGCGCAACTCGCGGCCGGCAGTCGAGAGCAGCAGCTCGGCGCGGGCCAAGTCGCCGCTTGCGAGCCGCGCCGCCGCTGCGCGCTCGGATGGGTCCGCGGCGGGGGCGCGCTCGGCGAGCATCGCCTCGGCCGTCGCCGGCGCCAGTGCCGCGAACCGGATCACCCGGCAGCGCGAGCGGACCGTCTCGAGCAGGGCCTCCGGCTCGGCCGAGACGAGGACGATGTGGGCGAAAAGCGCGGGCTCCTCGAGGGTCTTCAGCAGCGCGTTTTGGCTCTCCTCGGCCATCGCGTCCGCGGCGTCGATCACGAAAACGCGCCGCTCGCCCTCGAAGGGCCGGTACGCGGAGGCGCCGATGACACGCTCGCGGACCACCTCCACGAGGTGCTGGGTGCCGGGCGGGGTGAGCCAGACGAGGTCGGGGTGCGGAGAAGGGTCGGCCAGCACCCGGCGGCGCGCGTCGGCGGCGTCGGGGGCTCCCTCAGCGATCAGCTCGGCGGCGAAGGCGCGCGCGGCATCGCGCTTGCCCGACCCCGAGGGGCCAACGAAGAGGTAGGCATGGGTGGGCGTCCTGAGCGCCGCCGCCAGCGCCATCGCTGCGGCCGGCTGGTGAGCGGTCGCCCTCGCGAGCGACTCGGGGACGCGCTCAGCCGCCTCCATTCCGGCAGCGCCGGCGCTCACGCCCGGCGCTCCTCGACCGCGCTCATCACGCGCGAGTGGACGTCGGCTTGCTCGCCCTCGGCGTCGATCACAACGATCCGGTCGCGGTGGCGGGCGGCGAGCTCGTCGTATGCGGCGGCGACCTGTGCCTGGAAGCCGAGGCCCTCCGACTCGAACCGGTCAGCGCCGTCCTCGGCCCCGGCGGCGAGCCGCAGCTGCCCGCGCAGCGCCGCGGCCTCCACGTCGATTCGCAGCAGGATTGTGAGATCGGGCAGGCGGCCGTCGATCGCGACGGTGTTGAGTCCCTCCACCAGCTCGACGCCGAGCCCGCGGCCCGCACCCTGATAGGCGGCCGTTGAGTCGATGAACCGATCGCACACAACATCGCGGCCCTCAGCGAGGGCGGGCGCCACGACGTCGGCGCAGAGCTCCGCGCGAGTGGCACAGAAGAGCAGGAGCTCGGCTCGAGCGTCGAGCTCGAGATCGGCGTCTTTCAGCATCGAGCGAACCCGCTCGCCCATCTCCGTGCCCCCGGGCTCGCGCAGGCGAACCGTATCCGGCCCCAGCGCCTCGGCGAGCAGCGCGGCCTGCGTTGTCTTCCCAGACCTATCGATCCCCTCGAGCGTGATGAACACGCCAGGGAAGCTAGCCGGAGCTGCTGCGGCGTGAGCCTGCCTTCTTTGTGCGCCGGGTCCCGGGCGATGGCGGCTTGCGCCTGCGCCCGCCGCCTCCCTTGGCGCCGTTTGAGCCTGAGCGCTTGGGGGTCGATCGGGCGCCCGGGCCCTCCCCGTTGCCAGCCGCGGCCTTGGCCGCCTCGCGGGCCTCGCGCGCCGCTTGGCGCTCGGCGCGCTTCTCGCGCATCTCAACCATCGAAGGGCAGTCGTCGTTTAGGCACAGCTTCCACGGCCGGCCGCGGAATCCGCGCACCGTGAGGCGGGGGCGCTGATCGCAAATCGAGCAGCGCTCCTCGAGGCGCCAGAGCTCATAGCCCCGACCCGGGAGCGGCCCGCTCACCTGACAGGAGTGCTCGGCCTCCGGGTCGTCGCGGTCCCAGCCCTCACAGCCGTACATACGCTTGCCGCCCTTGAGCTGGATGATCCGGAGGCGATTGGGCCCACCGTCCTCGCGCTTGCGACCGGCCTCCTCGCAGACCTTGCAGGGGCCGAGGAACTTGTCCTCGTCCATCCCGGCCCAGATCTGCTTGGCGAAGTCCTCGCGCTTGCCCTCGAGATCCCGGGTGGTCTCGTGGAGCATCTCCCGCGAGATCCTCAAGACCTCGTCCTTCGAGGTCTCCCCGGCGGCGATCAGGTCCATGTCCTGTTCGAGCTCGGCGGTCATCTCTGGGGTCGCCATGCGCGGGACGTACTCGTGGAACGCCTTGTACATGGCGATTCCCGTCTCCGAGGGCTCGGGCGGATTCGAGAACACGTAGCCGCGGTCGTAGAGCTTTTGGATGATGTCGGCGCGCGTCGCCTTGGTGCCGAGGCCGCGCTCCTCCATCAGCTCGATCAGCTTGCCCTGCGAGATCCGGGACGGGGGCTGGGTCTCCTTGTCCACGATCCACGGGTCGCTGTCGAGCGCGAGCTCCTGGCCCTGCTCGAGCTTCGGGATCTCCTCGTCGGAGGAACGCGCGTAGGTGTAGATGCCGGCGTAGCCGGGGTCGACCACCACCGATCCGCGGACGAAGTAGGTCTCCGAGCCGGCCTCGATGTCGGCGCGCGTCGACTCGGTGATCATCGGCGGTGAGAAGGTGGCCAGGAAGCGGCGCACGACCAGCTCGTAGACGCGCCGCTTCGGGCCCTCCAGAGCGTTCGGGTAGATCGCCTGCGTGGGGTAGATCGGCGGGTGGTCGGTGGTCTCCTTCTTACCACGAGTGGCGGTGAGCTCGCCGTCCATGAGGCCGGAGGCCGCGGAGAAGTCGGGGATGCGCACCAGCGATGAGACGAGCTCGCGGGTGTTGAGCGAGCGCGGATACACCGTGTTGTCGGTGCGCGGATAGGAGATGAACCCGTCCATGTAGAGGTCCTCGGCGATCCGCATGGCGGCCGAGGGCGTGATCCCGAGACGGCTCGAGGCATCGGTGGTAAACGCGGTGGTGTTGTAGGGCGCCGGTGGCTTGCGGGTGTTCCTGCGCGACGCCACCTCCTTGACAACGCCGGGGCTCTTCGTGCCGGCAAGTGCCAAATCGGCCTCGGAGCGCTCCCAGAACTTGTCGGTCGCATGGTGGGCCTCGAAGGCCCCGTCGGGATGGGCGAAGCGGGCATAGAGCTCCCAGAAGGGCTTCGGCAGGTGGGCTCGGCGCTCGAGCTCGCGCTCGACGATGAGGGCGAGCGTGGGGCTCTGCACGCGCCCGACCGAGAGGAAGTTGGAGCCGAAGCGGCGCGTGGCGAGCGAGACCGCGCGGGTCAGCGTCGCCCCCCAAATCAGGTCGATGTCCTGGCGGGCGGCGCCGGCGTATGCGAGGTCGTAGGAGAGGTCGTCGAGCTCGGAGAACGCACGCTTGATCTCCTCTCCGGTGAGGGCGGAGTAACGAGCGCGCTTGATCGCGGGGCGGGCCTCCAGCCCGTCGGGGGCGACCCCGGGGTTCGATTCGACGATCTGCTCAAGCGCTTCGAGGCCGATCAGCTCACCCTCGCGGTCGTAGTCGGTCGCGATCACGATCTCGTCGGCTTCCTTGGCCGCCTTTCGCACCGCCTTGACCACGTTCTTGTCGGTCGGCTCCTTGACGAGGTGGGCGTCGATCAGCTCGTGGAGGTCGGTCTCCTGCCAGTTGGAGTAGCCCTCGGGGAAGGCGGGGCTCATCACGTGGCCCTTGAGCCCAATGGCCATTTGATCCCCGGTCGAGTCGCTCCACTCGTAGAACGGGGTCTTGTGGGAAGCGCCGTCCTTCGCGGCGCCGCCGGAGAGAATCTCGGCGATCTTCTTGGCCGAGTTGTTCTTCTCGGTGACGATCAGTCGCATCTGGGCCGGGCAAGGTAGCAGGGGGTCGGGACCGCCCCTTGGGGTTTCCAGGGCGGCCCCGAAGGGGCCGGGCATGCGCGATCGCCCCCCTGCGAAGCGGGCACTGACGCTGCTCTACGCTTGTCCTCGATGCCCGCTCAGGCCTATGCAGGCAAGGAATGCGTCTGTCAGCTCCGCAAGGGGATCTGCGATCAATCGTGCGTACAGGGGATGCTCGATACGCCCCTCTACATCGCCTGCCTGCGACTCTCCGGCCGCAACTGCCTCGTGGTGGGCGGGGGCGAGATCGGTCTCGACAAAGTGGAGGGGCTGCTCGCGTGCGACGCCGATGTGACGCTCGTCGCCCCGGCAGCCGTGCCCGAACTCGAGGCCCTGGCGGCCGAGGGCTCGATTGCATGGGAGCGACGTGCATATGAGCCGCGGGACCTCGAGGGCAAGTTCATGGCGATCGCCGCCACGAGCTCAACCGACGTGAACATCGCGGTCTACGACGCCGCCGAGGAGCGAGCGATGTTGGTGAACGTCGTCGACGTGCCGCCGCTTTGCAACTTCATCCTTCCCGCGATCGTCCGCAGTGGCCCGCTGGCGATCGCCATCTCCACCGCGGGCGCCTCCCCCGCGCTCGCCAAGCGGATGAAGCGCGAGATCTCCGAGAGCTTCGGCGAGCCCTACGCCCGGCTCGCGATCATGCTGAACGACGCCCGCGGGTGGGCCAAAGGGAAGCTGCCGACATATCAGGACCGCAAGGCGTTCTTCGAGGGAATCGTGAACGGCGATCCCGACCCGGTTGAGCTGGTGCGAGAGGGCCGCGAGCGCGAGGTCCTGGCGTTGATCGAGGCGGCGAAGGAATCGCACGCCGCAGCGCCGGCGGGCTGAGCGTCCTCAGGTCGCTTCGACGGGCTCCCAGAGCTCGATGCGATTGCCCTCCGGGTCCGTGATCCACGCGAAGCGGCCGAGCCCCTCGTGCCCTTCGATTCCCTTGTCGTCGTCGATGGTGGTGCCAGCGGCCCGCAATCTCGCCAGCAACGCGTCGAGATCGTCCACTCGGAGGTTGACCATCGCCTGCTGATCGGCTGAGCCGAAGTAGTCGGTGTCGTCTTCGAAGAAGTGGAGGAGCGTGACGGCGTCTGCGCCGTCGGTTTCGCGCCAGCGCAGCATCACCATGCCTTCCTCGGTCGGCAGCCCTAGCTCGTCCGCGTAGAAGGATTGGAGCGCGGCGGGATCGCGGGCGCGGCGGAAGACGCCGCCGATCCCCGTCGCGCGCCCCGGCGTCGACGAGTCCATCAACCGGCGGGAAGGGCGAAGAAGGCGACGGCGGCGAAGTGCGCGGCCGCGGCGGCGATGACGAGCGCATGGAAGATCTCGTGGTAGCCAAAGGTGGCAGGGGCCGGGTCGGGACGCTGCAACGCGTAGATGACGGCACCCGACATATAGAGGGCGCCGCCCGCGGCGATCAGCAGTCCTGCGCCCAAGCCCAGCCTGGCGACTATCTCGGGGTACGCCACCGCGCCGATCAGGCCCACCACCACGTAGACCGTCGATGCCACCCACTTCGGTGAGTCGAGCCAGATGAGCTGGACCACGATGCCCGCGAGGGCGCCGGCCCAGACGGAGATCAGCAGCACCTTCGCGAAGCCGCCCTCGAGGACCAGCAGCGCAAACGGCGTCACGGTTCCAGCGATGAGCAGGAAGATCATCGTGTGGTCGAGGCGGCGCATCCACCGCCGGATCTCTGGACGGCTCCAGGTGATGCGGTGGTAGAGGGCGCTGACGCCGAAGAGCGCTGAGAGGCAGGCGGCGTAGATCGCGACCGCGACGGTGGCGCGGAGCCCCTCCGCCGCGACAATCAGCGCCACGCCGAAGCCGAGCGAGACGAAGAACGCCCATTCGTGCGAGACGCCGCGAAGGCGCGGCTTGACCTGCGCCGCCAGCTCGCGCCCGGCCTCGATCGCGGTGTCGCGAGCATCAGCGGCGCTCTCCTTCGCACTCGCCACCGCCTCCGCGGCGTTCTCACGGGCGGTCGACATCGCGTCGGCGGCGTTTCCCCGCGCGGTCGACATCGCGTCGACAGCGGCGTCACGCCGCTCGCCCATGCGCTCGAGCGCCGCGTCGCGACGCTCTCCCACTCGCTCCGCGGCCCGCTCCAGCCGCTCGCGGGGAGTCTCCTGCTCGCCCTGCTCGCTCATCTGTGCCGAGAGTACCGCGAGCGGGTGGCGGGCAGACCCGACCCGGACAAAGATTCACATGCGAATGCTTTGGACCGCAAGGGCCGATCCGGGCGCCCGGCGCCAAGCTCCCCCGCAGCCTCTCGCGCCAAGAACGCTCTGAAGCGCTATATATAGCGCTATGTTGTGCGGATCCGCTACTGATAGTGGTAGAATCGAAGTCGATGAACTGCCCGAACTGCGACTCCCACACCCGCGTGCTCGAGTCCCGCTCCGCTGATGGCGGCAGCGCTGTCCGGCGTCGCCGGGAGTGCTCGTCGTGCGGCGAGCGGTTCACCACCTTCGAGCGCGTCTCCGTCGATCGCCTCTACGTCCGCAAGCGCGATGGCCGGCGCCAGCCATTCGACGCTCAGAAGCTGCGCGGCGCACTCCACCGCGCGACCCACAAGCGCGACGTCACGTCGGCCCAGGTGCATGGCATCGTCGCCGCGGTGGAGGGTGAGGCGACCGCCGGTGGCGGCGTGATCTCGGCGGGTCGGATCGGCGAGCTTTGTCTCGAGCGGCTCCGGGCGATCGATCACGGCGCCTTCCTCCAGTTCGCCGGGACGCTGCCGGATTCGGCCGCGGAAATTGCGCCTATCAGCCCGGGGGGTTCCGTCCGGGCCTCGCGCGAGCATGGATAGTCCACCTTCAAAGCGGGATGAGGAGAGACTTCTGATGAGCAAGAGCGCTGCGAACGCGACCAAGACGGCCCAGGAAGGCCTGCGGATCGAGCGCCGTTTTACCACCCCCGGCGTCGATCCCTTCGACGAGATCGAGTGGGAGACCCGCGACGCGATCATCGGCGATCCGGAGAACCCCGCCTTCGAGCAGCGCGGCGTCGAGTTCCCGAAGAGCTGGTCGCAGAACGCCACCAACATCGTGGCCCAGAAGTACTTCCGCGGCCGCATCGGCTCGCCCGAGCGCGAGAGCTCGGTGCGCGAGATGATCACGCGCGTCGCCGGGACGATCGCGAACTGGGGTCGTGAGGGCGGCTACTTCGCGACCGAGGAGGACGGCCACGCCTTCGAGGCCGAGCTCACCCACATCCTGCTTCACCAGAAGGCGGCCTTCAACTCGCCGGTCTGGTTCAACGTCGGCTTCGAGGAGCATCCGCAGTGCTCCGCCTGCTTCATCCTCTCGGTCGAGGACACGATCGAGTCGATCCTCGACTGGAACACCAAGGAGGGTCAGATCTTCCGGGGCGGCTCCGGGTCGGGCATCAACCTCTCGAACATCCGCGCGTCCGTCGAGCACCTCTCGAAGGGTGGCCTGGCGTCGGGCCCGGTCTCCTTCATGCGCGGCGCCGACGCCTGGGCCGGCACGATCAAGTCCGGCGGCAAGACCCGCCGCGCCGCGAAGATGGTGGTGCTCGACGTCGACCACCCGGACATCGAGGACTTCGTCTGGTGCAAGGCCAACGAGGAGGAGAAGGCCGCAGCACTCCGTGATGCCGGCTTCGACATGTCGATCGACGGCGACGGCTTCACCTCGATCCAGTACCAGAACGCAAACAACTCGGTGCGCGTCACCGACGAGTTCATGGAGGCCGTCGAGTCGGGTTCCGAGTGGGAGCTCACCGCTCGCAACAGCGGCGAGACCACGAAGTCGGTCGACGCGCAGGACCTGCTCCACCAGATCTCCGACGCGGCCTGGCGCTGCGCCGATCCGGGCATGCAGTACGACACCACGATCAACCGGTGGCACACCTGCCCGGAGTCCGGGCGGATCAACGCGTCCAACCCGTGCAGTGAGTACATGCATGTCGATGACTCGGCCTGCAACCTGGCTTCGCTCAACCTGATGCGCTTCCGTCGCGACGACGGCTCCTTCGACGTCGCCGACTTCGAGCACGCCGTGGACACCGTCTTCCTCGCGCAGGAGATCGTCGTCTCTCCGTCCTCCTATCCCACGGAGCGGATCGGAGAGAACGCCCGCGCGTTCCGTCAGCTCGGCCTGGGCTACGCCAACCTCGGCGCGCTCTTGATGTCGAACGGCCTGCCATACGACTCCGACGAGGGGCGCGCGGTCGCCGGCGCGATCACGGCGCTGATGACGGGTCGCGGCTACCGCCAGTCGGCCGAGATCGCAGCCGCGGTCGGCCCCTACGACGAATACGAGCGCAACCGCGAGGCGCATAACGCCGTCATGCGGATGCACCGCGACGCCTCGTATGAGATCGACGACGCCCAGATCTCCGACGACGCGCTGCTCGCTGCGGCGCGACGTTCCTGGGACGAGGCCGTCGAGCTGGGAGACGAGCGCGGCTACCGCAACGCGCAGGCGACGGTGCTCGCCCCAACCGGGACGATCTCCTTCCTCATGGACTGCGACACCACCGGCATCGAGCCCGACTTCTCGCTCGTCAAGTTCAAGGAGCTGGTCGGCGGCGGGCAGATGACGATCGTCAACCGGACGGTCCCGATGGCCCTGCGGACGCTCGGCTACACGGAGCCTCAGATCGAGCAGATCGAGGCCCACATCAACGACAAGGGCACGATCGTCGGCGCTCCCGGCCTGCGCGACTCCGACCGGGCGGTCTTCGACGTGGCCGTCGGCGAGCGGGCGATCTCGCATACCGGCCACATCAAGATGATGGCCGCGGCTCAGCCGTTCCTCTCTGGCGCGATCTCGAAGACGGTCAATCTGCCTGAGTCGGCGACGATCGACGACATCGCCGAGACCTATACGGAGGGCTGGAAGCTGGGCCTCAAGGCCCTGGCGATCTATCGCGACGGCTCGAAGACCGCGCAGGCGCTGCGCACCGACGCCGGCGACAAGGGCGACGACGCACTCGCCGCCGCTGCCGAGGCCGCCGACCCCAGCCCGGTGCGCCGCAAGATGCCGCGCGAGCGCGAGTCGATCACTCACAAGTTCTCGATCGCCGGGCATGAGGGCTACATCACGGCCGGCAAGTACGAGGACGGCTCGGTAGGCGAGATCTTCCTGACCGACATCGGCAAGGAGGGCTCGACGATCAAGGGCATGATGAACGCCTTCGCGACGGCCGTCTCGATCGGCCTTCAGTACGGCGTGCCGCTCGAGACCTTCGTCAAGAAGTTCTCCTACATGCGCTTCGAGCCCGAGGGGATCACGGGCAACCCCGAGATCCCGTTCGCGAAGTCGATGCCCGACTACATCATGCGCTGGGTCGCCAGCCGCTTCATCGAGGACCTGGACGACCTCGAGGACCTCGGCATCCTCACGCCGGAGGTGCGGGCCCGCAAGGAGGCACAGCAGGCGCTCTTCGCCGACGAGGCGCCCGCCGCCGACAAGACGGAGGCCAACGGCCAGGCCAACGGCCAGGCCAACGGCGCCGATGCCTCCGCGGAGGCAAAGGCGGTCCCCGCCGTCGAGGCGCTCACTGACACACCGCCCGTGGTCCCGGCGCGGATGTCAGGCCGCGAGCTCGGACCGGCCTGCGAGCAGTGCGGGGGCATGATGCAGCGCACTGGCTCTTGCTACACCTGCTCAAGTTGCGGCAACAACACCGGTTGCGGCTAGCGGCCCCGGAGGGCGCCTCGCGTTCTCATCGCCGCCTCGCCTGGAGACCAGGCTTCGCCGGCTGCTTCCTGGCGACGCACCCTCCCGGTCTCGCTGGCTGCGGCTTACGGCGGGTCCGGATCCCATGACGTCCGATGAGTCCACCCAGGCGATCACCGCCGAGGGCCTCGCGGCGCTGCGGGCTGAGGTCGAGCGACTAGAGGGACCCGGACGGACGGAGATGGCGGCCCGCATCAAGGCGGCACGCGAACTCGGCGACCTCAAGGAAAACGCCGACTACCACATCGCCAAGGAAGACCAGGCCCATCTCGAGACCCGCATCAAGCGCCTGCGGCAACGGCTCGCGAGCGCCGATGTGGTCGAGGTCGACAAGGCGGCCGAGACGTTCGCCTTCGGCCGCCGCGCGGAGGTGGTGGACGACGAGCTTGACACGGTTAACGCCTGGAAGCTGGTCGGCTCGACCGAGGCGAACCTCGCAGAGGGTCTCCTGTCGGCCGAGTCGCCGATCGGCCGGGCGCTGCGCGACCGCGCCGTTGGGGATGCCGTAGTCGTCCAGACCCCCGGAGGCGAGCGCACGTTTCGGATCCAGCGGCTGCTCGACTAGCCGCGCTCAGCCGCCCCTCTTCACGCGGAAGCCGTCGCCGCTGTGGCGGCGCTCGAACGTTGCGTTGTAGGCCGTCAGGCGCCAATGGCCGGGCAGGTTGCCGCTCGGCAGTTGGAGGAATCGGGCGAACAGGGTTGAGGCCTTGGCGCAGGTGGGCTTGCGGTTCGAGAGCCGGGTGATCCGGTAGTTGCCCTTCGGCAGCTTCAGCTTGCCGATCTGGTCGTTGTGCTCGACCCGGAAGGTGCCGGGGCAGCGCTCGCCCCGGCCGCTCGGATGCTTGCCGCCGTGGCCGCTTTTCGAGCCGCGCTTTACCCCGAACCCGACGTTGGTGGCATCGCGGCGGAACTGCTGGCTGCGGGCGGGAGAGAGCCGCCACGGCCTGGGCAGGTCGCCGTTCCAGTCCTCGAGAAACTGCGTGAAGAGATTTGAGGCCTTGGCGCAGGTGAGGGTGTTCCCATTGCGAAGGGTGATCGTGTAGTGGCCCTCCCGAAGCTGCAGCTTGCCGATGTGATCGTTGTGGAGGACGTGGAAGGTGTTAGGACAGGTCTGCCGTGCCGCCTCGGCCGGCGCTGACCATGCGAGGAACGCCACGGCGCCCGCTGCGGCAACGACCGCGACCCGCGAGGCCCTTCCCCGGCGCGCCCATGCGCCATCGCCTGCGAACCAAGCAGCGGATCCCATTCAGACCTCCTTGCCCGGCGAGCGGGCTGAGACGACATCCGGTCCCGCGATCGCGGGACCGGTGTGACAACAACCGCAGCTACTGCACGCCAGCCAGCCGCGGCGAATCGGACGCCCGCAGCGCGGGCACGGCCCCTGATAGGCGAACCGGGCCACCAGCAGGGCAACCGAAAACGCCGTCAGCCCCGCTAGGGCCACAAGCGCTGCGAGCTCGCCGATCACCCGGTCAGTGTGTCACGCTCGGGGGCCCGGGCCCGCTCGCGGCTACGAGCCGAGGTGGGCCTCGGCAACGTCGTGTCCAGCAGGATCGAGCAGCCGCACCTCTGCGAGGTCCTCAAAGGGGACAGGCGTGGCGGCACCAACGCTGCCCTCCCCGTCCTCGACCTCGACCTCGAGGCTCCGTGACCGCAGGCGCTCTCCACCGCGGGTGATCAACTCGAGCGAGTGCTCACCCTTCGACTCGAGGTCGTAAACCACAGCGAGCACCCACGACGTCCTGCCCTGGTAGCCGTAGACGTAGCCCACGTTCTTATCGCCCGGCGCCATCAGGTCAGCCGCGGTGAAGTACTCGCCGTTCGCAACCGAGAGCGTCTCCCGGTAGGAGTCGGCGAGGTCGCGCTCATCGCCAAGGGCAACCCAAACCAACGCCGCGGCGCCGACGGCAGCCGCTATGGCGGCGAGCGCTGGCACGGCCAGGCGGCGGACTTGGGAGGGTCGGCCTCGGGGCTCGAGCGCGCTGGCAACTCGGGCCTCGAAGCCGGGCGGCGGCTCGGCGGAGGGCGCGAGCAGGAGGAGCTCGTCGGCCACGCTGGCAAGTTGCGCAAGGTGGGCTCGGCACTCCGCGCACCCGGCGAGGTGCTCGAGAGCCCAGGCACGATCCTCCCCGTCGGCGATCCCCAGCGCCAGCTCAGGGGCGATCTTGAGCTGACGCTCGCAATCTGCCTTCGTCATCGCCCCTCCCCTCCGTCCCCGGCCTCTCGTGCTGTCTGGCCGCGCGCCAGCGCCTGCATCGCCGCGCGGATGCGGGTCTTGGCGGTGCCGAGCGGAATCTGCTCGATCGTCCCGATCTCCCGAGCCGTGTAGCCGAAGAGAGCCGCAAGCAAGAGCGCGCGGCGCTGCTCCTCGGGAACATCGACGAGCGCCGAGCGCAGTTCCTCGGGCACCTCGGCCGAACGCTCGCGCGCCTCGCCCGGCTGCGTCCACAACGCCTGCTCGGGGTCGACGATCGTCGCCGGATCAAGTGGCTCGGGCCGCCTCGCGCGCAAATGATCGATTGCGAGGTTTCGTGCGATCGCGAGCAACCAGGTGACGACCCGGCCGCGACGGGGGTCATAGGAACCCGCGTGGCGCCACGCGCGCGAGAAGGTCTCTTGCGCGAGCTCCTCTGCCACTGCGCTATCGCCAACCATGCTCAAGAGGAGACCGAAGACCCGGGACTGAAAGCGACGCACGAACGCGGTGGCCGCACGCCGATCGCCGGCAGCGAAGCCAGCGGTCAGTGCCTCATCGGAAAGCTGCCACATGAATTCCTACGTAGCCGGGGCCCTTGGGGATTGCCTTCCTCCAATCCCTGCGGCCCGCTCATCCGTAGGCAGGGATGGAGGCATAACACGCAACTCGTTACTAGGAGGCTACCCCTGATGCGCAAGCTGCTGGTCTTGATCACGGTCGCGATTTCCCTGACCTTCGCCGCGTGCGGCGACGACGACGACAGCTCCGGCGAGAGCGCCGAGTCGACGTCCACGACAGAGGAGACCACAGCATCGGGCGGCGGCGGCGAAACCGTCGACATCAGCGAGACCGAGTTCAGCCTGGATCCCTCCGAGGCCACCGTGCCGGCCGGCGAGGTGACGTTCGCGGTCACCAACGACGGGGGCATCACCCACAACCTCGAGGTCGAGGGCAATGGCGTCGAGGAGATCACCGACGACCTCGACCCGGGTGCGAGCGGCGAGCTCACCGTCGATCTGGAGCCCGGCACCTACGAGATGTACTGCGCGATCGGCGACCACGCTGATCAAGGCATGGAGGGCGAGGTCACCGTCGAGTAGGCCAGACGCGCTGTGCAATGGTCCGCCCATGGAGCAGCGCGTCACCGTCATCACCCTCGGAGTCGCGGACCTCGAGCGGGCGCGGGCGTTCTACGAAGCGCTCGGCTGGTCGACCGGGGCGGAACCGGGAGACGACGTCTGCTTCTTTCAGGCCGGCGGCCTCGTCTTCGCTCTCTGGGACCGATCGAAGCTGGCGGAGGACTCAGGCGTCGAGGATGCCGCTGGGTGGGGCGGGATCACCCTGGCCCACAACGTGGGCTCGCCACGGGAGGTGGACGCCGTGATCGAGCAGGCGCGCACGGCCGGCGCTCGCATCTCGCGCGAGCCGGGCGAGACCTTCTGGGGCGGCTACTCAGGCGCCTTCGTCGACACCGAGGGCCACCCATGGGAGGTGGCCCACAACCCGCACTGGGGACTGGGCGGGGACGGCTCGGTGGAGCTCAACCCGGGTCCCTAGTGCCGGGGGGCGCACGGGCGCCCGGTCATTTCTTCGAGTGACGCGCGAGCTCCTTCCCGAAGGCGTCCTGGACCTCGCGGGTCATCGTCTGATGAAAGGTCGCGAGCAGCGCCTGCGATCGCCTTAACCGCAGAGCAACGAAAGACGCCAACCAAGCGGCCCGCCGACGGTAGATTCCCCTGCGTGAACCGGGATCAGGGGGAGATCGGCGGCTCGCTCGACGCACAGCGTCTGCGGCGGCTCATGGTCCTCGGGCGCACACTCGTCTCCAAGCTCGACCTCGAGACGGTGCTGCTGGAGCTCTTGGAGACGGCCCGCGAGCTCACCGGCGCACGCTACGCCGCGCTTGGGATCCTCGACGAGGAACGGCGGGGGCTGGAGCGCTTTCTGACGGCGGGCGTTGACGAGGAAACGCGAGAGCGCATCGGCGAGCTGCCACGCGGCCGAGGCGTACTGGGCCTGCTCATCGACGAACCGAAGCCCATTCGGCTTGCCGATGTCGGCTCGCATCCGAGGTCGTTCGGCTTCCCGCCAGGTCATCCGCCGATGCGCAGCTTCCTTGGCGTACCGATCATGGTCGGCGGGGAGGCGTACGGCAACCTCTACCTGACCGAGAAGGACGGGCCGTTCAACGCCGCCGACACCGAATCGGTGGTCGTCTTGGCGGATTGGGCTGCGATCGCCATCGCCAACGCTCGTTCCTACGGAGACATTTCCGAGCGCCGCCGACAGCTCGAGCGGGTGGTCGGCCGGCTGGAGGCCACCACGGAGATCGCCCGCGCCGTGGGTGGGGAGACCAACCTCGAGACGGTCCTCGAGACGATCGTCAAACGGGCAAGGGCCCTGGTCGAGGCGCGCTCGGTGGTGATTCTCTTGGAGAGCGGCAGCGAGCTCGAGGTCGTTGCGAGGGCCGGTGAGTTTCGGCGAGATGTACGGGGTGACCGCCTCGCGATCGGGTGGACCACCTGGGGTGGAGTCTTGCGCGGTCTGCGTCCCGAGCGCGTGCCCGACGTTCGCACGCGCCTTGGCATCTCGCCGGGCGAGCTCGGCGTCGAGGCAACCTCGGCGCTGCTCGTGCCGCTTCACTTCCGCGGCAGCGCCCTTGGCGTCGTCGCCGCCTTCGACCGGCTCGAGCATGGCCCGGAGTTCGACGACGAGGATGAGCGCCTGCTCGGCGCCTTTGCGGCAAGCGCCGCGACCGCTGTCTCGACCGCGAAGTCGGTTGCGGAGGAGCGGCTGCGCCATTCGATCGACGCCTCCGAGCGCGAGCGGCGGCGCTGGGCACGGGAGCTTCACGACGAGACGCTGCAGGCCATGGGTGCGATGCGAGTCGTGTTGGCATCGGCGGCGCGAACAAGCTCGGACTCGCAGCTACGCCGCACGGTCGAACGGGCGGTCGACCAGCTCGCCGACGAGATCGCCGCGCTGCGCGGCCTGATCTCGGAGCTGCGGCCCGCCGCCCTGGACGAGCTCGGGCTCGCAGCCGCCATCGAGGGACTGGTCGAGCAGCAGGCAACCTCGGGCGAGCTCGAGATCGATGCGGAGGTCGACCTCCCCGTCGGCCACACCACGGATCCCATGCGCCTAGAGCCCGAGCTCGAGTCGACCCTGTACCGGGTAATCCAGGAGGCGCTCACCAACGTCGTCAAGCACTCCGGCGCCGAGCGCGTACGGCTCGTCCTCCGCGAGGCCGAGGAACGCATCGAGATCCTGGTGCGCGACGACGGGTGCGGCTTCGAGCCGGACGGTGCGACCAACGGCCTGGGGCTGGTGGGGATGCGAGAGCGGATCGAGCTCGCCGACGGCGAACTGGACGTGCGGTCCCGGCCCGGCGCGGGCACAACGCTCCGGGCATGGGTTCCGGCGCGCTGGCCTCAGGACTCGATCAGCTTGCGATCGAGCGCGTAGCGCACGAGCTCCGAGCGCTTGCTCATCCGCAGCTTCTGCTGGATGTGGGCGCGGTGCGACTCGACGGTGCGCACGCTCAGGTAGAGCTCGTCGGCGATCTCCCCGTTGGTGTGGCCGAGGGCGATCAGCCGCAGGATCTCGACCTCGCGCTCGGAGAGGTCGTCCGGCGGGCCGGCGGGCTCGGCGGCGAGGCGCGCGCCCAGCTCCGGCTGCAGGTAGGGCTCGCCCTGGGCGGCGAGGCGCACCGCCTTGACCAGCTCTGAGTCAGCCGCGTCCTTGAGGATGTAGCCGAGTACCCCGGCCGACATCGCCTCGCGCGCGAAGACCGGGTCGCTCTGCATCGTGAGCACCACGATCCGCGTGCGCGTGGACCCCTCGAGGATCGCCGGAACCGCCCGCAGGCTGGGGCCACCCGGCATGTTCAGATCGAGGATGAGGATGTCGGGCTGGTGTCCGCGGACGTAGCGGACGGTTGACTCCACGTCGCCCGCCTCTGCCACCACACGGAAGTCCGCCTCGGCGTCGAGCAGCATCCGCAGGGCGCTGCGGACCACCGCGTGGTCCTCCGCGAGAACGATCTCGATCGTCCCGTCTTCGGTTGCGGGCTGTCCGTCCTCACCTGGGGTACTCACGGCAGCGAGGCTAGCTGCGGTGGTCCACGAGCAGGGTCTGGGCCGCTCGGCCGATGGGCCCTCGCTCGTCATAAAGCCGGCTGTCGGAGATGCCGATCCCGGTCTCCTCGGGGATCGTGATGGCGTCCATGCCCACCCATTCGCCAGCCGGCATGCGATGGAGATGAACGGAAAGGTCAACGTTGATGAACAGGTACCGCTGCCAATCGAGCGCCGCGGAGACCCCGTTGCCCGAATCGGCCACGACCAGCAGGCGTTGGAGCGGCGATGGCGCCTCGCCGGCCACAAGCGGGTGGCGCATGCGCATCCAAACCCTGGCCGGGCCGGCCTCCAAGAACGCTCCGGACAGGAACCGGTACTCCATGGCCGTGTGGTAGCCGACCGGAGCGCCGGTCGGGAAGAACTCTTGAGGCGATGCGTTGCCCGGGCCCGGCATAGCCTCGGGACGCTCCAGCCCGACGGGGAGCTCAACGTCGGTCATTCGCAGCCGCCACGCGGAGGCGCGAATGAGCTCCGTCTCGCCGGCCCGCAGGCTGGCTGCGATCAGCTCGACGCTGCGGCCGGGACGGATCACCTCGGCCTGCACGCGAAGCGGAGCGATCGGGATCGGGCCCAGGATCTCGAACGTGATCCGCCCCACCTGCATCGGCGCCTCCGCCGGCACCGCCTCGATCTCGCGGCCGATCAGGGCGGCTGGCGGGCCGGCATGCTGCGCCTCGGGATCCCACGGGCCACGGGTAAGCTCGGTCGCCTCGTAGGCGCCACCGGAGCGGTTGTAGAACGCGAACTCCAAGACCAGATCAGGCGGGCGCGGGCGTCGGCGTCGGCTCGGCGTCCCATTCTTCGGGATCGCGAATTCCGGGCACGGCGAGGAAGCCAATGGAGACGATCGCCGCGAGAACGCCCGCCCCGATCAGCGTGGCCTTGACGCCGATCGCCTCGGCGACGGGCCCGGCAAGTGCGAAGGAGATCGGCGTGAGGCCGATCGAGACGAGCCAGTCGAGCGCGCTCACCCGGCCGAGGAGCTCACCCGGGACGTGCCGGTGGATCATCGTGATCCAGATGATGTTGCCGAAGGTGAAGAGGATGCCCGAGACGAACCCGATCAGGACCGCCTGCCAAGCGGCCGTGGCGAGCGCGTACCCGGCGAGCAGGAGGACCGACGAGCTCCAGCCGACGTAGGCCCAGAGGACGTAGCGCCGCCCGATGCCGCGCTGGCCGACCACGAGGCCGGTCAGGATGGCGCCCACTCCAGAGGCCCCGAGGATGACGCCCAGCGTGTCGGCGTTGCCGCCGAGATCGTTCTTGACGAGGTAGGGGATCAGCACTTCGTACGGCCCCAAGAAGAGCAGCAACGTGAGCGCCGCCGAGACCATCGTCGCCCAGCACCAGGCCTGTGAGCGGACGAAACGGTAGCCCTCGCGAACGTCCTCCATCACCGACTGCGCGGCGTCACGTGCTGCGGGCGGCAGCGGCGCCATCAGCACGACGCACACCATCGAGACGAGGAACGTCGCCGCGTCCACCGCGAACGCCGCGCCGGTTCCGAGCCCGGCCACGAGGGCGCCGCCCGCCGCCGGACCGACGAACCGAAAAGCGACAGGTTCGGCGAGCTGCTGAAGCGAGTTCGCCTGCACGATCAGTCGCTGGGGAACGAGGTCGGGAACGACGGCCTGGAAGTTTGGGGCGAAAATCGCCTCGCCGACGCCATAGAGGGCGGTCAGGGCGATCAGATGCACGAGCTCGAGTGAGTCGTTGAAGGCCAGCACCGCCACGATGCCGATGGCGACCGCTCGGATGGCGTCGCCGACGATCATCAGCCGTCGCCGGTCGAACCGATCGCCGAGGACGCCGCCGACGAGCAGGAACATCACCATCGGCAGCGTCCACGCGACCCCCACCAGCGAGAGAGCCGTGGGGACGTTGGAGAGCTCGTAGACCTGCCACGCGAGGGCCACCAGAAAGATGCCGTCTCCGAACAGCGAAACCGTGGTCCCGCCGAAGAGCAGGGAGAAATCGCGGATCCGCAGCGGGTGCAGGATCCGGGGGCCCGCCGGGGCGGGCGGCTCCGGTGAGGGCTCGATCGGCGAGAACTGATCCATGCTTCGAGGGTATGCGCAGGCGTAACGACGCTGCTTCGCGGGCGACTAATCTCTAGACGCTGAAACGAGGAGAACGGTGAGAAACGTGGAGAAGACCGAGAAGATCGACAAGACCGACGCCCAGTGGCGGGAGGAGCTCTCGCGCGAGGAGTTCGAGGTCCTTCGCGAGAAGGGCACCGAGCGCGCGTTCACGGGTGCCTACTGGGATACGAAGGACGACGGCATGTACCGTTGCCGCGGCTGCGGGCAGGAGCTCTTCTCATCCGACACGAAGTTCGACTCAGGCACCGGATGGCCCAGCTTCTTCGACCCCGCGACCTCGGACGCGGTCGAGACACGCCCGGACAACTCGCTCTTCATGCGACGGACCGAGGTCGTCTGCTCGAGCTGCGGCGGTCACCTGGGCCACCTCTTCGACGACGGCCCGGGTCCGTCCGGTCTGCGGTACTGCATCAACTCCTGCTCATTGGACCTGGATAAGGCCGACGGGGACGGGTAGCGGCGACGCGCCTCAGCCGGGGATCGACGCGGGAGCGCCGGCGTCCACGAGCGCCTGCGGCAACTCGACCGACCCATCCTCTCGCTGCCCGTTCTCGATCAGCGCGATCAGTGTGCGCGCGATCGCGATCGCGGTTCCGTTCAGGGTGCTGAGAAACCGCGGCGATGCCTCCGGCTCGGGGCGGTAGCGGGTGTTCAGGCGTCGCGCCTGGAAGTCAGTGGTGTTCGAACAGGATGTGAGCTCGCGGTAGCGGCCCTGACTCGGGATCCACGCCTCGCAGTCGAACTTTCGCGCCGCCGGCGCGCCAAGCTCGCCCACAGGGATGTCGACGACGCGGTAGGGGAGCTCGAGCGCCGTCAGGATCCGCTCCTCGATCGCGAGGATGCGCTCGTGCTCGGCGGGCGCGTCGTCCGGGGCGACGAACGAGAACATCTCGACCTTGTCGAACTGGTGGACGCGAAAGATCCCGCGCGTGTCCTTGCCGGCTGCCCCCGACTCCCGCCGAAAGCAGGTCGAGATGCCCGCGTAGCGACGCGGAATGGAGGCGGCGTCGAGGATGTCGCCGGCATGGAGCGCGGCGAGGGAGACCTCCGACGTTCCCACGAGGAAGAGCCCGTCGCGCTCGATCTCGTAGATCATCTCGCGCTCCCCGGGGAAGAACCCGGTCCCGTGGAGTGGCCCCTCGCGTACGAGCACCGGGGGGACCACGGGCTGGAACCCTTCGCCGCGGACCGTCTCCACGGCGAAGCGGACCAGGGCCATCTGGACCAGCACGAGGTCGCCGAGCAGATATGCGAAGCGCGAGCCGGAGGCGGCCGCCGCCTTCTCCATATCGATCCACCCGTGGCGCTCGCCGAGGTCGAGGTGGTCCCTGATCTCGAAGGCGAAATCGGGCCGATCGCCCACCTCTCTTAAGACGACGCCGTCCTCGTCCGTCTCGCCGTCGGGCGCCTCGGGCGCCGGCAGGTTGGGGAGCCGCTCAGCGATCGCGTCACGCTTGGCCTCGACCTCGGCCAGGTGAGCCCCGATGCCCTTCGCCTCGGAGGAGACCTCGCGCATCTCGGCGATCAGCGGCTCGGCATCGCCGCCTGAGCGCTTCGCCTCCGCGATCTGCTCGGAGGCACGGTTCTGCCGCGCCCGCAGCTCCTCGATCCGCGGCAAGAGCTGGCGGCGGCGAGCGTCCAGGCGCAGGAGCTCATCGAGCTCGGCGGCGACGCCACGCCGAGCCAGGGCCTCCCGTGCCGGGCCCGGGTCTTCGCGGATGCTGCGAAGGTCGAGCGAGGCGGCCTCGCCAGACCTAGGGCGTCGAGGACGCAGAGGAGGATGACGACGAGGAGTCGTCGAGGCTCTGCGGTGAGGGTGGACGATCGACCTCGGACCCCGCGTACTCGGAGACGAACTCGGCAACGGCGTCGGCCTCAGCGCCGACGACGATGTTCTGGGGCATGATCGCGCCCGAGAAGCCGCCGTTTTGGATCGCGAAGACCACATCCTCAGGCGTCTCTGAGCGCTCGTCGAGGTTCGGTCCCTGCACGCGTAGGGCGCGTTCGACCGAGCCCCGAGCACCCGCGGCGGTGAGCGTGTGACAACCCGAGCAGCGCTCGGAGAACAGCTCGGCACCCTCTCGCATCGGGTCATCCTCAGCGACGTCGAGGCCCTCGCTCCCGCACGCGCCGAGCGCGAGGCAACCTGCGATCAGAGCTGTGGCGAGAGGGGCGTGCCGCACGCGGGCGGGATCATACTTTCCACCCCTATGGCAGCGCCCACCACCGACGGCAGCGCCCACCACCGACGAGTCCGAAGCGCCATGATCAGGATCTCTCGGCCCTGACAGAGCGCCTCGTTGAGGACGCCTGGCTCTGCTCGAGCAGCGGGTGGGGCGCCGGCGGGCACGGATTGCTGGGTGGAGATGGCGCAGTGGCCGTTCGGGGCTCGTCCGAAGACTGTTGGCATTTGTGGCGCATGGGCCCCGCTATACGGGACCGGCGCGCCATCGCGTCTGGAGCTCGGTGCCGCGTGGCGCATTGGTCCCGCTATGCGGGACTCTGGCGCCACAGCCCCCGCTATCAGCGCGCGCGATCGAAAGCGCGGCCGGGCCCGCAGCCCCTCCTGCGCCCTCACCCAGCTCGTTGTTCGCCCATGCCGATGTCGCGGCCCCGGCCGCCCACGCCCGCAGCCTTAAAGAAACGTGCTCGTCGCCGCCGCGCGCAGCGCTAAGAAGGTGATGATGAGTGCGGAGACGGCCATGATCCCCGTCTCGCGGCGCACAATCGCCATCGCGATCGCCCGCTGGCGAGCCCTGGGCAGGGAGTCGAAGTCGAGTCCCTCCAGCTCGCGCTCGGCGGCGCCCGAGCGGGCGGCCTCCGCGAGCAGCGATACGCCGAGCGGAAGCACCCCGTAGAGGTAGTGCAGCTCGTCGGGCGCGGCGCGGTTCATGAGCAGGAGGACCGCGCCGATGCCGACCTGCACCACGACCGCGACCTGGGCGAAACGCAGCGCGTACCAGAAGCCCACCGAGGGCTCGCGGCGAAGCCAAGCGATCCCGCCCCAGCCCCCGGCGAGCGCGTTGGCGAGCACGACGGTGATGCCGACGATGAGGTGGACCGTGTCCACGGTCAGCGGGCGGAGGCGGCCCGGCACCGCTCAGTGGTGCCGAAAACGGGTATACCCGCCCCAGCAAGTCGGATTTTTCGCATTCTGATGCGGAAAATCACTATGTATCAAGACCGCACAAAGTCGTTATAAACCGTACTGAGCGTGCTGCAGAGTTACATCCCAGTGATCGTGTTTGCCGGCCTCGGTGTGCTGGTCGGCGGAGCGCTCGTGATGCTGAACAACCTGACCGGCACGCGCAAGCCGAACCGGGTGAAGTCCGAGCCGTATGAGTCGGGGATCCCAACGGAGATCTCGCGAACCTTTCGCTTCGGCGTCTCGTTCTACCTCGTCGCGATGCTCTTCATCCTCTTCGACATTGAGGTCGTCTTCCTCTATCCCGTCGGCGTCATCCTGAACGGCGCCGACTCGGTCTTCGTGCTCGGCGAGATCATCGTCTTCATCGTCCTGCTGCTCGTGGCGCTCATCTACGTCTGGCGAAAGGGGGCGCTCGATTGGAAGTGAAGCGAGAGAAGATCCGTGCGCTCGCGCCGCTCGAGCAGCCCCGGTCGGCCGAGGAGCTGCGCGTTCGCCAACTCCGTGCCCGCGACCTGCTGCGCGGTGACCTCGAGGGAGCGGAACTCGACCAGCACGTCGAGGAGTCGGTCCTCGCCACCACTCTCGAGAAGGCCCTCAACTGGGGGCGGGCGAACGCGATGTTTCCCGCCACCTTCGGCCTCGCCTGCTGCGCGATCGAGATGATGTCGATCGTCTCCCCCCGCTACGACATCGCCCGCTTCGGCGCCGAGGCGATGCGGGCCTCCCCGCGACAGGCGGACTTCCTCATTCTCTCCGGCCGGGTCTCGGTGAAGATGGCCCCGGTCGTCCGGCGGCTCTACGACCAGATGCTCGAGCCCAAGTGGGTGATCGCAATGGGCGCCTGCTCTTCCTCGGGGGGCATGTTCTCCAACTACGCCGTGATCCAGGGCGCCGACAAGTTCATGCCCGTCGACATCCACGTGCCCGGCTGTCCACCCCGCCCAGAGGCGCTCCTGTACGGGTTCAACAAGCTCCAGCGGATGATCCTCGGCAACCCCGACGCCGGCTGGCGTACGCGCTACAACGCCGCCGGCACCGAGGAGTGGGCTCGCGACGAAGCGATCACCGTCGGCGGGATCGAGGAGTACCAGCGCTCGCGTGAGCTCGCCCAGGCGGCGAAGGAGCGCAGCTGATGCCGGATGCGCCCGGCCTCGAGCTGATCGCGCAGGACCTGAACGACCGCCACCCAGGAGCAGTGCTCGAGACCTACCACGACCGTGGCCAGGCCTGTCTCATCGTCGACCCCGCGCAGATCCTGGCGATCCTCACCTGGCTTCGCGACACCCCGACTCAGGAGTACCGGTTCCTGGCGAGCCTCCACGCCGCGGACTACCTCCCGGCCGAGCCACGCTTCGGCGTCCACTACGAGCTCTTGAGCATGGCGCGCGTCGAGCGCCTGCGGGTGCGCGCAGCGTTGCCGGACCCGGGAGGCGATGAGCTGCCAGAGCTCGAGAGCTGCGTGGAGCTCTTCCCCACGGCCGAGTTCCAGGAGCGCGAGGCCTACGACTTCTTCGGGATCGTCTTCAACGGTCATCCAGACCTGCGGCGGATCCTGATGCCCGAGGAATACGTCGGCTGGCCGCTTCGCCGCGACTTCCCGGTCGGCGGCGAGCCGGTGATCTTCACCTACAACGAACGCGAGACCCCGCGGTGGTACCAGTGAGCACCACCGACAAGATGCACGGCAGCGCCCCCGCGAGCGGCCGCGACCGCCTGGCCGCGACAGACGCGCAGGTGATCGGGACATCGCCGATCGAGCGGACGGCCCTCCCCGAGCTCGACGCCGACGCCGTGGACCAGGAGCTGCTCACCATCAACATGGGCCCGCACCATCCGGCGACGCACGGCGTGCTGCGACTGCTCGTCTCGCTCGAGGGCGAGATCGTCCGCGACTTAAAGCCGATCGTCGGCTACGTGCACACCGGGATCGAGAAGTCCTGCGAGGACAAGAACTACTGGAAGGTCATCCCGTTCGTCGAGCGGATGGACTACATCTCCTACTTCTTCCAGATGGAGGCCTTCTGCGGCGCCGTCGAGCGCCTGCTCGAGCTCGAGATCCCGCCGCGCGCGAAGTACCTGCGCGTGCTCCACATGGAGCTCAACCGGATCCACTCCCACCTCGTCTGGCTCGGCACCTCGGCGCTCGACCTCGGCGCGATGTCGATGTTCTTCTACTGCTTTCGCGAGCGCGATCGGATCCTCGACCTGTTCGAGATGTCATCAGGTCAGCGCATGCACACCCGCTACTTCCAGGTGGGCGGCGTCTTCGAGGACATCCCGGTCGGCTTCGCCGAGAACGTGCGGAGCTTCTGCGCGGAGATGCCCTCGCGAATCGACCAGTACGAGGCGCTTCTGACCCGTAACGAGATCTTCCTGCAGCGAACGAAGGGCATCGGCATCGTCCCGCGTGAGCGCCTCCTCGCCCTCGGCGTCACGGGCCCGCTCCTGCGCGCGGCCGGCGAGCCGTGGGACCTGCGCAAGGCGCAGCGCTCCCTCTGTTATGACGACCTCGACTTCAAGATCCCCGTTGGAACGGTGGGCGACGGCTGGGACCGCTACCGGGTTCGCATCCAGGAGATGCGTGAGTCGGTGCGGATCATCGAGCAGACGATCGACGGGCTGCCGGAGGGCCCCTGGATCGCCGACGACCGCAAGGTGGTGCTGCCGCCCCGGCATGAGCTCTCGACCTCGATGGAATCGCTCATCCACCACTTCAAGCTGGTGACCGAGGGCTTCCGGGTGCCCCCCGGTGAGGTCTACTACCCGATCGAGGGGCCTCGGGGAGAGCTGGGCTGCTTCGTTGTCGCCGACGGCTCCGCGAAGCCGGCCCGGGTGCACTACCGCGACCCCTCGTTCGTGAACCTGCAGGCGCTCCGCGACATGTGCAAGGACGAGTACATCGCCGACCTGATTCAGAACCTCGCCATGCTCGACCCGATCCTCGGAGGGATCGACCGCTGATGCCCGAGACGCCCGAGACCCCGTTCTCCGGCACGGGCCCCGAGGGCCCGGTGCCCAACCTCGAGGACGATCCGCAGGGGGAGGTCCGCCCGAGGACGACGGACCCGGTCGTGGAGGGCGAGTACCCCCAGACGGGCAATGGTGCAGGGGGCGACCGCCTGCGCCCGACCGACGACATGACCGCAGAGCAGCGCCACGAGCTGATCGCGTCGATCACGCCCGAGGACGCCGAGGGGGTCCCCGAGCTCCACGAAGTGGACGTGCCGGCGGAGCTCCAGGACCAGATCGAGACGGCGATGGGGCGCTACCCGCAGATCCGCTCCGCCTCGATCCCGGCGCTCTGGGCCGTGCAGCGCCACTACGGATGGTGCTCGCCCGACGGCATCCGCCAGGCAGCGGCCGTCATGGGCCTCACCCCCGCCTACCTCGAGTCGGTCGCGAGCTTCTACGACCTCCTTCACACCCGACCCGAGGGCCGCAACCGCGTGCTCGTCTGCCACAACATCTCCTGCTGGATGAACGGGGCTGACGAGCTGCTCGAGGCCTTCTGCGACGCGTCAGGGGTAGACCACGGCGAGGCCGAGCATGGAGGCTCCTCGTCGCCCGACGGCGACTTCTACGTCCAGGGCTTCGAGTGCCTCGGCGCGTGCGACATGGCGCCGATGGCGTCGGTCAACGAGATCTACTTCGGGCCGCTGGAGCCATCGGAGGCCAAGACCGTCGTCGAGCAGTGCCGCGCGGGCGAGAAGGTGCTGCCCGAGAAGGCCCTGGGCAAGCGCCCGGCGGCCGCAGGGCCCGAGCCCGACCCCGACGAGCGCGTCGCGCGGACGGAGAGCGCCGGTGGCTAGCGAAACGAGGCTCCTGTACCGCCACATCGACGAGCCCGGCCTCGCGGGCATCGAGACCTACCGCAAGCTCGGCGGGTACGAGGCCCTGCCGAGGGCCTTCCGCGACATCGACCCCGATGAGCTTCTCACCACGCTTGAGGCCTCCGGGCTGCGAGGCCGGGGCGGAGCGGGCTTCTCGATGGGCAAGAAGGCCGGCTTCCTGCCTCGCGGCGACACGGAGAAGTACGTCTGCTGCAACGCCGACGAGTCCGAGCCCGGGACCTTCAAGGATCGCGAGCTGATGCAGAAGAACCCGCATCAGCTGATCGAGGGATGCCTCATCGCCAGCCTCGCCGCCGGCGCGCGGTACTGCTTCATCTTCATCCGGGGCGAGTACTGGGCGATCGCCGACATCCTCGACACCGCGCTCGCCGAGGCCTACGACGCCGGCTTTGCAGGCACCAACATCCTCGACACCGGGGCCGACATCGACATCGTCATCCATCGCGGCGCCGGGGCCTACATCTGTGGCGAGGAGACCGCCCTGCTCGACTCGCTCGAGGGCAAGCGCGGAAACCCGCGGCTGAAGCCCCCGTTTCCCGCGATCCAGGGTCTCTACGGAGGCCCGACGCTGATCAACAACGTGGAGACGCTCGCCAACCTCCCCCACATCGTCCAGAACGGGGCCGAGTGGTTCACGAGCTTCGGCTCCGAGCAGTCGCCCGGCACGAAGGTGGTCTCGGTCTCCGGCTGCGTCAAGCGTCCCGGCAACTACGAGATCGAGATGGGCATCTCATCGCGCGATCTCATCTACGGCCTCGCGGGCGGGCCGCCCGACGGCCGCGAGGTCAAGTGCTGGTTCCCCGGCGGCTCATCGGCCCCCGTGCTCACCGCCGACGAGCTCGACCTGCCGTACACGTTCGAGGCCATGGCGGAGGCGGGCTCGATGCTGGGATCCGGCGCGATCATCGTCGCCGACGAGACCGTCTCCGTGCCGCACCTCGCCCTGCGGACCGCGCGCTTTTACCACCACGAGTCGTGCGGGAAATGCACGCCGTGCCGCGAGGGCACGAACTGGACCGTGAAGATGCTCGAGCGCGTGGTGCGCGGCGAGGCGACGCCGATGGACCTCGACATCATCTCCTCGGTCCAGGAGAACATCATCGGCAACTGCCTCTGCGTTCTCGGCGACTCGATGGCGATGCCCGTCGGCTCCATGGTGGCCAAGTTCCGATCCGAGTTCGAGCAGGCGATCGAGCAAGCGCGCGAGGCAGCTCCGCCTCCGCTCGACGTCTCGCATCTCGACGCGGGTATCCCCGTGGCGGTGGGCCAATGAGCGCCGAGCGCGAGCCGGTCACGCTCGTCGTCGACGGCATCGAGATCACCGCGCCGGAGGGAGAGATGCTGGTCGACGCCGCGAAGCATGGCGACGTTGAGATCCCGGTCTTCTGCTACGAGCCGAAGCTGGGCCAGCCCGTCGGCGCCTGCCGCATGTGCCTGGTGGAGGTGGAGGGGATCCCGAAGCTGCAGACCGCCTGCTCGACCCCGGTTCGCGACGGGATGGTCGTGTACACGCGCACGGACCGTGTGAAAGAGGCGCAGAACGCCGTCGTCGAGTTCCTGCTCGTCAACCACCCCCTGGACTGCCCCGTCTGCGACAAGGGGGGCGAGTGTCCCCTTCAGGACATCGCGATGGGATGGGGCCCGGGACGTAGTCGCGTCACCGATCCCAAGCGGCACTTCCAAAAGCCGATCCCACTCTCGCCGCTGGTCCGGATCGACCGCGAGCGCTGCATCCTCTGCTACCGCTGCGTGCGTTTCTCCCAGGAGGTCGCCGAGGACGAACAGCTGCAGCTGCTCGAGCGCGGATCGGCCTCCTACGTGGGGACGTTCGACGACCGCCCCTACATCGCCCCCTTCCACGGCAACATCATCGAGCTCTGCCCGGTTGGCGCGCTCACCTCCGAGGCCTACCGCTTCCGCGCGCGGCCCTGGGACATCGAGGACGCGGGCTCCGTCTGCACGCTCTGCCCGAGCCAGTGCAACGTGAAGTTCACCGTCCGCGACGAGCGCGTCGCCAGGGTTCTCGCCCGCGACAACCACGAGGTCGACGACGGCTGGCTCTGCGACAAGGGCCGCTTCGGCTTTCAGATGATGGCCTCCGAGGAGCGGATCACCGAGCCGATGGTGCGAAGCGGCGGCACGCTGCACCCGGTCGCCTGGCCTGAGGCCCTGGACGCCGCAGCCGAGGGACTGCGAGCCGCGGGGGCGAAGACGGCCTTGCTGGCCTCCGGCAACACCTCGAGCGAGGAGGGCTACATGGCCCAGCGGATCCTGCGCGGCGCCCTCGACTCGCCGCACGTCGACTCTCGGGCCGCCGGATCCGCGGCTCCCACGATCCTGGCCGAGCTCTCGCGGCCTGAGCGAAGCGCTCGCGTGGCCGACATCGACCACGCCTACTCGATCCTCATCGTGGGCGCCGACCTGCTGCACCAGATGCCGATCCTCGACCTGCGTGTGCGCAAGGCGATCCGCCGCTCCGGTGCTCGTGTGGCCATCGTCAGCGAGCGACCCACGACGCTCGACGGGGGGGCCGACGAGGTGGCGCGCTACGCGCCCGGCGAAGCCGCGACCATCTTGCACACCGTCGCCGCCCAGCTCGGCGACACGGACTCCGAGTCCACGGAGGGCTACCGCCAACCTGCCGAGGAGGTCGCCGGCGTCCTGCGCCCCGGCCGAACTGTCGTCATCTACGCCGAGCGCCTGGCGCGCGATGAGGGCGCCCTCGACGCGTTACTCGCCTGCGCCAACTCCCTTGGCGTCGCCACCGAGGGTGCCGGCCTGATCGAGGTCCCTGACGCAGCAAACGCCCGTGGCCTGCGCGAAGCGGGCTGCCTGCCCGGAGTCGGCCCGGGCCTCTCCGAAACACCGGCCGGCAACGACTCCGAAGCGATGCGTGAAGCTCTCTTAAGCGACGAGCTCGAGGCCGCCTTCCTCCTCAATGCCAACCCCGTTCGCGACTTCCCGAGCGGCCCCGCCTGGACCGAGGCGCTGGCGGCGGCCAACTTCGTCGTCGCCTTCTCGATGTTCGACGACGCCTCAACGAGGCACGCCGACGTCGTCTTCCCGGCGGAGTCCCACGCCGAGAAGGAGGGCACGGTGGTCCACCCCGACGGCCGGCTCCAGCGCCTGCGGCCTTCCATCCCCCACCCGGGCAACACCCGGCCGGGCTGGCAGGTCCTCGCGGAGCTGGCGGCTCGCCTGGGCGACGAAACGGAGATCGATTCCGCTCCCGAGGCGCTGGCGGCGCTGGCGGCAGAGGTCCCCTTCTACGCCGGCATCACACCGGAGGAAATCGGCGGCCAGGGCGTCCGCTGGCAGGATCGCGAAGCAGCCACCAGTTACCTCTCGGCAGGTGGGACGGGGGGTGCCGCCGACGATGCATCGACTCGCGCTGAGGAGGCGGCCAATCGCTTGGCAGCGGCAGGGGCACCCCCCGCTCCCTCCAACGGAGCCCTGAAGCTGGGCACCTACAGAGACCTGTGGGCTGCGGAGGTCACCGACCGAAGCCCGGCGTTGCGGTTTCTCGCGCCGAAACAGACCGTTGAGATTGCGCCCAGCGACGCCGAGAGACTTGGTCTGAAGCAGGGCGAGGAGGTCGAGGCACGCTCGAACGGCACGAGCGTTAGGGCCAAGGTCGTGATCCGCGAGCGGATGCGACCGGGAGCGGTGTTCATGGTCGAGGGAACGGTCGACGCGAACGCCAACGCGCTCAGCGGCGCCAGGTCGATCGAGGTCGTGAAGGCGGGGAATGATTCCGGCGCGGCCGCCCCCGGACGCGGAGCGGAGGAGGTGGCCGGATAGTGGTTGTGGCGGATGTAACCCTCGTCGAGGCGAGCTGGATCCTCGTCGTGAAGTCGCTGATCATCTTCGCGTTCGTCTTCGCGATCGTGCCCCTCCTCACCGTCGTCGAACGGAAGGTGCTCGGCCGCTTCCAGTCGCGCTACGGCCCCAACCGGGTGGGGCCGATGGGCCTCATGCAGCCGCTCGCCGACGCCGTCAAGCTGATCGGCAAGGAGGGCTTCACCCCGCAGAACGCGCTGCCCTTCATGTTCGCGATCGGCCCGGCCCTGGTGGTGTTCTCGGGGGTCACCGTGCTCGCGATCCTGCCCTGGGGAGCGGTCCAGGACATCGGTGGGACCCAGGTCGGCCTCTACGGCATCGACGTCTCGATCGGCATCCTCTACTTCTTCGCCTTCGGCTCGTTCGCGTTCTACGGGCTGCTCTTGGGCGGCTGGGCGTCGGGCTCCAAGTACTCGTTCCTCGGCGCGATGCGCTCGGCCGCGCAGCTGATCTCGTACGAGATCTCGATGGGCCTGGCGCTGCTCGGCGCGATCATGATGGCCGGCTCGCTCTCCCTGCCCGCGATCGTCGAGTCCCAGGACGACATCTGGTACATCGTCCCCCAGATCCTCGGGTTCATCATCTTCATGATCGCGGGCTTCGCCGAGGCCAACAGAGCCCCGTTCGACCTCCCCGAAGCCGACGCCGAGCTGGTCGCCGGCTATCAGACGGAGTACGGGGGCATGCGCTGGGGCTCGTTTCTCTTGGCCGAGTACATCGAGATGCTCGTGATCTCGGGCATCGGGGTGACCTTCTTCCTCGGCGGCTGGATGGGGCCGGGACCTGGGTTCCTCGATCCCGTCTGGTTCCTGCTGAAGACGCTCGCCCTCGTCTTCGTGTTCTTCTGGATCCGCGCCACCCTGCCGCGGCTGCGCTACGACCAGCTGATGAGCCTCGGCTGGAAGGTGCTCTTGCCCCTGGCGACGTTGAACGTCCTCGTGACCGCGATCCTCGTAACCGTCCTATGAGCGAAGAGTTCCCGTATCTGAAGGAGGGCGACGAGGTCGTCGCGGTCCAGCGCGGGCCCGACGCCGGTGGGCCGGCGGGCGCCTACCGGGCGTTCGGGGAGACGCTCCGCGGGCTCAAGACCACCTTCGGCCGCATGCTCGAGGGCCCCGTCACCCTCCAGTACCCGGAGGAGAAAACGCCGGTCTATCCCCGCTTTCGCGGACGCCACAAGCTGCATCGCTTCGAGGACACCGGCCTCGAGAAGTGCGTGGGCTGCTCGCTTTGCGTGGCCGCCTGCCCGGCCGACTGCATCAGGGTCGTGGCGGCCGAGAACGACCCCGCCGACCGGGTCTCGGCCGGCGAGCGCTACGCGGCGGTCTACGAGATCAACCTCGCCCGCTGCATCTTCTGCGGCTACTGCGAGGTCGCGTGCCCGTTCGACGCGATCACCATGGGGCACGAATACGAGATGGCCGACTACAACCGCGAGGACCTGATCTTCACCAAGGAGATGCTGCTCGCGGAGTCGCTCGAACGTACGCCCCTGCGTCGCGAGGGCGAGTAGCCTCAGGGGAGCGCCCGGCGGCCTAAGCCGCGCCGCGCCAGATCGCTTTGATTCCCCTCGGCTCCCTGTTCCGCCGTTTCGCGGATCTGATCCGCTTGGGAGCCCCGCCCGGGCTCGTATTTCGAGTCTGGCGCTGGATGGCCGGCTACGCGGCGCGCGAGTTCGCCTTTCAGATCGCGGCCGTCCTGGTGACCGTGATCGCCGCCTTGGTGTTGCTCGGCTGGACCGACGGCGCCGTGGGTACGACCGCGGTCGTGGTGCTGGCCGCCGCGCTGGCCGTGGAGCTGTGGTTCGCATGGGAGTCCTTTCGAAGCGCGAAGGCGATCGATCGCGAGCTCGCCGAGGAGGTGCCGGGCGAGCCGCCCGGGAGCCGCTTCCCACGCAGCCACCTGCTGCTTCCGATTCTGATGCTGTGGGCACGCGGCGTCCGGCGGGAGCGCGCCGTCGTCTTTCACCGTGAGGAGCGCCGCATCCTGCGGCTCGACGTGTACAGCCCGCAGGCGGCTGGGGCCGACGGTGAGCTGCGGCCCGCGATCGTGCAGGTGCACGGCGGCGGCTGGATTCTCGGATCACGCATGGAGCAGGGCATCCCGCTGCTCAACCACCTCGCCTCGAACGGCTGGATCGGCTTCAACGCCGACTACCAGCTCAGCCCGCGCGCGACGATGCCCGACCACGTGATCGACATCAAGAGGGCGATCGCCTGGGTTCGCGCACACGCGGACGACTACGGGGTCGATCCGACTCGGATCTGCATCACGGGCGGCTCTGCCGGAGGGCACCTGGCGGCGCTCGCCGCGCTGACGGCAGGCGATCCGATGCTCCAACCGGGCTTCGAGGAGGCGGACACGTCGGTTGCAGCCGCAGTTCCCTTCTACGGGCTCTACAACCTGCTCGATCCCGACCGGCGCTACCACCCGGGGCTCCGCGAATGGCTGCTCGAGACCGTCGTGGTGAAACGGCCTCGCGATCAGGATCCCGAGGTGTTTCGCGCCTGCTCGCCCACATACCGGGTCCACGCGGGCGCTCCCCCCTTCATGATCTTTCACGGCGAGCGCGACTCGCTCGTCCCGGTCGGGGACGCCCGCGAGTTCGCGGAGCGTCTCGAGGCCACCTCTCGCGAGCCGGTCCTCTACGTGGAGCTGCCAGGTTCCGAGCACGCGTTCGACCTGGCGCCCTCGCTCCGCACGGCGCGGGTCGTGGAGGGCATCGAGCGCTTCCTGCGCACAGTGGTCGCCTCCCGTCCGGCTACCGTAGGCGGCGGTGTGCAAGACGACCTCGCGAGGGTGAGCTGATGCCGGTAGGCCTGTTCAGCGGCGCCGAGTTCGTGATCATCGGCATCGTCGTCCTCGTCCTCTTCGGGTACAGGTGGCTGCCGCGGATCGGGCGGTCGGCGGGCGAAGGCACCCGGCGCCTTGGGGAGGGGGCGAAGCGCCACGCCGCCAGCGCCCAGACGTACGTCGACGAGCACACCCCTGACGCGGGCGAGGTCGGCCGCTCCGCCGGAAAGCACGTCCGGGAGTACCGCGAGCTCAAGGACACCGTGATGGGGAAGCCAACCGACCAGGAGGCCGCGGCGGAGCGCACGGACCCCGAGCCGCCGGAACACGATCCCAACCCCCCGCAGCGCGAAAGCACCTAGTTTCATCCGGCTCTAGCGGTTCCCAGCCGAAGGGTGTCGCGAGCCCGCTCTAAATAGGATGCGTCGCGATGGAGGAGGTTGCCTTCTTCGCCGGTGCCATCGGCGCCCTCGGTGGCGCGATCGGGGTGATCGCGCTTCGAAATCCGTTCTACAGCGTGCTGGCGCTCGTCGTCCACCTGGTCGCCCTGGCCGGGCTCTTCTTGATCCTGCACGCCGAGTTCGTTGCGGCCGCCCAGGTGGTCGTCTACGCGGGAGCCGTGATGGTGCTCTACGTCTTCGTCGCGGCCTACGTCGGCGGCATCGAGGAGCCGATCTGGGAGCCGATCCCCGGGCAGCGGCTCCTCGCGCCGATCCTCGCGATCGCGCTCTTCATCGAGCTCTCGATCGCGATCCTGGGCACGGCTCTCAGCTCGATCGAGAGCGAGGGGCCGGTGGTGCAACTCGGGTTCGGCTCGCCTGAGGCGATCGGGCGGCTGTTCTTGGAGCGGTTCCTGATCGCCTTCGAGGCCTCCTCGATGCTGCTCTTGGTGGCCGCGGTCGGTGCCATCGTCCTGGCGGGCAAGCGCCGAGGCGAGCCTGGTCCCCCGCGACCCGAGGCGGAGCACACCGCCTGATGGACCTCACCTGGTACCTGGTGCTCTCGGCACTGCTCTTCGCGATCGGGGCCGGCGGCGTTCTCATCCGGCGCAGCCCGCTTGTGATCCTCCTGTGCCTCGAGCTGATGCTGAACGCGGGCAACCTCGCCCTGCTGGCTTTCGCCCGAGCGAACGGTGATGGCGACGGCCAGGTCTTTGCGCTCGTCGTGATGGTCGTTGCCGCTTGCGAGGTCGTCGTCGGCCTCGGGTTGATCGTCGCGATGTTCCGCCGAAGCCTGCCCCTCAACGTCGACGACATGCGGGAGTTCCGCGGCTGATGTCGGCGACGACCTTCGGCTGGCTGGTGCTGGCCATGCCCCTCGCGGGCAGCCTCGTGATCGCGTTCGGCTGGCGCACGTTGCCGGGGCGGGCGGCGGGGTGGATCGGTACCGGCGCCATCGGCCTCTCCTTCCTGTTCTCGCTGGGCGCGCTCTTCGGGCTGCTCGGTGAGCCAACCGACGCACGTGAGCTCACCTCGTCGCTCTGGGATTACGCGTCAGCGGCCGGGGTCGAGATCCAGCTCGGCATCCTGGTCGACCCGCTCTCCGTGCTCATGTGCCTCATCGTCAGCGGGGTCTCCACCCTCATCCACCTGTACTCCATCTCCTACCTCACCTCGGACCACGGCTTCGCTCGCTACTTCTCGTATCTCAACTTCTTCGTCTTCTCGATGCTGTTGCTGGTCCTGGCCGGCAACTTCGTGCTGCTCATCGTCGGATGGGCCTTCGTTGGCTTCGCCTCCTACGCGCTGATCTCGTTCTGGTATCGCCGCTCGACCGCGACGGCGGCCGGGATGAAGGCGTTCGTCATCAATGTGATCGGGGACGTGGGGCTTGTCCTGGCGGCCTTCCTGATCTTTCGCGAGCTCGGCACGTTCGACTACCTCGAGGCCTTTGAGGCGGCCCCCGAGGCCTTCAGCCCGGACGAGGGAAGCGTCGTTGCCATCTGCCTGCTCCTGTGCGTCGGGGCCTTCGCGAAGTCCGCGCAGCTCCCGCTCCACACGTGGCTTCCCGACGCGATGGAGGGTCCCACGCCGGTCTCGGCGCTGATCCATGCGGCCACCATGGTCACGGCCGGCGTCTACCTGATCGCCCGTTCGTGGCCGCTGTTCGAGCTCGCCCCGACGGCCGCCGACATCGCCGCCTGGGTCGGTATCGCCACCCTGATCTTCGCCGCGACCGTGGCGCTCGTGGTCACCGATCTGAAGCGCATCATCGCCTACTCGACCATGAGCCAGATCGGCTACATGATCGCGGCGGTCTCGATCGGCGCCTACACGGCAGGGCTCTTCCACCTGATGACACACGCCTTCTTCAAGGCCCTTCTCTTCATGGCCGCCGGCTCGATCATCGGCGCGATGGCGGGCCGCCAGGACATCGACAGCATGTCGGGCTTCCGGCGCGCGTTGCCGTTCACGTCTTTGCTCCTGATCGTCGGCGCGCTGGCGCTGGCCGGTTTCCCGGGGATGTCGGGCTTCTTTTCGAAGGACGAGATCATCTCCTTCGCCTTCGAACGCGGGGGGATGTACGCCGTCATGGGCGTCCTCATGTACTTCGCCGCCTTCCTGACCGCGTTCTACGCCTTCCGCATCGGCTTCCGCGTGGTGGGCGGCCCGCCGTGCGAGGAGGCGCGCGAGCTCGAGGACGGGCACCTGGCGCAGGGCGAGCACCGGAACCCGGCGACGGGTGAGGAGGAGGACACCGACGTCGGCTTCCCCGGACCCGACCACCACATCGCCGAGCGTGAGATGCCGATGAAGGTCGCGATGACGATCCTCGGCGTCCTCTCGGTGATCGGTGGGCTGGTACAGGTTCCCGGCGTCGATGAGGTCATCGAGCACTTCCTGGCCGGCTCCTTCGAGGGCTCCGCGCTGTTCGAGGAGGTCCCCTCCGCCGGAGCGGCGTGGGCTGGTTTGGCCGTCGGTGGAGCGATTGCGATCGCAGGGATCGCGCTGGCTTACGTCTGCTACATCAAGCGGCCAGGGATCACCGTCAGGCTCGCGGAGCGGATGCGGGGTCTCCATTCCTTCCTCGCGCACAAGTGGTACTGGGACGAGGTGCTCGACGGCCTCGTCTACCGACCCACGATCGCCGCCGGGCGCTTCGCGAACGCGGTCATCGAGCGGTTCGTCGTCAACGGCCTCGTGGCCGGCACGGTGGGCGCGGTACGGGGCGTCGGATCGATGGTTCGGGAGGCGCAGTCGGGCTTCGTGCGGGCGTACGCGCTCCTGCTCGTAACCGGCTTTGCGGCACTCGGCCTCTACTTCCTGGTGGTCGCATCGTGAGGGCCGGCTGATGCTGAACGTGATCCTCTGGCTGCCGCTCGCCGTGGGCGTCCTCTGCCTGCTCCTACCGCGGCGGCTTGCCGGTCCGGTCTCCCTCGCCGGGGCCCTGGCGACGCTGGCGCTTTCGATCGTGTTGATCGCGGACTTCGACACCACGAGCGCAGGACTTCAGTACGCCGTGGATGAGGCGTGGATTCCCGACCTCGGGGTCCGCTACCAGCTTGGCGTCGACGGGATCAGCCTCTTCCTCGTGGCGCTGACCGCGCTCTCGTGGGCGGGCGCGATCGGCTTCTCCCTACGGCGGCAGACCGATCGCGAGCGCAACTACTACTTCCTGCTCGGGCTGGCCGAGACAGCGGCCCTCGGGGCCTTCCTCGCCCAGGACCTGCTGCTCTTCGTCCTCTTCTTCGACCTGATGCTGATCCCGTTCTTCTTCCTGATCGGGACGTTCGGCACCGGCGAGCGCGTCGCCGCGACGCTGAAGATGATCGTCTACACCCTCGTGGGCTCGCTGCTCATGCTCGTGGCGGCGATCGCGACGGCGATCATCGCTTCGGAGGGCAGCGGCGAGCTCACCTTCTCGATCGCTGCGCTGCGCGAGAACCTGCTCTCGGAAGGCAGTCAGAACTGGATCTTCTGCTTCTTCGCGGCCGCCTTCTTGGTCAAGATGCCCGCCTTCCCAATCCACGGCTGGATGCCCGACGCCTACCGGGCGGCGCCACTGCCGGTGCTGGCGCTGCTCTCGGGCGTGCTCTCGAAGGTGGGCGCCTACGGCTTCCTGCGGGTGGTGCTGCCGATCTACCCGGACGCCACCGCCCGCTTTCAGGAGCTGGTCCTGATCGTTGCCGTGGCCTCGATCCTCTACGGCTCGGTGATGGCCTTCACGCAGACGAACGTGCGGTTGATCGTCGGCTACTCGTCGATCGCGCAGCTTGGCTTCATCACCGCCGGCATCTTCGCCCTGGCGCCGGACGCGGCCGACGGCGCGGTGCTCCAGATGGTCAACCACGGGCTCGTCGTGGTCCCGGTCTTCCTGATCATCGCGCTGCTCGGCGAGCGCTCGGGCACGGAGGATCTGCGGGAGATGGGAGGGCTCGCGATGCGGGCGCCGGTCCTGACCGCGATGTTCCTGATCGTGACGCTGGCGATGCTGGCGATGCCCGGCTCCGCCAACTTCATCGGCGAGTTCTACATCCTGAACGGCCTCTTCCAGGAGAAGATCGTCTACGCGATCGTGGCCTGCGCCGGTGTGGCGCTGGCGGCGTTCTACGCGCTGCGCATGTTCCAGCGGACGATGCACAACCGCCTGGCACCGAACATGGCCTCGCGCGAGATCTCGCTGCGCGACGGCCTCGTGCTGGCGCCGCTCGTCGCCGTGATCGTTGGCCTCGCGCTCTACCCGGGGCTCATCCTCGAACGCGGTGACGCCTCGGCCCAGGACCGGCTTGGGGCCCTCACCTCCACTGTATGCGCCACCGAGGCCGAGGACAGCACCATTGGCGAGGCTTCCCAGGCGAGCGTTGCGAGGGACTGCGAATGAACTTCGTTGCCCCCGAAGTGGATTACGCCGGGGTCTCGCCTGTGATCGCGCTCACGGCCGGAATCTGCCTCGTTCTGCTGGTGGGGGTCTTCGGTCGCGGCAACTCCCGGGCGGTCGCCTCGACGCTGACGCTTACGACCCTCGCGGCGGCCGCCGGACTGTGCATCTGGCAGTGGGGCGAGGGCGAGGATCTGGTCGCTGGGGCGCTTCGCCTCGACGAGCTTGGGCTGGCGGTGTCGCTGATCGCGATTGCGGCGGCCGCGTTCGTGGTGCCGCTCGGCTGGCGCGAGTCCGCCTTCGATCCGGACGCGGGGCCGGGGGGCCAGACCGAGTTTCACGCCCTCTTACTCTCATCCGTGCTGGGGATGACGCTCCTCGCCATGGCCCAGAACCTCGTGATCCTCTTCGTCGCGCTCGAGCTGCTCTCCGTGCCCCTCTACGTGCTGTGCGGCGCCGCGCGGAGGCGAGCGGGCTCCCTGGAGTCGGGGCTCAAGTACCTGATCGTCGGAGCGCTTGGCTCGGCGACGCTGCTCTACGGCCTCGCGTTCATCTACGGGGCCTCGGGCTCAACCGACTTCGCGGCGATCAGCGAGGCCATCGGCTCCGGCTTGGCCGACGACCCGCTGGTGGCGATCGGGATCGCCCTCTCCGCCACGGGGCTCGCTTTCAAGCTCTCCGTGGCACCCTTTCACCAGTGGACGCCCGACGTGTATCAGGGCGCGCCCACGCCGGTCACGGCGTTCATGGCAGTCGCCACGAAGGCGGCGGCCTTCGCCGTGCTCGTGCGCTTCTTCGAGGTCGCGCTCGGCCCGGCGTCCGCAGACTGGCGCCCGGCCCTCGCGGCGCTCGCCGTGATCTCGATCGCGGTCGGCAACGCGGGCGCGCTCGGCCAGGATTCGTTAAAGCGCCTGTTGGGATACTCGAGCGTGGCCCAGGCCGGCTACATGATGGTCGGCGTGGTCGCTTTCTCGGAGGCGGGCACCAACGCACTCGTCTTCTATCTCGCCGCCTACGCGCTCATGAACCTCGCGGCGTTCGCGGTGGTCACGTTGCGCGAGCGCCAGAGCGACTACGGCGACTCGATCCGTTCCGTACAGGGCCTCGCCGGCGAGCGGCCCGCCCTCGCGGCGGCGCTCACCGTCTCGATGCTCGCCCTTGCCGGGTTGCCGGGCACCGTGGGGTTCATCGGCAAGCTCTTCTTGATCGAGGCGGCCGTGGAGGCCGACTACACCTGGCTCGGTGTGGCGATCGCGGTCGGCACGATGATCTCGCTCGCCTACTACCTCCGGGTCGTGGCCGCGATCTGGATGCGACCGGGCGCGGCGTCCGAGACGACCTCCGGAGCGCTCCCCGCCATGGCGGGTGGCTCGCAGGAGGCCGACGCGCAAGCGCGGACCGCCGAGCGATCCGGAGCTCGGTCGCGCACGATCGTGGTCTTGGCGTGCGTCGCCGCCGCGTCCACGATCGTCTTCGGCATCGTGCCCTCGCCCTTGGTCGAGTGGGCATCCGAGGCCGGGGCGGCACTCGCCGCATCCCTGCCCTAGCCGCAGGCCGCGTCGGCCAGCGTCAATACGATGCCGCGCGTGCGCTATCCCGTTGAGAGCTTCTCGGAGGCCGAGCGTGAGGTCCTCGCCCCTCACTTCACGAACCTCGACGGCCCGGTGTTCGCCCTCGTCAACCTCCCCGAAACCGTCAAGGGGGCGCTCTTT
The DNA here is from genome assembly GCA_963799815.1 of uncultured Solirubrobacterales bacterium. Lineage (GTDB taxonomy): Bacteria > Actinomycetota > Thermoleophilia > Solirubrobacterales > 70-9 > JBDTSW01. The sequence goes on from CAWCYG010000006.1 coordinate 353,734, forward strand.
GCCCGCTACTCGCGCTACGCGGGCTCGCTTCGCCGGCTCTACCTCGACGAGTTCGCCGACGAGGTCCCGGCCGGGGGGCGGCCGTTCGACGGCGTCGAGGGCGAGCGGGCGGCGGGCCTCTACGAGCGCGTCTTCATGGGCTATGGGGACGACTCCATCGCTCAGGTCGGAGGTGCCCACCTCGCCTGCGAATGGGCCTCGAACGTGCTCACGAAGATCCTGCAGCGCGGCCGGCTGGCCGCCTATCTCGAGCAGTCCACGCGCTATCTCCCCTATGACCAGCCGATGCCCGGCGGGGGCTATCGCTACTACTCCGACGCGCAGCTCGGCGAGCCCTACAGGGCCGCCGTGGACGAGCTCTTCGCCATCTACTCGCGCAGCCTGGTGGAGGTCGAAGCCTGGGCAGCGGAGCGCTGGCCGCGCGCCGACGAGCCCGAGCGCGCATGGCGAAGCTCGATCCGCGCGAAGGCCCTGGATCTCCTGCGCGGGCTCCTGCCCGCCGCCACGCTGAGCCACGTTGGGATCTTCGCGTCGGGCCAGGCATACGAACAGCTCCTGCTGCGCTTGCTGGCGTCGCCGCTGCCGGAGGCTCGGAACTACGGCGAGCTCATCCTGGTGGAGCTGAAGAAGGTGATCCCGAGCTTCGTGGCCCGGGTCGAGCGCCCCGAGCGCGGCGGCGAGTGGGTGCGATTCCTGGAGCAGCGCCGCGAGACCGCCGAACGGGCTGCGGCACGGCTGGGACTCGACCGGCGCGAGGCAGCCGAGGTTCCCTCGGTCGAGCTGGTCCACGTCGACGGAAGTGAGGAGGACCTGATCGCTGCTTCGCTGTTTGAGTCCTCGGGCGCATCCGAGGCTGCGATCCACAGGCGGCTCGAAGCTCTCGACCCGATCGAGCGTGCTGAGCTTCTCGCCGAGTTGGTGGGCGAGCGCGCGAATCGGCGCCACCGGCCGGGGCGCGGCTGGGAGGCGCTTCGCTACCGCTTCGAGATCGTCTCCGACTACGGCGGTTTCCGCGACCTCCAGCGCCACCGCCTGCTGACCTGCCAGTGGCAGCGACTCGGGCCCGACCTCGGCGCGGGCGTGCCGGAGGAGGTGCGCGAGGCCGGCGCGGGCGATGAGTACGTGCGGGCGCTCGAGATCTCACGCGCGGAGTTCGCGCGACTCGAGGACGAGGGCATGCCAGATGCGGCGCCATACGCGCTCTGCCTCGGATACCGCATTCGCTTCGTGCTGGACCTGAACGCGCGCGAGGCGATGCACCTGATCGAGTTGCGCTCCGGCCGGGAGGGCCATCCAACCTATAGGGCGGTCGCCCAGGCGATGCACGAGCGCATCGCTGACGTGCATCCGGCGGTGGCCGCGGCCATGGCGCATGTGGACGCGTCGACCGAGCCACGGCTCGAGCGAATCATGAGCGAGATTCGCACTCACCGAAAGCGCGCCTCGCAGGCCTCTCTCTCCTCGTAGGGGCCTCTAGGCGCGGCGCTTTCGCTTGCGCTTCTTGGCGCGTTCTCGGCGAGCGGTATTCGGATTCGGCTCGTCCTCGCTGCGCTCGACGGCCTCACCCTCGACGACATCCTCCTCCTCGCGGGACTCGCTCGGAGCGGGATCCCCGGCCTTGGGCCACGGTTGCGCCTCTCCCGTATCCCACGCCGGAGGCCGACCCGCCGGCAGCCGGTTGAGGATGATCAGCCCGACCCACACCATCCAGAAGACGAGGGCGACGATGGCGAACTCGGTCAGGATGATCCCAGCCCCGAGCGCCATGCCCAGGGTGCCCATGAAGCGCGTCAAGAGCCCCGTGCGCATCGCCCAAAGACTCGTATAGACGACGCCGAAGATGAAGCCGATCCGTCCCGCCAGGCCCACGCCCTGGTAAATGCCGACCAAGAGCCCTTGGTCCGTGACCAGATCCTCGGCGTACTCGCCGACCGGCACTCCAGCGCCGCCGCCCGGCGTTGTGAACTCGTTCGCGGCGGGGCTCAGCGCCAGCCACAGGACCAGGTCGAGCACCGCCAAGAACAGCGGACCCGCGATCACGATCCCGACGAGACCCCTCCGCATTTTCGTGCTGCGCGCCGAGGCTGCGCGGAAGAGGTAATAGAGCGGCACCGCGAAGGCGGCGAGCGCGAGGCCCCTCAAGAGCGCCGCCGTCAGCAGCGTCCCGCGGTTCGCGTCGAACTCACGCAGCGTTTCGGAGAGGGTGTCGCTCGCCAGCAGGGTGTTGCCCCGGACCACCGTGGCGAGGACCAGGAGCACCGCGGCGGCGAACGCGCACGCGCCCGCGCGAACCGCCCAGTGGCGTTCCCACTCGAGGGTGGCAGCGCGATTCAACCTGCGGTCCGGCAGCTCACGGGCGCGTATCTTGTCAGCCCGTGTCCGACTACGCCGTCACCGCGATCGGCCGCGACCGCCCGGGCATCGTGGCCGCGCTCAGCCGCGCGCTGCTCGAGCTGCGCGGCAACATCGAGGACTCGCAGATGTCGATCCTGCGTGGCCACTTCGCCGCGATGCTGATCGTCCGGCTCCCCGACGAGGAGGGCGACGAGCAGCTCCGCGAGCGCCTTTACTCGGTTCGCGACGAGCTCGGGCTCGAGGGGTTAACGGTCGAGGAGGTAACCGAGCTTCCGGCCACCTCGGCGGCCCGCGCCTCGCACGTCTTGAGCGTCTACGGGGCTGACCGCCCTGGGATCGTCGCCTCCATGAGCGCCGTCCTCGCCGCCCAGGGAGCGAACATCATCGACCTCGAGACCAGGCTGGCCGGCTCGGAGGAGGCTCCGCTCTACATGATGCTGATGCAGGTCTCCCTCGGGGAGGCCCCGATCGAACGCGTACGCGCCGCGGTCGGCGAGGCCGCCGCCGAGGCCGGCGTCGAGGTCAGCCTGCGCGCGCTGGACGCAGAGGCCCTCTAGTCGCGGTCCGCCCGCCGCACGTCAGGCAGCTCGAACGCCTCGCCGCCCGGGCGGATCGGGTAGTACTCGTCCTCGGATCCGATCGTCTTCGAGAAGCGCTCGCCCGCCGCCAGCAGCAGGTCGAGAAATGGCGCCGCGAGCCCGATCAGCCCTTCAATGCGGCTCACCCTCGCGACACGTGCCGGGGTAGACATCCGTCCGAACGATAGCCCGGCCCGGTCGCCGGACGTGCCGGCCGCATAGTCTTCGACGTCGTGAGTGAACTGACTCCTCAGTCAGGACCGATCGCGGTCTACGGGGCGACCGGCTACACCGGCCGTCTCGTTGCACGCGAGCTCGCCCGGCGCGGCGCCGACTTCATCCTCGCCGGGCGCAACGTGCACAAGCTCGAGATCGTCGCCGAGGACGTCGGCGGCGCCGAGACGCGGGCCGTCGAGCTCGATGACGCGAGCGGGCTGCGCGCTCTGTTCGAACCGTGCGCCGCCGTGATCTCCTGCGCCGGTCCGTTCGTGCTTTATGGCGAGCCGGTCTTGAGCGCGGCGGTGGAGAGCTCTACGCACTACGTCGACACAACCGGGGAGCAGACGTACATGCGCGAGGTGTTCGAGGGCTATGGCGCCCGTGCCTCGAAGCAGGGCGTCACCGCCGTGACCGCAATGGGCTTCGACTACGCCCCGGGCGACATGATCGCCGCGCTCACGGCGGCGGACATGGGTCCGCTGGACGAGATCGTCCTCGCCTACTGCACGCGCGGCTTCGGCGCGTCGCGCGGCACCACGCGCACCGCGCTCGGCATGATGAGCGCCGAGGTGGTCGAATGGCGCGACGGCGAGCTGCAGGCCGCGCCCCGCTCCGTGGGCCAAGGGGTCTGGGAGTTCCCGGAGCCGGTCGGCGAGCAGCGAATGGTGCGCTATCCGTCGGGTGAGCACATCACCGTGCCCCGGCATGTCGAGACGCGAAACGTGAGGGCGCTGCTGAGCGCGTCGACGGTGATGCCACATCCGCGCCTCGCGCCCGCCGCGCCCGTCCTGATGCCCGCGGCTCAGCTCATGACGCGGACGCCGATGCGCCGGCTGCTCGAGGCTGGGGTTTCTAGGCTGCCCGATGGGCCGGCCGAGGACGACCGCCGCGCCTCGCAATTCACGATTGTCTGCGAGGCCACCGGAATGGATGGTCGGCGGCGCGGGATCGTCCACGGTCGCGATCCCTACGGCTTCACGGCGCGCGCGACCGTGCACGCGGCGCTGCTTTGCGCCGATCCCGCGTACGACCGCAGCGGGTCGCTGGCGCCCGCGGAGGCGTTCGACTCGCAGGCGTTCATGCGGGCGATGTCGGCCGCCGGGCTCTCCTACGAGGTGACGCCCGCTTGAGCCCGACGACCTGCCCGCTCTGCGGGTCGCCGCTCTATGGCTGGTTGACGCTGCCAGATCCTGCTTCCCGCCCAACGGTGGGACGTCCGGTCGATGACGCGAGCGGCGGGCGTGTCGTGGAACGGTGCGAGAGTTGCGGCGCCGGAGTCGAGGTGGGCGCGGAGCCGATCGACCTCGCCCGCGAGGCCGAGCGGATCACGCAGCCTCTGGGGGGCGGTGGCACCGCAGTGATCGCCGCAAATCGCGCAAGCTGGCAGGCCTCGATCGGCGGGGAAGGCTGGGCTGCGATCGATGAGCGCCCCGGCCGGCTGCTCCTGACGCCGGAGTCGCTGCGCCTCCTGGCGGCCCGAACAGGGCATGAGATCGAGGGGCTGCGGTTCTCGCCGATGGGCCGAAACCAGGTGTGGATGTGGCAGACCCTGCTGAACGGGCTCACCTTCCATCCGAACTTCTGGCGGGAGGTGCGTGCGGGCAGGCTGCGCCCGGCGACGGCGCGCAGCCGCTTCGCCTTCTACGCCGATTGCGTCGCCGCAACCCTGGCGGCACCCCTTGTGGTCCTCGCGTCAGTCCCTCTCGAGCTGATCGCCGTGGTCGCCCGGCGAGGAGGCGAGTTGGTGCTGCCGCTTCGCGACTGACCGACTCGCGGCTGGCTCGCCAGCGCGGCTTCGGCACGCCTCCCCTCTATCCTCACGGTCATGGAAGGCAGCGAGGGCTTCAACCTCTTCGGCGACCCGGACGAGCTCCGTGCCCGTCTCGGCGAGATGGCCGAGCAGATGCAGGCCTCCCAGCAGGTCGCATGGGCCGACAACGCGATCAAGCTGGCCGTCGACCTGACGGTGGCGGCGATCGGAGCGATCGACCTCGAGGGGTCCACGGACCAGCAGGCGATGCAGGTCCGCGACGCGATCAGGGTCGTCTTCCCCGAGGCCGTGACCCTGGTGCGCGAGGCGCGCCAGGGCCTCTCCTGATCCTGATCTGCATCTGATTTCAGACGGTATGCGCGCATCCCGCGCGACCACCCGTGGGTCGCTTGAACCGGGATCTGCTCGGCGAGAGGCCGGCGACCTGAGCGAGCCCCCGCGCGACCCGGCTTCACCCTGGTACTGAGTCTGGGTTACGATTCGGCGGACTCGAGGCATGGACGCTTCGCCGGTGATCACGCGCAGACTGATGCCGATCGCGCTCGGCCTGGCGACGCTCGTGCTCGTCACGCTCCTCTCGGGGGGTCACTCCGCCGCGGCCCCATCCGCGGAGAGGGGGCTGTGCCCGCTCACGGAGGTCACGCTGCGGATCGCTCGCCCGAACGACACCACCGATCTCAGCACCTTCGCTGGCGCCCCGGTAACCGTCCGTAACAGCAAGGGCGGCATTGCCTTCGCCGGCGTCAACCCGACGGACGGGCGGGTGAACGTCGGTCTCTTGCGGAGCGGCGAGAGCTACAGCGCGGAAATCGGCACCGTGGTGCAGCCGGTGCCGTTCGACGCCGGCGGCGAGTTCGCCGAGATGCGGACCTTCACCGACGAGTTCAGGCTGCCGTGCGAGCAGGACGACGGGACCGCGAACACGCTAGATGTGGAGCTCGGCAAGGGCGCGGTGCAGGGCCTCATGGTAAAGAACTGCACCGCGCAGCCGATCCGGGATGCTGGGCGCATGGCCGACAAGACGGTGTCACTGCGACGTTCCGGGGACACGCTCGACGACACCAAGACGGACGAGGAGGGGTACTTCAGGTTCGGCAAGCGCGCCTCGGAGTTCGTCTACTCGCTGCGATTCCAAGTCGTGGGAGAGAACCAGACCGTCGGCGGGCTGCTTGCGGCGGCGCAGTTCACGTCGGTCGGGCTCGACGGGCTCGCGCAGTTTCTGATCGTCGCCAAGGACGGGTCGCTATGCGACATCGAGCCGGACGGGCCCGGCGCCGGCATCCTCACCGAGATCCCCTAGTCCTGCCAGATCCTCGTTTCCTCGGCGCTCTTGGTGCGCCTGCCTTTACGCTCGCGGCTCGTCGATGAGGGGCCGCTCGACCAGATCGCACCGACACGCGCCCGGTCTTCCGCCGCGTTGCCCGGGTCGACCTCGAGGGGTCCACGGACCAGCAGGCGATGCAGGTCCGCGACGCGATCAGGGTCGTCTTCCCCGAGGCCGTAACCCTGGTGCGCGAGGCGCACCAGGGTCTCTCCTGATCCTGATCTGCATCTGATTTCAGACGGTATGCGCGCATCCCGCGCGACCACCCGGCATAGCTTCGCCGCATGTGCGAGCGCGGAGCGGCCTCGGTCGAGCACGCCGGATTGGCGCTGCTGATCGCCGTGCTGGTCCTGGGAGCGACCGCATCGATCGCCTCAGGTCCGCTCGATGGCGGCCGCGACGTGGCCTCGGCGATCGCGCGCAAGATCCGCTGTGCGCCACGCCTGCCGGGGCCGTGTTGGCGCGACCCGCTCACCGAGGCATATGGCAGGCCGCTGGCGGGAGCCGTGCGCGCCCTCGCGCCGGCACCCGCACCGGGCGGGCCTGCAGGGCTGATGCCGGTCGACTTCCGCTACTGCCGCAGCGTCAGCTGCGCGCTGCCCGGCACGGGGCCGAGGCTCACCGCATCGAACCGCCGCACGACTGCCTTCGTCTCGGTTGAGGATCACCGGAGAGCGGGAAGCGATGCGGTGATCACCTACTGGCACTACCGGCCAACGCTGGGCTGGGAAGCCGTCGAGCGGCGCGCCTCGGCCGCCGACGTTGCAACGCTGGCCTCAACCCCGCTGCTCGAAAGCCAAGATCCCAAACTGGTCCCCCTCGAGACCCTGGCGGGGCGCAACCACGTGCGCTTCACGGAGGCCGAGGAGCCACCATGGCGCTGGCGGGTGGAGAGCGTCTACCCGTAACGTCGGCACCGCTCCCGGCGCCACGCCGCCGGGCATGAGAGGATCCACGCGTGGGTTGCCTCGTCGCGTTGTTCGCGCTCATCTCGCCCCGGCTGGCGCTGTTCTTCATCTGGATCTTCAGCGATCTGCTGAGCCGCGCGTTCGACAGCTGGGTTCTGCCGCTCCTGGGCTTCTTCCTGCTGCCGTGGACCACCCTCGCCTACGCGGCGATGTGGGACATCGGCGCCGGCGGTGAGGTCGCCGGCTTCGAGTGGTTCATCGTGATCCTGGCGTTCTTCCTCGACCTCGCCTCCTGGGCGCAGAGCCAGCGCTCGCGCTGAGCGATCACCAGGTCGCGTCGTGGAACTCCATGACGCCAAGGCCGTGCTCGAGCTCCAGTCCCCCGGGCAGGGTGCCGGTGAAGGTTCCGAACGGCTGGCGATAGGAGTACTTGACCAGCACGCGGCTCTCGTCCTTCGAACGCTCGAACTCCTTTGCCAAGGCCAGCCGCGAGCCGTCGTCGAAGTCGATCGCCTCGAGGCCGTCGAAGCTGACAGGCCCGGGCTCTGAGGGCTCTCCGTCGATCCAGATCGCTCGCTCGGAGCGCTTGGGCGGATCGTTGATGCCGGCGACCAGGTTCCAGCCGACCGAGCGACCGTCGGTCGTACGCCCCACGCCTGAGGACCAGCTCCAGACAGTGTGGCGGGGGTGGTAGCCCGCCGACTCGTCCTCCATGCCGCGACCCTCGGCGCGCCAGCGGCGCCCGCCGACGCGCACGTCGATCTGGATCGGCACATCCGCCCGCTTGCGAGTCCACACGTAGTTGCCCTCGTCGGTGGGACAGATGGACTCGGCCCACTTGCCGTGGCCGCAGCGCAGAAAGGCGCGCGCGGCCTCGTGTCCCTTACGGCTCGCCGACGAGTCGATCCGCACCAGCGAGCCTTGATCGGGGGCGTAGTCGAGAATCCCTAGGTCGCCAAGCTCGGCGACGACCTCCTCACCGCCCAGGTGCTCGGTCCAAACGTCGCCGCGGGCGCCCGGGAGGAGCATCCGCGTCCGCTCCCACATCTCCCCGCTCTCACGATCACATACCACCCAGAAGCTCTGCACGAGCGGGCCGACGTGCACTCGTGCGGCGCAGACCAGGACCTCGTCGGCGAAGGCACCCACGTAGCGCCACCGCTTGCGCCAGCGGCCGTCGCGGCGCATCGGCACCTTCCCAGGTGGCGTCGGCAGGTCGGGACGATCGCCGTTCGGCCCCCGCCACGGAAGGTTCGCGATGGGATCAACCATGAGCGCGGCTCAACCTCCCGACGCCTCGATCGTTGCGATCGGGTCGCCCGCGTTCACCGAGCCACCCTCGCTGATGGCCAGATCGGTAACAGTGCCTGCGACGTGCGCGGCGATCTCGTTCTCCATCTTCATCGCCTCGATCACGCAGATGAGCGCACCCTCCTCGACCTCGGCGCCCTGCTCCACCGCGACCTTGAGGATGGTGCCCTGGAGCGGCGAGGCAAGGGTGGGTCCGCTGGCGCCGCCGCCAGCGCCCCCCGAGCCGCGCTCCCGCCTTGGAGGCCGCAGCAGCCCGTCTTGTCCTCCGCCCGCCGGCGCAGCCGCACCGATCACCTTCACCGAGTGCAGGCGGCCGTCGACCTCCACCTTGTACTCGCGCTCGGCTTCCTCCTCGTCCTCGCCCTCGGATGGCGCCGGCGCCGCGTCCGGTGCCAGTGACTGAAGCCAATCCTTGTCCTCGATAAGGTCGCGGCACGTCTCGCCCTTGGCCCATTGCTCGGTGGCGAGGATCGCCCGATGGAACGGGATCAGCGTGGTGAGCGGCTCGATTCGGTACTCGCCAAGAGCCCGGAGCATCCTCGCAGTTGCCCGCTCGCGGTCCACATCCCAGGTGATCAGCTTGGCGACCATCGGGTCGTACAGCGGGGTCACCTCCGAGCCCGCCTCGAGCCCCGAGTCCACACGCACGCCCGGACCGGCGGGCTCGATGTAGCTCTCGATCTTGCCCGGCGCCGGCGCGAAGGTCTTGTGCGCCGCCTCGGCGTTGATGCGGCACTCGATCGCGTGGCCACGCAGCTCGACCGCATCCTGCGAAACCGAGAGCTCCTCGCCGGCGGCAATCCGCACCTGCTCGCGGACGATGTCGATGCCGGTAACCATCTCCGTGACGCAGTGCTCAACCTGAACGCGCGTGTTCATCTCCAAGAAGAAGTAGTCATCACCGAGCTGCATGCCCTCGACCGTGCCCGCGCCGCGGTAGCCAACGGCCTCGGCTGCGTCGGTCGCGATCTTGCCGATGCGCTCGCGCATCTCGTCATCGACGTGGGGCGCAGGCGCCTCCTCGATCAGCTTCTGGTGGCGCCGCTGGATCGAGCAGTCGCGCTCGCCAAGGTGGATCACGTTGCCGCGCGAGTCGGCGAGAACCTGGACCTCGACGTGGCGCGGATCCTCCAGGTAGCGCTCGAGGTAGACCGTCGAGTCGGAGAAGAACTTCTCGCCCTCGCGCGCGGCCCCCTCGAAAGCCTCCTCGAGACCCTCCTCGTCCTGGGCGACGCGAAAGCCCTTGCCGCCGCCTCCTCCAGCGGCCTTGCAGGCGACCGGGTAGCCGATCTCCTCCGCGGTCTTCCTCGCCGCGTCGAGGTCGGGCGAGGGATCGGTGGACCCGGGCACGATCGGCACTCCCGCGTCTCGCATCAGCTCGCGCGCTTTGGTCTTCGACCCCATGGCCTCGATCGCCGCCGCGGGCGGGCCGATGAAGACGATGTCCGCCTCGTCGCAGGCCGTGGCGAACGCCGCGTTCTCGGCGAGAAAGCCGTAGCCGGGGTGAATCGCCTCGGCGCCCGCCTCCTTCGCGACCTCGATCACGCGCTCGATGTTCAGGTAGCTCTCGGCCGGTGGAGGCGGCCCCAGCAGGAATGCCTCGTCCGCGATCCGCACGTGGGCGGTCGCTCGATCGGCATCCGAGTAGACGCCGATCGAGCGGATCCCCATCTCCTGGAGCGTCCGCATCACGCGGACAGCTATCTCGCCGCGGTTGGCGACCATGACCTTCTCGAACATGGCGCGCCAGTCTATTTGCGCCGGTCGCCGTTGCCCGCGGTCCCTGGGCTAGGCGGCGCGCAGGTGGGAAGCGCTTTCGCCGGTCCAGATCACCTGGTCGCGGTCGGGGCCCACGCCGACGAGGCGAATCGGCACACCGGCGCCCTCGGAGACGAAGCGGAGGTAGTCGCGGGCCGCCGCCGGCAGGTCGGCCTCGGTGCGGCAATCCCCGATATCCGCGTCGAAGCCGGGCAGCTCCTCGTACTCCGCGGTCGCGGTGTGGAGGATCGACTGATGCCAGGGGAAGTCCTCGAGCACGGCCCCCTCGGAGGAGCGGTAGCGGACGGCCACCTTGAGCGGGTGTGTGCCCGCGAGGACGTCGAGCTTCGTGATGGTGAGCGCGGTCATCCTGTTGAGGCGGGCCGCGTAACGCAGGGCCACCAGGTCGAGCCACCCGGTGCGGCGATCGCGTCCCGTCGTTGTGCCGCGCTCGCCCCCGCGCTCGCGCAGGTGCGCCCCGAGCTCGTCGTCGAGTTCGGTGGGGAAGGGCCCGGCGCCCACTCGCGTCGCGTACGCCTTCGCCACGCCCCAGACCTCGTCGATGTCGCCTGGCCCCACGCCCGCTCCCACGCAGGCCGCGCCCGCGACCGGGTTCGACGAGGTAACGAACGGATAGGTGCCGTGGTCGAGGTCGAGCATCGTCGCCTGCGCGCCCTCAAAGATCAGCTGCTGACCCGAGTCGAGCGCCTCCCAGCAAAGGCGGGCCGTGTCGGCGATGTGAGGCTCCAGGCGGTGCCCGAAGCGCAGGTACTCCTCGCTCATCGCGTGCAGATCGAGACGCGGGTCGCGGGCGTAGGGGCGGAGCATCTGCTGCTTGGGCTCGAGCGCGGCCGCAATCTTCTTGCGCAGGATCTTCGCGTCGAGCAGGTCCTGTACCCGGATGCCGAGACGGGCGGCCTTGTCGGCGTAGCAGGGGCCGATCCCGCGCTTGGTCGTCCCGATCTCGAGCTTGCCGAGCTTGGCCTCGCCCGCGGTGTCGAGCATCACGTGGTAGGGCATGATCAGGTGGGCGTTGGCTGAGACGCGCAACCCGCTGGTATCGATGCCCCGGCGGCGGAGCGCGTCGAGCTCCTCGATCAACACCGCCGGATCGATCACCACGCCGTTACCGATCACGCAGGTGAGCTCGGGATAGAGGATCCCCGACGGGATCAGGTGGAACTTGAATGTGTCGCCGTCGCGGATGATCGTGTGGCCGGCGTTGTTGCCACCCTGAAAGCGGACGACCATGTCGGCGTTCTCCGCGAGCAGGTCAACTACCTTCCCCTTCCCCTCGTCGCCCCACTGGGCGCCCACGATTACGGTCGATGGCATGGCGCGGGTGATTATGGAGGGATCGGCGGAGGACTTTGCCGCAGCGGCGGCTCAGACCTCGGGGGCGAGCTTCGGGCGGCGGTCATCGCCCTGAATCGGGAGCTGCGCACACATCTCGAGCAGGCGTGAGACGGTGCGAGCGCCGATCTGCTGCTCGAGCTCCTGCTCGTCGAGGTTCGTCGTGATCAGCATCGACCGCTCCGCCTCATAGCGTTCGTTGACGATCGAGTAGAGCTGCTCCAACACCCACTCCGACTGCTTCTCCGCCCCGAGGTCGTCGACGTGGAGCAGGTCGATCGAGGTGAGGCGCTCGAAGAGCTGGGGGTAGGAGTCGCCGATGTAGTCGTCGCTGAAGGTCGCCCGGATGCGAGTGAGGAGCTTCGGCAGTGAGTAGACGGCGACGCTTCGACCAGCCTCGATCGCCGTCTTCGAGACCAGCATCGCGACCGAGGTCTTGCCGTTGCCGACGGGGCCGCTCAGCCACAGGCCGCGGCCCTCGTCGACCATCGCGTCGATGTCGCCGATCAGCTCCTCGATGACTCCGAGGACGGTCGAACTGAGCCCGTCGTTTCGCAACAGGTCGAGGCTGACGTCGCGATAGCGCTTGGGAATCGCCGAGTTGATCCCCCGCACGCGCCGGCGCCGCATCCGGGTGTCGCGACAGCGGCAGGGTCGCGCGACGTTCTCGGGACCGAGGATCCACCCCGACCCGTCGCACTCGGCGAACGGACACGCCGCCTGGGCATCGCCGTCGATCGCTCGCAGGGGTGCAGCCATGGGCTAGAACTCGTCCGCCACGTCGGCCAGCGGCGGCCCCTCTCCAGGGCGCTGCTCGACGGGCCGCTCGGAGCCGCTATGCGCCTTGTCGACGAAGCGGGGGTACTGATCGAGGAAGACCATGTCGACCTTCCCCGTCGGCCCGTTGCGATGCTTGGCGATGATCAGCTCGGCCTCGGAGGGATCGGCGTCCTCGTTGTAGACGTGATCGCGGTAGATGAAGCCGACCACGTCCGAGTCCTGTTCGAGCGACCCAGACTCACGAAGGTCGGAAAGCATCGGTCGCTTGTCGGGGCGCAGCTCCGGCGCTCGCGAGAGCTGCGAGAGGGCCAGCACCGGGACGTCCAGCTCGCGTGCCAGGATCTTGAGCCCGCGTGAGAACTGGCCGACCTGCTCGACGCGGTTGATCCGCGAGTCCTCCGCCCGCATCAGCTGCATGTAGTCGACGATCACGAGGCCGAGGCCGCCCTCGGAGGAATGGAGCCGACGGGCCTTGGCGCGGAGGTCGAGGAGGCTCAGGTCGGAGGAGTCGTCGAGCCACAGTGGCGCGCTCTCGAGCTCGTTGCACGCGCGGACAACCCGCGGCCAGTCGCGCTGGGAGACCTTTCCCTTGCGGAGACGGTCGTTGGGAATGCGCGAGCGGCATGCGATGAAGCGGTGCGCCAGCTCGGCCTCCGACATCTCCAGCGAGAAGAAGGCGACCGGCATGTTCTGCTTGGCCGCCACGTTCTCGGCGATGTTGCAGACGAGCGCCGACTTTCCGATCGAGGGGCGGGCGGCGATGATGATCAGGTTGCCCGGCTGAAACCCGCCGAGCTTGTCGTCAAGGTCGCGAAAGCCCGACGGCGTGCCGGTCAGCTCGCGATCGCCCTTGGCGAGCGCCTCGAGGCGGTCGATCTCGTCCTCGAGGACGTCAGCCACCTTCCGGAAGTCGCTTGCGCGATCCTCGTAGGCGACCTTGAAGAGGATGCGCTCGGCCTCCTCGACGAGCTGCGTCGGCTCGCCCTCGCGTTCGTGGACCGACTGCTGGATCCGGTGCGAGGCGTTCAGCAGGCGCCGGAGAAGGGCGTTCTGCTTGACGATCTGGGCGTAGTGGCGGGCGTTGCCCGGGGCGGGGACGGCGCTCGGGAGCTGGGTGACGGCCTCACGGCCACCCGCCTCGGCCAGCTCACCCGACTGCGTCAGGAGCTCGGCGACGCTGATCGAATCGACCGGGTCGCCCCGCTCGTAGAGCCGCTTGATCGCGCCGAAGACGATCCGGTGCCGCTCACGGTAGAAGTCCTCGTCGTGCAGGCGAACCTCGAGGATCACGGGCGTGATGGCCCCCTCGGAGACCATCATCGCGCCCAGCACCGACTCCTCGGCCTGGAGGTTCTGAGGAGGAACGTGTGCTGTATCCGCTGCTGCCATCTACGTCTATTAGAGGGCCGGCGGCGGCGGAACTCGGCCCCCACATCCCTCGGCAGCCAGACAACCACAGGTGCGCCGGCGCCGCGAGGCGCGAAGGCGGGTTTTGCGGCGACTACGCGCGGAGGGAGGATCAGCGATGGTCGCGTTAACCGGGATAGTTGCGGCCAACTCGACAATCGCGGCAAATCCGCCACCGATGAGTCGAGCGCCCCGTCTCGGTCTAGTTCTAGAGAGATATCTACGGAGGAGAAAAGCTGTGGGCAAGGTCAGCTATTCGATGGGGGTCTCACTTGATGGCTATTTCGAGGACGCCGACGGGAACTTCGAGTGGTCGCGGCCGGACGCGGAGCTTCATCGAATCGCCAATCAGGAGGCGCGGCAGAGTGCCGCCTTCCTGTTTGGACGCCATCTCTATGAGCTCATGGAGGGGTACTGGCCCGCCGCTGACGGCCGAGAGGACCTGCCGGCGGTCGAGGCCGAGTTTGCCCGGATCTACGTGTCGACCCCTCGGATCGTCTTCTCCGACACCCTCGAACGCGCCGCGGACGGGGTCCGAATCGTGCGCAGTGCTGATGCCATCGCTGAGGCCAGGCGGCTCAAGGAGGAGACGGAGGGTCTGTTGGCCGTCGGCGGCGCCGGCCTCGCTACTTCGCTGATCGACCTGATCGACGAGTTCCGGCTCTTCGTCCACCCGATTCTCGTGGGCGGCGGCAAGCGCTTCTTCCCGCCGGTCTCGGAGAAGTTGAGCTTGCGGCTCGCTGAGAACCGAACCCTCTCCTCGGGCGCCGTCTACCTGCGGTACGAGCGGACGTAGGCCAGGGCTGCGAGCATCGCGGGCTCGCACAGGACCGAACCGTGAGTGTCGCCGCCTGGTACGTCCTCACCCGGAAGACGCCCGGCGCTCCGCTTCCGCCTTCAAGTCCGAGAGGACCGAAGCGATGCCCTTGTCCAGGGTCCGCCCGCTGTATCCCTTGAACAGGCTCGCGATCAGACCCTCCCAGGACTCCTCCGAGCGTGCGAGCGTCCCACCGTCGGCATTTTCGAAGCGAAAGACGTGGATGGCCGTGATCCCCATGGTCTTGCCCGTCCACGCGATCTCCTGGGGTGGATCGACCACCTGCAACGTCGATGTGAGCGAGACACCGCCGGCCTTCCAGCGAAAGACCGTGCCCGGTTCGACCGATCCTTGGAGGCTGACCGATTTCACGTCCTTGTTCCACGCCGGCCAGTCGCCGATCGAGGAGATCACCGAGAACACGAGCTCGGGGCTTGCCTCAATCAACGTCTCGCCTGTCGCCATGGCCGGCGCGGAGCGCTTGATATCCACCGGCCGACTATAAGCGGCAGGCCGCGGCTGAGGACTGGGCTCTGCGCCTACCGTTACTTCTGCTCGGCGACGATCGTCTTGACCCGAGCTGTTTCGCCGCCGCTCACCTCGACCTCGACCAGGTAGGTGCCGATCTCGCGGATCGGGTCGTCGAGGCGGATCTTCTTGCGGTCGACGCGGATGCCGCGGGCCTCGGAGATCGCGTCCGCGATCTCGCTCGACGTGACTGAGCCGAAGAGCCGGCCGTCCTCGCCGGCGCGGTGCTGGATCGTGAGCACGGTCTTCGAGAGGAGCGCGGCGGTCTCGCCCGCGCGCGCAGCGGCTTCCTCCGCGGCCTTCTCGGCGCGCTCCTTCTGACGCTGTGCGGCCTCGAGAGCGGCGTCGGTGGCGGGCTGGGCCAACTTGCGCGGCAGCAGGTAGTTGCGCAGGTAGCCCGGAGAGACGTCTACGGCCGTGCCGGCCTCGCCCAGATCGGGCACGTCCTTTAGGAGGATGGCCTGCGCCACCGTCGCTCCTAGCGCTCGCCGACGTAGGGCAGAAGCGCGATCTCTCGTGCGCGCTTCACGGCCAGCGCGAGCTGCTGCTGATGGCGACGGGAGAGCCCCGTCACGCGTCGCGAGCGGATCTTGCCGCGGTCGGAGATGAACCGGCGCAGCGTCGCCAGATCCTTGTAGTCGATTGTCTCGACGTTGATGCGCGTGTACTTGCGCGGGCGCATGCGGTCGCTGGGACCGCGGCGGCGACCGCCGCCCCCGCGGGAGCCGCCCTGCATGGGAGGCCCGGAGCGCTGCTGCGGGCGGGGCATCAGTGAGCTTGCTTTCGGGGCGTCGCGTTCATCTCAGACGAATCGCGCCGCTCGACGGGCGACGCGAGATCCGCATCATAGCCGGGGCCGAGCCGGTCTCAACCGGCCCGGCGCGGCACCACGCCCAGAGCTGTGCGGCCCCGCCCTTGTCCCAGCGAGCGCCTAGAAGGGGATGTCGTCGTCGGAGGACGAGGAACCCACCGTCGCGGGCTCCGACTCGAAGTCCGACGTATCGGCGGGCACGTCCGACTGCGGGGTAAAGCGCTGGCCGCCGCCGTTGTCGCCGGAATCGCCGCGGCTGCCGAGGAACTGCACGCTGTCAGCGATGATCTCGACCGACTGCCGCATTCCGGAGCCATCCTTCGCCTCCCACTCGCGCCACTCGAGGCGACCCTGCACGGCCACCGGCCGGCCCTTCGACAGATAGGTCGCGCAGTTCTCGCCCTGCGCTCCCCAGACGGTCACGTCGAAGTAATTGGGCTTGTCGACCCAGTTCCCCGACTGATCCTTGCGGCGGCTGTTGACGGCCACCCGCAGCTTGCACACGGCAGTTCCGCTGCCCTCGAGGTGCCGTAGGTCGGGGTCCTTCGTGAGGTTTCCCGTCACAACGACCGAATTGATGTTTGTCGCAGCCAAAGCTGATCAGCCCTTCCTGAAAGCTCGTTGAATCACTTTCCAGTCTAAGCAGCGGGTCGGCGTGCTCTCTCCCCCTCGAGCGGGCGAATGCGCAAATAGCGGAGTTGGTTTTGCCGAGTCGCGAGCTAGGACTGCTGCTCGTCGTCCCCAGCCGGGGTTTCCTCCGCGGGGGCCTCGGGCGCAGGAGCCTCCGGCTCGGGGGGAGCAGCAACAGGAGCTTCAGGCGCTGCCGGCGCCGTTTCGGCTTCGGCAACGGGCGCGGGGGTCTCCTGTGGGGCCTCGACCGGCGCGACGGGAGCGGCCACGGGCTCGTCGTCGGCGCCTCCGCGGGGCCGGCCCCCACGCTGCCCGTCGCGGCGGCCGCCGCGCTCGGGCCTGCCGGATGAGAGCGGCGTCGGCGGGGGAGGCACAACCACCGGCGTGCGCGGGTCGACCTTGAACAGCCGGAAGCGCAGGACCCCGTCGGCGATCTTCAGGTTGTGGTTGAGCTCGTCGAGGAGCGGCGCACCTTCAGCCTCGAAGCGAAAGAAGCGATAGTCGGCCTCTGTCCGCTGGCGGATCTCGAAGGCCATCTTGCGCATACCCCAGGCGTTCTCGTTCTTGATCGCGCCTTGTGACTCGATGCGCTTGCGGGCATCGGCGGCGATGGCGTCGCGACGCTCGTCCGGGGCATCCGGGTCGAGCATCAGAACGAGTTCGTATTCGGGCGCAAGCGCAGGCATTTCGCGCGCCGAATATAGCGGAGCGGTTTTCGCCCACTAAGCGTTCGGAGTCGTTTCAGGCCGGGGCACGGCGTCCCGCAGTGGGCTTGTAGTGGGCGATGAAAGGCGGTGGACGAGTGCGATGGACGCGCGTTGCGAGGCTCGCCGGGTTCGCCGTGGCCTCGGTCACGGCGCTCGCCCTTTTCGGCGCGCTGGCAGGAAACGAGGAGCCACCGCCCCTTCCTCCCGACGTCGGCCTGGCCAACCTCACGCCGACGCAGCCGCCACTCCACGCAACCGCCACATCCCCACCGCGAACCCCACCCTTACCCCGCTCAGACCATCAAGGCCGCCAAGGCGGGCACGAGGGGCCCAAGCGCGACCCGGAACACCCGCGCGAAGAGCGCGATCAGCGCGAGAGACGGCCCGCAGCCCCCCGCCACAACCCCCCGCCGGCCGCGCCTGCACCTCTCCCTGCCCCGCCCGCCGCGCCGGCCACGGAGGGGTTCGGTCCCTCGCCGACCTCATCCCCAAGCGTGAGCCCTTCGCCGAATCCGCCCACCGACGCAGCGTCGCCGCCCGAATTCGGCTTCGAACACTGACCCCGCCCGCGACCAGGAGACTCCTCATGGAACCACCACGATCCCGAAACCAGTCCGGCCTCGGCCGTGGCGTCATCGCGATTGCGTGGCTGGTCGCGGCCGCCGCAACGATCACCGTCCTCCTCGTGGCCGCACAAGCCGCAGAGGGTGGCACCTACGGCGTCGTGCAGTGCCACCCCGGTCACGACGCGGGTCATGCGGACTTCTCCTTCGACCGCAACTCGGACCACTACAGCTCATCCGCCGAGTGCCTCGATGGCAACGGCCTCAGCATCCATCACGACGGCCGGCGCAGCTCTCGCGGCCGCTGGGGCGCGTGGAGCGCAGCAATCCCCGAGGGCACGCAGCTGCGGGGCATCAGGGCGAAGGTCGCCGGCACGGCGAGCGCCGGGCACGTGCCCGAGCTATTCGCGAGCTCAACGGCACGCGGTGGCGCCGCCTTCGGCCGGGCGACCGGCGCCCCGCACACCGTCCGCTGGCGCGGCGCCGACGCCGACGGCTTCACCGCACGGCTTCGCTGCGACCGCGCGAGCTGCGGCAGGGGTGCTGGCGCAAGGCTCGTTCTGCGCCGCATCGCCATGCGGCTCGTCGACACCGTCGCGCCCGACATCGAGCCCGCGGGCCCGCTCGCGGAGCCCTCGACCCGCCGGGGCACCCAGATCCTGACGCCGAAGGTCGCAGACGCCGGCGGCGGCGTGCGGCAGGTCTTCGTGGCCGTAAACGATGAGCCCGTGGCGGCTCGCCGGCTGGCCTGCCGGCTCCGCCACGGGCTCGCAACGCGGCTTGAGCCCTGTCCGCGAAGCGCAGAACCCGCCTTCAAGCTGAATACGAAGGCGGATCCCTTCCGCCAGGGCAAGAATCGCGTGCGAGTGTGCGCAGTCGACCTGGCCACAGGCAGGCACAGCACTGCTCGCAACCGGGACTGCGCCTCTCGGGCGGTGCGCGTCGACAACGAATGTCCGGTCGACGACGGCGCCGCCGCGGGCGAAGTGGAGGCCAGGATCGCCAGCGTCGGCCACGGCGCCATCCCGCACGGACGCGACGCCAGGGTGGTGGGGCGTCTCACCGACGCCTCAGGGGAGGGCGTCGCCCGGGCGGAGGTCTGCGTCGCGACCCGAGCCAAGGTCCGCAACGCGGTCGAGCGAGTGGTGGCCACGCCGATGACGAGCGCGGACGGTCGCTTCGTCGCTCATCTCGACGCCGGCCCCAGCCGCGAGGTGCGAATCGCCCATTGGGCGGGTCTCGAGCGGGTCGCCGAGCGATACCTGCGCCTTCGGGTCCGCGCTGCCCCCGGCCTGCGGCTGCGCCCCAAGCGAACCCTGCACAACGGCGAGCGCGTGCGCTTCGCGGTCCGTCTGCACGGTCCGCAAGCCGATGGCCGCCGCTTTCACATCAAGGTCCGCACACCCGGGGGTTGGTCCTTGCTGCGCACCGCGACCACCAACGGCTCGGGGCGCTGGAACGGGCGCTACCGCTTCCACGCGACGACGGGTCGGCGGACCTACCGCTTTCGAGCGTTGGTCCCCCACCAGCCCGGCTACCCCTTCGCCGGAGGTCGCTCGCCGACGAGGAAGGTGCACGTACGCGGGTGAGCGCCTCGGCGGCCTAGCCCTCCTCGCGCTTGGCCCGGATGTCGGCTAGCTGCTCGTCGATCCAAACCCCAGGGCCACGCTCGTAGACGATCTCGCGCAGGCGGTCCGCCCGGAGCTTGCGCTCCTCGGGCGACATCGTGAGCGCGCGGTAGATCGTGTCGGCCTGCTCTTGGATGTCGAACGGGTTCACCGTGAGCGTGCAGTCGCCGAGCTCTTCGTGGGCGCCCGTGTTCTCCGAGAGGATCACGACCCCGTCGCGCTCGTTCACCGCCGGCGCCTCTTTGGCGACGAGGTTCATCCCGTCGAAGATGGCGTTCACGATCAGCAGGTCGAACTGCTTATAGCGAGCCACGGCCTCGGGGAAGTTCTCGTAGATCCGCAGGTCGATGGGCATCCAGTCCGTGGTTCCGTGACGGTGGTTGACCACGGCGACCAGGGCCTCGATGCGCTCCAGGTATTCCGCGTACTCCGGCACGTCCTGACGCGATGGCTGCAGGTGGGCGATGAAGGTGACGCGCTCGCGGAACTCCGGATGCTGGGAGAGGAACGTGTCGAACGACGTGAACCCGCGCAGGATGTTCTTCGAGAGGTCGGCCCGGTCCACCCTCAGGATGAGGTGGTCGCGCCGGCGCCGCAACAGCTCCTTCTCGTACTCCAAGACCTCCTCCGAGCCCGCCACGCGCTCGAAGCGGTCGGAGTCGATCCCGAGCGGATAGGCGCGCACCCACGTCTCGCGCCCGTCGTGCAGAACCGCGCCTCGCTCGTAGTCGACCTCGAGCTCCATGAGCTCGCGGCAGCAATGAAGGAAGTTGCGGCAATACGCCGTCGTGTGGAAGCCGATGATGTCGTTGGCGAGCATCCCCCGGTAGAGCTCCTCGCGCCAGCGCGCCGGCAGGATCCGCCAGGTGTCGGGCTGCGTCCAGGGGATGTGGACGAAGTGGTGCAGGAACGCGTCCGGGCGCGCCTCGCGGATGATCGCCGGGCACGTGTAGAGGTGGTAGTCGTGGAGCATCACGACGGGGTCGGAGGTGTCCTCGATCGCGGCGAGCACCGCGTTGGCGATGTCCGCGTTAACGACCTTGTAGCCGTGCTCCCAAGCGTCGGCCTCCTCCCGGCGGATATCGGGGGCGTTCGAGAGATCCCAGAGGTAGTGCTGGATGAACCAGAGGATCGGGTTGGCGATGATGTTGTAGAAGCGCTCGTAGGCTTCAGCGTCGGACTCCACCATGAGCACGTCGTACGAGATGCCGTCGAGCTCGACGTCGATCGGCTCCCCGTCGGACTCGCGGGTCACCGCGACGTCCTCGTCGGTCATCGCCGACGCGATCCAGAGAGCCTCGCGATGGGCCAGCAATCCCTGAAGCGCCGTCACCAGCCCGCCCCCGCCGCGGGTCACCTCCCGCTCGCCCTCCTCCCCGCGCTCGAACTGCGCCGGCCCGCGGTTGGAGACGATGACGAGGTCGTCGCTCATCGTCGGATCATTACCCGACTTGGAGCCTAAGAGCCGTCCAGCCGGGTGAACATGCCCAGCCAGTCACGCAAAAGGCGCGGTGTCAGGAAGTGCTCGCGGGCGTGTTCCTTGCCGGCCCTGCCGATGCGCTTGGCGAGCTCGGGGTCACGCAGGATCTCGATCGTCCGTTGGGCGGCCTCCTCAGGCGAGGAGACGAGGAACCCCGAGACGCCATCGTTGATCTGGAGCGGGATCCCTCCCACGTCGCCGGCGATCATCGGCCGGCCCTTCCACAGAGCCTCGGTGACGGTCAGGCCGAACCCCTCGCGAATCGACTTCTGCATGCAGACGTCGGCCTGCGACTGAAAGGCGTTTACCTCGATCGCCCCCACGTTGTTCAGGTTGTTCAGGATCTTGATGTCGGGGTCACCGTCGGCGTGGCGGTAGGTGGAGTGAAAGAACTCCCACCCCTCGGGATCGTCGGTGGCCATCGAGCCGACGAGAGCGAGCTGCGCCTCGGGCACCTCCTCGCGCGCCATCCGGTAGGCGTCGATGACGCCCACGGGGTCCTTCCACGGGTCGAAGCGAGAGACCTGGCAGATGAGCGGACGCTCCACGTCGATCCCGAACTGCTCGCAGACGAACGCCGCGTCGTCGGGGGAGAGCGCCATGTTCTTCGGCGAGAGGGGATCGATCGCGGGCGGGACGATGTTGACCTCGCCGGCGCCGTCGAAGTCGGCCGGCACGTACTGCCGCATGTGCCATACCGAGGCGTCGTAGTCGCGGATCAGGGGCAGGAGGCGCCCGAGCGTGTCCTGGTTGGGGGCCGAGAGGTCGATGTGAC
This sequence comes from uncultured Solirubrobacterales bacterium, assembly GCA_963799815.1. Taxonomy (GTDB): domain Bacteria; phylum Actinomycetota; class Thermoleophilia; order Solirubrobacterales; family 70-9; genus JBDTSW01. The sequence continues at coordinate 375,437 of CAWCYG010000006.1, forward strand.
AGCGCCAGATCCAGTGTTTCGAGCGATCGGGCGCGTTGGCCAAGAGGCCGGCCGGCTGCGGGTCGTGGACGATGATCACGTCCCAATCGCCGTCGAGGCTCTGCGCGTTCATGACGTTGTAGGCCTCGAAGACCTCCCACTCCTCGTCGGAGAGCGACTGCTCGTCGCCCTGGAGTGAGTTGTGCATGAGCTTGGTGACGTTGAAGAACTCCTCGCGCCCCAGGATCACCTGCCAGTGGACGTCGAGGCCGACGTCACTCATCAGCGGCACCAGCGTGTAGAGGATCTCGGAGACCCCGCCGCCGAAAGCGGTTGCGCTCACGTGCAGGACTTTCTTCCCCTTCAGGGGCTCGGCGAGCTCGCGGATCTCCTCAACGAGGCCGCGGCCGCAGATGTGTGTGTAGTCGGCCAGGGACCGCTGGCCAAGGGGAACTTCCTGAAGCACGGCGCGGGAGGCTACACACAGGCTGGACTGACTGTGGGCGCCGGGTTGGGCGGCTGGGAGTCCCCAGCCTCAGGCGTCCTGGCGCTCGCCGAGGGTGACGTCGACTTCCTCGCGCTCGCCGTCGCGGATGATCTCGAGCGTCACCTCGTCGCCCGGGTCAAGCCTCGCGATGAGCCGCGGCAGATCGCTCTCGCCGACGAGCTCCTCCCCGTCAACGGCGACGATCACATCGCCGCCAACCTGGATCCGGCGGCCCTGAAACTCGATTTCCTGATCTGAGCCCCGCACGCCGGCGTCGTCCGCGGGGCTGCCGGCGGATACCTCCGCGACGAGCGCACCGGTGTCCGCGTCGAGGTCGAGCTCCTCCGCAAGCTGCGGCCAGAGCGCCGTCGTCGTCACGCCGATGAAGGCGTACTCCACGGAGCCGTCCTCGCGCAGCTGCTCGAGCGCGCGGCGGGCGAGGTCGATCGGAACCGCGTACCCCACCCCCTCGTTGCCTCCTGAGGTGGTGTTGATCTGCTGGTTCAAGCCGATCACGGTGGCGTCGGCGGTGAGCAGCGGCCCGCCGGAATTCCCCGGGTTGATCGAGGCGTCGGTCTGAATCGCGCCATCAATCTGGAACTTGGTCAGCGAATCGATTGACCGATCGGTGGCCGAGATCACCCCCGTCGAGAGCGACTGCTCCTCCCCGAACGGGCTGCCGATGGCGGCGACGGGCGAACCCACGCCCACGTCGCCCATCTCCCCCAATGAGAGCGGCTGCACGTCGAGGCCCTCGGGGTCGACCTTGAGAAGGGCGACATCGGCATAGGGGTCAAAACCGACGATCTCGGCCGGGACCTCGTTGCGGTCCGCGAACTGGACGTAGACCTCCTCGGCGGCGTTTATGTCCTCCGGGCTGCCGGCGGCCTGCGCGTCGGTGATGACGTGCGCGTTGGTGAGGATCTCCCCCTCGTCGGAGATGACGAAGCCGGAGCCCTGGCCGGCGCCGCCGCCAAGGATGTCGCCATCGCTCGAGCCGCCGAAGATCGAGGTGATGGTGACCACGCCCGGCGCCGCCTTCTCGTAGACAGAGCCGGGGTTGAAGGTGCCGTCGGCGGTCTCGATCACGACTCGCGGCGGCTCGCCGGAGCTCGAGGTCGAGGTGCGATCGGACTGCGCCGCGCCGTCATCGTCGCCGCCGCACCCGGCCAGGAGCGCCGCAGCGGCTGAAAGCGCCGCGAGCGTGAGCCGCAGCACGCTCATCTGCGAGACCGCCGTCGGTCCGCCGCGAGGCGGACCGTGAAGTCCGTGCGGCCGCGACGGGAGGAAACGTCGAGGTCTCCACCCATTCGCACCGTGAGCTCGCGCGCGATCGCCAGGCCCAGGCCGGAGCCACCGAGCTCGTCGCCCGTGTAGAACCGCTCGAAGACGCGGTCGCGGTCGCGCGCGTCGATCCCCGGCCCGTCGTCGTGGACGGTCACCGCCACGGTGCCGTCGCCCTGCTCTGCGCTGATTGAGATCGCCGTTTCCTTCGGGGTGTGAGTGAGCGCGTTGTCGATCAGGATACGGAGGACCTGCGCGAGCCGATCCGGGTCGGCGAGGACGGGAGCGGCGCCGAGCTCCCCAATCTCGAGGCTCGCATCGCGCTGGTCCGCAGCGGGAGCGAACTCGTCCGCAACGCGCCGTACGACGGCGCCGGCGTCGACCGGCTCGCGGCGCAGCTGCATCGCGTCGGCGTCGAGCTTCGAGAGATCCAGCAGGTCCGCGGTGAGCTTCTCGAGCCGGGCGATCTGCGTCCGCATCGTGCGAACGAACTCCGCGCGAGCCTCCGGGTCGGGATCCTCTTCCTCGAGCAGCTCCACGAAGCCCCCGAGAGAGAAGATCGGCGTGCGCAGCTCGTGTGAGGCGTTGGCGATGAACTCGCTGCGCGCGCTGTCGAGGCGGGCGAGCTTCTTCTGCATCTCGTTGAAGGAGCGGGCGAGCTGACCCACCTCGTCGGTGGAGTCGACGGGGATGGTCGTGCGGAAGTCGCCGTCCGCCACCGCCTCGGCGGCCGCCTCGAGCCGGCGCAGCCGGCGGGAATGGGCGCGAGCGGCGAAGAACCCCGCCGCCAGCGCTGCCAGGATCGCGATCGCCCCGGCGATCAGGATCTGGCGTCTGATCAAGGCGACGTTGCCCTCCACGTCGGAGAGGTCGACCGAGAGCACCGTCACCCAGCTCGGCTCGCCGTCGATCAGCCCCGGCACCGCCGTCTGCCCCACGCGGACACCGCCCACACGTTCGACGGCGCTCGTGACCTCCCCGGTCTCGGCGGCGGCGACCGCGCCCGGGTAGGTCGGAGCGATGGCCGTGCGCTCGAAGTCGGAATCCGCCACAACGAAGTTCGGCACGGCGCCCGAGGGTCCCTCGCGGATGCCCAGCACCGTCACGCGGGCATCGCTCGCTTGGGCGACCGACCGGATCACGCGCCGGAGCTCCGCCTCGGGGACCGAGCGCCGCATCGCCGTCGCCACCCGCGCGGCGCCCTCTTCTTCGGCCTGCTCGAGGCGACGCAGCTTCCCGGCGGTCAGGCGCGAGTCGAGCTGGGGCACGACGTAGAGATAGACGAACGCCACGGCAGCCGTGGTGATCGCGAAGAAGAGGAGAAGGAGCCGAGTGCGGACACTCATCAGCTCTCCGCGTCGCGGAACCGGTATCCGACCCCTCGCACCGTGAACAGGAACTCGGGGTTGCGAGGATCCGCCTCGAGCTTCTCGCGCAGGTGACGGATGTGGACGTCGACGGTGCGGGGATCGCGGTATGCCGAATCGCCCCAGACGTGCTCCAAGAGGCCCTCACGGGTCATCACCCGGCCGGGGCCGAGCGCCAGGGCGGCGAGGATCTCGAACTCGACGTAGGTGAGCCGGATCGACTCCTCCCGCACCGTGACGAGACGACGCTCGAAGTCGATCTCGAGCTCACCGGCCGAGATCGGCTCCTGCGCGCTCGTGCTGATGCCCCGCATCATCTCCGCGCGGCGCAGGGCGGCCCGCACCCGGCTTCGGAACTCCCTGACCGAGAACGGCTTCGTGATGTAGTCGTCGGCGCCCATCTCGAGGCCGAGGACCTTGTCGCCCTCGTTGTCCTTGGCGGTCAGCATGATGATCGGCACCTGGCTGCGGGCCCGCAGCCGGCGGCAGACCTCGATCCCATCGAGCCGCGGCATCATGATGTCGAGCACGACGAGGTCGAACTGCTCGGCGTCGAAGCGATCGAGCGCTTCACGGCCGTCTTGAGCGGAGACGACCTCGTAGCCGTCCTTGCGCAGGGGGTAGGTGAGCAGCGTCTGGATCGCCTGCTCGTCGTCGACCAGCAGGATCCGTCCCGACGCCTCTCCAGATCCCATGATCGAAGCGTAGTGACGCTCCTAAAGGACACTGAAGGAGTCGTGGCACCGCCGCGCGTCAATGGGCCGCCCGGAAAACGGTCCACTAGCCTCGGCAGCGGCCCCCCCTCCCACCCCGTGATCGACTTTCGGCTCTACAGGATCGCGTGGCTGCCCGCCGTGGCCGCCTTCGTGGCGATGATGTTCTCGCTCGAGGGCATCCCTGCGCCGTTTGAGCCCGCGGTCGCCTCGACCGAGTTCGACGCCGACCGCGCAGCGATCAACGCCCGCCAGTTGCTGGCGGTCGCCCCTGAGCGAGCACCCGGGAGCGACGACGCGAATGCCGCAGCCAACCTCGTGGCCGGGCGCTTTCGCGAGATCGAGGCCGGGACCACGGCCGAGCAGGATTTCGAGGCCGAGGTTGATGGCTTGCAAGCGGGTCTTCGCAACGTCGTGCTCACCCTCCCCGGCGAGTCGGACCAGATCATCCTGGTGGTGGCCTCACGCGAGGAAGCCGATGGGCCGGGGGCCCCGTCGAGCGCCGCCGCCACGGCAACCCTCCTCGAGCTCGCCGACTTGATCGGGGGATCGGACCACGCGAAGACCTTCGTGTTCGTATCGACCGCGGCCGGCCTCGAGGGGGCCGCCGGCGTCCGGGCGTTCATCGAATCGTTCGGCGAACCCGAGCTGATCGAGGCCGCGGTGGTCATCAGCCAGCCAGGCTTCAAGGATCCGCGGCCTCCGTTCGTGCTGCGCCACTCGACGGACGAGAGCAGCACCTCAATCGGCTTGGTGCGCACCTCCGAGGCGACCGTCGCCGAGCAGGTCACGGTCCCGGATCAGCCGGGAACCGGCTTCTTCGCCGGTTTGGCTCGGCTGGCCTTCCCGGTGGCGGTCGGAGAGCAAGCGGTTCTGATCTCCGAGGGGATCGATGCGATCGGGATCTCCTCGGCCGGGGAGACGCCGCTTCCGCCGGCCGACTCCGGCACCGAGGACCTCGATCCGGAGACGCTCACGCAGTTCGGCAGCGCGACCTTGGACCTGCTCCTCGCGCTGGACCAATCGCTGCAGCCGCTCGAACACGGACCCGAGACCTACCTCGAGTTCTCGGAGAACCTCATCCCGGGCTGGGCGATCGCTGTGCTCGCGCTCGCGCTCATCCTCCCCGCGGGTGTGGCGGCCCTCGACGGGGTGGCCCGGTCGGCTCGTCGCCGCTTTGGAGCCGTGCGGGCAGTCGCCTGGGCGTTTGGCCTGGCGCTGCCCCTGCTCGGCGCGATGATCGTCCTGTATCTCCTCTCGGTAGCGGGGATCGTCGCCGACCCCGTCTACCCGTTCGACCCGGGGCGCTTCACCATCGGTTTCGGTGAGGTCGCGCTGTTGGTCGTGCTCGGCCTTGCGACGGTGGTGGGCTACGCGGCGACGGGCCTCGGCCAAACGCCACAGCGCGTGCGCCGGGAGGCTCTCGTGCCGGCCCTCGGCGCCGCGGCGGTGGCCGGCGCAGTGGCGAGCTGGCTTCTCAATCCGTTCCTGGCGCTCTGGCTCGTTCCCGCGGCTCACGTGTGGCTCGTGGCCGCCCGGGGCTTAAGGCCCTCGCGCCTGCTCATCACGCTCGCGGCGGTGGTCGCGCTCCTGCCGCTTTTCCTCGCATTAAGGTCGGCGACCAGCTCCGTCGATGCAGGGGTATGGGACGTGGTGCTGATGGTCACCGACGGCCATATTGCCTCCACGGCGCTGATCGCGCTGACCCCGGTCTTCGGGGCCGTTATCGGCACCCTCGTGCTTGGATGGGGACACGGCGGCGAGGCGGGGCGCCTAGGGGCTCGCCCTCAGGCCCAGGGGGCTACTGCTCAGGGAGAAGCGGCAGAAGCCTCTATCGATGAATCTTCACATCGCGCCGATCAATGACCCGCAAGCGAATCCATCCCCCCGTGGAAGCCGCAAGACCCCTCATCGAAGAGAACCCCTCCTTGACGCAGCTCAAGCGACAGATCGCGCTCGGCGAATACTCCGTCGATCCCGGCACCGTCGCCGAGCAGATCCTCTGGAAGACGAACCTGGTCAGGCGCGTGCGTCGCGATCTGACCGTGGACGAGGACGGCGGCGGCCACGAAGCTGATCGAAGCCGGCTGGCTCAAGCTCGTCGCCGTTTCGCCGCCGGAGCGCGACCCCGATCCCGGCCGCGACCCGGCCAATAGCGCTCAGCGTAATCCCCGCCGCCTTGAGCTCCCTGGCCGCATGTTCGAGCCCCGTCTGGGGCAAAGTTACGAGCAGCTCGTAATCCTCGCCGCCGCCAGCGGCGAATTCGATGGGGTCGCGACCGGCCGCCGTGGCGACCTCGGGGACCCCTTCTGCAATCGGAAGCTCCTCCATGTCGAGCTCAAGGCGTATACCGCTCGCCGTAGCCAGATGCCTTGAGTCGGCCCCAAGACCGTCGGAGATGTCGATCATCGCCGTCGCGCCTGCCGCAGCCAGCACCTGACCCGCCGCGATTTCGGGTTCCGGGGCGAGCTGGCGTTGCCGCAGGGCTTCCACTGTCTGCTGGTCGAGGTCATCCCCCAGCTCGGGGCGCTCGAGCAGCAGCAGGCCGGCCGCCGCCCCGCCGAGCGCACCGGTCACGGCGACGACGTCGCCCTCCCGCGCCCCCGAGCGAAGCACCAGCTTCGCTGCGCTCTCGGAGTGTCCGACGACCGTCACGGCCAGAGTCAGCCCATCGGCCCTGGAGAGGTCCCCGCCCAACACCTTCACGCCGTGGCGACCGGCCATCTCGCCCATACCGTCCGCCAGCGCGAGGATCTCCTCGTCGCCAACATCGTCGGGGATGCCCAGCTGCACGTAGGCCTCGCCAGGGGTCGCCCCCATGGCGGCCAGATCCGAGAGTGCCGCGGCCAGAGCCTTGTGCCCGATCGCCTGCGGCGGGAAGGTCGAGCGGCGGAAGTGGACGTCCTCGATCGCCAGGTCCACCGAGGTCACGGTGGCGCCTCGCGGAACCGTGACCGCGGCGTCGTCGCCGCTCGCCACCTCGATGGATCCCGCGAGCGGCGAACGCTCGCCGGCAACGCGCCCGAGCCGTTCGCGCACGAGCGCGATCAGCTCGAACTCCCCGGCGCTACTCGTCGTCGCCCCCGTCTACGGGATCGGCGCCGTCCTGGAGGTCGTCGTTGTTGTAGGCGCCGTCGTCGGCGGCGGCATCGTCCTCGCTGTCGGTCTCATCGTCCGGTGGAGGCACATAGACCGGATCCGGCTCCGGGGCGGAGGTCGCGTGTCCCCCGTAGAACGCCGACAGCTCAGGCGTGTCGGTCGGGATATCAAAGGGCTCGCACGCAGGGTCTGCCACTGACATGAATTCGTTCCACGTCGGCGCTGAGTACGTGCCGCCGAAGGCGCTGTAGCCCATTGACTGGCGTACGTCGGGGTAGCCGGACCACACCGCTGTGGAGAGGCGTCTCGAGTAGCCGACGAACCAGGCGTCCGTGTTGTCGTCGGTCGTTCCCGTCTTGCCGGCGATTGCATCGCCGGTGCCGCAATAGTTCGCCGCGGTGCCGGTACCCCCGGTGATCACGCCCTCGAGGATGTCGGTGACCGCGTAGGCCTCTCCCTCGCTTAGGACCTGTTCGGCGGCGTTTTCCTCAGGTTGATCGATCTCGCCGTCGGGAAACTCGACCCTGTCGATCGCCGTCGCCGGGTGGTGGATTCCACCGTTGGCAAACGTGGCGTAGCCGCTCGACATGTCGAGCGGCGAGACGCCTGTCTCGAGCCCGCCGATCCCCTCGGCTGGGTAGCCATCCAGGGGCGCTTCCACGCCGAGCTCATGCGCCATTGCCGCGGTGTTCTCGGGTCCAACATCCACCTGCAGCTGGGCATAGACGGCGTTGACCGAGCCGACCGTGGCATCCCGGAGGCTCATGGTGCCGCCGCCGCTGGTGTCGCCGGCGTTATTCACCACCCACGGCTCCGAATAGGCACCCATTGAAATCGTGACAGGGCTCGCACCGCTGTAGTAAGTCGAGTCGGGGTCGATTCCCTGACTGATCGCCGTCGCCAGCACGAAGGGCTTAAAAGCGGATCCAGGCTGGCGGTGACCCTGCGCCGCGAGATTGAACTCCCGCGATGCGAAGTCACCGGACGATGCCATCGCGACAATGTTGCCGGTCTCCACGTCGGTCGAGACAAGGGCCTGCGACGGGCCACCGAGGCTCGCCGCACCGTTCTGCACTGCCTGGGTCGCTACCGCCTGCAGATTGGGATTGATCGTCGTATACACCTGCAACCCGCCCTTGCGGACCGTGTTTACGCCGTACCGCTCGATCAGATCCTGCTCCACGTAGTTGAAGAAGTACGGCTCGCGAATCGCCTCGTAGCGATACCCGCGCTCCAGGCCGAGATCGGCCTTGAGAGCGGTCCGCTCCTCGCGTAGCGAGAGGTAGCCCTGCTCGTACATCTTCCCGAGCACCTCGTTCCGACGCCTCTCCGCCGCCTTGGCGCTGTTGAACGGGTTGTACTCCGAGGGCGCCTGTGGCAGGCCGGCGAGCAGCGCCGCCTCCCACGTGTTGAGGTCGGATACGTGCTTGTTGAAGTAGACCTGCGAGGCGGCCTCGACGCCGACGGCCGTGCGGCCGTTGTTGGTGCCGTAGGAGGCGGTGTTCAGGTACTGCTCGAGGATCCACTTCTTGGTTCGCTCGTCCTCGAGCTCGTTCGCGAGCTTCGCCTCGATCAGCTTGCGCTCGATCGTGTCCTCTGGATCGGCGATGTAGAGGTTGCGAACGAGCTGCTGGGTGATGGTCGAACCCCCCTGCCTTACCTCGCCTGCTTCGGCGTTCTCGAGGGCGGCGCGGAAGACCGCCTCGATGTCGACGCCGTCGTGCTCGTAGAACTTCTCGTCCTCGATCGCGATCGTCGCTTGCCGCAGGCTTTTCGGGATCTCGTCGATGTCGACCTTCTCCCGGAGCGCGTCGGACTGAATCGCGCCGAGCTGGCTGCCGTCGGCCGCATAGACGAACGACGTCTCGCCCTCGTCGATGGGCTTCAGCTCGTCGAGCGACGGTGCAGAGGCGCGAACGTCGAGGGCCCAGATGCCGACGCCCGCCACACCGGCGACGATGACCGCAAAAAGAACCCCAAAGCCCAGTGCGATCTTCTTCGCCGGAGACCCCTGCGAGCGACGACGTGTTCTGCGTGCTCGCGCAGTCATAGGCTCGTGGGAAGGGTAGCGCGGGAAAGCGGTCTGCCAGGCAGGCTGGCTCTCAGGCCGCCTCGAGCAGCCCGGCGTCGCGGAGGGCCTTGTGGGCGTTTTCGCGCAGGGTCGCCTCCTCGCCCCCGAGCACGGTGCGCTCGGGATCGCTGATCCCGTGGACCTCGAGCCTGACTCCGTCCGTGGTCGTCTCCGCGACGTCGATCGAGCTCACCTCAAGCTCCTCGAGGGCCCTCCGCGCCTTCCCCAGGTTCGCGTCGGGCGGCAGCCAGATGGAGACGCTGGCCGGCGCCGAGCGATCGCCCGTGGAGCGATTGAAGATGATGCTGGAGACGACCATCTCGTTTGGGACGACCATGAGCCGGCCGTCGCCGGTGTCGACGAAGGTGTGCGAGAGGGTCACGTCGTCGACGCGCCCGGCCGCCTCCTCGAGCTCGATCGAATCGCCGATCCGGATCGGCTGGGTGATCGCGAGCATGATCCCCGCGAGCGGGTTCGCCAGCACGCGCTGCGCGGCGAAGCCGAGTACGAGGCCGATCACAGCGCTCGAGGCCAAGAGCCCGGTGGCGAGCTTCTCAACCTTCTCGAACTGGCTCAACGCGAGCGCGAGCCCGATCAGCAGGATGGCGGCGAAGACCAGCCGGCGGATCAGGCGCAGGCGCGTCTGGGCCTTGCGCGAGACGCCCACCTCCATCGTCTCGACCGCATAGCGCCCCCCGCGCCCCATCACGAACCTGTCGATGGCGTAGGCAAAGGCCACGGCGGCCAGCATCGTGATCGCGGCCGTGACCCAGTCGCCGTTCTCCTGCCAGAAGGTGGGCTCGTTCACCTCTGCAGGGTTCGCCCCGAGGAGGGGAGGTTCCTGCCCTGTATGAGGACAGAAAAAAGGGGCGCAGCCGGGGACTGCTGCGCCCCAGAGGACATGATGCCCTACATGGAGCACCTGAAACCGGCAAGTGCGCCGAAAAGCACAGAGCTCGTCCTGCTCGATGCGCTCGGCACGATCGTCGAGCTTGAGCCTCCGTGGGTGCACCTGGCGGCGGTGCTGGACGAGCCCGTGACCGACCTCCTCGTGGGTGCCGTCCGCGCCGAGATGTCCTACTACAAGGCGCACAGCCACGAGGGTCGAGACCCGCAATCGCTGGCCGAGCTGCGCGCGCGCTGCGCCGGGATCCTCACCGCGGAGCTCCGCCGCGAGGTGGATGTCCCGACGATGATGGGCTCGATTCGCTTCCGTGCCTATCCCGACGCGCTGCCGGCTCTGGACGCTCTGGGCGCCCTCGGGCTGCGGCTGATCTGCGTGTCGAACTGGGACTGCTCGCTGCCGGACGTTCTCGAACGTTGCGGTATTCGCTCCCGGCTCGACGCCGTGGTGACATCCGCCGCGGCGGGAGTCCGCAAGCCCGACCCCGCCATCTTCGGGGTCGCGCTCGAGCTCGCCGGGGTCGAGGCCTCCGCGGCGCTCCACATCGGGGACACCCTCGAAGAAGACATGGTCGGCGCCCGGGCGGCCGGCATCGCAGCGCTTCTGCTCGACCGTGACGGGGGCGGTGACATCGCCTCGCTGGCCGAGATCGCGTCGCGACTTGAGACGATGCCTGGGTGAGCGAGCCGAATCATCCGCCCCCGCCATCCCCGGGCTGGCCGACCCGGCCGGAGCCCAAGCAGAGCTTGATGCAGAAGCTGCTTCACCCTGGCGGCGAGCGCCCGGTGTGGGCGGAATGGGGGCCCGAGGGCTCGGTGCTGGGGGTGGTGTTCGCCGTCTTCGTGATCATCGCCGGCGGTCTGCTCTTGATCCCGTTCGTGGGCACCAAGGGACTAGACGCGATCCTTGCGAACCAGCTTGTGCTCTCGCTCGCGTTCATCGGCGTGGCGTTCGGAATCGCCAGGCGGGGAGACATCTCGCTTCCCTTCCGCGAGCTCGGCGTCCACCGGCCGACCCGGTCTCACTGGATCGCGCTCACGGTCCAGGCGTTCGTGGTCGTCGTGGCGTTCGCCGTGATCTTCACTCGCTTCGCTCAGCCCGAGCAAACCGACGCCGCCGATCAGCTCGGCTTCAACGCGAGCGTTTTGGGCGCAATCGTGGCCGGCTTGGCGATCGTGATCGCCGCGCCGATCTGCGAGGAGATCTTCTTCCGGGGGCTGCTGTTCGGTGGGCTGCGGAAGCGGGTGCCCTTCATCGGCGCCGCTTTGATCTCGGGCCTTTTCTTCGGCGCCATTCACCTGGCGAGTGGCAACGTGGCCGCCACGGTCCAGCTCTCGTTCCTCGGCGTCGTGCTCGCGTGGCTATATGAGCGGACCGGGTCGCTGTGGGCGCCGATGGCCCTCCACGGGGTCAACAACGCAATCGCCTTCACGCTCTTGGTCTCGACCTAGGCGGCTGGCGGAATTCACGGCCCGCGGTCCGTGGCGTCCGCCGCCTGGGCATGGCACAATGCCGCCGGTGGGACGGCTTCGGATTCTGATTGCTGCGGGGGGGCTGGCGTTCGCTTTGGCGATTGGAGCGCCGGGCGCCGCGTCCGGGCAGGACGAGAGCGATCCCGCCGAAGGCGCCGCACCGCCCGCGCAGGACGAACCTCCCGCCTCCGAGGAGCGCGGCCCCGATCCACAGGAGGACGCGAAGCTCCTGCTGCGGACCGAGGGCGACTCGGGCGGAACGGTTACGGTCGGCAACCGCGTCAGGCTGATTGGGCGCCTGCGCCCGTTCGTCCCGGACCAAAGGATCCTCCTTCGCTACGGGCACCACGGCAAGGTGCTCAAGCAGCGCCGCAAGAAGGTCAGGCAGATCGGCCACTCCAACGTGGGCATGGTCAAGATGAAGACGAAGGCCCTGATCCGCCCCGGGCGCTACAGGGCCGCCGCGATCAAGGAAGAGACGCCGGAGCAGAAGGGCGGCAAGGCCACGTCGGGCGCGTTCCGTACGGCGTATCCCGACCTCGACCCCGGTCAGAACAACCCGAACGTTCGCCTCTTCAACAGGCTGCTGCGCCGCAAGAACTACTACGTGTCGACCGGCTCCGGGTACGGAGCGCCCACCGAGCGCGCCGTGATGGCCTTCCGCAAGGTCAATGGCATGCGGCGCACATACAACGCCAGCCCCGACATCTTCCGCAAGCTCGCCGACGGCAAGGGGGGCTTCAACTTAAAGCGCCCGGGGCTGGGGCGCCACGTCGAGGTCGACATCTCGCGCCAGGTCATGGTCCTCGCCGACCACCGCAGGGCGCAGCACATCTTCCATATCTCCTCGGGCGCGCCGTCGACGCCATCTGATCGAGGCACCTATCGCTTCTACAGGCGCCAGCCGGGCTACAACAGCCTCGGCATGTACTACTCCGTTTATTACAACCGTGGCGAGGCGATTCACGGCTACCACTCGGTGCCGCCCTACAACGCAAGCCACGGCTGCATCCGCAACCCGATCCCGAACTCCCGGTGGATCTACAACTGGGTCTCGCTCGGGATGAACATCGCGGTCTACGACTAGGGAGCGGCCTCACTGGCGGGCCGTCGGGCTAGGGTGAGCCGATGCCCGATCTGGACGCCGCGCGCGAGACCCTGATCGCGGAGCTGCGCGAGCGCGCGCTCGTGATCGGGCGGGTAACGCTGGCGTCGGGCGCGGAGGCCGAGTACTACATCGACGCCCGCCGCGCGGTGCTGCATCCGCGCGGGTTCCGCGCCGCCGGCGAGCTCGTCGCTGCAGCGGCGACGGACGCTGGAGCAGAGGCGGTGGGCGGCCCGACCATGGGTGCGATTCCCCTCGCCTGCGCGGCGATCGCCGTCCCCGGCGGGGAGGGCCTCGTCGGCTTCTTCGTCCGCGGTGAACGCAAGCAGTACGGGATGCAGCGGTGGGTCGAGGGACCGGTGGCCGAGGGAGCGAAGTGCCTCGTCGTCGAGGACACGGTCACGAGCGGCGGCTCGACGGTCGGGGCAATCGAGCGGATCACCGAGCAGGGCCTCGAGATCGTGGGAACGATTTGCGTGGTGGACCGGCTTGCGGGCGGCGGGGATGCGATCAGGGAGGCTTCCGGCGCCCCCTTCCGCGCCCTGGCCACCATCGACGAGGTCTACCCGGAGCGACCCGACCGCGACTGACCGCCACTGTTCCGCTTCTTGTCGCCACCCTGCTGGCGGCCGCCCTGCTCTTTGTTGCCGCCCTGTCCCGCTTCGACCGGACGTGAGCGCAGCGTCTCAAGCGACTTCTTCGCGAGCTTCACGGCTGGCTGGGTGGGCTTCTCGGCATTGGCTGCGATCACGGCGGTGAAGTTCGCCACCTCGTCGCGCCGCAGCACGACGACCGTGACGTCCTGGCGCACCTTCGTGTCGCTGGCCTTGCCGGTGGCGGTCACCTTGGCCCCGTCGTAACGGGCCTCGAACTTCTTCGGCTTGCCGGCCTTCAGGTCCTGGAACCCCTCCTCGGCCAGACCCTCGAGCGTCTCCACCGCGAACTCATCCGGGCTGAGCTCCAAAGCGTCTTCGGTGCGATCAGCGAAAACCGACACCGTGACGAGCTTGTCGGGCGAGCAGATGATCGTGGTCGAACCGGGGCTGGCGCCCCGGGTGAGGCAATCTCCTCCCTGCCTCCATCCAGGCGGCACGCCGAGGCCGAATCCCTGAGCCCGGTCCTGGAGCACCGTCCAGCCCCGAGGCAGCTTCGGCACCTTCTCCACCTTCTCGGGCGGCGGCGGGGCCGGCGGCGGCAGCTGCTCTTCTCGCTCGCCGCAGCCGATCAGGGCCGATGCCAGCAGCGCGGCGCCGGTCAGCATCACGCTGCCTCGCCTCACGGCCTCGATCGCTCCACCCGGTGGACGCGAAGGTGCTTGGGAGCACCCTTTGCCCTGAACAAGCGCACGGACGGTTCGGGGCGTCCCCTCCTTGCGCAAGACCTCCGAGATCCGGCTCAGAACCTGCAGCCGGCTCTCGCCTGTGGGGCCGTCCGTGTCGGCGGGCACGGCCTCCGTCAAACGCTCGGACGGATCCCCGGCCGCTGCCTGGGATTCCTGGGGCGCGGACATCGACCGCGAGGCTAGCGAGGCCGGCGGCCCAGCTCGCCACCAGCGACGCCCCGACCAGGATTCGAACCTGGGGCCTACTCCTTAGGAGGGAGTCGCTCTATCCAGCTGAGCTATCGGGGCTCGGTGTGAGCTTATGGCTATCCGATCCGGGTCCTGCGTCCCCGGCACCCATGGCGTCCGCTGCCGTCAATTCGGACTCGGCAACGATTCTGCCCATTTCTGCCCAATGGAGGGCCGTGTCTGAGATGGTTGGGCTTGGCCGAATCGCCGCCGTGTCCGCGTTTGCTGGATACTCAACGTCGATGATTTCCACCGTGGCCGTTGGAACCGACGGATCGGGAACGGCCGCCACGGCCGTCAGGGAGGCGGCCGAACTCGCGCGACGCTTTGATGCCAAGCTGGTGCTCCTGAGCGCCTTCGAGCGCTCGAAGAGCTCCTCTCCAGCCACGCCCCAGAACATCGAGCTGCAGTGGGCCTCGAACTCGGCGGCCAGAGTGCGATCGATCCTCGAGGGGATCGAGGCGGACCTGGGCAAGGAAGGGATTGAGTGCGAGACCCGTGCCGAGGAGGGCGATGCGGGCGAGGTACTCGTCCGGTTGGCTGAGGAATGCGGGGCCGATCTGCTGGTCATCGGCAACAAGGGGATGAAGCGCCGGGTGCTAGGCAGCGTGCCGAACACGGTCACGCACAACGCCGGCTGCTCGGTTCTGGTCGTCAAGACCACATAGGCAACAGGGGCAAGGGGGCTGTGTGGCGCGTGAGTCCCGGCGGGTCGGGACTGGCGCGCCAGGCGTGGTTTAGCCGGTCAGGATCCAGGTGTCCTTGCCGCCGCCGCCCTTGGAGGAGTTGACGACGAGGGCGCCGCGGCCGCGGGCGTAGCGGGTGAGCGGCGCGGGGGCGGCCTCAGCGGCGATCGTAAACGCGCGCAGGTCGACGTGGCGGGGCTCGAGGCGGTCGTCGCAGACAGTGGGGTGGGTCGAGAGATCGACCGTCTCCTGGGCGATCCAGTCACCTGAATGCTCCGCGACCAGGCGGGCAGCTCGCTCGCGATCCTCGGGGTCAGCGTGGCGGCAGATGATGACGCCCGTCCCGCCCTCGCCCCCGCGAGGCTTTACCACCATCTCATCGATTCGCTCGAGCACCTCCGCGCGCTGCTCGTCGACTTCGAGATCGAAGGTCCGGACCGACCGGACCAGTGGCTCCTCGCCCAAGTAGAAGCGGACCATCTCCTCGACGTATGCGTGCACGAGTTTGTCGTCGCCGACGCCCGAGCCCGGACCGTTTACGACCGAGAGCGTGCCGCGACGGATCGGCTCCAGCAACCGATCCGCGAGCCACGTGGATTCTCCGTCGTTGATGAGGCGGTCCTCGTCGGCTCGGCGCAGGACGACGCCCACCTCTCGCGCCGGCTCGCCGTCGAGCCGGGCGACCAGTCGACCGGCGCGGACGCTCACGTCCTCTGGGGTCACGAGGGGAATCCCGATCGCGTCGGCCAGCTCACGGTGCTCGAAGAAGGCGGGGCTCGACTCGCCCTCCGTGAGCAGGACGATGGTCTCGGCGCCACCCTCGGCCCGGGCCGCAGCGAGCGCCGTGCCCAGCATCGGGTAGGCCGCGTCCGGCTGCAATCGGTCAGGACCTCCGCCCAGCGCAAGGTCTCCCGCATCCCGCGCGGCGATCGCGTACGTGAACCCCGAGGGTGTGCGCAGGTTGTCCTCGAGGACCCGGAGCCCCCCGTCCGCGCCGCGCACGAGATCGAATCCTGCCACCAGGGCGTAGCCCCCCTTGGCATCCACGCCCAGCATGTCGGGCTCGAGGTGGTCGGCCCCCTCGATCACCCGCTCGGGGATGCGCCCCGCCTTCACCATCGCCCGCTCGGCGTAGACGTCGCCGATGAACGCCTCGAGCGCTCGGGCCCGCTGTGCGAGACCCGCGGCCAGGCGCTCCCATTCGGAGGCTTCGGTCACGCGGGGAATCGGGTCGATCCGGAACGGGTGGCGCTCGCCTCCGCTCATGAACGTGATCCCTGCCCGCTCGACCTGCTCCTGTGCGGTCTTCGCGATCCCATCGAGATCCCGGCCCCGCAGCGACTCGAGGAGCTCGGCGTAGTGCGGCCGCGCCACGCCCTCCGGCGTGAGCGCCTCGTCCAGGAAGTCCGGAACGTACGGATCGCCCCCTGGAACACGTGTTGAATCGGTCATCTTCCTCCAAATACGCCCGGTCTGCCTGTTAGAAACCACCTGGTGCGACCGTTAATCGGTGTCACCACATCAGAGATCCGCCTCGCGGAGCAGGTCGAGCAGACCGACCAGGGCGAGCCCCCGCGTCAGGAGATGGCCCTGGGCCTCACCTACATGAAGGCGGTCGAGCGCGCCGGTGGCGTCCCCGTCGTCATTCCGCCACTCGAACCCGACGCGATCTCGGCGCTGCTCACGAACGTGGACGCGATCGTCCTCTCGGGCGGCCCTGACATCGACCCGCGCGCCTACGGCGAGCCTCCCCATCCCGCGCTGGGGCCGACGTGGCGCGACATCGACGTCACGGAGCTCGCGCTCGCGCGGAAGGCGATTGACCTGGATTTGCCCATCCTGGCGATCTGCCGCGGGGCGCAGGCGCTGAACGTGGCCCGAGGCGGCACGCTCTTTCAGCACCTGCCGGATCAGTTCGGGCGCGCGATCCAGCATCGACAGAAGGCGCCGGGCACGCAGGTGGCACACATGGTTCGAGTCGAGCCCGACAGTGTGCTGGCGCGGGCTCTCGGCACCACCGAGCTCGAGGTCAACTCCTATCACCACCAGTCCCCGAGCGGGATCGGCCGCGGCCTGCGGGCCGTCGCCTGGGCTCCGGACGGCGTGATCGAGGGGGTCGAGGTGCCCGACCACGAATTCGTGGTCGGCGTGCAATGGCATGCCGAGGCGATGACCAACGCCGAGCACTCGGCGAACCTGTTCCGACACCTCGTCGAGGTTGCTGCGGACCGCGCGGGCACCCCCGCGTAGCGCCAGGCGTCGTCTTCGTCGTCTTATTCGTCGTAGAGGCTCTCGCGCGCGAGTCTTGACATCCTCCGGTCCCAGAGGTGGATGTCGAGGTAGAGGTCGTCACCGTCGAAGCCGTGGACGGCGTCGACCGCGACCAGGGTGAAGCGACCATCGTCGACCGCCGTCTGGTCGAGCACCTCTTCGTCCAGCTCGGCGGTGGCGGCGACGGCCCCCCTCACGAGCGGCAGGCCCCAGATCAGCGTGACGTCGGCGCCACGGTCGCCATCGGCGTGCCACTGGCCGATGACGTCATCGTTCAGGTCGATGCGCCACTCGGGGTTGTCCTCGGCCGTGACGTCGGTGAAGTCGGCCGTTGCACGCAGGCCGGCGGGCTCCTCATCGTCGCCTGAGCGGGTGAAGGAGATGTGCCCGAAGTACTCGATCGAGCCCCGCTCGCCATCCGAGGTCGCGGAGGTGGCTCCGTCCGCCGTCACCGGAACGTAGACGCGGCCGCCCCATGCTCGTTCGGGAAACCAGCGAAGCGACTCGGGCTCGAGGGCGGCACCGGCCTCGTCGTAGAGCGGCTGGCACGCGGTCGCGAACTCGGCCGCGAGGCGCTCGGCGAACCGGCCCTGCGGCTGTTTCTCGCGGGGAGCGTCCGCGATGAACCGCGGGTATGGCCGACCGGTGGGAGCCACGTCAGAGGTCTTCCGGTGGCCAGAAAGACTCGCGCGGCTCGAGGCCGTCCCCGCGGCCGCGATAGGCCTCCTCGCGGGTGGTGGCGCCCTCTGGCGCCTCGGCGCCGTAGCGGGCAGCGGCGTCGCTTTGCGGGAAGGTGATCGTGTGCTCTTCGCCCCGGCGGGCGCCCACCATGAGGATTGCGCAGGGGCGTTCGCCGGCGCCTACCACGGCGTGCGCGACGTTCGGGGGCAGGTGTACGAAGTCCCACTGCCGCACGGTCCGCTCCTGGTCTTCGACCACGAGCGTCGCCTCGCCGAGCAGGACGATGAAGGCCTCCTGCGCGGACTCCGCGTGGTAGAGAGAGGCGGGTTGCCCCGGGTCGAGCCAGCGGACGTTGATACCGAAGTGCGGGAAGTGCCCGGGCTGCGGCTCGAAGATGATCCCCGTGCCGAATTCCTCATGCTGCATCGCCGGCGTGTCGGCGAGGTTCACGACGAACCAGCCGTCATCGGCGGGGACAACGCCGTGTCCGGTTTTGGTCATGGCAGCCTCGGGCACGCGGGGCACTGTAGTCCCTGCGCGCTTCAGATTCCCGGACGTCTGTTCAGGCGATTGCCGCCCGCAGGTCGGAGGCCGCCCGTTCTGGCGGGTAGATGTTCACGTCGACGCCGGTACCGAGTTCGAATCCGGCGCGGATCGTGAGGCGGGGGAGGATGTCGACGTGCCAGCAGAACTCCTCGACGCCACGCGGAGCGGTGCGCACCCAGAGGTTGAGCTGCGGCGGCCTCCCGAAGACGGCCGCGAGCGCCCGCAGGGCCGTGCCGATCATCCGGGTGCCGGTCTCCCCATCCAGCTCGAAGGAAGGTGCGGGCCGCCGCGGCATCACTCGCAGCTCGAACGGAGAGCGCGAGGCCCACGGTGCGACGAGGATCGCGTCGTCGTCCACGGCAACGAGTCGCTCGCGGCGCCGGACCTCCTCGGTCGCGACTTCACCGAGCAGGTTGCCGCCCATCGTGCGCTCGTGGTAAGCCGCGGCGCGCTCGCGCTCGCGCGCGACCTCCGCCGGCACGAAGGCCAAGGCGTAGAGCTGCGCGTGGGTGTGCTCGAGCGAAGCGCCGGCCGCCGGTCCCTCGTTGACGATCAGGTGCACGTACGGCGATGAGCTGTGCGCTCGCATGCGTTCGCGCCACGCGGCCATGGCGCTCGCGAGCCGCTCGTCGGACAGGGCGGCCATGGTTGTGAGGTGCTCCGGTGCGTTCACGATCACCTCGTGGGCCCCGTCCGCAGGGACTGACGCGAACAGGCTAGGCTCGGCTCCGCGCCTGCTGGCACCGAGCGGGTCAACCGAGGCGCTCAGGGCCGTCTCGCCGGACAACCCCGACCGCGCATCGTTTTCCTCACCATCACCCGAGGGCCGGCCAATCGCGGGATAGAGGTTTGGCACCGACCTCGCGATCCACCCTGGCGAGTTGGGCTCGCCGCCCTCGGGTCGTTCGGCCCACACCTCGGGCGGCGTGCGGTCCTCGCGCCCCTCGCAGAACGGACAGGTCTCCGCTGCGTCGGCACGGGAGCGAACGGGCTCGGGCGCGAACGCGTCCGGTCGCTCCGCGCGGCCCGGCGCGAGGATCGCCCGCAGGCCTGTGAGCTGGTCGATGCGGACCTCGGGGGCGGCGCTCACCGCGATCGACGCCCAGGCCTCAAGGCGCCCGTGACGGTCAGGCGCGCGGCGGAGGTTCGACTTCCGGCGGGGGTTCGATGTCGGCGGGCTCAACCTCCGGCGGAGGCGGCGGCTCGACGTCGGGCAGCGCATCGGGGTCCGGGCTCGGCGAGGGTGAGACCTGCGGATTTCGCGGTCGCGGACCACCCGGCGCGGGGGTGAACGCCTGGATCAGGTCGATGGGCAGGGGGAAGACGATCGTCGTGTTCTGATTTACGCCCATCTCCAGGAGGGTCTGCAGGTAACGGAGCTGGAGGGTCGCCGGGTTCTGGCTGATGATGTCGGCGGCGTCAGAGAGCTTCTGAGCGGCCTGGAACTCGCCGTCGGCGGCGATCACCTTGGCGCGGCGCTCGCGCTCGGCCTCCGCCTGACGGGCGATCGCCCGCTGCATGTCGACAGGAAGCTCGACGTCCTTGACCTCGACCGTGGTCACCTTCACGCCCCAGGGCTCGGTCTGCTCGTCGATGATCTGCTGCAGCTCCAGATTGAGCCGCTCGCGCTCGGCGAGCAACGAGTCAAGCTCGGCCTTGCCGAGCACCGAACGCAGCGTGGTCTGTGCGATCTGGGACGTCGCCAGCAGGAAGTTCTCGACCTCGGTCACGGCCTTGTTGGGATCGATAACCCGGAAGTAGGCGACGGCGTTCACGCGCACGGTCACGTTGTCGCGGGTGATCAGCTCCTGCGGGGGCACGTTGAGGGTCACCGTGCGCAGGTCAACCCGCACCATCTGGTCGACGATCGGGATCAGCAGGATGAGTCCAGGCCCCTTCTGTGCGATCAGCCGTCCGAGCCGGAAGATGACGCCCCGCTCGTACTCGCGCAGGATTCGCACCGACGAGGCGATGATGATCAGCAGGAGTACCGCAACTACTGCGACGATCGCGAGGCCTACTGTCACTTAGGAATCTCCTTCTTCATCTACCGGCCGGACCCGCAGGGTCAGGCCCTCAACCGACTCAACGCGGACTCTAGCGCCGGCGGGGATGCGGCCCACCCCATCGTTCGCCTCGGCCCGCCAGAGCGCCCCCTCAACGAACACCTGACCGACGGGGTCGAGCGGCTGGCGCACGAGCGCCTCCGCGTCAACGAGCTCCTCCCAGCCGGTCCTCGCCGGGTTGCGGCGTGCTTCGACCACCTTCTTGGCGGCGATCGCCAGGAGGCCGCCCAGGACGACGCCGGCGGCGATCACCGCTGGGACCGAGACGTCGAGCGCCTCGGAGTTGGTGTCGTAGAGCAAGAGCCCCGCCAGGACGATGGCGATCACCCCCACCACGCCCATGATGCCGCCCGCCGCCACGTGGGCCTCGGCGATGATCAGCGCGACGCCGACGAAGAGCAGGGCGATGCCGGCCAGCGTGACCGGAAGCTGGGAGGTCCCGTAGAGCCCAAGGAGGAACGAGACGAGCCCGAGCGCCCCGGGGGCGATCAAGCCCGGGCTGAAGATCTCGATCGCGAGGCCCAGCAGGCCGGCGGAGAGGAGCAGGAACGAGACGGTCGGGTTGACGATGATCTGCAGTAGGTCGAACTGGAGCGGCATGTCGTGAGGCTCGATCTCAAGGCCCGCCGTCTCGAGCGTGACCCCCTCCTTCGGGCCCTTGACCTCGAACCCGTCGAGCGCTCCGAGCAGCTCCTCCTCGGTGCCGGCGACCATGTCGATCAGGCCTTGCTCGAGGGCCTCGGCCGCGGTGACGTTCTCGGCCTCCGTCACCATCTGCTCAGCGAGGTCGCCGTTGCGCCCGTGCTCCTCGGTCAGCGCGCGCACATAAGCGGCGGCGTCGTTCTCGATCTTGCGGCCGAGGGTCTCGTCCACGTCGCCGCCCCCGACCGAGACGGGCGACGCGGATCCGATGTTCGTCTGAGGCGCCATCGCCGCGACGTCCGCGGACTGGGTGATGAAGAGGCCAGCCGAGGCCGCGCGGGCGCCGTCGGGTGAGACGTAGACGACGACGGGCATCGGCGCGGCGATGATGTCCTGAATGATCTCCCGCATCGACGTGTCCAACCCGCCGGGGGTGTCGAGACGGACGATCGCGATCTCGGCATCGGCCTCCTCGGCCTCCTCGAGCGCCTTCCCCATCCAGGCCTCGGTGGCCGGGTCGATCGTGCCGGTGAGCTCGATCGAGTAGGCGATGCCGGGTGTTTGGGCGGTGGCGGCCGTGAGGAGCCCGAAGCAACCTGCCAGAACCGACAGCACTGAAAGGAGGAGTCGGATTGGGCGCGTCACGGGGTCAATTATCAGGTACCTCCGGGTCCGCTACCTCGCGTACCGCTCGATATCCGCAATCAGGTCGTCCTCGGAGGCGTACGGGCCCTGATGGACGAAGGCCAGCTCACCCTTCGAGTCATAGAAGCCGGTGGCCGGGAAGCCCACCGGATTGTCGAGAAACTCCCTCTGGACCTCCAGGTCGGGGTCGGCGTAGCTCGGGTAGGGCAGCGGGAGCTCTTGGAGGAAGGTATTGGCGACGTCGTCGGCGTCGCCTGAGTCGATGCCGAGGAAGGCGATCTCGTCGCCCCGCTCGAGAGCGGCTGACTGGAAGTACGGGAACTCCGCTCTACACGGACCGCACCACGACGCCCATTTGTTGACGACGACGGGGGTGCCTCGGAGCTCCGTCAGTCGCTCGCCGAAGGCCTCCGTCCCCCCTTCGAGGAGCTCATTGCCCTGCTCGCGGATGGCGGCCAGCTCGGGCGACGTGTCCTCGAGCGGCGCCGTCGCATCCTCGACGGATACCTGGGACTCCGGATTGCCCACGTCGTCTCCCCGCTCCTCGTTTCCCCCGCACGCACCGAGTGTGAGCGCGAGGGCCGCGCAGGTGCTGACTACGGCAAGTCTGGCGTGCATCAGTCGCTCAGGCTGGTACTTTCTAGGTCGGTTCCGACGTTCGGAACACCGGAGTAGCGCCGGACGGGCCTTTGGGGATTTACCCGCCCGGTGTCCGCCTCCAACCGAGGTTACTGCGCTCCGTGCCCCCGGTTCGATCATTTTTCGAATCGGCGGGGGGAGCCCAACAGGTCCCTGTCCCATGGCAAAAACCACGCAAGTCGCCGCGAGCGCGGCGCGATCGTCGCTAGCAGACGCCGATCTGGAACGAGTGCGCGAGTTCACGCGCGAGCCGGTCCTCCTGGAGGGCGAGGACCTCGCTGCGCTCGCGCCGGGGACGGCGCGGCGGCGAGCGGTCGATGCCGCGCTTTTAGAGCTGGACGGCGGGGCGGAGTTCCCCTCGATGGAGTGGCGGAGCGAGTACTCGCTCATGCTCGGCCTCGAGCGGCTGCTCTCGGAGGAGCCACCCAAGCTCCTCGACGGCGCCGAGCTCTCCGAGCACCAGATCGATGCGCTCTCCGGCACGCTCGCCGCCCTCGTCGCCGAGCTCGAGCTGAACGGCCACTCACGCGCCAACGGGTCGGGTAACGGCGGCTCCGCCGTTGCGGACGACGCCGGTCTCGACCAGGACGAGCAGGGGAGCGCCAACGGCGTTCCGGCTGCCGCCGCGGTGCTGCCGGACGAAGCCGATGAGGAGGCAGAGCCCCTCGACGACGAGCTCGCGCCCGACGAGGAACCTCAAGACTGGGAGGAGGAGCGCTCGCCCGAGGATGAGGCCGAGCAGGCCGACCTCGAGGTAATCGATGACCCAGGTGCCGATCGCCGCTTCTGGTTCGAGCACGCGACCGGGGCCGGGAAGACCGTCGCGGCCGTCGGTTTCGTCGAGGCGTCGCGAACGGGTGGGGTACTGATCCTCACGCATCGCCGCAACCTCGTCGACCAGTTCATCGGCGAGATCTCAGATCGCGGCTACAAGGAGCGCCTCTCGCCGCCGCTCATGCGAGGCGACGACCATCCCTACGGCCCTGTCACGGTCGAGACCTACCAGTGGTTCGTGCGGAACTCGAGCAAGATCTCGAACGCCTACTCGATCGTGATCTGCGACGAGGCCCACACGGCCCTAGGCGAGAAGACGAGCTCCTGCATCCGCGACTGGCCGGGGCCCGTCTTCATCGGCATGACGGCTACCGGCGCCCTGATCGCACGCCACGTCGCTGACCTCTTCCCAACGCAAACCTCGCGCTTCGACCTGGCCCAGGCAGCTCGGCGCGGAGTCATCTCCCCACTGCGATGCCTGCGGATCCCGCCCGGCCCGGGCGTCCGCACGATCGCCAAGGTCCCGTTGCGCCGTGGCGAGGTCGACCAGGATTTCGACCAGGAGGAGCTCGCGAAGCTGCTCGACCAGGAGCCCTTCAACGTCGCCGTCGCCGACCTCTATCGCTCGCGCTTTCGCAATGTGCCCGGCGTCGTCTACACGGCCGGCGTGCGGCACGCCAACAACGTCGCTGCCTCCTTCCAGGCGGCGGGCATCAACGCCCGTGCCGTCTCGGGCGAGACGCCGAAGCGCGACCTGGCTGAGATCCTCGCCGCGTTCGAGCGAGGAGAGGTCGACGTGCTCTGCAACGCGATGCTTCTGGCCGAGGGCTGGAACTCGCCGCGAGCGACGATCTGCATGCACCTGGCGCCCACCGCCTCCCGCCGCGTCTACCAGCAGCGCGTGGGACGGGTCACCCGCCGCAACCCCGGCAAGGAGGCGGGCCTCGTGATCGACTTCGTCCATCCGGCGACGACGAGCGACGAGACGATCGTGACGCTCCACTCCCTGCTCGACCGCGACGTCTACCGCGGCGGCGCAATCGTCGTCGGCCCGGTTCGCCGTGGCCGCGGCCGCCGAGTGCGGGTCGAGCGGCGCGTCGTGCCCGTTTCAGCCGACCCAGAGCGTCGTCTGCAGATCCTCGAGCGCGAGCTGTGGCGGATAGCGGTCGAGAACCTGAACTTCTCCGAGCAGCACGCGTGGGCGGCGCTCGCGGGGGCTCGCGTAACCCCGAACAACTGGCGTCGTGCCAAGGCGATGATCCAGCACGACCAGTCGAAGGAGCTGCGGCGCCGCTACCTGCTGACCTGCGTCCAGCGCAACCGCAACCACCAGCTCCGCCTGAAGGCTCTGGGCGAGATCGCCGCGCTCCGCGACGCCGAGGCCTTCGACGACGCGGCCGAGGTCGTGGCCACCTGGCCTCGCGACGAGCGGCGCGCCGGCGTGAAGCTCCTCTTGCAGGCGCTCGCCGAGCAGCGCATCGGTCGCCGCGACCAGGCGCAGGCATGGGTCTGGCGCCTTGCCTCCTTCACGCGCGAGCTGCACGAGGAATACGCGGTCCAGCGCTGGCCCGAGACCAAACGCCTGCTCGGGCTCTTCGTCAACTCATCCGGGCGCGCCCACGGCCGCAACGCCCGCCGGATCGTTCACGCCGCACGCCAGCAGGACCGCCGTCTCGCCATCGCCCTGCTCGCCGCCGCCGTGGCGCACACACCCGAGGCCGAGGAGGTCCTGCGCGGGGCGCGGATGCGCATGGCCCGTAAGCCCTCGGCCGTCGCCCGTGAGCTCCTGCGGAACTTCCCCAAGTCAGGCGGCTCGAAGCGCCGGCGGCGGCGCAAGGGGAAGGGGAAGACCAACGGGCAGAACGCGGGCGAGGCCAACGGGCAGGGCAACGGCGAGAAGGGCAGGGACGGCTCCAAGCGCCGCGAGCGCGAGAAGCTGGGGGAGGCCTCAGACGAGGCTTAGCTCTGGTGACGTTCCGCTCACAGGCGTAGGCTGATCTCGCCTGAGCCGAGGGGCAACTGCTCCCCTTCCTCGGTCTCCACAAGCAGATTCCCCCGCTCGTCGATCCCGACCGCGTTGCCGGTACCCGATCCGTGCTCGCCGGCGGCCTCCCAGGAGAGCTCTCGCCCCCGGAGCACGTCGCGTCTTTCGAACTCGGCGAGGACGACCTCGTCCTCGGCCTCCACCCAGCGGCCGAGCGCGGCGTCCAGCGCCTGCCGGGCGACTGGGGCCGTCGCCCCATGACCCACCGAGGTGGCCGGCCAGCGCAGGTCGGCGGGAAACTGGTCGGGTGCGATCGAGAGGTTGATCCCGACGCCGATCACCGCCCAGTCAGGCGGCCGCGCCTCGATCAAGACGCCGGCGACCTTGCGCTCGTCGATCCAGACGTCGTTTGGCCATTTGACCAAGCAGGCGAGCGGGGCGATCGCCTCCACCGCAGCGCAAACCGCGAGCGGCACGGAGAGGGGCAGGAGCCGGTGCCGGCGATCGAGCGGGCGGAGGATTGCCGAATAGAGCAGTGCCGCAGCGGGCGGAGCGCTCCAAGCCCGTCCGTGCCGGCCGCGTCCTGAGACCTGCTCGTCCGCAGTGAGCACCGTGCCCGACGGAGCCCCCGCCGTCACCAGCTCGCGGGCACGTTCGTTGGTCGAGTCGGTGCGTCGCCAATGGCGGTGAGGTCGGCCGAGACGAGTGGGCTCGCTCACGGCGCGCACAGGGTGAGCTCATCCCCTCTCGCGAGCTCCAGTGCGGCGGCGGCGGACCCCTGGTTCACCCCCAGGCCGAGCGCACCATAGGAGCTCTCGTAGAGGATGAGGACACCGACTTCGACCTCGGCGAACGTTCGCGCAATTCCCACCTCGCTCGATCGCCCCCCGACCTCGAGCCGGAGCGGGTCATGGCCATCCAGGCCCGCCTCGGAGAGGTGCGCTCGGTTCGCGTCGAGGGCAACATTGCCGAAGCGGTCGACGGAGACCACGCGGACGGTGAGGACACCGGGCTGCACGTGCGGCCCAGTGAGCTTCCTCGGGACGAGCGAGGACGGATCGATCGCCTCCCCGGCCTCGGCCAGCGACGCGCCCATCGCGAGGTGCGCCGCGACAGGCGCGAACAGGTCCCGGCCATGGAACGTCGCCGAGACGGGCTCGAGGCGAAACCGCGAGCGCTCGAGGTCCACGGCCTCTGCGCCTCCTCCGAACTCCTCGAGCGCCGGGGTGAGCAGACCGTTATCCGGGCCGACGAAGAGGCGATCCTCCGCCGCAGCTCGAACGGCGATGGCGCGCCGCGGCGATCCCACCCCGGGATCGACCACCGCCAGGTGCACCCCGGGCGCGCAGTAGCGCAGAGCTCTCGCCAGAACCGCTCCGCCCTCCGCCACCGCGAAGGGAGTGATCGCGTGGGTCAGGTCGGTGATCACCGCCTCGGGACAGATGCGCCGAATTACGGCTCGGCAGACCCCAGCGAACTCGTCATCGTGCCCGTAGTCGGAGAGAAAGGTGACCGGCCGCGGGTCCACAGGCGCCTAGGCATCCCCTCGGTGTGCGTCGGCGACCAGGGCCGCGACCAGACCGGCTGGATCGTGGCGTTCTGCCTCCACCTGCACCTTCAGCCCCGCCTCGCGGGCGGTCTGGCTCGTGACCGGGCCGATCGAGACGACTCTCGCTGAGGGCGGCAGGCGGTCGCCGAGCACCGAGAGCAGATTTCGCACCGTGGACGAAGAGGTGAAGGTCACGTAGTCGGCCTCCTGCGCCGCCTCGATCGCGGCCTCATCGGGCTCTTCGGTGACCGTCTCATAGAGCGCCACCACGTCGAGCTCCGCGCCGCGCTCGCGCAGCGCCGCCGGCAGCACCTCGCGGGCCTCGGCGGCCCTGGCGAGCAGCGCGGGCTTGCCCGCAACGTCGACGTCCGCGAGGGAGTCGATCAGCGCCTCGGCAACGAAGCGCTCCGGGACGATGTCGGCAATTACCCCGTGCTCACGCAGGGCCGCTGCGGTCCCCGGGCCGATCGCCGCCACGGTCGCTGCCGCGAGCGCGCGGGCATCGCGGCCCTGTGCAGCCATGGCCTGGAAGAGCAGGCGAACCCCGTTTGGACTCGTCAGGCAGACGAGCGCGTACGTGTGAAGCGCGGACACGGCGTCGCGCACCTGTGGCTCTTCGATGCGCGGCTCGATTCGTATCGCCGGCAGCTCGATCACCTCGGCGCCCAGGCTCGCGAGCGCGCGAGAGATCCCGCTCGCCTGTGCTCGCGCACGGGTCACGACCACGCAGACGCCGTGAAGCGGGCGACGCTCGAGCCATGCGATCGTCTCGCGCCGAGCCGCGACCGCCCCAACCACGAGGATCGCCGGAGGGCTCAACCCCGCGCCAGCGACCGCGTCGGCCAGTCCCTCGAGCGTCGTCAGGACCGTTCGTTGCGTCGGCATCGTCCCCCGCTCCACGGCCGCCGCTGGCTCGGCCGGATCGCGGCCCGCGCCGATGAGCGCGGCGGCGATCTCGCGCACGCGCCCGACGCCCATGTAGAGGACGAGCGTGCCGGGGAAGCTGGCGAGCGACTCCCAGTCGATCGAGCTCTCGTCCTTGGCCGGATCCTCGTGACCCGTCACGAACGCGACGGCGCCGGCGTCATCGCGATGGGTGACCGGAATCCCCGCGTAGGCAGCCGCAGCCACGCCTGCGGTAACGCCGGGTACCACCTCGAATGGGATACCGGCGCGCGCCAGGGCCTCTGCCTCCTCCCCACCACGTCCGAACACGAACGGGTCGCCACCTTTGAGGCGCACAACGCTGCGGCCGTCTCGGGCGTGGCCCGCCATCCGCTCCTCGATCTCGCGCTGGGGCATCGCCGCGTCGCCAGGCCGCTTGCCCACGTAGATCAGCTCCGCCTCACTGCGTACCCCATCCAGCGCCCCCGAGGGAATCAGCCGGTCAAAGAGGATCACGTCGGCGCTCGCGAGGAGCTCGAGCGCGCGAATGGTGATGAGCCCCGGGTCACCTGGGCCCGCACCGACGAGGTAGACGACCCCTTGCCGCGCGGCGCCGGCATCGAGCTGGCTCATCTTCGCCACGGGGCAACCGTAGTGGCGGTGAGCCCTAGGCCGCCGCCTCGGCTCGCTCCAGAAGCTCCCCTGCTCCCGCCGCCAGCATCCGGCTCGCCAGCTCGCGCCCGGCGGCGGCGGCCTTCGAGCCCTCACCCTCGACGTTGTCGCGGACCCATTCGCTTCCATCCGGCAGGCCCGCGAAACCCTCCACGCGAACATCGTCTCCGCTGGCGTGAGCCAAAACGCCGACGGGGGTGTGGCAGCTCGCGCCCAAGGCGGCGGTGGCCGCCCGTTCCGCCTCAAGCTCGATCACCGCGGCGCGCTCGTGAAGATGCCCCGCGGCAGTGACGCTCGGCTCGTCGTCCACGCGAGCTTCGAGGGCGAGCGCCCCCTGGCCCGCTGCCGGCGTCATCGCCGCCACGTCAAATGTGAACGCGATCTCATCGGCCCGCCCGAGGCGACGAAGGCCGGCCGCCGCCAGGACGATTCCGTCCGCCTCTCCGGCGACGAGCTTGGTGAGCCTCGTGTCCACGTTCCCGCGGAGCTCGACCACCTCCAGGTCGGGGCGGAGGGCAAGCAGCTGAGCCCGGCGCCGGAGGCTCGAAGTGCCGATGCGGGCGCCCTCGGGCAGCTCTTCCAGCGAGCCCGCCGAACCGATGAAGGCATCGGCGGGATCCTCGCGCCCGGGCACAGCGATGATCTCAAGGCCGTCCGGAAGCTCGCCGGGGAGGTCCTTGGCCGAGTGCACTGCCACGTCGACCTCGCCGTCGAGGAGCGCCTGCTCGATACCGCGAACGAACCGTGCCTTGTCTCCCACGTCGCCGTCGGCAGTGCGCACGGGCACCACCTCTGCGCCCCCCAAGGCCCGCGCCACCGCCTCGGCCTGGATCAGCGCCAGCGCGCTCCCGCGGGTCCCCAGTCGCAGACGGCGGGTCTCCACCGGCTAGCCCACCGGGGTCAGCCGCGCTCTTCGCGCCGCGGCAGCTCGCGCACCTCGCCCTCGCCGCCGAGCGGCTCGGACTCCGGGTCGAGGCCGAAGAGCTCCCGCAGCGCGGCGACCTTGGCGTAGGCGTCGTCGTCGTCGTCCGAGCGCCGCAGCCGCAGCGTCGGCTCGTGGAGTATCCGGCTCGAGATCGCGCGCGCCATCGCCTGAACGCGTTCGCGGTCCGCATCACTGAGCGACTCCCAGCGGCCGTCGTTCTCGGCCAAAACCCGCTCTACGATCTCCTCGCCGCGCGACCGCAGCGCCGCGATCGTCGGAGTCACATCCTGAATCGCGAGCCAGCGCTCGAACCGGGCAAGCTCGGCGCGCAGGAGGCTCCGCACGCGCTGTGCCTCTGCCTGGCGCGAGGAGAGGTTGCGTTCGACGAGCTCCTGGAGATCGTCCATGTCGTAGAGGCGCACACCGGGCACATCGCGGCAGGAGGGGTGGATGTCGCGCGGGACGGCCAGGTCGATCAGAAGCAACGGCCGCCCGTCGCGCATCTCCATCACCTCAGTGAGGGCATCGTGTTCGATCACGTGGTGCGGAGAGCTGGTGGACGCAGCGACGATGTCGGCTTCCGCCATCTCCTCGGGCAGGTCCTCGAAGCGGATGGCCCGACCGCCGAAGCGCTGGGCGAGGCCGATCGCCCGGTCATGGCGGCGGTTGGCGATGAATACCGCCTCGACCCCGCGCGCCGCGAGGGCGCGGGCGGTGAGCTCGGCGGTCTCGCCGGCACCGACAACCAGCACCCGGCGGCTGCGCAGCTCGCCGATTGTCCGCTGGGCCTGCTCCACCGCCACCTGCGGCACCGAGAGTGCCCGCACCGAGATCGCCGTCTCCGTGCGAGCGCGCTTGCCCGCGGCGAGCGCCCCACGGAAGAGCCGGTTGAGCACCGGGCCGGTGGCACCCTCCACAAGCGCCAGCTCGTACGCCCGCTTGACCTGACCCTGGATCTCGGCCTCGCCGATGATCATGGAGTCGAGGCCCGCGGTGACGCCGAAGAGATGCTCGGCCGCCTCGCCGCCGCGCAGCGAGTACAGGTGGCCCACGAGCTCTGTGGGCCTCGTATCCGCCTCGCGCGCGAGGGCCGCCAGGGCACGCGACTCCGCGGCGACCCCGTCCGCCGCGTAGAGGTAGAGCTCGGTCCGGTTGCAGGTGGAGATCGAGGCGGCCTCCTGAATCTCGTCGACCGCTGCCAGCTCGCCCAGCACGGAGACGGCGCGGCCCTCGGTCAGGGCGAGACGGTCTCGCAGCTCCAGGGGAGCGGTCTTGTGCGAGACCCCGATCGCGAGGAGCTCAGCCATCGCGGCGCTCCTCGGCGAGATCGGCCAGTTCGCCCAGCTCGCGCTCGATCCGCGCCAGCTTCGCCGCCATGATCGCCACGTAGATCAGCACGAGGGCCAGGAACACGATGTAGGCGGCGGCCACGTACTTGCCGGCCTCGTCGAGAGGCAGCGCGGGCATCAGCTCGAGGTTGCTCGGGAGGGGACGGCCGGAGCGATCCGCGACGTCTGTCTCGCCGGCGCCTCGGCGTCAAGGGCTCGGCGCAGACGCAAGATGCGGGCGGCGGCGGACTTCGCCACCAGCTCGAAGCGAACGAGGCTCACCCACAACAGCGCCATGCCCACAAGGCAGACCGCGAAGGTGAGCCACATCTCGCCTGGAAGGCCGCCCTCCGCAGTGGCGAAGGTCCGTGGGTGTACGAGGGACTCGGCAGCGCGGACCGCCGCGAAGTTGAGCGGGACGAAGGCGCCTGCCGTGATCGCGAAGACAGAGGCATAGCGCGCCTGCCGGTCGCGGTCCGCGATCGCGAATCTCAGTGGGTAGTAGGTGCAGTAGAGGAGGAAGACGATCAGGAACGAGACCAGCGTCGGCTCGTCCCACACCCACCACTTGCCCCAGGAGGCGCGCGCCCAGATCGATCCGGTGATGAGGACCGCGACCCCGAAGATGATCGAGAGGTGGATCGAAACGTAGGCGCGGGCGTCGTGGACCGGATCCCCCGTGCGCAGGTGTCGGATCGCGTGCACCGCAGCGACGACGAATCCCACCAGGGCGCAGAGCGCGAGGGGCACGTGGAGATAGAAGATCTTCTGGATGAATCCCTGATCGGCGTCGAGCGGGGCATAGAAGAACACCAGCGCGAAGCCGGCGACGAGCATCGCGACCGTCGCCAGAGCGAGGTTTCTGAGGCTGAACGCGTTCACGCCGGACACCCAAAACATCGTAGAGGGGCGTCCATGGGCTCAGTCCTCCAGCACGAAGTCGTAGACCGCATACCCGATGGCCGCGAAAACGGCGTCGTAGAGCGCGAGGATCGCGACCCACCTGCCGACCTCGTCGAACGACGGCCCCCCGGCCTCGAGCAGCGGCGCGGCAGCCCCAGCCGCCGCGATCATCACCGGCACCGCGAACGGGAGCAGGAGCAGCGGGACAATCAGGTCGCGGGCGCTCGAGTTGACCCCGATCGCCGAGACCAATACGCCGACGGCCGCGAGCCCGAGATCCACCAGGACTAGGACTCCGACGAGCGGCACGAGCCCTGCGGCCGAATCCCGAAACAGGAACGCGAACGCCGGCAGGGCGAGCGCCTCTAGCACCAGGAGATAGGTCACAAGCGCCACCGCCTTGGCGGCGTACAGCGACGAGGGGTCGACCGGGGCGAGGCGGATTCCGTCGAAGCCGCCCTCCTCGCGCTCGGGGACGAAGAGCCGGTTGATCGCGAGGATCGCCGCGAACAGCACGGTCGCGAGGATCACCCCGGCAGCCAGGCTCCCCGTGAGCTCCTCGCGGTCGAGGCCGAAGCGAAAGAGGATGAACGTGGTCATCGCGAACAGGGCCATCGCCGGCACCGACTGCAGCGTGCGGAGCTCAACGCGCAGATCCTTCGCAAGGATCACCCGAAAGGCACTCACGGCCTGCCTCCGAATGCGGCGCGCGCGTCGCCCGGCGATACGCCGGTCGCCTCTCCCTCGTAGGCGACCGCGCCGCCCGCGCCCAGGACCAATGCCCGATCGGATTCCGAAAGAGCCGCTTCGACATCGTGGCTCACGAGAACCCGCGTAGCGCCGCCGCCGCGGCCGATCAACGGCTCCACGAGTGCCGCTGCGTCGGGATCGAGGTGGGAGCGCGGCTCGTCGAGGAGCAGGAGCTCGGGCTCGTGCAGCACCGCCCGGCAGACGGCCCCGCGTTGCACCATGCCGGCCGAGAGGTTGCGGACGAGCTCACCAGAGCGGCGCTCGAGTCGAACTGCCGCGAGCAGCTCGCCGATCCGTTCGGGAGCTCGCTCGATCCCGTGCAGGCGGGCGTGGAACGCGAGGTTCTCGGTGAGCGTCAGATCGCGGTAGAGCAGGGGAGCGTGCCCGAGGAAGCCGATGCGACCACGCACCTTCCACGCCTCCCGAGGCAGGGCAGCACCGAGGACGGTCGCCTCGCCGGCGCCTGGGCGAAGCAACGTCGCGAGGATTCGCAGGAGCGTCGTCTTGCCGGCGCCGTTGGGGCCGAGGAGCGCCAGCGTCTCGCCGGCGGGGAGCGCCAGGGAGACGTCGCGGAGGGCGACGAGGTCGCCGTAGCGGCGTTCCAGCCCGGCAACCCGCACAGCCGGCCCCGAGGCCGCATCGCCGCCGCCGAGTGCCCGCGCGCTCTGGACAGAGGCCACCTCGCTCACTACAGTGCCCATTGTCTCAACGAGGGGCCGAATCCATGCAAGCAGGGAAGCGGACGATCGTGATCCTGGGCCTGGCGGGGGCCGTGGCGCTCGCGATCGCCGCCAATGCCCAGGGCGGGCCCGCCCCCGTGAACGTCCTCGTCACGGACGAGGGCGGAGACAGCTTCGATCCCGAGAGCGTGAGCCAGATCGTTGGCGGGGGCGGATTGGCGTGGAACTGGGATCTCGAGAACTCTGACGAGCACAACGTCGTCCAGGACCGCAAGCTGTTCCGCTCGGGCAGTCCCGTGGTCTTCGCCGACGAGTACAGGATTGATCCCTCGGCGGGCACGTACCCCTACTACTGCGCGCTGCACGGCAGCCCGGGCGGCTCGGGGATGTCGGGCGAGGTCCGCGTGTCTCCCGACCTTCGCATTCAGTTCGTAGACGACCATTATGAGTTCGTCCTCAAGTGGGCCACCGACTCGGGCGACACGGGCGATACCTTCGACGTCGACTACCGCAAGGGCCATGGTGATTGGAAGCACTGGAAGCGGGACACGAAGGCCACCACGGGGCGCTTCGGCCGCAACGACAGGCCGGCCCCGGCGCAGGAGGGCAAGACCTACCGTTTCCGTGTGCGCTCCCAGGGCGAGGACAACCCCAGGAGGAAGCACAGCGAGTGGTCGCCAAACGTAGCCACGGTGATCAATCGCTGAGCCTGTCTACTCCCCCTTGCGGAGCGTGCGGGCGCCCACCCTCGCGAGCGCCAGGCCACCGTCGCGCAGTGCCTTGATGCGCTGCCCGTTGCGCCCGTAGAGGACCTGCGCCGAGGCGCGGAGCGCCTTGCCGAGCGTCTCGTCGTATGGTTGCCACCACAGATCGCGCGTGCGGCCGGGCTCCCAGGCCACCATCTTCACCGCGGCGCACTCGTAGAGGCCGAATTTCGAGTGCGAGCGGCCGAGGCCAGAATCCTTGACGCCGCCCCACGAGCACTGGCAGGCGGCGTGCGTGAACGAGTGGTCGTTGATCCACACCATGCCCGACTCGATCCGGCGGGCCATCCGCTCGCCCTTGGCTCGGTCACGCGTCCAAACGGACGCGCCGAGGCCGAAGTTCGAGTCGTTCGCGCGCTCGAGCGCCTCCTCCTCGGAATCGACGGTGATCACGGGAACGACCGGGCCGAAGATCTCCTCCTTCATGATCCGCATCTCGTCGGTGACGCCGCCGAGCACCGTGGGGGCGATGAAGTGGCCGGGAAAGCCGTCGACGTCGCGGGGGCCACCGACAAGCCGCTCGGCCCCTGAGGCGAGCGCGTCGTCGACCAGCTCGGTGACGAGATCGAACTGCTGCTTCGAAACCATCGGGCCCGACTCCGTATCCCAGCGGAGGGGATCCCCCACTGTGAGCTCGGCCGCCCGATCCACCACCCCCGCGAGGAACTCGTCGGCGACCTCGCGGACGACGTAGGTCCGCTCGATCCCTGAGCAGGTCTGACCGGAGTTGGCGAACCCTCCCCAGACGCAACCCGAGATCGCGTTGTCGAGGTCGGCGTCCGCGCAGACGATCTGCGGGTCCTTTCCTCCGAGCTCCAGGACCGAGCCCTTCATGTTGCGCGCGCAGAGCTCGCCCACCGACCTGCCCACCTCGATCGAGCCGGTGAAGAACACCTTGCAAATGCCGTCGCTCTCGCAGAGCGCCTGACCGATCTTGCCGCCGCCGTGGACGGCACGGACCAGCCCCTCCGGGAACCCGGCCTTGTCGAAGATCGACTGGATCCGCTCGCCCAGGAGCGGCGTCAGGCTCGCCGGCTTGAGCGCCACGCCGTTGCCCGCGGCGAGCGCGATCGCGACTTCTCCGAACGGGATCGACCAGGGGTAGTTCCAAGGGGCGATGACCGCCACCACGCCCAGCGGCTCGTAGACGAACTTCGCCTGCTTGGTCAAGAACAGCGCCTGCCGCATCGAGATCGGCTCGCTGCCGAGGATCGCCGGCGCGTTGTCCGCGAGCCAGTGCAGCGTGTCGATCGTCGGGACAACCTCCATCGTGTAGGACTCGACCAGCGGCTTGCCCTGCTCGCGCGTCAAGAGCTCGGCCACTTCATCGATCTCGTCGAGCAGCACGTCGGCGGCGCGGCGCAGGTAGCGCGCACGATCGGGCAGCGACAGCTGCGCCCAGAACGGCTGGACCTCCGCGATCTCGGCGACGACGCCGTCCACCTGCTTCGGCTCAATCGTCTCGACCGTCCCGACCAGCTCGCCCGTTGCGGGGTTGAAGGACTCGAGCTTGCCCATCAGGTGAAGTTTGCCGGAACATCTGTTTTCCGGCAGCAGCACGCAAGGACGCCGAAGGCGTCCGCAAGTGATTTGATCCAAGCCGGGTAGCGTTCTGTCCATGCCGCTTGACGACTTGGTCCACCGTCATCGTCCGGCTGAGGGGGAATCAGCCGGTGCGCTCGTCCTCATGCACGGCCGGGGCGTCGACGAGCACGACCTCTTCCCGCTCGTGGACCTGCTCGATCCCGAGCACCGGCTCGAGGCGTTCACCCCGCGCGCGCCACTTCGGCCTCCAGGGCACGAGGGCAACCACTGGTACATCGTGGAGCGGGTTGGTTACCCCCATCGGGAGTCGTTCGCGCTCGCCTACGAGCGGCTCGGTGAATGGCTCGACGCGCTCGCCGCCGAGACGGGCGTGCCACCCGAGCGCACCGTGCTCGGGGGCTTCTCGCAGGGCGGCGTCATGTCCTACTCCATGGGCCTGGGCCCGGGCCGCCCGCGCCCCGCCGCGATCATGGCGCTTTCGTCGTTCGTGCCCGCCGCCGAGGGGTGGACGCCAGACTTCATCAACCGTGCCGACCTCCCCGTCTACCACGCCCACGGCACCGCGGATCCCATTATTCCCGTGGAGTTCGGGCGTGCGACGCGCGACCTGCTCACGGGGCACGTGGATCTGACCTATCGCGAGCACCCTGGAGGGCACACGATCGATCCCCGCTCCTTCGAGGAGCTGCGCGACTTCGTCGCCCGGGCCACGGCGACCGCCAACTAAGGCAACTTCTCACACTCCTCGGCAAGAGGTTGGCTCGGTGTGAGTGCGTCTTTCAGTCGCCGCCGAACCGGCGGCGAAGCTCCTCCAGCCTGCGGCCCAGCTCCTCCTCGAAACCCCTCCCCGTCGGGCGGTAAAAGCGCGCGCCCTGGACCTCCTCCGGTAGCAACGGCTGGTCGGCGACGCCGCCCTCCTCGTCGTGCGGATAGACGTAGCCCTGCCCGCGGCCGAGAGTCTTGGCGCCCGGGTAGTGAGCGTCTCGAAGGTAGTCCGGAGGCAGCTTCGCGCCGTGCTCGCGGATATGCGCCATGGCGGCGGAGAGACCCACCATGGAGGCATTCGATTTCGGCGCCAGCGCCAGGTAGACGGTGGCCTGAGCGAGGTTGAGCTGGCATTCGGGCAGGCCGACACGATCGACGGCCTGCCCCGCTGCGGTCGCCACGACCAGCGCATGGGGGTCCGCGTTCCCGATGTCCTCGGACGCGAAGATGACCATCCGCCGAGCGATGAAGCGCGGGTCCTCCCCACCCTCCAGCATCACGGCGAGGTAGTAGAGGGAGGCGTCGACATCAGACCCCCGCGTTGCCTTGATCCAGGCGGAGGCGTAGTCGTAGTGCTGGTCGCCCTTGCGATCGAAGCGCACCGCCTTTCGCTGGAGGGCGTCCTCGGCGCTCCCGAGGTCGACGCCATCCCCTCCCGCCCTGGCTGTCTCGACCGCCCGCTCGAGGGCGCCGAGCGCGATCCGCGCATCGCCGTCCGACCGCGTTGCCAAGAGCTCGATCGCATCGTCGGTGACCTCAGGCGGATCCGCGATCCCCCGCTCTGGGTCGGCCAGCGCCCGCTCGATCAGCTCCCTGATCTCCGCCGGCCCGAGCGGCGCCAGTTCATAGACCTGGGCGCGGCTCAAGAGAGCTGAGTTGACCTCGAAGTATGGGTTCTCGGTGGTGGCGCCGATCAGCGTGACGAGGCCCTCCTCCACCGCGGGAAGCAGCGCGTCCTGCTGGGCCTTGTTGAATCGATGGATCTCGTCGAGGAAGAAGATGGTTGGCTGATTCGAGGCTCGGCGACGCTCATCGGCTCGTTTCAGGATCTCGCGCACCTCGGCCCGGCCCGCGTTTACGGCCGACTCCTCCTCGAAGGCACCACGGGCGGCCACCGCCACGATCCGCGCAATCGTGGTCTTGCCCGTGCCGGGCGGGCCGTGCAGGATCGCCGAATGGGGCTCGCCTGACTCGATCGCGATCCGCAACGGGGAGTCGACGCGCAGCAGCTCCGATTGCCCCACGAGCTCGTCGAGCGAGCGGGGGCGCATGCGGACGGGGAGCGGCGCGTCGCTGGTGGGCACGCTCGTGCGCCGGCCGCGGTCCGCATCGGGGGTCTCGAAGAGTCGTTCCACCCCTGTCAGTATTCCTCCATGGAGGAGGTCAGCACCACCACGGGGTCCGCGATGGGCGATGAAGCGGTCAGCCTTCTGTGCGAGCTGATCCGTCTCGACACCTCCAACCCGCCGAACAAGGAGCTGCCGGTGCAGGAGCTCCTCGCCGAACGGCTTACCGACGCGGGCTTCGAGTGCGAGCTGCTCGCCGCCGACGATCCGCAGCGGCCCAACCTGGTCGCCCGGCTTCGCGGGGAAGGCGAGGGGCCAACGCTCTGCCTGCTGGGGCACGCCGACACCGTTCCGGCCGAGGACGAGGCGGACTGGAGCTTCTCGCCCTGGGCCGGGGATGTGGTGGACGGCGAGGTTCGCGGGCGCGGAGCGCAGGACATGAAGGACCAGGTGGCGGCCGAGGCGGCCGCCTGCATCGCGCTGGCGCGCGACGGCTGGCGGCCAGCCGGCGAGTTGCTCTTCGTCTGCACGGCCGACGAGGAGGCCGGCGCGATCAAGGGCGCGAAGTGGCTCTGCGAGGAGCACCCCGAGAAGGTCCGAGCCGAGTTCGTCCTAAACGAGGGCGGCGGACCCTGCTTCGAGATCGATGGACGTCGCCTGTACACGCTCTGCGTCGGGGAGAAGGGGGTCTGGAGGTTCCGTCTGCGAGCGCACGGAAAGGCGGGACACGGGTCGGTCCCATCGCTGGGCGACAACGCGCTTCTGAAGCTGGCGCCGCTGCTCGAGCGCCTGCACCAACAGCCGCGACCGGAGCCGACCGCCGCCGGCGTCGCCTTTCTCGAGGGCGTTCTCGAGCAGGACCTCGGCGATCCCGGTCCCGATGAGATCGCCGTCGCGCTCGCCACGGTGCGTGAGCGCGAGCCGCTGCTCGCCGCCTACCTGGCGGAACCGATGCTGGGAGTGACGCTGGTCCCGACGATGGCATCCGGCTCGGTCAAGGACAACGTGATCCCGGGGAGCGCCGAGCTGCTCGTCGACTGCCGCGTCCCGCCGGGATTGGGCGAGCCCGAGGTGCGCGAGCGCGTCGAAGCGTTCTTCGGGCCGGCGCTCGACGGCGCCGAGATCGAGTTCGCCCACAACGTCACTGGTAACGAATCGCCAGCCTCAAGCCCCCTCGCTGACGAGATCACGAGGTGGGTGGCGGAGAACGACCCTGGTGCCGGCGTCGTTCCCATCGTCATGCCGGGGTTCTCCGACAGCCACTGGTGGCGCAAGGCGTTCGGCGCGGCCACCACCGTCTACGGCTTCTCGCCGCAGCGCGACATGACCCTGTTCGAATCCGCGCCGCTGGTCCACTCCGCGGACGAGCGCATCAAGGTCTCCGATGTGGAGCTGGCCGCGCGCTTTTTCGCCGACATCTCCCGGACCGTACTCACGTGAGCGAGCTGCCCGCGGGCGACGACCTGCCCGAGGCTCCGAACGGCAGATCGGCGGAGAAGCCGCTGCGCCTGGGCGGCATGGCGCTTCGCAATGGCCTGCTGATCCACGGACCGACCTCCTGGGCCGCCGCGGTGCGTACTCCCGGCGGCTCGATCGACGTGGCTTCGGGACGGAAGCCGACCTTCGCCCAGGGAAAGCTGGGCACGACGCCCGGGCTCCGGGGGCCGCTGCGCATGGCCGAGGCTCTGGCCGTGGTGCCGTTGGCCCGAATGCGGCTGCGCTCGGCGCGTCTCCCCTTCGAGGATCCGCGCGTGGTGGTAGCTGCGCTTGGGACGGCGGCTGCGAGCAGCCTGGCCCGGCGCAAGGGAGGCGAGCCGGAGTCGCCCGCGCGGGCGGCTGCTCGCGAGGCGGCGGTGGCCGCGCTGGGCATCCTGCCGGCGATGGCGGCGCTTCGCGATCGCGAGCTCGCGGCCTATCACGGCGTCGAGCACAAGGCGATCGGGGCCTACGAGAAGGGCTCGCGCGACCCGCGCGACGCTCCCAAGGAGCACGACCGCTGCGGCTCCAACCTGATCGCGCCCCTCCTGGCGTTCTCGGTGGCCGGCCAGGTCGCCGCTCAGGCGCTGGTGGAGAAGCCGGGCTCGGTCGCCAGGGCAGCGGCGGGAACGGGCGCTGTCTCCGCCGCGGTCGAGGTCTTCGGCTACGCGGACCGCAACCCCGATACCGGGCTCGGACGCGCGGTTCACGCCGTCGGCCATGAGATCCAGCGGCTGCTCTCGACCCGCGAGCCGACGGCCGAGCAGCTCGAGGTCGGGGTGGCGGCGCTGGACGCGATCCTCGATCAAGAGGCTCGGTCGGGCTCGGGACTGCAAACGGATCAGCATCCTGCCGATACGGTTTAGGCGGGCTGTAACCGCCTCCGGGGAATCTGCGCATGCCACTGATCAGCGTCATCGGACTGACCTACGACGAGTTCGTCGACAACTACCTGATCCCCTGGGTGCCGGTGATCCTGGTCTTCGTCATCGGCTACTTCATGTACCGCACGCTGAAGCTGATGCCCCGGACGAAGCCACAGGAGATCAGCGCCAAGTCGAAGACAGCGGTCACCTGGACTGACGTCGCCGGCGTCGAGGAGACCAAGGATGAGCTGCGGGAGGTCGTCGACTTCC
Organism: uncultured Solirubrobacterales bacterium; assembly: GCA_963799815.1. Classification (GTDB taxonomy): domain Bacteria; phylum Actinomycetota; class Thermoleophilia; order Solirubrobacterales; family 70-9; genus JBDTSW01. Next base: position 415,086 of record CAWCYG010000006.1, read on the forward strand.
TTTCGGATCCCGCCCGCTTCAAGCGTCTTGGCGCCAAAGTGCCGAAGGGGATCCTCCTGCACGGGCCTCCCGGCACCGGCAAGACCCTGCTCGCCAAGGCGGTCGCGCAGGAGTCCGGCGCGACCTTCCTGAGCCAGTCGGCCTCGTCGTTCATCGAGATGTTCGCCGGCCTCGGCGCCGCCCGCATCCGCCGGCTCTTCAAGGAGGCGCGCGAGAACGCTCCCGCGATCGTGTTCATCGACGAGCTCGACGCGGTGGGCGCCCAGCGCGGCTCGGACATCTCGGGCGAGCGCGATCAAACGCTGAACCAGCTCCTGGTGGAGATGGATGGCTTCGACGCGCGAGACAACGTCGTGGTGATGGCGGCCTCGAACCTGCTTGAGAAGCTCGACAAGGCGCTCCTGCGCCCGGGCCGCTTCGATCGCCAGGTGTTCGTGCCGCCACCCGACATGCGAGGGCGCAAGCAGATCCTCGATGTGCACACTCGCGGCAAGCCCTTGGCACAGGACGTCGACCTCGAGCGCGTCGCCCGCCACGCCGCCGGGCTCACCGGCGCCGACCTCGCCAACCTCGCCAACGAGGCGGCGATCCTCGCTGGCCGCAACGAGCGTGACTTCATCTCCCAAGCGGACTTCGAGAACGCCTTCGAGCGGGTGGTGGCCGGCCTTCAGACCCGCAAGGTGATCACCGACCAGGAGAAGCGAGTCGTCGCCTGGCACGAGGCCGGCCATGCGCTCGTGTCCGAGTTGCTCCCAACCGTCGACAAGGTGCAGAAGGTGTCGATCGTCCCCCGGGGCAAGGCGCTCGGCTACACGCTCAACCTCCCCCAGGAGGACCGCTACCTGAAGTCGCGCCAGGAGCTGATCGACTACATGAAGGTCCTGCTCGCCGGGCGCGTCGCAGAGCAGATCACCTTCGGCCGCGTGACCACCGGCGCCGCGGACGATCTCCAGCGAGTGACCGGGATCGCCCGCTCGATGGTCTACGAGTACGGCATGGGGACGATGATCCGCTCCCACCAGGTCCCCTCGGATGACTACACGGTCTCCGAGTCCCTCCGGCAGACGCGCGACGAGGAGGTCCAGGAGATCGCTGAGGAGAGCTACCGCGGCGCGCACCGCCTGCTCACCGACCATCGCGACCTGCTGGACGAGATCGCCGAGCGGCTGCTCGAAAACGAGGTGATCGAGCGCGAGGAGATCCAGACCATCATGCAGCGCCACCGCGCGGGCGAGACGCCGGTCAGCTCGAGCGTCCATCCCGATCCTTACGCCGACGACGAGCGCCGGGTTGCCGGCTCCGCGGCGAAGGCGATCGCCTCAGAGACGCCTGAAGACGACGCGTAGACTCGGGCGCCGATGTTCGGCGCGCTCGATCACGTGGGAATCGCCGTCTCCGACTTGGACGCGGCCTTGAGGCTCTACGAGGATGAGTTCTCGATGGAGCTCGTCCATCGCGAGACGCTCACCGAGCAGGGCGTGGAAGCGGTGCTGCTCGACGTCGGCGACTCGCACGTCGAGCTGCTGGCGGCGACCGGCCCCGAGACGCCGGTGGGCAAATTCGTCGCCGCTCGTGGCGAGGGCCTCCACCACGTCGCGTACCGAGTGGGTGACATCGACGCCACGCTCGAGGCGCTCCGAGGCAGTGGCATTCGGCTGATCGATGAGCAGGCCCGGGTCGGGATCCGCCGCAGCCGCATCGCCTTCCTGCACCCAAAGTCGACCGGCGGGGTGTTGACCGAGATCGTCGAGCCGGCGGCGGGACACTGATACTTCGAGCGAGGAGGACGAGATGGCGGACACCAAGAAGGTCGAGATCGGGTTTGGCATCGGCCAGGCGCTGCAGGTGAAGCTGACCGACTCAGAGCTCGCCGACCTGCGCAAGGCGGTCGAGGAAGGGAACGGCTGGTACGACGTGAAAACCCAGGAATCGACCGTGGCACTGAACCTCGCCACCGTCGTCTTCCTGCGAGTGGACGACGGGCCACACGCGATCGGCTTCTCAGGCGCGTCCTAACGACCCCGCCACCGTGGAAGGCGAGCAGGTTCCGCAGCGCGGTCGAGCCGCAGTGGTTGCCCGGATATGCCGATAGCCCGGCACCTGGGTTGCCGCCTCGTTCATGAGGCGGCAACCCTAGTGACGGTTCGCCCTAGCGGACGGCGGAGCCGTCCAGCTCGCGCACCGGTCCGCTGCTGGTCTTGAGCACGGCCGGCTCGGGCCTCGGGATGAACTTCAGGTTGCTCCCGAAGTGCACGACCGAGTGCGCCACGGCATCGGACATCTCGCCCAGCGCCCGCTGGGAGACGTTGTCGATGTCGTCGCAGGCCTGGTGGTAGCAGGGGTCGAATGCCTCGCCCTCCGTACCCCCATAGACGGCCTGCTGCGCCTCGGTCTTGATCTCCTCGGCGCCCGTGAACAGGCCGCCGGCGGGAATATCGACCGCGATGAACGGCCCATAGTCCGAGCGACCGTCGAACGCGGTCTGGCCCGACGCCAGGTCGTTGCGCTCGAAGTGGCGCTCGAAGACCCGCTCGATCGTGTCAGAGCCCTCGGGTCCCTCGTCCTCGAACTTCGACCCGTTGCCGTCATAGATGAATCGCGCGAAGTTCGGCGATCCGATCATGTCGAAGTTGAGGTAGAGCGCGATCCTCAGGTACTCCTCCTCGGTCAGCTGCTCGATGAAGTAGGTCGAGCCGTCGAGACCGGTCTCCTCTGCACCCCACCAGACGAAGCGCAGCTTGTTCTCCGGCTCGATCCCGTGCTTGGAGATCTGCTCCGCGACCTCGAGCAGGCCGGCCGAGCCGCTGCCGTTGTCGTTGATCCCGGGACCCTCGTCGACGCTGTCGAGATGGGCGCCGGCCATGACCACGTTGTCCGGGTCGCCACCTGGCGACTCGGCGATCACGTTGTCGGTCGAACGCTCCTCGCTGCGTGTCTCCGTCGCGATGTGGACAGTGACCCCTGTCGGGCCATTATCAGTGACGCCGTTCGCGAGCTCCTCGCCAAGCGCAAAGCTCGTATCGACGACTGGGATCGCGGCATTCGGGCCGCCGAGCGTGCTGAAGATGACGTCCGTGCGACCAGTCTGCCCCTCATTGAAGAGGACGGCGCCGACTGCGCCCGCAGCGGCAGCGTTGTCCACCTTGACGCGGAAGTCGCAAGTGCCACGCTGCAGCAGCGCAATCTTGCCGGTGACGTCGACGGAGTCGAAGTCCTCCGGCTCGCAGCCGCTCGTGGACGTGCTCGGCTGCGCACCGGGAGGCAGAACCAGGTCCACGGCCACCAGCTCGGCGGTGACGTCTCCCGTGCCCGAGAACTCAGACGTCGCGAAGTCCACGTTCTCCTCGTACTCGGTCGGGGTGGGATTCGTCCGCTCGAAGACGGTGTCTGCGTCCTGGAAGAAGACGAAGAAATCGAACGCCTGGCGGGCCACGGTCCAGCCGGCGCGCTCGAGACGCCGCTCCACGTAGTTCGCGGAACGGTCATGCCCGGGGAAACCGGATGCGCGGTTGCCGTCGCTGCGGTCGGCGATCGCCTGCAGACGCTCGAGGTGGTGCGTAACACCCCGCGCCGTCACTCCGTCTTGGACGATCTGCGTGTCGCTTGGCCCCGAACCGGGGCCGGCGATCCCACCTTGGGCGCCAACGCCAACCAGCGCTGCCGCGGCGAGCGCCACGGCGGCGAGCTTCCTCTTCAAGACAAAAAACCTCCTCTTCGGGCCGCCGATGGCGACGGCGCATTCCCCCCCGCCTGCCGAGCTACCCTGAAGCCCATTCAGGCTAAACCTGTCGTTTTGGCCAATGCTCGACCCGGGTAGCCCCTGTTGGTGATGGCGACGAGGAGGAGGAGACGATGACGATTGTGGTGGTTGTGGGGGTCTGCATCGTCTTGGCGGTCCTCGCGTTCCTGCTGCCGAGACTCTCGCGCCATCCGCAGCGAGGCGTCGACAAGACCTACGCGGCCGGGCAGAAGGTGGCCTCGAAGGCACCGGGCAAGGCCGGCGAGTGGCTCCAGAAGCCGTTCCGCTCCTCGCGCAAGGCCGCCAACAAGAGCGCGGCGAAGGGCCGCGAGGGTCGTTCGAAGACGCCCGTCTGAGCCGCCGCCCGGTCGAGCGGCGCTGAGGCCTGGGGGATGCGCGTCGCGCTGCTCTCAAACCCCGAGTCCGGCTCGGGCGCCGCGGACGAAGTAGGCGCGGCGTTACGTCGCCACGGCGCGGAGGTATCGAGCTTCGCGCTCGACGAGATCGACGAGGCGGCCGCTTCGAGCCCGGAGCGGGTGGTCGTTGCCGGCGGCGATGGCTCGCTCGGCTGTGGGGCCGCCGCCGCAGCCCGCGCGGCGGTGCCACTGGCGGTCATTCCCGTCGGGACGGCAAACGACTTCGCGCGCGCCATGGCGCTTCCCGACGATCTCGAGGAGGCCGCACGACTGGCCGCGAAAGGCACGCGGACCCGCCCGGTGGAGGTCGCATGGATGGGCTCGCGACCATTCCTCAACGTCGCCAGCTTCGGGCTCCCACCCGCGGCGGCTGTGCACGCGCACGGCTGGAAGGGGGTCCTCGGCCGAGCGGCCTACGCGTTCGGTGCGCTGCGTGCCGGAATGAGCTCGGACCCAATTCCATGCCGGGTTCAGTGCGACGCGCGGCCGCTCTACGAAGGTGATGCGTGGCAGGTGACCGTCGCTGCGTCAGGGGCCTTCGGCGGGGGAGCGGAGGTCGACACCGAGCACAACGACGGGCTGCTCGACGTCGTCATCTTCGAGGCTGGGTCACGAGCGGCGCTCCCCCTGCGCGCCTACGGCCTCCGTCGCGGCACCGTGGAGACCCAGCGTGGAGTCCACACATGCCGGGCGAAGACGGTCGAGTTGGAGGTTGCGGACGGCACCCCCTTCAACGTCGACGGGGAAGTCGTGACGGCCGGCCCGGTGGGGTTTGAGGCGAGGCGCGGCGTGACCGAGCTCGTGGTCGGCTGAGGGCCGCCTATCCTGCTCGCGTGCTGTTCAGACACAAACAAGCGAGACCGGGGCCCTGGCGGCGCCAGGAACCTCGCCGATTGCGGCTGCAACCGCCATGGCTGCGAGCGCGAAGCGAGGCCAAGCGCCAGCGCCACCCCCTCCTCCGCGCGGCGGGGGACGCGGATCAGGCACTCCTGCGGACCCTGCGCACGCGCGGGCATCAACCGCCGATCGAGGCGCTCATGAAGGGCTTTGGGGCCATCGGCGAGCTCGGCGCGATCTGGACCGCGATCGGGACCACCGGTGCGCTCGTCGACAGCTCGCGGCGCCGGCGGTGGGCGATCGCGGCGGCGGTCGCGCCCGTGGCGATCAACCTGAACTACGTCGTCAAGGTCGCGATCGGGCGGGAGCGCCCCCTGATTGAGGGTCACCCCGCCCTCGCCAAGGCGCCATCGAAGCTCTCCTTCCCCTCCGCCCACGCGACCTCCTCGCTGGCGGCCGCAACGGCTCTGGGGCGGGTCCAGCCCCGCGCGCGGCCCCCGCTCTACGCGCTCGCGGGGGCAATCTGTCTCAGCCGCCCATACCTGGGAATGCACTACCCGTCCGACGTGCTCGCGGGTGCCGTCCTGGGGGCCGTGCTCGGAGCGCTCGTCCCGGGCGTTGGTGACCAAGGGACCGCACGACGCCTGGTCGAGCTCGCCGACCATCATCGCGAAGAGCCATCCGCCCGTCCGGCCCAGGGTGCCAACGGTGCCGGCCCTGCTGCCGACGCGGCTGTTGCCGAGGACGAGGAAGCGGCACCGGCAGGGCCCTCCAACTAGTGAAGATCGGCATCGTCGGCCTGCCGAACGCGGGCAAGTCGACGCTCTTCAACGCGCTGACGGCCGCAAGCGCCCCGACCGGCGCGTATCCGTTCACGACGATCGATCCCAACGTCGCCGTGGTCGCCGTTCCCGACGAGCGGCTCGAGCGCATCGCCGAGACCGTCGGATCGTCGTCACTGGTCCCCGAGACGATTGAGTTCCACGACATCGCCGGGCTGGTCCCCGGTGCCTCCACCGGTGAAGGGCTCGGCAACCGCTTCCTGGGGGCGATCCGCGAGACCGACGCCATCTGCCATGTCGTGCGCGCTCACGATGCGGCCGGGGTCCCTCATCCCGAAGGCCGGGTCGACGCCCTCGCCGACATCGAGCTGATCGAGACCGAGCTCTTGGCCGCCGATCTCGAGCAGGCGGAGCGCCGTCTGGAACGAGTGACGAGGGAGGCGCGCTCCCTCGAGAAGGAGGCGGTTGCCGAGCGCGAGTGGCTCAGCGAGGTGGTCGACGCGCTCGGAGGCGGTCGGCCCGTGCGCGAGGTGCCGGCGCCGCGGGGAGCCGATGATGCGCCGCGGCGACTTCACGCGCTCACGTCGAAGCCGGTCCTCTACGTCGTCAACGTCACCGAGGGAAGCGACGTGATCCCCGAGGAGGTGAAGGCGCACGCGCGCCGCGAGGGAGCGGTCGCCGTGGCCACGAGCGCCCGTATCGAGGCCGAGCTCGGGGAGCTCGACGAGGACAGTGAGGCCGCCACGATGCGGGCGGAGCTGGGCGTCGCAGAGAGCGGCCTCGAGCGCGTGATCCACGCCGCGTGGGAGCTGCTCGAGCTGATCACGATCTTCACGGCCGACGCGGGCAAGGAGGCCACGGCCCGCAGCCTGCGCCGCGGCTCCAGCGCCTGGGAGGCGGCCGCCAAGGTCCACACCGACATCCAGGCTCGCTTTGTGCGCGCCGAGGTGATCGGCTGGCGGCAGCTCGTCGACGCCGGCGGCTACAACGGAGCGCGTGAGGCGGGCCTCCTGCGTACCGAGGGACGCGACTACGTGATGGCCGACGGCGAGGTGCTGACGGTCAAGGTCTAGGCGCGGCGAGGGACAACAAACAACTGGCAATGAAGGCGGCGAGGGCGGAGGTCGTCGCGCCGCCGCTTCGGGCGTCCGCGAGCCCACTGCGCTGGGGCGCGGATCCCCGCAGATCACTCCACTCTTGGCGCAGCGGTCCCGCGGAACGGGACTGGCGCGCCACGACCAAGGAGGACCGGATCGGCATGGCACACGAGTCCCGCCATGCGGGACCGACGCGCCAGTCCGGCAGGATGGCTGCGGACCACACCGACCTCCTCGCTCCTTCACTGCCGTCCTCCCGCGTCCGGCCTCCGAGCACGCTGAGCGGAGCGGACTTGCCCACGAGCGCCACGCCCTGGGCGGAAGTTGAGCGCTCTTATGGAAACCTTCCGCGCGCCTTTGTGTTTTACTTACCGATTGCTAACACTTGCCGAGTCTCGGGCGTCCATCCAAAAAGCCCGGGAGCGGGGGAACCAAAGGGGCCATTCGAGGCCTCAGGGGCGAATCAGGCCAGGAGCGGTCTGTAGCGCAGCTCTTTCAGCGCGAGCCCGACAGCTAACCCCGTAGGCCCGAGAAAGAGGAGCGCCCCCTTGACACCCAACAATTCCGCGCGGGACGCAGACCGTCCCAATCGCCTTCCCGTACTGATCGGATCCGTCGTTGCGCTCCTGTGCCTGGGCGCCGGCGTCGCTTCGGCACAGACCGCCCCCCCGCCGGAGACGGAGACGGATGAGGCCCCGACCGCGTCCGACACCGACGACCCCGCAGCGGAGGCTGCCGGTGACACGCAGAACAGCTCCGGCGAAGGCACGGACACCGACGGCGGCGAGCCGGCGGATCGATCCGCCCGCGCACGCGCGCCGCGCCTCCTCGTTGAAAACGTGAGGCCGCACAAGATCTACTTCGCGGGCAAGCAGCCCGCCGAGTTCCGCTACGAGCACAGGGGGGCGGGCAGGGCCGACCTCCGCGTCGAGGCTGTCAGGCACGGCAAGGGAAAGCGCAAGCCCAAAGTCATTCAGGCCTGGCGCGAGGACAACGTGCCCGCGGACAAAAAGCAGCTGATCCGCTGGGACGGCTCGAGGTCGCGTGGCGGGCACGTGCGGAAGGGCAAGTTCTTCTTCCGCGTCGAGACGGTCGACGGTCTGAACCTGAGGCGCAAGCGGGCGGACGGCAGGCGTTCGTTGCTGATCAAGCCGGCGATCTTCCCGATCAGGGCCCGCCATCAATACTGGGATGGCTTCGGCGCCGGTCGCGGCCATCAGGGCCAGGACCTCGGCGCCCGCTGCGGCGCCAAGCTGGTCGCCGCCGAGCCCGGCAAGGTGGTCGCGAGGTCCTACGACGGAGGCGGCTACGGCTACTACCTGATCATCAACGTCCGCGGTCAACGGCGGGCCGAGGTTTACGGCCACCTGAAGCGCGCGGCGAAGGTCCGCAAGGGCAAGCGCGTCAAGACCGGCGAGAAGATCGGTCTCGTGGGGGCCACCGGCAACGCCTCCGGATGCCACCTGCACTTCGAGTACTGGAAGGGCGACTACCCCGGTGGCCATGCGACCCCGAGGGTCACGAAGCGCCTGCGCGCCTGGGACAAGTACTCCTGAGCAGCCGCGCGTAGGCCGATAGGGTCGCGCGTGTGAGGACGCAGGCCCGCTTTCCCGGCATAAGTACCGCGGCGGGGCACTACGAGAGCTTCTATATCAAGGCCGCGCACCCGGCGGGTGGCCGTGCCGTTTGGATCCGCCATACCGTCCACAAGCGTCCCGGAGAGCAACCCAACGCATCCCTGTGGCTGACCGTCTTCGACGCCGAAGCCTCAGGGCCGACGGCGGTGAAATCGACGCATCCGACGGAGGAGCTCTCGGTCCCCGCCGGCGGCTACGTCCGGATCGCCGAGGCGACGCTCGAGCCGGGACGCGCGCGAGGCACGATCTCGACCCCGGAAACCGAGGCCAGCTGGGACCTCACATTCTCCGACCAAGGCGATCCCTTCTTCCACCTGCCCTATCGCCGCCTCTACGACGCCCCTCTTCCGAGGACGAAGTTCCTATCCCCTCACCCCAGCGCCCACTTCGAGGGCCACGTGACAATCGACGACGAGCCGACCGAGCTCTCGGGGTGGCCAGGGATGATCGGCCACAACTGGGGCGCGGAGCACGCCGAGCGATGGGTGTGGATCCAGGGCGGCGATCTCGACGGACAGGCGGGAGGCGTCTTCGACATGTCAGCGGGGAGGATCAAGCTGGGCCCTCTGACAACCCCATGGGTCGCCAACGGCGTCTTGCGCCTGGACGGGGTCGAGCACCGTCTCGGCGGGTTCGACAAAGTCCTGAGCACGAAGGTCGACGAGGATCCCACCGCCTGCTCGTTCGAGCTCTCCGGAGATGGCGTCAAGGTCGAAGGACGCGTCTCTTCGGAGCCGCGCAACTTCGTCGCCTGGGTCTACGCCGATCCCGTTGGGCCGGAGCACAACACGATCAACTGCTCGATGGCCGACCTCGAGCTCCGGGTGACGCGCAAAGGGCGCGACCCCGAGCGGCTGGAGGTCGCTGGAGCCGGCGCGTATGAGATCGGAATGCGCGAGACGGACCACGGCATCCCGCTGCAGCCGTTCGGTGACGGCTGAGACGCCGGGCTAGTGGTGAAATCGCATCCAGGTCGAGCGCGAGCCGAGCCGGAACTGGAGCGTCGACCCGGTGACGGTCGTGCTCCCGCTCGAGCCCACGACGCGAGCGCTCACTATGCGCGGTGAGCGGCCCCGGCGGAGCACATCGATGCGCTTCAGGCGACCGCTGAAGAGACCCGAGAGCTTGCTGGACATCTCGGAGTTGGAAAAACGCTGCGTCCAGCGATCATGCGGGGAGGCGTTCTCGTACGGAGACTTCACCGACTTCAGATAGGGGGAGGGGGGCGAGCCGATGAAGCCGAATTCCTTGTTCTCGGTCCGGCCGCCGGCGGTGGAGAAGAAGTACGCGACCGCGACGCGGCCAGCGTGCTTTACGACCCGATGCTCGGTCGCGCGGACGGCGGCGTCGGTGGGATCGGTCTCGACGCCACGGCCGCCGTAGACCTGGCTTCGGGTGTCGTCGTACGCGTCGAAGAGGCCACCCCCTTTCGTCGCCAGCGCATATGAGCGCGCAGCGACGGCCTGCGCCTTGAGCGCCGCCTCCGGCCAGGTGCTCGGCACCTCCACCGGCACGACGCCGCGCAGGTACTCCTCCATCGGAAGCTCGTTGATGACGGCCAGGCCCGAGGGCTCGACGTTGGCGTGAAGCTCGCCGCGGTAGCGGCCCTTGCCGAGCAGGTAGACATCGTCGCCCCCGCGAGCCGTGCCGTTCCCGCCGCAGTTCTGCATCCGGTTGCCATCCGGGCGGCGCAGGATCACGTCGCCGCCCTCCAAGTCGAAGCGGTACGTCCGCGCTGGGATCAGGTCCTTGCCGCAGGCTTGGCCGGCGTCGGTGAACTTCACGATCCCCTGTCCGCTCCGGAGGAGAACACGGATCTTCGCGCCACCGGCCCGCCGGACGCTCGTGCGCTTGTAGTAGTGGCCGAGAATCCACTGGTAGGTCCGTCCGTGCTGCGCGTAGCCGTGGGCTCCCCACTGGCTCATGCCGACGCCGTGACCCCATCCACGGCCCTCGACCCGCCAGTTACCGAGGGCGCTCGCCGGCAACGCGAGCACCGCCGCGACCGCGATCAGAAAGGCTCCCCCGCGCAGGACCTGCCGCATGACCCGCAGGTTACGCCCATGAGTACGCTCCCAGCCCTACACGACTGGAGGTCCATCTTGAGCATCGTCGCCGACGAGCAAAAAGTGATCGACGCAGCCCCCAACGAGCTGCTGATCGGTGGTGAATGGCGTGGGGGAAGCGACGATGGAAAGCTCGCGGTGGAGGACCCGGCGACCGGCGAGACGCTCTGCGAGGTCGCAAATGCCACACCGGACGACGCGCAGGCCGCGATCGACGCGGCCGTCGACGCCGGGCCTGAATGGGCTGCGACGCCTCCGAATGAGCGTGGGGAGATCCTCTGGCGCGCCTTCGAGATCCTGAACGAGAGGGCCGACGAGCTCGCCACCCTGATGACCCTGGAGATGGGCAAGGCGGTGGCCGAGTCGAAGGCCGAGATCACCTACTCGGCCGAGTTCTTCCGCTGGTTCTCAGGCGAGGCGCTTCGAATCGAGGGCTACTACAAGGAGGCCGGGAACGGCGCCGGCCGCGTCCTCGTCATGCGCCAGCCGATCGGGCCCTGCTACTTCATCACGCCCTGGAACTTCCCAAACGCGATGGGCACCCGCAAGATCGGCCCCGCGATCGCCGCCGGCTGCACGATGGTGATGAAGCCGGCGCAGCAGACCCCACTCTCGATGCTGGCGCTCGCCAAGATCCTGGAGGAGTGCGGCCTGCCGCCGGGCGTCCTCAACGTGGTCACGTCGTCGTCCTCGAGTGATGTCTCGAAGCCGATCATCGGCGACCCGCGGCTGCGTAAGCTCTCCTTCACGGGCTCGACCGAGGTCGGCCGCATGCTGATCGAGCAGTCAGCCCACAACGTGCTCAAGACCTCCATGGAGCTCGGCGGGAACGCGCCCTTCCTGATCTTCGATGACGCCGATGTCGACGATGCCGTCGAGGGCGCGATGATCGCCAAGATGCGAAACGTCGGCGAGGCCTGCACCTCGGCCAACCGCTTCCACGTGGCCGAGGGCGTGGCAGACGAGTTCGCCGAGAAGCTTGGCGAGCGCATGGGCAAGCTTCGCCTCGGGCGCGGAACCGAGGAGGGCACAGACGTAGGCCCGCTGATCGACGAGGATCAGCGCACGAAGGTCGGCGAACTGGTCGACGACGCGGTCGAGAAGGGCGCGACATGCGTCGTCGGCGGCAGCAAGCCCGACGGCGCCGGCTACTTCTACAACCCCACGGTGCTGAGCGACGTTCCCGACGAGGCCAGGCTCCTCAAGGAGGAGATCTTCGGCCCGGTCGCGCCCGTCAAGGGCTTCTCCTCGGAGGAGGAGGCGATCGCAGCCGCGAACGACACCGAGTACGGGCTGGTCGCCTACGTCTACACGAGCGACTTAAAGCGCGCGCTGCGCGTCTGCGAGGGCCTCGAGACCGGGATGGTCGGGCTCAACCAGGGCATGGTGTCGAACGCCGGCGCCCCCTTCGGCGGCGTCAAGCAGTCGGGCATCGGCCGCGAGGGCGGCAACGAGGGCATCAACGAGTACCTCGAGACCAAGTACGTAGCGGTCAACCTGTAGGGGGAACGAGACCCGACGCCATGCTGATCTACTCGATGAACGTCTCGGTGGATGGCCTCATCGCCACCGCGAGGGCGGGATCGAGTGGGCGCGCCCAGCGAGGAGCTGTTTGAGTTCCATCTCGCGCAAGTAAGCGAGCTCGGGGGCTTTCTGTTGGGCCGCAGGCTCTACGGACGATGCTCGTGTGGGAGACGGATCCGTCGATGCGCGACAGCGAGCTCGACCCCCGCGTTCGCCGACGCCTGGTGCGCGATCCCGAAGATCGTCTTCAGCCGCACGCTCGACCGCGTCGAGGGCAACGCGCGCCTCGCCGAGTCGTCGGTGGCCGAGGAGGCCGCTGCGGCGCTCAACGCAACTGACAAGGACATTTCAATCGGGGGCGCGGGCCTGGCCGCGGCGGCGATCGAACTCGGCCTCATCGACGAGCTGCGCATGTTCCGCCACCCGATCGTCCTCGGAGGTGGCACGCCGTTCCTGCCGCCGGTCACCGAATCCGCCCCGCTGGACCTGATCGAGACCAGGACTTTCGGCTCGCGCGTGGTCTTCGAGCGCTACGGGCGCGCCCGCGACGAGGCGGACTGACGCTCGGCCGGAGCCCCTCACCTCATAAGCATGCCCATGAGGCCGCCGCGCTCCGGGCGCTTTTGGAGGTAGCACTGGTGGTACTCCTCCGCACGCCAGAAGCCCGTGGCCGGCTCGATCGTGGTCACGATCGGCTTGCGGAAGCTCTCTTGGGCGCGCTCAAGCGATCGCCTCGCGATCTCCGCCTGCTCATCCGAATGGGTGAAGATCGCGGTGCGGTACTGGTCGCCAACGTCGGGGCCCTGGCGGTTCATCTGCGTCGGGTCGTGGACCGCCCAGAACTTCTCGACGAGCTCCTCGTAGGAGACCCGCTCGGGGTCGAACGTGACCTGTGTCACCTCGGCGTGGCCCGTCGTGCCCGAGCAGACCTGCTCGTAGGTCGGGTTCTCGGTGTGGCCGCCCTCATAACCGACGGCGGTGTCGATCACTCCGGGCGTCTCGCGGTACGCCATCTCGACCTGCCAGAAGCAGCCGGCGCCGAAGGTGGCCTTTTCGGTGCGGGAAGGGTTTGCGTTGCCGTGCTCGGGATTCGTGTTCTCGTTCATGTCAGTTGGTCCGTTCATCGCCCTCGATGTTACGGGGAGAGGAGCTCGGCGCCACGGTCGGAGACGGTGACGTGGATCGCACGCGGCTCCACTGCGTAATCGATCACCGCCAGGGCTCGCAGCCGGTCCAGCATGAACTGAAAGGCAGACGCCTGAGCGTCGCTCTCGTAGTCGCGCAGCACGTCGAACGAGAAGCCCGTCGTGTGCAGGGAATACTCGCTCGTCGCCTCGGGATTGGTGGTCGCCAGCAGCGACTGGTAGGAGAGGTCGCGCACCGCGCTGGTGACGCGAAGCGGCCGCTTCGCCCCGCTCAGCTCCCGAACACGCGTTGCCATGTAGGAGAGGACGGCGAGCCCCTCGGGCCGAAGAGCCCGGTAGAGAGCCGGCTCTTCGTCGAGCCGCTTGGCCAGCTCGCCGACCTCGTCCGTCGCCCTCCAGCCAAGCGCGCGATCGGACGGCAGCGGCAGGAGCTCCTCCTCGGTCGTGGCGTCGGCGACGCTGTCCGGCTCGGAGAAGACCTCCGTCTCCTCCTCCGGGTGGTAGAGCTCCTCCAGCGTTGCCTTGGCGGTGGCGAGCTCAATCTCGCGCTCGAGGTCCTCGCGGTCCGAGCGCCAGCGCCCCATGACCTCCTGAGAGGCGAGGATCCGCCAGAAGTAAAGCGACGAGTCGTCGGCGAAACTCGTGAGGATCTCGCTCGCCTCTGGGTTGTCGTCTGGGGCCGAGTCGAAGAAGACCTGCGCGTACGACAGACCCTCGGCGTCCACCACATCGCCGATCGGCTCGTCGCTGGCGGCTCCGGCGTACGCCCGGATCACGGCTTCCAGGTTGCCGATGCCCATGTGGTAGCTGACCGTCGCCAGGTCCGAGGCGCCGAACCGGTCCTCCGCGATCTCCAGGTAGGCAGCGGCACCGTCGAGGGCGCGCCTCGGGTTGAAGCGCTCGTCGATTCGCGAGCGCCTGCGAGCGAGCTTCGTCGCTTCGGCCGGCTTGTCCTTCTCGATGGCGCGGGCGATCTCGCGCGTGAGCGCGGTCGAGCGCTTGAGGTCGACCTCCATGCCGAGCAGATCGGTCGCCGCCGACGGCGTGATCTGCGCGAGCCCGGATGCGAACTCCGGCGTCTTGCCCGCGATCACCTCCGGCCGGCCCGCGCTCTCGAGGAAGACGAGCGCCTCGAGCCGATCGGGGCTGACGTCATGCGCCGCCGCTGCCCTCTCGATCTCATGGCGCCAGTCAGCGGTTCGCTTCGCACTCGCGATCACGCCGCCCGGGCTGAGCGCGTAGAGCACGTGGGAGGTGCCGAGCGCGGCGTTGGATTCGAACTCGGCGCGCCGGTTGGGAGACCAGGCGAAGGGGTCGTCTTGCTCCGCAGCCGTCGCCGCCTCCTGGGCGACGGCCGTCGCCGCATCGATGGAGTCGTCATCCCCGCGGAGCAGCAGAAACGCCAAGGTCCCGATGGCAATGAGGGCGGCGAGAGCGGCCGCCAATGCGAGGCGCGAACGGCTCATGTCCCTGCAGGCCGCTACGAATTAGTCGTGCGGGCGGGCGAGCTTGCGGTGGTCGAGCGCCTCGTCGAGGACGGACTCCTCCACTCCCTGCTCGCGCGCGACCTCGCGAAGCGGGCGTCCCGAGGACGCCGCCTCCTTCACGATCTCCGCCGCCCGGTCGTAGCCGATGTGGGGATTGAGCGCAGTTGCGGTCGCGAGCGTTGCTTCGGCATGGCGGTCGGTCATCTCCTCGTTCGCCTCGAGGCCGCGGACGCACTTTTCGTCGAGCAGGCGCGAAGCGGCGGCGAGCAGCTTGATCGAGTCGAGCAGGTTGCGGGCGATCAGGGGCACGCGGACGTTCAGCTCGAACTGTCCCTGCGACCCGGCGAGCGTAATCGTGGTGTCGTTGCCGACGACCTGGTCGCCGACCTGGATAACCACCTCCGGGATCACCGGATTGACCTTGCCGGGCATGATCGAGGAGCCCTTCTGGAGCTCGGGCAGCCGCAGCTCGGCCAGCCCCGCGCGCGGACCCGACCCCATCAGGGCGAGGTCGTTCGCGATCTTGATCAGCGAGATCGCCACCACCTTGAGCGCCCCCGACAGCTCGACCAGCGAGTCGCGGTTGCCCTGCGCCTCGAACGGGTCGTCCGGGGGCAGGATCTCGAGGCCGGTGTCGTCGGCGAGCTTCGATCGCACGCGCTCGGCGAACTCGGGGTGGGTGTTGAGCCCGGTGCCGGTTGCGGTGCCACCCAGCGGGATCTGGCCGACGTGCCGGAGCGTTCCCCTCACTCGCTCGGCCCCGAGGCGAACCTGCGAGGCGTAGCCGCCGAACTCCTGCCCCAGCGTCACGGGGACCGCGTCCATCAGGTGGGTCCTTCCCGACTTGACCACGTCGGCGAACTCCTCGGCCTTCGCCTCCAGAGCTTCGGCGAGCGAGTCCAGCGCCGGCAGCAGGTCCTCGTTTACCTCCCCGAGGGCCGCGAGATGTACCGCCGACGGAAACACGTCATTGGAGGACTGGCCGAGATTCACGTGGTCGTTGGGGTGAACTCCATCCCCCGCGAGGCTCGCGATGACCTCGTTCGCGTTCATGTTCGATGACGTCCCAGAGCCGGTCTGGAAGACGTCGATCGGAAACTGATCGTCGTGCTCGCCCGCGGCGATCGCATCACCGGCGGCAGCGATCCGCTCGGCCATCTCGGTCTCGAGCAGGTCGAGCTCGGCGTTGACGCGGGCCGCGGACCCCTTGATACGTCCCAGCCAGCGCAGGACGGGCACGGGAATCGGATGTCCCGAGACGGGAAAGTTCTCCACCGCCCTACGGGTCTCCCCACCCCAAAGCTCGGTTTCCACCTCGGTCGTCATCAGACCTCCGTTCGCTCACAGGACTCGGTCCTGAGGCTATCGGGAGGTCACTCCTCGCCCACGCTCCTGCGGCCTGCGGCGACGCCGTACTCGTAGCGCTGCTGAAACTGGCCGGGCAACGTTTGACCCGCCGGGAGGAAGAGAGCCTCGCGTTCCACCCGTAGCGCCAGGTCCTTGTGGATGCCACCGGTCTGCTCCGCGCGCGCCTTGACGGCCCCGACGAGATAGCCGAGCTGGCCAGCCGGAGCGGCGAGTGGCGCCTGGCGGACCTGCCTGTTCAGCTTCCTCGCGGCCGCGATCATGAGCGCGCCGACATCGGCGATCTTGCCCGGCTCCTGCTCTCGCGGCAAGCAGGCGCCGATCGGGGTAATGCCGTCGACCAGGACGTCGTCCAGAGGGCCTTCGAGCGCCTCCAAATACGCCTCTGCGCTCTCAAGGCAGGCGCTCGACGTCGACGACGAGGCCTCGTCGCTTCCCCCGCAGGCGGCGGCGAACAGGGCCAAGGCTGCCACGAAGAGGAGGGACCAGCGTCGCATCTGCGGATCCTACGCAGGTCCGCCCAGGCTCGCCCGAGTGCGTGGCGCCGCGCCCTTGCCACAATCACCCGCTCAATGAGCGGCTTTCGCAGCGTCGACACCAGGCAGTCATTCCCCGAGCTCGAGGACCGCGTGCTCGCGCGCTGGCGCGAGCACGACGTCTTCGCCCGCCAGAACGCGCAGCGAGAGGGGGCCGAGACATGGAGCTTCTATGAAGGTCCGCCAACGGCGAACGGCAAGCCCGGCTCTCAACACGTCCTCTCCCGAGCCTTCAAGGACATCTACTCGCGCTATCGAGCGATGTCGGGCTATCGCGTGCCGCGCAAGGGAGGTTGGGACTGCCATGGCCTGCCGGTGGAGCTGGAGGTCGAGAAGGAGCTCGGGATCTCCTCCAAGGCCGAGATCGAGGCCTACGGGATCGCGGAATTCAACGCCCGCTGTCGCGAGTCGATCTTCCGCTACGTCGCGGAGTGGAACCGGTTCACCGAGCGCATCGGGTTCTGGATCGACCTCGACGATCCCTACGTCACCCTCGACAACTCCTACATCGAGTCCGTGTGGTGGTCCCTGCGGCAGATCTGGGACGCCGAGCGACTGTACGAGGGGCACAAGGTCGTCCCATACTGCCCCCGCTGCGGGACTGCGCTCTCCTCGCACGAGGTTGCCCAGGGATACAAGGACGTGGTCGACCCGTCGGTTTACGTGCGCCTGCCCGTCACCGCGGTCCCCCCATCCGACGAGATCCCCGAGAGCCCAATCCAGGCGGGGGACCATCTGCTCGTCTGGACCACGACCCCCTGGACCCTGATTTCTCATGCCGCGGTGGCGGCCGGGCCGGAGATCGAGTACGTGCGGGCTACGCCAGGGGGCTCGACGGAGCCCGTGATCGTGGCGCGGCCGCTCGCCGCGCGGGTACTTGGTGAGGATTACGACGTCCTGGCGTCGTTCCCGGGCACGGCGCTGGGCGGCGTCCGCTACGAGGCGCCCTTCCCCTACATCCGCGGGGAGGACTTCGGGCCGCTCGGCCACTCCGTGCTGCTCGCCGATTTCGTCACGACCGAGGACGGGACCGGTCTCGTCCATACCGCGCTCGCCTTCGGCGAGGACGATTTCGCCCTCGGAGAGCGGCACGGGATGACGCTTCAGAACCCGGTCCGTCCCGACGGCACCTACGACGAGCGCGTGCCCGACTTCCAGGGGAAGCTCGTCTTCGAGCACAACCCGGAAATCGTCGCCGCCCTCGAGGAGAGGGGCCGACTCTTCCGAGCGGAGGCCTACGAGCACTCCTATCCGCACTGCTGGCGCTGCGACACGCCGCTGCTCTACTACGCGAAGTCGAGCTGGTACATCCGCACGACCGAGGTTCGGGAGCGGATGCTGGCCGAAAACGATGCGATCGGCTGGCACCCCGAGCACATCAAGCACGGGCGCTTCGGCAACTGGCTCGAGAACAACGTCGATTGGGCGCTCTCCCGTGAGCGCTACTGGGGGACGCCGCTCCCGGTGTGGCGATGCGAGTCCGCTGACTGTCGAGAGACATTCTGCGCGGGCTCGATCGCGGACCTTCGCGACCGCGGAGGCGACGTGCCCGAGGACCTGCACCGCCCCTACATCGACGAGGTGGTACTCGGCTGCGAGCGCTGCGGCGGCCAGATGCGGCGGGTTCCAGAGGTGATCGACGCCTGGTACGACTCGGGCTCGATGCCGTTCGCGCAGTTCCACTTCCCTTTCGAGGGAAGGGAGGAGTTCGAGGAGCGCTTTCCGGCCGACTACATCTGCGAGGGGATCGACCAGACGCGCGGCTGGTTCTATTCCCTGCTCGCGGTCTCGACGCTTGTCTTCGATCAGGCGAGCTACCGCAACTGCGTCTGCCTCGGGCTCATCCTCGATCCAGAGGGGTTCAAGATGTCGACCAGCCGCGGCAACGTGGTCGATCCCTGGGAAGTCCTCTCCGAGCACGGGGCTGACGCGTTCCGTTGGTACTACTTGACGGCCCAGCAACCCTGGGCCGGCTACCGCTTCTCCTCGGAAACGGTCGGCGAGTCGGTCCGCCAGTTCCTGCTGACGCTCTGGAACACGTACTACTTCTGGGTGCTGTACGCGCACGCCGAGGGGCTTGATCCCGAGACGGCTCCCGAAGCTCCAGCGCCAGGCGAGGGCGAGGTGCTCGACCGGTGGATCCTCTCCGAGCTCCAGGCACTCGAGGCACACGTCGTCGCCGAGATGGACGGGTTCGACTGCACCCGGGCGGGACAGCGTCTGCACGGGTTCGTGGAGATGCTCTCCAACTGGTATGTGCGGCTCAACCGCCGCCGCTTCTGGGAGGGCGACGCGGAGGCGCTCGGCACGCTCCGCCACTGTCTGACCGAGCTCGCCAAGATGCTCGCTCCCTTCATCCCTTTCCTGGCTGACGAGATCCACGACAACCTCACCGGGGGCCAATCCGTGCACCTCGCCGACTTCCCGGCGCCTGACGATGCCCGCCGGGACCGCTCTCTGGACCAGGGGGTCGAGGCAGCCATGCGAGCGATCGAACTGGGCCGGGCCGCCCGCTCGACGGCCGGAATCAAGGTTCGCCAGCCGCTGGCGAAGGCGGTGATCGTCGCGACCCCTGAAGAGCGGGAGCAGATCGAGCGACTCGGCGAGTTCGTCCGCGCCGAGCTGAACGTGAAGGAGCTCGAGTTCGTGACGGAGGAGGCGGAGCTGGTCTCCTACGAGGTCAAGCCCAACTACCGCCTGCTCGGTCCGCGCTTCGGCAAGGCCATGCCGCAGGTCGCGGCGGCGATCGCGGCCCTCGAGCCCGACTCAGCCGCGGCGGCGGCCAAGGGCGAGCGGGCCGTGGGCATCAACATCGACGGCAACGAGCACCGCCTAGAGCCCGAGGACGTCCAACTCGTGATGGCCCCGCTCGCCGGATATGAGGTCGAGGCGGAGTCGGGCCGCGCCGTGGCGCTCGCGCTCGAGCTCACCGATGAGCTGAAGCGCGAAGGCCTCGCGCGCGAGATCGTTCATGCGGTGCAGGCGGCCCGCAAGGAGGCTGGCCTCGACATCACCGATCGGATCGCCCTCCGCCTTGACGGGGATGCCGAGCTGCTCGACGCCGCCCGAGCGCACGAGGCCTACCTGACCGGCGAGACGCTCGCGACGTCTGTCAGCTATTCCGGGTCGGATGACGGCCAGCGAACGACGATCGCGGGGCGCGAGCTCGAGATCGCCGTTACGCGGGCTTAGCCCGCGCGGGACGGCGCGGGTTACGCGAGCGCGGGCTCCAGCTCCGCTTCGAGCCGGCGCTTGGGCATTGCGCCCACGATCCGCTTCGCCTCGGCCCCGTCCTTGAAGAGCAGCAGCGTCGGGATCGAGAGGACCTCGTAGGTGGCGGCAGTCTGCTGGTTGTCGTCGACGTTCAGCGAGACGACTCGCAGATCCGAGCGCTCCACGTCAATCTCCTCGAGGATCGGATGCACGACCCGGCACGGCCCGCACCACGGCGCCCAGAAGTCGACGAGCACGGGCTCGTCTGACTCGAGCACCTCGGACTTGAAGGTGCTGTCGGTCACGTCGGGAAGCTTGCCTGTCACGTCCTGTCTCCTCGGTTCGAAATTACGCGGTTTCCCATGAGTCCACCCAACAGCCCACGCATTACTATACAAAGTGAAGCGAGGCATCCGAGTCCCTTGAGCGGCCGAGCGAGAGAGCATACGCGGCCCCAAGGTCGGTGATCTCATTTGCTTCGTTCCCGAAATCGCATGATCGGAACCCTCCAAGCGGCTTCGGCGACGATGCGCTTCGTCATCTTCGATTGACCGACGCGCCGGTCGCGAAAGACGATCGGGACCTCGATCACCCGGAACCCCCGGCGAATGGCCCGGTACGTGGTCTCGACCTGAAAGGCGTAGCCCAGCGAGTCGAGGGCTGGGAGGTCGAGGGCATCCAGGACCTCGCGGCGATAGACCTTGAAGCCACCCGTCAGATCCCGCACGTCGATGCCGAGAACGCGGCGGGCGTACGCGCTGCCACCCAGGCTGACGGCCCTGCGAACGGCGCCCCAGTCGGCGACGCCGCCTCCGGCCACGTAGCGAGAGCCAAGCACCAAGTCCGCTCCGCGGGCGGCGTCCAGCAATCGCGGGAGGTCGTTGGGGTCGTGTGAGAAATCGCAGTCCATGTGGGCGATCAGCGAGGCGCCCGCATCAAGGGCTCGCCCAAGACCCTCCACGTAGGCGGGGCCCAGGCCCTGCTTGCGGGGGCGGTGGAGCACCTCGAGGTCCTCGTGCGCGGCCGCGAGCCGGTCTGCGATCTCGCCGGTTCCATCCGGGGAATCGTCGTCGACCACCAGCACGCGACGGTCGGCTGGCAGCACCTCCCTTGCGGCGCGGACCATCGGTTCGAGGTTGTCCCTCTCGTTGTAAGTGGGGAGGACGAGCCAAACCCCGCCGCCGCCGGACATCGGCTCGATGCTATGGCTTAGGTGATGGAGCGGACCATCCGCAACGAGGAGATCGCCGCCGCCCTCGACGAGCTCGGGACCCTCTACGAGCTCGACGGTGCGGTGCGCTATCGCGTGCTCGCCTACAGAGAGGCGGCACGTGTGGTCCGGCAGAGCCCCGTATCGGTGGCCGAACTCACGCGCGCGGGCCGGGTCACAGAGCTGCCGGGCATCGGCAAGACGCTCGAGGACAAGCTGGTGAAGCTCCTCGACACCGGCGAGATCCCGTCGGCAACGAAGCTGAAGGCGAAGTTCCCTGCATCGCTGGTCGAGGTGACCCGGCTGCCCGGTTTGGGCGCGAAGACCGCGCGCCGCCTCTACGACGAGCTGGGGGTCTCGAGCCTCGACGAGCTGCGCGTTGCGGCGGAAGAGGAGCGCATCCGCGGTCTGCGAGGCCTTGGGGCCAAGGTCGAGGAGAACGTGCTCGCCTCACTCGAGCGCATGGGTGAAGAGGGCGGCCCCGGAAGGGTGCTGCTCTCGCGCGCCCTGCCGATCGCGGAGGAGCTCGCCGCCGACCTGCGAGCCCACCCGGCGAGCGATGCCGTGGAGGTGGCGGGCTCCGCTCGGCGCCGAGCGGAGACCTGCAAGGACATCGACCTGATCGCGACCGCGACCGATCCCAAGGCCCTCGCCACGGTGCTGACCGAGCATCCGCTCGCTTCGCAGGCCTCGTCGGCGCGTGCCTCGGGGGCCAAGATCACGACCCACAATGGGATCTCGGTCGACCTGCGGATCGTGCCGCCCGAGGCGTACGGGAACCTGCTCCAGCACTTCACCGGCTCCGCCAATCACAACATCCAGCTTCGCGAGCGAGCGGTCGCCACCGGATTGTCCGTCTCCGAGCACGGCATCACCGAGGTCGAGAGCGGCGAGGTCGAGCGCTTCGCCACCGAAGAGGAGGTCTACGCGCGATTGGGCTTCGACTACATCGAGCCCGAGCTGCGCGAGGGGCGTGGCGAGCTCAAGGCCGCTCGCGAGGGCGAGTTGCCGAAGCTCTTGACAGAGGACGACATCCGCGGCGACATGCACTGTCATACGACCCTCTCCGACGGCCGCAACAGCCTGGAGGAGATGGCCGAGGGAGCCCGCGCCCGTGGCTACGGTTACCTCGCGGTCACCGACCACTCGGCAAGCCACGGCTTCGGCAACGACGTGCAGCCGGACGCGTTGTGGGAACGCATCGAGGAGGTCGCGGCGCTGAACGAGAAGCTCAAGGGCAAGCGCTTTCGGCTCTTGGCCGGCTCGGAGGTGAACATCCTCACCGACGGCTCCCTCGACTATCCCGACGATCTCCTGGAGGCCCTCGACTGGGTCATCGCCAGCGTGCATACGTCGTTTCGTATCTCAGGCAAGAAGATGACGGAGCGCGTGATCGCAGCGCTCGAGAACCCACGAGTGGACTGCATCGGTCACCTCACCGGGCGCCTGATCGGCCGGCGCGAGCCCTACGACATCGACGTGGAGAAGGTCGCGGAGGCCGCGGCCGCAGCCGGCACGATGCTCGAGATCAACGGCAACCCCAACCGTCGCGACCTCTCCGAGCACCACGCCCGCCTCGCCAAGGAGGCGGGCGTCGCGATCTGCGTGAACACGGATGCCCATGGAGTGGACACGCTCCTTGAGAACATGCAGTACGGCGTCGCCACCGCCCGCCGGGCCTGGCTCGAGAAGGCCGACGTTGCGAACACTCGGAGCTGGACGCAGTTCCAGCGGCTCCTCAAGGGCTAGCGTGGCGAAGCCGGTGGAGGCGGTGGTGGGAGGAGCGCGCTGAGAGGTAGTTTGCTAAGCTAATTAGCAATGGTAACCAGTAGTGAGAACCGCGACGAGGCGATCCTCGAGCTCGCTTCGAGGCTGCGGCTCACCATCGCTCGCACCGCCCGGCGCCTGCGCCAGCAGGCCGGCACCGACCTCTCGGCGGCTCTCACCGCCGCCCTCGCGACGGTCGAGGTCCACGGCCCTCTCACTCCGTCCGAGCTGGCCGACGCCGAACGCGTCAAGCGCCCCACGGCGACACGAATCATCGCCAAGCTCGAGTCGCTCGGCCTCCTCGAGCGCACGGCGGATCCGACTGACCGTCGCTCCTCCCTCGTCACCATGACGCCCGAGGGACACGCTCTGCTACGGCGCCTGCGCAAGCGCAAGAACGCCTACCTGGCGCGGCGCCTGCGTGAGCTCGATCCGGCCGACGTCGAAGCGCTCGAGCGTGCGGCGGACGTGCTCGAGCGGATGCTCGAAAGCGAGCGGCGAGCTTGAGCGCCGCCCTGCGCCGATCCTTCGACTCACTGGCGATTCCGAACTACCGGCGCTACTTCGCCGGCCAGTTGATTTCGCTCTCGGGCAACTGGATGCAGATCGTCGCCGAGATGTGGCTGATCCTGACGCTTACCGGCAGTGCCTTCGCGGTCGGCATCACGACGGCCCTGCAGTTTCTGCCGATCCTCCTGTTCGCGACCTTGGGCGGGCTGCTCGCCGACCGGGTTCCCAAGCGACGCCTCCTGATCATCACGCAGGGGCTGATGGTCCTCCCCGCCCTGACCCTGTTCGGCCTCACGGCGAGCGGCGTGGTCGAGGCGTGGATGGTCTACGTGCTCGTCTTCGCGCGGGGCGCGGTGAACGCCGTGGACAACCCGACGCGCCAGAGCTTCGTGTCCGAGATGGTGGGGTCCGAGCGAGTCGTAAACGCCGTGGGGCTAAACAGCGCGTTGATCCACTCAGCCCGGATCGTCGGACCGGCGGGCGCGGGGGTCGTGATCTCGAGCTTAGGGATCGCTCCCTGTTTTCTGCTCAACGCCTTCACCTTCGTCGCGATGATCATCGCCCTGCGGAGCATGGACCGGCGCCGGCTGCAGCCGGCGCCGCTTGCCCCACGCCGGCGCGGGGCCCTGCGCTCGACACTTCGCTACGTCCTCGATACCCCGGCTCTCGCGGTGCCGCTGGCGATGATGGCCGTGGTGGGAACGCTGGGGTTCAACTTCCAGGTGATTCTCCCCGTGTTCGCGCGATTCACGTTCGATGGCGGTGCCTCCGCCTACACGATGCTCGCGATCGCGATGGCTGCCGGGTCGCTCGTCGGCTCCCTCTACACCGGCACGCGCGGACGGGTCTCCGGGCGCTATCTCATCGTCGCGTCCCTGTCGTTTGGAGCCTTCGCCGCGACTGCGGCCGTCGCCCCCACGCTGCTCACCGCAGCGATTGCCCTCGTGCCGGTCGGAGCCGCCAGCGTCGCCTTGGCCGCGGGGGCGAACGCGTCCCTGCAACTCGCCTCCGAGCCATCGCAGCGCGGACGCGTGATGGCGCTCTACTCGACCGTCTTCCTGGGCTCGACGCCAATCGGTGGGCCGATCGCGGGCTGGCTCTCCGAAGCGGCCAGCCCACGAGCTGCCCTGCTCCTAACCGCGGTGGCCGCGGTGGGGGCCGGCGCGGCTGCCTACGCTTACCTGGTGCGGCGGGGGCGGCGGGTGGCCAGCCGGCATGCGATCGCGGGTGAGGCCTGGAGTCCGCAGCAGGCGAATGGGCGTGAACGCAGAGGAGGGCTCGACGTAGAAACGAACACCGTCGCGCTCCTCGATCGCAGTGACCGCAGCCTCTCGGCGACGCCAGGCCAAAGCGACCAGAATCGCGTAGCCGGCGCCGACGGCGGCGACCTGGGGCCACAGCCAGGCGAGGCCGGCCGAGACGACCGCGAAAGCGCCGATCGGCCACAGCCGCTGGAAGGCGATCCGTCCCGGGCTCTCGACCGGCAGGCTGGTCGCCGTGCGCGCCGAGGCGAGCGCCCGGGACATCGCCTCCCCGGCGCGCGTCGAGCGACCGAGGATGAGGCCGGCGATCACGGCTATCGCCCACCACCCGCCCGCCACGGCCAGCAGCGTGTAGTCGCGGTCGCCCTCGGCGACGATGGCGGTGACGGCGCCAAGTGCCGTCGCGACGCCCGCGATCAAGAGCACCGTGACGCGCAGGAGATCGCAGAAGAGCATTAGGGGATCAGGGCCTTGAGCACCGAGGCGAAGCCCTCTGTCCCGTCGACCACAACCGATGTGCGGGCAGCGAGCTCCTCCGGGGCCTCATCGGAGTCGACTCCGACGCACACCGCGGAGATGAGCCCGCCGGACCGCTCCATCGATTGCAGAGCCCCAAACGCGTCGAGGTCCGTGAGGTCGTCCCCGCCGAAGAGGGCGCGACCCACCGCGTGGTCCCGCACCATCCGCAGGGCCGCCGAACCCTTGTCGATTCCCGCCACGGGGCGCAGCTCGAGCACCTTCCGCCCCCACCTGGGAACGAGCCCGGCGTCCTGGGCTCGGGCGGCCACCCGCTCGGCCTGGGTCTTGGCTTCGCCCTCGTCCGACGCTCCACGCCAGTGAAGCGCCTGGATCGCCCCCTTGTCCTCCAGGCGCAGCTCTGCCGCCTCAAGCTCGCCAGGGTCGAGGTCCTCCACGAAACCCCGAGCGCGCTCCGCGCGACTCCCCACGGCGGGGTCGGGGCGAGGCTTGCTCTCCCCGGGATCCAGCAGCTCGAAGCCGTGGTTGCCCGCGTACGAGAGCTCGTCGACACCAACGATGCGGCGGGCGTCCAGGGCCCTGCGTCCGGTGAGGCAGGCGACCAATGCGTAGCTCGAGGCAAGCGTCCGCAGGACCTCCCTGGTGCCATCGGGGACCTCCGCGGCATCGGGGTCGGCGACGATCGGGGCCAGTGTCCCGTCGACGTCGCACAGGACGGCGGCGGCGTCGGGAGCAGACCGCAGGGGAGCGATGAGCTGCTCGAGCTCCGGTTCGGTCGAGGTGGCGGGATCCACGCGGCCTAGTATCGCGGGGGTGACGTCCTCGAGGCTCGGCAGGCTCGCCGTGATCGCCACCGCGGCGGGGGCGTATTCGGCTCTGTTCGGGGTCGGCGGGGGCGTGGTGATGGTGCCGCTCCTGATCGCCTGGTTCGGCTACGGCGAGCGTGAAGCGACCGGGACCAGCCTCCTCGCGATCGTGCTGATCGCTGCGCTCGCCGCCCTCATCCAAGGGATCTACGGCAACGTGGACCCGGCCAAGGCAGCTCTCGTCGGGGTGCCGGCCCTGGCCGGCGTTCTCGTCGGGACGGCGGCTCAACAGCGCCTGCCCGAACGCTGGATCTCGGGGGTGTTCGCCCTCATGCTGCTGGCGATCGCCGCCCAGCTGATCCTCTGATGGACCCAGCGGACGCACTCGCCGCGGGCGCGATGGGCCTGGCCGGCGGCATCGTCGGCGGGCTCGTCGGAGTGGGCGGCGGCATTCTGTTCGTTCCCGCCCTCGCGATCTTCGCGGGCTTGACCCAGGTCGAGGCGCAATCGACATCGCTCCTGGCGATCATCGCGGTGGCCGCGCTCGGGAGCTGGCGGCAGCACGAGTACGGAAACGTCCGGGTGGCCGACGGGCTGGCAATCGGTGCGCTGTCGCTCCTCGGTGTGGCGTTCGGGGCCGTCGTCTCCAACGCGGTCTCGCAGCGAACGCTCGAGCTCTCCTTCGCCGCCCTTCTGATCTTCCTCTCGATCCAGCTCGCCATGCGCGCCCTGCGCCCCAGACCCCAGGACGGCGCTGCAGATGGATGACCCGATGCCGATTGCCCCGGGGGTCGCGATCCCCCTGGCCGAGATCGAGCTCAGGGCGAGCCGGTCCTCCGGTCCCGGGGGTCAGCACGCCAACGTCACCGCCTCACGCGTGGAGGCCAGCTTCGACGTGAGCGGCTCACAAGCCCTGAGCGAGCGCAACCGTGACCTGCTGCTACGCCGCCTGGGCGATCGAGTCAGCGCGGTCGCTCAGGACGCCCGTGGCCAGGCGCGTAACCGCGAGCTGGCGCTCGAGCGCCTGCGCGACAAACTTGCCGACGGCCTGCGAGAGCTCCCCCCGCGCCGTCCGACCAAGCCCACTCGTGCGGCCCGCGAACGCCGCCTGGAGGGAAAGCGCCGCACTTCTCAGAGAAAGCGGCAGCGCAAGCCTCCGGGCGCCGACGACTAACGCCAGGGCCGCTACGCGCTAGAGCCCGCGCTCCAACGCGCCCTTCACGGACGCATCGAGCGCGTTCAGGCGATAGAGCGCCAGCGCCTCCACCGACCCGAACCCGCGCCCGGCGCCGCCACCGCGTCCCTTCGCGGGCCCCGCATCCGGCCCGTGGTGGGAGAGCACGCAGTGAAGGAGCGCCAGGCGCCGATCGTCCGGCAGCCCCCCGGAGGCCTCGCCGATGATCTGTGCCCCGATCGCGAGATGGCCGAGCAGGCGGCCCTCGTCGCTCGTGCCGAACTCGGCGCCGTAGGTGAACTCGCGCGCCTTGCCGATGTCGTGGAGGATCGCGGCCGCCATCAGCAGGTCGGAGTCGAGGCGCGGATGCAGCGTGCAGGTCTCGCCAACGAGGGTCGCGACGGCCACGGTGTGCTCGAGCAGGCCTCCAAGGTATGCATGGTGGGAGGCCCGCGTGCACGGTGCCCGGCGGAAACCCTCGGCGGCTGGGCCCTCGAACGCCACCGCTCGGACGACCGTGGCCAGGCCCGGATCGGCGATCTCGCGCGCAAGGTGCTCGAGGAAGCCCTCGAGCTCTTCAGCGGAGCGGTACGCGGCCGGCAGGAACTCCTCCGGGCGGTAGTCGCCGGACTCCAGCCGTCGCGCGTCGTCGATCTCGGCGACCAGCTCACCGCGATAACGCTCGACCTTGCCACGTACCGCGACTGCATCCCCGCGGTCGAACCGAAGCCCGATGCGGTCAGCGTCGCGAAAAGCCCTTGCGGCCAGCGTGCCGCTGCGATCTCGGAGCTCCAGCGCCAGATAAGCGGAGCCATTCTTTGCGGTGAGCCTGTCCTTCCGCGCGCAGGCGTAGCGGCCGGAGAAGCGCTGCCCCGGGCGCAGCTCGGCGATCGTTGCTTCATCGCCCTGGCGCAGTTCGGTTACCGCTGCGGCCTCCACACGTCGATCATGAGCGACGGGCCGGACGCACGAGCCGCGATAAGGTCACAGCGTGGACGCGTTGATATGGGAGGGAGAGCGGCCCGTGCTGCGCTCCCCCGTACTTGTCGCCGCCTTCTCCGGCTGGAACGACGCCGCTAGCGCCGCCACCACCGCCCTCGAAGCCGCCGCCGCCGACCTCGACTCCGAGGTCGTCGCGCGCATCGACCCCGAGGAGTTCTTCGACTTTCAGGTAAACAGGCCCCAGATCCGCCTGACCGAGGGCCAGGCACGTCACGTCGACTGGCCCGAGAACTCGCTGGTTGTCGCCCGCGCGGAGGGGGCCGAGAGAGACCTGTTGTTGCTCTCGGGGACCGAGCCCAACCTGCGCTGGCGTTCGTTCGCCCAGTCCATCCTCGACGCCTCCCAGGAGCTCGGCGTGGAGATGATGGTCACGCTCGGGGCACTGATCGCCGACGTCGCCCACAGCCGCCCGGTGCCGATCACCGGCCTCGCTTCCGATCCCGAGCTCGTCGAGCGGCTCGGGTTACACCGCTCGAACTACGAGGGGCCCACCGGCATCGTCGGGATCCTTCACAACCAATGCCGCGAACGCAACATCACGTCGGCCAGCCTCTGGGCCGCTGTCCCGCACTACGTTGCCGCCGTGCCCAACCCCAAGGCCGCGCTCGCCCTGCTGCGGCGCCTGGAGGGACTCACGGGCGTGGCCATCGAGGCCTCCGAGCTCGAGGACGCGATGAGTCGCTTCGACGACCAGGTCGATCGGGCAGTCGACGCCAACCCTGAGATCCGAGAGCTGGTCGCCCGCCTCGAGGCCGAGCAGGAGGAGGCCCTGGGAGGCGAGGGGGAGGACGTGCCGTCGGGAGACACGATCGCCGATGAGTTCCAGCGCTTCCTGCGCCAGCGAGGCACGGAGCCCGGTCCCACGTAGCGCCTGCTAGGCCTCCGACGCCGGGCAGATCAGCCGATAGTCGCACCAAGAGCAGATGTTCGGAGCCGGTCGCGGCTCGAAGTCCTGCCCCTCGATGCCCCCTGCGACCTCGAGCACCGTCCGCTCAACCCGCTCCGCATCGTCGGGCTGGGCCCGCACCGGCACGCGCTCGTCCTCGAGGACGTACCAGTAGGAGCCGACGTCGGCCTCGATCTGCCACGCCTCGCGGGCGCCGAGGCGATAGAGGGCGAGCTGCACGTCACCGGCGGGAGCGACCGACGCCGCACGCTCACCCGTCTTGTAGTCGATCAGCTCGTACCCGCCGGCTGGCGTCCGATCCACGCGGTCTACCCTGCCGCGGAGCTGGTGAGGTCCGATCCTGAAGTTGAAGGAACGCTCAAGCCACACGGGACTCGAATCCGACCGCAGGTGACGCTCGTGGTAGCGCGTCAGTGCGGAGACCGCGCGGTCGCGGTACTGAAGCTCGTCGTCGGATGAGCCGAACCCCGAACGGCGCCAGCCGCCCTCGAACAACGTCAAGAGGCGGTTGAGGCTGCCGGCGGCCACGTCATCGGCAAGGCCCGCCTCGGCCGCCCGCATCTCTTCAGAGTGAAACCGGTCCAGGACGTTGTGGATGAGGATCCCGAAGCGCTGGTTGATCGTGGGCTCCTGCGGGATCGCGAAGACGCGGGCGAACTTGTACTTGAGCGGGCAGATCCGGTAGAGGTCGATATCGGAGGCCGAGAGCGCCAGGCCGTCGTCCTTACGCGGAATGAACTGATCGAGTGAGGGCTCGCGTCGGGCCTCAGCCTTGCTGCGGCGGTCCTGAGTCTGGCGCTCCTCGCCGAGCACGTACTCGTCGAGCGCCGAGCCTTCGAGTGCCGCCCGCTGTTCGGGCGAGGCGATTCGCGCGAGGAGCTCGTTGACCGCATCGAGCGCCTCCGCCGCCGGCTCCTGTCCGGGTCGCTGCACGAGCGCCGCGAGCTTCACCAGCTCCAGGAACCGAGCAACGGCCCTGTTGACGTCGTCGACCGTGTCGAGACGCATCTCGGAGATCGCCGAGCCGGCCCGCCATGACGACTCGAGCACCTCGTCGCGGAGCATCCGGTAAGTGGAGTGCAATCCCTCCGCGGGCCCGAAGAGCTCCTCCGAATGCTCCTCCTCGACGCCTCCGAGCTGGTCGCGCACCGCCTCATACATGGGCGACGCAGGCACCGGCACATCCCCCACCGCCTCCGGCCAGGAGAGGACCAGCGAGCTGCGCCCGCGAGTCATCGACACGTATGCGAGCCGCGAGCGGCGGCGAGCGACGAGGGCCTCACCAGGCTCCGGCAGGGGATCGCCGATCAGCTCGGCAGGGACCCATTCGTCCTCGAACGCTCTGCCGTCGATCGCACCCCGGTGCAGGCCGAGTAGATAGACGTGATCGAACTCGAGCCCCTTGACCTGCTCGGGCTCAGCGACCACGACCGCCCCCGGGGAGGGCGGATCGCAGTCGTCGTCGCCAAGCGCGCCCGCGTCGGCCACGGACGTCAGGTGGCGGATGAAGTCGCGAGACGAGGCCCGCGGTTGGCGACGACTCCAGGCGGCGGCCATCTCGGCGAGCCTGGAGAGGTTGACCAGTCGCTCAGCCGTCTCGGGACTGGCGGCGAACAGGCGGTGGCGGCGGAGCCCGATGCGCTCGATCAGCCTGCGCACGAACACATCGGCCCGCAGCTCTTCGAGACGCTTCGCCGCCGCCCCATAGAGCCGGAGAAACGCGTGAATTCGGTCGCGGGCCTCGGGCGGAAGCTGCGGGCTCTCGAGCGCGGCGCTGAGCGCTGAGACCATGTCGAGCTTGCGCCTGCGCGCGATCGTCGTCACGCGCGCTAGGTCGACCGAGCGCAGATCGACCGGGGGGCGGGTCAGGGCGCGCACCACTGCGGCCGAGTCGTTGGGATCGGCCAGCATGCGCAGCCAGGCGAGGGCGTCACGGACCTCGGGACGCTGGAAGAAGGCGGCGTCGCCGACGTACCTGAACGGGACGTTGCGCTCCTCGAGCGCGGCACCGACGAGGCGGCCCTCGCGCCAGCCGGCCGCAGCGATCACGCAAACGCTCTCCGGTCGCACGTCGCCCCCGGCGAGCAGCAGCTCGATCTCGCGCGCGGCCGCCTGGGCCTGCGCGCGCTCGCCATCGCAGCGCCAGAAGCGCACGTCATCAGAGGCGCTGCCGGGAACCTCGATCTCAACGGCGCCGCTCGCGATGTTCGTGGCTGCCGCGAGCCGAGGGGAGAAACGCAGAGGATCGGTGAGCTCGACCCGCTCGGCATCCGGATAGTGCTCGGCGAACCACGCGGCGTTCGCCTCCGCCGCTCCCCGAAAGCGCCGAATTCCCTGACGCTGGTCAAAGGCACAGACGAGATTCCCTGTCGATGCCAGCGCCGCGAGCAGTTCACGGTGCGCCAACCCGACGTCCTCGAGCTCGTCCGCCATCACCGAAGGGAACCGTGTGCGCAGGGCGGCGCTGACGTCAGGGCGATCGCGCAGAAGGCGGGTCAGCCCGAGGATGAGGTCGCCCTCGTCGAGGCTTCCCGCCTCGTGGAGGATGCGGTCGTGACGCGCGTAGAGCTCCGCGAATTCGAGCTCGCGGCGCGCTCGCTCGCGGCCCGGCGCCCCGCTCGCCGCATCAACCTGCGCCTCCGCCCATTCGCGCAGGCGCGGCGGGGTGATCGCCTCGGTCTTGAGCAGGTCCATCCGCCGCAGGAGCCGCGCGAGCAGGCCCGACGGATTGCCACGAATCTCGTGACGGCGGAGGGGAAGATCGTCGACTCGGTCGAGCAGGATCGCAAGGCGGTCTGCGAGGGCGACCGTGCCGAAGAAGGGATCCACACCCGCCTCGACCGCGTGCTCGCGCAGCAGGCGCTCGGCGAGCTCGCGGTAGGTGAGGATCCAGAGCTCCGAGTAGCCCCGCTCGAGTCGCGCCTCGCAACGGTTCCGCAGCGCGGCCGCCGCCGCCCGCGACCGCGTCATGACGAGAACTCGATCCGCGGCCATCCCGGCTTCCACCAACCTCACCAGTCGCATCGCGAGCGCCTCGCTTCGGCCGGTCCCCGCCGACCCCAGCACCAGCATGGCTCCGTCGCCGTGGGCCGCGACCCGCCGCTGCCCGGCGGTGGGCTCGACTGCCTCGGGACGCTCTGCCTCCATCGCCACAAAGCTAGCCTCTGTCGGGATGGCAGGCGTCAACACTCTCGAGGCAGACTGGCTTGGCGCCTGTCGCCGGATGGTCGCAGCCCACCGTGAGCTCTTCGCGGCCGAGCCGACGATCGCCGAGCGGACGGTCTACGCGGGCCGTGGGGAAGGTGGCGACCAGACCCTCGTCCTCGATCGTGCGGCCGAGGACGTCGTCTTCGCGGAGTTGGAACAGATCCACCACGACGGGCACGGGTTCACCGCGATCTCGGAGGAGCGTGGGCAGGTCGTCTTCGGTGACGGATCGGACCCGCATCGAGTCGTGATCGACCCGATCGACGGGTCGCTCAACGCACGGCGCACGATCCCCGCCCACTCCCTCAGCATCGCCGTCGCCAGCGGGCCGGCGATGGCAGACGTCGAGCTCGCCTACGTCTTCGATTTCGGCACCGGCGAGGAGTTCTTCGCGCGACTCGGAGGTGGCGCCACGTGTAACGAGGCGGCCCTGACCGCGGAGGGCCCGGGCTACGGACTCGAGGTCGTCGGCATCGAAGCTGCCAAGCCGGAGCGGATCATCCCGATCCTCGCCGAGCTGGAGGGGAAGGCGTACAGAATTCGGTGCCCGGGATCGATCGCGATCACGGGTTGTTGGGTCGCCGCGGCTCGCCTCGATGGGATGCTCACCGCCAGGGCCTGCCGATCCGTCGATGCCGCCGCGGCGCAGCTGATCGCCAGGGAGGCGGGTGCCGCGGTCGAGTTCCCGGGGCACGAGCTTGCCGAGGCGCCGCTCGACCTCAGCGCGCGGTTCCATTTCACCGCCGCCCTGGACGCCGAGATGCTGCGCGCCCTGCGGCCGGCCCAAGAGAGGGCCGAGCCGGCTCCGCAACGGGCATGAGCGAGCCGCTGGTGGATTGGGGGCTGGCGCGTCGCGTCGCCCGCGGCGCCTCCGGTGGCGCCGAGCCTGCGGGCGCTCGCATCGGAGCGCTCGAGAGCGACGCGCTTGAGGCCACCTGTAAGCAGGCCGAGCGGCTGGTAAGCGCGTATTCGGGGCTTCTGCCTCTGAAGCCGATCCCAGCCCCCGAGCCGATCGGCCGCGCTGAGTGGACCCGAGCCGTCCTGGCCACGCTTGAGGGCCTGACCGGAGAGCTCGAGGGGCCTGGCGGCATCGAGATCTCGCTGCCCGGGCCGCTCGGCGGGATCGCGCGGCGCGTGATCGCAGCCGCCGGGGCAACCGAGATCGGGCTGGCCGTCGGCTACGTATCGCGTCGCGTCCTCGGGCAATACGACGTGACCCTGGTCGGCGCAGAGCGCACGCCGAGGCTGCTCTTCGTCGCCCCCAACCTCACGGGGAGCGCTCGGGAGCTGGGCGTAGAGCTTCCGGTCTTCGTGCGATGGGTGGCCCTACACGAGACCACCCACGCCCTGCAGTTCTCCGCCGCCCCCTGGCTGCGAGAGCACTTGGGCGAGCTCATTCGTGAGCTCCTCACCGGGATGGTCGCTGATGGCGGTTTGCGGGAGTTGGTCCGCCGCATCGGCTCCGACCCCAAAGGGGCGCTCCAGGCCTTTCGCGAGGGAGACCTCGCGAGCACGCTCGCCGGTTCCGAGCAGGCTCCAGTCCTCGAACGGGTCCAGGCGACGATGACGGTGATCGAGGGCCACGCCGAGCACGTCATGGACGCTGCCGGCGGCGAGTTCGTGCCGGACGTGGGCGCACTGCGATCGCGGCTCGAGGCCCGAAGGCGCTCGCGGGGGCCGATCGAGACGATCCTGATGCGCGCCCTGGGCCTCGACCTCAAGCTGCGCCAGTACGAGCTCGGCAAGTCATTCTGTGATGCGGTTGCCGAGCGGGATGGCACGGACGCGCTCAACCGCATCTGGGAGTCCTCGTGGTCGCTCCCCGAGCGGTCGGAGCTCGAGGATCCGCAGCGCTGGCTCGATCGCACCAGCGCGGCTGCGCCCGCCTGATTTCACACCCGTAACCCCTTCGCCGCGACCGTGCGGGTAACTACCCAGAGGTAGGAGTGTAAGAACACACGTTCGGGGTACTTTGCTACACTGAACATCCTTACGAATAAGGAAGTTAGAAACGCTACAAGCCAGGAGAGTTGAGGAAGAAGTGGCAACCACCAAGCAGAGCACCAAGTCGACCACCGAGCCGAAGACGGCCCGCGCCACGAAGGGTGCCGGCGCCGGCGGCAACACCACCAACCAGCGGCGCACCGCGACGCAGCGCAGCGACGTCAGCCAGGTCCGCGAGGGCTTCACGAAGCTTCGCAACGGCGTCACGGACGCGGTTCGCGTTGATGGCGGCCAGAGCCGTCAGGTCCGCGAGGGCTTCACGAAGCTTCGCAACGGCACTGTTTCGCTCGCGCAGCACTCGGCTGAGCGCGCCGTCGATGTCCCCGTGGGCGCCGCCCTCGAGGTCACCGAGCGTGTCAACGGGATCGTCGAGCCGTGGACCAGCACCGAGACCCGCGGGCGGGAGCTCCAGAGCATCCGCACGCGCGTCGAGCGTGAGCTCAACAGGTTCGAGCGCCGTGGCGGCAGCGCCCGCCGCAAGACGACGCAGCGCGCCCGCCAGACCCGCAACCGGGTCCAGCGTCAGGTCAAGCAGCGCCGTCGCTCGGTCGAGACGTCGGTTCGCCAGAACCGCCGCAAGGCTGAGACCACGCTGAAGCGGAACCGGACCAAGGCGGGGTAGAGCCTGAAGAAGGCTCGGACCAACGTCGAGGAGCGCGTTTTGACCATGGTCTAGGGAGCGCTTAGCCCGGGCGGCCCAGGAGGGGTGGCCGGCCCGGAGAAGCTGTCCGCACACATATCTCGCGGGCCGAACAGCAACCTCTCCTCCCCGACCAGCGGGCCCGTTTCGGGCCCGCTGGTCTTTGCGAAGGTGGGCCTCTCTAGAATTCGACTCATGTCCCTCCCCACCCAGGACCAGGTCAACGACGCTCTGCGCGCGGTCATCGATCCCGAGCTGCGCCGCTCGATCGTCGACCTCGGCATGGTGCGATCGATCGACATCGCCGAGGACGGCCGAGTCGACGTCGTCGTCTCGCTGACCACGCCGGGCTGCCCGATCCGCTCGCATTTCGAGCAGGCGGTGGTCAAGAACGTGACGGCGCTCGATGGCGTCTCCGGCGTCGGAGTGGGCTTCGACGTCCTCTCCAACGATGAGAAGGGACGACTTCAGCAGGCGCTCGGCCGAGGGAAGCTTCCCGAGGGAGCCCTCGCCGCTGTCAAGAACGTGATCTGCGTGGCCTCCGGTAAGGGGGGCGTGGGCAAGTCGACCCTGACCGCCAACCTCACGGCCGCGCTCCAAGCCGAGGGTCATTCCGCCGGGGCGCTCGACGCCGATGTCTATGGCTACTCGATCCCGCGCATGCTGGGGGTGAACCGCAAGCCCGACGTCAACGCCCAGCGGAAGATCCTTCCGCTTGAGGGAGCGGGCGGAGTCAAGGTCATGTCGATCGGCTTCTTCGTCGAGGAGAACGCGGCGGTCGTCTGGCGCGGGCCGATGCTCCACAAGGCGATCCAGCAGTTCCTCGAGGACGTCGACTGGGGCGAACTCGACTACCTCCTTCTCGACCTGCCGCCAGGCACGGGCGACGTCTCCATGACCCTCGCCCAGCTCCTGCCTCAGGCCCGCATCTTGCTGGTGACGACCCCGCAGCCAGCCGCCCAGTCGGTGGCCCGGCGGGCCGCGGAGATGGCGGCGAAGGTCGACCTCGAACTGCTTGGCGCCGTCGAGAACATGTCGGGGTTCACGACGCCCGACGGCCAACGCTTCACCATCTTCGGCGAGGGCGGCGGCCAGCTCCTGGCCGACGAGCTCGACGTGCCCCTGCTCGGCAAGGTGCCGCTCTCCGAGGAGTTGCGTTCACACGCCGACTCGGGGAGCCCTCTGGTCCTGTCCGATCCCGACGCTCCCGCCTCACAGGCCATCCGCGCCACGGCACGGGGGATCGTCGCGGCCACGCCCCAGGAGCTGGCGGTTCTGCAGTCCGAGCCACCGGCGATGGCAGGCGCCCCCGCGGTGGGCGGCACCGAGCTGCCCGTCGTGCAGGCGGGCGCTTCGTAGCGGCGTCCGGGCAGCCGAACACCAACCGGCATTGAAGGCGGCATGAGCGGGCGGGCCCGCGTGGCGCACGGGTCCCGCCATGCGGGACTGGTGCGCCAACCTGCCGGATGCGCTGCGGACCGCCTGGCCCGCCCTCCCCTCAATGCCGTCCGCTTACGCGAGCGCGACACCCGCGGGTCGAGCGGAACGCGCCAGCGCTCAGTCTCGCCGCAGGAAACGGCCCACCGAATCAGGGATGCGCGAGCGCCAGTCGATCACGCTTGAGCCCAGGACCCGAGCGGAATGCGCGCCCAGGCGCACGAGCTGGAAGCGATCGCGGAGCGAGAGGTCGCCGACCTCGGCCTCGCCGTAGTCCCCGGCTGATTCGTCTGGCTTGCGCTCGGAGACTGCGGCGATCGCGTCGTCCACGGCCCCATCGTCGAGATCGCACTCGCGCAGGCCCTCGTCGAGCCAGGCGACCGCGCTTCGGTAGCCGACGGCGAAGTCGTGCGCGCGCAACTCGCGTGAGAGAAAGCCGCCGAAGTCGCCCATGAACTCGCCGGCGAGGATGCTCTCCGGGGTGTCGCTCTCGTCCTCGGCCAGGATCAGTGGCGAGATCACGTCGAGCGCCAGGCGTTGTTTGCCCTCGAGCCCGGCCGTCTCGCGGACGGCGAGGCCGAGCAGCTCTGCGGCGTCGAGCTCGTCAAGATCGGATTCCGAGCCTCGGTCGGGCTCGTCGGCGCGCATCTTCGAGCGGTCGTCGCGAATCCGCTCGATGAACTTGCGAAGCGCCGGCGCTGCACCCTTCTTCAGCTGCGGCCCGAGGGCCTCGACGAGGTCGCGAGCCCAGTCGAGACGTGAGTTGTCCTTCTCGATCTTGCGGAGATCCTCGAACAGGTCCTGCTGAGAGAGGATCGCCAGGGAC
Organism: uncultured Solirubrobacterales bacterium; assembly: GCA_963799815.1. Classification (GTDB taxonomy): domain Bacteria; phylum Actinomycetota; class Thermoleophilia; order Solirubrobacterales; family 70-9; genus JBDTSW01. The sequence continues at coordinate 452,159 of CAWCYG010000006.1, forward strand.
CGGGCGGTCCCCGCCTGCCAGCTCAAGTCCTCGTCGGTGTCGCTCCACGGCTCGTCACCCGTTGAGACCTCGGAGCGCGGGTCGATCAGCAGGTTCAGGTGATGGGCGCCGCGCTCGTCGCCGTGCATCGCGCGGCCGGCCGCAAAGGTGCGCCCGATCGGTTGCGAGGCGACCAGCCCCCCGTCCGTGTACCAGAGCTTCCCTCCTTCGGGAAAGTCCTCGATCCCGCGCGAGGAGTAGCCCTCGGCGTCGTCGCTTCGGTCGAGCAGACGCGGCGCGAACCCGCCCGGACTGGCAGCGGAGGCTAGAGCGAAGTCGAGCGGCGAGGAGCCCTCCGGCTTCAACATCTGTTCAGCACCACCGCCGGGCTGGAGCTCGAAGCGCCCCCAGTCGGCATAGGTCACGCCACGAATCGGATCGTCCGCGCGGTGCCCCTGGATCGGATAGGCGAGCCCGCGCAAGCCGGTGAGGCAGACCTGAAGGGCGACGCCGCGCTCCTGGCGCGCGTGGGGGTCGCCCGGCTCCTCCAGGAGCTCGGGCAGCTTCTCGCGCAGCTCGTCGAAGGAGAGCGGAGCGTCAGGGCTCGTACTGCGGAGGAGCTTCAGCGAGACGCGCTCGACCCAGGCCTCCTGCAGTAGCTCAACTGGGTCGCAACCCTCACAGAGGGCGTGGGCCACGAACAGGCTGACCAGCGACCCCGCGGACGCGCCGCCGACGGCATCAATCGAGGCATCGATGCCGTCGGCCTCGTCGAGTTGGCGCCACGCGACCACGAGGCCGGCGGCGGCGCCGGCCTCATAGGCACCGAGCGAAGCGCCGCCCGAGAGCGTCAGCGTGAGCCGAAGGGGAGCGGTCTTGGCGCTACCCATAAAGAGGGGAGCTCAGGAGGAGTAGTACTCGGCGTTGATCGCCGTGTACTTCGTCCATTCCTCGGGCAGCTGGTCCTCCGCGAAGCACGCGTCGACTGGACACGCTTCGACGCAGGCGTCGCAATCGATGCACTCGTCGGGATCGATGTAGAGCTGCTCGACGGCCTCGTAGTCGGGCTCGTCGGGAGTGGGGTGAATGCAGTCCACCGGGCACACCTCGACGCACGAGTTGTCCTTCTGCCCGATACAAGGCTCGGCGATGACGTAGGCCAAGGGTCAGTCTCCGTTTCTAACGTTGCTGTGCCTTCTGCGTGCAACTCGCCACCGGCCCTTCGGCAGGCGAACGCACATTCTACGGACGAGGCGGCGGTGGGGTCGATCAGGCCGGGTTAGAGTTTCGCCGGTGATCCTGCTCACAGGCGCCACGGGGACGGTTGGCAAGGCCCTCCTCCCCCTTCTGCTCGAGCGGGGCGATGACCTGCGCGTGCTGGTCCGCGACCCGCGCGGGCTGGGCCGGGCCCGGGTCGACGTCCAGCTCGCCCTCGGGGACCTCGAGTCACTTGCCGACCCGCACCTCCAGCGCCAGGCGCTGAGGGGGGTCGACACGGTGATCCACCTCGCGGCCACAATTCGCGACCAGCCCGGCGCTCGCGTGGAGGAGCTGAACGGGCTCGCAACCGCAAGGCTCCTGCGGGCGGCCGAGCGGCTGGGCACCGAGCGCTTCCTCTTCTTCTCGGCCATGGGCGCAAGCGAGATCAAGCGCACGCGGTTCTTCCGTGCCAAGGCCCTGGCCGAGGAGGCGGTGGCGGCCTCGGAGCTCGACACGACCGTGTTCGCACCGTCGATCGTCTATGACCGCGGCGACCCTTGGGTCACTCTCATGCGGCGCTTCTCCTGGCTGCCGGTCCTACCAATCGCCGGCTCCGGCATGGCCGAGTTTCAACCGATTTGGGCGGCCGATGCTGCCCGCTGTGTCGTCACCGTGCTCGAGGGCCCCGGTGCCGAGCGACTAGAGCTCGCTGGACCGCAAACGCTCACCTACAACGAGATGGCCCGGACCATCGCGCGCGCGTTCGGTCGCGATCGCCCGCTCGTCCACGTCCCGCTCGGGATCGTGCGGTCGTCGCTCGTGTGGCTCCGACGGCTGGTCGGCGACGCCGTTTTCGCCACCTGGGAGGAGGCGGAGCTGATGGAGGTTGCGATGACCACCCCGCGCGGCGACGCCGACGTACGCGCACTGGGCGTGGAGCCGCGAAGAATGGGCGATGTACTGCGCCCCGCGGGGGGCGCCTAGAAGAACTGGATCGAGTTGCCGCCCGCCGTCTTCGCCTCATACAGGGCACGGTCGGCGCGACGGTAGAGCTCCGCGGCGTCGATGGACCCGTCGGTGACGCAGAGTCCTGCCGAAAGCGTGAGCCTCCCCATCGTGCGGAACTCCTCGCCCTCGATCGCCCGGCGCGCACGGTTCACGGCCGAGCTCGCCCCCTCGGCATCCGCGTCGGGCAGGATCCAGCCAAACTCGTCGCCGCCGACGCGAGCCATGTGCTCACCCGTTCGCACCAGGGCGCCAAGCCGCCCCGCCGCCTCGGCGAGGACACGATCGCCCGCCATGTGACCACCGCGATCGTTGACCTGCTTGAAGCCGTCGAGGTCGAGGATGGCGAGCGCGAGCGGCCGCTCGTGCCGACGAGCACGGGCCACCTCGCCGGCGAGGTTGACGAGGAAGCTGCGCTTGTTGAGAAGCCCCGTGAGCTCGTCCTTGGCCGCGAGCTCGGCGAGCCTGTCCTCGCGCTGCCGGCGCTCCGAGATGTCGCGAACGGTGACCACGCGCCCGACCTGCTCGCCGTCAAGCCGCGCGATGCCGGCGGAGACGAGCGCTGAGAACCGGCTGCCGTCCTTGCGCATGAGGACCAGCTCGTACTCCAGGCGCTCTGTGGAGCGCATCTCCCGCAGCAGGGAGTACGTGCGCTCGAGCTCCTCCGGAGGGAAGAACGGGAACGGAAGCGTGGTGCCGATCAGCTCTCCCGCCTCGAACCCGGTCATCTCGCACATCGCCCTGTTGACCTCGATGATGCGCTTGTCCTGAGTCACGACCATGCCCTCCTGGATGGCATCGACGACGGCCTCGAGGAAGGCTGCGCGATCCTCTGGTCGAGTCGAGTCTTCGGGGATGGGCTTTTGTTCGGTCGTGCTCACTTGTCAAAGCCCCCATGCGGCTCGGGCCTTCGCTCGTCCCTTGGCGGGCCCGCTGGAGTCAGTCTAAGGCTTCGAGCTAAAGCTTTTTCAGCATTTCACCCACGGAAAATCTCGGTTGGGAGCACTGGAGACGCCGGAACGAGAAAGGGCCCGGCGTCTGCCGGGCCCTTCTCAAACTCGCCTCCTCTCGGAGGCACTCGCCTGTTGGGCGAACTACATCATGCCGCCCATATCGGGCATGCCGGCGGGCATTCCGCCGCTCTCCTTCTCGGGCGGTTCCGCGACGATTGCCTCGGTCGTGAGGATGTTCTTCGCGATCGACGCGGCATTCTGCAGCGCCGAGCGCGTGACCATCGTGGGATCGATCACGCCGTCCTTGACGAGGTCGCCGTAGTCGCCGGTCTCGGCGTTCAGGCCCTCGCCGGGCTTGAGCCCGCGGATCCTCTCCACGACGACGGAGCCCTCCATGCCGGAGTTCTCCGCGATCTGGCGGATCGGCTCCTCGAGCGAGCGGCGGATGATCTCCGCGCCCGTAGCCTCATCGGCATCGAGCTTGGAGGAGTCGATCGCATCCTGCGCGTTCAGCAGCGCGACACCGCCGCCCGGCACGATGCCCTCCTCGAGGGCGGCGCGGGTGGCCTGCAGCGCGTCCTCGACGCGATGCTTCCTCTCCTTCATCTCGGTCTCGGTGGCGGCGCCGACCTTGACCACGGCAACTCCGCCAGCGAGCTTCGCCAGGCGCTCCTGGAGCTTCTCGCGGTCGAAGTCGGAGTCGGTGTTCTCGATCTCCTGCCGGATCTGGTTGATCCGGCCCTCGATGTCGGACTTCTCGCCGGCGCCGTCGATGATCGTGGTCGTGTCCTTCGAGACCACAACGCGACGCGCGTGCCCGAGCTGCGAGACCTGCGTGTTCTCGAGCTTCAGGCCCATCTCCTCGGTGATCACCTCGCCACCGGTGAGAATCGCGATGTCCTCCAGCATCCGCTTGCGGCGATCGCCGAAGCCGGGTGCCTTGACCGCGACGCCGGTGAAGGTGCCGCGGAGCTTGTTGACCACGAGGGTTGCGAGGGACTCACCCTCGACATCCTCGGCAACGAGGACGAGCGGCTTGCCGCTCTGCATCACCGACTCGAGCACCGGCAGGATGTCCCGCACGGAGCCGATCTTCTGGTTCGCGATCAGGATGTAGGGCTCGTCGAGCGAGGCCTCCATCCGCTCCTGGTCGTTGACCATGTACGGCGAGATGTAGCCCTTGTCGAACTGCATCCCCTCCGTGAACTCGAGCTCCATCCCGAAGGTCTGGCCCTCCTCGACGTTCACGACGCCGTCCTTGCCGACCTTCTCGATCGCGTCGGCGATCGTGTCGCCGATCTCCTCGTCGGCCGCCGAGATGGCAGCCACGCGAGCGATCTGGTCCTTGCCCTCGATCTCCTTCGACTGGGTCGAGCGCAGGTGCTCCACGACCTGGTCCACCGCGGACTCGATGCCGCGCCGGAGTGCGAGAGGGTTGGCGCCCGCGGCCACGTTCTTGAGGCCGTGGCGAACGATGGTCTGCGCCAGGAGCGTGGCGGTCGTGGTGCCGTCGCCGGCGACGTCGTTCGTCGCGGTGGCGACCTCACGCACGAGCTGCGCGCCCTGATTCTCGAACACGTCCTCCAGCTCGATCTCGCGAGCGATGGTGACGCCGTCGTTGGTGATGGTCGGCGCGCCGAACTTCTTGTCGAGCACGACGTACCGGCCCTTGGGGCCAAGGGTGACCTTGACCGCGTTGGCGACGCCGTCGACGCCGGCCTGCAGCGAGGCCCGCGCCTCCGCGTCGTATTTCAGTTCCTTATGAGCCATTTCTCAGTTTCCTCCTTCGTGGTGCGGGTCGCTAAACGACCTTCGCCAGGACGTCGGACTCGCGGAGCACGAGGAGATCGTCTCCGTCGACCTTCACCTCGGTGCCGCCGTACTTCGAGTACAGGACCTCGTCGCCCTCGGCGACGTCGAGGGGAATGCGCTTGTCGCCATCCTCGTCCCAGGTGCCGTCGCCGACCGCGACGACCTTGCCTTTCTGCGGCTTCTCCTTGGCGGTATCGGGCAGGACGATGCCGCTAGCGGTCGTCTCCTCCTCCTCGATCGCCTGGACGATCAGCCTGTCGCCTAGTGGCTTCAGGTTCATGTCTATTTACCTCCGGTGGTGGTGTGAACGAAGCTTTGCTTGGCACTCTACATAGGAGAGTGCCAGTGCGCGACAGAGTGTAGCGATCAGGCGCGAGAAGTCAAGGATCTAAGTCGGGATCGCTGAGATCCCGACTCTGGCGCGGCTAGTTCGCCGCGATCAGCTCGCAGTCCAGCATGGCCGCAATCCCGGTCGCCCCGTGGCCCATGACCCAGTCGTGGTTCCACTCGAAGGCGGGGCGGGCGATGGGGGCGAGGAGCTTCATCCAGCGCTTCGTCGTGCCCACCTTCCACTCGTAGGTGACCGTCGTCAGCCCATCCTCCTCCCAAAGGCGCCAGCGGCCCAGACCGCTCAGCTCGCCCGACGCCTCGCCCTCGAGCAGATGCGGGCGCTCAACCCGCGTCGTGCGCGTGTCGAAGGTGAGGTCGTAGGGAAGCTTGGAGCGCCACGTGTAGCGGCCGACTCGACCTAGTCCGCTTGGCTCACCCGGCGCGATCTCGACGACTCGCTCGACGCCGCGCCACCACCGCGGCCAGGCCTCCGAGTCGTAGATGGCGTCCCAGACGCGTTCGCGCTCGCAGGCGAGGATCCAGGTGGTGAGGAATGAGTACTCGCGGCTAATTTCTGCTCGGGGTCTCACCGTTGCCGAAGCGGGGTCCTGCCGGCTCCACGATCTGGGAGAAGCGAACAACCGTGACGGTGTCCTCCAGCGTCACGGGCCGGGCGTAGATCTGCTCGAGGAAGCTGATCATCTCCTCGACGCGACGGAACTCGGGGTTGTCGTGCTCGATGTCGCGCGGCGAGAGCTCCTTCACCCGTTTTACCTCGACGTCGTCGATCACCGCCGCGAAGATCTTCTCGCGCGGCGCGTGCTGCTGGCCGACGGTGATCCAGACCACGTGCCCCCGCTGGTACTTGCGCGACTTGTCGCCAAGGCGGATCGTGGCGGTCTTGCGACCACGGCGAAGCTGGTCGACGAATGCAGGCGAGAAGAAGTTGAGGGCGTAGAGACCGGAGGTCATGGGCGAGCGCGAGGAGCCTACGCGAAACCAGCCGAGGGGCTAGTTGAAGCCCTCGGCGCCGATCAGCGGCACGAAGCGGCACGGACCGATCGTTCGCTGCTCGAAAGCCGCGGTTTCGCTCGTCTCGTCCTCGACCCGCCGAAACACCGTCAGCATGTCGACATCGCCTGAAGAGATCGGCGCCACCAACCGCCCGCCCGGCACGAGCTGGCGCAGCAGGCTCGGCGGCGGGGCCGGCGCGGTCGCATGGACCGCGATCGCGTCGAACGGCCCGCGCTCGGGCAGCCCGGCGCTGCCGTCGCCCTCCAGGACCTCGACGTTCGATGCGCCCTGCGCACGGATTCGCTCCCGAGCCGCGGCGGCGAGCTCGGGAACTCGCTCGATCGCTATGACCTCACGCGCGAGCAGCGCGAGCACGCAGGTCGAGTAGCCCGACCCCGCGCCCACCTCGAGGACTCGCTCGGGGCCTTTGAGCTCGAGCCCCTCGCAGATGGCCGCCACGATCCACGGCTGGGAGATCGTCTGCTCATGGCCGATCGAGAGCGCGCCGTCGCGGTAGGCCCGTCTCAATTCGGAATCGGGGACGAACCGCTCTCGCGGGACCTCCCCCATCGCGGCCAGCACCCGTTCGTCGGCGATCCCACGACGGCGGAGCTGGCGCTCGACCATGCGGGCTCGCTGCGCTGCGTAGTCGCGCGTGGGCGCCATGGCGCCGCTCAGAAGATGTAGGAGCGCAGCCGGCGGGGCTGAACCACCGTGACCCGCCCACGGCCCACGGCCACCACCCCCGCCCGCTCGAGCGTGGCGAGGAACCGGGAAACGCTCTCGCGCGAGGTTCCGGCGAGCTGCGCGAGGTCCGCCTGAGTCATGCGCACGGTGACGCCCTCGCGGCCCTCGGGCATCGCCTCCTCGGCGATCAACTGCGCGAGGACGCCTGCGACACGGCTGGGCACCGTCTGGAAGGACTGCCGCGAAACCCGCTCGTTCGTCTCCCGCAGCCGCCGGACCAGGGCCACGATCAACTTCACGGCGATATCCGGGTGCTCGGCGAGCAGGCGTCGCATGTCGACCGCAGGCAAAGCCAGGAGCTCCGAGTCGGCCAGGGTCTCGACGCTCGCGGACCGAGCGCCCCCGTCCAGCATCGCGAGCTCGCCGAAGATGTCGCCAGGGGCGAGCGTCGCGAGAGCGATCGCTCGGCCGTCCGAGTGCTCGCGCGTCACCCGGAGATCGCCGGCGCGAACGATGTAGCAGGCGTCCGACTCATCGCCCTCGTGGAAGACGCGCACGTTCTTGGGAAAGGCGCGCGGCACGGCCACGGCAGCGATCCGCTCGAGCTCATCCTCGGAGAGCTCGTTGAACAGCGGTACCCGACCGAGCAGGCTGACGTTCTCGGGACTCATCTCCCTTACTCCCGCACGGATTATCGCGCGCGGGACAGGAGCGGGCGGTGCGGCCTCGTCGGTCCCCGTCGCGCCAGCTAATCGCGCCCGGCCGCTACCCCTTGAGCCTCCGCGCGCTGAGCCAGCCGGCCGCCCCCAGGGCGATGACACCCCCGACGATCAGACCCGCGTCGACTCCGCCGTCGGCGGCTTCATCCTCGCCTCCGGAATCGGTGGTCTTGCCGTCCGGCGTTGCAGGGTCAGGTTCGCCAGGCAGTCCGTCTCGCCCGAGGAACGGCTGCAGGCCGCGGGCTGCCCGGTGCCAGGCACGCGCGCTCGAACCTGAAAGCTGAGTCCATGTGCCGCTCATGCCATCCCCGACAAAGCGCATCTGGTCGGCGCCGGGCACGTACAGAAGGTGCTCGACGTGATTGCGCTTTCCGATGTCGAAGACCATCCGCCCGCGGTAGCGATCCGCCGCTGGCCCAGGGCTCTCGAATGTCGTCCCGCCTCCCACGAGCTTCCCCAGCTTGCGGTGATCATCGATCGTGCGGCATCCGTCCACACCGCAGAGCACGACGCGAGAGACCTCCTTCGCCTGCGCGGTGCCGGCGGCAACCGCGAGGAGCGCGGTCGTGATCAGGATGGTTCTTGTGAGTCTGCGCATTGCCTCTCCTTCACTCGGTCACCTCCCCTACAAGCGATCGGGATGATCGGTTCCGGGAACCGAATCGCGGCTCGAGCTGTAGAAGGGGGGCAGTGGAGGACCGGCCACTGAGCGAGTCAGAGCTCCTCGCGCGCGCCAAGCGCGGGGACGAAGGGGCCTATGAGCGGATCGTCTCCCAGCACCAGACCATCGCCTTTCGCACTGCGCTGCTCATCACGCGTTCGCCGGAGGACGCCGAGGAGGCGGCGCAGGACGGGTTCCTCAAGGCATACCGCGCGCTGGGACGGTTTCGCCGCGGCGCCGAGTTCCGGCCGTGGCTGCTCGCGATCGTGGCGAACGAAGCCCGCAACCGCCTGGCGTCGGATAGGCGCAGAGCGCGGCTTCGGCTGCGCGTGGCCGGGGAGCGCCGCACGGAGGACGCGGTCCCGTCTCCCGAGGCGGCGCTCCTCGGCACCGAGCGGCGTCGCGCGCTGCTCGAAGGGCTCGAACGGCTGCCGGAGCGTGACCGGCTCGTGATCGCCTGCCGCTACCTCCTGGAGCTGTCCGAGCGCGAAACGGCCGCGGCGCTCGGCTGCCGGCCGGGCACGGCGAAGTCGCGACTCTCACGCGCGCTCGATCGGCTCGAGCAGGAGCTTGAGGAGGGCCATGCGCCGGGCTGAGCTCGAACGGGCCTTGGGCGAGCTCGCGCCCGCACTCGATTATCCGGCCACTCCGGACGTCGTCGGTGCGGTACGGAGCGAGCTTCGAGCGAACCCGGTGCCGTCTCCCCTCAAAGGCGCCCGGCGGCGCTTCGCCGCGATTGCGGTCGGTGCCCTCCTGGCCACGGGGGGTGTGGCCGTCGCCGCGCTGCCCGACCTTCGCGAAGCTGCTCTCGACCTGATCGACCTGCGCGGGGAGACGATCGAATCGACCACCGCCCCGGCGCCCGATCCGCCGCGCTCAGAGCCGGACCTCGGGCGGGCGGTGACCCTGAAGCAGGCGCGTGCGGAGCTGGGCTTCGACCCGGTGCTCCCCGGCATCGGAGAGCCCGACGAGCTGTTCGTCCGCTCGGAGGTCCCGGGGGGCGAGCTCGCGGCCAGCTACCGCGACGGCGGACTCCTCGTCACGCAGTTCCGTGGCGACGTCCTGCCCTACTACGCGAGGAAGATCGTTCCGATGGCGACGCGTGTGAGCGAGCTACGCGTGGAGGGCGACGAGGCGGTCTGGATCGCGGGGGCGCCGCACTTCTTCGCCTACATGGCGCCGGATGGCAGCGTTCGGGAGAACCGGACGCGCGTGGCTGAGAACGTGCTCGTGCTGGAGCGCGGCCGGCTCCTCGTCCGGATCGAGGGCGAGCTGACGCGGACCCAGGCGATCCGCCTGGCTCGAACCCTGCGGTAGGAGGCGTTAGGCCTGGCAGTTCGGGCACCAGTACGCGATGCGGTTGGCATCTCCCTGGCCTCGGGCGTGGATGCGGCCGCCGCAGCGCGGACACGCCTGGCGCGTGCCGCGGTAGATGCTGCGGGGCCGGCGCCCCTTAGCCAACGAGACCTTCATCACGCGCTCGTTTTCGGCGACGAGGCGCTCGGCCTCCTCCGGGTCGAGGTCGCTCACGGCTCGCCACGGGCTGAGCCCGGCTCGAAAGCACGCCTCGTTTCGGATCGCGTTCCCGATCCCCGCGATGATCCGCTGGTCGAGCAGCGCGTCGCCTACCTCGCGGCCCGCTCCCGCCTCCAGCAGGCGCGCGGCGGCAACGCCGGCATCGAAATCCGGCGCCAGGGGATCCGGGCCGAGCTGCATCAGCCCAGGGTCATTGCGAGCCCGCGACTCGCTGACGATGCGGAGGATCTGTCCGCCGGTTTGCGAGGCGACCGCCCGCCCCGATGCCAGCCGCAACCAGGGCCGGCCATACGGAAGCCGGCCATCTGCCGTGATCAACCACCGCCCGTTCATCCCGAGGTGGCTGTGGAGCACGACCTCGTCGGAGAAGTGGGCCAGCAGATGCTTGCCGCGAGCCTCAACCCGTTCGAGCGTGCGCCCCTGGAGCTCCGCAGCGCGGCCGTGAACTGGGGAGCGCGCACTCGGGGCGTCGGCCAGCTCGATCTCCCTGCCCCCGAGAGCCGCATGCATGCGCCGCGCTGCGCGGTGGATCGTGTCGCCCTCGGGCACCCATCCATGATGGCGCGCCGCCCCTCAGCCCTGTAGCGCGCGGGCGTTAGGCAGAGGCGACCAGCCGACGCGGCTGCCGCTTGAAGCCAGCGGTGATCAGCGTCTCCTCCAACCCGGAACCGATCACCGGCTCGCCGTCCACCCGCTCGATGCCGAGCTTGGGGATGAGTCCCTCGTGCGCGGCGTCGGCCACCTCGCCGATCGCCTCCGCCAGCTCCTCGTTCTCCATCGGACGCATCCGCAGGATGCCCTTCCCGCCACGTTCCACGTAGATGACCGGCTCGCCGTCACGGGTGAGGAGATAGGCACCCGGGCTGCGCGAAGGGCGCCTACCGCCAGGGCCCGAGCCGTCCTCGTCGCGCTCACGCTTTGGCCACGGCAGCGCGGCGCCGAAGGGGTTGGCGGGATCCGTAGCGGCGAGCAGCAGGTAGCGGCCCTCCTCTTGCGGTAGCGCCCGCAGGCGCTCGACCGCTCCGGCCAGGGCGAACTGAGCTCCGCCCAGGCCCTCGACGAAGTAGCCGCGGCGCGCGGTGCCGAGCATCTCGAGATTCGAGAGCTCGCCGTAGAGGGACGAGAAGCCACCCGGCACTCCCTCTGCGAGCACGCTTTCCCTGGTCACGATCCCGTAGCGCTCGAGCATCAGTTCCGCCTGTGCGCGCAGGCGCGGTCCCGTGCGCACGGATTCTGGAAACAGCGGGCTGGTGAGCGACCAGCGCCCCTGCACCGTCCGTCCAGCGCCGGGCCTGCGGCTGGCGAACCGCCGTCCCGCCCGCTGTTGGCGCTGAACGGCGGTGAGCCGCCGGGCGCGAAGCGGAGCGAACGCGTCGTTCGTGACCTCGCCGGCCCAAGCGAGGTCCCAGAGCGCCTCATGGAGCTCCTCGCGAGAGACGTCGAGCTCGCCGACAAGGTCGAGCCAGAAGGCAGCGCCCGCATCGAGCCGCTCCCGGATCGCATCATGAACCTCGCCCTCCGGCGCCTCGAGCTTGGCGTTGGCGGGCGGCGGCCCGGCGAGATGCACATCCTCGCGGAAGTAGAGGGCGACGCGCCCGGACCGGCCCAGGGAGCCGGCGCCGATCCAGACGATCTCCCCGCCGGTCGTGAGCTCGTCGAGCCAAGAGGGGCTATAGGCACCCAGCCGGCGCGGAAGCACGTCGCGCTCCCACACCTCGGGGGTGAGAGCCACCCCCTGTAGGGGGACGAGCGCCTCGCGCAGGCGGTCCGGGCCGGCCCCCGCGGGGCGGTGGGCATCGACGTTCTGCCAGTTCGGCAAAAAGCGCGCGAGCTCGGCTGGATCGACTGCCTCGGCCTCCTTGCGCAGGTGCGCGAGGCTCGCGCGGCGGACCCGGCGCAGGACGTCCGCGTCGCACCACTCCCGCTCGGTACCGCCCGGCAAAAGCTCGCCCCGAACCACGGTGCCCGACCTTTCAAGCACGCGAAGTGCGGGCGTTGGGTCGATCCCGTACCGAGCGGTGAGCTGGGCCGTCGGAAACGGCCCGTGCGTGCGCGCGTAACGGCGCACCAGGGCAAGCATCGCATCGGGCATGTCCTCGAGGAACGACTCGGGCAGCCCACCCGGCGGCGGCACGCCGAGCGCGTCGCGATACATGGCCGCATCCTCTGCGGCGATCCAGCGCTCCTCGCCGCCGATCCGTACCTTCGCCACGCTGCCGCTCGGCCTCGAGCTTGCCCAGCATCGAGGCAGCGGAATAGCCCTCGGCGACACGAGCGGCGCACTCGTCCTCGGTCAGGTCCCCGAGTCGACGAAGGATCTGCTGGAGCGCGTCGCGGTCGCCGGCCTTGGCTTGGTCGTTCAGGTGCTGCAAGGAGGCTTCGACGTCGGCGAGCGCGTCCGGATCGATCAGCTCGCGCAGCTCCTCCTGTCCGAGCAGCTCGCGCAAGAGCTCGCGGTCGAGCGCCAGCGCGGCGGCGCGGCGCTCCGCGTTGGGCGTGTCCCCCTCGTACATGTAGGTGGCCACGTAGTCGAAGAGCAGCGAGGAGGCGAACGGCGAGGCGGTGGGCGTCTCGACCTCGACAAGCGAGACCCGGCGCGAATGCAGGTCGCGCAAGAGGCTCTCCAGCGAGGGCAGATCGAGCACATCGCGAAGGCACTCGCGGTAGGTCTCGAGCGTCACCGGGAAGCGGGGAAAGTCCTTCGCGACCTCGAGCAGGCTCTGAGACTTGAGCCGTTGCTGCCAAAGCGGCGTCCGCTTGCCGGGATAGGCGCGAGGGAGGAGAAGCGAGCGAGCGGCGTTCTCGCGAAAGCGGGCCCCGAACAGGGCGGAGCCGCCGAGCTCGCGCACCACCAGGTCCTCGACCTCGTCGGCCTCCAAGAGGACGATGTCGGCGGGCGGCGCCTCGTCGGCGTCGGGGAGGTGGACGACGATGCCGTCGTCGGACCAGATCGCGTCGGCCTCCAGATCCTGCTCGTCGCGGATCCGAGCCGAGAGCGCCAGCCCCCAGGCGGCATGCACCCGCCCGCCAAACGGCGACAGCACGCACAGGCGCCAATCGCCGATCTCATCGCGAAAGCGCTCGATCACGATCGACTCGTCGGACGGGACCACCCTGGTCGCGGCCTGCTGCTCGCGCAGGTAGGCGACCAGATTCTCAGCGGCGAGGCGATCCAGGTCGTAGTCCTTCGCGAGCCGTTCCGGCTCCATCGCGACGGCCTCGCGGGCGAACTCGCCGATCGCCCGACCGAGCTCGGCGGGGCGGCCGATTCCGTCGCCGCGCCAGAACGGCACCGCGCCCGGGACGCCGGGGGCGGGCGTGACGATGACCCGGTCGCGGGTGATGTCCTCGATCCGCCAGGTGGTGGCACCGAGCAGGAACGTCTGCCCGGGACGAGCCTCGTAGACCATCTCCTCGTCGAGCTCGCCCACCCGCCTGCCATCGGGCAGGTGCACGCCGTAGAGGCCACGGTCGGGGATCGTGCCGGCGTTCGTCACAGCGAGCTGACGCGCTCCCTTGCGGCCTCGTACGGTGCCCGCCGTCCGGTCCCATGCCACTCGCGGCCGCAGCTCGGCGAATCGCTCCGAGGGATAGCGACCGTCCAGCATGTCCAGGACGTTCTCGAGCTGCTCGCGGCCAAGCTCCGAGAACGGCTCGGTGGCCGTGACCACTCGCTCGAGCTCGTCCACCTCCCACTCGGCGTCGGCCACCATGGAGACGATGTGCTGGGCCAGGACATCCAGCGGGTTCTTGGGGATCACCGTCTCCTCGATCAGGCCCCCGCGCATGCGCTTGGCGACGACGGCGCACTCGAGCAGATCGCCACGGAACTTGGGGAAGATCCGGCCCTTCGAGATCTGACCGAGCGCATGGCCCGCGCGGCCGACCCGCTGCAGGCCGCGCGTGACCGACTTCGGCGACTCGACCTGGATCACGAGGTCGACCGCCCCCATGTCGATCCCGAGCTCGAGCGAGGAGGTCGCGACCAAACATGGGAGCCGGCCAGACTTCAGCATCTCCTCGACGACCAGCCGCTCCTCGTGGGCCAGTGAGCCGTGGTGGGCGCGGGCGATCTCGACGGGGGTATCGGCCGCGGGTCCTGTCGCGGGAGGCACGTCGTCGTGCCCTCCATGTTCCGTGGCAGGGAGCTCCTGCTCCGGCTCGTCGTTCGCGAGTTCGTTCAGGCGCTTCGCGAGGCGTTCCGCGCCGCGGCGGTTGTTGACGAAGATGATCGTCGAGTTGTGCTCTTGGACCAGCTTCAGGAGCTCGGGGTAGATCGCGGGCCAGATCGAGCGCGCGTTGGTCGCCCCGTCGAAGTTCGCGGCGGTTTCCTCCGATCCGATCGGCCCGTCGGCGGCAGCGCCAGGCTCCGACATGTCCTCCACCGGCACATGGATCTTCAGGTCGAGCTCCTTGGCGATGCCGGCGTCGACGATCCGGACGTCGCGGCGGGGGCCGGCGAGGAACCGGCCGATCCGCTCCAGCGGGCGCTGGGTCGCCGAGAGCCCGATTCGCTGCACCGAACGAGGTGGGTCTCCGGCCTGGAGGCGTGCGGTGGCCCCCAGGTGATCGAGGCGCTCGAGCGTCAGCGCCAGGTGAGCGCCGCGCTTCGTCTGTGCCACGGCGTGGATCTCGTCGACGATCACGGCCTCGACACCCATGAGGATCTCGCGGGCCCTGGAGGTGATCATCAGGTAAAGCGACTCGGGGGTGGTGATCAGGATGTCCGGCGGCCTGCGCAGCATCGCCTGGCGGTCCTTCTGCGGTGTATCGCCGGTGCGTAGACCCACCGAGATGGGGGCGCCCACCCCCTTGAGCGGCGCGCGCAAATTGCGTTCGACGTCGTAGGAGAGGGCTTTGAGGGGCGAGACGTAGACCAGCTTCACGCCGGTGCCGAGCCCCGCGGGGTCCTCGGCGTCGGGAGCAGGAAGCCGGGACAGACGATCGATCCCCCAGAGGAAGGCCGCGAGCGTCTTGCCGGATCCCGTCGGCGCGCAGATCAGGGCGTTCTCGCCCGAGGAAATCGCTGGCCAGCCCGCCGCCTGAGCGGGCGTGGGGGCCTCAAACGAGGCCTGAAACCACTCTCGGACAGGCTTCGAGAACGGCGCTAGGGGTGAGTCAACAGTGCTGTTTTCACTCGATGCCAACCCATCGATTCTACGGACTGGCCTCGGTCGGACTGGGCCCCAACGCTCGGCCGTACTGGCGCTCGTAGTACTCGCGGTACTCGCCCGAGCGAACCGGCTCCCACCACGCCTGATTGCGCCGGTACCACTCGACCGTGCGAGCGAGGCCTTCGTCGAATGAAAGCTGAGCCTCCCAGCCCAGCTCTGCCTGCGTCCGCTCCGACGAGAGCGAGTAGCGGCGATCGTGCCCCAGCCGGTCGGTGACGTGCTCGATCAGCGACTCGTTACGACCGGTCAGCTGCAGGATCTTGCGGACGACGTCGATGTTCGGGAGCTCGTCGGGGCCTCCCACGTTGTAGACCCGACCCGGCTCGCCGAGCTCGAGCGCCAGGTCGATCGCCGCGGCGAAGTCCTCGGCGAAGAGCCAGTTGCGGACCTGCATCCCGTCGCCGTATACGGGCAGCGGATCGCCCGCGAGCGCGTTCAGGACGCACAGGGGGATCAGCTTCTCGGGGTGCTGGCGGGGCCCGTAGTTGTTCGAGGCCCGGACGACGAGCGCGTCCTGGCCGTAGGTCCGATGGAAGGCGCCAACGATGAGATCGCCGCCTGCCTTGGAGGCGGAGTAGGGAGATGAGGGATCGAGCGGCGAGCTCTCCGTGAACGACCCCGACTCGATCGAGCCGTAAACCTCGTCGGTCGAGACCTGGAGGTGCCGCACCCCGGCTGCGCGGGCCGCCTCGAGCAGTACGAACGTGCCGAACACGTCTGTCTGTATGAACTCGCCGGGGGTCTCGATCGAGCGGTCGACGTGGGTCTCCGCGGCGAAGTTGACGATCGCGTCGCAGCCCTCGAGCGCTGCCGTCACCATGTGAGCGTCGGCGATGTCCCCCTCGATCAGCTCGACTCGTTCGAGCCCCTCCAGGTTCTCGCGGCGCCCCGCATAGGTGAGCTTGTCGAGGACGCGGACCGACCCGCCGGGATCGGCCTCGAGGCGCGTGCGCACGTAGGCGGAGCCGATGAAGCCGGCACCCCCTGGGACCAGCACCTTCACGCCGGGCCTCCCGCGGCCGTCGCCACCCGCTCGCGCTCGATCAGGTACTCGGCCAGCGCCGCTCGCCAGTCCGGCAGCTCCGGGGTGGCGGTATTTCGGCTCGCCAGCACCGAGTAGGCGGGGCGAGGCGCCGGGCGACCCAGCATCTGCGTCCGAGCCGCCATCACGCGCGTCTCCGAGCCCACCTGATCGAAGATCTCCTGCGCGAACTCAAACCACGAGCACGAGCCACGACCGGTGACGTGGTGTACGCCGTAGTCCTCGGACTCCACCAGCGTGGCGATCGCATCGGCGAGATGGCGGGTGTACGTCGGCGAGCCCACCTGGTCGCAGACGACCAGTACCTCAGGCTGTTCGCCGGCGAGGCGCAGCATGGTCTCGATGAAGTTCTTGCCGTGGACGCCGAAGAGCCAGGAGGTCCGCACGATCAGGTGCCGGGAGTTGGCCACAGCGACTGAGGTCTCGCCCGCGTGCTTGGAGCGGCCGTAGGCCGAGAGCGGATGCGGCATGTCGGTCTCCTCATAGGGGGAGCCCTTGTTGCCATCGAAGACGTAGTCGGTCGACGGGAGCACGATCTTCGCGCCCACGGTGCCCGCCGCCACGGCCACGAGGCCCGCGGCCGTGTCGTTCACCTCCATCGCCCGCCGTTCGTTCGACTCGGCGCCATCGACGTCCGTGTACGCGGCGCAGTTGACCAGCACGTCCGGGGCAATGGAGGCCACGGCCGCGTCGACCTGAGGCCCGTTGGTGATATCGAGATCCTCGCGCCCAAGCGCGATCGTCTCGTGACCACGAGCCGTAAGGGCATCGACGACGTCGTGGCCAAGCATGCCGGCGGCGCCGGTGACCATGACCTTCATCGCTTCGCTCACGGGATCTCGATCTCCGAGCGGTCACCCACGATCATCCGCAGCGTTCGGGGCAACCCAGCGGAGCCTGCCAGGCGAACGTCGCGGCCCAGAAGGCTCGCCTCCATTCGGGCATTCAGGTCCGTAACGCTCGCGCCCGCGAGCAGGATCGAGTGCTCGACCTCGCAGCCCGAGACGGTCACCTCGCGATCGAGGGACGTGTACGGGCCGATGTAGGCATCGGTGATGGCGGCACCCGGCCCGATGATGGCGGGCCCTCGAACCACCGAGCGCTCGATTCGAGCTTCCCTCTCCACGACAACCCGGCCCTCCACCTTGCTCTCGATGATCTCACCCTCGATGCGCCGCTCGATGTCCTCGAGCACGAGCCGGTTTGCCTCGAGCATGTCCGCCAGCTGCCCGGTGTCTTTCCACCAGCCCCGCACCGTGTGGCTCTCCACGCGGCGGCCGTCGTCGATCAGCGTCTGAATCGCGTCCGTTATCTCCAGCTCACCCCGGCCCGAGGGCTCAATCCGCCTCGCCGCCTCGAAGATCTGGGGGCCGAACATGTACACGCCCACGAGCGCCATGTCCGAGGGCGGGTCCTTCGGCTTCTCCACGAGCCTCGCCACTCGGTCGCCATCGAGCTCGGCGACCCCGTAGTGCCAGGGATCGGGAACCTTCGTCAGCAGAATCAGCGCCTCGGGTCCCGAGTTGCGAAACCGCTCGACGAGCTCGGTGATCCCGTCGCGCAGGAGGTTGTCGCCCAGGTACATCACGAATGGGCTGTCGCCGAGGAAGTCCTCCGCGGTCAGGACCGCGTGAGCGAGTCCGCGCGGGGCGTCCTGCTGGATGAACGTCACCCGAGCGCCCAGGGCAGAGCCGTCGCCGACGGCCTCGCGGATCTCCCCGCCCGTCTCGGGGGCGATGATGATCCCGATCTCGGCGATGCCGGCGGCCACCAGCGCCTCGATCCCGTAGAAGAGAACCGGCTTGTTGGCGACCGGCACGAGCTGCTTCGCCGAGGTGTGGGTGATCGGACGCAGGCGGGTGCCCGCGCCGCCGGAGAGGATCAGGCCGCGCATAGCGGGGAGATTAGGAGGAAAGACCCGGCGAGCCCGGTTCGTGGAGCCGAGTGTTACGAATCGGCCACGCCCAGGCGAACGCTTGGTGGCGTCCACGGCGGCACCGGCCCTGAATTGAGGTAGTCCATCCATCGGATGAGGTATTCAGGCACGTTTCCGATTGGCGCATCCTGCGTGGGGGCACGATAGAACTAGACATGTATCCATCGATCGATGGATCCACGACAGCCAATGGAGTGAGCGCTCGTGAGGGATGCCGACCCGATCGCAAGGACAGCCGAGCCGTATGCCGACTCCGAGTACGGCGTGCTGATGGAACGCCGTGCGATCGCGCGGGCGAAGGAGGGCGAGCCGGACGCCATCCACTTCCTCTACGCCCGGTTCTCGGACCGGGTCTTCGCGTACGTGCGGTCCATCGTCCGCGACCATCACGAGGCGGAGGACATCACCCAGAACGTGTTCGCCCGGCTGCCCGCGGCGATCCGGCACTACGAGGAGCAGGACGTCGCCTTCGTCGCCTGGATCTTCAGGGTGGCCCGAAATGCAACCCTCGATCACCTGCGCGCTCGTCGCCACGTTCCGGTCGAGGACATTCCGCACGGCGACCGAAGCGAGGAGCAGGTGGAACGCGAGCGCCTGCAGGCGCTGCGTGATGCCCTGGGTCAGCTCCCGGAGGACCAGCGCGAGGTCCTGGTTCTGCGCCACGTCATCGGCCTCTCGCCCCCCGAGATCGCCGCGCGGCTCGGCAAGACCGAGGGCGCGGTGCACGGCCTGCACCACCGGGGGCGCGCGGCTCTTCAGGTGAGCCTGCGCGAGCTCGAATCCGCACCCGTGACGATTGGCGTCTGAGCCGCCGCTAGGAAACCCCGAGTGGGTCGTCGACCGGCCCGGTCTCCCTCTCCTCGATGCCATCCTCCTCATCCTCAGGCGGAGGCGGGTCGGGCTCCGCCGGGACTGCCGGCTCGGCGGGAGCCTCGGGTACGACCTCGGGGGCGGGCGGGACGATCGCCACGGGCGGCACCTCGGTGGTGGTGGGCTCCTCAGCGAAGGATCCCAGGCGCTCGTCCTTCCCCCGATCGGGGCGCGGGCGCTTCCCGCCCGGGACCGCGGCCTGGGTGCCGATGGCACGCTCGACCTCCGCCCCTGGCGCCGAGGCATGGTGTCGGCGTCGCGGGTCCTTGAGGACGACCGGCGGAGGCGGCCCCTGCGGCTGGTTGGGAAGCTCGATTCCAACCCGCTCGAAGGCGGAGCCGACGGGGGCGGGCAAAGACACACCGGCGGCCGCCAGGGTGACCGGGACCAGGAGGATGCCGGCGAAGATCAACCCGATCGCGGCGAGCCTGCGCCCGCCTTCACCGGCGGGGGCGCCAGCCGGTGGCGGCTCGCGTTGAAGCTCAACCTGTGGGGACGGCTGGATCCACTCCTGCTCCCGGGCCGCGTGCGAGATGGTTGCGTGCTCGACGAGCCGCTCGAGGTCAAAGCCGAGGCTGGCCCGGTCGAGGCTCGCCCAGGTAGCACTGGGAAGCGTGATCCGCAGCTTGCGGGTCTCGCCCTCTGAGTGCTTGAAGCGGGGCGGCTGCAGGGAGAGCGCGTCGCTGCCATGGCGATCCGCATATGCGAGGCAGCACTGGCCGATCCATTCTTCGAGGTCGACGCCCTGACGCGTGGCGAGCGCCTCGGCGGACTGCCAGCCGAAAGCGTCGAACCGGAGGCGCACGGTCCGCTGCTCGTGATCAGCAATGCTGGGATGGGGCCCCAGCCTGGGGGTCTTGCGTGGCACGGTTACGTCCTTGATTTGCCGGCGGGGGCCGGAATGATCCTAAATCGCCGCGCCGAGGGTACTTCAGTACGTCCCGCCGAGCTTGCGATGGTCCCAGCTCGCAATCCGAACGGGCTCGAACTCGATCGCCACGCGCTTGGGAGCCTGCGCCTCGAGTGCTGCGGCCGCGTCCCCTTCGACTGAATCGATTCCTTCCGCGTAGCGAACCGTGAGCTCCTTCGCGAAGGCGACGACCGTGTCGTGATCGCGGTGCAGATGCGCCCGAGCCTCGATCTGGACGCCCCGAAGCTCCGCGTAGTCCACGCCGGTCTCCACCAGCAACGTCGCGCGGGAGTCCCGCTCGAGGTTGCGCACCTTCTGCGATTTCGCGTAGGTCCAGCTCCAGATCCGCCCATCCCGGGGCACATACCAGAGCGGCATCACGTGCGGCCATCCCCGCGGCCCCAGCGACGAGACCACGACCACGCGCTCCGATTCGAGCAGCTCTGCCTGCTCGAGATCAGTGAGCTTGATCTGATCGCGCTTACTCATCCGAGGAGAGCTTTAGCAGCGTCCATGGGCCCTCGCCCACCATCGCCTGCGTCTCGCCCGCGACCCACCGGGCTTGCAGGTCGTCGTAGTGAGGGCTTCCGGGCTGTCCCGACTGCCCGGTGAACTGCTGCCAGCGTGAGCGCTCAGGAGCCCGAGGGTCCGCGACCACGCGCCAGCACGGCGCCCAGATCGCGGCGAAGGGGTCGTTGGGATCCCAGCCGACCTGGGCCACGGTTTCCTGCGCGCCCCCGACCTCGAGCGTGCGATTGAAGATCTTGCCGAGCAGCGGGTTCGCCGAGCCGAGTGCGTGCGGGAAGACGAGCGGGTGCACCTTGCCCCATCGCCAGCCGTCCGGGTCGGACCCGAAGCGGTCGCTCAGGTCGTCGATCGCCCCGCGCAGCGAGTCCAACGCGAGGTCATCCCACTCGCAGCCGATCAGCTTGCGGTCTGCCTCCTCCCAGAGGGCGAGCAGGTGGGACTGCCAGCGCCAAGGTGAGGTCACGTGAGCCATGAAGCCGTTGTCGGCGCGATCGAGCCAGCGCTCGGCGAGATCGCGATCGCCGATCGCTGCGCGAGCGACCTCCCGGGCGAACCTCAAGGTGAACGCCTGGTAGATGGTCGCTCCGATCGCGTTGGGGGTCATTCGTCCATCCCAGCTCCGAAGCCGCTCGATGGCCGCTGTCTCGCGCTGGTCGCGCGCCCGGAGCCGGGAGAGGCGATGCACCGTCTCGACGCCAGGGATCGAATGCATGTCCATCTGCATCTCAGCGAATCCGCTCAGGTCGTGGTCATCGCGCGCGCCCAGCAACTCGGCGATGCGCCTTGCCCTGTAGCCGTCCAGGTAGTCGCTGGAGATGTGGTGCGGGAAGTCGGCCGGTGTGATCCGGTTGTTGGCGGTGATCACGAACCCCTCGTCGGGATCGGTCAGCTCGGGCTGCTCGGAATAGGGCACCCACCCATCCCACTCGTACTCGCCGGTCCAGCCGGGCTTCGGCAGGTCCGGACACCCTCCGTGACGAACCGGCAAGCGCCCCATCGTCTTGTACCCGATCGATCCGCCACGGTCCGCCCACACGAGGTTTGAAACCGGCATCGCCTGCTCGCCCAGAAGCTCCACCAGCTGAGCCCCGTCGGTGGGCTCAAGCGTCTCGAAGCTGGCGCGGCTAACGCCGGGGAAGTGAAGCGCGGCCCAGCTCAGCGCCAGCGGCTCGTACTCGTCGGCGCCAAGGACCCGGTTGACGATCGGACCGTGATGAGTCTGGAGCACCTCCAGGCGCTCGGGGTCGCGCCCCTTGACCTCGATCTCCTCCAGGCAGCCCGTGAGCGGGCGGCGCTCGCCCTCGAACTCGTAGGTTTCGCCTTCGATTCGCTCGACGAAGAGGTCGAGCGTGTCCGCCATCGCGTTGGTGAACGTCCAGACGACATCATTGTTCTGGCCGAAGGTGATGCCCGGCAGACCGGGCAGGCAGGCGCCCCGGGCGAACCGCTCATCGAGGTAAAGCGCAGCCTGGTACGTGATCCCCGGCATGCTCGGCGGCAGGTGGGGGTCGCCTGCGATCAGGGGGCCGTCGGTGGCGGAATGACGGCTCGAGATCGCCCAGTTGTTGGAGCCCGTCGCCTCGGCCGCGAGCCCGAGCTGGGCTCGCAGCTTGCTCATCTGCTCCGCGATGGCGAGGCCGTCGCCACCGTGGGGATCGCCGGGGGTCAAGACGACGGGGTGGCCGATTGGGTAGCCGGGATCAAGCCGACCGGCCAGCTCTGAGCCGAGCTCGCGCGCCATCTCAGCCCGCAGGAGCTCGCGCTCCCAGTTGGTCGAGAGCCCGAAGGCGAGGAGCTTCGAGACCGCGAGCGAATCGGCTGGCTCCCAGGGCCGCCACCTCATCCGCAGAAGCTGAAACTCGGCCGGCAGGGCGCGCGCGCTGGAGGCGGCGGCGTTGATTCCGGCGCTGTAGGCGGCGAGGCCCTCCGCGACCACCGGTGGAAGCCCGCTCAGCTCGCGCCGCGCGACACGGTGGAGCCCGAGCGTCCGCATGAGGCGGTCGACGCCGAGGCCGTCGGTCCCCGCGAACGCGGAGATGCGCCCGCAGGCGAACTCGCGGTAGATGTGAAGCTGCCAGAGGCGGTCCTGTCCCAGGCAGAACCCCTGGGCGAACCAGAGGTCGTCCCTCGCGGTGGCGCGGATGTGAGGCACGCCCCACCGGTCGCGATCGATCTCGACCGGACCCCGAAGCCCTGCCACACGGATTCGACCGTGGGTCTGAGGCAGCGGCCGCTCGAACAGGTGCCAGCGCAGCCCGATCGCAGCGAGAGCGGACAGGGAGGCGAAGCCGGCCCCAAACAGGCCAGCGCCCTTGAACACCTTGCTTCCCACCGCCATCCCCTCTGTGGATATCAGGCGACGTCGCTCGGCGCGAAGCCTCCGGGCAGCGCTCCCTCCGCCTCGAGCTTCTCCAGATGCGCCAGCATCGCCATCGCGGCTGCCGGGCGCATCGGCTCCGGAACGTCACCCCAAGCCGCGTCGAGGAGCTCGTCGCGTTCGCGCTTGCCTACCCGGAGCGCAGCTTCGAGCGCCCGCTCTCGATCACGGCGATGATCGATGTACTCGTCGATCTTGGCGCTCGGGTCGGTGATCCACGGCCCGTGCCCCGGGCAGAGGAGGTCCGATCGGAGCTCGCGCACTCGCTCGAGGGAGCGCATGTAGTCGGCCAGCGACCCGCCGTGCGCCGCGGGGGGAACTATCGCCGAGCCCCAGCCAAGGATGAGGTCCCCGCAAAAGCAGACGTCCTCCCGGACGAAGGCGACGTGGTCGGCCGCATGACCGGGGGTGGGAATGGCTTCAAAGGGGGAAGCGGCAGCGGCGAGCACCGGGGCGCCGAGCCTTGGCGTCGCCGCCGTGTGATCGGCGTGCGAGTGCGTCAAGAGCACGCCGCCGATCCCTCCGCGGTCGTTGGCTGCAGCGTGGATCGCTTCCAGGTGGGCATCGATGTCGGGGCCTGGATCGATCACGTAGGCGGGATCGGACCCGACCACGTAGGTGTTGGTCCCCTCGAGCGTCATCGGCCCCGGGTTGGGGGCGACGATGCGAAGGATGTCACTGCGGCCTGGGGCCGAGTCGATCGACGTGATCGCCGCAATATAGGCTCGACCCCGTGTCCGAGCGCTGGGCCACCTTCGATTGCTACGGGACCCTGATCGACTGGGAGGGCGGCATCCGCTCGGTCTTCCAGGAGCTCTGGCCGGATCTCGACTCACACCGGATGCTCGAGCACTACCACGCCGTGGAGCCGCGGGTTCAGTCGGAGGGCGATCTGCCCTATCGCGAGGTGTTGACTCGCTCACTCGCCGCCGTGGCGGCGATCGAGGCGGTCGAGGTGCCTCCCGCACGGCGGGCGGCGCTTGCGGACTCGCTGCCCGGCTGGCGGGCATTCGACGAGGTCACATCCGAGCTGGTGGAGGTGCGAGAGCGGGGTTGGAAGCTTGCGATCCTCTCGAACACCGACCCGGACCTCCTGGCCGCATCGATCGAGACGCTGGGCGTGCCGTTTGACCTGGCGATCACCGCGCAGGAGGCGGGCTCGTACAAGCCGGCAGCCGGCCACTGGACCACCTTCCGAGAGCGAGCCGGCGCCCCCGCCGTGCACGTCCATGTGGCGGCGAGCCTCTTTCACGACATCGAGCCCTGCGCCCGCATGGGCCAGCCGGCGATCTGGATCAACCGCCTCGAGCAGAGCAGCGAGGCGGCACGCGCGGCTGAGCTCCGGGACCTGAGTGGGCTCGCCTCCGAGCTGGAGCGGGTCGCCCAGGCCTAGGCCGCGACCGCGGCGGCGACCGCCTCGCGGGCTTCGTCGGGCTCGAGGACGACTAGGTCGCCGACACCCTTGAGCGTCTCGCGCACGAGCCAGTCCACCGACCCGTAGGGCAGCTCCACCACCACGCCGCCGTCGGCGAGCTCCTCGACCACCCGGCGCTCCTCGCGTAGCCAGCGCGCACGCTCCGGGGAGACCCAAACGCGTGCCACGCCCGCGCTCGCGACCTCGCCCCGCACGAGCCACTCCTGCTCGGCCAGGCGCTCGGCTACGCCCTCCCGCGGCTCGAACTCCTCATCGGTGACGCTCGCTTCCTTCATCCGGTCGAGGCGAAAGTGACGCGTGTCCTCACGCGCCGGGTCATAGCAACCGAGGTACCAGCCCTCGGGCCCCGATGCGAGCTTGTATGGCTCCACGCGTCGCTTGGTGAACTCGTCCTCGTTCTCCTTGTAGTACTGGATCTCGAGCACCCTGTTGCGCTCGATCGCGTCGTGGACGGTGCGGACAACTTCGGAGTCGTCGCGACCGGGCGCGATCTCGAGGCCCTCCTCCGAGGGGTCGTGCCCGAGCGCCTCCACGATCTTCTCCCGAGCGGTCCCGAGGCCCGATTGCGGCAGGTGGTCTCCGAAGAGGTCAATCGCGGCGACGAGCGCCTTCGCCTCCAAGGGCAGGAGGCGCGCCGGCCGCGCGAAGTTGTCGCCGTAGGTGTCGGGGTCGACCTCGATGTCGTCGCCGGTGATCTCTGCGTAGAGCACGTATGTGCCGCCGCCGAAGTTGACGACGTTGAGGACGTCGATGTCCTCTCGGAGCTCCTCCATCGAGACGTTCAGGTCGCGCCGGACCTGGGAGACCGGCAGGCGCCCGTCCGCCCGCGCAGCGCCGATCAAGAGCCCTGCGAGGGAAACCAGGCGCGCGAAGCGCTCGGGGCGGATGACCGACTCCGAGCGGCCGTTGGACCGCGGGCGTCCGTTGCCCTCGCCGATCGGCCGGGCGACCACGTCCGCGACGTCGAACTCGTCGCGATGGCGTGTGCGGAGAAGGTCGAGTCGCTGCTTCGCGTCCTTGGCAAGCGCCGCCGGCTCGATCAGGGTCGCGTTCTCCCGCCAGCTCAATACCCAGGAGACGAGCTGGCGCCCAGAGGCGAACTCCGTCTCGAAAATGGACCCGCGGCCCGGCGCACCGTCGGCCTTGGTCGCCTTGCGGATGCTTCCGTACTTGCCGTAGTCGCGCTCGACGAGCCATGCGACACGCTCGCGCAGGAACACCTTTGCCGAGCCCTCCATCGTGCCCATCTGCCAATCGGCGCGGGAGGCGTAGTCGCGACGATCGAAGTCCTCAGGGGGCGAGAAGTCGTGCTCGGCCTTGCTCGCGTAGGAGACCTTGCCGCGGATGCGCGAGAGGCGAAAGACGCGAACCTCGTCGCGCTCGTGTGCGTGGCCGATCAGGTAGAACTGCCCGCCTCTGAAGACAAGGTGGTAGGGGTCGACCTTGCGCTCGGACTCCTCGTCGCGCTGGAGCGAGTAGTAGGAGAACTCGATCGTCTTGCGGCGCGAGATCGCTGTCTCGATCTTGGCCAGCCGCTGGGAGACGTCCCGGCCCGAGGCCGGATCGGCCAGTTTCACGTCGATCGGGGCGCCGTCCTCCTCGTTCAGCGGGCTCGGACGTCCCCACGAGACCTGCTGCAGGGCCAGGCGCAAGGGCTCGGCGTAGGCGAACTCGCCGTCGAGCAGGCTGAGCGCGGTGCGTAGGGCTGCCAGCTCGGCATCGGTGAACTCGATCGCGGGCAGGTAGTAGTTCTCGGGTGGCAGCGCGTAGAGCTCAGCCTCGAAGAACCCCTCTGACGGCTTCTCGACCTGGAGCGAGATGCCGAGGCTCTCGAGCTCCGCGCGATCCGCGTAGAACCGGCGGGCGAAGGCGTCCTCGTTCATCGACGAGTAGCCCTCCACCTCCCGCTTGATCTCGAGCGCGGACACCGGACGCCCGTTGGCCATCAGGAATGAGATCAGCGAGAGCTGGCGGATCAGCTTTTCGGTGTCCTTGGCCATCCCTTCCTACCTTAGTCCGCGCTGGGTGGCGCTCTCCCCGCTCAAGTGGGGTTCTCCCCTTTGTGAAGCCGCATTTTCCGCCGCCGCCCTCGGCCGCCGGGCCTGACAACGCCCAATCGCGGCGCGTCAGGTGGCGCTGAACTCAGTCGGCTCCGGTCCGATGCGGCGGCCCTCGTCGAGCCCGGCGATCGACTCCATCTGCTCGTCCGAGAGCTCGAAGTCGAAGATGTCGAAGTTCTCGGCGATGCGCTCCGGCGTCGCCGACTTCGGGATCACGACGTTGGCGATCTGGATGTGCCAGCGCAGGATCACCTGCGCAACGGTCTTGCCTTGCGCCTCGCCGATCGCACCGAGCGTCTCGTCCTCAAGCAGCTCGCCCTGAGCGAGCGGGCTCCACGCCTCGGTGAGGATTCCGTGCTCGCGGTGATACTCCCGGAGGTCTCGCTGCTGCAAGGTCGGGTGCAGCTCGACCTGGTTTACGGCCGGGACCACGCCGGTCTCCTCTTCCAGGCGCTCCAGGTGTTCCTCGGTGAAGTTCGAGACGCCGATGTGGCGAACGCGCCCCGACTCCCTGAGCGCCTTCAGCGACAGCCACGTCTCGACGTATTGGTCTTGCGACGGCAGGGGCCAGTGGATCAGGTAGAGATCCAGGTAGTCGATGTCCAGCTTCGAGAAGCTCTCGTCGAAGGCGTCGCGAGCGCTATCTCGTCCCTGCTCCGAGTTCCAGAGCTTCGTGGTGACGAAGAGCTCCGAGCGGTCGACCTCCGAAGCGCGAATCGCGTTCCCGACCTCGCGCTCGTTCTCGTAGGCCGCTGCCGTGTCGATGCTGCGGTAGCCGACCCGCAGAGCCTCGGCGACGGCGTCGGCGGTCTCCTCGGGCGGAATCTGAAAGACGCCGAAGCCGAGCTGGGGGATCGTGCCCCCGGAGTTCAGCTCGAGCTGGGGTACGGCGGAGGAACTGGTCGTCATCGCTTCCTTTCATCGCTTGTGAGAGACCCGTACCCGTCATCCAGGCTGAAAAAGCGCTTGCGGCGGTTCCGCGGAACGGCGGAATGCGGCCGGCGGGTGCTTTTTTGGTGCGGGCTAGGCGGCGCGGGTGCCGAAGTATGCGGCTGAGCCCACACCGCGATCGAAGCGTGACCACTCCTCGCCATCGGGCAGCTCGCGCTCGATCCGGTCGAACGATCCGAGCTTGCCGCCGAGGTTGTCCATCGAGTGGACGAGCGTCGCCTCCCGCGTGGCCGGCACGACAGGAGAGCCGTTCTCGTAGGTCCCGTGGTGGGAGAGGATGATGTGAAGGACAGCCTGCGCAGCCTTCGGGTCGAAACCCTCGATCGACTCGATCGTCGAGCGGACGAGGTAGTAGCCGAGCGGGATCTCGCCCTGGAGGCGGCCGGCGTCGGTGAGATCGATCGCCAGCAGGTCGTCGTTGTACGCCTGCGTCTTGCCGATGTCGTGCAGCAACGCGCCGGTCACGGCAACGTCCCGATCGACCCCCGGGAAGGCGGATGCCGCGGCGCTCGTGGCCTGGGCCACCGAGAGGGCGTGGTCGAGGAGCCCGTGGGCGTATGCCTGGTGGTAGTACTTGGCCGCGGGAGCGATCCGGAAGCGCTCCCAGGTAGGTGTGCCCTCACCCAAAAGGCGCTCGAGCAGGTCGTGTAGGTGCGGGTGCTGGACGGTCGCGATCAGGTGCCGGAGGTCGGCCTCGAGGCGCTCCACGGGAACCTCGGGGCCTTCCGCGAGGTCCGCGTGGTCGTACTCGCTGGCCTCGGCGGAACGGACCTGGCTGATCGTGATCTTCGCGCCGTACTGCGGATGAACCGAGAACGGGCCCTCGATGTGGACGATCGCGCCCGGGGTGCAGCACTCGAAGCACTCGTCGACCCGCTCCCACGCGACCGCCTCGATCGTCCCTGTCCGATCAGCGACCTTGAGCCGCAGAAAGTCCTCCCCGTTGCGACGGCTGCGCCGCTCGCGGTCGCGCACCGCGAAGACCGCGGCCACCATCGCGCCCTCGCTCAGCTCGCGCACGAAGACGCGCCCGTTGCTCTTGGGCTCGGGCTGGCCGTTGGCCTGCGTCGGCTCGAGCGTGGCCTGATCGATGAGCGAGATCGCTTCGGTCATCTCGTCTTTCAAAGTAGACAGAGGACCGGACGGCGCGAGCTCGCCCCCTCGCGGTTTGCAGGTGGTTTCGCGCGCTCGTCTCATGGATGCTCAGTCGGGCAGATGCGCCCGAATCTGACGACACCGGGAACGACGCATGCGGCTACTCCTTGTATCACCATTTCCGCCGCCCGAACTCATCGCCGCCCGCCACGTCGATCTCGCGCCGTCCCGTTCGTCCTATTGGTGACAGTCTCGAAAAGGAGGAACCATGAAGTTCATGCTGTTGATTCATCAGGGCGATGCCCCCACACCACGTTCGCCGGACGCGTGGGCGAAGCTCACCGAGGAGGAGCAGAGTGCGGTTTTCGCCGACTACAAGGCGATCAACGAAACGCCCGGCGTGAGCCCCGGCCTCCAGCTCGACGAGCCGACCGCGGCGATCACCGTCCGGGTTAGCGACGGCAAGACGCTCGCCACCGACGGTCCGTTCACGGAGACCAAGGAGGCGCTGGGCGGCTACCTGATCTTCGAGGCCGACGACCTCGAGGCCGCGATCGCACTCGCCGCCCGGATCCCGGCGGCCCGCTTGGGCGGCGCCGTCGAGGTACGGCCGATCGTGGAGTGGTAGCAGCGGCGTGACCGGCGATGGCTGAGTTGGGCGCGCTGAGCGCGTTTCTCGGCCATCGCACGAGGGTCAGCGCGTGGCGGCGATGGCTTCGAGCACCTCGACGGACTCCTCCACCGGCGGCAGCGCCCGCATCGCGGCAGCGATGCTCTCTGCCTCGCGTCGGTATGAGTCGTCACTCAAGACGCGCGCCACCGCGCCGTGGAGCCCCTCGATGCTCTTCGCCTCGGGGAGGCCAAGGGCGGATCGTGTCGCCTGCTCGTCCGCGACGGAGAGCCCGGTTCCTGAGCGGGCGACAGCTTCGGCGTTGGCCCATTGATCGGTCGAGAAGAGCGGCAGGACCACGAGCGGGGTCCCGTTGGCGAGCGAGCCGAGCGTGGACCCGTAGCCGCCGTGACAGACGATCACAGCCGCGCTCGACGCGGCGTCGTCGTGCGGAACCCACGTCTCGACGTGGACGTTGTGCGGCACCTCGCCGAGCTCCGCGACGTCACGGGAGGCGTCCCCGATCGTGACCAGGACTCTCGCCTGGAGCGGCGCCAGCGCCTCGATTGCCCCGCGGTAGAGCTCCGGGTAGAACGGCAGATGCGGCCCGGCCGCCACCGAGCCGAAGGTCAGGTAGACCACCGGGTCGTCGTTGCCGTGCCACCAGTCCGGAAGCGGCAGGCATTCCGCTGATGCGCCAAACCGAAAGCGATGGGTGCGTGCCGGCAGCTCGGCGGCCGGGTCCTCGAGCGCTTCGGGCATCATCGTGAAATACGGACTGCCGCGAAGCCGGTCGCCGTCGGGATCCGGGGACAAGCCGGCGGTGGCGCGGGCTTCGTTCACCTCCGGCGCAGCGACCTCGATCGAGAGCGCCTCCAGGTCACCGAGGCCGAGGCCGACGCGAACGATCGGGATCTCGTAAAGCTCGGCAACGAGTGTCGAGCCGTACTCCCAGCTCTCGCGGACGATGAGGTCCGGCCGCCAATCCTCGGCAATCGCACGCAGGTTCGGCAGCTCGGCGCGCAGATCGATGCCGCCGAAGAACTTGCCGAGCATGATTCGGTTGGCCGTGTCGATGTCGAGCTCGGCGAACTGAGCCATGAGCGGCATCCACTCCTCCTCGGGCGGATCCGACACCGGTGCGAAGGGCAGCCCGGTCCGTTCCACGTGCGCCTGGTTCTGACGCTGCGCCGCCACGAGCACCTCGTGCCCGGCCTCGATACAGGCGTGCCCGAACGGCGCGAGAGGGTTCAGGTGCCCGGCGCTCCCGCGAGTGGTGATGAGGACGCGCACTCGAGCTCAGCGATCGCTGTCGTACTCGTCGTGGAGGTTCCACCACTGATACGGCGGGGTCTGCGGGTAGCCCTCAGGCGAATCTTCCCACTCCTCCTGACGCCCGAGGGCCGTGATGTCGAGAAAGCTCCACGTGCTCCCCATCGCCTCGTCACCGCGGCTGTTGACGAAATAGGTGCGATAGATCGCGTCACCATCGCGGATGAAGGCGTTGGTGCCGTGCCATTCGTCAACTCCGAAGTCCGCATCGAAGTCGTCGGTGATCGTGTACCACGGGATCTCCCACCCCATCCTCGCCTGCCATCGCTCGATCTCCGGCTGGGGGGCGCGCGAGGCGAATGCGAGCGTCGTGTCGCGGGCGTTCAGGTGGGCGAGGTGCGCGACCTGGTCGGCAAGGAAGGAACAGCCACCACAGCCCCGCTCGGGCCAGCCGCTCACGCTGGGCTCATAGAAGAACCGATAGACGACCAGCTGCCGCCGGCCGGCGAAGAGGTCGGGCAGGCTGGCCGGCCCGTCCGGCCCCTCGAAGGCGTAGTCCTTCTCAACCCGCAGCCATGGCATCCGGCGGCGCTCGGCCGCGAGCGCGTCACGGGCGCGCGTGAGCTCCTTCTCCTTCACCAGCATCTGCTCGCGCGCGGAGTCCCATTCCTCGCGGGAGACGATCGGGGGTGTGTCCATCTCAGCCGTCCTCTCGTGAGCCGATTGGGTGCCTTTCGCTGCGTCGTCGTATTTCAGCACCGAGCGGCCACGCGGGTCAGTCTGAGTCGTCGGGCGCCCGATCCAATTCGGCCGCCAGCGCGCGCACTCGTTTGTCGATCTCGTCCCGGATCGCGCGAACCTCGGGGGCGGGCAAGCCCTTCGGGTCGGGAAGATCCCAGTCGATGTACCGCTTGCCAGGGAGGTACGGACACTCATCGCCGCACCCCATCGTTACGACCACATCGGCACGCTCAGCGTCCGTGCGCTCGAGCTTGTGCGGCCTTCGATCGGCCAGGTCGAACCCGAGCTCGCGCATGACCTCGACCACCTCGGGATGAACAGCCTCGGCCGGCGCCGTCCCGGCTGACGCGGCGGTGTGCCGGCCGTCCGCCGCGCGTTCGAAGAGCGTCTGGCTCATCTGCGATCGGCCCGCGTTGTGAAGGCAGACGAACAGCGCGTGAGCCACGCGGACCTAGCAGCAGTCGGGCGGGCAGCCGTCCTCAGGACAGCTCGGGCAGCAGTCCTTCTCGGGACAGCAGTCGCTCTCGAGGATCGGTAGATCGGTCATGCCACTGCACTCTACGCCTGCATGGCTCGATCTTGGACGGCCTCGGAACGGTTCACGCCTCGCAGATCGATGGCGAGGGGCAGAGTCGAACTGCCGACAGCTTGTCCCGTATCTCCTCGAGTTCATATATACGATCGCCGAGATGGCCAAGATCACCGTGCTCACCGCCGGAAGCACCGGGGATGTCGAGCCATTCGCGGCGCTCGCGGCGCACCTCGCCGATCGCGGCCATAACGTCACGTTTGCGGCTGATGCCGCCTTCGCGCGGTTCGCCGCCACGAACGAGGTCGAGTTCGCGCCGATCCGCGCCGACTTCCGGGCGCTCGTTCCCACATCCGAGCGCGGGCGACCCTCGCTTCGTGACGACGTCTTTCCCGTGATCCGGGGGATGCTCGAGGACAGCTGGGCAGTCGCGAAGGCCACTCGTCCGCAAATGATTGTCGCCCACGACAAGACCCTGGCGGCGCCTCATCTCGCGGAGAAGCTTGGGATACCGCACGTGCGGGTCCTCACCGTCCCGATGCTGACTCCTACTCGAGAGTTTCCGCTGCCCGCCATGGTTCGCCATGACTTGGGCGGTCCGCTCAATCGAGCGAGTTATCGCCTCGTTGGCCTGCTCAAGCGTCCCTACTCCGGTTTGATTCGAGGCTGGCGTGAGGACGACCTCGCGCTGGGCGCTCGCGGAAATCCGCCGGCACCGGCCAGGACTCTCTACTGCTATAGCCCCAGCCTCGTACCGACGCCACGCGATTGGCCGGCGGATACGGTCGCCACCGGCTACTGGTTTCGTGAGGATGGCGGCGATGAGCCGGTTGAGCCTGCGCTCAAGGCCTTCGTCGCCTCGGGCGGGCCGCCGGTTTATGTCGGCTTCGGGAGCAGCGTCGGTCCCGACCCGGGCCGGCTGAGCACAGTGGTGAGCGAGGCGTTGCGTAAGGCTGGCGCGCGTGCCGTGATCGCGACAGGCTGGGGTGGAATCGCGGACTTACCCGCAGGTGCAGATCGCATAGCGATCGACTACGTACCACATCGTTGGCTGTTCCCGCGTGTTGCAGCCGTCGTCCATCACGGGGGCGCGGGCACGACGGCCGCGGGATTGCTGGCCGGTCGGCCCACCGTCGTCTGTCCGTTTCAAGGCGACCAACATTTCTGGGGTGCGGCGGTGCAGCGTGCGGGTGCCGGCCCCGAGCCCCTGCCGGCGAAGAAGCTGACCGCAGACAAGCTCGGCGCTGCGATCCGCGCGGCCATCGAGGATCACGCCATGCGCGATCGCGCCCTAGAGCTCTCGGAGCGGATCGCCAGGGAGGAGGGAGCGGAGCGAGCGGCGGAACAAATCGAGGCCTCGCTCCGGGACTAGACGCCTGCCTCGAAGGTCACCGTTTCGGCTTTGCCGCTTTCCATGCAAAGCGGCTTCACTCCCGCCGCCGTGCATCCCCGCCGGGCCGACCGTGTTCGCGGGCCACTCGAGCAGCGCACGGCCGCGGAGCCTGATACTCCTGAGGGCTGCCCAATCAGTCCCGTCTAACCCAAGGAGCCTCGATGTCCAAGCTGCGCTTTCACATCTCGATGTCACTCGACGGCTACGCGGCCGGGCCAAACCAGAGCCGCGACACTCCGCTCGGCGAGGGCGCCGAGGAACTACTGCACGACTGGTTCACGCGGACTCGTGCGTTCAAGGCGATGCTCGGCGACGAGGATGAGGGTGAGACCGGGCTCGACAACGATCGCGCCGCGGTCTGGAGGCAAGACTTCGGCGCGACGATCATGGGCCGCAACATGTTCGGGCCGATTCGGGGCGAGTGGGGCGACGAGGAATGGAGAGGCTGGTGGGGCGACGACCCCCCGTACCACAGCCCGGTCTTCGTCCTGACACATCATGCTCACGAGCCGATCGAGATGGAGGGCGGGACGACGTTTCACTTCGTCACCGAGGGCCCCGAGGCGGCGCTCGAGCGTGCCCGCGAGGTAGCGGGATCGCGCGACATCAACATCGGCGGCGGCGCGTCCACCGCGCAGCAGTACCTGCGCCTCGGCCTGGTCGATGAGATGGAGATCCACGTCGTCCCGGCTCTCCTCGGCGCCGGCGAGCCGTTGTTCGAAAACCTCGACGGTCCGCCGTCGTACCTGAGGCCGCTGGAGGTCCTCAGCTCGCCGCGCGCCGCCCACTTCCGCTTCGTGCGGAACGAATAGAGGCGATCTGGCGAGCGCCAAGGGGGACCGCTTGGCTATCGGATGGCGAGGGGCAGACTCCGACAGGACATCGGGCCCGATCGACTAGACGCAGGGACCGTTGACCGCGAAGCCGGCGTTGTCCGAGAACGAGGGGTCGATCCGGTCCGCCTGGCCGACCACGCAGGCGCCATCGCTGGCCCCCACCGCCCTCACCTTGGCTCGGAAGAACTTCCGCGAGCCGTTCAGCAGCGTGAACTCATAGCCGGAGCCCTTGACCTCGTTGGTGATCTCCTTGGTGCCCTTGAACCACCGGATCTTGAGACCCTCCGGGTTCGGGCTCGCTGTGAGGGCATCGGTGAACCGCATCTCCAGCGCCCCGCCGGAGACGTGCTTGACCTTCCAGTAGAGGCTCTTCGCGTCCCCGATCGGCACGTTCACGGTTTGAGTCGTCTCGACGTAAGGCCCATCCTCGTGCTTCGACGCCTTGACTTCGAACGGCGGGTCCCCCGCCACGGCGGGCACAGCGGTCAGGGCCAAGGCGCCGCAGCTTGCGAGCCCGAGTGCCACACGCAGCAACCTCACGGGTCGATCGTAAGCCTGGCGGGCGGATCCGTCAAATCCGTTGCCCCATAACGAAAAGCGGCCCTCTCGCGGGAACCGAATTTCGCCTTGCTATGCGATGGCGAGGGGCAGAATCGAACTGCCGACACCACGATTTTCAGTCGTGTGCTCTACCAACTGAGCTACCTCGCCGCGGCGGTGAAGGCTAGCGCTACCGCGGGTTACCCCAGGGCTCGAGAGACCGCATCGGCCACGTCGGTAGCGGCCTCGATCCCCGGAGCGTCCCGCATCTCTCCGGCGCCGCTCACCGACCAACTTTCGAGCAGAATCACCCGCCTGCCTGCGCGCCGCGCGAAGGCGATC
The DNA here is from genome assembly GCA_963799815.1 of uncultured Solirubrobacterales bacterium. Lineage (GTDB taxonomy): Bacteria > Actinomycetota > Thermoleophilia > Solirubrobacterales > 70-9 > JBDTSW01. The sequence goes on from CAWCYG010000006.1 coordinate 486,696, forward strand.
TCGGTCAGCGTCCCCCATTCCCCTCCGATCGCGATCGTCGCCTCCGCCGACGCCACAACGGCGAGGTTGCGAGCGCCGCCGGCGCCGGTGGCGACCACGTGGGTCACGAACTCGTTCGCAGCAGCCGGGTCCTCTCCGGGCAGCACGCCGATCACGTCACCTCCCGCATCGCGCGCGCCGCGCGCGGCCGCCTCCATGACGCCGCCAAGCCCTCCGCAGACGACCGTCACCCCGGCTGTGGCCAGCCGGCGGCCCACCTCCTCGGCCATCGTGGCCAGGCGCGGGTCATCGGCGCCCTTCCCAACCACCGCAATCTGTCTGGGTCGCGTCACGCCCGCACCGGTCGAGCCGCGGCCGCGATCGAGTTGATCATGTCCTCCATGAGCTGCAGCGAGCCCGCCTTGTGCAGGGGCTCGTTCAGGTTGCCGCACTTGGGGCTCTGGACGCACGAGGGACAACCCTCGGCGCAGGGACACTCGCCGACGAGCCGGGCGGCGTCACCGACGAGCCGCTCGAACTCCTCGTAGCCACGGCGCGCAATGCCGACGCCGCCCGGGTGACCGTCGTAGATGAAGATCGTCGGTGTGCCCGTCTGGAAGTGGACGTTGGTCGAGAGCCCGCCGATGTCCCAGCGATCGCACATCGCGAGCAGGGGGAGCACGGCGATCTGAGAGTGCTCTGAAGCGTGGAGCGCGCCGAGCTGGATCTCGAGCGGTAGCCGGTCGGGGCCTGCGAGCGCGTCGGGGAGCTCGTACCACAGGGCCTGGGTCGGGAAGTTCGTCTCTGGCAGATCGAGGCCCACGAGGTCGATGACGCCGTGGTCCTCGAGCCGCTTTCGCTGGTAGGCGATCACCTGCTCGGTAACCGAGACCTCTCCGAACGAGAGCGGGAACGACCCGTCGCCGAGCCCCAGCCGCCGCTGCTCACCGGCCGACTCGATGAACACCATCGTCTCCTTCTTCGGCTGCGTGTACCAGTCGCCGTCGAAGCCGTCCACCAGCGCGCGGCGCCGCTCGAGGTCGAGCTCACGGACCTCGTAGGAGCGGCCCATGTGCAGATAGACGGCGCCCGGGTGCACGGTCCAGAACGCACGCTCCGCCTCGACTGAGCCGATCATCTCGCCCGAGGAGCGCTCGACGACCGCGATCGAGTCGGGCGAAGCCGAGCGCAGGGAGATCTCGCCCGCTGGGAAGCCCGCCCCTCGGGGCAGGTAACGCCCGTCGTTCGAGCGCCGCAGCTCGCCGGCGGCGGTGAGGGATTCAGCGCGCTCGCGCCAGCGCGGACCGAGGACTTCGTCGTCGCGCGCTCCGGGTTGTGCGCCGGCGCCGCCGAGCGGCACCTCGTAGGCGGCGGCGAGCGTGTGGGCGAGCTGGATGCGGTCGTTCTCGTGGTCAAGGATCGCCGCCTCCACCGGGCGCCCGATGAACTCCGTCGGGTGGCGGCAGAAGAACTGATCGAGGGCATCCTCGCCGGCCACATACAACGCGATGCCCTCGCGCCGGCGCCCTGCCCGGCCCCACATCTGCCGCAGGCTCGCGACGGTGCCGGGGAACGTGACGCAGATGGCGGCGTCGAGCTCACCGATGTCGATGCCGAGCTCGAGCGCGTCGGTGGCCACGACCGCGAGCAGCTCGCCTCCGCTCAGCCGCGCTTCGATCTCACGCCGCTGCTGCGGCGTGTAGCCGGCTCGGTACGGGGCGATTCGATCGGCGAGGTGCGGCTGCCCCAGGTCCTCGAGCCGCATGCGGGTAAAGCGCTGGAGCAGCTCGACTCCGCGCCGGCTCTTCATGAAGCAGATCGTCCGCATGCCGGCGATGACGAGGTCGCCGAGCAGCTCGGCCGACTCGGAGAGGACCGATCGACGCGTCATCGATTTGGGATCGATGACCGGTGGGTTCCACATCGCGATCCGGCGACCCGCCCGTGGCGCGCCGTCCGAACCGACGAGCTCGAATGGGTCGCCGACGAGCTCCTCCGCAAGCTCGACCGGGTTCGCGATCGTGGCCGACGCGCAGACGAAGCGTGGCTCAGAGCCGTAGAGCCCGGCGACACGGCGAAGCCTGCGCAAGACATTCGCCACGTGCGAGCCGAACACGCCCCGGTAGGTGTGCGCCTCGTCGACCACCACCCAGCGCAGGCCCGCGAGGAAGTCTCCCCAGTGCTTGTGATGGGGCAGGACGCTCACGTTCAGCATGTCGGGGTTGGTGAGGATCAGGTTCGACCGCCGGCGGATCTGTGGACGGTCCTCGCGGGGGGTGTCGCCGTCGTAGATCGCGTGGCGCAGGCCCGGTGGCCCCAGCTCGTGGAGCTTTCGGGCCTGGTCTTGGGCGAGCGCCTTGGTGGGGTACAGGTAGAGGGCCCGAGCGCGGTCGTCGCGGGCCAGCCCGTCGAGGACGGGCAGGTTGAAGGAGAGCGACTTTCCGGAGGCGGTGCCGCTCGTCACGATCACGTTGCCAATCGCTGCCGCTTCGAGCGCCTGCTGCTGGTGGGTGTAGAGCTCCACCACGCCCGACGCCCGCAGAGCGGCGGCCAAGCCGGGATCGAGCGAACGTGGCAGGGGGACTGACTCAGGCGCCCGGGCGGGCTCCGCCGCGGTCTCGACGAGCCGTTCGTCGGTCGCACCCGCCTCCACGAGCCCGAGCCAGGCCTGCTCGATCACGACGCCGGGAGCCCGGTCGCGTGTGCAGTGATGGCCGCGGCTACGCGCATCGAGTCGAGCGCCTCCACGTCGTGGAGACGGAGGATCTCAACACCCTCGGCCGCCGCGAGGGCGACCGCGGCCTGCGTGGCGATCCCACGCTCGGAGGCGCCGAGCCGATCCTCCCACGAGCCGGCCAGCACGGCGCCGAGGAAATCCTTGCGCGAGAGAGCCAGAAAGATCGGCCTGCCGAGCGCACGCAGCTCCCCGACGCGCCGCAGGATCTGGAGATCGTCGTCCACCGAGAGGTCGAAGTCGAGGCCAGGGTCGATCGCGATCCGCTGCTCGTCTACGCCGGCCGCGACGCAAGCCTCGATCCGCCTCGAAAACCAAGCCTTGAGGTGCTCGACCGGGTCGTCATACCGTGGCGCCGCGCGGTCCTGGCGCGGTGGTCCCTCGATGTGCATCAACACGTAGCCGGCGTCCGCAGCGGCCACGGCCGCCAGCAGCTCAGGGTCGGCGCCGCCTGAGATGTCGTTGATCGCGACCGCGCCCGCCTCGAGCGCGAGGCGGGCGACCTCGGGACAGAACGTGTCGGCGAGCACGGGGAGCTCGGTCGCGCGAACCAGCCCGGCCACCGCGGGAACAAGCCGGTCCGCCTCGTCTGCGACCGGCACCGGCGGGCCGCTTCGTGCGGCGACGGCGCCCACGTCGAGCATGTCGAAGCCCGCTTCGAGCATCGCCATGCCATCGATGACCGCCCGCTCGGGAGTGCCGCTCCGCGCCCCCTCGAAAAAGGAGTCGCTCGTGACGTTCACGATCCCTGCCGCGAGCGGGGGAGGGAAGGAGAGCACCCGATCACGAAGACGCCAGTCGGCCATCGCAAAGACCATAGGACCTGACCAAGCGATGAGTTCGCGCACCCACCGGGGTCTTAGGACGGCCGAGCTCGATCCCAAGGAGAATTGCGTGATGCCCTCTGAGAAGCCGTTGATCGTCAGCCTGCCGATAGCCGATCGCAGGGACTCCTTCGCGTTCTACCGCGACGGGCTCGGGTTCGAGGCGGTGGGAGCTCCCGCCGACGACGGCGTCCCCGAGCCGCTTCAGTTCGTCCTCAATGACGGCGTTCGCCTGATGCTCGTTCCGAGGGGAGGCTTCGACTGGGTCACCGGCGACCACGCGGTGGCGTCCGCCGGTACCAGCGAGTGCGTCCTGGTCCTTCGTCGCGAAAGCCAAGCGGAGGTCCAGAGGACGATCGAGGAGGCGGTGAGCGCCGGCGCGACGGAAGTCACCCCGCCCGGCCAGCAGCCCTGGGGCTACGCGGGAGCTTTCGCCGACCTGGATGGACATATCTGGATGGTCGAGTCAGACGGGGCGGCGAACTGAGGTCAAGCGCCACGCGGTAGCCGCGGCGGCCGAGACGCGCACTGGCGTAGGTTGCGCCGATGCCCGTTCGCCAACGACTGAGCAGCGACGAGGCGCGGCGGCTCGCGCTCGCGTCACAGGGCTTTGCGGAGCACAGGGGTCTCAGTGGGGCTCCTGGATGGGGGATCCGGCGCGTGTTCGGTCACGTCGGGCTGCTTCAGGTGGATTCGGTCAACGTGCTCGAACGGGCGCACTACCTCCCGGCCTACAGCCGGCTCGGGCCATACCCGAAGCAGGCGCTCGACGACGCCTCTCAGCGCGCTCCGCGGCGGCTCTTCGAGTACTGGGGCCACGAGGCATCGCTCCTGCCGGTCGGGCTGCAGCCCCTCCTGCGGTGGCGGATGGAGGAGGCCGCCAAAGAGGCCTGGGGCAGCATGAAGCGGATCCGGCGCGAGCGGCCAGAGCTGGTGGAGCAGGTGCTCGAAGAGGTGCGCGAGCGGGGGCCGCTCGCGGCCTCGGAGCTCTCGCAGGAGCGCCCCCGCAGGGCCGGCCCGTGGTGGGACTGGTCGGATTCGAAGCGGGCGATCGAGTGGCTCTTTTGGAGCGGGCGGGTGAGCTCCGCGCGCCGGCGCAATTTCGAGCGCCTCTATGACCTCACCGAGCGCGTGCTCCCCCGGGCCATCGTCGAATCACCGACTCGGCCCGCGGCCGACGCCCAACGCGAGCTGGTTCGGGTGGCCGCGAGAGCGCTCGGCGTCGCCGCGGAGCGCGACCTGCGCGACTATTTTCGCCTCGCGCTTGCCGACGTCCGAGCCCGGATCGCCGAGCTGGTCGAGTCGGGCGAGCTGGTGCCGGTGGAGGTAGAGGGCTGGGGTCGCACCCAGGGATATCTCTGGGCAGGCGCCCGCATCCCCCGTCGCCTGGGTGCCTGCTGCCTCGTGGGCCCGTTCGACTCCCTGCTGTGGGAGCGAAGCCGGCTCGAGCGTGTGTTCGGCTTTCGATATCGGCTCGAGATCTACGTGCCCAAGCCCAAGCGAGTCCACGGTTACTACGTCCTCCCGTTCCTGCTCGGCGACCGCCTGGTCGCCAGGGTGGACCTGAAAGCCGACCGCAGCGGCGGAGCGCTGCTCGCTCGGGCGGTTCACCTTGAGGACCACGCCCCCAAGAACGCCCTGGAGGAGCTGCGCGATGAGCTCGACCTGCTCGCGGGCTGGCTTCGACTGGAGCGGGTCGAGCTGCCGCGAAGCGTCTACGGTTCCCCCCGCCGATGAGCCTGCGCTGCGTCTACACCGACCTCGACGGGACCCTCTACGGCAAGGACGGCTCGCTCTTTCGGGACGCGGCGGGCAACTTCACGATGGTGCAGGCGCGCGGGCTCGAGGCCTGCGACCGCGCGGGCGTGGAGGTGGTGATCATGTCGGGCCGCCGGGAGACGCAGGTGATCGCGGACGCCAGGGTGCTCGGGCAGGTCTCCTACATCTACGAGGCCGGGTGCGGCGTCACCATCGATCTCGAGCGCACCCTGCTGGTGGGAGGCTGGGAGCCGGGGTCCGACGACGCCCCCACCCCCGCGCAGCGAATGATCGACGAAGGTCTCACCGACCTGCTCTTCGAGCACTTCGGCGAGCGCCTCGAATGGCATCGGCCCTGGCACACCGACCGCCACCTCTCGCATCTGTTTCGCGGGCGGGTCGACGTGGCGGAGGCCAACCGCATCCTCACCGACGCCGGCCACGAGGACGTTCGCTTTCTCGACAACGGGCGCATCAGCCACCGCATGGAGGCCCTCGATGGCGCCGCCCACGCCTACCACCTGGTGCCCGGCGGGGCGAGCAAAGCCAAGGCGGTCGCCTTCCACATGCGGGTGCGTGGGTACGACCCGGAGAGCTGCATCGCGGTGGGCGATTCGCTCGAGGACCTCGACGCGGCGGCGGTGGTGGGGCGGTTCTTCGTAGTCGCCAACGGCCCTGCGCACGACGACGGTCTGCGCGAGGCCCTGCCGAGTTTCCCAAACGCCACCGTCACCGAGGGCGCGATGGGCGACGGCTTCTACGAGGCGGTGATCTCGACCCTCGCCGAACGGCGCTAGTCGCGGCGGGGCGCCGCGGTGGAGCCCCGCGCCCGGGCGATGAGCGCGTCGGTGAGCCTTGGGGCGAGAGCGTTTAGCCCGAGCAGCTTCACGCGCTTCGGCGTGTGGACGTCGCGACGGTCGGCCTCGATCGCCGCGACGATGTCCGCGGCCGCCCGCGAGGCCGGAATCGTGTTCTCGTCGCGACGCCAGTCGGGGAGGCGATCGCGCTGGTGATCGTGAAGGGCGGATTCCACCTCGCCGGGGAAGACGGTCGTAACGCCGACGCCGCTTCCCGAGAGCTCGTGCCGCAGCGCCTCGGCGAAGCCACGGCCGAACGCCTTCGTGCCGCCGTAGACGGCGCCCCACGGAAAGGCGCGAAGTGCGGCCCCGGAGGAGACCACGACCACGTGTCCACGTCCCGCGTCCATCATCGGCCCGAGGCCCGCCTCCACCGTGTACATGGTCCCGAGCACGTTGATGCGCACCATCTCCTCCGCCTTCTCGAGCTCGACGTCGGCGAACGGCCCGTAGTGGGCGATGCCGGCGTTGGCCACGAGCAGATCGAGACCGCCCGTCCGTCGCACGAATCGCTCGACCGAGCGCTGCACCTCGCGGCGGGTGCCGATGTCGGCGGCGAGAATCATGTGCTCCGCTCCGCCCACGGGGAGGGCCGCCGCGAGCTCCATCAGCCCCTCGCGCCCGCGGGCCATCAGTCCGAGCTGAGCGCCGCGCGCAGCGAGCGCCTCGCACAGCGCCCTGCCAATCCCACGCGAGGCACCGCTCACGATTGCCCGCGTCCCCGAATCGATTTGCATCGACGCATCCTTTCATGGGCGCTCGGAGCCACCCCTGCTGCTCATCTAGACTCGACCCATGGCCCCCGAGCACGCCACCGTAGCCGAGGAGGAATACCTCCAGATCATGTTCTGGCTCGAGGAGGCAGGGCTTCCGATCACCGGGGCCAACATCGCCCGGGCCATGCAGCTCTCGCCGCCGACGGTGCACGAGATGATCGGCCGGCTCGAGGACGACGGCTACATCGTGCGCCGGGAGGACAAGACGGTTGAGTTCACGGCCAACGGCCGCGAGCAGGCTCGGCAGATCGTCCGCCGACACCGCCTGATCGAGCGCTTCCTAACCGACGTCTTAGCGATTCCTTGGGACGAGGTCCACGAGGAGGCCGAGCGCCTGGAGCACGCGATGTCGCCGGTCCTCGAGGAGCGCATGCTGGCGGCGATCGGCGACGCTACCACCTGTCCGCACGGGCACCCGATCGTCGAGGGCATCCGCGAGCACGGCGTCTTGCTCGCGGACGTGGAACCCGGGGCCGAGATTCACGTGCTTCGCTTCGAGAACGAGGCGGAGGAGATCCTCCACTACCTGAAGAGCACGGGCCTCGATCCGGGCCTTGACGGCAAGCTCGAGGCCAACGACGGAGGCGAGGTCACGGTCACATCAGCCGACGGTCGCCACGTGGTCTCGCGCGACGTCGCCGAGACCGTGTCGGTGCGCGCCGACCCGGCGCCCGCGCCGCGCGCACCGTTGCCCGAGCAGCTCGTGGTCTCGAGCGACCGCTACGGTCGCTAGCCGACTTGCGCGCCGGTTGCTGAACCCGTCCGCTCGAGGGCGCGCGCCACACGCGCCACGCCCTCGGCGATCTGGTCGGGTGGCACGGCCGCGAAGGCGAAGCGCAGGCTCGAAGCCCCGCCCTCGAGCATGAAGTCGGGGCCGGCCACGAAGGAGACTCCCTCCTCCGACGCCGCCGCGAGCGCCGCGGGCGTGTCCGAGCCAGGCAGGTCGACCCAGAGGAAGTAGCCGCCGCCGGGAACCACGAACTGCGCTTCGGGTAGCCGGTCTAAAAGCGCCTCGACGAGCGCATCGCGCCGTTCGCGGAGCTGCCCGTTCACCCACCGCACGTTCTCGCCGAGGATGCCCGAGCGGCACATCTCGAGCACGATCGACTCGGCCAGCATGTTGGGTGAGATGTAGTGCTCGGAGCCGCGCTTGGCGAGGGTCGCGATCTGCTCCGGTGGGCCGGCCAGATAGCCGACGCGAACTCCCGGGCTCACGGTCTTCGAGAACGAGGAGGCGTGGATCACTCGATCGGCCTGGTCGAGCGAGAACATCGTTGGCAGGTCGTGCTCCTCGAACGCGATCAGGCGGTAGGGGTCGTCCTCGAACAGCCAAAAGCCGTGCTCCGTGGCGAGGTCGACCAGTCGCTCCCGCTTCGCCGCCGAGAGGGTGCAACCGGCCGGGTTGTGGAAGTTCGGGATCACGTGGGCGAGCTTCAGAGGGCCCTCGGCGAGCGCCGCCTCGACGGCAGCGACATCGATCCCGTCCTCCTCGAGCGGCACGGGCACCAGCTCCACTCCGGCCCGCTTCAGCAAGAGCAGCGTCCGGTCGTACGTGGGCTGCTCCACGACCACGCGGTCCCCCGGCTCGAGCATGTACCGAAAGAGCAGCGCGGCGGCCTCCATCGAGCCGTTCGTGACCATCACCCGCTCGGCGTCGATCCCGTGGAGCTCGGTCGCGATCCACTCGCACAGGTCGGGATGGCCCCGACCCGTCCCGTAGGAGAGGGCGCGCTGCCAGTCGTCGGCAAGCGCGGTGGTGGCCGCCTTGCGCACCGCGTCGGCGGGAAGGATGTCAGCGCTGGGCGCGCCGCGGGCGAAGGAGATCACGTCGGAAGCCATCGGGATCGAGTCTACGCAAGGGCTTGGAGCGTCTCGACGGCGATCTGCGCCGTCTCCGTCGGGCTCGTGCCCACGCGGACGTCCTTCGCCTCGAGGGCGTCCTTCTTGGCCTGGGCGGTGCCCGAGGATCCGGAGATGATCGCGCCGGCGTGGCCCATCTGCTTGCCCGGCGGGGCGGTGAACCCGGCGATGTAGGCGACGACCGGTTTCGCGACCGACTCGTCGATGAAGTCGGCGGCGCGCTCCTCGGCGTCGCCGCCGATCTCGCCCACCATCACGATCAGCTCGGTCTCGTCGTCGTCTTCGAAGAGCGTGAGGATGTCGATGAAATCCGAGCCGACGATCGGGTCGCCGCCGATGCCCACGATGGAGGAGTTCCCGAGCCCGGCCTGCTTCAGTTCGTTGCCGATCTGGTAGGTGAGGGTGCCCGACTTGGAAACGAGCCCGATCGAGCCCTGATCGAAGAACTGGGCCGGGATGATCCCAACGTTCGCCTTGCCGGGCGATAGGACGCCGGGGCAGTTCGGCCCGACGAGGCGTACGCCGGCGTCATGCGCCTTCCAGTAGACGCGCATCATGTCGAGGACCGGGATGCCCTCGGTGATCGCGATGACGGTCTCGACCCCGGCGTCGATCGCCTCTTCGATCGCATCGGCAGCGAAGCGCGCGGGCACGAAGATCATCGACGTGTTGGCGCCGCGCTCCGAGACGGCCTCGGAGATCCTGTCGAAGACGGGCACGCCGTCCACGTCCTGACCACCTTTGCCCGGCGTGACCCCGGCAACGAGGTCGGTGCCGTAGTCGCGGTTGCGGAGGCCGTGGAACGTGCCCTCGCGGCCCGTCAGGCCGGAGACGGCGAGCTTCGTGTCGGAGCCGACGATGATGCTCACGCCGGGCCGCCCGCCAACTCGACGACCTTCTGCGCCGCGCCCAGCATCGTCCGTTCCTGATGGAGGTTCTCGAGCCCGCTGTCGGCGAGGATCGCAAGCCCCTCCTTCTGATTCGTGCCGTCGAGGCGAACGACGAGCGGCAGCTTCAGGTCCAGTTGCCGCGATGCCTCGACGATTCCCTTCGCCACCTCGTCGCAGCGGGTGATGCCACCGAAGATGTTGAACAGGATCGCGATGACCTTCTCGTCGGAGGTGACCACCTCGAGCGCGGCGATGATCGCCTCCGCCTTCGAGCCGCCGCCGGCATCGAGGAAGTTGGCCGGGTCACCGCCCGCCTGGGCGACGACGTCGAGCGTCGACATGCAGAGCCCGGCCCCGTTGCCGAAGATGCCGATGTTGCCGTCGAGCTTCACGTAGGTCACGCCTCGCTCCTTGGCCATCGCCTCCTGCTCGTCCTCGGATGACTTGTCGCGCAGGTCGCCGAGCTCGGGGTGCCGGAAGATGGCGTTGCCGTCGACCGTCATCTTGGCGTCGAGCGCAACCACCTCCCGCGCGGACGTGACGATCAGCGGATTGATCTCGATCAGGGTCGCGTCCTCGTTCAGCGCCACCTCCGAGATCTTCATCAGCATCTCCGCCACGCCGTCGATCACGTCGTCGTCGATGTAGGCCTCGCGCGCGATCTCGCGCGCGGTCTCCATCTCGAGCTCGGCGCCAGGCTCGATGTGACGCTGGATCAGGGCCTCGGGATCCGTTTCGGCCATCTCCTCGACGTCCATCCCACCCATGCGCGAGAGCATCACCATGAGCTTCTTGGCGGAGCGGTCGAGGATGATCGACGCGTAGTACTCGGCGTCGATCTCGGATGCCTCCTCGATCCAGAGATCGTGGACGGTGAAGCCACGGATGTCCATGCCAAGGATCGCCTCGGCATGGGCCCGTGCCTGGTCGCGATCCTTGGCGACCTTGATGCCGCCCGCCTTCCCGCGCTTGCCGATCGCGACCTGGGCCTTCACCACACAGGGGTAACCGATCTCCTCGGCCCCGGCGATCGCATCGTCCACGGTTGCGGCGTGCCGGCCCTCGGGGACTGGCACGCCGTGCCTGGCGAACACCTGCTTGCCCTGGTATTCGAGTAGATCCATGCGTGGGTGTGGCGCTGCGTACGGGGCGGCGCGGCGGCAGCGTATCCTCCTCGCCTCGCGCATGCCGCTTCCCAGGCTCAAAGACATCCGGTTCGTGACCACGGACTGCTACGGGACCCTGATCGACTGGGAGAGGGGGATCATCGATGCCTTCGGGGCCGAGGCTTCCAAGGACGGCTTCTCCTACGACGAGAGCGAGTTCATCAAGCGGTTCCTGGAGGTCCAGGCCGAGATCATGAGTGGCTCTTACGAGCTCTACGCCGAGGTCCTGCGGCGCGCCGCGGTCAAGGTCGCCGGCGAGCTCGGCTGGGAGCTCGAGCCGTCTCGCGCGCAGTTCCTGCCCGACAGCGTCGGCCGCTGGCAGCCCTTTCGCGAGGCGAATGCTGCGACGGACCGGCTGAAGAAGCGCTACGAGGTCGGGATCATCTCCAACATCGACGACAAGCTCCTCGGCATCTCTCGCCGACACCTGCGCACGGAGCTCGACCTCGTTGTGACCGCCCAGCAGGTGCGCTCGTACAAGCCGGATCCCGCGCACTTCAAGGAATGCGCCCGACGGATGGGCGGCAAGAAGGGCTGGGTCCACATCGGATCGGGCTACGAGGCGGACGTCGAGCCCCTGCTCAAGATGAACGTGCCTGTGATCTGGGTCAATCGCCATGGCGAGAAGCTCGAAGGCCGCAAGCGGCCCACGGCCGAGGCCAAGACCCTTCGCGACGCCGCGGCCAAGCTCGGCGCCAAGTAGGACCATGGCCGTCCAGGCCACCAAGGATCTTGCCGACGAGGCGATGATCGCGCGGGCGAACGAGCGCTTCGCCCCTGACTTCAGGCAGCTCGAACGCCACGGTCCGAGTGAGCTGGCCGGCGTCCTCCCCAACCTCGTCGTGATCGGTGGGCTCAAGTGCGGCACGACGAGCCTTCATCACTACCTGAACCTGCACCCGCAGGTCTCGATGTCACGTCCGAAGGAGCTCAACTTCTTCGTCTCGGAGCTCAACTGGCCGCTGGGCGAGGGATGGTACGGCCAGCATTTCGAGCCGGAGGCGGCCGTCCGTGGCGAGACCTCCCCTCACTACACGGATCGACCACGGCTCGAGGGGGTGGCCGAGCGGATGCGCGAAATTGTCCCCCACGCCCGGATCGTCTACATGGTCCGCCACCCGATCGATCGGATGCTCTCCCACTACCTGCACAACATCGCCGGCGGCTATGACGGCCGCCCCGTGGAGGAGGCGTTCGCCCGCGACGACACCGCCTACGTCGATCGCAGCCGCTACGCGATGCAGCTTGGGCCATACCTCCTGGCGTTCGGAGACGATCGGGTTCGCGTCATCTCCAGGGAGGATCTGGCCATCCGGCGCGCGGAGACGATGGCCTCGCTGTTCGAGTTCCTGGGGGTGGACCCCGAGTTTCGGTCCGACGAATTCGAGCGTGAATGGGAGACCGGCGGCGCCAAGCGCAAGGGGCGCTTTCGCATCATGGACCGTGCCGTGCGGCTGCCGGGCCTTCGCGCTCTCGATCGCAATTTCGATCGGCTACCCGAGCGCCTGCGCTGGGGGGTCGAGCGGGTCGTTCATGACCCGGACTCGGGCGAGGCGCCGAAGCCGGAGCTGGCGCCCGAGACGCGGGAGCGTCTCGAGAGCATCCTGCGCCCGGAAGCTGCCCGGCTCGAGGAGATGACGGGCCGCACCTTCGACTGGTTCTAGGCCCGCCCGGGTTGCTGGGTCGCCTCGAGCGCCTGCTGGAGGTCTTGCCAGAGGTCCTCGGCGTGCTCGCATCCGACGCTGACGCGCAGGAGGTCTTCCGGTATGCCGCGCTCGGCGGGGTAGCGTGCGCGACGTTCGAGTGTGGTCTCGACGCTGCCGAGGCTGGTTGCGTGCGTGAGGACCTGCACCGCGTCGACGAGTGCGTCGGCGCGCGCGGCGCCGCCGCGAACGCGGAAGGTGAGCATGAAGCCGGCGCCGGCCAGCGTAGCTCGGGCGCGGCCGTGCTGTGGGTGCGAGCCGAGGCCGGGGTAGCGGACCTCGTGTACCTCCGGGTGCTCGCTCAGGCGTTGCGCAAGCACTGCGGCGTTCGCCTGGGAGCGTTCGACGCGCAAGGGCAGGGTTCGCAGCCCGCGCAGGCACAAGTAGGACTCGAGCGCTCCAGGCGTAGCGCCGCCCATCTCGCGTGCGTCGTGCAGGGCGCGCCGATGATGGTGGTCGCGGACCACGGTCGCGCCGAGGAGCAGGTCGGAGTGGCCACCCATGGCTTTGGTCGCGCTGTGAACAACGATGTCGGCCCCGAGGCTGAGCGGACGCTGCAGCAGCGGGGTCGCCAGTGTGTTGTCGACGACGGACAGGATGCGCCGTTCGCGCGCGAAGGCACACAGGCGCGGCAGATCGGCGACCCCGAGCAGCGGGTTCGTCGGCGATTCGAGCCAGAGTACGTCGGCCCCGCCACATGCGGCGATCACCGCCTCGGAGTCGGTGACGTCGACCAGCTCCACCTGCGCCCGCCCCAGTTCCTGCAGGCGAAGCAGGCTGCGCCGAACATCCATGTAAGCGACCTCGGGCGCGACGACCGTCGGTTGCCGCGGGAAGAGCCTGATCACCGCGGTAGCGGCGGCCATCCCCGAGGAGAACGCGAGCGCGTGGCCGCCCTCAAGCGCACCGATGACCTCCTCGAGCGCTTCCCATGGCGGGTGGCCATCGCGCGCGTAGCCGGACGCGCCGCCGGCGTGCAGCGCCGACGCCGGTGTGATCGGCACGTTCAGCGGCCCGTCCGGAATTGGTGCCGGGCGGCCGGCGCTGATCGCGACCGTTTCGAACCGCAGGCCGCTCGCCCCGGCATTCACGCTCACGTCCCCCCTGCGGCGTGTCCGCGTAACCACTCTAGGACCTCGGCTGCGTGCTGGTCGGGCGGGAAGATGGGATAGAACGCGTGCTCGATCCGACCGTCGGTCACGATCAGAGTCAACCGGGAGAACAGCCGTTCCCCGCCGGCCTCGAAGGTCGGCACGTCGAGCGTTTCGGCGAGCGCCAGATCGGAGTCCGAGAGGATCGAAAACGGCAGGCAGATTCGGTCGGCGAGCTCTGCCTGGTAGTCCGTGCTCTGCGACGACAGGCCGTAGACGGCGCATACGCCGGTGGCCTGGAGATCGGCATGGTGATCGCGAAAGCCGCACGCCTCGGGCGTGCAGCCGCGCGCGCCGGGGATCGCGTCCCAGCCGTTCGGCAGGTCCACGCCGGGGCGGCCGCTCAGCGGGTAGAGATAAATGACGGTACGCCCCGGACCGAGCTGATCGAGAGCGACGTCGTTTCCGCTCGTATCGCGCAGCACGACAGGTGGCATCTCCACCCCGGGGAGATGGTCGGCCGCGCCGTCGTCCTGCGGGGCGGGCAGGTTGCTCGGCAACTCCTGATATTCGCTCACGTCAGGCTTCCTCCAGATCGGGCGCTCAGCACGCGCGTTGCGGGCAGGGTCGAGTTGTACAGCGGCTCGTGCGAGGCCGCCGGTTGCGTACCGGTCACCCGGCGCCCGCGGCTTCGGCGACCCGGTGATAAGGCGGCTGCTCACGGCGGATGAGGTCGGGGTTGGTGCCGACGGCGAGGCAGAGCTCGAGCGTGAGCAGTTGCAGTGCCACGGCGCCGGCCAGGAGGGCTTCCGCATGACCTGCGCGCCGGCATCGCTCGCGCCGCGAGCAGCATCGAGCGTGGCCGGAGTGCCGGCCTCGTGGGAGATCGCGACTACGAGGCCGCTATTCGGGAGAGAGAGTCGGGTCTCGAACGCATCGCGATTGGCGAGCGTGGCGTTGGGCAGCGCCTCGCCGACGATGGTTTGAGCCGCACGGCCGGCATGCTCACTGGTGCCACAGCCAGTGAAGAGCACCGGTTCGCCAGCGTCGACGGCCTTGCGGAGATGTGACGCGAGGCGATCGGCGTCATCGCTGCGGACGATCTGCTCGGGAAGGTCCAGCTGCGCCCAGATCATCTCTTCCATAATCCATGGAGGACCAGGCCGCAGCTCGGGCTCGTAGGTGGTCATGGACTCCTCCTCATCAGGTGGCCGCCATCCTCGAATCAGGATGACTGACGACGCGCCGCGCAGGCTGACCCGCCCGGCCGCGTAACAGTTCGCGATCACGCAAGACTTACGGGTGCGATGCCGGATGTGTACGCCACTATCGGAGAGGCGGACGAGTCCGTTCAGGAGGGTCTCGCCGATGTCCTGGAGCTTCGCGCGAGCGACCCGCAACAGCGAGCGATGCTCGATGCGTATCTCTCGGACCTGGCGCCTGGCGAGGGCTCGCGTGTGCTCGAGCTCGGATCAGGCACCGGGGCGGTGACTCGGGTCATCCGCGAGCTCCCCGGTGTCCGCGAGGCGGTTGGCGTCGATCCCTCGCCGGTGTTCGTCGAGCGCGCCCGTGAGCTCAGCGCCGGGTTCGAAGACGTCGGATTCGAGGTGGGTGATGCACGCCGGCTTGAGCTCGACGACGAGAGCTTCGATGCCATCGTCCTTCACACCTCGCTCTGTCACATCCCGGGGCCCGGGGAGGTCCTGACGGAGGCGTTCAGGGTCTGCCGGGCGGGCGGCTCGCTGGCGGTCTTCGACGGCGACTACGCCACGACCACGGTGGCGATCCGGCCCAAGGACCCGCTGCAGGAGTGCGTGGAAGCGTCGGTCGAGATGCTCGTCCACGACCGCTGGTTGGCGCGAGGCCTCGCCGCGCTAGTCGCCGAGGCCGGATGGGAGGGAGGACGGGCGCGCAGCCATGGCTATCTCGCTGCAGAGGATCCCCGCTACATGCTGACCCTGATCGATCGTGGCGCCGACTTCCTCGCCGACGACGGCTCGATCACCGCGGAGGAGGCCGATGCACGCAAACGGGAGGCTCGCCGGCGGCTCGAGTCCCACGAGTTCTTCGGCTTCATCGCGTACATGAGCCTGATCGCGACCAGGCCCTAGGCCTCCATACTCTTCGAGCATGAGGATCTCCGTGGCAGCCGACGAGCGCACCGGGGTCGCCGAGGCCGTTGTCGCGGAGCTTCGAAGGCGCGGGCACGAGCCGCTGCCACACGGCGCCCTCAGTGAATCCGAACGCGACGACTGGGCCTGGGCGAGCGAGGCTGCCGCGCGGGACGTCGCCGCCGGCCGAGCGGACCAGGGGATCGTCTGTTGCTGGACGGGAACCGGCGCATCGATCGCCGCCAACAAGGTGGGAGGCATCCGAGCGGCACTCTGCGTCGATGCCGCCACCGCGCAGGGCGCGCGGCGCTGGAACGACGCCAACGTCCTCGCGCTCAGCCTCAGGACCACGTCCGAGGCGGAGCTCGTCGAGATCCTGGACGCCTGGTTCGAGGCCGAGCCGAGCCCGGATTCCGATGACGCGGCCAACGTGGAGCACGTGGCCGAGATCGAGACGGGCTGACGTGCGGCGTCTGCTGCCCGATCGGGGGGAAACGAGCGTCGAGGAGGTCCTCGGCGAGCTCGACTTCGAAGCGCACGCCCACGCGGAGCGGCCCTATCTCGTTACAAATTTCGCGCTCACCCTCGATGGGCAGGCGACGCTCGCCGGGCGATCCGGCGCGATCGGCAGCGACACCGACACCGCGATGCTCGTCGGGCTTCGGACGTGCGTCGACGCGGTCATGATTGGAGCCGGGACGATGCGCACCGAGCGCTACGGCCGACCCGTGTCGGATCCCGCCAAGCGGGCGCGCCGCGAACGTCGCGGGCTTCCGCACGACCCACTCATGTGCATCGTAAGCGGCAGATTCGACATCCCGTGGGACGCCGACCTGTTCACCTGCGGAGAGGGCCGCGTGGTGATCTTCACCACCAGCGGCGACGAGCCCCCGCAGACTGCGACCCCCGTCCAGGTCGAGCGCCACGAGGGCAGGGTCGACCTCACGGAGGCGATGCGCTATCTGCGGCAGGACCGCGGCGTGAGGTCGCTACTCAGCGAGGGTGGGCCTCACCTGCACACCGAGCTGCTCGAAGCGAATCTGATCGATGAGCTCTTTGTGACCCACGCCCCCAAGGTGGGCGGGGGCGAAGGGCCGTACCTCTTCGCCGGACTCCCGGAGGGCGAGCGGCCAGTGGAGCTGCTCTGGCTCCTCGAGCAGGACGGGGAGCTCTTCGGGCGCTATCGCATGCGCGGCTGAGCGGGCGGAATCGCTCCCCGCTCCTCCACGGCCTCCTCGCCGCGGCGGAGCATCCGCAGGAAGATCAGCGTGCCGCCCATGATCGCGGCGAGCCCGCACGAGAGCTGCACGCTCACGATCCCCTCCCGCGTCCAGTAGACGTCGCGGAGGTCGAGCAGCAGGGCGGCCTCGTCGAAGGTCAGGCCGATGCCGGCACCGAACGGCACGGCGAGCGTCTGTTCGAGGCGATCGTTTTGCGTGATCAGCCCCACGCCGCCGCTGGTGAAGGCCAGCAGGATCCCCGGGACGAAGTGATGGATGTGCCTGCCGCGAACGCGGACATTTCTGGTTGGCCACCACCCACCGCGAATCCCCGCCGTTGAGATCCGCATCAGGACGAAACCGCCCGCGAACCCCGAGAGGATGTTGAAGAGCACCGTCTCGCCCCGGGGCGTTGCCTCGTAACCCTCAACCGCCACAGTCACTGTGTCCTGCGTTGCCTCCCCAGCCGAGAGCAACGCGTGCTCGGCCGAGTCGAGCACGCTCTCGGAGTCGGGGCGCTCCTGGGCGCGGCGGCGAGCCAGCCGCAAGAGCTCCCCGGCGATCACCGTGCCGGCTGTGGCGGTGGCCAGGCCGGCCAGGCCCAGCGTCAGCCGATCGGCCCTACGGCCCACACTCCTGCCGAGACGCTGGGAGAGCAAACCCATGGCCCAAATGATCGCGGCCGGGCCGGGCGTTACCCCCGGGACGACCCCTGCGCCCGGCTAGAGACGAACGAGGTTGTCCGCCGAGATCCCCGCCGTGACGCCGCGTAGGTCGACCACGAGCGCCGCTCCGTCAACGATGCGCTGCGGGTCAACGTCCGGGTGCGCGGTGACGATGCAGGCGACGTCGCAGTCCGCCAGCTCCTGGTCGAGCTCGCCGGAGCTCAGTCCGAGCTCGGTCACCTCGGGCACATGGGGGTCGTGATACGTGACCTCGGCGCCAAGGTCTCGCAGGTGGCGAGCGATCTTGAGCGCGGGGGACTCTCGCATGTCACCGATCCCCGCCTTGTACGAGACCCCGATCAAGAGGACGCGCGAGCCCTTCACGGGCTTGGCCACATCGTTCAGCGCCCGCTGGACCTTCTCGACGCAGAAATGCGGCTGGTTTTGGTTGATCTTCCCCGCGAGCTCGATGAACTCCGTGGGGAAGTCGTACTCGCGCGCCTTGAACGCCAAATAGAACGGGTCGACCGGGAGGCAGTGGCCGCCCATGCCCGGGCCGGGATCGAAGCGCATGAAGCCGAAGGGCTTCGTGGAGGCTGCCTCGACCACTTCCCAGATGTCGATGTCCATGCGGTCGCAGAGGACGGCCAGCTCGTTGACGAGCGCGATGTTGACCGACCTGAAGATGTTCTCGAGCAGCTTCGAGAGCTCGGCTGCCTCTGGCGTCGAGACGGCGACGACCTCATCGCAGATCAGCTCATACAGCTCGACCGCACGATCACGGCATGTCTCGGTGAGGCCGCCGACGACCTTTGGGGTGGTGCGCAGCGTGTGGTCGGTGCGCCCCGGGTCGATGCGCTCGGGCGAGAAGGCGAGGTGAAAGTCGCGACCGGCGGCGAGGCCGGACTCCTCGAGGATGGGGCGCAGGCGATCGCGAGTCGTGCCAGGGTATGTGGTCGACTCGAGCACGACCAGCTGGTCCTCGCGCAGGACGGCGGCCAGGGCCGTCGCCGCATCGACGATGTAGGAGAGGTCTGGCTCGCGTTGGTTCGCGAGCGGTGTCGGGACGCAGATGATGAGGGCATCGCAGCCCGAGAGATGCTCGTGGGAGGTCGTTGCGGTGAAGCGCTCGGCCACCTCACGCAGGCGATCGGAGGCGACGTCCTCGACGTCGGACTCCGAGCGACGCAACCGCTCCACCCGCCGCGACTCCGAGTCGACGCCGATCACGTCGTTGCCCGCTTCGGCGAATGCCACTGCGAGCGGCAGGCCCACGTAGCCCAGTCCGATGATGCCGACCTTCATGGCCGGGAGAGTGTAGGACCGGCAAGCCCCCTCACCGCGGCGGCGATTGCGGCCGGATCGTCGGTTGCAGAGAGGGCCAGGTGGGCAATTCGAGCGGGCAGGGGTCCATCGGCGACGCCCTCGAGGGCCGCGGTGGGGATCCCGCCCTTGACCGCGCTCACGGCGACCATGAGCGCGGCGTCCGACGAATCCGTGGCGAGGACGGCTCGCGGGCGCTCGCGCTCGATCAGATCCTCGGCCTCACGCACGATCGCAGCCACGCCTGCGGCGCTTTGAGCATCGTCGGCCGCCCACGGCCGCGGCTCCATGCCCTCGGCGACCAACGCGTCGAGCAGCGCCTGGGCGGGCTGGGGACCGACGATCAATACGCGCATGGTCTCTTCCTATCGCAAGCCACCATCGGTTGACGAGAAATGCGTCGCATGCGCACCTTCTCGTCAACGGATTTTCCGGAAGCGCTTGCGGCGCCGCCGCCCCTAGATATACGATCGGGGCCTGATGAGGCGGATTTTCGCTCCGTGGAGCATGGGGCTCTGTGCCGCAAGGCACCTGCGCTGGTATCTGAGCTACCACATCTCCGGCGAGACCCGCTCCGCGCGCTAACCCTTTGAGTCCTGCCCCGGCCGATGTGCGCCCATCGGCGCGGGATTACCGGCAGAATGGTCTCTCAGATTCGACGTCGAAGAAGGGTTGGGATGGCGAAGGAACCTCGTTCATTGCAGGGCAGGGTCGTGGCTATTACGGGCGGGGCCCGGGGCATCGGCAAGGCCACGGGCAAGGCGCTGGCGCGCAAGGGCGCGCGGGTGGCGCTCGGCGACCTCGACGCAGAGCTGGCGACGCAGGCGGCCTCCGAGCTGGGCTCCGAGACGATCGGGCTCGAGCTCGACGTGACCAAGCGTGAGTCCTTCGCCGACTTCCTCGCTCAGGTCGAGGAGCGCCTCGGCCCGCTCGACGTGATCGTCAACAACGCCGGAATCATGCCCCTCGGGCCGTTCGTCGAGGAGACCGACGACTCGGCGCAGCGGATGGTGGACATCAACCTGCACGGCGTGCTTCATGGGATGAAGCTCGCGCTGCCGGGGATGACGCGCCGCAACTCCGGTCACATCGTGAACATCGCCTCTCAGGCCGGCAAGGGAGGCTTTCCGGGCGGGGCAACGTACTCCGCCACCAAGCACGCCGTGGTCGGCGTTTCCGAGGCGGTCAGAGCCGAGCTGCGGGACACGGGTGTGGAGGTCACGGTCGTGATGCCGGCGGTGGTGAACACAGAGCTCGGGGCGGGAACGGTCGAGGCGCGCGGGGTGAAGGTCAGCGAGCCAGAGGACGTCGCCGACGCGATCGTCGATGCCCTCGAGTTCCCCAAGGTCGACGTCTGGGTCCCCTCTTACTCGGGCGCGATCTTCAAGGTCTTCAGTCTGCTGCCGCGGCGCGGCCGAGAGGCGATGGCCCGAGCGTTTAAGGCTGACCAGGTCCTTGCCGACGCCGACCCGGCCAAGCGCGCCGCCTACGAGGAGCGCGCGGCCCACTCGGAGCCCGGAATGGAGCCCGAGCGCGCCGACGCGGAAAAGGTCAAGTAGGAGCAGCTACACGACCCGGTTCGGCGGCTCCTCGCCGCGCAGCGCGGCCAGCACATTCCGCGCCGCGGTCTCGGCCATGCCGTTCCGGGCGGTGTGGGTGGCGGAGCCGATGTGCGGGAGGAGCGTGCAGTTGGGCGCTTCGAGCAGCTCCTCCGGGACGTTCGGCTCGTCTGGGTAGACGTCCAGCCCCGCCCCGCCGATCGCCCGGGCGGCGAGCGCCGCCGCCAGCGCCTCAGGGTCGACGATCGTCCCGCGCGCCGTGTTGACAAGGACAGAATGCGGCTGCATGAGACCAAGCTCATCGGCGCCGATGAGCGCCTGCGTCTCCTCGCCCCCGGGGACGTGCACACTCACCACGGCGGCCCGCCGCAGCGCCTCGGACAGGTCGACCTTCTGGGCGTCGAGCTCCGCCTCCGCCTCGGGCTTCGGGCTGCGGGATACGTAGAGCAGCTCACCCGCGAGCGGCCGGACGAGCTCGGCGTACCGCCGTCCAATCCGCCCGAGGCCCACCACCGCGAAGGTCGCGCCGCTCAGCTCCAGGCCGAGGTACTCCCCGGGGTTCCAGCCCGTCCAGCGCCCGGCGCGCAGGTCAGCCTCCGCCTCGCTCGTACCCCTGGCGGCCGCGCACGTGAGCGCCAGCGCCAGCTCCGCGGTTGCGTTCGTGAGGACATCCGGGGTGTTCGTGACCGGGATCTGGCGTCGCCGGCACTCCTCGAGGTCGACATTGTCGGTTCCCACGGCGAAGTTCGCCACGACCTGAAGATCCGGTCCCGCCGCGTCCAGAAGCTCCTCCCCGACGGGCACGGTCGGGTCGGCCACGATCGCGGCGACGCCCTCCGCCAGCCCGGCCAACCGCTCCGCGGTGGCATCGAGGCCTCCCTCTCGCAGCTCGAACTCGGGCTCCAAGAGCTCGCGACCGGCGGGCAAGAGCACGCGGGCGATGAGTACGGGCGGAGCGGACATCGAGTCCGAACCCTAAACGGCGGTCGCCCGCTAGCTGGTGGCGGAGACCTCGACGAAGGCGACCTCCATGTGGACGCGCCGACCCCGAAACGGCACGCCCTCAGCCTCCAGAAGCCGCCGCTGGCGAGTGCCCTTGGGCAGCGATCCGTCCGCGCGAACGATCCGCTGCCAGGGCACCGTCGGGTCCTCGCAAGCGGCCATGACCGCGCCCGCGAACCGCGGGGCGCCGGGGCAGAGCTCGCCGTAGGTGGTCACGAACCCGGGCGGAACGCTTCGCGCTCGCCGGAGCGCCTCGATTGCCAGCGGGGAGTCCAGCACCCTCGGCAGTCTGGCGCGCGGGCAAAAGAAGGGCCGCCCGACGCGTCCTGCGCCGAGCGGCCCGTGGTCCCACTCTCGAACTCGTGTGTGTCCGAGCTAGTCGTTGGTCACGGATGCACCGGTGTGCGAGGTGGTGTCCGTGGTGTCGCCGCCGTTGGCGGAGGTGTCGCCCTTGTCGGTCTTGCCACCTTCATGCGTGCCGCTCTGGGTGTTCGATGCCCCCGTACCCGAGGTCGTGCCGCGGGTGTCGTTCCCGTTGCTCGACGTGTCACCGTTGTCCGTGGCACCGCGGGTGTTCGTGCCGGTATTGGTGTTCGTGTTCGTGTTCGAGACGCCGGTATGAGCGGTGGTACCGCCTGTGTCGGCGTGGCCACCGCTGGTGTCGCCGCCGCGGTCGGTGGCGCCCCCAGGCCCGGAGTGCCCGCCGCCGTGACCGGAGTTTCCGGTGCCGGTGTCGTCGTCATCGTCGTCGTCGCCGTCGTCGCCGCCGCCGGGCCCCGAGTTCCCCTTGTTGACGACCGCCGCCGGCGTATCGCCGGAATCACCAAGGGCGAACGACGCCCAGAACAGCGGCGCCGAGATGGCGACGCCGATGACCATCGCCAGGGCGACGAACCGCCGCTTAAGCGACGGGCCGGCCACGAGCGTCCCCTCGTCGGCCAGCAGCGCGAAGGCGCGCGCCGGTCCCTGAGTTCCCTGCTTGCTCATGCTGAAGATTCCTCCTCGTGTCGAATGCGTTACTGAGGAGAAGACCCCGCCCGCGGCCGAAGATCACGCCCTGCGCATGCCGGCACGGCTGAACGAGAGCTTGCGCGGGAGCTCGACGACTAGCGGCTCGAGCCGCTCTGCGAACTCGGTGGCCGAGGGGCGTGCGGACTGCTCGTGAAGAAGCGCCTGCTCGATCAGCTCCGCGAGCTCCACCGGCACCGATGTGGGCAGCGGCTCCGGCTCCGCGCGCAACTGCGGAAAGCGCACGAAGGGATCCTCGCTCTGCCGGGCGGCACGCTCCCGCGGAAACGGCTTTTGGCCCGAAATGCAGTGGTGGAGCGTCGCACCGAGGCCCCAGACATCGGCTGGGGCGCCCATCGGACCGAACTCCTGCGTGCCGCACTGCTCGGGCGCCATGTAGGCATCGGTTCCGATCGGGCCCTTCGTGCGCGCAGCCCGCTCGAACGACCGCGCGATCGAGAGGTCGATCAGGCGCGGCGGCACCCCCATGATGATGTTGTCCGGCTTGACGTCGAGGTGCGCCACACCGCGATTGGCGAGGAAGGCAAGGGCACCGGCAACGTGCATGGCCAACGGCAGGAGCTGGCTCAGCCCCAGGGGCCCACCCATCTTCAAGAGCCGGCGCAGCGAAGGCCCCTCGAGGTGCTCGATCAGCAGGTGCGGCATGGCCCCATCCCCCACGACGTCGAAACCGCGGACAACCACCGGATGCTGCAGCTGCCCGAGCAGCTCGGCCTCACGCGCGAGCTCTCGCAACGGACGCTCCTGGGTCGCCTGGTCCGGGCGGATCACCTTCGCGATCGCAAGCGCGTAGAGGTCCGCGTCCCAGACGAGGAAGACCTCGTAGCGGCTGCCACCGCCAACCGGTTTTAAGACGGAACGGCCCGGGGCGATCTCGTCGCCCTCCGCCAGTTCCCAGCTCGCGGCAGCTCGCCGCTCCTCGGGCGCGGGCAGGCTGGAGTCAGGCTGTAGAGCCACTTCCACGTTGAGATAACCCGGCCCCGTCGCCAGGATCACGCAGCGTCGATGGATCCGCTCTCCAGGAACTCCTTCGCGAGCCGCTTGGGTGCCTTCCGTAGCCACGACTCGATCATCTGCTCGCGAAGCTGCTCCAGATCCACGGTTTCGAGCCGCACCAGCATGGCGGGGTAATGCTGATAGTGGGGCGTGATGTGAAAGACATCCGGCTCGGCCTGCATCAGGGCTTCGCGCTCGAGCATGTCCACCATCAGGACGATGTCCTCTCCGTCCTCCTTGAGGCGGACGAACGACCTGTCACGGACCTTCACGGCAGGCGTGCGATACCAGGTGCTCTCCTCGGTTTCGGGGAGCTCGAGGGCGATCCGCTTCGCGTCCTCCCAGGTGGCCATGGCCCCGTTTGTACACAATGCGCGGACCGTGATCCGGCTTTACCGCGCCCCCTGGTCGACGAACTGCGAGCGAGTGGCACTCGCGCTTGCGCACAAGAGCCTCGACGTGGAGTCCGTCGTGATCGCCTACTCCGACCGCTCGGTGGTCGAACGCGTTTCAGGTCAGGGGTTGGTGCCGGTGATCGACGACGCCGGTCAGGTGATCGCGGATTCGACCGCGATCCTCGATCACCTCGAGGCCCGCTACCCGGAGCCGCCGCTGTTTCCGGCAGAATCCGCGCGCGCCGCCGAGATGAGGGTGTTCATCGACTGGTTCAACGTGGTCTGGAAGTCGCCCTCCAACGAGCTCGAGGATGAGCTCGAGCTGGACCAACCAGACCGGGCGAGGGTCCAGGACCTCGGCCGTCGGATCCAGGATCTGCTGGACGTCTTCGAGCCGCTGCTCGAGGGCCGAGACTACCTGTGGGGCGACCAGTTCTCGGCTGCCGATTGCGCGGCGTTCCCCTTCTTGAAGTACGCGCTTCGGCGCGATCCCACCGACGACGAGCCCTACCACCGCATCGTGGATACCCACCAGGAGCTCGGCTCCGATCACCCCAACCTCCGGGCCTGGATCGAGCGAGTCGACGAGCGACCTCGAGAGTACGGCGAGACCGTCGAGCCTTAGCTGGAAGGGCCGCCCCGGGCGCTCAGGACCTCGCGCGCACAGCGTTCGCCCGACTCGCAGGCACCCTCGAGGAAGCCTTGGAAATTGGTGGATGTGTGCTCGCCCGCGAAGTGCACCGGGCCTTCCGCCTGTCCGGCGACCAAGCCGAACTTGGTGGTCTGCCCCGGGAGGAACGCGGCATAGGAGCCGCGCGCCCACGGGTCCTCCGACCAGTTCGAGGCCAGGGCCTCACCGTTCCAGCCGCCCCCAATGCCGGGCACAGCCTCGTCGAGCACCGCCAGCGTCTCGTCGACGACTCCCTCGGGAGCGGGGCCGTGCTCTTCGGGCGCATCGAGCGCGGCGCCGTCGGCTCCGCCGGAGTAGATGGTGACCAGCCCTGTCCGTCCATCCTGTGTCAACGAGGTGTCCCAGGTGTACTGGAACGGATGCGACGCGCTGAGGTTGCCGTTCCAGCGGTGGTAGAAGCCTGGACGCCGCTCGAACTGAACGAGCACCTTCGAGTTCGTTCCCATCCCCAGCTGGCGAATCGCCTCGAGCTTGAGTCCGCTCAGACCGGACTTCTCCAGGTCCACCTCTCGCAGCGTCGTGAACGGAAGCGCCAGCACCACCTGCTCCGTCACGAGCTCGCCGACGTTGTCGATCTCCAGCCCGACCTTTCCGTCGTCGCGCCGCCACAGCGAGACGAGCGGGGCATCGAGCTCAAGCGTGCCCTCCGCCAAGCCGTCGGCCAGGAGGTCCGTGACCTGGTCGTTGCCGCCCGCCACCCAAAAGCGCTCGTCGGAACCGTCCTCATCGGACGCATTGCCCTCGAGCAGGTAGAGGAGGCTCGTCGCCGCCAGCTCGGAGGGGTCGAGGCCGAACTCGCTCGTCAGGTATGCCTGAAGCGCCTGGCCCAGCAGTGAATCGAGGCCCTCGGGGAGGTTCTCCTGCAGCCAATCGAGCGCCGTGCGCTGGTCGAACTCAACGGCGGCGTTGCCCCCGCCGTACCCGAAGTGGCGGCCGTAGCCCGTGCGCTTCCCCGCGTCGGCGAGGGCGCCCATGAACTCGCCGTAGCCCGAGTAGAGCTCGGCGCTGCTCACGAGCCGTTCGTCGAAGAGGCGACGCCCGCTCAACTGCGGCTCCAGCGCCGCCGCAGCCTCCCTGTCCTCGAGCTCCAGGCCCAGCTCGGCCACGAGCGCGCGCAGTCGCCTGTGAGTCGTGTCGATGAACTCGCCACCGTGTTCACCCACCTGCCCGTCGGCGAAGCCGCGAGCGGTAAAGCAGCGTCCACCCACGCGGTCGGGCCGCGCCTCGAAGACGGCGGCGTCCACGCCTCTTTGGTGCAGGCGATGGGCGCACGCAAGCCCGGCGAGCCCGGCCCCGATCACCACCACCTCCTCCCGCCGGGGAGCGGAGTTGGAGCCACCGCAGGCCAGCGGACCGGCCATGGCCAGCGCGCCGGCCGCGGCACTGGCCTGCAAGAACCGGCGGCGGGTGAAGCGTCCCCTGCTCCCGGTGGGCACCTTCAGGACCCTACTCGTCCGGTATCTCGATCCAGACGTCCGCGCCACCGGCGGCGACGTTGTGCGCGCCGGCGCTACCCCCGTGGGCACGCGCAATCGTGTCGACGATCGCCAGCCCCAGACCCGTCCCGCCGCGCTCACGAGCCTCGTCGGCGCGACTGAAGCGCTCGAATGCATGGGCGAGGAAGGCCGGGGGAAATCCCTCGCCGGCGTCGGTGACGTGCAGCTCGACGCCATTGCCGTTCGCACGCGCCCACAGGTGGACATCGCCTGCACCGTGCCGGAAGGCGTTGTCGACCATGTTGGTGAGCGCCTGCTGGAGGCGCAGGCGATCGCCCTCGAGCGCGAGATCTCCTCCGCCGTCCACCCTCACGGCACGACCGGCCTGGGCAGCCCGGGCACCGAAGCGATCCTTGACTCCCTCGAACACGTCGGCGGCGCGCAGGCGTTCGAGCGCCAGCGCAAGCTTTCCCTGCTCCGAGCGCGCAACCACGAGGAGATCCTCGGCGAGCTGAACGAGTCGGTCCACCTCCTCGATGGCCGAGCCGATCGACTCCCGCAGCTCCGCTTCGCTGCGGCCGTAGCGCAGGGCCAGCTCCAGTTCGGACTTGTGGAGGGCGAGGGGGGTGCGCAGTTCGTGCGCTGCGTCGTCGGTGAACTGCCGCTCGCGCTCGAGCCCTGCATCGAGGCGGGCGAGCATCGCGTTCAGAGTCTCACCGAGTCGGGTGAGCTCGTCGCCTGCCGGCGGCACCGGCAGCCTCGCGTCCGGACCTCCGGCGGAGATCGTCGCCGCCCGGCGGCGCATGGACTCGACCGGCCGCAGGGCGAAGGAGGCCGCGCCGTACCCGGCGAGGGAGGCGAGCAGCAGCGCTACCGGGCCCCCGATCAAGAGGATTCGCAAGAGCGTCCCGAGCGCCTCGTTTCGATCCTCGAGCGAGGCGCCGACCACCGCGACCAGATTGCCGGTGCCGCCCCCGACCGGCGCCGCCAGCAGCCGCACCTCTCCGCCCTCCTCGATCTCGGGGATTCCGCTGGTGTCGGAGAACGTGCCCTCCGGGCCGACGTCCTGGAGCGCGGCCTCGCTCAACACCGCCGAGTCCTCGAGCTGTGGAGTCGAGTCCACGACTCGCCCGTCGCGCGTCAGCACCTGCGCCAGGCTCTCGTCGGGCTCGATCAGGCCGTCTTCACCACCCGCCGCGAGCGCGCCGGGCTGCTGTTGCGCGAGCGTGGTCAGATCGGAGGCGCGCGAGCGCAGCCCATCGTCGATTGACTCGTTCAGCTGGCTCTCCAGGCGCAGGTAGAGGAAGAGCCCGGCGGCGGCGATCAGCACGGCCATCACCGCCGCGAACGCCAGCGTCACCCGGATCCTGACCGGGATCCGGCTCACTTCCCGCCGTCCTCGCGGAGCCGGTACCCGAGGCCGCGAACGGTCTCGATCGAGGTCACGCCGAATGGCCTGTCGATCTTCCGACGCAGGAAGCCGACGTAGGCGTCGACCACGTTGGATCGATTCTCGTAGTCGTAATCCCACGCGTGTTCCAGGAGCTGAAAGCGCGACAGCACCTGGCCGGGCCGACGCATGAAGGTCTCAAGCACGGCGTACTCCTTGGCGGAGAGGGTGATCTCAGACTCCCCCCGCCAGGCTCGACGGGTGGCGGGGTCGAGCCGCAGGTCGCCCACGCTCAGCTCGGTCGGACGCTCGGTGCGCCCACGCCGAAACAGGGCCCGCAGCCGGGCCAGCAGCTCGGCGTAGGAGAACGGTTTCGTCAGGTAGTCGTCGGCCCCGGCGTCGAGCCCCGCGACGCGGTCGCGGACGCCGTCGCGAGCGGTCAGCATCAGCACCGGGGACCACACCTCCGCGAGCCGAAGCTGCCGGCAGACCTCGAATCCGTCCATGCCGGGCAGCATCACGTCGAGCACGATCCCGTCGTAGTCGGTGGCCTGCGCGCGCGGCAGCGCGTCCTCGCCCGAGCCGGCGACGTCGACGGCCATCCCCTCCCGGGTGAGGCCACGCCGGACGAGCCCGGCGAGCTTGGTGTCGTCTTCGACGATCAGGACGCGCATTTCGAGGCAGCCTGAAGCCCCTTCATGAAAGAAAGATGAATGCAGCAGGGCCCGCACCACGGGCTCCAGCCCGCAGGGCGCCGCTAACGTCCTGATTCGTGGGCATCCCTTCCAGGCCGATCCGAGTTTGTGTGATCGGTACGGGGACGGTGGGCCGGTGGGTGTTGGAAGCAATTCGACGTGAGCGCTCGCGCTGGCAGGACACCTACGGGCTCGAGTTCCGGGTCGTCGCCATCGCCAACCGCTCCGGCGCCAGTGCCCTCCCTGACGGCCACGACCTCGCACAGATCTCGGCGCTCCTCGACGCGGGTGAGTCACTGGCAGGAGTCGAGGGCGCAAGGCACTTCCCCGCTGCGTTGGAGGCCCTGAGCGAGCTCGACATCGACGTGTTGGCCGAGGTCAGTCAGAGCCCGGCGACCGACGGAGAGCCGGGCCTCTCGCACATGCGAACCGCCATCGAGGGGGGCATCGCCGTCGCGACCTCGAACAAGTGGCCCGTCGCGCTCGCCGGCGTCGAGCTCACGACCCTCGCCGGCAGAAAGGGCGTGGGATTCCGCGCGGAGTCGACCGTGATGTCCGGCACGCCGCTGCTCTCCGCTCTGGTTGAGGGGCTTGGCGGCGCGAAGCCACTGCGGCTTCGAGGCATCCTGAATGCCACCGTCAACTACGTCTGCTCTCGGATGGCGCAAGGCAGTAGCTACGAGGCGGCCCTGTCCGCAGCGCAGGAACACGGCCTCGCTGAGCGCGACCCCAGCGCGGATATGGACGGCCTCGACTCGGCCGCAAAGGTCATGGTCCTCTCCGCCCTCGTGTTCGGGGAGCAACTGCGCCTCGACGATGTCACGAGGCGCGGTATCTCGGAGCTCGGGCCCGGTGAGGTGCAGGAGGCGCTGGCGACGGGTCGTCGCATCCGCGAGATCAGCCGGCTCGACCCGGGCAGACGAATCTTCAGCGTCAAGGCAACGGCGCTTGAGGATTCCGACTCACTGACCGGTATCGAGGACACGATGAACTGCGCCACGCTCGAGGTCGAACCGCTTGGCGCCGTCACGATCATCGGCCCTGGCGCCGGCCCGCAGCTGGCCGGGCAGGGCGTGTTGAGCGACCTGATTCGGCTTGCTCAGCGTGTGAGCGCCTAGCGCCAAGCATGGGACGAAGATCGAAGACCTGAGATAAGTATCGCGCCTGCGCGCAAGGACTCGCGGTAACGTCCGTGACGCCACCATCCACACGAGGAGGTTCCATGCCCTACATCGAGGGCTTCGTCGCGGCCGTGCCGACCGCCAACCGGGAGGCTTACATCGAGAACGCCAAGCAGGGCGCTGAGTACTTCAAGAAATTGGGCGCCACTCGCGTGACCGAATGCTGGGGAAACGACGTGCCGCGGGGCGAGGTGACCGACTTCTTCCGGGCCACGCAAGCGAAGGACGACGAGACCGTCATCTTCAGCTGGATTGAGTA
Source organism: uncultured Solirubrobacterales bacterium (assembly GCA_963799815.1). Lineage (GTDB taxonomy): Bacteria > Actinomycetota > Thermoleophilia > Solirubrobacterales > 70-9 > JBDTSW01. The sequence continues at coordinate 516,286 of CAWCYG010000006.1, forward strand.
TCCGGACAAGGCGAGCCGCGACGCTGCGAACGAGAAGATGGGTGCCGACCCCGAGATGATGAATATGGAGATGCCCTTCGACGGCCAGCGGATGTTCTGGGGTGGCTTCGAGCAGGTGTTGGACGAATAGCCTCGGAGACGTTCCGCCAGGCTGACTCCATCATCTCGTAAGTCACCGGGCCGAAGGGGAGGGCATCGGTCTGGTCGAGATTCTTAGTCGCGTGACGATGCGTTCATGAAAGAAGCATGAACGCACGGAGGCGCCGCTTCATGTCCTTTTCATGCCGCCTCGGGAGGGTCAAGCCAAGCAATCGAAGGGAGTGCTGATGGCCAGGATCCACTCGAAGGGCCTCGCGGCCACCTCGGCCGTGGTCGTCTGCGTCGCTGCGAGCGCCTGCGGCGATGACTCGAGCGGCTCCTCCGGCTCGAGCTCCGAGCTGCCCCAGGGCAGCGAACACGTCGAACTCGACCCCGCGGAGTTCACGACCGAGATCGACAACCCCTACTGGCCGATGCCGGTCGGCAGCCGCTGGGTCTATCGGGAGGAAGAAGACGGCGAGATCCTGCGCGTGGTTGTGACCGTCACGGATCGAACGATCGAGATCGCCAACGGCGTCGAGGCCAGAGTCGTTCGCGATGTCGTCAGCGAGGGCGGCGAGCCGGTGGAGGTCACCGACGACTGGTACGCGCAGGACGCCGAGGGCAGCATCTGGTACCTCGGCGAGGACACCGCCGAGTACGAGAACGGGAAGGTCGCGAGTCGGGCGGGCTCCTTCGAGGCGGGGGTCGACGGGGCCGAGCCTGGGGTGATCCTGCCCGCCGATCCAGAGGACGGCATGACCTACAGGCAGGAGTACTACGCGGGCGAGGCCGAGGACGAGGGGGAGATCATCGGCACCGAAGAGCAGGTGGAGGTTCCCACCGGCCACTACGCCGACGTGCTCATGACCAAGGACCTGAACCCGCTCGAGCCCAAGGTACAAGAGCTCAAGTTCTACGCAGAGGGAGTCGGCCCGGTGCTGACGCTCAACATCTCCGGCGGCAGCGGGCGCGAGGAGCTCGTCAGCCACGAGCCCGGGGATTGACGCGGCCCGGAAGCCTTAAGCGCACCCAAACGCCAACTTCATAGCCGATTCACCAGCCCTCCCTATAACGCGTTGCACAGTGCAAACGCAAACACAGGAGGTATCGAATGAACACGCGAACCAAGGTGATCGGCGTCGGCGTCTCGATTCTCGCCCTCGCGGCGGGCGGCACCGGAGTCGCTCTGGCGGGAAGCGGCTCGGGCGGCGGCTCAGAGGATGCCGCCGAGGGCCCCGATGTCGCGATCGAGGGCTCGGCCCTTGATCGGGCCAGCGCCGCGGCCCTCGAGGCCACTGGCGGCGGCACGGTGTCGGGCACGGAGACGGGCGACGAGGAGAGCTACTACGAGGTCGAGGTCACACTCGACGATGGCAGCCAGGTCGACGTCCAGCTCGACCGCAGCTTCCAGGTGGTCGGCGAGTCCGCCGATCAAGAGGAGGCCGGCGACCACGACTGAGTGGTGGCCCGGACCGCTAAAGGCGGTCCACAGTTCGACAGCGGCCGGCGCGGGGATTAAGACCGCGCCGGCCTCTTGCCCGTCCGGGTTCATGGCCGCCGGCGCATGGGCCGTATAGGGATCGAACCTATGACCTTGAGATTAAGAGTC
>CAWCYG010000007.1:0-200540 GCA_963799815.1 uncultured Solirubrobacterales bacterium
GGCCGACTCCAGAATGGAGCCAGGCCCCCGAAGAACACGGGGCGCGGTCGTATCCCGATCCGCGCCCCGTGTGGGTCGTGCCAGTAGCTCGCCGCGGCAGGCTCGTGTTTACTGCAGCGCCGTGCCGCCGCCGCCAGGCGCCATCTGCGCCTCGGTCGGGGCCACGGCCGTGTTGTTCCAGAAGATCGTGCTGGTTGTCGTGCTCGCTCCGAAGCTGCGGTTGCCGCTCGTCTGGAACGTCACCGATCGTCGCCCACCACGTAGGCGCTCTGCCCGCCACCGCCTCGTCGCAGCCCGTGCCCTGCGCCGCCGAGGCGCCGCCGGCCGCCAGCGTGACCGTGTAGCCGCTCTCCCTCACCGACGGGTCGGTCGAGATGTCAGTCGACACGAAGCCCTGGGGGCCGCCCGCGCAGGCCCGCCGCGAGGCGTGGCCAGCGTGGCCGAGTAGGGGGCTACCGACGCCGGCCGCCGAGAACGCTGGCTCGGCGCCGTTGATGGCGCGCACCGATCCGATGGCCGACGCTTCGTTGCCCGCCATGCGGCGGCGGGAGCAGGCCAGGGATGGCGATGGCGGCGATGATGCCGATGATGGCGACCACAATCAGAAGCTCAATCAGGGTGAAGCCCTTGGTGTCATGAATACGCATAACGCAAGTCTCCTCGAATTTCCAGCATGAGAATCGAACGGTTGATGGTGAGGTATTCCCGGCAACGAAAAGACGCAAGGGGCCCGGCGGTCAGGCGCCGTGCCCCTTGCGCGCATTGAGTCGACCCACTGCTTCGAAGTGATGTCGGCCTGCTTACTGAAGCGCGGTGCCGCCGCCGCCGGGCGCCATCTGGGCCTCGGTCGCGAACGGCCTGTTTGGGTTCCAGAAAATCGTGCCCACGGTGGTGCTGCCGAAGCTGCGGTTGCCGCTCGCTGGAACGTCACCGGGGACCGCCACCACGTAGTAGGGCTGAGCCCGGCCGCGGCGTCGCAGCCCGTGCCCTGGGCCGCCGCGCGCCGAGCCCGGCCGCCAGCGTGACCGTGAAGCCGCTCTTTCACCGACGGGTCGATGTATGTCGGCCGACACGAAACCCGGTGCCGCCCGGGCGCGCCGGCCGCCAGGCGCGCCAGCGTGGCCGAGTAGGGGCTGCCGGCGCCGGCCGCCGAGAAGGCGCTCTGCGCGCTGTTGACGGCGCGCACCGAGCCGATGGCCGAAGCCTCGTTGCCCGCCATGCGGGCCCGGAGCAGGCCGGGAATGGCGATCGCCGCGATGATGCCGATGATGGCGACCACGATCAGAAGTCGATCAGGGTGAAACCCTTGGTGTCTCGAATTCGCATGATGTCTGTGCTCCTCCAGTTCGTCTGACGTCTTGTCGTCCGTCGTTCGGTCCGCGACGCCGCCTCCATGGACGGCGTCGATCGCCCAGCAAGAGCAACCGCTGGTGCCAACCGGCGGGCCCGGTGAGGCCACCTAAGTACTGAACATGGAGCAACTTACGGACGATCACGGCCCGGCTGTGCCATGGCGGCCAGTGTGCGCAGGAACGCTGACGCCCGCTGTCAGATCGGCTGGCGGCGACTGACAGCCCGGCAGTGCGCCCGGCTCTATTTCAGCTGGTACTTCTTGGCCAGGTAGCGGAACTGGCGGAACGTGATTCCGAGCAGATCGGCGGCCTTCACTTGCACCCCGCCGGCCTGCTTCAGCGCCCGTTCCAGGTGCATCCGCTCGATTTGTTGCAGGTGCGCCTCGAGGTTGAAGCCGGACGCCGGGATGGCCTCGACCGCGCGCCGCGCCGCCGCCGGACGCCCCGCGACAGGTGCGGCGGCAGGCTCTCGGCCGTGAGCTCGGCCGGTCTGTCGAGCGCCACGCCGCGCTCGATGACGTTCTCGAGCTCGCGCACGTTGCCCGGCCAGCGATAGGCCACGAGCAGCGCGCGGCGTCCGGCGCAATCGCCCCACCGGGCGGCGCATGCGCTCGGCGAAGCGCTGGACGAACTGCTCGGCGAGGACGGAACGTCTTCGGCGCGCTCGCGCAGCGCCGGCAGGCGACCGAGATGACGTTGATGCGGTAGAAGAGGTCCTCGCGGAACTTGCCGCGTGCGGACCATCTCCTCGAGATCGCGGTTGGTGGCTGCGATGATGCGGACGTCGGCCTCGAGCTCCTGCGTGCCGCCGACGCGCCGGAAGCGCGCTCCTGCAGCACGCGCAGGAGCTTCACCTGCATGCCGAGGCTCATCTCGCCGATTTCGTCGAGAAAGAGCGTGCCGCGGTCGGCCGACTCGAGCAGGCCCGTCTTGGTGTCGGCGGCGCCGGTGAACGCGCCCTTCACGTGGCCGAAGAGCTCCGACTCGAGCAGCGTCTCGGTGAAGCGCGCCGCAGTTGACGGCGACGAACGGGCTGGTCGCTGGCGCGGCGACTGCAGGTGGATTGCGCGCGCGACCACTCCTTGCCGGTGCCCGATTCGCCGGTGATGAGCACGCTGCTGTCGGTGCGGGCCACGCGCGCCACCAGGCGATAGACGTCGAGCATCGCCGGCCGCGGCCGGCGATGTCGACGAACCCGGGCGCCTTGCGGCCGCTCGGCGCGGCAGCACCCGCGTCTCGTTGAGCGTTGGCCTCCAGTAGCGCGCGACGCGCTGCTTCAGGTCGGCGACATCGAACGGCTTGGTGAGGTAGTCGACGGCGCCCAGCCGCATCGCCTCGACGGCGGTGTCCGCCGAGGCGAAGGCCGTGAGCATGCAGGCCGACCAGGTCGGGGCTCCGTCCTCCAGCGCGCCGCAGGACGTCCACGCCCGAGCCATCGGGCATCCGCAGGTCGGAGATCAGCAGGTCGGGCGGCGGCCCGCGGCGGATCTGCTCCAGCGCCGAGCGACGTCCTCGGCCGTCGTCACTCGTAGCCCTCGCGGCCGAGCACGATGAGAGCATCTCGCGCAGCGAGCGCTCGTCGTCGACGACGAGGATGCGGGGCTTCGGCGGTCACGACCTGGGCATGACGCGCCTCAGCTCCGTGAGCGCGCGGCTGCGTGACGCCGGCGCTGTGGCGCCGGGAAGCGCGGCGAGACGTCGGTGCCCTGCCGGGCGCGACTGCACTCGATGCGGCCATTGTAGTCGGTCACGATGCGGTGGACGATCGCCAGCCCAGTCCGCTCCCCGGCCGAACACCGCGGAACGGGTGGAAAATGGCTCCATTGTCCGGCGGGATCCCGACGCCCTCGTCGCGCACGCCGATGACGACCGCGCCGTGTCGGCCGCCCGGGGCGAAGAGCGCAGCCGCCGCCGTCGGGGCATCGCCTTGATGCCGTTGGTCGCGAGGTTCCACACGATCTGCCGGAGCTGGTGCTCGTCGGCGTCGTAGCCACACCGGTCGCGCCGGCACCGTCGACGTCGATGCGTGCGGCTCGGCGACCTCCGGGCTGCTGCCGCAGCAGCGCCGCGGGTCGCTGCACCGGCGGCGCGACGTCGATCGCGGCGACTGCTCTTGCTCGGCCGGGCGTAGGCCAGGAACGACTAGATCGTGTCGTTCAGCCGGTCCGACTCGCGCATCACGATGTCCATCAGCTGCGCCTGGTCGGCGCGACAGGGGCAGCTCGCCGCGCAGCACCTGCATCGCGCCCGACATCGAGGCCAGCGGATTGCGGATCTCGTGGGCGATGCCGGCGGCCATCTCGCCCACCGCGGCCAGCCGCTGCCGCATCTGCGCCGTCGCGCTCGGCCCTTATGTCGGTGACGTCCTGGAAGGTGAAGAGGAAGCCGCGCGCGCCGTCTCGAGCGGCAGCGGCGCCGCGCTGACGCCGAGCTCGATGACGCGGCCGTCGGGGCGCCGGAACGTGTAGTCCACGCGCCTCGGCGCGGCCGGTCCCCGTCGACGGCCAGGTCGGCGCGAAGGGGCAGCGGCAGCACGTCGGCGATCGGCCGGCCGAGGACGTCGTCGGCCCCAGCCGGTGATCGTCGCGGCCGCGCGATTGAACGGTCAGGACCGCCCGGTCGGCGTCGGTGGTCGCCAGGCCGCTCGCCAGGCTGTCGATGCACGGCTGGTTGAAGGCTGCGAGGTCGGCCATCTTCTCGGCGCCGCCTCGAGCCGCACGTCGGCCGCCGCAGGGTCTCGGCGAGCTGGCCGGCCAGCAACGCGACCGCGAAGAAGCGCGAAGACGTTGATGCCCACGGTGTCGCCAGGCGACGTCGGCCGGCGGCAGCGCCGCCGGGCCGGCCGACGCCCGGCGTGCACGGCCCGAGCGACGGTACTGCGCGACCACGAGCGCAGACAGCGCGGCCAGCGCCGCCACCCGCACGCCGCCCGCCGGAACTCGCGCCGCGGCCGCCAGGACCGGCAGCGCGTAGAGCGGCGTGAACAGCTGGTCACGCCGCCGGTGGTACACGTCCGCCGAGACAGCAGCGCGTCGAGCGTGAACTGCAGGTCGGCGGCCACGGTGCCGTCGACGAACCGGAGCGTGCAGCGTCGACGAGCGCAGCGCCGAAGAGTCAGCGCCGAGCAGCCAGCGACGAACGCCGATCGGCCAGAACGCCGGCCCGGCGAGCGCCAGCGACCACCGCCAGCGCCGAGCAGCAGCGTCGCGACCACGAGGCGGACGCGCGACGAGCCGAGCAAGCCGAGTGCCGAAGCCGACCGGCGTCGGCTGATCATCCTAGGTCAGCTTGCTGATGAGGCCGAAGATCGGCAGGTACATCGCGATGACGATGCCGCCGACGATGACGCCGAGGAACGCGATCATCACCGGCTCGAGCAGCGTCAGCAGGCCGGCGACCGCCGTGTCGACTTCGTCCTCGTAGAAGTCGGCGATCTTCGCGAGCATCGTGTCGAGGGCGCCGGTGGCTTCGCCGACGCCGATCATCTGCACGACCATCGCCGGGAAGACCCCGGTCTCTTGAGCGGCGCCGGCGATCGTCTCGCCGCGCTCGATGCTCTGCGCGTCACTCGGATGGCGTCCTCGATGATGGCGTTGCCGGCGGTCTTGGCCGTGATGTCGAGGCCGTCGAGGATCGGCACGCCCGAGGTGATCAGCGTCGACAGCGTGCGGCAGAACCGCGCCACCGCGATCTTGCGCAGGATCGTGCCGAGCAGCGGCGGCTTCAGCACCAGGCCGTCGATCACGCGCCGGCCGCCGCTCGGTGTCGTAGTAGCTGCCGGAACGCGAAGACCAGCGCCGACGATGCCGACGATGATGAACGGCATGAAGCTGCACGAGCATGTTGCTCAGCGCGATGACGATGCGCGTCGGCAGCGGCAGCTCCGCGCCGAGGCCCGCGAACAGGCTGGCGAACGTCGGGATGACCTTCCACAGGATCACGCCGACGACGACGGCCGCGATCACGATGACCGCGATCGGGTAGATCATCGCCGACTGGACCTGCGACTTCAGCTTGACGTCCTTCTCGATGTAGGTCGCCAGGCGCTTCAGAATCGTGTCGAGGATGCCGCCGGCCTCGCCGGCCGCGATCATGTTGGTGAAGAGCGCGTCGAAGGTCTTCGGATGCCGCTTCATGGCGTCGGCCAGCGACGCGCCGCCTCGACGTCGCTTGCGGGTCTGCAGGATCGCCGCGGCGAAGTGCTTGTCCTCCTCCTGGTTGCCGAGGATGTCGAGGCACTGCACGAGCGGCAGGCCGGCGTCGATCATGACCGAGAACTGCCGCGTGAAGACGGCCAGGTTCTTCGGCGGTCGACGGCCTTGCCGCGCGCCTTCTTCGGCGCGGCCGCGGCTTTCGCCTGCCACCGGCGCGATCCTGGTCACCATGGATCTGCTCGCGGCGCAGCGCCGCGATCGACCGCGTCGATCGAGTCGGCCGTGCGCTCGCCCTTGATGGTCTCGCCGCCGCGCGTCCGCCCGCGAAAACGCAAACGTCGCCATGTCGTCGTCTCCTGCGCGTCCCTAGTGCGTTCGACCGGCGTTACCAGCGGCCGCGGCCGGGCCGGCCGGGCCGGCTCATCCCGGCGCCCGGCACGACGCCGACGCCGCGGTTGATCATCTCCTGCAGCTCGTCGCGCATCGACGAGGCGGCCATCGCCGTCTCGAGCGTGATCATGCCGCGCTGAGTACAGCGTCGCCAGCGACTGGTTCATCGTCTGCATGCCGAGCTTCTCCTGCCCGGCCTGCATCGCCGAGTAGATCTGGTGGACCTTGTCCTCGCGAATCAGGTTGCGGATGCCGGCGTGCGGCACCAGGATCTCGAGCGCCACGACGCGGCCCTCGCCGTTGGCCTTCGGCAGCAGCGACTGGCAGACGATGCCCTCGAGCACGAGCGAGAGCTGCGTCGCGGATCTGCGACTGCTGGTGCGCCGGGAACACGTCGATGATGCGGTTGATCGTCTGACGCCGCCGAGTTGGTGTGCAGCGTCGCGAACGTCAGGTGGCCGGTCTCGGCGATGCGCAGCGCCGCTTCGATCGTCTCGAGGTCGCGCATTTCGCCGATCAGCACCACGTCGGGGTCCTCGCGCAGCGCGGCGCGCAGCGCGTTGGTGAAGCTCTGCGTGTCGGTGTGCACCTCGCGCTGGTTGACCAGGCAGCTCTTGTGCTGGTGCAGGTACTCGATCGGGTCCTCGATGGTGAGGATGTGCCGTGCCGCTCGGTGTTGATCTGGTCGATCATCGCCGCCAGCGTCGTCGACTTGCCGCTGCCGGTCGGCCCGGTGACCAGCACGAGGCCGCGCGGCCGCTCGGCCAGCTTGGCGAGGACCGGCGGCAGGCCGAGCTCGTCGAAGGCGCGGATCTGCTCGGGAATCAGGCGGAAGACGGCGCCGACGGCGCCGCGCTGGTTGAAGACGTTGCAGCGGAAGCGGCCGAGGCCGCGGATGCCGAACGAGAAGTCGAGCTCCAGCGTCTCCTCGAACCGCTTCTTCTGCGCGTCGGTGAGCACGCTGTAGGCGAGCGTGCTTGGTGTCGGCGGCGTCAGCTCCGGCAGCTCGAGCCGGCACAGCTCGCCGTGGACGCGCACCTGCGGCGGCGAGTCGATCGACAGGTGGAGGTCCGAGCCCTCCAGTCTCGACCGTCGTCTTCAGCAGTTCGGGCAGCGTGGCCATATGTCGTGCCTGTCCCGTCCGATCCCGTTCCCGACGCGTTACTGACCGTCTCCCGCACGACTTCTTCGAGCGTGGTGACGCCGTCCTTGATCTTGCGCAGGCCGCTGCCGCGCAGCGTGATCATGCCCTCCTCGATCGCCTTGCGCCGCAGCTCGAGGGCCGACGCGCCGACGAGGATCAGCTCGCGGAGCTCGTCGGTGATCTCCATCACCTCGTAGAGGCCGACGCGGCCCTTGTAGCCGGTGCCGTTGCACTTGTCGCAGCCCTTGCCCTTCATCGGCACGACCGTCTCGGCGCATCCTCGGCCGAGAAGCCGACGTTGATCGAGCGCCGGCGGCGGCAGCGGGTCGTCGTCTTGCAGTGCGCGCAGACGCGGCGCACCAGGCGCTGGGCGCAGACCAGGTTGAGCGAGCTGGCGACCAGGAACGGCTCGACGCCCATGTTGATCAGGCGGGTGATGGTGCTCGGCGCGTCGTTGGTGTGCAGCGTCGAGAGCACGAGGTGGCCGGTGAGCGCGGCCTTGACCGCGATCTCGGCCGTCTCGATGTCGCGGATCTCGCCGACCAGGATGATGTCCGGGTCCTGGCGCAGGAAGCAGCGCAGGGCGCGCGGCGAAGGTCAGGCCGATGCTCTCGCGCACCTGCACCTGGTTGATGCCGACCAGGTTGAACTCGACCGGGTCCTCGACGGTCATGATGTTGGTCTCCGGCGTGTTGATCCGCGAGATCGACGAGTAGAGCGTGGTGGTCTTGCCGCTGCCGGTCGGGCCGGTGACCAGCACCATGCCCTACGGCTTGCTGATCTGCGTCTCGAGCTTGCGCCAGCGACTCGCGGCTCGAAGCCCAGCTTCGTCATGTCGAGCATCAGCTTGGTCCTGGTCGAGCAGACGCATCACGATCTTCTCGCCGAAGAGCGTCGGCAGGCATCGAGACGCGGAAGTCGATCTCGCGCTGGCCCGCCTGTGTCGGAGAAGCGGATCTTGATGCGGCCGTCCTGCGGCAGCCGCTTCTCGGCGATGTCGAGCTTCGCCATGATCTTGATGCGCGAGATGATCGCGTCGCGCGATCTTCAGCGGCGGCGCTCATCACGTTGTGCAGCACGCCGTCGATGCGGTAGCGGACGCGGAGCTCCTTCTCGTACGGCTCGATGTGGATGTCGCTGGCGCCCTTCGCGATGGCCGACATGAGGATGAGTTGACCAGCTTGATGACCGGCGCTTCCTCGCCCTGCCTCGAGCGCCTCGACGCCGATCTCTTCGAGCTCGTCCAGGACCTCGACGTCGCCGGTCTCCACATCGGCATCTCCTCGAGCGCCTTCGCCGCCATCTCGAGCGCGCTCTCGCCGGGCGCCGTTTCGACGCATCCGCTGGTCTTCTTGCCGTCCGACTCCCGGCGTGCCGTCAGGACTTCTGGATGGCGTCGGATCGCGAGCTGGTTGCTCGCCTCGACGGTCCGCTCGAGCGCCCCGAAGCCCCGCCAGACGAGCCTCATCGAAACGAGCGCCAGCGCGATGGCGAGAGCAATGAAGGCGGCCAGGATCAGGGCCTCCTCGATCGGCTGTGTGGTCGAGAGGACCAGTGTGATCAGCAGGATCGGCCCGAACTCTCCCACCGCTCCTGCCGCGAGCAGGTAGGTACCGAACCTGGTCCGCAGCTCGCCGCTGTCGCGGAGGATCGGGATCAAGGTGCCGATCGCCGTCGTCGCCATCGCCGATCCGGTGTAGAGGAGCGACTTGACGATCCCGGCGGCCGCAAGCACACCGCCGATCCCGTAGGCGAGCGCCAGCGAGGCGGCCCATCCCCAGCCGCCGAGCTTGAGGGGCTTGCCGCGGATGCGGTCGAAGTCGATCTCGTAGCCGGCGAAGAAGAACAGCATCCCTAGCCCGAGATTCGAGAAGAACTCGATGAAGTCGTCGCTGCTGGCTATCCCGAGGACCTGCGGCCCGACCAGGATCCCGAGTATCAGTTCGAGGACGACGACCGGCGGCGCATAAGGACGCGGGATGACGACGACGAGGACGGCCGCTATCGCGGCGACGACGACGACCGCGAAGAAGGAGGCTGCATCGACCTCGATCACTGCGGCGTGGCCAACGGCGGCGTTCGCGGGACTTCGCCGGCGTCCTCGGTCGCGTACTCCGCGAGGATCCGCTTCTCAGCCTGACGCTGGGGTGCCGTCACAGGATCGCGATCGGGTTCAGCGGCGACCCGGTTCCGCCGACGACCCGCAGGGGCGCGGCGACGAAGAGGAACTCCCAGCGCCCGGCGCGCTCGCAGGCCGTCACGAGGTCCTCGAACTGCAAGTAGTCGAGCAGGTGGACCCCCATCGCGTTCAGCGTCAACGCGTGGATTGGAAAGCCTATTCCCTCGGTCGTGCTCGGCGCCGTGTCGTTGTTGCCGTCGGAGCCGAGCGCTGCGATGCGTCGCTCTGCAAGGAACAGCGCCGCGGTGGGGTGGAGGCCGGCCCGAGCGCTATCGGTGTCCCAGGGCCCCAACTCCGAGAGGCGCCGGACGTGGCCGGTACGGACCAGCAGGATGTCGCCCTCGCCGACCACAACGCCCTGCTCGCGCTCGCAGCCCTCCAGCTCGTCCGCGAAGATGTGCTCGCCGGGTTCGAGCCACGGGACCCCGCGCAGCCGGGGGACGTCGAGCAGCACGCCTCGGCCGACGAGGCCATCCTTGAGCACCTCGATCGCATCCACCTTCGCCCCCTTGGCCGTCAGCGAGGCGCTCGGCTTCCCGTTATACAGGGCCCCCTCGAAGGCAACGTGGCAGAAGGCGTCGATGTGGCTATGCGAGGGGTTGTGGTAATCGGCGCCGACGTAGTCCTTGGCAAAGCGCAGTGTTCCAGATCCGATGTCGGCGTCGGTGAGCATGGTCATGTGGTGATCCGCCGGGACCGGGTTGTCGATCCCCAGCGTCGTGTTCAGCGGCACGCTGAGGGTCACGGTCTCACCGCTGCGAACGAGGTCGGCGGCAGCCCTCACTCTGGCGGGCGTCAGGTAGTTGAGGGTGCCGCGCTCGTCGTCGGCGCCCCAGCGTCCCCAGTTCGAGACCCGGTTGAACAGTGCCCTGAACTCATCGGCACTCAGCTCGATGCGGCGACTTTCAGCCCCGGTGCTCATGCCATCGCCGCCATCCTCTCAGGCGCCTGCGTTCAGGCTGCGCCGCCTGATCGCGCGCCGGACGAAAGCGCGCTGAGCCAGGAGGGCAGCCGAGGCGCCGAGGATCAGCATTGCCACGTTCGTGCCGAGCACGGCCAGCGCCCCGTCCACGTTGGCCCCGAGCCCGAGCCCGATGGCGACGCCCAGGTAGGCGGCCGCGGGGATCGTGGTCACCGAGATCGCTACTCCGACGCCCGCGCTGGCGCGTGTCTCGAGTGCGAGCATGCCGGCGATGCCGGCCGCGAAAGCGACCACAACGGTCTCGTCGTTGACCGTCGTCAGGGTTCCCAGCACGGTCGAGTCGATGTCGAAATCGGACGGGATCAGATCGAGCCGGTCCTGTGCGAAGGCCAGTATCGCCGCGGCCACGCTCGCAATCGCCAGGCCCACGACGAGCGTGAGCAGTGCTCGGCCCGCCAGGTGCGGCCGGCGCCCAACCAGCCCGACCCCGACCGCCGTAATGGGGAGGAGGTCAGGGCTCACGGCCATCGCGCCCACAATCAGGATCACGTTGGCCTCGATCACCCCGTAGCTGCCGATCACGCCGGCCACGAGCATGAACGCCACGTATCTCGCTATCGGCCGGGCGTTGAGCCAGGCCATGCCGAGCACGTCCTCCCAGACGAAGGTCGCCTCGGCCGGCGCGCTGGCGGCGCGTCCGACGATCTCCACTCGGGCTAGCGTGATCTCGCCGGCGGGAACGCCGTGCCGGTGCAGGCGCTCCATGAGCGCGTCGACGTGCCGGGGGCGCACGCTCGCCGCCACGAGAGAGTGCTCGGCCCGGGTGGCGTCGACCAGGCGTACGCGACTAACGCCTTCAGCCTCGTCGAGCAGCTTCGCGACGGTCGCCATCTCCGCCGACTCGCCGAAGACCTCGAGACTGATCATTCGGCGAGCCTAACGCGAGTGGCGATCCGACCCGCACCCCGAGCGCCTCAAGCTCGCGCTGGGCCCGCCGGCCGGGCAGTGCCGAGTCTGCAGGGGCGTGGCTACCCGTCGAGGGCCGTCACGGTGATCGTGAAGATCGCCTCATGGAGCCCACCGGGTTCGACCAGTGGAAGGTCCGGACCGCCGGCGACGAGGGCGTTCGTGGGTGCCGTCATCGGCTCGAAGGCGACGACATCGTCATCGGCGGGGGCGTACACCTGGGCGAAGCGGTATCCGGGACCGACGCAGAGCTCGATTCGCCGACCGCCCCCGGCGAGGACGAACGCCGCGGCGTCCGCCGGGGCCACGTATTCGTCATCGAAGGTCCTGGTGCCGAGCGGACCACTCTCCACCTCGACCGGCTCCCGTTCGCCGGTCGGAAGCATGCGGTGATCGAGCTTTAGACGCTCGCGCACCGGGACGCTCACCTCCCAGTCGGCTCGGTCGACCCCGGGCAGGCGCAGATAGGGGTGATAGCCGAACGAGATCGGCACCGCGGTGTCGTCCGACGCGTGGACGACTGTGCGCACGCTGAGGGTCCTACCCGGTCAGGACCGCCTCGAACAGCAGCTCGTGCGAGAACGGGAACGCGGCCATCAGCTCCTCGTGCCCGCCGAAGTCGAAGCTCGCGGCCAGAACGCCGCCGTCGCCGACCTCGTCATGGCGATCCACCTGCCATCCGCTGGCTGCAGCCAGCAGCCCATGGATCGGCAGCCCGCCGGGGCCGCGTGCGACCGGCGCCGAACCCGAGTCGAGCACGACTTCCCTGCCGGCGACTGAGAATCGCGCCTGCGCAACACGATTCGCCCAGGGATGGAGGAGCGGAATCCCCATCGTCGATCGCTCCTCGATATACGTTCGCAGACCTCCGCGCTGGCCCAGCAGCTCCTCTCCCCGGTGGCGAAGGGAGCACCCGACCATGCCCGCGCTCGGGGCGAAGGCGACCTCGACGCCCTCCTCGGTCGCGAGCGTCAGCGCGGGAACTCCCTCGACCATCCGCTCGCCGATCATCGGTGTCCTCGAGTCCGGCTCGGATTACTGGTCGTCACAGGAGGGCTACATCCGACCACGATTCAAGATTAGGATGGCCCAATGCCACGGAAGGTTGATGCGTCATGCGACGTCTTCGTCATCTTCGGGATCACCGGCGATCTGGCCAAGGTAATGACCTTCCATTCGCTCTACAGGCTCGAGCGGCGAGGCCTGCTCGAGTGTCCGATCGTGGGCGTCGCGGTCGACGACTGGTCGATCGAGGACCTTCGCGAACACGCCCGGGCCGCGGTCGAGGCTAGTGGCGAGGAGCTCGAGTCCAAGGTCTTCGACCGGCTGGTCAAGCGCTTCTCCTACATTCAGGGCGACTTCGCGGACGATGGGACGTACGACCGGGTGGCCAAGGAGATCAAGGACGCGAAGAGCCCGGTCTTCTATCTCGAGATCCCGCCGTCGCTTTTCGGGATGGTCGTCAAGGGGCTCGCCGCCGCCAACCTGACCGCGGACGCCGCGATCGTGGTGGAGAAGCCTTTCGGGCACGACCTCGATTCGGCCCGCGAGCTCGCCGCGCAGCTACATGAGTACATCGACGAGTCACAGCTCTACCGCATCGACCACTTCCGAGGGAAGATGGGGTTCGCGGAAATCCTCTATCTGCGGTTCGCCAACACGATGTTCGAGCCCGTCTGGAATCGAAACCACGTGGAGTGCGTGCAGATCACAATGGCCGAGGACTTCGGGATCGCGGACCGCGGCGGCTTCTACGACCCGGTGGGCGCTCTCCGAGATGTGGTGGTCAACCACCTGATGCAGGTGGTCGCGGCTGCCGGGATGGAGCCCCCGGCCGGCCGTTCGGCGCGCGCGCTGAAGGACGCGATCTTCGGGGTGTTCGAGGCGATGCCCGCCGGTGACCCGGCACAGTATGTCCGCGGACAGCACGAGGGCTATCGCAAGGTCGACGGGGTGGCCAAGGACTCGGTCACCGAGACCTACGCCGCCGCCCGCTTCGAGATCGACAACTGGCGCTGGGAGGGGGTTCCGTTCTTCATCCGCACCGGAAAGCTGCTCCCCGTGACCCAGACGGAGCTGCGGCTGATTTTCAAGCACCCGCCGCGACTTGGGTTCGTCGCCGCCGATTCGCGACTGCCGGAGCCCGACCAGCTGGTGATGAAGCTCGACCCCTCGACGGGGATCCGTTTGCTCATCGACGCCCAGCGGAGCGATACCCCCGAGCCCGAGCAGATCAATCTCGATATGGAGTTCGCCGAGGAGGGTGGCGAGGGTCCGACCCCCTACGAGGTGCTCCTCCACGCCGCGATGCAGCGCAACAGCACCCGCTTCACCCGTCAGGACAACGTCGAGCAGGCGTGGCGGATCATGCAACCGCTGCTTGACAATCCGCCCAAGGTCCACCCCTACGCGCCCGGGTCGTGGGGCCCGAAGGCGGCCGACGAGCTCGTCGCCGACTTCGGTGGCTGGCACGGCCCGTGGATCGCGCCGTGACTGAGGCGACCACGCCCCAAAGCGCGGCGGCCCCATCGCCGTTTCCGCCAATCGCCGACTACGGCTTCCTCTCCGACTGCCACACCGGCGCCCTGGTTGCCCCAGACGGTGGGATCGACTGGCTCTGCGTACCGCGCTTCGACGCGCCGAGCGTGTTCGGCAGCCTGCTCGATCGCCGGGCCGGGGCTTTCCGCTTCGGTCCGTTCGGGGCCAACCTGCCGACGGCACGCGTCTACGAGCCCGGGACCAACACCCTGGCGACGACATGGCGTACGCGGACCGGCTGGGTGGTCGTTCGCGACGCTCTGACGATGGGACCGCGGCGGGGGGAGGACACGGTCACTCCCCATGCGCGCCCGCCGACCGATGAGGACGCCGACCATCTTCTTGTGCGCACCGCGCTCTGCACCGATGGAAGCGTCGAGATGGAGTTGGTCTGCGAGCCCGCCTTCGACTACGGGGCCGTCGAAGCCGAGTGGTCGTTGGTGGGCGAGGACCGCCACGCCGCCGATGCCAGCGGCGCCGACGAGCCGATCAGGCTGCAGACGAACATGGAGCTCGGGATCGAGGGTAACGCCGCGCGGGCGCGGCACACCATCCACCAGGGCGACCAGATCTACTGCTCGCTGTCGTGGGCCGAGGGCCTTGCCTCGCCGGATGGCATCGATGACGCCAACGCTCGGTTGGCCGCGACCACGCGGTTCTGGCACGAATGGCTTGCGCGGGCGAGACTGATCGACCACCGCTGGCGGGGGCCGATCCAACGCTCCTCACTCGCGATCAAGGGCCTCACCTACATGCCTACCGGAGCGACGGTCGCCGCGCTGACGACCTCGCTGCCCGAAACCCCAGGTGGCGAGCGAAACTGGGACTACCGCTACACCTGGATCCGTGACTCCACCTTCACCCTGCAGGCGCTCCACTTCCTCAACCTCGACCGAGAGGCCGACGAGTTCATGCAGTTCATCGCCGACCTCGAGCGGAACGACGACGGTGCGCTGCAGATCATGTACGGGATCGACGGGCGGAGGGACCTGACCGAGTCGACCCGCGATCATCTCTCCGGCTACGCGGGCGCGTCGCCGGTGCGGGTCGGAAACGGCGCCTTCGACCAGCGCCAGAACGACGTCTACGGGGCGGCGCTCGACTCGGTCCTGCTGCACACGCGCCGCAGCCAGCGCCTGCCCGGGCGCTTATGGCCGATCGTCGAATCGCAGGCGAAATGCGCGACGGCTGTCTGGCGCGAGCCCGACCAGGGCATCTGGGAGGCCCGTGGGGAGCCCAAGCAGTACGTCTCATCGAAGCTGATGTGCTGGGTGGCCCTCGATCGCGCCTCGAAGCTCGCCGAGATCCGGGGGGACAGCGATCTGACCGCGAGCTGGCGGGAAACCGCCGACGAGATCGCGGCCGACATCCTCGAGCACGGCGTCAAGGATGGCGTGCTGCGGCAGCACTACGAGACCGAGGCGCTCGACGCATCGACCCTGCTGGCGGCCCTGTTCCGCTTCCTTCCCCCGAGGACGAGCGCTTGCGAGCGAGCGTCCTCGCGATCGCCGACGGTCTGACTGAGGACGGGTTCGTGCTGCGCTACCGGACCGACGAGACGGATGACGGCCTCTCGGGCAAGGAAGGGAGTTTCCTGATCTGCTCCTTCTGGCTTGTCTCCGCCCTGGCGATCGTGGGCGAGCAGCAGCGAGCGCGCGATCTGATGGAGAAGCTCCTGAGCGTCGCCTCCCCCTCGGCCTCTTCGCCGAGGAGTTCGACACCGACACCGGGAGGCACCTGGGCAATTTTCCGCAGGCCTTCTCACACCTGGCCTTGATCGAGGCAGCCGCGCGGATCATCCTCAGCGAGCGGCTGGAGGAGTTCGCCCCGTGAGCGACTACGACGTCATCGTGATCGGCAGCGGCGCCGGCGGCGGCACCCTCGTCCATCGTCTCGCTCCCTCGGGCAAGCGGATCCTGCTGCTCGAGCGCGGCGACTGGCTGCCGCGCGAGCCGCAGAACTGGCAGGTCCGAGACGTCTTCATCGACAACCGCTACATCTCGCCGGACACCTGGTACGACGCCGAGACGGCGAAGGCGTTCCAGCCTCAGGTGCACTACTTCGTCGGTGGCGCGACCAAGCTCTACGGTGCGGCGCTCTATCGGCTCCGCAAGGAGGACTTCGGCGAGCTGCGCCATCACGACGGTATCTCACCGGCCTGGCCGATCTCCTACGACGAGCTCGAGCCCTACTACACGCAGGCGGAGCAGCTCTACCGGGTCCACGGCGCGCGCGGAGAGGACCCAACCGAGCCGCCGGCGAGCGCGCCATATCCGTTCCCGGCGGTCTCTCACGAGCCCCGCATCCAGCAGCTCGCCGACGATCTCGAGGCGGCGGGCCACCACCCGTTCCACGCCCCGTGCGGAGTCATGCTCGACGAGGGCAACATGCCCTACAGCGCCTGCGTACGCTGCCCGACCTGCGACGGCTTTCCGTGCCTCGTGCACGCCAAGTCCGACGCGGAGGTGCTCGCCGTGCGGCCCGCGCTCGAGCAGCGGAACGTCACGCTGCTCACGAACACCGAGGCGGTGGCACTGCGCACGAACCCTGCCGGCAGCGCCGTGACCGAAGTGGCGGTGGAGCGTGAGGGTGCCCGCGAGACGTACTCCGCCGACCTCGTTGTCGTGTCCTGCGGCGCGGCGAACAGCGCGAAGCTGCTGCTTCGATCGGCCAACGACAAGCACCCGAACGGACTCGCCAACGGGTCCGACCAGGTCGGGCGCAACTACACCTTCCACAACAGCCAGGCGGTGCTGGCCCTCTCCAAGGAAGAGAACCCGACGATCTTCCAGAAGACCCTCGGGCTCAACGACTTCTACCTCGGTGCCGACGACTTCGAGTACCCGCTGGGCAACATCCAGATGGTCGGCAAGTCACAGGCCGACATGTACCGGGGCGAGAAGCCGCTCGAGACGAAGCTCGCGCCCACGCGCACGCTCGAGGAGATGGCGCGGCACGCGGTCGACTTCTGGCTCTCGACCGAGGACCTGCCCCGTCGCGAGAATCGAGTGACTCTGGACCGCGAGGAAAACATCAGGCTGAGCTACCGGCAGACCAACCACGAGCCGGCCAAGCGTCTCTACCACAAGCTCAAGGGGCTCCTGGCGCACACCGGCATGCATCCCGATCACCTGCTCCCGCGGCACGCCTACCTGAAGACGGAGATCCCGGTGGCCGGCGTCGCCCATCAGGCGGGCACCTGTCGATTCGGCGCCGACCCGGCGACCTCGGCACTCGATACCAACTGTAAGGCGCACGAGCTCGACAACCTCTACGTGGTCGACACCAGCTTCTTCCCAAGCATCGGCGCTGTCAACCCGGCGCTGACCGCGATGGCCAACGCGATTCGCGTCGGCGACCACCTGCTCGAGCGGATGGGAGCGCAGTCCGAGCGCGGGCCCGCCAATGCCGCCTGACACCGCTGCTGGGCGCCGCAGGGTCGTGATCGTCGGAGGCGGTTTCGGCGGGCTCACGGCCGCCAAGGACCTGCGGCGTGCCGACGTGGAGGTGACGCTCGTCGATCGGAAGAGCCACCATCTCTTTCAGCCGCTGCTCTACCAGGCCGCGGCCGGCGAGCTCTCCGAAGGTCAGATCTCAGCCCCGATCCGAGTCCTGCTGAAGCGACAGCGGAACGTGCGTGTGCTGATGGCCGAGGCCACCGATGTCGACGCTGAGAACCGTAGGCTGGGCCTCGACACCGGGGAGTCGCTCGAATACGACAGCCTGCTGATCGCCTGTGGCGCTGAGACGTCGTACTTCGGACATGACGAATGGAAGACCGTCTCCTTCGGCCTCAAGACCCTGGCGGATGTCGTCCGCCTGCGCGGGCGGATCTTCGGGGCCTTCGAGGAGGCCGAGCGCGCCACCGACGGGGCCGTCCGTGACAGATGGCTCACCTTCGTCGTCGTCGGCGGGGGCCCGACCGGGGTCGAGATGAGCGGCATGCTGGCAATCCTCGCGCAAGACCTCAAGCACGACTTCTCGCGAATCGACCCGACGAGCACGCGCGTCATCCTCGTCGATGCGGGCGAACGCGTCGTCCCGGCGTTCAGCGAGAAGCTCTCGGCCAAGGCCAGGCAGGAGCTCGAGGCGCTCGGGGTGACCGTGCTCGAAGGTCTGCTTGCGACGGGTATCGACGCCGGCGGATTGACGGCAAAGCACGGCGAGACCGAGGAGCGAATCGCCGCCGGGACCGTGATCTGGGCCGCTGGGGTCCGGGCGGCCGGGCTGACGGAGGTCGTGGCAGCGGCGACGGGGGCGAGCACCGATCGCGCCGGCCGGCTCGAAGTCGGTCCGGACTGCGCGATCCCGGGCTACCCGGAGATCTCCGCGATCGGAGACATGGCGAGCCATCCGAGCGACGACGGGAAGCCCATGCCCGGGCTCGCCACCGTTGCGATCCAGCAGGCGCGCCACGTGGCGAAGGCGATCCGGGCCGGCCAGCCCGGAGCATCGACCCCCTTCCGCTACTTCGACAAGGGTGCGCTGGCGGTGGTCGGCCGCGGCAAGGCGGTCTGCGCGGTGAGAGGGCGCGAGGTCTGGGGGCGCCCCGCGTTCTACATGTACCTCAGCGTGCACTTTTTCTACCTGAGCGGTGTGCTGGGCAACCGACTCGGCGTTCTCAGCGCCTGGATCGGAGCGCGGCTCGGTGTGCTGGAGAACCGAGTGATCGAGGGTCGGCTGCCCGCGGGCGAATGGCCGGACGCTGAGACTGAAACGACGGGATGGCGGACGCCGGCTCCCTAGTCAGCCACCTGCCGAGCGTGGTTGCGGCTTCTTCCGAGCTGTTGCCCGCCCGTAGCCAGATGGCTTTCACGCTGGGCTTCCACATCATTCTCGCCTGCGTCGGCGTCGGCTTCCCGGCGATCATGCTGATCGCCAACTACATTGGGTTGCGGCGAAAGGACCCGGTCGCGCTGGAGCTGGCCCAGCGCTGGTCGAAAGTCGCCGCCGTCACCTTTGCGGTCGGAGCAGTGACCGGGACGGTGCTCTCCTTCGAGTTCGGGCTGCTCTGGCCGGAGTTCACCAAGCGGTTCGGGGAAGTATTCGGGGTGCTGTTCACGATCGAGGGGATCTTCTTCTTCCTCGAGGCGATCTTCCTGACGATCTACATCTTCGGCTGGAAGCGGCTCGGTGCGTGGACCCACTTCTGGACCGGTGTCCCGGTAGCGATCTGTGGGATCGGGGGGCTTTTTCGGTGGTCGCTGTCAACTCCTGGATGAACCAGCCCCAGGGGTTCACCCTCAACTCCGCCGGTGCGGTCACCGACGTGGACCCGCTCAGGGTGATCTTCAACCCCGCCGTCCCCTATGAGGTCCCCCACATGATCCTGGCGGCCTACCTGTTCACATGTTTCATGGTCGCCTCGGTCTACGCCGTCGGGATGCTGCGGGGCCGGCGCGATCGCCACCATCGCCTCGGCCTACTGATCCCGCTCACCCTCGGTTGCCTACTTGCGCCCGTCCAGTTCATGGTCGGCGACACGGCCGCCCGCGAGATCGCAAAGGACCAGCCGATCAAGTTCGCAGCGATGGAGTGCGTGCAGACGACACACAGCGACGTCACCGAGTACATCGGCGGCATTTGCACAGAGGACGGGGTCAAGGGGGGGATCGGCATCCCGGGGCTCGACTCGTTGCTCGTCGGCTTCAGCACCGATACGGAGGTCACCGGGCTCGACACCGTCCCACCCAAGGACCGGCCGCCGGCCAACACCCTCCTGCACCTGGCGTTCGATTTCATGGTCGGGGTCGGCTCGGCACTGATCGCGCTCGGGCTCTGGTTCGGAGTCGTCTGGTGGCGCCGGCGTGACATCCCGAAGACCAATTGGTTCCTGCGGGCTGTCGCGATCTCGGGTCTCGCCGTCGGGCTGACCGTGGAAGCCGGCTGGATAGTGACCGAGGTGGGCCGCCAACCCTGGATCGTCTATGAGGTGATGCGCACCGAGGAGGCGGTGACGGGCGCGAGCGGAATCTGGGTCAGCTTCGGAATCGCGGTCGCCCTCTATGCGGCCCTGGGAACCGCGGCCATCCTGATCCTGCGCTCGATGTCACGACGCTGGAGAGAGGGGGAATCTCTAGACGAGCAGGTCCCCTACGGGCCTGGAGGGGCGGCCGCCTCCCTGGCTGCGGAGGAGTCGAAGTGAGCTCCGCCGACGCCGTCGCCGGCGTGCTCTGGGTCGGTGTCACCCTCTACGCGGTGTTCGGGGGCGCCGACTTCGGGGCGGGCTTCTGGTCCCTGGTGGCCGGGGGCAAGGAGCAGGGACGCCGGGCACGGGGGCTGATCGGTTGGGCGATCGGACCGGTGTGGGAAGCCAACCATGTCTGGCTGATCTTCGTCTTGGTGGTGCTCTGGACGGCGTTCTCGGCCGCCTTCGCCGCGATCTTCTCGACCCTGTTCATCCCGCTCAGCCTCGCTGCCCTCGGCATCGTGTTGCGGGGCTCGGGCTTCGCCTTCCACCGGCTGGCGCCAAGTCCCCGGGAGCGCCGCTTCTCCCAGGCCCTGTTCGGAGTCTCGTCGCTGCTGACCCCGTTCTTCATGGGCGCTGTGGTCGGCGCCGTCGCCTCCGGCCGGGTGCCGCTCGGCGACGCCGAAGGGGACCCGGTGACGAGTTGGCTCAACGCCGTCTCGATGCTTACCGGAGTCCTCTTCGTCGCCACCAGCGCCTATCTAGCCGCCGTCTTTTTGGTCAGTGACGCGCGCAGGGCCGGCGACGCCGAGCTCGAGCGCTACTTCACGGCGCGGGCACTCGCTGCCGCCGCTGTGGCCGGTGCTCTTGCCCTGGCCGGGATCCTTGTGTTCCGCGCCGACGCGCGCTACATCTACGACGGTCTCGTCGGCGAGGCGCTGCCGCTGGTCATCCTCTCGGGTGTCTGTGGCATCGGGGTGCTGGGATTTCTGCGTCGCGGCGCCCATCGTGGTGCTCGTGTGCTCGCTGTTGGGGCCGTCGCATCGGTGATCTGGGGCTGGGGCGCTGCGCAGTATCCCTACCTGCTGCCCGAGAGGCTCACGATTTCAGCCGGTGCCGCCGAGCATGACACCCTGGTCGCGGTGCTGATCGTGTTCGGCGTCGCCGTGACCCTGGTGCTGCCAGCCTTAGCGATCCTCTACGTGCTCACTCAGCGCAGCGTTCTGGACGAGTAGCTTCCGTAGGCTGGCCCAGAGTGGCTTCTGCGAGGGCCAGCGCCGTCCCGTCGCCTGTCTCGCCCTCGATCCGGAGCCGCGGCCGGCTACGTAGCCGGCTCGGCCTCCTCGGTCGCCGCCACGGGCGCGGGCGTGAGCGCCGCCGCGCAGATCACCAGCGCGAACGCGAGGATCCTCACCGTGAAGCCGAACGTGTCGTCGGGGAGCGGCTCGGCGAAGACAATTGGCCCGGCGGCGATCGTGCAGACGTTCGCGGCGACGCTGGTGACCGCGATCACGGGCACGGCCTTGCCGATCTGAAGGCTGCGGGCCGACACCACGAGGCCCGCGAACGACGCGAGCGCGATCACGATCGCCAGCGGATGCGTGAGGATCATGACCGCGGACTCCTCGCCAAGCTGGTCGGAGAGCGCCTTGATCGAGGTATCCGACGCGGCCCAGAAAAGCCCCGCCGAAACGCCGAAGAGAATGCCGGCGCGCGGGCTGCCCCGGTTTGCCGACCGTTGCCACGCCCACCGCGAGGACGGTGAGCACGCCGATCCAGAGCGCGAGCGTGCCGGCGTCGGAACCAGAATGGGCCGCGTCACCGCCGCCCTCGAGCGTTGCGGCCAGGAAGGCCAGCCCCAGCGCCGCCAGTGCGACCCCGATCCACTCGCGGCGGGTCACGTGGTGGGCGAAGAGGCGATCGGCGGTCACCGTGAGCAAGACGAGGCCACCCGCGATCACCGACTGCACGAGAGAGATCGGCGCGAGCGCGAGTGCCCCGACGTGAAGCCCCCAGGATCCCAGCGCGATCAGGATGCCGAGCGTGTACGCGGTCGAGCGAAACAGCGTCAGCGACGTGGAGACCGGCCGGCGCATGCTCACCGGCGGCGATTCGACGGCTCCGCGCTGCTTGTAGAGAAAACCGACGATCGAGCCAAACGCGGTCGCAAGGGCGAGCAGGAGACCGATCTGCACCGAGAGGCTCAAGGCAGGGCCAGGCTAGCGATGGGCGAAACGACGAAGAGGGTCAGGCGACGGTGGGTGGGGGCTCCTCGCCCTCGGGAGGACCCTCCAGCTTTACCGGTGGCTCATCGGCGTCGGCCGGAGCCGTCTCGTCCGAAGCACCCGGGGCCTCGGCGAGGATCTCCTCTGGCGCCCTCGTCTCCCGGCCCAGGCGAATCGCGCGGATGGCGTGTTCGTCGGGCAGCTTGGCGAGCACCTCGTGGACGAGTGCGTGGACCTCTGCCTCGTCGTGTCCGAAGCCGTCCAGCAGGGCGCGCAGCGCGGTGTGAGTGATCTTGAGCTGCTGGGGGTTCAGCTCGAGGTGGTAGCGGAAGGGGCTCGAATCACCCTCGTCGGCCATGACCCAAGCTTACGCGCGGCGAACCGGCGCATGGGCCCAAGGGATGACCTAGGGTCGCGGCGTGCTTCGGGTACAAGATGGTCGGGGCCAGCCGCGGAGGCCGATCGCACTCGGGCTGGCGCTGCTGGCGGCGGCCTGCGCCCTTGGCTCGACCGGGGCGACGGCCGGCGAGCCGGACGGAAACCGCGCCCTCTCCGGCGCCGCGGCGACCCGGGCGTACTGGACGCCCGATCGCATGCGAGGTGCGATCCCAGCGGGCCTGCTCGGCGGCGGCCAAGCCGAGCGCGGGGCTGGCACCATCGCCGATCGCGTGGGCAAGCCACGCAAGTTCCCGAACCGCACCCACGGCAGGGTCTTCTTCAGCGACGGCCTCCTCGACTATGTCTGCTCGGGCACCGCCCTGCGCTCGCCCTCGAAGAGCGTCGTTTGGACCGCGGGCCACTGTGTCTACGGCGGCGACCTCGTAACGGGCGGGAAGTTCTTCGACAACTGGATGTTCGCGCCCGCGTACAAGAACGGCCACACGCCGTTCGGAGAATGGGTCGCCGACGATCTCGCTGCCACGCGCCAGTGGAAGCAGGAGGCGCAGAACTGTCCTCCTGGCGGCCTCACCGGGTGTGGTGACGTCGCCCACGACTTCGGCGCCGCCGTTGTCGGGGAGATCGGCGGCAAGAGGCTCCAGCAACGGGTCGGGGGCCGCGGCATCGTCTTCGGCGCAGAGCGCGAGCAGCCCTACCGGCCGACCGGATACCCGGCAGAGGAGCCCTTCGACGGCGAGCACATGTACCGCTGCAAGTCCGCCTACCAGGGTGCCGACAACGGACAGGGTCAGCCTGCTCCGATGCGGGTGCGCTGCGACATGACCAGCGGCTCCTCGGGCGGAGGCTGGGTTACCAAGGGCGGCGATGTCGCCTCCGTGGTCTCCTACGGCTACAACGGCGAGCCCAACCGCCTCTACGGTCCCTACCAGGGCCAGGCGGCGAGGACGCTCTACAACAACGTCAAGGGTGGCTGAGCGCGCCAGCCGTCGCGGTCAGGCGGTCGCGCCCTCCGCCTCCGCCTCGCGCTCCCCGGACGCCTGCCGCGCGGCCTCCACCAGCTCTGCCGTCGCTCGCTCGAGCCCGGACGCGATCTCGTCGAGGTCCTCGATCGCGTCGTAGTCGGCCAAAAGGCCGAAGTTGACCGAGCCGTTGTAGCTCACGATCGCGATGAACAGAGCCTGGTTCGGGGGCAGGAAGCCGACCGGGAAGATGTCCTGGAGCTCGCGGCCCAAGACGTAGAGGGGAAACTGCGGGCCAGGGACATTGGTGACGACGAGGTTGAACAGGCGGGTGGAGAAGTTGATACGCGCGGACTGCGCGAGCAGGGTGGGAGGGGCGAAGTCGTTCATCCTCGAGATCACCTCGGCCCCAAGCGCCTGCTTGGAAAGCTTGATGCCCTCCATGCCCTCGCGGACCACGGCGAGGCGGCGCACCGGGTCCTCCACATAGACCGGGATCGGCCCTCGCACCGCGACGATCATGTTGCCGAGCTGCCCGTGCTCTTCCAGACCGCGGACCGACACGGGCACCTGAGCGCGCAACTCCGTCCCCTCCGTGCGGACCCCGCGTGCCTGCAGCCACTCGCGCATCGCTCCGGTGACGACGGCCAGCACGACATCGTTGACGGTTCCACCGAGCGCATTCTTGATTCGCTTGAACTGGGCGAGGTCGCCGCGGACCCAGGCGAACCGGCGGTGCGACCCGATCTCGACGTTGAGCGGTGTTTCCGGAGCGGGGTTGGCGAAATTCCACCCGACCTCGCCAAGGGCACGGAGGCTCTCGCTCAGCTGATTCAGGGTCGCCTCGGGATGCTCCACCGCCCGCTCCAGGCGGCGAGCGAGGCGAAGCGGGGCGCTCACCACACTCTCCGCGTCCTTGGCGATCAGCGTTGCCCCCGACGGCTCCGGGCTCGGCACCCAGGGATGGGCGGGCTCGGCCGGCTCGGGTATGGGCTGCAGGTCGAAGAGAACCGTTGCGATGTCCATCCCGGAGACGCCGTCCACGAGGGCGTGGTGGGTCTTGGTGACGAACGCGAAGCGGTTGCGTGTGAGCCCCTGCACGAGCCACAGCTCCCACAGCGGCTTCGTGCGGTCGAGCTGCTGCGAATAGACGCGCGCCGCCATTCGGCGCAGCTGGTCCTCCGAGCCGGGGGCCGGGAGCGCGGAGTGCCGCACGTGATATTCGAGGTTGAACGTAGGATCGTCGACCCAGAACGGGCGACCCGTTGGCAGCGGCGGGAAGGCGAGCTTCTGCCGGAACCGAGGCACGAGATCCAGGCGCGAGGAGACGTGCTCGGCGAGATCCTCGTAGGAGGGGGGAGGACCCTCGAAGATCGCGATCGCCCCTACGTGCATGTGGGCGGACGAGGACTCGTTGGTGAGAAACGAGACGTCGAGTGCGCTGAGGCGATCCATGTGCCCCTGAGCCATGGACGAAACCCTACCGCCGCATGTCGCGACCGGCGCTAGGGTCCGAGATGATGGCGAAGAAGGTGAGGATCCTCTCGATCGATGGCGGCGGCATCCGCGGCGTCATCCCGGCGGCCGTCCTCACCGAGATCGAGAAGCGCGCGGGCAAGCCAGTCGCGGAGCTATTCGACCTTATCGCCGGGACCTCGACCGGGGGGATCCTCGCGCTTGGCCTGACCGTGGCGGGCGACGACGCCAAGCCGCGCTACACGGCGGCCGACCTGCGGGAGCTCTACCTGGGCAGGGGCGCCGAGATCTTCCCGCCACTGCGTCCCACCTGGCTTCGCACCGGGCGCGGGCTGTTCGACGAGCGCTACCGGGAGGAGGCGCTCGAGAACGTCCTCGAGGAGTACATGGGCGGTGCCCGCCTAAAGGACGCGATCGCGCCTGTGCTCGTGACCGCGTACGAGATCGAGCTGCGCCAGCCGTTCTTCTTTCGCTCGGTCCGGGCGAATGCCGAGCCGTCTGCCTACGACTACCCGATCAAGGACGCGGCCCGGGCGACCTCTGCGGCGCCAACCTACTTCCAGGCCGCGCGGGTGGCAGCCCCGGACGACACCCACGACACGTTCGCGCTCGTCGACGGAGGGGTGTTCGCCAACAATCCCGCGATGTGCGC
This sequence comes from uncultured Solirubrobacterales bacterium, assembly GCA_963799815.1. Taxonomy (GTDB): domain Bacteria; phylum Actinomycetota; class Thermoleophilia; order Solirubrobacterales; family 70-9; genus JBDTSW01. Next base: position 25,265 of record CAWCYG010000007.1, read on the forward strand.
CCTTGCCGAGGTGCGCCTGCGCCGCCACGTGCGCGCGGCGACATCACCGCCGGACACGCCGATCGAGCCCGAGCAGATGCTCATGGTCTCGCTGGGAACCGGGGAGCTGACCGACAGGCTCCCTTGGGAGAGCGCGAGGAACTGGGGCTTCTACGGCTGGGGTCGCCAGCTTCTGGGAGTGGTCATGGACGGCGTCTCGGACAGCGCCGACTTCCAGTGTCGCCAGCTCCTCGGTGAGGATCACCATCGCCTGCAGGTATCGCTGGGAGCCGGCACCGACAGCCTCGACGACGCCACCGACGTGAACCTCGAGTCGCTCGCAGAGCTCGGCAAGCGACTGGTCGCATCCCGAACCGCCGAAATCGATCAGCTTTGCGCAGAGCTCGTCTAGGACCGAGCAGAGCCGCGGCGTTGGCGGTGGCAGTCGTCCTCGCCTTGGCCGCCTGCGGCGAGGACGACGAGCCGGCGCCAGTCGACGCACCCGATCTCTTCGACGGGGAACGCGCCCTGCGTGACGTCGAAGCCCAGGTGGACCTCGGTCCGCGTCCGTCCGGCTCTGAGGCAAGCGCCGAGGAGGTCCGTCTTATCGTGAGCGAGCTCGAGGGGGCGGGGGTGCAGGACGTCACGGTCCAAGAGCCGTACGCGAACGTCGTCGGCGTCATCCCGGGCCGCGAGCCGGGGGCCGTCGTCGTCGGTGCCCACCACGACACCAAGGATTCGATCGAAGGCTTCGTCGGCGCCAACGACGGCGCGTCCGGGGTCGCGGTGGTGCTCGAGCTCGCTCGCTCGCTCGAGGCGCCGGTGGACGGCCCCTCGATCTACCTCGCCCTCTTCGATGCCGAGGAGGCGCGTGGCGAGCGCCCGTTCGAGGAGGACGGCACGCGCGGCAGCCGCCAGTACGTCGAGCTCGCCGCCCAGGGCGCGAGTCCCGGTGCGCCCGCGCTGGATGAGATCGAAGCGATGGTCCTGTTCGACCTGGTCGGCGATTGCGATCTTCAGATCCCGCTCGAGCCCGGCTCGGACGAGGCGCTCTTCGAACTGTTCGCCCAGGGCGCTGAGGAGGCGACCGGCGCGCCGGAGCCGTTCACCGGCACGACCGACGGCATTCTCGACGACCACATCCCGTTCGTCCAGGCGGGCATCCCCGCCGTCGACCTGATCGACTTCACCTTCGGAAGCGACGAGCCCCCCGGGCCCTATTGGCACACAGCGGAGGACACCGTCGACAAGGTCTGCGCGTCCAGCCTCGATATCGTCGGCGAGGCGGCGGTGCGGGCGATCCCGCGGATCGGCTAGCCCGTCAGCTCTTCCAGCGCGTCCGCAAATGCCTCGGTGTGGCGGTCGACGTCGCCCTCGGTCGTCGCCGGGCACATCAGCGCCATGTTGTGAAAGGGCGTGAGCAGCACTCCCTCGTTTAAGAGGCGCAGGTGGATGTAGTCCTCGAGCTCATGGTCAGAGATGGCGGCTGAGGCGCCGCCGGATGTAGGCGCCGGCGAGGTGAACATGTATTCGGCACGTGCACCAAGGGTGACCACTGACCAGGGCAGATCGCGAGCGCCGATCGCGTCCTCACACCCCGCCACGAAGCGCTCGCACAGCCGCTCCATCTGCTCAAAGGCCTCGTCGGTCAGCACCTCGCCGAGCGTCGCGCGCGCCGCGGCCAGCGAGAGCGCATTGCCGGCCAGCGTGCCACCGACGCCGCCCGCGTCGATGTAGTCGGCCTCGGGATCCGCCTCGATCTGCTCTGCGATCTCCTCCTTTACCCCGTACGCGCCGATCGGGACGCCGCTTCCCATCCACTTGCCGAGGGTGACGAGATCGGGCTCGAGCCCCCACCGCGCCGTACACCCGCCAGGCCCGGCGCTGGCCGTGTGGGTCTCGTCGATGATCAGCAGTGTCTCGGTGGCGCGCGTCGCCTCTCGCAGGCGCTCGAGGAAGCCGTCCTTCGGCAGCACAATCCCGATGTTGGTGAGCGCCGGCTCGGTGAGCACGCAGGCAACGTCGCCCGCCGCCAGCTCTCGTTCGACCGCCTCGATGTCGTTGAACTCGCATACCCGCGTGGTCACTGGTGGATCGACCGGAGGGCCCACGTTTCCCGCGCGGGCGCGCGGGCCTTCGGGGCCCAGGTTGATGAACGTCTCGTCGACCGATCCGTGGTAGCACCAGTTGAAGACCAGGATCTTGGGGCGTCGCGTGACCTGCCGGCAGAGACGGATCGCGAACCGGTTCGCATCGGTTGCAGAGAGCGTGAAGCTCCACAGCGGCACGCGAAAGCGTCGGGCGAGCTCGTCGCCGACCCAGGCCGCATCCTCGGTGGGCAGCATCAGCGTGGCCCCGCCATCCTCGCTCAGTCGCTGCTCCACCGCCGCTACTGCAGCGGGTGGCGAGTGGCCGGCCATCGCCCCGGTATCGCCGAGGCACAGGTCGACGTAGGAGTTGCCGTCGACATCGGTGATGGTGGCGCCGAACGCCGTGGCGGCGTAGACGGGGTGTCCACCGACCCACTTCGCCATCCAGCTCATCGGCACGCCGGCCAAAAGCGAGCCGCGCGCCCGCTCGTAGAGCTCGTCGGAGACCGGGTGGGCCGCGGCGAAGCGCTCGCGCTCGCGACCGAGGAGCGTCGCCAGGCGCTCGCGGTCGATCTGAGTCCCAGTTGCCTCCATGCACGAGCATCTTGCCGGAAGCGCGCGCGATCCGGTCGCCCGCGCGGGGCCCGCGGGTACCCTTGTCGCATGGCAACGACCGCCACGGCCGCCCCTCGACGGGTGCTGCTCGCCGCCCCGCGCGGCTACTGCGCAGGCGTCGACCGCGCCGTCCAGACCGTCGAGCACGCGCTCGACCTTCACGGCCCGCCCGTCTACGTTCGCAAGGAGATCGTCCACAACAAGCACGTGGTTCAACAGCTCCGCGAGCGGGGCGCGATCTTCGTGGAGGAGGAGACCGAGGTGCCGGAGGGGGCGCTCGTGGTCTTCTCCGCGCATGGCGTTGCCCCGAGCGTTCATGCCAACGCGGCCGCTCGGAACCTACGCACGATCGATGCGACCTGCCCCCTGGTCACCAAGGTTCACGTCGAGGCCCGCAAGTTCGCCGAGCAGGGCTACACGATGGTCCTGATCGGCCACCAGGGCCACGAGGAGGTCGAGGGCACGACCGGTGAGGCCCCCGAGCACATCGTCTTGGTCCAGACGGCCGACGACGTCGAACACCTGCGGGTCCCGGAGGACATCCCGGATCCCGACCGGCTCGCGTTCATCACCCAGACCACCCTTTCGGTTGACGAGACCTCAGGGATCATCGAGCGCCTGCGTGAGCGGTTCCCCAACATCGTCTCGCCCAAGTCCGACGACATCTGTTACGCGACCACGAACCGCCAGATCGCCGTCAAGCAGCTCGCCCGCCAGTGCGACCTGGTGCTCGTGATCGGCTCCACGAACTCCTCCAATTCCCAGCGGCTGGTGGATGTGACCCGCGAGCTCGGCACGGAGTCGCACCTCATCGACAACGCCTCGCAGGTTCGGCCCGAGTGGCTCGAGGGCGTAGGGACGGTGGGCATCACCTCCGGCGCCAGCGCTCCCGAGGAGCTGGTGAGCCAGCTCGTCGACTACTTCCGCGAGCTTGGGGCCGACGACGTTTCGGAGCTGCGCACAGTCCACGAGGACGTGCGATTCATGCTGCCGAAGCGAATCCGCACGGATCTGGCCGCACGGGCCTAAAACGCCGCCCGCGGCATGAAACTCGAGCGCTGCGGCTACTCGATCTCGACTGATCCCGCCCGCCTCGATCGCGAGCTGATCTGGGAGTACCTGCGCACGTCGTATTGGGCTGAGGGCATCCCGCGTGACGTCATGGACCGCTCGATCGACGGCTCGCTGTGCTTCGGGCTCTACGCCCCGAGCGGCGAGCAGGCCGGCTTCGCCAGGGCGGTCACCGATGGAGCAACGTTCGCCTGGATCGGTGACCTGTTCGTGCTCGACCCGCACCGCGGCCAAGGTCTCGGCGTTTGGCTTACCGAGGTGGTCCTGGGCCACGCGCAGATGCAGGGGCTGCGCAAGGTGGTTCTCGCCACCGCGGACGCCCACGGTCTCTACCAGCGCTTCGGGTTCGAGCGAGTCCAGGGCAGGGGGCGGTTGATGGAGCTCAGTGCCGATCTGGGGTCGCTGTACGGGGAGGAGTAGCTCCCGCTTCCGCTGGGGCGCGGTACCTTGCGTGGGTGGCAGCCGGACGCGACGACATCGCCGGCGACCGTGTCGCGCAGGCACGAGCGGGACGCGTGAACGTCGGCGGCAAGGATCGCCCGTTCACGGAGTTGGGTGCCGACGAGGCACGCCTCCAAGCCGCGGAGCTGAAAGATGCCGGGACCTTCGGGCCGCTACAGCGTGTGGCCAAGGTCTCGCTCGCCTGGGCCGAGCTGGCGCAGGCGATCGAGGATGCCGGTGCGGCGACGGTCGGCGAGCTCAGCGACGAGCTGGTGCTGATGTTCGCCGAGCGGGTATGGGTGATCCCACCAGAGCAAGGGCTGATCTGGAGCAAGGCCGCCGAGCCAGCCGCGGAAGGAGCGAAGCCGATGAATGACGAGCACGAGCACGATCACGCCGAGGGCGAGGCTCACACTCATGTGCACTCTCATGGCGAGGAGGCCCACTCCCACGCCCACGACGACCACGACCACGAGCACACCGAACACGAGCACGAGCACTCCCACGGCGACGTCACGCACTCGCACCCGCACGCCCACCAAGAGGGCATGGAGGACGACCACTCCCACTCCCACGACGAAGCCGAGGCGTCGAGCTAGGTCTGCCGCGAGCGGTCAGGCCGCGCTTCGGGCTGCGGCCACCGCGACCTGGCCGTAGGAGATGCCACCGTCGTTCGGCGGCAGTCGTTGGGGAATCAGGACCCTGAGGCGGAGGCTCCGTAGCCGTTGGGCCGTTGCCTCGAGCAGCAGTCGATTCTGAAAGACACCGCCCGAGAGGACCACCAGGTCGAGCCCCGCGCGCTCGCACTCGCGAGCGCAGGCGTCGGCGCTGGCCGCCGCGAGCGCGTTGTGGAAACGCGCGCCCACGGTGTCAACGGAAACCCCCCGCTCGAGCTCGGAGACGATGGCCCGGATCGTCTCGCGCGCGTCAAGGATCACGGCGCCCGGCGGCCCCTGTCCCTCGCCGGCGTCGATCAGGGTCAGCGGGTACGCGTCGCGTACGCCGGGGTCGGAGATGCCCTCGAGCTCGGTCGCCGCCTGCCCCTCGTAGCTGACCCGGGCAGCGATCCCGCACAGAGCAGCGACCGCGTCGAAGAGGCGGCCGGCGCTGGTCGTGGGCGGCGAGTTCACGCCCGTGCGGGCGAGCTCCGCGATCGCGTCCCACGAGTCGGGCTCCACCGCCGAGGCGAGCCGCGATGGGATCGATGGGTCGGCGCCCCCGCCTGCTGCATGGAGCCACGCGCACGCCATCCGCCACGGCTCGAGGGTCGCCCGGTCCCCTCCTGGCAGCCGGACAGGGAAGAGCAGGCCGACGCGGTCGGCCGTCTCGATCCCGCCCACGAGCAGCTCACCTCCCCACACCGTGTTGTCCGGCCCCAGCCCGGCACCGTCGTAGATCGCCCCGAGGGCCCGCCCGGTCTCGCCATGCTCGGCCAGGCACGCCGCGAGGTGGGCGTGATGATGCTGAACCGCGACGTGCTCCACCCCCTCGCGCTCAAGCGCGTACCTGGTGGACAGGTAGTCCGGGTGCAGGTCGTGCGCGACGATGCGCGGCTCGACGGCGAAGAGCCGCTCGAAGTGCTCGATCCCGCCGCGGTAGGAGCGCAGCGTCTCCCAGTTCTTCAGGTCCCCGATGTGATGACCGACCCAGGCCCGCGACCGCTTGGCGAGGCAGAAGGTGCTCTTGAGCTCGGCGCCGCAGCCCAGGATCGGCTCCTCGGCCGGGACGGGGAGGGTGACGCTTCGTGGCACGTAGCCACGCGAGCGGCGCAGTAGCAGTGGCGCGCGTCGGACGCCGGCGTCGAGCGACCGCGCCACGGAGTCGTCGGTGCGCATGTGGATCGGGCGGTTGTGAAGGAGGAACGCGTCCGCAATCTCGCCCAGGCGACCGATCGCGTCGTCATCGGCGAACGCGATCGGCTCATCGGAGACGTTGCCGGAGGTCATGACGAGTGGGCGGCCCACATCTGCCAGGAGCATGTGGTGGAGCGGGGAGTAGGGGAGCATCACGCCAAGGTCACGCGAACGCGGGGCAACTGCGGTTGCGATCGTCGTGCCGGGGCGTCGTCGCGAGATCACGATCGGCCGCTCGGGACCGGTCAACAAGTCCTCCTCGGCCATGGTGATCTCGACCAAGGATCGGAGGGCATCGAGGTCGGGCGCCATCAAGGCGAACGCTTTGTCCTCACGGTGCTTTCGCGCGCGCAGTTCCGCCACCGCCTCCTCCGAGTCGGCGCGGCAGGCCAGGTGGTAGCCGCCCAGGCCCTTCACCCCCAGGATCTGGCCGTCGAGCAGTCGCTTCGCCGCGGCCTCTACCGCGTCCCGCTCGCCGGCGCCCGCCACCTCGACGCCGTCGGCATCCAGCAGCTTGGCCTGCGGGCCGCAGCCGGGGCAGGCGTTCGGCTGGGCGTGGAAGCGGCGATCGCTTGGATCCTCGTACTCGGCGCGGCACGCATCGCACATCTCGAAGCCGGCCATCGTCGTCTGGGGCCGGTCGTACGGCACACCACGCACGATCGTGAACCGGGGGCCGCAGTTCGTGCAGTTGATGAAGGGATATCGGTACCGGCGATCGCTGGGATCGCGCAGCTCGGTGAGACAGTCTCCGCAGGTCGCCATATCGGGCGCGATCAGGGCCTGCGGCTCCCCCCCGGAGCGGGAGGAGACGATCCGAAAGCCCTGGTCGCCGATCGGGTCGACGTCCTCGCTCGAGACGGACTCCACCTCGGCGAGCGGCGGCGCCTCGGAGCTCACCCGCCGCAGCAGCTCAGCCACCGCCTCGTTCGTGCCCTCGGCCTCGAGCAGCACGCCGTGCTCGTCGTTTAGCACCCAGCCCGCGAGGCCCCGTCCCTCAGCGAGCCTGAAGACGTGGGGGCGGAAGCCGACTCCCTGGACCGTTCCCGTCACGCGTACCCGCACGCGCCGGGCTCCACCAGCGCCTTTAGGGGCCGACGAGCTCAACCAGCTCCCGCAGGACGTGGTAGGCGCTCGCCTGCGCCTCCTGGATGCGCGGGAGGTGCTGGGAGCGGGTGATTATCACGTGGTCGGCCAGCTCCTCGGCGGCGATTCGACCGCCGTCGTAACCCACCATCGCGACCGTGAGCAGGCCCCGCGCGCGAGCCTCAGCCAGGGCGGCGATGATGTTCTCGGAGCCGCCACTGGTGGAGAGGGCAAGTGCCGCGTCCCCGTCGTGCCCATAGGCGATCACCTGCCGCTGAAAGACCTCCTCGACCCCAACGTCGTTGGCGATCGCGGTGATGATCGCGGCGTCCTCGGTCAGGTCGAGGGCGGGACGCACGGGCCAGCCGGTCCGGGGGTTTCTGAAGTCCGCCACAGCGTCCATCGCGTCGGTCGCCGAGCCGCCGTTGCCGAGGGCCAGGAGCTTGCCCCCACGATCGAAGCGCCCGCGCAGGGCGCCGGCGGCGGCGATCAGCTCGTCGCGGCCCTCGCCAAGGGTCTGCTCTCGTAGCTCGCCGACCTCCTGGGACTTCATCAGCACCGAGCCCCGCACGTCGTCGATCACCGCTTCGAGGTCGTGCTCGGACTCCGAGAGGAAGGGGTAGAGGAAGCTGGAGCCGCCCGTGTCGTGGACCGGCCGCGCCTCGCGGCCTTCGAGCAGTCCGCGGTGATCGAAGAAGACGTGAACCAGCTCCCACAGAACGTGGTAGAGGGTCTCGACAAGCTCCTGCGCCACGTATGGGTCGTCGCCGCGGGGATCGAACTCCCACTCGGCGCCCGCGAATGCGAAGGCGATCGTCTGACAGCCTCGCTCTCTGGCGAGGGCCAGGGTCGCCCGCGCCTCGCCCGAGGCGGGCTCGGCCGGCCCGGCCCCGAACGCGATCGCGATGTCGTCGGGCTCCGCGACGGCGGCAAACTGAGCTTCAAGGTTGCCGCCTTCGCCCGCGAGGCCGATCGCGGGCAGCGCGCGCTTTCCGACGATCACCGGATGGACGAACTCAACGGCGACGTGGCGGGCGTCAGAGCGGGCTGAAGGCGACCGGCCGAACGCGACAAGCCGGCCACCCCTGGCGAATCGCTCCGCCATCGCGTGGCAGCAGTGTGCAAGTCGCTCAGCTTCCGCGGCGAAGAAGTCGCGGTTGGCCTCCGAGCGCCGGCGTGTCAACTCCTCGACTCGCTGTGCCGGCGTCTGCGTCCGGGCGATCCCGGTCACGGCTGAGCCCTCAGGCCGCGGCCCCGGCGCGCGCGGGCACGCCCGTCAGCCACTCGCGCCAGCGGTCAACGCCCTCGCCCGTCTTGGCGGAGACGAGCATGTGCTCTGCGCCGGGGTTGACCGTGTCGAGGTTGGCGATGAACCGGTCGAGGTCGAAGTCGAGGTGCGGGAGCAGGTCGATCTTGTTGATCACGACCATCTCGCAAGCGCGGAACATGAGGGGGTACTTGAGTGGCTTCTCCTCGCCCTCGGTGACGGAGGAGACCATCGCCCGCACGTCCTCGCCGATCCGAAACTCGGCCGGGCACACGAGGTTGCCGACGTTTTCGACGATGAGCAGGTCGATGTCGTCGAGCGTCAGCTCCGGTAGGGCCGAGCGCACCATGTTCGCGTCGAGATGGCACTCGCCGCCGAAGCCGGAGTCGGTGTTGAGCTGTGTCACCGGCACGTGCAGGGCGGCGATGCGATCGGCGTCAATGGTTCCTTGGACGTCACCCTCGAGTACGCCGACCCGCGGCGAGGAAAGTTCCTCGAGGGCGCGCTCGAGTAGGCTCGTCTTGCCGGCCCCGGGCGCGCTCATCAAGTTCACGACCCGGACGCCCGCGCGATCGAAGTCGTCGCGATTCGCCCGCGCGATGGTCTCGTTCGCGTCGAGCGCGTCCTCGGTGACCTTGATCTTCGTGCGGTGCATGTGGTCGCTCCTTACCTAGTACCCGATTGGAGCTGAGGCTCCCTCAGCGGCGTCCTCGACCTCGATCGACTCTACCTCCAGCTCGCCGCCGGCCTCGACCTCGCCTGGCGTCCCGCAATCTGGACAGCGGAACGTCGGGAGCTCCGGTATGCCGGCCGCCTCGGGATGGGTGGCGAGCGGGGTGGGCGCCGGATCCCATTCCCGCGCGCAATCGGGACAGCGCAGGCGTGCGGCCACGGTCTCGACCTCGAGCTGAGCCCCCTCGCACAGGGTGCCCCGGGAGACGATCTCGAAATAGAACTCGAGCGACTCGCGCACGACCTGCCGCATGGTGCCCAGCCGCAGGGTCACCAGCGCCACTCGGCGTCCACCCGCGTGCCGCGTGGCGGTATCGACTATCGCCTGCGAGACGGAGAGCTCATGCACGCTCCTCGGCCCCCTCGTAGCTGGCGCCCGCGCGCAGCTCATTCACCGTCTCGAGCACGAGCTCGACGGCCCCCTCGATCGCCGCCTCGACCTGCGGGGAGAGCCCGAGGCCCATCTCCTCGACGGCGGCGGGCTCGCAGGCGACGATCGTTACCTTGCCGGGCCAGCCCCCGACCGTCTTTACAAACCGAAGCGTCGTAAGCGGATCCATCCCATGCGGATTGACCGCCTCCCCGTCGTCGATCGGTTTGATCTCCTCCGGGTCCGGATCCATCACGTAGAGCGTCCCAGCGTCGCCCCCTTGCCGCGAGACGTCGATCAGGATCAGGGCGCCGTACCCGCGCATCACCTCGTAGGCGAGGTCGAGGCCGCCGGTGCCGAAGTCGAGCACGGTGACACCGGGCGGCAGCTCACGCTGGCCAAGCCGCTTCACCACCTCGCCCCCGAACGCGTCGTCCTTCATCCAGGCGTTGCCCACGCCGGCGACGAGGATCGGGATGTCGCGCTCGCGGCTCACGCCTCGGCCGACTCCAGCTCGTCGGCCTTGAAGTAGAGGTAGCGGCCCGTCTCGCGGAAGAGCGGCTGGGCCGCGTCGTCGTCCACGGTCACGCCGACATGCGGCGTGCCCTCGTAGTCGACGTAGAGCCGCTCGATCGTGGCCATCCTTCCGTCCAGCATGCGGTCATAGACGTCGCGCTCGGTCCCGGGCCGCAGGAGCACCTTCTCGCCCTTGCGGAAGGTCCTGCCGCCAGCGGAGATCTCAGGCTCGCCCGCCATCGGATGGCCCTCCTGCGGTGGGACGTGCTCGAGGCGACCGTGGAGGTTCATGATCTCCTCGGGCGTGGTTGCGAGCGCTCGATCCACCATCTCGCGGACGGCCGGATCCTGGGCTCCGATCGCGTCGCGCTCGGAGTCCGAGAGCGCATGCACGTGCAGCAGCAGCGCCTCCTCGATCTCGGTGTTGTCGAACAGGTCAACGCGGCTCTCCGGCGCGACCTGGGGGTGGTCCGGCAGGATGATCGGCGCGCCCAGGACGGCGTCGTCGCCGGGGGCCGCCAGCACGGGCCAAGCGTTCACCTGCTCGCAGGCATCGACCATCTCTCCGTGTTCGCCCTTGCGGTCGAGCGGCGATACGAACCTCCCGGCGGAGGTCTCGAGCAAAAGCTGCAGCGAGAGCAGCGAGCGCCGCAGGGCAGCGCCGCGATCGAGCTTCGCAGCGTCATCATCCGAGCCGAGCGGGCTCTCGTTCTCGACTCTGAGCTTCAGTCGCCAAAGGTGGGCGGCCAACGGCGTCGCGCTCAGCTCCGAGCGCCCGGCGACGCGAATGCCCGCCTCGCCGGAGAACTTGAAGGTCGCCTCGACGGGAGACTCGCGCAACTCGCGGAGGGACGCGGCGGGCAGGTCGACCGAGCGTTCATCGGCCTGGTGGCGCTGGCCGGCAGCCTGCAGGAACAGGACGCGGGACCCGATGCGCGCCTCGTCCGGGGCCACCAGCAGGCATTCGATCTGCGCGTGATCGAAGGCGTGCGGGTTGGCTTTGGCGTAGGCGGGCGGGTAGGCGATGCCGAACGGGGTGGGCGTCGCGTTCTTGGTGGACGCGGGCGTGTAGGGATAGAGCGCGTAGCCCTCATAGAGCAGGGACTGGGCGAGGCCCTCTGCGGCGGGGTTCATTCCGGCGCTTCCCCCTTTTCCTCGTCCCGCAGCGTTTCTGAGGGGGAAGTCTCCGTCTGCTCGTCGAGCAGGCCCGCCACGGTGGCGTCGAAGGTGGTGAGTGCCCGCTCGGCCTTGAGTTCGGCGAGGCGGTCGATGGTCTCCTTGTGAAGCGGGATCCAGCCCCGGAACGGGTAGTGCTCGTCGATCATCCTCCGCCAGGTGGCCACCGGCATCGGAAACCGGGTCGTACAGTCCCAGGGCACCTGCACGAGCTGCATCGCGCCGTTCGCGTCCGCGTAGAAGATCGTCCCGTTGAAGTGGAAGCGAAGCGGAGCGACGCCTCGCTCAAGCCCACCGAAGTACTTGGTCGCGGCCACCTCGAGGTCATACGTGCAGGGAACCTTGATCTGGAAACTTGCCGAGTCCTTGAACGACGGCACGAGGACGTCGGCCTGAGTCCAGCGCAGCGGGCTGGTCGTGGAAGCCCAGCGCTCGGGCGAGCCGAAGAGCTCCACGAGTCGCTCGCGCTCGGAGTCGCCGTAGCTTCGCTTTGAGGGCTCGATCTCGATCAGCGCCGTGAGCGCCACGGTGTAGATGTCGAGGCCCGTCGATTCGGTGACCTCGACCGTGAAGGCGACCGTGGGTGAGGCCGAGCGTGCGACGGGCGCTGCGTCGACCACGGTGAACTCCGGAACGGGGCCGCTCGCGGTGGCGGCGGTGGCGACGTCGCCGGACTCCTCCGGCGTGCCGTTGCCCTCTGCCGGGCTCATGAGTCCTCTGCACGGGCCCGCAGCTCGGCGAAGAAGGCCTCGATCGCCTCCTCCGGGCCCCTGCCTCCCGAGATCCCCTCCCAGCCAGCCTTGATCATGCCCACGAGCTTGTAGCACTCGTCGATGGGGACGATCGCGTGCTGCGGCGGATCCGAGATTCTGTTGATCAGCAGTGCCTCCCCATCGGGCTCGAGGCTCGCGAGCACGGGGTTGGCCCTGCGAAGTTGCGTCCACGCGTCCAGATCGAGCTCGGACTCCATCGAGCCGCCCGGGCTGGGGTAGAAGGCGACGACGCCGCCGGCGGTCGTGGAATCCATGAAGAAGGCGAGCCCGATCGGGATCTGAAACGACGCCCACAGCTCGTCGGAGAACTCGAAGTCGCCGAGCCAGACGACCCGTGTCCCGGTCGGTCGCAGATCGGGGTCGCCCGAGCGCAGCGCGACGCAGCTCTCGCACGCGCACAGGATCTGCCGCTCGGAGAGCTTCAACAGGTGGCGGTGGTCAGGCTCGAGCTCCTTCCCGCACAGGTCGCAGTGCTCGATCAGCTCGGCGCCGGCCGCGCCGGCTCCGGGGTCGGAATCGTGCGGCCACCATTGCTCCCGATCGAGGGCTTCTGCAGCTTGCGAAGGCCGGAGACGAGATCAGCCCGGCGACGTGCCTCGCCGATCCGGGTCAAGGCTTCGCGTCCGTTGCCGGACGCCCCTCGCGTTGGCGTCTCGCTCATGCGGCCAGCGCCACCCGAATGCCCTCGGGACCGCCGAGGAGCGGGACCGGCTCCAGCTGAAGCCGCTCGTCGTCAAGGGAGCGGCCGGCCCGCGGCAGGTGGTAGTTGCGTCCGCACCCCGGACAGGTGAGCACCCCCTCGGCGAGCTCGCCCTCATTGAGGGGGCCGGAGCAGTTCGCGCACGCGTCCCGATAGGCGAGCAGCCCTCCCTCGACGCGGGCGACGATGAGCGGCACGCCGGCCACCTCGGAGCCCTCGACCGACCCTTCGGCGATCCGCTCGGTGCCCGCGAGCCCGAACCAGCTTGGTTCCGCATCCGGCGAGCCCGGTGCGACCTGGAGCACCGGAAGCTCGGTAGCGCTTCCTGAGACGGCCGGCGGAGGCATGCCGTCTGCGCCCTCGACGATCAGGGATTCGAGATCGGGAGCTGCCTCATCGAGGGCCTGCTTGATCGCGAGCTCGAGCGTGGAGGCCGACGCCGGGCAGGTCTTGCAGCTTCCCTCGAGCTTGATTCGGGCGCTGCCATCAGCGACCTCGAGCAGCTCGACGTTGCCCCCATGGGACTCCATGTACGGCCGCACCGATTCCAGCGCCTCCTGGACCCGCTCCTCCAAGGGGACGGGGTAGAGGTCGTGGATCAGCATCAGGCTCGCGACGATGCCGTCGCCGGTCAACTGCTCGCGAATCCCTGCGGCCTCGTCGCCCGCGGCCGCGATCGCGCCGAAGATCCGCTCCATTCCCTCGCCGTAGAGCTCGAGGATGGCGGAGATCAGCTCCTCGGCGCTCCGTCGCGCGGCCGGATCGGGAATCTCGCCGAGCCGCTCGGTGAGATCCTGGACGCGCGCTACCAGCTCCTCGGGCGAGGCGGCCCCTTGACCCGCCCCGCCCCGGGAACCTCCGTTTGCGTCCGCGGTCAGCACATCCCGGTGGGCGTGTGCATGACCTTGCGCACGTTGCCCGAGCCGCCGTACATGTGAACTCCGCAGGGCAGACACGGGTCGAAGCTGCGCACGGCCCGCATGATGTCGACGCCCTTGAAGTTCTCCGGCCCGTTCTCCTCGAAGATCGGGGTGTTCTGCACCGCGTCCTCGTAGGGGCCCGGAGTCCCGTAGAAGTCACGCACGCTCGCGTTCCACGGGGTCGGCGGATACGGCTGGTAGTTGGCGATCTTGCCGCCCTCGATGACCATGTGGTGCGAGAGCACTCCGCGCGCCGCCTCGTGGAATCCCACGCTCACGGCCTGATCCGGGACGGTGAAGTCCTGCCAGGACTTCGTGCGTCCGGCGCGGACCTCGACGAGCGCCCGCTCCAGGTTGTGGAGCCCGATCAGCGCGGAGTAGGCCTGGTGATACGTCCGGGCCCGGTCGCGCTCGATCGCGTTTGACTTCTCGGGGATCTTCCACTCCAGCTCCATCTCCGGCGAGTTGGCGGTGCGCGGGAGCACCATCTGAATCGATTCGCCCGTCGCCTTCGCGTAGCCGAAGTCGACGAGGCCGGCCTTCGCCGTGCACCACTGACGGGCGAACGGGCCGCCGCCGGTGTCGCAGCAGACGTAGGTGTCGGTGCGCTTGTCGTACATCCGCGGCGAGACGACCCACGAGTACTTGTCCGTGAAGTCGCGCGCCTGCGGCCGCGGCAGCGTCACCTTGTTCCACGGGTGACGCGGATCGACGTCGTTGCCGAGCGGGTCCTTCGTCACGAACGGCTCCTGGCTCTCGGTCCAGTCGTCGAAGTACGAGGAGCCCAGCAGGATCCTGATCATCAGGTTGATCTCGACCAGGTCCGTCGAGAGCAGCTCGCCTCCCACCACGACGCCCGGGGTGATGTAGCGCTTGTTGCCCCACTCGTTCATGTTCTGGTAGGACGAGTCCGCGTAATCCGGGTCGTCGAAGGCGCCCCAGTTGACGAGGTTCGTCTCCCGGTAGCCGACCATGTCGTACCCCGGCAACTCCTGGAGGAAGAAGTCGTAGAGGTCGTCGTGCATCGGCACGCTGCGCTTCACGTAGTCGAAGTAGCGCATCAGGCGCACGTAGTAGTCGGTGCAGGTCTGGTGCGTGATGTGAGCGCTGCAGCCTCCCGGCATGATCGTCGAGGGGTGCGTGTGTCGCCCACCGAACAGGCAGTACATCTCGCGCGTGTAGCGTGCGACCTGCAGGGTCTCGAGATAGAACTCGCCGGTGAACGGGTTCAGCGACCGCATGATCTCGGCGATCGTCTTGTAGCCGTGGATGTCCCCGTGCGGGGCAGCCGTCGACTCCGCCTTCTGGAGCAGGCTCGGGTTCGTCTCCTTCACCATCTGCTCGCAGAAGTCCACGTTGCACATGCAGTCGTTGAAGATGGCGTGGTCGAACATGAAGTCGGCCGTCTCGGCGAGGTTGAACGCGAGCTCGCCCAGCGGCGGCATCTTCACGCCGTACGCCATGTTCTGGTTGAGGCACGAGCAGGTGCAGTGGTTGTCACCGCAGATGCCGCAGATGCGGCTGGTGATGAAGTGTGCGTCGCGCGGATCGATCCCCTTCATGAAGATGTCGAATCCGCGGAAGATCATCGACGTCGAGTAGCACTTCAAGACCTCGCGGTTCGAGAAGTCGATCTCGGTATGGATGCCGAGTGAGCCCACGATCCGCGTGATCGGGTCCCACGACATCTCCTTGACCATGACCTTCTGGTCGCCCCGGGGGGTCTCGGTGGTCGCCATGTGCTGTCTCCTCCTGTTGGTCTCTCAGTGAAAGTCTGGTTCGCGCTCTCCGCTTGTGGCTCAGCTGCCGGGCGGCCTGTAGCCCTCCCCGCGGGACTGGTAACCCGTCAGGATCTGCTTGCCCGGCTTGCGCCACTCCGGCTCGACGTCGTACTTGTTCTTGATGTTGCGGTTGCGGAAGAACTTCAGGATCGGCCCGAGTGAGAAGCGCTCGAAGTTCGCGGCCGCCCTGCCGGCAGCGTCGGGCTCCATGAACGGCATGAACTTGTCGGGGAAGCCCGGCATCGTGCAGGCCATGCAGATGCCGCCCACGTTCGGGCAGCCCCCGTAGCCGTCGACCCAGCCGCGGACCGGGACGTTGCACTTGACGACCGGTCCCTTGCAGCCCAGCTTCACGAGGCAGCGTGGATCGTCGCCGTACTGCGTCGCGAACTGACCCTCCTCGACGAAGCCGGCGCGGTTGCAGCCCTCGCGTACCGTGCGGCCGAAGAGCCAGCGCGGGCGGCCGAGCTCGTCCAGATCGGGGACCGGGGCCAGGCCCGCCAGGTGCAGCGCCAGGTAGAGCAACACCTCGGTCATGTTGTCGGGCTGCGCCGGGCAGCCCGGGATGTTCACGACCGGGAGGCCGGCGCTGGACTTCCACTTCCAGCCGAGGTGGTCGGCCACTCCCATGGCCCCCGTGGGGTTGTTCTTCATCGCCGGGATGCCGCCGTAGGTGGCACAGGTGCCGATCGCTACGACCGCGGCCGCTTTGGGGGCAAGGCGATCGAGCCATTCGCTCGTGGTGATCGGCTGGCCGGTCTCAGGATCATCGCCGATCGCCGCCCAGTAGCCGTCGCCGGAGAGCTCCTCGTTGGGGATCGAGCCCTCGACGCAGAGCACGAACGGGTCGATCTCGCCGCGCTCGGCCTTCCACCACCACTCGATGAAGTCGGGCCCGTTCTCGTAGGCCAGCACCGGGTTGTGAACGATCACCTTCGGCATCCCCGGGATCGACTGCGTGATGATGTCCTCGAGCGAGGGGTTCACGGCAGAGGTCATCGCGACCGAGTCGCCGTCACAGGAGAGGCCGGTCGTCATCCAGATCACGTGTGCCTCAACGGCCTCCGTCTCCTTCTGATTCGGCGTGAACTCAGCAACTACGGCCATGTCGTACCTCTCTCCTGTCTTGGGTTACATCCATCAGCAGATCCTCGGCAGCGGGTCTCCGGCGAGGAGGTCCATCACGCGGCGCCCCCCGAACGCGGTTTCCACGAGCACCATCGCCGGCGGCTCAGCGCCGACCTCGCCGACCTCGACGGCCGCATCGCATCCCGGCGCCTGCCGAAGCGCGGCGAGCGCATCGTCGGCCTTCTCGGGGGCGACGATCGCGACGAGGACGCCCTCGTTCGCCACGTACATCGGGTCGATGCCGAGCAGCTCCGCAGCCCCCGTGACCTCCGGCGAGACCGGCACGTCGGCCTCGCGGACGAGGACCGAGACGCGCGATGCGCGCGCGAGCTCGTTCAGCACCGAGGCAACGCCGCCGCGAGTCGCATCGCGCATGCAGCGCAGCTCAGGCCCCACGGCATCGAGCAGGGCGTCGGCTGCCGGCCACAGTGAGCGCGTATCGGACTCGACCTCGGACTCGAGCCCGAGCTCGCCGCGGGCCAGCATGATCGCCGTGCCGTGCTCGCCGATCGTCCCGGACACGAGCACGCGGTCGCCCGGCGTGAGCGCCGAGGGCGAGAGGTCCGCACGGTCGTCGCGCTGGCCGACGCCGCTCGTGCAGATGTACATCGAGTCGGCGTGGCCGCGCTCCACCACCTTCGTGTCGCCCGTGATCACGGCGACACCGGCCTCCGCCGCCGCCGCGGCGATCGCCTCCACCTCCCCGCGGAGTGCGTCTGCGTCGAGGCCCTCCTCGAGGACCAGCGCGACGCTGATCGCCAGCGGCTTCGCCCCGGCGACGGCAAGATCGTTGACGGTGCCGTTTACCGCCAGCTCCCCGATCGACCCCCCGGGGAAGCGGATCGGCTTGACGACGAAGGTGTCGGTGGTCAGAGAGACCGCGGTTCCGGCGACGTCAACCGTGCCGGCATCCGCGAGCTGGTCGAGCGCCTCGTTCGCGAAGGCCGGGGCGAGCAGCCCCTCGATCAGGGTCTGGGTCGCCTTGCCGCCTGCGCCGTGGGCCATCGTGACCTGGTCGTCCTTGAACCTCGGCCGCTTCGCGCGGGCGGTCTCGATGATCTCGAGGATGCGCTGCTCGCGATCGGGAGCTCTGGTCTCGGGAGGTGTCACACAGCCTCCTTCTCGCGTGCGTAGCGCCCGTAGTTGTAGTAGGCGGCGCAGGCTCCCTCGGGGGAGACCATGCAGGTCCCGATCGCATGCTCCGGCGTGCAGGCCGTTCCGAACACCTTGCACTCCCATGGCTTGATCACGCCCTTCAGCACCTCACCGCACTGGCACGCCTTGGGGTCGGCGACCCGCACGCCGGGAACGCTGTAGCGCAGCTCGGCATCGAAGTCCGCGTAGGCGTCTGAGAGCTTCAGCGCGCTTTGGGAGATGAAGCCGAGCCCGCGCCACTCGAAGTGGGGGCGCAGCTCGAAGACCTCCGACATGACCTTGAGCGCGGCCGGGTTGCCCTCGTACGGGACGACGCGCTTGTACTGGTTCTCGACCTCGCAGCGACCCGAGCCGAGCTGCCTCAGGATCATGTGGATCGCCTGAAGGATGTCGAGCGGCTCGAAGCCCGCGGTCACGAGCGGGCGCCCGTAGTCGGCGGGGATGAACTCGAATGGGCGCACGCCGACGACGGTGGAGACGTGGCCGGGCCCGATGAAGCCGTCGAGGCGGAGGTCGGGCGAATCGAGCAACGCGCGCAGCGGCGGGACGATCGTCACGTGGTTGCACATGCAGAGGAAGTTGGTGACGCCCTCGGCCTTCGCCCGCTTCAGCGTCAGCGCGGTGGACGGGGCGGTGGTCTCGAATCCGATTGCGAAGAAGACGACGGTGCGATCGGGGTTCTGTTTCGCGAGCCGCAGCGCGTCGAGCGGCGAGTAGACCATGCGGATGTCGGCGCCGCGGGCCTTGGCGTCGGTGAAGCTGCCGTCCGAGCCCGGCACCCGCATCATGTCGCCGAAGCAAGTAAAGATGACGTCCTTCTCGTGCGCCAGGGCGATGCCGTCGTCGATGCGGCCCATCGGCATCACGCAGACGGGGCAGCCAGGCCCGTGGACGAGCTCGACCTCGTCGGGCAGGATGTCGTCGATCGCGTACTTGTAGATCGAGTGCGTGTGGCCGCCGCAGACCTCCATGAACTTGTAGGTGCGACCAGGATCGACCGCGGCGAGTATCTCTCCGGCGACGACTCTCCCGAGCTCGGCATCGCGGAACTCGTCGACGAACTTCACGAGCCACCACCCAGGTTGGTAATCGCGGTGCCGGCATGGACGAGGACCGTGTCGGCCTCGGTCACCGGCTGGACCAGCGCGATCTCGACCGTGTGGTGATCGCCGGTGGGGTCGGCGCACAGCGCCAGCTCGCGCTCTCTGTCGATACGCAGCACGCGCATCTCCTCGGCGACGTCCCCGCAGGTGATGCAGCCATCGTTCGGGTCGCAATGCGGCTCGTCGGAGACCCGAGGCTCTGGCTGCGCGAAGGTCACTCGATGACGCTCGCCTTCAGCTCTTCGAGCTCGGCCTCGTAGTCGGCGCCCATCCCCTCGAGCATCCGTCGGGTCGCGATGGCCTCTTCCTCATCGACCTTGGAGAGGGCGAAGCCCACGTGGATCAGGACCCAGTCGCCTTCCCCGACCCCGTCCGGCTCCTCGTCCAGGAGGCCGATGTTCACATTGCGCTTGACACCGGCGACGTCGACGCGGGCGAGCCGGTTGTCTTCGTCGACAACCTCGAGAATCTGTCCTGGGATCGCCAGGCACACGGGCGGTGTATGTCCTCTCGTTCGATCTCCCCGGGTGCCGCAACCTACCAAACGTGCGGATTGCCTCAAATCACCCCGCAACGGTCGGAATTCTCCGGTGATCCGTCCTCCGATGCCTTCCGTATACAGTTGCGAATCACTTGCAATAACGACCTTTTTCGATTCGCTCGAAAGATGCCCGACACGCACCCAACTCCCACCCTTGACGCCGCTGACGCAGACGGCGCGATCGAGGCGATCAGGGCTCAGGGGATGCGGGCATCGGCTGCGCGCCGGCTGCTGGTCGAGGCCCTGTTCGCCGCGGACGGACCCGCAAGCGCCGAGGAGATCGCACAGGACCTGCAGGGCCGGGGCGGTGGCGGCGACGTCGCGTCCGTGTACCGCAATCTCGACGAGCTCGAGCGAATCGGGCTGGTTCGCCACATCCACCTGGGTCACGGCCCGGCGCTCTACGCCCTCGCCGGCCAGATCGCTCCCGCGTACCTGCTGTGCGAGGTGTGCGGTAGCCGCGAGGCGCTGAGCCAGGCCGAGCTGGGCCCGCTGCGCCGCTCGTTGCGCTCGCGCTTCGGCTTCGACGCCTCCTTCAAGCACTTCCCGATCTCAGGCCTCTGCCGTAAATGCGACCAGGAAAGACCATCGTGAGCTTCGAGTCCCTGTTCACACCGGTCGAACACGCCGATGAATGGCTCACCGGCCTGTTCGAGGGCGCTCCGCTGCTCGTCGCTCTGGGCCTGGCCATCGTCCTGGGCCTCCGTCACGCCTCGGACCCCGACCACCTCGTGGCCGTGACCTCGCTGGTCGCCTCCGACGACGCGGACTCACGCCGTGCGGTCAAGCTCGGAGCTTGGTGGGGACTGGGCCACGCAGCCATGCTCCTGGCCATCGGGCTTCCCCTGATCGCCTTCAAGTCGGAGCTGCCGGCTTGGCTCGAAAGCGGGGCGGAGAAGGCAGTCGGCGTGGTCATTCTCGCGCTGGCCGCTCGCGTCCTCTGGAAGTGGGTGCGCGGCGACTATCGCCTCGACCCCCATCGCCACGACGAGCCCGCGCCCGCCGGAAGCGATAGCTCGCACCGCCACCTTCACCACGGGAGCGAACCGCACAACCACACCCAGGTACGCACGCCGCAGCAGGCCTTCGGAATCGGCCTCATTCACGGCCTCGCCGGCACCGGCGCCGTGGTGTTGCTTCTAATCGCGGCACTCCCGACAAGACTCGAGGCCGCCGCGGCGCTCGCGGTCTTCGCTCCGATGTCGATTGCCTCGATGGCAGCGCTCACGGGGCTCTTCGCCTGGCTCCTCACGCGTCCAGTGATCGAGCCGCTTTACAGGCGGGTCCTGATCCCGCTGCTCGGGGTCTTCGGCCTCGCATTCGGCCTCTGGTACGTCGGCCTGACATAGGCGCATTCCCATGGCGCCTTCTTCTCGGCATGCGAGAAGGCAGCGCCAATCCCTACGGCATGCCGGCGGCGAATGCGATCGAGTAGACCGAGACGCCGGGGGAAGCCCGGAGCCGCAGTCTGTGCGACTCGTGCCGAGGATGCTCCACCAAAGCCACGAGCCCAGCCTCCTTTACCGCAATCTCACTCTCGGTCCCGACATCGACGGTGACGGAGACCGCACCGGCTCCATCCACCGCCGCATACACACCACCCGCCGAGTAGTCGAGCTCCACCGCATCGTCCTCCGCCGCCACCACCCACGGCTCCGCCGGCCCGCCGCCCGGGAACACCTCTGGGCTGGGAGGCACAACCAGGGCGCCGGGCGCATCGGTTGCCCGGAGCGGCTCCATCGGCGCCGGGAGCTCGCGGGTTGGATCGGCCGCCCAAAGTTCCTCCCTGATCGCTCCCTCGGTGGCCGCGTACTCGCCCTCCCCGTCGTGAAACCAGCAAAGAGCGCCAGACGGGTTCCAGAGAAAGAGCGACGGCCAACCCTTCACCCCGTAGTCGTGCCAGATCGCGTAGGAGGAGTCTTGGGCGACGGCGTAGTCGATGCCCAGTCGCTCGATGCCCGGCTCGAGCACATCCACGGTCTTCGTGAACGGAAACCTGGGCGAGTGGATGCCGAGCACGGTCAGGCCTGCGTCGCGATATCGCTCGTGCCAGCCGCGTACGTAGGGCAATGTCCGCACGCTGTTCAGCTGGGCAAGGTCGAAGAAGTGCACGAGCACCGGTCCCGACGCCACGAGCTCGGCCATCGCCGCCGGCTCGCGCCCCAGCCAGCGCACGCGAGGGGGTAGCGCCGGGGCTGCGATGTCGGCCCGCTCGGGACGCATCAGCGTTTCCGGATATTCTTTGGGCAAGCCATCGATCAGGAGGGGAAGTTGAGCAAGAGCATCTGGGAGCGAATCGAGTCGAGTCGCCAGCGCTGGGACGTCCTGCGCCATCCCTTCTACCAGCGCTGGAGCGCCGGCGAGCTGACCGCCGAAGAGCTCTCCCGCTATTCCGGGCAGTATCGCCACGCTGTCGAAGCGATCGCGACCATGAGCGACGAGGTCGCCGACGCTCTTCCCGAGCACGATGAGCTGCGCCGCCACGCTGCCGAAGAGCGTGGTCACGTCCGCATCTGGGACGGCTTTGTTGAGGCCGCCGACGGCGACGCGTCCGATGCCGCCACGCCGGAGACATCCGCATGCGTGGCTGCCTGGACGGCTGGCGAGGATCAACTCGAGACGCTCGCGAGGCTCTACGCGATCGAGAGCGGGCAGCCGGCCATCTCGCGCACCAAGCGCGAGGGTCTCTTGAAGCGGTACGGGTTCGGCGACGGAGCGGGAACCGCCTACTTCCGGATCCACGAGCATCGCGACGTCGAGCACGCCGACGAGGCACGCGGGCTGATCGCGAAGCTGGCATCCGACGGCGACGACGATCGCGTGGTTGCCGCCGCCGAGGACGCGTTTCGCGCCAACTGGCGCCTGCTTGACGGCGTCTGAGCCGAACTTGAGCTGAGCCTGAGAAGCCCGCGTAAGCTTGGCGGGTGATCCCACGACGCCACGCGTGGACGTGAATCCCTGGCGCGACCGCGTGCTCGGAATCATCCTCGGCATCGTGATCGGGATCGCGATCCTCGCCGTCTTCGTCTTCGTCTTCAGCGAGGAGACGGTCGACGCACCTCAGATCGAGCAGGAGGATCGTTGAGCCGCTCGCGTTCCGCCGCCGCCCTCGCTCGCTCGGCGGCGCTCCTTTCGCTGGGCGCGCTCGGCGTTCACCAGCTTCGCTACCTGATCGCCTCCGGCGCGGCTGGGGGAGAGGCCGTCCATCGCGACGGGCACGCGTACCTGGCGGTAACGCTGCCGGTCGTCGTCGCGCTCGCAACCGCGATCCTCGCGGCGATCCTGCTGCGCGGGGCGGTGGGCTGGACCTCGGAAGGCGGCTCGTCACGCTCGGGGCGCAGGCGGTGGGTGCTGTATGCCGGCGCCCTGCTCGTCATCTTCTGCGCGCAGGAGCTGACCGAGGGCGCGATCGCCGCCGGGCATCCTGCGGGCCTCGCCGCCATCGCTGGCGGTGGCGCCTGGATCGCGGCTCCCCTGGCCCTGTTGTTCGGTGCCGCAGCCGTTCTCGTCGAGCTCGTGCTGGAACGTGGCGCGACGGCTCTCGCCGTCGCCACCGAAGCTCGCGCTCGGCCCGGCCGCCGGCTGCGCGGTCGCCGACGTGCTCTGCCCGGGCTCGCGCGGCGTCCGCTCGCCGCCTCCCCTCTTGCCTTCGGCCTCGCCCGCAGGCCACCGCCGGTCCACTCGCTCGCCTGACCCGCGGCCGCGCCGATGGGCGTCGGCCGGAACCGTGCGGCGGAAGTTCCGCTGCGCTTTGAGAGGAGTTGACCAAGCATGCAATCGAATGGAGCGCGAATCGCCGTGGTCGCAGGCGCGATCGCGGCGCTGGTGGGGCTGTTCTTGGTCCTCAGCAACGACAACGCGAAGACGCCCACGACGGCGTCCGTGGCGACCACCACCGAGCAGCACGAACCCACGGATCCCGACAAGGAGAAGACGAAGAAACAAGAGGAGAAGCCCGAGCCGAGGCCGGAAGTCCCGACGATCGAGGTGAAAGGCGGCGCCCCCGTGGGCGGGGTCCAGGAGCTGGAGTTCGTCGCCGGCGACCGGATACTGTTCAAGATCACGTCCGATCAGGACGCCGAGTTCCACCTTCACGGGTATGACGTGGAGCAGAGTGTCTCCGCCGGAGGCGAGACCACGTTCGACCTCGCGGCCGACATTGAGGGCGTCTTCGAGCTCGAGGATCACGAGACCGCGGAGCCGATCGGCGAGATCACGGTGGCGCCGGGTTGATCCCACTCGCACACGTCCCCCTGGTCGGCAAGCAGGACTTGCCGATCGAGGAATGGGTGTTCGTCTGGGCGGTGGCGCTGGTGCTCGTCGCCTCGTTCGTGCTGCTCGTGCTGGGCTGGCAGCGCCCGCGCTTCGAGCAGGAGCGCTGGCGCCCCGCACCGGGCTGGCTCTCGGGCATCATCGTCAACCGGGTCACCGGTTTTCTCGCCGGCGCGGTTGGCGCTTTCCTGCTCGGATTCGTCGTCTACGCGGCGCTCTATGGCACGGAATCGCCCGACCGCAACTTCGCGGTCACGTTCGTCTTCGCAACGTTCTGGCTGGGGATGCTGATCGCGAGCGCGCTGTTCGGAGACGTCTTCCGGGCGTTCAACCCGTGGCGGGCGATCGCGAGGGTGGTGGCAGGAGCGTTCAGGCTGGTAGCGGGCCAGGCGGCCCCGCCGCCCCTCAGCTATCCCGAGCGGTGGGGCCGCTGGCCCGCGGTGATCGGCATCGCCGCCTTCGCCTGGTTCGAGCTCGTCTTCGCCCTAAGCGGCTTTCAGGCCGTGGGGCTGACCCCGCACAGCGTGGGCATCGCGACCCTGATCTACACCGGCTGGACGTTCGTTGGCATGGCGCTGTTCGGGATCGACCAGTGGCTGGGGCGCGGCGAGGCCTTCTCCGTCTACCTCAACATGTTTTCCCGCCTCTCTCCGCTCGAGGTGCGTGAGGGCAGGCTCGGGGTGCGCAGATGGCTGAGCGCCACCACCGGCTGGGCTGAGGTCCCCGGGTCGACAGCTCTGGTTCTGCTCGTGATCGGGGTGACGGCCTTCGACGGGGCCGCGGAGAGCCTTTGGAGCGAACCGATCTCATCGCTCGAGGACAGCCTCGCCGGGCTCGGGCCCCTGACCTCTGTGCGGATCGCGAACTCGTTGTTCATGGTGATCACGGTGGCGATCGTGAGCGGCTTCTTCTTCGCGGGCATCGCCGGGATGCGCAGCGTCGGCGGGCTCCAGTCCCGCGGCCTTGTCGCCGTGGCGCGCCTGTTCGCCCACAGCTTCATCCCGATCGCACTCGCCTACCTGCTCGCGCACTACTTCACGTTCTTCATCTACCTGGAGCAGGCCCAGTTCGGATACCTGCTCTCCGACCCCCTGGGCGACCGATCGAACCTGTTCGGGACCGCCGGCTCGGGTATCGACTACAACGTGATCGGCTCGAACACGGTCTGGTACATCCAAGTCGCGGCGCTGGCGATAGGTCACGTGATCGCCCTCGTGATCGGCCACGACCGGGCGCTTCGCGTCTATGCCGACCAGCGCTTGGCGGCCCGCTCGCAGTACTGGATGCTGGCGATGATGGTCGGCTTCACCACGCTTGGCCTGTTCCTGCTCTCTCAGGCGAACTCATGAGCGGCCTGATCGCGATCGCCGTGCCCCTCGCGCATCTCGGTCACTGGTGGACGTACGTCCTCTACGCGGTCCCGGTCATCATCGTGCTGGGGTCCGTCGTGATGACGCTGGTCCGATCGCGCCGCGAGCGGCGCGGCAGTGGCGGAGCCTCGCGCTAGCGCCTACGCGTCGAGAAGCTCGGCGAGACGCCGTTCGAGCGTCTCTGCGAGTCGCTCCCTGCCGGGGCCCGCGGGAATGCGCTCAACGAGCTCGCCGACAAAGCCCTCCACAACGAGCCGTTGCGCGGAGGCCAGCGCCAAGCCCCGCGCGCGCAGGTAGTAGAGCTGCTCGGGGTCGAGCTGCGCCACGGCCGCCGCGTGGGTGCAGCGGACATCGTCGGCCTCGATCTCAAGACCCGGTATCGCGTCGGCATGGGCCTCCTTCGAGAGCAGCAGATTGCGGCTCTCCTGGAAGGCATCGGTCTGCTGGGCGCCGGGGTCGACTTTGATCATCCCGCGCCAGACGGCAGTGGAGCTGTCGGTGAGCACCCCGCGGAAGGCGAGGTCGGAGAACGTGTGGGCGCCGGCGTGCTCCTGCGTCGTGTCGTAGTCGAGATGCTGGGTGCCGGCGCCTGCATAGGCCCCCGTGACCCTGGCGGAGGAGCCTTTGCCGGCGAGCTTGGTCTCCATCCGAACCTTGCCGCGGGCGGAGCCGAACCCGAGCGCCGTCCACTCGAGCGTGGCGTCGCGGCCGACCTCGGCACGCTGAGTGGCGAAGACCCAGGATCGCTCGGACAGTTCCTGCTCGCAGACGTAGCGAAGGGTCGCGCCATCACCCACCACCAGCTCGACGACCCCGTTGAAGAGGCCGTCACCCTCGGACCTGTAGCGCTCCCAGACCTCGGCCTCCGCGCCGTCCTCGAGCACGATCAGTACGCGCCAGTGGATCTCCTCGCCATCGGCGCCGGAGACCTCGAGTTCAAGCGGCTCGGACAGACGAGCGCCACGTGGGACGTACACGAAGATGCCGTCGCGCCAGCGGGAAGTGTTGCGCGCCTCGAAGATGTCGCTGGCCGGTACGAGTGATCCGAGCCGTTCGCCCACGAGTTCCGGGTGCGACACCGCGGCCTCGGCGAGCGGGACGACCACGATGTCATCCGGGCTCGGCGTGAGCCCTTCGACCGTGGCGAGGCCCTCGGTGAACTCGTCGAAGTCGAGGCCCGAGAGGTCGGTGAACTCCCAGCCCTTGCTCTTTTGATGTGGGAGCTCCAGGTCGCTGGCGAGCCCCTTGGCCTCGTCGCGCGCCTCGGTCAGCCAGTCAGGTTCCTGAACCGCTGGAGCCGCCGCACCAACATCAGCCCCCGGCAAGGCCGCCTCCGCACGCGTCGGTCGGCTGCAAGGCTGCGCCTGGCGTCGTCCTCGGTCGCCGTAATGGCGGTGCCATTACGGCTCCCTGCGTCCTACCCATGCTTGCCTTTCGCTCGCCCGCCGCGCACGGAGCCAGCCGTGCCGGGGGCTAGCCAATTGAGCCTTCCATCTGGAGCTCGATGAGCCGATTCATCTCGACGGAGTACTCCATCGGGAGCTCCTTGGCAATCGGCTCGATGAAGCCGTTCACGATCATCTTCGAGGCCTCCTCCTCGTCCAGGCCGTGGGCCTGGAGGTAGAAGAGCTGATCCTCGCCCACCTTCGAGACGGACGCCTCGTGGCCGACGTTGGCGTCGTTCTCGTCGATGCGAATGGTCGGATAGGTGTCCGAGCGCGAGTCCTCGTCCAGCAGCAGCGCATCGCAGACCACCTTCGACTTCGCTTCCGAGGCACCCTCCGCGACCTCGAGGAGGCCGCGGTAGGTCGCGCGGCCGCCGTCCTTCGAAATCGACTTGGAGAAGATCGATGAGGTCGTCTTCGGGGCACCGTGAATGATCTTGCCGCCGGCGTCCTGGTGCTGACCCTTGCCGGCGAACGCGATCGAGAGGATCTCGCCGTGTGCCTTCTCGCCGAGCAGGTAGATCGACGGGTATTTCATCGTCAGCTTCGATCCCAGGTTGCAGTCGACCCACTCCATCGTCGCGTTCTCCTGGGCGATCGCGCGCTTGGTGACGAGATTGAAGACGTTCTGCGACCAGTTTTGGACCGTCGTGTAGCGGACTCGCGACGACGGCTTGGCGATGATCTCGACGACCGCGGAGTGGAGCGAGTCCGTGGAGTACACCGGCGCGGTGCAGCCCTCGATGTAGTGGACGTCGGCGCCCTCCTCGGCGATGATCAGCGTGCGCTCGAACTGACCCATGTTCTCCGTGTTGATGCGGAAGTAGGCCTGCAGCGGCATCTCGACCTTGACGCCGGCCGGCACGTAGACGAAGGAGCCGCCCGACCACACGGCCGAGTTCAGCGCGGCGAGCTTGTTGTCGTTTGGCGGGATCACCGTGGCCCAGTGCTCGCGGACCAGGTCCTCGTGCTCACGCAGGGCCGTATCCATGTCGGTGAAGATCACGCCCTGGGCCTCGAGCTTCTCGTTCACCTGGTGGTAGACGACCTCGGACTCGTACTGGGCGCCGACGCCGGCGAGGAACTGGCGCTCGGCCTCCGGGATGCCAAGGCGGTCGAAGGTGTTCTTGATGTCCTCGGGGACCTCGCTCCAGTCGCGGCTGTTGCGATCGGAGGCGCGCACGAAGTAATGAATGTCGTCGAAGTCGATCTGGTCCAGGTCGCCGCCCCACTTCGGCGTCGGGCGTTGCTCGAAGTGCTCGTAAGCCTTGAGACGGAAGTCGCGCATCCACTGCGGCTCGTCCTTGTACTCGGAGATCGAGGCGACGACCTCGCGGGAGAGGCCTTTTGGTGCCTTGTAGGCGTAGCCCGTCTCCGGGTCGGAGAAGCCGAAGCGCTCCTTGTAATCGGAGCCGATCTCCTTCAGGCCGGCCTCAGCCTCGGTCAGCTGCTTCTCGGATGTGACTGTCTCTGGCGTTGCCATGAGCGTGCTCAAACCTCCAGCTTGACTTTGTCGCCCTCTTCGCGGACCTCGAAAATCTCAACGGGCCTGTACGCCGGAAGCGACTTCGGGCGACCTGTTCGAAGGTCGAACAGGGATCCGTGGCGGGGGCACTCCACTGTACAGGCGGCAGCGTCGAACTCTCCCTCGGCGAGCGGGCCGTCGTCGTGGGAGCAGCGATCCTCGACTGCGACCAGGGAGCCGTCCTCGCACCGAAACACCCCGATCTTGCGTCCATCAGGCTCAACGAGGCGCATCTCGCCCTGGGCGAGCTCGGTGGCTGTGCAAACGGTGTAAGTCTCGGTCAAAATATTCCTAGCTCTGAAGTCGGATTTTAGCTGTCGTGCCCGTCGGCCCGGCAGGGGCTACGGTCGGCGCATGGCGTTCGACGGATTTTCTCTGGAGCGAATCGATGTCGGTGGAGCGGTGCTGCGTGTGCGGCATGGCGGCGTGGGCCCATCGGTCCTCTTGTTGCACGGCCACCCAAGGACGCACACCACGTGGCACCGGGTGGCCCCGCTGCTCGCGGACACCTACACGGTCGTCTGCCCTGATCTACGTGGCTACGGGCAGTCATCCAAGCCCGACACCACGCCGGACCACGAGCCGTACTCCTAACGCGCGATGACCGCTGACGCCACCAACCTCATGCGGGCGCTGGGGCACGACCGCTTCGCGTGGTCGGTCACGATCGCGGTGCCTACGTCGCGTCGCGCACCGCACTCGATCACTCGGACGTTGTCAGCGCCCTCGTGGTACTCGATGCGATCCCGATCGTCGAGGCGCTGGATCGTTGCGATGCGGGATTCGCCGCAGCCTGATGGCATTGGTTCTTCCTCGGGCAAACGGAGAAGCCGGCGGACCGAGTCATCTCTGCCGATCCGGACGCGTGGTATCGCCCCAACCGGGAGCTGATGGGGGCCGAGAACTACGGCGACTACCACCGCGCTATCCACGATCCGGCGACCGTCAAAGCGATGTGCGAGGACTACCGGGCCGGGCTGGGGATCGACCGCCAACACGACGAGGAGGATCGCGCGTCCGGCCGGCGCATCACCTGTCCCATGCTCTTGGGCTGGAGCATCCACGACGATCTGGAGCAGCTCTACGGTGATCCCCTAGACGTCTGGAGGCCGTGGGCAACCGACCTTCGCGGGGTGCGGATCGACTCAGGTCACCACATGGCCGAGGAGGCTCCAGAGCAGCTTGCACGGGAGCTGCGGGAGTTCCTCGCGAGCGCGAGCTAGGCAGCGAGCCGGCTCACGGGCCGCTCCGCGGGCTCCGGCGGGCTCGATCCGAGCGCTCGAGCGGCATCCACGAACTCGTGCTCGACCCGCTCCAGAGTCCGCCGCGCCCACCGCAGCGACACCAGGGCGGGGAGGGCGCGCGCCACGACCCCCAGGCGTCCGCTGGGACCAGGCCAGGGCCGGGCCCCGATCCGTGCCGCGCTGGTGCGGTAGTGCAGGTCGGTGAAGAGCAGCATGAGTAGCGCGGCGGCCCGGACCGCTGCGCTGCGGCCGAGTTCGAGCCCGTCGAAAAGCCGGCGGTAGGCCGGTGCCCGGGCGAGCGCCATCGCGACGTACTCCTCGCGGACTTCGCGGATCGGCCGGCGCGGTGGCGGCTCCGAGTCACCGAGGTACGGCTTCAGGGCCGGGTGATAGGCGATCCCCCGTTCGAGGTCGCGCTCGATGTCGCGGGTCACGTTGGCGAGCTGGATCATCTCGCTGACCCGGAAGGCATCGTCGCGGGCCGGCCCCGTGACCTCGCGGGCGCTCAGCAGCTTGAGGGCGAACACCGCAGGGTGTCCCATCACGGCGTGGCAATAGAGCTCGACCTGTCGCTCGTCCACAAGGACGCCGCCCTGGCGGGCGAACGCAGCCCGCGACCAGGACATCCCCTCCGCCATCGCTTGGACCAAGTCGCGGATCTGGGCTCGGACCGGTGTTGCCAGCTGGGTATAGATCGCATCGACATGCCCACACCGCGCCAGCAACAGGAGATACAGGCGGTCACGGGCGTCAGCGGCGAGCTCCTCGCCGAGCTGGGTGGCCGGCTCAAGCACGGGGGAGTCGAAGCGGGCGGCGAAGCGCTCCATCTCGGCGATGCTCATTGAGGTGTCGGGGATGAGGTCCTCGTAGGTGTCGAGCATGCGGCAGTAGAGGTAGGCGACCGCCGCGGCGCGGGCCTGTTCCGATGGGAGCACGCTGATGCTGGTCGCGAACGTGCGGGCCGCGTGCGGGAGCACACCCCAGACGAATCGTTCGGGGCGTGTCTCGCGGGCGAGCCCCTCGAGATTGGGTTCGCGGCGGTTCGCCGCCAGGCCACGAACCAGGAGCACGGGCCCGAGGGCGAGGACGGACCTCATCGAGCCGAGACCCAGCTAGACGATCTCGGCCTGGGCAGGATCGCCGCGCTCGCCCTCGTCTTCCCAATCGGCCAGCTCACCCAGGGAAGCCGACTTCACGACCTTGAGCCCGAGCAGCGCGCACTTCATCCGCGTCGCTGAGATGTCGATTCCGAGCAACTCGAGCACGAACTCCTTCGGGAGCGCCAGAAGCTCCTCCCGCGTCTTGCCCTCGAGCTCCTCGGTCAGCATCGAGGTCGCGGCCGTGGAGATCGCGCATCCCTTGCCCTCGAAGCTCACCGCCGCCACCCGCCCGTCCTCGCCGAGACGGATGAAGACGTGCTGCTCGTCGCCGCAGAAGGGATTCGTGTCCTCGAAATCCAAGTCGAACTCGTCGAGCCGGCCGAAGTTTCGCGGCCGCTTGTAGTGCTCGAGGATCTGCTCGCGGTAGAGATCGTCCACGGGCTCAACGGTAGCCGTTAGGGTCCGCCCATCTCGACCCGAAGGAGCGAATGATGCCTCGCCACAGCGCCCGCACGCTGATCCTGATCGCCTGCATCGCGGCGGGCACGGCCACACTCGGCGCCGCGAGCGCCGGTGCCCGTGACGTCGACATGTACGACAGCAGAGTGACGTTCTCAGAGCAGCCGCCCGCATTCCACGGCAGCGTCAGGTCCGACCACAGGCCCTGCAAGAACGATCGCCACGTCGCGGTCTTCCGCAAGCGCAATGGCGCGGACCGAAAGCTTGGTGGCGACACGACTGGGCCGGCCGGCCGCTGGAGCGTTCCGGTAATGCTCTCCTCCGGCGCCTACTACGCCCGCGTGCGCGCCAAGCAGCGGATCGTGAGTGGCAACGGCTATACCTGCGCCAAGGACAGGTCGAGGACCGTAGTCGTCGACTAGCGCGCGGCGCGCAGGCTCAGCCGAGCCCGAAGACGCGCCGAGCGTCCACCAGCCCGTCGACCAATCGGTCGATCTCCGCGGGCGTCGTGTAGACGCCGAAGCTCGCGCGCGCTGTGGCCGTGACCCCGAACCGCTCCATCAGAGGCTGCGCGCAGTGGTGGCCGGCGCGAACCGCGACACCGTGACGGTCGAGGATCTCCGAGACATCGTGGGCGTGGACGCCCTCGAGCTCAAACGAAACGGGGCCGACACGATCGGGAGAGCGAGGGGGACCGAAGGTCCGCAGGCCGGGGACCTCGGCCACGCGCTCGAGCGCGTAGTCGGCGATCTCGCGCTCGTGAGCGAGCGCGGTGTCCATGCCCAGGGAATCGAGCCACCTGAAGGCGGCGGCGAGCCCAATCGCCTGAGAGATCGCTGGCGTGCCGGCCTCGAATCGCGCCGGGACGTCGGCGTAGGTCGTGCCGTGCCTCGTCACCTTCCGGATCATCGAGCCCCCGCCGAGGAAGGGAGGCATCGCACGGAGCAGCTCGAGATGCCCCCAAAGTGCCCCGATCCCGGTCGGGGCGTAGGCCTTGTGCCCCGTGATCGCGTAGAAGTCGACGCCCAGCTCGCCCATGTCGAGCGGCATCTTCGGCGCCGCCTGAGCCCCGTCGGCGAGCACCAATGCCCCCGCGTCATGGGCGAGGCGGGAGATCTCGGCGAGCGGGTTCTCGGTGCCGAGCACGTTCGAGACGTGTGTAACCGCCACCAGCTTCGGCCCCTGCTCGAGCAAGGCAGCGAGCGCGCCCATGTCGAGCAGCCCTTCGTCGGTGACGGGTACCCAGTCGACCTCGGCGCCGGTCGCCTCAGCGAGGAGCTGCCAGGGCACGATGTTCGAGTGGTGTTCCATCTCCGTGAGGACGATGCGATCCCCGGCCCCGATGTTCGCGGCGCCCCAGGCGCGAGCGACCAGATTGATGGCCTCGGTCGCGTTGCGGACAAAGATGACCTCGCGGCGGTCGGCTGCACCGATGTGATCGGCGACGGTGGCGCGGGCGCCCTCGTAGGCGGCGGTCGCCTCGGCGGAGAGCGTGTGCGAGCCGCGGTGCACGTTGGAGTGATGGGCTCGCTCGTAGCGGTCGACCGCCTGGATGGAGGCGAGCACGCGCTGAGAGGAAGCGCCGGAGTCGAGGTAGGCGATCGGCTTGCCGTTTACCTCGCGCGCGAGGGCGGGGAAGGCCGCGCGGACCTTCTCCAGCGGGAAGGTGGCAGCCTCAACGGAGCTCAAGCTGCCGCGGCCTCCACTTCCTCGCGGATCCAGCCGTAGCCGCGGTCCTCGAGCTCGCCCACGAGCTCCGGGCCACCCTCCTTGACGATGCGCCCGTCGTACATGACGTGGACGGCGTCGGGCTTCACCATGTGCAGGATCCGCTGGTAGTGGGTGATGATGAGTACGCCCATGTCGGGGCCGGCGACGCGGTTGACGCCGTCGGCGACGACCCGAAGCGCGTCGATGTCGAGGCCGGAGTCGGTCTCGTCAAGAACGGCCATCTGGGGGCGCAGCATCGCGAGCTGGAGGATCTCCATGCGCTTCTTCTCACCGCCGGAGAAGCCGTCGTTCAAATAGCGGGAGGAGAACTCCGTCGGGATGTTGGCCAGCTCCATCGCCTCCTCGGTGGTGACGCGGAAGTCCTTCAGCTTGATCTCCTTTAAACCGCGCGCCTCGCGGTGGGCGTTCACGGCCATCCGCAGGTACTTGGCGACCGTCACCCCCGGGATCGCGACCGGATACTGGAAGGCCATGAAGAGGCCCATCCGCGAGCGCTCCTCGGGAGCGGCCTCGGTCACGTCCTCGCCTTGGAACTCGATCGAACCCTGAGTGATCTCGAACGCCGGGTGGCCCATGATCGCGTTTGCGAGCGTCGACTTCCCTGATCCGTTCGGCCCCATCAGTGCGTGAATCTGGCCCTTGGAGACCTCGAGGTCGAGGCCTTTCAGGATCGCCTTGTCCTCGATGCGGACGTGAAGGTCGGTGATCTTGAGATCGGACATCAGGCTCCGTTGTTCGGGGTCGGGAAGTCTCCGGCTCGCCTAAGCGGCGCCGGCCAGAGTCGGCCTCGGCGCGTGAGCGTCGGCGAACTCCACGAGGTCGGCGAGGGTCGTGCCGACGAGGGCCTTGTTGATTCCCCCCTGGACCCGGGTCCAAAGCAGCTTCGTTGCACACGCGCGGTCGCCGTCGGATTCGTGCGAGCAGAGCACGCGGCCCTCGCGGTCGGGTTGAAAGCACTCCATCGGGGTGATCGGGCCCTCGAGGGCCTCGACCACGTCGAGCATGTCGATCTCCGACGCGGGCTTCGCGAGGCGGTAGCCACCGTGGGCGCCGCGTACCGAGGAGACGAGCTCGGCGTGCCGCAGCTTGGCGACGAGGTGCTCGAGGTAGGAGAGGGGGAGGCTCTCGGACTCGGCGACGGTGCCGAGCGCTACCGGTTTCGCCTCATCGACCGGATCGGAACCAGCGTGACGACCGAGCTCAACCATCAGCCGCACCCCGTACTCCGCTTTCGTCGAGAAGAGCATCGACGTAAATCCTAGCTAAGAGGTCGGAGAACCCCTGAGAGCGAGGCGGCCGAGGACGACCACCGCCGGCGACGGTTCGCAGCCCGCCTAAGCTTCGATCAGGCCCTTGCGGATCGCGTAGCGGACCAGCTCCACGCGGTCACGCATGCCGAGCTTTCGCATCGCGTTCGAGCGATGGTTCTCGACGGTCTTCTCCGAGAGGTGGAGAATCTCGGCGATCTCCTTGTTCGTGTGCGCCTCGGCGACGAGCTTCACGACCTCCTGCTCGCGGGGGGTGAGCTCCTCCTCGCGGCCCGAGGTCTGACCGAGCACGTCCTTGATCAGGGCGCGCTGGGCCTCAGGGGTGAGGAACGGCTCGCCCCGCTCGACGGCGCGGACGGCCTCGAGCAGGTCCGTATCTGCCTGCGCCTTCAGGACGTAGCCGGAGGCGCCGGCCTTGAGCGCCTCGAAGAGGTAGCGCTCGTCGTCATACATCGAGAGGATCAGGACTGAGACGTCGGGCGCCTGCTCGCGGATCTCCCGGGTGGCCTGTAGACCGGTGAGCTTCGGCATCTTGACGTCGAGGATCGCCAGGTCGGGGCGCTCGCGAATCGCGAGGTCTCGAGCCTCCGCGCCGTCGGATGCCTCCCCGATCACCTCCATGTCGCCCTGGCCCTCCAACAGCATGCGCAGCCCGGAGCGCACGATGCCGTGGTCGTCGGCGATCAGGATTCGCATCAGGTCGGACGCATTCTCAGTGCCTCGTGGGGCCAGGATCGTTGCCATCACTTTCCTCTATCGGCACGAACAGCCGAACCCTTGTGCCGAAATCCGGTCGTGACTCGACCGTGAGGTCGCCGCCGACCAAAAGAGCACGCTCGCGCATGCCCCCGATCCCAAGTCCGCGGGTCGCCTGGTCGAAGGTGAAGCCGTGCCCGTCGTCGGTCACGGTCAGCTCGATCCCGTCCTCCCCGTGGTCCGCCCGCACCTGGATCTCGGCCGCCTCCGAATGCTGGGCGGCATTTGAGAGCGCCTCCTGCGCCACGCGATAGGCAACGAGCTGCACGTCCGTTGGCACCTCCGTGAGGTCTCCTGTTCCCAGGAAGCTCGTTTTCACTCGGCTCTTTCGGCCCAGCTCGCCCACGAGCGCCGAGAGCGCTGCATCCAGCCCGAGGTCGTCTAGCGCCGTGGGGCGCAGCGTTCGCGCCAGGGTGAGGAGCTCTTGCATGGCCCGGTTCGCGAGCACCTTCGTCTCCTCGAGGTCGGCGGCGAGCGCCGGTGTCGCCCGCTTGCGCACCGCCTCCAGACGGAGCAGCAGCCCCGTCAGCGACTGATTCACCTCGTCGTGGAGGTCGCGCGCAACGCGCGCGCGTTCCTCTTCCTGGGCCGAGAGCGCGATGCTCGCGGCCCGCCGGCGCTCGGCCTCGAGGCGCTCGAGCATCCGGCGAAAGGCGTTGTGGATCCGCTCGACCTCCTCGGGCCCCCCGATGTCGTCGGCGCTGCCCAGGTTCGCTCCGGGCCGGGAGAGATCGGCGCGTTCCATCTCGTCGACCAGCCGCTCCAGCGGACGCACACGGCGCTGGAGCATGAGGACGTTCACGAGGATGGTGATCCCGACGGCGAGGCCAAGCACGATGCCCGCCTGGGGGTCCTCGCCGAGGTCGATATCGGGATTAGCGGCTATCGCCGCGGCGATCACGGCAGCCACGATCACGAGGAGATTCGCGGCCAGGACCTGCGTCAGGAGGTTGCGTGAACGCACGACGGGCCTAAAGTATCTTCCCCCGGGCGGCCATTCTGATTTCCGGTAGCTCTCAGGCGTCGGCGACGCCTCAGGGTTCGCCCTCATTCCGAATCAGGGTTAGCCCCTAGGCCCCGGGTGATCCCACCCGTCAGAATAGGCGTACCGCTTTTTGCATTCACTAGGAGGAACCGCCCGCGATGACCACGACCAGCCGCTCAAACTTCGCCGCCGGCCTGAGAACCACGATTCTCATGGCCAC
The DNA here is from genome assembly GCA_963799815.1 of uncultured Solirubrobacterales bacterium. Lineage (GTDB taxonomy): Bacteria > Actinomycetota > Thermoleophilia > Solirubrobacterales > 70-9 > JBDTSW01. The sequence continues at coordinate 60,937 of CAWCYG010000007.1, forward strand.
TCTCGGTGGCCTCATGGTCGCGATCGGGTATGCGATCGGAGGCCTCGAGATCGCGGGCGTATTCCTCGGAATCGCCCTGCTCATGAACCTCGTCGCCTTCTGGTTCAGCGACAAGATCGCGATCGCCAGCTCGGGCGCCAAGCCGATCTCCGAGTCCGAGGCACCGGGCCTCTACCAGATGGTCCGCGAGCTCACGACGCGCGCCGGCCTGCCGATGCCGAAGCTCTACATGATCCCGTCGGACCAGCCGAACGCGTTCGCCACGGGGCGCAGCCCCAAGCGCTCGGCCGTTGCCGTCACGCATGGGATCACGAAGCTGCTCTCGGAGGACGAGCTCCGAGGGGTCGTGGCGCACGAGCTGGCCCACATTCGCAACCGCGACATCCTCACGCAGTCCATCGCCTCCGCGATCGGCGCGATGATCACCTACCTCGCGTACTTCTTCCTGTGGTTCGGTGGCGATGATGAGTCGCCGCTCTCGATCGTGGCGTCCCTCGCGATGGTCCTGCTGGCGCCGATCGCCGCCTCGCTCATCCAGCTCGGCATCTCGCGTCAGCGCGAGTACTCGGCCGATGCGACGGGCGCTGAGATCTGCGGCAACCCGGAGTCCCTCGCCTCGGCGCTGTTGCGCCTGGAGGAGGGTGCCAAGGCGATCCCGATGCAGCACGTGAACCAGGCGACCGAGCCGCTCTACATCGTGAAGCCCTTCTCGGGCGGCGGCCTCGCGGGCCTCTTCTCGACGCACCCGCCGATCGAGGAACGCGTTCGCCGGCTGCGGCAGATGCGCCCAGCGCTCGGCTAGCCCCAGCCGAGCGCATCAGCTTCGAGGACGTGCCAAAAGCGGCGCGTCCTCACTTCGTCGCCCGCTAGGTTTGCGGCGTGGACTACTACGAACTGCTGCTGTTCGGCCACCTGCTCGCGGCGATGGCATGGGTGGGCGGCGACCTGATGATCCAGATGTTCTACCTCCGCGCCCGGGCGGCGGGACCCACCGAGGTCGTGCACTTCGCGCAGGCGGTCGAGTGGATCGGACTCCGGCTCCTGAACCCTGCGGCGCTCCTCGCGGTCATCTTCGGCGTCCTGCTCGTGATCGAGGTCGACGGCTACGAGTTCTCACAGTTCTGGATCTCGGCCGCTCTCGCGATGTTCCTCGCGTCCGCGATCACGGGTGCCGCGTTCCTGGGCCCGGAGGCGGGGCGCATCGGAAAGCTGGCCGAGGCGCGAGGGGCCGCCGATGCGGACGTCCAGCGACGCGTCGCCCGCGTGCTTTGGATCTCCCGGATCGAGTTCGTTCTCCTCGTTTTGATCGTGCTCGACATGGTGGTCAAACCCGGCCTTTGAGCCCCGGTGGGCCGGGGGCGCCTGCGCTACACTTTCTGAAGTAATCCCCTAATCCCGATAGGGATTAAGAGTTTTTGGAGGAAGCGTGGCGGCCACCGCTGAGCCGATCGAGCAGGTGAAGAACAGGATCGAGCTGATCTCGCGCGATGCCGCGCGCGAGCAGATCGCGTCCGGCGCCGAGCTCATCGACGTCCGCGAGCCGCACGAGTGGGACGAAGCGCACCTTGCCGAAGCCGAGCACGTGCCGCAGGGCGAGCTACTCGAGCGCATCGACGAGCTCGTACCCGACCGCTCCGAGCGGGTGGTGCTCTACTGCCGTACCGACAACCGCTCCTCCCGCGCGGCCGACGCCCTCCAGTCGCTCGGCTACGAGAACGTTGCCGTGCTGGAGCAGGGCATCGTCGGCTGGCTCGACGCCGAGCTTCCCGTTGTCGCGAAGCACGCCCTTTCGAAGGATCAGCGAATGCGCTACTCCCGGCACACCCTCCTGCCGGAGGTCGGGGTCGACGGTCAGGTGAAGCTGCTCGAGTCCAAGGTGCTGCTGCTCGGGGCCGGAGGCCTCGGCGCACCCTCGGCGCTCTATCTCGCCGCAGCGGGCATCGGCACGCTCGGGATCGTCGACGACGACCTGGTGGACGAGTCGAACCTGCAGCGTCAGGTGATCCACTCCACGAAGACGGTGGGCCAGCCGAAGACCGCGTCCGCGAAGGCGGCCATCAACGCCCTCAACCCGGACGTCGAGGTCGTCGAGCACAACGTGCGCCTCGATGCCTCCAACATCCTCGAGCTGATCGAGCCGTATGACATCGTCGTCGACGGCGCCGACAACTTCCCCACCCGCTACCTGCTGAACGATGCCTCCGTGCGGCTACGCAAGCCCGTGGTCTCCGCCTCGATCCTCGGCTTCGAAGGGCAGATCTCCACCTTCATCCCTTTCGAGGGGCCGTGCTACCGGTGCCTGTTCCCCACCCCGCCGCCGCCCGAGCTGGCGCCGAGCTGCGGGGCGAACGGTGTGCTCGGGGTGATGGCCGGCGTCATGGGTCTGCTGCAGGCGAACGAGGTGATCAAGCTCGCCGCCGGGATCGGCGAGCCGCTCAATGGGCGCCTGCTGCTCTACGACTCGCTCGGGACTCGTTTCACCGAGCTCAAGGTCCGCCGCGATCCCGACTGTCCCATCTGCGGCCCCGCCGGGGAGAAGATCCCTGCGGAGGAGATGGGCAAGTTCCCCGACTACGAGCTCTTCTGCCAGGCCCCCGCCCGCGAGCCGACGCCGGCCTAGAGCACCAGGTTTCGCCCATGCCGATCGTGAAGATCCCACCCGTGCTGCGCGAGAAGACCGGCGGCGAGGCCCAGGTCTCCTCGAGTGGGGACACCGTTGGCGAGGTCCTGAGCGCCCTCGCCGAGGCCCACCCCGAAACGCGCGAGCAGCTCTTCGACGACGCGGGCGAGCTCAACCGCTACGTGAACGTCTACCTGAACGACGAGGACGTGCGGGTGCTCGACGGGCTCGAGACGAGCGCGTCAGAATCCGACACGGTCGTGATCCTGCCGGCGATGGCCGGCGGCGCCGACGGACTAGTGACCTCGGGCTAAGCCTCGAGCACGAGCCCGAGGAACTTCTGCGTCCGCTCCTGCTTGGGGTTGCCGATCACCTCGGAGGGCGGCCCGTATTCGACCACCACGCCGTCGTCCATGAACGCGACCTTTTTGCCGACGTCGCGGGCGAACCGCATCTCGTGGGTGACGACGACCATCGTCATCCCCTCGTTGGCGAGCTCGCGCATCGTGTCGAGCACCTCCTTGACCAGCTCCGGGTCAAGCGCGCTCGTGACCTCATCAAAGAGCATCACGTGCGGATCCATCGCCAGCGCCCGGGCGATCGCGACGCGCTGCTGCTGGCCGCCCGAGAGGCGGTCGGGGTACTCGTTGATCTTGTGCTCCATGTTCACGCGCTCGAGCAGGCCCCTCGCCTTCTCGTGCGCCTCCTTGTCGGAGCGGTCGAGGACCTTTTCCTGCGCCATGCAGACGTTCTCGATCGCGGACTTGTGCGGGAACAGGTTGAACTGCTGGAACACCATCCCGACCCGCCGGCGCACGAAGTCGACGCCGCCCTCACCATCCTCCTTGGTCTGCTTGCCGGTGATCTCGCGACCCTCGAGGTAGATTCGGCCCTGCTCGGGAGGCGCGAGCAGGTTGATACAGCGGAGCAAGGTCGATTTGCCCGAGCCTGAGGGCCCGATCACACAAACGACCTCTCCCTTCTGAACGTCGAGGTCGACCCCGGCCAGGACCTTGAGCGAGCCGAAGCTCTTGTGGACGTCCTCGAGACGCAGCATCGCGTCGTTCCCGCCGGGTGTGGACGGGGCTGATCCTGACATCTGGCCGCTTTCCATCGCCGCCACTCTAAATGCCTGCGCCGCCACCCGTCCCAGCCGTCGGGGCTTGGGTCGCTGCAATCAGGCCCGAGTCGTCTGCATCGCCGCCCCCCTGCCGCGTCTTCGACTGCTGGCGGGCGATGATCACGTCGACCAGACGAGCGAGGGGGATCGTCACGATCAGATAGAAGGCTGCCGCGACGATGAAAGCGGAGCCGTTGAATGTGTCCGATTGGTAGTCGGCAGCGGCATCGATCACCTCGGACCCCCCGATCGCGAACACGAGCGACGTGTCCTTTGTCAGCGCGATGAAATCGTTTAGAAGCGGCGGTATCACCTTGCTGACGGCCTGCGGCACCACAACAAAGCGCATCGCCTGCCCGTGGCTCATCCCGAGCGAGCGCGCCGCCTCCATCTGGCCCTCGGGCACAGCCTCGATCCCGGCGCGGTAGACCTCGGCCATATACGCCCCGTACGTGAGCGTGAGCCCGATCACGCCATACCAGAACCACGATGGCTCGCCGAACCAGGTCGGCAGCCCGATGGACTCGGGGATCGCCCCCTCCGCCTGCCCGGCGGAGAGGAACCCTGAGACCAGCAGGAGCACCAGGAGCGCGGGAACGCCGCGGAACGCGTCGATGTACCCGATCGTGAGCCAGCGCACGGGCGCGAGCACCTTGCCAGGCAGTTGGCGCAGGACCGAGAGCACGAGACCCCAGATGAGCGAGAGAATCCCGCTTACCACCGAGAGCTTGATCGTCACCCAGAAGCCATCGAGCACGACGTCGAAGCTGTCGCGCATGTCTTCGAAGGAGAAGTAGTAGTTGACGATGAAATCCATCTCGCTCCTTAGGTCTGCCTGGCGCCGGTGCTTCGGATCGGCCCTAGACCACGAAAGGGCGCCCCACGGCGCCCTCTCGCAATCAATCCGGCTCGGATACCTGGATCCTCTCGGCCGCGTTCCTAGTCGTCGGTCAGCAGCTCATTCGTGCCGTCGAGGACCTCCGGAGGCGCCTCCGCGTCGAAGTACTCCTTGTAGAGGTCGTTGATCGTGCCGTCCTCCTTCAACGTGGCCAGCCCCTCGTTCATGGCCTCGCGCAGCCCATCGTTGTCAGGGGCGACGGCGAACCCGAAGAAGACGTCGGTCGGGATCTCCTCCACGACCTCGAGCCCGTCGTTCTCCTCGACAGCGAGTGCGCCAGTCGCCAGGTCGATCAGGAGGGCTTCAGCCTGCCCCGTCAGCACCGCGTTGACCGCAGGCGGTGACGTGGGGAACCCACGGATTTCGCCGGCCTCGGTCTCGTCCTCCGCATAGTCCTGCTGTGTCGTCCCGTCCTGAACGGCGACGATCGCGCCACTGAGGTCATCCACGGACGCGATGTCGGAGTCTTCCGGCACGACCAGCGCGGACGAGCTGAGGTAGTAGGGATCGGTGAAGTCGACCTCCTGCTCACGCTCCGGCGTGATGTCGGACGCTGCGGCAGCGGTGTCGAACTGACCGCTCGCGGTATCGCGGAAGATCGTGTTGAAGCCGGTGGCGATGTACTCAACGTCGAGATTCATCTGCTCAGCGATGCCGTTCATGACCTCGACGTCGTAGCCCGAGATGTCCGGCGGCTGGCCGATCTCGAACGGCGGATAAGGCGTATCGACACCGACGGTCAGCGTGCCCTCCGTGATCAACTCCGGTTCGGTAGCACCGCCTCCGCCACCACTGTCATCGCTTTCCTCGTCGTCGCCGCAACCGGCCGCGACCATCGCGGCCGCGAGCGCCGTGATCAGCCCCATGATCAGCCAGAGCCGAGAACGTCTCATCCTGTTACTTCCTCCCTCGTGGTGGGGCGATCGGTGTGCCCCGGTTGCAACCAGCGTCGGGAACATATCCGCTTTCGCGCTCCGGAGTCAGCGGGTTGACCTCTTCACGCGGCGGCGGCCGGGCGAGCGATACCGTCAGCGCGGTGATGCGTTCCGGCACATCGGCCGCCCCCGCCCCGATCGAGCTGACCGGCATCGGCCTCGAGCCCGACGACGTGCTCGCCGTGGCCCGACACGGCGCGCCCGTCTCGCTCAGCCCTGAGGCCGTACGTACGATGGAGCGCTCGGCGGAGGTGGTCGCCCGTCGCGGCGCCGAGGCCGAGCCGGCCTATGGGGTCTCGACCGGCTTCGGGTCGCTCGCGACCACGCCGATCCCGTTTGAGCAGCGGCAACAGCTCCAGCGCTCCCTCCTGCGCTCGCACGCCGCGGGGATCGGCGACCCGGTCGACGACGAAACGGTTCGGGCGATGATGCTGTTGCGCGCGCGCACGCTGACCATGGGTTTTTCCGGAGCTCGGCCCGTTGTCGCGGAGCAGATGCTGGCGCTCCTGAACGCGGGTCTCACGCCGGTGGTCCCGGAGCACGGATCGCTTGGCGCCAGTGGCGATCTCGCTCCCTTGGCCCATTGCGCGCTGCTTCTGATCGGTGAGGGGGAAGCTCAGACGGAGGGTGGAGAGCGCCTACCCGGGCCGGAGGCCCTCGCCTCCGCGGGTCTCGAGCCGCTCGAGCTGCAGGCCAAGGAGGGGCTCGCGCTCATCAACGGAACCGACGGCATCCTCGCGAATCTGCTGCTGGCAATCTCCGACCTTCGCCACCTCCTGCGAGTCGCCGACGTGGCGATCGCGATGTCCGTCGAGGCGCTGCTTGGGACCGATCGCGCCTTCGCGGAGGAGCTCCTCGAGCTGCGTCCTCAGAGGGGACAGGCGTCGAGCGCTGCCAACCTGCGACGTCTACTCGCCGACTCCGAGATCGTCGCGAGCCATCGCGAGAACGACCCGCGGATCCAGGACCCCTATTCCCTGCGCTGCGCGCCCCAGGTCACCGGCGCCGCGCGCGACACGCTCGCTCATGCCGAGCGAGTTGCCGCAGCCGAACTGCGCTCGGCGATCGACAACCCGATGATCCTCCCCGATGGGCGGATCGAATCCTGCGGCAACTTCCACGGCGCTCCCCTCGGCCTGGTCTGCGACTTCCTGGCGATCGCAGGGGCCGAGGTCGGCGCGATCGCGGAGCGCCGCACCGACCGGCTCCTCGACCCGAGTCGCTCCCAGGGCCTGCCGGCCTTCCTTGCCGAGGCACCAGGCATCGACTCGGGCCTCATGATCGCCCACTACACGCAGGCCGCGATCGTGGCCGAGAACCGCCGCCTGGCCGCGCCGGCAAGCGTCGACTCGCTGCCCACGAGCGCGATGCAGGAAGACCACGTCTCGATGGGGTGGAGCGCCGCGAGGAAGCTGCGCCGGGTGGTGGTCAATCTGCGCAGCGTGCTTGCCGTCGAGCTCGTCTGCGCCGGTCGCGCACTCGACCTTCGGGCCCCGCTGCGCGCGGCGCCAGGGACGGCGGCGGCGCTCGGCGCGATCCGCGCCCGCGTTCCCGGCCCTGGGCCCGACCGCTGGCTCTCGCCCGAGCTGGCCGAGGCGATCGACGTGGTCACGGGCGACGAGCTGATGGCGGCCGTCACGGACACGATCGGGGAGCTGGCGTGAGCCCCGTCGACGCAACGGTCGTGGAGGCGTACCGGCGCGATGGGGCCGTCCCGATCCGCGGGCTGCTCTCCGCCGGGCAGGTCGAGAGGCTGCGGCGAGGGATCGACCTGAACCGCGACGACCCCGGCCCGCTTTGCCAGGGCCACGGCTCGGACCAGACCTTCTTCGAAGACTTCTGCAACTGGGAGCGGATCGGCGAATACGAGACGGTGATTCGCGACGCGGCGCTCGGCGAGCTTGGCGCCGCGCTGATGGGCTCCCAGTCGGCGCGCCTGTTTCATGACCACGTGCTGGTCAAGGAGGCGGGCAGCACGGAGTCGAGCCCGTGGCACCAGGACCAGCCCTACTACTGCGTCGACGGCCACCAGAACGTCTCCTTCTGGATCCCGGTCGACCCGGTCGCCCGGGAGAACACGCTCGAGTTCGTCGCGGGCTCGCACGCGTCGGGCACGTGGTACATGCCACGGACCTTCGTTTCGAAGGCCGCGCTGGTGTTCGACGAGGGAGACCTCGTGGAGGTCCCGGACATCGAGGCTGACCGCTCCGGTTACGAGATCCTCGGCTGGGAGCTCGAGCCCGGCGATGCGGTCGCCTTCCACATGCTCACCCTGCATCAGGCCGGCGGCTCGCCGACCCTCCGCCGCGCCTTCTCGGTCCGCCTGCTCGGCGACGACGCCCGGTACGCGCCGCGCCCGCACCGCACCAGCCCGCCGTTCCCCGGCCTCGACTCCGAGCTCGCGGCCGGCGACCCGCTCGAGGCGCCGCGTTTTCCCCCCTGCACCCGGCGGACGGTGAGGCGCCGTGAGCGGCCCGCGGGAGGTCCGGGCGCCACGTGGCACCGAGCTCAGCTGCCGCGGCTGGCAGCAGGAGGCGCCCCTCCGGATGCTGATGAACAACCTCGACCCGGACGTCGCCGAGCGGCCCGACGAGCTGGTCGTCTATGGGGGCACCGGCAGAGCCATGCGCAGCTGGGATGCCTTCGACGCCACGGTGAGGGAGCTGCGTGCGCTCGGCGGCGACGAGACGCTCTTGGTCCAGTCCGGCAAGCCCGTCGGGGTCTTTCGCACACACGAGTGGTCGCCGCGCGTCCTGATCGCGAACTCCAACCTGGTGGGCGAGTGGGCGAACTGGGATGAGTTCCGCCGGCTCGAGCAGCTCGGGCTGACCATGTATGGCCAGATGACCGCCGGGTCGTGGATTTACATCGGCAGCCAGGGAATCGTCCAGGGCACGTATGAGTGCTTCGCCGAGATCGCGCGCAGGCGCTTTGGCGGATCGCTGGCTGGGACGATCACGCTCACTGCCGGGCTCGGCGGCATGGGTGGCGCGCAGCCGCTCGCCGTGACCATGAACGACGGCGTGGCGCTCTGCATCGAGGTCGATCCGCAGCGGATCGAGCGCCGCCTGGAAACCCGGTACCTCGATGAGCAGGCCGAGGATCTCGATGACGCGATCGAGCGATGCGAAGCCGCCAAGAAAGAGCGGCGGCGCTTGAGCGTCGGCCTGCGCGCCAACGCTGCCGAGGCGATCCCCGAGCTCTACCGCCGCGGCTTCCCGGCCGATGTGGTCACCGACCAGACGAGCGCGCACGACCCGCTGGTCGGCTACATCCCCGCTGGCCTCTCCCTGGACGAGGCGACCGAGCTCCGCGAGCACGACCCCGACGGCTACATCGACCGCGCCCGCACCTCGGCCGCCGCGCACTGCTTCGCGATGGTGGAATTCAAGGACGCCGGCGCCGAGGTCTTCGACTACGGCAACAGCCTGCGCCGCGAGGCGCAACTCGGCGGTTTCGAGCGGGCCTTCGACTACCCCGGGTTCGTCCCCGCCTACATCCGGCCGCTCTTTTGCGAGGGCAAGGGCCCCTTCCGGTGGGCGGCGCTCTCGGGGGAGCCCGGCGACATCGCGGCCACCGACCGCGCCGTGCTCGAGGAATTTCCGGAGGATGAAGCGCTCGGCCGCTGGATCCGGATGGCAGGCGAGCGCATCGCCTTCCAGGGACTGCCAGCCCGCATCTGCTGGCTCGGTTACGGCGAGCGCCACCGGCTCGGGCTGCGCTTCAACCGGATGGTCGCGAGCGGCGAGCTGAGCGCCCCGATCGTGATCGGCCGCGACCACCTCGACTCGGGCTCGGTCGCCTCTCCCTACCGCGAGACCGAGTCGATGCTCGACGGATCCGACGCGATCGCCGATTGGCCGCTTCTGAACGCTCTCGTCAACACCGCATCCGGGGCGACCTGGGTCAGCATTCACGACGGCGGTGGCGTCGGGATCGGCCGCTCGATCCACGCGGGCATGGTCTGCGTCGCAGACGGCACCGGGCTCGCCGCTCAAAAGCTCGACAGGGTGTTGACCGCCGACCCGGGCATGGGCGTGATCCGCCACGCCGATGCCGGCTACGACCGCGCTCGGGAGATCGCCGCCGAGCGCGGGGTCCACGTTCCGTTGACGTCCGACTGACCGGTGGCGGTCCTTCCCATCATCGAGATCGGACACCCGACCCTGCGCGAGCCCGCCCGTGAGGTGACGCCCGAGGAGCTTGCCTCGCCGGAGGTTCAGGCGCTCATCGACGACATGATCGAGACCAAACGAGCGATGCACGGCGCCGGGCTGGCGGCGCCGCAGATCGGCGAGAGTCTGCGGATCGCCGTCGCCGAGGTCGAACCGAACAACTCCCGCTACCCGTACAAGCCAGCGTTTCCTTTGACCGTTTGCGTGAATCCGGTGATCGAGCCCATCGACTCGGAGACCGCGATGATCAACGAGGGCTGCCTCTCGGTGCCCGGGCTTCGCGGCGAGCTGGAGCGCTACGTGAACATCCGCGTGACCTATCTCGATCGCGACGAGACCGAGCGCTCAGAAACCAAGCGGGGGCTCACGGCGGGCACGTTTCAACACGAGGTTGACCACCTCGACGGCATCCTGTTCGTCGATCGGGCTGATCCGCGCACTCTCGCGACCTGGGAGCACTACGAGCGCTTCGGCCGCGAGGAGTTCGAGCGCCGCGCGCGCGAGCTCGTCGCACGCGTGGGGTCCTGAGGTGAGCACCGCCGCCTATTGGTGCGAGCTCGCATGGCTGGGCAGTGAGCGTGCCGAGGCCGGCGTCGTGGTTGAGCTCGACGGCCAGCGGATCGAGAGCGTGGAGTCAGGGCTGGACACGCCTCCGGCTGGCGCCACGCGGCTCGATGGGCTCACCCTCCCAGGCCTGGCGAACGTCCACTCGCATGCGTTTCACCGCGCTCTGCGCGGCCGGACCCAGCGAGGCGGGGGGAGCTTTTGGACCTGGCGCGAGGACATGTACGCGCTGGCGGCTCGGCTCGACCCGGACTCCTACCTGCGGCTCGCCCGGGCGACCTTCGCCGAGATGGCTCTTGCCGGCGTCACGGCCGTCGGCGAGTTCCACTACCTCCACCACGGCCCTGACGGACGGCCGTACGCGAACCCGAACGAGTTGGGTGAGGTGATGATCACGGCGGCGGGAGAGGCGGGGATCCGGATCACGCTGCTCGATGCGTGCTACCTCCGAGGCGGCATCGGGGAGCCGCTGAACGCGGTTCAGCGCCGCTTCGCCGACGCGGACGCCGATGCCTGGGCCGCGCGCGCCGGGGGGCTTGCCGCGGGTGAGGGAATCAGGGTCGGCGCCGCCATACACAGCGTCCGCGCAGTGGACCCGGAATCGAGCGCCGTCGTGGCGTCGTGGGCTCGAGAGCGGGGAGCGCCGCTACACGCTCACGTCTCCGAGCAGCCGGCCGAGAACGAGGCCTGCGCCGCCGAGTACGGGTCGACGCCGACAGAGGTGCTGGCCGCGGCCGGAGCCCTCGACGAGCGCTTCGCCGCCGTGCACGCGACGCACGTGCGGCCATCCGACATCGATGCGCTTGGGACGGCGGGGTGCTGCTGCTGCCTATGCCCCACGACCGAGCGTGACCTGGCCGATGGGATTGGCCCGGCGGGGGCGCTCGCCGAAGCGGGCGCCTCGCTGGCGGTGGGCTCGGACTCGCACGCGGTGATCGACCTCTTCGAGGAGGCGCGTGCAGTCGAGCTCGACGAGCGCCTCGAGAGCCGGAAGCGAGGACGCCACCGAGCGGACGCGCTGCTGCGCGCGGCGACCAAGGATGGTCACGCCGCACTCGGGTGGCCGGAGGCCGGGAGGCTCGAGCCCGGCGCCGTGGCCGATCTGGTGACGATCGGGCTGGACGGCGTTCGAATGGCGGGCACGAGCCCTGAGACGGCGCTCGAGGCAGCGGTCTTCGCCGCCACGGCCGCGGAGGTCGACAGCGTGATCTGTGCCGGACGCGAGGTCGTCCGCAGCGGCGTCCATGTCCATCTCGACGTCGCCGCCGAGCTGCGCGCAGCGATCGCGCCCCTTGTCTGATGAGCGCGCTCGTCATCGACAACATCGGTCTCCTCGTCACCAACGAGCCGGCGCTCGGCGAGGGCCAGCTCGGCACCGTTACCAACGCTGCGCTGGTGATCGAGGACGAAAAGGTGGCGTCGATCGAATCCGCGGGGGCGATCGCCGACGAGCGGATCGACGCCGAGAGACGGTGCGTGATCCCCGGGTTCGTCGACAGCCACACCCACCTGGTGTTCGCCGGCGACCGGGCCGCTGAGTTCGCGGCTCGCATGGCGGGAGCTCCATACGAGGCCGGCGGCATCCGCGTGACCACGGAGGCCACGCGCTCGGCCACGATCGACGAGCTCGAGCGCCTGGCACTGACCCGTCGCGCCGAAGCCCTCCGCGCCGGCATCACCAGCATCGAGATCAAGTCGGGCTACGGGCTCGAGGTCGAAGCCGAGCGTCGCCTTTGCGAGGTGGCCGCCACGCTCACGGACGAGGTGACCTTTCTCGGCGCCCACGCCGTGCCGGCGGAGTACGAAGGCCGCGCTGACGACTACGTCGCCCTCGTGTGCGGCGAGATGCTCGCCGCGTGCGGGCCCCTATGCCGATGGATCGATGTCTTCTGCGAGCGCGGCGCGTTCGACGCTGAGCAATCGCGCGCGGTGCTCGAGGCCGGCAGGGCGGCGGGGCTCGGGATGCGTGTCCATGGCAACCAGCTCGGTCCAGGTGCGGGTGTCCAGCTCGCCGTCGAGCTCGGGGCGGCCTCGGTCGATCACTGCACGTATCTCTCCGCGGAGGACATCGACGCCCTTGCCGGAGGCCAGACCGTCGCCACCTTCCTGCCGGCAACGGACTTCTCGACGCGCCAGCCCTACCCGGACGCCCGTCCGGTGATCGATGCGGGGGCCACGGTCGCGATCGCGACGAACTGCAATCCGGGGTCGAGCTATACGACCTCGATGGGCTTCTGCATCGCGCTCGCCGTCCGCGACCTCGGGATGACGTCGGACGAGGCGCTGCGGGCAGCCACCCTCGGCGGGGCCACGGCGCTCGGTCGCGAGGACGTGGGGCGCCTTAATCCGGGCTCAAGCGCGGACGCTCTCATCCTCAACGCCGAATCGCACGCGGACTTCGTCTACCGGCCCGGCGTTCCGCTGGTCGCCACCGCAATCGTCGGCGGCGTCCCCTCCGCCACTGCGCTGGACTGACTACGCCGGCTCGAGCAGGCGCTCGATTGCGTCGCGCAGTAGCCCGAGGGCGCGATCTCGTTCCATCGTCTCAGCGAGCCAGCGCGTGCAAAGCCCGTCGACCAGCGAGATGAGCTCATCGGCCGCGGTGTCGGGGTCGACGCCGGCGCGAATCGAGCCATCGGCAACGCCCGCCTCGATCGCCCCGCAGACGTTTTTCCGCCAACCCTCGGTCACCCGGCGAACGTCCGCGCGCAGGGCCGGGTCGAAGACCGCCGATGCGCTCACTTCGCCCCAGACAACGGCGTTGTCCCTCACCTCGGCCTCGTCGGAGAGCTCTGCCAGGAGTGCTTCCGAGACGGCCTCGAAGCCATTCGAGGCGGTGGGCTCGCGCAGTGCCGCCGATGGCGCCACCTCGCTGGCGTGTTCGAGCGCAGCCCGCACGAGGCCGGCCCGGTTTCCGAAGTGGTAGTAGAGGAGCGGGGCGGAGACCCCGGCCTCACCGGCGACGTCCTCGATCCGGAGCCCCCGCACACCGCGCCGGGCGATCACGGTCGCGACCGCGACCAGGATCGCCTCGCGATTGTCGCGCGGCTTCGACTCAGTGGAGGTCGAGATGGGGCTGAGGCCTTTCACAGCCATGGAGCGTGGCAGAGCGGCCTCCAAGATGCCGCCTCAGGCCGCCGCTTTAGCCTTGGACCCTCACTACACTTTCGAAAGCGTGACGCCCGAAGAGCACACACTCAACCGCCCGTGCGGCGGGCGTTACGGCAACCTCGTCGAGGCCGTCGGCAACACGCCGCTGGTCGAGCTCCCCCGCCTCTCCCCGAGGGAGGGAGTACGCATCTTCGCCAAGCTCGAGGGGCAGAACCCGACCGGGTCCGTCAAGGACCGCGTGGCGAAGTCCATGATCGAGGCCGCCGAGGCTGAGGGGGCGATCGAGCCCGGCCAGATGATCCTCGAGCCCACCTCGGGCAACACCGGCATCTCGCTGGGGATGATCTGCCGGCGCAAGGGCTATCCGCTCAAGGTCGTCATGCCCGACAACGTCACCGAGGAGCGCACCCAGCTCCTGCGCATGTACGGCGCCGAGATCGTCTACTCGGAGGGCGCGAAGGGCTCGAACGGCGCAGTCGAGGTCGCGCTTGAGATGGCGGGGGCCGACAGCTCCTATTACATGCCGTACCAGTACGGCAACGAGGCGAACCCCGACGCGCACTATCACGGGACCGCGCCGGAGATCCTCGAGGAGCTCGACGAGGTCACGGCCTTCGTGGCGGGGCTCGGCACCGGGGGGACGCTGATGGGCAACGGCAGGCGCCTGAAGGAGCACAACCCGGCGACGAAGATCGTCGCCGTCGAGCCCATGCAGGGCGAGCTCGTCCAGGGCCTTCGCTCCCTCGACGACGGCTTCATCCCGCCGATCATCGACCTCTCCGTGCTCGACCGCAAGATCATGGTGTCCAATCACGACGCGATCGTCTGGACTCAGAAGCTGCTGCGTGAGGAGGGTCTTTTCGCCGGTGTCTCGGCCGGCGCGATCGCCGCCATCTGCGTGCGGATCGCGAACGAGCTGGACGAGGGCAACGTCGTCTTCCTCGTCCCGGATGACGGCTGGAAGTACCTCTCCTCCGGCGTCTACACGAAGTCGATCGAAGAGCTCGAGGGCGTCGACTCCACGGTCTGGTGGTAGGGGCGGCCGGTGAGGCCGCCGCGATAAAGGCAGAGCTCGCCGAGCTCGCCGATCCCGAACGCGCCCGCGTCGTCGCCCCATATCTCGGCATGGTCCCCGGGGGGTATGGCGAGGTGGACGTGCTGTTGGGCATGCCCGTGCCCGAGCAGCGCAGAGTCGCCGGCCGCCATCCCCAGGCATCCCTCGCCGATTGTGACGAGTTGTTGCGCAGCAAGATCCATGAGCACCGGTTCGTAGCGCTCGTCGTTCTTCGCGCTCGGTTCGAGCGAGGTGATGCCGCTGAACGCGAGACGATCGCGGAGCTCTACCTCGATCGTCGTGCCCGCGTCAACAACTGGGACCTCGTCGATTCCTCGGCGCCCTACCTGCTGGCTGACCGCATCCGCCGTGCGCCGCGAAAGCTCCTCGATCCGCTTGCCTCGTCGCCGTCGCTGTGGGATCGCCGGATCGCGATCGTGGGGACCTTCTCGCTGATCCGGGACGGACAGTTCGACCAGACGCTGCGCCTCGCCGCCCGGCTCCTGAACGACGACGAGGACCTGATCCACAAGGCCACCGGCTGGATGCTCCGCGAGGTGGGCAAGCGCGACGAGGCCGTCCTGCGCGCGTTCTTAGACGTGCACGCCGCAGAGATGCCGAGAACGGCCCTGCGGTACTCGCTCGAGCGGCTGCCGAAGCCCGACCGGGCCGCGTACATGGCAGCGCGATAGCCTCGGCGGGGATGGATCCAATCCGCACGAAAGGCCTCGATCACGTCGCCATAACGGTCGCGGATCTGCGGCGCTCGCACGACTTCTATGCCGGCGTGCTCGGCCTCGAGAGTCGCTACGGGCCTGACCACGAGCCGGTCTTCATGCTCGCGGAGGGCAGCGGCCTTGCCCTCTTTAGCGCGGAGTCTCACCCGGGCGATGGCACGGACGAGGGACGAGCGGACATACGTGTCATGCACGTGGCGTTTCGGGTGGACCGAGAGGAGTTCGACCGCGCCCGGGCCGAACTCGACTCCGCTGGGCTTGAGGGTCGGTTCGCCGACCACGGTGCAGTGCACTCGCTCTACTTTCGCGATCCCGACGGCCACGAGATCGAGCTCGCGACCTACGACGTCTAGCGCCATGAACGCCACGTCCGAAGCGGCCGTCGAGCGGGCCGCCGCGCGCGTGCGCGAGCTGGCTGCGTCGTACGACCCGCCGAGCTTCGACGACGTGCCCGACGCCGATGCCGCCATCTTCCTCTGCGCGGTCGACCACTCGACCGGCTATCGCGACGCGCACCGGGTGGACGATCGCGGCCCGTTCTCCGGCAGCGAGCTCATGTGGCAGCTCGGGCTGCGTGCGCACGAGCGAGAGCAGCGCGGCCTGCTGCGCGCCGAACGCCTGGAGACCGTGGACAGCGATGCGGTCGCCCGCTGGTTTCAGGCCGACGACGAGACGGTAGGCGATCCCGATCGCCGCGCGGCCCTCTGGCGCGACCTGGCGACGCGCCTGCAGCGCGAGTACCGCGGCGCCGCCGGCGCCCTCCTTGCAGCGACCGGAGGGAGGCTGGGCGGACCGGGCGGCCTACTCGCCCGCCTCCGCGGGTTCGAGGCCTACTCCGACCCGCTAGCGAAGAAGGCCTTCCTATTCGCCAAGATCTGCGACCGTCGTGGCTGGTTCGAGGTGCTCGACCCCGAGAGGTGGGAGGTGTGCGCGGACAACGTGCTGATGAGGCTCGCGCTGCGTTCGGGCCTCGTCGCAGAGGGTTCGCTCCAAGACGTGCGCGCGAACACGCGAGCGGCATTCAAGCGGGTCGCGACAACGGCCGAGATCGAGCGGCCGATCCTCGACGATCTGCTCTGGGAGCTGGGCCGAGACGACCGGGACCTGCTCGGGCGGGAGGCGGGCGATGTGACCGAGCCGGCCCGCGATCCGGCTTCAGCCTGGTACTAGCACGGACGCCTAGAACGCGGCCAGCTCGGGGTTGTCGGCGAAGATGAAGAACCAGACCAAGAGCGCGATCACCGCCAACGCGAATGAGATGAGCAGGAGCGGCTCGATTGGTCCGCGGCCTTCGTCGGTCCCCGTCCGGATCCTCAGATAGAGCTCGTTCAGCCGTAACAGCAGCGGCGCGAACAGCAGCATCGCCAACGGAATCGCGATCAGGGTGACCACGAAGTGCGTGTTCGAGTCCGTCACCTGGGCGACAACCCATGCCGTCCCGAGTGGCACCACCGTCCACAGCGCGAGTGCGCCCAGCGCCAGCAGGACGAGCACGAACCCCGCGGCAACGCGATCGAGCGCGCTGGAGTCCGGTGCGGCTGCCTTCGGATTCATGGCTTGCCGAAACCGTAGTGCCACGGCTGCGGTGTTGCCTCAGTCCCCCGCCGCTAGCCTCGCCCCATGCGTGTTTCCCGGGACCTGATCAACGCGATCGTGGCTCACGCCCGCGCGGACGCGCCGAACGAGTGCTGCGGGCTCATCGGCGGCCGCGATGACACGCCCGTCAGCACCCGCCGCGCGGAGAACCTCTTCGCCAGTCCCACGCGCTTCGAGGTCGGTGATCTGCCGCGACTCCTCCGTGAGATCGAGGAGTCCGGTGAGGATCTCCTCGGGATGTACCACTCGCATCCACGTAGCGAGGCATATCCCTCCCAGACCGACGTCAACCTGGCGTGGGGATGGCCTGGCACGACGTGGTTCATCTGTTCCCTGATGGATTCGGAGCCGGCGGTGCGCGCGTTTGTGATCGAGGACGCTCAGGTCGACGAGATCGACCTCGAGATCGAGTAGGCGCCGCTTGGCCGACGAGCCGCTCGCCTGTCCCACCTGCGGCCGCCGCTTCGCGCCGGGTGAGCGCTTCTGCCCCGACGATGGCATGCCGCTGGTCCAGGTGGGCGCTGCGGAGGAGTCCCTTACCGAGGCTCAAGAACGGGCGCGGAAGGTAAAGCCGCAGTTCACCGAGGGCGAGCTCGTCCGGGTCGCCGGCGGGCGCAACCTCGCCGAGGCCGAGCTTGTTCAGGGGATCCTGCTCGACCAGGGGATTCCGAGCGTGCAACGACGGACGCGCGGCTTTGACGTCCCGGACTTCCTCGCAGCAGGCCCCAGGGACATCCTCGTGCCGCAGGCCGCCGCCAGGGAGGCGCTGGCGCTGCTGAGCGACGCCGACCTCGGGCCCCAGCTGCCCGCGCCAGGAGATGACCGCGGCCGAGCCCAGAGGCTGGCACTGGGAATGGCGATCGCCCTCGTCCTCGCGGCCGCCGTGATCTGGCTGATGCTCGAGCTGGTGCGCTAGCAGCGACGAGCTAGCGCAACTCGGGCGGGGCCTCGAGCGCCTCGGCATCCGCGATGCCTCCGGTTCGCGGCATGTCCTCTCGCAGGTACCGCCGCCACTCGAGCTCGATCTCCCGCATCCGCTCGCCGAAGGCAAGCTCGAGGTTGCCGCTCGCGCCCGAGCGGTGCAGGCGCGAGGCGAGAACCTGGCATGCGTCCCGTCCGCGCTCGCGCTCGAGCAGGTCGAAGACGGTCCCGCCGAGGATCATCGCGTCGCGAGCTGTCGGGGGGAACGCCGGCGGCTTTCCCCCGCGCATGCGCGTGTTCACCGCCGCCCGGAAGAGCGGCACGTGCCCGGCGTAGTACTGAGCGGCGCCCTCGACGAGCCACGCCCAGCGCAGGTACCGGTAGAAGCCGCGGACGCCCCAGGGCGGCGGCAGCTTCGCGCTGTTGGCAGCCACCACGATCTGCGCGTAGAGACGCTCGGCAGTGCCGTGGAGGGCGTTGCGGGAGTCCTCGCCGGCCGAGCGGCGCTCGAGGTATTCGTCGTTTAGGACGTGCAGCTCGGACTCCATCGCCCATCCGGCCAGATACCGCTGGCCCGCCGGGGCGGCCGCGAGCCTCGCGAGGGGGAGAAAGGGGTGGGCGGCCGCGAGCCACCCGGGGGTCGGGTGGACCACCACCGTGATCCCACCGGGCGCGTCGTCGAATCGATCCTCCAGGCGCAGGCGCAGGTCCTCGAGCGCGTCGAGGGTGCGCTGCGCGTCGGCCTCGTCGCTCGACTCGTGCCGCGCGACGAACGAGAGGCTCTCCGTTTCGACCCAGGCCATCGAGCCGAGCTTAGTTGGCAGCCCGATGCCGCCCGACGGTTGGGTCGGCTGGGCTGCGGGCTCCCGAAGACGTCCGTCTAGGGGACGTCGGTAGCGAGGCGGAAGGCTGATCACGGGCCAGGCCTTCCGAGTGGGGACTTTGCCGCGCATATCGCGGTCAATCCCCCACTCAGCGTCCATGGCGCACCGAAACCGGATTTCACTGCATACACGGCAGTCAAATCCGGTTTCGATATTCAGAGCCGGCCTCGCCCCCTTCAGTCCCTGTTGTTCGTGGACCTGCCCCCGCCCGGTCTCGCTCCCAGTCCAGTTCGCTTCGAACTCCCTGCGCGGCGAGCCTCGAACGGGCCTCGTCGTGGGTTTCTGCCTCGGCCACGAGTGGCGCGAGCGGCGCCACCTCCCCGAGCGCGCCCTCAGGGTCGAAGAAGAAGGCCAGCGCGCCGAGCGGCCCGAGCTCGACCTGCCGCCTTCCGGCGCGAATGGGCGTTGGCCCGATCTCCCCGCGCGCGCAGCGCGCAATCTGCAGGCTGGCCTCGGTGTGCGAGTTGCGGCCGGCGTCCTCCAGCTCGGCGACCACCTCCGGCGGCGGCGACCACGTCCCGATCCAGGCCCCCGCGCGACCGGCGGCGGCCACACGGCCGAGCACCTCGGCCTGCGTGAGCTCGCCGTCGCAGCCGGCGCCGATCACCGCGAGAAGTGGCCGCGCGGCGCTGGCGCAGGACCCGGCCGCCATCAGCGCGTCGCAGAGCGGGCTCGCGAGACCCGGTTCCGTGCCCACGGCGAGCATGTCTCCACCCACGTCCGCGCAGATGACGAGGTCGCAGCCGAGCTCGGCGCAGACGGAGTCGATTCCCGCGGCAACCCCGAGGGCGCCGCCGCTTACGTCGATCAGCACTGTCTCGCGGCCGAGATGACCGGCCATGAGCGACTCCGAGAACGGCACCCCGTCCGGCGTCGTGGTTTCGGGGTCGGCGAGTACCGCGTGCGCTCCCAACCGCCGCCCGCCCATGATCTCCTCGACGGGCCGCGGGCCGGGCACTGGGTCGATCGGCATCCGCTCCCAGGCGACGCCGCCGAGCACAAACGGTGTGTCGAGCGACTCGCACAGGCGCGCGATCGCGAGCGCGCCGACGACGTCTCCGCCTCCGCCGGCCCCCAGGACGAGCGCCCGCTTGGAGGAGCGGATGAGCGAATCGAGGGAGATCGCCGAGGGACTCAGGCCGGGACTGGCTCGGACTCGCCGCAGACGCGACGGATCTCCGCCGCGGCGCGATCGAACTCGGAGTCGGCCATCACGGGCGTGCCCTCGAACGGGAGGTCACGGTCGATCTCGACCCAGGAGCGGCAGCCGTGATACTCGTCGCGAACCCGGACCGTCACGGGCCGTGGGATGCGGTGTACCCGCAGGAGCAGCACGTGAAGCGGGTGGGTTCGCTTCCAAGCGAGGCGCTTGCGCGCGTAGTCCTGGGTCCACACATGAAACGGCGAAAGGCCCTCGACGATGCGCGGATCGTCGGTGGTCCAGTGGTCGGCCACCTCCGCCCACGCGCGGATCCGCACGCGATCGGGCTGTGCGATACCGCCGTCTTGGAGCAGGGCCCGCGGGGGCGGCTCCTCGTCGGGCCAGACGCCTTCCTCGAGCGCGCGTCGCAGCTCGGGGTGATGCGACTCCCGGACGAGGTCGTTGCGCTGGTGGTCGAAGGTCGGATAGAGGAAGAACTGCTCGTGCTCGAGCTCGAAGTGGCGGTCCTCCTCGCGGATACCGCCCTTGCGCAGCGTCACAAGCTGTTCTCCTTCGGACAGGGCGCGCACGGTCACGGCCCACTCTTTGAAGGCGATCGGCATCTGAGTCTTAGGGCGCGGGGGTGGTTGCTTGGGCGGTTTCTTCGGGGGTATCTACTCGCCGGTACGACCCAGGGACCTCGACGTTCGGGGGCTCGGGACCGGCCGAGGCCGGGCAGTGTAAACGAACGCTCGCAAAAGTCAAAATTCGTGACATATGTTGCGACGAACGGGGTCAGCGAGCTCCAAGCTTGGCCGCGGCGAGCAGGTCGCCGGTGACCCTGAGGCCGAGTTGAGGTGATCGCTGCCTGGCCCGGTCTGCCAGTCTTCGCGGCGCGACGATGGGTCCCCCGGTCTCGGCCAACGACGATGCCCGCCTGCTCGAAGGCCTCCGCTCGGGCGATGACCGTGCATTCGAAGCGCTGATCGCGGCCTACGGGCCAATGATGATGCGACTGGCGCTGATGCACGTGCCCAGTCACGCGGTCGCTGAGGAGGTCGTCCAGGAGACATGGCTCGCCGTGCTCAACGGGATCGACCGCTTCGAGGGGCGCTCGTCGCTTCGCACCTGGATCACGTCGATTCTCCTGAACAAGGCGCGAACCCGAGGCGAGCGGGAGCGTCGCACCCTGCCCTTCTCCTTGCTGCGACGCCGAGAAGAGGAGGGCCGCGACGAGCCCTCGGTGCCGCCGGATCGCTTCCAAGGGCCCCGGGACCAGCATCCCGGAGAGTGGGCGCGCCCCCCTCTCGACTGGGGCCCGCCCGAGGAGCAACTGGCAAGCGATGCTGCCCGCCGCGTACTGCTGGAGGCGATCGCCGAGCTGCCCCCACGCCAGCGAGACGTGATCGCGCTGCGCGATGTCTCGGGCTGGTCCTCGGAAGAGGTGCGCAACGCTCTCGACCTCTCCGAGACCAATCAAAGAGTCCTCCTACATCGCGCGAGATCCAAGGTGAGAGGCGCATTGGAGAAGCATTTCGAAGCCGAGGGAGTCGAATCATGAGCGGAGCCGTCGCGATGGCATGCCAGGAGTTGGTTGAGCTCGTCACCGACTACCTCGAGGGGCGCCTGCCCGCAGCGGATGCTGAGCGTTTTTATGCCCATTTGGAGCAGTGCTCGGGCTGCCAGATGTACATGGAGCAGTTTCGTGCGACGATCGACGCGCTCGGCCACCTCCCGGCGGAATCGCTCACGCCCCAGATGGAGGCCGACCTCCTGGAGGCGTTCCGTGACTGGAAGCTGGGCCGGTAGCGGCGCCTATTCCGACTCGCCGTGACCGCCGCCGCCAGGGGTCTCGATCCTGAGGCGGTCTCCGGGCTCCAGTTCGCCCTCAGCCTTCGACGGCAGCTCCTCGTCGTTCTTCGAGTTCTTGCCCGGTTCGCCGTCGCCGCCGCCGTCGCGGCCACGTGGGGCGTGGCGACGGCGCTCGGTGATGAGCGTGAAGCGCATCGGCTCGAGCGCCTCGACCTCGCGAACGATTCCGTCGCCCCCGCGATGTTCTCCTTCCCCACCTGAGCCCCGCCGCAGGCCGAGCTCTCGGACGCGCACCGGATACTCGGTCTCGAGCGCCTCGATGGGCGTGTTCAGCGTGTTCGACATGGCCACGTGCACGGCGCTCGGACCGTCGGCATCCGGGCACGCGCCCTGGCCTCCTCCGGTGGTCTCGTAGTAGGTCCAGTCCTCACCGGCGAGCGTCACGTTGTTCATCGTCCCCTGGCCCTGCGCGGGCGCCGGCCCGGCCTCTCCGAGCGCTGCGAGCACCAGATCGGCAACACGGCTTGACGTCTCGACGTTTCCGCCGGCTACCGCCGCCGGCGGGCGCGCGTTGAGGAGGCAGCCCTCGGGCGCATCGACCGCGATCGGGCGAAAGGCGCCCGCCGACGGCGGCCCCTCTGGATCCACCAATACCCGCACCGCGAAGAACGCCGCCGACTTGGTCACAGCCAGCGGGCAGTTGAGATTGCCCTCGACCTGATCGTCCGTGCCTTCGAAGTCGAGCCCCAGGCCATCGCCCTCGATGGTGGCGGCCACGCACAGGGTGATGTCCTCGGAGCCGTCGGCGCCACCCTCCAGCACATCGCTTGCCTCGTAGGTCCCGTCGGGCAGATCCTCGAGCGCGGCGCGAGTACGGCGCTCGGCGTAGTCGAGCACCTCCGACATCGCCGAGCGGATCTCCTCGGCGCCGTAGCGCTCGACCAGCGCGCCAAGTCGCCTGGCCCCGGCGAGATTGGCCGCGCGCTGGGCGCGCAGGTCGGCGAGCCGTTGCGGGGGGTTGCGCATGCTCTCGGCCAGCTCCCTGAGCCCGTCCTCGTCGAAGCGAGCGGGCTCGATCACCACGCCCTCCTCCTCGAGCTCCGTGGAGCCCGCCGGCATGCTGCCGGGAGTCGGGCCGCCCACGTCCGCGTGATGGGCTCTGCTGGCCGCGAAGCCGAGCAGGTCGCCCGACTCGAACGCCGGGCTGATCAGGGTGATGTCGGGAAGGTGAGTGCCGCCGCGGTAGGGGTCGTTCAACACCCACAGGTCGCCCTCGTGCTGCTCCTCTTCGAGAATCGAGCTCACAGCGTCGGGCATGGAGCCGAGGTGTACCGGGATGTGCTCGGCCTGCATCACGAGCTCACCCTCGGCGTCGAACAGCGCGGTGGAGCAGTCGCGGCGCTCCTTGATGTTCGCCGAGTGGGCCGAGCGCACGAGCACGGCTCCCATCTCCTCACATGCGGCGCGCATCGCGCCGGAGAGGACCTGGAGGGCGACGGGGTCGAGGTGGTCAGCCATCCCCGTCCTCGGATCTGTCGGCGATGATCGTGCCGTGCTCGTCGACCTCTGCGCTCCACCCGGGAGGGAGCACCAGGGTGGCCTCGGGCAGCTCGTAGACGCACGGCCCTTCGGCGGTGTGCCCGGCCTCCGGCTCGCCGCGGAGGACTCGGGTGCCAACCCACTCGCCATCGAATCGCGCTCGGCGCTCTGCGTCCTCCAGCTCGCCCTCGCCCGCCCGTGGCTCCACTTCCGGCGCCTCCGTGCGCAGCGCCAGGCGAATAGTGATCAGCTCG
This sequence comes from uncultured Solirubrobacterales bacterium, assembly GCA_963799815.1. Taxonomy (GTDB): domain Bacteria; phylum Actinomycetota; class Thermoleophilia; order Solirubrobacterales; family 70-9; genus JBDTSW01. The sequence goes on from CAWCYG010000007.1 coordinate 84,298, forward strand.
ACCTCGGCGTCGGAATCCCGGTACCCGTAGCGGCGCTCGTGCTCGGCGGCGAAGTCCTCGGCAAGGTCGGCCGGGTCGGGCTCCGCCGGCCCGCTCACCGGCAGCTCGAACGCTTGGCCGCGGTAGCGAAGCTCGTAGGTCACGTCGATCTCCGCATCCCCCATGTCCTTCTCGATCGTCTTGCGCAGCTCTGCCACCTCCGCGGCGACCCGCTCGGCCTCAAGCTCGTCGGCGCGCAGCATCACCGTGCGGGCGGTGTCGCGCCGGCGCTCCGAGGCGATCAACCCGAGCGCCGAAAGCACGCCGCTCGCCCGCGGACAGAGCAATCGGTTCATGTCCAGCTCGGCCGCGATGCCGGCCGCGTGCATGGGGCCGGCGCCACCGAAGGGCATCAGCGCGAAGCCCCTCGGATCCACCCCGCGCTCCACCGTGACCACGCGCAGCGCCCGCACCATCTCGGCGTTGGCGACGCGCACGATGCCCTCGGCGGTCTCCAGCTCGTCGAGGTCCAGGGACTCGCCGAGCTTCGCGACCGCCTTCCGTGCCGCGTCGGTGTCGAGCTCCACGCCGCCGGCCAGCGCCGACTCCTGACCGAGATAGCCGAGCAGGAGGTTGGCGTCGGTGACCGTCGGCTCCTCACCCCCGCGGCCGTAGCACGCCGGCCCGGGCTCGGCGCCCGCGGAGCGCGGCCCCACCCGCAGCGCACCGCCCGGGTCAGCCCAGCCAATTGACCCGCCGCCTGCGCCCACCGTGTGGACGTCGATCATCGGCAGCTGGATCACCCGCCCGCCGATCTCGCGGCTGTCCGTGCGCCGCACCGCCGCGTGCTCGACCACGCAGACATCGCAGGACGTGCCGCCCATGTCGAGGCCGATGGCGTCGCCGTCGCCCGAGAGCCCCGCGAGTACGCCGGCGCCCACGGCTCCGCCAGCCGGGCCCGAAAGCACGGTCTGCCCCCCGGCCCGCGCCGCCTCGGCCGCCGGCGCGACTCCGCCGGAGGACTTCATGACCTGCGGCTCGGGAAGCCCCTGCTTTGAGCACGCGTCCGTGAGGCGCTCCAGATAGCGCCTGAGCAGGGGGGAGAGGTAGGCGTCGATCACGGTCGTCGAGCAGCGCTCGTACTCGCGGAACTGCGGCAGGACCTCGTGCGAGGCCGAGACGTGGACGTCGGAGAGCGCCTTTCGCAAGGACTCCGCGATGGCCTTCTCGTGAGCGGGATCCAGGTAGGAGAAGAGGAGGCAGATCGCGACGGCCTCTGCCTCGCAATCACGCACCGCCTCCGTGAGGCGCTCGACCTCCTCATCGGCGATCTCATCGACGACGCCATCGGCCGAGATCCGCTCGCGTGCCTCCAGGCGCAGGTCGGCCTCGACCAGCGTCGTGGGCTTCGGCTTGCAGAGGCGGTAGAGCTCTGGGCGGTCCTGGCGCGCCACGTCGAGCAGATCGGCGAAGCCCTCGGTGGCGATCAACGCCGTGCGGGCACCGCGCTCCTCGAGCAGGGCGTTGGTGCCCACGGTCATGCCGTGACAGAGGACCTCGATGTCGCCCGGCTCGATCCCCGCGCGATCGAGCACCTCCTCAACGGCCGCCAGCACCCCCTCCGATTGATCGTCGGGAGTCGTGGGTGCCTTGGCGCTGTGAAGAGAGCGCCCGTCGAAGAGCACCGCGTCGGTAAAGGTGCCGCCAACGTCGACGCCGAGCAGCAAGTCGACCTACTCGGGGTAGGCGGGATCGTCGCGGATGGGGTTGAGGTCGCTCTCGTCCTGTGCCCACTCCCGCGTGCGCGGATCCTTCTCGAAGGCGGTGCGCAGGTGCTCCAACGCACGCTCGCGATCGCCCGTCTGCGCGGCGAAGCAGGCGAGGGCGAAGTGAAGCGTGCCGTGATCGGGGTAGTGCTCGAGGCCCTCGGCCGCGACCTCGTATGCCCGCTCGTATTCATGCGCCTCGTCCGCCGGGATCGCCGCGTACCAGTACTCGAAGGGGGATGGCGGCATGGCGCTGCCGGGGCGTCCGCCCAAGACGAGCACGGTCGCCGGCGCCTCCACGGCCACCGCTTCGCGCCTTACCCCCGGCTGGACGAGGACCATGGTCCCAGCGGTGGCCTCGAGCGCCTTGCCGTCGACCGTGAACGCGGCGGTGCCGGTTACGACCAGGTAGACCTCCTCGTGTCCACCAGCCCCGGGACTGGTCTCGTCGTGGGGCTCGATCAGCGCCGCCCCCACCGAGTCGGCCGAGTAGGCGTTCATGCCGAAGGCGGTGACGCCGAGCGCACGGCGAATCGGGCGCCAGTCGCCATGCTCGAGCGGCACTCGCTCGAGCTCCTCGATGTGGGCCGTGCTGAAGGGAGGGGGGTTGGGCATCGGACTTGCTCTTACCCCTGGGCCGTCAAGCCAAAATCGATCCCACACATGAGAAGAGCCCCGGCCGCCCGGCCGGGGCTCTCCGTGACCCGCTGACTTGAGGAGAGGCGGGCGTCTTATGCGGCTGCGCGGATGACGGCACTGCCGTCGGCTTCGCCGTCGGGCCCATCAACCCCGACGGAAAGCTCGGCGCTCTCGAAGGTCTCTTCGAGATGTTTGTGTGACGGGCAGTAGTCCCTGCCCGGCAACGGGTCGCGCTGGCAGGGCGTGCCCTTGCGGGTGTGCGCCCTGCACGAGCGCAGCTCGGCGTCCAGGCCGAGCTCCTCGGGCAACAGCTCGAGGTACTCGTTTGCGAGCGCGATGTTGCGCTCGATTACCAGCCACGCGCGCAGCTGATCCCCCATCGCCAGGTGAACCCTGACGTCATTGAAAAGCGACTTGGCTGGACGTGCGAAGTACCGGCCGTCGTAGGCGAGTCGGCGAATCGCCGCCTCACAGCTATCGAGAACCTTCTGCTTGTTGGCGCACCCGGTGGGGTCGCGCGGATCCTCGATCACATGGGGCGCCAGCTGCCTATAGATCGAGCGGCTGAACCGGTACATCTTCTCCGTGCCTCCTTGGTCTCCGTTCCAAACGCCCCTTGCCTTCCTTGTCCATCGCCTCATTCCATCGGGGGATGGATCTCTCGGTGGGGCTCGGCGAGTATTACAACGAAAACGAGGCGATTGTGGATCAAAAATTAATACAGGATTAAAGTAATTGCTTAATTAAGCCATATTCAGAATTCTTGCGCTCCTACGATCAGAGGATATATCTCCATCAATCGGTAATAGCACTGCATCTACCGATCTAGGTCAGGCTCGCGCAATCGCCACCCGCCGCTGTCCAAACGGGTGAAACCGCTCGGGTTCCCTTGCACCTCTTCAACGAGCTCAGGGCCCGCGAGCTTCCACGGGCCCGGCGGGCGGGTCGGTCGTCTAGTTGCTGCCGGGCGCTAGGCCCAGCGTTCGCGTCGGAGCTCTCCTGCCGCTGAGGTGACCAGATGCTCTCCGTCGAAACCGGGGTCGGGCAGCCTGAAGTCGGTGCGCCGGTGCGCCCCGCGGGATTCTGCACGCTCGATAGCGGCGCGCGCGATCAGCCGCGCCAGGGGATAGGCATCGTCGAGCAGGGGCGCGAGCCGCTGAGCGGAGCGAATCGGCCCTGCGTGCCGCCAGACGGCTTCGCGGGTGGCCACGGTGGGGGGCTCAAAGCGCGTGGCAGGGCGTTCCATCCCCGGAGCGCGATCGGGCTCATCAAGCGCCGCCTCGGCTGCACGCGCACCGAAGACGAAGCATTCGGAGAGCGAGTTCGACGCCAGCCGGTTGGCACCGTGCAGTCCGGTGCACGCACACTCGCCGACGGCATAGAGGCCGTCCACGCTGGTGCGTCCCTGCAGGTCGGTGGCGACGCCGCCGATCAGGTAGTGAGCAGCCGGGGCCACCGGCACCGGCTCGGCCAGCGGATCCAGGCCGGCTTCACGGCAGGCTGCGTACACGTTTGGAAAGCGCGCCTCTTCGATGCCCCGCATGTCAAGCCACACGTGGGGCGAGGAGTCGGCACGCATGCGGTCGAGGATCGCCGCCGTCACCTGGTCTCTAGGCGCCAGCTCGTCGGTGAAGCGCTCGCCACTGGCATCCAAGAGCGTCGCCCCCTCGCCACGGATCGCCTCGGTGATCAACTTGCCGTCGCCCGGGCGCCCCGCCAACTCGAGCGCGGTGGGGTGGAACTGGCACAGCTCCAAGTCGGCCAGCCCCGCTCCTGCAGCGTTCGCCATTACCGCGCCGGCCGCGATGGCGCCCCACGGGTTCGTTGTCCGCGCCCACAGCGCCGCCCCGCCGCCGGTGGCCATGATCGTGGCGCGGCTCGTGATTTCCCCGTCGTCGGTAATCGCACCGGCGCAGCCGGAGCCATCGCTCCAAAGAGCGGTGACGGAGGCGCCTTCGAGCACCTCGAGGGTGGGCGTTGAGGCTGCGATCGCGGCCAGCCTGGCGGTGATGGCGCGACCGGTCTCGCTTCCTCCCGCGTGCACGATCCGGCGTGCCGAATGCCCACCCTCCAGGCCAAGCGAGAGCGAGCCGTCGGGCTCGGTGTCGAACTCCACACCGCGGCGGCGGAGCTCCTCGACGGCCGCGGGCGCCTCGGCCGTGAGCGCCTCGACGGCCGAGGGGCGGCACAGGCCCCTGCCGGCGCTCAGCGTGTCGTCAGCATGCCGGGCAGGGGAGTCGTCGGGTGCGAGGGCCGCCGCGAGACCGCCCTGCGCCCAGTAGGACGAGCTCTCCGCGAGCGGCTTGCGGGAGACAAGCATGGTGTGGGCACCGGCCTCGGCGGCCCGGATGGCCGCATAAAGGCCCGCGGCCCCGCCGCCGATGACGGCAACGTCGCACTGCATCGCTCCTCGCGGATCGTTCAAGCGGGCTACGGTACCCCGCGCCATGGCCCTCTACGTATCCCACCCGTCGTCGCACGATCACGACACTGGCCACCACCCCGAGAACGCCGGACGGCTGCGGGCGATCGAGGCGGCGATGAAGGCAAGGGATTGGCTCGGCGTCGAGCGTGTCGAGGCGCCGCGTGCGGAGCGGGAGTGGCTCGAGCGCGTGCACTCGGCCGCGCACATCGACATGATCGAGGCCCTCGGCGCGCGCGGCGGGGGCGCGATCGACGTCGATACGGGGATGAGCGAGGGCTCCCTGGAGGCGGCTTTCCGCGGCGCCGGCGCCGCGGTCCACGCGACCGAGCGGCTGCTTGGGGGCGAGGCCACCGTCGCCTTCTGCGGCACGCGCCCGCCCGGCCACCATGCCGAGCGCGAGCGCGCGATGGGCTTCTGCCTCTTCAACAACGCCGCGATCGCCGCGGCCCACGCACGAGCCGCGTGCGGCGCCGAGCGCGTCCTCATCCTCGATTGGGACGTACATCACGGCAACGGCACCGAGGCGATCTTCGCCGCATCAGCCGAGGTGCTCTACGCATCGATCCACCAGTCGCCCCTGTATCCCGGAACCGGGCCGGCCGACTTCACTGGGGTGGGAGAGGGAGAGGGCTACACCGTGAACCTGCCGGTGCCCCCTGGTGCCGGGTCCGACGAGTTCCTGGCGCTCGTGCAGCACGTGGTGGCGCCGCTGGCGCTCGCCTTCGCACCGAGTCTCATCATCCTCTCGTCGGGATACGACGCGCACCGGGCCGACCCGCTGGGCTCGTGCAGGGTCGATGAGGCGGGCTTCGCCGAGATGACAGCGTCGATGCGCGATCTCGGCCGCGAGCTCGAAGCGCCCGTTCTGGTCGTGCTCGAGGGCGGTTACGACCCGCCCGCTCTCGCCGCTTCCGTCGTCGCGACGGTCGAGGCGCTCGATGGCGACACCACAGCGCGAACGGCTCCGCTCGAGGCCGCGGGCGAGCATCTGGCGCGGGTCGGCAGCCGCTGGCCGGTCGTAGCGCCTGGTTGAGTCGCGGCGGGTCGCCCTAGGGGGCGACACGGCCCTCGACGGCCTTCAGGAAGTCCAGCGAGAAGCCCGGGATCAGATTGAGGTCGTCGATTGCGGTGAACGGGCGATCCTCACGGAACTTGATCACTCGCTTGGCCTGCGTCATCGTCATGCCGAGGTAGCGAAGCTCCTCGAGGCTCGCCTCGTTCAACCTCAGGAGTCCGCGCGTCTTCGGGTTGTCTTCGGACTCAGCGATGCCCCGGCCGCCTTCGGGCTGCCGGGCCGCCTGACGCTGTTCGGACCGCCCGGCGGAGCCGTTGCTCTTGGCTGCCTCGGTGGTCAGCCCGGTTTGCTCCTTGAGCCACCCGATGCGCTCGTCCGTCTGAGTGCGCAGAGCCTCGAGCTTCTCCCGCATGGCCACGGTCTCGCTTACGAGGCGCTCATCGGTCTCCGAACGCCGGCGCCGCTCGGCCTCTGCCTCACCGGCCGCCTGCTTCGCCCGAGCCTCGGCCGCTGCGGCGCGCTCCTCCGCCGCCTGCGCCTTCTTCGCCTCCGCCTCCGCCGTGCGCTCCCCGGCGGCGCGGAGCTTCTTCACCTCCGCCTCGACCCTCTCGGCGCGCTCCTCCGCCGCCTGCAGCTTCTTCGCCTGCGCCTCGGCGGCGCGTTCCCCGGCAGCACGCAGCTTCTTTACCTGCGCCTCGGCCTCGTCAGCACGGTCCTCGGCAGCCTCAAGCTTGGAGTGCAGGAGCTGAATTCGTTCCGCCGTCTCGGCTTTTTCCCGCGTTAGATCACGGCCGAGGGCGAGGAGCTCCTCGATTGCTCGCGCTTCAGGCGTGTCCGCGTTACCCGCTTTGGACAAGGCCCTCTGGTTTCTCTCTGCCTGGTCGAAGATGCCGGACTCTTGATTTGCCATCACGGCGTTCAGACTAAGAGAGGATTTCGTTCCATGCGCCGGTTCCCTCGACCGGACCAGCGCAGGCTCAGCGCTCGTCTGCCAGCACCTGGCGATAGGCGCAGGCCACCCGCTCCGCCATCGCCCGCGCCGAGAACCACGACGCCCGGGAGCGACCGTGGATCCGCGGATCCGCGCTGTCGAGATGCTCCGCGGCGAGGCGGGCCCAGCGCTCGGCTTCAAAGGCGCCAACCAGGCACCCCTCGACGCCGCCCAGCAGCATCGGCGCGATGCCGACCGCGGTCGAGAGCACCGGCACGTCGCAGGCGAGCGCCTCGATCGCGGCGAGGCCGAAGCCCTCGTTGTCGGAGGTGACCAGCACAGCCGCCGAGGCGTTCACCCAGTCGGGCATCTCCTCGGCCTTGGTTCCCCCCAGCGTCAGGAGCTTTGCGTTCGCCCGCCGGGCCACCTCGGCGGCCAGGTCGTGGCGTTTCTCTGGACGGAAGTCGGCGGCGGGAAACAGGAGGTAGCGGCCATCGGCGTCCAGGCCGAGACGCCGGCGCGCCTGGGCTCGCGCGGATGGCCGAAAGCGCTCGAGGTCCGCCCCGCAGGGGAGCACAGCGATCGCGCCGCCGCGATCACGCGGGAGCCCGGGCCGCCCCGCCTCCTCCTCGAAGAGCGCCCGCGACGCGGCTGCGACGAGGTCGAGGCGGGAGGTCAAGCGTCGCGAGAGGCGCCCGACCGTGGGGTGACGGACGTCGGTTCCGTGGAACGTGACGACGAGTGGACGGGCGCCGGCGAGCGCCGCGCTCCATCCGGCGAGCCCATAGTGGGCGTGGACGAGGTCATAGCCGCCACCGCGCAGGCGCCGGCGGATCCCTCCGGAAGCGCGCACCAGCGCCCGCTTGCCCATCGGGAAGGAGAAGAGCTCCGCGTCGACGCCCGCGGCTCGCAGGCCGGCGACTTGATCGCGCACGTAGTTGCCGCGGCCGGGCGCCTTCGCGTCCGGCGTGATGTTCGTGACGACCAGGACCCGCACGGCGCCAGCGTATCCGCGTGAGGTGCGGCTTCTGGCACGCCCCCGAGCCACAGTCGCCACCGCCGGGTCTGGATCGGCGACTCAATTCGGCGCAGGATCGCTCGACAATCGATCACAGACGAGGGAGGACTCGAATGCAGAAGTTGCTGAGCCGGCGACCGTTCACCGAGGAGCGTGGCCAGGGCACGGTCGAGTACGTCGGCCTGATCCTGCTCGTCAGCCTGCTCATGGTCGGCATGGTCGCCGCCATGAAGGGCTTCAACGGCAGCGAGGGGACGGAGATCGCCGAGGTGATCGTCGCCAAGATCAAGTCGGCGGTGAACGCGATCACGTTCCAGTAACCGGCACGCAGCGCCGCCCACCGCGACCCGTTGATCCCACACCGGGCCTCGGGGTATGGTGGGCGGCCCGTGCCGATGGTGCACGGCGAACCTCGGCAGGTGCGAGACTCACGCCGTGGCCCGAAGCTACGACCGTACCCCCGCCGATCTACGCCCCGTAGACGTGGAGCCCGGCTTCGTCCGCACCGCGACGGGCTCGGCCCTCTTTAGCCAGGGCGAGACACGAATCATCTGTACGGCCTCGGTAAACGGCTCGGTACCGCGCTGGATGGAGGGCCGCGGGCGTGGGTGGGTGACCGCCGAGTACTCGATGCTTCCCGCCTCCACGGGTCAGCGCAAGGAGCGCGACGTAAAGCGTGGGAAGCAGGACGGTCGCGGGGTGGAGATCCAGCGCCTGATCGGGCGATCGCTGCGGGCGATAGTCGACCTCGAGGCGCTGGGCGAGCGCTCGGTCTACGTCGATTGCGACGTTCTTCAGGCCGACGGCGGCACCCGCTGTGCCTCGATCACGGGCGGCTTCATCGCTCTGCGTCTGGCCCTCGATTCGCTCCTGCAGGCCGGCGAGCTCGAGCGCGACCCGCTCACCGGCACCGTCGCTGCCGTGAGCTGCGGGATCGTCGACGGGGTCGCGCTCTGCGATCTCGACTACTCGGAGGACTCGCGCGCCGAGGTTGACGCCAACGTCGTCATGTCGGGCGACGGCGGCGTGGTCGAGGTCCAGGCCACGGCCGAGCAGACCCCCGTTTCGCGCGCGTCGCTCGACGACCTCCTGGCGCTGGCCGAGCCCGCCATCGGTGCCCTTCGCGATTTCCAGGAGGCGTCCCGCGAGCCGGACGGCTGATGGCTTCGCGGCTCGTCGTGGCGACACGGAACGAGCACAAGCTGCAGGAGCTGGCCGAGATCCTTGCGGGGATCGAGCTGGTGGAGCTCCCCGCGGAGGTCGAGCTCCCGCCGGAGACGGGTCAGACCTTCGGCGAGAACGCGTTGATCAAGGCTCGCGCCGCTCTCGAGGCCACCGGCGAGCCGGCGGTCGCGGACGACTCCGGCATCTCCGCCCCGGCGCTAGGCGGGCGGCCCGGAGTCCGCTCGGCCCGCTACGCGGGCGAGGACGCGACGGATGAGGAGAACCTTGCGCTCTTGATCTCCGAGCTCGCCGGGACCGTGGATCGCTCCGTCGCCTACGTCTGTGCGATCGCCCACATCGACGAGGCGGGAGACGAGCAGCTGTTCGAGGGGCGCTGCGAGGGGGAGCTCACCTCGGAGCCGCGGGGAACTGGCGGCTTCGGCTACGACCCCGCCTTCGTCCCGCGCGACACCGGCGCTCGCGATGGGCGAACGATGGCGGAGCTCAGCCCGGCCGAAAAGCACGCGATCAGCCACCGCGGACGGGCGGCACGCCTTTTGGCCGCGCATCTCGGCCTGCCGCCGGCGGCGACCCCCGAGCCGGGAGCGGGGCCGTGATCCGCACGAAAACGGGCGCGGCGGCGCTCTCGGTGGTCTCCAACTCGATCCTGATCGCGCTCAAGATCGCGGCGGGGGCGATCACCGGCTCGATCGCGATCATCACCGAGGCCGTCCACTCGGCGATCGACCTGGTGGCCTCGGTCGTCGCCCTGGTCTCGGTCCGAAAGGCCGATGCGCCGGCCGACGCCGAGCATCCCTATGGCCACGAGAAGCTCGAGAACCTCGCCGCGGCGATCGAGGGCATGCTGATCCTCGTCGGCGCGGGCGTGATCATCTACGAGGCGACCCGCCGCCTGGCCGAGGGCGCCGACGCGACCATGCTCGACGACCTCGGCATCGGGATCGCGGTGATCGCCTTCTCCGCGCTCGCCAACGTCTGCATCTCACTCTTCCTGCGCCGCCGAGCACGCGCGCTGGAGTCGCCCGCGCTCGCCGGCGACGCCGCGCACCTCGGCACCGACGCGCTCACGTCGACCGGCGTCCTCGCGGGACTCGCGCTCGTCGAGATCACCGGCGAGCCGGCCTTCGATGCGATTACCGCGATCTGCGTCGCGATCGCGATCGTCGTCGCGGGAATTCGCATCCTGAGCCGCTCCGGCCGCGTGCTCGTCGACGAAGCACCGCCGGCATCGGAGCTAGACCGCATCGAGGAGGTGATCGCGGCGGCGCGAGCCGATGCGCCCGAAATCGCGGGCTACCACAAGCTTCGGGCGAGGCTCTCAGGCGCCCATCTCAAGGTGGACCTCCATCTTCAGTTTCGCTCAGGCACCTCGCTCGAGCGTGCCCACGCCCTCGCGCATCGACTGCGCGACGCGATCGAGGGGGAGTTCTCCCACTCCGAGGTGCTGATCCACACCGAGCCCGAGGGCTCCGTGCGTGATCCCGACAGCCTGGCGGGAGATCCGGGGCGGGCGGGGTAGGCGGGCTCAGAGCAGGTTTACGCCGGCGGCGGCCCCCACGGCTCCGACCGTGATTGCATAGCCGACGTAGCCGTTCAGCGCTAGCAGGATGACCGCCACGGCGCAGACGCTGACGATGATGAGCCAGGAGATCCGGGACATGAGCTGCCTATATGTTTGACGAATGAGCCGGACAGAGGCCGAGCGATCGGGTGAAGGGCCCTCACCGACGGCCGCGGACGCCGAGCTGGCGGTTGCGCGGATGCGGGAGATGTCGCCTGACCTGCGCGGCTGTGCGGTCCTTGATGCAGAGGACAAGGAGCTGGCCTCGAGCGCCGGGTCCGGTTGGGCCGAGGCGGGCGCCGGCTTTCTAGCCGCCGCCGATCGTGCCGGGGGAGAGGCCACCACGCAGGTCCACGTCGCGACCGAGGACGGGGAAGCGTTCGCCGTCCGGGAGGGTGGCCTGGCGATGGTCGCGGTGGCCGAGCGCTTCGTCTTGGCCTCCCTCATGCTCTTCGACATGCGCACGGTTCTGCGCGACCTGGCGAGCGGCAATGGCGTGCCCGACCGGCGCGCCGTGCCTCCGGGTGAGACCGCAGGCGAATGAGCCCCAAGCCCCACCGTTTGCTGCTGGATCGCGTCGCTGGGGTCGCCGACGAGGCATCCGGCTTCCTGCGCCGGCGCCGGGCCGCTCAGCAGCCATTCGCAAGGGCCTCCTACGCCGCCGGCCGCAGCGCCGCCTTTCCGGCCGAGACGCCTGAGGGCAGGGAGCTCTTCCTCGCCGCGGCGCGCCTGATCGACATCGCCCGGGCCGAGTAGCCCGCGCGGCCGCAGATAGGGCGTCCGGCCGCTACGAGGTCTCGCGCCGGCGGCCCGAGCCCCGCGAGGCGATCTCCCGGCGGACGCTCTCGAGGAAGCGGCCCTTGCGCTCCGGGTTCCCCAGATGAGCCTCGAGCTTAACCCGCTCTCCCTCGCGCGCGAGGCAGCGAGGACACGACTCCATCGTGTAGGCATCGCGGGCCTCGAGGACCAAGTCGCAGCGTGGGCATGAAACGTAAGGCATCAGGTTTCTCCTGAATGGGGAGTCCCCGTAGCCCCTCGGTTTTTGTGCCGAAATGAAAGCCCCGGCAGGCCGGGAGCCGCTCTTCAGTCGGCTTGGTGCGGCTGCCCGGCCCGATCAGCCTATAAACCCCCTTCAGGCTCGTGCGTTCCCATCGCTATGTTTGCGCCATGCCCGCCCGGCGCCCTGATCTTCTGATCGAGCCCGACCTCGCGGGGCGCATCGTCGCTCGCGCGCTATCCAACGGTGGCGACTTCGCCGAGATCTACTGTGAGGAGCGCGCCGGCTTCTCCGTGGCCGTCGACGAGTCGCGCGTAGAGCGTGCCCAGCGAGGGGGCGAACGCGGCGCGGGAGTGCGCGTCGTCTCCGGCGACACCACCTACTTCGCGCACGTCGACGGGCTCGCCGAGGCCGACCTCGAGCGCGCTGCCGAGGCAGCGGCGGCGGCGCTGGATGGGGAGCGATTCGAGGCGCAGCCGCTCGAGGCAACCGAGGCGCCGGCGCTCCAAGAGATCGAGACCGACCCCGCCGAGGTGCCGGCCGACCGCAAGGCCGACCTGCTCCGGGCCTGCGACGAGCGAGCGCGCTCGGCGGGGGATGAGATCGTCCAGGTGACAGCCTCCTATGGCGAGAATCGAAAGCGCGTTACCGTCGCCAACTCCGAGGGGCGCCTCGCCGCCGACGACAGGCTTCGTACGCGCCTCGGGGTCCAGGTGGTGGCGCGGCGCAACGGCTCGGTCGAGACGGGCTTCGAGACGCTCGGTGCGCACCGCGGCTATGAGCTTGTCGATGGTGGCGCCGCTGAGGAGATCGCGGGCCAGGCCGCGCAGGTGGCGATCACGCTGCTCGACGCCGCGCCAGCCCCGGCCGGAGCCATGCCGGTTGTCGTCGGCGGCGGCTTCGGCGGCGTTCTCTTCCACGAGATGACGGGCCACGGGCTCGAGGCCGACCACATCCAGAAGGGTGCCTCGGTGTACGCGGGCAAGCTCGGCGAGCAGGTCGCCCAAAGCCACCTGGTGGCCTACGACGACGGGCTGCTCGCGGGCGAGTGGGGAACGGACGCGATCGACGACGAGGGAACGCCGTCGCAGAAGACCACAGTCATCGAGGACGGAAAGGTGAGCTCCTACCTGTACGACCTCCAGTCCGCCCGCAAGGACTCGGTTTCCTCCACCGGCAACGGTCGCCGCGAGAGCTTTCGCCATCTGCCGATCCCGCGGATGACCAACACCTACATCGCCCCTGAGCCCGATGCGACGCCCGAGGATCTGATCGCGGGTGTCGAGCGGGGCTTCTACGCCGTCTCCTTTGCCGGCGGCCAGGTCGATCCCACCACCGGCGACTTCGTCTTCGGCACCTCCGAGGGCTACCTGATCGAGGGCGGCAAGGTGACGAAGCCGTGCAAGGGCGCCACGCTGATCGGGAACTGCCTCGAGGCGCTTGGGCGGATCGACGCGGTGGCGGACGACTTCGCGATGAAGACCGGCTTTTGCGGCAAGGGCGGCCAGCGCGTTCCGGTCGGCACGGGGCAGGGCCACGTGCGTATCTCCGAGCTCACCGTCGGTGGCACGGCGCTTAGTTGACCAAGCTGCTCGGCGCCAGCCCCCCCGGCCTCCGGTGGCAACCGCGGCCTCGCTACGTTGGGTGAGATGAGCGCCGACGAGCCACGGGACCTCGAGGCCCTCGCAGAGCGGGCTGTCGCCGCCGCGCTCGACGCGGGGGCAGGCGACGCCGAGGCCGCCACGCAGGACTCGGTCGGCCGCGAGATCAGGATCTTCGACGGGGAGGTCGAGAGCCTCACCGAGGCGGGGGAGCGGGGCCTCGGGGTGCGTGCCTGGATCGACGGCCGCGTGGGCTTCGCCTACGGCACCGACCTCTCGGATGCCGGGGTCGCCGCGATCGCCACCGACGCCGTCGAGGCCGCCCGCGTCTCCGACCCCGACGAGTTCGCTGCGGCGCCCGAGCCCGTCGCCGATGCGCCGACCCTGTCCGCCGACGGTTTCTTCGACCCGCAGGTGGGCGCGACCCCGACGGAGGAGAAGGTCGGGCTCGCGAAGGCGGTCGAGCGCCACGCCCGTGAGGCCGACGAGCGGATCGTCGCCGTCGAGACCACCATCTACGTTGATGAGGAGGTGCGCTCGGCGCTTCGCTCCTCCACGGGCGTGGGTGGCTCCTACGAGGCGTCCTTCGCCTACGCCTATCTCCAGGCGATCTCCCAGGACGGGGCCTCGAAACAGACGGGCCTCGGCTTCGGCATGGGACGCTCACCCATCAGCCTCGACCCCGAGGAGATCGGCACCGAGGCCGCCGAGCGGGCAGTGCAGCTGCTCGGCGCTTCCAAGCCCGCCTCGCGAAGCTGCCCGGTCGTCCTCGACCAGACCGTCGCCGCCTCCTTCGCGGGCTTCATCGGCGGCGTCTTGAGCGCCGACGCTGTCCAGCGCGGACGCTCGCCCTTCGCGGAACGCCTCGGCGACGAGATCGCCTCCAAGGCCCTCGCGCTGACCGACGATGGGCTCGACCCTGAGGGCATGGCCTCGGCGCCGATCGATGCCGAGGGGCTCAACCGCGTCCGCACCCCGATGATCGCCGCGGGGCGTCTCGAGAACTACCTCCACGACTCCTACACGGCGAGGCGGGCCGGCAATGGACAGACATCCACGGCGAGCGCAGCCCGTTCCGGTTACCGCTCCGCCCCCTCGGTCTCGCCGTCAAACCTGATCGTCGCTCCCGGGTCGAAGACCCTCGAGGAGCTCCTCGCGGAGGCGGGCGACGGCGTCTACGTGACCGACGTCGCCGGCCTGCATTCGGGCGTCAACCCAGTCTCGGGTCAGTTCTCGGTGGGCGCCTCCGGCGTCCTCATCGAGGGCGGTGAGCTGGGCGCCCCGGCCACGGAGTTCACGATCGCCTCGGACCTCGTCTCCATGCTGATGGCGGTAAAGGCCACCGGCGTCGAAGCGCGCTGGGTTCCCTTCGGCGGCTCGGTCAGGACGCCGCCCCTGCTGATCGCCGAGATGGCGATCGGCGGCTCGTAGTCGCGCACGCATCCCTCGGCGCTATATCCGCCGTCAGGCCGAGCTTCTCGCCGAGGGATGGCAGACCGCCCCGGCATACCCTTGCCCAGTGACCGCAACCAAGCCTCGCTTCTTCAAGGCTCCCGATCAGTTCCGCGCCTGGCTCGAGGCTAACCACGACCAGAAGGACGAGCTCGTCGTCGGCTTCTACAAGAAGGCGACCGGTAAGCCTTCGATCACCTGGGCTGAGGCCGTCGACGAGGCCCTCTGCTTCGGATGGATAGACGGGAGGGGGCGCCGAATCGACGAGAAGAGCCATACCGTCCGCTTCACGCCCCGCCGCCGCCGGAGCATCTGGAGCTCGCGGAACATCGGCCGTGTGGAGGCCCTTACGGCCGAGGGGCGGATGGCTCCCGCAGGGCTCGCCGCCTTCGAGGCCCGTGACCCCGAGCGCTCGGAGGTCTACTCCCACGAGAAGGGCCGTAAGAGGCTGAGTGCCGACTTCGAGAAGCGACTGCGGGCGGAAAAGAAGGCCTGGGAGTTTCTGGAGTCGCAGCCGCCGGGCTACCGGCGAACGGTGGCCCACTGGGTGATGAGCGCCAAGCAGGAGGAAACGAGGGAGCGGCGTCTGGGAGCGCTGATCGAGGACTCGAAGGCAGGGCTCAGGGTCAAGCCGCTGCGTCGGTAGATCCGCCCGATGCCTCCGAAACTGGCGCGCAAGTCCCGCTATGTGGGACTTGCGCGCCAACAAAGTCTTCGCACATTGCGGGCCCGGCATTCGCGGCGGCTCCGAGCCAGGGCCGGCCCGGACATACGATCCGCCGCCCGTGTGGGGGGCGCCGGGAAATCCAGCGGGGTTGTCCCGGAGGGTCCCTATGAGCTCCCCGACGGCAAGTGCAAGAGAGCAGCCAGACGATCCATCGGTCTGGCGAGATCGCTCAGCGCGACTCTTCGAGCAGCTGAAGAGCCCTGCGGCGAGCATGGTCAGGCGAGCGTACGGCTCGACCTTCGGCGACCACGAGATCGAAGACATCTACGCCAACGCGTGGGTTGGGACGTTCCGGGCGCTCGAGCGCAGACACGCCGGTCTCGACGACGACGAGATCCGCAGCTACCTGATGACCGCTGTCGCGCATCAGGCGAGCAAGGAGATCCGCCGCCGCAAGCGCAAACCGGTATCGCCGATCGAGAAGGCGGCTGCGGTCGCGGATTCTGCGACGCCACCCGACGAGCGGGCCGACCAAGCCGAGACCTCGGCCATCACCCGCGACCTTCTGTCCTCGATGCCCCGGCGCCGGCGGGCGGTTCTCATGCTTCGCTACGGCTGGGGACTCGAGCCCGCTCAGGTCTGCGAGCTGATCGAGGGCCTCTCGCCGCGGGCCTACCGCAAGGAGATCACCAAAGGCATCGATCAGCTCACCGAGCGGATTCGCACCTTTGAGCGAGGCGAATGGTGCACCGATCGCGAGCCGATCCTGAAGGCCTTCGCCGCCGGCATGGCCGATCCCGAACAGCAGCGACAGGCTCAGCACCACCTCGCGCACTGCCGGCAGTGCAGCGACTTCGTCGGCAAGCTCTCCGGACACCTGCACGACCTGGGCAGCTCGGTCGTGGTCCCGGGGGTCATCGACTTGGCGGCGGACGGGAGGCTGTCCCTGCCGGACCGGGCGGCCGAGGTGATCGAACGGGCAAAGGACTCAGTCACCGCGACGTTCTCGCGAGGCTCGACGAATGTGGCGGAAGCGAGCGCCTCGGGGGTCTCCTCCGCGACGCCCCGTGGTGCCGGTGCGGCCGGCGCCGGCCTCGTGGCGAAGCTCGCCGGCCTGGGGGCGGCGAGCAAGGCCACCGTCGCCTGTCTCGGTGGAGGCGCTGCCGCGGCCGTATGCGTGGCCGCCGGCGTCGGCCCCGTGAGCTTCTCAGACGGCCAGCCGAAGGATGGTCGCGGCGATCGCCCGGAGATGCGAGCCAGCCTTGAGCGCGATCGATCGTCGCGGGGCATCGCGCCGTCCCAGCTTGGGTTCTCGGAGGAGATGGTTACCACCGACACCGAGCCACCGTCAGACGAGGAGCCGATCCCCGAGCCACCCCCACCACAGCCGGGGGTTCCGCCGCCACCGCCTACCGACCCGCCTAACGACTTCGTCCTGGCGCCCCCGACGTCGAGCAGTCCAGCTTCCGGGGGCGGTGGCGGAACCAGAAGTGAGGCCACGGCACAGGAGTTTGGGCCGTGAGCTCCAAATTCGCGGTATTCATCCTGGGAACCGTCCAGTAATAGCCTTCGTATACCAACTGGTATGCTCAATTCATACCGTGACCGATGGACTCGAGCTCAACCCCTTCATCTATGGCGACCCCGTCCCGCCGGCGGAGCTGATCGACCGCGACGAGGAAGTGGGGCAGCTGCTCCGCTTGGCGGAGGGAGGGCACAACACCAGGGTCCAGGCGCCCCGCCGCTACGGGAAGACGAGTGTCCTGCTCAAGGTCATCGACGAGGCCGAGAGGGCCGGCTATCGAACCGTCCTCGTGGATTTTCTGCTCGCCACGACGGCGGATGAAGTCGGCCGGCGCATGCGCGAGGCGTACGAGCAGGCGCTTCAAGGGTCGCTGCGTCAGCTCTTGACCCGGATGGGGCGATCGTGGCGCGGACGCGCGAAGCTGGCCCCCGGCGGGGTCGGCGGCGAGCTCGAGTTCTCCCCGGACACGGATGCGACTCAGCGGCTCTCCGACCTGCTCGACCTCCCGCAGAGGATTCTCGAGACGAGCGGGGAGCGGACGCTCGTCGTCTTCGACGAGTTCCAGGACTTTCTTACGGCAACCGGCAATCTGGACGGGCTGCTGCGAAGCAAGATCCAGCTGCACGGCGACGCCGCCAGCTACGTCTTCTCGGGATCGGAGCAATCGCTGCTCGAGGAGATGTTCGGCAACCGCGAGCGCCCGCTCTTCGACCAGGCGCGTCCGATGTACCTGGAGCCCTTGGCCGACGTGGACCTCGCGGACTACATCGGGGAGAAGTTCGGTGAAACCGACCGGGATGCCGGGGAGGCCCTCGACCTTCTCTTGGAGCTCGTGCGGGGCCATCCACAACGAGCGATGCTCATGGCCCACCACCTCTGGGAGCAAACCGAGCGCGGCTCGCTTGCAGACGGGCTCACTTTCGACCACGCGCTGGCTCAGGTCGACCGCGAGACCAAGGAGCGCTTCGACTACACGTGGCAGTCACTGGCCGGTTCGCCCAACCAGCGGCGCGTCCTCCTGGCGCTGGCCCGCAGCGAGGAGACGCTCTACAACCAGCGCACGCTGCGGGCATTCGGGCTGACGAAGAGCCAAGCGCAAAGCGGGGAGGACGGGTTGATGCGCTCCGGCGAGGTCCAGCGCATCGATGGGCGCCCGCGGATCGTCGACCCGCTCCTCGAGCGCTGGCTCTTTCTGCAGGGGGGCCTGGGCGGCCGCTAGGGCTCGTACCGCGCCATATCCGCTTCGAGGCGCTCGGCGTCGGCGGATTTCGTCGTTTCTGGGGTCTCGGATCCCTCACTAAGAGGCTCCGCGGAGCCGGTTTTCGGGCGCCATCTGCGCAACGCGATACCGATTGCGATCGCGGCTGTGAGCAAAGCCGCGGCGGGGATGAGCCAGGCGGCGAGGTCGAAGCCGTCGGTGCCGGGGAGGGTGAGAACGTCCTCGCCGTACTCGTCGACGAGCGCGGCCTTGATCTCGTCCTTGGTGGCTCCCTGGGCGATCAGCTCGCGGATGAACTCGCGCTCGGCCTCGGCCTGGGGCGCCTCCTGGGCGAGCTCCAGCGGGACGCCGCAGACGGGGCACATCACCTCGTCGGAGATGTCGGCGAGGTTGGTCTTGGGCTCGGTGTCCTGCGCCGGCGCCGCGGCGGGGGCGACGAGCAGCGAAACGGCGCCGAGCAGCGCGAGCGCCGACCTCACGCGTCGCGCCCTTCGACGAGCGGCTCGATCCGCGAGCTGAGGATGTCCTCGGTCACGGGCCCGGGGACGTAGTCGGCGACCTCGCCCTCTGGGTCGAGCAGGATCGACTCGGGTACGCCGGTGGTGCCGATCTCCTCGGCGTAGTCGCCCGAGCCGTCGTGGAGCTGGTCGTAGCTGAGGCCGAACTCCTCGACGAAGGCGAGTCCATCCTCGCTCGTGTCCTGGGTTGCGATGCCGACGACGTCGACCTCGCCCTGGTGGCGACGAGCGAAGCGCTCGAGCGCCGGCGCCTCGTCGCGGCAGGGCCCACACCATGAGGCCCAGACGTTGACGAGCACCCACCTGCCCTGGTAGTCATCGAGGGTGTACTCGGCCGAGAGGGTCGGGTCGAGCGGCAGCAGAGCGGCCTGGGGGAGCTGCTCGCCCACATCGACGCCTCCGTCGCCCTCTCGCGCCAGGCCAAAGCCGAGCAGGGCGATCACGGCCAAGGCCCCGATGACGATCGCAAAGGCGCGTGCGCTCACGCTCGAAAGCGTAGAGCGGGCGGCTTTCGCGGCAGCTAAATCCCCGGGCCTAGAATGACGCGCACGCGGACGTAGCTCAGCTGGTAGAGCGCGAGCTTCCCAAGCTCGAGGTCGCGGGTTCGAGACCCGTCGTCCGCTTGTCTGTTGTAGAGGGGACTGTGGGGATCAAGGCGCAAATAGCGATGCCTGCATGCCCGCTTCTCAAGGGGGCGTCGCCTGGAGTCGATCAAATTGATGATGCCTGAGGGCAAACGCGCGCGAGCGCTGAAGCTGGTCGTGCCCGTGGCGGCGCTGGTCGTTGCGGGCGGAGGCCTGTTGGCGATCGCGACCGAGTCGGTCCTCGCGGTTGAGGTCGTGGCCCCGATCTCGCTGATGCTGCTCGTCGGCGGCATCTTCGTGCTGGCCCAGCTCGTCGAGGGAACCCGCACACAGACCGAGCAGCGTGCCCTCGAGGAGCGCGAGGCCCGCGCTCGGCAGATCCTCGATCGCGCGCACGAGGCATACATCGCAATGGACCACGCAGGGGTGGTCACCGCGTGGAACTCGACGGCGGAGACCATGTTCGGCTGGACTCGCGAGGAGGCGA
Source organism: uncultured Solirubrobacterales bacterium (assembly GCA_963799815.1). Taxonomy (GTDB): domain Bacteria; phylum Actinomycetota; class Thermoleophilia; order Solirubrobacterales; family 70-9; genus JBDTSW01. The sequence goes on from CAWCYG010000007.1 coordinate 103,867, forward strand.
TCGGGCGGACCGTCGCCGATCTCATCGTCCCGCCCGGCGTGCAGGAGCGCCACCTCCGCGGCATTGAGCGCTTCCGCGAGCAGCGCTACGGGCCGATGGTGGGCCCCCGCATGGAGGTGATCGGGATGCACCGCGACGGCGGTGAGATCCCGGTGGAGATCTCGATCACCGTGGTCGACGAGCCCGACGGCGCCTACTCGTTCCACGGCTTCGTTCGCGACATCACCGAACGTCGCCTGCTCGAGGCCCAGCAGGCCGAGCTGCTCGAGGAGGCAAAGGAGTCAGCCCGCATCGACCCGCTCACCTCGCTGCCCAACCGTCGCGGTTGGGACGAGTCGCTCACGCGCGAGATCGGACGCGCGCGGCGCGAGAAGACGCCGCTGTGTGTCGCCGTGCTCGACCTCGATCACTTCAAGCGCTTCAACGACGCCCACGGCCATCAGGCCGGCGACCGTCTGCTCCGCCGCGCGGGCTCCGCCTGGAAGCTGGCCCTTCGCCAGTCGGATCTCATCGCCCGCTACGGCGGCGAGGAGTTCGCGGTGCTGCTGCCCACCTGCGACCTCGACGAGGCCATGATCGTGATCGAGCGGCTGCGCGAGGTGACGCCCGAGCACCAGACTGTCTCCGCGGGCGTTGCCGAGTGGAACGGCTATGAGACGACCGACGCGATGATCGACCGGGCTGACCTCGCTCTCTACAACGCCAAGCGCGGCGGGCGCGACCGCGCCAACGCGGCGGCGTAGCTCAGGTCGGCTGGCCTGAGGGCCGGATCAGGATCTCGTTGACGTCGACGTGCTCGGGCTGGCTCAGGGCGTAGAGCACCGCGCGCGCGATGTCGTCGTCGTGAAGGGCGTTATCGGGGCCGGGCCGCTCGTCGAAGAACGGGGTATCGACCATCCCGGGCTCGATCAGCGTCATCCGGATGTTGCGGCTCTCGTGCATCTCGCGGAGCTCCTGGCGGAGCGCCTCGCCGATCGCGGTGACCGCCCACTTCGAAGCTGAGTACATGGAGCCCGGGAGGACGCGCCGGCCGGCGACCGAGCTGGTAATCACGAAGTGGCCGCTGCCGCGCTCGAGCAGGTGGGGGAGCGTCGCGCGGACCGTGTAGGCGACGCCGAGGACGTTCGTCTCGACCATCGAGCGCCACTGCTCGGGCGACTCCTCGAGAAATCCGCGCGTGGCGCCGAAGCCGGCGTTGGCGAAGACGGCATCGATGCGGCCGAAGGCTTCGAGCGATTCGCTTACGAGCCGCTCGTTGTGCTCCCAGCGCGAAACGTCTGTTGGAACCGCGAGCGCTGTATCGCCCCGGCCGAGCTCGGAGGCGAGCGCTGAGAGCTTGTCCTCGCTTCGCGCCGCCAGCACCACGCGCCAGCCGGCGGCGGTGGCCTGACGCGCGGTTTCCGCTCCGATGCCGGTCGAGGCGCCGGTGATCACGATCACTTTTCCATCGCCCGCCATGCGCGGCGATTCTAGGCGCTCACGGCTTGCCGGCGAGCGCCCGACCAGAGCCGGACGGCGCACGGCCCCTGCGATAATCGGGGAGCCGCCCTCGGCCCGCCCATGGACCCAGATCGCAAGCGAAAGATCCGTCTCGGCATCGCGTTAGGCACGGCAGTCGTCCTGGCCGCCGCGCTCGTCTACGTCTCGTTCTCGGCCTCCAGCGAGGCCAAGACGCCGAGCGCCGTGCTTGCAGCCGGCCCCGGCTCTGACTACGAGGTCTATGGAGTCGTGGCAGAGGATTCGGTGAGCCACGAGGGCGAGGAGCTTCGCTTCGAACTCGCCGATCGCGAGACCCCGGCCGACAGCGTGCCCGTGAGCTACGTGGGGCAGGTGCCGGACCCCTTTCGAGAGGGCCGCGAGGTCATCATCGAGGGCGAGCTCAGCGGCAGCGGGACGTTCGTGGGCGAACGCGACTCGCTCATCACCAAGTGCCCGTCGAAGTTCGCCGACGAAGCCGCCAACGACGACCAGATCCTGATCGAGTAGATGCCCACGATCGGCGCGGCGTGTCTGGGCGCCGCCTTCCTCACCGCCCTTTATGTAATCGGCGCGGCGCTCGCCGGCACTCGAGGCGACCGGCGTTTCACCGACTCGGCCCGGCGCGGCGTCTTCGCCCTGGCGGCGCTGCTCACGGTCTGCGTCGTCACGCTCGAGATCTCCTTCCTGCGCGACGACTTCTCGGTTGAGCTGGTCGCCGATCACTCTTCGACGACGACGGCGACCGGCTACAAGCTGACGGCGATGTGGTCGAGCCAGGCGGGCTCGCTCCTGCTCTGGGCCTGGGTGCTCTCGATTGCGACCTCGGGCGTCCTGCTCGCGACGCGCAACCGTCTGCGCGAGCTCGTGCCCTGGGCGACCGCGATCCTGGGCGGGCTGGCCGTCTTCTTCACCGGGCTCATGCTCTTCGGGATCCTCTCCCCGGCGGCCGACTCGTTCCCCTTCGCTCGCCTCGACCCCGCCCCGGCCGAGGGAGTCGGCCTCACGCCGCTCTTGCGCCACCCGGCGATGGCGATCCATCCGCCGATGCTCTACTCGGGCTACGTCCTCTTCTCGATCCCGTTCGCGTTCGCGATCGCGGCATTGATCACGCGCCGCCTGGACGCCGCCTGGATTCGCTCTACCCGCCGGTTCGCGTTGGTCGCATGGGTCTTCCTCTCGACGGGGGTCCTGCTGGGCTCGTTTTGGTCGTACAACGAGCTCGGCTGGGGCGGCTACTGGGGCTGGGACGCGGTCGAGAACGCCTCGCTCATGCCGTGGCTCGTCGGCACCGCCTTCCTGCACTCGGTGATGGTGCAGGAGAAGCGCGGGATGTTGCGGACGTGGAACGTCTCGCTGATCGTGGCAACGTTCTCGCTCTGCCTGCTCGGGACGTTCCTGGTGCGCTCGGGGATCCTCGAGTCGATCCATGCCTTCGGCGTCTCCAAGGTGGGCGGGCCGCTCCTGGCGCTGATCGCCCTGGTCGTGATCGGGTCGGCGGTGCTGATCGGCTCGCGCCTCGGCGACCTTCGGGGCGAGCGTCGGATCGAGTCGCTCGCCTCGCGCGAGGCCGTCTTTCTCATCAACAACCTGCTCCTGGTCGGCCTGTGCGTGGTCATCTTCTGGGGCACCTTCTTCCCACTCATCTCCGAGGCCCTGACCGGCGACGAGCGCTCCGTCGGCCCGCCCTTCTTCAACACCGTGACGACGCCGCTCGCGCTACTGGTGGTGCTGTTCACGGGGATCGGGCCCCTGCTCGCCTGGCGGCGCGTGAGCGCGGGACGGATTTGGCGGCTGGTGTGGCCGCCGGGGGCGGTGGCCTTGGGCGTCGCCCTGCTCATCGTCGCCCTGAACGGCCCGCCCGAACGACTCAGCGAATGGTCGGCATATGTGCTCTTCACCTTCGCTGCGTTCACCCTCGCCGCGCTCGCGAGCGAGCTGATCCGCTCGGCGTCGGCCCAGCGGCGTCTCGGCGGGGGCAGCTGGCCGCACGCCGCGGCACGGGTCATGGCGCGCAACCGCCGGCGCTACGGCGGCTACCTCGTGCACGCGGGAATCGCCGTGCTGTTCGTAGCGGTAGCGGCTTCCTCGACCTTCCAGACCTCCTCCGACGTGCGCCTCTTGCCCGGCGAAACGGCGACCGTGGGTGAGTTCGAGGTCACCTACGAGGAGCCCTCGAGCACCGTCGACGAGGAGAAGCTCTCCTTCGCCACTCGCCTCACCGTGACCCGTGACGGCGAGCAGTTCGCGAGCCTCACCCCATCGCGCAACTACTACGCGGGCCCGGGGGATCCATCGCTCGGGCCGCTGCGGGGCTTTTTCGAGGGGGAGGCCACCAGCGAGGTCGGGCGCACGGGCGCTGCGGCCGGCGACTTCTGGACATCGATGCGCCCCGACCTCGCTCGCTTCGACAAGGTGATCGACGGGGTCGACGAGCGGTTGACGGACTACGCAAAGACGCTCGAGGTCGGAGACCAGGAGGACCTCGCCGCCTACGCGCAGGCCCAGGGAGAGGCGATCCAGAACTTCTCGCTGCTGCTGGAGGAAGCGTCGCCGCCGGTCGACTTTCGCATCAACTACAACCCGCTGGTTATGTGGCTTTGGGTGGGCGGGGCCATCGGTGTCGCCGGTGGGCTGATTGCGATCTGGCCCGCCGCCGCGGCGGGCCGCCGCCAGGTGGCCGACGTCCACGCCGCAAAGCTCGCGCGCGACCTCGGTCGCGCCTGAGCGGCAAGCAGACACCACGTCCTAGCCTCTGCCCGGCAATGGAGCTGGTGATCGCATTCGCCGTGGTGCTCGTTGTCGCGTGGTTCGTGATGGCGCCGCTGCGCGGCGGCGCGGCTGAGCCCGGGGAGGATCCGCTGATCGCCGACCTCGAAGCGCGCAAGGAGGCCAAGTACCGCGAGATCCGCGACGCCGAGCTCGATCACGCCCAGGGCAAGCTCTCGGACGCCGATTGGAAGGCGGCCGACGGCGAGCTGCGCGCGGAGGCGATCAAGATCCTCCGTGCCCTCGACGAGGCGAAGGGCGCCAACGGGCCTTGAGTCCGGCGAACCCTGGCTAGACTTCGCGCCGATGGAGAACCTGCTCGAAGTGCTCCAGGTGGTGATCGCGGTGGTCGTGATCTTCCTGGTGCTGCTGCACTCAGGCAAGGACGCCGGCCTCTCGGGAGCGTTCGGCATCGGTCAGAGCGGCAGCTCCTTCGGCGGAGGCTCGCTGGTCGAGCGCAACCTCGACCGCTGGACGATCTTCTTCTCGCTCCTCTTCGCCCTCAACACCCTCGTCCTGCTCAAGATCTAGGGGGCACCGGGCGTGGTGCGCTTGGGCGGCGCGCGCAGGCTCGGACTAATAGCCGCGGTAGCGGCGGCACTCTGGGCGGCTGCGCTCAGCGCCTGCGGGGGCGCCGACGAGAGCGCCTCGCGCAGCGCCACCCCGGGCCAGCCCGGGGCGGGCGGCGTCTTGACCTGGGCGCTCGAGGCCCGCCCCTTGGACATCGACCCGCTCGCCGCCGACACTCGCGGCGAGCAGCTCGTCTCGCGCCAGATCCACGAGCCCTTGATTGCCAATCTCGTCGGTCCGTACGGGGCGATCCGCAGGGAGTCAGGTCTCGCGCTCTCGGCCCGTCCGACGGCCGGCGACACCATCTGGCGGATGCGCTTGCGCACCGGGGTGCGCTTTCAGGATGGCTCGGCCTTCAACGCAGGCACGGTCGTGGCCAACGGCCAGCGCTGGCTCACCACCCCCGAGGGCCAGGCGCTGATGCCGGACCTCTTCGCCGTGGACGCGCCCCGCCCGGACGTCGTTCGGTTCTTCCTGGAGCAACCCAACCCCGAGTTCCCGGAGGTGCTCGTCTCGCCGCGGGCGGGGATCGTCTCGCCAAGGGCGCTCGCGCCCGCCAGCGGGACCGAGGCGGTCATGCGCAGCGAATCGCGATCGGGGACCGGCCCGTTCGAGTTGCGTGAGGAGGACGCGTCCGGCGTCCTTCTCGCCCGCAACCTGGAGTGGTGGGGGACCGAGCGCGAGCTCGGGCCGGCCTTCGATCAGGTCGACTTTCGCATCATCTCGAATGCGAGCGAACGGGTGGCCCTGCTCGGCGAGGGCGACGTCCAGGTTGCCGAGGCGCTCGGTCCCGCGCAGGTGCGCGAGGCGCGCGCGGATCCGTTGCTGCAGGTGCTCCCCGGCCCGGCCGAATCGCTTGGACTCGAGCGCTCCGTGCGGGGAATCAGCTCCGCTACCGAGGTCCCATCGCTCTCGGGGGTCTGGGTGACGAGGGTGGGCTCTGGGCCTGCATAACTGGGCGGTCAAAAGGACTTGGTGATACCCCAGGGGGGTACTGTTAGAGTCAGGAGTCATGGAAGCGCACGCCGGGCCGCAGAGCCACGATCACCAGCACGAGATGCCGAGCGAGGGCTCGGCGCTCACGGGCGTTGCTGTCAGCGCCACGCTCCACTGTCTCACCGGTTGCGCCATCGGAGAGGTGGCGGGCGTCGTCATCGGCACCGCCGCCGGCTTCTCCGATGGCGCCACGATCGCGCTCGCTATCGCGCTCGCGTTTCTGTTCGGCTATCTGCTCACGAGCCTGCCGCTATTGCGGGCTGGGCTTGCGCTCGCGGCGGTAATCCCTATTGCCCTGGCTTCCGACACCCTCTCGATCGCGACCATGGAGGTCGTGGACAACGCGATCATCCTCGCCATTCCGGGGGCCATGGACGCTGGGGTCGGTGATCTGCTCTTCTGGGGCTCGCTGTCGTTCGCCCTCGTGGTGGCCTTCCTCCTCACGGTTCCCGTGAACCGATGGTTGCTCGCCCGTGGGAAGGGGCACACCGCCGTCCACGAGACCGGCATCCACGGCGGCCCGGACACCCGTTTGGTGGGCGCGGCGGTCGTCGCGGGGGCCATCTTCGGGATCGCCGTGCTGCTGGCGGAGCTGCTCGGCTCCTAGACCGGGCTCACCGGCTGGGCAACTCGTCATTCTCCTTCGGAGTCGCCCCAGGGCACGCTCTGGATCGCGGCCGATCACTCCCGTGACCCAGTTCCCTCACGCAACGGGGCGGGTGATCCGAGCCGGCAGGGGTAAGGATCAGGTCAGATGATCTCCTGGTCGGCACATCTCGGCCCCCTGTTCACCGAGCATCCGCTGCTTGAGCGCTTCGCCGCCGCTCGCGGAGCGGGGTTCGAGCGGGTCGAGTGTTGGTCGCCATTCGACGAGGACCTGGACGAGTTCGCGGCCGCGGTGAAGGGATCGGGAGTGCGGCTGCTCGGCATCAACCTCGATTCCGGCGACATGCCGGCGGGCGACCGCGGATTTCTGAACCGCCCCGACCAGCGCGAGGAGGTCCTCGAGAACGCCGAGGCCGCCGTGGAGTTGGCGGCGGCGCTCGACATTCCCTTCATCAACGCGCTGGTTGGCAACTCGACCGGCGCGCAGCGAGACGACGAGCTAGCGACGGTCGCCGAGCGCCTCCATGAAGTCGCGGAGCTGGCGGCCGGTAGCGAGGTCACGATCCTCGTCGAGGCGCTGAATCCGGACGAGAACCCTGCCTACCTGATCCGCGACGTCGACGAGGCCTGCGTGCTGCTCGGCCGCGTTCGCCAGGGGGGGCTCGCGCTGCTCTTCGACGCCTATCACGCCACCCGAGCGGGCCGGGATGTGCTCGCCGACTTCGCGAACGTGCATGACCATGTCGCTCACATCCACGTGGCCGACTGCCCGGGCAGGCACGAGCCAGGCAGTGGGAGCTTTGACCTCGAGCGCTTCTTCGCGACGGTCGCCGACTCCGGCTACCGTGGCGCCGTGGGTCTCGAATACCTCCCAACGGGCACGACCGAGGAGTCCCTCGGCTGGCTGCCGCGATCTGAGCGCGGCGAGTCGAGCGTGTTCCCCGCCGTGGGATCGCAGGATTAGATGGAAGCCAAGGTCGCCTTCATCGGGCTCGGTGTGATGGGCAAGCCGATGGCCAAGCACGTGCTCGACGCCGGCCTTGAGCTCCGCGTGCACAACCGCAGCCCCGAGGCGGTGGAGGAGCTGGTCGCCGCCGGGGCGGATGGCTTCGACGGGCCCGAGCAGGTGGGCGACGCCGAGTTCGTGATCACGATGGTCCCGGACACCCCCGATGTCGAGCTGGTGGCCGAGCGGCTGATCCCTGCGCTGGCAAATGGCTCCATCTGGATCGACATGTCCACGATCAGCCCAACCGCGACGCGGGAGCTCGCGGTGGCGGTGGCCGAACGAGGAGCGGAGATGGTCGACGCTCCCGTCTCCGGCGGCGAGAAGGGGGCTCGTGAGGCGACGCTCTCGATCATGGCTGGAGGCTCCGCGGAGGCGTTCGAGCGCTGCGGGCCGCTCTTCGACGTCCTCGGGGGCAGCGCCGTTCATGTCGGGGAGGTCGGGGCCGGGCAGGTCGTGAAGGCCTGCAACCAGATCATGGTCGGCTGCCAGATGGAGGCGATGGCGGAGGCTCTCGTGCTGGGAGCGAAGGCTGGGGTGGACCCGGCCAAGATCGTCGAGGTCCTGAACTCCGGCCTCGCGCGCTGCGGCCCGCTTGAGGTGCGCGGCCCGCACGTGCTCGAGGGCGACTTCGAGCCAGGGTTTCGTGCCCGGCTTCACCGCAAGGACCTTGCGATTGCCCTCGAGACGGGCCAGGAGATGGACGTGCCGCTGCCCGCCACCGCGCTCGTCCGCGAGCTTTACAGCGCCATGGTGGCGACCGGCAGGGGAGACCTCGATCACTCAGGGCTGGCGGACCTGCTCGGCGAGCAGGCGGGCGTCCGGATCGACGGCGCGAGCGACTGAAGCCAGCAGCGGTGAGCTTCGTCGAGAGCACCCCGGTGAGCCCCGAGGGTGACGCAATGGCCAAGGAGTTGCGGATGGTCCACGAGATGATCCGCCGAGAGCTCGTGACCGTGCGCGAGCTGGCCGCGAGCGTCGCGAACGGCGCCTCTGGCGAGGAGGTGCAGGCTCGAGTAGCGGAGATGGCGGTCGCCAGCCCGATCTGGACGCTGCGGGTGAGCTGCCTGCGTTACTGCCGGTTCGTCCACTCTCATCACGGGTTGGAGGACTCGGAGTTCTTCCCGAGCCTGGAAAGGGTCAACCCCGACCTGACGCCCTCCATCGAGCGGCTCAGGAGCGAGCACCGAACGGTGGCGCGACTGCTCGATGCCATCGAGCATCAGACGGGGGAGCTGAATCGAGAGCCGGGCGCTCGGAAGGCGCTGGTGGCGACGCTCGACGAGCTGGCCGAGCACCTGCTCGCGCACCTGGACTGGGACGAGGACGCGATCGTCCCGACCCTCCGCCGCATGACCGACTGGTACAGCTGATGCCCGTCGGCGCAACAGGTGACCACCCGGTGCGCCCCGAGGATTGGTTCGAGGTCGTCGCAGTCGAGCCAGGGCTCCACATGGTCTCCGAGCCCGGCCACGTATTCAGCTGGCTCATCGCCGGGTCCGAGCGAACCGTCCTGCTGGATACCGGGCTCGGTATCGGTGACATCGCGGCAGCCGTCGCGCCGGTTGCCGGCGCCCCCATCGACGTGGTCAATTCCCATACCCACTTCGACCACGTCGGCGGCAACGAGCTCTTCGAATCGGTCTTCATGCATGAGGCCGGCCCGGCGTGGCTCGAGCGCAACACGGCCCAGTGGGAGCTCGACGCATATGGTCAGGTAGGAGCCGAGATGGCCGCTAGCTACGAGCGCCTGGTGGCAATCGACCGCGAAGGCTCGTTCCTGCTCGGCCCCGATCAGCGCGTGCGCGAGTGGCCGACGAACGCGATCGTCGATGCCGGCGGGTGGCGAATCGACGCGCCCGAACCGACGCGCCTACTGGCCGACGGCGACCGGATCGAGCTGGGGAGTCGAACCCTCAGGGTGATCCACACGCCCGGACATGCCGAGGATCACGTCTGTCTGCTCGACGAGGCCGCTGGCGTCCTCTTTGCTCAGGATCAGGCTTACTACGGCCCGCAGCTGATCTATCTCGAGGGCTCGGACGTCGGCGACTTCGCGCGCTCGGCACGCCTGCTCGCCGATTCGCTGCGGGGTGGGCTGCGGGCCGTCTACGTGGCCCACTGCTGGCGGCCCTCTGTGCCGCCGGGCTTCCTCGACGAGCTCGCGAACGCTGCCGAGACGGTCGCGGCCGGCGAGGCCGAGCTGCAGCCGGCGGCGGGGCTGTTCGGAGAGCCCGTCCTTGGTGCCGACTACGGGCATTTCTCGATCCTGGTCCCTCCGGAGGACGAGTGATGCGCGGCGTCCCTCAATGGCCGTTGATGGTGCCCTCGACCTCCGGGGTCCGCAAGGGTCTGGGCCGAAATGCGGCTGAGAGGAGTCGAACCTCCACGAACCTTGCGGTCCACAAGGCCCTCAACCTTGCGCGTCTACCAGTTCCGCCACAGCCGCTCGTGCGCCGAGGAGTCTAGCCCGGGGCCCGCCGCGACGATTCGGACCGATTGCCTTGCATCCGTCCGCGGGAGCGTCTACTCTGTACGAACATGTGTTCCCGTAGTCCGAGTGCGAGCGATCCGGCTCGCATCGGCACTGGAGGCTGAAGTGGACTTGAAGAACGACCTGACCAAGCGCCAGAAGGAGATCTTCGACTACATCCGTGGCTACGCCAACAAGCACGGCTACCCGCCTACGGTGCGTGAGATCGGCAAGGCGGTCGGGCTGACCTCCTCCTCCACCGTGCACGCGCATCTCGCGAACCTGGAGAAGATCGGGCTCCTGCGGCGTGATCCGACCAAACCGCGCGCCATGGAGGTCCTCATCGACAGGGCGAAGAAGGCGATTCGGGGCAACGGCCTGCCGGTCGTGGGACAGGTGGCGGCTGGACAGCCCATCCTCGCGGACGAGAACATCGAGGAGTACGTGGAAGTGCCCGAGATGATCGGCGGGGAGGAGTCGGACTACGTCTTGCGCGTTCGGGGCGACTCGATGCGCGACGCCGGCATCCTCGAGGGCGACTACGTCGTCGTCAAGGCCTCCGAGGACGCAACCAACGGGGAGATCGTGGTGGCGCTGCTCGAGGATGAGGCCACCGTCAAGCGGTTCTTCCGCGAGAAGGATCGCGTGCGCCTGCAGCCTGAGAACAAGGCGTATAAGCCGATCCGCACCAAGGACGCACAGCTGCTCGGTCGCGTGGTCGGAGTCTTCCGGAAGGTGGCCGCCTGATGAGCGCGGTTGCGGTTCCACAGCGCGGACGGTTCGCGATCGAGCGACCGCAGCGGGGCGGCCGGCCACGCCGCTTCGACGACGGGGTGACGCTCGAGGATCACATCCTCGGCGCCTGGGAGGCCCTGGTCGCCGAAGGGCGTACCGGCTGTCCCGTCTGCGGCGGCTCGATGGCGGCCGACGCGGGCTGTTCGGACTGCGGCTCGCACCTGTCCTAGCCGGCGAATTGCCCATTTCACGGTTCCGCGGAAACGCGCCAGGGGGTCCGCGCACCGTAGAATCCACCCCGTAGGCCATGCGGCCGCGGGGGCTTCGGCCCTCGAGGAAAGTCCGGACACCGCAGGGCGAGGACGGTCGGTAGGACCGACCCGGCGAAAGCCGCGGGAAAGTGGCACAGAGACAGACCGCCGATGGCGCGCCCCCAGCTGAGGCGCGAACAGGTAAGGGTGAAACGGTGCGGTAAGAGCGCACCAGCGTCGCGGTGACGTGGCGGCTGGCCAAACCCCGTCCGGTGCAACCCCAAGCAGGATCGACGACCCGGCCCGGCGAGATCCAGGTGGGGGGCAGGGCTCCTAAAGAGCCCCGCCGGGGACCTAGGACCCGGCGAGACAGATGGTCGCACCCGACAGAATCCGGCTTACAGGCCTGCTAACGAGAGAGCCCCGCAAGGGGCTCTCTTCATTTACGGCTTCTATGATCCGGACTCTGTCCGGGGCGGTCTCAAATTCGGGGTGCAAGCCGCGCCTGCTCGCCTTGCTCCAAGCCCTGATGACCGGGGCCGCCGCGGTTGCGATCGCCTCCTGCGGCGGGGCCGATGCCAAGACCGCGCGGGATGAACCGGTCGAGGTGGCGCAGGGATCAACGCCAGCGATCGTCGATACCGAGGTGCCTCGCAAGCCCTCCCGCAAGGTGGCAAGCGGGGAGGCTCCCAACGTGGTGGTGATCGAAACCGACGACCAGGCACTGAACAGCTTCCGTCGCTCGATCATGCCGCGGACCTTTCGCTTGCTGGTCGACGAGGGGACCCGCTTTACGCAAAGCCTCGCGGCGCCGCCCCTTTGCTGCCCGTCGCGGGCAGGTTTCCTCACCGGCCAGTACCCGCACAACCACGGCGTCTTCACCAACGACGATGGCTACGCGGCGCTGCGCGAGCCCGAGAGCACACTCCCGTCGTGGCTCCGGGCGGCCGGCTACCGCACGGGCCTCACCGGCAAGTACCTGAACGGAACCGACGCGGCAATCGGGACAGGCCCGGGTCCGGGCTGGGATCGCTGGTTCGCGCTCGCGTCCAACCCGGGAATGCGAGATCCACTCGTCTCCGACGGCGGCCACCGCGAACGCGCGAAGGGCTACATCACCACCGCGATCACCCGGGAAGCCCGAGAGTTCATCGAGGGCGCTTCCGGAGCTCATGACCCGTTCTTCCTCTGGGTACCGCACTGGGCACCGCACGCGGCCCGCCCCATCAACAGCGCCTGCACGGGTGGCGGGCTCGCCCAGCCCAGCCTCAGCGCATACCGTGGGTACGACGGCCCGGGCTTCTCCCGCGTAAAGACTCCGAGCTTCAACGAGGGCGACATCTCGGACAAGCCGTCGGTCGCGCGGCACCCACGCTTCGACCGCGCGCAGAAGGACGAGCTGCGCCGGCGCTGGCACTGCGCGGCCGCCGCCGTCGCTCAGGTGGACGAGAGCGTTGCGGCGATCATGCGCGAGCTCCGGGATGCCGGAGAGCTTCAGAAAACCGTCGTAGTCTTCACCTCCGACAACGGGTTTTTCTTCGGGGAGCACCGGCTCGCGCATGGCAAGGCTCGCCCTTATGAGGAGGCCTTCGAGGTGCCGCTCGTGATGCGGATTCCAACCGGTGTCCTCGGCGCCCCACCCCCGAGGCGAATTGACAAGCAGGTGGCTCAGATCGACCTGCCGGCGACGTTCTTGGAGCTGGGCGGCGCCGAGCCGTGTCTCGGCTCGGAGGCATGCCGGCGGATGGACGGGCGCTCGCTCGTACCGCTGCTCCGCGGCGACGCGAGCACCTGGCCAGCCGAGCGCGCCACTCTGCTCGAGGTGGGGGAGGCTTGCAAGCGCAGGGTCGGCATCCGCATCGTGGGCTGGTCCTACTCCGACCGCTTGAGTCCGTGTCACGGGAAGCCCGAGCTCTACAACCACGCCCGCGACCCGTACGAGCTGAAGAGCGTGGCGGAACGCCATCCGAGCCGGGCCCAGGACCTCCGCGAGCGGCTGCTTGTCCTGCGCGAATGCTCCGGCGTGGAGGGTCGCGACCCGCCTCGTTCGGACACCCCATTCTGCGAGTGAGCCCCGGGCTGCCTGGCTGTTCGACCCCTACTGGAACAGCCCGAGGACGAGGCCGATCAAGACGAAAGTGGCTAGTTGGTAGCCGCCTTCGATCGCGAACACGCCGAGCTTCGATCGGGCGTTGCTGAAGACGGCCTGAGTCGCCTGCACGGCGCCGGCGAGTCCAGCCCAGACGAAGGCGGCGAGGGCGATGCAGTCGCCGACTGAGTCGGCGCCGACCATGTCGACGAGGCGAGCGAGGGTGTAGGCGATGACTATTGCGAGGGCGAACGCCAGGATGTATGGCATCGCGCTGTCGCCGCCCTCGACGTCGGCCTCTGTGTACCCACGGGCCGCCATCCACTGATTCGAGAACAGAACGCCGTACCAGAGCATGCCGAGCGGTTGCGCCGCCACGGCGCCGATCAGCACAGCGAGGTAGTTGACATCGGCTTCGAACATGGCTCCCCTGGGTCGAATTCGGCGCCGAAGGTATTGATGAGGGCGGACGGCCCTGCCAGGCCTCGGTGCAAGAAACGGGCCCGGCCCGTTAGTCGTTCGGCACGCCTCGTTGCAGGGCAAAGGGAGGAGGCGCCGAACACCGATAAGTGGGATGAGCGTTCGCTCACGGAAAGCAAACTCCCGCATGACCTTCTGCTACGTTGCCGCCACCTTCCGGCTGAATTCCCGCCACATACCGCGGGGATCGGGGGACCCATCAGTTGGGGCGAATCTGCGGCTCTTGCCGCGTAGCGCCGTACCTCTTTCGGCGCGAGCCCGTCAGCTAACCCCGAAAGCGTCACGAAAGAGGAGCATGGACGAGGGTCGCCAACGCCTTCGAACGGGAACCGAATACCGCCGCGAGGAACGCAGTCTCGCCGCCCGCCCCGATCGCATCGCCCTGTGGGCGGTCATCCTCGCCGTGGTCGCGATGCTGGCCGGCGCCGCTAGCGCCGATGCCGGCTCCGGCGGAGTCGGCTCCGGCGGCGGCGCTGCCGGCACCGGGGGCGGTGGTGGTCAAGGTGGCGGTGGCTGCGGGAAGGGGATGTTCGGCACGCGCTCGCTGGAGAAGGGCGATTGCGGCTCGGACGTCGAGACGCTCAATTGGCTGCTCAAGGCGCGCGAGTACAAGGTGCCGCTGCGGCGGAACTTCAAGAACCCAACTCACAACTCCGTGCAGGCCTACCAGCGCAAGCGGGGCTTCCACCAGACGGGCGTGGTCAACAGCCGTACCCGCAAGGCGATCACGGGCAGCATGAAGACGCAACGGGCCAGCTGGTACGGGCCCGGATTCTTCGGCAACCGCACCGCCTGCGGCCAGAAGCTGCGAAAGAAGACGAAGGGTGTGGCCCACCGAAACCTGCCGTGCGGGACGAAGGTCGTGATCGGCTACCACGGGCGCTACGTGCGCACGCGGGTGATCGACCGCGGCCCCTATGTGAAGCGCCACTACGAGCGCGACTGGGACCTCACCCGCGCCACGGCTCGCAGCCTCCACTTCGCGAGCACCGACAAGGTGCGCACGGCCGTCGTCAGGTAGCGGCTCGGCGCGGAGCGACTAGGCGGCGGAGGGCAGGATCGAAGGGTCGATCTGGTCCTGAGGGAGGGCGGCCGCGTTGGCGATCAGCGTCTGGAACTCCGCAAGGGCGACGTGGGCGACGGCCTCGAGGATCTCCTCGTCGGTCCACCCCGCCTCGCGCGCCTCCTCGCCCAGGTGGGCGCTCGGACGGCTATCCGAATCATGGAGGACCTCGAGGAACGCGAGCAGCGCCGCCTGCTTCCGGTCCGCTGAGGCAAACGAGCGGGCGCGTGAGACCTCGTCGAGGCCGAGTCCCGCCGCGCGACCCGTGCGCGCGTGCTGCGCGATCGAGTAGGTGTCGCCGCGCCGCTCGGCGACGGCGAGCGCGATCCGCTCGCGGGTGGCGCGAGGGAGGACCCCGTCGCGAAGCTCATGGCGCATCCGCGCGAACGCGCGGAGCGCCTTCGGCGAACCGGCCAGGACCCCCAGGAACTTTGAGATCTCGGCGCCGGCGGTCTGGACGCCCTTGAGGATCTTCTGGCTGCCCTCAGGGGCGGTGAGCTCATCGTGGATATCGAACCGGCTGTAGTCGCTCTTGATGGTCATGAAAGTTCGCCTTTACTTTACTTTTAGCTTGTTCCTTACGTGTTGTAAGTTATACCGAAATCGACGCTGCTTTGTAGTCACATACGTGCGAGCGGGCCCGGCGGTTGGGTGATCTTCGCGGCGCTCATGCCAGCGGCGCAAGACGCCGATAGAGTGAGCCGCCCGACCGACGCCCAGAGCCCAGGGAGATGTGATGGCTGACCGCCCCGAGACCGCCGACGACGTCATCAAGATCGTCAAAGACCGCGACGTGCGCTTCGTGCGCTTGTGGTTCACCGACGTTCTCGGTCAGCTCAAGAGCTTCTCGATCAACGAGTCCGAGCTCGAGGACGCATTCGAGGGCGGCATGGGCTTCGACGGCTCCTCGATCACGGGCTTCAACGCAATCGAGGAGTCGGACATGATCGCGATGCCCGACGCCTCCACCTTCGACGTACTGCCCTGGCGGGCCGACGAGAACGCGACGGGCCGCCTGTTCTGCGACATCAAAGTGCCGGGCGGGGATCCCTACGAAGGCGACCCGCGATGGATCATGCGCCGCGCCCTCCAGCGCGCGCAGGAGCTGGGCTTCGACGACTTCAACATCGGCCCGGAGCTCGAGTACTTCTACTTCAAGGACGCGCGTCCCGAAGACGGCGTGCCCGAGACCCTTGATGAGGGCGGGTACTTCGACCTGACCACGCTCGACGCCGGCTCGGACGTCCGCCGCGAGACGATCTTGGCGCTCGAGCAGCTCGGCATCCACGTCGAGTACGCGCACCACGAGGTCGGCCCCTCTCAGCACGAGGTGGACATGCGCTACAAGGACGCGCTCGCCATGTCCGACGACTGCATGACCTACCGCATGGTCGTCAAGGAATACGCGATGAAGTACGGCTGGCACGCGACCTTCATGCCGAAGCCGCTCTTCGGCGAGAACGGGTCGGGGATGCACGTGCATCAGTCGCTCTCCAAGGGCGAAAAGAACTCATTCTTCGACCCCGACGACCAGTACTACCTCTCGGCCACGGCGAAGGCGTTCATCGCCGGCCAACTGAAACACGCCCGGGAGATCGCGCCGCTGTTCGCACAATGGGTGAACTCCTACAAGCGCCTCGTGCCCGGCTTCGAGGCGCCGGTCTACTTGGCCTGGTCACGGCGTAACCGCTCGGCCTTGATCCGGGTCCCTCTCTATCACCCGGGACAGGAGCGCGCCACCCGTGCCGAACTCCGCTGCCCCGACCCGGCCTCGAACCCCTATCTGTGCTTCGCCGCCATGCTGCACGCCGGCCTCGAGGGCATCGAGAAGGGCTATGAGCTGCCCGAGCCGATGGAGCAGAACCTCTACCACCTGACCCCGGAGGAGCGCCACCAGCGCGGCATCGACCAGCTCCCCGAAACGCTGGGCGAGGCGATCGAGATCGCCGCCGAGTCCGAGCTCGTCCTGCGCATCCTGGGCGAGCACACCTTCAGGCGCTTCATCGAGGTAAAGCGCCAGGAGTGGGAGGACTACCGCGTGCAGGTCACCCCGTGGGAGATCGAGCGCTTCCTGCCGGTGCTGTAGCGGCCGGGCGCCTGCGGGCCTCTCCCGCCCCCGAGCCGCTAGTCGATAGAGGAGAGCAGTGCAGCCAGAGCGAAGCCGAGCACGGTGGCCAGGCCGACCGCCTTGCCGCCGAGCCGCTGGGCTTCGGGAAGCATCGCGTCGGCGACCGTCATCAGCACGGCGCCGCCCGCGAACGCCTGGATGAAGCCGACGACGTCGCCCGACGCATCCTCGAGGGCGCCGTAGCCTGCCGCCGCGGCGAGCGCGCAAGCCGCCGCCACCAGGATCCAGCTCCCCAGAACCTTGCGGCGATTGACCCCACTGGGCATGCTCGCGGTCGACGAAAGGGCCTCCGGGAGATTGGAGAGGAAGATCGCCGCCAAGAACGGCAGCGCCACTTCGCCCTCGAGCACGGTGATGCCCAGGACAGCCGATTCCGGGATGCCGTCGAGGATCGCCCCGAGGAGCAGGGCGCGGCCGGAGTCCGGCGGCGGCTCGACACCCGCGCTCATACGGCCCTCGCCGCCGCGCTTGCCGATCAGGTGATCGCCGGCGTAGTAGGTGAGCGCTCCGGCGGCGAGACCGGCGGCCACGACGTCCGCGCCCCCCAGCTCGAAAGCATCCTCGGTGAGCTCGAAGGCCAGGGCGCTGATCAGGGTCCCGGCGCCGAAGCCCATCAAGAGGCCGAGCCCTTCCAGACCTGGCCGCAGGTAGAGGCCGAGGGCCGCCCCGATCACAAGCGAAGCCCCGCCCAGAAGTCCCCAAAGTCCGGCTTCCAGCATTGGTCGGCTGTACGGTAGTCCGAGCGTCCAGACGGAGCGCGATCGGCTTAAGGAAACGCCGAATCTATGCCGAAGGAGTAGGCGTGGCGGATGTACCGAGGTACACGGGAACCTTCGGGGCTGCCGATGCCGAGCGGCTCCTGTGGCGCGGCGCCTTCGGCGGCTCCCGGCAGCGCGCCCAAAACCTCGCCCAGAAGGGCTTAAAGAACGCCGTCCGTTCGCTGACCCGCCCCGAGAAGACGAGCCTCAAGGGCCCGGCGCCGAACGACGAGGGCCACAAGATAAGGCCCTACGACCACTACGGCCACGATGTCCTCTGGGTGCTCGACAGGATGGTGCGAACGCAGGCGCCGGCCCTCGAGCGCATGGCGCTCATCTGGCACGACTGGTTCGCGACCGCCGACGTTGGCGCCAAGTTCGCCATCGCCCAGTGGAAGCTCTTCCGAAAGCACGCCCTCGGGAACTTCGCGGACCTCGTGCGGGGGGTGACCGGGGACCCGGCGATGCTGATCTGGCTCTCCGGCATCTACAACCACAAGGACTATCCGAACGAAAACTACGGCCGCGAGCTGATGGAGCTATTTACCCTTGGCGCCGCGATCGACGGCTACCCCTACTCCGAGGACGACGTCCGCGAGCAGGCCCGCGCGCTGACGGGCTTCACCGCCAACTGGCGCGACGATGTCGGCTACGTCAACTTCCGGTTCGAACAAAGCCGCCACGACAACGGACAGAAGACGATCTTCGGCCAGACCGGCAACTGGGACTGGAAGGACTCGTGCCGCCTCAGTCTCGAGCATGAGGCACACGCCCCGTACTTCGTCACGCGCATGTGGCAGCACTTCATCCCGGAGCCGCCCGACTCGACGACCCAGGCAGCGCTCGAGGAGCTCTACCTGGATTCCGACTACGAGATCCGGCCGGTGGTCGAGGCGATCCTCATGCATCCCCGCCTTTATGAGGGGCCCGCGATCGTGAAGCCCCCGGTCGTCGCCCTCGCGGGCATGATGCGCCTGCGCAAGCGGTACATCGATACGAACAGCTGGTATTGGATCTCCGACCTCGCCGGGCAGTGCCCGTTCCGGCCGCCCAACGTCTCGGGCTGGGATGAAGAGCGCTGGCTCGACACGTCTACCTTCCGCGGGCGTTGGTACGCCGCCTCCTACCTCGTGCGTCCCGACGAGATCGCCCACGACGCCGACTACGACCCCAACGAGACCGCCAGCGAAGCCGTCGACAAGGCCCTGCGGTTCTTCGGAGATCCCACCCTCACGGACACCACCCGCGAGGAGCTGATCGCCTTCGGCGAATCGGTCGAGGCCTACATCACCGCCGGCTGGCAGAACCGCCAGGCCCGCATCCTGCGCCAGAACGCGATGCGGATGCTGATCGCGACCTCCCCCGACCTGCAAGCCAGCTGAGGGAAGGAGACATGGCCTGCCACTGCAACGAGTTCTCCCGCGCACACATGATGCACGCCGCCGCAGCGAAGGCGGGCCGCGGGCTGCCCCGGGTCGAGCAGGGCATGCCGCTCCCGGCTGGGACCGGGCTCTCGCGCCGCTCGTTCCTGCTGCGCTCCGGCGCCGCCGCGCTCTCTGTCTACGGCGCCTCGCGCCTGGGTCTGGAGGAGCTGCAGGCCGGCGTCGCGAAGGCGCAGGGCACGAACAACCCGGTGCTCGTCAGCGTGTTCTTGGACGGTGGAGCCGACTCCCTGTCGATCATCGCTCCGACCGGGTTGGGCGTCTACCACGACAGGCGTCCCTCGCTGGCGCTTGGGGACGACGAGTCGATCCCCTTTCGGGGGGAGACCGACTGGCGCTGGAACGAGGCGGCGGCGCCGCTCGATCAGCTCCACCGGGCCGGCAAGATGTCGATCTTCCCGTCGATCGGATACACGGACCCCGACCAGTCGCATTTCACCTCGCGCCATTACTGGGAGGTCGGCGACCTCGAGACCCATCTGCGAACCGGCTGGATGGGGCGCCTGCTGGACCGGGTCGGCGCCGACGACAACCCACTTCAGGGGCTCTCGCTGAACGGCTGGCTCTCGCCCGGCCTTGCCACCGCCACCAATCCCGTCGCCGCGATCGACGGCACCGAGTACGACCTCTGGGCGCCCGGCGTCTGGAACTACGACGAGGACGGCCCGAGGGTCGAGGACCTGATGCACGATGCCGTCGGCAGCATCGGCGGTGCCCACGCGAATGGCAGCGCGACCTGGGACGGCCATCGCAAGGCTGGGCGCGTCGCCCAGCAGGCATCGCAGCTTCACTCGCAGCTCGATGCGTTCGGCGAGGTGACCGTCCCGGCTGCCTACCCAGACCACTACTTCGGCGAGAGCCTGGCTGGGCTCGCCGCGATGCTTGCCGCGGGACTCCCGATCAGCTGCGCCGCGCTCAGCGGCGCCGGCGGCTATGACACCCACGACAGCCAGGAAGACAGCTTCGGGAACGACCTGAGCACCACGGCGCAGGCGCTGAAGGCGTTCCAGGATGATCTCGAGGCCAAGGGGCTCGCCGATCGTGTGATCACCTTGGTGTGGTCGGAGTTCGGGCGCCGGCCAGAGCAAAACGGTTCGGGGACCGACCACGGAGCGGCGGGGACCGCCTTCCTCATGGGCGCGCGCGTGATCGACCAGATGGTCGGCAGCCTGCCCGATCTTGGCGACCTCGACGAGGACGACAACCTGAAGCACACGATCGATTACCGCGCCGTCTACTCGGCGATCATCGACCAATGGTTCGGCGATGACCCCGGGGCCGTGATCCCCGACGCCGGCCAGTTCGATCACCCCGTTCTGATCGAGTGATGCGTCGCCCCGCCGCCGTGCTCGTCGTCACGGGGATTGCGTTCGCATGCGCCGCGCCGGCGTTCGGCGGCAGCCCGTTCGTCGGGATCACGGCGACCGAGTTCGACCTCCAGCTCTCCCGGCAGAAGGTCAATCCGGGCCGGGGGGAGATCCAGTTGGTCAACGAGGGCGAGGATCCGCACGATCTCGTGATCAAGCGCGTCGGCTCGGATGTGCGCCGTCAGATCCCGGAGATCCCGAGCGGGGGAGATCCCGAAACGCTCGAGCTCAGGTTCAAGCGCGGTTCGCGTTACATCATGTGGTGCTCGACCCTCGGCGGACAGCATCGCCAGCAGGGCATGGAGGCGGATCTCCGCGTCCGCAACTAGGCGTTTGCGGCCAGTCCTATCGCCGCGCGCGGCTGCGCACGCGCTTCAGCGCGCCGGCCGCGGCGGTGCGAGCGTTTGTAGCCGCGAACATCGCCTTCTCGCCATGGGAGCCCTGTGGCGGTATCGCGCCCATCCGGCGTGCCAGTTCCAGCGCGTTCGTGTAGGCGCGGTTCTCGACGATCTCGCCATCAGCGATCGTCAGAAGGTCGAGCCCCTCGATCTCGATCGACGCGCCGGTCGCGGTCAGGCCCTCGAACTTGCCCGGGCCGCTGAACGTCGCCTGGGCGCTCCAGCGGACAGCGGCCTTGTCGCCGTAGGCGAGCATTTCCTCGACCTTGATCGCGAAGTCGGGAAAGGCGCGAAAGAGGCTGCCGAACCATTCGTGCAGGCCCTCGGGCACACGCAGCGTGGCCATCCCGTAGAAATGGTCAAGGCTCCCCGTTCTCCAGCACGCGGCCATCGCGTCGGTGTCGCGCGCCGCGATCGCGTCGAAGTACGCCGTCGCAACCTGCTTCGCTGACGAGGGCTTTCCCTTCGGCGTCGACGAGGCCTTCCGCTTCGACGTGGACTTCGCCTTGGACGATGCCTTCGCCTTCGAGGACGACTTGGCCTTCGACGACGACTTCGCCTGCGTCTTCGCGACCTTGCCGCCCCTGGTCGTCTTGGCCTTCGCCGCCGCCATGGCCTCGGCAGCCTATCCGGCGGACTCGTCGAGAACCGTCGATAGCGCCTCCGGGGTTGAGACGGGCAGGCCGCAGGCGAACCGCTCGCAGACGTAGGCGGCCGCGTGGCCATCGAGCGGTGTGCGGTCGGCGAGGAGCTCGGGCTCGCTTGAGCCCGTGGCGCCGCCGGCAAGCACGAGGTGCGGGCGGAGCTTCGACCTGACCACGGCTGCGAGCTCGTCGAGGCCGCTGCCGTCAGCCGAGATCAGCGCCACCTCGCGCACGGCGGCAAGATGGAAGTCGAGCGCGCGGAGGAGGTGGGCGACGGCCTGGGGGTGGCGCGCGGCAACGCGGGCCAGGAGCTCGAAGACGGAGGTGGCCCGGCGCTCGTAGGAGTGGTCACCCGTCAGGGCCCCGAGCCGTAGGAGCGCGTAGGCCGCCGCAGAGTTGCCGGACGGGATCGGATGGTCGTCGGCGTCCTTGCGGCGCGCGACGAGCTCCTCGTGGTCGTGCGAGGTGGTGAAGAAGCCGCCGCGCTCCGAGTCGGCGAAGCGGGCGACCATCGCGTCCGCGGTCTCGCGCGCCGCGACGAACCAGCGGGGATCGAAGGTCGACTCATAGAGGACCGTAAGCGCGTCGATTAGGTACGCGTGGTCCTCCAGGTAGGCGTTGAGGCGGGCCTCGCCCTCCTTCCATGTACGCAGGAGCCGACCGTCCTCGGTGCGCATCCGAGTCCAGATGAACTCGGCGCAACGGCTCGCGGCGTCGAGGTAGTCGGGGCGGCCGAAGACAGCACCCGCCTCGGCGAGCGCGGCGATCATGAGCGCGTTCCACGAAAGGATTCGTTTGTCGTCGAGCCCGGGCCAAACGCGGTCAGACCGCAGGTCGTAGAGCGCGGCTCGCGCCTCCTCCAGCCCCGGCGGCACGGGGGCCTCTGCGCCGCCCGGCACATGAAGGATGTTGCGTCCCTCGAAGTTGCCCTCCTCGCTGACGCCCCAGTAGGAGAGGATCGCAGGGGTCTCCTGATGCAGGCCGGCGGCTTCCAAGGCGGCCGCCAGCTCGCCGGAAGACCAGACGTAGAAAAGACCCTCCTCGCCTTCCGAATCGGCGTCGAACGCCGAGTAGAAGCCTCCCTCAGGGCCGCGCATCTCGCGCAGGGCCCAGTCGAGGGTGCGCTCGCAAGCATCCCGCCAGCGCTCGTGGCCCAGCGCCTGGTAGCCGTGAAGATAAGCGCGGGCCAAGAGCGCGTTGTCGTAGAGCATCTTCTCGAAATGCGGGACGAGCCAGACGGCGTCGACGGAGTAACGCGCGAATCCTCCCCCGAGCTGGTCACAGATCCCTCCGCAGGCCATCGCATCGAGGGTCTTGGTCGCCACTTCGTGGTCGCCGCGCGCGAGCAGGAACTCGAGCGCTGAGGCCGGCGGGAACTTCGGCGCTCCGCCGAAGCCTCCGTGGCGCATGTCGGCCGCCATCCGCAGCTCGCGCTCCGCCGCCTCCAGCAGTTCCACCGTGATCGCCTCGCGCGTGGGTTCGATCTGCCCGAGCGCGCCGAGCTGCTCTCGGATCCGCTCCGTGGAGGCACGGATCCGTTCACGCTGAGTGGACCACGACTCGACAACGGCCTCCATCACCATCCGAAAGCTCGGCATGCCGTGACGGGGCTCGGGCGGGTAGTAGGTCCCGCCGTAGAAAGGCACGCCCTCGGGGTCGCAGAAGGCCGTCAACGGCCACCCGCCGTGCCCCGTCATCCCCTGCACAGCCTCCATGTAGAGCGCATCGACGTCAGGGCGCTCCTCACGGTCCACCTTCACGGGCAAGAAGTGCTCGTTCATGTAGGCGGCCGTCTCGGTGTCCTCGAAGGACTCGCGTTCCATCACGTGACACCAGTGGCAGGACGAGTACCCGATCGAGAGCAGGATCGGTCGGTCTTCCTCACGCGCGCGCTCGAGCGCCTCGGGCCCCCATGGCAGCCAGTCGACGGGATTGTCCTTGTGCTGGAGCAGGTAGGGGCTGGTCTCCTGGGCGAGGCGATTGGCCATCTGGGCTCAGGCTACTCGGGGCGCTTCGGCCAGATCCTCCTTTGCCGCCTCGCCTGCCGGGTCGCCGCCGAGCTCGGCCTCCCGGCGGCGAATCGTGAGATCCGCGCGGCGGGTCCAACCGTCCGGCACGCGCGGTCCCAGCTCGCTTCGGTGATCGGAGATGAGGCAGTACGCCGCGTTCGTCAAGGGCTGGGCGGCGCTCATCAGGCGGCCGAGGAGCCGGCCGCCACGCAGGAGACCCATCACGAGCGGCAGCGCCTCGCCTCCGGAGCGCACGACGCAGTCGTCATCCACAAGGTGAAAGGAGGCGAAGCGGTCCTCCTCGCTCATGCCCGGAAGGAGATCGGCGGCGAGCGCGTCCTGCAGGGCAACGGGACGGATGGCCCGCTCACGATCGCGCGTCAGGAACGCGCCCAGCACCGTGCGGCAAAAACCGCAGTCCTGGTCGTAGAGGAGCGTCGTCATTGCGATTCGGCTACCCCCGCGACCTGGGCGGAAGCGTCAAGCGCCGCGCAGCTCCCGGGTGGCGCGGGTCAGCGCGGCCATCGCCTGGGCCATATCGGCCCCGGTCTCATCCTGATAGCGCCGCAGAGCCTCTCGCGGCTTGCCCGCCTCGATCAGTGCGCGCACCTCCTCGGACGCGGCCGGCACCGCGCCTCGCTGCTCCGAGGTCAACCGTCGGTGACGTCGCTCGCGAAGGACTCGAACGCGTTCAGATAGCGCTCCACGTCTTCGTCGGAGTGGGCGATCGACAGCGTCCACTCCTCCTCGACACCCGGCGTCATGAAGATGCCGTTGTTCATGTGATAGAGCCAGCCGAGCGTCGCGAGCTCACCATCGACAGTCTGGAGATAGTCGCGGTACTCACGCAGCGGCTCGGGCGCGAAGACCACGCACCCCTTCGCTCCCATTCCCTCCGTGTAGGCGGGGAGCCCGTACTTCTCGACGATCTCGGCGCAGGCGGCCTTGAGCTTCTCGTTCGTGGTTTCGAGCTGCTCGTAGGCGTCGGCGACGAGGACCTCGGTGAGGGTGGCCTGCGCGGCCGCCATCACCAGCGGGTTCCCGTTGAACGTCCCGTACTGGTGCACGCGCCCGGACGAGACGAGCTCGGCGATCTCCTCGGTCATCCCGATCGCGCCGCCCGGATAGCCGCCGCAGGTGGCCTTGGCGAGAGTGACCATGTCGGGCTGCACGCCGAAGCGCCTGGTGGCGCCGCCGTAGGAGATGGTCGCGCCCGTCTTCACCTCGTCGAAGATCAGCTTGACCCCGTGCTGCGTGCAGAGTTCGCGCACGCGCTCGAGGTAGCCCTCGACCGGCGGGATGATGTTGATGTTCATCATCGCCGGCTCCATGATCAGCCCGGCCACCCGACCCTCCAGCTTGCCGAGCACGCTCTCGAGCGCGTCGGCGTCGTTGAAGGGGACCGCGCGCGTCAGCTCCGTGAGCGCCTTCGGATAGCCCTCCCCGTAGACGACCGAGCGGGGGTCGTCGCGCTCGCCGAGCTCTTCGAGGTCGGGGTAGACGGAGACCATCACCGCGTCGTGGTGACCGTGGTAGGAGCCCTCGATCTTGAGGATCATGTCCCTGCCGGTGGCGCCGCGGGAGAGGTGGACAGCGTCCATGGTCGACTCGGTGCCGGAGTTGGTAAAGCGCCACTGCGGCAGGTTGAACCGTCTCTGCAGCTCCTCGGCGACGACGATCGAGCCGTCGGTGGGCGCCGCGAAGTGGGTTCCCTCATCGACGCGAGCCTTGACGGCGGCTCCCACGGTCGGATTCGCGTGACCGATCACGACCACGCCGAAGCCGTTATGGAAGTCGGTGTACTCGTTGCCGTCGACGTCCCAGACGCGTGAGCCTTCGCCGCGGTCGATGTAGACGGGCCACGGATCGTTCTCCTGGAAGGACGAGGGGACGCCGCCCGGCATCACCTTTACCGCGCGCTCGTAGCGGCGGTTCGACTCGGGAGTGCGATCGGCGAACTTCTTGAGCTCGCGCTCGGTCAGTTCCTTGACTCGGCCCCTGTCGATCGATGTCGCGGTGCCCGTCGTGGTCGTCTGGACTGTCATCCTCGTCCTGCTTCCTTCCGGGTATCAAGTGGTTCCCGGGAGCGTACCGTCCGGCTGGGGGCTGCCGTGTACAAGCCTCCCCCGGCGACTGCGCCGGTCCGGCGTCGCACGTCGGCTATAACGACTGGAGGAACGATGCAGCTAGAGGGAATCCACCACATCACCGCGATCACCGGCGACGCCCAGCGAAACGTCGACTTCTACGCAGGCACCCTGGGCCTGCGCATGGTGAAGAAGACGGTGAACCAGGACCAGCCGACGGTCTACCACCTCTTCTACGCAGACGAGAAGGGCTCGCCCGGGGCGGACCTCACGTTCTTCGAGTTCAGGGGCGCGCCCCCGGGGCGCGCCGGCGCCGGGATGGTGCATCGCGTCGTCTGGCGCGTTGCCTCGGAGGATGCGCTCCAGTTCTGGGCCGAGCGCCTGGGCGCTGCGGGCACGGAGGCCAGGCGCGAGAACGGCTCGCTGCGTTTCGCCGACCCGGAGGGCCTGGAGCACGAGCTCGCCGTGGTGGAGACCTCCGACGAACCGCTCATCGCCGACCACCCCGAGGTGCCGCGTGAGCTTGCGCTGCAGGGCTTTCACGCAGCGCACGCCTACGCCGGCGACCCGGCCGCGAGCGCCGCGCTTTTGGGCGAGGCGCTCGGCTTCGCCGGTGAAGGCTCTGAGTGGGAAGCACGCGGCGAGCGCCGCGGCGGGCTCTGGATCTACGACGAGCCGCCGAGCGAGCCGGGCGTGCAGGCGGCGGGTACCGTCCACCACATCGCCTGGGCGTCGGAGATGGACGACCACGAGCATTGGCGCCGGCGCGCGATCGAGGGCGGAGCGCATCCCACCCAGGTGATCGACAGGTTCTGGTTTCGCTCGATCTACTTCCGAGAGCCGAGCGGCGTGCTCTTCGAGATCGCCACGCTCGGCCCGGGCTTCGAGGTCGACGAGGATCCCGAGCACCTGGGCGAGAAGCTGATCCTGCCGCCGTTCCTCGAGGACCGCCGCCAGGAGATCGAGGCCGCGCTCGTTCCCGTGACCAATCCTCGCGCCACCTCGACAGCGTCATGACCCGGACGCTTCGCCTGGTCGCGTCCGCGAACGCAGCGGCGAACGGATCCGGCGCTGAGCGGGCGCGTGGACGCCCCGGCGATGAGGCGCTCGACGCGTACTCACGAACTGTCACCGAGGTGGCGGGGCGGCTGGCGCCGGCGGTTGCGAGCCTGCGTGTGATGCGCCGGACCCGCCGTGGCTCGATGCCCGTGGGCGCGGGCAGCGGCGTGGCGGTCTCGGCTGACGGCTTTCTGCTGACCTCGGCCCACGTGGTGGGAGAGCGGGGCGCCAGCGGGCGCGCCGCCTTCGACGACGGGCGCGAGCTGCGCTTCGACGTCGTCGGCTCGGATCCCCTCTCCGACCTCGCGATCATCCGCACTGACGAGGGCGAGCTTCCGCCGGCGGAGCTGGGCGACGCCGACGAGCTGCGCGTGGGTCAGCTCGTTGTCGCGATCGGCAACCCGCATGGGCTGGCGGGCTCGGTGACGGCCGGCGTCGTCTCGGCCCTCGGGCGTTCGCTACCCGCGGGCGACCGCCGGCGTGCTCGCATCATCGACAACGTGATTCAGACCGACGCGGCGCTCAACCCCGGCAACTCGGGAGGAGCGCTCGCTGATGGCGCCGGTCGCCTGGTGGGGATCAACACCGCCGTCGCCGGCATCGGCCTCGGCCTCGCCGTGCCCGTGAACGCCGCGACCCGGGCGATCGTCGGCGAGCTCATCGCCACCGGCCGCGTCCGTCGTGCCTTCCTCGGGATCGCCGGCGGCCCCCGTCCCCTGCCTCCGAACGCCCGGCGCGGGCGGGCGCAGCGCGAGGCCGTCGAGGTGATCGAGGTCGTTACCGCGAGTCCCGCAGACCGGGCGGGTCTCCGTGACGGAGACCTCGTGCTCGAGCTGGACGGCCGCCAGGTGCGAAGCGCCACCGACCTGCAGCGGATGATGGTCGCAGGCTTGATCGGCAGGCCCGTGCCGGTGCTGGTGTGGCGGGCCGGGGAGGAGCTCAGCCTCGAGCTCACCCCCGACGAGCTGAACTGACTTCTCCCTCCGGGCTCTATGCGAACATGTGTTCGTGCGCTGGGAGCATCTCGAAAAGGGGAAGGAGCGGCAGCAGAGCCTGCCGGGGTTGAGCGAGCCGGTTGTGCGGACGTTCGACGCGCCCGAGGCCGTCGGCATCCGCTTTCACGAGATCCACGCCCGGACGGCGATCAACGCCGTGCCAAAGCAGTCGCGCATGTTCTTCCGCTGGACGATCAACCCTTACAGGGGTTGCACGCACGCTTGCCTCTACTGCTTCGCTCGCCCCACCCACACCTACCTCGACCTGAACGCGCGGGAGGACTTCGAGCGGGAGATCGTCGTCAAGGTGAACACGCCCGAGCGCGTGCGGGCCGACCTCTCGAAGCGCGCTTGGAGGGGCGAGCACGTCGCGCTGGGGACGAACACCGATCCCTACCAGTGGGTCGAAGGGCGCTACCGGATCACGCGCGGCGTCTGGGAGGCGATGCGGGACTTCCGCAACCCGTGCTCGGTCCTCACCAAATCGCCGCTTCTCCTCCGCGACCTCGACCTCTTCCGGGAGCTGGTCGAGGTGACGGAGTTCTCAGCGAACCTTTCGATCCCGACGCTCGAGGAAAAGGTCTGGCGGCAGACCGAGCCGCACACGCCGCACCCGCGGACACGCATCGAGGCCGTTGCCGAGCTCAGGCGGAACGGCATCCCCTCGAACGTGCTCATCGCGCCGCTCATGCCGGGGATAAACGACGCGCCTGAGCAGGTGGAGAAGCTGCTTGAGCTCTGCGGCGAGGCGGGCGCGGGCAACGTGACCCCGATCGGCCTGCATCTTCGAGGAGAGGTCCGCGACATCTTCTTCGACTGGCTGCGGCAGTACCGGCCCGACCTGATCCCGCGCTACGAGCACCTCTATCAGCGTGGGGCCTACCTGCCAACCGCGGAGCGAAAGCGCCTCGCCGCCCTCGCCGCCGGGCGGCGCAAGGCCGGCAACGCCCGCGGGGTCGCTTAGATCTCGCCGTCGCCGGGGCTGCCCGGCGCCGAAGCCGCCTGCCGTTCCTCTACAAGGCGGCAGAACATCTCCGCAATTCGCGGCTCGAACTTCGCGCCGGCGTCGGCTCGGATCTCGGCGAGGGCGTCCGCCACGCTCATGCTCGGCGAGTACACCCGCTCGGAGCGCATCGCGTCGAAGGCGTCGCAGACGAAGATGATGCGCGAGGCGAGGGGGATGTCTGCGCCGGCCGTTCCGTCGGGGTACCCGGCTCCGTCCCAGCGCTCGTGGGACGAGCGCACCACGCGTGCCACGGGCGCCAGCGCCGGTGAGACGCCGAGGATGCGTTCCCCGATCAGCGTGTGCTTGCGCACCAGCTCCCACTCCAGCTCGTCGAGGGGGCCAGGCTTGGCGAGGATCTCGTCGGGGATCGCGATCTTGCCGATGTCGTGGAATTCGGCCGCTCGCATGAGGACATCCACGTCCTCCGCCGGCAGCTCGAGCTCGCGCGCGAGCCTCGCGGCCAGCGAGACGACCCTTCCCTGGTGCTCGCTCACGGTCGGCTCGCGCTCGCGCAGGATGCGGGTGAGCAGATCATGGGTCTGGCGGTCGACCCTGCCCGGCCTCGCGCCCTTCTCGGCGTACATGCGGTTGTCCGCGAGCCTCAGGGCGGCGCTCGCCGAAGCGGCCTCCAGCGGCAGCCGCACGACGCCGCCCGAGGCGCCGATCTCAAACCCATCGCCCCTGGCGGTCAGCGCTGCCCGGGCCCCCTCGACGACGGCGGCCATGGGACGGTCGCCGGGGTCAACGAGGACGCAGAACTCGTCCCCGCCGAGCCGGTAGGCGGCGCCGTCGGAACGGACGACGGACTGCAGGCTTCGGCCGAGGCGACGAAGCAGCGCGTCGCCGGCGGGATGGCCGAAGCTGTCGTTGTAGGCCTTGAAGCCATCGAGGTCGAACAGAGCGAAGACCCGGTTGCGCGGCCCTCGGGCATCCAGGAGCCGCTCCAGGTGGGTGAACATCTGACGGCGGTTGCCGAGCCCCGTGAGGGGGTCCGTGACCGCATCCGAGTGGAGCGTGTTCATCAGTCGCACGTTTTCCCGCGCGCTTGCGGCCAGGCGCACCAGCACCAGCACGAGCGTTGCCGCGGCCAGCCAGACGGAGATGGCGTTGACCGACTCGAACTGGTCCCAGATCATCACTCCGATCGCGATCGAGGCGAAGATCGAGGGGGCGAGGCTGGACGCCCGATATGCCGGTCCGCGCATTGGTCGGTCGGGAACCGGGAAGAGGGCGGCCGCGCCGATCAGGAGGGCACCCACGAGCCAGCCGTTGTCAAGCCACCCGACCGAGTAGGAGCTGGTCGCCTCCGCGTAGAGGTAGTACGAGTCGGAGATCCCCCAGACGAGCAGACCCGCGAGCAGGGTGAGAATCGCCCCCGCGTTCCGGATCCCGCCAACGATCAGGGCGCCGACGAGCAACGCGATCAGCAAGAGATCGCCGAGCGGATAGGCCATGTTCGTGATCACGGCAGCGGTATCACCGCGC
Organism: uncultured Solirubrobacterales bacterium; assembly: GCA_963799815.1. Taxonomy (GTDB): domain Bacteria; phylum Actinomycetota; class Thermoleophilia; order Solirubrobacterales; family 70-9; genus JBDTSW01. The sequence continues at coordinate 133,759 of CAWCYG010000007.1, forward strand.
GTCAGGCCAACGAGGGTGGGGGCGAGCACCGCGGTCCCAAACGCCGCCGCCGCGAGCGCCCCGATCGCGCCGTCGAGCCAACTCGCCGGACTGAGATTGCCGATTCGGCCGCTGACGAGCAGGACGACGCCGACGTAGAAGCAGGGCAGGGCGGCGAGGTAGCCGACGTCCGCCCACGAGGGATACGGGATCTTGTCCACGCCCTCGAAAGCGAGCGTCCAGTAGAGGTCGGCGAGGGCCCAGCTGAGCAGGCCGACTCCGAGTGCGATCCAGGCTCCGCTCAGCACCCGCGAGGCGGACGCCCGCACCAAACAGGCGATCCCCGGCAGCAGAATCGCGCCGTTGTAGGCATAGATCTCGGCGGCGTCGTAGAGCCAGGCCGGCTTCCCCACCGCGAGGTACCCCGCGTATAGGAGCAGGCACAGGACCGCGAGCACGAACAAGGCTTGCACCACGCGCTCGGGGCTGGGACGTTGGAATCTCATCGACGCCAGCTCCCCACGGCTGGCGCTCATGTTCGCCATGCCTCTCTATATCGGCACGGGAGCCGCGTGGGTCAAGGCCACGAGGCGGTGCGAGGTCGCTGTTTCAACGATCGACCTTCGTGGAATAGACCCAAGAGAGGAGAAAGCCCGGTTTGGGGGACCGGGGAGTTCGAACCCTAACCAGGGGAGGACGAATGGCTGATCAGCCTCAGGACGGACACGGCAACGGCGCGCCCGAGCGGCCCGCCGCCGGCTCCGAGGCCCGAGCGGGCGGCTCGGCGCACCATCCCGAGATCGACTGGGAGGCCGCCGCGAACTCGCCCGAGTTCAAGGAGCTGATCCAGAAGCGCCGCTCCTTCGTGCTCCCCGTGCTGGGGTTCGTCTTCGTCTGGTACTTCGGCTTCATCGCTCTGGCGGGGTATGCCCCGGACTTCATGGGTGAGCGCCTGATCGACGGGTTTACGGTCGGCTATGCGCTGGCGCTCTCGCAGTTCGTCATGACCTGGGTTCTCGGCTGGCTCTACCTGAAGCGCGCGGATCGCGACTTCGACCCCCTCGCGAAGGCCGCCGCGGAGAAGGCCCTTCAGGCCGGCAGGGCTGCCGCCCCGGCGAGCGGTGAGGTGGCCCGATGACCGCGGCGCTGACATTCGGCGCCGTCAACGTCGAAGCCGTATCGATCTTCGCGGTCGTCCTCGCGATTACCCTGGCGATCACCTATTGGGCCTCGAAGCGCACCAAGGACGCGACCACGTTCTGGGCGGCTGGCAGAGGGATCACAGGGGTGCAGAACGGCTTCGCGATCGCCGGCGACTACATGTCGGCGGCATCGTTCCTCGGGATCGCCGGGCTCATCTTCCTGTTCGGGTTCGACGGGTTCCTTTACTCCGTCGGGTTCCTGGTCGCGTTCCTGATCGTGCTCTACCTGCTGGCCGAGCGCATGCGCAACGCGGGCAAGTTCACCATCGCCGACGTCCTGTCGTTCCGCCTGAACGAACGACCCGCGCGGGTGGCGGCAGCCCTCGGCACGCTGGTGGTCGCCGGCTTCTACCTGATCGCGCAGATGGTGGGCGCGGGAGCGCTCATCGACCTGCTGGTCGGAATCAATTTCAACGTCGCCGTCCTCGCGACGGGCATCTTCATGCTCTGTTACGTGATCTTCGGTGGCATGCTCGCCACGACTTGGGTGCAGATCATCAAGGCGGTCCTGCTGATGACTGCCACGGTCATCCTCTCGCTGTTCGTGCTCGGCAACATCGGCTGGAACCCGATCGACATCTTCGACGACGCCGCTGCGCAGACCGAGGACGCCGACGCCTACCTCGCACCCGGCCTGAACTTCACCAACCCGATCGACACGCTCTCGCTCGGGATCGGGCTGCTGCTCGGGACCGCCGGGCTGCCGCACATCCTGATGCGCTTCTTCACCGTGCCCGACGCGAAGGCAGCGCGCTCGTCGGTCGTCTGGGCCGTGGGCCTGATCGGCACGTTCTACGTGATGACGACTTTCCTCGGCTTCGGTGCCCGGGCTCTGCTCGGCGAGGAGGGCACCACGGACGCCGTCGATCCAGCCGGCAACCTCGCGGCCCCGCTGTTGGCTCAGAGCGTCGGCGGCGGTGACGGCACGTTCGGCGGCGACGCCTTCCTGGCGATCATCGCCGCGGTCGCGTTCGCGACGATCCTCGCGGTTGTCGCGGGCCTCGTGATCTCGGCGTCGGGCGCGGTCGCACACGACGTCTGGTCGAATGTGATCCGCAAGGGACGCGACTCCGAGCACGAGGAGGTCTACGTCGCGCGCATCGCCGCTGGAGGCATCGGTGCGATCGCGATCGCGATCGCGATCATCGGCGGTTCTGACCTGAACGTCTCCTACATGGTCGGCCTCGCCTTCGCCGTCGCTGCGAGCGCGAACTTCCCAGCGCTTCTCTTGGCGCTCACGTGGCGCCGCTTCAACACGACCGGCGCCGTCTGCGGCGTCCTCTTCGGAGTGGTCAGCTCGGTTGGGCTTGTGCTGCTGGGACCGGACGTGAAGACGTCCGATCCGCTGATCGAGCTGACCCAGCCCGCGATCATCTCCGTGCCGCTGGGCTTCCTCGGATGCATCCTTGGCTCACTGCTCTCGAAGGACGAGTCGAGGGCCGAGCGCGGGTTCGACGAGCTCCATGTCCGGGCGGAGACCGGCCTCGGGGCGGAGGTGCCGATTGAGGGAGCGGGGCTCGCGCCCCGTCCCCGGCGGCACACTGAGCGGGTTCCCGCGGGAGCAGGGGCGCCAAGCGGGCACGCTGAGTAGGGTCGAGGGAGCCGATGGAGGCCGGAACCGAGCGCAGCGGTGAAGAGCTCGAACGCGAGCTCGAGGAGCTGCTCGACCAAGAGCAATTCGATCCACCCGAGGACTTCGCCGCGGAGGCGAAGATCACCGATACCTCGAGTCTCGAGGAGGCCGCCGACGATCCGGTCTCCTATTGGGAGTCGAAGGCGGAGGACCTCGATTGGTTCGAGCCGTGGGACACGGCTTTAAACGATTCCGACCCGCCCTTCTACAAGTGGTTCGAGGGCGGCAAGCTGAACGCCTCCCACAATTGCCTCGACCGCCACGTCGAGGCCGGGCGCGGCGACCGGGTCGCGTTTCACTGGCGCGGTGAGGAGGGCGAGGAGCGCGAGGTCACCTATGAGGAGCTCCTGGCCGACACCAAGCGACTCGCAAACGCGCTGCGCGATCGTGGCGTCGAGGCCGGCGACGTGGTTGGGATCTACCTGCCGATGATTCCCGAGGTCGCCGTCGCGATGCTCGCGTGCGCGCGCATCGGCGCTCCCCACAACGTCGTCTTCGGCGGGTTCTCGGCCGACTCGGTCAAGGACCGGATGGAGTTCTCGGAGGCCAAGGCGCTGATCACGACCGACGGGGCCCGGCGCAAGGGCAAGACGGCTGAGATCAAGCCCGCGGTTGATGCGTTCCTCGACGACGTGCCCTCGATCGAGACCGTGATCGTCGTCCGCAACACCGACACGGACGTCGAGATGAAGGAGGGTCGCGACGTCTATTACGACGAGGCCCTTGAGGAGGCGGACGACGAGTGCGAGGCCGAGTCGCTCGACTCCGAACACCCCCTCTTCATCCTCTACACCTCGGGCTCGACCGCGAAGCCGAAGGGGATTCTGCACACCACGGGCGGCTTCCTGACGGGAGCGAAGGCCACGACGGAGATGGTCTTCGACTTAAAGCCGGACGAGGATGTCTACTGGTGCTCGGCAGATGTCGGCTGGGTGACGGGCCACACCTACATCGTCTACGGGCCGCTCCTGAACGGCGCCACCTCGGTCATGTGGGAGGGCGCCCCCGACTACCCCGACAAGGACATCTGGTGGGAGCTCTGCGACCGCTACGACGTGACGGTCTTCTACACGGCCCCCACCGCCATCCGGGCGTGCATGAAGTGGGGCGCCGAGCACCCCGGCAAGCACGACCTGAGCTCACTGCGCCTGCTGGGGACGGTCGGCGAGCCGATCAATCCGAAGGCATGGCTTTGGTATCGGCAGGTGATCGGCGCCGGTGAGTGCCCGATCGTCGATACCTGGTGGCAGACGGAGACCGGCAGCATCATGATCACCACGCTGCCGGGCGCCCAGGCGATGAAGCCGGGCTCAGCCGGCAAGCCGCTGCCCGGGGTCGACGCCGCCGTCGTCGACGACGACGGCAACGAGGTCAGCGACGAGCATGGTGTGCTCGTCCTGCGAAAGCCGTGGCCGAGCATGCTGCGCACCCTCTACAAGGAAGAGGACCGCTTCATCGAGACCTACTTCGAGCGCTTCGGCAAGGAGACCTATCTCGTTGGCGACGCGGCGAGGGTGGACGAGGACGGGTACCACTGGATCATCGGCCGCATCGACGACGTCATCAACGTCTCGGGGCACCGGCTCTCCACCGCCGAGGTGGAGTCGGCGATCGTCGCGCACACGAAGGTCGCCGAGGCGGCGGTGATCGGCCAGACCGACGAGGACTCGGGCCAGGCGATCTGCGCCTTCGTGACGCTCGCCGGCGACGACGACGAGGGCTCAGACGAGCTCGAGGGTGAGGTCCGGGAGGTCGTCGCCGACCGGATCGGCAAGTTCGCGCGGCCGAAGCGCATCATCTGGGCCTACGACCTGCCGAAGACGCGGTCGGGCAAGATCATGCGTCGTCTCCTGCGCGACATTGCCGAGGGTGAAGAGCTCGGGGACGTCACCACGCTGCGCGATCCCGACGTCGTCTCGAAGCTCGACGAGATCGTCAAGGAACGCAGCTCCGACGACGAGTAGCGGGGTTCAGTCCCGCAGGGCTGCGCGCCTCAGCTTGCCGCTCGTGGTGCGTGGCAGCTCGTTGGCGAACTCGATGATCCGGGGGTGCTTGTAAGGGGCTGTCACGGCCTTCACGTGGTCTTTGAGCTCCGCGGCGAGCGCCTCGGACGGCTCGCCGTGGCTGAGGACGACGACGGCCTTGATTACGGAGCCACGCTCGGGATCGGGTGCCCCTACCGCCGCGGCCTCGGCGACCGCGGGGTGGCTTGAGAGCGCCGACTCGACCTCCTGCGGACCAATCCGATAGCCGGAGGAGTTGATGATGTCGTCGCGGCGACCCTCGTGGAACAGGTAGCCATCGTCATCCGCGCGCACGAGGTCACCGGTCGCCCACCACTCGCCGTCGATCAGCTCGGGGCCCTCGGCGGCGTCGAGGTAGCGGAGGAAGAACGCCGGGCAGCTCGACGCACGCACCTGCAGCTCGCCGTCCTCGATCCGCGTGTCGAGCCCCGGCAGCGGAGTGCCCATCGAGCCCGCCCGAGCCGACTCGCCGACCAGGGTGCCGCTCACATGGCCGGTCTCGGTCTGTCCGTATCCATCGGAGATCTCGACGTCCCAGGCGTCGCGGTAGGCCTCGAGGACGCCATCGCCGAGCGGCTCGCCCGCGGACACGGCACGACGGAGCTCGGGGAGCGGCTCGAGCGCGCCGTCCCTGGCAAGCATCCTGTACTCGGTCGGCGCCTGGCAGAGCACGCTGACCCCCTCCCTGCGGCAGACGTCAAGGCGATCGACTGGGTCGAACCTCTGGTCTGAGATCAGTGCGGCGGCCCCGATGAGCCAAGGGGCCACGAAGACGTTGCGAGTGGACTTTGACCAGCCCGTCGCGGTCGTGACCCAGACAAGATCGCCCTTCCGCGCCCCGAGCCAGCATTCGGCTTGACCCCGCTGGGCCATCAGGAACCGGGTGGCGTGGAGCGCAGGCCGTGGCTCCCCAGTCGTCCCGGAGGTGAAGATGATGACCGCGGGATCCTCGGGATCCAGATCAGCGACGTCGGCGGGCGTCTCCTGCGGGCGATCCTCATCGAGCGCGTCACGGACGTCGGCCAGGGTCATGCACTCCAAGCCGCCAGGGACCTGACCCAATAGCTCCTCCTCGCCGACGCAGAGCACCGGGCTCGAAGCGCTCATGCGCAGGTCCAGGTCTTGACGGCGGAGCTGCGTGTTGCATGGCAGCGCCACCGCGCCCATGCGCCAGCATGCGAGCAACGAGAGGACCCATTCGACGCGGTTGCCCACGAGCGTCATGACCACGTCGCCGCGGCCGACCCCTCGGGCCGCGAAAGCACCCGAGAGCCCGGCGGCGCGGGCGCCCAGCTCGCCGAGATGCCACAGCCGCCGCTCGCCGTCCCGCGTGAGCGCGACGAGCGCCGGTTGCGAGGCCGGCCGGGCCTCCACGATGTCGGTGACGAAGTTCATCGATGGCTAGTGTGCCGACCGAACCGACCGCAAGGAGAGCACGCATGGGCAAGCGCACGAGCTATCAGCCGGGGACCTTCTCGTGGATGGACCTCGCAACCACCGATCCCGAGGCGGCGAAGACCTTCTACTCACGGCTGTTCGGCTGGGAGGCAGAGGACATGCCGGTGCCAGGCGGTGGCACCTACTCGATGATGAGGCTCGACGGCGACAACGTCGCCGCAATCGCCGCGATGCAGGAACAGCAGCGCGAGGCTGGTATCCCGCCCTTCTGGTTCAGCTACATCACGGTCGCGAGCGCCGATGAAACCGCCGCGGCAGTCAAGGAAGCCGGGGGATCGATCCATGCCGAACCCTTCGACGTCATGGACGCCGGGCGGATGGCGGTCGTCGTCGATCCGACCGGGGCGCATTTCGGCATCTGGGAGCCAGGTGAGAACATCGGTGCCGGCCGCGTCAACGATCCCGGCTGCCTCACCGCCAACGAGCTCTCCACGAATGACGTCGCCAAGGCGATCGAGTTCTACGAGCAGATCTTCGGCTGGAAGGTCGAGCCCGTCGACACCCAGGGCGCCCCGCCCTACTGGATGATCGGCCACGACGGCGCTGCCGAGGGGCGGAACGGTGGAATGCGCGAGCTCTCGCCCGAGCAGGCCGAGGCTGGCGCGCCTCCGCATTGGCTTCCGTACTTCACCGTCGAGTCGGCCGACGGCACGATCGAGGCCACGAAGTCAGACGGTGGTGACCTGGCCTTCGGTCCCATGGACCTGCCGACCGGCGCCCGGATCGCAGTCCTGCATGATCCCCAGGGGGCGGTCTTCGCGATCTTCGAGGGCGAGGTCGACGATTGAGCGGTGCCGCGGCTGATCTCCGGATCGGCGCGCGGCGTCGGAAACGAGATCGCGCGGTGGTGAGCGGACGGGGCTAGCGCTCGAGCTCGGTCCCGTCATAGAGCTTGCGGACGGTCACCGCCCCGTTGGGCGAGGCATCCAGGCAGAGGCCGCAGAGCACGCACTCGTCGAGGTTCTCGCGCACCACGCTCACGCCCGAGGCGGAGGCGGCGAAGATGTCCACTGGGCAGGCCTCCTCGAGGCGGCGGGCGAGCTCGGGGTCGCTCGCGACCTCTGCCGAGACCTCGACGTCGATGAAAATCCCGTGCAGATCGCTCATGATCCGCGAACCGCCTCGGGGATCTGGTCGATTCGCTCCACCACCGGGATGCCGGCGGACTCGAGGCGGGCGATCTTCTCGGTCGCCGAGTCCTCCTTGCCCTCCACGATCGTGCCTGCGTGGCCGAAGCTCATGCCTCGCATCTCCTCGTCGTCCATGAACTTGCCGGCCATGAAGGCCACGATCGGAAGGCGCGACCCCGACTTCTCGCGCCAGTCGACCAGCTCTGCCTCCATGCGACCTCCGGGTTCCGTGTAGATCACGATCGACTCCGTCCGCGGGTCCTCCTCGAACAGCGGCATCAGCTCGGCGTAGGTGGATCCGATGATGGCGTCGCCGCCGATCGAGACCGCGGTCGATACCCCCAACCCGGCCGCCGCGAGCGATGAGGAGATCTCGGTCGTCATTCCGCCCGAGCGCGACATGACGCCGACCGGGCCGGGGGAGTAGGCCTTCGCAGCATCCTTGGCAGGGCCTCCGATCCCGCCCATCTTGCACACGCCCGGGACGATCAGGCCGAGGCAGTTGGGGCCGATGATCCGAGCGCCGCGCTCATCCGCCAACTCGAGCATCTCGGCGACGTCGCGCCGAGGGATGCGTTCGGTGACGACCACGAGAAGGCCAATGCCGTTCTCGATCGCTTCGAAGACTGCATCCTTCGTGAATGCGGGCGGGACGGTGACCACGGAGCCGTCGATCGACCCACCATGGTGCTCGACCGCTTGCGCCACCGTGTCGAAGACCGGGACGCCGTGGACCTCGCGGCCCTTGCGGCCCGGCGTGACGCCGGCGACGAGCTTGGACCCGTAGTCGAGGCACTCGCGAGTGAGGTTCACCGCTTCGCGCCCGGTGATGCCCTGCACCAGGAAGGTGAAGTCCTCTGTGAGGAGGATGCTCACTGGCCCTGGATCCTCGCCACGGCGGTGCCGGCCGCTTCCCACATGGAAACCGATCGATCGTTGAACTCCACGCCGTAGCGGCGGAGGATCTTCGCGCCCTCCTCCTCCCAGGCCCCGGGAATGCGGAACACGGCGATCGTCTCGGCCGGGTCCTTGTCGAGCTCGAGGCATGCCTTGATCACGCCACGGGCGACGATGTCGACCCTCGTGTTGGAGACGATCGACATCATCACCGCGATCTTCTCCACGCCCTCCTTCTCTAAGACCTCCGTTGCGAGCCCTTTGGTCTTCGCGACTGACGGGTTGCCGCCGATCTCGGCGTAGTTGGCCGGCCGGCCCCCCTGCGAGCGCACCGCGTCGGTCAGCGTCAGCGAGCCGCCCCCCGCGCCGATCACCAATCCGAGGTTGCCCCGAAAGCCATGGTCCTTGCCCTGGATCACGCCGCGGTGGTCGGCGGCATCGATGGCGGCCACGTTCCGCTCGAAATCGCTGGACTCGTAGAGCTCTCGCGGATCGTCAGTCGGGATCTCGAGCTCGGCGAGGACGGCCCGCTGCCTGCCCACCGCCTCGTCCTCCATCTCCATGTGGGCGTCGAGGGCGACGAAGGAGCCGTCCGCGAGGCGCGCAAGCGGGTTGATCTCCGCGAGCGTCATGTCGCGATCTCGCTGCAGCCGTGCCAGCTTGGCGAGCACGGCGGTCGCGCGGTTCAGCTCCGAGCCCGTCATCCCAACCGCGGCCACGACCTGCTTCGCCTGAAAGTCGGAGATGGGGTGGAGGCTGTGGAGGTGTCCACGCCCCACGTGCTCCGGGTGCTCCTCTGCCACCTGCTCGATATCGATCCCGCCCATGTCCGAGAAGAGCATCATCGGTCGCTTCGCGCGCCCGTCCCACAAGACGGCGGCGTAGTACTCGTGGGCGACCTCGGCCCTTGGATCCACGAGCACGCCCACCGGCTTGTGCCCGCCGATCTCGAGCTCGAGGATCTCGGCCGCGTGGGCCGCGGCCTCCTCGGGGGAGTCGGCGAACCTGACGCCACCCGCCTTCATTCGGCCCCCGGTGAGCACCTGCGACTTGATGACGGTCGGCCCGCCGATCTCCGCCGCCGCGGCCTTCGCCTCCTCGCGAGAGGTGCAGAAGCCGTACTTCGTGACCGGGATCCCGGCCCGCTCGACCAAGCGGCGTGACTCGTACTCGTAGAAGCGCATGAGTGGGCTGCGCCCGGCGCAGCGGGCGGGAACCCTACCCGACAGCTCCCCACCGAATGCGCAGGCTCAGCGCCTGGAGATGGCCCGGTAGATCAAGAGCGCGATCACTGCCCCGATGATCGAGCCGATGATGCCCGAGGCCTGAAGCGCGCCCTCCGTCGAGTCCGTCTCGAACAGGTAGAAGCCGATCGCGCCGCCGATGAAGGAGCCGACGATCCCGAGCAGCATGGTGGCGAAGAACCCCATCGGATCCTTGCCGGGCACCAGCAGCCGGGCGATGAAGCCGGCGATCGTCCCGAAGACGAGGAGATAGACGATGAGGCCCAGATCCATCCGCGCTTGTGTTCCCCGTTCCCCAACAGGGTAAACCGGCACGCTGATGCTCCTTTTCGGCGAGTGCTGACGCCGCCGGGTTCGCCCGTCCGTCAGAATGGGTAGACGCTCCCCGGGTGACCCCGCGGAGCGTTTTGAAGTTCTCAGCCGCGAATCAGAGGAGCCAGCAAGCTTGAGCACCGTGATGACGGACGCCCCGACCCGCAACCATCGGCTGACGGAGTGGGTGAGAGAGGTGGCCGGGCTGACCGAGCCCGACGCGATCCACTGGTGTGATGGGTCGGCAGAGGAGTACGACCAGCTGTGTCAGCAGATGGTCGAACGCGGCACCTTCGAGAAGCTCTCCGACGCCAAGCGGCCGAACTCATATCTGGCGCGTTCGGATCCCGGCGACGTCGCGCGCGTCGAGGACAGGACCTTCATCTGCACCCCCACCCAGCAGGAGGCCGGCCCGACGAACAACTGGGCCGATCCAACGGAGATGCGCGCAAAGCTCACCGAGCTGTTCCGCGGCGCGATGCGCGGTCGCACCCTCTACGTGGTTCCGTTCTCGATGGGGCCGCTGGGCTCGCACATCGCCCACATCGGCGTCCAGATCACGGACTCGCCGTACGTGGCGACCTCGATGCGGATCATGACCCGGATGGGCCAGGGAGCTTTGGACGTGTTGGGCGATGAGGGGGAGTTCGTGCCATGCCTGCATTCCGTCGGCGCCCCGCTCGCCGAGGGCGAGGCCGACGTGGCCTGGCCCTGCAACGCGGAGAGCAAGTTCATCGTTCACTTCCCGGAGTCGCGCGAGATCTGGTCATACGGGTCCGGATACGGCGGCAATGCGCTGCTGGGAAAGAAGTGCTTTGCGCTGCGGATCGCCTCGGTCATGGCCCGCGACGAGGGCTGGCTCGCCGAGCACATGCTGATCTTGAAGCTGACCTCGCCGGAGGGCGAGGTCAGGTACGTGACCGGTGCGTTCCCCTCCGCCTGTGGCAAGACGAACCTGGCGATGCTGATCCCCACCCTCCCGGGCTGGGAGGTTGAGACCGTTGGGGACGACATCGCCTGGATGAAGTTCGGCGAGGACGGGCGCCTTTACGCGGTGAACCCCGAATCCGGGTTCTTCGGCGTCGCCCCCAACACCTCGCACAAGACGAACCCCAACGCCATGGAGACCGTCGAGCGCAACTCGATCTTCACCAACTGTGCGCTGACCGACGACGGCGACATCTGGTGGGAGGGGATGACCGGGGAGCCACCGGAGCATGCGATCGACTGGAAGGGCAACGACTGGACGCCCGAATCGCCCGAGCCCGCCGCGCACCCCAACGCGCGCTTTACCACCCCGGCGGCGCAATGCCCCTCGATCGCAGAGGAGTGGGAGGAGCCCGGTGGGGTTCCCATCGACGCGTTCCTGTTCGGCGGCCGGAGGGCAACCGTGGTGCCGCTTGTGACCGAGTCGTTCGACTGGGAGCACGGCGTCTTCCTGGGCTCGACGATGTCGTCGGAGACGACCGCTGCCGCCGCCGGAGAGGTAGGCGAGCTGCGCTTCGACCCGATGGCGATGCTGCCCTTCTGCGGCTACAACATGGCGGAGTACTTCCAGCACTGGCTCGAGCTCGCGCGTTCGCGGCCCGACCGGATGCCGCGGACCTTCGTCGTCAACTGGTTTCGCAAGGACGCCGATGGCAGGTACATCTGGCCCGGGTTCGGCGAAAACAGCCGGGTGCTCGCATGGATCTTCCGCCGCTGTGCCGGCGAGGGGGAGACCGTTGAGACCCCGTTCGGGCTCGTCCCCGCCGATGGGGAGATCGACACAGACGGTCTCTCGATCACGGACGAGGCGATGCGGGCGCTTCGCACCGTCGATGAGGACGCGCTGCGGGCGCAGCTGCCGCAGATCGAGAAGCACCTGGGCCAGTTCGGCGACGACCTCCCGGACGAGATCTGGCGCCAACTCAAGGCATTGAAGGACCGACTCGGCGCCTGAAAGCGGTGGAGGCCCTGACCGGGGCCCCCGAGTCCCATGCGCTTTTAGGGCTGTGCCTCTTTGCTATAGCAGATAAGCGATAATCGCATATCAGCTATAGTTCAGACATGGAAACCACGCCTGGTCGGCTTCTGCGCGAGGCGCGTGAACGGCGCGGCTTGAGCCAAAAGCGGCTCGCGATCCGAGCCGGCACGACGCAGTCCGCGATCTCGCGGATCGAGAGCGACAAGGTCTCGCCCACCATCGAAACGGTCTCTGAGCTCCTGCACCTGCTCGGAGAAGAGCTCGTGCTGGGCGCGCGAGCGCCGGACTCCGGGATCGACCGTCCAATGATCCGCGAGCGCTGGAAGCTGGCCCCCGCCGAACGGCTGGAGTACGGTCGCGCTTTCGCAGAGCAGCTGATTCGGATGAGCCCGAATGTGCGGTCTGAACAGGGTGCCACCTGAATCCGGAGCCCCTTCCCCCGAGAGCGCCAGAGCTTGAGCGTTTGCTCGCTCCCCTCGTTCGCCACGGGGTGGACTTCGTCCTCGTCGGCGGACAGGCCGGTACAGCGCATGGTTCGAGCTACCCGAGCTATGACGTCGACATCGCCTACGACCGAGCCCGCGACAACGTCGTCCGTTTGGTGGCGGCGCTGCAGGAGATCGGCGTGCGGCTGCGGGGAGGACCTCCTGACCTGCCCTTCGTCGTCGACGAGCGAACGATCCACAACGGCGCGAACTTCACGTTCGTCACTCCCTACGGCGACTTCGACATTCTGGGCGACATAGACGGGATCCGGTCGTACTCGGAGTTGCGAACCGAGGCCCGGATGATCGACCTTGGCGGTCTCAGCATCCGCGTGGCCTCCCTCGACCATCTGATCGCGATGAAGCGCGGGTCGAATCGCACCAAGGACCGGCTCATGCTCGAGGAGTACATCGTGATCGCCGACGAGCAGCAGCGTGCGCCAGATCAGGAGTAGCGCTCGAGCGCAGCCCGCACGGCGTCCGGGATCTCGACCTTCCCTCGCTTCTCGCCCGCGACGAAGACGTGTCGCAGCTCCCCGTCGGCGACGAGCTCGCCGTCACGCTCGACGGCCATCGCAGTGACCATCGAGGTCTGGCCCAGCTCCGCGACCCTGGTCAGCAGCTCGACCTGCTCGTCGAAGCGCAGCGGCTTCAGGTAGCGGACTCGAGCCTCCGCGACCACCAGGTCCAAGTCCGACTCGCTCATCGCCTGCTCCCAGCCGCCGAGCGCGTCGCGCCACAGCTCCGTGATCGCGATGTCGAAGTAGGCCAGGTAGTTCGCGTTGAAGACGATGCCTTGAGGGTCGCACTCGTGGTAACGGACTCTGAGGGAGTGGCGGAAGGGCGCCATCAGGACTTCAGAGCTCGTACGCCGCCTTCAGCTCGGGGTCCTTCTCGGCCAGCATCTCGGCGAGGCTGACCATCACCTTGCACTGTTTCCAGGTCGCATCGTCCTGCATCTTGCCGTCGATCATGTGCACGCCGCGCCCGTCGGGGATCGCCTCGATCACCTTCTTGGCGAACAGGACCTCGTCGACCGGCGGGCTGAAGACACGCCGGGCGATTTCGATCTGCGCGGGGTGCAGCGACCACGCGCCAACGCAGCCGAGCAGGAAGGCGGCACGGAACTGGGTCTCGCAACCCTCGGTGTCCCCGATGTCGCCGAAGGGCCCGTAGAACGGGAGGATCCCGGCGGCGGCGCACGCGTCGACCATGCGGGCGATCGAGTAGTGCCACGGGTCCTGCTGGGCGCTCGCGCGAGCCGCGTCGGGATCGTCGGCGCTGGGATCGTCGATCACCCGGTAGCCGGGGTGCCCGCCGCCGACTCGGGTTGTCTTCATCCGTCGCGAGGCGGCGAGGTCCGCCGGACCGAAGCTCATCCCCTGCATCCGGGGACTGGCGGTCGCGATCTCCTCGACGTTGGCAACCCCCAGGGCCGTTTCGAGGATCGCGTGCACGAGGATCGGCCGCTAAGCTTTGCCCGCGCCTCGAGCTGCGCGAGCAGGCGATCGACATAGTGGATGTCCCAAGCACCCTCGACCTTGGGGACCATGATCACGTCGAGCTGCGCCCCGATCGCGCCGACCAGCTCGGTCAGGTCGTCGAGGATCCACGGGCTCTCCAGCGAGTTGACCCGCGCCCAGAGCGCGGTGTCGCCGAAATCGGACTCCTGGGCGGCTTTGATCAGGCCCGCCCGCGCAGCCTCCTTCTTGTCGACCGGCACGGCGTCCTCGAGATTGCCGAGCAGGATGTCGGTCTGCGCGGCGATCGCGGTGGCCTTCGCGACCATCTTCTCGTTCGAGAAGTCGAGAAAGTGGATCATCCGCGAGGGCCGCAGCGGGATCTCGCTGAGCGGCTCGGGGGCGCCGATGGCGAGGGAATCTCCAAATGAACGCGGGTTTCTCAAGTCTGGCTCCTGGGATAGGGTGCGCGGCGATGGAGGGGCGAGAGCTTAGGCAGCTCGGAGTCGGGCAGATCCTCGAGCGGCAGTGAACAGCTCGAGCTTCGAGGTACGCGCAGCGCGGCCGGGGGAGGAAGAGCGGCTGCTCGCGGGCTACGAATGGCTGTTCGCGCCCCCGGGCCATCAACCCCCGCAGTGGGAGCCGAAGCGTGCGATCGTCGCGCTTCGCTCGGCGATCGACGAAAACGACGCGGTCTTCCTGATCGCGGAGGAGGCAGATCGGCTCGTCGGCATCTGCAGCGTCTACTTCGACATGCACTCGGTGCGCTACGGCCACCGCGCCTGGGTCGAGGACCTCGCGGTGGACCCAGAGCGCCGTTCCGAAGGGATCGGCAAGGCGCTCCTCGACGCGGCCAAGGGCTGGGCGCGCGAGCGCGGGGCGACCCATCTCGAGCTGGACTCCGCCGAGACCCGCCACGACGCACATCGTTTCTACGAGCGCGAGCGCCCGAGCTGGACCTCGCGCCAGTTCTCCTGGGAGCTCTAGCTCGCGTGCGATGGGGATGGGTGCCCGGCTCGCCAGGGCGGCAATTATCCTTGGGCGTCCGCGACACCGGACACGAGGAGCCATGGCAGTAGCGACCGCCGATCAGGAGAAGACCGACGAGCAGCAGGCGATCACCGAGATGGTGCGCCGGTTCGTCGACAACGAGATCCTGCCGGTCGCCGAGGAATTCGACCACGAGGACAAGTTCCCCGAGGCGATCGTCGAGCAGATGAAGGAGCTCGGGCTCTTCGGGGTGACGATTCCCGAGGAGTACGGCGGCATGGGCCTCGATTTGACGACCTACGCGATGATCGTCGAGGAGCTCTCGCGCGGCTGGATCTCGATCTCCGGCGTGATCAACACCCACTTCATCGGCTCTTACCTGCTGATGAAGTTCGGGACGGACGAGCAGCAGCGAGACGTTCCTGCCGAAGATGGTGACGGGGGAGATCCGCGCCGCCTTCTCGCTCTCGGAGCCCGAGGTGGGCTCCGACGTCCAGGGCATCAAGTCCACGGCCAAGCGCGTCGACGACGGCGCCTGGGTGCTGAATGGCCAGAAGATGTGGGTCACCAACGGACTCGGCTCCGGCTCGTGTTCGTGCTCATGAAGTCGGACACGAAGGCCGACCCGCCCTACAAGGGGATGACCTGCTTCATCACCGAGAAGGAGCCGTGGGCGGAGAAGAACACGGGTGAGTTCGCGGGCCTCGAGATCCCGCCGAAGATCCAGAAGATGGGCTACAAGGGCGTCGAGTCCACCGAGCTCGTCTACAACGGCTACCGCTGCCCGCCCGAGCGCATCCTCGGCGGCGAGGATGGCCTCGGCCAGGGCTTCAGGCAGATGATGGACGCGCTCGAGGTGGGCCGCGTGAACGTCGCCGCGCGCGGCGTCGGCGTCGCCCAGCGCGCGCTCGAGCTGGCGCTGCGCTACTCGCAGGAGCGCAAGACGTTCGGGAAGCCGATCGCCCAGCACCAGGCGATCCAGTTCAAGCTCGCCGAGATGGCGACGAAGGTGGAGGCGGCTCGCCTGCTGACGATGAAGGCGGCGCGGATGAAGGACGCCGGCGAGCGCTCCGACCTGGAGGCCGGGCATGGCGAAGCTCTTCGCCGCCGAGACCGCGCAAGGAGGTCGTCGAGGAGTGCTTCCGAATCCACGGCGGCTACGGCTACTCGAAGGAGTACGAGGTCGAGCGCCTTTACCGCGACGCGCCGCTGCTCATCATCGGCGAGGGCACGTCCGAGATCCAGAAGATGGTGATCGGGAAGAAGCTCCTCGAGAGGAACAAGATATAGAGCCACGACTCGAGCTGATCGAGCAGGCCGATCGCGGGCCTACAGCGCGAAGTTCCCTCGCTCGCGAAGCTGAAGCTCGTGATCGGCTCGAGCTGCGGGGGCGTGGAGACGTACAGCACTTCCGCGTCGAGGCTCCCGGGCCGAAGATCACCAAGAGCTTTGGCGAGGACGAGCGGCTCGAGGTGGCGATCCCGCGCTCGCACTTCAACGAGCTCGCCATCGACGGTAAGGCGAAGCACTGGCGCGAGGCCTACGAGCACGGGCCACATCAAGGTCGAGGGCGACCCGAACGTGCAGAAGCTGATCGGCAAGCTCGTCGTGCAGGCGGAGGAACGTGCGCAGCTTCGGAGAGCCCGCGCGTGGGCGACTCCGACGAGGCGCTGATCACCGACCAGGCCGGCCGCGAGGCGACCGGCGCTCGCCAGTACGGGCGCTACCTCGAGGAGTTCGAGGTTGGCGCCACCTACAAGCATTGGCCGGCCAAGACCGTGACCGAGGCGGACGATCACATGTTCTGCCTGATCACGATGAACCATCACCCCCTTCACATCAACGATCACTACGCGGCGCACTCGCAGCAGGGCCGCAACGTGGTCGTGGGGCCGCTCGTCTACTCGCTGGCGGTGGGGATGACGGTGGGCGACGTGTCCGGAAAGGCGAT
This sequence comes from uncultured Solirubrobacterales bacterium, assembly GCA_963799815.1. Lineage (GTDB taxonomy): Bacteria > Actinomycetota > Thermoleophilia > Solirubrobacterales > 70-9 > JBDTSW01. The sequence continues at coordinate 150,490 of CAWCYG010000007.1, forward strand.
CGCGAACCTGGCGACGGAAGAGCTGAGCCATCCCAACCCGGTCTTCCATGGCGACACGCTCTTCTGCGAGTCCGAGGTGCTCGAGGTGCGGCCGTCGAAGTCGAAGCCCGACCGGGGCATCGTGAAGGTTCAAACGCGCGTCCACAAGCAGACGGGCGAGCTCGTCGCGGAGTTCAAGCGCGCCGTGCTGGTCCCGCGCAAGCCGAACGGCGAGACGCCGACCGCCGAGGCCGACGTCGACTAACCATCCGCTCCGTCCTTGACGGAGCCGCCGTTGAGGGTTAAATTCGGTGCAGGTGGGCATTGTCCCATCTAGGCAAGGGAGGTCCCATGGATGGAGAGCAGGAAACACGCGAACGTGAGCCGCTCGCCGGAATGGTTGGTGGCCTTGTGGACGCACACGACGCGGTGTCGGTCAAGGACCGCAGCGGGCGCTACCTCATGGTCAACGAGCATGCGGCCCTGATCGCCGGGCGGCAACCGGGGGAGATGACCGGGCTGACGGATACCGAGATCTTCGGTGAGCCGGGAGCCGCCGTGCTCGAGAACGACCTGGTCCTGATGGACCGCAACGAGGCCGAGGCGGTCGAGGAGCCCGTGGTGCTCGACGGCGAGATGCGCACTCTGCTGACGACACGGACGCCATTGCGGGACGCGTCCGGCGAGGTGATCGGGCTCGTGACCGTCTCGAGCGACGTCGCCGAGCTTAGGCGCCACGAACAGGAGCTGCGGGAGCGCGAAGCGCTCTTGGTCGAAATTCAGGCGATCGCTCGCGTCGCGAGCTGGGAGTGGAACTGCGGCGAGGACGCGGTCACATGGTCGCCTGAGTTCTACGAGATGGTCGGCGTGCGACCCGGTGCGATCAAGCCGAAGCTGTCCGGATTCCTGGAGCTGATTCACCCGGACGATCGGCCCGCCGCCCAGCGGGCGGTCGAACGCGCGCTCGCGGGCGCCGACCACTACGAGGCGGCGCATCGCTTGGTCCGCCCCGACGGGGCGGAGCGAATGCTCCTGTGCCGAGGACGAGTCATCCGTGACACCGACGGAACGCCCTTGCGCATGGTCGGGGCGTCGCTTGATTTGACCAGCTACATGTGGATCGCGAACGAGCTGCGCTCCAGCCACGACCGGCTCGTGGAGGCGGAGCGCGTCGCGCGGTCAGGCAGCTTCGAGTGGGACATCGCCTCGGACCGCGTGCGCTGGTCGGAGGGCATGTACAAGGTCTTCGGGCTACGCCGCGAGGAGTTCTCGGGGTCGTCCGAGGGCTACTACCAGCTTGTCCACCCGGACGACCGCGCGAGCCAGCGAGAGGGTGTCGCCGAACTCCTCGAAAGCGGGGAGCAGCGGGCCGCCGTCTACCGGATCCGCCGCGCCGACGGCGCCGTGCGAACGATCCGCTCCGACGTGCACCTGGAGCGAACGCCCTCCGGGACGCCGCGGCGCCTGATCGGCGTCCTGCGGGACGTCACTGACGAGTAGTAGCGCTCGTCAGTGAGCCTCGTCAGCCGCGTGGGCCGGCGGGCGGGATTCCTCCGCGAGCGAGGTGAGCTCGAGTACGCCGCGCGAGGCGACCTCGAGGACCTCGGTCGCCTCCATCGAGTCACGGGCGTAGAGCTCGACCAAGAGGTGGATCACGATCCGCTCCGCTTCGTGCTTGTGGAAGCGCACGTGGGTGAAGAACTCGCGGGTTCCCTGTTCACCGAACGCCGCGTATGTGAGCGCGTCGGCCGCCTCTGGGCCCGAGCAAGTCTCAACCGTGTCCTGATCGACGTTCACGGTGCAGGACGCAACCCACGGGGTCCCGGCCACCATGCGCTCCCAGCGATCCTCGATCGGGACGACGCGGCCATCGTCGATGGTCAGGTGGGGCTGATCGTGCATGCAGTCCATGCACTGGACGACGGCCTCCTGGATCTCCTCCAAGCGGTCGGCCGCCTCGCCCGACTCCGGGTCGAGCTTGAGGATCGCGTCGTAGTGAACCTGCGCCTCGAGGCGCTGGGACCAGCAGCGGTAGCAGCGAAGCCATGCAGCGCGATCGCCGTTGAGCGACTCGGTCACGGGGACTAGCGTAGCTCGCCGCTTGCCAAGACCTGCCGTACCGACGCTCAGGCCGGTGAGGCGCTCTCGACTCCGTTGCGCTCGGCGACCAGGTCGACGATCTCGGCCATGATCTGGCTCAGGTCGTAGTCCTTCGGCGTGAAGATGGCTGCGACGCCGTCCTCGCGCAGCTTCTCGGCGTCGGCCCTGGGGATGATGCCCCCGACGACCACCGGGACGTCGGCTCCGTGCTCGCGCAGCAGGCGAACCGTCTCGGGCACGAGCTCTCGGTGCGAGCCCGAGAGGATCGACAGCCCGACGACGTCGACGTCCTCCTGCACGGCCGACGTCGCGATCTGCTCAGGGGTGAGGCGGATGCCCTGATAGATCACCTCCATGCCGACGTCGCGGGCGCGAACGGCGATCTGCTCGGCGCCGTTGGAGTGGCCGTCCAGGCCGGGCTTGCCGACGAGGATTCGTAGCCTGTGCCCGATCCGTTCGGAAAGCGCCTCGACGCGCTGACGGGTGGCGGCGAGGGCGTCGCCGTCGGCCTTGGCGGCAGGCGAGCCCGTGACGCCGGTGGGCGCGCGGTAGTCGCCGAAGACCTCGCGCAGGGTGTGGGCCCACTCGCCGGTGGTCACGCCGGCCTTCGCGGCCTCGATCGTCGCGGGCATGATGTTGGCGTGCGGGTCGGCCGCAGTCTCGGCCAAGCTCGCGAGCGCCGCCTCCACAGCGTTTGAATCGCGCTCGGCCTTCCACTCCTCGAGCGCGTCGGTGCGCTCGCGCTCGACCTCGGGGTCGGGAGTCAGGATCCCGCCGTCCGCCCCCGCGGTGAGTGGGGAGTCCTCCGTTTCCGTGAAGCGGTTCTGCCCGACGACGGTCATCTCGCCGGCCTCGATCCGACGCACACGCTCGCGGTGGGACTCGACAAGGCGCGCCTTCATGTAGGGGACGGCCTCGACGGCGCCCCCCTGATCGGCCACGGCCTCCATCTCCTCGCCGGCTCCGGAGACCAACTCAGCGACGAGTCCCTCCATCACCTTCGAACCCTCGAAGATGTCCGGATAACAGAGGATGTCGGTCTCGAACGCGAGCACCTGCTGGATGCGGAGGCTCCATTGCTGGTCCCACGGCCGCGGTAACCCCAGCGCCTCGTTCCAGGCGGGGAGCTGGATCGCGCGCGCCCGGGCGTTGCGGCCCATCGTCACCGCCAGCGCCTCGAGGACGATGCGCTGGACGTTGTTCTCCGGCTGCGCCTCGGTGAGGCCCAGTGAGTTGACCTGGACGCCGTAGCGCAAGCGCAGATACTTCTCGTCGCTGACGCCGTAGCGGTCGCGGCCGATGCCCTCCCACAGCGCGGCCATCGCGCGCAGCTTGGCGTGCTCCTCCACGAAGCGAACGCCGGCGTTCACGAAGAACGAGATTCGCCCGAAGACCTTTGGGAAGTCCGCGGCGGCCACCTGGCCCCGGGCGTTGACTTCATCGAGGACCGCGATCGCGGTCGAGAGGGCATACGCGATCTCCTGGACGGGCGTCGCCCCGGCCTCCTGGAGGTGATACGAGCAGATGTTGGTGGGGTTCCAGCTCGGCATCTCGTTGACGCTGAAGGCCACGGTGTCTGCGATCAGGCGCATGGAGGGGCCCGGGGGAAAGGCATATGTGCCGCGCGAGAGGTACTCCTTGATGATGTCGTTCTGGGTCGTCCCCTTGAGCGCGGACGCGTCGATGTCGTTCTCTGATGCAACCGTGGCATAGAGCGCCAGAAGCCACGCGGCCGTGGCGTTGATCGTCATTGACGTGTTCATCTCGTCGAGCGGGATGCCGTCCAGGAGGGCGTGCATGTCGCCCTTGTGCACGATCGAGACACCGACCTTGCCGACCTCTCCTCGCGCCAGCAGGTGATCGGGGTCGTATCCGGTCTGCGTGGGCAGATCGAACGCCACGGAGAGGCCGGTCTGGCCCTTCTCGAGGTTGCGCCTGTAGAGCTCGTTTGAGCGCCGGGCGTCCGAATGGCCCGCGTACGTGCGCATCACCCAGGGCCGGTCCGGCTCGGGCAGACGGTGCTCCGGCATAGATTGATTCTAGGCTTGGAAAGTGCCCACAGCTCCCGTTCGCGAAATCGACGTCATGCACCTTGGTAACGATCGGGTCATCGCTGCCCACGAGGTCGACGGCGCCATCGTCGATCCCGGCCCTGAGTCCAGCCTGGAGAGGTTGCTCGACGGGATGGACGGGCGCGAGCCGCGCTGCCTGCTCCTCACCCACATCCACCTCGACCACGCGGGTGCGAGCGGCGCCCTGGTACGTCGCTTCCCAGGCCTGCTCGTCTACGTCCACGAGGTGGGCGCCCCGCATCTTGAGGATCCGGCCAAGCTTCTTGCGAGCGCGGGGCGCCTCTACGGTGATCGCATGGAGGAGCTCTGGGGGGAGGTGGTGCCGGTTCCGGAGGCAAATATCGCCACCCTGCGCGGTGGCGAGAGCATCGAGGGCTTCCGCGTCGAGTACACGCCCGGTCACGCCAGCCACCATGTCTCCTACCTCCACGAGGCGACGGGCGATGCCTTCGTGGGCGACGTCGCCGGGGTGCGCATCCCACCTTCCAAGGCAACGATGGCGCCGACTCCGCCCCCCGACATCGACCTCGAGGCTTGGGGGCGCTCGCTTGAGCTCGTTGCCTCCTGGCGCCCGGAGCGCCTTCGGCTGACCCACTTCGGGGCCGTGGACGACCCGCCTGCGCAGCTGGCCGCCCTCCGCGAGAGCCTGCTGCGATCTGCAGAGCGGGCCCGCGCACAGGACCGCGAGCGGTTCGTCGCCGAAACCGAGCAGGAGATCGCGGCGGCGGGAGACGATGAGGTGGCGCTCAGATTCGTCCAGGCAGCGCCGCCGGATCAGCTCTGGATGGGGCTGAACCGTTACTGGCAGAAGGCCGCGGATAGCTCCGCGGCAAGCAGCTAGGGGCTACCCTGAGGAGGCCATGAGTTCTCGCAGGGGGCATCTCAGGCTGCGTTACGGCGCTGGAGCACTAGTGCTCGCGCTGTGCGGGGCCCTGGCCGCATCCGCGTTCGGCTTCGTGGACGTCTACAAGAACCCCCTCAAGAAGACCAGCCAGTACAGGGAGCTGAAGAAGGCCGGTAAGGGCAGTCGCTGCTCTCGTGCCTTCTCGAAGAAGCGTGGCGTCATGGAGATCACCGTCGAGTCGGCACCGAAGGTCTGCGGCTTCAAGCCTCCGGTCCAGGGCGACACCGCGAAGCCTAATCATCGTTTCGACGCTGTCGGCAGGATCAAGAAGACGACCAACTCCAACATTCGCGATGACGCCTATCTCACGGCCTCGGTTCGAGTCGGCGGCGGCAAGCGCTTCGAGCTGCGCGTGTTCCCGAAGGGCAAGGAGTTCAGCCTCCGTCGCCAGCCCGGCGGAGGAAGCTTCCCGGTGAACGGCACCAATCCCGCGATTGGCGGGATCGGCAAGCAGAACGTCCTCCGGCTCACGGCCGAGGGCGACAACATCAAGGCCCACGTAAACGGCGCCCTGGTCGGCGACGTGACCGACGCCGGCGGCGACGTCATCGGCCGCACGCTGGAATTCGGGGTCGGGAGCGCGGCGAACTCCCAGAAGGACACCCATGGCAACTTCGATCGCATGAAGCTGTCGGTCCCCGACCCGTAGACCCAACTGCCTCCCTCACGTCGCATTCGCCCGTCTTGACGACCGAGACGATTGAGCGTCCCCGGACCTCGGGCCCGGATTCCGGACTGGGGGGGAACTGGCAGGTGATCGTCCTAAACGACAATCACAACACGTTCGATCATGTGGCGAAGACGCTGGCCGGCGTGATCCCGGGGGTGAGCGTCGACAAGGGGTACCGATTTGCCGACCGAATCCACGCGAGTGGGCAGGCGGTTGTCTGGACCGGACCGCGAGAGCCGGCCGAGCTCTATTGGGAGCAGCTGAAAGACGCCGGCCTCACGATGGCACCGCTCGAGCAGCACTGAGGCTCGGAGCGCGCGCCGCGGGCCGCAGCAGCCGACCGACGGGCCGGGGCTCGCGCTCGCGCAGCTGCTGCAGGCGCAGCTCGAGCAGCTCGCGCAGCTGCTCGGTCCGGCTGAACGGGTCGGCGATCACCAGGCCCGTATCGAGCCCGATCGCCGCCAGGAGCCGGCCCTCGACCTCGATGCCCAGCAAACCGCCGGTCGGGACGGGCTGGGAGTCGAGTCCGGCGAGGCGGGTGACGGCTGTAGCGTCGGCCTCGTCGAGTTGCCTGATTGAGAGTGCTGGTGCGGTCTGCGTGTTCATCCTCTTACCTCCAAACTCTGAAACGAACAGGGCGCCGATTGCGTGAGATTCGGCTTTCAGAACACGGTCTCACGGCTGCCGTATAAGCGCAACATGGATTGCTGCTGGGAGTGATAAGCTGAGCTTATGCTTGATGTGAAGCGCCTCAGGATCCTCCGCGAGGTAGCGAGCAGGGGATCGTTCTCGGGTGCCGCCGATTCCCTCTATCTCTCCCAGTCGGCGGTGAGCCAGCAGGTGGCCACGCTCGAGCGGGAGGTGGGGATGCCGCTGCTCGAACGGACCCGCTCGGGTCCGAAGCTGACCGAGGCGGGCCGGGCGCTCGTCACGCACACCGACGCGGTGATCTGCCGGCTCGAGGAGGCGGAGCGCGAGCTCGCGGCGATCGCCGGGCTTGAGGGTGGCCGCCTGCGCCTTGTGAGCTTTCCAAGCGCCGGCGCGACCGTTGTCACCAGGGCGGTCTCGAGCTTTCGCGACCGCTATCCGAACGTCGAGCTCCAGCTGGCCGAGGCTGAGCCGGAGGACTCGGTACCGGCCCTAAAGAGGGGCGAGTACGACGTCGCGCTCACCTACGACTACGCGCTGATCGCCGAGGACGACGAAGACCGGGACATCGAGCGACGGTTGCTCCTGGAGGAGGAGCAACAGGTGGCGCTGCCGCACGGTCACCCCCTCGCGAAGCAGAGCAAGGTCAGGATGGAGGATCTGGCGGGCGAGGACTGGGTGATCGGCGTCTCGAGCGGGACCTGCCGGAATCACCTCATAGCGCTCTGCCGCACGGCAGGGTTCGAGCCGAGGATCTCGTTCGAGAGCGACGACTACCACGTGCTGTTTGGGCTTGTGACCGCCGGCGTCGGCCTGACCTTGGTTCCCGACCTCGCCCTCGGTGGGCGTGAACCGGAGTTCGAGCTGCGCCCGCTCTTGCCGACCGCGCCGATGCGGCGCGTCTGGGCCACCGTGCTCGCGGAGGGCTCCAGGGCGCCCGCCACCGACGCAATGCTCGATGTGCTCGCCGAGGTGGGCGAGCGCTACAGCGCCGGCACGCTGCGCGCCGTTGCCTGACAGCTAGCGAGAGCCCGCGGCGCACTCTCGCGCTCCCGAGCAGGAGCGCATCCGGTCGAGGCGCTGCGCGAGCGATGACTGCAGCACCGCGACGCCACCTGGATCCTCGGCCCACAGGTTGTGCAGCTCGAAGGGGTCTACTCGGAGGTCGTAGAGCTCGATCTCGGGCTCGGGGAGAGCGCCGGCCCGGTCTGCGGCGAGCTCGGAGTAGAGGTAGCGCTCGGTGCGTATGGCCGTGTAGGTGAAGCCATCGTCGAGCTCGACCAGAACCGCGCGGTCTCGGAGCGGACCGTCCTCGCCTGAGAGCAGCGGCCGCAGCGAGATCCCGTCCGGCTCACCGCAGGCCCGCGGATCGGGGCAGGCCGATGCCTCTGCGAAGTCCAGCAGGGTCGGCGCGAGATCGATATTGGCGACGAGCCGGTCCACCTCCGGGATCCGCTCGCCCGCGACGAGCGATGACGGCACCCGCATCGCCAGCGGCACCCGCAGCGAGGGCTCATAGGGCAGGCGCTTGTCGTCGTCGAGCCGGTGCTCGCCGAAGAAGTAGCCGTTGTCCGAAGTGAAGACGAGGATCGTCCGCTCGAGCTGACCGGTTTCCTCGAGGGATGCGACCAGTCGTTCCATCGCGGCGTCCGCGGCCCGCAGGGCGGCGGCCCCGCAGCGCCAGCGCAGGGTCAGCAGATCCACGGTCTCGGCCGAAAGTGGCGGGAGCTCGCGAATGAAGCCGGGCTTGTCCGAGGTGTCGAGTTCGTCGAAGCTGGGGGGTCTCGGCAGCGAGTCACCCGCGAACTCCTCGAAGGCTTCGGGCGTGGGGGCTTGAGGCTGGGACGGGCCGCAGGGCTCGGGGCCCGAGCCGGCGATGTGCGGGGCGTTCAAGGCGAGCCAGAGGAAGAAGGGCGAGCCCTCGCCCTCCTGCGAGACGAACTCGACCGCGCGGCCGGCGAAGACGCTCGTCGAGTAGTCCTCCTCGCCCGATCCATAGCTGACGCGCTCGCCGTCGTCGCTTACCTCGTAGTCGAAGTAAGCCGGGTAGCCCAGGTTCGCGAACCACTCGTCCCAGCCCGGGGCCGCCTGGGTGCCGCCGGTGCGCTCGTACTCGTTCAGGTACTTGCCGATGAAGGCGGTCCGATACCCCGCACGCTTAAGCCAGACCGGTAACACGGCCTCCTTGTCGCGCAGGAGGCCGTAGCCGGGGACGTTCGCGTCGACGCCGTGATTGTGGGGGTACTGGCCTGTCAAGAACCCGGCCCGCGAGGGGCAGCAGAGCGGTGGCGTCCCCACGGCCTGGGTGAACACCGTGCCCTCCTCTCGCATCAGGCGCCACGTGAACGGCATGGTTCGCGGCCCGAAGCTTGCGAGCGTCTGATCGTCGGTCATGACGACGATCAGATTGGGCGCTCCCTGGTCCGCCGGTGCAGCCATCCCGTCCTCGTCTCCGCCGCAGCCGGCGAAGGCGCCGACCACCAGGGCGAGGGCGAGCAGCGCAGACGGTCCGGGCGCGCCGCGGGCGCGGGGCGTCAGTCGGCGACCTCGGCGGTCGCTTCCACCGCGGCGGCGGCGCCGGCCTCGAGGTTCAGCGAATGCCAGACCCAGAGCACGGGCTTGTTGTAGTAGGTGAGCGCGGCCTCCCGCAGGGAGCCGATCTCATCCGAAGCCCAGTAGCGGTCGAAGTCGGCCGTGTGCTCCCACACGGAGACCTGCCGGAAATGCAGCGGGTCGTCGATGTTGCGGGTGAGGTAGCACTCGCGCGCTCCGAACGCCGCTGCCCGCTCGATCGCGGGTGCCCAGGCCTCGAGCCAGCGGTTGGCCCGGAAGGGATGGATTCGCCACTCGATGTAGTTGACGTGCACCTTGGGCGATCCTACCGCTCGGCTATGCGCCCACCTCGGCCCAGATCGCGCCCTCGCCATCCTCGTGCTGGCCGTCTTCGTCGGAGGGCGTACCAACGCGAATCGCGATCTTGCCGGCGTGCTTGTTCTCGTGCATGAGCTGGTGGGCCTCGGGTACGCCGTCGAAATCCATCGCCCGCCACAGCACCGGGCGGATCTTGCCCTCGGCCATGAGCTCGATGGCGCGCGTGCACTCGTAGGCGTTCGCGAAGTGCGACCCCAGGATCTCCTTCTGCTTCATCCACAGGTAGCGCACGTCGAAGTCGAGGTTGAAGCCCGAGGTGGCGCCGCAGATGACCACCTTCCCGAATGGCTTTACGGTGAACACCGACGTGGGGAAGGTGGCCTCCCCGACATGCTCGAAGACGATGTCGGGCGCGTCGCCCAGGATCTCCTTCACCCGCTTTGCGAAACCGCGCGAGGCCTTGAAGCGCTCCTTGTCGGCGGCTGGGTCGGAGGAGGGGTGATTGTCCTTCGTTCGCATCATCTCGCCGAACTCGTTGCGATTGATGAAGTCGACCGCGCCGAGCTGCGTCACGAGCGCCCCCTTCGCGTCGGAGCTGACCACGCCGACGGCGTTCGCGCCAGCGGCGGCGCAGAGCTGGGTCGCAAAGACCCCAAGCCCGCCGGCGGCTCCCCAGATCATCACGTTTTGCCCCGCCTGCAAGCTGCAGCGGTCCATCAGCATGCGGTAGGCCGTGAAGTAGGTGAGCCCGAAAGCGGAGGACTCGACCCACGAGAGGTTGCGGGGCTTGGGTAGCAGCTGCTGGGCCTGCACCTTCGTGAACTGCGCGAAGGAGCCCCAGGTCGTCTCATACCCCCAGATCATCTGGCTGGGGGCGGCGAGCGGATCGAGGCCGTGTACCTCGACGTCCTCGTAGGACGCCTGGTTGCAATGAACGACGACCTCGTCGCCGGGCTCCCATTTGGTCACGCCCTCTCCCACCTTCCAGACGATCCCGGAGGCGTCGGAGCCGCCGATGTGGTGGCCGAACTCGGGGTGGTCGCCGTAACCGAAGACGGAGACCGGCTTGCCCAGCGCGGCCCAGACGTTGTTGAAGTTCACGCCGGCCGCCATGACCCGCACGATCACCTCGAACGGACCGGGCTCCGGAACCTCGATCTCCTCGATCTGGAAGGCGTCCCTGGGCTCGCCCTCGCGGTCCTCGCGAATCACCCAGGCGGCCATGGTCTCGGGCAGCGTGCCCGGCTCGACATCGAGCTGTGAGACCTCGGATACGTCTGCGGCCACTGGTCCCCCTTCGGAAGGTCGGAAAACGGGCGCCGATGGTAGTGGAGGAGTGCTGTCAGGTTCGCGTCCGGGTCCACGACTACGGTGGTGAGTCCTCATGGAAGCGAGCGAGACCCCACAACTACCGTTCGAGGGTGGCCGCCCAGGCGGCGAAGGCGTCGTGCGCGCGATCGACGACCGTCTCGTCGTCGAGCGCTTGGAAGTCAGCGACGAGCGGGCTGCTCGTGTGGTGCGCGAGCGCGCCAAGGCGGGGCAGCCGGGCCCGGAGACGGTGGCGAAGGCGATCGAGATCGGGGCACGCGTCCTCGACACCGAGGAAACGGCCGCAAACGTGGACTATGTGCGGGCCGAGTTCGAGCGCCACGCCGGAGCACTCCGCGAACGGCTTGGCAAGACGCTCGAGGCGGGAGACCAGCAGCTGGCGGAGAGGATCGCCCAAAGCTTTGACAGCGAGCGCGACGGCTCCGTCCAGCGAGAGATCGACAAGCTCTTGGCTGAGGCGCTCGAGGAACAGCGCGAGCGGATCGTACGGTTGTTCTCGAGCGAGGATGGGGCCAACCCGCTCACCGACTTCAAGGCCGCCGTGGTCCGAGGCTTCAAGGCGCTCGACGAGCGCCAGCAAAACGAGGGTGAAGCGAACCGCAAGCGCATCGAGGCCCTGCAGCGCGAGATGGTCGAGCTGAAGGAGCGCGACGAGGCCGACCGCCGGGTCGCCGACGAGGCCGAGCGAGGAACCGCCAAGGGCCGCACCTTCGAGGAGCGCGCGTTTCGGGCGCTCGAGGGCGTCGCGGCGCTGCGTGGCGACTGCGCTTCACACACGGGTGGCGAAGGCGCGGAGGGCGGCGGCAAGAAGGGCGACGTGCTCGTGGAGCTCGGGGCGGCCGACGGTCCCTCGCTCGGGCGCATCGTGTTCGAGGTCAAGGACAAGCGGCTCTCCAAGAACGAGGCATGGGCAGAGCTCAACGCCGCGATGAGCGCTCGGGCGGCGAGCTTTGGCGTCCTGGTCGTCGCCGGCGACGAGCGCGTCCCCGCCGGCCGCGAAACCCTGACCGAGTACGAGGGAAACAAGATGATCGTGGCGGTTGACCGCGAGGAGCCCGACGGGATCTGCCTGGTCACCGCCTATCGGCTGGCCGCGGCCCGGGTGGCACTGGCGCGCGACACCGATCTCGAGGTCGACGCTGTGGCCGTACGCGACACCGCGGCGGACGCAATCTCCCTGTTGCGCCAGGCGCAGGCGATCCGCTCGACCCTCACGGGCATCAAGACCTCCTCCGACAAGGCGAGGGCCGGCCTGGACGGGCTCGTCGCCTCGCTGGAAGAGAAGCTGCGGCGGATCGAATCGCTGGTCGCCGAGGCCGCGCCCGGCGAGTAGCCGCTACGGCAAGAGCAGCTCGTCCTTGGAGCTCTCGCGCTCGGGCCCAACCTTGACCTGGGCGGGCCTCGCGTCGGAGCGCTCGCCCCCGTTCACCTCATAGTCCCCCTGGCTCACGTCGGCCTTGAGGTTGCCGACGCCGCCCGGGGGGATCTCGCCGGACGCCTGATTGTCCTCGGAAGCCGGGCCGACAAGCGTGAGGCTGACCGGGTCATCGGACTGGTTCGAGACCGTGAAGTTCACGATCCCGGCTCCGAATGAGTCGGGCGAGACGACGACCTTCTCGCGATCGATCTTCGCCGTCACCACGATCGGGGCCGCCGGTCGCGGCTCGTTGGCGAAGTCGCTGTCATCGCCGCATGCCGCGAGCAGAAGCGGTGCGGCCGCAAGGGCGGCGAGGCGTCTGACCCTGGCCGTGCGTAGTCCGCTCGAGCGGAAAGCCTCCCTCGTGCCCATCTCGACGCCGAACCCTACGGGAAAGCCCTCGGGCCCCGCGCCGGGCGGGGAGCCTGCTCAGAACGGGAGTTCTGCGACCTCCGCGGTCGCGTTCTCGCCCACATCGACCGTCGCGCCCGGCTCGGCCTCGCGCCGGACGATCGCCAGCCCAATTGCCCCGAGCGCGGGGGAGAGAACGGCCGTTCCCACGCTTCCGACCTCACGCTCTCCCAGGGTGATGGGCTCGCCACCGGCAACCTGGCCCTCCAGCCGCAGCCCTCTCAGGTGACGGTTCGGCTTGCCCCTGTAGTGCAGCCGTGCGACCGTCTCCTGGCCGATGTAGCACCCCTTGGTGAAGGAAACGGCCCGGTCGTTGATCCCGGCCTCCTGGGGCATCGTCGCCGTCGTCATCTCGAACCCGAAGCGCGGGCGGCCGCTCTCCACCCGGACGACCTCGGCAGCGGGCTCGCCCACCTCGGCGGCGCCTGCCGCGATCAAGGCCTCGCTGAGCGCAGCGGTGTCGTCGCGCGCCACGATCAGGTCAATCCCCACATCGGTAGTCACCGCTCGAGCTTCGACGCCGCCGACCCTGAGTTCGCGGTGCGAGTGTTCGGTGCCGGACGGCGCGCTCGTGACCTCCGCGGCCGCCGGGCCGATCACGCTCACGACTGTGGTCCCCTCGCTGCGGTCCTCGATCTCGACCTCGCGGCCCACCTTGTACATCTGAAGATGGCGGCTGACCGCCGGCGTGGCGATGGCCTCGAGCTCGATCCAGAGGGCGTCGGGTGCCCGGCGCAGGACCCGCATGTCACCCCGGAGGCGGCCCTTTCGGTCGAGCAGGGCCGCATAGCAGCCTTCGCCGGGAGAGAGCGCCTCGATCTCGTTGGTGAGCTGCCCCTGGAGGTATTCCGCCGCCTCTGCGCCGCGCACCGCAAGCACGTCTCTGCTCGCCCGCTCGAGGAAGCCGGCGCCCTCCCGCAACTCCCGGTACTGCCCGTCCAGCTCGATCTGGGCTGTTGCCTCCACGCAGCTGATTGTAGGAACGAGAGCGCGCCTCTAAGGTTTTGATATGCCAAAATCTATGTTGTGGCATCTAGAAAGCTGACACGACGACGCCTGATCGCTTCGGGTGCAGCGGCTGCGCCCGCAATCGCGGCGCTCCACGAAGTCGTTCCTCACGAAGGGCTCCACAGCGCCCTCGGCGGAGACCAGCATGCGAGCGCGGCGCAGACGGGCCACGGGATGGGCCACGGGTCTGGGAAGGGGCTCGCCATCCACGACGGCTTCGGCGAGGGCACGGTGGATCACGACGCGAACGGGTTCGACCCCTCCGAGGTTGTGCGCGATTTCGACTACGGCGAGATCAGCAAGCTGCCCGACGGCCGCACCCTGCGCGAATGGACCGTGCTGGCGCAGGACAGGGAGATCGAGGTCGCGCCCGGTATCACCTATCCGGCGTGGACGTACAACGGGCGGATTCCGGGGCCCACCTTTCGGTGCACGCAGGGTGATCGCCTGCGGATCCGGTTCATAAACGGCTCCGAGCACGCGCACACGATCCACTTTCATGGATTCCACCCTGACTTCATGGACGGGATGCCAGGGATCGGTGAGGGCAGGGGAGGCGGCTCGATCGCCACCGGCGAGCAGTTCACATACGAGTTCGACGCGGAGCCCTTCGGCCTCCACCTCTACCACTGCCACGTGATGCCGCTCGCGGCCCACATCGCCAAAGGCCTCTACGGCGCGCTTGTGATCGACCCGCCACAGCCCCGGCCGGCGGCCGACGAGCTGGTGATGGTCATGAACGGCTTCGACACGAACTTCGACGGAGAGAACGAGATCTACGCCGTCAACTCGATCCCCTTTCACTACGTCGAGGAGCCGATCCGCGTAAAGCGTGGAGAGCTGGTGCGGATCTACCTCGTGAACCTGCTCGAGTTCGACCAGATCAACTCGTTTCATGTCCACGCCAACTTCTTCGACTACTACCCGACCGGCACCCGCCTCGACCCCGTGGACTTCACGGACACGATCGTTCAGGGGCAGGGCCAGCGCGGGATCCTCGAGCTTCGCTTCCCCTATGCGGGCCGCTTCATGTTCCACGCCCACAAGACCGAGTTCGCCGAGCTCGGTTGGCTCGGTTTCTTCGAGGTCGCCGACTGATGGAAGCCGGCACCGCGACCGATCGCGCCACGGCTGGCCTGCCGGGCTGGCTTTTGGGCGCGATCCCGCTGGCGCTGATCGCGCTGGCCATCGGCGGCTTCGCGCTGCTGGGCGGCCCTGGCCTGGGCGAGCGCACGGGCCCGCCAGTCGAGGAGCTCACGGTCGAGCGCACCGTCTTGCGGCCAGGGGAGATCGAGGTCAGCATCCGCAACGACGGCCCCGACGCGGTCGAGGTGGCACAGATCACCGTAAACGAGGCATTCCTGCCATTCGACGGCCCCGAGGGCGGCCGCGTCGGCCGCCTGGGCGGGGCCAGCTTCACCGTCCCGTACGACTGGGTGGAGGGCGAGGGCTACGGGATCACCATCTTCACCTCGACCGGGGGGACGATCGACCACGAGATCCCCGTTGCCGTCGAGACCCCCGAGGCCGACGCCGGGTTCTTCGGGCTGATGGCGCTCCTCGGGATCTACGTGGGCGTGATTCCGGTGAGCCTTGGGATGCTCTGGCTTCCCTTCGTGCGCCGCGTGGGGCCGGATTGGCTGCGGGTTCTGATCGCGTTTACGGTTGGGCTCCTCGCCTTCCTCGCGATCGATGCGGGCTTGGAGGGGCTTGAGATCGCCGCTGCGGGCCCGGGCGCCTTCGGCGGCCCGGCCCTGGTCTTCCTGGGAGCTCTGGTCGCCTACCTCGCCCTCTCGGGAGTCGACGCGTACCTGTCACGACGCCGACAGCGCGCCGGCGCCGAGGGAGGGACTTCGGCGGCACCCTACCTCGCTCTGCTGGTGGCGATCGGGATCGGGCTGCACAACCTCGGCGAGGGGCTCGCGATCGGCTCCTCCTACGCCGCGGGGGCCCTGGCGCTGGGAACCTTCCTCGTGATCGGCTTCGCCATCCACAACACCACGGAGGGGCTCGCGATCGTCGCTCCCCTGGCCAACGCCCGCCCAACCTTCGGCCGCCTCGCCGCGCTCGGCTTGATCGCGGGAGCGCCGGCCATCCTCGGCGCCTGGATCGGCGCCGCGGCCTATAACCCCAGCGCCGCGGCCTTCCTCTTCGGCGTTGGAGTCGGGGCGATCGTTCAGGTCATCGTCCAGCTCGCGCCGTTGATGCGTGATGATGAGGGCCGCCTGTTCGGGCCGGCGGCCGTCGGTGGCCTGCTATCGGGGATCGCTGTGCTCTACATCACCGGGCTCCTGGTGGCCGCGTAGCGATGGCCCGCGCGACCGCTCATTCCGGCTTCAGGCGCGACCCGGCCGCGACGAACTCCGAGGCGGTCGAGGACTACGCCAAGGCGATCCACGCTCTGCACGATCGCGGCGAAGGCCCCGTCTCGACCTCGGCGCTCGCCGAGCGTCTCGGTGTGTCGCCCGGCACCGTCACCGCGATGCTGAAGCGGATGGGCGAGACGGGACTGGTGAAACACGTCCCTTACCACGGAGTGACGCTCACCCCCGCTGGCGAGCGAGTCGCGCTGGAGGTCATTCGTCACCATCGCCTCTTGGAGGCCTATCTGGCGGAGGCGCTGGGGATGCCCTGGGACCGCGTCCACGACGAGGCGGAGGTCTTGGAGCACTACATCTCCGAGGACCTCGAGGAAAGGATCGCCGCAGCGCTCGGCGATCCCGCCGTCGATCCGCACGGGGATCCGATCCCCGACCGGAGGCTGAAGGTCGCCGCCGACGAGGGGACCCCCCTGGCGAGCCTTGAGCCGGGCGACGCGGGTACCTTCGCGCGCGTTTCGGATTCCGATCCCGAGATGCTGCGCTACCTCGCCGAGCGCGGCATCCGCCCCGGCGCCTCCCTCGTGGTGCGCGAGCGACAGCCCTTCGGGGGCCCGCTCACGGTCGAGGTTGGCGGCTCTCGGCACGCGATCGGCGGCAAGCTCGCGGAGCGCATGCTGGTCGAGGGGTAGTCTCACCGCGCATGGCGCTCGCCGACGACTTCCAGCAGATCCTCGATTCGCTGCCCGACGACTGGACCGACGTCGTCTGCGACCTGCGGATCACGAACGAGGAGCTCTATGTGGATGCGGCGGTTCTGCTCACGCAGGTAAACGCGCAGCCCTACTCCAAAGCCGATTGGCACTGGCGCATCAACGTGGCCCATACCTTCGGCCATGCCGCGGCCGCGGAGACGGTCCTGGGCACCTTGCGGCTCCTTGACGAGGAGGGGATCGACGGAGAGTTGGTCCTTCGGGACTTCAGCGAGGGGCGTGCCGAAGTCGTACAGATGTGGGGCCGTCCCGAGTCGGTCAGGCGCGAGTTCCGCGACAGGCGCTCACTTTAGACTGGGGCCCGCGTGAGCTTCGTCTCGCTCATCCCGATGGCGTTCGTGATGATCGCCGGCCCGCAGATCCTGAGCGCGATCTTTCTGGCGACGAGCAAGGATTGGCGACGGAACTCGCTGGCCTACGTGTTCGGTGCGTCGCTCTCGATCACGGCCATCGTCACCGCGGCGTACTTCCTCAGCAACGGAGCGCGTTCGGGTAACGAGCCGAGCGACACGATCTACATCATCGTCCTCGTGCTGCTGGTCCTGGCGGCGCTCCGGACTTACCTGAAGCGTGAGGAATCCGAGCCGCCGAAATGGATGGGCAAGCTCCAGACAGCCACGCCCGGCTTCTCGTTCAAGCTTGGTTTCCTGCTGCTTGGCGTCTTCCCGACCGACATTCTGACCTCGGTCGCAGTGGGCTCCTACCTCGGAAACCACGGCGACCCCTGGTGGCACCTGCTTCCCTTCCTCGGACTGACCCTCTTGCTCCTGGCGCTCCCGCTGATCCTCATTTTCATTTTCGGTGAGCGCGCGCAAGCGTTCCTGCCAAAGGCGCGGGACTGGATGAATCAGAACTCGTGGGTGGTGAGCGAGATCGTCATCGGTCTGTTCATCGTGCTCACGGCGACAAACCTCTAGCTAGCCTGCTCCCGCCGGCAGCGGGGCCAGACGATGCACGTCCCGCAGCTTGACCTGGGTGGGGACGTCGAATGCGTCTTCGGCGAGTAGGGCGTCGAGCTGAGCCTCCTGCGTCTCGCGCACGAGTCCGTCGCCCGCACCGACCAGGGCATCGAGCCCCTCGCGCGGCGACCGCTCTACGCTCGCGTAGCCGCCCCGGGTCGCCCCTCTCACCGCTCGAACCAGCCCGGGCCGGTCCTCGAGCGTCCCCCGCGAGGTTGCGAGGAGCAGCTCGGGATAGCGTGGGGATCCGTAGTCGTCGACCCGGAACTCCCGCGTGGGGACCCCGAGCTCGCGCAGAGCGACGCCCTCCGCGTTCCAGAATGCCGTCGCGGCATCGATGCGCCCTGCCGAGAGCGCAGCCACCGAGTCGAACCCGATCGTGACCCGCCTTACCGTTGCCGCGTCGGCGCCGTCGGCTGCCAGCACCGCATCGAGCACCACCTCGTCGGACGGCAGGCCGGTGACGCCGACTTCGGCGCCCTCGAGGTCACGCGGCCGGCGGATCTCGTCGCTGGGAGCGGCGATCACCGCAGCCAGGGGCCGGCCCACGATGGCGTCGACGGCCACGATGTCCGCGCCTCGGCGGCGCGCGAGCGCGTAATCGCTGATGTCGAGGATCGCGAACTCGGCGCGGCCCGCCGCCAGCAGCTTTGGCGCGTCGGTGGAGGCGCCGGGCGCGCGAACCTCGAGCTCGACGCCGCGCTCCTCGTACAGCCCCTCGTCGAGCGCCGCGTAGATCCCGGTGTGCACGGCGTTGGGCTGGAAATCCAGCACGAGGGTCGCCTCCTTCGAGGCGCCCGGTTCAGCGCCGTCGCCTCCGCAGGCCGGCAGGCACAGCGCGAGCGCGACGGCCGCCAGCGACGCTGCGACCCTCCGCATGTGCGCGGGCAGGATAGCCTTGCCCAGTGGCTGACCATGGGCTCGACGACAAGCTCCTCGCCCTCATCGAGATCCCCAAGGGAAGCCGCAACAAGTACGAGTACGACGAGGGGATCGGCGAGGTAATCCTCGATCGCTTCCTCTCCTCCTCGACCGTCTACCCAACCGACTACGGCTATCTGATCGGCCACCGTGGTCGCGACGGGGACCCGCTCGACACGCTCGTGTGCGTCTCGGAGCCGACTTTCCCGGGCTGCGTCATCCCCGTGAAGCCGATCGCGCACTTCGACATGCGCGATGAGAAGGGGCAGGACGACAAGATCATCTGCGTTCCCTTGAACGACCCCCAGTGGAACCAGCTCGACGACTTGGACGACCTGACGGAGCAGTTTCAGCTGGAGGTCGCCCACTTCTTCTCGGTCTACAAGCAGCTCGACCACAAGCCCGTCGAGATCGGCGGCTTCTCGGACAAGGAAAAGGCCCTCGAGGTGATCGAGGAGGCAAAACGCCTGCACGAGGAGGAAGAGGCGGGCAAGGGAGACGAGGGCGGCGCGGGCGAGGAACGCACGGACAAGGGTTAGCGGCGCGCCGGCTGAGGGGATGGCTAGACTCCCGCGCCGTCAACTTTCCTTAGGAGGGATTCAGTGCAGGATCGAGGTCTAGCGGCCTACATCGCCGAGCTTCTCGGCACGTTGTTCCTCGTGTTCGCGGTCGGCACCGTGGTGACGCTGTTCGTCGCCACCTCCTCCGATGCGGCACAGGGCTCCGACTTCGCCGTGGTCGGCCTCGTTCACGCCTTTGTCCTCTTCGGGCTGATCTTGACCTTTGGTGCGGTCTCCGGTGGCCACTTCAACCCTGTTGTCACGATCGCGGCCGTGACGCTGCGGCGGATCGACCCGCTCGACGCGGTCGTCTACATCCTCGCCCAGCTCTCCGGTGGCGTCCTCGGCGCGCTGCTGGTCAAGGGGCTGTTGCTCGACGAGGGCCGGCTCGGTCACTACGGCGCGGCGACCGTCTCGCCCCTTCTGGGAGGCAACTTCCAGGGCGCGATCGTCGAGGCGATCGGGACGTTCCTGCTCGTGCTCGTGATCTGCTGCGTCGCATTCAACCCGCGTGCTCGCCAGGAGTGGGCTCCGCTCGCGATCGGAGCGACCCTGGGCATGGCCGTGATGATGCTCGCCCCGCTCACGGGTGGCTCGTTCAACCCGGCGCGCTGGTTTGGCCCGGCGCTGGTCGGCGACGAGTTCGGCGGCACCTGGCCCTACCTACTCGGCCCGCTTGTGGGGTCGCTGGTCGCGGTGGCGGTTTACCGCTTCGTCATTGCCGGCCCGCAGTACGCGCTCGGCATGGAGCCTCCGACCAGCGATGCCCGTGCCGTCGGGCAGGTCGTAAAGGACGCCGAGACCCGCGCCCGCGAGGGCTGAGGGCGCCCGGCGCCGCCGGCGCCGGGGCCGGCACGCCCGTTCGGTAGCTTGAGCGGCGGATGCGCCGCGTCACGTTCTCGCGCAACTACACGCTGTCGCTGTCACGCACGTGTCAGTGCTACTGCAAGTACTGCGCCTTCGCGACGCACCGCCCCCATCTCTACGCGCCCGACGAGGTCGAGGAACGCCTTGCCGAGGCGGTGCGCCGAAACGCCAAGGAGCTCCTGGTCTTGACGGGAGAGCGCCCCGAGGTAAACGCCGAGGTCGCCGAGCGCCTGCGCTCCTTCGGGCATTCCGATTTCGTCTCCTACGTCGTCTGGGCATGCGAGCGGGCGCTCGAGCGGGGTCTCTTGCCGCACACGAACCTAGGCGTGCTCTCGCGAGCCGACCTCGCCCGCTTGCGCGAGGTGACGGCCTCGCAGGGCCTGATGCTGGAGTCTGTCGCCGAGCGGCTCATGGACACCGTCCACGCCGGCTCTCCGACGAAGCACCCCGCTCGCCGGATGGCGACGATCGAGGCTGCCGGCGAGCTGCGGATTCCCCTCACCAGCGGCATCCTCGTCGGCATCGGCGAGACGGAGGCTGAGCGCGTGGCCTCGCTTGAGGCGATCGCTTCATCCCACGGTCGCCACGGGCACATTCAGGAGGTGATCCTGCAGAACTTCGTTCCACACCCGCGGTACTACGGTCGCGAGGTGGCTCAGATCGCGGACGAGGCCGCGCAGGAGCGCTGGTCGGGCGATGGCTCACCCCTCGGGGCCGAGGCACCACGGCCAGGCTGGGCCAGCGATGTGACGCTCGCAGAGATGAAGCGCCTGGTGGTGGAGACGCGGCGCCTGATGCCCGATGTGGGCATCCAGATCCCACCGAACCTCGCCGACTGGTGGGACGAGCTGGTGGTGGCTGGAGCCACCGACCTCGGCGGCCTTTCGGCCAACGGCGATCACATCTCGCCCGAGCACGCGTTTCCCAGCCCCCATCAGGTCCGCAAGCGCCTCGCTCCACAGGGCTTTGCCCTCACCGAGCGCCTCTGCGCCTACCCGCAATACCTGGAGCCCGACTGGATCGAGCCAGGCGTTCTCGACGTCGTGAAGCTCCGCTACTGGAGCTTCATCCCGCGCAAGGGCTCGGGACGCCGCTCGGAGCGCATCGTCGATCCTGGCCTCGCGCCCGCCGCGATCGAGCGCGGGCGAACGGGAGAGCCGCTCTCGGAGCGTGAGCTCGAGGCTCTGTTCGCGGAGACGCGGCCAGAGGTGGTCGAGGAGATGCGTGTCGCGGCCGACGAGCTGCGGACAGAAGTCGCGGGCGACGTCGCCACCTTCGTCGTCAACCGCAACGTCAACTTCACGAACGTGTGCATCGTCGGCTGCGCCTTCTGCGGGTTCGGACAGGGCAAGCGCTCCCCCGACGCCTACCACGTGAGCGAGGACGACTTCGAAGCGCGGATTGCCGAGGCGATCGAGTTCGGCGCGACCGAGATCTGCATGCAGGGCGGGATCCATCCCGACTACACGCTCGAGCACTACGGGCGATGGCTGCGACTCGCGAAGGGGGTGGCTCCTGGTGTCCACCTCCACGCCTATTCGCCGATGGAGATCCATTTCATGTGCGAGCGGTCCGGTCGCTCCCCTGAGGAGGTCTTCGACTACCTCGTCGGCTGTGGCCTCGGTTCGACGCCAGGCACCGCTGCCGAGGTCCTCCACGACGGCGTCCGCGCCCGGATCTCCCCGAACAAGCTGCCCGCCGCCCGCTGGGTCGAGATCATCGAGGCAGCGCATCGAAGCGGGCTCCGCTCCACCTCGACCGTGATGTTCGGCCATATCGAGGAGCCGCACGAGCTCGCCCGGCACATGCGGGTCGTCCGGGAGCTGCAGGAGCGAACGGGCGGGATCACCGAGTTCGTGCCGCTCTCGTTCATCCCCTTCCAGACGCTCTTGGGCCGAACCCACGGGATCGAGGAGATCTCGCGCGAGGAGAACCTCAAGCACACGGCCGCCTTCCGCCTCGCGTTGGGCACGACGATCCCAAATCTCCAGGCGAGCTGGGTGAAGATGGGCCTCGACGCCGCGACCGAGAGCCTGCGCTGGGGCGTCAACGACCTCGGCGGGACCCTGATGGAGGAGAACATCTCGCGGATGGCCGGCTCTCAGCACGGGGTCCGGCTGGAGCCGGAGGACCTGATCGGCGCAGCGCGCGCCGCCGGACGCACACCTGCGCAGCGCACCACGCTCTACGAGATCGTCGAGACCTACTGACCGCATGCGGGCGATGGTGCTGCAGCGATCAGGCGAGCCGCTTGAGGCGCAGCGGCTGCCGGATCCCGAGCCGGGTCCGGGTGAGGTGCTCGTGCGGGTGCGGGCCTGCGGCGTTTGCCGCACCGATCTCCACGTGGTCGACGGCGACCTCGACGAACCGAAGCTGCCGCTGGTGCCCGGGCACCAGATCGTGGGCGAGGTGGTGGCTCGGGGGCAGGGCGCCGAGCGCTTCGCCCCTGGCGGGCGGGTGGGCATCCCGTGGCTGGGATGGGCATGCGGTGAGTGCCGGTACTGCCGATCGGGTCGCGAGAACCTGTGCGAGCGGGCCCTGTTCACGGGCTATCAGCGCGACGGCGGCTACGCGGAGCTCACCGTCGCCGACGAGCGATTCTGCCTGGCTACCCCTGACTCCTACGGCGACCAGGAGCTCGCGCCGCTGCTCTGCGCCGGGCTGATCGGGTACCGCGCCTTGCGCCATTGCGGGGATCCGGCGACACTGGCGCTCTATGGCTTCGGGGCATCGGCGCACATCGTCTGTCAGGTCGCAGCGCACGAGGGGCGCCGCGTGTTCGCCCTCACCCGCCCAGGAGACTCCGAGGGACAGGAGTTCGCGCGCGGGCTTGGCGCTGAGTGGGCCGGAGACTCGGAAGAGGGGCCGCCCGAACCGCTCGAGGCGGCGATCGTCTTCGCTCCCGTCGGCGAACTGGTACCCGTGGCTCTCCGGGCGGTAGCGCCGGGGGGCACCGTCGTCTGCGCCGGCATCCATATGAGCGACATTCCCTCCTTCCCCTATGCAGACCTGTGGGGGGAGCGCGCGCTGAGATCGGTCGCCAACCTCACTCGCGCCGACGGGGAGGAGCTGCTGTCGCTGGCCCCGGCCGCCGGCATTCGGACAGTGACCGAGTCGTTTTCGCTCGAGCGGGCCGGGGCGGCGCTGGAGGCGCTTCGGGAGGGGCGGGTGCGGGGTGCTGCGGTGCTGTCGGTCGGTGGAGCGTAGGTGTCGCTTACCGAAAGAGGTCGTCGGCCTCGGCGCGGCGCAGCGGTGCGGCGCCCGGTCCGTCTTCCTCGGTGATGTGGCGCCCAAGGCCGCGCACGATGGCCGCCGGCACTCCCGCGTCCTTTTGCCGCACGAGATCGGCGGCGGCGGCGACCTCGTCGGCCACGGCCACAACCGTCGCGGACAACGGGCGACCGTCCGAGTCAGTGCGGCCGCGCCAGTCATCGAGCGCGCGCAGGCCCGCGCACCCGATCGCGACATCGACCTGACCGAGCCGCCAGGCCCGTCCGAAGCTGTCGGCGATCACGACGGCCGGAGCGTCGTCATCGCCCCGGAGGCTGGCGCGGATCCGCCGCGCCGAGGCGTCGGCGTCCTTGGGCAGCAGGACGACGGAGTCCTCACCGGGGACGTTCGAGGCGTCGATCCCGGCATTGGCGCACACCCATCCCGAGTGCGTCTCGACGATCATGCGGCCGCGCCCCGCTCGGAGCACGCTCCTGCTCTCTTGGAGGATCAGCTCGACTAGGCGGGGGTCCTTGTCGAGGCTGTCGGCCAGCTCGACCGCCCGGTGTGATGGCTCTACGTCGCCGAGCGAACGCACGCGGCCCTCGGCCTTCGAGACGATCTTGTGCGAGACGACCAGAACGTCGGCCCCGGCGAAGCGCTCGTCCATCTCGGCGGCCGCCGCCGCCAGCAGCAGGCCCAGATCCGCACCGGCCGCCACCTCACCGACACCCTCGAGTCCGATCACCTCGATGCGGTCGCTCATTTCGCGATCTCGCTGAGCGCTCGGGCGGTCTCGGGGGCGCGAGCGGGATCGTCGGCCAACAGCTGCGAGAGTGCCTTCAGGTCCTCGGCGGTGTCGAGGTCGAGCGCCAGTGAGTCGAGCGCCTCGGTCGAGGTCGCCATGCAGCGGCGTTCGGCCCGTTCGATGTGGCGCTCGTGGCTGCCGGGGCCGAACCCAGGCGCGATCGCGTCGGGGGGACAGAGGAGGAGCGAGTTCGTCCCGCTGCCATGGCGATCCGGCACGACGGCGACCGCCTCGGGTCCCATTCGCGCAAGCGCCGCATCGAGCTCGGCGGCCTCGAGCAGGGGGCAGTCCCCGGGCAGCAGCGCCACGCACTCGGCGCCGAGGGCCTTGGCGCGGACGATGCCCAGAGTGGCAGCCTCGGAGTGCCCGCGGTCGTCGGGGTCACGGAAGACCTCAACCGGGGTCTTCACCCGCTGCGCGTGCCGCAGAGCGATCTTCTCCGCACGACCTTCTCCCGTCACAACGATCACGCGCTCGATGCGCTCGGCGGCTGTGGTGGCCGCGAGTACGTCCGCCAGCATCGCCTTCGCGAGCGCGGCGCGAGCAGGTGGGTCGATCACCTCCAACAAGCGCTGCTTCGCCCGTCCGAAGCGCTTCACAGGGACGATCGCCGTAGCGATCACAGCTCGGCCGCGAGCTCGAGCACCCGGCGCGCCAGCGCCCGACGTCCAGAGTCGCCCTGCATCAGGACGGGGCACCTGAGAAGCCGGAGCCCGGCGGGCGGAGGGTCCGGGTCGCCGTCGTCGATGACCATCGCATCGATCAAGCCCTCGTACAGCGAGGCCACGCCAGCTGCCGAGACCGGTCGGCCGATGGCCGCCATGAAGGCCTCTGTGGGCCCTTTTATGGCCCGGCCAGCCACGAACGGGCTGACGGCGATCACCGGCACGCCGCGCGCCGCGATCGCCTCTCGCATCCCGGGAACCGAGAGGATCGGCCCGATCGAGATCACCGGGTTCGACGGCCCGATCACGATCGCGTCGGCGTCCGCGAGGGCGGCCAGCACCTCGGGGGTCGGCGCAGCATCGTCAAGCCCCTCGACCTCGATCGCCTCAATCGGTGCCTCGCCAGCGTCGAGGATGAGGAACTCCTGGAGGCCACGCCAGCCGGCCGGAGTCAGAACCCGGGTGCGAACCGGCGCCTCGCACATCGGCAGCACCGAGGCGGAGACGTCGAGCGCTCGCGCGATCTGTCCCTGGGCGCCGGTCAGAGTGCCGCCCTCGGCGACGAAGCGAGTGCGGTACAGGCAGGTGGCGAGGTCACGGTCGGTGAGCGTGAACCAGCCGGGAGCGCCGAGCCGCTCCAACCGCGATGAGACCACCGTGGTGTCGTCGCGGATCCCCCAGCCCCGCTCCTCGTCGATCTCGCCGGCGAGCCAGTAGGTGACCAGGTCGGGATCGGGCGAGACCCACAGGCCATGGATCACGATGTCGTCGGCGGTATTGGCGATCACCGCCAGGTCCGCGCCGAGCTCCGGCTGCAGGCCGGCGGCCAGCTTGGCGCCGCCGGTGCCACCCGCGAGAAGAGCGACCCTCACGCCCAGTGGTCTGAGTCCGGCAGGCCGGTGAGCCGGATCCCGGCATGGGTCTTGTACCGGGTGTTGACGGAGATCAGGAGGGGGGTGAGCTGCTCAGCGATCCGTGCCATCTCGAGGGTGCCCGCGTTTACGGCCCGCAGCCCGTTGATCGCCTCGATCAGGTGCGCGACGCGGGCTTTATCGGCCTTGCGGTCGCCGCAGATGAGGACGTCCTCACTCAGGACGGCGTCGGGGTCGCCGAGGACAGGGGCGCTGACGGTGTGAAGCGCGGCGATAACGGTCACGCCGTCGGAGACCATCTCCTGCGCCTGCTGAGCCGCCGAGCCCTGCCACACGCCCAGCGAACGCGTGGCCTTGCCGCTGACCGCCGCTGCCAGAGGCACGGTGCTGTCGACGAGGATCTGGCCCGGGCTGAGCGACTCCCGCAGGTTCGTGAGGTTCTCCGATTGGTTGCGAAAGGGGACCGTGAGGAAGACCACGGGCCCGCGCCTCGCGGCCTCGGCGTTCTCGAGTCCCTCGACCGCGCCGCCACCGGGCGCCGCTTCGATGGCCCGTGCCGCCGCTTCGGCAGCCCTCCCGGCATCGCGGGAACCGATCACAACGGGTTGGCCTGCCTGCGCCCAGCGCATCGCGAGACCCCACCCAAGGGCCCCGGTGCCACCGATGATCGGGATCGGGTCGGCCACGGCGGCGCAGTCTAGATATCGAGCTGCGGGCGGTCCGCCAGGGCGGTCAGGCGCGCATAGACTCGCCGCCATGAGGCTCGAGGGACGCAGGGCACTCGTGACGGGAGGCGCCCAGGGGATCGGCGCGGCCATCGCGCGGCGGCTCGCGGCCGAGGGGGCGGAGGTCGTGATCGGTGATCTCAACGCGGGTGCGGCTGCCGACGTCGCAGCGGAGTTCGGCGGCGAGGCCACGATGCTCGACGTCACCGAGCTTGCCTCCGCGCAAACGGCTGTGGAGAAGTTCGGTCCCTTTCAGGTGCTCGTGAACAACGCCGGCACCGACGACTTCGCGTTCTTCACCGACATGGATGCCGAGCGGTGGCGCCGGCTGCTGTCGATCAACCTCGAGGGTGTGTTCGCCTGCACCCACGCCGTGCTTCCCTCGATGCAGCAGGCCGGGCATGGGCGCATCGTGAACATCGCCTCCGAGGCCGGGCGCGTGGGATCGAAGGGCTCGGCCGTCTACTCCGCCGCCAAGGGCGGCGTGATCGCGTTCACAAAGACGATCGCCCGCGAGAACGGGCGCTACGGGGTCACCGTCAACGCCGTCGCCCCGGGCCCGATCGAGACGCCGCTACTGCTCGCCGCCAGGGAGCTGGGCGATGTCGGGGAGCGAATCATCGAGACGATGAAGGGAGCCACGCAGCTGCGCCGGCTGGGCAGTCCCGACGAGGTCGCAGCCGCGGTCGCCTTTCTGGCCTCCGACGATGCCTCCTACGTCACAGGCGAGACGCTCGGCGTCTCGGGCGGACTGGGGATGGTCTGAGCGCTCAGGCGCGCTGGCCACCGTCGCCGCCTCGCGGTCGGCTGCGGGGATCGGATACCAGGATCCGGCCTGAGTGGAGAACATCGTGCCCTTGCCACGCTGGAGGTGAGCGGAGACCGCCGGTCGGCCGGCGCCCAAGCCGACCGCGATCTGACCTGCGCGCGAGCCGGGGTTGCGGATCAGGTAGGCGAAGACGTCCTCGCGGGTGATCCGCGAGCGACCCCGCGTGGCCGGAGAGGGTTCCCCGAGGATCGCCGCTCGCGCGCGCAGCAGGCGTGCGCGCTCGTGGACGAGGGGGGCGACCAGGGCCAGCTCGCATTCGATCTGGTCGACGCGCTCCTCGATCTCGCAGAGACCGAACCGCTCTTTTTCTACGACGAACATATGTTCGCACAGGTTACGCCGGCGCTCGGACAGAAGGGCGCAATAGCCTTCGGCGCGTGAGCGAGCTCCCTGAAGACGTCCGGATTCGCGAGGTCGGCCCGCGCGATGGCTTTCAAAACGAGCCGGAGGTGATTCCAACCGCGGAGAAGGTGCGGCTGATCGGCTTGCTCGCCGACGCTGGGCTGCGTCGCATCGAGCTCACATCGTTCGTCCGGCCCGACGTGATTCCCCAACTCGCCGACGCCGAGGAGGTGCTGGCGGCCTACGACCGCCGAGAGGGGGTCGCCTACTCGGTCCTGATCCCGAACGAACGCGGCCTCGAGCGGGCCCTCGAACATCGGGATCGCTTCGACGAGGTCAACCTTTTCGTCTCGGCCTCCGAGACCCACAACCGCGAGAACGTCAACCGCTCGGTGGAGGAATCCCTGGCGGGCCTCGAGGCGACCATCACGATGGCTCGAAGTGCCGGCCTTCGCTGCGAGGGCGTGATCTCGGTTGCCTTCGGCTGCCCGTACGAGGGGGAGGTGCCGGTCGAGCGCGTCTTCGGCATCGCCGAGCGCCTTGCCGCGGCGGGGTGCGAGGAGATCGCGTTTGGCGATACGACCGGTATGGCCAATCCCGACCAGGTCGGCGAGTTCTTCCTTATCGCCCGCAGCCAGCTTCGCGGGGTTGAGCTGACCGCCCACTTCCACAACACGCGAGGCCAGGGGCTCGCGAACGTCTTCGCGGCGCTCCAGACGGGCATCGATTCATTCGAGTCGTCGTTCGGCGAGTTGGGGGGCTGTCCCGTGCCCCCAGGCTCCACCGGGAACATCTCGACCGAGGATCTCGTCTCGATGCTCGAGGAGATGGGCGTCGAGACGGGTGTCGAATTGCCGAAGCTGATCGACGCGTCGAGTGCCGCCCAGGACACGCTCGGACGCCCTCTTGGCGCCCACGTCCTGCGTGCCGGGCCGGTCGAATGGCGGGGGCGATCGCCCGCTCGTGACATCACGTCGTCGACGCGGCGCAACGGCCGCCACGCGTAGGCTTTCCGGGATGCGAAGCGATGCGTTCAGGGCGGCCGCCGAGGCCAAGGACTTCGAGGCGGTCGAAGAGCTGTTCACGGAGGACGTCACCTTCAGGAGCCCGGCCGTCTTTAAGCCGTACGAGGGTCGCGACGTGCTTCGCTTCATCCTGTCCGCGGTCGTCCAGGTCTTCGAGGACTTCCGCTACACCGATCAGATCGAGCAGGGGGACATCGCGACGCTGCTCTTCAGAGCGAGGGTGGGGGAGCGCGAGCTCGACGGCATCGACGTGCTGCGCTTCGCGGAGGACGATCGCATCCGCGAGCTGACCGTGATGGTGCGTCCGATGAGCGGGCTGCACGCGCTCGCGGAGGCGATGCAGGCGAAGCTCGCACCCGCCGGAAGCTGAGCGAAGAGCATGAGCGTTAAAAGCGTTGGAGTCGTCGGCTGTGGCCTCATGGGTCACGGCATCGCGCAGATCTGCGCGCAGGCCGAGATGGACGTGGTAGTTCGTGAGACCGACCAGGACCGCCTCGACGCCGGGATGGCAAAGATCGCGAAGCAACTCGATCGCGCCGTGGAACGTGGCAAGCTCGAGGGGGCGGCCGCCGACGCGGTCCGCGCGCGGCTGCATCCGACCACGGACTACTCCGACCTCGCCGACTGCGAGCTCGTGATCGAGGCGATCGTCGAGGACCTAGACGAGAAGCTCGCGATGTGGCGCGAGCTCGACTCGATCGTGAAGCCGGAGGCGACCTTCGCCTCCAACACTTCATCGCTGTCGGTCGCCGAGCAGGCCGCCGCCACGTCACGCCCCGAGCGATTCCTTGGGCTGCACTTCTTCAACCCCGCGCAGGTGATGCCGTTGTTGGAGGTCGTAAAGGCCGAGCGCACCTCCGACGAGGCTGCTGCCTTGGGCTTTGAACTCGGCGAGAAGCTGCACAAAAAGACGGTCGCGGCGCGCGATAACCGCGGCTTCATCGTCAACCGGCTCCTGGTCCCGTACATGCTCGACGCGATGCGCGCTTACGAGGATGGCGTCGGCTCGATCGCCGATATCGACCTCGCCATGAAGGCGGGCGCCAGCCACCCGATGGGCCCGCTCACGCTCGCCGACTTCGTGGGGCTCGACACGCTCGCTTCGATCGCGGAGGTCATGCACTCCTTCTATGGCGAGGATCGCTTCGCCGCCCCCACCTCGCTCACCAAGCTCGTTGAAGCCGGGCATCTCGGCACCAAGACCGGTCGCGGCTTCTACGACTACTCCGGGGAAAAGCCACAGCCCGCCGACCCAAGATGAGTAGTTCCGCACCCCCGCGCGCCCGGATGACGCAGGCGCACGCCGCATGGAACTAATCATCTGAACGCGCGGCGGCGTACGCTGAGCAGCCCATGGATCGAGAGTCTTTAGAGCGAATCCGGACCACGACCTTCACGGTCGCAAGGCGCGGCTATGACAAGCGGGAGGTCGACCGCTTCCTCACCCGCCTCGCCGACTGGCTCGAGAGCGGCGGGGGCGACGAGGAGCGCTCGCAGGTGGTCCGCGACGAGCTCACGCGCATCGCCGAGCAGACCGCAAAGATCCTCACCGACGCACACGAGGTCGCCGAGACCCTGCGTTCGGAGGGGGAGATGGACGCAACCAACGTTCGCTCCGAGGCTGACGCCTATGCCGAGCGCGTGCGCATCGAGGCCGACGAGTACTCGAAGGAGCAGCGTGCTGAAGCAGACGCGTACGTGGCCCGGGCTCGCACCGAAGCGCAGGAGGAGACCGCCGAGATGCGCGACACGGCGGAGCGCGACAGCCTGCAGCTTGCCGAGGAGGTGGCCCGTCGCCGGCGAGGGCTGGACGATGAGATCCAAGAGCTCGAGGAGCGACGCGAGGCGGTCATCGAGGAGATGCAGCGCCTCTCCAGCCAGCTGGCCGGAACGGCGAGCGAGCACCTCCCGCCGCCCGAGCCGGCGACCGAGCCCGACTTCGAGCTTGGCGTGAGTGAGGAGGAGGAGCTCGTCGAGCTCGCAGGCGACGAGCCGCTCGAGGCGGAGGAGGCCGAGTTCGAGGAATACGAGGATGAAGTCGAGGACGATGCCGCCGCCGAGGCCAGTGGCGAGACGGTCGAGTGGGATATCGAGAGCGAGCTGGAGGAGGAGCCCCCAGCCCGATGAGCGAGACCCGCGAGGGCGCCGACTTTCAGCGCGCGCTCGACGCCGCCTTCGCGGGTGGCCCCGAGCGACATCACCAAAAGACTGCCGACCAGGGCAAGCTGCCCGTCCGCGAGCGCCTCGCCCGGCTCGTGGATCCCGCGTCGTTCGCCGAGGAGGGCCTGCTTGCGAACTGGGAGCAGGAGGGCCTGGGGGCCGACGGGGTGGTCACCGGGCTGGCCCTGATCGGGGGACGCAAGGTCGCCGTCATCGCCAACGACCCCACCGTGAAGGCGGGCTCATGGGGACCGAAGACCGTCGAGAAGATCCTGCGCGTTCAAGAGCGCGCCTTGGCTCTCGAGATCCCGCTCGTCTATCTGATCGACTCAGCTGGCGCTCGGATCACGGACCAGGTGCGCATGTTCCCGGGTCGCCGCGGCGCCGGGCGGATCTTCCACAACGAGGTGAAGCTCTCCGGCCGCGTCCCCCAGGTGTGCCTGCTCTTCGGTCCCTCGGCGGCGGGCGGCGCCTACATCCCGGCCTTCTGCGACGTGGTGATCATGCGCGACGGCAACGCCTCCATGTACCTCGGCTCCCCGCGGATGGCCGAGGTGGTGATCGGCGAGCGGGTCTCGTTGGAGGAGATGGGCGGCGCCAAGATGCACACCGCAGTCTCCGGATGCGGTCACTTTCTCGCCGCGACCGACTCCGACGCCATCGACGTGGCCCGGCGCTACCTCTCATACATGCCTGCGAACTGGCGAGAGCTGGCGCCTGCGGCTCCCCCCGCCGAGCCCGGCTCGGAGCGCGGCGTTGGCGAGATCGTGCCGACCGACCCGAAAACGCCCTTCGATGCGAAGGAGCTGATCGACGCCGTCGCTGATGCGGACTCCTTCTGCGAGGTCCACGCCCGCTGGGCCAAGGAGATCGTCGTCGGTTACGCCCGACTGGATGGACGTGCAGTCGGCATCGTCGCCAACCAGCCCAGGTTCAAGGGGGGAGTGCTGTTCGTCGACTCGGCGGACAAGGCCGCGCGGTTCATCGCCACCTGCAACGCGTTCAACCTGCCGCTGCTGTTCCTGGCCGACGTTCCCGGGTTCATGATCGGCACCGACGTCGAGCGCCAGGGGATCATCCGCCATGGCGCGAAAATGATCTCGGCGGTGAGCGAAGCCACGGTGCCGAAGATCTCGGTGATCGTTCGCAAGGCGTACGGCGCCGGCCTCTACGCTATGGCGGGCCCCGCCTTCGAGCCCGACTGTTGCATCGCGCTCCCGACCGCATCGATCGCGGTGATGGGGCCCGAGGCGGCGATCAACGCCGTTTTCTTCAACGAGATCCAGGCGATCGACGACGAGGCGGAGCGCGAGCGATTCGTAGCCGAGAAGCGCCGCTCCTACTCGGCCGACATCGACATCCTCCATCTCGCCTCTGAGCTCGTGGTCGACGCGGTGATCGAGCCTGACGACCTTCGCGGGGAGCTGATCAGGCGCTTCGCGTTCGCCGAGTCGAAGGATCGCCGCTTCTCAGAGCGCCGCAACCCGGTTACCCCGGCCTGATCCGATGGGCGGGCTCGCCGTCGTCGGCGGCAACGCGACCGCGGGCATCGCCCTCGACGGCGCTCGATGGCTCGCCATCGATCGACACCGAGGGGACGGCGGCTACACGCTCCCTCACGCGATCGATCACGAGGCGAACATGCACGCGGCTGGCGGAGGCCGGTTGCGATCGCGTGCTCGGGATTGGATCGGTGGGCGGTCTGCATCCCCAGCTCGGGCCCGGCACCTTCCTCTGTCCCGACGACTTCATCGCGCTTGGCGGGACTCCAACCTCCCGGTCCGGCCTCGAGGCTCACGAGGTCCACGGATTCAGTCAGGGATGGCGTGGGCAGGTGGTAGAGGCCTGGGCGTCGGTCGCTGCCGCCCAGCTGGTGGACGGAGGCACCTATTGGCAGACGCTGGGGCCACGGCTCGAAACGCCGGCCGAGGTGCGGGCCATCGCCCGTGACGCCGACGTGGTCGGGATGACCATCGGCTCGGAGTGCGTGGTGGCCTCGGAGCTCGGCTTGGCGTATGCGGCGGTGTGCGTGGTCGTCAACTACGCCAATGGAGTGGGCGACGAGGAACTGGCGATGAGCGAGGTCGAGCGAGGCGCCGAGGCGACGCGGGAGCCGCTCCGCCAGGCCCTCGAGAGGGTGCTTCCCGCTCTCGCGTAGGCTCAATTGATGGGACTCGCGGTAAAGGACGCTCGCCTCGGCGACGTCACCGTGGGCCTGCGCTGTGACGACGGGGAGATCGCGGAGCTGGGGGAGGGGGTCGAGCCCAAGGAGGGCGATGAGATCATCGACGGCTCGGGCCTCGCGCTCGTGCCCGGCCTCATCAACGGCCACACCCACGCCGGGATGACGCTGTTTCGCGGTTACGCGGACGACCTCCCGCTGATGGAATGGCTCGAGGACAAGATCTGGCCCGTTGAGAAGCGAATGGTCGACGAGGACGTCTACTGGGGCACGCGCCTCGCGTGCCTCGAGATGATCCGCACCGGGACGACCTCGTTCTGGGACATGTACTGGCACGCCCACGCCGCGGCGCGAGCGGTGGAAGATGCCGGCATCCGCGCGGTGACAGCGGCACCGCTGATCGACGACAACGATCCCGCCAAGTCCAAGCGCGCCTGTTCGGACGCGGATCGAAGCCTCGAGCAGATCGCCGACGCGGGCGGATCGATGGCCCGGCCCGGCTTCGCGCCCCACGCGATCTACTCACTCTCAGAGAACTCGCTTCGCTGGGTGGCCGAGCGCGCTGCCGAGCTCGGCGTTCCCGTGCAGATCCATCTCTCGGAGACGGAGAAGGAGGTGGATGACTGCATGGCCGAGCACGGCGTGCGTCCAGCCGAGTGGCTCGATCGCTGCGGGCTCCTGGGCCCGAGCGTCGTGCTCGCTCACGGCGTCTGGCTCAGCGAGAGCGAGCTGGAGCTGATCGCGAGGCGGGGCGCCACCGTCGTCACGAACCCGGTCGCGAACATGAAGCTCGCGGTCGGTGGCGTCTTCCCCTATAGCGCCGCTCGCGAGCGAGGCGTCGAGGTGGGCCTCGGTACGGATGGCCCCGGCTCCAACAACTCCCTCGACCTGCTCTCCGACGCGAAGACCTTCGCGCTGATCCAAAAGCACGTTGCGGGTGACCCGGCGCAAGTCACAGCCGGTGAGACGCTCGCGATCGCCACCGGGCGCTGCTCGCGCCTGCTCGGAGGCGCTGAGCTCGAGCCCGGCGGACGCGCTGATTTTCTCCTCGTTCGCGCCGGAGCGCCCGAGATGGAGCCGGGCGAGCTGGGCGCGAACCTGATCTACGCGGCGAGCGGCTCGATCGTCGATACCACGGTGGTGGCTGGGCGGGTGTTGATGAGCGGGGGCGTGATCGAGGGCGCCGAGGAGGTCGTTGCGAAAGCCCGCGAGCGCGCCGAAGGCCTGGGCCTCGCTCAGGCCGCTTGAAGCGTTCGCGCCCTCAGTGCCAGCGTGAGCTCGATGCGGGCCACGGGATCGTCGAGCGCGTCCCCCAGGATCTCGCGCAGCTGCCTGAGGCGATAGCGGACCGTCTGCACGTGCACGTGCAGGCGCTCGGCCGTCAGGCGGGCGTCGCCGTGGCAATCGAGCCAGGCGGCAAGGGTCTCCTCCAGCCGCGCACGCCTGCCGATGGGAAGCTCCGAGAGCGGGCCGAGACCGCGCGCGACCAGATCTCCGGCGAGCGCCTCGTCGCCCAACAGCAGCAGGTCGAGCAGTCGCTCGTCGGCCACAGCGAGGCCACGTTCGTTGGCGACCCCCAAGACGAGGCGGGCGCTGCGCGCGGATCGCGGTGCCTCTCGCCAGGCGGTGGCGTGGCCGAGGCCGCCACGCTCGTCGCCGAGCGCGCGCTCGATCTCGCCCCGGCGACCGGGCCCGTCGGGATCGGGGACAACGGCGACGGGCGCACCCTCCAGCTCACCCAGGAGAGATCCAACCGGCAGCCGCGCGGCAACGCTGCCGGGACGCTCGGGCTCGAGCGCGACCACGGCCACCCGCCGCGGTAGCTTCCAATCAGCGTCCTGGGCAGCGGCCTCGATGGCCTCAGTTGATGCCGGCGGGTCGCGGAGCAAGAGGTCGACCAGGCGGCGGCGCCGCGCCTCGAGCTCCGAGAGGACCATCGACTGCTCGCGGGCGTAGCCCTCCGCCGAGGCGGCCGAGATCTCGTCGATGTAGGCGAAGATCGCCTCGGCCAGCGTGTAGAGCGAGCGCGGGTCGAGCCCGGCACGATCCCCCGCGTCGGCGAGGCCGCGCCAGGCGACCTGGGCGCCGGCGCGGTAGGCGGTGAGCAGCGCGTCGAGGCTGCGGCCCACCCGATACTCGCCGCGCCCGAACTCGAAGTAGATCTCACGCTCGGGCGGCCGCGCATCCGAGCCGGTGACGACGAGCTCGACGAACCCCTCGAGCGCCTGACGCACACCCAGGCGAACGTTCTCCTCCACACCGCTCGAGTACTCCGGGACCGCCGCCTCGACGGCGCCGATCACCTCGTCGACGAGGCCCGGGAGGGCGGGGCGGAGGGCGTCGGCCAGCGCCGGATCGAGCTCGCGCCAGGCGGGATGCAGGCGTGCGAGCGGCCCGTTGTCCGTAGATTTGTGCGATTGCGCAATTTTCGGCATCCAACTCTTGCCAGACAGCATAGAGCGGTTTCTGATTTAGCCGTACGCTCAAGTCCCATGCATGAGATGAGCAGAGTCGAGAAGACCGCAAACCTGTTGGCCGTGGTGCTGCCCTTCGTGGCCACGCTCGCGGCGATCCCGCTGCTCTGGAACAGCGCGGTGAACTGGACCGATCTCGGGATCCTGGTCGTGATGTACCTGCTCACGGCCTTCGGGATCACCATCGGTTATCACCGCCTCCTCACGCATCGCGCCTTCGATACGCCCAAGCCGATGCGCTACGGCTTGGCGATCCTTGGCTCGATGGCCGTGCAGGGCTCGGTCATCGCCTGGGTGGCCGACCACCGCAAGCATCACGCCTTCTCCGACGAGGACGGCGACCCCCACTCGCCGCACGTCGGGCATGGCTCCGGCGTCGCCGGCGTCATTCGCGGCCTCTGGCACGCGCACGTCGGCTGGCTCATGGATGGCCACGGCCGCGCCGACTGGTACCGCTTCGCCCCCGACCTGATGGACGACCCGGGCATGCGCCGCATCAATCGCGCCTTCCCGGCGCTGGTCGGCCTCACGCTCCTGATCCCGTTCGCCGCCGGCTGGCTCATCTCGGGCTCGATCATCGGCGGCCTGACGGGTCTGCTCTGGGGCGGGTTCGTGCGGATCTTCTTCGTCCACCACATCACCTGGAGCATCAACTCCGTCTGCCACTTCATGGGTACGCGCCGCTTCGTCACCCCGGACGAGTCGCGCAATGTCTTCTGGCTCTCCGTGCTCTCGCTCGGCGAGTCCTGGCACCACAACCACCACGCCTTCCCCCGGGCGGCCGTCCAGGGCCTGCGCTGGTGGGAGATCGACATCTCCGGGCTGGTGATCGGTGGCCTGGAGAGGGTCGGGCTCGCCAGCAACGTCGTGCGGATCAGCCCTGAGCGCCAAGAACAGCGCCGCACCGCCGGCGTCCGCCAGGTCTCGCTCGCACGGGACTAGCGGCGCAGCCGGCTTCCCCGCTCTGCGCGATTTTCACTAGTAGCCTCCAGGCCTGATGCCCGTCCGGGTGGCAGCGCTGGTCCCGGCGGCGCTCGCGGCGGTCGCGCTGGCCGTCCCGGCCGCGGCCGGTGCCGACGTGTTCAAAGTCACCGCTCGTGGTGATCACGTACCGGGGGCCTGCACCAACGGCGACTGCACGTTGCGGGAGGCCGTGATCGCCGCAAACGACCAGGCCGGCAGCGACAAGGTCAAGCTGCCCAGCCGCAAGCCCTACCGGCTCACGCGCGAGTTTGGCCTCGGGCCATCAGAGCCGGAGGAGGGCGACCTCGACATCGATGCGACCGCGGTCGGCGACAAGCTCACGCTCGAGCATCCAGGCTCGGGTCGCGCGATCGTCGACGCGACGGGAGCTGAGGACCGGGCGATCGAGGCGGACGGGAAGGTGGTCCTCCGGAAGCTCACCCTGCGCGACGGCAACGCGAACTCGACCGGACAGGGGGG
Source organism: uncultured Solirubrobacterales bacterium (assembly GCA_963799815.1). Lineage (GTDB taxonomy): Bacteria > Actinomycetota > Thermoleophilia > Solirubrobacterales > 70-9 > JBDTSW01. The sequence continues at coordinate 187,032 of CAWCYG010000007.1, forward strand.
TGGGGCGGTCAGCGCCGAGGGCGACCTGAGGATCATCGCCTCACGGGTGATGCGGAGCGCGGCTGGCGACGTTGGCGGCGGCATCTTCATCGCGGGTGGGGGCCTCGACCTTCGCCGTAGCGTCGTGACGGGCAACGTATCGAGCGGTGAGGGAGGCGGCATCTTCGTCCCGGACGATGCGGGTTTCGTGATCACCGAGAGCACCCTGGCGGGGAACGAGGCTGATCAGGGCGGAGGCATCTACACCGCGTCGGGGGTGCTCAACAACCAGATCGTGGGTTCGACGCTCGCCCGCAACGTGGTGACGGAGGAGGGCGGCGGCGTCTTTGGCGCTGGCCCCTCGTTGTTGGTCCAGAACTCAACGATCGCCGACAACACGGCGGACGCCTCGGGAGGAGGTATCTATGCGGCGCCCGACTCGGGCACGGTCCTTTTCAACGCCACGATCGCCCGCAATCGCGCTGACGCCGACGATCTTGGGCCCCATGGCGGAGGTGGGGCGTTCGTCGACGGCGGCGGCGATTTTCTCCAGTCGATCAACACGCTCTACGCCCGCAACAGAAGCACTGGTGGGGTCTTCCAAGACTGCGATGCCCCGGCGCCCGTGGGGATCGTCAGCTCGGGGGGCAACCTGGTCACGACCGAGCAGGATTGCCCATTCTTCGACCAAGTCGAGGACATCGTCGACGGTCAGCCGAGGATCGGAACGCTTGCAGACAATGGCGGTCCCACCGACACCATCAAGCTCAAGGAGGGCAGCCCGGCGATCAATCAAGCCGACGCGATGGCGATGGTGGAGGTCGATCAGCGCGGGGTCGAGCGCCAGAACCCCGACATCGGCTCCTACGAGCGCCGGTAGCTAGGAGCTCGTCTCGAGCTCTCGCGCCAGCTCGACGAACGGGTCGAGCGCAGCCGGGTTCGCGAGCGAGTCCCGGCTCGCCGCCTGGTCGATGGGCGTGCCCATGAGGATGCGCTTGACCGGGACCTCGAGGACCTTGCCCGAGAGCGTGCGGGGGACCTCCGCGAGGGCGTAGACCTCGTTGGGCACGTGCCGCGGCGAGCACTGCTCGCGGATCGAGCGCTTGATCCGGCCCACCAGGTCGTCGTCGAGCGCAACGCCCTCGTCGAGCACGACGAAGAGGGGCATCCAGCCCTCGGTGCCCGGGCGGGGGACGTCGACGACGAGCGCGTCCGTCACCTCGGGGATGGCCTGGACGGCCCGGTAGATCTCGCTCGTGCCCATGCGGACCCCCTGCCGGTTGATGGTCGAGTCGGAGCGGCCGTAGATGATCGCTGTCCCCCGGGATGTGATCTCGATCCAATCGCCGTGGCGCCAGACGCCGGGGTAGTGGTCGAAGTAGGCGTCTCGGTAGCGCGACCCGTCCTCGTCCCCCCAGAAGAAGAGGGGCATTGAGGGCATGGGCTCGGTGAGGACGAGCTCGCCCACCGCGTCCGTGAGCGAGTTCCCATCGTCGTCCCAGGCCTCGACCTTGGCCCCGAGCGTGCGTGCCTGGAGCTCCCCGCGGTACACGGGGAGCAGCGGGACGCCGCCCACGAATGCCGTACAGAGATCTGTGCCGCCCGAGGTCGAGAAGAGCCAGATGTCGGCGCCGACGTGCTCGTAGACCCACTCGAATCCCTCCGGGGCGAGCGGCGAGCCGGTGGAGCCAACGGCGTCCAGCGCAGCGAGATCGCGGCCGGCGCCGGGCTCGACGCCCGCCTTCATGCAGGCGGCGATGTAGGAGGCGGATGTGCCGAAGCAGGTTGTGCCCGAGCGGGCGGCCAGCTCCCAGAGCCCGTCGGTGTCGGGGTGGCCCGGGCTGCCGTCGTAGAGCACGATCGACGCGGGGGTGAGGAGGATCGAGACGAGGAAGTTCCACATCATCCACCCGGTCGTCGTAAACCAGAAAACGCGGTCGCCCTCCCCTGCGTCGACATGGAGGTTCATCTTCTTCAGGTGCTCGAGCAGGATGCCGCCGTGGCCATGGACGATCGCCTTCGGCAGGCCGGTGGTGCCGGAGGAGTAGAGGATCCAAAGCGGGTGATCGAAGGGGACCTGCTCGAACTCGAGCTCTGCCCCCTCCGCTGAGGAGAGGAGCTCCTCCCAGCTCATGGTCTGGCAGGCGACGTCCACGTTCGGCATCTCGTCGAGCAAGCGAACGAGGACCAGCCCCTTCATCTCGGGCATCGCTGCGGCGATCTCGCTGACCTCGGGGGAGCGGTCGTGCTCCTTGCCGCCGTAGGAGTAAGCGGGCGAGGCGATCAGAACCTTCGGCTCGATCTGCGCGAAGCGGTCGATCACCGATGACGAGCCGAAATCGGGCGAACAGCTCGACCAGACGGCGCCGATCGATGCGGTGGCGAGGAAGCCGACGAGCGCCTCAGGCGTGTTCGGGACATAGGCGGCGACCCGATCGCCCCGCTCGACGCCCAGGGCTCGCAGGCCCGCGGCCGTGCGTGCAACCTGCTCGCGCAGCTCGTCCCAGCGGAGCTCAGAGAGCGCGCGATGCTCCGAGGCGTAGTAGACCGCCACGGCATCGCCCGGCTTGTCGCGGAGCACGTGTTCCGCGTAGTTCAGCTCCGCGCCCTCGAACCAGCGCGCCCCCGGCATCGTTCGCTCGGCCAGCACTCGCTCGTACGGCGTTGAGGCCCGCACGTCGAAGAAGTCCCAGATCGAGGCCCAGAAGGCCTCGAGCTCCGTGACCGACCACTCGTAGAGATCCTCATAGCCGGAGAACCGCAGGCCGCGCTCGGATTCGAGCCACCGCATGTAGCGGGTGATGGTCGCCTGCTCGACGCGCTCGGCGCTGGGCTCCCAGAGCTGCTTCCCGCGCTCGTTCATGCGCTCTGTCGCGCGACGTCGCCGTCGAGGCGACGGATCAGCTCGAGGGTGAACGCATGGGCGCGCTCGAGCGCCTCGGGATCGAGCGTGTCAGGGGTGTCTTGAGGGAGGTGATAGTTCGGCACGTAACCGTCGGGATCGGTGCAGGCGATCGAGATCGACGCGAACCGTGACAGTCGCGGGGGCATTTCGTCGCCCGCGAGGGCATGCGTCAGCGGTCGCGCGCCGTAGCGGTTCTCGTCTGCGCCGTCGGCCTCAGCGATCGCCGAGGCGAGCTCGATCAGCCTCCGGTCGCCCCGATAGCTGATGGCCCAGCCGCCCGAGGTCTCGAAACGGACGTCGCCGTGGCCCACGGTGTCGATGTTGATGAAGTAGGTGGGCTTCGACGCGAGTCCCTGGCGGTGGACGCGCATGAACGATCGCATCCCCTCCTGTAGGCATTCCTCGGCGCCGGGCAGCACGATCCAGACGTTCAGGTGCTGAGGCGGATCGGCGTCGAGCTCCTCGGCGAGAGAGAGGGTGGTGGCCACGCCGGATGCGTTGTCGTTGGCCCCGGGAACGACCTTGGAGAGCTGGATGTCTACGAGCGCGAAGATCCCGACGAGCAGGATGAGCGTTTGGGGAAGCTGCGCGACCGAGACGACTTCCGACTCGAGACCGGCCATGCGCGCGCCCAGGGCGGGGAGGAGGAGCGCGAGCGACCAGAAGAGCACGCGGAAGGGCCCGAGCCACGGGTAGCGCTGCCCAAGCCGAGCGCTCGCCCGGGCGCGCTTCGGCGAGAAAACGGTCCCGCTCTGGCCGGCGTCGACGTGAGCCGTGATGACGACCCTGGCCGGGGCTTCGGCATGCGCGCCTCGCGAGACGACGTTTTGGGAGGCGCGGCGAAAGAAGAGGCGGCGGACGAGGTAGATGCGGTAGTTCAGGTCCAGGTACATCGACGTGGCCGCGAAGAGCACCAGCCCGAAGCCCACCGCCGGCTCGGCGATCGCGACCAGGCTGCCGACGACGCCCAGCAGGCAGTGAGTCGCGTGGACCAGCGCGAACTGGGGGTGGACGTAGGTCGGCTCGACCTCCGCCCGGCGACCACGCTTCGCCAGTCGCGCCGCCATCGCGTTCGCCGCCCGCCGCTCCGCATCGGTACCGGCAAGCCGCCCGTCGAACGAGCACAGCTCGCGGACGACCTCCATGCGCGCGGCGACGTTCATCAGCGGGCGATTATCACCTGCTCGCGTGGTTATCGTTGCGGTCCCAGCCGGAGTGGAGGAACGGCAGACTCGCGGCACTCAAAATGCCGTGCCCTTCGGGGCGTGTGGGTTCGAATCCCACCTCCGGCACCTTGCTAGCTGCACGCCGTGCCGCGGGACGGCGCTAGCCTCGGCTCGAGATGTGCGGCCGCTACAGCCTCTCGAGCCCCGACGCCGATCTCTTGAGCAGGCGGTTCGAGCTGCGCGAGTCGGCGTCGCTGGCCGACGAGGAGGAGCCGCGCTTCAACATTGCCCCCACCGACCCGGTGCTCGCCGTCCGGCGGATCGAGGCGGGCAACGAGCTCGGGCGCCTGCGCTGGGGACTCATGCCCGGCCGCTGGGCGGAGAAGGGAGGCCGCCCGCTGATCAACGCTCGGGCGGAGACGCTGGAGAGCCAGCCGGCGTTTTCCGAGTCCTTTCGCGAGCGGCGGTGCCTGATTCCCGCCGATGGCTTCTACGAGTGGCTCACCGACGAGCGGGGAAAGCGGCCGCTTTGGTTCAGTCGCGCCGACGGTGAGCTGTTCGCCTTCGCCGGCATCTGGGCTGAGCTGCCGCAGCGCTCGGGCGACGGCGTCATCCACTCCTGCGCGATCGTGACGACGCGGCCCAACGAGCTCGTGCGGCCGGTTCACGACCGCATGCCGGTGGTCCTCGAGCCCGAGGTGGAGGACGCCTGGCTCGCCCCTGAAGCCGAGACCGCGGAGCTGCGGGATCTGCTCGTGCCCGCCCCGAAGGACCTACTCGTGGGCCGGGAGGTGGGCGACTTCGTCAATGACGTCCGCGACGACGGCCCGCATCTGATCGAGCCGCGCGAAGAGCAGAAGAGCCTGTTCTAGGTCTGGGGCTGCGGGTGACGTTGCCGCGGTGGCGGCGGGAACTCATCGTCCTCGCCGGCAAGGCGCTGGCCCCCGATCGGCCGCTCCTCCTCGACGTGCCATTCCTGGTTGAAGCCGATCATGGCGACGACGATGAGGATGATCTGGACGGGGACGAGGATCAGGGTGAGAAGGCCGAGCAGATCCTCCGGCAACGCCGGTGAGTTGAGCCCCTCCTTCGAGCGCTCGAACCACGCCGGGCCCGCGATGGCGGCGAAGATGATCAGGATGATCGCGAGCGAGGCGGAGACTGGCAGAAGGCCGCGGTTCCAGCGCATGATCAGGAGGGCGAAGATCACGTAGAGCGCCGCCCACAGGAGCGACATGACGGCGACGCTCGAGCCCTGCAGTCGCTCCCAGCCGCCGAGGGTCACGATCACGAGCAACGCCGCCGAGATCAGGAGCACGAGCGCGATCACGGCCTTCATCGTCTTCGACTCGGCCTTCTCCCGGTTCGGCCGCCAGAGCTCGTATCCCTCCCGGACGGTCGTGGCTTCCATGGCGGGGAAGTCTAAGTCCTGAGCGGGGACCCGGCGACACCTGCCCAGGAGCCAATCGGGACCTAACATGAGTTGGCCTGCGGGCGTGCTGCAACTGGCTGACAGGCCGGCTTTAGGTGCCGGTGCTCTATGAGCATTGTGGGTTCGAATCCCTCCGCCCGCACTGAGGATCGGGAGCCCTGCTCCTAAACTGCGGGGCCGCCGGGGGACTGGTGTAACGGCAAACATTGCGGTCTCCAAAACCGCAGCTCGAGGTTCGATTCCTCGGTCCCCCGCTGCCACCGGCACGCTTTGCCGTTGCTGCTGTTTACCCTTAGGAGGGGGATGAATCCTGGCGGGACAGAGATGATGGGAATGACGGTGCCGCGCCTTCGGCGCGTGGTGCTGCTCGCGCTTCTCTGCGCTGGGGCAGCGCTTGGCGTCGGCGCGATGACGGCGGTGCCCGCCTCGGCCGGCCCCACCTGTGCGGGCGCGGATGCCACCATCGACGACCCTGCAGACACACTGCGCCAGGCGATGATCTGCCTGATCAACTCCGACCGCGCCGAGCATGACCGCCACGGCCTCGACCCCAACGGCAAGCTGAGCGAGGCCGCGAGGAAGCACAACAAGGTGATGCTCGAGGAGGACTGCTGGGGCCACGATTGCCCCGGTGAGCCGAACCTCGGGAAAAGGCTGCGCGACAGCGGCTACCTCAGGGGAGCCGAGCGCTGGCGCTACGCGGAGAACATCGGCTGCGCCAACACTCCGCAGGCCCTGTTCGACGCCTGGTTGGGGAACGAGTTCGCTCGCAGGAACATCCGCAACGGGGTCTTCAGGGACATCGGGATCGGAGTCCTCAAGGATCAGGTCGGTCAGTCGGGATGCGACGATGGAAACCAGATCACCTACACGGTGGTTTTCGCCCGTCGCAAGGGCTAGTTGGACCCTGGACGTTTGACCCTCGAACACCCGTCTAGCTAGCGCCGGGGCGACTAGCGGCCACGCCTCCGCCTCCCGATGGGGAAAGCGGTATGTGTCCCGCCAGCCGCGACCTCCGAGTGGTGTGTCTTGGCCTGCTCCTGGCCGCCGTCGCTGCACTCCTCATTCCCAGCTTCGCGTCCGTGGCCGACGCCGCGTCGCCCTGCTCGCGTTACGGCGACTCGCGCCCGAAGACCCTGACCAAGGAAAAGGCGCGCAACGCCATCATCTGTCTCGTAAACAGGGTGCGGAACCAGCACGGGAAACGGGACCTTCACCGCGACGATCGCCTGCAGGAGGCATCGCGCAAGCACTCCGCGCGCATGGCCAAGACCGGATGCTTCTCGCACGAGTGCCGAGGCGAGAGGAGCGTGCTCGGCCGGCTGCAGGCCGTCAACTACATCACCGGCGGCCTCTCCCGCTGGTCCTACGGCGAGAACATCGCCTGGGGCGAGTCGAGTAGGGGGACCCCGCGCGACACAGTGAGAAACTGGATGAAGAGCCCATCTCATCGCTCCGCCATGCTCAGCGGCACCTTCAGGGACATCGGCGCCGGGTTCGCCAGCCGAGGCTCGAGGGCCTACTACACGACTGACTTCGGCTTGCGCGTCGGCTGACCCTCGCTCGAGCACCGACGTTACGTATCGCCCTGTGCGCCGAGCGGGCTAGGGCGCGATCGGATCGACGTCCACGTGGGCGTTGCCCTGGCCGGTCCGCGGGCCACAGTAGGCGCGGCCGATGCCGTCGGTGAGACGCTCCGCGATCCCCTCGATCGTCTGCGTCCCGTAGGAGTGGCCCGGCGAGAACTCCGTCTGCACGGCCATCGCCACCCGGCAGCGGCCACGTTCGATCCAAGCGGTCTGGTGGTTGACACGCCCGGTCCCGACGCCCCAGCCGCCCTTGAAGAAGAGATCCCAGCCCTTCGGCTTGGCGCGGCCGAAGCCCCAGCGCTGGGAGGGGACGATGTGTTTCAGGAGGTATCGGGCGTATCGCTCATGGCGCTTGGGCACATAGCGGTCCCACTTCCAAAAGAAGCGAGCCTGGTCGCGCGCCGAGGAACGGCTGAGCCCCCAGATCGAGCTGTAGTGAAAGTCCTGCATGTTCGCCCGGCGGGCCATCGCGGTGATCGGCCCCGCCCCGAGGATGTTGCGCACGCGCGTCGCGGCGTCGTTGTTCGACGAGCGGATCATCGGGCCGAGCAGGTCGCGTTCCCAGCCATGCAGCCCGCGGTTCCTGACACTCGGGCGGCTGAGGTACGTGGCGAGCAAGAGCGCCTTGAACGTGCTCGCCATCGGGGCTGTCCGTGAGCCCTTCAGCTCCTGCATGCGACCGAACTGATCGATCACGGCGAACCGCACGTCGCCGGTGCGCCCGCGCGCATAGCGGCGGGCCGAGCGAAAGTTGGGAACCCAGCCACCCGAGCTGCCGCCGTGGAGGGTGGTGTGAACGGGACGTGCTGCACGAGCTTCGGCGCCTGCCTGCGCGGCGACGCCGACCGCAAGGACCACACTCAGGCCCACCGCTGCAATCGCCAACCGCCTCATCTCGCGAACCTATAATCGCAGGCGGTCACGCGGGCGAGGTGTAACGGGTTGCACGCCAGCCTTCCAAGCTGGAGGAAGCGAGTTCAAGTCTCGTCGCCCGCTCTCTCCACCTCGCCGACAGTCGCCTAGAATCGCCCGAGCGCCGGGGCGTGGCGCAGTCTGGTAGCGCATTCGACTGGGGGTCGAAAGGTCGCTGGTTCAAATCCAGTCGCCCCGACTGACATCAAGCGTCCCCCGCGCCCCCTGCGGTCCCGTCTAGCGTCACCCCAGATCCGAAGCCGCTTGAGCGCGGCCCGAATCTGCTCCTGGCTCTGCTCGTCAAGGACCGGATCGTGCTCGAGCCAGAGCACGAAGGCGTGAAGCCAAAGCAGCCGCACGTCCATCTCGAGCTCGCTCGCATAGGCCATCAAGACCTCCTCCGGCTGCCGCGGCCAGGCGCTGCCGTCCTCAAAACGCGCGATCGTCGCCTGGTTTACCTCGATCGCCGCCGCGATCTTGACCTGGACCACGCCCCTGTCCTCCCGCGCCTGGCGACAGGCGCGTCCCAGCCACGGCAGCAGCGGACGCGCGACCTCCTCGGCCTTCATCCCGCAGTCCTATCCGAGCGGCGCGACTGACCCTCAGCGAGCTGCGCGAAATCGTCACCCCCGACGACGACGGAGACAACGGGGGCCCCAACTATGGCTCGGAGTTCGAGGAGTCCGACTACGCGCCGATCCCGCGACAGCGGGGGCGGGATTTGAACCCGCGACCTCCGGGTTATGAGATCGAGCTATGGCGGAGTGGTGGCACGCGCTCAGGCGTCGCCAGGCACGCGAAGATGGTCTGGGTTGCGCTCACTTGCGCTCAGATTGATGCCCGAATTGATGCCCGCCGGAATAGACGCTTTGCATGGAAAGCGACACTCTCGCGTGACCGAGGCCCGCTCCGTCTGAGCTCCGCCTGCACGGAGCCGTCCCCGGATCGCCGTTCTCACGGCGTCCGGGGTGGCGGCTTCGCTTTTGAGAGGGTCTTAGTGCGCTCCGTGGGGCGGGCCCGACGGGTTCTCGACCTTCCAGATCTCCCCGGTGAGCGTGACGACGTACGCCGTGTTCTTGATGAACTCGACCGACGTCGGCCGGTCCAAGCCGTCCACGATGACGCTGAACGTGCCGTTCCCGTTCACCTTCACCAGGCTGCCGGTGTCCGGTGCCGCCGGAGCACCCGGAGGGCCGCCACCGAAGACGCCCTGCGAGAGGGCGAACAGATCGCGACCGCGGCCAGACTCGACGTCGACTAGGAGGGGGGCACCGGAGGCGACGTCCGTGGCGGTGGGCGACTTCGGCCCGAACGACACCACTTTGCCATCCGCCGGATCGTGGGGGACGGGCCCGGCCTCGGCCATGTAGATCGTGTTGCCCGATGTCTCGAGCCCGGTCGGGACGATGTTTCCGAAGGAGATCAGCTCGCTGACCTCGCCGTCGCGCGTGACCCGGTACACCCGGTTGTGGTGCCCGTCCGTGACCAAGAAACCGCCGCGGTAGGTCTCCAGCGCGTACTGGACCCCGGTTGGGATGTCAATCGGAAATCCCGGCGGATTGCTCAAGGCGAACGCGCCGATGTCCGCGACGACGGTGAAGCTGTCGGGGCCGTCGATCCGGTAGATGCCGACGGTGTCGCTGCTACCGAACTGGGGGCCAACAAGCGTGACCAAGGCGTACGCGGTCCCGCCGATGAACGCGACGTCGGTCGTCCCACCGATGCCGATGATCGACGGCGGCAGACCGCTGGCGAACGTCGTGATCTCTCCGGTCCTCGGATCGACGCGCGAGATTCTGCCGGCTGCGCTTTCCGTGACGTACAGCGCGCCACCGGGGCCGACGGTGCTACCCGAGCCACCCTCCAGGCCCGTCAGCAGCTGGGTGGTGGTGGGCGCCGGGGCGGGCGGTGCGGCGCTTGCTGTGGATGACGTGCTCATCCCGACCACGGCCGCTGCCAAGAGCAGCAGCTTTAGGTGAGTACTCATGGGACTCTCCTTCCGCTCGGTCGCCCCGGACAGGCGGTCACGGGGATCCCGGGCTCTCGATCGGCCGTTCGGCCGTCTCCACGACCCTACACCCCCGGTCGATCCGAGGTTTGGTTTTGGACGAGAAGTGGCTAGGTGCTTCGCATGGAAAGCGCATTGATTGGGCAGGAGGACGCACCCAAGAGTCGCCTGAGGTCAGGCCGTGGGGGAAAATGCTCCCCAGGTGATGAAGTTGGCGACCATCCACTTCGACGGCGGCGGGCAGAGTCCCGGCCCGGTAACGGCTGCCTGCATTGTCGAGTTGAGCGACGGCTCCGTCGTCCAGGCCGTCAGGCGTTTCGACCAGGGAACCCACAACACCGCTGAGTGGCACGCGCTGATACTCGGCCTGCGCCTGGCGCTCAACCACGGCGAGCGGCATGTGGTGGTCAAGGGCGACTCGAGGCTCGTGGTGAAGCAAGTCAAGCGCGAGTGGAAGACGAAGAATCCGGCGCTGCTCCCTCTGCGGACGGAGGGAGTGGAGCTGTTGGCGCAGTTCGAGAGCTCGCGCGTCAAGTGGATTCCGCGCAAGGAGAACCGGCGCGCCGACGAACTGGGCCGGGGCGTATGAGCCTCGGACCCCGTGTGTCCGTTGGCGGCCACTAACGCTTTGGACGAAAAGCGCGAGTCCTCGAGCGGCCGCTTACGGACGTGACGGGGTCTCAGTCGGTGAGCACCCGCTTGACCGTGCCGAACACATAGATCACCGACAGCACGAAGAAGAGCCCGCCGATAGCCGCCCGAACCGTGTCCTCGTCCACGGGCGCTTTCTGCCACGGGGGGCGCCGCCTTGTCGGCGACCGTTTCGCGCCATCCGGCCAAGCCGGCCTTCCCTACATCCTTCGCCTTCATTCCATCTCCTCTATAGACGACTCGCTCCCGGCCGTCAAACGACCGCGATGTGGGCGAGTCCTGGGCCTGACGTCTACCCCCGTGGCCTCCATTGACACTCTGCGCCTAGCCGCTTACGACGAAAGGCGATAGCCGACCTGCGAGTCGCACCTAGGGCCGGGGCATCAAGGGGCGGCAGGGCCCAGCGCTATGGAAAAGGGCCGGTACTCCTTAGCGAACTGGCTACCGATGGGCGCCTCAGATAAAACGCGAAGAATGAGTTGATGTGAATTGCTCTCAGGCTAGGATCGGACCGACCTGCGGATACTCGGCGATCAGCGCAGCCCGAAGCTCTGAGAGCCGCGGCTGCTCTTCGTCCGATGCCGCCGCCGTGTAGCTCGTATCGAGGAGCATCGGCTTCCCCCAAGCGATCAGGGGCTCGACCCGCTCCTGATCGACGAAGGCGCCGAGGGCGGGCATCCAGTCGGCGCGCCCGTAGACGAGCTTGCCGCCGATCATCACCAGGTCGACCCAGGAGGGTTCGGCCTCGACCACGTTCTCCCACGGGTCCTGCTCGCGGCGCTCGAACACCACCAGGTCGGCGGCCCTGCCAGCCGCGAGGCGGCCGAGCTTGTCCTCGAGCCCGGCGATCATCGCCGCGTCGCGGGTGACCATGTCGACCAGCTGCTTCGCGGTCGGCGGCCGGCCGCGCTGCTCGGCGATCGTGCGCCGCGCGACCTTGATCTCGGCCAGGAGGCTGGTGGAGCCACTCGGCAGCCAGTCGGCGCCGAGTCCGATCGGGAGGCCGAGCTCGAGCGCGTCGGCGGCCCGGGTCGTCTCCCCGTATAGGCGCAGGTTCGACTGCGGCGACCAGACCAGCTTCGCCCCGGCGTCCCTTAAGTCGGCGAGCTCGTCCTTGGCGAGCGCGGTGCCGTGGATGACCACGGTCGCCGGGGTGAGCGCGTTCAGCGCGACCAGCTTGCCGAATTCGTTTCGGGAGAGCTCGTTGTCGGAGCGTCCCTCGGCGAGGTGGACGTAGAAGGCCTTGACCTCGTCTGTTCTCGATCCCCTCGAGGATGCTCCGAAGCGAGTCCATCCCGAACTCGCTGCCCGGGGTCGGGAGGTCGATCAGCGACCGTCCGACCTGGGAGCCGAAGATCCACTTGTCGACGTTTCGAACCAGCGCCTCGTCCTGGAAGCCGCTCGCGAGGCCGCCGGTGCCCTGGATCGCGGTCACCCCGCCGATGAGGGCGCGGATCTCGGCGTAGCGAAGCTGGGTCTTCGGCGGGAGGACCTCGCGCAGGTGGTTCTGGGGGTCGCGGACCAGCAGCTGGTAGAGGTCGCTCCCGCGCCAGGCGTAGCGGTTGATGAACTGCTTCGGCGGCTCCCAGGCGGCGAAGATGTTGAACTCGGGGTGGCCATGGAGGTCGATCAGGCCGGGGGCGATCACGCCCTTGCTGTCCTGGACGTGGACGCCCTCGGGCCGCGTCTTTTGGACCGCCTCGATCTCGGTTCCGTCGATCACGACGTAGCCATCCTCGATCGCCCCGCCGGGCGTGAGGACGGCGCCGCGGAGCGCGAGCGGTTCGGCCAGGTCGAGGGCCGGAGCAGCCTCGGCCGCCAGCGCCGCCGCCGGCGGGGGGCTGCTCCTCGATCACGCCGGCCTTGTAGGCGGCCTCGAAGTGGTCCGGCGCCTCGTTCTGAGCGGCCACGGCTCGCCTAGGCGGTCGAGTCTGGCGCGTGCCAGATCAGGGTGTGGCCGTCGTCGGGCGAGGGGCGGCCGACCGAGTTCTGGGCGCAGCCGGGCTGGGCGCGGACCCAGGCGTCATCGCCGAGGAAGGCGGGGGCGCCGAACGGCAGGTCGCGTCGCGGGATCGGCGCGTAGTCGGTCTCCTCGAACTCGAGCCGTAGTTGGGCCCGCCGTTGTCGCCGTCATCGTCGGGGGTGACGATTTCGCGCAGCTCGCTGACCGCCGCCCGCCACGCGTCGAGCAGCTCCTCCTCCTCGGGATTGGAGGGGTGCGGGATCTCCTTCAGCTCGACGTCCGGGCGCCCCGTCCAAAGCGCGACCGCCGCCTGGGCCATGAAGCCGAAGGCGATGACGGCCTCGAGGCTCGGGACCCGCGACGGCGTCGTAGAGCTCGTTTCGCCACTCGAGCTGGTCTTGATCGTCGAGCCGGTCGGCCTCGGCGAAGGAGCGGCTCGGATGGACCGCGTAGGCCCAGGCGTTGAGGCAGACGTAGGAGCGGGTCAGCCCGAGCTTGGCGAGGAAGCCCTGCACGCGCTGGCCGGCGTTGCCGACCAGGGAGCGCCCGGCGATCCGTTCGGTCGGGCCGGGGTCGGAGGCGATGCAGATTACCCGCGCCGAGCCGTCGAGGCCGACCGCGGTAGAAGATCGGCCCCCAGTCAAACCAGAAGTCGTCCTTGACCGGCGGATCGGGACGCGGTCGAAGAGCTCGGCGAGCTGGGCCGAGGGCCCGGGATCGAACTCGGACATCGATGAGGCCTCCCTTGGCGGCGGGTCGAATCGACCATACGGCATCTCGGCTCCCCCGTCACGGCCGGGCTTGCCTCCTCGCCGCCGCCGCGCAAGCGGTAGGCGACCGCCGTGAATAGGAACATGTCGCTTTGCATGGAAAGCGCAATGTTCTGCCGCCGGCTGGCGCGAAC